>SGPE01000009.1 GCA_004208945.1 Pseudoalteromonas sp. CO133X | reverse complement strand
ATTAGCTCAGTTGGTAGAGCAGTGGACTTTTAATCCATTGGTCGATGGTTCAAGTCCATCATGACCCACCATTCTTTTGAATGGTTATATCGGCGGATTTACGCAGCTTAACAAGCACCAGAGCGGGTCATTAGCTCAGTTGGTAGAGCAGTGGACTTTTAATCCATTGGTCGATGGTTCAAGTCCATCATGACCCACCATTCTTTATTTATCTTTTCTATCTAAGTTATCCTTTATTTATCTTAACAGCTTACAGCAATACTGTTCTTTAGCGTCAGATTCTCGTATAATTCGCGCCATGAATGCACTGTGGACTAAGTGGTCGAGAAATGAGTCTAGCTGAACAAATTATGCCTGAAGATTATATCTTCCCTCCAAAGCCTGCGCCGTTATCAAAAGACGAGCAAGCTGAGTATAAGGCACGTATCAAACAATTATTAAAAGATAAGAACGCCGTTCTTGTTGCCCATTATTACACTGATCCTGAAATTCAAGCGCTTGCTGAAGAAACCGGTGGTTGTGTTGCTGACTCACTAGAGATGGCGCGTTTTGGTGCAAAGCATGACGCTGATGTTATTGTGGTGGCAGGTGTTCGTTTCATGGGTGAAACGGCTAAAATCCTAACGCCTAATAAAACAGTTGTAATGCCTACATTGGCTGCAACCTGTTCGTTAGACGTAGGCTGCCCAATTGATGAGTTCTCAGCGTTTTGTGATCAGCACCCCGATCGTAAAGTTGTTGTATACGCGAATACGTCAACAGCTGTTAAAGCGCGTGCAGATTGGATTGTTACCTCATCATGTGCGCTTGAGATCGTTGAGCACCTTGATGAGCAAGGCGAAAAAATCATTTGGGGCCCTGATAAACACCTAGGTTCTTACATTCAAAAGAACACAGGTGCCGATATGATCATGTGGAATGGCGCCTGTATCGTTCATGATGAGTTTAAAACCAAAGCACTTAAGGATATGAAAGCCTTACACCCAGATGCGGCTGTATTGGTTCACCCAGAGTCTCCTGCGGAGATTGTAGCCTTAGCTGATGCGGTTGGCTCAACAAGTCAGCTTATTAAAGCTGCGCAAACCATGGATAATAAAAAGTTTATCGTAGCGACTGACCGTGGCATTTTCTACAAAATGCAGCAGTTATGCCCAGAGAAAGAATTCTTTGAAGCACCAACAGCCGGTGAAGGCGCAACATGTAAAAGCTGTGCACATTGTCCGTGGATGGCAATGAATGGTTTAAAAGCAATTGAAGAAGCACTGACAGACCCAGAGGGTAAAGAAGTATTTGTTGATATGGATTTACGCGAAGGCGCATTAAAGTCGCTTAACCGTATGTTGGACTTCTCTGCATCATTACAGCGTTAATAACACGTGCAGTGAATATGAAAGGCAAGGTATTTTATTTACCTTGCCTTTTTTGTTTAATTACTAATCGCTTAATCACAGTATTTTAAAAAGCCCTTGCGTCTGTAGGGTTGTTTTCATACTATAACGCGGCGCTAAACTCAAAGCGCCTTAGGTGACGTGTCCGAGTGGCTGAAGGAGCACGCCTGGAAAGTGTGTATACGGCAACGTATCGAGAGTTCGAATCTCTCCGTCACCGCCATCTTCTCTTCCGATATAATCTTAAAACATCCTATAATCCAGTAAAAACAATGACTAAGTGTTGTTTTGTAGTCCAACAACATCCAAATAGGTTTTGTACCATCCACAGTTTTAAGTACTAATTGATGTACCACTATGTTCAATTAATGTACCATTGAATTAACAGTGGTACATCGGCTTATGCCGAATTAAAAATTTCCAGTGGTACATTATGGCTAAAAAAGTAATCCCGTTAACTAATACGCAAGTCAAGCAGGTTAAGGCTCAGGAGAAAGAATATATACTTTCAGATGGTGATGGACTGCAACTGAAAATCAAGCTTTCAGGTTCTAAAACATGGGTGTTTAAATATTCAAAACCTTTCACAAAGAAACGTTCTAATATTGGGTTTGGTGTATATCCAGAAGTATCATTGGCTCAAGCAAGAGACAAAAGAAAACAGGCGAGAGAGTTACTTGCACAGGATGTTGACCCTAAAGCATATAAAGATGAACAACAATTAATACAGCAAAAAATTCATAGCAATACATTGCAAGCTGTTTCTCGAAACTGGTTTGGCATAAAAGAATCATCAATATCTCCAAATTATGCCAAAGATATTTGGCGCTCAATGGAATTACATATATTTCCATCATTAGGAAACAGTGCTTAGTAGGCCAGAAACCTTGAACAAATATCCTTAGCTCGCATTATGATAGATTTTCTGTTTATACTCTGTGATTTGTTCAATATACTATTAGGCAATTATAAAGACCTGCGCCAGCTTTAACGGCTGCCAAAAAGCCAACATGTGCCACACAAACTAAATATATGTAAAACAAAACCTTACAATATCGCGATAGAACGCACCGTGCGCACCATAAATGAAGGAGTATTCATGCGCTTTTCTCTTAAAGAATTAATAAATACATTGTTTTCTCGCCAATCAAATCATGCGCCAACATCAATAAAAATAGCTAATAATGATGCTGCTATTGTGCAAAAACTTCCTGTCAGCACATCACCACTTACAGATACCCAAATTTTGTCAATTCTAGACTACTGGTTGGACTTTGAATTATTTGATATTCCTGAGTGCCCTTATGATTTTAAAAAAGGTATTGTCAGTGAAGCCGCTGAAAATTTTGACAACCAATGGTTGAATTCTGAACAATCATTACCGATCATAAAAAATGACAGTAAGTTATTTATAATGTTTCAGTGTCACCGTGCGGGATACTTATTCGTTAATAATGAAGAGAGTAATAGTAAACCATTACACCCGAATACCGTTACGCCCAGAACCTACCTTTTAGGTGTGGCCCTTATTCCAACTTTAAATACAGATGCTAAAACTGGTAATAAATACATTACTTGGCAATTATCCGAAGAAGATCAGGATTTAGTAATAAATCTTGCCACCATTCGGACAATTTATCGAAAATGTCGCTCTTCGATACCTAAGAATATGTCTTTGACAGAGTGGGTTGAATCCAGCTTCAAATCGATAGAACACCTGATAAATAAGCATCTTTCGGGTAAAGAAGATCCAATTACAGGTGTTCAAGAGGCTTTTACAACCGAGCAGTTAAAACAAGGGATAATTGAAATAAATCGAAGTATTGCGAGAGAGTTTTGGCCCACTCATGCTTCAAGAGAATTTATGGAAAATTATGCAAAGGCGGTTGAAGTAACGAAACAGGATAAATCAGATGAAGCAATTAATCCGAGTAAGATCAGGAGTGACTTTGAAGATACAACGACATTTCGCTGGCGCTTTTGCTATTACCCAGATGGCAATGAACAGAACCAGCTAGGCCCTTTTTTCGCCAATGATTTGAACAATATCGCTGAAGTAATTAGCAAAGATTCTGCTAAAAATAATCTATCTCCAGCTTTATACCAATACTTTCAGGGGAATGAAAAACAATCACTACTTGGCTCCGTTAGAGAAAACAGCAATATTTATCACAGTATGACAAGAGGCTTTTTTAAAGGACGCTGGCCTGAAAATGTAAAGTATGGTCTAAGTCTATTGCAATCTTGCGCTGTAAACCTAGCGGCTAAGAGAAAAGACAATCCTATTGTGGCTGTAAATGGCCCCCCAGGAACGGGTAAAACAACACTATTGAAGGATGTAATAGCTGAGCGTTTCGTTAATCGTACCATTCAACTGCTCCAGCATGAATCATCTGATGATGGTTGGCTCAGTTCAAAAGAATCTATTAAGGCTGTACTTGATGCCTCTATTGTCGTCGCATCAAGTAACAACAAGGCCGTTGAAAACATTTCGAAAGAGCTACCAGCATTAGCAAAGATACATGAATCCTTTCACGATGACATTGGCTACTTTCGCCAACAGGCACATAGTGATGAATGGGGGTTATTCTGCGCTGTATTAGGTAACAGTAGTAACCGTAAAGCGTTTTGTGACCATAGGCTAAATAAATTACTCAGCTATCTAAAAGGTTTAAGTAATTACCTTGGTTTGTCGCCTCTTGTTTATCAATTAAAGGGGAAAAAACAGACAGAAGCCCAACCCTTACTTATTAGTTACTTCGATGGGCTTCTTACTACCAATAAAATACCTAGCTTTATCGAAGCAATAGAATCTTCAGCAAATTTTTTAAAGCCACACATGGGCTTTCTGGCACCATTTAGTGAAAATCTACAAAAAGTTGCTTCGAGCGAAATGTTAATAAACGAGTTTGTAGAAAAATGGTGTCAACTGGACGAAGAACGTTGGCAAAAGTCGCTCGACTCTCTATTAAAGCTTTCGCAAGTTTGGTGGAAGTCAAATATATGGAAAAATGAATTAAAATCAGAGTACCAAAATAGAAAGGAAAAGTTTAATAAACTAATTGAACGTCACGAAAAAGCTCTGGCTGACATAAATTCTCGGCGCTTTGATAACTGGGGAATAAACCCTACTGACCACTTAATATCCAAGCAGGGGTATATGTTGCTAAGCGGAGAAGACCCGTTAGACGGAGAGGCTCGAATTCAAAAACTGTCACCATTAGGAAGCCCTAATCTAAATCAACTTAGAAGTGAGATTTTTATCGCTTCACTGCACCTAAATGAAGCCATGATCAAGTTTAATGCAACTGAGCTTCAGGAAGATTTAAAACTTTTACCCCAGCTAATCAACGGCAACTATGAAAGCCTTGAAAATAAACCTAGCCATGAAAAACTCTGGGGGCTACTATTCCTTCTCTTCCCTGTTATTTCAACATCGTTATCATCTGTAGAAAGTCAATTCCGCTTAATGCAAAAAAAAGCCACCATTGGATTAGCTATGTTTGACGAAGCAGGACAATCTGTGAACTATCATGTTGTTGGATTACTTCAACGAAGTCAGCAAGCTATGATTGTAGGTGACCCAATACAATTGGAACCCGTTGTACCTATACAAGGTGAAATAGATAGAGGAATAGCATCAGATTTTATCGCGATTTCAACTGAAGATAATGAAGTAGCTTGGGGAGACCGCTTTCTTGTTAGTAAATCTTCAGCACAACTTATAGCAGATAAAGCTGGGCCAATTAAGGCGTTAATTGGACGGCGAGAAGTTGGCTTGCCACTTTTAGTACATCGTCGTTGTACAGACCCTATGTTTTCAATCGCGAATAATATCGCCTACGACAATAAAATGGTTCTTGCAACTGAGCCATATAAATGGAAATCAATTTCTTCTGGGTGGCTTAACGTGGTTGAAAGTAAGGCTTCGATTATACGTCAGCGATATCACAACAATACTGAGGCCACTTCTGCGTTTGAGCTGGTTCGTTACCTCGTGGAGCAACACCAGGAAATGACACAGGGCGGTATTTATCTAATTACACCGTTTACCCATATGAAAAATGAGCTATTAAGTAGCTGGAAGGCCCTATACAAGCAACAATCAAATAGACAATGGATGGAACAAGCAGCTCAACTAGATGGCAAAAACGATGCAGAAATTGATGACTTTGCTAAAGATAATATTGGCACAGTTCATACATTTCAGGGTAAAGAGGCATCTGTTGTTATTTTTTGCTTGGCAGCTTCAAGGGTAAGAGGAACAACTGGTGGTATAAAATGGGTAAATAGTAAGCCCAATCTCATCAACGTAGCGGTCACGCGTGCTAAACACCACTTTTTTGTTGTAGGTAACTATGAGGATTGGTGCCATGAAGCTTGTTCTAGCAGTTTCATTCGCGATGGTATGAGCCTTTACAATAACATTAATGAAGTTAAGGCGAGCATGCCATTACCATTAGATGAACACTTAAAGAACGGCGCTATTGTTCCACCCCAGCAAATTGCAACAAGTAGGTCTGACTTCAGTGATGTTTGGTAATCAGTTTATGATTTATTTATTAATCAATTGCATTTGGCTAGTTGAGTTTTTGGTGTTCTCACATCGCGTTGAAGTATGGAACTTACATGTAGCTATCTCAACTGAAGGTCAACATCACGTTCTTTGAAAGAATTACATTTGGGTGTAAAGAAAGCTACTAGTAAAGAACCACCTTCTGAAGAAGGTGGCTTTGAATTAGCCCCCTAAAAGGGGGCGTTGTTTACTCCAACGCTAACTGAGCCTGTTCCTGCTGTTCTATTTTCTCTTGATGGCGAACATAACGTCTTATTATTTCTACATTCACCCCTACCGTATCCACAAAGTAACCCCTCTGCCAAAAGTGGTTTCCCCATAGTTTTTTTATAATTGCAGTGAAGAGGTGTACCAAGAGGTAAATAGATAACGTGACAAAAAAATTATGTACCAGTGTTTGTGCTACTTCATAATTTGTTTTGTTGTTATATGTATGTTTATCAAAAGGTTGAGTCTTTTTGTCGGCTGCCTCCGTCGCCATTTCTTAAATTTACCCCACCATAGCAAAGTGCTTTTCGAGATTACATTTAGCACGCATGGCAATATTGCTACTGACCTTTCTAGCAAGTTCTATCACTAACAATTCAAGTTGTTCACGGTTATAACCAAGTAATACACAGCGTTTAAGTTGCTCGCTTACTAAACTGCTGGCATCCTCTAGCGCAAATAGTGCGCCTAAAGAAGCAAGCTCAAATACGGTGTTGTTTTGCTGCTCGATGCCAAAAGGTAGCTGACCAAATGTGAGTGCGGTTTTTAGCTGCTGCTCTGTGCGCTTGATAAGTAACGTATTTGAACCTTGAATATCATCAAGCGACTTTAAAATCTCTAGCGCCATCAGTGATTTTGGCACCCCAGAATACACACTAATATGCGGTAAAATATCACATAACTCTTGCATTGATACACCATCATTCAATGCGTGCTGACATGCTCGTTTTAACAAAGGCTTGTCATGAACGGTGACCAAAGCAGCGATCGCGACAAACACAAATAAATCCGTGTTGTTTAGGCTCATAATTTCTCTTTTGATTTTTAGATATTGAATATATTGAGGTTTTGTAGCAGTGGTTGATTGCAAAGACTATGCAATCGAAAATGTGAAAATATATTATGATCGATAACAGATGTTTATGCTTGCTATAAATGATTTAATTTTTGCCTAAAATAACGAACCATCATCATAAATACTCCTAAGCTTAAATTACGGTGATACACTTAAATGAGTAATTAAAAGAGGTAGGCGAGATGCGTCAGGCATTAATTGAAGCAGTAAAAGCGATTGCACTTGAAGATGGTAATTTTGAAACAACGATTCCTGAGTTACTCGTTTACAGGCGAAGTGAAGTGTCGTTACCCATGGCCTGCGTATATCAATTAGGTTTGGGCATTAGCTTACAAGGCTCAAAACGTGTTGTGCTTAGCGAGCACAGTTATGATTATACGGATGGCCAATCATTGGTGACATCGGTCGATGTGCCCGTAGCTTCACAAATAACGCGTGCCAGTAAAGAGCAGCCATTTTATGGCTTGTATCTACGCTTAGATGCACATGAAATAAGTCACATTGTCGCTGAAATGGAATTCGCAGGGCAAGACAAGTTCCCTAAACACCAAGCCATGTCGGTAGTTGATACTGATAACGGTTTGCTTGATGCTTTGCTGAGACTTATCAAACTCGACAATGAGCCATTGCTAAAAGCTAATTTAGCGCCACTGATCAAAAAAGAGATCATATTGCGCTTGTTAAATAGCCCGCATAGCCCTTATTTAAGGCAAATTGTGATGTCTGGTTCTGCTCATCAAAAAATAGCCAAGACCTTATGTTGGTTGAAAGAAAACTTCAGTAGCCAATTTTCGATTGATGATTTAGCCCGTGATGCTCACATGAGTCCTTCAACATTTAGGCTGCACTTTCGGGATGTTGTTAAAATGAGCCCGTTACAGTATGTAAAAAACTTACGACTGCAGGCGGCAAGGCAAATTATGCTCAATGAACGCATTGATGTAGGTTCTGCGGCGCTTAAAGTAGGTTATGAAAGCGCATCGCAATTTAGTCGCGAGTACACACGCTTTTTTGGCAAACCGCCCATAAAAGATATTTCAGCACTACGTTTACAGCAAACTGCATAAATAAGGGAGCTTAAAGCTCCCATAATTTAAAATCGTCTTTTTGGCATTCTCAGTTGTGAGTCAAACTCATCGGGGAATAAAATTGTGCCGTCATCTTCATCAGTTGGAAACACGGCAATTAATAAGTCGTCTTGTTCAAGGCCAGGTGTCCAGCGGCTTAACCAGTCTTTTATTGGTATGGCTTTTGGCATGCAATCTTGCCATTCACCGGTTGCCCAGCTTTGTGCAAATTCGCGGCTAGGCCATACAGGTACGCAGTCGTCGTCTTCATTTGAGAGCATGACGCAGCCATGTTCATCATTGAGGATCCACACTTGTTTGAACTCTTGAACCGTTTCAAACATATAAGCGAGTCGTTTTTTAGCGCCTAAAGCGAGAATAGTATCAAACTCAGTTTCAACACGTTTAGCAGTTGCATTATTCATGACAGGCTCACTCTTTTAGTTATACACAGCTACACCTTAATCATAAGGTGATAAATAAATATGACAAGTAAAGTTATTAGGTAAATTAATTTATTAATGCAACGAATAGATCATCAGCTAGTTGCTGCAGAGCCTTAGAATCTTGATTTGTTAGCGCATAGGTACGAATGCCGTATATGCCCATTACTAAAAAGCGCGCTAGTTGCTGTGGCGTTTTACTCGTTGTAAATTCGTTATTATCCAGCGCCTTTTGCAGTTGCTCGGCAAGAGTATTTTCGTAAGCGTTTAAGTTACCACGCAGTACACTGCAAATTTGTGGATCGTTGCCTTCAACTTCAGAAATACTCTTGGTAAGCAAACACACTTTAGCAACTTCACCTTCAATACATTCATCGACAATCACAGTTAAGTAATGTTTGAGGGTCGATAAAATAGGTTGTTGGTCATTGAAAAGCGCTGTAAATTGCTGGTTTCTATCTTTTTGATATTGCTCGGTGGCTGCTAAAAATAGGCCTTTTTTATTGCCATAAGCCGCGTAAATAGAACCCGGATGAAGATGAGTCACTTCCTTTAACTTTTGCATACTTGTCTTGGCATAACCATGTTGCATAAAGGCATGCATGGCTTGGCGTAGTACAAATTCAGTATCAAATTCAGCAGTTCTCATTAAGGCTCCTCACGGTTTATAAACGAAGTTTACGTAATCTTGAACGATTATTCAAAATAAACCTTGAAGTATGTTCGCTTCGCCCTTATCTTGAATGTATGTTCAAGATAAGGATAAAACCATGACAACCAATTTATTTTCTCCATTTAAACTAAATGACAGCATTGAGCTGCAAAACCGTGTACTAATGGCACCCCTTACACGTTGTATGAGCGACGATAATCTCGTACCTACCCAAGCGATGGTTGATTATTATGCCCGCCGTGCTGATGCTGGTTTAATTATTAGTGAAGCAACCATTATCCGCCCAGATGCACAGGGCTACCCAAATACACCGGGGTTGTTTACCAGCGAACAGATTCAGGGCTGGAAAAAAGTCACCGATGCGGTGCACGCGAAAGGCGGCAAGATGTTTGCTCAGCTTTGGCATGTAGGCCGTGTTGCTCATCCACACTTTTTTGGTGGGGATGTACTGGCACCCTCAGCAATCGGTGTTGAAGGGACTGTTCCTCGTATGCGCGAACTTACTTATGTTACGCCAAAGGCTGCAACCATTGAAGATATCCAAGGTTTAATTACTGATTACGCAAAAGCGGCCGAAAACGCTATTGAAGCAGGTTTTGATGGGGTGGAAATTCATGGTGCAAATGGTTACTTGATTGATCAATTTTTACATTTTGCTGCCAACCAACGTGAAGACCAATACGGTCAAACACCAGAAAACATGTCACGTTTTGCTCTTGAAGTCGTCGATGCTGTAATTGCTGCAATTGGTGCAGATAAAACAGCGTTACGCTTATCACCTGGTGCATACTTTAATATGGATGAAGACAACCGTGATAAAGCCGTGTTCGATTATTTATTAGCGGCTCTTGAAAGTCGCCATCTAGCTTATCTTCATGGCGGTATTTTTGACGACAGCATGCGTTTTGCAAGCTTAGAAGACAAAACGACGTCTGAATACTTACGTAGTGCGTATAAAGGCACCTTAGTGGGAGTGGGTAGTTACACGTTTGAATCAGCAAAAGAGTCAATTGAGAATGATCAATTTGATTTAATTGCGATTGGCCGCCCATTCATTGCGAACCCAGATTACATTAGTAAAGTTAAAAATGGTGAAGCGTTAACACCATACAGCGACGAAATGCTGGCAGAACTAATTTAATTTCATAGGCAGCTTAAATTGTCACCTAAGTATTCGCTTAGGTGACGCTTATACCTATCCCATCTAATTAAAATATCTTACACTGTGTCAATTAGTTAGTTTCAGGCAAGGACAGTGTAAAGTGCTGAATATAATTCAATCAAATCGCATGGAAGCACTGCAAGCGCGGTTTCACGCTCTTCTTAAAGTTAATCCGTTAACAAGTCCCTTTACAAAAGAAATTGTGCTCGTGCAGTCACCGGGTATGTCGCAGTGGCTAAAAATAGGTTTAAGTGAACACTTAGGGATTGCCGCTCAGGTCGATTTTCCGCTGCCTTCGAGTTTTATTTGGCAGCTTTACCAACAATTATTGCCTGATGTACCCAGTGAATCTCCGTATAACAAAGCTAACCTTGCTTGGAAGCTGTTTGCGATTTTACCAAACTGCATTGATGAGCCGCTGTATTTACCACTCAAAACCTATTTAGATGGTGACAGTGAAGGGCAAAAAACCTTTGCCTTGTGCGAGAAAATTGCCGACGTTTATGACCAATACTTAATGTATCGCCCTAATTGGATTGCCACTTGGGAGCAGGGCATCGATGAACTTGATGATGTTGATGTAGGCATTGCGCCATGGCAACCGGATCTTTGGCGCAAGCTGGTGGCGCACAGTAAAGAACTTGGGCAAAGCCAATATCACCGAGCTAACATGCAAGACAAACTGCTTGCAGCCCTTGAAAAAATGGACGCAAGCCAATTACCTGAGCGTATTAGCTTATTTGGTATTTCTGCAATTGCGAGCAGCCAGCTTGAAGTGTTTCAAGCCATTGCAAAAAAAACGCAGGTGTTTTTGTTTTTCTTCAACCCCAGTGAGCATTACTGGGGCGACATACTCGATGAAAAAACAGCAGCCAAGATTGCTGCTAAATATGCCAAACGCCCGCAGTTACAAGCATTTGAAGACAATGCTAAAAACCCTGATCACGAGTACTTTTTTATTGGTAACCCGTTACTCTCGTCGTGGGGCAAATTAGGCCGAGACTATTTTGAGCAGCTACTGCAACTAGATGCACAGTGGCTTGACGGATTCGATAATGAGTTTGATCAAAGCTTGCTATCGCAAATTCAGTCTGAAATTTACCAATTAGCATTTAAGGGTGAATCACTAACGCCTGATAAAGAATGGTTTATTAATGACGAAGGCAAATTGCCGATTCAGACTGATGACACCAGTATTGTGCTGAGCGATTGTCACACGCCACTTCGTGAAGTCGAACGACTACACGATTACTTGCTTAATTTATTCAATGAAAATAAAGCACTAACACCGAAAGATATTATTGTAATGATGCCGGATGTTGGCACATATAGCCCGTATATTGAGGCAGTGTTTGGTGGTGCAGGGGGGCGACGCTTTATCCCTTATGCGTTAGCCGATTTAGCCATAGAGCAAGAAAAACCTGTGCTTAGCTCGTTTGCCAGTTTAGCTGATTTACCATACTCACGCTTTGGTGTATCTGACATTCTTGATTTACTGCAAGTCACGCAAATTGCCGAAAAATTTAATCTCGAAGCTCATGAGTATGAGCAAATAGGTTTTTGGCTTGAACGCGTTGGCGTTAAATGGGGCTTAGATGCCGCTCACAAAGACAGTTTTGGCTTACCCGCAATAGATTTAAATACCTGGCAACATGGCTTAAACCGTTTGTTATTAGGTGTAGCGCAACGGGATGAACAATTGCCGTTTGCGGGGATTTACAGTGCCGATGAAGTTGAAGGTATGGCACTGAATACCTTAAATAAACTCATTGAATTTATTGATGTACTGGCCCGATATAAAGCCAAGCTGCAAGTTGATGCACCGCTTAACGAAAAAGCAGAAATTCTAAAAGAGTTATTAAGCGCTGTGTACAGTGATGAAGGTGAACAAAGCTGGGATTTATTAGTACTGCAAAAAGTGCTCGATACACTGATTAAGCATTATGATAATGGCGATTACCAACAAGCCGTTTCGCAGCGTATTGTGAGTTACCTTGTAAAACAAGGTATTCAAGAAAAAGGCGTAGGGCAGCGCTTTTTAGTGGGGCAAGTTAACTTTTGTACGTTGATGCCAATGCGTGCGGTGCCATTTAAAGTGGTGTGCATGCTAGGTTTAAATGATGCAGATTACCCACGTACCGTTCAGCCAATTGGTTTTGACTTAGTCCCTTACTCAAAACGCCAAAAAGGTGACCGCTCTCGCAAACTTGATGACCGTTACCTGTTTTTAGAAGCGATTTTAAGTGCCCGTGAGAATCTATACATCAGTTATATTGGCCGTTCTTGCTTTGATAACCAACCAAGAATGCCCTCAACTTTAGTGAGCGAGCTTTTGGAATACATAGCCCGTAGTTTTGAGTTTGCTGATAAAGAAACTCACTTAAAGCTACCAGAGGCGCTAATTAATTATCAGCATTTACAGCCATTTAACCCAGCTTATTATCTGACCACTAACAAAGAAGGTAATAAAAGCCAAACTGATGACGAGCAAAAAGCAAACAAACAGTTAGCCACACAATTACACAGCTATAACCCCGTGTGGATGCCAGCTCAAGCTGTTAATCCTGAGCCACAGCAAGCGCTTAGTGTACAGCCAGAAAGCAGTGTTGAGTTAACTCAGTTTATTCGCAGTATTTGCCAACCGCACGAGAGCTTTTATCAACAAAGTTTGGGTTTACGCCTACCGCAATTTAACGATATCGCTAAAGATGAAGAGCCATTTAGTTTAGATGCATTACGCCGCTACTTTTACCTTGACGAAATTCTCGAAGCTAGCATTCAAGAGCTACCGCTTAACAAAGCGCAAATTATGCAGCGCGGTGAGTTACCACAAGCCCATGTTGGCGACCTTGTGTTTGAAAGTATGCAGCACCGAGTTGATGCGCTTGCAGGGCAAGTGAAAGCGCATATTCAAGGTGATGAAGCATTACCCGTTGAGGTAAATATTAAAATAGCCAATACCACACTAGAAGGTTGGTTAAATCATATTTATGGTCAAAAACAGGTGTTTTATCGCACCGCCAGTATTAAAGCAAAAGATGTAATTCGTGGCTTTGTGCATCATTTAGCGGCGCAAATAATGGGGCAACCTGTTGAAACCCTCATTCTTGGTTTAGACAAGCAAATTAGTTTTTCACCCTTGTCGGAAGACGATGCCCGCAAGTATTTAAACGATTGGTTCTCGCTTTATGAAACGCTTTTAACTCGTCCAGTGGCGTTTTTTCCGGTCAGTGGTTACGAGTACATAAAAACAGATAAAGACATGGTTAAAGCAAACAATAAATTCGCGCCGCAATATATAGGCATAGGTGAAGGTGAGAACCCATACATTCGCTTAACCATAAAGAGCCTTAAAGACTGTGAAGAAGAGTTTATAAAATGGAGCGAGCTGCTGTTATCGCCAATTGTTGAATTAGCACAGGAGGCCGATCATGCAAACACTTAATCCAATGAGTATGGCGCTGTGTGGGCAAAGCCTTATTGAAGCCAGTGCCGGTACAGGTAAAACCTACACCATCACAGGTTTGTATTTACGGTATTTGTTGGGCTTACAAAAAGCGACCGGTGAAGATGAACCATTAAATACACCGCTGAGTGTTGAGCAAATACTGGTGGTGACTTTCACTGAGGCTGCAACTCAAGAAATTAAAGACCGTGTACGGGCGCGTATAATCAATGCCAGAGATGCACTGCTTGGTAAAAAGCCTGATGATGAGCTGATTGAGCAAGTGATTAACGAGGTGACTGACAAACACGCCGCATTTGATTTGCTAGACGCTGCAGCAAAGTCGATGGATGAAGCCGCTATATTCACCATTCATGGCTTTTGTCAGCGAATGCTGAAACAACATGCTTTTGAATCCGGCGTGGCGTTTAACTTAGAGTTTATTTTAGATGAGCGAGAGCTTATTCAAGAAACCCTTAATGACTTTTGGCGTGCCTTTGTTTATCCACAATCAAAAGAGCGCACGCAAGCAATTACCGATATTTTCCCAGTGCCGGCGTCACTGTATTCACAGGTGGTGAGTTTACTTAATAAACAAGGGGCAACAATTACCCCAGAGTACGACCTTGATGTAATATGGCAAGCGCGCGATAACTTTGTGGCAAAAGTACCGGCATTTAAAAAAGCGTGCCGTGAGAGTGAGTTTATTAATGCTGTAAAAGCATCTGATTTAAGTGGTTCAAAAACCCCAGGTCGAAAAAACAGCCTTGCAGCGCTTGAGGAATACTTAAACAATGACGAATTGTTTTTTGTATTTGGTACCAGTAAATACTCGTTTGAAGTGTGGAGCACAGAGAATTTAAGCGACCCTGCAAATTATAAGAAAAACGGTAGCTTACTCAGTCACGAAATGCTGGCTCAGTTTGATGAAATGGCCACACTCAGTAGCCTTATCAACAATGGATTGAAAATTGCGATAGTGCAATACGCAGCTAAATGGGTGGCAAATGCATTAGTTAAACGTAAGCAAGAACAAGGCGTTATTACTCCAGATGATTTACTGAGTAACTTGCATCATGCACTTTTAAGTGAGCAAGGCCACGCATTAAGTGAAAAAATTGCCGCTTTGTTTCCAGTTGCCATGATTGACGAATTCCAAGATACCGACCCAGTTCAATATGGCATTTTTAGCCGCATTTATGGCATTAAAAACACCACGCTTGCCATGATAGGTGACCCAAAACAGGCTATTTATGGTTTCCGTGGTGCAGATATTTTTACTTATATTGGCGCAAAAAAAGCCGTTTCAGATGACAAACAATACACCCTAGATACCAACTACCGCTCAAGTGAAGGGGTTGTTGATAGCGTAAACCGTTTATTTGCTAAAAATGACAATAGCTTTATTTACAACGATGCAATCCCATTTCAAAAGGTTAATGCTAAGGGAAAATCACAAGAAAAAGCGTTTTTAATAAACGGTGAAATGCCCAGTGCGTTTGAATTTTCGGTTTTTGTTGATGAATACGCCGAAGCCAATAACAAGCCAACCAGCAAAGGGGTGGCTCAACAGGCATTGGCTTTGCAGTATACAAAAAAAATTACTGAACTACTCAAGCAAGCCGGTGCAGGCGCTGCAACTATCGCAGGAAAACCACTTACTGCCGCCGATATCTGTGTGTTAGTGCGCGACAGAAACGAAGCACAGTTGATGAAAACAGCACTGGCAGAAGCCGCCATTGCCAGTGTGTATTTATCGCGAGATAGTGTTTTTAACCAAGAGCTTAGTCATCATTTACTGAACTTTTTAACGGCCTTGCATGGACAGTATGATGAATCATTACTGCGAGGTGTGCTTGCTGGGCCATTGTTTTGCTTAAGCTACAACCGCATTTATGAGCTTCACGAAAATGAAAGTGCATGGCAAGAGCATTTAAACTTTTTTGCTCAGCTTGCTCACATTTGGCATAAACAAGGCGCTATGGCGATGCTCGAGCGTTTATTAAGCCATAATCAGCTCGCAGCACGTTGGCAAGGCTTAGGTTACAACGTTGAGCGCTGGCTCACCGATTTCCGTCATTTAGGGGAGATCTTACAGCAAAAGCAAATTGAGCTTGAGGGAACCCATCGATTGCTGCGTTGGTTTGCGCAAAAAGTTAGTCAACAAGATGGTGAAGCGGTGCAAGTTCGCCTAGAAAGCGATGCTAATTTGGTGAAAATTGTCACCATGCACGCCTCAAAAGGCTTAGAGTACCCGATTGTATTCATGCCGTTTGCCTGCGGTTATCGCGAAAGCAAAGAAGCCCTTTACCATAAAGACGGTAAGCTGATTTATGACCTTGCTAAAAGTGACGACGCAATGCAAAAAGCAGAGCAAGAGCGCTTGGCTGAAGATTTACGTTTACTTTATGTGGCGCTGACTCGTGCTGTGCATTTTTGTTCTGTGGGGATGTATAACATTGGGCAAGGTCGCAGTGCTCGCCCTGGAATTCAAAGTACCAGCATTGGGCACGTATTATTTGCAGGGTTAGAGATTAAATCGGGCGATGAATGGCGCGCATTGTTACAAACATTTTGTGAAGGCTCTGCGCACATGCACTATGAGGCGTTTAGCGAAGCGGATGAGCTTGAAAAGTTAACATTTGCTGGTGCTGACAGTGAGCAAGCCTATCAAGTTAATACTGTTAAAGCAGACATTCAGCGTGATTGGCGCTCAACCAGCTTTAGTAGCTTAACGCTGAAAAAGCATACTGATCATATTGAGCTTGGTCGCAGTGATGAAGACCACGAAAAAGATGAGTTTTTAGCCCAAAATGCCAATGCTTTAACACCTTACAGCTTCCCTAAAGGCGCAAAGCCGGGTAGTTGTTTGCATGAAATATTTGAGCAATTAGACTTTACTGACCCTTATGCGTTAAAGCGTCCAGCCACTGAGCAAGACGACCACGCACTTGATAAAGTGATCAAAACGTTATTCGAAAAATACCATATTGACGAAAGCTGGCAGGAAATGACCGAGCAGTGGATCCTTGCTGCACTGAATTGCCCATTAAACGATAAAGGGCTTAGTTTATCAGTACTTGAGCCTGATACCTGTTTGGTCGAAATGGAATTTAACTTACCGTTGTTATCACTCTCAAGCGATAAGCTTAACCAGGTTTTAGTTAAACATTTTAACTTACCCGGGCAGCTTGATTTTAGTGAGGTGCAAGGCTTACTAAAAGGCTTTATAGATTTAATATTTTGCTGGCAGGGTAAGTATTATATTCTTGATTATAAATCGAACTTTTTAGGCAATAGTGCGGCTGACTACCAACATGAGCAACTAGAGCAAGCCATGACCAGTCACCAGTATCATTTGCAGTATTTGATATATACCGTGGCATTGCACCGCTTATTAAAACAACGTATTCAAGATTACGATAGCGATACGCATTTAGGCGGTGTTTACTACACCTTCTTACGTGGTATGAGCGAAGGGCAAGGGGTGTATTTCAATCAGCTAACAAAACAGCAAATAACTGAGCTTGATAGCTTATTCGCACAAGGAGCCATGCTATGAGTCAACTGACATTCGGCTTTGATGACCATGAGCCAATCGAGCCAATGAATAAGCAGCCAGAACAACCAGCACAACATGCCCAAAGTGATTCAGTGTTGCCTGCCACAGAGATTAAAACGCAGCCATTACTGAGTTATTTACTTGAGGCAAAACGTATTCGCTTAGTTGATGTGAAACTCGCCGAGCTATTGACTGGTACAGAAACAATAACCGGTTCACAAACACTGATAGAGAATAACAAAGCAGCGCACAGTGAGGTTTTTTACCTGATTTTATTGCTTGCGGCAGCGCAGCAAAGTCAGCACAGCTGCTTGGAGCTCGTGAATATAAACTGGCAAAATCCGTTTGAAATTAAACAGCAAAGCTTAGCTGATGCCAGCATCGCAGCCCCTGCGGTTTTAACCCCGTTTACGACAGAATTTGGCCTTTCTGATGCCGTTAAGAAACTAATGAATGCTGAGTGTGTAGGGAACGATAAGCCACTGCTATTGTTTGCGAATAAACTTTATTTTGCTCGATTGGCAGAGTACGAAACCACACTGGCTTCGCGTTTACATCATTTGGCAACGAAAGAACTCACCCTTGATGAAGCCGCATTAACAGCACTACTTGAGGTGTATTTTCCTAGCAGTGAACATACACCCAACCCAAGCGATCCTATTAAAACATTAAACTGGCAAAAAGTAGCCTGTGCAATTGCTGCAACAAAAGGCTTTAGTGTGATCACTGGCGGCCCGGGTACCGGTAAAACCACCACGGTAACTAAGCTACTAGCCATATTACAATCTTTATATGCCAGTGCACCGCTAACAATAAAACTGGTTGCACCGACAGGCAAAGCAGCAGCTCGTTTAACCGAGTCGATTTTAGGGGCAAAGCAAAAGCTCAGTATGATCCCTGATAATATCGCGCCACTTATACCTGACAGTGCGCAAACGATTCACCGTTTACTGGGCGTTATTCCGCATACCAATAAGTTTCGCCATAACAAGCGTAACCCGCTGCATTTAGATGTACTGATCATTGATGAAGCATCGATGGTTGATTTATCGCTTATGGCAAAACTCATTGAGGCACTACCGAGCCATGCAAGGCTTATTTTACTGGGTGATAAAGACCAATTAGCCTCGGTTGATACGGGCAGTATTCTTAGCGACCTATGCCAAGGGTTAGAGCTTGACAAAACGCCTGATTACAGCAGTGAGAGAGCAGCGCAGCTTAATCGCGTTTGTTTTAATAATCAGAGCGAGATACCCGCGGCCAGCAGTCATTTTGTACTTAACGATTGTATTGCGTTTTTACAGCAAAGTTATCGTTTTGATGGTAGCAGCGGCATTGGTCAATTAGCACAAGCTGTAAATACCAATAACAGTGGCTTACTGGGCTATGTTGAGCAAACGATTAATCAAGGTGGCTTTAAAGACCTTAAACTTAATTACAGCGTAATTAGTAAACCGATTGAGCAATTTGTGCAACAAGCGGCGTTGCAATATCACGATTATTTGCAGCTTATCCACCAAGGGGCAAGTGTTACCAGTGTGCATAAAGCATTTGCGCATTATCAGTTACTGGCTGCCGTCAGAGAGGGAGATTATGGTGTAAATAGCCTTAATCAGCGTATTGAAAAAGCACTGGCTCAACAAGGTTTAATTTCGCCATATCAAAGGCACTACGTGGGTATGCCAATTATGATCAGCCAAAACGACTACCAGCTAAAACTGTTTAATGGCGACATCGGTATTTTAATGCACGATGAGCAAGGTCAGTTAAAAGCCATGTTTGTTGATGAACAAGAAAATATTCGTGCCTTTTCGCCCGCACGTTTACCTGCTCACGACAAAGTGTATGCCATGACCATTCATAAGTCGCAAGGCTCTGAATTTGCTTACACTGCAATGATTTTACCACCAATAAAACAGGCTAATCAGGGCATTAACAGACAATTGGTTTACACGGGGATCACCCGCGCGAAAACCACATTTGAGCTGGTGGCCGATAAAAATGTATTGCTCATGGCAATGAATAAATCTGTTACTCGTGCATCAGGTTTATACGATAGGTTAAAACATGAGGCTCGTTAAAGTAACGAATGACCAACTCAACGAGTTAATGGGTTGGTTTAACACAGAGGCAGAACTGCGTATTTGGTCAGGGCCATTTTTTAATTACCCATTTGATACGCAAAGCTTTAAAAAAGATTTAAACCTAGATGAGTTGAATTCCTACGCGTTGGTTAATGACGAAGACTGCATGTTAGGGTTTGGTCAATACTATTTACGTGAAGGTCGTTGTCATTTAGGGCGGCTAGTTATCGCGCCAAGCGAGCGTGGTAAAGGTTTTGCAAAGCTGTTGATAAATCTATTAGGAGAGCAGGGCAAACAGCAATTGAACTGCGATAGCTTGTCGTTGTTTGTATACACCCACAATACCCTCGCTAAAACGGCCTATGAGAAACTGGGGTTTATTCAAACTCAGTACCCAGCTGACATGCCCCTCGATGGCTGTATTTATATGGCCTGCTAAGAGCGTTTAAAGCTGCTTTTACGAAATAGATTAGGTTGCCAGCCAAAATGAAGAGCGCCTAATCTTAAAAAAACGGTGACAACTAAACCACCAACAATACACCAGATATAGTCCACCTCTAAAGTAAATAATGCAGCATAAGTAAGCCCGCCAGATAGGCAAGCGGTTGAATAAAGCTCTTCCCCCATTACCAGTGGGACTTCTCGACAGATTACATCGCGCATCAATCCACCAAAAATACCTGTTGTCATACCCATGGTGATGGCAACAACCATATCAGCCCCTTCAATAAGTGCTTTTTCAATACCGATAATATTGAAAATTGCCATTCCTACAGCATCCATTAATAGCATGGTGGTGTTACTTAAATCGGGGAGGTGACGAATTGATAAAATAGACGCGAATATGGCTATGTAAGTTGCGTATAAATAATCTGGTTGGGCTATCCAAAATACCGGTTTGTTTAGCAATATGTCTCGAAGTGTCCCACCACCTATGGCTGTTACCGTGGCAACGACCACCACACCAAAACCACCGACACTTTTTTCATGACCTAGCAAGGTGCCAGAAATAGCAAAAAATGCCACCCCAATAATGCTTAAAAAGTGAAAGTATTCTGATGTCATGCGGCCTCCTTACCTGTTAATAAGTTAACCCTAGCAAAATGAACTTTATTGGCGCTGAACAGATAAGAAAGTAGGGCGGGTAATGATGTCACCCGCCGATATGGAAATGTTTATTATTTAAGGTAATCAACCACTAATTGCGTCATTGCATTTACGCCAAGCTGTAATGCTTTTTCGTCTGCAAAAAAGTGTGGTGAATGGTTACTTGGTGCTGTAACTGCATCTTGACCTTTTGGTGTGACACCTAAGAAAAAGAACATGCCTGGTGTTTCTAAAGCGTAGTAACTAAAGTCTTCTGCGCCTGTGATAAGTGGCGTTGTGATCAGGTTTTCTTTACCAACCACACCAGCAAGTGTTGGTGTCATTTTCTTGGTTAATTCAACATCGTTTACGGTTACTGGGTAACCATGATCAATGTGAACATGCGCTTGTGCGCCACCTGATTCAGCTACCATCTCAGCGGTTTTAGCTAAACGTTTTTTAATGTCAGCACGCATTTCTTGGTCAAAGGTACGAATTGTGCCGACCATTTCAACTTGATCTGGGATGATGTTGTTACGCACACCGCCATTAATGGCACCAAATGAAACCACCGAAGGTGCTTTGGTTACATCAACTTGGCGAGAAGCGATGGTTTGTGTTGCCATAATAATTTGTGATGACGCCACAATTGGGTCAACCCCATTCCAAGGGCGAGAGCCGTGAGTTTGGCGACCTTTTACTGTGATAGTAAATTTATCGGCGCTGGCCATTAGCGGCCCTTCACGAAAACCAATTTGTCCGGTATTTAGCGAGCTGGTTACGTGTAAACCAAATACGGCTTCTGGCTTTTCTTTGAATAAGCCTTCTTTAAGCATAAGCTCCGCACCGCCTTCTTCACCATCTGGTGCACCTTCTTCAGCAGGTTGGAAAATAAACAGAATATCTCCCGCGAGCTCTTCTTTTATTTTGACTAAAGACTCAGCGGCCGCCATTAAAATAGCCACATGATTATCATGACCACAGGCATGCATTACGCCAACGGTATTGCCTTTGTACTCAGTTGTTTGGGTTGACGCGAAGGGTAAGTCTACTTGCTCTTTAACGGGCAATGCATCCATATCAGCGCGCAGCGCAATAAGCGGACCTTTTTTGCCCCCTTTCAGTTTGGCAACCACACCGGTATGAGCCACACCTGTTTGAACCTCAAGGCCTAAAGAACGTAAATGCTTCGCTACATATTTGGCTGTTTCAAACTCACGGTTACTAAGCTCTGGATATTGGTGTAAATGACGGCGCCATTTAATGACTTTTTCACTGACGCTTTTATTTGCAGATTTAAGCTCAGTATTAATATCACTAGCTAATGCAGGGGTCGAAATCGCACTGAGTAGTAGGCTGGTCGAAAGTAATTTGTTTAACATCCCGTATCCTTTTATTATTAATTTATTAAACCAATGTAAAGTATAAAGCTTTGAATGAACAGGAACAGGCGCTAATAAATCAAGATAATTGGTTTGGGCAGCGCACACAGAACTTTAAAGATAGCCTACTTAAAAATGCTAAATTAATCACCTTAAATGCAGGTGATGCATTGTTTTTGCGTGGCGATGAAAATACCGGTCTGTATTGTGTTATTAATGGCGTGCTTAGAGTTTCTGGGGTTAATAGCCAAGGCAAAGAAGCGGTGCTCAGTTTTGTAAGCAGTGCTATGTGGTTTGGTGAGGTTGCTTTGTTTGATGGGGGTAGACGCACTCACGATGTGTATGCGCAAACTGCGGTACGGCTTTTACACGTTCCTGAGCGGGCATTAAGCCAGTTATTGCAAGAGCATCCCGCTTATTGGCATGATTTTGGGCTGCTGCTTACCAATAAAGTGCGCAACTTGTTTGACTCATTAGAAGATCACGCACTCCTCACGGCAAAGCAAAAGGTGAGTAAGCGGTTGTATATGCTTTATCAGTCATCAATGCAAAACTCTTTGCCGCTGACCCAGCAACAACTTGCCGATATGACCTATTTAACACGGCAAACCATTAATCAAATTTTAAAATCTCTGCAAGCTGATTCAATTATTAATCTTAAATATCAATCGATTGAAATAATTAATATAGATAAATTGCAATCACAGTGCTGATTTGGAACTAAAATTGCTACAAAGCAGCAATCAAGCTTAAATGGAAGACAACTTGTGGCAATTACATTTCATAATCAGTACAACCCTTATCATTACTCTGGCACTAAAAATAGTGAGACGTCGCTCACTTCATCACAAGCAAAACCCATGGCTCAATCTTCTTCAGATGCACAACAGTTGTTAAGAAAACATACAGAGCCAAGCTCATTTTTGGACACAGCAAAGGAAGCGCTTGTTTATCAGCGTTTAGGTGTGGACAAAGAGAAAATTGATGAAATTAAAGCGCAAATAGAAAAACTTGCTGAACAAATGCAACAACAAGGCGCAGATATGAAAGCCCTGCAAGAAAAAATGGAAGAGTTACAATCTATGCTAGAAGAAGAGTATCAAAAAGGACGCGATCGAATGGACATGCAACCAGACGCTGAAAAGGGCAAGGTTATCGATGCACTGGTTTGATGTGTAAGTTAATGCCGGTTCGTCAAATGTCGGCTAGTTGACATTCTTTGCGGTGAATTATCTGCTAATCTGAACTTTGAACACAGTTTTGGCAGGAAAAATAATGAAAACATTAAAACAACAATTAACAAATTACGCCCTCTACCACCGCTCAAAACGCAATATTTACACTCACTTTATTGGTATCCCATTAATTGTGTTTGCAATTATTTGTTTATTGCAACGCGTCACGCTTACCTCTGAACCTGCTGTTATCTCCTTGGCAACCGTGGTGATTGCACTCACTTGTCTTTATTACTTATTACTTAGCTTATCTATGGGGTTAATTATGGCTGTATGCTTGAGTTTGTTGAGCATTGCTGCTGATCCTGTGGTGTCGCTTTCAACAGAGTTATGGCTAGCTGTGAGTATTGGTAGTTTCGTTGTTGGTTGGGTATTTCAGTTTATTGGTCACTATTTTGAAGGTAAAAAGCCAGCCTTTGTTGATGATTTAATTGGTTTGGTAATAGGGCCTTTATTTGTATTAGCAGAGTTCTTGATTATGCTTGGTTTTTATAAAGATATTGCTGATCATATCGAACAACATGCAGGGCCTAACAAAGCATAACAACAATAGTAAGGAACACACATGCAATTAAATGGTAAAACAGTTTGGGTAACAGGGGCATCTTCTGGAATTGGTGAGGCACTTTGTGAGCAACTGGCGGCAAAAGGTGCAACGCTAATACTGTCTGCCCGTAATGAGGAAAAACTCAACGCTCTTAATACAAGACTTGGCGGTAATCACCATGTGGTCGCCCTTGATTTGGCAAAGCCTGAAGCCTTACTTGAGGATATGCCTGCGGTGATTGAGCAAATTGGCCGCATTGATGTGCTTATCAATAACGGTGGGGTGTCGCAGCGTAGTTTATTTTTAGAAAATGAATTTACAGTTTATCGCCAACTAATGGAAGTGAATTACTTTGGTTTAATTGCCTTAACGAAAGCCGTTGTACCACAGATGGTGAAACAAGGTATGGGCATGGTGGTATCAATTAGCAGTGTGGCGGGTAAAGTCGGTTCAAAGTTCAGAACCGGTTATTCGGGTTCCAAATATGCGGTCGTGGGTTTTATGGATTGCTTAAGAGCAGAATTAGCCGATAAAAATGTGAATTGCCTGACTATTTGCCCAGGCTCAATTAAAACAGCCATTGCGCATAATTCGTTAGATGGCCAAGGTAAGCCGCAAAATAAGCCAGAGCAATCAATCGAAAATGGCATGGATGTCGCAAAAGCCGCTGCAAAAATGATTAAAGCCATTGAAGCCGAGAAAGATGAGGTTGTGATTGGTGAAGGAATAAGTGGTTTAGCACCGACCATTAAGCGTTTTTTCCCAAGCTTTTTTAATCGCCTCACAGCAAAAATGAATTATCGGTAATCCATTGTCATTTGCCAGTGAATAATTCTTAGTAAACAATGCGCAGCTTAGGTTGCGCATTTTTTGTACTAAACGGTCGAGTTATTATCACTTTAATCGATAAAAGGCACTAGTTTGCTATGGTTAAACAGGGATGGATTAGCATACAATGGGGTAAAAGTAGTCCAAACAAGAGAGAACAACAATGGCCGCATTTGGTACTGTATTTATGCCACAAATGATCCAAGCACGTTTTGCTGATAACTCATGGAGTGAAAGCGCGCTGGTCCCATCTGATAAAATCGAATTACATGCGGGTGCTCACGTATTACATTACTCAAGCACCTGTTTTGAAGGATTAAAAGCATTTCGTCATGAAGATGGCACGGTCTATATCTTTCGTATGGATGCTAACATCGCGCGTATGAAACAAAGCTCTAAGTTACTAAACTTACCTGACTTTGACGAAAGCATGCTTGAGCAAATGATTAAAGACATTGTAAAAGAGTATGCAGACGAAACACCGACCCCTCCGGGGTCTATGTATATTCGCCCTACGCACATTGGGACAGAAGCGGCGATTGGTAAAGCGGCTGCGCCGTCAATGAGTTCATTGCTTTATGTATTACTTTCGCCAGTGGGTGATTACTTTGCTGGTGGCGCAACGGCACTACGTGTATTACTTGAAGAAGATGGCATGCGCTGTGCGCCACATATGGGTATGGTGAAAAGTGGTGGTAACTACGCAAGTGCATTAGGTCCAATCTTACAGGCTCGCTCTGAGCACCAAGCAGACCAAATTTTATTCTGCCCAGGTGGCGATGTACAAGAAACCGGTGCTGCAAACTTCATTCTAATTGATGGGGATGAAATCATCACAAAAGCACTTGATAGCACATTCTTACACGGTGTAACGCGTAATAGTATTTTAACGATTGCGAAAGATTTAGGTATGACCGTATCTGAACGTAATTTTACTGTGTCTGAGTTGCTTGAAAGAGCCGCTAAACCAGGCACTGAAGCTGCATTATCGGGTACCGCTGCGGTACTGACGTCGGTTGGCACGCTTATTCATAATGACCAAGAGTTTAAAGTGGGTTCGGGCGAACCTGGCGAAAAAGTCGCAAAATTACGCCAGGCATTGAATGATATTCAATGGGGTAAATCAGCGGATAAACACGGCTGGTTAACAAAAGTATAATTGAGCAGTAAATATGGAAAGCCACGTAAATTGCGTGGCTTTTTTGTTTTTACATTGGTTTACAGCTCTACCCGTGTTTAGGCGCAAATTACTAGACATTAATGGGTATTAACTTTATTTTCATTTTGTTAATAATGACCAACAAGTAAACCTATTATGATCAAGAAAACGCTTGCATGTGCGATAGTTGTTGCACTGGCGGGGTGTGGTGAATCAACCCCAACAAACACAGAACAAACTGTAAAAACTGCAGAGGTTAAAGCTGCTGTGAATTATCCAGAAACTAAAAAAGGCAATGTTGTTGACGAATATTTCGGTGAGCAAGTAGCAGACCCATATCGTTGGTTAGAAGACGATATGAGCGACGAAACCGCACAATGGGTGAAAGCCGAAAATGACGTTACGTTTTCTTATCTAAAAAATATTCCTTATCGCGATGAGCTTAAAACCACGCTCGAAAAGCTGATGAACTACGAAAAAGTGACAGCGCCGTTTAAAGAGGGTGAGTACACCTACTTTTATAAAAACGATGGTCTACAAAATCAGTATGTGGTTTATCGTAAAAAAGGCGACTCAGAAGCTGAAGTGTTTTTAGATCCAAATACTTTTAGTAGCGACGGCACAACCTCAATGTCGGGCTTAACCTTCACAGAAGACGGTACGTTAGCAGCTTATCAAATCTCTGAAGGCGGCAGTGATTGGCGTAAAATTATCATTATTGATACAGCGACAAAACAGCCAATTGAAGAAGCATTAGTCGATGTGAAATTTAGTGGTATTGCTTGGCTTGGTAACGAAGGTTTCTATTACTCGAGCTACGATAAGCCAAAAGGAAGTGAGCTGTCTGCGAAAACAGATCAACATAAAGTTTATTATCACAAATTAGGCACAGCGCAAGCTGATGACCAATTAATTTATGGTGGCACAGAGGCACAAAAGCACCGTTATATTGGCGCAGAGGTAACTCGTGATAATCGTTATTTAATTATCGCTGCTAGTACTTCAACTTCAGGTAATAAATTGTTTATCAAAGATTTAACTCAGCCTGACAGCAAGCTAGTGACGATTTTAGATAACACAGACTCAGATACTTCTATAATTGATAATGACGGCTCGAAACTCTATTTAGTTACTAACTTAAACGCACCAAATATGCGTGTAGTGACAGTCGATGCCGCTGATCCAAGCCCTGAAAATTGGCAAGATTTAATCCCTGAAACTGACAATGTACTTAGTATTTCAAAAGGCGGTGACTACTTCTTTGCTAAGTATATGGTTGATGCGATTTCGCAAGTAAAACAATACGATAAATCAGGTAAACTGGTGCGCGATATCAGCCTACCAGGTGTGGGCACTGCATATGGCTTTAGTGGTAAGCACGATGCAGAAACTCTGTATTACTCATTCACAAATTACACCACGCCAGGTAATACCTATTCGTTTGATGTTGAATCAGGCAAGTCTGATGTGTATCGCAAGTCGGGCGCTAAGTTTAATAGCGAAGACTATATTTCTGAACAAGTATTCTATACATCAAAAGATGGCACTAAAGTGCCGATGATTATCTCATACAAAAAAGGCACGGAACTTAACGGTAAAAATCCAACTATTTTATATGGTTATGGTGGCTTTAACGTGAGCCTAACACCAAGCTACAGCCCTACGGTTGCGGCATGGCTTGAGCACGGTGGTGTGTATGCTGTTGCTAATATTCGTGGTGGTGGCGAGTACGGTAAAGCGTGGCATGTGAATGGTACACAGCTTAAAAAGCAAAATGTATTTGATGACTTTATTGCTGCTGCTGAGTACTTAAACGAAAAGCAATACAGCTCACCTGATTACTTAGCGGTACGTGGTGGTTCTAATGGTGGCTTATTAGTCGGTGCGGTTATGACACAGCGTCCTGAGCTATTTAAAGTTGCGCTTCCTGCTGTAGGTGTTTTAGATATGCTGCGTTACCACACCTTTACAGCGGGTGCTGGTTGGGCGTATGACTACGGTACTAGTGAGCAAAGTAAAGAAATGTTCGATTACTTAAAAGGCTACTCGCCTGTTCACAATGTTAAAGCGGGTGTAAGTTATCCTGCGACTTTAGTGACAACAGGGGATCATGATGACCGTGTGGTGCCTGCGCATTCATTTAAGTTTGCTGCTGAATTACAAGAAAAAGGTGCAAAACAAAACCCGTACCTGATTCGCATTGAGACAAATGCAGGGCATGGAGCGGGTACTCCTACTAGCAAGGTTATTGATATGTACGCTGATATTTATGGTTTTACACTTTATAATATGGGTGTAAAAAGCCTTTAGTAAACAGGTAATGTGGCTAAGCAATCACACCGAGCAATTGCTCGGTGTGATTGTTTGAGTTAAGACACTTACAAATCGATACCCAACGCGAATATCATTTTATAATCTTCTTTTTCTGGCACGAGTCCGTTTTCATCAGCAATTGGCTCAGCTAGATAGTCCCATACGAGTGACACATCAAAATCGATATCTTCGGTGATTTCAGTTTCAAAGCTAGCCATAGCATACTGAGAATCTCCGCCTGAATCGGCATCGGCGAATAAGTAACGATAGTTAAATGTAAAATCTATTTTTTTCGTTATTTCATGCTCAAAATTAGTGCCAAGAAAATACGACATGGATGAATTACTTTCGTCTTCATCAACCGCCACAGTATCAAATTGAGTTTTCTGAAATGCTGGACCTGTAGAAAAGTCCCACTCAGTTTTATCTGTATCCATGACATAATAACCAACACCCGCACCTATAGTGTATTTATTGGCAATATTTTGAAATGGGTCACGGTAATACTCAAAGAAAATAGGGCGAAAATACATTTTTTGTGTGTAAAACCAGTCGAATGTCCCATTGGCTCGGATGTTGTTTTTAGTGACTTCATTGTCATTGGTTGTGCGATAACCTAAAAACTCAGCGAGGAAACGACTCGAAGCAGTGCGGCGTTTTATATCAGCTTGCGCAGAGTATTCTGTTTGGTCAGTATTACCGCGTGATAAATTAGCGCCGAGCGATATTTTAACTGTCCATGCACTTAACTCACTGTCAATCGATGGAGCAATCGACACAAGATCGTTATAGCGGTATTTGGCAGGAGAATCACCAACACGTACATAACCACCTGAAATATTTAAACTACCGCTAAGTTCATGACCATCATTAAAACGTACCGTGTGGTGGCGTTCAGATATAATCATGTAGACATCTTCGCGGTCTATAATTTGTGTATCGAGTATGTCACTGTCAAACTCAAGTTCTTTGTCATACATTGATATGAGTTCACCCTTGAGCCACTCGCCTGAATTTAAGCGGATCCAATCAAACTTTGAGGCATCTTTAATAATAATCTCGCGTTCTTTAAGTAATGGGTCGGGAAGAGTGTCAGTGCTATAGCTCATTGGGGAGTGAGCTAGTATTGCACTAAGTAGTAAGTATCGTTGAAGCATTATTGCAATCCATGTTCATTTAATGCGTGAAAAATTTGTTATTTAGTTCTAATTACTTAAGACTAGACCAACTTTTAGGCACACACAAAAAATGATTAACTAACAGGAAGAAATAACCGTTGATAGGTCTTATATGCGTATTCATCACTCATTCCTGATAAATAATCACAAATAATGCGCATTGAGTTTTCTTGCTTATCATGAGCATTCAACCACATTTCTTGTGTTGTTTCGGGTAGCAAACGCATAGGATCACTGGCAAAAGCACTGAACAGCTCAATCAATAGATTTTGTCCTTTAAATTCAACTTGCTGCATTTTGGGTTCCCGAATTAAGCGTTTAAACACAAAATGCTTTAAAACATTGAGAATGGCTGCAAATTCATCAGGTAAGCTGACTGTGTATTGCAATATTTCAGATTCAAAATCAGCGTTTTGAACTACTAACTGAGCATTAATAATAAAGGTGTTAACCAGCTCTCCGATAGCATCTTTGCGCTCATACTCGTATTCTGAAAATAGCCGTTTGGTTATTGAACTTAAGTGCTCGTTTAACCAAGGTGAATTAAGGGCTTCTAATTGTAGTTGAGCGTGATTGAGCCAATCTGAAAGGGTAAGCACTTCTGTCGCTATGGCATCTTCGAGATCGTGCACGGCATAGGCAATGTCATCAGCCAACTCCATAATTGCAGCGTCGAGTGATTTATAATGGGTTCTAGCTCTAAATTCATCGGCTTGGTAATGACTAGACAAAAGCTTTTTATCATCGCCTGACAGAGGGGCGATTATCCAGTTAAATACATCTTGATCATCTTTATATAACCCTTTAGCAGGGCGCCAATGATCTGCTTTTATAAAGCTTCTTTTTTCACTTAAAGGTGGAACTGTATGCCATAAATCATCAATAAACGCTGGGTATTTGATAAACCCAAGTAAAGTGCGGCGTGTTAAGTTCATACCAAAACCATTACTATATGGTTCCAGTTTAGAGACGATTCTTAATGTTTGCGCATTGCCTTCAAATCCACCATTTTCACGCATCATAAAGTTAAGTGCTATTTCTCCACCATGTCCAAAAGGGGGATGGCCTATATCATGAGCTAAACACAGAGTTTCAAGTAAACTTGCACTGGGAAAATGTTTAAAATTAGCGTGTTGCGTTTTTAAATGTCTAAGTAGGCCACTGCCAATTTGCGCAACTTCAAGGGAATGTGTAAGGCGAGTTCGGTAAAAATCATTAAGGCCAATGCCCATTATTTGCGTTTTTGCCTGTAAACGCCTAAATGCGGCTGCGTGTATGATACGCGATCTGTCTACTTGCCACGCAGAACGGTTATCATTTGGGCGATATTTTTGTTGATCAATAATACGGGCTTGCCAATATTGGCACATAAAAAGAACCTTGTAATTACTCGCTCAGGTGCCTTTTAGTATACGCAAGCACTTGAAAAATGCGAGCTAATTACTTGAAGCTCTAAATAAATTGTAAGGCTATTAAGTAACCTTTTTAGTGAAATTCGCCAAAAAAAATACCCTTTGATATAATTCGCTTTTATGTGTGCGTGACGTTGCCGCACAGAGTTGTTGTTTACTTGAGAGAATACATGCTTAAATACCTTTTTCGAGGCTTACTTACCGCTTTCTTTACTTGGGCATTACTTTATCCATTTATAAATACAGACCATGTTGTTGAAGGCGTAGAACAATCAGACAGCACAAAAAAAGGAACACAACGTGTACAAAAAAAAGAGAAACCTTTACATAATGTAAAGCTGCCTGACTTTTCGAGCTTTACAGATGTAAAAGAAAAAAAGCATGCATTTTTTGATTTTATTCGTCCACACATTGAAGCTGAAAATAAAAAGATTTTACAGCAACGTGCAACGTTAGAAATTGCCCGCATGATGCTTGAGTTTAATGAGCCTTTATCTAACAAGCAAAAACAAGATATTAAAAAAATCTTAGCTAGCTACAAGTTATCTAACTCACTGGATGTTTTATCACTTACACGAGCATTACGGCGTGTAGATATCATACCAAAAGAACTTGCACTCATGCAGGCTGCAAATGAGTCAGCTTGGGGAACATCTCGCTTTGCAAGAATTGGCTTAAACTTTTTTGGCCAGTGGTGCTACAAAAAGGGCTGTGGCATGGTTCCTCGACGCCGTGCAAATGAAGCCGCACACGAAGTTACTGCATTTAAGTCTGTGCGTGCAGCAGTCAGTTCTTATTTTAAAAATATTAATACCCACGCAGCATATTCAGATTTGCGCTCAATTCGCGAAGACTTACGACGTCAGCAAAAACCTATTGAAGCGACGAAGCTAACACACGGGTTGATGTCATACTCTGAGCGTGGTGAAGCGTACATAGAAGAATTAAACACAATGATTAATCAAAACAGAGCATACTTTGATGAATAAAACGTTTTCATGGTTGAAAGTAATTGGCACTGTTGCGGCTTTAAGCTTTTCAAGCTTCAAGGTCGCGGCGAGTGAGTTTGTTGTAGCTTATGATGGCTTTTATGACCGCTTAAAAGTGGTCAATAAAGGTGAATTTCAATATGCACAAGTGAATTTCTATTTAACTGATATTGCTAGCAATGAAGTATGTACAATTAAATCAGGAAAAATCATAACTGAACAGCAGGAGTTTGATCTAACTTATACTGAGCAAGCGCAGCTTTTACTGCCTTTTGATAAACAGTTAGATACTGACAAAGCTGTGATTGTGGTACAGCCTATGAATCCTAAACATGATTGTCAGCTTAAGTTACAGATTGAGGCAACACAACTGGATGAGTTCGCATTAACAAAAGCGAACCTATTTGCTCTTGACCAAGAATTTGATGAACTACTCTCCGACCTTTCAGGTTTTTTTGTGAGCAAACTAATGTGGTTCCTGTTACCTGAACAAAAAGGCGTTGTGTTGAAGTTTGATAGCACAGATGCAATGTCGGCAGATGGAGTAAGCTGTAAAGAAAACCGCTGTTTTATTAATGTTACTGACGACTGGGAGGAGGATGAAACTCGTCTAAGTAATAATGGAGCGTTATTAAGTGCAACTCCTTGGATTGCGAAATAATATTTGGCAGTGCACATTTGCCAGCATAGTTAACTTTTCAAAAAAGGATCTTAACAGATCCTTTTTTATTGATTTTAAACCACTCTTTAAGTATTTAATATGGCAGTTGTTAATAGCTAACACGCTCAAATAAATACAATAAAGCGTGTTATATAAATTGATTTGATGAATAAGGAAGTTCGAATGTATATCAATGAGGCGTCAAAACTCACAGGGGCAACACAAAGAGCTATAAGACTCTATGAATCAGTCGGGCTACTAACTGTTTCTCGCCGAGGGAAGTATCGAGTTTATAGCCAAGAGAATATTCATCTAATCAAACTAATAAAAGAGGCTCAAACTCTGGGTGTTGCTTTGTCAGATATGGTTGCTTTAAAGGGAGAAAATGAGGATTTTGATTGGCAGGCAGTCAGCCATTACCTCATTCAAAAGCAAGCTCTAGTTGAAGAAAATATAAAGCAGCTTGAACTCCAAAGAGAGCGTATTAAAAATTACCGAATTTCAATTGATAAGTGTATTCAAGAACTTGACTCTCACCCTTAGGTGAGAGTTTACACTGTATCCTTACTGTAAATGGATATATAAGTGTATGAAAAGAATATTAGTAATTAATGCAAACCCTAAATCAACGAGCTTGTGTAAATCTTTAGCAGAGCAATATGCTGCTGTTGCCATAAAAAAACACGATGTGAAACAAGTTCATATCGGAGATTTGAATTTTGCAATAAATTTAGCAGAAGGCTACGATGAAGTGATTGAGTTAGAGCCTTGTTTAGCTGATCTGCAAAAGAAAATCCTTTGGGCCGAGCATATTGTGATAGTTAGCCCTGTTTGGTGGGGGACCATGCCTGCTAAGTTTAAAGGGGCGATTGACCGAGTTTTTTTACCAGGCTTTTCGTTTAAATATGTTGAGGGTAAATCAATACCGCAAAAGTTATTAAAAGGCCGTACATCAGAGTTGTTAGTAACCTTGGATACCCCCGTTTTTTGGTACAAATACATACAAGGGAATGTCATCTATAAAAACTTTAAACATTGTATTTTGGACTTTTCAGGAATTAAAAATAAAGCCACCACATACTTTGGGCCCGTTATAAACTCCAGTAGTGATAAAAGAAAAGCGTGGCTTAACAAAGCAGCTCAATTAGGAGCGAAAGTGAATTAGACGATTTGTGTTTTCTAAAATTAAAAAGGAGAGCGAATGGCTCTCCTTTTTAGCATAATGAATAGAGTTGCTTAGCTTAAGTTAATTGTTACTACGTTATTTTCCTGTTCTTGTTCAAGTGCAGGCTGTTTTGGGATATCAGGCTTATCTAGAGCGATATCACCGCCATCAATTACTTCACCGGTTTGAAGGTCTTTAAAGTTAAATAACGCATTGTCAGCTAGGTGTGACGGTACAACGTTTTGCATTGCTGTAAAAATACTTTCAATGCGGCCTGGGTGTTGTTTATTCCACTCTGCAAGCATTGCTTTAGTGTGTTTACGTTGTAAATTTTCTTGTGAACCACACAGGTTACAAGGAATGATAGGAAACGCCATACGGTCTGCATATTTTTCAATATCAGTTTCTTTACAATAAGCAAGTGGGCGAATAACCATGTGCTCGCCATTATCACTCATTAACTTAGCAGGCATACTCTTTAATTTACCGCCATAGAACATGTTTAAGAAAAGCGTTTCAATCATGTCATCACGATGATGCCCAAGGGCTATTTTGGTTGCACCCATCTCTTTTGCTGTACGATATAAAATACCACGACGAAGTCGCGAGCAAAGCGAGCAGGTTGTTTTACCTTCAGGAATAATATCGGTGACAATACTGTAGGTGTCTTCTTCAACTATTTTGTATTCAATACCAAGCTTGTCTAGGTATTCGGGTAACACATGCTCAGGAAAGCCTGGTTGCTTCTGATCAAGATTGACTGCAAATAAGTCAAACTTAATTGGCGCAACGCGTTGCAAATGTTGCAGCGTATCCAATAGAGTGTAGCTGTCTTTACCACCGGATAAACATACCATGATACGATCGCCTTCTTCGATCATGTTAAAGTCCATCACGGCTTGGCCGGTTAATCGACGTAAGCGTTTTTGTAACTTATTAAAGTTATATTGCGCTTTAGCTTCTACTGAGTGAGACACTACGCCCCCTTAAAAATACATGGGTAAAATAAAGGGGCGTATTATATTGGAAGCGCGGGAAAACAACAATTGTTAGTTACCCTTTGCACGGTTAATTATTTTGCAAGAGGACTAATGTAGCCATCAGGTTTAAGTGCTAATACATCGCAATCAAGGCTATCAATTACATGCTCAGCTGTGTTGCCAACGAGGGCGGCGCTCAAACCTGTGCGTCCTACCGTGCCAATAACAACTAATTCGCTGTTTAGCTTAGCGGCAACATCAGGAATAACATCTTCAGGTAAACCTTCTTCAATATGACAGTGTTCTTCACTAATTGAAAAGCTCTTTGCAAGCGCTAAGGTTGATTCAAAATGATGTTTCTTTACTGATTCGTTATAAACGCCTGGGTTGAACTCGGGGATTTCAATGGCAATGTTTACCGGCGTTGCTGGGTAAGCATTAACAAGATTGAGCTGCGCATTTGCGAGGTCACAAATAAAGCGGGCGTCATTTATAATACGTTTATTTAGCTCTAGATGTTGTTCATTTTCAGTTACGGCATTAACGGCAGCTAAAATATTGCCCTGAGCCGGCCACTCTTTTTCTTTAACGAGTAATACAGGGGCAGGGCACTTACGAATAAGATGCCAATCAGTGGGAGTGAAAATAACCGATTTTAGAGTGTCGTGTTCATGTGTGCCTTTGACGACAAGATCAAATCCATCATTAATAACAGTATTAATAATCGCTTCGTAAGGGCGATTATGCCAAACAACACACGACTCTATGCTAAGTTCAGGGTAGAGTGCAATTTGCTCATCTAACCAGACTTGCCTATCTTTGATAACAGCTTCGCGCATGGCTTCTCGCTCATCACTAGAAAGCATTGTGGTCATTTCATAAGAAAAATCATAGATACTGAGGAATGCGGTGATGGTGGCGCCAGATTTTTTGGCCAAATCAATTGAACGGCTTAAGCCATGTTGATGTTCTTTAGTTGGGTCTATAACTGCTAAGATTCGTTTAATTGCGTCCATGTGCTGCTCCTTAACTGTTCCGCAAAAAGTATACGTTGAGTGTAACCTATATTTAGAACAGTTAAAGGGGCAAGCCAGATAAAGTTGCGCTAAATCAAACTCTATTTACATTTGATAGCAGCAGTTGTAGCCAGCGCTTGTTGATCTAAAATTGTAATAAACTTGCCTTCAACCTTAATAAGCCCCGCTTTTTGGAAGCGACTAAGTAAGCGACTAATCGTTTCAACGGTTAAGCCTAAGTAATTACCGATTTCTCCGCGTGTCATGGTTAAACGAAATTCTTTGCGTGAAAAGCCGCGTTCGCCAAAACGTTCAGCAAGATTAAAAATAAAGCTGGCTAAACGTTCTTCGGCAGATTTTTTATTGAGTAGTAACAGCATTTCTTGATCATAGTTAATTTCGTTACTCATCAAGCGCATAATTTGCTGACGTAGTTTAGGGAGCTTACCTGCTAACTCATCAAGAGTATCAAATGGAATTTCACATACCATTGAAGTTTCAAGTGCTTGTGAGAAGCTTTGATGTGCCATTTTATTTATAGCATCAAAACCAACGAGATCACCGGCTAAGTGGAAGCCCGTTATTTGTTCGTCACCCTGCTCAGAGAGTGTATAGGATTTGAATGATCCTGAGCGTACCGCATAGATTGCATTAAGGCTTGCTCCAGACTCGAAAAGGTAATCGCCTTTATGGAGTGGCTTTTTACGTTCAATAATTTCATCAAGTCGATCCATCTCCTGACCATTGAGTGAAAATGGCAAACATAGCTGACTGATACTGCAATTATTGCAGCTAATCGTACATAAGCTTTTTGACTTGTTTTGAGAAAAGTCCATACATCCAATCCATTCAAATAAGTTAACAACACGAATACTAATGAACGAGTTTATCGGTTGCTATAATTAATAAGTATATACCGTACCATATTATTACACTTCCTAGAATAACCCTAGTCCAAACATGGTTTAAAAAAGTGTTTATTTTATGGCTAACAAGCCCAACACTGACCATTGCAGGGAAGGTACCTAGTGCAAAAAAGAGCATAACACCGGCGCCATGTGCTGCTGATGGGCTTGTTAATGCCCATGTTAACGCTGAATAAACCAAGCCACAAGGAAGCCAGCCCCATAATGCACCATATAATAATGCTTTTGGTAGGGAGTCAACCGGCAGAAGATGGCGATTAAGTTTGACTAAATGCTGCCATATAAAAGTTTTTCCTAGTTTCTCAAGCCATTGTAAAGTGGCAGCCAAGCGCATAATGTAAATTCCAACGAGTAACATGAATATGCCGCTGAGGAAGGATAAGACAATGGCTAATTGAGAATTTTGAGCGGCAAATTTGCTACTTATCCCAGCGACCAGTGCGCCAGCAAGCATATAACTTAGTGCTCTGCCAATATTGTAAGCAACAGAATAACTTACAGCTTGTTGCTTTTTTGCAGCAAGCTGTAAACTGCTTGCTATGCCACCGCACATAGCAAGACAATGCCCACTGCCGAGCAAACCCATAACAAAAGCGCTGATGAATAGGGGGTCAATCATTACTATTTTTATGTTGCTCTTTATCGTCTTCAAACAAGATGCTGTGACCTTGCTTGTTTAAATCAGAAAATTGTTCGCTTTTTACAGCCCAAAAGAAAACGCCAATTGCAATAATCACAAATAATATAGCAATAGGGATTAGCATATAGATAATACTCATAGTTTTAATAACCTTAATGAGTTAGTAATAACCAGAATGGAGCTTGCAGACATACCAATTACAGCCATCCAAGGCGCAACGAGGCCAAGTGCAGCTAGTGGTAAAATCGAACCATTATAAATGAGTGACAATGCCAAGTTTTGCTTCACTATTCGACGTGTTTTTTTCGATACAGTTAGTAAGTGTTCGATTGCATTTAAGTCACTGTTGAGTAATACCACATCAGCAGTATTTTTGGAAATATCAGCGCCTGTTTCCATGGCAATAGACAAATGCGCGCTGGCAAATACAGGGCTGTCATTAACACCATCACCCACCATAGCAACAATGGCACCTTTATCTGCAAGTGCTTCAACATGGGTTTGTTTTTCGCGAGGGCTGCATGCTGCATGCACGGTATCAAGATTTAGCTGTTTTGCGAGTCGCTCACCACTGTTTGACGCATCGCCCGTTAACATATGGCACTTGAGCTGTTGTGAATGAAGGTTGGAAATCAATTTTTCTGCGTTATCACGTAAGCTGTCGGCCAAATAAAAACGAGCAATTACTTGTTTGTTGATATATAAGGTTGCTTGTGCATCTGCTTTGTCAGTATCAAACCAGCCACTTTTACCTATCGCAAGGTGTTGATCATCAAGCTCAGCTGTAATGCCTTTACCAGGCTCGATAGTAACATTTTCGATTTGATTCACAGTGTCGTTAAAACCAGCGAATGCATTGGCAATAGGGTGCTCAGAGAAGCTCTCAAGTTGGGCTGCCAAGCGTAATGCATCAGCTTCACTGTACTGAGTGTTGACTAGCTCAACTCGCTCTATAGTGAAACGACCTTGCGTTAAGGTGCCTGTTTTATCAAAGGCGATATCTGTTAATTGTGGTAGCGTTTCTAACACATGGGCTTGTTTAATCAAGATACCGCGTTTGGTTAGACTAGCAACCGCACAAGTTAGCGCAGTTGGAATAGCTAAACTAAGCGCACAAGGGCAGGTTGCAACAAGTACAGAAATAGTAACCCAAAAAGCATGCTCAGGGTCTATTTGATACCAACCAATTGCTGTCATTGAGGCAAACACTAATAAACAAGCAACAAACCACTGTGCTACTTTATCAGTGATTTCAACTAATCTTGGGCGCTTGGTTAGTGCTGTGTGTTGTAGCCTAATAATTTGATTAAGCAGTGTGTTTTGACCAATTTTGTTAATTTCAATACTGATCACACCATCATGGTTAATTGTGCCAGCGAAAACTTGATGGCTGACAAATTTATTAACAGGTTGGTGCTCGCCTGTCATCATGGCTTCATCTACGGTTGTTTTACCTTTGACCACGACACCATCGGCAGGGATGGTTTCACCCGCCTTGATCAAAACAATATCACCTAGTTTTAGCTTTTTAGCGGCAATAATCGATTCTTGATTGTTTTTATCGATAATGCGGGCGGTAAGAGGCAGTAGTTTTTGTAGGTTAGCTGTAAACTCACTGGCTTTTAAACGAGCTCTAAACTCTAAATATTTACCCAGTAACAATAAGAAGGTAAACATACAGATAGATTCAAAATAAACTTCGCCAACAGACATTAAAGTGGCATAACAGCTTGCCCCGTAAGCACCAAAAATAGCTAAAGATACGGGTAAGTCCATGTTCAACTGTTTGGCTTTTAACCCATTAATGGCATTGGTTAAAAATGGTAGGGCACTGTATAGAATAACGGGTGATGCGAGTACTAAGCTTATCCAGCGAAAGTATTGCTCAAAGTCTTCTTCCATGCCCGAGAACATGCCAAAATACATGGCAAAAGCGAACATCATAACCTGCATGGTCATTAGACCCGCAACACCTAAACGGCGAATGTACGCTTTGGCAGCTTGTTGTTTTTGACTGGCTTCAAGGTCAGCCTGAAATGGATAAGCTTTATAGCCGATTTCATGTAACGAGGTGATAATTTGGCTAAGTGGAGTAACCGATTTATCCCATTGGATCATGGCACGATTAGTTGATGTATTTACGTCAACACGTTTAATTGCCTTTAAATTAAGTAACTGTTTTTCAATTAACCAAGCACATGCCGCACACGTTATACCTTCAACGGTGAGAAGCACTTCAGATAAGTCGTTGGCGGCTGAAATAAATTCGTCTTGAATATCTTCGTTATCGTAGCTTTTAATTAATTCCAGTTGCTCTGGCACAAGTTGTTCTACCTTGCCAGAGCGTACCGTTCTAAATTTATAGTAATCGGTCATGCCTTGGGCGACGATATTCTCAGCAACCGTTTGGCAGCCAATACAACACATAGGTTGTGCCTTACCATCTATTTCGACAGTCGCATTAAAGCCTTTTGGCACACTTTCAAGACAATGAAAGCAATTATCAGACATCAGAGTTTACTACTTATATTCAGGGCTAATCGAAATTGTTTTTTCAGTTGGTAGAATAATATCTTCTTTTAGTTTCCAACTACCATCAATAGGTTCAATAAACACTGTGTAAGCACCATTTACATGCGCATCTAATAGGGCGGTGAAATCGCCATGGGCGTTTTTCATCAGGCTAACATCAAAATCGTTTGCTTTAATGGTGCGGTGATAAAATGACATTTTTAAAGAATGCACATTACTCGCATCACCTTTGGTAAAAGTGAAGGTTACTTTGTCGCCGGTCACATTTAAGTCACCATGCAAATAGAGCGCCTTTGCTTTGTTAAATTTACTGAGTTCAAGGTTGATAGCTTTGCCTTTTTTATAATAGTCATCAACAACCATGTCGGGTCCGTTGCCTATAGCCATATAAATAAGGCCAGCACAACCAATAATAGCGGCAAGTGGAAAAGAGATTAAAAACCAAGGCCAAAAATTTTTATACCAAGGAGTGGGGTTCATAGTACTTACTACCTTTAAAAACGTTGTACGCATTTTATCGGATCTAAAAGCAAAAGACTAAAAAAAAGCCTCCAGATGGAGGCTTTTTTGATCTTAATTAATCTATTGAATTAAAAGATTAATTGAATATACATTTTATTAACCGCGTGGTTATTTTTCTTGTGACAAGCTGTAAACGTACGCTGTTAACAGGTGTACTTTGTCTTCACCTAAAATGTCTTTCCATGCTGGCATTACACCTGCACGGCCATTGATAAGTGTTTCTTCAACGGCACGTTTAGAACCACCATATAACCAAATGTTATCCGTTAGGTTAGGTGCACCAAATGGTAAGTTATGAGCTACTGAACCTTTACCGTCAGCACCGTGACACGCAGCACACATTGCAAACTTAGCTGCACCTGCTTCAGCGTCTTTTTGGTTAACAGTACGGCCAGATAGGCTTAGTACGTGAGCTGTCATTTCTTTAATGCCTTGCTCACCTAATGCATCACCCCAAGGTGGCATCGCAGCAACACGACCATGAAGAAGTGTTTCTTTGATTTTATCTGGTGTGCCGCCATATAACCAATCGTTATCCGTTAGGTTAGGGAAGCCTTGACCACCACGTGCATCTGAACCATGACATTGCGCACAGTTTTGAGAGAATAAACGTTGACCAATTTCAAGCGCTTTTTCATCTTTAACAAGTGTCTCAATATCTTGTTTAGCAAATGCTTCAAAGATAGGGCCGAAACGCTCATCAGCTGCGATAAACTCTTGGTCTAATTGAACGTTTTCACCATTAGCTAATGCTTGTTCAGTTGCCTTTTTAGACTCTTCTAAAGAGGTGATACCTTGGTTAGAACTTGTCCACTTACCTAAACCTTCCCAGTTACCTAAACCTGGGTAAGCTGCAAGGTAGTACACAGACCAAATAAATGTCGCGAAGAACATGTAAGTCCACCACTTTGGTAGTGGATTGTTTAGCTCTTCAATGCCATCAAACTCGTGACCACAGCTCTCACCTTCTTTAACACCTGTGTAGTTTTTTAAGTTCCACAGAAGTAGGCCGAAGATGATAGCAAGACACGCAAGGGTTAAAACGATAACCCATATACTCCAAAAGCTAGTCATTTCTCAGACTCCTTTTCCTCGTTAGAGATTGTGTTGTTGTGTTTTTTTTCATCTTCAAATATGGCATTGGCAGCGTCATCAAAACGACTTTTGCTACGCTTGCTGTATGCCCATACAACAATCACAATAAACAGTACTAAAATTACCAGAGTCAAAATGCCTCTGTATGTTCCGTAATCCATAATAATTACTTCAAGTGTGTGCCAAGCTGTTGTAAGTAAGCAATTAGAGCTTGCATTTCAGTTGCGCCTTCACCATTGTTCATGGCTTCGATTTTCGCAATGTCAGCTTGTAGCTCTTCGTCGCTTCCATAACCTTTACCGTCGTAACGGCTACTCGCTTTGTCGATCCCGAAACTATCACGGAATATTTGAAGCTTTTTAAGAGTATGGGTCGTATCGACTCTGTTTTCGTCTAACCAAGGAAACGCTGGCATATTTGACTCTGGAACCACAGCACGTGGATCCATTAAGTGGGCATGATGCCAATCGTCTGAATAACGTTCACCAACACGAGCTAGGTCCGGACCAGTACGCTTAGAACCCCATTGGAATGGGTGATCCCATACTGATTCACCAGCTACAGAGTAGTGACCGTAACGCTCAACTTCGTCACGGAATGGACGAATCATTTGTGAGTGACAGTTGTAACAACCTTCACGTACATAAATGTCGCGACCTTCCATTTCTAAAGCTGTAAGAGGGCGTAGGCCATCAACAGGTTTAGTTGTATCGTCTTGGAACATTAGTGGAGTAATTTCAACAAGTGCACCAAAGCTGATTGCGAAGACAGTCAAGATAGCCATTAGGCCAACATTTTTTTCGACTATTTCGTGTTTGTTTTGTGAATTATTATTGCTCATCGTTCTACTCCGTTATGCCAATTGTGCGTCAGCGTCTAATTGCAGCGAGTCTTTTTTCGCAGCAACAGTACGATAAACGTTGTAAGCCATAATTAGCATACCTGTTACGATGAATACACCGCCTAGGAAACGCATGATATAGAACGGGTATGAAGCTTCTAAAGACTGTACGAAGCTGTACATTAACGTACCGTCTGAGTTTACTGCACGCCACATTAGACCTTGCATAACACCTGAGATCCACATTGCTACGATGTATAGAACAACACCCACAGTGTGTAACCAGAAGTGTGTGTTAACTAATTTAACACTGTACATGCGGCCTTGTGAGAATAGTGCAGGGATTAGGTGATAGATAGCACCAATAGAAATCATTGCAACCCAACCTAGCGCACCTGAGTGTACGTGACCTACAGTCCAGTCAGTGTAGTGAGAAAGCGCGTTAACTGACTTGATAGCCATCATCGGGCCTTCAAACGTAGACATACCGTAGAAAGATAGAGAAACAACTAAGAAACGTAATACTGGGTCAGTACGTAGTTTATGCCAAGCACCTGATAACGTCATGATACCGTTGATCATACCACCCCAAGATGGAACGAATAGGATAACTGACATAACCATACCTAAGCTTTGTGTCCAGTCAGGTAGAGCTGTGTAGTGAAGGTGGTGAGGACCAGCCCAAATATATAAAGAGATAAGTGCCCAGAAGTGAACTACCGATAGACGGTATGAATAAACAGGACGACCTGCTTGTTTTGGTACGAAGTAGTACATCATACCTAGGAAACCTGCAGTTAATAAGAAACCAACAGCGTTATGACCGTACCACCACTGAACCATCGCATCTACAGCACCTGCGTAGATAGAGTAAGATTTAGTGAGTGAAACTGGAATTGCCATGCTGTTTACAATGTGTAATACAGCGACAGTAATAATGAAACCAGCGTAGAACCAGTTCGCAACATAAATGTGCGACACTTTGCGTTTGATTAGCGTACCAAAGAATACAACCGCATAAGTAACCCAAACAACCGCGATAAGAATATCGATTGGCCATTCTAGTTCTGCGTATTCTTTTGAGCTTGTGATACCTAAAGGTAAGGTAATCGCTGCTAGTACGATAACAAGTTGCCATCCCCAGAAGGTAAAGGCTGCTAGTTTATCTGAGAAAAGTCGCGTTTGACACGTACGTTGTACGACGTAATAAGACGTCGCAAAAAGTGCACTCGTACCAAATGCGAAAATTACTGCGTTCGTATGTAACGGACGTAGTCGAGAGTATGTTAACCATGGTGTATCAAAGTTAAGTGCTGGCCAAGCTAATTGGGCAGCAATCAGAACCCCAACACTCATGCCAACGATGCCCCAAATCACTGTCATAATAGCGAATTGGCGTACAACTTTATAGTTGTACTCAGTTTGTGATGCTACTGTTTGGCTCATTTTCTGGCTTCCGCTGCAATTAATGCGTTTAGAAATGAATTACCCACCTACTGTAAAATAAGCGGGCCCTACTATTACTTCACAAGCGTGTTACCCAAAGCTAGCCAAAGACGTTAACTTCAGAAAACAAACTCGAGAAACCCTTATTTTTGCGATGGAAATGATAAAATTTTTGACCTTAAAAAGATAGGTCAATTGCATAAAATTATGACATCAATCAAATTTTAACGTTTTGTTGGTTATTTTTTGTCAGCCATTGTGTTTTTTTAAGTCATTCGATTTAACATAGTTGTTTTTTACAGCACAGCTGACTAGTATCCGTTTTATTTTTACAGGCTAATAAAAATGAAAAACATCCCGCTTCTTTTAACGTTGTGCCTTTTAGCAACTGCTTGTGATAGGGAAAGTATAGAAGAGGCAAGTGTATCTGCAACCTGTAAAAATAATGACCATTGCTTATTTGCTGATAAAACTGAAATTTGGCTATCAGCACCCAACATTTCTCCTGAAACCCCATTTACAATTAATTTGAAGCTTCCTGAAGGGGCAAGTATCAATTCAGCAAAACTTGAAGGCGTGACTATGTACATGGGTTACATACCTTTGCAATTTAAAAAGGGCGCCAATTACTGGCATGCAGATACCATGGTTGGTTTATGCTCAGAAAAAGTAATGACTTGGAAAATGACTGTATCTTATACAGGGGCGGATGATCAAACACACAGCTTATTATATTACTTTGACTCTCGTTATTAATAAGAACTCCTTTAAAAGCTAGCACTTAGAAATTTCTTTCCACTGTCTATAGCCGCACTTAAAAGTTTCATCAGTCTTTTTCAACAAAAAACGTTAAAAGTTGGAACTTATTACAATATTCATCCCCTAATAATGCATTTGTAAGCTAACTTTATCTATTTAGTTAGTTTTTGTGAATAACTATGGTTAGCAGATTTATTGACCTATTACGGTTTTTATAATGATGTGTGATCAACTTGTAAAAATTTCATATATAGGAATATTTGCTGAGCAATTACATTTGATTACAAAGTGAATGTAAATGGTTTCATAAGTATTTTTTTTGTATCAAGTGCTTTCTATTGTTATGAATTGTTTATGTTTTTTGTTGTTAACATTGATACATTATGAAACCTTATTACCTTGATTGGGTACCTAAAATTCGCGGTGTTTTTTATTTGACCTCTCATTCAGTTTTCGTTCAGTTAAATCCCCCTAAGTTGCCTCCCGCTGACTCGTGATTCTAATAATAACGAGCGCTACCTAAATAAAGGTAAATTTCCAACAAGTAGGGTTTTCACATGAAAAAATCAATTCTTGGTTTAGCTGTTGTTTCAGCTATCCCAATGTTCTCAAGCATGCAAGCTTTAGCTGCTGATGATGCAGCTGAGTCAATCGAAAAGATTCAAGTTACTGGTTCACGCATCAAGCGTTCTGATATGGAAAACGCTAGCCCAGTAACAATTATTGGCGCTGATGACATTAAAGCAATGGGTGCGACAAGCATCGATAGCGTATTACAAAAAATGACTGCCACTGGCGGCGCGATGACTAACCCTGGTATCAATAATGGTTCAGGCGGTAACGCACGTATCGATTTACGTGGTCTAGGTTCTAGTCGTACATTAGTACTTGTAAACGGTCGTCGTATGATCGCTTCTGGTACAGGCGCAGCATCGACTGTTGACTTAAATACTATCCCAGTTTCAATGATCCGTTCTGTTGAAGTACTTAAAGATGGCGCATCAGCTGTATACGGTACTGACGCAGTAGCAGGTGTTGTAAATATTATCCTTAAAGATGATTTCGAAGGCCTAGACATGAACGCAAATACTGCGATCACTGGCGAAGGCGATGCTACAGAAAACTCAATTGACTTCACTGTAGGTACATCTTTCGATAAAGGTAATATCGTAATCGGTATGCAGTACACTGACCGTGGTAAAGCTTCTCAAGCAGACCGCGACTTCTCTGAGTGTCCTCTAGCTGAAGGTAGCAATGGCCTATACTGTACTGGTTCTTCATACAACGAAGGCGGTCACATTTGGAATGGTAATGGCGAGAAAGGCCTAACTGTTAACGCTAAAGGTGAAGATACGCCAGTATCTCTTATCAACGACAGCGGTGTAACAGGTCGTGGTGGTGATTATCACCGCTATGGCAATGCTGATGCATACAACTACTCACCAGCTAGCTACCTTTACACGCCAATGGAGCGTTTAAACCTTACTGGTATCGCGACATACGAATTATCTGACGATACGTCGTTATTCACTGAATTCACATACACTAAGCGTTGGTCAGAGCAACAAATGGCTCCACAACCAGTATGGTTCGATTTCGAATACACTGAAAACATGGGTAACGCACTTCTTAGCCAAAGCTATGATGAGCGTGTTGATCTTGATGGTGACGGCTACTTAGATAAAAATGCTGATGGCAGCTACGTGACTCAAGAAAGAAATTACCAATATGGTGATAAGATTTCTTACGGTCGTCGTATGTCTGACACAGGTGCTCGTTACTTCGAACAATCTGTTGATACTGTACGTGCTGTTGTTGGTGCACAAGGTTTCATCGGTGATTACTCTTGGGACGTTTCAGCTAACTTCGGTCGTAACGACTCAGTAGATAAGCTAAGCAACCTTCACAACATGGGTGCTATCCAAGACCAAATTCTTGAAGGTACTTTCAACCCATTAGACCAATCTGCATGGGTATCTGATGATTTCCGTAAGAATGTTTACACTGAAGTAAACAATGGTGGTAGCCAGTTATTCATCCTAGCTGCATCTGTTTCAGGCGAAATGTTTGAAATGCCAGCTGGTTACGCTGCATTCGCTGCAGGTATTGAGCGTCGTCAAGAGAAAGCATGGTACACACCAGATTCTCTAACAGCACAAGGTTTGGCAAATGATCCTCCAGTTGAACCAACAGCAGGTGGCTTTGACGTAAATGAAGCATATGTTGAGTTTGCATTACCACTATTAGCTGATGCACCATTTGCACAAAATGTTGAGCTAAGCGCTGCTATCCGTGCGTTTGATTACAGCACATTTGGTTCTGACGAAACGTGGAAACTAGGTTTAACATGGAAAGCAAACGATGAATTAATGCTACGTAGCGTTGTTTCAACAGCATTCCGTGCGCCGACAGTTGATGAGCTTTACTCAGGTAACTCACCATCTTTCGAGCAAATCACATTCCCAGGTGCTCAAGACCAAGCTGAAGTAACTGTAGGTGGTAACTCTCTACTTACTCCAGAAGAAGCTGACACGCTAACAGCTGGTATCGTATATGACCCAGAGTGGCTAGACGGTTTCAGCATGACACTTGATTACTACAAAATTGAAATCGAGAATGCGATTGCATCAGTAAACGAGCAATACATTGTTGACCAATGTTTAGCTACGTCAAACAACGCAAATACGACACTTTGTCAATCTGCTAACATCAGCATGGACAGCACAGGTCGTGTTAAATTCAACAACCAATTACAAAACATTGGTTCTGAAGAAACGTCTGGTTTTGACCTTAACCTAACATACAGCTTCGAAGCTGCGGGTCTTAACTGGAGAGCGGCACTTGATACAACATACCTAGACGAGTACGTTGTTACGGTTCTTGATGACACAGTTGATTACGCTGGCCTTATCACTTCTGGTTCAGGTGGTTATGCTGACCTTAAGTCTAACTTTACGTTATCAGCACGCGGCGAAAGCTGGGATGCAACATATAAAGCACGCTACATCGCTGGTATGGATAGCTACTTATGTATCGATGATTCAAGCTGTTTAGCGCCTACAACACCATCTGTAGTTTATCATGACATCAGCGGTTCATACATTGTATCTGACCGTGTGACTTTATCTGCAGGTGTTAACAACATGTTTGATAAAGAGCCACCTTACTACTCAGGTAACAATGACTCAAACACTGACCCGTACACATATGATGTACTAGGTCGTCGTTTCCACGCTGGTATTAACGTTAAGTTCTAATCTAGCTTGAAATGAATACTAAGGCCCAGTTTTTACTGGGCCTTTTTTATTGTCTGAAAGTCTATCAACGCGTAAACTATAAAGGTATTTTTAACAAACGAGGTGATATTGCTTAAACAAGACGAAAACTTATCTTTTATTATTGAGCCTGAGCTTAACCCACGTTCAGAGCAGCGTCTCGACCTGTATTTCTCTATTCCCAATGAAATGAGTGTGAACCCGCAAACACTCAGTGAAGAATCCTATTTTAATAACCATTTTAAATCGCACTTAGCTTATAACGCTAACAACATTCACTTACCTTTAGTACGCAGTCGCTTTGTCAGTAAAAATAAAGGTGAGCAGCAAGATTATCGCCAAAACTTAAACTTGTATTGCTACCAAGTAAGGCTTGCATTGAATGCCGATGTGAAAGACACCTTGCAATATAAAGAAGCAGAATTATTTTACCCCGCAGCAATAGAGCTATGTGAACAAACTCAAGGTCTTCTGAAAAAGTTAAGACGCTATACCCCAGATGATGAAAAGCTTTTACCATTTTATAAGAACGCGGATAATTATTTAAGTTGGCACGTAGAACAATCATTTTTAAAGCTATTAGACGAGGGGCCGCGAAGTAGTGACTATGCAAAAGAGCGAGGCGATTTACTGCAATTTTGTAAAGCGGAAAATAATTACAGAGAAGAGCAAGAATATAATTCGCAATCAACCATAGAAGATGCCAATCGCATTACTAATAAAATGCGATTATTGCAGCGCTTAATTGAGCATGGCGTCATTCTAAGCCGACATACGCGTTACTTGAATAGTTACCTTAAGCGTATGGTTAAAGGCACAGTCACAGCAGTTATCATGGCTTTTGTGATGCTTGTTGTGCTTAATGCGCGTTCTAACTTTACTGAAGTCACAGCCACACTGATTTTGATATTAGGGGCTATTTATGGCCTACGTGAGATATTTAAAGAAGATATCACGCGGGTTATTTGGCGCGCTATTGTTAGAGGACGTCCAAAATGGCGTTTTCAGTTTAGAAATAGTATTACAAAGGATAAAATTGCCAGTCAGTATATTTGGCTTGAGTATACCTCTTTTAAGCGTATTCCTCTTAAGGTAAGGAAAATCTTTTCAAAACGTCGCCACCAAAATAAGCAGGCTGCACAGTGGTTACATTTTGCCAGTGAAACGCAAGTTAATGCGAAAAAATTCTTACCTGGTTATGATAGCTTACAGCAAACAATTAACTTTAGTTTAGCGCCGTTTGCTCGTTACTTAAAACGTGGTGAAGGAAAGCTGTATCATTTAGAGAGTAATAAAATATCAAAACAGTCTGTTGAAAGGCGGTATCAATTGAATTTGGTGCTTGTGTTCAGTGAAAGTGGGCAAGAAACGTTGTATCAACGCTATAAAATCACGTTAAATCGCAGCAAAATAGTGAATATAGAACAAATTTACAGCCAACTTGAAGAAAAGGAGTAGGGTAGCTTGAGCCACCCTACGAGGAAGTTATTTAGCGTCTAAACCTGTTTTGCTATATAGCGAAACTTTGTCAGAAACGAGAGTTATTTCGATATTCTTATCTTTGTTACCCCAAATACAGTTAGTGTGTAGTGTTTTTTCTTCACACTTATCAGCAGAGCCTAAAATGGCTTCTACTTCTGTCTTATCCATACCGATTTTGATCTTTTCGTAATTTTCTAAACTTACTTTTGAACAGCCAGCTAATGCAAGCGCTGTTGCAGCAATTACCATATATTTTTTCATAGTCATTTCCATTAATGGTTGTAGCGTCGTATTTGTACAATCATCCCCATTCTAGGATGATCGAAATAGTGTATTTCATTACTTATCACACGTTTAAATTGTGAGAAGCGAGCTTTCTCGTAGTCACCAGTCTCTAAACGTTTGCTAATATCAAAGTCGGCATTAATGAAAAGGTAATGGCGTACATAGATTTTCATTAAACCATCTAACTCCCACTTAGGAGCACTTTGTATTGTGTCAGGTATATATTGCTGTGTAGGTGAGACCAAGCTTATAAAGTCGTTATCAACATTTGGAGTAGTTGATTGTTCAGCTTGTAAATGCTCCCCAGCAAATAGGCGCATACTGGGCGCTCTTGATTGGCTCATTTCAGGGAAACGCCAACCGGTATGTAAAATAGGGGTCAACCCTTTTCTATCCAGCTGGTTTTTTTGTTCAGTAAATTGTAAATCTGATGAAGCGATAAGATATATTTCATTAGTATCTTCACGAGACTTAACTGAGGGTGTAACAGGTAATTGCGTATAGCTAGATAAAAAGTCAACACTATCATCACACACGTTAGAGTGTGGTGAGTTGCTAACTAGACTGTCTGTAAATGAGTTTGATTTAAAACGACTGTCACCCTCTATACAGGCTTGCCTTGCTTGTTCTTCAAGGGCTGGCGTGAGCAAGTCCAGTTTGTTTTTTGCATTGATTTCATCGTGTTTTAAACTGAAATCTTCTTGTAAGTAAGGGGCAGGGCGCTGTTTATAAATAAGAACTTCAATTTCGAACCAGCGAGTTGCAAAGGCTGAGCTCGTAAATAAGCAGCAAAGCAAAATAAAACTATTTCTAAACAACATTAATGGCTAACCTTTTTTTCGAAATCTGCAATCATTGCAGTGACCATTTTTAAGCGTTCACGAGGGTTTGCCTCGCTAATAGCAAAGCGCAGTTTGTTTGCGCCATCCATTTTGTACACCTGCGGTGCACTTTGTATCAAACCTATAATGAAGCTAGGGTTAACCTTTGTATGTTGGCTAAACTCAAAATAACCGCCTTTCGGGTTTGCTTCAATCTTCTTAATGCCAATATGACTTGCTTGTAGTTTTAATTGCTGCAGGCTGAATAAGTTTTTCGTGGCGTCAGGCAGCAGACCAAAACGGTCAATCAGCTCGACCTGTAACTCGTCCATATCATTGAGGTTAGCACAGCTTGCAATACGTTTATAGATACCTAAACGCGCATTTACATCATGAATATAATCATCAGGTAATAACGCAGGCAGCTTTAAGTCAACTTCAGTTTGCTGACCGAGCAAGTTCTCAAGGGTTGGCTCTTTCCCTTCTTTGAGGGAGTTAACCGCCTGTTCAAGCATTTCCATATACAAACTAAAGCCAATGGTTTGCATTTGACCTGATTGGTCATCACCAAGCAGCTCACCGGCACCACGAATTTCTAAATCGTGCGTTGCTAGGGCAAAACCTGCTCCTAGGTCTTCCAGTGATTCAATTGCTTCTAGGCGCTTAACGGCATCTTTAGTTAACGATTTGGGGTTGCCAGTCAGTAGGTAGGCATACGCTTGGTGGTGGCTGCGGCCAACACGACCACGCAACTGATGCAGCTGTGCAAGACCGAGTTTATCCGCTCTATCCATAATAATGGTGTTGGCAGTCGGTACATCGATACCGGTTTCAATAATCGTGGTACACACAATCACGTTATATTTTTGGTGATAAAAATCACTCATAATTTGCTCAAGCTCGCGCTCTCGCATTTGACCATGTGCGGTTGTTACGCTGGCTTCGGGTACCCATTCAGTGATTTCTTCTGCAACTCGGTCGATCGTTTCAACATTGTTGTGTAAGAAATACACCTGACCACCGCGTTTAATCTCACGCAGAATCGCTTCGCGAATAAGTTCAGCATCTCTTTGTCTAACAAAGGTTTTAACCGCTAAACGTTTCGCTGGCGGTGTGGCAATGATTGATAAGTCACGCATACCACTCATTGCCATGTTCAACGTACGTGGGATAGGGGTCGCAGTGAGCGTTAAAATATCGACATCGGCACGTAATGCTTTGATTTTTTCTTTTTGACGCACCCCAAAACGGTGCTCTTCATCAACAATCAGTAAGCCCAAATCTTTAAATTGAATATCTTGTTGAATAAGCTTGTGAGTACCAATGACGATATCTAATTTACCCTCGGCCATTTTATCTAGGGTATCTTTTTGCTCTTTGGTTGAGTTAAAGCGCGATAAAACGCCAACCTCGATTGGTAAATCGGCAAAGCGGTCTTTAAAGTTTTCATAATGCTGCTGTGCAAGCAGTGTGGTGGGTACAAGTACCGCAACTTGCTTGTTATCATTCACGGCTACAAAGGCTGCGCGCATTGCCACTTCGGTTTTACCAAAGCCAACGTCACCACATACTAAACGGTCCATCGCTTGCTTGCTTTGCATATCACCGAGCACAGACTCAATGGCGTTGCGTTGATCGTCAGTTTCTTCAAATGGGAAGCTATCGCTAAACTGACGATAAGCGCTGCCATCAAGCTTAAATTTATTGCCAGGCTTTGCTTGGCGTTTAGCGTAAATATCTAATAGCTCAGCAGCCACATCACGGACTTTTTCAGCGGCACGTTTTTTTGCTTTTTCCCATGCATCAGAGCCCAATTTATGGAGCGGGGCAGAGGCCTCTTCACCACCTGAGTAGCGGCTAAGCATATGTAACGCAGAAACGGGCACGTATAATTTTGCCTCGTTGGCGTAGATGATCGTAACAAATTCAGTGATCACACCGGCAGCATCGATTGTTTCAAGGCCTTGATAGCGGCCTACACCATGATCAAGATGCACAATTGGCTGGCCTTCGCGTAGTTCAGCAAGGTTACGAATAAGCGCATCTTGGCTGGCTTCATACTTATGTTTACGACGGCGACGTTGTGAGACCTTAATGCCTAATAATTCTTGCTCTGTGATAATGGTTAAACGCGGCTTACCGTCTAACACCACACTTTGTTCAAGCGGTGAAACAATAAGGCCAACATCACTCGAGCTATTGGTAAAATCGCTAAACGATTCAAATTCTTTGAGCTTTAAACCACTTGGTTTTAATAAGGTGAGTAATGATTCACGGCGGCCATCCGATTCAACCGAGAGCAGCACGCGGCCTTTTTGTTTTTTCTCGCTGGCAACATAGTCAATTAAACCTTGGTACGGTTCATGTAACTTATGATCAATACGCACATTCGGCAGCTCTTTGCTAGCAAGGTTTGTGTGACCCGCTTTGGTGCCTAACTTAGCTTGCGATAAACGAATACGTGCGTATTTACCAAACTCACCAAATAGTTCATTAACGCTTTGATACAGCTTTACAGGTTCAAGTAAAGGTCTGAGCGGATCAACACGGCGGTTTTCATAGCGTACATTCACATCATGCCAAAACTGATCAGCAGCATGCTCAATATCGCCAAAATGCATAAAGGTTGTATTGCTTGGTAAGTAATCGAAGATGGTTGCCAGTTCATCAAAAAACAGTGGCATGTAATATTCGATACCCGCAGGCCAGGTTCCTTTAGTCACCTGCATATAAATGGAGTCTTGCTCAGAGCTTGCGCCAAATTGTTCACGATAATTGATACGAAAACGCTCAATGTCTGAGTCGTTAGTTGGAAACTCGTGAGCGGGCAGTAACTCAATTTTGTCGACTTTTTCATCTGAGCGCTGGCTTTCAACATCAAACAAACGAATGCTGTCTAGCTCATCATCAAAAAAGTCTAAACGAAATGGGTGAGGGCTACCCATAGGGTATAAATCAACGATAGAGCCACGGATAGCGTATTCACCGTGCTCCATCACTTGTTGTACATGTAAATAGCCCGCTTGTTCTAAGTTTTCACGCAGTGTGTGAGTATCTAAGGTATCACCCACTTTAAAGTTAAGGGTTGAACCATAAATAAACGAAGCAGGGGCAGTACGTAGCATCAAGGTCGATACAGGCACAATTAATACGCTTTGTTGTTCTTTTTTTAAGGTATTTAACGTGGCTAAGCGCGCAGAAATAATATCTTGATGGGGCGAAAAATGATCGTATGGGAGTGTTTCCCAGTCAGGGAAGACCATGACTGGGTTTTCAGGCAATAGAAATTCGAGTTCAGTTTCAAGGCGTAGGGCGCTTGGTGTGTCTGGGGTGACAATCACAACCAGCTCGTTGTGTTGTTTTACACCTTCTGCGATGGCGATGCTAAGTCCGCTACCGGTAAGTTGTCCCCATTGAATTTTATCTTTTTCAGATTTTACCCAAGGCAATGCTGCCCATTGCGCAAACGCCATTTACTACTCCTTTAAACTGTTTTTACTGCTTAGTCTCGATAAATCTTGGTTAAGTCCTGATAGTGATCGATACGACGATCACGAAGGTAAGGCCAAATTCGACGAATGTTTTCACTACGTGCTTGGTCTAATTCAACAACTAATAATTGCTCATCGCTGTTGTTCGCTTCGGCTAAGATTTCACCTTGAGGGCCTGCGATAAACGAGTTACCCCAGAACTGAATACCTTCGCTTTGAGCGCTTGGATCACTTTCGTGACCAACACGGTTACAGCTGATCACCGGCACGCCATTGGCAACTGCATGAGCGCGTTGTGAAATAACCCAGGCGTCTTTTTGACGTGTTTGCTCATCTTTTTCATCACGCGGGTCCCAGCCAATGGCTGTTGGGTAAATTAAAATTTCAGCACCGGCCATTGCCATTAAGCGTGCAGCTTCTGGGAACCACTGATCCCAACACACTAATACGCCTAATTTACCGACAGAGGTTTGAATAGGCTCGAAACCTAAATCACCCGGTGTGAAGTAAAACTTCTCGTAAAAACCAGGGTCATCAGGGATATGCATTTTACGGTATTTACCGGCAATGCTGCCGTCAGTTTCAAGCACCACTGCAGTATTGTGATAAAGTCCTGTAGCACGCTTTTCGAATAATGATGACACGATCACCACATTGAGTTCTTTGGCAAGTGCGCCTAAGGTATCTGTGCTTGGACCCGGAATGGTTTCTGCTAAATCAAAAACGTCTACATCTTCGGTTTGGCAAAAATATAAACTGCGGTGTAGCTCTTGAAGAACAATAAGCTTAGCGCCTTGGCTTGCTGCATCACGAATACCAGCAATTGATTTAGCCATATTGTCTTCAGCATTATCGGTGTTTGATTGCTGAACAAGAGCAACCTTTAAATGCGTTGGTTTAGTCATTGTTTGTTCCTGCTAAAAAGCCGCGCGGTAATTGCATTGTAATACAGTGTAAGCTGCCAAATTGGTGAATAATTGGCACACAATTAATACCCACCACAGTGTGATCTGGGTATGCATTGGCAACCTGACCAAGCGCAAGTTGGTCGTTTTCATCACCATAAATTGGTACTAAAACGGTTTTATTGATAATTAAATAATTAGCGTATGTGGCAGGTAGTCTGTCACCATCTTCATTGAACACTGCTTTTGGCCAAGGTAAGGCAATCAGTGAGTAGTTTTCACCCTCAGCTGTTTTAAATGATTGCAGTTGCTTTTCCATTGCATCAAGGGCTGCAAAGTGCTCATCATCTTTATCATCACACTGTACATAAACGAGGGTGTTGTTTGGAGCAAAACGTACCAGCGTATCAATATGGCTGTCGGTATCATCACCCGCAAGGTAACCGTGATCAACCCAAAGAAACGACGTAGCGCCTAGTTGCTCAACCAGCGTTTTTTCTATATCTGCTTTTGTAAGTTCTGGGTTACGATTTGGGTTTAACAAGCACTCGCTCGTTGTGAGTAGCACACCGTGTTCGTTGATTTCAACGCCACCGCCTTCAAGAACCAGTTCACTTTGCTGATAACCATTTTTAGGATTAGCGACTTGCTTTACAAGTACTTGATTAATTTGATTATCAAGTTCACTTGCAAATTTATTGCCCCAACCATTAAAAATAAAATCCATTACTTTTAATTCTGTTGCGTCATCAATATTCGCACAGGTTAATGGACCATGGTCGCGTGCCCAAGTATCGTTACACGGTGTCACCACAAAGTGAATGCGTTTAGCATCAACTACTGCGTTTTCAAGTAATGTCTCAATATGTGCTTTAAGCGCATTATCATGAGCCACAATAACAACATCTTGTTGTTGGCTTATTGCTTGGCAAAGTGCTACATACACAGGCTCAACAGCTGTTAAATTTGCTGCCCAATCTGTGTCTTGGTGAGGCCAAGTGAGCATAACGGCATCTTGCTCAGCCCATTCAGGTAAAAGTCTAAATTTCATGAAGGTATTAAACAAACTAAGGTGGGGCTAGTTTAGCATTTTAGCCATAGATGTCAGCTTTTTGTGCGCGATAAAGCGTGATTTTTAACTGTCTTGCTGATTGTTTTCTTGCTGACGTTTTTTAAGTTGGCGTGTTTGTGCGTGCAAGGCCGCTCTTACGACTAAATCTTGGTCAGCATCACGAATGGCAGTAAACAATAAAGTATATTGGTATTTATCATCATCGCATTTTTCAATAGCCACTAATTCGGTATAGCAATAAATGGCAGATGCTTCGTGTTGTAAGAATAGCTTAGTGCGAAATGTTTGCCCTAATTCATACACATCAGCTGAGGTAAGTTTTACACCACCACCGCCATAACTATCGCAATAGTTAGCGTTATCTTCAGGCTGTTCTGAGGCTAAGATGTGACTCATAATTAAATCGATTTTGCGAGATTGCGCTTGTAAAAAGACTGCCAGTTCTTGTGCAACATCACCTAGATTACGCAGTGGTCGTAAGCTTGTTTGTTCAAGTTCGTTTACTTCGTTGGCAAGTTTAAACAGGGCAGGGATATCCGCTTCAAGTTCAGCATTGGTTTTTGGCACAGCACTTGGTTCAACGGCATATAAATTGACACGGTTGCTCTCGTTGATTTGAAAAAACTGTTCAAATTCGGCTAATTTTTGATTATTCATGCTGTACTCCACACATCTTTCCTTAATACTAGCGTTGGAAGCTGTAAATTGCTAGTAATCAAATAATCAAAAAAAAGGGCAAACTCATTGTTTGCCCTTCATTTTTTACAGGTTACCCTCTTGGGTTTTGACATGTTCTTGTTGATGATGTTCTGCTATCTCATCAGCAAGCTCTTGTCTTGAGCGTTTTTCAGTTAATTTACGCGCTGTTAACCAATAAAAGAACAGCGGTACAAAGAATACTGCAAGGAATGTTGCGGCCATCATACCGCCCATTACACCGGTACCAACACTATGACGGGCACCTGCACCTGCACCAGAGCTCAGCACTAAAGGCACTACGCCTAAAATGAATGCAAGCGAAGTCATAATGATTGGTCTAAAACGTAAACGTGCAGCCTCAAGTGCAGCAGTACTTGCGCTCCAGCCTTGTTGATGTTTCATCAAGGCGTATTCAACGATAAGAATCGCGTTTTTACTGGCAAGACCAAGTAGTGTTACCAGACCAATTTGGAAGTACACATCGTTTGTCATGCCAACAACCCAAACTGCTATAAGCGCACCAAAGGTACCAAATGGCAGGGCAAGCATAACTGAAAATGGTAATGACCAACGTTCATACAGCGCTGCTAAAATCAAAAATACCATGATCACAGCAAGGCCTAAGGCAATTCCTGTGGTGCCCGAACTGCGTTTTTCTTGGAATGCAGAGCCTGTCCATTCGTAGGTCATATTAGGGGGCAACACGGCTTGTGCAATTCGTTCAACCTCAGCAATGGCTTGACCTGAACTATAGCCTGGCGCTGCATTACCCATCAGTTTAACAGCTGGTAAGTTGTTATAGCGGTTAAGGTTTTCTGGACCACGACTATACTCAATGGTGGTAAAGGCTGAAAGCGGTACCATAGTACCTTGGTTGTTTTTAACATAGATACGGCCAATGTCATCAGGCTTCATTCTAAACTCAGGTTCAGCAGACATTAGTACTTGCCATGCGCGACCAAATTTATTGAAGTCGTTAACGTAATAAGTACCTAAGTTACCCGCTAGGGCATTAAATGCAGCATCTATCTCAACACCCATAGCACGCGCTTGCTCACGATCAATATCCACTTTTAATTGTGGGGCATCTGGTCGCCAGAGTGTTTGCAGACCACTGATGATAGGGCTCTTTTGCGCTTCGGCTGTCATTAACTGCATGGCTTGCTGTAGCTTATCAGGGTCACTATCACCTTTGTTTTGAATGTAAAACTCAAAACCACCGGTATTACCTAAACCAAAAATAGCCGGAGGGTTAAAGGCAAGCACCAGCGCTTCCTTAATACCTGCTGTTTTCATAAATAGTTCTTGCACCAATGCTTTGGTATCAACTTCACGTTCATCCCAATGCTTTTGTGTCACGAATAAAGTGGCAGCACTATTTTTATAACCACCACCAATAAAGTCAAAACCTGTAAAGGCCACCACGTTCTCGTTAGCTGGGTTTGACTGTACTGCTTTTACAACTTGTTGCGTGACTTGTTCGGTGCGCTCAAGTGATGACCCGTCAGGTAAGAAAATCGCAGAGATGTAATAACCTTGGTCTTCATCAGGCACTAATGAACCAGGCGTATTTTGCCAAAGGCCAATAGTTGCAACAATCATCCCCGTCATAAGAATTAAACCGAGTAAACCGCGTCGAATCATAAAGCCAACGGCACCAACATATCGCCCTGTGATTTTTGTAAAAGTAGCATTAAACCATAAGAAGAAACGGGCTGTTTGCTTGTGTTCTTGTTTTAAAATAAGCACACAAAGAGCAGGCGTCATTGTTAAGGCGACCACACCCGATAAACTTACAGCAATCGAAATGGTAATTGCGAATTGGCGGAATAATTCACCAGTTAAGCCACCTAAAAATGCGATAGGCACAAACACTGAACACAGTACTAGTACAATCGCTACCACTGGACCGCTAACTTCACCCATCGCCTTAACCGCGGCGTCTCTTGCCCCTAGTCCTTCTTCGTGCATGATACGCTCAACGTTTTCAAGCACCACGATAGCATCATCAACAACAATACCAATCGACAGCACCATGCCGAATAAGGTTAACGAGTTAATTGAGTAACCTAGCATATACATGCCGGCAAATGTGCCCAGTAGTGATACTGGCACTGCAAGAGTAGGTATTAAGGTCGCGCGCCAGTTTTGTAAGAATAAATACACGACTAAGAATACCAATACCATGGCCTCAAGCAGTGTTTTTACTACTTCACGAATCGACACTTCCACAAAGCGAGTTGTGTCATATGAGGTTAAATGAGCAAGCCCGATAGGGAACTGACTTTTCATTTCTTCGATAACACTGTTTACTTCTTCAGCTACATCTAGGGCATTGGCGCCAGGTTGTAAGAAGATACCCAACAGTACCGCTTCTTTACCGTTTATTGTGCCTTTAAAGTTATAGTCTTTTGAACCCAGCTCAATGCGTGCTACGTCTTTTAATCTTAAGCTACTGCCATCAAGATTTGAGCGAATAATAATATTTTCAAATTGCTCAGGCTCTGACAAACGCCCTTGTGCGGTAACACTGTAAACCAGTTCCTGAGGAGATTTAGACGTTGGTGTCGCACCAATTTTACCAGCAGCGTATTGTGAGTTTTGCACACGAATGGCGGCTGAAATTTCTTCAACAGTGACACCGAGCTGGCTCATAACATCTGGACGTAACCAAATACGCATTGCGTAATCTTTCGCACCAAATATTTGCACACTAGTAGTGCCTGGAATACGTTTAATACGATCCAGCACATTCATAGTGACATAGTTTGATGTCCACAAACTTGAGCGAGAACCATCAGGTGAATAAAAAGCGTGCACCTGTAAAAAGCTAGAAGAGCCTTTTTGTACCACCACACCTTGGCGGCGTGTTTCTTCTGGTAAGCGTGCTTCAACCTGCTTAACACGGTTATTAACATTGACAGCGGCCTGATCGACATCAGTGCCAATTTCAAATGTTACTTCAATTGTGGTCGAACCCGAGCTAGTTGATGTAGACGACATATACATCATGCCCTCAACACCAGTTATTGCATTTTCGATCGGCGCTGCCACTGTTTGTTCGAGTACCTCGGCAGATGCACCTGGATAGGAAGCTGTCACTTGCACTACAGGAGGCGCTATTTCAGGGTACTGAGCAATAGGTAAGCTGCGCATCGCAGCAAGGCCCGCAAGCACAATAACAATCGATATAACAAACGCGAAAATCGGTCTGTCTATAAAATAACGAGAAAACATAAGACTCCCTGTGCTTATTCTGCGTGGCTTGAGTTAGCGGCTGGTTTGCCAACATTGACTGGCATACCTGGGAAGAAAATACGTGCCATGCCATCAACAATAACTTGGTCACCTTCTTTTAAACCACTGCGAATTAACCAAAAATTTTGGAATTGCTCATTGTTTGGTTTTTTAATCCATTCACCCACTTCAACAGGCGCAGGTAGTGCTACATCCATACCTTGTTCATTTTTACTCACAACATAAACAAACTTGCCTGTGCCGTTATCGAGTACGGCGCGCTGTGGTACGATGATGGCATTTTTGCGTACCGCGCCAGTTAGCTCAATTCGGACAAATTGGCCAGGTCGTAACTGAAAATCAGGGTTTGGGATCACAGCTTGAAACTCGCTGGTACCGGTGTTCGGATTAATTCGTACATCAGAGAAGTTCACTTCGCCAGTTTTAGCGTATAAAGAACCATCTTGAAGTTTTATTTGCGTTCTCCAATGGCCTTGCTCTGGTAAAGTTAGTGAGCCATTTTTAACATCTTGACGCATTTGTAGTTGTTCGCGCTCTGATAAGCCAAACCGAATACGTATAGGGTCAAACTGGGTCATTTGCGTGAGTAAAACGTCGGGGCCTGAAACAAACGTACCTTCAGAAACAAATTCACGTCCCATCACACCCGCAACAGGTGCTTTTACTTGGGCATATTCAAGATTTAATTGTGCTTCTTTTAGCGCAACCTTGGCCGCTGCAAGGTTTGTTTTGGCAATATCATTAGCTGAGCTCGCGTTATCATAATCGCGTTGTGAAACTGACTTCTCTGCACGCAGTTTTCCTAAACGTTTAACGTCTCGTTCAGTTTGTACCAGTGATGCCTTAGCACCATCAAGAGCCGCCTGGGCACGATCAACAGCAAGCTGGTATGGTTCAAGATCAATAGTAAATAGTGATTGACCTTGTTCAACACGCTGGCCCTCTTCAAAGTTACGCGATTCTAAAATACCCGCTACTCGCGCTCGAACTTCAACTTCTTTAGAGCCTGATAGGGTTGCTGGTAATTCAATCGTGAATGGTGCATCTTCTGTTTTTATGGTCATTGTAGCAACAGCAGCAGGATGCATTTGCTCTTGTTTTTTAGGGGCTTCGGAACAGCCTTGCAATACAAGTGGTGCAGCGATCAAAAATAGTAAAGATAATGATAATTTGGCAGGTGCGAAAGACAGACGCATGTTTACTCCACAGTCCAATTGTTAAGTATAGTAAGCATAGTCGATAGCCCACAAGTCATGAAAAGGCGAACCATGCTAGGATTAAGCGCAATCAGTGTATACCTAAAACTTTTAAAGGTACACCATTTAGTTTACTTTTTGGTTTGTTTTTTAGACTAAATAATGAATGCTCTATACATTAAAATTACTGGGTTGTGTGCGAAGCGAACAACAAAAAGTATGAAGACTACTGTGTGTAGCCTTCATAGGCTTATATTAACGATTAAGTAGCAAAGCGAGCTCTTTTATATCATTAACAATGTAGTCAGGTTTTGTCGCTAGTGGATACAGCGCTTTACCTGGTCTTGCAACAAAGGCAGTTTGCATACCTGCGGCTTTTGCACCGGCGACATCCCAACCGTGGGCGGCCACCATCAGCGCCTCATCTGGTGCTACATCAAGTTGTTTAAGTAGCCACTGATACGAGCGAAGATCGGGCTTGTATACTTTGATATCTTCAACACTGTATCGGTCGCTAAAAAAGCTCGTCAACTCAGCGTGTTTAAATTGCGCTGTAACTCCTTTATTTGATGAGTTAGTAAAGCTTACTAACTTAAAGCCTTTATCATTAAGCTGAGCAAGTCCGTGCTTTACATCTGGGTGTGCTGGAAGAGATAAAAGCGGTGGTACAATCGCTAGTTTTGCTTGCTCTTTAGTAATATTAATTTGATGGTTACTTGCCACCATCATTAGTGCTGCGACACCAATTTCACCAAAATCATGGTACTCATTCGTCACGGTGCTAACTAATGAGTGATGTAACATGGTCGAAAACCAAAGAGGCAATAATTGTGTTTGTCCGTTAAGTGCTTCTCCGACAGAATGCCTCATTTGTTCAAGGTCTAGTAAGGTTTCGTTAACATCAAATACAATTACTTTTGGGGTTTTAAGAGGTTGACTTTTTGCCACAGCTGCACTCCCAATAAAGGTGCTAAACATTAATATACAAGCACATAATAATTTAGTTGATAGACTGACATTACGCATTCTGCAACCCTTTTGCCACATTTAAAACATCACTTGGCTCTGCACGCAGAGTATAGTCTTCTTTAGCAAATGCATATTGAACAGTACGGTCTTTATCAATAACGTAGGTTGCAGGCAGAGGAAGCTCATAACTGTTATCCCCATTTGCAGTAGGAATATCTAAGCCCAGCTCTTTATATACTGGAATTAAGCGCTCATCTAATGTGAACACTAATCCACATGCTTTTGCTAGTGTATTTTCAACATCTGATAAGACCGTAAAGGCTAATTCATTCTGTTGTTCAGTTGATAACGAGTGATCAGGTAACTGTGGTGAAACTGCTACTAGTTGAACATGGTGTTTAGCAAACTCGTCCTTTAGTGCATTTAGCGCACGTAATTCTAAGTTACAGTATGGGCACCAACCGCCACGGTAAAAACTAAGCACCAGAGGTCCTTTGTCTAATAACTGCGAGAGTGTCACGGTTTCACCATGACTATTTGGCAAGCTAAAGTCAGGAAATACGGCGCCTACTGGTAATGCATGTTGATTTAACTGCTCAGCGATCAGTTTCTCGGTGGTAATGTCCATTAAGTTTAGGATATCGCTTGGAACATTTGCTTTTTTCTGTACTTCGAATGCGTCAATTTGGCTTTTTAAAGACATAGTGTGGCTCCAGACCATTAGGATAAAAAATGCAGTATAGTGTTTTATTTTTTTATATATACTAGGCAAAAGTGAAAGCTAAATTCGAAAATATTGAACTGAAAGTATGTATAGCCTATCCGATTTAGAAACATTTATAGCGGTTGTTGAGAACCAAGGGGTCGTGGCGGCAGCAAAAGCACAAGGCTTATCGCCAGCAACAGTGAGCCATCGTTTAAGTAAGCTCGAAAAGGCACTTTCTACCGTGCTTATCTTTCGAGACAGTCGGCGAATAAGGTTATCACCGGCAGGAGACGTCTTTTACCAACGCGCAAGTGCAATTTTGGAAGCGTTGTATGATGCTGAACATCAAATAGGTGCAAGAGGCTCGGCAATATCAGGGTTATTGCGTGTCACCATGCCGCCATGGGTCTTTTCTAAATTTGTGATGCCAAGGCTTAATCAGTTTGAGCAACAATACCCTGATTTAAAATTAGATTTTATGATCACAGATCATTTTGTGAATGTAGTGGATGACGCACAAGATGTGGCGATTAGGGTAGGACAGTTAGTTGACTCTAATTTATTATCTCGAAAACTTGCTGTTAATTCCCGTATTCTGTGTGCCGCACCAAGTTATCTTGAAAAATATGGCATGCCGAAGTCTGTGGATGATTTAGTTGATCATTATTGGGTATGTTTACCGTGGCAGCGTCAGCTTAAGCTCATCGAAAATAATCAAGTTATTCACCACAATGCGCGTACTCGGTTTACTATTTCAAACTCAGATAACATGACTCAAGCAGCAATTGCAGGGCATGGTATTGCTATTAAATCGCGTATAGCCATTCAGGATGAACTTAGTAAAGGTGAGCTAATTGAAATATTACCCAATTGTCTCGCTGATGCAGATGCGCCAGTTTGGTTTTTAAAGCCTCAAAACAGTTTAGTCACCCGAAAAACAGAGATTTTTTATAATTTCATGAAAACTTTATTTACTTGAGGAACAGAAAATTAACAAATTATCTTGTAATTAAAATGAAATCTCGTAACCTTAGCTATAAAATAACAAGTGCGAGTTACGGATGACGGAACAGACAGGAATTATTACCGCATTTACTGATATATCAAGCAAACTCAGACGATTTGTTGCACGTATTGTCAGCCCTGATGACGTTGAAGATATAATTCAAGAAACGTTTATTAAAAGTTACGAGGCTGATCTTAAGCAAAATATTGAATATACCCACAGTTATATGCTTAAAACTGCTAAGCACTTGGCATTAAATCACGTTGCGAAATGGGATAATAAATACAAAGAGTCCCTTGATGAGCATCAACAAGTCACCAATCAGATGCGCTCAATGGCACTTGAAGATGAAGTCACCTCGAAAGAGCGTTTTTTATTTTTTTGCCGCGTGACTAACGAATTGAGCCCTCAAGTTAAAAAGTGTTTTATTTTAAAAAAGGTCTATGGTCTAAGCCAAAAGGAAATCGCAATTAAAATGAAGTTGAGCGAAAGTACAGTTGAAAAGCATATCGCCAAAGGGCTCCTGCATGCATTGCATGCTATGAAAGCACATGACACTCAGCAACTAAATCAATTAAATACCACTGATGTAACCGCCAAAGAGGTGAATAAATGAGTAATGTTCATCCTTTTTCGTCGAAAGATATGATTCAAGCTCAGGCGAGTCGTTGGGTAAGTGCAATTGACAGAGGCTTATCTGATAAAGAAGTGCGTGAGCTACAACAATGGGCAAAACAAAGTAATGCCCATCAAGATGCGTTATTTGAACTCGCTCAACTTTGGGATGAAATGAGTGTGCTCAGTGAGCTAAGTAGCCTTTTTCCTGAAAAAACTCAGCATAAACAACCAGCGGTTTTTGGCTTGGCAACCGCGGCAAGTTTTCTAGTTGTGATGTTACTGGGTTGTGTTTTACTGATTTACTCAAGTTATTGGCAATCAGCTGAAGACGACCATGCGAAATTTACAAAGATTTATCGAACCAAAGTCGGTGAGCAGGCAACCTATGTCTTGCCAGACAGCACAATTGTTCAGCTTAACACCAATACAAAGTTAGAAGTGGTGTACACGGGCGACCGTCGTCAACTTATATTGAATCGAGGCGAGGGGCGTTTTAATGTCGCCAAGGATGCGAGCAGACCTTTTACAGTCATTGCTGGGGATAAGTCTTTTACTGCTCTTGGCACCGTGTTTAATGTTCAGCGTAACACTTCATCAGATCTTGAGTTGGTAGTCACAGAGGGCAAAGTAATGATAGCTGAGCCACACACGCTTGTTGATGCAAATGACTTTGAGCATTTAAAAGATGCTTCAAACGAGAGTCTATCGATAAAAAAACTCCATGCGAACGTGGTTGTCTCGGGTGAAAAAGCGCTTATAAAACACAGTAAAACAGAGCCTGTTAAACAACTGTCGATGGATGATGTACAGCGAGATTTAGCATGGCAGCATGGCATGATTATTTTTAATGGTGAGCCTTTGGGTGAAGCGCTACAAGAGGTTAGTCGTTACACGGCTACCCGTTTTGAATTGACTGATCCTGATTTAACTTCTTTAAAAGTTGCGGGCGTTTTCAAGGCTGGCGATATAAAAGGATTACTCGAGTCGTTACACGCTAATTTAGCGGTTAAACATCAACGCTTAGGCGAGCATCGTGTTAGTTTAAGTTTTGAAAGTAAAAGCTAATTTCCCTCATGAAAAAAAATGATTTTCACGTTGTTAATGTTAATCACAAAAAATTAAATAAAAAAAAGTTAAATTTACATAGTGGATTTTTCTTTCTGAACTGTTTGATTAAGTTGCGCAGTAAACAATTGCATTTATTTCCAGCGTCGATGGCTGTCTACGGCTTATGTATGGGGCAACCAGCCATTGCTGCTGAAAAGCAAATGCTGCAATTTGATATTAAAGCGCAACGAGCAGATTTAGCCTTGATTGAATTCGCTAAGCAAACAGACCAAACGGTTATTTTCTCTTTTGAGCTTGCTAAGCAATATCAAGCACAGTCGGTGTTTGGTTTTTATACCAAGCTAGATGCACTTGAGACCATGCTTCAAGGAACTAAGCTCGATGCGGTTGTTGATCAAACTGGTTTACTGAGTATAAAACTCAAACAAATCAATAGGAAAGATAACAACATGAAAAACCTTTCAGGGGTCAGTGCTGCAGTCGTGCCGTTACTACTTGCAAGCAATAATCAGGCATTTGCAGCAGAACAAGCTGCAGAAGAAAATATCGAGAAAATCGCTGTTGTTGGTAGTCGTGTAGCAGGGCGCTCAGTTGAGGATTTACCGGTACCCGTTGATATTTTAAGTGCGGAGGCACTTGAAAATACAGGACAAACAGAAGTGGGCCGTATGCTTCAAGCTATCGCCCCTTCTTTTAACTTTTCCAGCTCGTCTATCAGTGATGGTACTGATGCGCTGCGTCCGGCAACACTACGTGGTTTAGGGCCCGACCAAACTTTAGTACTTATCAATGGTAAGCGTCGTCACCAAGCGAGTATCATCCATATTAATACGTCAGTAGGTCGTGGTACCGCAGGTACTGACATGAATGCTATTCCTGCGGCATCAATTAAGCGCATTGAAGTTTTACGTGATGGTGCAGCCGCGCAATATGGTTCAGATGCGATTGCCGGTGTTATCAATATCGTGTTAAAAGATGCTGAAGAAGGTGGTAAAGCAGCCATTAACTATGGTGAATACTCAGAGGGTGATGGCGAAACCGTTAATATTGATTTTAACAAAGGTTTTGCTCTGGGTGATGATGGTTATTTAAATACCACAATTAACTACCGTGATCGCGCTCCAACCAACCGTGCTGGCCTTCATGGCTCATGTCAATTTTATGGTTGTACGGAGCTTGATGACGGCACTTTACTTGCTGGTGACCCACGCGAACTAACAGCACCGCGTGATACATTTAGAATTGGTGATGCTGATTCTCAGCAATTTGCTTTAACCGTTAATACTGGTTATGAACTTGCTGGTGGTGAGCTGTATGGCTTTATCACTTATTCAAACCGTGAAAATGAATCAGCGGCATTTTTCCGCCATAACGCCAATGCGACTGGTAACCCTGTATTACAAGACGGTGATGCAACAATTCCAATGGGTTTCTTGCCGAAAATTAATACGGTTATTGATGACGTGTCTTATAACGTAGGTTTTAAAAAGTCGTTCGATAATGACTCAAGCATTGATTTATCTTACACCTACGGTGAAAACAGCATTGATTACACCACAAGTGACACAATTAATGGTTCGTACGCGAACTTACTTCGTTATGAGCAAGGTTTATCAGCAGATGAAATTCGTGCCACCATCCCGCGTTCAGCGTTTGCATATGGCCTAGAATTATCTCTACAAACACTTAATCTTGATTACACAAAAGATTACGATAATTTTTCATTAGCATTGGGTGCTGAAATCCGCACAGATGAATTTCGTATCTTAGAGGGCAGTGAATATGCTTATCGTGATTACGACACCGTTGATGGTGTGAGCATTTATTCAGGCCTTAGTGGTGGTGTGGGTAGTGAAGATGCAGCCAGTGGTACACAAGGCTTTGGTGGTTCTGATCCTGCGTCGTCTGTGGATGAATCACGTGATGTGATTTCATTTTATGCGGATGCTGAAACTTACGTGATCGATGATGTTATTATCTCAGGCGCGCTTCGTTACGATAACTACAAAGGCTTTGGCGACACTGTTAACTTTAAGCTAGCGGCTAATTGGTCGATTACTGAAGATGTTTCTTTACGCGGTGCATTGAGTACAGGTTTTAGAGCACCGTCTATGCAACAGCTTTACTTTAATAATATAAGTACACAGTTTGTTGTTGGCGAAGATGGCAGCTTAGTGGCTGAACAAGTAGGTACTTTTAGAAACGACAGTACACTCGCGCAATCGATTGGTATTCCTAAGCTAAAAGAAGAAAAATCGCAAAACCGTAGTTTAGGTATTGTGTATAACGTGACTGACAATATCAACGTAACCATTGACTACTATTCGATTGATATTGATGACCGTATCGTTATTTCTAACCGTTTAGGCAAAGGTTTATCAGATACACTTGATGCTGCACTTGTCAGCTCTGGCGCAGGGGCTGGTCAGTTTTTCTTAAATGGTGCGGACACAGAAACAGAAGGTGTTGATTTAGTTGCCACATGGAACACTGAAGGCCTTGGCGGCACGCTCGATTTCACCTTTGCTGCTAACTTCACCAAAACAGATGTGGTTGATTTATTTACGCCATCAGGCAGTGGTCTTGAAACTATTCCTGTTGAAGATGTGTTTTCTGCTCAAGAAACGTCAATCATCGAAGAGTGGCAGCCAGAAGATCGCATTAACTTAAGTGCACTTTACCGACTTGAAGACTGGACAGTAAACTTATCACTGAACCGCTATGGTGAGTACACTGTGGAAGACGGCGGACGTCAAACATACGGTGCTGAAATCTTAACGGATGTGAAAGTGAGTTACTTCTTTGATGAAAACTTATCGTTTAACATTGGTGCTAATAACCTATTTGATGTTTATCCAGATAAGAACACCATTGGTAATTCCCGCTCGGGTACGATTGTTGATGCAAACGGCAACACAATAGTGTCAAGCCCTGGTGTATTCACTTACTCGCGTCGTTCAGCACCATTTGGTTTTAACGGTGCATACTACTACATAGGTGCAGAGTACAAGTTCTAAACGCTCTTTAGATTCCTTTATTATTATAAACTTGCAAAGGGCCGTTAGGCCCTTTTTTAGTTATAAAGACGTGCTTATAGAGATTGGAACATCTTGATACTGTTTTATTTTATCAAGCAAGGTGACCAAGGTTTTGTGACTACTTTGCTCACTCGCTGTAACTTGCACATTTGTCATTTCAAATTGTGCGGCAAATAACGAGAGGTTAGCGATTATCTGCTCTGGTGTTATAAGCCGGTTTGCAAAGTAAATACTATCATTTTCAGTGATAGTAAATTGCGCTTGTTTTTTCGGGTTATCAAGAGTTGGTTTAGCCAAAGGGCGATTAACTTCAATAGCGCGCTCTTTAACAAACGAGGTTGTTACGATAAAAAATATAAGCAAGATAAACACAATATCGAGCATGGGGGTCATATCTACATCAGCGTTTGCAGTGGTTTTTTTATGTTGTTTCACCATAATTAGGTCCTTGTTGTTTTTGGCCAAGACACAAAATTTATGATTAAGTGCACTAGCCATAGTCGTGTTATGAACACGGATTATTTTTAAATTGCTGGGCGCCACAGCAGTTTTCGGATCCTAAATTTAAAGTTAGCAGCTTTTAAAAATACGGTAGTTAAATAATTATTCTAAGTTTATTAAATGTTTGTAGCGTTTTTGTTGGTGGAGTTTTTTTTATTAACTTTAATGAAATCATAATAAGCTTTGTTAGGTCATCTCGATGTAACTAAGTTAAAAGGATGGATAAATGCTAAAAATTAAGTCTTTGGTTTGTGCTGTATGTCTTGTTATACCCACAGCAAGTTCTGCGGAGCAATCAGTAAATGGGCAAGATTTCATAAATTTATTTGAGAAGCTCTCGGGTAAGCAGCCAGGTATCAGAAAAGGTCACGCCAAAGGTGTGTGCGCTGTCGGCACATTTACACCTAATCAAGCCGCAAAACAGTATTCAATCAGCCCTTTATTTAATGCGCCGTCTAAAGCGAATATCCGTTTTTCTATGGGCGGTGGTAACCCTCACGCTGATGAAACATCACGTTCACCACGTGGTATGGGGGTGCAGTTTGTGCTAGAAAATGGCGATGTGCACAATATCGCAGGGCTTACCACGCCTGTTTTTGCAGGTAACAGCCCTGAAGCATTTTTTGGTTTGCTAAGCACTTTGTTACCTGACGAAAAAACGGGTCAAATCGATTTTGCAAAAGTGAAAGCATACAGGCAACAACACCCGAGTACCTTAGGGCAGTTTAATTGGCTACAAAGCCATAATCCGCCTGCATCGTATGTGTCTTCGCGTTATTTTGGTGTGCATACCTTTTACATGGTTGATGAAAAGGGCGCTAAGCATGCCTTTAGATGGACTATGGTGCCAGAAGAGCCAGAACAAGTGCTAACAGAAGAGGAAATGAAAACATTACCCAAGTCATTTCTGGCTAAGCGACTTGAAAAGGATTTAGCGAAAAGCAAGGTTCATTATCGTTTTCAAGCAGAGTTAGCCGAGCAGGGTGATACATTAACTGATCCTTCAGTTCGTTGGCCCGCTGATCGCACAACAATTAATTTAGGAAAGCTTACGATAGAATCTACGGGCGAATCAGGTTGCGACCTCACAAATTATGACCCAAATCTATTGTCTGAGGGCTTTATGCCAAGTGATGACAAAGTACTTAAATTACGCTCAACAGCCTACGCTATTTCATTTGCTAAGCGTTTAACGGGTCAATAAATTACACTAAATCGCTTGGTATTAACACATTAAAGTAAATACATCTTAATTCTATCTGTCAGGTTTGATTAAAAGGAATTAATCAAACCTGACAGGCGTACATGAGCGAGAAGCAGGCTGTCGGATAAACTCGTTTTTGGACATTTGCGAGTTATCGGTTTTGCTAAATTAGCTTTTTACGGATTACTTTAAGTATTGGTGCTAATGTTCTTAGCCATTTCATCAAGCTTACCCCATTCAGGTTCTGTGTTTTTATTAACTGAATCTCAAACAGGGTAAGGGTATAAACCTAAACTCTATTAAGCTGCGAATGTTTGCTTCAGAAATTCACTTACTGAAACAGGATTAAGATCTAACAAGCCAGCTAAGTCATTAGATGGTTTATCGAAATACCCAGACTTCACTTGGCTCGCAAATCCCACCAATGCTTGTATTGCAACATCTGGAACAGAAGCATCCTTTAAGCTCTTTATGTAATCATCGGTTGCAGGGGAAGAGAAAGGAATGTCTTTCCCTGTTACTTTTCTTAACTCATTAATAATCTCTACAAAACTAACTGATTCAATCCCACCCAAATCGTAGGTTTTGAAATCATGGCCCTCAGAACATAGGATATTGGAAGTTGCTAAAGCCATATCGTCGCGTGTTGCAAACGAGATTTTACCTTCTCCAACAGGCGCATGATACCCACTCTCTAAAACGTCTTGACCTAAGATTTGAGGGATAGACTCCATGTATGGAGCGTTACGTAAAATGACATAATTTAACCCAGATTTTTTTAGCGCATATTCAGTCCATCCATGTAGGTCTTCTGACAAATGATTTTCATCAATAGCGGTGCTTCTTTGAGTGCTTGTGTAGATAACCTGTTTTACCTTGGCTGCTTGCGCGGCTTTGATGACATTTTCATGCAGTGTAAAATCGGTAAATGCTTCGCCACTTGAAATAAAAAGCAATTTGTCGATGCCTTGAAATGCAGATACAAGGGAATCATAGTCATTGTAACTACCCAATCTTATGTCTATACCTCTATCCGATAAATCATTCGTTTTATCATTGTAGCTTCTAGCAAGAGCTGCAATACCATTTGAAGGCACATGTTTATTCAGTTCGTTAATCGTCGAGAAACCGAGTTGACCAGTTACACCAGTTACTAAAATCATTTTATCCTCACTATTCCTTATTTATATTCATAATCTTAATTTGTTATTTATTCTGAAATGATGCAGCCAGCATCCCCACAGCTTCTTTCAGAAGGTATGTTATCTAGTTATTCTTTTTCTAATACTGAGTGGATGTAGTGTTTGAACTGCTCTTTTGAGTTAGCTCCTGAAATCTCGTATCGATTATTGATGCGGTAATAAGGAACACTTTTAACCCCCATTCGTTGACCGTTTGAGATGTCATTCTCAACAACATTTTTGAATTGCTTATTGAGTAAGATACTTTTTACAGGGTGCTCGTCTAAGCCTGCATCGACAGCTATGGCTACTAATCGGTCGATATCTGCAATATTCCATCCTTTAACAAATGCAGCTTCCATGAGTCGGTCAGAAACTGTGCTCTCAACTCCTTGAGTTTTGGCATAAGCAACCAAACAATGGGCATCGAATGTATTCACCATCTGTACTCTATCCATATGAATAATGAGTCCTGACTGTTTGGCAGACTGCTCTATTTGCTTTGCTCTATCGCGAGCACTATCAATATTCATCCCATATTTCAGAGCAACTTCGTAAATGGACTCTGGAGCGCCTTGTGTAGGGTTTGTTTGGTAGCTTCTATGTTCTTTGGTGAAGCTTACGCCTAGCTCATTGAGGGCGCTTGTGATGTTCCATTCGCCAATGAAACACCAAGGACAGAGATAGTCTGACCAGATTTCCACGATAATGGATGGTTTATGATCTGCCTGGTTTGCTTCTTTATGGTTATCTTGATTGGTCATAACTTGCTATCGCCTCACTAACACTTAAAATAAACATGTGTTCATTAATCAACACATGTTGTTTTTCAGCAAATTTACGAGACACCACTATGAAGTGCAATGGACAGGTTTTTCATTAATGTTGGTTAAGCAACACTATCTAAGAAAGTGTTGATAAAAAGTTTATGGGATGAGTTGTGGATAGAAGAATAGAGCGAACACAGAAAGCAATTTTCGAAGCGTTGTTAGAACTCATGAATGAAAAAGAGTTTGATAAAATATCAATCAACGAAATTGCCAAAAGAGCCAATCTAAACCGTGGGACTATCTATTCCCATTACACAGACAAAAATGACCTGTTGAAAAAATACATCGCTAGCTGTATCGCCCCATTTCAGCAAGAATGTTCTGTAGAAAGCCCAGAAGTGCTAATGCTGGGAACATTTGAATACATTGAAGAAAATGTCGATGTCTTTAAAACATTACTCATTAATGGTGGTGCCACATCATTCAAAGAGACGTTACAGGAAATGGTATTTTCAGGTTTAACAAAGGCAAACCGAAATCAACATACTGAAGATTCAATTCCGCAAGAAATAAAGTACCATTTTGTCGCTTCTGCTATGACTGGCACTATTGAATGGTGGGTTAAAAGCCCAACACGTTATGAACCAGCGATTATGGTTGAACATATTTTGAACCTTCTTCACAAGTTGCAATGACCACTAACTTACTCTTTTTCTCATAGTAGATATGATTAGATTAATTTGGGGACAGTTGGCCTGTTACTGGCACATTGTCGACTGTTCGAAAAACAGAATGGGGCAGTAACGAGTCGTGTTTGTTGGTCGGCTATTGGACCTTAGCCGAACTTTGGCAAAGAACGAACTACGGATGGTGAATTAGTTCTTAGTTGTCTTTCAGATGATACCCAAATCTAATTGTTAAATTTTCAGGTAAAATACAAACCAATATCTAAATAGATAAAAGCCCAGCTGAACTAGGCTTTGATTAGTTAGCAAGTTAGTGTTTTTTAAGCTTACTCATTTCAGCATGACAACTTTGAATAGTTAGCAGTGTTTTTGATAACGCTGCTTCACAGTCGTGTGGCTGAGGCTTGTCGAGTGCGTGCTTAATTTCAGCAAGTGTTTTGTCTTCAACTTCTTCAAGCTCATCAACGTAGGTTTTATCTTTATCAGCGCCTAGTTTAGTGATTAACGCGGTATAGGCTTTACGTGCTTCTACAGCAAATGCAGAGCCATTTTCGCGTTCACCTGTTTCATTGATGGCGTAAGGTTGTAAGCGCTCTATGCTTACTTTACGAGCATCTATCATGCGTTGAAATAGTGCAATTATGGCTGGATCTTCAACCTTTTCCTGTGCTTTTTCATAAAAATCGATACCACTGTTCATAACTTGAATGATATCTGCAATATGATGAACGTCATGTCCTTGATGTGTTTGCATAATGACCTCTTTAAAATTTAAATTTAATAACTTAAAAACAATGCACGTAAATTAGAGCAAGACACGTTCCATAGTCGTTAATTATATATAAGGTGTTTATTTTCAATGGGTTGTAAAATTATAAAGAGATAAGAAAGGGGCTGATGTGTCCTCGAGAGAGCAAACATCAGCAATAATTACAGGTTAATAGGTAAAATGTTACTTAAGCTCATCTGCGACTTCAGCCACTTTTTGACGTAACCATATATGACTGGCATCACGGTGTAATAAAGGGCTCCAGATCATATCGAGCTCAAATGGAGGAATTGGGAAGGGTGGCTCAAGAATCGTTAAACCAGGGTCATCTAGGTATATATTTGCTGCTTTTGAAGGCAGAGTTGCAACTAGGTTTTGTTCTTTTGCCAAGTGAATGGCTACATGATAATTACGTGTGAAGGTTGCAATATTACGGTGCTTACCAAAATGAGCAAGTGCTTCATCTACCCAGCCAAGCTTTTGTACATCTTTAGGATCCATACCCACGCCAACACCAAAGCCTGTTTTACTTACCCAGATATGGCGGGCTTTTAAATAGCTATCAAGGCTAAAATCTTCAATAATGGGATTATCGGCTTTTACTAAGCAACAAAAGCTATCTTTCCAAATCTGCTTATAATGAAATGATTGTGGTAAGTTTTCAAAGCGATTTATAGCCATATCAACTTTACCGTTTTCAACATCATGAAAGGTCACATCGCTTGGTGTTAAGATATCGAGTGTTGTATCCGGTGCTTCTTCGTGTAATTTACTCAGTAAGCGTGGTGCGAGGGTGCTTGCAGCGTAGTCACTGGCCATGATACGAAAGACTCGCTTACTTTGCGATGCTTCAAATTCGCGGTTAGGGGCAAGGGTTTCTTCTAACGTCATTAAAATGCCGCGGATCACAGGTTGCAGTTCTTTAGCGCGTTCAGTTGGAACCATACCTTCACTGGTGCGAACTAAGATAGGATCGTTAAATAAATTGCGAAGACGCTTGAGGCCGTTACTCATTGCTGGCTGAGTTATACTCAGCTGGTTGGCTGCTTTTGTTACATTACACTCCCTAAGTAGCGTATCGAGGTAAACAAGTAAGTTTAAATCTATTTTACTTATATTCATTGCATGTCCTTAGTGTTTACCAATAATGGATAAACCGTTGTCCGGCAGGGTACGGGTAAATATGACTCACCTTGCCTTGTTTTATATTCTTTTGCGCTTGTTGCCAAAACTCTGGGTCTTCAAGCTCTGGATGAGTACTCAGCAAGTATTGCTTATATACAGGGTTTGCCGTGACAAAGGTGCATAATTGTTCAGGGAAAACATCTTGTGGCGCAACTGAGTAGCTTTGCTCATTTGTTAAATAATCATCATATGATTTTGCTTTTGGCAATGCTCTAAAGTTCATATCAGTTAAATACTGAACTTCATCGTAATCGTAAAAAATAACGCGATTGTGTTTACTCACCCCAAAGTTTTTTAAGAGCATGTCACCTGGAAAAATGTTGACGGCAATCATTTCTTTTAGAGCTTGGCCGTACTCTTCAATGGCTTCAAACGCTTGTTGCTCAGTGGCATTCTCAAGGTACATATTAAGGGGGGTCATTCGCCTTTCAATATATAAATGTTTAATAATCAGCCACTCGCCCTCAATAATCATCGAAGAGCCAATTGTTTTATGTAACTCTTCAAGTAATTTACTATCAAAGCGAGCAAGAGGAAATACGACGTTCGAATACTCTATTGTATCTGCCATTCGACCAACGCGGTCATGGCTTTTAACGAGTTGGTAGCGTTTCAATACGGTATCACGGCCAAACGGTTTGCTTTCGCCAAAGGTGTCTTTAATCACTTTGAATACATAACCAAATGAGGGGAGGGTGAATACCATCATCACCATCCCCGGTGTACCTGGGGCTATAACGAGGTTGTCTTTAGAATGGTTTAAGTGACTTAAAAATTCACGATAGAATTCTGTCTTGCCTTGTTTGTGAAAGCCAATAGCATTGTATAGCTCCGCTAAGGTCTTATTTGGCATAAGTTGGTTTAGAAAGCGAACGAGTGCCGATGGCGCATGGGTTTCAACCATGAAATAAGCACGTGCGAAGCCAAAAATAACTCGCATTTGTGATGACTTGGTCAGTAGCGCATCCAGATACAAGCCTTTGTCTTCATGGTGTAAAACAGCAATAATGAAAGGCTGCACACCACTTTGTGACACCACACGACCAACAATGTAGGCAGCTTTATTACGGTAAAAAGGTGCTTGCAGGATATCAAAACGCATTTGCCACGCTTGATGGTGTGTATCGGGTGCTTGTTTATAAAAGGCCTTTACCAATAGGCGGATGTCGCGTTCTAAATCCACAAATGGCGCTTTAAAATCAAATTGGGTGATGATTTTGCGAATAGTCGGTCTTAAGCCATCAACAACAGGAAAATAGCTTCTATACTCAGCCTCAACAGGAAGCGCAGGTGCATCAGCGAGTGTTGCTTTGACGAAAATAAAATCATTGTTAAAGTAGCGACGATGAAATAGTCGACAAAAAACGGAATTATAAAATGTTTCGGCAAGCTCTGCTTGTGGGTGGAAACTTAAAAAATGTTGATAGATTTGCTTGGTTTCTAACCAGCATGTTTGATCAAGCTCGATGATTTGTTGCTCGTTTAACGATTTTAGTTTTGTAATTGTTTCGTTTACCCGATCATCGTAATGGCTGATCCTGAGTTTGCTAATTTCATTAATCTTTTGCCAATTTTGCTGAGCAAAGGCATAGGGGGCTTTAGCTGTTATTGCTTGAAAAAGTTTATAGTGATTGCGAAAGCCAGATAAAATTAGCTCTGCAATATGTTGTGGTTGCATATAAACCCCTTCTTAAAAACTCAATACACTTATATTAGAGCTTTAACTCTAGCGTGTTAAGAATATGTTATTTAATCATGAAACCCAATAGTTAAACATAACTAATTATATCGCTTTAACTTTTTTTCTAATCTAGCGAGTTTTTTAGTTAACACGTCAACATCTTGTTTGTATTGCTTATTAATTGATTTTAGCTGTTGCTTGATGTTTTTTTCGATTAGCTTTTTGTCTTGATCAGATAATATTCTGTTAAGGCGTTGCTCTTGCTGAAATTGGGCGCGATCACGCTCACGGTCTAAAATGGCAAGCTTGTGTTTATTACTGCGTATTTCAGCCTCAAGGTTACGAACAATTTGCTGGCGCTCTAATTCGTTTAACTGCTTAACAAAGTCTTTCGGTGCTTCAATATTAGGGTCAGTTACATTGATGGTGTGTTTAGTTGCGCGGCTACCGCAAGGTTGTTGACTAAAAATAGTGCCTTTATCTGTCGTACACTTATAGTATTGAGCTGCAAACTGTTTTGTAGGGTAGATAAAAAACAGAAAACTAAATAAAAAAAGGATTACGGCTTTCATGACATCCATGTCCTCTAAATTAATAGTGTTGAGTAACTATAATTAAGCCGTCATTTTTAGCATATTAAGGGGTAAAGCGTTTTAGTTTTTTTATGCTCTGTACTAAAAATGGAATGTCGAGTCCTTGCTCAATAGCAAAACCCTGTGCGGCCGATATATTTTTAAAGTTGCCATCTGAATCTATTAGTGTGATCCGATCCTTTTTAAATGCAATAAAGACATTTTGAGAATAGTTTACACCTGTGTCGTCATGGCGTTTATACAAATTACTACCCAGCATTGTTTGTTTAGCTAAGCTTTGGCAGCCAAGATATTGACCAATGCTTGTTGCGATAATATCACTTGGCTGAATAAGTCCGTCAGTTTGGACAACTTTTTTATCTGAGCTATAAAGTCTTGAAGTTGTAACAATACCATTGTTTTGCTGTGCTAGGCTAAATGCAAAAATGGTGGTTGCATCTTCACGAACGTTGGTTGTGTTCGACGCATTAATGAGTCTAACGGCGGCATCTGACTGAGTAATATTCACATAATCGAATTGATTAAAGCCTTCTACATGCAATGAACGTTTTTCATTAACCCATAGCGGCAATTGCTGATTAGTAATAATAGGGGCTTTATAAAAAGCCGGTAAGCCGTATAACAAACTAAATAGTGTGTCTTCTGTTTCAATAGGTTGAAGAAATAAGTCCGTTTTGCGTAAAGTCGGCTCACCGGCTACAAACTGCTCTAATGCTTGATTATCTGAAAAGACTAAAATATCTACTTTAGCGGCAGTCTCTACACTACATTGTTCAATAGGCGAAGGTGGTAAATAGCCAACGTTATGAGGGTCGAGCCTGACATCGTGCGCTTCTTTATAGCTTTCTATATCGAGTAAATCGTTTTTAGCTAATAAGCTTTTGGCTGTTGTTGGGTATGACAGCGGGAGTACATTATCTTGTTTGGTAATATCAAACTTTAAGTTAGCATCAGCCCAGATATGAATACTATGGCTGAGTGCAAAACACACTAAAATAGTGCTAGTTGCATAACGTGCGAATTTGTATTGCTTTAAACGAGCAAGATGATGCCAAGTATAATTACTCACAAGTAACTGAAACGCGAGAATAAGCAGCACAATACCGCCTGCAAGTAAGGTTGTAAGTGCAGGAGAACTGGTTAAACGATGCCATAACAATGAGACAATTTCAGGTAAAGCAGATGAGTTTAAGTGATACCCTAAATTAAAATAGACATAGGCATCAAGTGTTAAAAGTGATGCCCCAACAGTGGCTATAAGTGCAGCCATACCGCGTATGTGTCGCGGGTATGGAAAGACTAAACTTAATGGAAATATCGTTAAAACAAAGGCAATAAAAGTAATAAAGCTGGTATGACTTAACCAGGTTACCAACATATATACAACCCCCATAAAGGTGGTCGGTGCGCTGTCTGCAAATAAATAACTCAGACTAATAAATAACACTAAGCCGATATTTGCGAAGGTAAACCAGTGCCCCCAGCTTAAAAGCTGACTTACTTTTGATGAGAATTGACTTTGTTGCGATAAATTCATAAATATTATTTAACCGACTGTGCTAATGCTTTTGCAAAGTTGTCGGCAACAGCTTGTCTTTTCTCTGACGGGACATGCTCTTTTAAAATATGCGTGATAGAATTTCCTAAACACATAAGACTTAAATCAACAGGCGCTTTATGCTCTGTCAGTACATCAATCAGCTGATCAACGATTTGTTCTACTTGGTCATTGGAATATTTTGATATGATAGGCATCAGTTGGTTCGATAAAAAGAGTTATATTCCCGTATTTTAACACCAGAGGCGTGAAAAACAAAGATGACAATAGATGTTAAAAAATTAGTCGTTCATTATGTGGACAAAAAGGACGACGATACAGAAATTCATTTACGCAATGATGAGATGGTTGTTAACGACAAAGTCGCTGTATTTATTGAACAGTTACACCATGCATACAATGGAAAACCGGGTAAAGGTTATTGCGCGTTTAGCGGTGATAAAAACAGTGTGGTTGCATCGGCGATGCAAAGCTATCGCAATGATGAGCTCGGCTTTTGGCATATGACCGAGCAAGCAACTAACGTATTAAAGGAAGAGCTCAATAAGTATGCCTTTAATGAAACAGGTTATTTAGTTTTTTGTCATTATCAGTATGTGGCAAGTGACTTCCTGTTAATTGCTATGATCAACATTAAAGAGCATTATTCAATTACGTCTGAGCTTGATTTAGCATCATCGCGTCACTTAGATATTTCTCGTATGCAATTGGCTGCACGTGTTGACTTAACGGCATGGGACACGCAACCAGAGGATAATCGTTATATTTCTTTCATTAAAGGTCGTGCGGGTCGCAAAGTTGCAGATTTCTTTTTAGACTTTTTAGGCTGCGAAGAGGGAATTGATCCTAAGCAACAAAGCCAAGTGATGCTAAATGCCGTAGAAGATTATTTATCAGAACAGCAATACGATAAGTCAGAAAAAGACGAGCTACGCAAACAAGTTTTTGATTATTGTAATGACTGCGTAACGACAGGGGAAGATGCCAATGTTAAAGAGCTGTCGGCTACACTATCAAAAAATGACGATAGTCCCTTTGAAAGCTTTTGCCAGGAGCAGAGCTACGATTTAGAAGAATCGTTCCCTGTAGATAAAAAGACCGTCACCAGCATGGTGAAATTTTCAGGTATGGGTGGTGGCGTAAGTGTCAGCTTTGAGCGTAAACATTTGGGTGAACGTGTGACGTACAACGAAGCAACTGATACGCTTGTGATAAAAGGCATTCCGCCTAACCTGAAAGACCAGTTGCAGCGTTTTATGGAGCAAGAAGAAGGTTAGCACTAGGTTTACTGTGAGTTGTTATTTCTTAGCCCAGCTGTTGCCGTAGTTGGGCTTTTTTTATCGCTTTCACTGACGACTCTTGGTTGTTTTTAAAACAGTGTTAGCTACCTAAGGCAGAATTGTAGTAATATTCTACGTAACTCACTAATTTTATGGAGAAATATATGCAATGGATTGCAGTTTTAGCAGCTATAGGCTGGAGCTTTTTGCAAGTATTTATGCTTTTTATAGCCACGCAATGTATTTTTGCTCTGGTGGAGCTTAGATCTAAAACAGAAAATATTTATCAAAAACTATTGTCCCGTTCAATTATTTTGCTTTTTTATTCTCTATTCATATTGCCATTAATTTCATTAGGTGTGTTTTATTATCAAGTAATCAATATAACCAGTTGGTCTGAGTTATTGCCTGCGGTATGGGTCTTTGCTATGTGGTGTGGATCATTTGTACTTTTTCTAATTTTATTGGACGTTAAAAGCTATGTTGAGGACAAGAAAAGAAAATAGTATATGAACTCATGATTTTAGTAATGAATATAGTGATAACCTTTGATTACTGGTAATCATGTTCAAGCTGTATAAGGTGCGTCGCTTTCTTTGCAATAACAGAGCGGCAAAGCATTGTCTTTACGTATAAAAGTAATATTACAGCGGAAGACCCAATAAATCACTGACGAATATATAAGGATAACAAGTGAAATCAATATGCATTTTATTGCTGGCAATTGTTACGTTTAGTTCTGTAGCTAAAACGGGTTTTGTAAAAGTGAACGGCTATAAGGTTGAATACGAAATAAAAGGCCATGGCCAACACACTCTTTTTCTTGAGGCGGGTGGTTCAGCAGGTTTATCTGATTGGGATGCGATATTTGAACAATTATCAAGTAAAGCTAAGGTGATTAGATATTCGCGTATTGGCAATGGCGGCTCCGAAAAAGTAACTAAAAACTACAGTTCTGAAGAATATGCAGATGAAGCACATACCTTACTGACAGCGCTGAATATAAATGAACCTGTTATTTATATTGCCCACTCATATGGTGCTTATATAGCAAGGGTTTTTGCCTCACGTTATCCAGGTAAGCTCTCTGCACTGATGTTAATTGAGCCTGCGTCTGAACATGATGTTGATATTATGCGCCAGATAGATTTGCAACAAGCAGAAAAAGAGATAGCACAGGTAAAGTTAGACGATCTTGCGAATGGAATGTCAAATCAGTATTTGGATTTTTGGTCTAAGCGTCCATTACCTGATTATCCTGACATTCCTGATATACCAGTTACAGTCATTGCTTCTGTTAAAAAGTTTGCTAACCCTCCACTTTTATTTTTTACCGATAAAGGAAGGGAGCTTTGGGGGAAATTTCATTCAGAGTGGGCTGCGCAGTTTCCGCAAGGAGAAAGTGTTCTAACCAGTAATAGTTATCACTTTGTACAAAATGATGAGCCTGATATGGTGATTGCTGAAATTGAAAAGCTGATGTCACGCACTCAGTCACAGTCGTTATATCCACAATGAGAAATCGATTTGAAAAATATTAATGTCTTTTTAGTTAACTCCTTTACTGCACAGGGTAGCGGTGGGAATCCTGCAGGTGTTGTTTTAAATGCCGATGAGCTTTCTGATAGTCAGAAATTAGCAATAGCTCAAGAAGTTGGCTTTTCAGAAACGGCGTTTGTTTCACGCGATCCTGAAGCTGATTTTGCGGTATCATTTTTTACGACCACGACTGAAGTCGATTTTTGTGGTCATGCGACACTCGCTGTGTTTTCAACTTTGTTTCGACATGGCCTTGTTAAAGCAGGTAGCTATACACAGAGAACCAAAGCAGGTTTACTTGGTGTCAGCATTGATGAAAGTGGCCTAGTTACCATGGAGCAAGCCTTACCGCAGTTTTTAGGCACGTTCAGATACGATGAGATAGCAAAATTAATCGGGATTGATGTGAGTGTATTATCATCAACCAAGATGCCTATTGAGGTTATATCAACAGGCTTGGCAGATATAATTGTGCCTGTCCCTTTTGGTACACTCGATAAAATTAGTTGCGATGACTCTTTGATTGCTGATTTTAGTAAAATACATAATGTTGTAGGCATTCACGCCTTTGAGCTTGAAAACACGCAAAGCCCTATAAGTGCAAGCTGCCGCAATTTTGCGCCTTTATTTGGTATTTCGGAGGAATCCGCAACAGGTAGTGCGAGTGGGGCGCTTGCCTGTTATTTAACAAAGCATGTTTTTATAAATTCGAATAATCACTTTGTATTTGAGCAAGGTCGAGCAATGGGCTGTTCTTCATTAATTACCGCGTCAGTTGAATCTAATAATAAGCAAATTAAGAAAGTGATTGTCGGTGGTACAGCCAATGAAATAGGCACTAGGCGTATATCTGTAAGCTAATTCTTACATAAGGCCGCAAGGCCTTTAATTTTACACAGTATTTGCATTGCCTTTGTGTATTTTCGTTAACTTACTATTGCTCTGTAGTCAGCGTTATCAACTAACTTAGTTTATAAATCCCATCTTAAAAGGCCATTGTAACTTTACCCAACATACAGTAGGTTTGATGTACCTTATTTAGGTTTTATGTGTGTTTGGCTCTAGGGTTAACTTTATAACTAAAGGTGAAAACAATGATAAAAGTAAGTGTTATGTATCCTAATAGTGACAAGGCATTCTTTGACATAAATTATTATGTAAATACTCATTTTCCACTAGTCTCAGGGTTATTGGGAGACGCGCTGATTGGAGTGAGTGTTGACTCTGGTTTATCGGGCGGGACTATTAATGAAAAACCTGCCTTTATCGCGATTGGACATTTGATGTTTGATTCTTTAAAAGCATTTGAGGATTCATTTAGCCCTCATGCAGAGGAGATCCTTGCAGATTTACCGAACTTTACAAACTTACAACCACAAGTTCAGATCAATAAGGTTGAAATTTAAGTTAGGCTGTTAATACACTTATTAAGTGCGTTGGTATTTATGTAACTCAGTAAAAATAAAAAAAGCCGCGTTATGTTGATAACGCGGCTTCATTTATTTGCTGAGCTTATTAGTCTACTAGCATTGTTTTTGCCATTTCAGCACTTGCTTTTCCTGCAGGTTTTATTGAACCTGCACGTAAGCCGCTGTCTGGAATAGCAACACGCTTATCATGCGACATGGCTGGTGGAGTAGGCTGTGGCTCACTATCTGCAACTGGTGCAGGTGTAGCCATTGCAGCGCTTGCTGAACCTTTCACTAAAATTGTTTTCTCATTTTTAGCAGGCTCTTCAGCTTGTACTGGTTCTTCAGCTTTTACTGGTTCTTCAGCTTTTACTGGTTCTTCAGTTTGTACTGGTGCTTCAGTTTGTACTGGTGCTTCAGTTTGTACTGGTTCTTCAGTTTGTACTGGTTCTTCAGTCTGTACTGGCTCTTCAGTTTTTACTGGCTCTTCAGTTTTTACTGGTGCTTCAGTTTTTACTGGTTCTTCAGTTTTTACTGGTTCTTCAGCTTTTACTGGCTCTTCAGTTTTTACTGGTTCTTCAGCTCGTACTGGTTCTTCAGCTTGTACTGGTTCTTCAGCTTGTACTGGTTCTTCAGTTTGTACTGGCTCTTCAGTTTTTACTGGTTCTGCAGCTTTAACTGGTTCTGCAGCTTTTACTGGTTCTTCGGTTTGAGCTTGCTTTGCCTTTAGTTCAGCTTCATATTCAGCAGCAGCTTGATCTGCAACTGGGATGAATGCTGGAGCATCAGTTTTCTCATCACTCGATTTTTCATCGTGCTCTGGGCGACGACGACGTTGACCAGCGGCACGTAAGTGACGCGGCGAACGACGAGAGCGAGTGCGTGGTTGGGCTTGCTCTTCTTCAGTTGATGTTTCAACCACTGATTCAGCTTGCTCTGCTTGTTTAGGCTCAGTGTCAGCTTTTACAGGTTCTGCAGGTACTTGCTTTTCAGCAACAGGTTGTTCTGCCTGTTCAGTCTCAACAGCTACAGCTTCTTTTGCAGGCTTAGCTGGTTTCTCTGCTTTAGCTGCTTGCTCAACTGTTTCAGTCGTAGTGTTTACTGTATTTGCTTCATCTGCGTTTTCGTCTGTTACGCGAACTTTTTTGCGCAAGTTACGACGTTGACGACGAACCTTAGGCTTTGTCTCTTTAGGTTGCTCAGATTGTTTTTCTTGAGCAGTGTCTTTTGTCGTTTGTTCTACATCGTCATTACGTTTTTCATTACGTTTTCTGTTGTTAGAATTACGACGACGTTTGTTGCGGTTCTCGTTCCCTTCTTTTTGCTCAGGCTTATTCGAAGTGTTTGTGTTTTCTTCTTTAGCTTGTGCATCATCAGGACGCTTATTACGAGAATTGCGACGACGTTGATTGTTGCTACGGCGACGGTTGTCGTTGTTGCGACGATTGTTACTACGTCTTTGCGCTGCTTTTTTCTCTTCTTGCTCTTTTTCTGCTTCAGCTTCTGCATTGCTGAATAACGATTTGAAGAACTTACCAATTGCAGCAAATAAACCACCTTCAGACTTTTTAGCCGCAGGAGCCGGTTGTTCAGCTTTTGGTGCAGCTTGAGGAGCAGGCGTTGTAGGCATAACAACACCTTTTAACACAGGTTCTTCACGAACAGGTGCAGAAGGTGATTTAGCCATTTCGAATGATTCTGGTTCAGGCGCAACGACTTGCTCGTAGCTTACGGTTTCAATTGTTTCATCTTTGCGTAAGCGAACCACTTCATAATGAGGTGTTTCTAAATGTTGATTTGGAATAATTACGACATCAACATTATGGCGCTTTTCAATACGGTGCACGCTACGGCGCTTTTCATTTAACAAATAAGCGGCAACAGCGACAGGCACTTGCGCATTAACTTGCGATGTGTTGTCTTTAATCGCTTCTTCTTCAAGTAAACGAAGAATTGAAAGGGCAATTGACTCATTTGAACGAATAGTACCTTGGCCGCTACAACGAGGGCATGGGCCTTGGCTTGCTTCACCTAATGATGGACGTAAGCGCTGACGTGACATTTCAAGTAGACCAAAGCGTGAGATCTTACCAATTTGTACACGAGCACGGTCTGGACGCGCTGCATCTTTTAAACGGTTTTCAACTTCACGTTGGTGACGAGGTGGAGTCATATCGATGAAATCAATAACAATAAGACCACCTAAATCACGTAAACGTAATTGACGGGCAATCTCGTCAGCCGCTTCTAAGTTTGTATTAAGCGCCGTTTCTTCGATATCACCGCCTTTTGTGGCTTTTGATGAGTTAATATCGATAGACGTTAATGCTTCTGTTGGGTCAATAACAATTGAGCCACCTGACGGTAAGCGAACTTCGCGTTGGAATGCTGATTCGATTTGGCTTTCGATTTGGTAATGTGTGAATAAAGGCACATCACCTTGGTACAGTTTCACACGGCTCATGAAGTCAGGGCGGAAGCGCTCAATATGCGCTTTTGCTTCTTCAAATACGCGTGCTTTATCAATTAAAATCTCACCAATATCACGACGTAGATAGTCACGAATAGCGCGGAAAATAACGTTGCTTTCTTGATGGATTAAAAATGGAGCAGGGCCGCTGTCAGCAGCTTGTTGAATCGCTTCCCAATGAACTAACAGTGCTTTTAAATCGTACTCAAGTTCTTCAAATGATTTACCAACACCGGCTGTACGAACAATTAAGCCCATACCTTTAGGTAATTCTAAACGGCTTAGTGCTTCTTTTAATTCAGTACGCTCATCACCTTCGATGCGGCGAGAAATTCCCCCAGCACGTGGGTTGTTTGGCATCAGTACTAAGTAGCTGCCAGCAACGCTGATAAAGGTTGTTAGTGCAGCACCTTTTTGGCCGCGCTCTTCTTTATCAACTTGTACAATGACTTCTTGACCTTCTTTAATTACGTCACGAATATTCGGACGACCTTGGAAAGTATAGCCTTGTGGGAAGTAAGTACGTGCGATCTCTTTTAATGGCAGAAAACCATGTCTTTCAGCACCGTAATCAACAAAGGCTGCTTCAAGAGATGGTTCGATACGGGTAATTTTACCCTTGTAAATGTTGGCTTTTTTTTGTTCGTGACCCGGGCTTTCGATATCTAAATCATACAGGCGCTGGCCATCAACCAGTGCAACGCGCATTTCTTCTTGCTGCGTCGCATTGATTAGCATACGTTTCATATTGTTACTCTACTAATTCTGTCGCTGACATGACGATTCATCTCGTCTGTTCAGTAGCTTTTGACGGTTGTTTTTGTGCAATCTCACGACTGGTTAAGGTCAAAAACCTTTATTGTATGCATACATTGAGCGTGTCTATGGTGTGGCTGACAATAACATGCTGTCACGTTATTAAATTCTTTTTGGTGCCAAAACTGCCGTTCTTATCTACGGCTCTTTATTACGAGTTCTGTCCAGAAGTCGACCATGTTCAAATTGTGATTCAATGTCTTGCTACAATTGTAAATTCTGAACGACGTTTTTACGTCGTCACTATCAGACAATTTATCTGTTCAATTGCTTTTTTAATCATTTATCAACATTCGTGCTCAAATTATGCAGGCAATATATTACGCGCATCGCCGATAATTGAACGCTCGTGTTGGCTGGGCAGTTATAAAAGCTTTGGAAAACTTAGCGCGGATCTGTATGATCGGCAACCCAGAATATGCATCACGAATGTATTAATGTGATAAAAAGCACCGTTGTTAATTGCAAACTTACGTTGCGTTAGTGATTATCCCACTATTACAACCGCGTTAGCAACTAAATTATTTACTTAAATCAGTGATTAGGCAATGTCAGAAAAAACCGGCTTACAAGTATCATTCGTTACCATCAGTGAAGACCATTTGGGTCAACGCATTGATAACTTTCTTATTACTCACCTAAAAGGTGTGCCTAAAAGTGCAGTGTATAAAATTCTTCGTAAAGGCGAAGTACGAGTAAATAAAAAACGTATAAAACCAGTTTATAAATTACAACTTGATGATGTTGTAAGAATCCCGCCAATCAAAGTGGCTGAAAAAGAAGAGTTCGTACCTAAAAAGCTCGACAAAGTTAAACAGCTTGAAGACGCTATTTTATTTGAAGATAAGTACTTGATGGTGATTAATAAGCCTTCTGGTATGGCCGTGCATGGCGGTAGTGGCCTAAGTTATGGCTTAATTGAGGCACTGCGTGTACTTCGTCCAGAAGAGCGTAACTTAGAACTTGTTCATCGCTTGGACCGTGACACTTCAGGGTGTTTGCTGATTTCTAAAAGACGTTCAGTACTGACCGATTTACACAAGCAGTTACGTGAAAAAACCATGGAAAAGAACTATTGGGCATTAGTGGATGGCCAGTGGGATGCAAAAACTAAAAATGTCACCGAGGGTCTTCGTAAAAACACGTTGAAGTCTGGTGAGCGTGTTGTCCGTGTTGATAACACTGAAGGTAAACCATCGCATACTCGTTTTCGTGTGCTTGAGCGTTATGCAGAGTGTTCATTAGTGCAAGCGTCTCCGGTAACTGGCCGTACTCACCAAATTCGTGTGCATACACAATGTAAGGGACATCCTATTGCCTGTGATGATAAATACGGTGTCGCAGAGTTTGACCAGTACGTGAATAAGCTGACTGGTTTAAATCGTTTGTTTTTACATGCCCATGATTTACGCTTTATGCACCCTAAAAACGAAACAACGATGCATGTTGAAGCGCCATTAGATAAAGCGTTAAGTAACTGTATTAAAAAATTACGTGCTGATAATGAACAAATTTAAGCTGGTTATTTTTGATTGGGATGGCACGGTGATGGATTCTGTGCCGAAAATTGTTACGTGTTTGCAAAATACTGCTAAACAGCTTGGTATCGATATACCAACAGAGCAGCAAGCAAAAGATGTGATTGGCTTATCGCTAACCAAAGCGACTGAAGCACTTTTTCCGGCGCATTTACATTTAAATGATGAACTAGTCGCAGGCTATAAAGCCCAATACCGTGAGTTAGATGTCACACCTACACCGTTATTCGCTGATGTAGAAACGGTATTAAATCAGCTAAGCAACACAGGTGTGCAATTGGCGGTGGCTACCGGTAAAGGGCGTGAAGGTATCGACAGGTTACTTAAAGAATCAGGCCTTGGTAAGTACTTTGTTAATGTAAAGTGCTCTGACGATGCTAAGTCGAAGCCATCACCAGATATGCTTGAGCAAATTTTACGCGAGCAAGACATAGCTAAGCGCGAGGCTGTGATGATTGGTGACAGTCAACTGGATATGGCAATGGCCAATGCTGCGGGTATTGCCTGTATTGGTGTCAGTTTTGGTGCCCATAGTAAGGCGCAGCTGCAACAGCATACGCCGTTATGTGTTGTTGATTCATACCAACAATTACTACAAGTTTTAACTACGCCTCTTGAAGCATCAGCACATCAACATCAAATTCAGCCAGCAGTTTAGTTAAAGTGATCAGTGGCAGACCTATCAGTGTATTTGGGTCATCGCCACTGAGCTTTTCAAATAAGCAAATACCTAACCCTTCACTTTTAAAGCTGCCTGCGCAGTTATAAGGCTGCTCAGCATCGCAATAAGCATTTATTTGCGCAAGTGTCAGTGTTTTGAATGTCACATCAAAAGGCACCACAGTAGTGATAGCTTTATTGCTTTTGACATCAAAAACACTCAAACCTGTTAAGAATGTCACCGTATGACCACTGAATGAGGATAACTGTGCAACTGCATTATCTTTAGTGTGGGGCTTTCCTAAAATCGCATTGTTAAATACTGCAACCTGATCAGAGCCTATTACTAAACCTTCATCAAAATGCTGTGTTGCTACACGCGCTTTTTGTTCACTTAAACGCTTTACTAGTTGCTCAGGTGTTTCACCCGCGATAGGGGATTCATCAATTTCTGGAGAGAAACTTTGAAAAGGTAAGTTGAACTTAGTTAATAATTGCTGTCTAAATGGTGAGCTTGAGGCTAATATAAGTGTTGGTTTCATAAAAAATTCTGGATGAAAATTGTATTTCGCCAAGGATAAGCCACAATGAACCCGAAAACAAAGCGGAAGATCGTTAAAAACCGACTAAAAATGGTTTTTTACTTTGACTAACTTACTAACTATCTATATGATGCAGCCCCTATGCAAAAGGTGAAAATTCCCATCACTCTTCATCCCAGCAAAGCAGCACAACATCGTTTATCTTATGACGGTATTGTTCCGCTTGAAAAACTTTCTCGTTTAGAGCAAGTTGTGCAGGAGGAAGCAGGTGAAATAGCGGTAAAGATTCATTGCAAAATTGATGAGCAAGGTTTGGTAGTGATAAGTGGTAACTTATCAACACATGTAACTGTTACTTGTCAACGCTGTAATGGTGATTTAGGGTTGGATTTGGATCAAGACTTTGTGTATTCGCCAGTCGGTTTGGATGCAGAGTCAGATCATCTTCCTGCAGGTTACGATGAAGTAGAACTGGACGAAAACGGTGAAATCAACGTGTTTGAGTTAATCGAAGACGAATTGATTTTAGCTATTCCAATAGTGCCTACACACAACGAAGCCTCGTGCAGTTATTCATCAGAGCCTTCAAGCTTTGGTAAATTAGCAGCAGAAGATGACAAACCAAATCCATTTGATATTTTGAAACAACTTAAGAAAGATTCTTAGGAGAAGACTAATGGCTGTACAAAAAAGCAAAAAGTCTCGTGCAAGACGCGGCATGCGCCGTTCACACGATGCGATCAATGGTCCAACTTTAACTGTAGATCAAGTTTCTGGTGAGACTCATCGTCGTCACCACGTAACTGCTGACGGTTACTACAAAGGCGTTAAAGTAATTTCTAACTAAGAGATTGCTATATGCTGACCAATCTAACCATAGCGTTAGATATGATGGGGGGCGATTATGGCCCCCGTTCATCTATCCCCGCTGCCGTTAACGCGGTAAATGCTAATACCAACTTAAGACTCATCTTATGTGGTAATCAGCAAGTTATTTTAAAAGAACTCGAAGCACTCGATTCGTTATCTCATCCTCGTTTAATTATTCGCCATTGTAGCGAAGTTGTTACAAATGCGTGTGAGCCTGCTTCAGCGGTTCGTTCTAAAAAAGATTCATCAATGCGAGTTGCCCTCGATTTAGTTAAATCGGGTGAAGCGCAAGCCTGTGTAAGCTCCGGTAATACGGGCGCGTTGTTTTTTATGGCGCATTACGTATTAAAAATGCTGCCAGGTGTAAAACGTCCTGCCCTTATTTCTGCTGTTCCAACTGAACGGAAAACACCTGTTTACTTACTTGATTTAGGGGCGAATGTGCATTGCGATGCGCAAACACTTTATCAATTTGGCATTATGGGTTCTGTGGTGGCAGGGCAGGCCCTTGATTGCGAAAACCCAAGAGTCAGTTTATTAAATATTGGCTCTGAAGACATCAAAGGGCATGAAGGAATAAAACAAGCTGCACAATTAATGCAGCAGTGTAAATATCTCAACTATACAGGGTATAGCGAAGGCAGTGATATTTTCAGTGGCAAAGCCGATGTAATTGTGTGCGAAGGATTTGTAGGTAATGTGGCACTTAAAACCTGTGAAGGTATTGCCAAGCTTATTATGCATAAACTCACCAAAGCCTTACACAAACATTTCTTATACAAAAGTTTGGCTTTTTTACTGCGCCCAGTAATAAAAAAGCTCTACAAACGGGTGAACCCCGACCAGTATAACGGCGCAAGTCTGGTAGGATTGCGCGGTATTGTTGTTAAAAGCCATGGTAATGCCTCTGCGAAGGCGTTTCATGCTGCTATTGATGAAGCCGCGCGGGAAGTCGAACGCCAACTCCCTGAAAAAATCGCTGCGATTTTTGAGCAAACACATCCAACAACAAAGTAGTGCAGCATAGTTAAAACTTGTTATGCTGCCTGCTACAGAATATTTTTTTGTTTAATTATAAGAGCAAAGTATGGCACATAAAATTGCACTCGTATTCCCAGGTCAAGGCTCACAAACTGTGGGTATGTTATCTGAACTATTAGCTGATTCACAAATTGCTAAAGCAACATTTGCTGAAGCATCTGAGGCTCTTGGCTATGATCTCGCTGCGCTTGTACTAAATGGTCCAGAAGAAGAATTAAATCAAACCCATCGTACACAACCAGCACTTTTAACTGCTAGTGTTGCTATTTACCGTCAATGGTTAGATGCAAACCCTGATGCTGAGGTTGTTATGGCTGGTCACAGCTTAGGCGAGTATTCAGCATTAGTTTGTGCTGGCGTTGTAAGCTTAAGCGAAGCCGTTAAACTCGTTGAAAATCGTGGTTTATACATGCAAGAAGCAGTACCTGCGGGTGTTGGTTCTATGGCTGCAATCATCGGCTTAGGTGACGACGAAATTAAAGCAGCGTGTAAAGCATCAGCAAATGGTGAAGTTGTTTCACCAGTCAACTACAACTCACCAGGTCAGGTTGTTATTGCAGGGCATAAAGCCGCGGTTGAACGTGCATCAGAAGCATGTAAAGAAGCAGGTGCTAAACGTGCTTTACCACTGGCAGTAAGTGTACCTTCTCACTGTGAACTAATGAAACCAGCCGCTGAGAAATTAGCTGCTGATTTAGCTGCTTTAACATTTAATACACCTAAGTGTGATGTCATCAACAACGTTGATGTAAAAGCTGCGCAGTCAAGCGAGGCAATTAAAGATGCATTAGTACGTCAACTTTACAGCCCAGTACGCTGGACTGAGACAGTACAGGCATTAGTTGCACAAGGTATTACACAAAGTTATGAGTTTGGCCCAGGGAAAGTACTTACGGGTCTTGCGAAACGAATTGATAAAGCAATGGTATGCGCTGCGGTTAATACGCAAGCTGCTATTGATGAAGCGAAATAAGTAGGAATAGAATGACAAATTTATTTTCTCTTGAGGGCAAAGTTGTCCTTATCACTGGGGCAAGCCGTGGTATTGGTAAAGCGATTGCAGAGACGTTAGTTGCACAAGGTGCAAAAGTAGCCGGTACTGCAACAAGCGAATCAGGTGCTGCTAAAATCAGTGAATACCTAGGTGACAACGGTAAAGGTTATGCCCTTAACGTTACAGAACCTGAGTCGATTGAGGCAACACTTGCTGCTATAAAGGCTGATTTAGGTGATATCGACGTATTAGTTAACAATGCTGGTATCACTCGCGATAACTTGTTAATGCGTATGAAAGACGGTGAGTGGGATGACATCATCGATACTAACCTAAGCTCAATTTTCCGTTTATCTAAGGCTGTTTTACGCCCTATGATGAAAAAGAAAAACGGCCGTATCATTAATATCGGTTCTGTCGTGGGCACGATGGGTAATGCGGGTCAAGCTAACTATGCTGCAGCGAAAGCGGGTGTAATTGGTTTTACGAAGTCATTAGCGCGAGAAGTTGCATCACGTGGTATTACAGTAAACGTTGTTGCACCTGGTTTTATTCAAACCGATATGACTGACGAGCTGACTGAAGAGCAAAAAGCAGCTACGCTTGCAAATGTACCTGCAGGTCGCCTTGGTCAACCTGACGAAATCGCAGCAGCAGTGTGTTATTTAGCGTCAGATGCAGCGGCGTATGTATCAGGTGAAACATTGCATGTAAATGGTGCGATGTATATGGTTTAATGAAAGTTAGCTTGAAAAAGCTAACAAAAGTTTATCGAAAAATATTGAATTTTTTGTGATCTTGCTTTAAACATACTTGAATTCGCTGTGAAAATAAGCGATAAATGAACAAATACCAATCAAGAGGTTTGACCAGATAAGTTATTATCAGCAAATCCTTGAATCACAGAATTATGCGGCGTAAACTACGCCGCAATCTGAAAATAACGCATTGGCGTTTTTAATAAAGGAAAGAAGAATGAGCGACATCCAAGAACGCGTAAAGAAAATTATCATTGAGCAACTAGGTGTTAAAGAAGAAGAAGTAAAACATGAAGCTTCTTTCGTAGATGACTTAGGTGCTGATTCACTTGATACTGTAGAACTAGTAATGGCTCTTGAAGAAGAGTTCGACACTGAGATCCCAGACGAAGAAGCTGAAAAGATCACTACAGTTCAAGCTGCAATCGATTACGTTACAGCTCACGCTGAGTAATTTTACGCATTTTGATTTTAAGGGCAGCATTACGCTGCCCTTAGTCTATCTGAAGAATGATACTAATAAATTTGGTATACACCCCACCTAAAATAATTTCCTTATTGGAGGCAACCCGTGGCTAAACGTCGAGTCGTCGTAACTGGCTTAGGAATGTTGACACCGCTAGGTAATGATGTTGAATCTACTTGGCAAGGTTTGTTAAACGGTAAAAGTGGTATTCAAACTATCACGCATTTCGATACCTCAAGTTTCGGCACCAAATTCGCAGGTTTGCTGAATGACTTTGATGCATCAGCTTACATGTCACCGAAAGATGCAAAGAAAATGGATTTGTTTATCCAATATGGCATTGCAGCGGGTGTACAAGCACTACAAGATTCTGGTCTAGAGATCACTGAAGAAAACGCCACTCGTGTTGGTGTAGCAGTGGGTTCTGGTATCGGTGGTTTAACTTTAATTGAAGAAAACCACATTAAACTATTAAACAGCGGTCCGCGTAAGCTTTCTCCGTTTTATGTGCCTTCGACCATTATCAATATGATCTCTGGTCATTTATCGATTATGCACGGTTTACGTGGTCCTAATATTTCAATCGTTACAGCCTGTACTACAGGCCTGCATAACATTGGTCATGCTGCGCGTATGATTGCATACGGCGATGCAGATGCAATGGTAGCCGGTGGTGCTGAAAAAGCGTCGACACCAATTGGTATGGGTGGCTTTAATGCTGCACGTGCATTATCAACTCGTAACGACGATCCACAAGCAGCATCACGCCCTTGGGATAAAGACCGTGACGGTTTTGTGCTTGCTGATGGTGCAGGTGTAATCGTACTGGAAGAATATGAGCATGCTAAAGCACGTGGCGCGAAAATCTACGCTGAACTGGTCGGTTTTGGTATGAGTGGTGATGCATATCACATGACGTCTCCACCAGAGGACGGTGCTGGCGCAGCCCTTGCGATGGAAAATGCACTAAACGATGCAAAAGTTAATGCAGACCAAGTTGGCTACATTAATGCTCACGGTACATCGACTAATGCAGGCGATAAAGCCGAAACATCAGCCGTTAAAACTATTTTTGGTGATGCAGCGAAAGATGTGATGGTAAGTTCATCTAAATCAATGATGGGTCACTTGTTAGGTGCGGCAGGCTCGGTAGAGTCGATCATTACTATCTTGTCACTGGTTGATCAGAAAGTAAGCCCGACTATCAATCTTGATAACCCTGATGAGGGCTGCGATTTAGATTATGTACCGCACACTGCACGTGACGCTAAATTGGATTACGCACTATGTAATTCATTTGGTTTTGGCGGTACTAATGGCTCGTTGCTGTTTAAAAAGGTATAATTCTTTTTAACAACGGACTAAAAAGAAGAGCCCAGTTGTTTAACTGGGCTTTTTTGTATGAGCAAATTAAAACAGACAATAAAAATAACCAATTCAGACTCCACAATAAGCACCCAAGATCGTGGTTTAAATTATGGTGATGGCTTTTTTACAACAGCTTCTATTGTTGATGCTTGCATTGAGCATTGGGACTTACATAAAGCGCGTTTAGTTGAATGCGCTGAGCGATTATTTTTCCCTGAATTAGATTTAAACGAAATAGAGCAAGTAGTTAACAAAGCGATTTGCGATACACGCAGTGGCATATTAAAAGTTGTCGTGACCCGTGGCGCAGGTGGACGGGGTTATGCTTTACCAGACGAGCCGACTGTCCAAGTGCTGATCAGCGTATTACCTCAGGTTTCACATTATAAAAATTGGCAAGAGCAGGGTGTAAGCCTTGCAATCAGTGACGTCAGGCTTTCACATCAACCTTTACTTGCTGGACTAAAAACCTTGAATCGCTTAGAGCAGGTGCTTATCAAACATCACATGCACTCTATCGAGTGTGATGACGTTATAGTGCTTGATTATGATGACAATGTGATTGAGTGCTCTGCAGCAAATCTATTTGCGATTAAAGACGGTCAAATCGTTTCCCCCAAGTTAGACTGCTGTGGCATCACAGGGGTTTATCTAAGCGCTTTATGTGATAAGTTAGCCATTAAGTTTAAAGCAATCCAAGTTGATGAGTTTTTAGCGATGGATGCAGTGTTTATGTGTAACAGTTTAATGGGCGTGGTTCCTGTAGCAAACATTGCTGATACACAATTTGATATTATGCGCAGTAAAGCATTATTAAAGGCGCAATTTGCCAAGGAGAGTCAGTGATTAAAGTCATTGTTAGCGTGCTATTATTAGCATTGCTATGTTGTGGTATTGGTTATCAACAACTTCAATCAGCATTGAAAATGCCGTTAAAAGTTGAAAACAATACTTTATTCAAAGTAGAGCGTGGCACTGGCTTTAATCAGCTTTGCCAAGCATGGCAAACAAATCACTGGGTTGATAGCTGCTTTAAGTTTCAGGTACTCGCTAAATTAGATCCTACGCTTACTGATTTAAAAGCGGGTCTTTATGAACTGGATACAAGCGCTGTTATTGATAATATTCGCCGCATCAATCAAGGTGCACAAGTAAGCTTTAGCTTCACCATTATTGAAGGTCAGCCACTTCGTGACGTCGTTGCCAATATTCAAAAGCAAGCCTATTTAACCCAAGATTTAGATACAGAAAATTTAGCGACGCAGATAAGTAACACACAAAAAAATTTAGAAGGCTGGTTATTCCCTGACACCTATCATTACCATAGTGAAGATAGCGCCAGCGGCTTATTAAAACGTGCATACAGTAAAATGCAGCAAGAATTAGATACAGTGTGGCAAAATAGAGCGCAAGATTTAGTATTAAATTCGCCCTATGAAGCGTTGATCCTTGCCTCTATTATTGAAAAAGAAACAGGCCTTGCAAGCGAGCGACCCATGATTTCAGCGGTGTTTACTAATCGTTTGAAAAGCAATATGCGACTGCAAACTGATCCAACCGTGATTTATGGTATAGGTGCTAATTTCGACGGAGATATTAAGCGCAAAGATCTAACCACTTACACGCCGTATAATACATACAAAATTAAAGGACTACCGCCAACACCGATTGCAATGCCATCTCGAGCAGCTTTGCTTGCAGCGGTCAACCCGCCTGAGTCTGAGTATGTATATTTTGTATCGAAAGGGGATGGTAGCCATCAATTTTCGAAGACATTACAAGAGCATAACCGTGCTGTGCAGCAGTACCAGTTGAACAAATAACCAGAATAGAGTCATATGACAGCGAAATTTATAGTGATTGAAGGCCTAGAAGGTGCTGGAAAATCAACGGCAATAGCCGTATGCCAAGCTTATTTAGAGAACAAACAAGTCGATTTTATGAATGTGCGTGAGCCTGGTGGCACACCAATGGCTGAAGAACTTCGCAATATTGTTAAGCAAGATCACACAGAACAAGTAACGGGTGAAACTGAGTTATTGATTATGTACGCTGCACGTTCTCAGTTAGTTGAAAATGTGATTAATCCTGCCCTTGAGAAAGGCACATGGGTTTTAGGCGATCGCCATGATCTTTCATCACAAGCCTACCAAGGCGGTGGTCGTGGCATTGAGCAAACTAAGTTATCATTTTTAGCTGATATGGTATTAAAAGGGTTAAAACCAGATTTGACCATTTATTTAGATATTGACCCTGTTGTCGGTCTTGCTCGTGCCAAAGGCCGTGGTGAACTTGACCGTATTGAACAAGAGGCGCTAGGTTTTTTTGAACGCACTCGCGCACGCTACCTTGAAATTGCTAAAACTGACAGTACTATTAAAACAGTGGATGCAAACCAAACAATGCCCGAAGTGCATGCGGCAATAATTACTGTGCTTGACAACTTTTTTGCTGGATTAAACTAATATGCCTTTGCCATGGCTTGAAAGTCTTTATCAGCAATTAGCCCATAGCTTTTCGCAGCAGCGCTTTCATCATGCACAGCTGTTTAATGGTGATAAAGGGGTGGGTAAACAACACTTAGTCGATTCACTCGCCGATGGTCTGCTATGTGCTTCACCTGTGCAATTAAGAGCGTGTGGTCATTGTAAAAGTTGTCAGCTTAATCAAGCAGGAACGCATCCAGATAAGCGAGTTGTGAGAGTTGATGGACAAACAATTGGTGTTGATGAAATTCGCGATATCACTCACTTTATTAATCATTCCGCGGCACAAAATGGCAACAAAGTAGTTGTTCTTGAACAATGTCATAAAATGACCACTGCGGCAGCGAATGCCTTATTAAAAACACTTGAAGAGCCAAGCTTAAACCGTTATTTACTTTTAACCTGTGAGCAAACAGCTTTATTGCCCGCGACTATTCTAAGTCGCTGCGCTGTGCATGAAGTCAAAGTTGATAGTTCAATTACGACACAATGGTTAGCCTCTTTAAGTATTCCTAATTACTCTTGGTTAGCATTATTTGCTAGTCAACCGCTTTTAGTGGAGCAGTGGCATAAAGAGCATCAGTTAGAGTCTGTTGACTTACTTTATAAATTTGCAACTGAGATAAAAGACAGCCATAATTTCAGCACGTTAGTCGATATATTAAATAAAGATCATAGTCTTATTAATGTATTTGCTCTGTTTTTAACTGAACACCTTAAAACGCAATTAGTATTAGGTATGGACTTTTTTAGCTATCAAAAAGCACAAACTGCACTTTCTGAGTTTCTTTACAATAGTTCTCATGTGCTTGGCTTAAATATGTCACTTGCCATTTCACAATTAGCGTTGACTTTACGTGAGAGCCAAAATTAGGACATAGTGTGCAAGAATTACTAGTAGATATTGAAGACTTAGACGAGCTATATCGCTGTTATATGCCTTACTTAAAAAACGGTGGTTTATTTGTTCGCACGAATATGCGTTTTGAAATGGGGCATTCATTAGCATTAAAAGTAACATTACCTGATGCACTTGAAGATGATGTAATTACAGGTAAGGTTACGTGGATTACACCTCAAGGGGCTCAGAGCTCTAATCCACCAGGTATCGGTGTAAGCTTCATTGATGATAAAACCAATTTGAATGCTAAAATCGAAAAACTACTTGGGACTATGTTAAACTCAGGCAATCCGACCTATACCATGTAATAAAAGTTGTACCATGATTGTAGATTCACATTGTCATTTAGACCGCCTTGATTTCGATAAACTCGACCTTAATTTAGACCAAGTGTTAGAAAATGCACGGGCGAAAAAAGTTGAGCATTTTCTTTGTGTTAGCGTTACATTAGATCAGTTTCCAAGCATGTTGGATAAAATTAAACACTATCCAGATGTATCAGCATCTTGTGGGGTACACCCGCTAGATCAAAAGGATGCGCTTGATAAGCAAACACTGATCAACCTTGCAAGTCACGACAAAGTGGTTGCGATTGGCGAAACAGGGCTTGATTATTACTACTCAAAAGATACACATATTGTTCAACAAGAAAGTTTTGTTGGTCACATTGAAGTTGCTAATGAGCTTAATAAACCGCTTATTATTCATACCCGAGATGCTCGAGAAGACACCATCAACTTAATGCGTTCACACAACGCAGAGAAATGCGGGGGTGTATTACACTGCTTTACCGAAAATTGGGATATGGCCAAAAAAGCCATTGATATGGGCTTTTATATTTCAATTTCAGGTATTGTTACGTTTAAAAATGCAGTTGAGTTAAAAGACGTTGTTAAGCAAATTCCGCTTGACCGTTTATTAATAGAAACAGATTCTCCTTATTTAGCGCCTGTTCCATATCGTGGTAAAACAAATCAACCTGCCTACGTTGAAGATGTTGCTTATTATATTTCTGAACTGAAGGGGCTTAGTTTCAACGAGTTAGCCGAAGCAACAACCAATAACTTTTACTCATTGTTTAAGCAAGCTAAAAGGGCATAATAGTGAGCGGCGTATCGAACTTACCTCAGCTAATTATGGGGCCAATGGTACGCCGTGCAGATGCAGGGCGAGTGTGCTTTCAGTTTGTTACCACCACGCCTTGCCAATACCGAATTGAGTTCACAGGTGTTGAAACCTTCTCGAACTTTGAGTCTATCCAACTTGGGCAAAACATTTATTTAAATTTTATCAATGTAATGCCTGCCAGTGGCGAATTTGCGGTTGACTCACTGATCTACTACACATTGCATGATAAAGAAAATTGCCTTGATTTGTCAGCATATTGCTATGAACGTGCGGAATCTCCTGCATTTGTGATCCCTAATAGGCTGGATAGAATTCTTCATGGCTCGTGTCGTAACCCTCATCACCCCGCAAAAGACAGTCTCGTTGCTGCAGATAATTGGCAAAATGACCAGCGTCAGTCGCTTAATGCGGGTGCTGACTTATTACTGTTATCTGGCGACCAAATATACGCGGATGACGTAGCAGGGCCTATGCTGCTCGCGATTGAAAAAGTGATTAGTTTATTTGGCGTGTTTGAAGAGGCTGAGCTTGATTTAGATTTACCAACAGGGTTTGAGCAGCAACTTTACCAGCGCCATTTAAACTTACCTAAGGTGCCTTGGCAAAAACGAAGCAAATTTGGTGTTGGTTATTGGCTTAAAAAAGACGAACCGCATTTTTCAAGCTTAAAAGCTGAGAATCACTTAATTCATTTTCAAGAGTTTATAGCGCTTTATCTACTAAACTTTAGTGCGGTTACTTGGCAGTTAATTGAGTTTGACGCAATCGAATGTCCTGCATTGCCCCCTAAATACGCTAATTTATTTAAACTTGAAAAAGAAGCGCTGGTTGGATTCGCACAAGGTCTGCGTAGTGTTGAAAGATTATTTGCGAATGTGTCGACATTAATGATGTTTGATGACCACGATGTCACTGATGATTGGAATTTAACAGCAGGGTGGGAGCAAGCTATCTATCAGCACCCAGCTAGTAAGCGTATTGTAAATAATGGCTTAATTAGTTACTGGTTAATGCAAGGGATTGGTAATGATGCCGGTGACAAAACATTTGAGCTTTTGCCTGCATTTAAGCGAAGTTTTTCAACTAATCTATGGGATTTTAAGGGATTCGATAAGCATATTTTAGATTTTAATCATTGGCACTACGAACTTAATACCATACCCAAAGTGGTGGTATTAGATACCCGAACTCACCGTTGGCGCAATGAGCAAAACTTCAATGAACCTTCAGGATTACTTGATTGGGAGAGGCTTACTGAATTGGAAGAAAGCTTATTATCTCACGATAAAGTGATTATTGTTTCCCCAGCCCCAGTGTTTGGTGTTAAATCAATTGAAGCAATCCAAGCGATTTTTAATTTTTGTGGTCAGCCTTTACTTGTCGATGTAGAAAATTGGATGGCCCATGAGGGCTCGGCCAAAAAGTTGTTGGATACATTCCGTCGTGAAGATACGCCAAAAGAAACCTTGATTCTTTCTGGTGATGTACATTATTCCTTTTGTTTTTCTGTGCAAAAACGCTTTGGTAAGCATAAAAACCGTATTTGGCAGCTCACTGCTAGCGGCATTAAAAATGAGTTTCCTCGAAAGCTTATCAATGTGTTAGATAAACTAGATTCAATTCTCTATGCGCCAAAAAGCCCACTTAACTTTTTTACTAAACGTTGGCAAATGGAAGTTGATAAACACAAAACGAAAGGAGAAGGCCAAAAGTACTTGGTGAGTGATGCGGCAATCAGCTTAATTGAGCTCGACAGTGGTTTATTAAAACGCTACGAGCTCATTCATGCTGATAATCGCATCACAGAGTTTGATTTAGAAGAGCAGTAATTTAAGTGAGCGAGTTCTATCAACTCAGCAAATTTTAGCGAATTGATATCGATTATAACCTTTCTACTTTTTTCTTACTCGCTTCGGTGCAGGCAATTGATTAGTTAATATAGCCAAACATAAAATAACTATGAACATGATTGAGTTTGCACCAGCTTGCAGTGAGTAGTCGACTGATGAGTGTAGCATCATTGCGACAATAGCTGTAGCACAGCCAAAAGCAACGCCTTGATACAATGCTGTTTTGCGAGTTCGCATCGTATTGATGCATAACCACAAGCAATACAAAACAAGAACTCCTAACAATAATGTAGTAGGTATGCCTAGCTCAACTGCAAACTGTACGTAATCGTTATGGGCGTTGTCGTAGTATCCAGAGTAAGGCTGAGATTGGTATGCAGGAAACGCCGTATAGAATGTACCACCGCCAGAGCCAAGCAATGGTTTATCTAAAATAAGTGGCACTGAATCGCGAACTACTTCATCACGTGTTTCAGATTGTAAGCTGGTTTCACTTATGCGTTGCTTGACTTTTTCTACATCAAAAATCGCCCCAACTACAATTAAATCAATTATAAAAAAACTGATGATAAGTGGCTTAAATGCTTTTGGTTTTTGCTTATAAAAAAATAATGCCAATAAGCTAACGACTACAAGAGCAATAAAAAATGCTGAATTACCCATCCGGCTACGAGTTAAAATGAGCGCTACTATAATGATAATTAAAGATACACGTAAGATTATTTTAGAACTCAGGGACACTTCTGCAAGTGCACGTAATTTTTGTTTAAAAGAGAGCTTATAGTCGTTCTTTGTACGCTTTAACTCGCTAACTAATAAACCTATACCTAAGCATAAACACAGGGCTAAGTAATTAGCTAAAAAATTAGAATAAGTAAATGTGCCAATGGCGCGATCTGTGTGTTTATATCCAAAAAGGGGACTCACTAAATCTGGTGATAAGTTTAAGTAAGTAGCATACAAGGCTTGAAAAACGCCGGCGAAAATAACAGTGTAAATTAACGCCTTAATCTTCTGTGTACTATTGCAATAAGTAAATATTAACCAGCTTAGCATGAGTAGAAATGTACTTTTTAATAACATCTGTTTAGTTTGAAATGGATCAATGCTAATGCTTAACAGTTGAGCAAAGCATACTAGAATGACGAGGCTCAAACTTGCCAATATAGGCCAACTATAGCGAGGAGGGAATAGCGCTTGGTCACTATTTAAAGCACTGTTAGCAAGGTGAGTAAGAAAATTAAAACAGATTAAAATGCCTATAGCTAAGACTGCCCAAGGTCTATAACTACCCAAAGGTAGAGGAAGTAAAAATAAGATTAAACAAATAAAGAAGAAAATAAAACGATTCAAAATAAACTCAAACAAAATAAAAACGCAGCCGATTGGCTGCGTTTACATAGACTAAAAGTGCAGATTAATTCTCTACTTCAGAGATACCAGCATCACCGCCTGTACCACCAGCACCTGGAGGTGTAGGAAGCGTTGGTAAGCTAACTACCGGTGAAGGTGCGGGGCCGGCACCAGGTCCCGCTGCTGTTGCTTCTGATGCGACAGTCGGATCAATACCAGCGGTGATTGCAGAAAGAGTGATTGCATCACTATCAAAACCTGCATCAGAAAGTGCTGCTAAAAAGTCAGAGATCAGTGGGCTGTCAACACCAAAGCTTGCAACAACCGTAGCAACCATTGCATCCATATCTGCAGAACCACAAGCACCTTTAAACAGTTTGTCGTCTAATTTAATCTCTTCCTTGTTTTTACAAATACGTCTAATCGCTTCAACTAAATCTTCACGTAATTGCTCCGAAGAGGTTTCTGCTGTTGCGTTATTAAGAACGTCGATAATGTTATTTGTGCTAACTTCTTGAACTACAGCATCGTTGTCCGTTTGTGCGTAGGTTGGAAGGGCTGTGATAGCAGTTGCGCTAGCGACTAAGCTAGCAAAAATTAATTTTTTCATTTCTCGTCCCTTGGTTGAGTACTAATTGCAAAATTTTAACGCATCGGCGCAAAAAGTAAACTCTTTATTCACGCCATTATTATTAGATTTAATAATTTTTGATGGAGGCAGTATCAAATTACCCTGTAAACCATCACATCCTAAGTTTTCAAGCATTTCTAAAGTATCCGCTTTTTCAACTAAACAAGCTAAAACTTTAATACCAAAACCATGGCAAATATTATTAACAGTCTGGATATAAAACTGACTTTGTGGGTTAGTTACTAAATCTTGAATATAGCTGCCATCGATTTTAACATATTCTATATCAAGACCTTGCAAATACTTGAATGAGGTCAAACTTGTGCCAAAATGCTCGATACATACCCCAATGCCCAGCTCTTTTATAGCATCTATATGTAAAGAGGCTACGTGCACATTATAAAGCAAGCTTATTTCATGAAGCTCAAACAGTAAGTTAGTTTTAATAACGGGTTTCGCTTGGGAGAACAAAGTTAACCATTCTATAAAGCTTGTTGAGTACAACGAAGTCTTGCTAATGTTTAATGCAAATACCTCATCTGGGTATCGTTCTTTAATGTTGACAAAGTTCAGTATAATTTTTTTATCGAGCTCTTCGGTTAAGTTTAACTTTTCAGCCATGGCAAACAAGTGTGCATTATTTACTTTTTCGCCCTCGTGAGTGAAATGTGCAAAAACTTCAAAATAACACTGTGAATTAGCTTTGTTTGCTTTTTTTACCGGTTGAATAGAAAAGCTTACTTCCCCTGCATTTATAATTGACTTGATTAGGGTGCGCCATTGATTAACGCTAAATAGTGACCTTTTATCACTACAACTTATATTATTATCTTCGCCAGTTGTGCAGCCAGTATCCAGTAATGACAAGACTTCACCAATACTCGCCCCTTTTTCGATAGCAACGAGTGCTAAGTTTGCGTAACCGTTGATGTGCAAGCTATTTTCTTTTTGGCTTAGCTTATCATTAAGTTCCAGACGCACTTTATTTAAAAACACAGAATCGTAAGGAGCTAATAGTATAAAAGTTCCACCGTTCAGTCTAAATACTGATGAATTCGGTAGTTCGCTAGCAGACTGTGTGAGCAATTCAGCAGCATCAATAACGTGTTGGTCACCATCTTGATAACTCACTACTTGGTTTATGTTGTTTAATGAGGGAAGGGTAAGCATCATTGCCGTTATGGGTGAGTCATCCGAAATATTATTTACGACTGAGTGAAAGTAATTTTCAAATGACTTGCGGTTACCAAGTCCAGTTATTGAGTCTATGTATACTTGTTCTGTGAGCGTTTGAGTTTGTTTGGTTAATGAGTCAAAAGTACTCTGTAAGTTCTTCACCATGTTGTTAATAGCTTGAGTCACGGTACGTAATTCACGTGCAACAGGTATTTCTTCATTAAGAGTAAAGCGCTTACGAGTGACTAATTTAGCTTGATTTTCCACTGCTTTTAAAGGCTTGAACACAGCGCGTAAAATTAAAAATGCCACAGCTAAGGATGCTGCAAGCAATAAGAATGAACTGTATAGACTACGCAACATGTGTTGCCACAAGGTCAAGTATGATTGGCCAGTGTGGCTAGAAACATCCAGTGTACCTGCTATTATCCAGCCGCTATTGATTTCAGAATGCATCGTTGGGGCACTCAATTCAAAGAGATTAATGAACCAACTAGGAACGGACTCAACACGTTTCGGATTTTGTAACTGAAATACGACGTTATTTTGCATATCAGTAAATTTTATTTCATTGTAATAGCCAGAATCAAAAATAGCGGTCGCCATAGTTTCTGCAATCATTATGTTATCATCTTCTAAATAAGGTGATATGGAAAGCCCCAAACTAGTTGCTGTATCCTGAGCGTGGCTGGCCATTTGTGTTTGCAGGTAATGACGGGTGGTATCTACGTCAGTAAAAACACGTACAAAAAATGATGTAACAGAAATTAAAATGATCAAGCTATATACTTGAGTTTTTAAGCTTAAGCCATCTTTAAAGATTCGAGACATAACTACTAGTTCCTTTATTGTTACTATTTGAAGGCGCAAGCTCACCTTGTTCAATTCTTTCTAGCATAGTGTTCCAAGCAGACACGCCATTGCTATTCTTAACTTTGTTTCCTAAGCCTTTAGATTTGGCCAACCACAAGCCTTGGCCATTAAAGCTGTATATAGGTTTTAAATCGTTGCGTTTGTTTGCGGGTACCAATTTAGTATCAAAGTTGTCTAATACGAGTGGTATTTGGTTGGGTTTTTCGAAGTATATAAGTACCATATGTGGTTGGTTAACTGTGCGTTGGCGTACATACATTAATCTTATTTTTTCTTCAGGCACACCGAGTGCTATTAATGTAAAGTATTTAGCAATAACATAATCTTCGCAGTCACCCATACCCACACCAAGGCTCTCAAGTGGAGTGGCCCAGTAATCTTTCTTTTGCCACAGCTCTTCATCGGTTTTGTATTTTATATGTGTGTTAAAAAAGTCATTAACTAAATGAATTTTTTGCCATTCGCTTTTTTTCGCAGAATCATCAATAAAACTTAGCCATGTTTTTATTCTGTGATGGCCAGTATCTCCGTATAACTGTTTTGCACGGGTAATTATATCGCTGTTACGCAAATGCAATAGCATGTCCTGTGCACAAACAAAAAAAGACACAAATATAATTATGCAAAATCCTATACGCACAATACCATCTCTAGAAAATAAACAGGGTGATTATATTCCCATTAAAATTAAAATGATAGGTTATAAAAAAAGCAAAACCTTTAATGTTAACTTTTCGGTAACAAAAAACAATCTAAAAGGCTTCTTTTTTATATTGAGCCGTTGTTTGTGTTGTGTATAATAACGGTCCATATGGATTGTAGCACTTCAAAGTTTCGCTGAAACTAATAGATTATCAGCGATAGCTATATTGTATGAAGTTATAGAAAAGGATTGCTAGTGAAAGTTTCAAAAGCTGTTTTGCCTGTTGCTGGGTTGGGTACTCGTATGTTACCAGCTACTAAAGCAGCACCCAAAGAAATGCTCCCCTTAGTTGACAAACCTCTTATCCAATATGTTGTAAATGAAGCTGTTCAAGCAGGCATCAAAGAAATTGTTCTGATTACACATGCCTCAAAAAATGCCATAGAAAACCATTTTGATACTAGTTTTGAGTTAGAAGCTACACTTGAAGCCCGTGTAAAACGCAGTTTGCTTGAGGAAGTCCGTTCAATCATTCCTAAAGGGGTCAGTATTATTTCGGTGCGCCAGTCAGCCCCCCTAGGACTTGGGCACGCAATACTTGAAGCTCGGCCAATAATTGGTAATAACCCATTTGCTATTTTGTTACCGGATGTAATTATCGATGAATATAAGTCAAACCTTAAGATTGATAATTTAGCACACATGATCAGGCAATTTGAGCAGAGCCAACATAATCAAATAATGGTTGAGCCTGTTCCGTATGAGCAGGTTCAAAATTATGGTGTTGTTGATCTTAGCGGTAAAACAATTAAGGCAGGTGAAAATGCAACTATCACTAATATGGTGGAAAAACCTCAGCTAGGCGCTGCCCCTAGCAATTTTGCAATAACAGGCAGATATGTTGTATCTCCAGCTATTTGGAATCTATTAGAGTGTACTCCTGCTGGGGCTGGAGGTGAAATTCAACTAACAGATGCGTTGTTGCAATTACGTCATATCGAGAAAATTGAAGCATATCATTTAAAAGGTAAGTCACACGACTGTGGCTCAAAACTTGGCTATATGCTCGCTAACGTAGAGTATGCGATGCAATCAAGCCTACTGGGTGAAGAATTTACAAAACATGTAAAAGAACTCATCGCATCATAAGAGGGATAAAATGAAAGTAACTTTTTACGGAGTTGGGTATGTTGGCTTGGTTCAAGCCGCAGTTTTTGCTGACGCTGGTCATGATGTGTGTTGTGTGGATATCGATGAAACACGCATAGAAAATTTAAAGAACGGAATAATTCCAATATACGAACCAGGTTTGACGCCTTTAGTACAAAAAAACTTTGAAGAAGGTCGTTTAACTTTCACTACCGATCCTAAATTTGGGGTTGAGTTTGGTGATCTACAATTTATAGCTGTCGGGACTCCGCCTGACGAAGATGGTTCTGCAGATTTAAAATATGTATTAAAAGTAGCGGAGACAATCGCTACTTACATGGAAACGCCCAAAGTTATTATTGATAAATCAACGGTTCCTGTAGGCACTGCAGATAAAGTAAAAGCGACTGTGCAGTCGATACTTGATAACCGTGGAAGTGGTTTAACTTTCTCGGTTGTATCAAATCCTGAATTTCTAAAAGAAGGTGCAGCGGTTAATGACTGCAAACGTCCAGACCGTATAATTATTGGCACTGACTCAGCTGATACAGAAGAGCAAATGCGTGAACTTTACGCGCCATTCAATAGAAATCACGAAAAAATAATCGTAATGGATATTAAAAGCGCTGAGCTTACTAAGTATGCTGCTAATTGTATGCTTGCAACCAAAATTAGTTTTATGAACGAAATGGCAAATATTGCTGAGCGCGTTGGTGCTGATATTGAGCATGTACGCCATGGTATTGGTTCAGATCCTCGGATTGGTTACCAGTTTATTTATCCAGGCTGTGGCTATGGTGGCTCTTGTTTCCCTAAGGACGTTCAGGCACTGGTTCGAACAACTGACAGCTTGGGTTATGACTCACAAATTTTAAAAGCTGTTGAAGCCGTTAATTATGCGCAGAAGCATAAATTATTCGAATATATTACGAAGCACTTCGATTTATTAAACAACCCTGATGCTATAAAAGGCAAGGTGTTTGCTTTGTGGGGCTTGAGTTTTAAACCAAACACTGATGACATGCGAGAAGCACCAAGTCGAGTACTTATGGAACAACTTTGGGCTGCCGGTGCAAAAGTGCAAGCATATGACCCTGAAGCGATGGAAGAAACTCAGCGCATTTATGGCGCACGAAATGATTTAAGCTTTATGGGAACCAAAGAATCAGCATTAAATAATGCAGATGCTCTTGTTATTTGTACTGAGTGGCAAAATTTTAAAGCACCTGATTTTTCGTTGATAAAGTCATTACTAACGACTCCAGTTATCTTCGACGGACGTAATTTGTTCGAACCTAAGAGGCTAAAAAATAAAGGCTTTAGTTATTATTCTATTGGTCGAAATATTTTATAGTATAAGGGTCTTAAAATGTTGACAGTTATAATACCTGCATATAATGAAGAAAAATGTATTGAAAGGACGTTATCCGAATTAACGAATTTTTCGAGTTTGGAGGTTGAGGTAATTGTCTTGCCAAATGGCTGTGTTGATAATACAGCCGAGTTCGTTAGAGCTAAATTTCCTTCATTTAAAGTAGTCGAGCTTGATACTGGCTCAAAAATATTAGCTATAAATAAAGGGCTTGAAATTGCTCAGTTTGAACATGTGCTTGTTCAAGATGCTGATGTGATCATAAGCACGGAAAGTATTAGAAGTATTTTAAGGTTTATTAAAAGTGAGCAGTATTTATTTGCCTCTCCAAAGACAAAAATAGTTCAAGATGGTAGCTTGTTAACAAACATGTACTACAGTTTTTTGAAACTTACTCCAGCTTATCGAGTTGGCATGGTTAATTCTGGTGCATATCTTATTTCTCCAAAGGCCCGTGCTATGTTAGGGAAGTTCCCACAAGTTATCGCTGATGATGGCTATGTTAAGGGAACTTTAGGTTCAGCTAACTTGACAACAGTTCCTTCTTGCTATTCTGTCGTAATGAGTCCAAGAACAATTTGGTCACTTATTAAAATCAAAACGAGAAGTAAATTAGGCAATATGGAATTGAAGAAGAAGTTTACTTCACCGACTACTGGCGGTAATAGTTTTTCTTCTTTGTTTAAAATAGCCATCAAAGAGAAAGCGTTGTTTAAGTTTTTAGTTTATGCGACGGTCATTTCAATAGCGACATTTCGTGCGAAGTTGCAAATTAAAAAATTAAAGACAATTAAATGGGAAAGGGACGAGAGTACGAGAATATGAAAAGATTCATACACGTCTATGTACGACATTTTATACTATCTATTATTACGCTTTGGTATATCCATTTTTATAAAATGAATATACATAAAAGCGTTAGAATTTCATTGAAAGCGAAGCTAGATAAAACAAACCCTAAAGGTGTTCATATAGGTGCGGGTACTTATATTGCATTTGGGTCGGTAATTCTCACCCATGATATGTGCCGAGACATTCATAAAGACGTGAGAATAGGTGAAAATTGTTTCATTGGTGGTAACTCAATCATAATGCCAGGAGTTACTTTGGGCGATTCCTGTATTGTTGCGGCAGGAGCTGTTGTGACAAAGGATGTAAGTTCAGGGACAATTGTCGCAGGAAATCCTGCAGTCGCAATTCGTACAAATATTAAAACGAAAGCTTTAGGAATATTAATTAATGAGTAAGAAGCTCATAGCAATTGCATCTACGGGTGGTCATTATGTGCAATTGAGCAGAATCATGAAACAAGCTAACTTTGATTCTAATGACATTTTATTTGTGCGAACAAAAGTAAATGCGCATGATACACCTTCTTTTGAGAATGAAACCCTAATTGAGGATGTGTCAAGAGACACATTAATCCGTTCACCAATCATCGCTTTTCAGATGTTAAAACTTGTCTTAAAGCATAAACCTAAATGGATAGTAACCACAGGCGCAATGCCTGGGTTAATTTCTATCGTAATAGGCCGACTATTACTTAGAAAAACCATGTGGGTAGATAGTATTGCTAATACAAAACAATTATCCGCTTCGGGACGAATGGCAAAGAAATTTGCACATAAAACATTAACCCAATGGCCAGATTTAGCTGGTGATAATGTTGAATACAAGGGTCGAGTTATATAATGAAAGTGCTTGTAACTGTGGGTGCGCAATTACCTTTTAAACGACTGATCGAGGCTATCAGCGATATTAATAAATCACTAAGTTTGGATGTTTTTGCTCAGGTTGGTGAAGATTCGAATACTTATGATGGTATTCAAGTGATTGATTTTTTGAGTTCGAATGAGTACAAGGCGAAACTAGAGTGGTGCGATATAGTAATTGCTCACGCCGGTATGGGAACCATTATTCAATGTTTGGAATTAAATAAAAAGCTTATTGTTGTACCTAGATTAGCTAGGTTTGGTGAGCACAGAAATGATCACCAACTCGATACTATTTCAAGATTTGAGCCATTGACCTCATCAACGAGCTTAATGAGAGTGTGCCGTGATTTAGAAGACTTAGAACAGACTTTCGAGGAGATCGAGAAACTAAGCGAGACGAATGACTTCTTCACGACTGAAAAAGAGAAAGATACAGAGAGCCTTGGTTTATATATTAAAAAAATGATAGATGATGAAGTATAAATTATCTTTATTGATTGACTCGCTATTGTCTTCGGGTGCTAACTTTTTAATTACGTTTCTTTTACTCAAGTATGAAGGGAATGAGTCAGTAGTCATGTTTGGTGTTGCTATGACACTGGCATTAATTTTCTTATCTTTTCAAAGAACAATTGTACTTATTCCTTTTAATTTAAAAGAAGATAAGAGCAGTAAAATCAGGATAATTGAGTTTCTGAGTTGCTCATTTTTCCTATTAGTGCTTTTTTTAGTGTTAATTTTTATTAGCACCTATTTTGCATTTTCATATCAGGGGCAGTGGCTACTAGCTCCAGCTTTATTCGCTTTTTTATTTATACATGAATCATTTAGATACCTACTTATGGTAAGTAAGCTGTACTTTTTACCTGCTTTGGTATCTGTTGTTTTGGTATCTACTTTTGCAGCTTCTTTATTGTTTAGTGGTTTATCTATAGAGCTTTTGATAAACACCTATTTATGTTTATTTGCACTAGAATTAATTGTAATCACGCTTTTCGTCACATTTAAAAAAGCAAACTCGGGTGAGCAGAAGTTAGACATTTTTTTTTGGTTTCGTGACACACGACATTTATTAAATCGAAATGTGCAATCCATCTCTCAATTATTACTTGTACATTCCCCGTTTTTGTTAGTATCGGCTTTATATCCTGCAACAATTTCTTCTGTACTGTTCATTGCTCGCTCTGTGTTTCAACCAGTACAAATTTTGATTAAGTCACTGGAGGCTGTTGATCAAAGAAAACTCGCCAGTTTAAAAGATGATGCACACACATTTGTAAAGAGTTTGTTCAAAAAATATATGCTGATTTCTTTAGTTGCCTCATCTATTTGTCTATTAATAGCTGTTTATTTATTTCCACTTGTGTATGCCGATCAGGCTGTTCCTAAGCTTGGTGATCTACTGTTCTGGGCAGGTATCCTTACTTGTTTATCCTGCTCTAGAAGTGTTGAAATGCTGCTCGTGAAAAAAAATATGTATAAAAAGATGAATTCGCTATACCTATTATCAGGCTTAGGTGTGTCATCTCTTTTATTATTGAATTTATTTCTTCATGTACAAATTTCACCATCATTTTCTATTTTTTTGGGGTGGCTGTTTTTGGCGATTACTTATTATTTGATTGTTATGAAAGGAGTCGACAATGAATAGGGTAAGGCTCTTTAACTTATTTCTTTTTTCAATGTTTATTATCTTTTCTTTATTTGTTTTTAGAATACGCGAATATGGAAGTGATAGTGTCGATTTTCAAATCGTGTTAAGACTAATGGCATGGGGAGGAGGCATTTTAATCGCATTTATATATTTTTATAAATTTGGTTTTAGGGTGTCTAACAATCATGAGTTGTTATTTGTTGCCTTTATTCTCTTAGCTATTTTGATGCTTCCTTTTTCAATGCTTCCTTTTCGTAGCTTTGTTGTAGTGCTTTCCTATGCTGCCTTTTATTTTTATTTTAAGTATGTAAAAAGTAGGTTTGGAGATGACTTTCTCCTGTATTCAATTTCTTTGTCATTCTTCGTAGTTGTTTGTTTCTCATACTTTTATTATTTGGCATTACCCGACTTAGGGAGACATATTTATTGGTTAAATGATGTTTTATTTGTGAGCCCGCGTATGAGTGGGGTTTTCTCTACATCGAATGCAATGGGGGGATTTTGTGCCGTATATTGCTTGTTTTTGTTACATGCATTTAACAAGAGCATTATCTCTAAGTCTTTTTTTATAGTTGCATTTGGCTTGTCTTTAATTGCTTTACTATTAAGCGATAGTAAGACCGCTTTTATATCATTTGTTTTTTCTTCTTTATTTTTATACAAAAGAAATAAGTTTATTTTATTTGTGATTTTATCAGGTGTAATTTTTACCTCTTTATTAATAATATATGCTGCATTTGATTTCTATGGTTTCCTTGAGCATGTATCCCGTCACGGTGATCCTGAAGAAGTTCTCACGTTCACAGGGAGAACATATATCTGGCCAGCTGTATTTGATATGGCACTTGATAGGCCTTTTACTGGCTATGGCATAGGTGTAACGTCTTTGGCTTTGCCAACGTTAGAAGATATTATTGGCTATACACCTGCTCATGCGCATAACTTAGTCTTACAAGCTTTTTTTAGTCTTGGTCTTGGTGGCATGTTATGTATAACTGCAATTCTCGGCTATAATCTCGTTGTAAAATGCAAGAATAGATTGGGTAACTCGATGGCTGTTTATATTGTTATTACCTCTTTATTTGAGGCCTCGTTTTTATCCGGTGTAGCTGGCTACTCTATAATCCCTGTTATTTATATGGTTTTAAGTAAAGAAAAATGAGACGCTATTTAATTTTATTTTTACTTCTTTTTATCTCATCTAATAGCCTCGCCGCTATTGATGATTACAATTTAGTCTTAGCATCAGGTCAGTCATTAAGTATAGGGCACACTGATCAAGACTTGAATCCGATAATTTTCCCTAATGAAGTTAATCCTAACAAAGTATTTTTGTTCAACGGTGTAAGGACCACTGCGCCTCGATATTATCAAAGGTTAGTAGAAAGTGACGTAAGGTTTTTGGAACCTTTGAAAGATGTGACTAGACAAACACATGCATACTCAATGTTCAAAATGTTGGAGTATTTATATTCTATTGAAAACAAACCTTTTCCTAAGTTTGTTTATGCTCCCCATGGTCGTGGAGGGCAAAAGATAAGTAAACTTGAATATGGTACTGAACCATTTGAAAATGGGCTCACAATGCTAAGAGCAGGGGAAAGGTTAGCTGCTCAAAGTGGTGAAAGTTTTAATGTTCCTTTTATTACTTGGATACATGGTGAATCTAACGCAAATTCTAATTTACAGGACTATAAGCAAAAGCTTGGTAAGTTATATAATGCTTACCAAAATAAAGTACAAACTACCTCTTCTAAAACCCGCAATCCTATATTATTCGTGGATCAAACCGGCGTTAGTTATGGGCATGATATTGCTGTTTCATTGTGGGAATTTGCAAACGATAACGAAACCGTCTCTCTAGTGATGCCAAAGTACTTTCTTAATAGAAATTACTTTAACAGACCTGATGAAAGAACCCACTTAAATACAAAAGGGTATATTCTACAAGGTGAGTATTTTGCAAAAGCAATCTTTTCTACATTTGAATCCAATAAAAAATGGAAACCACTACAACCTGAATCTTTAAAAATAGAAAATAATAAAGCCTTTGTGAAATTACATGTTCCAGAGGGGGATTTAACTGTTGATACTCATACTTTGCCAGAAGCACCAGGCTACGGTCTAAAGTATATTTCTCCAAATAATATAGAATACATTCCTCAAGTATCAATTCAGGGTGATACGTTAACGCTTGAGTTCAATACCACACTGGAGGTGGGGGGAAAGATAGACAGTGGCTTTACCTTGGATGACAGGTATAACACTGCAAACCAGAAAACCCCAGTGACTAATATCAGAGATACATCGACATTAATTTCTTCTGTGGATCAGCAGCCGCTGCATAACTGGTTAGTGCAATTTTCTATAGAGATAACTCCTCAAACTCCCGGTATGTCTTCTTCTGTAAACCCAAGTGGCAACAATATATGGCATGATGGAGATATCGTTGCTGATATGACAGAGCCATACTCTATTATTGGCGGGAGCTATAATAACAGGGATTTAAACTATGCTTTATACCGTGTAAGTTTTGATGCCGAAATAGAATCGGGTACCCCAATTTTTAACATCGGAGATTCAAGCATTCCAATTACAAAAGAGGGAGATAATTCTTTTGTAGCAATTGTTTGTGAGCCTACAGAGGATATGGTTTCTGTAGTAAGTACGCAAACAATGTTTACTGGTGCGATGCAATCTATTTCTTTAAAACCGATACTATCCGAAACTAATTTTGACCAATATAGCGTGGAAGAGTTAGGTGACAATATTTGGCCTAATAATGTAACCGTTGAGAATTATGAAGCTGATGATTTCTTAGTTACTGGAGATTATTTTATTAAAACGAAGTTACAGTATCCTATATATTTACTTGAATACGAAGTTCAAGTGAATGAAGGATCAGCCTATATCAATATTGGCGATTTCCATAAAAGTATCAACGATACGGGAGTTTTTTATAGTAGGGTACCTATTTGTAAGCCTGAGTTTGGCCGCTTAAGATTTTCCTCAGGTAAATCTGGCTTTTCAGGGAAGATTAGTAATATTGAAATTGAACCAATTTAAAAGGTCATAGTTTGTTCTATAATTCAATTAATAATTTCCGTGCGATCGCCATTATGTTTATCGTCTTCGGTCATTCTTTCGATGTTTCAGGTGTCGCTTTAGATAGTTTTTGGGAAGTGTTTTTTAGAAATCTGTTATCTGGTGGTACCATTCTCTTTGTTTTCATTTCAGGCTTTCTTTTTGAAGTTGTATTTTTAAAAAAGTTTACTTTTTCTAAATTTTATTTCTCCAGAGCTTCAAAGCTGGTATGGCCATATTTATTATTGTCGATCATACCAATCTGCTTATATATATATGTATCTAACCCAATTTCTGATGGCTATTTTTTGCCTCACTCAGAAGGAGCTATATCACAGTTTATGGTACCTTTTCTTAAATATGAAGTAACAGGCCGCTTTATGACTGCGTATTGGTATATCCCTTTTGCGTTACTCTTATTTTTACTCTCGCCATTAGTGGTTCTTATACTTAAAAAAGATTTTAAATTTAAGGTGTCACTCATTCTTGTTCTTTCATGCGTGTCAATTTTTATTCATAGACCTGTCGATAATATGAACCACTTGCATTCTGTCGTGTTTTTTTTCCCAATTTATCTAATTGGTGCTGTGGTATCTCAGTATAGAGAACCTTTGTTAAACACTTTTCAAGGTAATCGATTTTGGCTGCTGTTTTTATTATCAATTAGTTTCACACTGGTTCAGACCTATTTAGGTGATGTAGGGAGCTACCATAAGCCATTTTTTGAATTTGGCGGCATCGATCTGATGTTTCTGCAAAAGTTATTTCTCTCTTTCTTTTTCTTCTCATTGCTAGAAAAGTACTCAAAAAGTAATTTGTTTTTCGACAATCTTGCGAGTACAAGTTTTGCAGTGTTCTTCATACATCCTTATCTAATCTTTATATTTAGAAACTTAAAACTGCCAACTCCTGATACGGCGTTTTTTCAGTGGGTATATTTCATTGCTCTATCGCTTACGTTTGTGATACTCAGTATGCTGATTGCGATATTCTTGAAAAAGTTACTCAATGATAAGAGTAAATATATTATTGGCTATTGAAAATAGAGTTTAAATAACTAACCTCCAACCGGTTATAAAGATTACCTAACAAACACTATCTGCAATAAAAGAAAAAGCCCAAAACCTGTTGGTTGATTGAGTCACTGACAGGTTTCTTCTAAATAGAAATATTGCTCGAGATTGTCATCTAACAGACAAGTCCACTGAGTTCAGCTAAAAGTTTGGATCGTGCTTCCAAGAACTCCTTTAATTTAGTTAACATTAAATTAACTTAAAAATGGTCTTTTAGGGTTATTTTTTAGTTTGTTTTATCCTTCTTTATTACCTAACTTACTGATTTTTGTGTTTTGTACTTTTTTGTGGAACATTAAAGTGGTACTTTTGTAGTGTCTTTTGTTTATTTGCATTTAATTTGTATATATAATGCGCTGCAATTAAATCATGGACATGACTATAAGCTGAACACACAGTTTTTGGTGTTATTGACGCACTTTCATTACGAGGGAAATAATGACTAACTCTTTACTAAAATTAAAAAAGCTAAGCACAGTGATTGCTATTAGTTTAGCAAGCTCAACAACTTTGGCTGCAGACTTAGGCGTTGCCAATAATTTTTCTGCGTTTGTTTTTGAGGATTTTAAATCTAATTCAGGCCGTGCTGAGGGCGCAATAGCAGCAGGTGAGATAAGTCTGAAAGGATACAGTGTTGGTTATACAAGACCCTACAATGCTGGCGAATATTATTTAATTAGTGAATCTACTATCGCTTTCAAATCAGGTCGTCAATATGTGGGCAGTATGATCGCCAGTGGTGCTGCGGATATTAATTGGAGTGTTCGGTGGGGCATGGAGTGGGGCTCTAAAATCCTACCGAATCAAAGTGAATCTGCAATGCCATTCAACTTTGATGAGCAAGAACAATACTATAAAGATTTAAGTACTGAATTAAGTGCTCTTTCAACGACGGGTACTGTAAAGAGTATGTGGGGCGGCCTTTACTTAGAAGGTGATGGTAATTCTGCTAGACAAGTATTCAACTTAGACGCACGGGATTTTGCTAAGGCACATACCTTCGCTGTGTCAGGGATCCCCCATGGTGCAACAGTCGTTTTTAATATTAGCGGCGATGATAATGTTGTTGTAAAAGGTAAAAGCTTTGCGAGTTTACATGATCATGCAACTAAAACTGTATTCAACTTTGCGAATGCCAAAAAACTTGATATCAAAGGGAATCGTTGGCAAGGCGTTGTTTTAGCTCCGTTTGCTGATATTAGAGGTGTTCATGGTGTCGCTAAGATGCCAATTATTGGTCAAAGCTTTTATGGTTCAATGACTTTGTTAGGCGGTGAATTCAGCGGTAACTTACCTGAAATCACTGAGCCAGTATGTAATGATATTGATGTTACTGATAAATGGAGTTGGACTGGCAGTGAGTTTATGCCCGAGTTTGACCAAGTTATTTCAACGCCGATAGCTGTAAATCTAAATGATGATAATGGCGATGGCGTAATTGATGAAAAAGATGTGACGGATATTTTAGCTGTAACTTTTAATATTGCTAATTATCGTGCACAGGGCATTGTTCGAGCGTTTAGCGGTATCGATGGTGAAGAATTATGGAAAACTGAAAACCTTGACGGATCTTTTGACTACAAAACAGTTAAAGCGAGTTCAACTTATTCTATCTCTGCTGCAGATATTAATAATGATGGATTAGTTGAGGTTATAGTAAGGGATTCCTCTGATCACAGCTATAAGATTTATAGTAATGCTGGTGAATTGATTAAGGCTATTCCAAAAGGCTTTGCATATGGGAATTCGACCATATCTGATCTTGATGGAGATGGTTCTGCTGAATTTATTATTGGTAATAGTATTGTAAATCTTGATGATAATTCAATCATTAAACTTAAAAAGCCAGTGGATTATAATAAAGGCAATTTTGCTATGATTGATTCTATCGCTTTTGATGCAGATCTAGATGGCCAACAAGAAGTCTTAGTAAATGGTGTTTTATACACTAAAGATGGACATATTCTATGGAACCGAAATGCACAACAAGGCTTCTCGGCAATTGGTAACTTTGACAATGATGCATACCCAGAAGTCGTGCTGACTGATCTGGATGGCACTGTTAAGCTTCTAGAACATGATGGCTCAGTTATCTGGGAGTATCAAGCAGATGACTCAGGTGGCGGTGTTCCGTCTATTGGTGATGTTGATGGCAATGGCGAACCTGATATTGTTGTTGCAGGCGGTGAATTGATTAAGGTTTTGAATAAAGACGGTGTTTTAATTAATTCCTTTGCAGTTAATGATCCTTCAAGTAAACGAGCCGGTGTTATAACGTATGACTTCAATGGTGATGGTAAAGATGAGATTGTTAACATTGATGAAACTGGTTTGAATATATTTAGTGGATTGGAAAATAGATTAATTTATACGTCGGCGCAGTCTTCAGGTACAATTTGGGAATACCCAATAGTAGTCGATTTAGACGGTGATGGTTCTGGAGAAATTATTTCTGTTTCCAATACATTACTTTTGCCAAGTGGTAAAACGGGAACTAATGGTATTTCTGTTAAAACCTCAGCAAGCTGTAAGTGGTCACCTGCTACACGTATTTGGAATCAACATTCTTTCTCTGGTTCGAATATAAATCAAGATGGCTCGTTGCCTTTACAGCAAGAGAACAGTTGGGAACAATCAAATACTTTCCGTTCTGGTAATCTAAATTAAATCATTCATCTTAACGAGCCAATTAACTTTTTTAATTGGCTCATTTTGTTAGAATAGCGCTCATTTTAAAATGGATTTAAAAGGTTTACTTTGGCTGATTTACGCGATGACCCTGCAATTAGAAGCTTGATGGAAAGAATGCCTGAGGATATTCAAGATACATTTACTGATGAGCAGTTAATGCATTTGAAAATTGCAATTGGCGCAAGGCAATGGGGGAATCATGCTGTTGACCTGCGAGGTGTCATTAAATTATTTAAATACCGGTACTACTATGTATTTTTGGCAGGCCGAAATAGGCGTAAGTTAACTTCTCAAGAGCAGAAAGTAGCTAAGTTTGGGCAAGCAGTAATTTTAAGTGTGGCAGTTTCGTTCGTCATCTTAATTATATTAGTAACCTTATATCTAGCAAAATCCGCATTGGGAATTGATATATTTTCTGGCTTTTCTTTTGGCCTGTGGGACTGGTTTAACTCCCTGTTAAATTAGAATAGCTAAAGTGGATGAGGGAATTGGGTTTTACTCGCCTTTTTTTATTGGTAACTTGATGTGATTTCGCCCATATTAAGTAATATAATGTCACTACTGTCACATTAAATTAATATGAGTAATATTCATGTTTATTGCTTAAATATGTTTATTTATTGTGAATAATTTAGCTTGCTGCAATTCGTTTTTTGTAAATAAAACCCAATCTTTCAATTTTATTTTGAATGTAATTTGTTCGACTTTGTCTTTTTTGAAAAAATACATGTAAAGAAACTGCTTCTATCCCTTTGTTTGTTTGAATAATAAATGGAGGTGAACCTTCCCTGAATTGTTTAATTTAATAATGTTGAGTTTATTTTTGTTTATATTGCGTTCATTTTCATGAATGTTTCTGTTTTATACTTCTGTTTAATGCAATTATTTTCTTGGCACTTTATACTTATTTCTAGTTGATCTGTTGCTCTTGCCACTATATTATTGCAGCTGATTTTTTTAGTTATTTGCCGTTCAAGGAAGATATAGTGAACAGAAGCAGAACATTTAAACCATCTAGTTCTTCAGATGCAAATTTTTATCGCTTATTTGACTTGTTATCTCTTTTTGTTGCATTTCAAATAGCAAATAGTATTTATACTATCCATTTTACTTCAGCTTATCTTGCTGCTGCATTATCCATCACAATTACTTATATGTATTGTGCGGAAATATTATCTACTTACCGTTCATGGCGTGCGGGCAAATTCAGAAGCATGGTCTTATGCTCTTGGGTTTCTTTAGTCGTTGCATTTTCTACGATGTTCTGTATTTCATTTGTTTTTAAGTTTACAGAGGTACTGTCTCGCTTAGGGTTAACAATTTGGTTTTTTGTTAGCTTGCTACTTTTATTCAGCTGGCGTTTGGCAGTTCATCTATATAAACGTAATAAACGTCGCTTAGGTTTAAATCTTCGTAATGTTGCAATTGTTGGTGCAACTGAAGGGGCAGCGTATTTACATAAAGAAATTGAAAAAAATAGCGAGTTAGGTTTTAAGTTTATGGGCTTCTTTGATGACCGTAAGCCAGAACGTTTGTTTGAAAAAGCTGCAAATTATGACGTAGAAGGGACCATTCAAAATGCTATTGACAGGGCACGAGATGGACAGATCGATATACTTTATATTGCATTACCATTAAAAGCTGAAAAGCGTATTGCTGATATTTTATTGCAGCTTGGTAATACGACAGTTGATGTTCATGTAATACCTGACTTCTTACTTTCTAATTTGATTCACGCAAGAATTGAACATGTCGGTAATGTAGATACATTGAGTGTCTTTGAATCACCTTTAATTGGTGCACAAGAGTTTATTAAGCGCACTGAAGATATTATTGTTTCTTCATTAATTCTTCTATTAATTTCACCATTACTGTTGGTGATCGCTGCTGCAGTTAAGCTGACGTCTCCGGGAAACATAATTTTCAAACAAGACCGATATGGCTTAGATGGGCGAAAAATCAAAGTGTGGAAGTTTAGATCTATGACTGTCACTGAAAATAGTGATGTAGTTACACAGGCGACAAAAAATGATGCACGTATTACTAAGCTTGGTGGCTTCTTAAGAAGAACAAGTCTTGATGAGTTACCGCAATTCATCAATGTTTTAAGAGGTGAAATGTCGATAGTTGGTCCAAGACCACATGCTGTAGCGCATAATGAAGAATACAGAGCCAAAGTCGATTTTTATATGATTAGACACAAAGCAAAACCAGGTATTACTGGTTGGGCTCAAATTAACGGTTGGCGTGGTGAAACAGATACGCTTGATAAGATGACTAAGCGAGTTGAATACGATTTACATTACATCAAGCACTGGTCTTTATGGCTTGATGTAAAAATAATTTTTATGACAATTTTTAAGGGATTTAAAAGTGAAAATGCGTACTAATACAATTTTATTTTTACCTATTGCACTGGGTTTATCTGCACCTGCGGTTGCAGTTGAATTAAAACCGGGCAGTTTCATGACTGAGGATGGTGCAGAGCTTACTCCTACGCTCCAATTAGGTGTTAGTAGCAATGACAACTTTTTTATGACGCCATCAGACACCCGATCTCGCTTGATATGGGAAATAGCGCCAAGCTTAAATGCGCTGTTTGAAGATGGCCCAGATAATTATGAGTTTGATGTTGCAACACGCTCATCTCTGCATAATAAAGATACAACTGATAACTTTACGCAAATAAACCTAGGTGCAGGTATGCACAAAGAGTTTACAAGTAAGCACCGTTTAGATGTAAAAGGTGATGCTGACTGGTTGTCAGAAGCACGTGGTGCAGGTTTGACAGAGGGTCAAGGTAATACTATTGATGACTTGATCACTTATAAGCAGCAGAGTTTTTCTGCTAGGTATGAGTACGGTGCTCTCAGCTCTAAAGCACAAGTAGCTTTAACTGCTGGTTACTATAATAAGAATTATGAAAACTTTTCTGAGATATCTCGTTTTCGTGATTACGACAAACCTATGCTTGGTATTACTGGTTATTACAATACTCAAGCTGGTAGCCGTGCTTTTATAGAAGTAAAGCAGGAAAACTATCGTTACGATGTAATTGATTCTAATGGTATCTCGCGTGACTCAGATGACGTAAAAGTATTATTAGGTATGGAGTGGGAAGCGACTGCCATTACAACCGGTTCGTTTAAAATTGGTTATCAAAACAAAGATTTCGAGTCAAACCTTCGCGATAATTTCAGCGGTTTAAGCTGGGAAGCTGCGGTTGTATGGAAGCCACTTTCTTATACATCATTACAACTAGTTACTAGCCGTGCAGCAAAAGATCCCCTCGTTCAAGGCGATTACATTCGTGAAAGCGTCTATGGAGCTACATGGCAACATGATTGGAGCGAATCTTTAAGCTCAGTAGTAAGTGCAAATTATGTTGACCAAGAGTACGTGGGTAACTTTAATCGTAAAGATAAAGTTAAAAATGCACGTCTTGGCTTGAACTACCTAGCAAACAACTTTGGTATGGTATCGGGTTACGTCGACTTTATTGATCGTAATTCAAACCAAGCTAATATTGAGTTTGATCGTGTAATTGTGGGGCTTAATTTTACTTTTGCATTAAAGGGTAATGAATGAAGGTCAAAATTTTAATAGCCTTAGCCTTGTTCCTAAGTGTGTGTAGTTTTGCAGATGATTCAAAAAACTACATCTTAGGGGCGGGTGACAAAATAGAAATTAAAGTATTTGGCCAGCCCGATCTAGATGTAACCTCACTGCTAGGTAATAGTGGTGAGATTAATTACCCCTTCTTAGGAAAGGTTAAGCTAGTGGGTTTAAATATTGCCCAAGTCGAGCAAACTATTAGCGAAGGCTTACAACCTGACTACTTAGTCAACCCGAATGTATATGCCCAAGTTGTCGAATATCGTCCGTTTTATATTCACGGTGAGGTTAAAGAGCCTGGTGCGTATGCATATCAACCTGCAATGACTGTAAACCAAGCAATTGCATTAGCTGGCGGATTAACTGAGCGAGCCTCAATCGATAAAATATTTATTTTTAAAGAGAAAACTAAAGAGCAGCAACAAAAGGGTAATTTAAATAGCCAAATTGCTGCGGGTGACACTATAAAAATAGAACAGCGTTTGTTTTAGGCAGTTAAAGGCAGTAATTAAAAATGAATTCATTATCAGAAAAGCCTAATAGCAACGAAGAACTTATTGATTTAGGCGCTTATCTCAATGTTATTAAGCAAAACAAATGGAAAATTTTAGGTTTTGCAATTGTTATAACTCTATTTACTATGATGGTTACCCTTACATTGGTACCCAAATATGTAGCTTCTGCGACCTTACTGATTGAGTCAGAACAAACTAAAGCTGTAAGCTTTGATGAAGTTTATGGTTTAGATTCAACAAAAAAAGAATATTATCAAACCCAGTTTGAAGTTATCAAGTCGGATAGTATTGCCCGCGAGGTAATTACCAAGCTAAATTTGGCAGAGCATCCTGACTTTGTGAATAAGCCTTCATTCACTGATGAGTTAAAGGGGATGGCGCAGCAAATCTTGCCTTTTTTGAATAAGGCGGAGCGTTCAGACCTTTCAGAGCGAGAGCTCGCTGAGCTTAAAATGTTAGACTTGCTTGCTACGTTCAGAACTAATCTGACCGTTTCACCTATTCGCAAGACTCAACTTGTGAAAGTTAGCTTTGAGTCAAGCGATCCTAAGCTTGCTGCGTTGGTTGCCAATACTGTTGGTGAGGTTTACATTGAAAGCCAAATGCGCGCTAAAATGGGAATTACTCAGCAGGCTTCAAGCTGGTTGAATACCCGCTTATCCGAATTACGAGTTCAACTAGATAGCTCTGAAGTTCGTTTACAAAACTATCGAGAAGAGCAAAAGCTGGTAGACATTGAGGGTATAGCAGGGCTTGTAACTCAAGAGCTAGAGCAAACCTCTAAGCAACTCGTAGACGCTCGTGCTACAAAAAACAATTTGGAAAGTATTAACCGAGTTATTAACGAGTATGGCAATAATAACATTGAGTTACTTGGTAGTATGCCGGAAATTACTTCTCATCGTGTGGTACAGGATGTGAAACGTGAAGTTGTATTAGCTGAGCGAAAGGTGAGTGAATTGGCTGAGGTTTATGGTCCAAAACACCCTAAAATGATTTCAGCTAAAGCTGAGCTTGCAACAGTAAAAACAAACCTTAATAAGCAAATCAAAGGCTTAATTACAGGTATCGAAAAAGAGTTGAATAGGACTTCGCGTACCGTAACAGCTCTTGAACGTGATTTAGCAAAGATCCGTGCAGAGTACCAAGATGTTACGCGTAAAGAAACGCAATATAACCAGCTAAAGCGTGAAGTAGAAACAAACCGTAATATTTTTAATACCTTTTTATCTCGTTCTAAAGAAACTGAAGTAACGAGTGATTTTAGTTCAGCAGCTGCTCGCTTTACAGACCGTGCATATGCACCGAGAAACCCAAGTAAACCAAATAAAAAGCTAATTATTATTTTAGCGTTTGTAGCCAGCTTTGGTTTCGCGATGGTTATGACATTTGTTTTTGATGCTCTAAATGACACTGTAAAGAACAAAAACGATGTTGAAAATAAACTAGCTCAGCGAATGTTAGGTTTGTTACCTCATGTAGCGATTCCTAAGAAAAGCTTCTTTCCGATCCATGCATATTTAGATGAGAGCTATCGTCGCTTTGCAGAATCAGTACGTACTTTCCGTACTAGTTTACTTTTGACTCATCTTGATCGTGCGCATCAGGTTATTGCAGTTACTTCTACCTCCCCAGGTGAAGGTAAAACGACAACTTCAGCCAATTTAGCAATGTCGCTAGCACAAATGGGAAGGGTATTACTTATTGATGCTGACTTACGTAAGCCAACATTAGCAAAGCGGTTTGATATACCCGTGTTCCATCCTGGTCTGAGTAACTTAATTATTGGCACAGATCAATTGGCCGATTGTGTACATGAAGATTCTCAATCTGGCGTGACAATCATGCCCAGTGGTCAAATCCCGTCTAACCCACTTGAGCTTCTATCAAATAGCCGTTTTTCTGAATTGTTAAATGAATTAAAAGCCAAGTACGACCATATTATTGTTGATACTCCGCCTACTCAAGCGGTCAGTGACGCTTTAGTAATAGCACAAAGTGTTGACTCGGTTGTATATGTTGTTAAATCAGATATAACGCGTATTAAACCTATCACGGCTGGACTAGAACGCTTGTTTGAAGTTAAAGCTCACGTTGCAGGTGTACTACTTAATCAAGTAGATATGAGCAAGTCTAAAGATGAGCATAGCCAAGGTTACTATGATTATTACGATTATTCACAGCAACCTGAAAAGCCTCAAGCGTAACTAAGTAAGTTTATGTTTGATATTCATAGTCATATTTTGCCGAGTATTGATGATGGCGCTAGAGATTTAGAGGAATCTTTAGCGCTATTAAAGCTGGCCGAAGATGATGGTATTACCCATATGGTTGCCACACCACATATACATATAGGTAGGTTCAATAATTCAAGTTCTCATATTTATGAGAGCTTGGCTAACTTACGCCTACATGCGAAAAATGAAGGTATTAGAGTAAAGTTAGCTGCTGCAGCAGAAGTTCGCCTCGATATAGAACTTATGACATTGATAATGACAAATCAGTTACCTTTTATTGGCCGAATAGCTAATAAAAATGTATTGTTATTAGAGTTGCCTCATTCGCATATGCCGCAAGGTTACGACAAATTTATTCAATGGCTTGATAAACATAATATTCGAGTGATTATTCCTCACCCAGAGCGTAACCGCGATATTCAATCTAATTTGTATTATATCGAACACTTAAAGCAATTAGGCTGCGAGTTCCAGCTAACAGCATCAAGTATTCAAGGTGAGTGGGGAGAAAATGCAAAAGCGATATCATTGCAAATGCTCAAAGATGGTCTTGTTAGTTATATTGCTTCGGATACTCACTCAGTTAAACGCCGCCCCCCAGTTCTTAGCCAAGTAAAAGAAACAGTGTCGCAATTAATAGGTGCAGAACAGGCAAATTCACTTTTCATTACTAACCCTCGACGATTAACAGAATGCTTGTTTAATGATTCAGTTTAACATGTCTAAAACAGTGCCTAGCTTTATTTTAGCTATCTTAGTACTTTTTATTGCTTATACGAGTTTGCAAAGTATGCGTGCTAATGCATGGTATTTTAATGCACTAAACATCGCACAAGAGTCAGAACGTACTTTTTCTAGCACATCACTTGTAGAGGCAGAGAACGCGATGGTGTTGGCAACCGATTTGGACCCTGAGCATCCTCATTACTGGCATTTCTTGGCTCATATAAAAATGTTAGGTTTATCAAAAATTGATTTATTATCCGCTAAGCAAATTAATCAGGTTGACGATACATATCAGCAAACTGAACGTGCATTATTAAAATCGATTGAGCTTAGGGACACTTGGGCGCAAACCTGGGTTGCCTTAGCTCAGGTTGTAAGTTTTCGGGAAGGGCCTTCCGAGCGAGTATATGGTTATCTCAAACAAGCGAAAAAAATGGGGCCATATGAATTTAATACTCACCTCGGCATTATTCAAGTTACTTTAATGCATTGGAGTAATTTAACTCCTGAGTATAAATTGCTTTACGTAAATGAGCTTAAGTTAGCTTCCAAACATGGTTATAAATTTAAAAATATTTTTAGTATGGCAGAGCGAATGGATCGCTTAGCTATAGTATGTTTGTCGCTTCAATTTGGAAATGAATTTCAGCAAGTTAGACAAACACCAGCTTATAAATATAGCTGTAATAATTTCAATACTTAGTATTCAATCTGAAGCAAAAGAAGTAAGTAAGCTACTCACTTCATTATTTAACAGATTAAAATCAGTGTATGTCTTTTCTATGTTCCTTAATATAGCTAGACACTTCACTAACAGTTTCTAACCAGTAACCAGAGTCAGGCTTTTGTAAGTAGTTAATTAATTCTTCCAGCGCGTTTATATCGGTAGTGTATTGACCACCTTTGCCTATTTCATGCCCAGCCAGAATGATCCAGCTATTGTTGGTTCGATGTTGTTCTATCATTGTCTTAATCTCTGCAAATGTTAGTCCATCGATCCGTAGACTTGTTAACTGTGAAAAGTCAGTAAAGTTGGGGTTGTTTGCTGTTTCGTCTAACCAAGTTCGGCCTGTGTCAAAATGTTTGGCTATTAATGGAACATAGCTTTTAGTGTTAGCCCCTCGGCCTACAAAAGTGTTGCCACACGGGTATGCGAATGCCTTTGCATCAACACCTAACGTTTGCTTAATATACTGTTGACTGTCTATGATATCTTTTTCTATATCCTCAAGTGAAGCTTGTTCTAAGGATAAACCTTGTTGACGTAACCATTCAAAATTACCAGTACATAAATGCTTATTAGTATGGTTAGCTATTTCGTGACCATCTTTTACAGCTTTTTGCCATTTACTTACTCGTTCCTCAACATTAAAGGGTGAGACATAAAAAGTAGCTTTAACTTTGTATTTATTTAATAACGATAGACCATTATCGACCTGGCTGTGTCTTGCATCGTCAAAAGTAATACTGATTGCGTTACTGGCATTACCTGGGTATGAAAAGCCTTGGTATGAGGTATTCTGAGCGCTTACATTTAAACTGATAAATGCAGTAATTAAAAAGCGTGATGATTTTAACATGTTCAATCCTTTTTCATCTATTTTCTTTAATAGAATCAAAAAGCAATGAATAGTGCAATGCGACTTTTGCATAAAAAACGCCCAGAACGAATCCGCATTGTTCTGGGCTTAGGGGGTGGCTCTTGCGAGCCTGCGCTAACTATAAAAAAACACCTTCTAAATTCAGTAGGGAGAAGTAGAAAGTACTTTTAAGTGTAGTTAACCAGTGGGAAATTGCACGATAAATATACAATTTTTATATTGTTTTTAAATCAAGTTGTTACACCGTTTTACCTATAACAGGTATGCATTTATTCAAGGTTTATACGCAACTTATACCCAAGTTATTAACTGAGCATTTTGAACTAAATCACGAGGTAATGAGTTCTTAATTTTATTCTTTTGCCACTTACCAAGACCTACTGGGCAGCCACATAACATTAACACTACTTCACCATTATCTTGGGTGGGTTTTTCGAGTCGAATATCTTTGCCGTTAAAGTAATCGTTTGCTTGGCAAGCAGACATCTCAAAGGTATTTTTATCGCAATCTAGGCCAAAGACAGTGGCAAATTCATGCGCTAAGCGAACCCCACCTTTGTGGATCACACCAAGCTGAATACCTAAACGTGAGTATTTAATTTTATCTTGCAGTTCATCAAAGCCATCTGGAAACAACCAAAGCTCTTTATCACGCTGCATTAAGGTGCCTTGAAGTGATTTTAGACCGAACTGTTTTTTAATTGTTTGCATAAACGCTTGGCTTTGCTTTTTATCAAATTCAGCAAACGGAAATGCGCCTTTTTTAACTTTTTGATTTGGGTTATCGCTTGATGCTACTTTCTTAAATTTAGCGATGAAGAAACCTTCACTGTCGTAAGTTTGCGGCCAAACATGCAAATAACCTTCGCTGGTTGTCGCTTTTTCCGCGCCATCAAACAGGCTATCGAGCGATTGTACTTCGATGCAATCAGGAAACTCTGCTAATAGATACTCACACACTTGTTGGTTCTCAAGCGGTGTTAAAGTACAGGTCGAATAAACTAATGTGCCGCCAGGCTTTAGGGCATAAAAGGCACTTTTTATAAGGGCTTTTTGCACAGCAGCAATATCAATATTAGATTCAATTGACCAATTTTTTAAGGCGTCTGCATCTTTACGAACCGTGCCTTCACCTGAACACGGGGCATCTAGCAAAATACTGTCGAAGCACTCATACATGTAATCCCCAAAGATCACACCGTCAAAATGTGATAATGCACAATTACCTACGCCCATACGTTTAAGGGTTGCTGCTAATACTTTTAAGCGTGACGATGACAATTCATTGGCCACTAACACGCCACTATTATCCATCATGGCAGCGATTTGTGATGTTTTTGAACCCGGTGCCGATGCCATATCAAGTACCGCATCGCTTTGCTGAACTTCTGCTCTAAGTGCTACCGGCGGTAACATTGAGCTGGCTTCTTGCACATACATAGCACCACTTAAGTGTAAATCGGTATTTCCGATGGCAAGGGCCGCTTCTTCGTCGCTAGGACGTGTTAGCCAGAATCCTTCTTCACACCATGGAATTGCTGTTAATTCCCATCCTTTTTTGGCGCATTGACGCTCAAATTCAGTGACTGACATTTTTAAAGTATTTACGCGAACAGATCGTCTTAGTGGGCGGCGACAGGCTGCAATAAAATCGTCTAATGATAAATGTTCAGGAAGGTAGCTTTTTACATCATCAATAAATGAGTCAGGAATATATGTATTAGCGTCCACTAAATGGCTCTCACATCACGTAATAATAGCTGGATCATACCATTTATAGCGCTATCGGGGGATATTTTTAGCTTTTTAAGAGCGAGATTGAAATGTCGACATATTACCAATATAAATGTTCTTTATAGCCATTATTTTTGATAAATATCATTTTATGTCGACATTTACCTGGTTTTTTAGTCTGTTTTTCCGATCTCAAGGTTGACACATGCAATGATAGGGCGCATAGTGAACTCACAAATTGTCGACAATCTTAATTTAGTACTTTGATAGACCTATTTATGACAGAGCAAAAAGCCAACGATAACTACAACGATATCACGATAACAACTGCATCAGACCAAGTGTTTGTCGACATGCGTCGTGAAATTGTACAAGGCACCATTGAGCAGGGCAGCAAAATTTCTGAGCCAGAACTTGCTAAACGTTATGGTGTAAGCCGTGCCACCTTACGTGAGGCACTAAATCGTTTAGAGAGCTGTTATTTGGTCGAGCGTAAAGCGAATGTCGGTTGTCGTGTTGTTGCGCTTACCGCCGAGCGTTTAATCGAAGTCTATCAGGTTCGTAGTGCCCTAGAAGGGCTGGCTTGTCGGTTAGCTGCCGACAACATGGAACCTGAAGAAGTGCAGGGTTTAAAACAGTTATTGAACCAGCACTTACAAACACAGCGTGTAAAGGAAGGTGAATCATACTACCAAGAAGCGGGCGACCTTGATTTTCATTATCGCATTATTAAAGGGTCGAAAAACGCACACTTAATTCATCTTTTATGTAATGAGTTGTACCAGTTAATTCGTATGTACCGTGTACAAATGGGGATGGTTGGTCCGCGTGTATCAAAAGCGTTTGATGAACACTTAGCTATTATCAATGCCATTGAAAACCATGACGGTGAATTAGCCGAAATACTTATGAAGCGCCATATTAGTGCGTCTCAGGCAAATATTCAGACGAAGTTTGACTTACTCGCAGCAAAAAATCAGTAGCGCCGTAGTTAAACAGTCACAATTTAGATTTAAAAAATAGAGTCAGCCAAAGAGCTGAAACCGTTCAAAGATAGGAGTTATCCAATGTCAGCAGGATTAAAGTTCAAACAGGCAATTGCCAACAACAAGCCATTACAAGTTGTTGGCACCGTCAACGCGTACTGCGCAATGATGGCAGAGAAAACCGGTCACCAAGCACTTTACCTCTCAGGTGCGGGTGTTGCTAACGCATCATACGGCATGCCAGATTTAGGTATGACTAGCCTTGATAACGTACTTGAAGATATTCGTCGAATCACCAGCGCTACCGACTTACCGCTTCTTGTTGATGCTGACACAGGGTGGGGCGGTGCATTTAATATTGCTCGTACAGTTAAAGAAATGACCAAAGCAGGTGCAGCGGGCTTCCACATCGAAGACCAAGTAGCACAAAAACGTTGTGGTCACCGTCCTAATAAAGAGATCGTGTCTAAAGATGAAATGGTTGACCGTATTAAAGCAGCGGTTGATGCTAAAACAGACAGTGATTTTTACATTATGGCGCGTACTGATGCATTCCAAAAAGAAGGCTTAAATGCAGCTATTGACCGCGCAGCAGCGTGTGTTGAAGCTGGCGCAGACGCTATCTTTGCAGAAGCGGTACATGATCTAGCAGATTACCAAGCGTTTGCTAAAGCGTTAAATGTGCCGATTCTTGCGAATATCACTGAATTTGGTCAAACACCGCTTTATACAACTGAGCAATTAAGCGAAGTGGGTGTTGAAATAGTACTTTATCCACTCAGTGCATTTAGAGCGATGAACAAAGCAGCACTTAATGTGTATTCGTCTATTCTTAGCGAAGGCTCGCAGCAAAGCCAATTAGACAATATGCAAACCCGTGCGGAATTATATGAGTTTTTAGATTATCACTCATATGAAAACACACTCGATAACCTTTTCTCAGCTAAAAAATCATAACGACAACATATAAGGAGAACACTCATGGTAGATAAAGCATTAGGCGGCGCAGGTTTACGTGGTCAAGTAGCTGGTGAAACAGCACTGTGTACAGTAGGTAAATCAGGTTCAGGTTTAACTTATTGTGGTTATGATATTAGTGAACTAGCAGATAAAGCACAGTTTGAAGAAGTGTCTTTTTTACTGTCGCGCGGTGAATTACCAACAGAGTCTGAGCTGACTGAATATAAAGCAAAGCTAAAATCACTACGTGGTTTACCAGATGCACTTAAAACAGTGCTTGAGAACATTCCTAAAGACGCGCACCCAATGGATGTAATGCGTACGGGTTGTTCTATGCTAGGTAACCTAGAAATGGAGCAAGACTTCTCAGAAGCGAATGATGCGATTGATCGCATGGTTGCTGTATTCCCAAGCATTATTTGTTATTGGTATCGCTTTAGCCATGACGGCGTTCGCATCGACACTGAAACAGATGATGATTCGGTAGGTGCACACTTCTTACGTTTATTACATGACGAAGCACCATCAGCACTGTTTGAGCAAGTAATGAATGTGTCTTTAATTCTTTATGCAGAGCATGAGTTTAATGCATCAACATTCACTGCGCGTGTGTGTGCATCAACATTGTCTGATATTCACTCTTGTGTAACGGGTGCGATTGGTAGTTTACGTGGTCCATTACATGGTGGTGCGAACGAAGCGGCTATGGATATGATTGAAGGCTTCACAAGTGCAGACCAAGCTGAAGATGCGCTGATGGGCATGCTTGAGCGTAAAGACAAGATCATGGGCTTTGGTCACGCTATTTACCGTGAATCAGATCCACGTAACGTGATCATCAAAAAATGGTCAGAAAAACTGGCTGCAGAAGTGGGTGACGATGTGCTTTATCCTGTGTCAGTTCGCTGTGAAGAAGTAATGTGGCGTGAAAAGAAATTATTCTGTAATGCTGATTTCTTCCATGCATCTGCGTATCACTTCATGGGTATTCCGACTAAGTTATTCACGCCAATTTTCGTGATGAGCCGTGTAACAGGTTGGACAGCACACGTGAAAGAGCAACGTGCTAATAACCGTATTATTCGCCCAAGTGCAGATTATACCGGCCCAGAAGCGCGTAGCTATACGCCAATTTCTGAGCGTTCATTGTAATTAAATCAGTGATAGGGGTAGCTTGGCTGCCCCTTTATGAAGGGGCGAAATAAATACAAAAACAATCAGCCCACCTTTGTTCACCGTCACCAAGTACAAGTAGAATCATCATGAATACAAATTTTAGAAAACCATTAGCAGGCACAGGAGTCGATTACTTTGATACTCGCGCTGCTGTTGATGCAATTAAACCTGGCAGCTATGCCACACTTCCTTACACATCGCGAGTACTTGCCGAAAACTTAGTTCGTCGCTGTGAACCTGAAATGCTAAATGATGCACTGTCGCAATTGATTGACCGCAAGCGTGATTTAGATTTCCCATGGTTTCCTGCTCGTGTTGTGTGCCACGATATCTTAGGTCAAACAGCACTAGTTGATTTAGCAGGTCTGCGTGATGCTATTGCTGCAAAAGGCGGCGATCCTGCAAAAGTAAACCCTGTGGTACCAACACAGTTAATTGTTGACCATTCATTAGCGGTTGAACACGCAGGTTTTGAACCTGATGCATTTGAAAAAAATCGTGCTATTGAAGACCGCCGTAACGATGACCGATTCCACTTTATCAATTGGACGAAAACAGCATTTAAAAATATTGATGTGATCCCGCCGGGTAACGGCATTATGCATCAAATCAATTTAGAGAAAATGTCACCGGTGATCCAAAAGCGTGATGGCGTAGCCTTCCCAGATACATTAGTTGGTACAGATAGCCACACACCTATGGTTGATGCATTAGGCGTTATTGCCGTCGGTGTAGGTGGTCTTGAAGCTGAAAGCGTGATGCTTGGGCGTGCATCTTACATGCGTTTGCCTGATATTGTCGGCGTTGAGCTCAAAGGCAAGCCACAACCGGGTATTACTGCAACCGATATCGTACTAGCAATCACCGAATTTTTACGTAATGAAAGAGTTGTGTCTACCTATCTTGAATTTTATGGTGAAGGTGCCGATGCACTTACCTTAGGCGATAGAGCAACTATTTCTAATATGACGCCAGAGTTTGGCGCAACAGCAGCGATGTTCTACATCGATGACAACACACTTGATTACCTACGTTTAACTGGACGAGAAGAAGAGCAAGTTAAACTCGTCGAAACATACGCAAAAGAAACGGGCCTTTGGAGTGATAGCCTTAAAACGGCCGAGTATGAGCGTGTGTTAACCTTTGATCTGTCTTCAGTTGGTCGCAATATTGCGGGCCCTTCAAATCCACATCGCCGTGTTGCAACAAGCGAACTTGATAAAGCAGGTATCACTGGTGTTGTTGAAAATGAAGAAGGATTAATGCCAGATGGTGCCTGTATCATTGCTGCAATCACAAGTTGTACGAATACTAGTAATCCACGCAATGTTATTGCCGCAGGTTTACTTGCGCGTAATGCTAACGCTAAAGGGTTAACTCGTAAGCCATGGGTTAAAACATCACTGGCACCGGGTTCTAAAGCGGTGAAGTCTTACTTAGAAGAAGCCAATTTATTACCTGAGCTTGAACAACTAGGCTTTGGTATTGTTGCCTTTGCGTGTACAACTTGTAACGGCATGAGTGGTGCGCTTGATCCTAAAATTCAGCAAGAAGTGATTGACCGCGACCTATACGCAACCGCTGTACTTTCGGGTAACCGTAACTTCGATGGTCGTATTCACCCTTATGCTAAACAAGCATTCTTAGCTTCACCACCACTGGTTGTTGCTTATGCTATCGCCGGTACTATTCGTTTTGATATCGAAAAAGATGTATTAGGGCATGATCAACAAGGCAACGAAATTCGCCTTATGGATTTATGGCCAACAGATGAAGAAATTGATGCAGTGATCAAACAAAGTGTTAAACCTGAACAATTTAAAAAGGTTTACGAGCCAATGTTTGATTTAAGTGTAGATTACGGTGAAGACAACGATCCACTTTACCAATGGCGTCCACAAAGTACCTATATTCGCCGTCCACCATATTGGGAAGGCGCGTTAGCGGGTGAACGCTCTCTGAGTGATATGCGTGCATTAGCTGTGTTGGGCGACAACATCACTACTGACCACTTATCACCTTCGAATGCGATTTTAGCGTCAAGTGCAGCTGGTGAGTACCTCGCTAAAATGGGTCTACCGGAAGAAGATTTTAACTCGTATGCTACTCACCGAGGCGACCATTTAACAGCACAGCGTGCAACATTCGCTAACCCTAAGTTACTGAATGAAATGGTTAAAGAAAATGGTGAAGTGAAGCAAGGTTCATATGCTCGCATTGAACCAGAAGGCAAAGTGACGCGTATGTGGGAAGCTATCGAAATCTACATGCAGCGCAAACAACCGCTTATCATTGTGGCAGGTGCAGATTATGGCCAAGGCTCATCACGTGACTGGGCAGCTAAGGGGGTACGCCTTGCTGGTGTTGAAGTGATTGCAGCAGAAGGTTTTGAGCGTATTCACCGCACTAACCTAATTGGTATGGGCGTATTACCGCTTGAATTTAAAGCGGGCACCACGCGAACTACATTAGGTATTGATGGCAGTGAGACCTTTAGTGTTAAAGGTGAACCAACACCAGGTGCAACACTGACATTAGTAATTACCCGTGCCAATGGTGAAACTGTTGAAGTACCAATGACGTGTCGTTTAGATACAGCTGAAGAAGTGTCAATTTATTCAGCTGGTGGTGTGCTGCAACGTTTCGCGCAAGATTTCTTAGAATCTGAGGAGCACTAAGCAATGGCATTTAAACCACAAATTAAGGTGCCAGCGACCTATATGCGTGGCGGCACCAGTAAAGGGGTGTTCTTTAACTTAACTGATTTACCTGAGCCTGCCCAAGTGGCAGGTGAGGCGAGAGATAACCTGTTATTACGTGTGATTGGCAGTCCCGATCCTTACCAAAAACAAACTGATGGTATGGGCGGTGCAACCTCGAGCACCAGTAAGACGGTGATTTTATCGAAAAGCGCTAAAGCAGATCACGATGTTGATTATTTGTTTGGTCAAGTGGCTATCGATAAAGCGTTTGTTGATTGGAGTGGTAACTGTGGCAATTTAACTTCAGCAGTCGGGGCCTTTGCTGTGTCGAATGGTCTTGTTGATGCCAGCAAAATTCCAGACAACGGCGTTGTCGAAGTTAAAGTTTGGCAAGTAAACATAAGTAAAACCATTATAGTACATGTGCCAATTACTAACGGCGAAGTGCAAGAAACCGGTGATTTTGAGCTTGATGGCGTGACCTTTCCTGCCGCTGAAGTAAAACTTGAATTTATGGAGCCTGCAGATGGCGAAGGGGCCTTATTCCCAACAGGTAACTTAGTCGATGAGCTAGAAGTGCCGGGTATTGGTATGTTGTCAGCGACGATGATCAATGCGGGTATTCCGACAGTTTTCATTAACGCCAGTGAAGTTGGCTACGATGGTACAGAGCTGCAAGAAGCCATAAATGGTGATGCATCGGCACTTGAAAAGTTAGAAACGATTCGTGCCTACGGGGCGTTGAAAATGGGGCTAATCTCTCATATTGATGAAGCAAAAGCACGTCAACATACGCCAAAAGTAGCTTGGGTAGCACCAGCTAAAACGTATCATGCATCAAGCGGAAAAGTTGTCAGTGATACAGAAATTGATTTAGTGGTACGTGCTATGTCGATGGGTAAATTGCACCATGCCATGATGGGCACCGCTGCGGTTGCAATAGGTACTGCAGCTGCTATTCCTGGTACTTTGGTAAACCTTGCTGCAGGCGGTGGTGAGCGACAAGAGGTAAACTTTGGTCATCCATCTGGCACTTTAAAAGTGGGCGCTGCTGCAACACTTGTTGATGGTAATTGGCAAGTAACAAAAGCGAGTATGAGCCGAAGTGCGCGTGTTTTGATGGAAGGCTGGGTTAGAGTGCCTGAGTAGTACTCAATCGCGTACTGATATTATCAAAATAAAGCGGCGGTTACGCCGCTTTTTCTAATCCGTAGCACTGTTGTTTCATTCCTTCGATGAACTCGTCAAACTTGCCGCTTTTATGCATGGTGTTTATTTCATCATTGAGATCTTTTAAGGTACTTTTCCAATTTGGGCTTGCTTTGCTAACAGAATAATAAAGTGGTTTGTATTCTAGGCTTGGCTCTATAGCAACTAGAGATTCTATAATTCTTTGCTTATCACTGTTAGATAGCTCTGATTTAAATACGCTTGCTTTTAATACCTCTAGGTCTGCAACAATAAGGCTGACACGATTGCTGAGTAATAAATGAATAAGTTGGTATTCATTATTAGCGACGATGGTATCAAGCTCTTTGTTGTCGATCATCGTATCAAGTTTTTTGGTGTTTTTATAAGCACGGACTACACCTATAACATGCTCCTTGATTGATTTAAGGTCACCATTGAATGTAATCGAGTTACCTTTTAAAGTTACAAAAGATAAGTCCCCACCTGGCATTGGTTGACTTAAAGCTAACAGACTATTGCGAGTTTGGTTGAGAAAGTTGTCAGATATTACATCGTCTTCAATGAGATATTCAGGGAATAAGATATCGGCTTTTCCTAATTCGGCTTCTCTAACAGCGCGAGCCCATGGGTAAAAGCCAATATAGACACCATAGCCTTTTTTAAGTAAAGATTGAACCGTAAATTGGTAGAGCCAGCCTTTGTTACATAGGTTTTCATCAATATAAGGTGGCCAATCCAAGGTTACTAATCGAAGCGTTTTTTTAGCACCTAAGTTGTAACCATAACCATCTTTATAGCGTACAGCATTTTCAGTAACTTCTTCGCCATCGAGTTGGTAAGTAATAGGAGTAAGTCCAGCGAATGCTTGATACGAAAAGATAAATATAATAACAGCAAGTACTTTCATAGTTTATTAAGCTTCTTTTTTTAGGTTAAGCTTAGCCCTTTTTGATTAGTCTTCAACACTGTATTTGTAATAAAATATAACAAAGTTCTGACTCCGTTAGATCACAAGTCATGGCTGGAGGCATTACTTTCGAATTATTTGCCTTAGATATTTCCATGTGATAATTTGCAATGGTCGTCGCGTTTTTTGTGATGGCGCGTCATGGGGACGACCTTATGATGTTAATTTTATTTCGGGGACGACCCTATACTAAAGAGGTCGACCATGAATTGGTTCTTACTTATTATTGCAGGCTTATTGGAAGTTGCTTGGGCATACGGCTTAAAGCAATCAAATGGCTTTAGCAAACCACTTGTTTCTTTTTTAACTCTCCTCACTATGTCTGCAAGCTTTTATTGCTTGAGTTTGGCTCTTAAATCTTTGCCCTTAAGTTTAGCCTATGCTGTTTGGGTGGGTATTGGCGTAATTGGTTCAGCTCTCATAGGAATGACATTGCTAGGTGAGGGGGTAAGCTTACTAAAAGTGCTTAGCCTCTTATTCATTGCAATGGGTATCATCGGGCTTAAAGTTGCCAGCTAGTATAAGCTCAATTCGGTTTTAAGTATCAAAGAGTACTGTAAATTCAGTGCTCTTAATTATTTATTCTTAGATGAACACTCTGAAATGGAGAGTTGGTACGACCGAGTGGATTCGAACCACCGACTTTGGTACGGGTCATAGAGAGTGGTAGCGCTCTAACCAACTGAGCTAATTATTTTTTAGATGAAGACTCTGAAATAGAGTATTGGTACGACCGAGTGGATTCGAACCACCGAATTTGGCGTGGGTCATAGAGAGCGGTAGTGCTCTAACCAACTGAGCTACAACTGTATAATGTTGATTTTAGCTCGATAAAATTATGAGAATTTGAATAAATTGGTACGACCGAGTGGATTCGAACCACCGACCTCTACCATGTCAAGGTAGCGCTCTAACCAACTGAGCTACGGTCGTACAGGCATTTAATTCTGAAGAGAATTAAATGTTTTGGTACAACTGAGTGGATTCGAACCACCGACCTTTGGACTGGGCCATTAAGAGTGGTAGTGCTTTTTCCTTTGGTTATACCTATATCTTGGTACAACCGAGTGGATTCGAACCACCGACCCCTACCATGTCAAGGTAGTGCTCTAACCAACTGAGCTACGGTTGTATTTTGATATAAAATTGTTGTTTGTTTGGCTAAACAACGGAGGCTAATATATAGCGACTAGTTGTGTGAATCAAGCAGGATTAGCTATTTTTGTGTTAAGTGCTGTTTTTTTATTCATAACGGGCTAATTTCACACTCTTTATAAAAGTTTTGCCACCATTGTACGTGGCTTTTCGCTGATTGCTTTAGCTGCTCTAAAATAGCATGTTCGCCAGAAGCAGACACATAACGATGCATTGAGGTATCACCCCACACTTGTAAGTAGAGTGGCTGTAGGGCTTCTAACTTACCTGTCAAAAATGATTGATAGGGCTGTAGTTGCTGCAAATAAAACTTTTTGAAGATATTACTTAATGTGCGTGCTTTTTGTTTATTTTTATTGAGAGGGCATAACTCGTTACTTGAAAACTGAGTTAAAAGTTTTGTTAGTTGGTTATTATAACTAATCTGTGTTCTTGCTGCTGATATTAAAAGTTTATTGTAATTGAACTGGTTCAAAACCTGTAAGTTTTTAACAATTGACTCAGTATCTACATTTTTTACATTACCTGAATTTATCTGCTCAGCAAGTTTGGCAAATTCTTTCATCGCCTGTTCTGTCTCAGTAAAACCAGCGGTATCTTCTGCAAGATGCACAGATGTTAGCTGCCAAGTTTGTTTAAATTCTGGTTCGTTGTTGAGCATAGCATGAAAAAAGGTAGGTAGGGCGATTGTTTTTTGCTCTGCTGTAAATGCTATTTTTTTATAAAGCTCATCATTTTGATCAAGGGTTGCTAAGCAAGTATTTGCACTTTGTAAAAAATCTAATTGGTATTTCAATATATTTGCAGCTGCAGCGGTTTTGCCAAGTTGGTTATTGTGCTCAGCGATTAGAATCGCGAGTTTACATTGACGCAGTTGGGCAAGCTCAAGCATGCCAATGGTCGTATTATTATGCGCGTCAATTTTGTCATGTTGAACAGGGAAAGTAGTCGGCTTTTTTAACTCAAAATCGTTAAATTTCAGAACATTGTGTAGCCGCTGTGCATAGGTTTGATTAAGTTCTCCCGAAGACTCAGAACAAGCAACGACAAGGAAGCTCACCATAATCACAGTGAGCTTCAAAAAAGTTTTAGGTATGTTTAAAAGGTGCATGGTTAAATCGCCAATGTACTGTAAGCATCAACATAATAGCCGCAGCACTTAAACCTACAATAATTCCAATCCAAAAGCCGTGTGGGCCCATTGCTGATACTATTAAATCTGTACGAGCAAGTACGTAGCCAAGAGCAAAGCCGATCAACCAGTATGACACAAAGGTAATATAACCAATAGGGGCAGTGTATTTTAATCCTCGCAAAATACCATTAGCTGATACCTGTAGTGCATCGGGTAATTGATAGATACAAGCAAGCACCATGATTGATGAAGCAAGAGCGAGTACTTCAGGATTATCAGAATATAATTGACTTATCACATCACGTGCAAAAAAAGTGACAGTGGCTAATATAAAGGCAATTATTGCGGCTAAAATATAGCTGGTTTTAACTGCATTTTTAAGTTGTTCGTAATGCTTTTGGCCAAATAGGTTTCCAATACGAATACTAATCGCAATAGATAAGCTCAGCGGCATCATGAATAACAACGTTGTGACACTGGCAGCAATTTGGTGGCCCGCTACAGCAACGGCTCCTAGATGCGCTATGAATAAAGGGATACATGCAAATAGAGTTACTTCAAAAAAAGTTGCTAAAGAAATTGGAATACCCACTTTTGTAATTGTCCACATAGTCGTTACTTTAGGTAAGGCAAAGTTTGCTAATAAAGATTTGGCGTTAATTTTTTGACTGAAGTGGCAGTATATAACTTGTGTTAACGCCATTGCGCTGAACACTAGGGCGGTCGCAATACCACAACCTGCACCGCCATAGGCATCAAAACCAAACTTTCCGTGAATAAATATATAATTAGCCGGAATATTCACTGCTAAGCCAATTAAGCTGATATAAAATGCAGGCTTAGTCATGCCCATACCTTCGGTTATATTCCGATATACGCTAAATAGTAAAAAGCCAAAAATCCCCCACTTAACAAAATAAATGTATTGCTCTGAAAGGGTTAAAATCGCTGGTGATGTATTTAACTGAACCAGCACTATGTCGGCAAGGCTTGCAAGTCCTAGTCCAATAACACTCAATACCAGCGCTAAATATAAGCCTTGTTGAAAATAATGGCTGATCCCTTGTTTATCGTTGGAGCCAGCAAATTGAGCAATAATCCCTGTTAGTGCTAATAGAATTCCCTGTAATGCAAGCATTAGTGGGTTCCAAATACCTGTAGCGATAGACAATGCAGCGAGATCAGTCGCACTAACTTGCCCTGCCATAATAGTGTCCACCACCGTCATCAAAATGAGGGTAACTTGTGCCAAAAATACAGGGATGGCTAGAGAAATTAACCGTTTGGCTTCCCAACTACAAAAAGACATAAAATACACGACTAAATAAACAGGCAGCCATTGTAATCTATTCATAGATCAATAAAAATCGCTGTTACTTATTTAGTGAAGAAAAGAAGGTATATCTATGTTTACCGGAATTGTGCAGACCCAAGCGCTAGTTGAACATATAGCGACTCAAGAAGGTGTTTTAAGGCTCACTTTAAACGTTAAGGACGCTTATGCTAATAACCTAGCAATTGGTGCAAGTATTGCTATCAATGGGTGTTGTTTAACGGTTGTAAAGTTTGAAAAGATATCACAAGAAAACACCATAATTAGTTTCGATGTAATAGATGAAACCCTTAAGTTAACCAATTTAGGCCTTTTAAAAGTAAATGATATGGTTAACTTTGAACGTTCTGTAACATTTGGCACAGAACTCGGTGGCCATATTGTGTCTGGGCATATCCATACCATGGCGGAAATTTTAGCAATTACACATACACAAGATAACTGCAAAATTCAGTTAGCAATAGAAAATACTTGGCAAAAGTATGTTCTATATAAGGGTTTTGTGAGTGTAAATGGCGCAAGTCTTACGGTAGGAGAGGTCGATGAAAAGGGCTTTTGGTTGCACCTAATCCCAGAGACTCTCGCTATAACAAACCTAGATAGATATAGTGTTGGTGACAGGCTCAATATTGAAGTTGATCAACAAACTTACACTATCATCAACACAGTTGAGAACTACTTAGCTCGGCAAGCAAATTAAAAAATTTGTTCATCATCACTATCAACATGCAACTCTAGTTTGTTCTGTGCGTAATCTATATGCATATTCAAGTGAATAGGGTTGCAGCACGCACTGCAATCCTCGTAGTAATCTTGGTCACCATCACTGGCATCTAGTGCAACATGAATATGGTGACCACAATGAGGGCATGAAATACGTTGTGTGAAATGATTTTTCATCAGCTTTTACCTTAATCAGGCATGCCTGAATTAGTTAAATTGCAATCTTTATTAAACTCTAACCCATCAAAAATGAATTTATATTTAATACGATTGATATAACTTACTAGCCAGCTAATAAACAAGTGGCTAGCACCTGTATTTGAACATGTTCTAAGGCAAATTATAGTTCTGATTTTGCATTTATGACATTTGCTTTACAGCGGCATGGAGATTATTTAAGGAGTAAATTAATTTGTTGTTTAGCTTCAGTCAGATAGTGACCAGCAAAAATATTCGCATTATTTAAAATAGGGTAAAGTTGATAAATTTGTTTGCGTTGCTGATAACCATTTTGTAGTGGGTATTGGCTATCGTATGCACTGTAGAATGCGTCTGGGAGTGGGGCAAATAACTCACTCATGGCAATATCGCATTCCCGATCACCATAATAACAGGCAGGGTTGTAAATACTTGGAACAGCATGAATGAATCCCATGTTTCTGCGCCAAAAGTCACCATGTAACAAAGATGGCTCGACTAGATGGCCGTGTAGCATGTCCTTTATAAAAGCAATAAACATATCTTGATTAACGAGTTCTATGCCTTTTTCATGCAGTAACTGAAGCTGCCAACCGATGCGCTCCTCAGCAAAAAATACATCCCATTTTTTATGCCATCTATTTGGTTGCACTGTCGGACCTAAAAAATTGTCGTTGTCATAACCAAACATGGCTTGTGTGTGTTTTTTATGAAGAGTTGCTAAGTGTTCGCCCATAATATGCCAACAATCATGCGGTTGTTTGTCATGTTCAAGCCACTCAAGCACAATGAAAGAAAATTCGATATTACTGCCAACTGTGATGCAGTCGGGAACCATAAACAGGCTCTCTTGGGTAAGAAGTTTAAGGTTAAATGCTTCACATTCAAGGCGATCTAACTCACTGACATGTGCAACTTTTACAAAGTAACGGTGTGAATCATTGGCAAGCTCAAAATATTTATCGTTACTAGGTGATTGTAATTGGCGTTTAAAGGTATGTTTAAAGTCAAAGTGCATTGCTTGGCTAATTTGCTCATTCACTGAATTCCACATAGGTTTTGCTCACCTTTTGACCATCTAACTAAACTATGGCAAAAAGACGATGAATTAACAAACTCATAGCGTTAATATTATCAAGATTAATAAGATTTTCTGGGGAATTGAATGAACAAAAGTCTTGTGACTAATCTTGTCGCTGCGATTTTAGTATTGTTGGGCTTCTTGCTAGACAATGAAATTGTTTTATCAGTGGGTTTGTTTGCCTTGTCGGGCGCAGTAACAAACTGGGTTGCAATTCATATGTTGTTTGAAAAAGTCCCTTTTTTATATGGTTCGGGTGTTATAACAATTAAATTTGAATCGTTTAAAGTGGCGATTAAAAACTTGGTTATGACAGAGTTCTTTACTGAGCAAAAAATTGATCAAGTAATGGCAATGGCAAAGCCCAATATTGACCTTGAGCCAGTGATAGCAGACGTGAATCTGAGCCCCGCTTATGACTCATTAATCGAAGTGATTGAAGCTTCTCAATTTGGCAGTATGCTAGGAATGTTCGGAGGCCGAGAGGCTTTAGAGCCGATGCGTGAGCCGTTTATCGTGAAAATGAAAGAGGCGGTAATTGACATTTCACACAGCGACGAGTTTAAAGCTATTTTAGATGACAAGCTTTTTGCAAGTTCGCATATTGGCAGCTCATTACATACGACAGTTGAGGCGCTAGTCGATGATCGCTTAAATGAGCTTACCCCCACTATGGTAAAAAATATTATTCAAACAATGATTAAAGAGCATTTAGGCTGGTTAGTAATTTGGGGTGGTGTTTTTGGTGGCCTATTTGGCTTGTTAGCAGCACTTATTTAAAGGTTAGCAACAGGTATATAAAACCTGTTGCTAAGTGGCTTTACTTAGAACCAGCAATGACAATAACAGTATCATCAGCTGTTTTTGCCAAGTCATGAATACTTGTTTGGGTCGATTCTAATTTTAGATACTTTGCTGTCTTGTTGAAGCCATAAATACTCGCAAATTTTGCAGTAGACATATTATTACATAGAAGCTTGTCTGAAATTACACGCCTATTGATGCCTAAGTCTCGCATTTTATGCACAAGATCTAAACGATTGTTTGAGGCAATTGCCATACACGTTTGCGTGCCTGGTGAATCATCTGCTGCTACAAATTGCGCTGCATTTGTATCAAAAGTAATCACAGATGAGCCAATAATAAGAGCTGTACCAAGTGTTGTTGTTAACGTATTCATATTTCTCTCCGGTTGATGTCTTAGCGATTAAATGGTTTGAATGCTTATCCCATTTGGTTAGAACATCTTAATTATTAACTTATCTTTATCTGGTTGCTGTTAATGAAAATCGATAAGATGTAAGTAAGTATGAAGATATGTATAAATTAAACTAACACATTGAAAAATTAGTATATTAAGTATTACTTTTGACACAATTAACGAAAAGTCTTTTTACCTTTGAATTGAAAAAGCGAAATGGCGTTGGGTTTAATTTATGGTTTTAACTTCGTACTTACATTTGAGTATTTACACTAGCGCTAAATCAGTTTTACAACGCCTATTAAAACGTGAGGAGAATAAGTGACTAAAAAACTATCTGGCTATTATCAACAAGCTTATGCAGTAAACTCAAAACACTTTAATCAGTGTTTCTACTGCGGCTGTGAAGCAACTGAGCGTGATTACTGTCCGCCACTGCATATGCTGCAAAGTATTGTTGATCTAGGAGAGGACGCTGAGTTTATCTCTATTCCAGCCTGTTATGAATGCTTTGCGTTACTGCATAATGAACGTGTCCTCACCATTGATGCACGTTTTATAAAAGTGAAAAAGAAAATAACAACGAAGTACGCTAAGGCACTACGCATTTTCCATATGTGGCATGAAAGTGAACTTGATGATATGAGTGATGAGTTTGTTCATAGTATTCGGGCCGGTATGAAGTTAGGTGCAGAGGCGGCTGAGCGTTTAGCTTTTCAAGGTTATAGTTATGCGACTGAAGATGCCAGTGTCACTGTACGCGAAAAACGTGCAGAATTTGATGTGCAAGGTAAGACATTTTATGACTTTAAAGACGCACTCAATTATTGCATTAATGATCTTGGTGTCGATCGAAGTGAATTTTATAAGCTGGTGGTAGAAGATTATAACGGTGATTTTAACCGTGCTTTAAGCCAATACAGGCATCGCCATGACAGAGTAACCGCTGCCAGTGACGCAGATACGTTAATAAAAAGTTTTGCTAAGCAACACAAACAAAACTCTGATTTTGTTACACGAACAGTGAAACATTTTATCAACAAAGATCCGAGCTTAACTACCGAAGATGCGTTAGAGCAGCTATATAACAATTACATAAAGAAATAGTGCTCTGTGAGGCTAGTTATTCATCTTGTATTTTGGTCACTGGCCTCGTTTACTCGCATTAAAATTAACAATTAGTTAAAGTAATTAAATAATAAAAAAGAGGAACGTAAGAATGCAAAAATTTGCACCATCCTTGTTGGTCATGGCGCTTGGTGTCGCGTTAGCCGGCTGTCAAGATAATGGCCCACAAGACCCAAGAGTCTCAATTAATAAAAACCCATATCCAAGCACTTATCAGCCACTTGCTTCAACGAGTACCCTTATCACCAATGCGACTGTATTAACAGGCACCGGTGAGCGTTTAGACGATGCAGATGTCTATTTTGTTGACGGCAAAGTACAACAAGTTGGTAAGGGTTTGAGTGTTCAAGCTGAAACAACAATTGATGCACAAGGTAAATGGGTAACACCTGGGATTATTGACGTGCATTCACATTTAGGGGCTTATCCAACTCCATCGGTGGCATCTCACCAAGATGGTAATGAAATGACCAGTCCTGTGACTGCAGAGGTGTGGGTTGAGCATTCTGTATGGCCACAAGACCCTGGTTTTAATCGTGCTCGTGAGGGCGGTATTACGTCATTACAAATTCTACCAGGCTCAGCAAACTTGATTGGTGGTCGTGGTGTAACCCTTAAAAATGTTCCTTCGCATACGATGCAAGGTATGAAATTTCCTGATGCACCCTATGGTTTAAAAATGGCGTGTGGTGAAAACCCGAAACGTGTTTATGGCAGCAAAGGTGTTCTACCATCAACGCGTATGGGGAATATGGCAGGGTATCGTACCGCATGGATTGAAGCTGCTGAATATAAACGCCAATGGGATAAATACGACAGTGATTATGACGCGGGTAAGAACCCAGAAGTACCACATCGTGACATTAAGCTAGATACTCTAGCAGGTGTACTTGAGGGCGATATACTCATTCATAACCATTGCTATAAAGCAGAAGAAATGGCCATGATGATTGACCTTGGCAAAGAGTTTGGCTATCACTCAGGTACTTTCCACCACGGTGTTGAAGCATACAAAATAGCTGATTTACTAGCAGAAAATGGTAACTGTGCAGCACTTTGGCCAGATTGGTGGGGTTTTAAGATGGAAGCCTATGACATGGTTCAAGAGAACGTTGCAATTGTTGATGCAGTTAAAAATTCATGCGCTGTTGTTCACTCTGATTCAGATACAACCATTCAACGTCTAAACCAAGAAGCTGGGAAAGTTATGTATCGTGCAAACGATGTTGGTTATGACATTTCTGAACAACATGCAATTAAGTGGATCACCTCAAATGCGGCTAAATCGCTGGGTATTGATGATAAAACAGGTTCTCTTGAATCGGGTAAACAAGCTGATGTTGTTATCTGGAATCAAAACCCATTTAGTGTGTACGCAAAAGCTGAGCAAGTATTTATCGATGGTGCCAAAGTTTATGATCGTAACGATGATAAATACCAAGCACAAAGTGATTTCATGCTAGGTCAAAAATAGGAGTAACATTGATGACAAAATTAACTAAATCATTAAAGCTGTCACTTGTTGCTGCTGGCTTATTTTCTGCGACAGCAAGTGCTGCATCTGTGGCAATTGTAAATGCAACACTACACACTTCAACAGAACAAGGTGTGCTAGAAGGCGCAAGCGTTGTTTTTGAAGATGGCAAAATTGTTGCAATTAACCCGACATCTATTAACGCAGACACAACTATTGATGCAAAAGGCCAAATCGTAACTGCAGGCTTTATCGGCACAATGAACCAACTTGGCTTAGTTGAGGTGGGAGCTGTTGCAGGCTCACGTGATGGTAGTGATGACAAAGCAACTATCGATTTTGATCCAAGTCTTGCGTTTAACCCACGTAGTAGCTTAATTCCTTACGCCCGAAAGGGTGGCATTACTCAAGATGTAATTGTCCCTAACGGCGGTGAAAGTATCTTTGCTGGCCTTGCATCTGTGGTTGATTTATCGGGTAGTTTTGAAAGTGTTAATAAAAAGCAAGTTGCACTTGTTGTTCAACTAGGTGAAAAGAGCAAGGGCTCTCGTGCGATGTCAATGAAAACACTTATCGACAAGCTTGAAGGTGAAAAGTCAGCTAAAAAAGATGACAAAAAAGCGCCTTCTACAGAGCAAAAAGTGCTAGCAGCAGTGCTTGCGGGTGACATGCCGCTGATTGCAAGTGTTCAACGCGCATCAGACATTTTTTCACTTGTTAAGCTAAAAGAAACCTATGGTATTAATTTAGTGATTCATGGCGGTGATGATGCTGTTGTAGTTGCTGATGCACTAGCAAAGGCTGATGTGCCTGTGATCATCAGTTCAATGGCTAACTTACCAGGTAGCTTTGACTCATTACATGCAAACCTTGCTAACGCAGGTAAGCTTGAAAAAGCCGGTGTTAAAGTGATTATTGGTGTTGCCGGTGACTCAAGCCATAACGTATACCAATTACGCTTTGATGCAGGTAACGCTGTATCTTACGGTATGACTCAACAGGGTGCTCTGAGTGCTGTAACGAGTAACATTGCCGATGTATTTGGGCTTAATTCAGGTGCTGTTGCAACAGGTAAACGTGCTAACCTTGTAATGTGGTCTGCCGATCCTTTTGAGCTTAATTCACACGTGAGCAAAATGTGGATCAATGGTGAAGAGGTTTCTACCGAAGCACGTCAAGACAAACTACGTGAGCGTTACACAACAGATTCAGCTATGCCTCGAGCTTATACAAAATAAGCGCATTAGCTAACAAACTAAAAAGGCCGCAAATGCGGCCTTTTTCATATCAGTTAAAGGCGCTTATCAAGCACCTTATAACAGATTAAAACTAAACTAACTTAGCTAAAATATCATTAAATGTCGTGCTTGGACGCATTGCTTTGAATGCCGCATCGTCATTTGGCTGATAATAACCACCCACATTCATCGCTGGGCCTTGCGCATCGTTTAATTCAGTAACGATTTGGTCTTTTTGAGACTCAAGATCTGCGGCAATTTGTGTGAACTGTGATTTTAGTTCTGCGTCATCATTTTGTGCAGCAAGCTCTTGTGCCCAGAATAATGATAGGAAGAAGTGTGAACCACGGTTATCAATCTCTTTCACTTTACGCGAAGGTGATTTGTTTTCAGCAAGGAAAGTACCTGTTGCTTTATCTAGCGTATCAGCAAGAACTTGTGCTTTTTTGTTACCACTATTTACCGCTAGGTGCTCTAAAGAAGCAGCAAGCGCTAAGAATTCACCTAATGAATCCCAACGTAAGTGGTTTTCTTTTTCGAATTGTTGAACGTGCTTAGGCGCTGAACCACCTGCACCTGTTTCGAATAAACCACCACCATTCATAAGAGGTACGATAGACAGCATTTTCGCACTGGTACCAAGCTCAAGAATTGGGAATAAGTCAGTTAGGTAATCACGTAAAACGTTACCTGTAACAGAAATTGTGTCTTTACCTTCTTTAATGCGCTCTAATGAGAATTGAGTTGCTTCTAGTGGCGCAAGAATACGAATGTCTAAACCATCAGTATCATGGTTTGGTAAATATGCATTCACTTTTTTAATTAACTGTGCATCGTGTGCGCGGTTTTCGTCTAACCAGAAAACAGCCGGTGTGCCTGTTGCACGAGCGCGGTTAACAGCAAGTTTAACCCAATCTTGAATTGGTGCATCTTTCACCTGACACATACGCCAGATATCGCCTTGCTCAACAGCGTGCTCAAGTAAAGTTGTACCAGCGCTGTCTACTACACGGATAGTACCTGCAGCCGCTACTTCAAACGTTTTATCATGTGAACCGTATTCTTCGGCTTTTTGAGCCATTAAGCCAACATTAGGCACGCTACCCATTGTTGTTGGATCGAATGCACCGTGTTCTTTACAGAAGTCGATAGTTGCTTGGTAAACACCTGAGTAACAACGATCTGGAATGACAAAGCTCGTGTCTTGTAATTTGCCTTCGCTGTTCCACATTTGACCGCTTGAACGAATTGCAGCAGGCATTGACGCATCAATGATCACATCACTTGGAACATGAAGGTTAGTGATACCACGGTCAGAGTCAACCATCGCAATAGCTGGGTTGTTGTCATAAACTGCTTGGATATCAGCTTCGATTTCTGCTTTTTTAGCAGCATCTAAACTTTCAATTTTAGAGAAAACATCGCCAAAACCGTTGTTTACGTCAACATCTAGTTCTTTGAAAAGAGCAGCGTGTTTTGTGAATACGTCTTTAAAGAATACTTTTACAGCGTGACCGAAGATGATTGGGTCAGACACTTTCATCATCGTTGCTTTCATGTGCAACGAGAACAGCACACCTTTATCTTTTGCTGCTTGAATTTCTTTTGCAAGGAAAGCTTGAAGCTTAGCAGCACTCATGCGAGAAGCATCAATTACTTCACCCGCGAGTAATGGTGTGCTTGCTTTAAGAACTGTGATGTCACCATTCTCAGCAACGTGCTCGATTCGTACGTCAGTTGCTTGTGCAACCGTTACTGATTGCTCAGAACCAAAGAAGTCACCGTCTTCCATGCTTGCAACGTAAGATTGAGAATCTTTGCTCCATGCACCCATTGAGTGTGGATTGTTACGCGCGTACTCTTTTACTGAACCTGGAGCACGACGGTCTGAGTTACCTTCACGAAGTACAGGGTTTACAGCACTGCCTTTAATTTTGTCGTAAGTTGCTTTAACTTTTTTCTCTTCGTCTGTTTTTGGCTCAGAAGGATAGTCAGGCAGGGCATAGCCTTTTTCTTGTAGCTCTTTGATTACTGCACGTAGTTGTGGAATTGACGCACTGATGTTTGGAAGCTTGATAATGTTTGCTTCAGGCGTTTTAGCCATTTCACCTAATTCAGCAAGGGCATCATTAATGCGTTGCTCTTCAGTTAGGTATTCTGGGAAGTTAGCAATTACACGGCCCGCTAATGAAATGTCACGCGTCTCAACTTCAACACCAGCTGCGTTAGTGTAAGCTTGGATAATTGGTAACAATGAATATGTTGCCAATGCTGGCGCTTCATCTGTTTTAGTATAGATAATTTTTGATGTCATCATCATTCCTAGATAGTTGGCGTAATGGTTGGTTAAGCTGTGAACAGCCACCCTTAATTAGCCATATTCAACAATGCAAATTTACTGCTATAAAATAGCAATCAGTCTGTTAGGTGTTACTACTTAATATTGGCTATCAAAATAGTTACAACTGACAGACTGTAAGGTTTTTTAGCTTAACAGCTGACAAAATAAAATTAGCCATTAGCCTTAGTCAAAATTGACTAAATCGCTAAATTTAAGCAACAAGAGTGTAACAAGCTTGACTCTAAAGGGCTAATAACAATTCAACAATTTTGTCGTCAAACAGCTATTAATAAAAGTAGAAGTGGGGTTGAAAAATAGATTTTCAAGGTCATATCAGAAACATTAGGGGAGGGAAGTAAGCGAGGATCTTAACAAGGTCGCTCGCTTGGTACTCGAACAGGTTTTACCTAAGAGAGCTCATCATTAGGGGCAATATTCGTTGCGTGTAACCCTTTTGGACCTTGTTGCAATTCGAATGTTACATCTTGACCAGCTTTAAGTGTTTTATAACCGTCCATTACAATCGTTGAGTAATGAGCGAATATATCAGTCTCGCTGCCGTCTTCTACGATGAAGCCAAAACCTTTGGCATTGTTGAACCATTTGACTTTTCCACAAGCCATACTTCTACATCCTTCTATAAGTTGACTAATTTAGTTATTCTAAACCGTGTAATTTGCTAGACTGACTAAGGTTTAATCAATCTATCTTTGACTGTAGTTTATTTAGTCAATCAGTCAAGTGTTTTGAACTATTTTTTAACAATTTATTTATTTTTTTATTCAAGTTTGCTTGAGTTCTAAAGACAAGACTATATTTAATTATGAGTGGCATGAAAGATTCTGGTGTTATTGAAACGGTTCGCGATAGTGAGAAGCAAAAGCTGCAACCACCGCGAAAATATAAAGTCATTTTGAATAATGATGATTACACGCCTATGGACTTTGTGATAGAAGTACTAATGACGTTTTTTAATATGGATAGCGAAAGAGCAACAGATGTGATGCTTCAGGTTCATCATAACGGTAAAGCAATTTGCGGTGTTTATAGCGCCGATGTTGCACATACCAAAGCTGAGCAGGTTAATCGTTACGCACGCGATAACGAGCATCCACTGCTATGTAGTTGTGAGCAGGAATAAATACCAAGGTAGGGTGAACATTTAGCCCATCACAACGGTATATAAATATTATCTCAGTAAGGGGTTGCCAATGCTAAACAAAGACTTAGAACTAACCTTAAATGCGGCGTTTCGCGAAGCGAGAACACGCCGCCACGAATTTATGACCGTCGAGCACCTTTTACTTGCGCTGCTCGATAACCCTTCTGCTGGAGAAGCGCTCAATGCGTGTGGCGTAGATATGGGCACTTTAAAAGTCGAGTTATCTGAATTTATCGATGAAACGACGCCTGTTATTCCTGATCTAGAAGAAGACCGTGAAACACAACCAACGTTAGGTTTTCAGCGTGTTCTGCAACGTGCTGTATTCCATGTACAATCATCAGGTAAAAATGAAGTTACTGGCGTCAACGTGCTGGTGGCTATTTTTTCTGAGCAAGAAAGCCAAGCCGTCTATTTACTGAAAAAAGCGGATGTAAATCGTCTTGATATTGTCAACTTTATCTCCCATGGCATTTCCAAAGCTGATGATGAAATTGGCGGTGAAGACCATGATGATATCCATGAAGAGGTACAAGAAGTTCAAGGTGAAGAGCCGACTAAGCTCGAGAACTTTACAACAAACCTTAACCAACAAGCGATTGATGGCAACATTGATCCTCTGGTTGGGCGAGACAGTGAAGTTGAGCGTACAGTTCAAGTTTTATGTCGTCGTAAGAAAAATAACCCGCTGCTTGTTGGTGAAGCTGGGGTAGGTAAAACGGCCATTGCAGAAGGCCTTGCTTATCGTATTGTCAACAAAGAAGTACCTGAAGTGATTGCTGATGCAGTTGTTTATTCGCTTGATATGGGTGCATTACTGGCCGGTACAAAATACCGTGGTGATTTTGAGAAACGCTTTAAATCACTGCTCAAAGAGCTGCAAGCAAAACCTGGGTCTATTCTATTTATCGATGAGATTCACACCATCATCGGCGCTGGAGCGGCATCAGGTGGTGTAATGGATGCTTCTAACCTAATTAAACCGCTACTTTCTAGTGGTAAATTGCGTTGCATGGGCTCTACCACTTATAACGAGTTTAAAAATATCTTTGAAAAAGATCGTGCACTAGTACGTCGTTTTCAAAAAATTGATGTTCTTGAGCCAAGTGTTTCAGACACCACTAAGATTCTCAATGGTTTGAAAGAGCGTTATGAAGAACATCATGGCATTCGCTATACACAAAAAGCACTTAAAGCAGCTGCAGAGCTAAGTGCTAAATATATTAATGAACGCCACTTACCAGACAAAGCGATTGATGTTATTGATGAGGCAGGGGCCAATCAGCGATTACAGCCTATATCAAAACGTAAGAAAACGATTGGCGTATCCGACATTGAACTGATCGTATCGAAAATGGCGCGTATTCCACAGCAAAGCGTGTCTTCAAGTGATAAAGAAACGCTGAAAAACCTTGACCGTAACTTAAAAATGTTAGTGTTTGGGCAAGACCAGTCAATTGACGCGCTCACGTCTGCAATTCGATTATCACGTTCAGGCCTTGCAAATGAAGATAAACCAGTGGGCTCGTTCTTATTTGCAGGTCCTACAGGGGTTGGTAAAACAGAGGTGACTAAACAACTTGCTAAGTGTATGGGCGTTGAATTTATTCGCTTTGATATGTCTGAGTATGTTGAGCGTCATGCAGTCAGCCGTTTAATTGGTGCGCCTCCAGGTTATGTTGGTTTTGAGCAAGGTGGTCTATTGACTGAAGCGGTTATCAAAAACCCGCATGCCGTGGTACTCCTTGATGAAATCGAAAAAGCACACCCTGATATTTACAACATCTTATTACAAGTTATGGATCACGGTACATTGACTGATAATAACGGCCGCAAAGCTGATTTCAGAAATGTTGTGTTGGTGATGACGACGAATGCAGGTGTGCAAGAGACTGTGCGTAAGTCAATAGGTTTTACTGAGCAAGATCATTCACACGATGCAATGAGTGAAATTAACAAGGTATTTTCACCAGAATTTAGAAACCGTTTAGATAATATTATTTGGTTCAACCACCTTGAAAAAGAGGTAATTCTACAAGTAGTTGATAAGTTTATTGTTGAATTACAAGCACAACTTGATAAAAAATCGGTTAATTTGGAGCTGACTTCTAAAGCACGAGAGCTGTTAGCAGATAAAGGCTACGATAAAGCAATGGGTGCGCGTCCTATGGCTCGCGTTATCCAAGAGGAGCTTAAAAAGCCACTCGCTAATGAAATATTATTCGGTGAGTTATCAGATGGGGGCTCTGTAAAAGTCTCCGTGAAGGATAAGAAAATTCACTTTGAATATGAAACAAGCTTAGAAACAGCCTAAAACAGGCAACAAAAAGCCCAGCAAATGCTGGGCTTTTTGTTTATTAAATGGAATTAAAACTAAGACTAGTTTTAACACCATTTAACAAACGCTTTTAGCTCTTTGTAATAAACACATCTGCTCATTCAAAGCAGCAAAAAGCTAAATCTCTCGTTAACGCACTAGCGAGCACGGAATACGATGCGACCTTTCGATAAATCGTAAGGAGTCATTTCTACGGTTACTTTGTCGCCAGTTAAGATGCGGATGTAGTTTTTGCGCATTTTACCAGAGATATGAGCCACAACAACGTGACCATTTTCTAGCTCAACTCGGAACATTGTATTTGGTAAAGTATCAAGGACTGTCCCTTGCATTTCGATTACGTCTTCTTTCGCCATGTTTAGCGTAACACCTCTTTAATAGTTAAACGCTGCAGATTTTGCCGAAAATACAGCAATAAGTAAAGCTACAGGGCTTAATTTTGTAAATTAAATCGCCAACCACTGATCGCCAATGTGCTTTTGTGCCGGCAAAAATTGGGTTTTATATTTCATTTTATTACATTCGTCTATTTGATAGCCTAAGTAGACAAATTGTTTTTGTTGTTGCTTTGCAAATTCTATTTGGTGCATGATCATTACACTGCCGAGGCTGTACGATTCGTAGTCAGGGTCAAAAAACGTATAAATAGCAGAGACGGCATTATCCATATTATCAGTAACAGCAACTGCAACAAGTTTATCTCCATCACGTAGCTCAATAAATGTGATAGGTAACCACTGACAGAATAAAAAACTTTTGTACTGATTTTGTTCTGGTGGGTACATTGAACCATCTTGATGGCGCTGCGTTATGTATTTGCAGTAAAGAGGGTAATAGTCTGCTCGTTCATACTCACTGTAATTAACAGTGAATACTTTTTGTGCTTTGTTTAATTTACGTTTTTGTGATTTTGAGGGTTGAAACGTCTGTGCAAGCACCCTTATCGAATTACATGCATTGCACGCTGGACAGTGCGGTCGATAAATTTGATCGCCACTGCGCCTAAATCCTAGCGCGAGTAGTTGTTCAAACTTCTCAGCGCAGTAACAGCTTGGATCAAGAATAACTAACAGTTGTTCTTGTCGGTTTGGTAAATAACTACAATCAAATTGCTGGCTCAAACCTAGCCTAGTGGGTAAATGCTCAGTCATAAATATTTATCAACTCTTGCGGTTGCCACATGTGCGATGTTGGTACGTATTGTTGGGCTAGTTTAAGTCTAGTTAAAAATTCAGTCCGCGGGATAACTTTTGCACCTAGCGTTATCAGGTAGGGATTTTCAAGTTGGCAATCAATAAAATGTGCATTATGTTTTTTTAACCAATTGACAAGCGCCCACATAGCTAACTTCGAACCATTAGATGTGTGATGAAACATTGATTCGCCACAAAATATACCGTTTTGCATAATGCCATAAAGGCCAGCGACCAAATGGTCATCTTGCCAAATTTCAAGGCTATGCGCGACACCTTGATGATGTGCTTCTATATAAGCATGCATCATTTGTTCGGTGATCCACGTACCTTCGGCATCTAAGCGCTGCTCTCGACAGGCATTAATAACATGTGCAAACGCCTGGTTGACCGTGACGCGAACAGGAGTGCGCTTCAAATGTTTTTTCAAACTTCGGCTGACGTGAAATTCGTCCAACTCGATAACACCACGCATGCTAGGCGACCACCACATAATCGGCTCATAATCACTAAACCATGGAAAGACACCATGTTTGTAAGCATTTTTGATGCGTTCAACGGATAAATCGCCACCAATAGCTAATAAGCCATCTGGCTCGTCAAGCGCAAATTCAGGATTTGGAAAATCAACACCCTCGGCTGAGAGTTGGTATAGTTGCTTGATCATATTGCGTTATCGTTGTTATTTAGCTTAATTTTAACAAAATCTTAGTTATAAAAAAGGGGCTGTTGGTAACAGCCCCTAAATTTGTTGTGTTAGATTAACAAAATTATAGGTTATCTAAGAAACGCTCTGCATCAAGTGCTGCCATACAGCCAGTACCCGCTGATGTGATTGCTTGACGGTAAATGTGATCAGACACATCGCCTGCAGCAAACACGCCCGGGACGCTTGTTTGTGTTGCGTTACCGTTTAAGCCAGATTCAACAACTAAATAGCCGTCTTTCATTTCAAGCTGACCTTCAAACATGTCGGTATTTGGTTTGTGACCAATTGCGATAAATACACCAGCAAGATCAAGGTTTTCTGTTTCTTGTGAATCTGTAGCCTTGATACGGATACCTGTCACACCCATTTCATCGCCTAATACTTCGTCTAAAGTACGGTTATAATGTAAAACTACATTACCGTTCTGTGCTTTCTCTTTTAAGCGATCTGATAAGATTTTTTCACTGCGGAAGCTATCACGACGGTGAATTACATGAACTTCTTCTGCAATATTAGATAAGTATAACGCCTCTTCAACAGCCGTATTACCACCACCAACAACTGCTACCTTTTGACCGCGATAAAAGAAACCATCACAGGTTGCACACGCTGAAACACCGCGGCCTTGGAAGTTTGTTTCAGACTCTAAGCCTAAGTATTTTGCAGAAGCACCTGTTGCAATGATAAGCGCGTCACAGGTATACGTACCAGAGTCACCAGTTAATGTGAAAGGGCGTTTAGATACATCTACTTTGTTAATATGATCAAAAACAATTTCTGTTTCAAAGCGCTCAGCATGTTCTTTCATTCGATCCATTAACGCAGGACCCGTTAGACCATGAGCATCACCAGGCCAGTTTTCAACTTCTGTGGTGGTTGTTAATTGTCCACCCTGTTGAATGCCAGTAATAAGAACCGGATTAAGGTTGGCACGGGCAGCGTAAACAGCTGCGGTGTAACCAGCAGGGCCTGAGCCTAAAATGAGAAGTTTACAATGTTTTGCGTTCGTCATGGTTTTTCCTAAATACGTTTTAATACGATTGTTAATGCGCCCGATTCTAAGAAAAACAAGGCGGATGTAAACAAAAGGGCTGATTATTTTTTTGCAGAAATCGCAAAGCTGTCAAATAATCCTTACTTAAAAAAGTATGTATAAGCAAATATACGAGTCAAACCAGCAGTACGTACTTATTAAGTAAATACTCTATTAGTAGAGTTTAAAGCTTGGTTTTGGTTATTAAATAATCACAAAGTAATGTATTGCACCAACAAAGTACGTTTATTCATGACCAAGCAATTTTTTTTTGGTATGTTTTAGCTAATTTTGATATTAGCTTACACACAAGAGCTAAACAACCGAACAGGCAACTATGGTATTTTGGCAGGAAAAGCCCGCATTTGGGCTGACTACAGAAGATATAAAAGTCTTAACCAATGCAAAAGAATATCGCAGTGAGTTATTACGACTAATTCGCACAGCGACAAAAAGAATTTATATTACTGCGTTGTACTTGCAAGATGATGAAGCAGGACGTGAAATACTAAGCGCTTTACATGAAGCATCTTTGGCTAATCCCGAATTAGATATAAAGGTGTTGGTAGACTTTCATCGCGCGCAACGAGGTTTAATAGGCGCTGCAAAATCAGAGGGTAACGCCAGCATGTATTGCGACTTTCTCGAAGAGTTTCAATCTAATGTGCAAGTTTATGGTGTGCCGGTTAAGGCAAAAGAGCTATTTGGCGTACTACATTTAAAGGGTTTTGTTATTGATGACACCTTGCTTTACAGCGGAGCAAGCCTAAATAACGTCTACTTACAACAAGATGATAAATATCGCCTTGACCGTTATTTTCTTGTTAATCAAGCAGGCTTATGTAATTCGGTTATTGATTTTATACATACGTACCTACTGAGCTCTGAAGCTGTCCCGCGTCTCGACTGCCGCCCCTTAACAAAATTTAATGATATAAAAGTAGCGCAAAAGCAGCTCATGAGAGAGCTTAAATCTGCCAGCTATAACAGTGCCAGTGAAGCAAGTTCTGCACAACTGGGGGTTCGGCTATTTTTGGGCCTCGGTCGCCGTAGTAATAAGCTAAACCGCTTAATTAAGTCTTTGTTTGATACGACAGAGCAAGAGTTAGTTCTGTACACACCTTATTTTAATTTTCCTGCGCCGTTACTGCGATCGCTACGTCGATTATTAAAACAAGGTAAACAAGTGACTATTGTGGTAGGCGATAAAACGGCAAATGATTTTTATCTTCCACCCAGTGAGCCATTTAGTAAAATTGGGGCATTACCGTATTTATATGAAACGATTTTATATAAGTTTTTAAAATCCCAAAAGCGTCATATTGTCAATGGCAACTTAAATGTCTATCTGTGGAAGCATGAAAGCAATTCTTTTCATCTGAAGGGAATTTGCAGAGATAATCGTACTCATTTATTGAGTGGTCATAATCTAAACCCTCGTGCGTGGGGATTAGATATCGAGAATGGTATTTTAATTGATGATCCTGAGCAACGAATCTTGCCACAAATTGAGCAAGAGAAAAAAGCCATTTTAACTCACTGTCGTCGACTGACAGGGCCGCAGGATTTAGAAACAATGGACGATTATCCTTTGCCAGTTAAAAAGTTACTTGGGCAAGCTAAGCGTGTAAAGGTCGACTTTATAATCAAACGGTTTATTTAATCCCAGTAATAAACAGGCACAAAAAAAGCAGCGAATTCGCTGCTTTTTTTGTGCCGAAATGCTAATTAAGCATTTTCAACCGCTGTACGTGGGTCAACATATTCCATGTTGAATGCTTCAGCTACTTCTTTATAAGTAACTTGGCCTTTGATCACGTTTAAGCCTTTTAAGAAGTGTGCATCGTCAAGAAGCGCTTTCTTGTAACCTTTGTTAGCAAGGTTGATGATAAATGGTAATGTCGCGTTGTTAAGTGCGAACGTAGAAGTACGTGGAACAGCACCTGGCATGTTAGCAACACAGTAGTGAACAACGTCATCAACGATGTATGTAGGATCTGCGTGAGTTGTTGCTTTAGATGTTGCGATACAACCACCTTGGTCGATTGCAACGTCAACGATTGCAGAACCAGGTTTCATTGCTTTAATGTGCTCAGCAGTTACAAGTTTAGGCGCAGCTGCGCCTGGGATTAATACGCCACCGATTACAAGGTCAGCTTCTAGTACGTGTTTTTCTAACGCGTCAGCAGTAGAGTAGATAGCTTGTACTTTATTACCAAATTGCGCGTCTAGAGCACGAAGTACATCGATATTACGATCAAGTACGACAACGTTAGCACCTAGGCCAACAGCCATCTGCGCAGCACTACGACCAACCATGCCACCGCCGATAACAACAACTTTAGCTGGCTCAACACCTGGTACACCACCAAGTAACATACCACGACCGTGGTTAGATTTCTCTAACGCTTGTGCACCCGCTTGAATAGACATACGGCCAGCAACTTCACTCATAGGAGCAAGAAGTGGTAAACCACCACGTGCATCAGTTACTGTTTCGTAAGCGATACACACAGCACCACTTTTAACTAGGTCTTCAGTTTGTGGAAGATCTGGTGCCAAGTGAAGATAAGTAAATAGAATTTGGTCTTCACGTAACATCGCACGCTCAACAGCTTGTGGCTCTTTTACTTTAACGATCATGTCAGCTTTAGCAAAAACGTCTGCTGCTGTAGGAAGAATTTCAGCGCCTGCAATAACATAGTCTTCATTAGTGAAGCCAATGCCCATACCTGCATCAGTTTCAACAAACACTTGGTGGCCATGGTTTACTAATTCACGAACACTCGCAGGAACCATACCTACACGGTATTCATGGTTTTTAATTTCTTTAGGTACACCAATAATCATAATTTTTCGCCTTAATAGAACGGGATGAAATTTTCGACTATTATATTCATGACAAGGCAGTGTGTCTCACCTTTTTTTGTGTATTATCTAGTGATATAATCTAAAATATATTTTTTAATAGTTTAAAACTCTGGTTGGCACTATGCATCAATTACTCGACAGAATTGACCGTAAAATTTTGATGGAATTGCAGCTTGATGGTCGGATCTCTAACGTAGAGCTAGCAAGGCGTGTAGGGCTAAGTGCCACCCCTTGTTTAGAGCGGGTAAAAAAGCTCGAAAGGGAAGGTTATATAGTAGGTTACAAGGCTGTAGTTGACCCTGCTAAGCTTGGGCAAGGTTTGTCTGTTTATGTTGAAGTGACTATTACTAAAACTTCACCTGATGTATTTGAAGAATTTAATGCTGCTGTAAAAAAACACGATGAAATCATTGAGTGCCACTTAGTGTCAGGTAACTTTGACTTTTTATTAAAAACACGTGTTAACGATATGTCAGAGTATCGCAATGTTTTAGGGGATATCTTGTTAAAGCTCCCTAATGTGAGTGAAAGTCGTACTTATGTAGTTATGGAAGAAGTGAAAGGTGAGCAAGGCGTGATTATTCGCCCATATATTGCTTAAGCTGTTAAAATGTAGGTAGAGTAATAAAAACTTGTTCATTATCAGTCCATCAAGGTTAAGATAAAGTGCATAAAACGGCATTTCCTGCTAAGGTATTTCATTGCTAACCGATCAGTTGTAAAGAATAATAAGGAATAGGGAGCTATGCGCCTAAATGGTGTTCAAAGACTGCTAGAAACAGGACTAATTATTAGTACCTTTGCAGCAGTATTTATTTTATGTGCATTAATTAGTTTTGATCCGGCCGATCCATCATGGTCGCAAACTGGTGAGTTCGTCAATGTAAAAAATATTACAGGTACTGCGGGTGCTTGGGTAGCAGATATATTGCTGCTTACATTTGGCTGGTTAGCTTATCTAGTGCCTGCCGCTATCCAATTGTTCGGCTATTTACTGTTTAAACAACCACATCGCATTTTCCAGCTTGACTACACCACATTGTCGTTAAGAGTTATCGGGTTCGCTTTATTTATAACGTCAGCGACAGCAATTAGTAGTATAAATTTTGATGATATTTATAACTTCTCATCTGGTGGGGTAGTGGGGGATATCATTGCCTCAGCGATGATGCCAACGTTTAATTTTACCGGTACTTCGATTCTTTTACTCTGCTTCTTCTTTGCTGGGTTAACACTTTTAACCGGTGTGTCGTGGGTTCAATTTGTTGATTTTGTGGGTAAATGGGTCATGCAAGCTTTCTATTTCTTGCGTGAACAATTATCTGCGTGGTTACATCGAGAAAAAGAGGCTATCAAACCTGTAACAGAGACTGAGTCGGATGCTAACTTTGTTGAGCCAGATAACGAGCCGTCAATCAGCTTTAGTAAAGAGAATGAAGCTAAGCAAAAATCATCGAACGAGACTAAAAAGCCAGATAGCGAGTTTGAAGGGTTTGATGAGCTAGATGATATTTTGGATCAAGAAATAGGTTTTAGTGCACTTGATGACGAATCCTTCGACACCGTATCGGCACTGAATGCACTTGACCAAAGCCCTGTAGTAGATGCTGAACCAGAAAAACCGACTACGACAGTCGTATCACCTGCGCGCCCAATGCCCAAGCCAAAGCCTGCGTATCAGCCACCGCCAACGGCGAAAGAAAAATTTGAAGCGTTATTAGATGAAGAGCCGCCGGCTAATCCTTTACCGTCACTTGATTTATTAGATCGACCAGATAAAGCGAAGAATCCGTTATCCCAAGAAGAGCTTGACGGTATTTCGCGTTTAGTTGAAACCAAACTCCTTGATTTCAATATTCAAGCAGCAGTTGTAGGTGTATACCCAGGCCCTGTTGTTACACGTTTTGAGCTTGATTTGGCGCCGGGTATTAAAGTGGCTAAAATCACTGGCTTAGCTAAAGATTTAGCGCGTTCACTGTCTGCTGTCAGTGTGCGTGTTGTAGAGGTTATTCCGGGTAAAACCTATGTTGGTTTAGAACTGCCAAACAAACATCGTGAAATAGTGCGTCTAAGCGAAGTTATTAACGCACCTAAGTTTGAATCAAATCCATCACCGCTCACTATGGTGCTAGGTAAAGACATTGCAGGTGAGCCTGTTTGTGCTGACCTTGGCAAAATGCCACATTTACTTGTTGCGGGTACCACAGGTTCAGGTAAGTCAGTGGGCGTTAATGTAATGATATTAAGCTTACTGTACAAATCGGGCCCCGATGATGTACGTATGATCATGATCGACCCGAAAATGCTTGAACTTTCTGTGTACGAAGGCATCCCACATCTATTATGTGAAGTTGTTACCGATATGAAAGAAGCAGCCAATGCATTGCGTTGGTGTGTAGGTGAAATGGAACGTCGTTATAAGCTTATGTCGGCACTTGGGGTGCGTAACTTAAAAGGTTATAACCAAAAGGTACGTGATGCCAAAGAAGCGGGTCATCCAATACTCGATCCTCTTTTTAAAGATACCGACGGCATGGCCGATGGCCCTGAAGAGCTAGATAAACTACCGAGTATTGTGGTGGTAATTGACGAATTTGCCGACATGATGATGATCGTGGGTAAAAAAGTGGAAGAGCTGATTGCACGTATCGCGCAAAAAGCCCGTGCTGCAGGTATTCACTTAGTACTAGCCACACAGCGCCCATCGGTTGACGTTATTACAGGTTTAATTAAAGCGAATATTCCAACCCGTATGGCGTTCCAAGTATCAAGTAAAATTGACTCGCGTACTATTTTAGATCAGCAAGGCGCTGAAAACTTACTAGGTATGGGTGACATGCTTTACTTACCGCCAGGTACCAGTGTACCAGTGCGTGTACACGGCGCGTTTGTAGATGACCATGAAGTTCACGCGGTTGTAGACGATTGGAAAAAACGTGGTAAACCAAATTATATCGATGAAATTTTAAGTGGTGATGCCGCAGAGGAAATTTTACTCCCAGGAGAAACCAGTGAAGACGGTGATGAAGAGTCAGATCCGCTTTACGATGAAGCAGTATCATTTGTAATAGAAACCGGCAAAGTGTCGGTATCGAGTGTACAGCGTAAGCTTCGCGTAGGTTATAACCGCGCAGCACGCTTAGTTGAACAAATGGAAACATCAGGCATTGTTAGCGCACCAGGACACAACGGTGCCCGCGAAGTCTTAGTGCCAAATGGTGGAGCAAATTAATGAAAAAATTTACATACCTAGCCTTAGTTGTGGGCTGTTTATTAAGCGGTCAAAGTTTTGCAGATGACAGCGAAGCGTTGCAACAACAACTGGCTGCGATTAAAAGTTTTAAAGCAGAGTTTTCACAGCAAGTGACCGATTCGCAAGGTGAAGCTATTATGCAAGGTGAGGGGAATATTGCCCTTCAGCAGCCTATGATGATCCGCTGGCAACAACAAAGCCCAGACGATACCTTGTTTGTATCAAATGGCGATAAAACGTATTACTTCGATAGCTTTGCTGAGCAAGTTACCATTATGAATACCCACAGCCTGATTGATTCAACACCATTTGTGTTGTTGACCTCAAAAGATCCAGAGCAATGGGCTAAATACCAAGTTGTGGCAACCGATGCTGGCTTTAGTGTCACGCCAAACAAAGGCGTTGAGAGCCAAGTTGAAAAGTTAGACATTAGCTTTAATGCCAAAGAGCAAGGCCTAGCATCTCTGACTGTACTAGATACTTCAGGCCAGCAATCTTTATTTACCTTTAAGGATGCCAAGGTAAACGAAACACTAGCAACTCAAACCTTTGAATTTACTATTCCTGAGGGCGTTGAAGTTGACGACCAAAGCCAAGGTGATTAAGGCTTGAGTAACCTCGGATTTAACTTTGGACCTGATGTGCGCCCACTTGCGGCGCGCATGCGACCCGAAACACTCAATGACTACATAGGTCAGCAGCACCTATTAAGCCCCGATAAACCTCTTTACCAAGCGATTCTTGCAGGTCGCTGCCACAGTCTTATTCTGTGGGGACCACCTGGCGTTGGAAAAACTACATTAGCACAGATTATTGCTAACCATGCCGATGCCAGCCTTATTCAAATGTCGGCAGTCACAGCGGGTGTAAAAGATATTCGTGAGGCAGTAAGCGAAGCGAAAGCAAATCTTGCAGGGCGAGGGCAACGCACCTTACTATTTGTAGACGAAGTACATCGCTTCAATAAATCTCAGCAAGATGCATTTTTACCACATATCGAAGACGGTACCTTTATTTTTGTTGGTGCGACCACTGAAAACCCATCATTTGCACTTAATAACGCGATACTATCTCGTGCCCGTGTTTATGTATTAAAAGCACTTGAGCAAGCCGACTTATTTACCGTCATTGAGCGCGCCTTACGTGAAGACGTAGAGCTCAGCCAAAAACACATTGACATTGCCGAAAACGCTAAACAAGCCCTTTGCCAAGCAAGTGATGGCGATGCGCGTAAAGTGCTTAACTTGTTAGAACAAGCCGTTGATTTAACCACAGAGCAGCAGGGCAAATATCTTGTTGATCAACATGTTTTAAGCCAAGTGCTACCAACACATTTAGCCAAGTATGACAAAGGCGGCGATGAGTTTTACGACTTGATTTCAGCGTTTCACAAGTCAGTGCGTGGAAGTTCACCTGATGGCGCCTTATATTGGTATTGCCGTATTCTAGCTGGTGGCGGTGACCCGCTTTATGTGGCAAGGCGCTTATTAGCGATTGCCACAGAAGATATTGGCAATGCCGACCCACGAGCTATGGAAGTCGCACTCAATGCGTGGGATATTTTTCAACGTGTTGGCCCAAGTGAAGGTGAGCGCGCTATAGCACAAGCCACCATTTATTTAGCCAGTGCGCCGAAAAGTAACGCTGTGTATATGGCGTTTAACCAAGCGCTGCAAGATGCTAAAAATGAGCCGAGTCATCCGGTGCCAGAGCATTTACGTAATGCACCAACTAGCTTAATGAAAGACTTGGGTTATGGCGCTGAATATCGTTATGCTCACAATGAAGAAGGTGCCTTTGCTGCAGGTGAAAAATACTTCCCAGAAGCTATTAATGATCGCCAGTATTATTTTCCAACTGATCGCGGCCTTGAACAAAAAATTAAACAAAAGCTGGAATATTTAACTCAGCGCAACGAGCAAAGTGATATTAAACGTTATGAATAGTTTGAAACTTTACATGATGATTGCAATGGGCGGTGCTTCAGGGGCGTGTTTACGCTATTTTCTTAGCGAAACCATGCTAAAACTGCTCGGTAGGGGATTCCCTTTTGGCACGTTGACAGTTAATATTCTTGGTTCATTGTTAATGGGCATTTTATACGGCTTGATTGAAAAAGAAATAATCGCTGTTAGCCCCGCTAAAACCTTAATTGGTATTGGCTTTTTAGGTGCATTGACCACCTTTTCAACATTCTCAATGGATTCGTTGTTGCTGTTGCAACAAGGTCACTTTTTTAAAATGGCCCTCAATATCACCTTAAACGTGGTGGTGTGTATATTTATGGCTTGGCTGGGCCTTCAGCTGGTAATGCAAAAAGGTTAAAAACTAACATGTTAGATTCTAAATATTTACGTCAAGATATCGAACAAGCGGCTGCACGTTTAGCATCACGCGGTTACGAACTTGATACTGCAGCGGTAACTGCACTTGAAGAAAAACGCAAAACATTACAAGTAAAAACGCAAGAACTTCAAAGTGAGCGTAACGCAAGTTCTAAAGCTATCGGCCAAGCAAAAGCGAAAGGCGAACACGAAAAAGCACAACAGCTTCTTGATTCAGTCAGTAATCTTGGCGATCAACTAGACAGCGTTAAAGCTGAGCAAGACGCAGTACTTGAAGAGCTAAAGCAAATTGCACTTGCTATTCCAAACTTACCTGATGAGTCTGTACCAGTAGGTGAAGACGAAGACCAAAACGTTGAAATTTCTACATGGGGTACGCCTAAGTCATACGACTTTGAAGTAAAAGATCACGTTGATGTTGGTCAAGACGTAAATGGCCTAGATTTTGAAATGGGCGTTAAAATTAGTGGCGCACGCTTTACCGTTATGCGCGGTCAAGTTGCACGTATGCACCGTGCTCTTACGCAGTTTATGCTTGATACGCACACAGACAAAAACGGCTATACAGAAATGTATGTGCCTTACCTTGTTAATAGCGCAAGCTTATACGGTACAAGCCAATTACCTAAGTTTGCTGGTGACTTATTCCACACTCTAGGTTTAGTGGATGACGATGGTCAGCAACAACCAGGTTTTAGCTTAATTCCTACAGCTGAAGTACCACTTACGAACAGTGCTCGTGACGAAATTTACGACGAAAGCGACTTACCAATTCGTTTAACCGCACATACGCCTTGTTTCCGTAGTGAAGCAGGTAGCTATGGCCGTGATACACGTGGTCTTATTCGTCAACACCAATTCGACAAAGTTGAATTAGTACAACTAGTAAAACCAGAAGATTCAATGCAAGCGCTAGAAGAGCTTACAGGTCACGCTGAGCAAATCTTACAAGCATTAGAACTTCCTTACCGTAAAGTGATTTTATGTACGGGTGATATGGGCTTTGGCGCAGCAAAAACTTACGATTTAGAAGTATGGTTACCTGCACAAAACACCTATCGTGAAATCTCATCATGTTCAAACATGGTTGATTTCCAAGCGCGTCGTATGCAAGCGCGTTTCCGTCGTCAAGGCGAGAAAAAGCCAGAGCTACTTCATACACTAAATGGTTCAGGTTTAGCGGTTGGTCGTACACTGGTAGCTATCTTAGAGAATAATCAACAAGCTGATGGTTCAATTGTTGTACCAGAAGTGTTACGCCCATACATGGGTGGCTTAGAAGTGATTGGTAAAGCCTAAGCTTATTAGCTTAAAGCCTCAGAAATAAAAAAGCCGTTGTTTTTATGAGCAACGGCTTTTTTATAAAAGTAAATAAATTGGCTTTAAAGCTATTAGTACCTGTCGTCTAATTGCTTTTTTGACAAAAAATATTCGTAGACGTATATTAAGGAAGTTAAAGGAATAACTAAGGTTGCTAGATAAAACACTACTAGCAACAATTTTATAGTGATAATGGAATATAATATGGATTTAACAGCAACATACTCGCAAAAAAACTCACTTACGCTCGATATCTTCGAAGAGCACCTCCATAAGGCAATCGACAAACCAACAGTTAATTATCGTACGGTTCGTGTTGGGCCTTCAAGAAATGGTCGAGGAGCTAAGTTAAAAGTTCATAATGGAGCTCATAAAGCCACATGGGCTAAAACAACAGTCAACAGCTTAACAAGAACTATTTATATTGATGTTTACCTTAACTTTAAACAAAATAGTTTACGACAAGGTGATTACCTCAAACTAAAAGAGCTCGCCATCGCGGGTATTAAGCAATATTGGTCAAACACAATTACAGTTGCCGGTGTTCGCTTTAACGTAATAGTTAACCCTGTGCATAAAAATAGTTCCAACGCTATTGCTGTGGATTTAGAGATTGAAGAAAGTGAAAGTTATAGTCGTTCCATGAATCCCGCTATTTTAGGTATTGATGCGAGTTTTGTTTATCAAAGAGGTTTATTAAAGCTAGGTGCACCTGAAAAATTTATTAATGAAGATTTCAAATTTGTATCGGCTCATGAATTTGGTCACTCAGTTTTAATGTACACAGGTGGGATTCGTTTATCTTGGGGACATAAGGGCTCAACAAACTTATTATTACAAAATGTGAAATCAACTACACCAGGTTATCCCTCAAAAGGTAAAATAGATTTAATGAAATATTATGATGATAAAAAGCAACAGCCTGAAAACCTACAACGTATAAATGATTCTATAGCAATGGAAATAGATATCAAAAGATTAATTTGGAGCTCACAGATAAAATGGATAGCTTGAGAAAATACCTTAAATATATTTTGATATTACTTTTTGGAAGCTTGTTAAATGCTTGTACAAATATTTATTGGGGTATTATAAAAAATAGCACTGACGAAGTTATTCAAGTAAAGCTAACGTTTATAAATGAGTATGGAACACAGGTCTTGGAACTTATGCCTATAGAGTCTAATGATAGTAGTGTTTGGGAATATAGGCAGTCATCATTGGTTATTACAAAAATAGATGAGGATTTATCTATGGTTGAGGCAACCAATGCAAAAGGGTGTACTATTATGTTAGACCGAGAAGAGATTGAAAAGAATGTTAGCGAGCACAAACAACAAATTATAATTTCTACTGATGATTTTTTTAATGCTTGCACTAAGTAACCCTCAATAATTGGGATTATTATTAAAGGCTACTTTCAAAAGTTGCAATTAGATAAGTATTTAAAAAATCAAGCTAAACAACTTGATGCTACTCAGTCCAAAAATAAGTACAAGTACGGGTAATGTTACTAGGTTTACTAGAATAGAGTTGGTGTAATCTCCCATTACAGTTTTTTGATTGACTAGCCATACCAAATACGTCGTTACAATAGGTAGCAGGAGGCCATTAGCTGCTTGTGCAAAAATAATAACAGCGACAGGATCAAGACCGAGTGAAGCAACAAATGCACCAAACAGTAAAATAGTAATTGCAACAAGTTTAAAACGCGTGTTACTCATTTGTGTTGACCAGCCAAGCATACCGCACACAGCATAAGCGCCTGCTAGAGGGGCGGTTATAGCACTTGTTAGGCCTGCTGCGCACAAACCAAGTGCGAAGAAGTAGTGAGCCATTGAACCTAATAAAGGTTCGAGTTGTACGGCCATGTTAGCGGCAGATATTTTGCCAGCTTCAGTACCATAAAAAGCCACGGAAGCAGTCGATAAAATTGCTAAGGTGATCACACCGCCAAGCGTGATTGATATACCAGTATCAAGGTTTGTTTCTTTTATTACTTTTTGCATGTCTTTATTTTTATCATATTTTTCGGCAAGGACACCGGAGTGCAAAAATAAATTATAGGGCACAATTGTCGTGCCAATTAATGCCAGTACAGTTGTGATTGATTCGTCAGGTAGGCTTGGAATGAAGCCTTTTAAAACCGACGTTAAAGACGGTGCAGCCATTACTAAAGTTGATATAAACACTATACTCATTAGTACAACGAGAACAATTAATGCGCCTTCTATTACCTTATGTTTACCTGTATATAAAAGTACAGCACTTAGAATTGCTATCAGTGGAGTCCATAATAATGGGCTCACAGAAGGAACAATTTCTTGCAGACCTAAACTTGCACCTGTCAAATTACCCGCTTCATAAGCTGCACTACCAATACCTATGGCGCTGATCACTAAAATAGCTGCTAAAGCTTTAAAAACGGGTGTTTGAATCGTTGTTCTTAAAGCTGATGCTAAGTCATGCCCAGTTGCTACACCTAAGCGAGCAGCCATTGATTGAAGTAGAATGGTGGCAATAACTGAGAAAAGTAACGTCCATATCAAAGCAAAACCAAAATTAGCACCGGCTACACTTGCAGTGGTGATGGTGCCTGGGCCGATAAAGGCGGCAGTGACAAGAAGTCCTGGTCCTAAGCGCATAAAAAACCTTTTATTATTAGAATGTTGTTTTATTAAGGTGAAAAGTACCAAAAAACAAATGTTCAACAGATTGAACCAAAGGGTATAGGGACTAAAGAGCAGGGTAAAGTAAAATAGGTGAACAGTTACAACTTTCTTTTATGGAAGTATTACATAACGTAGGTAGATTCATCGTGATTTTAATGTAGTTGAGTGTTGTATTTTTATCAGTGGTTTAGCAAAAGAGGAAACAGCAAACCACGCTTGCAGAGAATACCGACTTTGTATAGGCTCAATTTAAAATAGTGTTGGCAAGGTTTTTACGACACAAAACTACCGATCACAACTCATCTTATTGCTAGAGAAAGATATACTCAGTAACAAGCGCATTTCCTACTATGGATCAAACGGTTACAGCTATGCGCTATTAAAGCATCTACCTGATAAAAACGTATTTACTTTTCTTGCCACCAATAATTGTGACGACTATCAACAACAATTATTTGAGCAACTTGATGCATATTGATTAATCAAATAGTGCATCAAGGATAGACAATCACCACTAAAAGGTTATTTAACGAGTATGAAAAGTTTATACATAACCAAGTAAATTATAGATTGAAATATATTTTATTTATTAAAAAACTATATTATTCAAGGAGTTATTTTGGATTGTTTTTTGCTTCTATTATTTAGACTACTTTGAAGGAGCAATAAATGACCGAATTATCGTTAACTGTATATTTTGCGTTCTACGCATATCTCATAATGCTGCTGATTCAATGGTTGGTGGCAACTGTTTCAAAGGCAAAACGAGCGGGGGCAATCCCTGGCAAGCTTGAACCTGAATTGAGCCATGAGAGTTTCACATTTCGTGCCCATCGCACTTTTATGAATACATTGGAAAATAGCCCCTTATTTATAGGAACTTTGTTGCTCGCTTTTACACTGAACCTCACTAGTGGTGTCTTTGCCGTGTGCGTGTGGTTGTATGTGGTAGCAAGAGCAGTACATATGATGCTTTATTACTCGATAGCCACTGAGAAAAATCCAAGCCCACGTAGCTATTTCTTCTTAATTGGCTTGGTATCTAATATTACAATGCTAGTACTGGTAGGAATACGTCTACTGTATTAATAGAGAAGGGCTCTTTAGTAAAAGAGCCCTATTTATGGTCACTCGATGTTAATGAGGGTACTGCTTACCTGCGAGTCATATGTCACAGTGATAACTGCGGTACCTAAATTATTAGCCTTACTCGTTACTCTAAAAGCCGCCTGCTGAGTACCAGGGTTGATTAGTTTGGCTGTTATTAAGTTGCTATCATTCGTGCTCCAAGTAGCAAACTCAGTGACATTTAAAGATTGAGGGCTTGAATTGTAATTTGCTGTTAATTGCAAATCTAATGTCTCTGATGATGAGATTGTATATTCGCTATTGCCTTCGTTTATCTGAATAGAATTGAGATCGTCATTACCTTCTATCACCAATGTCGCTATTTTTTGTTTTGGACCACACGAACCAATTAACTGTGTTACGCCTGGCTTTAAAGCTAAAATAGTTGCATTGTCACCCTCATCAGTACTGATATTTTCTGAAAGCCCAACTAAGCCTGCATTGATCACAGACCAATTGACACTCGGGTTGATATTAACAGCTTGCTCAGAAACACTTTCATCATAAGTTGCTTGCGCAGCGAGTTGGATTTGTTCGCCAACATTCAGTGTGATCTCATCCACTGTTTCTTCCGCAACAATTAGATTTAAACTTTCTAAATTGACAGGATCTGCAGTAACAACCAACTCTCCTGAAACATTATTGATTGTTCCAGTAACAGTTGTGTTTTCTATGTCTGCAGCAGAGGTATAAATGATGCCTTGGTTATTTATTCTAGCTGTGGAGTCTTCATCAATACTAAAATTAACACCTCTAATACTATTTTGGGCGATATACCCATCAGCATAGGTAATATCAGCCGATATTCTAGCTGGCATACAGGTGTTAATGCTCCCTGATGCTGGCGCTATTTGTTTTAACGAAATTGACGAGGCTGCCACATCACTGATAGAGATTTCCTCTTCATCAAAAATATCGTTAATAGTGGTCGCCGTTATGGTTAACAGTCCTTGGCTAGAGTCAGCATTTTTTAGAGCTGTTAGAAGTCCGCTACTACTTATTTTCGCGATGCTTTCATCACTTGTTTGCCAAGTTAATTCGTCAGTAATATCTCTCGAATCACCGTTGCTATCAATACCGGTTGCAATTAACTGATGCGTTTCACCCGCTTTGAGTCGAACCTGACTATTTTCAATGCTGACGGTCTCAATAATAGTGCCATTTTCGCGAAGCTTTTCTAGCTCAACTTCTTTTGCTAGTTTTGATGAGTCAGTCTCTGAGCCGCAACCTAGAATTGAAGTGACAATAAGAGCAACAGTTGACAGCTTTGTAATGTTCGATAATTTTTTCATGGAATTCCTTTTGACTGACTACTTAAAATTGATAGGTGAAACCTAGCGTTACACCACTGATGTCAACATCATCGCCTTCAAACAAAGACTGGTAAGCAAGTCTTACATGTGTATTTTTAATGTAAGGCACTTCTTGATGTATTGCGACGCCCCATGCAAAACCATCGTAGTCATAGTCGGTAGGAAGCTCTTGGGAAGTTGAAGTTACTTTCATTTGAGTTTTCGCATAGCCCAATGAAACATCTAGGCCAAAACCATTGACGATATTTGATTGCATTACAAAATAAAGGCCAACACTTTTATCAATATCGAAATTTATATTGTAGATATCATCATCATTACTTGAAACGAGGTATTGAGCTTCAAATGCCATATTTTTGTTACTCACCCCAGCTCTTAAAAAAGTGGCTGTTGGTTTGGCACTTTCGCTGCTGATCTCAATATCACTGAGCATGTAATCAACACCGAAGTAGGGCGTGTCAGCCTGCGAAGAGAAAGAGGCTGTGAGAATTAAAAGCGAGAATAAATGTTTCATAATCCATTATTTTGTGTTTATTTTAGGCGCAATGGTAACGCTTTGTAGTGACTCAAGCAAGCAAGCGAGCTTTACTTTATACATGTAAACATCGTTGATGTATGATTAAGCGAATTGGTATAACGAACATCTAAACTTTGGCTGCGGACTTGGCTGCGGAGCGAAAATTTAGATGTTCATGTAAAAACGCTGATAGGGCTACTCTACACCAATAAAACCACCGGTTTGATGTGACCAAAGTGCAGCGTAAATACCCCCTTTCTGGATTAGTTCCTCATGAGAGCCTTGTTCAACTACGCCGCCTTCATCAAGCACAATAAGTCTATCCATTTGTGCAATTGTTGATAAACGGTGGGCTATGGCAATAACTGTTTTGCCAGTCATTAAGTCATCTAGGCTTGTTTGTATAGCAGCTTCTACCTCTGAGTCTAAAGCACTGGTTGCCTCATCTAAAATAAGAATAGGGGCATCTTTTAATAACACACGGGCTATAGCGATACGTTGACGCTGTCCACCAGAAAGCTTCACACCGCGTTCACCGACTTGTGCAGCAAAACCTTTATTGCCTTTGCTGTCTTCTAAGTCTTCAATAAACTCAATTGCTTTTGCTTGTTTTGCTGCTGCTAGCATTTCTTGCTCAGAGGCATCAGGTCGTCCATAGAGGATATTATCTTTGACTGAACGATGTAATAAGGACGTATCTTGTGTGACCATCGCAATATGTTTGCGTAAGCTTTCCTGACTTACGTTGGCGATGTTTTTGCCATCAATACTAATTGAGCCTGAATCAACATCATAAAAGCGTAGTAACAGATTGACGAGTGTGGATTTCCCCGCACCAGAGCGGCCAACTAAACCTATTTTCTCGCCAGGCTTGATAGTAAGGTTTAATCCATTGATAACAGGGCCTCTGTGGGTTTCATTCGCCGCTTTTCCATAGTTAAACTGTACTGAATCAAACATAATCTCACCTTGCGTTACAGCTAATGTTTCTGCGTTTGGTTTATCATCGACATCAATAGGTGTTGATAGGGTTTTCATGCCATCAGCTACTGTACCAATATTCTCAAATAAGCTACTGATCTCCCACATAATCCATTGAGCCATGCCATTTAAGCGAAGTGATAAGCTCACAGCAATAGCAATTGCCCCCACTGATATTGCACTAATCGACCATAGGTACAGCGACAAAGCAGCAATACTAAACACAAGAAGGTAGTTTAGTGTATTGATTGAAAAGTTTAGGCTCGTTACTAAGCGCATTTGTTGATAAACAGGCTGTAAAAATACATCCATACTATCTTTGGCATATTGTTCTTCGCGTTGTGTGTATGAGAACAATTTGATGGTGGAGATATTCGTATAGCTATCTACCACTCGACCGGTCATTTCCGAACGAGCATCAGCTTGTGAACTCGCGATCTTTTTTAATCGTGGTACAAAGTACATTTGTATAGCGGCATAAAAGAGTAACCACACTAATAACGGGATCATTAGGCGCCAATCTGAGTCTGCAACTAGAAACACCATAGCGCCAAAGTAAACAACAATGTACATCAACACATCGAGTAGCTTCATGACAGATTCACGCACTGCCAGTGATGTTTGCATCACTTTCGTTGCTATTCGTCCGGCAAACTCATTTTGGTAAAAACCGATACTTTGTCGCAGCAAATAACGGTGTGCTAACCAACGGATCGACATAGGGTAATTACCAAGCAAGGCTTGGTGTAAAATTGCAGAGTGAAAAAAAACGACGATTGGCAAAACAATCAATAATACGACAGCCATTTTTATTAACTCTGACTTTTGTTGGTCAAATAATGTCTCTGGAGTGTATTGGCCTAACCAGTCAACTAGTTGCCCCATGTAGCTAAAGAGCGACACCTCTAAAATAGCCAAAGCTGCAGCACTTAGAGACATCAGTATCAGTGATAACTCCATGCCTCGAGTATAATGACGGCAAAATGCAAATAACGTATTGGGTGGCTGGGAAGGCTGCTCTTTTGGAAATGGATTTATCATCCGTTCAAATAAACGATACATACACGACACTTTTCAAAGTAAGATTGCCTAACTATATCACTGAGCAGAATTTTTAGCAGTTGATTTACCTAAAAAACTATTAAAATACATCATGATTCAATTGTTTACATATCTTAATTGCCATGGAACTATAATAAGAAAAAGGAACTCACCATGAAAAAACTGCTTAGCTTATTTGCACTCATGATTAGCTTACCTATAAGTGCTTATCAAACAGACACTTTCACCTTTAAAGGTAATAAGACCGCGATAGAAAAACCGCTGACAATTACTTTACCTGACAACTACGAAGAGTCTAAAACCTACAATGTTGTTTACGTATTACATGGTTTTAGTGGTAATCACACTGACTGGACAAAGCTCACTAATATTGAACAACTTGCTGACCAATATAATGTTATCGTTGTTAATCCTGATGGTAACTTCGGCTCTTGGTATTTAGATTCAGAAGTCGACAAAACATCGCAATATGAAACATATATTGTTGAAGACGTTGTAGATTATATTGATTCTAATTATTCGACTAATCGGTCTAAAACTGGCCGAGCAATTACAGGGTTATCGATGGGTGGCTTTGGCGCGCTGCATATTGCGATTAATCATCCCCATCGGTTTGCAGCCGTATCGGCGATGTCTGCGGGGGTTGATGTAAGACCTTTCAGTGCAGAGTTTGATCTTACTAAGGTGCTTGGCAATTATGCAGAAAATCAAGCAAGGTGGGATAGCATCGCGATAGTTAATAACCTTCATAAAATTGCAGCAGGTAATACAGCATGGAAAAAAAGCGCTGACAATCTTCCTATCATGCTCGATATTGGTGTTGATGACTTTTTTATTCAGCAAAATAGAGCCTTGCATCAAGCGATGTTAAAACTGCGTATTCGACATGATTATATTGAACGTCCAGGGATTCATGATTGGCATTATTGGAATAAAGTCATTCCCTATCAGTTTTTGTTTTTAACTTCTCATATGGCACCGTAACCACATGTTTCAACGTTTTCTTGTTCTATTAGCAATTGGTTTTTTTGGATTTATCGGTTGGGTCATTTATCTTGCTAATACAGGTCAAAAATCGGTGTTTTTTGATTTAGTTGCTGCAATACCTTATGGCGATAAGCTAGGGCATTTTTTCTTGTTTGGATTGCTCACACTATTTATAAATTTAGCGTTTAAGTTCAAAGCCAGTGTTATTGGGGGGGTTAAAATATATTGGGCTGCTTTAATTGTATTTACTTTTGTCTTCTTGGAGGAGTTCAGTCAATACTTTATTGCCACGCGTTCTTTTGATCTCGTTGATTTACTTGCGGATTTAAGCGGCATTGTATTTTTCTGTATCGTATCTACTTTTTTATCAAAAAAGTTGTACCCAACTAATACTTAATTGCTCAGTTACTTGCTCGGTTTAGGCTATACTCATTTTATAGTCAGCTTGAAAGTCGCTTATGAAGAAAGAAACGCCTGAATACTTGTCTGATATTATTGAGCTTTTATTAGATGCTGTTTGTGTAGTAGACGCAAAGGGCTGCTTGCTTTTTACTAACCCTGCTTTTGAAACTATCTTTGGTTACACGCTTGAAGAAGCTATCGGTAGAAATATGTTAGATTTTGTCTACCCAGAAGACAGAGCTAAAACTATCAATGCTATTAATCAAATTGTTATAAATAATCAGCAACCACGTTTTGAAAACAGGTGGGTTAGAAAAGATGGCCGTATTGTGCATGTTTTATGGTCAGTTTATTGGTCTGAAGAAAAACAAGTCAGGGTGGCCATTGCTTATGATATTACCGAGCAAAAGAATCTCGAACAAAAACTGATTTATATGGCAGGTCATGATCCATTGACAGATTTACCTAATCGCAGCTTTTTGATTTCAGAGTTAGAAGAGTCATTATCTGTTGCTAATACAATATCGACAATTATCGCTGTCCTTTTTATTGACATAGATGGGTTTAAGCAAGTAAATGACTTTCATGGTCACGCAGCGGGTGACAAGCTATTAAAAACAGTTGCGAAACGTCTTCGTCACCAACTTAAAAAAGAAGATAGTGTAGGGCGTTTGGGGGGAGATGAGTTTGTTGTTATTTTAAACAGCATTAGTAATAAGCAAGATGTTGTTGAAATCGTTGACTTATTACGTCAAGAGATTTGTAAACCTCTTGAATATAATAATGAGTTTCTAAGTTACTCGCCAAGTATTGGTGCAGTTTTATTCCCCGAGCATTATGGTGATGCTGAGTATTTAATCCAATGTGCTGATAAGGCGATGTATAATGCAAAAAACTCAGGTGGCAATCGAGTCATTTTTTATCACAGTGGGATAAAACTCCCCAGTGTAAAACAGCCAGAGTAGTTTTAGAAAAAACGACCATTTAGGCTGATAAATCTTAGTATCGGCCTCATACTAAATTTAGTTTACCAATTGTTTTAACCTAATAATCTGTCTTCTAACTCATAACTATTGCGTGAAATGAAATATTAGTTAGCCTTGAATGATTCATTGAAGGAGTGAAACTATGTTTAAGCGTAAAATAATAACCACAAGTGGTGCTTTGTTTAGCTCATCACTATTATTAACAGCGGCAGCGCATGCCACGACAGCTCAATACAAAGATCAACAAGCTTTGCATGATATTGCAAATGCAGTTTCAAAAACGCGTATAGAGCAAGATATTCAAACGTTGGTTGATTTTGGCACTCGTCACACCTTATCGGAAACAAAATCAAATACGCGCGGAATCGGTGCGGCAAGGCGCTGGATAAAATCTGAGTTTGAGGCTATTTCAAAAGCCTGTGGTAATTGCTTAGAAATTATTGAAGTAAAAGACACTATTTCTGGTGAAAAACGTATTCCAAACCCAGTAGAGGTTGTCAATATCGTGGCTATTCAGCGCGGCCAAGTTGATGAAAATCGCATGATAATGATGTCCGGAGATATTGACTCGAGAGCCTCTGATGTAATGGACTATACATCAGATGCGCCAGGGGCTAACGATAATGCATCCGGTGTGGCTGGTGTGCTCGAATCTGCGCGTGTTTTATCAAAGTATAAATTTAATGGCTCGATTGTTTATGCAGCACTATCTGGTGAAGAACAAGGCTTGTTTGGTGGTAAAATTTTAGCTAAATATGCACAAGAGCATAACTGGCGTGTTCATGGTGTTTTAAATAACGACATGATTGGTAATTCAACCGGTATTAATGGCGTTACAGATAACACAACGGCACGTATTTTCTCAGAAGGTACACGCGTCATAGAAACAAAAGAGCAAGCTCATAAACGCCGTTTTACCGGTGGTGAGGTCGACTCTGCAAGTCGTAACCTTGCACGCTACATTGATACAATTGCCGATAGATATATTGAAAATCTCGATACCATGTTGGTCTATCGACTCGATCGATTTGGTCGAGGAGGGCATCATCGTCCATTTAACGATGTTGGCTTTGCAGCGGTGCGCATTATGGAAACCAATGAAAACTACAATCAACAGCATCAAGACCTACGTACTGAAAATGGTATCACTTACGGTGACACCATCGATCATGTTGATTTTGCCTATGCGGCTAAATTAACCTCATTAAATGCTGTGACTATGGCGTCAATGGCCTGGGCACCAGCCCCGCCGACAGGTGTCAGTATTTCAGGTGCTGTAAAGCCAAGTACAACACTAGCTTGGCATAAAAGTGATGATCCAACTGTGGTTAGCTATAAAATTTATTGGCGTTATACCAGTGAACCACAGTGGCAGTTTAGCCGGGACGTTGGCAAGGTAACCGAAGCAACCCTTAAAAATGTCGTGATCGATAATTACTATTTTGGTGTCGCATCAGTGAACAAAGACGGTATTGAATCGCCGGTTGTGTTCCCTGGGGATGTGGGCGCATTTGAGTGGCCAGCAAAAAAAGAATAACTTTCTTGTAGCAAAAACTACCTAGCTCAGCATGGTTCTTTAATGGTGAGCTAGGAACATAAATTGTGTAAAGTTTACTTTTTCGTTTGGTTTAAAATAAACAATTCTTTCTGCCACACTCTGGAAAATCTCTCCTCTTCCATTAGTTATCAAAATAAATATACCAATCTATTTAGTACATTGGTTTAAAAAGAATCGCATTTTGCAATTTTAATAGTTGCAAGTTGCAATAGCATCTATTAGTAAAAATTTATTCTTTAATTATCATTTAGTTAAGTTTTGGAATGGTTGCTGCAGTGAGTAATAACATATCCACAAGAGGATGTTATTATGAAAAGTAATAGATATATTGGCGTAGCAACTGCGCTAATGACTTGCTTTGTGAGTGCTGGCCCATTTGAAAACTGCCCAAGTAAAGCCTTTTTAATTCAAGGTACGCCTGCTCAAATGTATGGTGTTGATCTTGTCTCGGCAAAAACTAAAGTGCTTGCTGCTAACCTAGATTTTATCAATGAAGTCAACAATGAAAGTGTGAATGCCGTTGGCTTCAATTATCAAGACCAATATATGTATGGCTTTAGTAAGCAAGTCCCTAAAAGTGTTGTGCGAATTGGTGATGATTATTCTTTAGAGCGTTTAGACGTAAATGGCTTACCAGATGCTAACTTTTATGTTGGTGATGTTCATGTCAATAAAGGCACCAACCAGGCTGTTTACTATTTATATAACTCTAGGTTTGGTCTTTATGCTATCGATTTGTCACAGCAGAGTCTAGAGTATCAGGCGGTATTAGTTGAAGGCTCAGCTAACTGGGGGTTAGCTATCTATGACTTTGCGTTTCATCCTCATAGCAATTTATTGTATGCAGTTGAGTCAGATGGTGATTTGTACGAAATAGATTTAGTAACTAAGGTACCTAAGTTTTTAGTAAACCTAGACCTTGCAGGCGATACTGGAGCGAATGGTGCTGGCTACTTTGATGTCCAAGGGCAGTTTTACTTCAGTAATAATCGCAGTGGTAAAATACATAAAGTTGATTTAAATATCAGTCCAGTAAGCGGATACACACCCAGCGCTACTGTATTTACATTGGGGCCGACATCAAATCAAAATGATGGAGCGCGCTGTGCTGTAGCAGAAGTAAAGGTGACTGACAACTCAATTGACTTTGGTGATGCTCCCATGCCCTATAAAACAGCGCTTTCATCCAGTGGCGCTCGACATTTATTTGACCCTAACGAAGATCAATCTAATTTAGTCTATTTAGGAACGTCTGTTGATGGTGAAAACATCAATACCACAGCAGATTTATTGGCTTCACCAGTCGATAGTTCAGATGATGGCGTTAAATTTGTTACCGATTTTGTTCTTGGCGCAACAAGTAAAATAATAGTCTCGTCGCCCAACGATAAAGGCTATTTATATGTGTGGTTTGATTGGGACCAAAATTTTCAGTTTGATTCAGACGAAATGTCGTTGAATAAATACAAATTAAATCAAGGCGATAACAGTATTCTTGTGGATGTACCGAGTGATGCTGTTAGGGGATCTACATGGGCGCGTTTTCGAGTTACGGATGGTAGTGAAATAAATCCAATCACTGCAACCGGCGGCGTATCTGGGGGCGAGGTAGAAGATTACTTGATCACTACTTATGGTAGTTTAGTTTATCCAAGTGAGAATAGCTGGGTAACTCTTGCTTATGAAGACCAGTGGCCTTTTTCAGGAGATTATGATTTTAATGATTTAGTTGTTAACTATCGCACAACTTTGATGGATAAAGATGGTCAAGCAACTGGCTACAAAATAGAGGGAGAGCTTGTAGGTATTGGTGCCGATTTCCACAATGGTTTTGCAGTGCGATTGTATCAAACGATAGTCGGCGATGTTGACAAGCGAATCTTACGGAGTCAAATAGATACAAGTTCAATTAGGTTAACTGTTGATGGAGTAACTCAATCACATTCAATTTTAGAAGAGGATGTTGAGGATGCCATCTTCATTATCATGCCAGATACTTGGGAGGTTGCAGATAAACAGTCAAGTTGTAGTTATTTCAGAACGGAAACAGGCTGCGATACAAACAGTAAAGTGTCGTTTACTTTATCTGTAGCCCTCAAAAGCGGTGTCACGACCGCTGCGGCTCCAAAGTATACACTAGACCCATTTATTTTTGCTGCTCAAGGTTATTACCATGGTGAGTTCTTAGCTGGACAAAACCCCCGTGGCTGGGAAGTGCATCTTAAAAACCAAAAGCCGACAGAGAAATTTAATACAGCATTATTTTCGCTAGTCGGCTCTGACGATGCCAGTAATAGCTTGCAAAAATATTATTTCCAAACAGACAGTGGCTTACCTTGGGCTATGGAGATAGGTACTGCGTGGGCACATCCGAAAGAAGGCATAGACATCACACGTGCCTACAGTGGTTTTAGATCGTTTGCTGAATCATCTGGTCGTGAAAACCCATTTTGGTTTAATAACGCACAACTTACTAATGTGATCTCACGTGGAGAATAGTTATGAAACATTATACTTTAGTTATTTTAAGTTTATTTTTGTCTGCATGTGGTGGCGGAAGTGGCTCATCAACTGAAAGTGCCAGTTCAACTGTACCAGAAGTATCTACCGTCACTACTCAGCCTGAAACACCTGCTAATACAAGCATAAGCGTTGAAACAATGCTTGACTTAAACATTGCCCCTGAGTTTGACCTAAGTAGTAAAATGCAGCTTCGCGTTAATGTGGATTTGCAAATGGGTGATAACAAAGCGTATCTTAATATTTGTCTAAAAGGAGAAGATGGCAAAGCAGACTACAATCAATGTTTGTTACGTACAGCATTGGAGCAAAGTAAATTATCAGCTACTTTGATGCTTGCAAATAGCTCATTAGAGCTGGTGGCCGAAATTTGGTTTTATGATACACAAAATGAGCCCCTTCGTTATTATTGGCATCATGATAACCAACACAGTGCCGAGTTTATTATTCGGTAACAGTAAGTGATCGATCATCTGTAGGGATGAGTTTAATTAGTAACTAGTCATTTCAATAGCTTAAAAGAGGAGTTGGCATGCAATATCTACAAGGAATTCTGCAAACAGTAAAGGAATCTAACCCTAACGAACCTGAGTTTTATCAAGCTGTTGAGGAAGTACTATCATCGCTTAACCATGTTGTAGATGGTAATAATGATTTCAAAAAACTGGGCATTATCGAACGATTAGTTGAGCCAGAAAGGCAAATTATTTTCAGAGTTCCATGGCTTGATGATAACGGGAATGTGCACGTCAACAGGGGATATCGTATTGAGTTTAGCTCTACTCTTGGGCCTTTTAAAGGAGGTCTACGTTTTCATCCCAGCGTAAATCTTGGAGTCGTTAAGTTCTTAGGCTTTGAACAGATCCTCAAGAATGCGTTAACGGGTTTACCCTTAGGCGGCGCAAAAGGAGGAGCAGACTTTGACCCGAAAGGGAAAAGTGATAACGAGATTATGCGCTTTTGCCAATCTTTCATGACAGAGCTATATAGGCACATTGGTGCTACAACGGATGTACCAGCGGGTGATATAGGCGTAGGTTCAAGAGAAATAGGCTATTTATTTGGCCAATACAAGCGCATAACTAATCAGTTTCAAGGGGTGCTTACGGGCAAGCCTTTACTGATGGGAGGCTCTGCATTAAGGGCTGAAGCGACAGGCTATGGCATAGCTTATTTTCTAAGTGCTATGCTTGATGCTAAAAATGACTCTTTAAAAGGAAAGCGTTGCCTCGTATCTGGCGCGGGTAATGTAGCATTGCATCTGATGGATAAGCTTTGCCAGTGTGATGCTATCGTTTTAACCTGTAGCGATTCAAAAGGAACTTTATACTGCAAAGATGGTTTAGATGTTGAGCTTGTTAAACACTTGAAAACCGAACAAGGAGCTGAGCTTCGAGACTACCTAAACACGCACTCTGAAGCAGAGTTTACACCCGTTAATCAGTACCCAAGTAATGGCCATAAGGTATGGCAATACGAAGCTGATATTGCCATACCTTGTGCAACTCAAAATGAAATTACTAAAAATGATGCGACTTCACTTGTAGAGAATGGTTGCTTAATTGTATGTGAAGGTGCAAATATGCCTAGCACAGCAGAAGCGCTTACTGTTTTTAAAAAGCATAAGGTTTATCTTGGACCCAGCAAAGCCGCAAATGCGGGTGGTGTGGCAACTAGTCAGTTTGAAATGGCACAAAATGCTAGCATGCAAACATGGCGACCAGAGCAAGTTGATGAAAAACTCCAACAAGTTATGAGGACTATCTTCGAGACTGTTTCGACGACAGCGAAACAATATTCTCATGAGGACGACTTAAGCCTTGGTGCTAATATAGCTGGTTTCGAACGTGTAGCAGAAGCGATGATAAAACAAGGCGTTGTATAGCTGAGTAAGTGCCATTTTGGTAGCTTTAAGCGTTTATTGATTAAATCATTATGTACTTCTCTTTTCTTTAACTATGGTTAATGTGTTAATGAAAGGAGATAACTTATGTCATTTATCGATGGATTTGTAGCCGCTGTACCAACAGCAAACAAAGAAAAGTACCTAGTTCATGCAGAGTTAGCAGCCGAAATATTCAAAGAACACGGTGCATTAAAGGTGGTCGAGGCTTGGGGAAGCGATGTTCCTGATGGAGAAGTAACTTCATTTCCTATGGCTGTTAAAGCTCAAGAGAATGAAACGGTGGTGTTTTCTTGGGTGATCTGGCCATCCAAAGATGCTCGTGATAACGGTTGGCAGAACATAATGGGCGACCCTCGAATGAGCCCTGAGAACAACATGCCATTTGACGGCAAACGCATGATATATGGGGGCTTTGAGGCTATTTTAGATAAATAGAAAATGTGCTTTTAGCTAAAGCTCAGGTAATGCAGAGCTTTAGCTATCTCTTAATTACGAGAATGTTTTTTCACTGAGCAACTCCTGCATTTGCTCACGCATTTTGAACTTTTGCAGTTTACCCGTAACTGTCATTGGGTATTCATCTACAAAGCGAATATGTTTTGGTACTTTGAAATAGGCAAGCTTGTCTTTTAAAAAAGTGCGAATGGCCTGCTCATCTAGCACTGCATCATCTTGTGGTTGTATCCACGCACACACTTCCTCGCCATATTTTTCATCGCTAATTCCAAAAATAGCGGCATCTTGGATACCTGGATAGGTGTAAAGTACCTCCTCGATTTCTCGTGGGTATATGTTCTCACCGCCACGTATAATCATATCTTTAATGCGGCCAACAATAGAAACAAACCCTTCTTCGTCCATTACCCCTAAATCACCGGAGTGTAACCAGCCATCCTTATCGATGGTGGCATCCGTTTTCTCTTTATCGTTCCAATAGCAGCGCATGATACCTGCACCGCGACTACATACTTCACCAGGGATGCCAATCTGTTGAATATCACCCAGTTCATCAATAATTTTTACTTCGGTGTGGGCTAGAGCACGGCCGACAGTACTCACTTGCTTTTCAATTGGTGAGTCAGTTTCAGTCACATTGTTAATCGGGCTACATTCGGTTTGACCATAACCAATCACGACTTCAGTCATGTGCATTAATGAATGAACTTTGCGCATAACTTGCTCAGGACATGTCGAACCAGCCATGATGCCTGTTCGTATGCTCGATAAATCATATTGAGCGAACTCTTTGTGTTCTAATTCAGCTATAAACATGGTCGGTACACCATGAAGAGCGGTACAGCGTTCTTTTTCTACTACTTCAAGGGTTGTTTTAGGATCAAATGAATCACCAGGGAAGACTGCTGTTGCGCCCTTACTAATACACACTAAATTACCTAACACCATACCAAAACAATGGTACAGAGGCACAGGAATACAGAGCTTATCCTGGTATGTTAGTTTCATAGCCTCAGCCATTAAAAAGCCATTATTGAGAATGTTTTTATGGGATAAGGTCGCGCCTTTTGGGTTACCAGTGGTACCTGATGTAAATTGAATATTGATATCTTGCTCGCAATGCAATGTAGCAGCTATCGCATCGAGCTCGAGTTTATGAGCATCTGTAGCGCGTTGCATAATATCATCAAAACTGAACATTCCTGGAGCTGGCTCATTACCAATACGGATTATGTTTTTTAAATGTGGAAGGGCATTTAGGTTTAATTCACCTGCATGTGAACTTTTTAGCTCAGGTGCAAGTTCATTAAGCATACTTATATAGTTACTCGCTTTAAACTCACTTGCGGTAATGAGCGTTGAGCACTCAACGCTGTTAAGAGCATATTTTAATTCATTCGGACGATATGCAGGGTTAATACATACCATAATGGCACCAATTTTTGCGGTTGCGAATTGCGTTAAACACCACTCAATATTATTAGGAGACCAAATACCAACACGGTCTCCTGGTTTAACGCCAAGGGAGAGCAGCCCCATAGCGAGTTGATTAATTTGCTGTTGGTATTCTTTGTACGTCAGGCGAATGTTTTGATGATTAACAATAATAGCGGGGTGGTCGGGATTATTGTCGACAATAGCGTCAAGGTACTGACCTATTGTTTTGTCAATCAAAGGAACGTCAGTAGCGCCTTGGAAATAGCTTTGTGTTAATGGGAGACTGTTACCATGTATGTTATTTGCTTGCATTGTGTTCTCCGTGTCCTATTAAATTGTTGTCATGGACTTGATGCGAAAATAGCTAACCCAATAAGTTGAATATTTTATAGCATTAGCTTACATGTTTAACTAAGCATAGATTGTCGACAAATGAAAGTAATATAAGACTAATGTACAGAGTGTATTTTTAAGTACAGAGGAAAGGATGGCTTTTTACAGACACAAAAAAACGTGCATAAGCACGTTTTAAGTATTGATGATGTTTAGGCTTAGGCTTCGCCTTGCTTGTATGTTTTACGCATCAGATAAACGTAGGCATTAATAAAGGCATTTTCTTGAAACTTTTTAAGGCCTGTATCTTCAAATGCAATAGGGAGAGGGTTACGTTTTAGTTGCTCTTTTATTGCCGTTGCGCTTAATATTTCTACATCTAGTTCTTCGATAAGTTGGATAGCTGTTTCCATCTTAAAACCTTTTGCACTACCGGCAAATTTACCTTTCGGTTGACGCTCTTTAATTGCTACAGAATCAATTTGATAGTCTTGCATTAGTTTTCTGAAATCAAATTGAAATTTACGCATAACTTCAGTGTCGTTACCGTTAGCTAAGGTAAAGCGAGTTTGTCTTATATCACGGATATCAAAGACATCATTATCTTTTGTTAAAATACACAGCAGTACGTCGCTGCCGGTAATTTCTACACCGCATGTTCTCATGGTCATTCTCTAAATAACTTAATTTTCGCAATTATAGCAAGTAACGAATTGAAAAACAGTTGCTTTAAAAATGAATTTTAATTGCAATCGCACTATGGTCACTGACGCTTATGTCTTCAAGTGTTTCGGCTGGATTTAAATGATCTTCAAAGCTTGAGTATGAGACAGAGCTGACTTTTGACATTGCACACTCAGGATTGAAATGTGCAGAAACAAGTATATAGTCAAGTACGCTACCACGGCGGTGATAATAATGACTGTAAGGCTTAGTATAACCTGCTTTATTTTCATCACTAAATTGATACACATCCGTTAATCCGACCACAGGTTCATTTTGCTCAATGCATGGTTCACAGCGTGTTGGATGGAAACCTTGTGTCATAAATGACAGTGTTGGGCTTGTAAGTACATCATTAAAATCACCCATCACAATAGTTGCACATTGCTTTTCACGCTGGGTCTTTAAAGCATCGTAATAAACAATAGACGCCTCAAGGGAGCGTGATATTTGCGATTGCATGGTTCCCACTGTCTGATGTAGTAATTGAAGTAATGGGTCTTCGAGATTGTGAATGTTTAAAATATGCGCCATTGATTGCACGCGTTGTGATTTAAAGTGAACAACATAACAACAAATGTCACCAAAAAAAGGGATTGAGATTAAGCATTTGATAGGGGTTCTATTGAACTTGAACTCATTTTGGTTATTCAAGTATTCAAGCAGTTCTGGGCAGGGTGTTAGTGGTTCACAGCTTTTTAAAGGGTACTTACTGGCTAAGGCGACAATGGGGTTGAAAAGTACCTGTGGATACAGCGCATCGTGACTTGGTGTGTCAACTATTTCAAAATAGTCATAACCTGCTTCTTTACATTGTATTTCCAATGCTTGATAGCTAAAAACCTCTTGAAAAGCGACTATATCGGCTTGGGTTTGGTTTAGAAATTGGGCGATAAATTGCTGCTTTTGGCGCCACTGGGTTTTATTATAATGTTCATGTTGCTGATAAAAAGAATAGGGGGGGGCTGTATAATTTAGCAAATTAAACGTTGCAAATTTAACTGTGCGAGGTTTTGACATCATATTTACCCAAAAAGTTATCTTCACTAAGTATGAAATGGGATAAGTAATTGTCAATTTAGTCTTCTAACTACTTGTATTTGAATTCACTAGCGGCGACAATGGTTGTTCATGTTTGCGAAGACTCAGTGAATATGAGCCTAAATAGGCACTAAATGGCAATGCTTATTCGTAAAAGCGTTGCAGAGTTTACAAATTAATTTTTTAAAAAATACATGTGATGCATTGTAGGCATCACCACTGTAGTAAGGATTTATAATGCCAGTTATTACCCTCCCTGACGGCAGTCAGCGTAGTTTCGAAAACCCAGTAAGTACCTATGATGTAGCAAGTGATATCGGTCCTGGCCTTGCCAAGGCAACCATTGCAGGCCGTGTTAATGGCTCGCGTGTTGATGCATGTGATTTAATTACCGATGACGCACGCTTAGAAATCATCACAGCAAAAGACGACGACGGTTTAGAGATCATTCGTCACTCATGTGCGCACCTTATTGGTCATGCAGTTAAGCAACTTTTCCCTGAAGCGAAAATGGCAATCGGTCCGACCATCGATAACGGTTTCTATTACGATATCGATATGGAGCATTCTTTAAGCCAAGACGATTTAGATGCAATTGAAAAGCGTATGCTTGAGCTTGCTAAAACAAACTACGATGTGGTTAAAAAGACCGTCAGCTGGCAAGAAGCGCGTGATACTTTTGAAGCACGCGGTGAAACATATAAAATGGAAATCTTAGACGAGAATATCGCAAAAGATGACCGTCCAGGTTTATACCATCACGAAGAATATGTTGATATGTGTCGTGGCCCACACGTACCAAATATGAAATTCTGCCAACACTTCAAAATAATGAAAGTGGCGGGTGCATATTGGCGTGGTGATTCAGAAAATAAAATGCTGCAACGTATCTACGGCACAGCATGGGCAGATAAAAAGCAACTTAAAGCGTATTTAAAGCGTCTTGAAGAAGCTGAAAAACGTGACCATCGCCGCATCGGTAAAGCACTTGACCTTTGGCACTGGCAAGAAGAAGCGCCTGGCATGGTGTTTTGGCACAATGATGGCTGGAGCATTTACCGTGAACTAGAAGACTTTGTTCGTGAAAAACTACGTGAGTATGATTACGAAGAAGTGAAAGGTCCTTTAATGATGGACCGTGGTTTATGGGAAAAATCAGGTCACTGGGATAAATACGCAGATGCCATGTTCACAACTGAATCTGAAAAACGTGAATATGCAATTAAACCAATGAACTGCCCAGGTCACGTACAAATCTTTAACCAAGGTTTAAAATCATACCGTGATCTGCCATTACGTATGGCTGAATTCGGTTGTTGTCACCGTAACGAACCATCAGGTGCATTGCATGGCTTAATGCGTGTACGTGGCTTTACTCAAGATGATGCGCATATCTTCTGTACAGAAGAGCAAATCATGGATGAGGTATCGGCATGTATCAAAATGGTTTACGACACATATGAAACGTTTGGTTTTGAGAAGATTGTAGTAAAACTATCTACTCGCCCAGAAAAACGTATCGGTGAAGACGAAATGTGGGATAAAGCTGAGCTTGCGCTAGCTGATGCATTAAAAGCAAACGACATTGAGTTTGATTATCTACCGGGTGAAGGTGCGTTTTATGGTCCTAAAATTGAATTTACATTGTATGACTGTTTAGACCGTGCATGGCAATGTGGTACAGTGCAACTTGATTTTGCATTACCGGGTCGTTTAGGTGCAACTTATGTTGCTGAAAACAACGAACGTCGCACACCCGTTATGATCCACCGTGCTATATTAGGTTCAATCGAGCGTTTCATTGGTATTTTAACTGAAGAATACGCAGGCTTGTTCCCGACATGGCTTGCTCCTAAGCAAGTTGTGATCATGAATATCACAGATAAACAAGCTGATTATGTTCAAGAAATTGTACAAAAATTAAATAAACTTGGAATTAGAGCCGCTGCTGACTTGAGAAATGAGAAGATTGGCTTTAAAATCCGTGAACATACGTTAAAACGTATTCCATATTTACTTGTTGTTGGCGACAAAGAAGTTGAACAACAAGAAGTGGCAGTACGCACTCGCACAGGTGAAGACCTAGGCAAATTTAATGTTGATGATTTTGTAGCTAAAATTAGCGACGAAATAAAAAATCGACAATAAATCATGAGCGTGTAGGGCATAACAAACAGCCAACTACACGCTTTTTATTTTATATTCTTGGAGGATCGTACCATTAGAGGCGGCAAGAAAGGGCAACAAACAGCTCAAAAAAATCGTATCAACGAAGATATTACAGCTAAAGAAGTTCGTTTAATTGACATTGACGGCGAGCAAGCTGGCATCGTGTCATTAAAAGAAGCGCAAGCTATGGCAGATGATGCGGGTGTAGATCTTGTAGAAATTAGTCCTAATGCAGAGCCACCTGTATGTAAGGTTATGGACTACGGAAAGTTCATCTTTGAAAAAAGCAAAGAACTAAAAGAACAAAAGAAAAAGCAAAAGCAGATCCAGGTTAAAGAAATCAAATTCCGTCCAGGTACGGATGAAGGTGACTACCAGGTTAAGCTTCGCAACTTGCGTAAGTTCTTAGAAGCGGGTGATAAAGCTAAAATTACTATTCGTTTCCGTGGTCGTGAAATGGCTCACCAAGAAATTGGTATTGAATTATTAAATCGTGTTAAAGCTGATTTGGAAGATGTATCACAAGTTGAGTCTTTCCCAAATCGTGTTGAAGGTCGTCAAATGGTAATGATGATGGCCCCTATTGCTAAAAAGTAATAAACAAGCGATAATGCGCACCGAATTTATTTCAGGTCTCCAAGTAACAGCTTGCTGTTCACCTGAAATAACCGGTTTAAAGTAAAATTGCAGTTATATTGACTGAGTTTTCACCGGACATTGGCGGTAAGTTTGGCCTTATAAAGTAGAGTTATTTATTTACCTCTCGCCTGCTTGCCTAATCGTAAAGCAATACATTTGGAGTTATTGCAATGGCTTATAAGCTAAAAACTCACAGAGGCGCTGCTAAGCGTTTCAAAAAGACTGCTTCTGGCGGTTTCAAGCGTAAACAAGCGCATCTTCGTCACATTCTGACTAAGAAAACTTCTAAGCGTAAATTACACTTACGTCCTAAGATGATGGTTCATAAGAATGACCATGGTCTAGTTTCACGTATGTTACCATTCGCTTAATAGGAGTCTTCAGAAATGGCAAGAGTTAAACGCGGTGTTATCGCACGTGCACGTCACAAAAAAGTTTTAAAGCAAGCTAAAGGTTACTACGGAGCACGTTCACGTGTTTACCGCGTAGCTTTCCAGGCAGTTACTAAAGCGGGTCAATACGCTTACCGTGACCGTCGTGCTAAGAAACGTACTTTCCGTCAACTTTGGATTGCACGTATCAATGCAGCAGCTCGTCAAAACGGTCTTTCATACAGCCGTTTTATCAATGGTCTTAAAAAGACTTCTGTAGAAATCGATCGTAAGATCCTTGCAGATATCGCAGTTTATGACCAAGTTGCATTTGCAGCACTTGTTGAAAAAGCAAAAGAAGGCCTAGCGGCTTAATTCGCTTTTCATAAAAGTTTTAAAAAGGAGCCTTGTGCTCCTTTTTTTGATCTCAAACTCAAAACATTTCTTTGCGAAATAATTATATACGCATGTCATTTGCTCCATTTTTTTGTTGAATCACCGCAGTTTACGCAATCATTTCAGATTAGTTGTTATAATTTCTTCTAATTAAATAAGTATCGCACCTGAGAGTAATATGTTTGCTAGCTTAATGTTTTTATCTGCTGCTGTGACCATGGACAGTCACTTACCACCCTTAAAACCTTGGCAAGGTGAAAGTGTGACGTTGATGCAAGAAAAAGGTCCATTAACTACAGATTTTGAATTAAGTGGCGGTATGCGTTCGCCAAATTATGAAGATACCATGGCATTTGTTGATAGACTTGTGGCTGCCAACCCCACACAGTTTAAAGTACAAACAATAGCAACAAGCAGTGCAGGGCGTAAGATAAAAATGTTAGTGGCGAATGAGCAAGGTTTGTTCGATGCAGCGCAGTTAACGTCTGATGCTAAGCCAACAATTTTTATTCAAGCAGGTATACACAGTGGTGAGATTGATGGCAAAGACGCCATGTTTATGCTGCTGCGTGACATTGCAACAGGCAAGCGCCGTGATATCTTGAGTAAAGTGAATATACTCTTCATTCCTATTTTAAATGTTGATGGACATGAAAGAAGTAGCCAATTCAATCGTATAAATCAGCGTGGCCCCGTTGAAATGGGCTTTAGAACCAATGGTTTAAATTTAAACCTTAATCGAGATTACACTAAGTTAGATACCCCAGAAGTGCGAGGTGTCTTGAAGGTTATTAATACGTTCAAACCCGATCTCTATGTCGATGTGCATGTCACTGACGGCGCTGATTATCAGTATGATGTAACGTATGGCTATAATCCTGTTTTTTCAAGTGAATCGCCCAGTGTTTCAGAAGCACTTGATACAATGTTCAAACCAATTATCGATACTAAATTGACAAAAATGGGTCATATTCCTGGTCCGTTAGTTTTTGTTATGGATAAACGTGACTTTAAAAAGGGATTAGCCGGTTGGGTCGCAACCCCCCGATATTCAAACGGCTGGGCTGATTTACGCTCTTTACCGAGTATTTTAGTTGAGAATCACTCTTTGAAGCCTTATAAGCAGCGTGTACTCGGCACTTATGTGTTTTTAGATGGTGCAATTGATGCACTCGCAAAAAATAATCAAGCGTTACAAGCAGCGGTTAAAAAAGAACGTGAATTTAAACCTACGCAACTAGTGGTTGAGCGCAGCTATGCTACAGAACCAGATACACTGGTATTTAAAGGAATTAAATATACGCGTAGTAAAAGTGAGTTATCGGGGCAAGCGGAAGTAGCTTATCTTGGTGAAGAAGAAAGTTATGATGCACTGCCTATTTACTGGCAAAAAATCGTTAAAAAAACAGTTAATGTGCCTAGCGCCTTTTATATTCCGCCAGCTTATAGTGCAATTATTAGTAAATTAAAACTACATGGTGTCGAAGTATTGCGTGTTAACGACACTGGGCCTAAATCGTTAACCCAAGCTTCGGTGAAAGACTATACTTTTGCTAACGTGCCTTTTGAAGGACGTTTTCGGGTTGAAGCAAGCTTCGATTACAAGAGTATCAATGATGTTGATGTAGCTGGCTGGTATAAGGTATCAACAAATCAGCCATACTCAGAGTTAGCAACTCATTTACTGCACCCTGAAGCACCTGATTCATTCTTTGCATGGGGAGAGTTCAATACTATTTTTCAGCGCACTGAGTATATGGAAAACTATGCGTTGATACCTTACGCAAAGCAAATGTTACAAGAGAAACCAGAGCTTGCGCTAGAGTTTGATCAAAAGGTCCGTGAAGATAAAGCCTTTGCTAAAGACCCAGAAGCACGTCTTAATTGGCTATACAAGCGATCACCATTTTATGATCAGGCTTATTTGCAGTATCCAATTTTAATGGCTTTTGAACAACCTTCAATGGAGCAATAAAATGAATGTTGTTACAGTTCCAGTAACAGGCTTTGCACAAAATTGTCGTATTGTTGTTTGTACAAATACCAATAAAGCGGCATTAATAGACCCTGGCGGGGACGCCGATAAACTAAGCGCAGAGCTCTCTACATTAGGGTGTGAACTTGAGTCTATCTTTTTAACCCATGGTCACCTTGATCACGTTGGTGCAGCGAAACAACTAGCTGATAAATTTGGTGTAAAAATTATTGGGCCACATCTTGATGACAAGTTTTGGTTTGATTCGTTACCAATGCAAGCGCAAATGTTTGGTTTTGCGCCGATTGCGCCATTTTATCCAGATGCATGGTTAGCTCATGGTGACACAATCCATGTTGGAGAGACTTGTTTATCAGTTCGCCACTGCCCTGGGCATACTCCTGGGCATGTTGTTTTTTACCATGATGCATCAGAGCAAGTTTTCGTTGGTGATGTAATTTTTCAAGGCTCAGTAGGGCGTACAGATTTTCCTAAAGGGGACAGTGCGCAACTTATTGCATCTATTAAGTCTGAAATTTTGAGTCTAGCAGATGACGTTAAAATTCTTCCGGGGCACGGTCCGAATACGACCGTAGGCCATGAACGAAAAACAAATCCATTTATTAGTGGACGCTATGGCTAAAATTGCATTTTTTTTGCATAAATAATTGAAAATGAGCAGACTGATTTTTAAATCAGTAGTATAATTTAACCAATAACTTTAAAGAAAAAGAAATAAAATGTCTCTAAACCAAGTAGATCGCCAAATTTTGGCATTGTTACAGCAAGATGCTAGCTTATCAACGGCAGAAATTGCCGATAAAGTTGGTTTATCTCAATCTCCATGTTGGCGTCGTATCGCGAAGCTTGAGCAGGATGGCTATATCAAAGGTAAAGTTGCTTTGCTCGACGAAAAAAAGCTTGGCTTTGATATGTTGGTTTACGCCCACGTTCGCTTGTCTAACCACGGCAGAACAAATCTTGCTGAATTTGAACGTTTGATCATGAGTTATGATGAAGTCACTGAATGTTATAGTATGGCGGGGACAATGGACTTTATGTTGCGTATCATTTCAAAAGGAATAGAAGGTTATGAGCAGTTTGTTCGTGACAACCTTTTGAATCTAGAGTTCGTTCAAGAAGTACATTCGAATGTTACAATGACGTGTGTTAAACGTAGTACGTCGTTACCACTTTAATTCTTTTATTTACTACACTTAGTCTTTTTCAAAAAACGGCTAGCATTTTATGGTGCTAGCCGTTTTGTTGTTAATAATTGTTAACGTATCGAGTTTTTGCTAGAATTCTGCGCCTTGCCAAAATGCATTCATAAGAAAGAGGATCTTAATGTTTAACTTACTCAGCAAAGCCCCCAGCTCTGCTAAAAACGATATTTTATCAGGCCTGACTGTAGCGTTAGCATTAGTACCAGAAGCAGTTGCATTTGCTTTCGTTGCTAACGTTGAACCATTAGTCGGTTTATATGCTGCATTTATTGTTGGCTTAATAACGGCTATTTTCGGTGGTCGTCCAGGCATGATTTCAGGTGCTACAGGCGCACTGGCAGTTGTGATGGTAAGTTTAGTATTAGATCATGGTGTAGAATATTTATTTGCCACTGTACTATTAATGGGGATATTGCAGATCTTAGCGGGTGTGTTTAAGCTCGGTAAATTTATCCGCATGGTGCCACATCCAGTGATGTTGGGATTTGTAAACGGTTTGGCAATCGTTATTTTCTTAGCGCAGTTAGGGCAGTTTAAAGTACCAGATGGCATGGGTGGTCAGCAGTGGATGGAAGGTCAAGCACTTTATATTATGCTTGGTTTAGTTGCATTAACTATGGCTATTATTCATTTTTTGCCAAAGCTCACGACAGCAGTACCATCTTCGCTTGTTGCGATTGTGACCGTGACAGGTTTAGTCATTGGTCTGGATTTAGAAGCGCGTACGGTACTTGATTTTCTAAAAGGCATGACAGGTAACGAGCAAGCGACTATTGCAGGTGGCTTACCTGAATTTCATATTCCTATGGTACCTTTCAATTTAGAAACGCTTAAAATTATTTTCCCTTACGCATTAGTCCTAGCGGCAATTGGCTTAATTGAATCATTATTAACACTCACTTTAATTGATGAGATCACAGAAACTCGCGGCCACAGTAATAAAGAGTGTATAGGTCAAGGTGCTGCCAATGTAACCTGTGGCTTCTTTGGTGCAATGGGTGGTTGTGCCATGATTGGTCAATCCATGATCAACATAAACTCGGGTGGTCGTTCACGTTTATCTGGCATTAGTGCAGCTTTATTGCTTCTTGTTTTTATCGTGTTTGCAGCAAGTTTAATCGAGATGATCCCATTAGCAGCGCTAGTGGGTGTTATGTTTATGGTCGTTTTAGGCACATTTGAGTGGGCAAGTTTCAAAATGATGAAGCGAGTACCTAAGTCAGATGCGTTTGTGATTGTCTTAGTTTCAGGTGTAACCGTTGCAACCGACCTGGCAATAGCGGTTTGTGTGGGTGTTATTGTATCTGCACTGGTATTTGCTTGGCAGCATGCGAAGCACATTTACACAAGTAATTACATAGACGAACAAGGTTCAAAAGTATATGAACTGCATGGTCCATTGTTCTTTGGCTCAGTGAAAAACTTTGCTGAATTATTTGATGTTAAAAATGATCCTCAAGATGTGATCATTGAATTTAAGCACAGCCGTGTTGCTGATCATAGTGCAATTGAAGCCATAGATAGCTTAGCGGATAAATATAAGAAAGCAGGTAAGCAATTACACTTACGTCATTTGAGTCCTGATTGCATTCAACTCCTTCATAAGGCACGTGATATTGTTGAAGTTAATGTGATTGAAGATCCAAATTATAAAGTGGCTTCAGATAAATTAGCTTAAAAATAAAGCAATGATAAAGCGAAGGCTGTAGTAGTCTTCGCTTTTTTAATGCCTGAAGAATGCGGTAAGGCTATAAAAAATCAAGATAGGCGGCAGTGCTTTATTCTCGTGACTATCGGTATAATAAAAATAAGTATATAAGGTAACTCGTTATTTTGAATTGGCAATCTTTAGTTGATAATCGACAACGTTTTTTCTGGGTCCTGCAGATCGCTGGCTGGATTGGCTATGCATTAGTAAATTATATAGGCTCAAAAGTATTTGAAATGCGTGACATATACGTGTTTGTTATCGTTTTGAATGCTTATGCAGGATGCTTAATGACGATACCTTTACGCTATATGTATAGGAAAGTATGGAACGCATCACCTTGGGTATTAATGCTCGTTGTTTTTGGTGCGTCTTATTTGACGGGAACGCTTTGGGCAGTAGTACAAAAGTTCAACTTATGGGAAATATACCGCCATGGTTATAGGCCAAATGAGTGGTTTTATTACCTTCAACAAGGTTTAGATTCTGTCTATATCATTCTGTGTTGGAGTGGTTTGTACTTTGGAATTAAGTATTACCAGCTTTTACAAAGTGAGCGACAAAAAGCGTTAAAAGCAACAACAATGGCCCATGAAGCTCAACTAAAAATGCTTCGTTATCAGTTAAACCCGCATTTTTTATTTAATACGCTTAATGCTATTTCTACATTGATATTGGTAAAAGAGAACAAAGATGCAAATCTAATGGTCTCTAAGTTAAGTGACTTTTTACGTTATACGTTAAACACAGATCCAATCAAAAAAGTCCCATTAGAGCAAGAGTTACATGCTTTAATGTTGTACTTAGAAATTGAAAGAGTACGTTTTGATGAACGTTTGCAGGTAAATGTTGAAGTGAGTGAGCAAGCAAAAGAAGCGCTAGTGCCAAGTTTAATACTGCAACCGATCATCGAAAATGCCATTAAGTATGCTATTGCACAACTAAATGAAGGTGGTGTGATTGATATAAAAGCACAAGTTTTCGCAAATGAACTATTATTGGAAGTAGGCGATAATGGTCCTGGTACCGAGCTAATAAATGGCCAACTGGTTAATTCTCAAGGCGTTGGCATAGCAAATACCAAAGACCGACTAAAAACACTTTATGAGAACAATTATTCGTTTGTACTCTCTGACAATACGCCAAGTGGATTAAAGGTAAATCTGCGTGTTCCGTTTGAAAAGGCTGTTAAATAAATGAGCAAAATTAGAACGTTGATTGTTGATGACGAACCATTAGCCAGAAAAGGCTTAGCTGTACGACTTTCTGAGTTTGACGATTTGGAAGTTATTCGTTTATGTAGCAATGGACAAGAAGCAATTGATGAGTGTTTATCTGGTAACATTCAATTAGTATTTTTGGATATCCAAATGCCAAACATGAATGGTTTTGAAGTCGCGAGAGCATTAAGCGAGAGTGTTAATCCATTACCAGCAATTGTTTTTGTAACGGCATTTGATCAGTTTGCTGTTAAAGCATTCGAAATTCATGCATTGGATTATATTCTTAAACCAGTCGATGACAACAGACTAAAACAGGCGGTAGAGAAAGTGCATACCTATTTAAAGACACAACAAGATAACGCCCATAAGAAGAAACTAGCGAGCTTTGTTGCGGGTATTACAGGTAACAACTGCGAAGAAATTTTAAAGAAATTAGCAACAGGAGATAGCCTAGCAGATAGGCGTTACCCAGAATCACTCGCTGTAAAAGAGCAGGGCGAGATTGTTCGTGTGCCTGTGGTGACAATTCAATGGGTCGATGCGGCTGGTGATTACATGTGTCTACATTGCCAAGACGGACAAACACATATTCTTCGTAAAACAATGAAAGAGCTTGAACAAGAGCTCGACCCGCAATTATTTGTACGTGTTCATCGTAGTGCTATTGTAAATACTAAGCAAATTAGCAAGCTTGTAACGCAAGTAAGCGGTGAATATTTATTAGTGCTTGATAACGGCCAAGAATTAAAAGTGAGCCGTAGCTACCGCGATAAAGTAAAAGCAGCACTGGCCAGCTAGTTAACAATAGACACTAATTAAGTCAAAAAAGGCGCATTAAATGCGCCTTTTTAACGAGTAATTGTACTAGTTTAAACTGTTACAATCTTCATTGTGTTTGTAGCACCAATTGTTTCCATCGCATCACCGTGCGTTAAAATCACTGTATCGCCAGCCACAAGAGAACCAAGCTCAACCAGTGTGTTTAATGCGTCACGAACCATGCTGTCATCTTCACATTTTGTTGAATCGAAGAATACAGGATAAACGCCACGGTAAAGAGCTGTTTGACCCAATGTGCTTGCATGACGTGATAGTGAGTAAATTGGTAGACCAGAGCTAATACGCGACATTAACTTAGCTGTGCTGCCTGATTCTGTTAGTGTCACAATCGCTTTTACAGAATCTAAATGATTAGCTGCATACATAGCAGATAAGGCTATTGATTCAGCATTTGATGAAAAACGGCTGTCTAAACGGTGTTTAGAGACGTGGGTTTCTTTTTGAGATTCTGCACCCAAACAAACGCGGGCCATAGTAGCAACAGTTTCTTCGGGGTAGTCACCAGCGGCTGTTTCAGCTGATAGCATAACGGCATCAGTGCCATCAAGTACTGCGTTTGCAACGTCCATAACCTCTGCACGGGTTGGCATTGGGTTATCGATCATTGATTCCATCATTTGTGTTGCTGTAACAACAGTACGGTTTAGTGAGCGCGCACGGCTAATGATAAGTTTTTGTTTACCAACAAGGGCTGCATCACCAATTTCAACACCAAGGTCACCACGTGCAACCATAACAGCGTCAGAAGCAAGTACGATATCGTCAATCGCTTCAACTGTTTCAACCGCTTCTGCACGTTCGATTTTTGCAAGAAGTTGCGCGTTTGAGCCAGCTGCTTCTGCTAAAGAGCGAACATAACGCATGTCATCGCCACTACGTGGGAATGAAACAGCAATGTAATCAACGCCAATTTCAGTGGCAGTGATTAAATCTTCTTTGTCTTTATCAGTGAAAGCAGGGGCTGTTAAGCCACCGCCTAAACGGTTAATCCCTTTATTGTTTGAAAGTACGCCACCAACAGTAACAGTCGTGTGAACTAGGGCACCATCTACGCTATCAACTGTTAATTGAATTAAGCCGTCGTTTAATAGTAGTAAGTCACCTGATTTAACATCGTTTGGTAACTCTTTATAGTCGATACCTACCGCGTTTACGTCGCCTTGGCCTTTTTCCATTTCTGCATCAAGAGTAAATTTTGCGCCTACTTCTAGGTTTACTTTACCATCTTTGAAAGTTGAGACACGAATTTTAGGGCCTTGTAAGTCGGCTAGAATAGCAACGTGTTTGCTTAAACGCTTAGCAATGCTGCGTACCGCTTCAGCGCGGTCTTTATGATCTTGTGCTACACCATGTGAGAAGTTCAAACGAACAACATTTGCACCTGCACGAATAATTTTTTCTAGGTTGTTATCGCGATCGGTTGCCGGTCCAAGGGTCGCAACAATTTTTGTGCGTCTTAGCATCAAATTCTCCTGTGCGCTTATTAAATTAAGCAAATTGATGGTTATCTATTAAAAAGCCGTGCAATTAAACCATTTATAATTGGCTTATACATAAGCACGCTGTAGAACTCATAAGTAAAAATAGTGTTCTTACGTATGAGAATCAGACTGTCTGTATCAAATTGTAATATACAAAGTAACAATGACGTTATTATGACACCGGTGTCAGGTAGCGTCAATACACATACCTTTTTAAAGGGTATTATAAAAATCTGGTCCGATGCCTGCGTTATTTTGATATACTGACCATAACGTCGCTTCATGATTTTGATGATTTATATCAACTTAGCTTACAAGCTCGCATTTTTGGGCTGCTTGGGTATAATGCGCGCGTAATTATTTTGATTAACTAACCAATAGTTGTTACCGAGGAGGACACTAAATGCAAGTTGCATTAGTAGGGTTAGGCGTTATGGGTAAAAATCTTGCCCTCAACCTGATTGAAAAAGGGCTGACATTAGTAGCTTATGATAAAAACCCTGATGCGGGTGCTGAGTTACTAAGCTGTGCGAAAACGCTTGGTTTGGCAGACCGTTTACACATAGTGTCTGATTTAAATGATATGGTTAGACGCTTAGAGCCGCCTCGTTCAATCTTACTATTAGTTCCTGCTGGTGAATTGGTTGATAAAGTGTGTACAGAGCTTGCAGAAGCAGGCGTTGACTGTGATGACATTATTGTAGATTGCGGCAACAGTAACTACAAAGATGGTATTAGCCGTAAACTTAAATATCAAAACAAATTTGAATTTGCCACTATGGGTATTTCTGGCGGTGCAGAAGGCGCACGTCATGGTCCTGCTATGATGGCGAGTGGCTCAGAAGGCGGCTGGGAGCGTGTAGAGCCGTGGTTTGAAAAAGTAGCGGCAAGCTACAAAGGTGAGTCGTGTTTTGCGCGTGTAGGCCAATCTGCAAGTGGTCACTTTGTAAAAATGGTTCACAACGGTATTGAATATGCGTTAATGCAGTTAATTGCTGAAATGTACCAATTACTGCGTTTAGGCACCAATCGTTCGCCAAAAGAAGTGGCTGATATTTTCAATGACTGGTCAGAAGGGACTTTAAATAGCTACTTACTGTCAATTTCAAGCCATATCTTAAGCCTTGAAACAACAGAAGGTGAGCCACTAGTCGATTTAATCGATAATAAGGTTGGCGCTAAAGGCACTGGCCTATGGACTGCACAAAATGCGCTAGAACTTGGCATTGCAGTGCCATCATTAGTGGCGGCTGTACAAGCTCGTCACTTAACAAATACTTGTGATACACATGCTGCGAAAGAAATGACTTACGCTGCTAAAGCAACTGACTCAGTTGATTTAGATTTGGATGAGTTAAAAGATGCATTCACACTGGCAAGTTTACTTGCTTATCGTCAAGGCTTAGCACTTATCAAAGGTGCGTCTCGTGCCCATCAGTGGAAAGTTGACCTTTCGAAAACGCTACAAACATGGCGCGCTGGTTGTATCATCCGTGCAGATTACTTAGATAATGTAGCTGAAGGTGTAGAGTTTATCGATTCTATGCAGCGTGAATCAGCAGCATTACGTAAAGTGACAGGCGCAGCAGTTGCATCTGGTCTTGCGTTCCCTGTGTTAACAGCAACACAAACTTACATTGCGACGTTAACAACACCAAGTAATGGTCACCTTGTTCAAGCACAACGTGACTACTTCGGTGAGCATGGTATTAAAACTCACAGTGGTGAGATTTGTCATTTAACAGACTTAGTTGAGATTGACGAAAAAGTTCGTTAATTATCAAAAGTATAAAAAAAGGCACCAATTGGTGCCTTTTTTGTATTCAATTGTATTGATTATCGGCTTAATTCACCACGCAGGTTGTCTTGCATCAAGTGACGAATTGTTTCTACTTCAAGCTTTTGACTAAATAAGTAGTGTAACTTGGTTAAACACGCTTCTAATGTCATATCGTAGCCACTGATCACACCACAATTTAATAAGGCATTACCCGTTGCATAACCCCCCATATTTACTTGACCTTTTAAGCACTGTGTTAGGTTAACAATCACCATACCGCGTTTACTAGCGTCATTTAGAATATCTAAAAACGCTGGATCTTGTGGGGCATTACCCACACCAAAGCTAAGTAAAACAAGTGCCTTGATGTCATCATTAACTAAGCTTTTTACCACTTTAGGGCTTATACCAGGGTATAGATAAAGCACACCAATTGGTTGTGGTGTGATATTCGATACCTGTAATTCGTTATCAACGTAAGGGCTAAGTTGTCCTTTGATCAGTTGAATATTAATTCCAGATAATGCTAAAGGTTCAAGGTTAGGTGAAGCAAACGCATCAAAACCATCGGCATGGGCTTTTGTTGCACGGTTACCACGGAACAGTTGGTTATTAAAAAACAGGCTTACTTCAGCAATTGGGTAATTAGCGGCTAAATACATTGCATTAAGTAAATTTACTTGGCCATCAGAACGAAGCTGCGACAGTGGAATTTGCGAGCCCGTCACAATCACAGGTTTTGTTAGATTTTCGAACATGAAAGACAAGGCAGAAGCTGTGTAGGCCATGGTATCGGTACCATGCAAAACTACAAAGCCATCATAATCTTGGTATTTACTTTTAATATCGTCAGCAATGAGTTGCCAGTGGGCAGGGGACATATCTGAAGAATCAATGAGCGGGCAATATTCGTGAATATCAAACAAAGGCATTTCATCGCGATTAAACTCTGCATTATTAACCACTGTTTCGGTTAAAAAACCTTCTGCTGGAACATAACCGCGACTTGATTTTTTCATCCCGATTGTGCCGCCCGTGTAGGCGATGTATATACGTTTACGTTTCATAAAAAAGCCCAGTAAAATAACTGGGCTTAGTATACCTAAAATTGCTTAGCGAAGTAAGTTATTGAATTACGTTACATACTAAACAACGAGCGTAAACACCTTGTGGATCGTTGTAATCTTTTAGGTTATCAATTTCACTACTTAACTGATTAATAAGGCTTTGTAAGTTAGCTTGTGTAGCCAGTACTGATTGTGATGAGTCAGACTTAGCAAAGAAGCTCTTAACAGCTGCTGTACCAAAGATATCTTGCAGCATTTGCTCTTGAGGAGTTAAAGACTGTTTAATAGTTTTAACATCGTAATGAGCCAGCTTAGCAAGTTCAGCTGCTGCTTTTATAGCATCTTGCTTATCACCTAGTTTATCGACTAAACCAAGTTCTTTTGCTTGGGTCGCAATCCATACACGGCCTTGTGCTATTTCATTCACTTGTTCTGGTGTCATGTTACGTGCTTCAGCTACTACATTTAAGAAGCGCTGATAAGCATCTTCTACACTCAATTGAATGATATCGGCCATTTTCTCATCAAGTGGGCGAGCAATCGAAAAGCCAGCAAGATCGGTCGTTGCCACACCATCTGAATAAATACCTAATTCAGCCATGGTATTTTCAAACGTCATGAAAGTACCGAACACACCGATTGAACCCGTAATTGTGCTAGGGGCAGCCCAAATCTCGTTAGCTGCAGATGCAATCCAGTAACCACCTGATGCTGCCACTGAGCTCATTGAAGCGATAACTGGTTTGCCAGCAGCTTTAAGCGCTAAGACTTCGGCGCGAATAACTTCAGATGCGAACATACTTCCGCCACCTGAATCAATGCGAAGGACAACGGCTTTTACTTTGTCATCAAGGCGCGCTTCACGAAGTAGGGCGGCGGTAGAGTCGCCTCCAATCTCACCTGCTTTGCGTTCACCGTCTACGATGGTTCCTTTAGCTACGACAACAGCTACTTTTTCAGTGATTGGGTTATCAAATTCAATAGGTGGCTTCACAAGCGATAAATACTCACGGAAGCTAACCTGTTTAAAGGTTTTGCCTGTTTCTTCAGTACCAACTACATCTATTAATTGTTGACGAATTTGTTGTGACGTTTTCAGAGAGTCAACCCATTGGTTGTTAAGTGCATATTGACCTGAGTTACCATTAACGGCTTGCATTTTAGCAAGGTATACATCCATATCTTCATCGAAATTGCTTTCATCGAATGGACGGCTTGCAGCGACGTCTGTTTTATACTCGTTCCAAAGTGCGGTTAGCCACACATTGTTTGCCTCTTTTGCAGCCTCAGACATGTCGTTACGAATAAATGGTTCAACGGCTGACTTATAAGTGCCTACACGGAAAATATGCTGTGTTACTTTAAGCTTCTCAAGTGCATCTTTGAAATAAAGCGGGAACATGCCATAGCCTTCAATACTTACACCGCCGTAAGGGTGCATTGACACCTCGTTAGCATGAGCAGCGATATAATATTGTGCTTGTGTGTAGTAATAGCCCGTTGCAACAACTTGCTTACCCGCATCTTTAAATGCATCAATAGCGTTTGTTATTTGCTTTAACTTATTGATATGTGCACTTGGCATTTTTTGTAGATCAAGCAGCATAACTGAGATACGATCATCTTTGGTTGCTTGATTAATAACTTCAATGACATCATCAAGTAGAATTTCTGATGGTGCTTCTTGCCCCATAGTTGCATCGTTGATAGCTGCTTCAACAGGGTCAACATAGGTTTTCTCTTCAACAATTGGTCCATTTAGGTTTAGACGTAATACAGTGCCATCGGCCACTTTTACTTTGTCTTCTTCACTAGATATAGCAACAATAAATAGTATTACTAGTAGTAAAAAAATAATGTTGAGAACCAATCGGCGTGAGAAGTTAATCCCTGCCCAAATGCCTTTAAATATCTTTGCTAGCAAAATAAATCCTTAATTCAGTACAACTTAGTAGTTAACTCATCTTAGCTCAGAATAATCTTAAAATTAACTGTTAAATAGTAACAGAGTGTTTAAATCAACAAATTGCTACAGATTATTAGATGCTAAAAGTTGATTATTTACAGTTATTGCAGCAGAATCTAATTATTATAGAGGTTAGACCAGTTAACGGGGCACACATGTTAGAACAAAAATTACAATTACCGCATACTGAACTTCGTAATCGTTTGGTTATGGGATCAATGCATACAGGACTTGAAGAAGGCTGGCATAACCGTAAACGCTTACGTGCATTTTATGAAGCAAGGGCGAAAGGGGGCACAGGTTTAATTATTACCGGCGGGTATAGCCCAAATATACGTGGTAAATTAACCCCATTTGCTTCAACGTTTAGCTCTTATTATGATGTGATTAAACACCGTGCTTATACAGAGGCTGTGCATGAGCAAGGTGGAAAAATCTGCTTGCAGTTATTGCATGCTGGACGGTATGCCTATCATCCATTTAACCAAGCGCCAAGTGCAATTAAAGCACCTATCAATCCTTATAAACCTAAAGCAATGTCACTAGGTTCAATTAAAAAGACCATCAAAGATTTTGCGAACTCAGCAAAGCTTGCTGAAAAAGCTGGCTATGATGGTGTTGAAATCATGGGCTCAGAAGGTTATCTGATCAATGAGTTTATGGCTAACCACACAAATAAACGTACCGATAGCTATGGCGGTAGTTTAGAAAATCGCATGCGTTTAGCTGTTGAGATTGTTAAAGCTGTTAGAGCAAAAGTAACTAAGAAATTTATTATTGTTTTTCGTCTATCAGTCATGGATCTGATCCCTAATGGTTCAACGCCTGATGAAGTCAAACAACAAGCTATTGCACTTGAACAGGCTGGAGTAGACATATTCAATACTGGAATTGGTTGGCATGAAGCGCGTGTTCCAACTATTGCCAGTATGGTTCCGCCTGGTGCATTTAAAGAAGCTTCGAAAAGGTTAAAAGACACTGTGTCAGTACCTGTTGTGGCTGTAAACCGTATTAATACTCCTGAAATTGCCAATAGCATTTTAGAGGCAGGTGAGTCAGATCTTATTTCTATGGCTCGCCCGCTTTTGGCTGATCCTGAGTTATTTAATAAATACATTAATAATAAGTCTGAACAAATTAATGTTTGCATTGGTTGTAACCAAGGCTGTTTAGATCATGTATTTAAAAATAAACGGGCGACATGTTTGGTCAATCCACAAGCGGCGTTTGAATTAGACTATAGTTTAGAAAAAGCACCGTCTTCACGTTTAGTGCTGGTTGTGGGAGCAGGGCCTGCTGGTCTTGCTGCGAGTTGTTACCTTGCACAAAAAGGTCATAAAGTTACACTCATTGAGCGCAAAGAGAAAATGGGTGGTCAATTCAATCTGGCTATGCAAATACCAGGTAAAGAAGATTTTAATCATACCCTTAACTACTTCACTAACGAATTAACGCGTCTTAATGTTGATCTAAAACTTGGTACTGAATTTACAAATAATATGCTTAATCAATACGATGACGTTGTGTTTGCAACGGGCGTACGTCCACGTGAAGCGAAAATCGAATGCAGTGATGGTAAACGCGTATTCGCTTATGATGAAGTGATCCGAGGTGAAGTAGAGCTCGGCGAAAAAATTGCTATATTGGGTGCTGGTGGCATTGGTTTTGATATGGTGGCATTTTTAAGTGAACACAAAGGTCAAACTATTGAGCAATTTAAAACCCAGTGGGGAATAGAGCGCGAAGCCAAGCCAGACAAAGATACACGTAAGCTTTATATGCTTAAGCGAAGTGAAGGACGCTTTGGTAGCGACTTAGGTAAAACGACAGGCTGGATACATCGCCAAGTTGCTAAACAACATGGTGTAACACAAATAGCAGAATGTCAGTACTTAAGCTTTGATAAGCAGGGTTTGAAGATCACAGTCAAAGGCGAAGAGAAAGTGTTAGATGTTGATACAGTCATAGCATGTATCGGTCAAATGTCTAACAATGAAACGTTTGCAAATGATAAAGAAAATGCGAAAGTTCACGTTATTGGTGGGGCAAAGTTAGCGGCAGCCATTGATGCTAAGCGTGCAATTTTTGAAGCGTTACAGGTAGCTAGAAAAATCTAATTGAAATAAACGCCAGCTATATGTGGTCTTAGTCTATACTAATTATTAGTCTTATAACTGAGGCCACAATGTTGAATACTTTACTAAAATCATATGATCAATCCTTAAATAAACTCCGTATTTTTGACGGTGTACCTGCGCTTCTTATCAGATTTATCTTAGCTCCGGTTATGATAATTGCCGGCTTCAATAAGCTTGCACTGAGTGGTGATGTTTCTCATTTTTATCAATACTTTTTGGCGTCCGAAGATATCATCGCATGGTTTGGAAATGAAGAGTGGGGCCTTGGTTTACCTTTTCCTGCACTGTTAGCTTTTCTAGCCGCATGGACAGAGTTTTTGGGCGGAATACTATTGTTTTTTGGGTTTTTAACTCGACTTGTGAGTATACCACTTATGATTACCATGTTAGTAGCCGCAACGACTGTTCATAGTGAACATGGCTGGTTTGCTGTTACTCCTACAGATGCGAGTACAAGCCCTGCGCGTGTTTTAAGCTGGGTAAATATCCCAGGTGCACAAGAAAGCTTAGACAATTCAGCGCAAGCCTCAGAAAGATTAACTAAAATGCGCGATTTATTAGAAACACATGGCCATACCGGTTATCTATACGAAACAGGTCGACCAGTGATTTTAAATAATGGTATAGAATTCTCAGCCATTTATTTTGTTATGCTTTTGAGCCTATTCTTTATGGGTGGCGGAAGATATTTGAGTATTGATTACTGGTTAGCTACAAAGCGAACTAATGACTTTATTGATAACTAGAATAAGTGTTAAGCTTAAATTTTATAGCCCCTATTAATTAGGGGCTTCGTATTATGTATTTACGGATTTAAAATGGACGCTTTAACGCTATTACAAACTCGACAGTCTGATCCAAGGCTTGTTGCACCAGGCCCTTCACAAGAGCAATTATCAATTATTAAGCGCGCAGCACTGAAAGTGCCTGATCATGGTTGCATAGCACCGTGGCGATTTATTGTTGCACAAGGCGAGGCCCTACATAAGTTAGGTGAAATTTATCACCAAGCGGCAGTTGCTGAGCAGCAAGATGCAAGAACCATTGAACGAGCAAAATCTCTACCATTACGTGCACCCATGGTAATAATTGCAATTGCTAATGTTGTTGATAATCCAAAAGTACCGCGTATTGAGCAAGTACAAAGTGCTGGATGCAGCGTACTAACAATGCAACAAGCTGCTTTTGCGCAAGGACTAGGTGGGATTTGGAGAACGGGTTATTTTGCGCAAAGTCCTTTCGTGAAATCTGCTTTAGGGTGCAAAGATGAGGATGAAATCGTCGGGTTCTTATATCTAGGAACACCAGAAGTGGACTGCAAAAAGCCGGTAAGACACGAGCCATCACGATTTTTTGAAAATTTATAATTATTTTTGAACTTTCTTGTACTTTAATAGTCAGATCTGATTAAGCTTGCTTATGTTACTTTTTTCAAGTTTATCTTTGCTGTAAGAAGCGCTTGGACGCAAAACTAAAAAATCTTCTTCGGTATGTTTTTTAATCGGTTGTTTTTTGATAATGTAATGGAAGTCTCAGAAAAATAACGATAAAGAAGACGAGAAAAATGGGAAACTTATTTTTACGTGAAAAAGAAAATTGGTTCGCTTGGTCATTATGGGGATTAATTGGCGCTATTATTACGTTTTTTGTTGCAATGTCGACTAAAGCTCCCCAATTCTTAGGATTGTCGGCCGTTGGGGTGTTATTTCTACTCACATGGTGGATGCAAAGTACAAAACGGTTTGATTTTGGGCGTGCATTTAAAATATGTTGCTACGTTCTGACATTTACAAGCTTACCTGCTTTTTTACTTGTTATCGTTCCAAGCGACAACTTTAATCGCATCGATGTTGTTGTTCAAGCAGCTGCCTTTGCACTTATAAGCGTGTTAATTTGCTTGATCTGCTCATGGATAGCAAGACGGCCCAAGCAATATTATTAACTTTATTGAATATTTTAAAAATAAACCTTTACAAAAAACTCAGTAAACACTATTATGCGCGCCGTACGGAGAGATGGCAGAGTGGTCGAATGCACCGGTCTTGAAAACCGGCAGGGGTTTGTAGCCCCTCTAGGGTTCAAATCCCTATCTCTCCACCATTATTTAAAAAACCGCCTAACTGGCGGTTTTTTGCTTTCTGGAGATAAATAATGCCGACAAGCGAACCTTCAAAACTACAACGTATTATCAAACATGTGTTGCTGTGGTCAGTTTTTTCCTATTTTTATCATAGTGGTGTAACTGTTCTTGTCGCAATGGCGCATGATGCTAAGCCAGAACACAGCCTATTAACTGCCATTGCATATGGTATAGGTTTCAATACGCTTGTAGCTCATTTGATTGGTAAATATGATAAACATTGGCCAATTATTGCCGCGTCATATATCGCACTTGTCGGGTTACTTGTTGTGCCTTTGGTGCTTACAGGCACGGCAGGGTTGATGAATGTGTACTTTATTCCAGTAATGGTTATAAGCTTACCAATCGCTACCTTTATCGTTGAGAAAATAAAGCAACGAATTAGTTTAAACACTGACCAAACGCAGTAAAACTAGGCGATATTCAGTGTTTTTTTATGTTAGTATGGCTTTGTCTTTTAACTAATAAACGTGAATTTAAACATGTCAGATATTTTTACAACAGATGCTGAAAAAGCAAGTTATGGTATTGGTTTACAAATGGGTGAACAATTAAAAGCGAATCCATTTGAAGGTTTAAACCTTAACTCTGTATTTGAAGGTATGAAAGACGCGTATGCCGGTAGTGATTTCCAAGTCGAAATTCCTGCAATTCAAGCTGCTTTTGAAAAAATCAATGCTGAAATTCAAGCGCGTCGTGAAGAAGAAGCTAAAGTACTTGCTGCTGAAGGTGTTGCTTTCTTAGAAGAAAATGCAAAGCGCCCAGAGATCACTGTAACTGAATCAGGTCTACAGTACGAAGTTCTTACAGCAGGTGAGGGTGAAAAACCAACAGCTGATTCTACTATTCGTGCTCATTACCACGGTACACTCATTAACGGTACAGTATTCGACAGCTCATATGAGCGTGGTCAACCTGCTGAGTTCCCAGTAAGTGGTGTTATCAAAGGCTGGACAGAAGCTGTGCAAATGATGGGTACAGGTTCAAAGTGGCGCCTATATGTACCACATGAACTTGCTTACGGTGAGCGCGGTGCGGGTGCTGCAATCGCACCTTTCTCAACGTTAATCTTCGACGTTGAGTTATTAGAAATTATCTAATTGGTTTCTAATAGACATAAAAAAACCTGCTAACTGCAGGTTTTTTTATGTCTGATACAAATATTAACTATTTGATTCAGCGTATTCTTTACACTTTTCAGTGTCAACGCATTCACCGTATAAGTATAGTGAGTGGTTAGTTAGCTTAATGCCATTTTCTTCAGCAATTTCAACTTGACGACGTTCAATAAGATCATCCTCAAATTCTACAACCTTTCCACACTTCAAGCATACAAGGTGGTCATGATGTGTACTTCCTGATAGTTCGAATACCGACTTTCCACCTTCAAAGTGGTGGCGAGATACGATACCAGCATCATCAAATTGGTTAAGAACACGATAGACAGTTGCAAGACCAATCTCTTCGCCTTTGTCTAATAAAATTTTATAGACATCTTCAGCGCTGATGTGTTGATTGTCTGGAGATTGCAGAATCTCTAAAATTTTAATACGTGGCAGCGTTACTTTTAACCCTGCTTTTTTTAATTCCAAGTTGTGATCAGTCATTCAATCTGTCTCAATTTATTTAGTTATACTAGGCATCATTAAGATGCACACGACACATTAGCAACTAGTAGAATAACGTGCCTAGTTACTAAGTGCAAAGAACAATTCGTTTAATTGCCGATTTTTCAAACAAAAGTGAATTGGTTGTGCATCTTTACAGCAGCTAGTAAATGCGAGTAATACTTGTTATTAATCAGCAAGTTCCGCTAAACACATTTCGTCATGAATCTGAGCACACCAGTCTTTAACACGCTTTTCTGTAAGATCTGGTTGACGGTCTTCATCAATACCTAAGCCGACAAAATGGTTGTCATCTACAAGTGCTTTTGATGCTTCGAAGTCATAACCTTCAGTTGACCAATTACCAACAACGATTGCACCGCGCTCTGTTACGATATCATTTACCATACCCATAGCGTCTAAGAAGTACTCTGCATAATCTTCTTGGTCACCACAACCAAATATCGCGACTAATTTTCCTTCGAAGTCGATTTCTTCTAATTCAGGGAAAAAATCATCCCAATCGCACTGCGCTTCACCGTAGTACCATGTAGGGATACCAAATAATAGCAAATCGAATTCAGCAATCTCTTCTTTAGAGCTTTTCGCAATGTCATGAACAGCGACAAGTTTCTTACCTAGCTCTTTTTGGATCATTTTAGCTACGTGTTCAGTATTGCCTGTATCGCTTCCGAAAAAAATACCTACGCTTGACATGGATTTAAAACCTTCTATCTATCAATAGCCAATCTTTCTTGTAAAATTGTTTCAATCAACGCGCTACGGCTAATATTCTGCGCATCTGCCATATCGCTTAATGCTTGATATAACTGTGATGAAACCTTAAATTCTACACGCTTTAAACCACGTGCTTTATCTCGTTTTATTTGATTACGTTTATTCACTTTTAATTGCATATCGCGAGGTAGGGGGTTTGTTTTAGGCCTACCAGGGCGTTTTTCGTATTCAAATAAATCGGGTGTTGTTCTATCTAGTTCTGACTTTGCCATGTCTAGCCTACACCTGCGCCTTGCCAAAACACTTGTATAAGTCCTTTAGCTATAAACCCAGAGCAACCTAAAAACAGCACTAACCAAACGATGTATCGGCCAAATTTTGGTACATCACCTTTTTTAAGGACGTCTTGAATTGCCATTCCAATAAAAAAGAAAATGCCGGCTAAGCCAAAATACAACCCTAAGGTATCAAATTCGTTAATTAACTGACTGACCATCAACGTATAAACCTTCAAATTAAACGGCGCGTACTATAGCACACAAAATCATAATAATTTAGTGGGCTAGATCAAAAACGTGAATTTTCTCTTGCCTTTTATTGCTGTAAAAAATCGCTGATTGCTTTATTTACAGCAAGTGGTTTTTGCGCGTGTAACCAATGACCCGCACCATGAATTACTTTTGCCTTCGCATTTGGAAATAAATTCATAATCATTGGACGATGCTCAGCCAAAATATAGTCTGAATCATTACCTTTCACGAATAAAGTATCACATAAACAAGAATCATTTTCATCAAGTTGCGACAAAATATTTTCATATTGCTGATTTAAAACATCTAAATTAAATCGCCATTGATACTGTCCTTGATCGTTTTTCGCAAAACTTTTTAATAAAAATTGTCGAACACCCATCTCGTCGATATGTTTTGCTAATAGTAGATCTGCTGCTTTTCTATCTGCAACATTAGATTCAGCCACTTCGTTTAAACCAGCAAAAATAGCACTGTGTCGCGGTTTATTTGCTACAGGGGAAATATCTAATACAACCAACTTATTGACCACATCATTGTACTTGATCGCTAATTGCATCGCTGCTTTGCCACCCATTGAATGGCCAATAATATGTGCATTTGATATGTTTAAGTTCTTTAGTAAGTTGTAAATATCGTCTGCCATTACTTCGTAGTTCATCGTTTCACTATGAAATGACCTACCATGGTTTCGTAAATCAACATTAGTAACAGTGTAATTTTCAGCTAATGCTTTGGCTATAACATTCAAGTTTTCTAGTGAGCCAAACAAACCATGGATCAATACAACGTCAGGGCCTTGGCCCAATTGTTGGTAGTTTAATAGCATTTTAAACTCCTATTTTTAATCGCTGTATTTTGCCTAGCGAAATTACAAATTGCAAAACATAGAGAATTACTTCGAGCTTAGGTATAATCATTGAGAACTTTTAAAATGTGACCCGTAAAGACAGGAATAACATGAAAAAAATCGACATAGACGACGAGTTATATCAATACATAGCAAGTAACACTCAAAGTATTGGTGAAAGTGCATCAACTATTTTGCGTCGTTTATTAAACCTTTCTGATGGTAACACGGTAGCAGAAACAACGAATGAACATAGTGAACAAGAAACCTCAACCGTTGAACCTGTAACTGACCACGCAACTGAAAATACACAACAGCCTGAGCCAGAAGTAGAAAAAACGGCTACTAGCCAAGCCAAAGGGAATGTTTTTAATGTATTGAACAAAGAAGAGCTTGCAATGCAAAAGGGTGTTGTAGGGCGTTTCTTATTCATTTTAGCTGCCTTATACCGTTCTCACAAAAATGAATTTGTCAATGTATTAGATATAAAAGGCCGTGATCGCGTTTATTTTGCTACCAGTAAAGAAGCATTACTCGAAAGTGGTAGTAGCATGAACCCGAAAAACATTACCGATACAGAATATTGGGTGATGACGAACTCAAATACAACACGTAAGAAAATGATGCTTCACGAAGTCGCGCTGTGTTTAGGTTACAGCAGTGATGACGCTGAAAAAATCCGTGACTATTTATAACCGATAAGGAAATATTATGGCGATTCACCCGGATGCAGGAAAAACCGCACCACAAGAAAGCTTAGTTAATGTACCTAAACTGGTTTCTGCCTACTATTTAAATGAGCCTGATCTTGAACAAAATCCAGAGCATTGTGTGGCTTTTGGTACGTCAGGACATCGCGGCTGCTCGTACGATGTTAAGTTTAATGAATCGCATATATTAGCTATTACTCAAGCTATTTGTGATTACCGCAAAGAAAATGATATTTTTGGCCCTCTTTTTCTAGGTAAAGATACACATGCTTTGAGTGAGGCAGCATTTAATTCAGCTATTGAAGTACTGGTTGCTAACGAAGTACAAGTTATTACGCAAGAAAACGACGAATACACCCCTACACCTGTGATCAGTCATGCGGTTGTGTCACATAATAAACAAAATCCAAATGAATTAGCGGATGGTATTGTCGTTACACCATCTCACAATCCACCAGAAGACGGTGGTTTTAAATATAATCCGCCAAACGGTGGACCTGCTGATACTGATGTAACTAAATGGATTGAAGATAGAGCAAATCAGTTACTACTTGAAGATCTCGTTGAAGTAGAGCTATTTCCATTTGCTAAAGCATCTCGCTCAGGTTTTATAAAATATCAAGACTTTATTAATCCATATGTTGACGATTTAGAAAATATAATTAATCTAAAAGCCATTAGTGAAGCAAACATAAAAGTAGGTATTGACCCGCTTGGTGGTTCAGGCATTAATTTTTGGCCTGTAATCGCGGAGAAATACAATTTAGACCTAACAGTCGTAAATAAAGATGTTGATCCACGCTTTGCTTTTATGCCACTTGATAAAGATGGCAAAATTCGTATGGATTGTTCATCGCCTTATGCCATGACCAATTTAATCGCACTCAAAGATGATTATGATATTGGTATTGGTAATGACCCTGATTATGACCGCCATGGTATTGTGACGCCTGATGGTTTAATGAACCCAAATCACTTCTTAGCGGTGGCGATCGATTACTTATTAAATAATCGTGATTGGTCAAAAGATGTGGCGATTGGTAAAACGCTTGTATCAAGCGGCATGATTGATAAAGTTGTAGAGCGTAACAATCGTAAAGTAAAAGAAGTACCCGTTGGTTTTAAATGGTTTGTTGAAGGCCTAGGTAAAGGGACTCTTGCTTTCGGTGGTGAAGAAAGTGCAGGGGCGTCGTTCTTACGCTTCGATGGTACAGTTTGGAACACAGATAAAGATGGCTTTATTTTAGGTCTACTTGCTGCTGAGATTTTAGCAGTAACTGGCAAAACACCGTCGCAGCTTTACAAAGAGCTAGAACAAGAGTTTGGTGCGCCTATCTATAAGCGTATCGATGCGCCAGCAACCTCACAGCAAAAAGAACGTTTAAAAGCACTTTCTGCTAATGATGTTACTGCAGGTACGTTAGCTGGCGATGCCATTACGCAAAAGCTAACCCATGCACCAGGTAACAATGCTGCAATTGGTGGCTTAAAAGTGGTCACAGAAAACGGCTGGTTTGCTGCGCGTCCATCAGGCACTGAAGATATTTATAAAATTTACCTTGAATCATTCAAAGGTGAAGAACATTTAGCATTACTTGAAAAAGAAGCGAAAAAACTAGTTGATTCAGTAATTAGCTAATCTCTTTTTTATCTTTTAAAACGGCTGATATTCTCAGCCGTTTTTGTATTCTACTCTCACGCATTATTAGGATAGAACAATGAGCTATTCAACCTCTGCATACCTAGATGAATTAAAACGTACAGGCGACTTTTTAACACTCACTCGCAGCAATGAGTTTCAACTTGAACCATCATCATTCACCCTTAAAAATGGCACGGATGTAACAGTTCATGATACGGGTATCATAGAGTTTCAACCAAAAGAACAAACAAATAAAGATATTGTGCTTTCAAGTGCGATACATGGTAACGAAACAGCGCCAATTGAAATCTGCGATCAATTAATCAAAGCAATCATTGTAGAAGAACTGACACTGAAACAGCGCGTATTGTTTATTTTTGGTAACCCTAAATCAATTAATATTGGTAAGCGTTTTGTTGATGAAAACTTAAACCGTTTATTTAACGGCCACCATACTGTTGAAGGGATTGCCTCAAACCCTGAGCGCGTGCGCGCAAAGCTACTTGAAGATGTGGTCTCTGATTTCTTCGAACGAGGCAACCAGGGCAGTGAACGTTTTCATTATGACCTACATACGGCAATACGTGGCTCTAAAAATGAAAAATTTGCAGTGTATCCATTTTTACATGGTAAGCCTTGGAAAAAGTCGCAGTTACAATTTTTACTTAGCTGTGGCGTAAACACAGTATTAATGATGAAATCTGCGGCAACAACGTTTAGCTACTACTCGTCATATGTCCACGGCGCTGACTCATTTACGGTTGAGCTTGGTCAAGTAAAGCCATTTGGCGAAAATGACATGTCTCGCTTTGAGAAAACCAAACAAACGTTAACTGCATTAATTAGTCAAGAAACTGTTGAATACAAAGAATTCAATGCAGAAGATTTTGAGTTGTTTTCAGTTTATAGAACAATAAACCGTACTTGCGAAGACTTTAGTTTCCCATTTGCTGATGATGTGGAAAATTTCACCGGTTTTGCCAAAGGTGAATTATTAGCGATTGATGGTCAGACCAGGTATGAAGCGGACGTTGACGGTGAAGCGATTATCTTCCCAAATGCAGATGTAGCCTTAGGTCAGCGTGCTTTGCTTACCGTTATCCCTATGAAAGTTGATAGCAACTTTATTTAAATTTGTTGCATTAACACCCATCCCATTGTAGTTAACTGTATGACTTTAATAGTTTTATTTTGTTGTATAGTTAACTTTCCATGCGTATTTAGCCATTTATCGACTATTCGTCTATGATTAGTTGAATAACAACTTACGTTAACGTAAAGTGACGGCAGTTTAATTTAATTTGATTGAATATTGCGCAAACTTTATCCTTGCAGCTCAAGCTGATAAAAACACAAATAAGGGCAGTGGCGTAGGTTTCTGACAACGAAAGAAGGTAGGTTATGAGTAATCCAAATAACGTATCGCTAAACATTAATCATGAACTGTCATTTATTGATGGTCACGCATTAACAATTCCTACATTAAGTATTCTTAATGAGGAAGGCGACATCTACGAGGGTGCAACCGCACCTGATATCGACAAAGCAACAGCAATCCATCTATACGAGACAATGCGTTTTATTCGTGCTCTTGATGAGCGTATGCAAGCTGCCCAGCGACAAGGTCGCGTTAGCTTTTATATGCAATGTTTAGGTGAAGAAGCAGCTGTAACAGCATCAGCAGCAGCGCTTGATCAAAACGACATGATCATGGCCCAATACCGCGAACAAGCCGCTTTACGTTATCGTGGTTTTAGCCTTGACCAATTCATGAACCAAATGTTTTCAAATGAAAAAGATTTGGGTAAAGGTCGCCAAATGCCAATCCACTATGGCTCACGCGAACTTAACTACATGACCATTTCATCACCGCTTGGTACACAAATTCCGCAAGCAACAGGTTATGCGTACGGTCAAAAAGTGCGTCATGTTGATGCCCAAACCGGCGAGTTAAATAGCACGATTGATAACATTACTATTTGTTACTTTGGTGAAGGTGCTGCCTCTGAAGGTGATTTCCATGCTGGTTTAAACATGGCTGCTGTTCATGAAGCGCCAGTGATTTTCTTTGCTCGTAATAATGGTTATGCGATTTCTACACCTGCTGATGAACAATTTAAAGGTGATGGAATTGCTTCACGTGGTGTTGGTTACGGCATTAAAACAATCCGCGTTGACGGTGCTGACGCACTTGCAGTTTATGCTGCAACGAAAAAAGCCCGTGAAATAGTAACGACTAAAGGTGAACCCGTTTTAATCGAGTCAATTGCATATCGTTTAGGTGCTCACTCGACTAGTGACGACCCAAGCGGCTACCGTACAAAAGACGAAGAAGCAAAACATAAAGGCTGTCCAATTGAGCGTTTCCGTAAGTGGTTATTAAAACAAGGTTGGTTAGACGAAGCGCAAGACGCTAAAGACAAAGAAACAATTCGTGAAGAAATTTTAGCGGCTCTTAAGCGTGCTGAAAAAGTGGCAAAACCTGCATTAGAAGAGCTTATTTCAGATGTTTACGATACGCCAATTCCATCACTGCAAAAACAATACGAACAACTAAAAGAGCATATTTTGCAGCATCCTGATGCTTATCCAACAACTGCAGGGAGATTAAAGTAATGGCTAAAATGAACATGCTTCATGCAATTAACTCTGCCCTAGATATCACCATGGCTGAGCATCCAAATGCCTGTATTTTTGGTGAAGACGTTGGTTATTTTGGTGGTGTATTCCGTGCTACATCTGGCTTACAAGAAAAATATGGTAAGCACCGTGTGTTCAATACACCGTTAACTGAGCAAGGTATTTTAGGTTTTGCCAATGGTTTAGCGGCATTTGGTGCACCTGCTTTAGCTGAAATTCAATTTGCAGATTATATTTTCCCTGCGTTTGACCAAATCGTGAATGAATCAGCTAAATTCCGTTACCGTAGTGGTAATGAATTCAATGTAGGCAACTTAACAATCCGTACTCCATACGGTGGTGGTATTGCCGGTGGTTTATATCACTCACAATCACCAGAAGCCTATTTTGCTCATACACCGGGTTTGAAGTTGGTTGTGCCACGTAACCCATACCAAGCAAAAGGTTTGCTTCGTGCATCGATTAAAGATGACAACCCTGTTATTTTCTTTGAGCCGAAACGTTTATATCGTGCATCAACAGGTGAAGTACCAGAAGAAGATTACAGCATCGAGCTCGGTAAAGCTGAAATCGTGCAAGAGGGCACTGATGTCACTTTACTTGCTTGGGGTGCACAGATGGAAATCATCGAAGATGCCGCTAAAAAAGCAGCTGAGCAAGGCATTAGCTGTGAAGTTATCGACTTACGCACCATTTTACCGTGGGATGTAGAGACTATTGCGAAATCAGTAATCAAAACGGGCCGTTTAGTGGTTAGCCACGAAGCACCAATCACCAATGGTTTTGGTGCAGAGATCGTTGCAACAATTCAACAAGAGTGTTTCTTACATCTTGAATCGCCAATTGCTCGCGTGTGTGGTTTAGATACGCCATACCCATTAGCACTTGAAAAAGAATATGTGCCGGATGCACTTAAAGTGCTTGCTGCGATTAAGCAATCAGTAGAGTTTTAGGAGTCAGTATGTCTAAAGATTTTATCTTGCCAGATATCGGCGAAGGCATCGTAGAGTGTGAAATCGTTGAATGGTTAGTTGCAGAAGGCGATTCTGTAAAAGAAGATCAGCCAATTTGTGATGTGATGACCGACAAAGCGCTTGTGCAAATTCCAGCTGTCCATGATGGGGTGATCAGTAAACTTTATTATGCAAAAGGTGATATTGCTAAAGTCCATGCACCATTATTTGCGATGGATGTTGATGGCGAAGCACCAAGCCAATCAGTTGAAACCGCTGAGGATGCGCCAGTAAAACCAACACCGCAAACTTCAACCTCAGGAACACAGTTAGAGGACTTTATTTTACCGGACATTGGTGAAGGTATCGTTGAGTGCGAAATCGTGGAGTGGTTAGTCAGTGAAGGTGATGAAATCATTGAAGATCAAGCGGTTTGTGATGTAATGACAGACAAAGCACTGGTGCAAATTCCGGCTAAATACACAGGTAAAGTCGAAAAGCTTTATTACAAAAAAGGTGATATTGCAGCGGTTCACAGCCCATTATTCCAAATGAGTATTGCAGGACAAAGCGCAGAGCCAGATGTGAGTTCTGCGGTAGTGAAAGCGCAAAGTAATGCTGCGAATAAGCCGGCTGAAAAAACAGCCCCTAAAGTTGAAAAACAACTTAACAAAAAAGCGGTTGCTTCACCTGCTGTTCGTCGTAAAGCGCGTGAACTTGATGTTGATTTAACGCAAGTGCCAGGCTCGGGTAAAAATGGCCGGATTTATAAGCAAGATATCGAAGATTTCTTGAATCAAGCGCCAAGTCAAGCTGTATCACAAGATACTACGGGTAAAGCTTCATCATCAACTTCTGTTGGTGGTAGCCGTGTTGAGCCAATTAAAGGTATTAAAGCGGCAATGGCGAAGCAAATGGTTGCGTCAGTATCGACAATTCCTCACTTTACTTTCTGTGATGAAATCGACCTAACAAAACTGATTGCAATGCGCAGCGAGCTAAAAGAGCAGTATAAGCAACAGGGCGTTAAGCTCACTATGATGCCGTTCTTTATCAAAGCGCTGTCATTAGCTATTAAACAATTCCCAGTACTTAACTCACAAGTTAATGATGATTGCAGTGAGCTGACTTACTTTGATGATCATAACATCGGTATGGCGGTTGATTCTAAGATTGGTTTACTTGTACCCAACATTAAGTCATGTCAGTCAAAGAGCATTGTAGATGTTGCAAACGAAGTGACGCGTTTAACAGAGGCGGCACGTGATGGTCGCGTATCACCCGATGATTTAAAAGGCGGTACGATTAGTATTTCGAACATCGGTGCGATTGGCGGCACAATTGCAACCCCGATCATCAATAAGCCAGAAGTGGCGATTGTAGCTTTAGGTAAACTGCAGCACTTACCTCGTTTTGATGAAAAAGGGAATGTGATTTCAGCAGCTATAATGCAAGTAAGCTGGTCTGGCGACCACAGAGTGATTGATGGTGGCACTATTGCTCGCTTCAACAACTTGTGGAAGTCTTACTTAGAAGATCCTGCAAAAATGATGATGGCGATGAGCTAACATTAGTAAGCATTAAAAAACCAGCCTCGGCTGGTTTTTTTAATGCTTCGGATTACAGGCCGTAAAAATACAAACCATAACCGAGTAACAATGCAGGTATTGTTGAATACACCGTCGCCATTAAGGCCGCTTTTGGTGCTAGTGCAATTGCTGGGAATAGGGCATCACCATCATTCGATATTGCATTTGCTGCCATCGCACTGAACGGAATAATCCCTTGAATATAGAGTGTCATTACAACAATTTGTGGCCCGCAACCAGGTAATAAGCCAATTGCCACAGCAACTAAGGGTGCTAAGTAGGCATATTCAGAAAACCATGCAGCTAAATCTACACCAGCCACATTCACCAAAATTTCAAACACCATAAATGAAGCAACGACCCATGCTGTAACGAAATGAGTGTCCATTAACACTTTAGTAAGCTTTGATGGAGGAGTGCAAGGGGCTTCTTCGCTAGTTACTTGCTTATAACTTGCTCCTTTTGAAGATAAAGCCCATACAATCACGGTAAAAAGTGCCATCAAGGAGCCAAAAACAGTGATTATGTTAGCAAGACCTTCACCGAAAAAGCGAGTATCTGTGTTTGTTGCGATGACAAAGGCGATAATCAAACTAGGTATTAAAGCTAACTTCCAAACAGGGCGGCTATATTCAAGTATCTTAGGTTGGCACTGAGGCTCTTCATTATACTCAGTCGCATTACTTGGTTGAAAACTTGAACTTGAATGAAATAAATTAACAATTTGACCACTAATAATACCTACGCTCACTCCTATCAACATCATTAATAGTCCATCAAGAGGGCGAGTGGCGAGTAATAAGAATGCAGCATCTCCCATTGTCGCAGTTAATACGGCTACAACGGAGCCAAAGCTAGCTTGCTTTTTGGTAAACTGAGTAACAACTATAATGGCGCCGCCACAGCCAGGTAAAGCACCTAAGATAGAAGCAAAGCTGACTTCAAGAATGCCTGATTTTGCGCGTAAATAGCTAAGCTGTAATTGTGGAAGGCGATCGATTAAATAATAATAAATTAATAAAGTGGCAGCAACAAAGACCGATACTTGAAAGAAAGCATCGCTCAATGCTTGTAATGTAAATTCACGGGTTGCAGGTATTGCTAATGCAGTAAGCAATAGAAAGGGTAAGAACAAGCGCTTATTATCCGTAATGTAACACCTCGCTTTTTGAGGAACTAACCTCGTTTGGGAAAAAAAATACATACAGTGCAACCTAAAAAATTAATCAGGTTACACTGTAGTATTATTTTAAATGAAAATCAATCTCATTTGCATTTATTTGCGTTGGAATTCAGAGTTTGTATTCCATTTAGGCCATTCTTCACGCTCTGAAATATCAAAGCCTACTTGATAGAATAACTGAAGGTCCTGAATCGCACCTGATAAATCCCACTCATCGCGGTAACGATCACATGGTTGATGGTAACAACCTCGAAGCACTAAGCTCATTCGTTTACGGTAATTAGCGGTTTCTTCATCAAGCGCTTCACTGCCGCCACCAGCGTACATTGCTGGCACACCCATGTTTGCAAATGCAAAGTGATCAGAGCGGTAGTAACCACCTGAAGACGGTTTAGGATCGCCAGATACAGTGCGGCCTTGGTCTTTGGCGGCTGTTTCCAGTAAGCTATCCATTTCTGATTTGCCGATGCCAACAACACTGATGTCTTTTACTTTACCTAACAGGTTTAAGCTATCCATATTGATGTTAGCAACGGTTTGGCTTGCAGGGATAACAGGGTTAGCTGCATAGTATTTAGAGCCAAGTAAACCTTGTTCCTCTGCTGTCACTGCTAAGAATGTCATTGAGCGGCTAGGGTGATGTGGTAAAGTAGCGAACGCTTCAGCAACTTCAATTAAGCCTGCAGTGCCTGTCGCATTATCGTGGGCACCATTATAGATTTGGTCGCCTTTACGGGTTTTATCTGTACCTAAGTGATCCCAGTGAGCAGAGTAAATAATATGTTCATTTGGTTTTTCACTACCCGGTAAAGTCGCGATGAAGTTATACGAAATCGACTTTTTAATCGTATTATTTACTTCAACGCTTGCTGTCAGGTCGCCCATATCAACATGATAAGCCCCTTTAGCAGCATTTTCTTTCATGGTGTCGAAATCTAAGCCTGCTTTTGTAAATAGCTCCTTGGCGACATCAGAGGTTACCCAACCTTCAACTGCAACACGATCCATGTTGTTATTTTCTTTTTGGAAGCCAAATTGCTCACCGCTCCATGAGTTTTCAACTACGGACCATGGATAAGATGCTGGCGCTGTTTCGTGAATGATAATCGCACCTGCTGCACCTTGACGGCTTGCTTCTTCATATTTGTATGTCCAACGGCCGTAATAGGTCATTGCATCACCGGTGAATAAATCAGGGTTTTTTGTTGCAAAACCCGGATCGTTTACCAGCATTACAACTGTTTTACCCTCAACATCAAGGCCTTCGTAATCGTTCCAGTTATATTCAGGCGCGTTTACACCATAACCAACGAAAACAAGCTCAGAGTCTTTAATGCTTTGTTTTGCACTAATACGGCTACTACCCATCACCATATCTTTCTTGTATTGGTAATCTTTGCCACCAATGGTAAGTACCATGTTTGAGTCTGCTTCAAGTGAAACAAGCGGAACTTCTTGTAAAAAGCTATCACCATTGCCTGGCTGAAAACCAAGCGCTTTAAATTGATCAGTTAAATAAGCTAGAGTGAGTTCTTCACCCTTTGATGAAGGTGCTCTACCACCAAACTCATCAGAGGCTAGCACTTTAATGTGTTCAGCTAACTGCTGTGAATTTATACTCTGATAAGCGTTAGCTACATCATTTGACGTGTTACTTGTTGAAGCACAGCCTACAAGCATCGCGCTTGCTATCACTGTCATTGAAAAATAACGTTCCATAATCAATCTTTTTTGTTTTAAGGTAGCATTAGTATATGAGGTTCTATTAATGAGAACCAGTTTTTGCGGTAAACTAGTCACAATACATCAAGAAGTTAAATGTTATAAGAAATGAAACGATTTACCGCACCCGAACAGTGGTCAACACAGTACCTTACAACCGGTGCGTTTGTTGACTTAGTTAAACTGTTTAATATAGATAAGTTGTCTGATTGGCCATCATGTGAATGGTTTAATCAATTTTTAACCGCCACGACTTCGCAAGGGATCCCCATTAGTTTCACTGAAGATGAAAAATTTGCAGATGAAACTCGGTATTATGAACAAATAATTTTTGAAACAGGGCAAGTACCCACACGCCAACAGAATTGGCATGATCTATTTGGTGGTTTTATTTGGTGTTTATTCCCAAAAACTAAAGCGCTGATTAATCATCAGCACATTGAAGAAATTAAACTGCATGGTCTAAAAGAGCGCAGTAAACACAGAAATGCACTTACCTTGTTTGATGAATGCGGCGTTGTATTAGCCATTACCGAACAAAGCTGGCAACAGCAATTACGTGACCATCAATGGCAGCAAGCATTTGTAGTACAGCGCGAATTATGGGGTCAAACTATACGTCCTTACATGTTTGGTCATGCTAACTACGAAATGCTTACACAACCTTATATAGGTTTAACGGGTAAAGCATTATTTATTGTTGTGCCTGATGACATATTTTGTAAAGATTTAGCCGAGCAGTATGCATATATAGATCAACGTCTCTATGAGATGATTAAAGTTGACGATTGTTTGCGAGACAATAAAAATTTGTCACCCTTACCATTGTTAGGTGTACCTGGCTGGTGGGCTGAGAATAATAACCCAGAATTTTATAATAACACGGACTACTTTAGGCCGAAACGAAGGAAACGCAATGATTGAAGTAGCAGGGCTTAAAAAGAAGTTTAAGCTAACAAAAGATCATAAAAAAAATAACACGGATAATATTGATCCCCGAGAAGACAAGCAGTTTTTTCATTCCGTGAGAGAGGTCAGCTTTCACTGTAATAAAGGCGAAGTGTTGGGCTTGTTAGGCCCGAACGGAGCTGGTAAAACAACAACACTTAGAATGATCTCAACAGCGCTCAAGCCTGATGAAGGAACAATAACCATCTCTGGTCACGATATTGTTAAAAAACCTTTAGTTGGCCGTAAATCAATCGGCTTTTTATCAGGGAGTACTGGTTTATATGGACGTTTAACGGTTAAAGAAAACGTTGAATACTTTGCCCGTTTACATGGCATGAGTAAAAAAGCGGTAGCAGCACGTTGTGACGAGCTTTTCACCTTACTTGATATGCACAACTTTATTGATAAACGTGCTGAGAATTTATCTACTGGCATGAAGCAAAAAGCCAATATTGCCCGTGCAGTTGTTCATCACCCTGATGTGGTTATTCTTGATGAGCCCACTACGGGTTTAGATATCATGACCACGCAAACCGTCATTAAGTTTATTCGTGGCCTTAAAGAGCAAGGTACACCGGTCATTTTCTCAACGCACCATTTAGATGAGGTTGCGTTACTTTGTGACCGTGTTGCGGTGATAAACCAAGGCATAAGTTGTTTTGATGGCACATTGGATGAGTTTAAACAAACTGGGCAAAGCGAAGAGCTAAACCAAGCGTTTATGAATATTTTGACGGAGAATCGTGATGTTTGAAGTATTTAAAAAGGAATTAAAAGAGCTGTTACGTGACCGTAAAACATTAATATTCGTGGTCGCACTGCCGGTTGCTGTTTTTCCATTATTATTTGCTGTAATGGCATTTATTAGTTCACAAGCAGCATTAGAGGCAGAACAAGAGGTCCATACTTACGCCATCATCAATGGTAATTACGCGCAAGAGTTTACTGATAAGGTGTTTTACCACAAGAGCTTTGCTTTATATAAAGGTGACGAAACCTTTAATACAGTAGAGGACCTTACCAAAGCAGTCAAAGCGGGCACCATAGATATGGGTATCTATTTGCCGTCAGACGCTAGGCAAACTTTAGATAACGCTAAGCAAAGCGAATGGCAAGTTGTGTATAACGACGCTAAAGCAATTAATTTTTTATTTGACCGCGTTAAGGAGCTTGCGAAAGAATATGGCGATAAACTGCGCACTACTAAGCTTCTTAGTTTTGGCGTATCAGAGCAGCAACAAGCGGCAATTATCGAGCCTATTAAAGTGGTGAAGGTCGATACCGCAGATAAACGTGAAAACCTTGGTGAGAAAATTGGTGGATTTATTCCTTATCTACTAATACCTCTAGTCCTAGTTGGCGCAACATATCCAGCGATTGATTTAGGTGCCGGTGAAAAAGAGCGCGGAACCCTCGAAACGCTTTTACTTACACCAATTACGCGTACACAGCTTGTGTTAGGTAAGTTTGTAACCCTACTTGCTTCTTCAATTGCGACAACCACCATAACGGTACTTAGTATGGGTGTGTGGGTATCAATAGCCATTGCTTTTGTGGATTTAGCGGTTGTTAAAAACGCATTTAGTTCTTTAACTGTGTTAGATTTAGGATTGATTTTTGTATTGTTATTGCCAATCGCTGCAATCTTCTCTTCATTAGCGTTGGCCATTTCTATTTATGCGAGAACCTTTAAAGAAGCGCAAAACTACATGGCACCACTTAGCATGGGTGTATTTTTCCCTATAGTGCTTTCAGTTTTGCCTAATATTGAACTGACTAGCAAAACAGCCTTTATTCCTGTGACAAACGTTTCACTTGCAATCAAAGAAATCATTAAAGGCACAGTCGATTACACACTCGTGGGTTTAATTTTTCTAGCGACAGTGATTGTGGCAGGTGCATTACTCGCATTTTGTGTTAAATGGTTTAATAAAGAAGATGTCTTATTTAGATAAAAGACGTATTGTTTTTACCTAACAAAAAAGCACCACTTTGGTGCTTTTTTATTATTTTCAATACCTTAGCTTGTCGCACATCCTTATTGATTAATATTTTTTATTTATACCCCATCTTTATTATGAAATTCTCCTATACTCTGTGAAGAATGGTAAATAAGGCTTTTTAATTCAATGGATTTGCTTAAAGCAACTAATTTCTTTTATCGGCACAAGCTTCCTTTTGTTGCTCTGTTGGTTTTGATCTCTCTTGCGTGCGTTGCGACAATAAAATTTGAATTTGATACCCGTGAAGATGTGTATGCTCGTACATTAGAGCAAATGAAACGAGAGCTAACCACAAAAGAGGATAGGTTTACCTCTACACTTAGAGAAAATATTTCTGCGCTTAATTTCTTAGACGCCACTCCCCCTATTATGGCGATTATGCGTGCTACAAACGATAAGAATATCGATCCTGTTCTTGGCACACCAATATCAGCATGGAAAGATAGGCTAGCTAAGATCTTCAGTGGTTTTATGGTGACAGATAAAGACTTAGCACAAGCTCGCTATATCTACGTTGGGCAGGAAGGTAAAGAAGTTGTCAGGGTTGATAATATTAATGGCGAAGTAAAGCGCATAGCTGAAGCTGATTTGCAGTTAAAAGGTCATCGAGACTACATGCAAATAACAAAGGGGTTACCCAATGGTCATGTTTATGTTTCGTCTATTAATTACAATAGAGAGAATGGACATATACAAATTCCCTATGTGAGTACGTACCGTGTATCAAAATTAGTACGTGGCCCGTACGGAGAGCCCTTTGCTGTTTTGATCGTCAACTATTATGCTGATGATCTTTTAAACGGATTAGTTGAAAACACAGCAGATATTTTTGATGTCTACCTACTTAATGCGGATCAGCAATTTATTTATCACCCAAATGAAGCATACCGTTTTAGCTTTGAGTCAGGGGATGCGCGATTTTGGAAGCAAGAGTTTTCAACTAATCAAGCGATGGATCAAATTGATATTTTCGATTTTATGAGCTTGCCAGAGAAACTTTATTTAAAGAAAGTTATTCAGTTCTCTAATGGTATTGATATGAAGCCGCTTACACTGGCAGTGTCTGTTGATACCCAGACTATGTTGCATGAGATTAAAAGTAAACGTTATAAATTCATAGCCATGCTATGTTTGATTATTCTTGCTGTTATCGTGCTATTTATAATTTATCAGCGTGACATAAGCCGAAAACTCGAACTGAGCTTTTTCAAAGAAAAAAACAGCAAAATTATAGAAAGTTCCTCTGATGCAATTATTATGGTTACCTCTGATGGCACTATCTGCAATGCCAATCAAACTGCAAAAGAGTTTTTTAGCATAAAAGAAAAGGAAACAAATTTTGATAACTTGTTCAATTACAATGATGAAGATTTTCAAGGAGTTGCACAAGCTATAAAAAATAATGAACGCTGCTCGTTTGAAGCCATTTATATAGATGAAACACAGTGTCATTATTTCTCAATTACTCTGGCCCCGATTTTTGATGCGCTTAAAAAACAAGTCCAAGTCGCTGCAATAATTCGTAATATTAACTCATTAAAAAGGGCACAACATCAACTTGAGCAACTAAACGAAACGCTCGAAGAAAAAGTTCAAAATCGTACAGCTGAGCTAGAAGAAGCAACAAAGCAGGCTCTGGCCGCAAGTAAGGCTAAAAGCCAATTCGTTGCTAATATCTCTCACGAAATACGCACACCAATGAACGGTGTACTCGGTATGCTAGAGATGCTTGAAATTGAGCCCCTCACAACTCAGCAAAAACAGTACCTACATTACGCCAACAGTAGCGCACAATCATTAATGACTTTGATTAATGATATTCTAGACTTTTCTAAAATTGAAGCTGGCAAACTAGATTTAGATCACCATGAGTTTGATGTTGTTTCTGTGTGTAATGATTTGATGACATCAATGGCAGTACAAGGCCAAAAGAAAGGGTTGGAAGTGCTCTTTGATTCAAGTTTAGTTAGCCACAGGGGCTTTGTTGGAGATAGCCATCGTTTAAAGCAAATACTTAATAACTTACTCAGTAACGCGTTTAAGTTTACTCACCAAGGATTTGTTAGTTTACATATCAGTGAACGAGAAATGCTGGATGGTAAAGTATTATTAACTTTTAAAGTAACAGACACGGGCATAGGTATATCAAAAGATAGCCAACAAAAGCTATTTGATGTTTTTACACAAGAAGATTCAAGTACAACTAGGCACTATGGCGGCAGCGGATTGGGTCTTTCAATAAGTCGCAAGTTATCGCAACTAATGGGTGGTGATATTGATGTTGAGAGTGAAAAAGGTCAGGGTAGTTGTTTTACTGCCACGGTTTTGATGACACTCAGTCAACCAAGTAAATCGAATAGTCAAACTGCTATACTAGCGAATAAAAAAGTAGCACTTGCTTTATTGTACGAGCCTTTGAAGCAAAACTTAATAAGCCAATTAAAATCTTTTACTCAATTGGAAGAGCAACATATAACGTCGTGGTCCTTATTAGAAAAGGGAAATAAAACCCAATTTGATCTCATCATTGTGGATCAAAAACACCCACAAATTAGTGACTTTATTGAACACGCTAATCAAGATAGCAATAGTAAACTGTTAGTGATTGGCACTTTGTCCGCATTAGAAAAAAAATACTCTTTACCAACAAATGCGACAGTGATAGCAAAGCCTATAACACAAGATGAGCTTATTTATCGGCTAGCGATGTTATTTAACTATGATGAGCAAATACTCAATCATAAAAATAATATAGTAAAAGAAATTGTAGATGTTGATTTTTGCAATCGCTCTATACTTATTGTCGATGATAACCTGATCAACATTGAAGTAAGTAAAGCTATTTTGCGCGATACAAACATTAATATCGAGTCTGCTAGTGATGGTATTGAAGCATTGGAGGTTCTTAAAAATAGCGAAACCCAGTTTGACCTTATTTTGATGGATTGCCAAATGCCAAATATGAACGGCTATGATTGCACCAAACAAATAAGGCAAGGTAACGCAACAGAACGTTTTCAAGATATTGTTATTATTGCCATGACCGCAAGTGCGATGGCAGGCGATAGAGAAAAGTGCCTGAGTGTAGGTATGAACGACTATATTACCAAACCAATAAAACAAGCCACACTTCGAAATAAACTCGTTATGTGGCTTAATGTTGACTAGATATTAGTTTGGCTATGCGGCATCTTTATTATGAGCGGGATTTGGCATTAGTTTGCTGATGTCTGCTGAGTGAATTACTTTTTGTGTTTCACTCCAGTGAAGTAATTCAATTCTTCCACAGTCATTCTCTACAAGAGCCGTACAGTTTTCTATCCAGTCGCCATCATTACAATATAAAATACCATCAACTACTTTAACGGCTGGGTGGTGAATATGGCCACATATAATACCGTCCACACCTTGCTTTTTTGCTTCATGAATAGCTGCTTTTTCGAATGCATCAATTGCTTCACGGGCTTTATGCACTCGTGCTTTGATCCATGACGCCAACGACCAATAATGACCACCAAATAAACGGCGAACGCGATTAGTCCAGCGATTTAAAAATAACAGTAAGTCGTATCCTGCATCGCCTGCAATACTAATTAACTTGTTGTAACGGGTTGCCGAGTCGAAATCATCGCCGTGCAAAAGTAAAAAACGTTTATTGGCTTTTGTTGTGTGGATATATTGCTGATGTACTTCAATACCAAATAAAGACTCATCGGCATACTGGCGAAACGTTTCGTCGTGGTTACCTGGTATATAGATCACGCGAGTGCCATCTTTCGCTTTTTGTTGAATAAGCGCTAACACATCATAATGGCTAGGGTGCCAGAAAAATTGTCGTTTCATCGACCATAAATCAACAATATCACCGACCAAATACAGTACATCGCATTCAATGGCATTTAAAAAGTCTAGTAAGTACTGCGCTTGGCAGTCTTTGTAACCTAAGTGAACGTCGGAAATCCAAACGGCAGGATAGTGGGTTTTATTACTGCAAGTGGTGTTATTCATGGCATTTACTCATGGTGTAATAAAGTAAATGCTAGGCAGAATCAATGACAGTTAAAAGACGCTTTAGCGAAACATCTATGACAATTGATAAAAATAAAAAAACCGCCGAAGCGGTTTTTTTATAAATGATTGGCTTAATTAGCCTTTAACGAGTGCGGCAATTTCGGAAGCAGCACTATCTAAATCAAGCATTAGCTTTTCACCTGTACGGCGGTTTTTAAGCTCAACCTTATTTTCATCAAGATTACGCTCACCGATAACGAGTGTGAAAGGTACACCTAGAAGTTCCATATCGTTAAACATTACACCAGGGCGCTCTTTACGGTCATCAAATAACACATCTAAACCTGCATTTTTTAAACCCTTGTAAAGGTTATCTGCAATATCAGGAATACGGTGAGACTTATGCATGTTCATCGGTACGATCGCTAAATCAAATGGCGCGATAGGTTGCGGCCATTTAATGCCGTATTGGTCGTTATTTTGCTCAATGGCAGCAGCCACGATACGTGAAACACCAATACCGTAACAACCCATCGTCATGACTTGGTTTTTACCTGATTCACTCAGAACGCCTGCTTTCATTGCTTCTGAGTACTTAGTACCTAGTTGGAAAATGTGACCAACTTCAATACCACGTTTAATTTGCAGTGACCCTTGACCACAAGGGCTTGGGTCGCCTTCAACGATGTTACGAATATCAGCAACTTCGTAGTTTTCTACATCGCGATCCCAGTTAATGCCGCTGTAGTGTTCGCCGTCTTTATTCGCACCCGCAACAAAATCAGCCATTATGTTAGCTGAACGGTCAACAATAATTGGCATTTTAAGGCCTACTGGACCTAATGAGCCAGGTTTTGCGCCAATAGCAGCAACGATGTCTTCTTCTTTTGCCATTTCAAGCGGTGAGTCTACAAGCGGGTGTTTCTCAGCTTTTAACTCGTTTAGATCATGGTCGCCACGTAATACAAGGGCAACTAAACCACGTTGTTCGTTTTCATCTGGTGCGCCATACACGATAAGTGTTTTAACGCCGCGATGAGGTTTAACACTGTAGTGCTGTTTAAGCTCAGCTATGGTTTTTGCATCAGGCGTTGGGAATGCTTTTAACTCTTTAGTTGCTGCTGGGCGCTCTTCAGTTGGCGCGAGCGCTTCTGCTTTCTCGATGTTTGCAGCGTAATCACTTGCATCACTAAATGCGATTGCATCTTCACCTGATTCTGCAAGTACATGGAACTCGTGTGATACGCTACCACCGATAGAACCTGTGTCGGCGATAACAGGGCGGTAATCAAGACCAAGGCGTTCAAAAATGTTGCAGTATGCTTTGTGCATTACTTGGTATGTCTGCTCTAAACACTCATCACTTAAGTGGAAAGAGTAAGCATCTTTCATAGTGAATTCACGGGCACGCATTACACCAAAACGAGGGCGAACTTCGTCACGTACTTTAGTTTGTACTTGATAAAGAGTCAGTGGTAATTGCTTATAAGAGCTCACTTCTTTGCGCACAAAATCAGTGATCACTTCTTCGTGTGTTGGACCAAGGGCAAATGGACGGTTATGACGGTCATTGATGCGCAGTAATTCAGGACCAAATTGCTCCCAACGACCAGACTCTTCCCAAAGGTCAGCTGGTTGGATAATAGGCATTAACATTTCGATAGCGCCTGCTTTATCCATTTCTTCACGTACAATGTTTTCTACTTTTTTAAGTACGCGTAGACCAGAGGGCAACCATGTATACAAACCCGACGCAACGCGGCGGATCATGCCTGCTCGTAGCATTAATTGATGAGAAACAATTTCTGCATCAGACGGAGTTTCTTTAAGTGTTGCGAGTATATATTGACTGGTACGCATCTCTATTCCAAGTAGTGTTAAAATTATTATCGTTTACTCAAGACGTTTGAGTAATAACAAGTCGCCAAGTTTACCAGTGGACGCACTGACACTAAAGCGCTATGTGTTAAAAAAAGTGCAAAAAAACTAGCATTTTTCAATGCTGGTCACTGTATTATGATTGTCCTGAACATGCCACCTAATATTAAAATCATATAAGGTCATGCCGTAGCTTTGTTCTGAGTCACGTTGCTTTTTATAAGCAGGGCGAGGATCTTGCTTTAATACATTGCTTATAAACGCTTTTAATTCAGGTTGTTCGGTCTGTTTTTCGATAAACGCAAGGGCTTCTTCGCTAAACTCGACACTCATATCGGTTTCTGGTCGGGTATCGGCAAAACCAGCGGTGGCATCCGTCATGGCATCTGAATAGGGTAAATAAGGCTTAATATCCAAAATCGGTGTGCCGTCAAGTAAATCAATACCAGAGAGTAACAGACATAACTGACCATTTTTATATTCAATGCCTTCAAGTTTTACAGCACTCATGCCAATGGCATTAGGGCGAAAGGTAGCACGTGTTGCAAATACACCTTTTCGTTCATTACCGCCAAGGCGAGGGGGCCTCACCATCGCTGAATACCCCTTATCAGCGGTTTCATGAAATCTAAATAATAACCAAATATGGCTAAATTCATCGAGACCACGTACAAACTCTTCGCGATTGAAATCGCTACTGAATACCAGCTTAGCTTTAGCCTCAGGAACCAAGCGAGGTTGACGAGGTATGGCAAACTTTTGTTTATAAGGAGATTGAATATGGCCGACGGCAGTTAATTGGTATTCGCTCATTGTGCATTGTTGTTAAGAAAATCTGCCGACATTTTACATGCATTACATGTAAGCGCAAAAAAAGGCAGTCGAGACTGCCTTTTAAATATTTAGACTGCTAGGTCTAAATTAGAACATGTATTGGAATGATACAGACGCTACATCCATATCTGGGTCAATGTCATCTTCTAATTCGTAACGTTCATACTCTAAACGTACTTGCATGTTTGTTGTGAAAGCATACTCAATACCTGCACCATAAAACACATCGCCACCGTCAGTATCGGCACTAATGCTACCAAGTTCGCCTAAATCTTGCTCTACTTCTGCATCCCATTCAAGCCAGCCACCTTTTGCGTAAACAGCAAAGCTATCGGTGATTGGTGCCGCTAAACGGGCAGCTAGTGAGATACCATCAAGCTCAACTTTAGAATCAATATCGCTTGCTTCGTCGAAATTTTGGTACGCAAGTTCAAGGCTTAAGTATTTATTGAATTGGGTACCAACATAACCTTTTAGCATTTGTGAATCGTCATCAAAGTCAGTGTCGTTTTCACTGTCTTCAAATTCAAATGAATATTGGCCATAACCAATACCAGTATAAATACGTGGTGAATCCATCTCGGTAATATCTGCATGTGCAGCATTGTTGAAACCTAGTAGTGCTAGAGAAATTGCAGAAATTGAGATTGCTTTAATCATTTAATAGCTCCTTTATAAAATAAATAAACGAATGTTTCGCTTCATTCCCAAGGAGTATTGCAGTGACCGTGCCAGACTGTTATTTAGGCCTAAAGCATTGTTTTTAGGCCTAAATGAATGATTTTTTGTTCAGTTTGTTGATACTGTAACCAAGTGTTCAGTTTGGCGCTCGTAACAATTTCAGGCTGCCCTGTAGAAGTTACTAGGTACAGTTTAAAAATACCAAGCTGGGCCAAATTATGCTTTTTGTAGCAATGTTTCTGTTTCTATGGCTATTTCTTTCATTTTTATTGCATAGTTCTCGATTTTCTTTTCTTCATCAGTAACTGCAGTGTAAGTAGGCACCTCGATTGGGTAACCTGCTTCATCCATGGCAATAAAACTAATTACACAATGATTGGTTTCAACGAGATTTTGTGTTTTTGGGTCGCCGCAGCGTACTTGAATAAAGATTTGCATGCTGGTTTTACCTGTGTGGGCAATACTGGCTTTCACTTCGACAATTTGACCAACCAAAATAGGGCGCTGAAACTTTACACCCGCAACAGATACAGTAACGCAGTAATGACCACTCCAACCTGCAGCACAGGCATAACCAGCTTGGTCAATCCACTTCATTACTACACCACCATGAACTTTACCGCCAAAATTGACATCGGTAGGTTCAGCTAAAAAACGAAAGGTTACACTTGAAGACGGCATATTTTGCTCACTATTTTAAACACGACAATTTCAGCATAGCCTAAAAAAGGGGCCGAAGCCCCTGCAATTTAGGATAAATTTTAATTAAATGAGTAACGTGCGTTATTACATGTTAGGGTAGTTTGGTCCGCCAGCCCCTTCAGGTGTTACCCATGTAATGTTTTGGCTTGGGTCTTTTATGTCACACGTTTTACAGTGCACACAGTTTTGTGAGTTGATCACAAACTCTTTCTCACCTTCAACCTCTTGTACTTCGTAAACGCCAGCAGGGCAGTAGCGTTGTGCTGGTTCATCAAATTGCGGCAAATTAACTTTAATTGGAATCGAGTTATCTTTTAGCTTTAAATGGCATGGCTGCGATTCTTCATGATTGGTATTTGATAAAAACACCGATGAAAGTTTATCGAAGCTAAGCTTGCCGTCTGCTTTCGGGTAATCGATTTTTTCGGCCTGATCAACTGCAATTAATGTGGCATGATCTGGCATGTTGTCTTCAAAATTAAACGGTAAGCTGCCACCAAATAGATTTTGATCGAGAGTGTTATAAGCCCCCCCTAAGAACTTACCGAGTTTGTGCATAACAGGGCCAAAGTTACGCGATTGATAGAGCTCTTTGTACGCCCAGCTCTGTTCAAAGGCTGATTTATATTCAGCTAAATCGGCATTTTCTTTACCGTCGCCAAGGGCTGCAATGATCACATCAGCAGCCACCATGCCCGATTTCATTGCAGTATGGTTACCTTTGATCTTAGCGAAGTTCAATGTGCCAGCATCACAACCAACAAGCAATCCACCCGGGAAGTGCATTTTTGGTAATGAGCGCAGGCCACCTTTAGCGATGGCTCTTGCACCATAGGCTATACGTTCACCGCCCTCTAAAACATCTTTAAAAACGGGGTGATGTTTCATACGCTGAAACTCATCAAACGGGCTTAAATGTGGGTTTGAGTAGTTAAGATCAACTATTAAACCTACAACTACTTGATTGTTGTCGCTGTGATACATAAATGCACCACCACTGGTATCACCGGTTAAAGGCCAACCAGTGCCATGAACTACTGTGCCTTCTTTGTGTTTACTCGGGTCGATTTGCCAAATTTCTTTGAAACCTAAACCGTAATGCTGTGGTGACGCATCTTTATCAAGGGCAAAGTGTTTGATTAGCTCTTTACCTAAATGGCCACGGCAGCCTTCAGCAAATACCGTGTATTTGGCTCTTAGCTCCATACCTGGCATGTAACCATCTTTTTCATTGCCATCTTTATCAAGACCCATATCGCCAGTGATAATGCCTTTTACGGTCTCGTCTTCAATAATTAATGAGTGCGCACTAAAGCCTGGGAAGATTTCTACCCCTAGGTTTTCCGCTTGTTCAGCTAAAAAACGGCACACATTACCCATAGAAACAATGTAATTGCCTTCGTTATGGAATGTTTTAGGGCTAGCAAAGTGGGGGATGCTGGTGGCTTTTTCACTGTTATTGAACCAGTAAATATCATCTTGCGTTACTTTAGTGGTAACCGGAGCACCTAATGATTGCCAATCGGGTAATAACTCATCCAGCGCTTTGGTTTCAAAAACCGCGCCCGATAAAATGTGTGCGCCCACCTCAGAGCCTTTTTCTACCACACAGATCATTAATTCTTGTTGTTTTTCTTGTGCTTGTTGAGCCAATCTAATTGCAGTTGATAAACCTGCTGGGCCTGCGCCTACGATGACTACATCAAATTCCATGACTTCGCGTTCGACCATATAAACCTCTTCTCGGTGACGGACCTGCTGTAAAGAACCTTATTTCATACTTGCAAATGAAACGTTACAGGCTGTGAATACTTTAAGGTTATTTTAGGTTGACGTTTACGTCAACAGGAAGTAGTCTGAATTCATAAAATAAATAAGTTGACGTGTAGGTCAACTTTGAGAACACACAATTGATGGAGTCACGATGAAAGTCCTTGTTCCAATTAAAAGAGTAATTGACTACAACGTCAAAGCACGCGTTAAAGCCGACAAAACGGATGTTGATCTAGCTAATGTAAAAATGGCGATGAACCCGTTTTGTGAAATTGCAATTGAAGAAGCTATTCGTTTAAAAGAAGCAGGGACGGCCACTGAGGTTGTTGCTGTGACTATTGGTAATAAATCATCTCAAGAGCAATTGCGTACAGCCTTAGCACTCGGTGCTGATAAAGCCATTCATATTGAAACAGAAGAAAAACTTGAGTCTTTACATGTTGCAAAATTACTGAGCAAAATTGTAGAGCAAGAATCACCTGAGCTGGTTATTTTAGGTAAACAATCGATTGACTCTGACAACAATCAAACCGGTCAAATGCTTGCTGCTTTAACGGGTCGTGGCCAAGGTACGTTTGCATCTAAAGTGGGTGTACAAGCGGGTACAGTCAATGTAACGCGTGAAGTAGACGGAGGTTTACAAACAGTTGCTCTTAAACTACCTGCTATCGTAACCACAGACTTACGTTTAAATGAGCCACGCTACGCTTCATTGCCAAACATTATGAAGGCAAAACGTAAACCACTTGATGTAATTGCTGCTGATAGTCTAGGTGTAGACCTTGCGCCTCGCGTGCAGCTGGTAGAAGTAAATGAGCCAGAAAAGCGCAGTGGCGGCATCATTGTAGAAGATGTAGCAACATTGGTAGAAAAGTTAAAAACAGAAGCGAAGGTGATCTAAATGAAAACATTAGTGATAGCCGAACACGATAAAGGTGTTCTAAAGCCTGAAACCAATAAAACGATTACTGCTGCTGTTAAACTAGGCTTTGATGTAGATTTATTACTAGCAGGCGAAAACTTATCTGCAATGAGCGAGCAAGCGGCATCAATTGCAGGTGTGAGCAATGTACTGATTGCCGATGATGCAGCTTATGCTCATCAGCTTGCAGAAAACCTAGCGGATCTGGTTTTATCTTTAGCAGATAACTATTCACACATTGTCGCGAGCGCTACAACAACCGGTAAAAACTTTATGCCACGTGTTGCGGCACTGTTAGATGTTGCACAAATCTCAGAAATCATTGACGTAATTGATGCAGATACCTTTAAGCGTCCTATTTATGCGGGTAATGCAATTGCGACAGTTAAATCATTGGATAGCAAAAAGGTGATTACTGTTCGTGCAAGTAGCTTTGATGTTGCATCAGAGCAAGCACCAGTTTCTGTAACAAGTGTTACAGGTAAAGGTTCAGTTGGCTTGAGTGAGTTTGTATCAGAAGAACAAACTGAATCAGAGCGCCCTGAGCTAACGGCAGCACCTGTGGTTATTTCAGGTGGCCGCGGTATGCAAAATGGTGAAAACTTTGCACTACTAAATGGTATTGCCGACAAACTTGGCGCAGCCATTGGCGCTTCACGTGCTGCTGTTGATGCGGGCTTTGTACCGAACGATATGCAAGTCGGTCAAACCGGTAAAATTGTTGCCCCAGATTTATATATTGCTGTGGGTATTAGTGGTGCAATTCAACACTTAGCGGGTATGAAAGACTCAAAAGTGATTGTTGCCATCAATAAAGATCCTGATGCGCCAATTTTCCAAGTCGCTGACTATGGTTTAGTTGCTGATCTATTTGATGTGTTACCAGAGCTAGAAACCGCTCTGTAACTCATAACGATTCTGGTTGTTAAAAGCTGTTGCACTTAGGTGCACAGCTTTTTTTATTTTTTGAGGCTAAAACTGAACGGGTAGGTAACCATGTTCACGTATTTTATCTTTTAGTTTTTGCGATTTAAGTAATGCAGTAAGTTTCACACCTATCTCCTTAGAGCGAGGAGACTGTGTGTTTACAATTAAAATGAGCGGTCGTACAAACGCATACTCGCCATCACTTATGGTTTGCAAATTAGGTTTAACGCCATTTATCGATAGAGTCGTTACTTTATTGATGCGGCGATCATTCTCGAGGTTACTAATGGCGCCATACGAGTCATAGGCAATCGCATTAGGAATACGCTGAACTATACCAAGAGCTTGATTAAATTGGTTATACAGTTCGACTTTTTGATTTGAAAATAAACCGCTATTACCCGCATTTTTGAGTCGTATAAAGTTGCTTTCAGGGTCTTTGATATAGTCCAGTTCTAAAAATTCTAAAAACACATCGAAGCTGCCATGATGAGTCGCTTTACTAAAAAGCAGTATTTCATCATTTTTATTACTTAATTCAGGCGTTAACTGAGAGGCGTCTGACCATTTAGTTATTTTACCTTGATAAATATTTTTGAGAGTGGTGATACTCAAATTTTTAATATTTAGTTCGCTGTTAACTATAAATGTTAACGCATCTTGCGCTATGATTATCTGCCTTAAATGAGGCCATTGTTCTTGCTCTTGTTTCGTTAGGTACCGTGATGTTGTACCTATGTCGATAATACCCTCAGCAATCGCTTTTACACCTTTGTCACTGCCCATCGGTCTTATCTGCAATGTATTGTCTAAAGCGAGGCTTATATCATCTTTAAGCGGGATTAGTAACTCGGTCACAGATGTTGAACCCGCAATTAAAATAGGTTTTGTATTAATATCTTCATCAAGTGCGAAGCTAGACTTACCTAGGAAAACGAAAGTCAGTGTGAGTACTTTTAGTGAGCGAATGAACATAACCAATAATAGATCCTTTTTTGGCAGGTCTTATGACTATAGAATATTAACTAAAAATTTCTAGAATGAATTGTTTTATAATGATTTTTAGGCATAAAAAAACCAGCCAATAGGCTGGTTTCTATAATGACTAAAATTAGTAAGTTGCACTACCTTTAGTGCGTGGGAAGGCGATAACGTCACGAACGTTGCCCATACCTGTTACATAAGCAACTAAACGCTCAAAGCCTAGACCAAAACCAGAATGTGGCACAGTTCCGTATTTACGTAGGTCACGGTACCAGCTGTAGTCTTCTTTATCTAAGCCCATTTCTTCTAGACGTTTATCTAATACATCTAGACGTTCTTCACGTTGAGAACCACCGATGATCTCACCAATACCAGGTGCAACTACGTCCATTGCAGCGACTGTTTTGCCGTCTTCGTTTTGACGCATGTAGAACGCTTTAATATCACGCGGGTAGTTTTTGATAACAACTGGCGCGTTAAAGTGCTCTTCAGCAAGGTAACGCTCGTGCTCAGATTGTAAATCTACACCCCATTCAACAGGGAACTCGAATTTCTTGCCACATGCTTTTAAGATTTCGATAGCATCAGTGTAATCAACTTGTGCGAAATCTTTAGTCACGAACTCTTCTAAACGAGAGATAGCTGTTTTCTCAACACGCTGTGCAAAGAATTCCATATCGTCACGACGCTCAGTTAATACTGCATTGAAAACATATTTCAGCATGTTTTCTGCAAGTTTTGCGATATCTTCTAAATCTGCGAATGCAACTTCAGGTTCTACCATCCAAAACTCTGCTAAGTGACGAGACGTATTTGAGTTCTCAGCACGGAAAGTAGGGCCAAAGGTATAGATTTTTGACATTGCTGAGGCATATGTCTCACCATTTAATTGACCAGATACTGTTAAGAACGCTTCTTTACCGAAGAAATCTTCACTGTAATCGATGTCACCTTTGTCTGTGCGCGGCAAGTTTTGCATATCTAATGTAGATACGCGGAACATTTCACCGGCGCCTTCACAGTCACTTGCTGTGATGATTGGTGTGCTGATCCAGTAGAAACCTTGCTCGTGATAAAAACGGTGAATAGCTTGAGCCAAGCAGTTACGTACACGTGTTACCGCGCCCATGATATTAGTGCGAGGGCGAAGGTGCGCGTGTTCGCGTAAATACTCAATGCTGTGACGCTTAGCAGACATAGGGTAGCTATCTGGGTTTTCTACCCAACCTAATACTTCAACAGTGTTGGCTTGAATTTCGAAAGATTGACCTTGGCCTTCTGATTTAACCAGTACACCCGTAATCGATACAGAACAGCCTGCTGTTAAACGTGTAACTTCATCATAATTATTAAGTGAATTAGGTACTACCGCTTGAATAGGATCAAAACACGAACCGTCATGAACGGCTAAAAATGAAATTCCTGCTTTTGAATCGCGGCGTGTACGGATCCAGCCTTTTACTGTTACTTGGCTGTCTACCGCAACCTTGCCTTTTAATAGCTCTGAAATCGCTAAATGGCTCATCTTCACTCCAATGATATAAGTTGCCTAATATTTAATATGCTGTGCATTGCACTTGAATCGACTATCTTACCCTCGTAAATCAAATAAAAAAACATTTCAGGCATACTCTTTAGTAGTTTTTCTTAATTTGGATAAAATAGCAGCAATATTTGCGTAAATTTTGCGTTTATTTAAATTCTCGCTGCGCTAATTGGTTATTTTGTGGCATTATTAACAGTTCTCAATAGGATATTGGTCCTTTAGTCTTTAATTAATTTGTATAACAGGTGCTATGAAACAAGTTTTTATTCTTCGCGGCTTACCCGGTTCAGGTAAATCATATTACGCACAAAGCCTTGCTGATGAGCTGGTAGCAGGTAATGAAAGTGAGTATGTAGTGTGCGCAACAGATGATTATTTTTACAATAGCGAAGGTGTGTATCAATTTGATAAGTACAAGTTACCTGAATACCATAACCTAAACCTAGCCCGTTTTATTAATGCGCTAGCTGAAGAAATCCCGTTAGTGATTGTCGATAACACCAATATCAAAAAGTGGGAATTTATCGCTTACGCACAAGCGGCTACTGCATTGGGTTATCAAGTAAAAGAAGTGATCGTGGGTGAAATTAAAGATAAATCATTGCAGCATCTTTACGCGAAGCGCTGTGAACATAAAGTACCGCTTAGAATGATCAGTAAAATGGCTTATATGTTTGAATGGTAAAGTTTAAAGGAAAAGGAAGCGTTCGCTTCCTTTTTTAATGTCTAATCAATACGCCTGTTGTTCAATGGCTGCATAAATAGCATTGCATAACTTAGTTAAGCTTTGTTCGTCGCTTATGTAAGGCGGCATCAAGTAAATTAATTTACCAAACGGGCGGATCCACACACCTTGCTCTATAAAAAAGTGTTGAATTTTTGCTACATCTACACTTCGATTAAGCTCTACAACGCCAATTGCCCCCAATGTTCGCACATCAACGACCGCATCGAGCTGCTTACACTTAGCAAGATGCGTAGTTAGTACATCATTTATATATTTAATTTGTTCTTGCCAAGGCTGCTCTAACAGTAAATCAATACTTGCGCAGGCCGTGGCACACGCAAGCGGGTTACCCATAAACGTTGGGCCATGCATTAATACGCCTGCTTCACCTTCACTGATACCAACAGCGACTTTGCTGGTGGTTAATGTTGCTGATAACGTCATCATGCCACCCGTTAATGCTTTGCCAATACATAAAATATCAGGCTCTATATTGGCGTGTTCAACAGCAAACAAGGTGCCGGTGCGGCCAAAGCCTGTGGCGATTTCGTCACAAATAAGTAAAACATCATACTTATCACACAGAATGCGCAGGTGCTTTAAGTAATCAGGATGATAAAAATTCATGCCCCCAGCATTTTGCACTATGGGTTCAATGATAAATGCAGCAACATCTTGATGATGGGCAGCAAAATAGCTCTCAAGGGTATCAGCTTCTGCAGGACTAAACTCGCCATTAAATTTAGCACTCGGCGCAGGCACAAAAACATGTTCAGGTAAAAAGCCTGAGTACATGCTGTGCATTGAATTAACTGGGTCGCAAACGCTCATGGCGGCAAATGTATCGCCATGGTAGCCCTTAAGCGGTGTCATTAGTTTTTGTTTGCCGGTATAACCTTGGCTTAACCAGTACTGCAAGGCCATTTTAATGGCAACTTCAACACTCACAGAGCCACTGTCGGCCAAGAACACCTTATCGAGAGACTTAGGTGTGATACTGACTAGCTTTTTACACAGCTCAACAGCGGGTTCATGAGTTAGGCCACCAAACATGACATGGCTCATTTTGCTAACTTGCTTGGTGATCGCTTCATTTAAAACAGGATGGCAGTAACCATGGATAGCACTCCACCAAGAGGCCATACCATCTATTAGGCTTTCGCCTGTTGCTAAGAAAATACGATTTGCATTGGCATGACTGACTGGGTACACGGGAAGGGGCTCAGTCATAGAAGTATAAGGATGCCAAATATGCTCACGATCAAAATCTAAATCTATTGGTTGTTTATTAATCATATGTAAACTTTATATCGCTTCGATTCGTTGACAATGTTACGTCAAGTCGTAGACTAAGCCAATCTAACCGTCCCAATAATTTAAAAAAAGAGACTATTATGGAGCACGCAGTTGTCCGTCACGATTGGACTCACCAAGAAGTAAAAGCATTATTTGAAATGCCGTTCAATGATTTGTTATTTAAAGCGGCCAGCGTACATCGTGAAAACTTCAATCCAAATGAAGTACAAATTTCTACTTTATTATCGATTAAAACCGGTGCTTGCCCAGAAGATTGCAAATATTGCCCTCAGTCAGGTCATTATAAAACTGATCTAGAGCGTGAACGCTTAATGGAAGTAGAAAAAGTGGTTGAGCAAGCGCGTGTTGCCAAAGAAAAAGGCGCAACTCGTTTTTGTATGGGCGCTGCGTGGTCTGATCCGAAAGAACGTGACATGCCATACATCGAAAAAATGGTCAAAGAAGTGAAAGAGCTTGGGCTTGAGACCTGTATGACCCTTGGCATGCTAGATAATGACAAAGCTCATGCATTAAAAAACGCGGGTCTTGATTACTACAACCATAACCTAGATACATCACCTGAGTATTACCAACAGATCATTACAACACGTACTTACCAAGACCGTTTAAATACCATTGATAACGTGCGCGATGCCGGCATGAAAGTATGCTCTGGCGGTATTGTAGGTATGGGTGAGCAAGCTGCTGACCGTTTTGGTTTATTAATGCAATTAGCTAATTTACCGCAGCAGCCAGAAAGTGTACCAATTAATATGTTGGTTAAGGTTAAAGGTACGCCACTTGAAGATGTCGAAGACTTAGATCATTTTGAGTTTATTCGTACTATCGCAGTTGCACGTATTATGATGCCGAAAAGCTATGTTCGTTTATCAGCAGGCCGTACGGCGATGAACGAACAGATGCAATCTATGTGTTTCTTTGCTGGTGCTAATTCAATTTTCTACGGTGATAAACTACTGACTACAGAAAACCCTGAAGCAGACGCAGATATGATGCTGATTAAAAAATTAGGCATGAATCCAGAAACACGTGAAGATTACTCAGATGAAGCAGTAGAAGCATCGCTTTCATCAAAGGTTGCCGATAAAGCAACATCTGAATTATTTTACGAAGCGTAGCGATTAAATGCCTTTTGATTTTATTGCCGAGCATCTTGTTGAGCGACAAGCAGATGCATTACTGAGAAAGCGTCAACTTGTTGAGCAATCAAGCGGGCGCTTTATTCAGGTTGCAGGCAAACAGTATTTAAATTTTGCCAGTAATGACTACCTTGGCTTTGCGGATGATTTTATTGAAATACAAGCGCAGCAACTAGGTAGCCACAGTTCAGCGCTAGTAAATGGTTATAATCAAGCGCAGCAAACGCTTGAGCAGCGTTTATGCGAGTTATTAGACTATGAAAGCGCCATGTTATTTAATAGCGGATTTAGTGCTAATAGCAGCGTATTAAAAGCATTGTTTCAAGATAAAACCGTGGCGCAATCATCGGCAATATTCCAAGATAAGCTCAATCATGCCAGCTTAATTGATGGCGGACTTCATTCTGCCGCTGCCATGGTGCGGTTTAATCATAACGACCTTAAGCATTTAGAATCTCGGTTACAAAAGTCAAAAGCAAAGCACAAGCTCATAGTGAGCGAAGGGGTGTTTTCGATGGATGGCGATCAAGCCCCCATTGAAGCACTCTGTAAACTCGCTAAACAATACAACGCGTGGCTGATGATTGACGATGCCCATGGCTTTGGCGTATTGGGCGAGCAAGGTTTAGGCAGTTGTGAGGCAATCAAACCTGATTTACTGATCATCACCTTTGGCAAAGCACTAGCTAGTAGTGGTGCTTGCCTGCTTGCATCAAAGCAACTGATTGATTACATGCTGCAGTTTAATCGCGAATACATTTATTCAACGGCGATGTCACCACTGATGGCAAGTTGTACTCTAGAGCGACTCGAAAAGTTATTAAAGGCGGATAAGAGACGCGCTCAGCTTTCAGAGAATATTGCCTACTTTAGAGCGCTTGCCAAAGAGCATAACTTAGCATTAATGGAATCAACAACGGCAATTCAGCCTTTGGTATTTGGCGATGCAGAACACACGCTTGCCGTTGCTAATAAGCTTAAAGAGAAAGGTGTGTGGTTAACCGCTATTAGACCGCCCACGGTGCCTTTTAATACGGCACGACTTAGGGTAACCCTAAGTAGCGCGCATCAAACTGACGATATAAAACAGCTGGTTGATTCGCTAGTGGAGTGTTTATGAGTGTTCAACTGCAAGCGCCTTTAAGCTTTCAACACAGTAATAAGCTAACAACACAAACTAAGTTCTCTAAAGCGGCAGCAAATTACGCGAGCCATGCTAATGTTCAAAAACAAGCGGCTGCGCACTTATTTAAAATGATGGCAAGTAAACATCAGCAGGGTACTTGCCTTGATTTAGGGGCTGGACCTTTAGTTAACACAGCATTACTCAATACACATTTTGATACTGTATTGGCAATGGATTTAAGTCATTCCATGCTAAGCACAGAGCAAAACCCGCGTTGTTTAAAAGTATGTGCTGATATGGATAACCTACCATTACAGCAAAACTCCCTTGATTGTGTGTTTAGTAATTTTGCAATGCAATGGTCTGCTGACTTAGAGGCACTATTTAAAAATCTTTTTTATTCCCTAAAAGCAGGTGGTAAGGTTTATTTAAGCTGCGTGGTAGATGGATCGCTCAAAGAGATCAAACAGGCTTTTGCTTGTTTAGACGAGCAAAACCATATTAATCAGTTTCATTGTGCTAGTCACATTATTGAGTATGCAAAATTGGCGGGGTTTAAACTGAATTTTGCAGCCGATAGATGTTATATAGATGCCTATAACTCTCCCTTAGAAGCACTGCGCTCGATAAAAGCGATTGGTGCTACTTCATTGCAAACTAAGCAAAAACGCCAAGGGTTATTAACAAGGCAGGCACTTAATAGTGTTTGTAAAGCATACCCTCTGGTTGATGGGCATGCTAGAGTGAGCTATCAAGTTGTCCTTTTAGAACTAGAAAAATAGAATTAACTGAAAAATGAAAGAATTTTTTATCACGGGTACAGACACCGATGCCGGAAAAACCCATGTCACCAGTTTATTATTAAACTTACTAGCACAACATAAACAGCGTGCGGTTGGATTTAAACCCATTGCAGCAGGTGCCGAAGAAGCATTTGGGCAGCTAGTCAATGATGATGCATTAACCTTAATGGAAAGCTCATCAATTGGTGTTAAATACAACATTGTTAACCCCTTTACCTATGAGCCACCCATTGCACCGCATATTGCAGCTGCCCAAGTAGGCGACAGACTAACATTTGACAAGCTCGATGCTGCTTATGCGAATGTAAAAGCACTCAATACCGATTATATTCTTACAGAAGGTGCAGGCGGTTGGTGTTTACCTATCAACGAAACTGATTTGCTCAGTGATTGGGTTAAATCACAGCAGCTTGATGTGATTTTAGTCGTGGGTATGAAACTAGGATGCCTAAATCATGCTTTACTGACAGCAGCTCATTTTAAAGCGCTCGGTGTAAATTGTGTGGGTTGGATTGCAAATCATGTAGACCCAAATATGCGTGAACAAGACGCCAATTTAGAAACACTAAAATCCGCATTACCTTTCCCGCTTTTGGCGATTAGTCCGTATACAGACGGCACACCTAAATTAAAAATTTACAAAACCTTACTTGAAATTTTATCTATCAACCCATAATAATTGAGTTGTTACTTTTGACATACTCTGTCACAATTGGTTGCAATTAGTTCCTTGCAACCAATTGCATAAGCCCTAAACTGAGTTGGTAGAACACCCAGATAATTTTATTAACTAACGATTTTTAACCATGTCGTTAGTTAATACAATTGGTATGTTTATTCTGAGGTTTTTATGAAGCGTGTATTTTTGTTTCTACTGACTAACTTAGCGGTAATGCTAGTGTTAGGTATTGTGTTGTCTATTGTGATGAGCGTACTGGGTATTAGCCATCGCAGTCTAGGCGGCATTTTAGTTATTTCGACCGTATTTGGTTTTGGTGGCTCGTTTATTTCGTTATTTATGTCGAAATGGATGGCAAAAAAATCAACCGGTGCACATGTGATTGAACAACCTCGTTCTGAAACAGAACAATGGTTAGTTTCGACGGTAGCAGCGCAAGCGAAAAAAGCAGGTATCGCGATGCCTGAAGTGGCTATTTACGATAGCCCTGAAATGAACGCGTTTGCGACAGGCCCAAGTAAGAACAACTCGCTGGTAGCTGTGAGCACAGGTTTATTACACAATATGAACCAAGATCAAGCGGAGGCGGTATTGGCTCATGAGGTATCTCACATTGCAAATGGTGACATGGTAACGTTGACACTTATCCAAGGTGTAGTGAATACCTTTGTTATCTTTATGGCGAAAGTATTGGCAGGTATTGTTGATAATTTCCTAAATAGTGATGAAGAAGAGGGCGGTAGTAGCTGGACTTACTTCTTGTTCGATATGATTTTCCAAGTGCTATTTGGTGTGCTAGCGAGTGTGATTGTTGCTTACTATAGCCGTAAACGCGAATTCTCTGCGGATGCCGGTGCAGCTAAATTAGTAGGTGCAGATAAAATGCGTAGCGCCCTTGAGCGTTTAAAACAAAACCACCCATCACAACTAGAAGGTTCAATGATGGCGTTTGGTATTGCAAGCGGTAAAGGTGTTGCCGAGTTATTCTCATCGCACCCACCTCTTGATGAGCGTATTAACGCATTACGTTAATCTTAAACACGAAAAAGCCAGCTTGATGCTGGCTTTTTTTATTGTTGGTTTTTCTCTCGCTCGAGTTGTTGTGGCAATAATACCTCAACAATTTCACGGGCTGGTAAGGTATACCTTACGCCATCGAACATCACTGAAGTGTGTTCATCAATACTGGTGATACCTGTTAAGGTCCAGCCTTCGCCACGTTCTTTACAGTAAACTGTAGTGGTAGGTTGAATTACTTTAAATTCTTCACTCATCGAACTTAATCTAATTGCTTGAAATTGCGTTTATAGTAAGACAATAATGCCAGCTCATAAAGCAAAAAGAAGAAATTAACGTGTCTAGCCACGATGACTTAGCCTTTGACTTACGCCCAATTCGTCATAAAGATTGCCAAGCGATATGGGATATTTTAAAAGATCCGCAAGTACAAACGTTTAATGATTACGACACTGATATAACGAAAGGTGACGTGTATGACTTTATTCAAGGCGACATAGAACGTTTTTATAATCAACAAGGCATTCGTTTAGTTATTGTTTTACGAAGTAGTGGGCAAGTTATTGGTAGCGTGGGCTTATTTAACATAATTGACGGGCAGGGCATGTTGGGATTTGAATTGGCATCGCAATACTTTGGCAAAGGAATAATGCAAAAGGTATTAGATATGCTATTTGAAAAACTGGCTACCTTTGTAACGGCACCACTAAACAGTGTGGTCGCTTTAGTTAATCCAAATAACAGCGCCAGTATTAAGCTTTTAACAAAATGCGGTTTTCAACATCACGGCCTTCACTGGGTGAAGTACGTTAACTAGTTACTATAATAGTACAATCTTGTTCTGTTAGAGCTGCTACTATAAAATAGCGCCTCATTTATAAAAAGGAGCGCCAAGCAACTATGGCAAAAGCCAAAGCAATTACCAGTATTGAAAGTTACGGCATTTACAGTCATTGGGATGCAAAAGAAAAAGACCTGCCTCAAATCACCGAGTTTACAACAGACGTTCCTGCACAGTTAGATATTGAATTTGGCTTTATTATTAATATTAAAAAGGCCAAAGGACAAAAAATAAAATTTTGCGTTTACCACCCAGATATCCCCGATGAAGATGGCGAGATCATGCCACCATTTGAGGGCGAACAGTACGTTAAAACAAACGATTGGCAGTTTTACTTAGGTGATACGATATGGGCACCTGTTGATAATAAAGTTGGTATTTGGCGCATGACTATTGAGTTAAATGGCCATATAATTGCCGATAAATCCTTTAATTTATTAAAGGAAGCCGAAGGCACTGCCACTGAATTTTGGAAGCATCGCGGTTATTAATCTTTAAACCTGAGAGGGACTATGTATCAAGGAAGTTGTTTGTGCGGCAAAGTAAAAGTAACTATTGCTGGTGGCATAGAGTCAATTATTCATTGTCATTGCTCTTTATGCCGTAAGAATTCTGGTACAGCCTACGCAACCAATGGCTTTATTCAACGAGATGGTTTTAACCTCATAGAAGGCAAACAGCATCTAAGTGCCTTTGAATTTAAACCAGGTAGAATTCGCTATTTTTGTTGCAGTTGTGGCTCGCCTATTTATAGCGAGAATAAAGACGATTCAAGCCGCTTACGTATTCGCTTAGGTTTACTAGATAGCGATATAAACGAGCGTCCAATCAGTCATAACTTTGTAAGCTCTAAAGCAAATTGGGATACGTTTAACACAAAAATCCCATGTTATGATGGTTTTGAACCAAGTAGAGGGAAGTAACTACAATGATAGCGAATACGCCAAAACCGCCTTATTACGCCGTGATTTTCACGAATACCTTATCTAACGATACTGCTGGCTATGAAGAAATGGCGAATAGAATGGTGGAGCTTGCTGAGCAACAACCAGGGTATTTAGGAATGGAGTCTGTTCGTGATAGTTTGGGTATTACAGTATCTTACTGGCAAAATCTAGATGCCATTAAATCGTGGAAGCAAAACGTAGAGCACTTAAATGCTCAGAAGCTCGGTAAAGACAAATGGTACAGCGCGTTTACAACGCGTATTGCGAAGGTAGAACGTGATTATTCATTGTAATAGTCACTAAGTATAAAAGGAACACATCATACCTTACTTTATCAAATCCAATCTCAGCATAGCCATGGTTTAAAACACTTAGACTTCTAGCATACGCCATAAAGGATTAAGTTACGTTTAGTGTGATGGTTACGATCAAACCTAAATTGTTTTTAATGAATATTATCTGCAATGTAATTTAAATATGCAAAGCGAGTTTTAACTTTCAATCCCTTAAGCATATAGTTTTATGTTTAAACAGTTAAAACATAATCATAAAAAAGCGAAAAGTGCTTAATTTTAATAACACTGGCAATTACTTAACCAGTTTGTTAAAAATGAAGCATTAAGAAAAACCAGCAACGCTGCGATAGAAAAACGTGTTTCGCATGAATACTGAAATGCTATGTGCATAATCAGTATTTGTAATAGATTTAAAGTAAGGTAAATAAATGGATGTAAACAATTCAGCGGGGCGACTTCTCAATATTTTAATGGAAGGGAAGGAAGCTAACCCAAATGAAAACTGTAAAAAAGTTTGGTCAAGAATACTAAACGTGGAAGAAGACAACTCTTTTGTTCTTGTCGGTCGAATTGGGAAAGTTTTTTCATTGGTTGACAACATCTCAACTGAATTAAAAAAGCTCGATAATGTTGATGTAAAAAGATATATGTCTTGGACTAAGTATCTGGATACTGCTTTTTCTAAGTGTAATTTAGAATCTAGCTGGAATGAATTCATAAAGCACATAAATGAGCCTATTTTGGATTATCTGCACATGACTTCAGGAATGCTATCAACTAATTGTCCTCAACCTGTTTTGCCGAGGTCAGAATTAGAGAGCATTTATGATGGAGCTAAAGATCTTATTGATAAAATCATTGATTCAGACTTACCTCAGAGTATTAAACAATATTTTCTTTCACAATTACGCAAAATAATTATTGCCATAGAAGAGTATAAAATTACTGGCTCTGCTGAAGTAGTTGATATAGTTGAAGCCACTTTTGGTAAAGCTGTTCTATCAAAGGAAATCATCGAAGGCAAAGATACAGATGAGGTCAAAGGCAAATTTTGGAAATTTATGGCTAAAACAGCATTGGTTATTTCAACTGTTGCAGGAGCCATTCAGATAGCAGACTATACTGCTAAAACATTTCCTGAATTAAATTCTCCCGTTAAAGTTATAGCTCTGCCAGTAAATGAGACTAAATCAGAAAAAGGTACAAGCTCCTAAATGGGGTATCAGGCACTCTAAGAGGAGAAAGGTGCAATCTTAAAGTCTGGCTGCGGCAATATGTTGTTTTGTTGCCTCGCTTGTTCATCTTTTGTATTTTTGGGCGATTAATATCGTTTCTTTAATGCTGGGAAGTAGATGGCATAGATTGCAGAACAATGACTTTAGTATCTAACAATCGTTACCAGTATCATCGTATTGTTATTTCTGGTTTGTGCACTCTACTGCCTGTCGGGTGCAGGTTTAATAAAACGTCTTTCGCTTTCAAAATTAGCGCTGTTAAAGATCACCTGCATTTTTTATTTCGTGGTTTTGCAGTCATTAGCTTGATGTCTAGGCTTCCAGAAAACAACCTGATGTTTTGGTTAATTAGTTCTAGTATATGTTTGTGTATTGGCCACCTGTTTGCCTTGGGTTCATGGCAACTGATTAGTTTATTGATTGATCTTGCTAAAAGCCCACCAAGGTGGGCTTAAGCGTTAATTGCTAATTACAAGGTGTAATTAAATCCAATGGCTATACCATCATCTTCTGTTTGTGACATTTGAGCTTCTTGCTCAGCATTATTACTCGAAAAGTCACTAAAATCTTTACGAGCTTCTATATACAAAATAGTGTCATCGCTCATAAAGTAGTGCGCGCCTACTACAGCAAATTGGCGTTTAAATACGTCTTGTGGGTCGGCGTTAAAGTTAGGTTGAATTACGTAATCATCACCTGCGTCAAATACGTTATAAGCAACGAAAGTACGAATGTCGTTATCAAAGCGATAGCTTAAGATAGACTCTAAACCGACAGCATCTTTTATCAAACGACCTAAATTATCGGTATCGTGGTTTTCATTTTTATTTATATTGGCAGAGGCATACCAACCTGGTTTGTAAAAGTCACCATACGTTATACCTACACCGTAAATTAAATCGGTAACAAGCTGATCACGGCCATCTGCATAAACAATATCGAATTCACCTCTGTTAAAACCGGCAGTAAGTTTTAGATTATCCGTTGCTCTATAGGTAATAGCTGCGCCATAAGTCGAGTTAAACTCAACATTTTGCGCTGCAGGATTACCTTGCTCAAATAATAATTCGCATGAACTACGAGATATATCCGCTATGTCGCAGGTATAAAAGTCATCCGATTTCAACTGAGCTTGCAATGCAACATGAAATTTCCCCCAAGTGTTACGGTATTGAAGTACTTTATCACCACGGCCTGTGCCATTTACCGCACCATCATCTTTATTGTATGTATAGACACCTGCAGCATTACCATCCCACACTAAGCTATAGTTTGTATTGTAGACCACGTCATACCATGCACCCCATTGCTTTCCGATTGTTACTTGGCCATAGTCATCGTGTTTTAATCCTACATAACCTAATCGATTGTATAAAAACTCATCTTGAATCGATTCAAAGCGGTTATTGTAGATTATGTCTGTGCTGCCAACAGGGTTTACACCCCATTCAAGTAGTGCAAAAGCTTGCCAGCCATTTTTTAATTGTCGTTTAAAATCAAAGTTAATGCGTGATGCACCGTTTACAATTTCGGTTTCCCCTTGAGTGTTAATAACTCTTGCATCAATAAAGCCGCCAAAAGTGACACTGTTTGTTTCATCTTTATAAATCTCAATGGCATTTGCTGTTGGGATTATCGTTAAGCCAGCGAGAAAAATGGCAGCGTGTGTTCTTTTCATAAAGTACCTTGTTTAATTGTTGTCCCTAATAGGTCTAAATTAACTAAAAGAATGAGATTATCAAAGCTAAAATGTATGAAAAAGTGAAAAAAAATCATGAAAGAACCCCTTTGTGGGGAAAATTTATTCATTTTAGGTTCACTATGTTGAATTATCAATGGCTTACTCTAGTTAAAAAATAGACACTTTTTGACTCAACGTTCTTAGCATTAGTTTGGTATTAGGGATTTCAGCACTTAACCCATAAATAAGGGTCATAAAATAACAGTCCAACAAGATGGCAGCTTTTACTTTATTAAACTGTGGTTGTTCAGAAAACACTAAAGTTTGAATTAACTCCATATGTCGCTGTTGGAATGTTTTAGAAAATAAACGTTCACTAAATAGCTCTTTATAAAATTGATGATGTAAGCAATAAAATTGGTAAAAGTATTGTGCGTAATGATTGATCTTTAATCGGGGAGGGCGATGAATATCGGTTTCTTTAGCCCGCTCTAATACATCATTAAACCTCAATTCAAGACATGCCTCCAAAATCGCGATCTTACTCTCAAAATGTTTAAACAAAGTACCGACAGCGACACCACAAGCAGAAGATATTTGACGTGTAGACGTATCATTAAATCCATGCTCTGCGAAAAGCTGCCACGCAGTATTTAAAATATGCTGGTGTGTCTTATTATGATTGCCCATAGCTATTATCTTGTTTTATTTAAAGTAATTTTAAAGTGAGCGCGTTCACTTATAAAAGTGAGCATGTTCACTAAAGATAGACCTAGTTATTTAAGTTGTAAAATGACTAGGTTGTTTTAAACAATCTTTCATAGCGTGCTAGGCGGCTTTAGTTTAAAATTGCACACAGTTTCGTTTTACTTTTTTACCCGCTGGAGGGTACCGCTATCATTAGTACAGCTAATATCACCATGCAATTTGGTGCTAAACCTTTATTCGAAAATATCTCAGCAAAATTTGGCGATGGTAACCGTTACGGTTTAATCGGTGCGAATGGCTGTGGTAAATCAACCTTCATGAAAATCCTAAGTGGCGAGCTTGAGCCATCTTCAGGGAATGTCAGTACAGATCCAAACGAGCGTGTTGCAAAACTAAACCAAGACCAGTTTGCTTACGAAGAGTTTTCTGTAATCGACACGGTAATCATGGGTCATAAAGAGCTGTGGGAAGTAAAAAAAGAACGTGACCGTATTTACAGCTTGCCTGAAATGAGCGAAGAAGATGGTATGCGTGTAGCAGACCTTGAAACTGAGTTTGCCGAAATGGATGGTTACTCAGCAGAAGCAAAAGCGGGTGAGTTACTGATTGGTGTTGGTATTGGCACAGAACAGCACTACGGTCCTATGTCTGAAATCGCACCGGGTTTTAAACTGCGTGTGTTACTTGCACAAGTACTGTTTTCTGATCCAGACATCATGCTACTAGATGAGCCTACCAATAACTTGGACATCTACACCATCAAGTGGTTAGAAGACGTGTTAAACCAGCGCGACTGCACCATGATCATCATTTCGCACGACCGTCACTTCTTAAACTCAGTATGTACACACATGGCTGACATCGATTACGGCGAGCTTCGTATTTACCCTGGTAACTATGATGAGTACATGTTTGCTGCAACACAGGCTCGCGAGCGTCTACTTAGCGAAAACGCGAAGAAGAAAAGCCAAATTGCTGAGCTTCAACAGTTTGTATCGCGCTTCTCTGCAAACGCTTCAAAAGCAAAGCAAGCGACATCACGTGCTAAACAAATTGATAAAATTCAGCTTGAAGAAGTTAAAGCATCTTCGCGTCAAAGCCCATTTATTCGCTTTGAACAAGAAAAGCAATTATTTCGTAATGCCTTAGAGCTAACAAACTTAGCACAAGGTTTCGATAACATGCTCTTCAGTGGCCTTGAAGGCTTGGTTGAAGTAGGCGAGCGTATTGCGATCATCGGTGAGAACGGTGTTGGTAAAACTACATTATTAAATACCCTTGCAGGTCGTTTAGCACCAAAACAAGGTGAATTTAAATGGTCAGATAACGCTAATATTGGGTATTACGCACAAGACCATGCTGACGAGTTCGAACAAGACATGAACTTATTCCAGTGGATGGAACAATGGCAACAAGAAGGTGACGACGAGCAAGTTGTTCGTAGTTTCTTAGGTCGTATGCTGTTTTCACAAAACGACATTAAAAAGTCAGTAAAAGTTATTTCAGGTGGTGAGCAAGGCCGTATGTTGTTTGGTAAAATTATGATGCATAAACCAAACATCTTATTAATGGATGAGCCAACCAACCACATGGATATGGAATCTATCGAAGCGCTTAACTTAGCACTTGAAGCATACGAAGGGACTTTGTTATTCGTATCTCACGATAGACAATTTGTATCATCACTTGCTAACCGTATTTGGGAAATCAAAGACGGCAAAATTATCGACTTTAAAGGTACATACACTGAGTACCTAGCAAGCAAAGAAGCATAATCAGCTGATGAGTGATTAAAAGCCATGCATGTCATGGCTTTTTTGTGCTTCTAGAGTCGCATCTTGATGTGAGTTAGGGGATATACCCAAGCCACCTCAAGATGCAGAATTCAGCGTTTCACAGGTGCTTAATATCAAGGCGTTACTTTGTAGAAATGGCAGTCCCTTTTAAGAAGTAACAACGATGAGAGTAAGTGCCTGTGAAGCGCCCAAAGGGTTGGTTTAAAAGCGATTTATACTGCGTTATCGATTTTAACAGTAGAACCACTATTATTTGCAATCAATGCCTTGCCTAAATCGCTTTTAATTCCAACTGAAACTCGCATCTTGAGGTGGTTTGGGTATATAATACCCGCCACAAAATAAGGACAAAAGTCCGCTTTTTAGAAAACAATTTAACTGAGGTGTATTTATGACAGTTGGCATTATTATGGGTTCCAAATCAGACTGGCCAACGATGGAACATGCGGCATTAATGCTAGAAAAATTTGGCATTGAATACGAAACTAAAGTTGTTTCTGCTCACCGTACTCCTCAATTACTTGCTGACTATGCAAGCTCAGCTGCAGATCGTGGCATTAAAATTATTATTGCTGGTGCCGGTGGGGCTGCACACTTGCCTGGTATGGCCGCGGCATTTACTTCACTGCCTGTTTTAGGTGTACCCGTTAAATCAAAAACACTTAATGGTGTAGATTCTTTATTATCTATCTGCCAAATGCCTAAAGGTGTTGCGGTAGGTACACTGGCTATCGGTGAAGCGGGTGCTGCAAATGCTGGCCTTTTAGCGGCACAAATTTTAGGTTGCCAACAGCCAGAAATCTTCGCAAAAGTTGAAGCTTTCCGTAAAGAACAAACAGACACTATCTTAGCTAACCCTAATCCTGCAGAGTAATATGAATATTCTAATTTTAGGTGCAGGTCAGTTAGCTCGCATGATGAGCTTAGCGGGTGCACCGCTTGATTTAAATGTTGTTGCCTACGATGTGGGTAGTGAAAAAATCATTCATCCGTTAACCGGTGAAGTTCACAATAGCACATTACAACATGCTATTGATAACGCAGACGCCATCACAGCTGAGTTTGAACACATTCCTGATGATGTACTAACGCTATGCTGTCAAAGTAATAAGTTTTACCCAGGTAAAGCAGCGATTAAAACCGGTGGCGACCGCGCACTTGAAAAAGCATTACTTGATAAAACAAATGTTGAATGTGCGCCTTACCAATTAATTACAGAAAAAGCGCACCTTATTGCTGCTGTAGAGCGCTTAGGCAAGCCGCTTGTGATCAAAACTTGCCAAGCGGGTTACGATGGAAAAGGACAGTGGCGCTTAAAGTCTGATGATCAAATTGACCAAATCTGGTCAGAAATGGCAGATTTCATCGCATCAGGCACCGAAACTGCACCGCACTCTATTATCGCTGAAAAGATGATTCCGTTTGACCGTGAAGTATCTATTATTGGGGCACGCGACAAAGCGGGTAACACAGTTATTTATCCACTGACTGAAAACCAACACACTAACGGTGTACTTACGCTTTCAGTTGCGGGTAAAGAAAAAGCAGCGATCCAAGAACAAGCTGAACTGGCGTTCAACAAGCTTGCGCAAGAACTTGATTATGTAGGTGTATTAGCAATTGAGTTTTTTGATGTGCAAGGTACGTTATTAGTAAACGAAATTGCACCACGCGTTCATAACTCTGGTCACTGGACACAGCAGGGTACACATTGCTCACAGTTCGAAAACCACATGCGCGCTGTTGCAGGTTTACCATTAGGTAGTACAGAATTACTTCGTCCTACTGCTATGATCAACGTACTAGGTCAGCCTTCAGTCCCACACTCAGTACTTGCAACGCCAGACGTTACAAGTCACTGGTATGGTAAAACGGCTAAACCGGGTCGTAAGATGGGGCATATTAATGTTTCGGCCAATAATCTTCATCAGCTTGGTGAGCGCTTAGCGGCACTTGCCGAAATCTTGCCAGAGCAAGACTACCCAGGTGTAGCTGCTACCAGCACCCAACTTATTTTAAACTGATCAGTTTAAATTCTAAGAAGCCGAGTTTATCTCGGCTTTTTAATTTCTCTACAAGAATAACACCTCTTGTCTCAAAGCACTTGCGTCAGGTTTTTCTTCCTATAGACTAATATTTTTATATTAATATTAGCTTGTTATGTTACATCCTCGATTTAGAACAGTCGTATTTGCGTTTTTTATGGCGCTGTTTATGTCTGGATTTATGTCACTGGTGATCAGTATTTTTAATGTTGGTTTAATCGATAGCATTGCAACCATTTGGCTTAAAGCATGGGCTTTTGCTTTTTGTGTGGCATTTCCTACCGTTATTTTTGTCGCACCTGTAGTACATAAGTTAACCAACAAACTAATCAGAGCGCCGTTGTGATAGCCGAACGCCCAAAACAAATACTATTTATTGCGTTATTTTTAGCATCTGCTTTGCCATTTGTTGGCTCAGCTACGGCACTTGTTGTTGGTGCTTTGTTTGCCATGTTATTAGGTAATCCATTTGCAGCACAGTCACAAAAAATGAGTAAATGGATGCTTAAGTTAGCGGTTATTGGCCTCGGCTTTGCTGTTGATTTTAGTCAAGTAATAGAAGTAGGGCGTAGCTCTATTGTGCTTACTATCGTTAGTATTACCGCGATTATTGGGCTTGGCGAAATTTTATCGCAGTTATTTAAGTTAAATAAAAATACCGGGGTACTTATCTCATTTGGTACCGCAATTTGTGGTGGTAGCGCCATTGCTGCAATGGCGCCTGTAATCAAGGCCAAAGATCACGAAGTAGCTATATCACTCGCTGTGGTGTTTTTATTAAATGCAATTGGTTTAGTGTTATTCCCAATGATTGGTCATTATTTTGGCCTGACTGAGCAGCAATTTGGGGTTTGGGCGGCACTTGCGATTCACGATACCAGTAGTGTAGTAGGGGCATCAGCCGCTTATGGTGCATCAGCGCTTGCTATTGCAACAACCATTAAACTCACCAGAGCGATGTGGATCATCCCCTACACAAGCATCGCGGGTGTGTTTTGGAAGTCTGATGAAAAAGCCAGTATACCCTTGTTTATCATAGGTTTCTTGGCGGCTGCGCTTATTAACTCAAGTTTTCCAGAGTATCAAACACTGTGGCACGCCCTTAACATCGGTGCTAAGCAAGTTTTGGTAATGACCTTATTTTTAATCGGCAGTGGTTTATCAATTTCAGTCTTAAAACAAGCGGGCATTAAACCTTTTATCATGGCGATGATCTTATGGATCATTGTCAGCAGTATTATTTTACTACTAATAGTAGACGGATTTATTTCATGAAAAATTCTTTATTAAGTTCTTCAATAGCACTCGCTGCAGGCTTATTTGCTAATAATTTAGCGGCTGCAGAACTGCGTGTTGCCACTTTCAACGTGAGCATGGATGCAACAAACTATGCTAAAAAAGGTGAGGCGGTCGATAAAGATGCATTAAGCAAAGCATTAGCGAGTAACCACCAGCAAATTCGCAATATTGCCGAAATTATTCAACGTGTAAGACCAGATGTTATTTTACTGAACGAGTTTGATTATATTGATGCCGACAAAGGCATTAACGTATTTCGTAAAAACTACCTGCAAGTATCGCAAAATAAGCAGGTTGCAATTGATTATCCGTATTATTTTATTGCACCAGTCAATACGGGGTTACCTACTGAGTTTGATTTAGATAACGATGGTGTAAAGGGGCATTACAAAGGCGACGCGCAAGGCTTTGGCTTCTTTGAAGGGCATTATGCAATGGCAGTACTTTCTCGCTACCCAATTGATTTAGATAAAGCGCGTACTTTACAAACATTCAAATATAAAGATATGCCAAATGCACAAATGCCTATCGACCCTAAAACAGGTAAAAACTGGTATTCTGCTGAGGAATGGCAAGCAGTTCACCTAAGCTCTAAATCATTTTGGGATCTACCAATTGATGTTAAAGGAAAAACAGTTCACTTGCTTGCTTCACACCCAACTCCGCCAGTTTTTGATGGTGATGAAGACCGTAACGGTAAGCGTAACCACGATGAAGTGCGCCTGATTGCTGATTACATTAATAATGCTAACTACATTTATGATGATAAAGGTCAAAAAGGGGGCTTAAAAGCGAAAAGTCGCTTTGTGATTGTTGGTGATTTAAATGCAGCACCTGAAGGAAGTAAAGCTCGTCCTGAAACAACAGACCAAATTTTGAAAAATCCTCTAGTAAATACCTCATTTACACCTTCTAGCAAAGGGGCTAAACAATCCTATAAAGAAGAATATGCAAAGAATTATACGGCCTATTGGCAAGCCCGTGCTGATTACGTACTTCCTTCTAATTATGGTATCGAGATCAGCGACGGCGGGGTATTTTGGCCAATAAAAAGTTCAGAATTATACCGTTTAATTAAAGATCGTAATGCATCATCTGATCATCGTATGGTGTGGCTTGATATCAGCTTGAAATAAGCTGTAATTAAACGGAAAAGTTTGGCTGTTTATCCTATAAAAATTGCTATTTCATCAGTGCTTCTGCTTAAATAGGGCGAATTATAATAACCCCGTAAGAAGCACTATGAAATTCAAAACCACTGCTAATAAAACGTTAGTGGCTCTCGCAGTCGCATCTAGCTTTATGCTAGCTGGTTGTCAATCAACCGCCTCAACACCTTCTGAAGAACAAGTAACCAATGTAGCCCCAGTTGTTGTTACCCCTGCTGACACAGGTTCAGCCGAAATCACGCTAGAGCAAGCAATGGCTCACCCTGATTGGTTAGGCCGTCAGCCAGAACGTGCTTTCTGGAATGGTGATTCTAACAGCATTGTTTATGCACAAAAGCAACAGGGTAGTGAGTTACGCGATTTATATGTTCAAGCGGTTAATAGTCAATCTGCATCACAATTAGCGTTAAACAAATTACACACAGTAGGTGCAAAAAACGCAGTTTACTCGGCTGATAAGAAGCAACAGGCGTATGCATTTGAAGGTAATATCTTTGTTAAAAACTTAAGCACCGGTCAAATTACACAAATTACGCACGACAGCGCACAGCAATCAAAGCCGCAGTTCTTAACGGATGGCAGCCTTGCGTATCGCCAAGGTAATGCATTTTATAAAGTTGATTTGGCAACAGGTCGTCAAGTTGAATTAGTTAACTTACACCTAGACGATGCACCTAAAGGTCTGCAAGAGCCAGACACGTATATTGCAAAAGAGCAGCACAAACTAATTAGTTACATTGCGCTGACTCACAAAAACAAAAAAGACAGTGAAGCGCGTAAAGAGCAAATTAATGAGCAAAACGACAGTATTGCTAATTCACAGTTCTATTTAGGCAAAGATAAACGTTTGGCAGATGTACAGCTTTCACCAAATGGACAAGCACTCGTTGCAGTAACCACTGAAAACCGCTCATGGCGCGATGAAGGCGATATCATGCCTAACTACATTGCTGATGATGCTCGCGTAAAAGCTGAAAAAGTACGTCGTCGCGTTGCGGATGAAAAACCAATCAGCTCAGATGTTATTTACATCGACCTTAAATCAGGCGAGCAAACAACCCTTGCATTCGATACCTTACCAGGTTTTGATGAAGATGTTCTTGCAGCTGTTAAGAAAGAAAACTACGCTCGTGATGGCAAAACTTACAAGTCTGAAAAAGCGCCACGCGCTATCAACCTAATGATGGATTGGGGTTGGGATCAAAGTGCTATCCAGTGGAACACAGATGGTTCACACGTGGCTCTTATGCTTGAAGCATGGGATAACAAAGACCGTTGGTTAGCCACTGTTGATACACAAAACAACAAACTTGTTTCACAGCACCGTTTACATGACGATGCATGGGTAAACTACGCATACAACGATTTTGGTTGGTTGAACAACTCAGACACGCTTTACTACTTATCTGAAGAGTCTGGTTACAGCCACATTTACAAAAAGCCACTTAACGGTAAAGCAACGCAGCTTACTAAAGGCCAATTTGTTGTTTCTAACTTAACGTTAACGGCTGATAACTCAGCGATTTACTACAAAGCAAACGTTGAGCACCCAGGTCTCTACGAAATCTATCGTGTAAACCCTGCAAACGGTGAGTCTGAGCAAGTCACTAACCTTGATGGCATGACTGACTACCAGTTAAGTCCAGATGAAAGCAAACTATTGCTAACCCACTCTAAGATTATGTCGCCGCCTGAGCTATATGTTGCTGATGCAAAAGCAAATACCCAAGCAACTCAACTAACGCATACGGTATCTGGTGAGTTCTTAGCGAAGAAGTTAATTGCACCTAAGATTGTTGCTGTGCCTTCAAGCCACACTGATCAGCCAATTTACGCAAAAGTATATTACCCAGCTGATTATAAAGAGGGCGAAACAGGTAAAAACCGTAAAGCGGTTATCTTTAACCACGGTGCTGGTTACCTACAAAACTCACACATGGGTTGGTCTGGTTACTTCCGCGAGTTTATGTTCCATTCACTACTGGCTTCAGAAGGCTACGTAGTCATGGACATGGACTACCGTGCCTCTAAAGGTTATGGGCGTGACTGGCGTACAGCAATTTATCGCCAAATGGGTACGCCAGAAATTCAAGATTTAGCAGACGGCGTAAGCTGGATGGCAGACAACGCTAACGTAGATACACAAGCGGTAGGCACCTACGGTGGTTCTTACGGTGGTTTCATGACGTTTATGGCGCTATTTACACAACCTGATCTATTCCAAGCAGGTGCAGCGCTTCGTCCGGTAACTGATTGGGCTCACTACAATGGTCCTTACACGTCGAACATCTTAAATCACCCAGATGTTGACCCAATTGCGTATGAGAAGAGTTCACCAATTTATTTTGCGGAAGGTTTGAAAAATCGCTTATTAATCAACGCACCTATGGTTGATGACAACGTATTCTTCCAAGACTCTGTGCGCCTAGTACAACGTTTAATTGAGCTTGAAAAAGAAAACTTTGAAACAGCTATTTTCCCAGTAGAACCACATGGCTTTGTACAGCCATCAAGCTGGTTAGATGAATACCGTCGTATTTATAAGTTGTTTAAAGAAACGCTTTAGTTTTAGGACATAGACGAAACAGCCACTTATTAGTGGCTGTTTTTATATGTAGACTTTAAAACATTGAAAAATACTGGCAAAGCCAGTACTGTGCCACCAAGTGCACCAATAAAATGAGCATCTATAGCCACATTTGATGCAATTAATTGGCTCACTGAATCACTAGGGCCTGCAATTTGCTCCCAAATAACTTTCGCCCATGTGCCTACGAACAACAACCAGCCTGAAAATAGGCCTGCTTGTACGTCTTTTACCGATCCCCAAATTATTACACCATGCAGTAATGCACTAAGTCCCGTATAAATATAAATATCAGGACAAAATAACCACACGCCTAATCCACACCAAAGTGCAAGAACAGCGATGTTAAAAGCGTATCTAAATGGTGATGTATGTTCAGCATGTAATGCCCATATTAAAAAAATACCAGCGCAATTTAATAAAAGATGAGGCCAATTTGCATGAACGAATTGACTAGTGAAAATCCGCCAATATTCACCATTTGTAACTAACAACCGGTTAAATTCTAAATAATCATTTAGATTAAATGCCGCAAAAAAAGAGCTTAGTAAGATTAAACATAGGGGAGGAAGTACATATAGTGGTTTCAGGGGCAGGTTGATCATGTTATTTTTATAGCTTAGAAATTTTTTGCATATTGTGCACGTTTCACACCAAGATGCCAATTAAACAACCGGGATTTAGTTTTTTATGTTTTTTAAAACCAAAGCACTTATCGTGCTCTCTTCTTCATTACTGTATTGTTCAACACTTTTAGCAGCACCGGCAAAAATTGAAACAAGAGAACCAGAAGCTGCAACGGGATTTGCTCATAAGCAAGTCGTTGAAGGCGATAAATATATGGTCGCAGCAGCCAATCCTTATGCTGTAAAAGCAGGGCAAAAAATGCTTGAGCTAGGCGGTACAGCCGTTGATGCAGCAATCGCTACTCAACTCGTACTCACATTAGTTGAGCCACAATCATCAGGCATAGGTGGTGGCACCTTTATGATGTACTTTGATAACAAGTCAAAGAGCTTAACAAGTTTTGATGGCCGTGAAACTGCGCCTAGTAATGCGGATGAAACACTGTTTTTAGATGAGCACGGTAAAGCGGTAAAATGGATTGAAGCGGTGGTTGGTGGTCGCTCAGTGGGTGTTCCGGGTATTTTACATGCCTTTGCATCAGCTCATAAGCGCTACGGCAAGCTTTCTTGGGAAACGTTATTTCAACCTGCAATAGCCCTTGCAGAACAAGGATTTGTTGTTTCGCCTCGCTTGCATAAGTTACTAGCTAAAGAACTAAACCCTGGTGTTACAAAGTTACCTGTTATTCGTGATTACTTTTTTCCAGACGGAAAGCCGCTCGCTATTGGCACTGTTAAGAAAAACCCTGAGCTTGCAGCACTTTATAAAGAAATAGCAAAACGAGGTATTGATGCTTTTTACAAAGGCGAAAATGCACAACAACTTGTTCATGCAGTGCAAAATTCAATTGTAGCGCCAGGCACACTTCGCGTAGAGGATTTAGCAAACTATCAAAGCAAAGAGCGTGCGCCAGTGTGTGTTGATTATCATCAATATGAAGTGTGCTCAATGGCACCACCTAGTAGTGGGGGAGTTGCTGTGTTACAAATTCTAGCCTTGCTTGAGCACAAAGAAATGGCAAAGCTTGAACCTAACTCAGTACAAGCGCTTCATTATTTTACTCAAGCATCGCGTTTAGCTTTTGCCGACAGAAATGTATACATGGGTGACCCTGATTTTATGGCAATCCCTACCGAAGGCTTGTTAAACAAAGAGTACATTACCAGTCGCGCTAAGCTTATTTCAGAGAAAGATGTTCATGCAGAAGCAGGCACGCCGCCTAACTCACTTGCTTATGCACAAGATGATGCGTATGAATTGCCATCAACAACTCATGTATCTATTGTTGATAGTGAAGGTAATGCGGTTTCGATGACAAGCTCTATTGAAATGGCGTTTGGTTCAACAGTCATGGTAAACGGGTATATTTTAAACAATCAACTGACTGATTTTGCTTTATCGCCAACAAAAGATGGTAAACCTTTAGCAAATCGTGTTGAAGCAGGTAAACGCCCGCGTAGCTCAATGTCGCCTGTAATGGTGTTTAACAAAGACGGTAGCTTGCGCTTAGTGGTTGGTTCACCCGGTGGTAGTCGTATCATTGATTATGTAGCGCAAGTGGTTGTGGGTGTTCTCGATTGGAATTTAGACGCGCAAGAAGCGATAAACTTACCACGCATTACAAACCGAAATAACTATACCAGCCTTGAAAAAGGCACCGAGCTTGCAAATCATAAAGCTGATTTTGTTAACCGTGGACACAATATTCGCATCTTAGATTTAAACTCTGGTTTACATGCTGTTGAACTAAAAGAGGGTAAACTTTACGGCGCTGCTGATCCGCGTCGTGAAGGTATTGCTTTAAGTGATAAAAGCCATTAAAAACGTGCTCAGCAGCCTTAAAGCTGCTGAGTTTTCATGTATACTAAAGAGTATGCAGTTTAGAGCATAAAATTCATTTTCTTCAATGGTCTGACAAGGTGGATTGTCATTGCAATTTCACCTTCAACAGTAATAATGTCAGGTCATAATTATGACGCATCAAAGCTTGGAAATATGACTACAAATACCGATCCAAATTATCTATATATTCCTTATTCAGGCCCAGGCCTTATTGAAACGCCGCTATTAAACAAAGGCAGCGCTTTTTCACAAAAAGAAAGAGAAAGTTTCAACTTAGCTGGCTTATTACCTCCTCGTTACGAGACTATCGAAGAGCAGGTTGAGCGTTGTTATCAGCAATATTCAAGCTTTAGCGACAACCTCAATAAGCACATTTACTTACGCGCAATTCAAGATAACAACGAAACCTTATACTACCGCTTAGTGCGTGATCATCTTGAAGAAATGATGCCTATCATTTACACACCAACAGTAGGTGATGCGTGCGAAAAATTCTCGGATATTTACCGCAGTGCCCGTGGTTTATTTATTTCTTATGAAGATCGTTTCCAAATTGATGATATTTTACGTAATGCTACAAAAGGTAAAGTTAAAGTTATCGTTGTAACGGACGGTGAGCGTATTCTTGGTTTAGGTGACCAAGGTATTGGTGGCATGGGTATTCCAATCGGTAAATTATCACTTTACACAGCGTGTGGTGGTATTAGCCCTGCTTATACATTACCTGTAATGCTTGATGTTGGTACAAATAACGAAAAACTGCTTAATGACCCAATGTACATGGGCGCACGTCATAAGCGTATCTCACAAGACGAGTATGATGAATTCTTAGAATTATTTATTAAAGCCGTTAAACGTCGCTGGCCTAGTGTGCTGTTGCAGTTTGAAGATTTTGCACAACCGAACGCAATGCCTTTACTGAAACGTTACCGTAACGAAATTTGTAGCTTTAATGATGATATCCAAGGAACAGCTGCTGTGACTGTGGGTTCATTACTTGCTGCATGTCGTGTAAAAGGTGCAAAGCTTTCTGAGCAGAAAGTAGTATTTGTTGGCGCAGGTTCTGCTGGCTGTGGTATCGCAGAGCAAATTATCAGTACTATGGTTGCTGAAGGCATTAGCGATGAGCAAGCTCGTTCTCAAATCTTCATGGTTGACCGTTTTGGTCTACTTACTGAAGGTATGGAAGGTTTACGTGATTTCCAAGATGCACTTGCTCAACCGAAAGCACACTTAAGTGAGTGGACTTACAGTGGTGAGTACGCATCACTTCTTGATGTAATGCACTGTGCACAACCAGACATCTTAATCGGTGTATCTGGTCAACCTGGATTATTTACAGAGCAAGTTATTCGTGCAATGCATGCATCATGTGCACAGCCAATTATTTTCCCATTGAGTAATCCATCGAAGCAAGTGGAAGCGCTTCCTGCAGATGTAATCGAGTGGACAGACGGCCAAGCAATCGTTGCTTCAGGTAGCCCATTTGATCCTGTTAATTATAATGGCCAAGTATTTCCAATCCCTCAATGTAACAACAGCTACATCTTCCCTGGTATTGGCTTAGGCGTTATTGCAGCTAAAGCAACCCGTATTACAGATGCAATGTTGATTGTTTCAAGTGAAACGTTAGCAGAGTCTTCGCCTCGCGCTAACACTGGTAAAGGTAGTTTGTTACCAGCCTTAACAGAGATCCAAGCTTTAAGTAAACGTATTGCTTTTGCTGTCGCTAAAAAAGCGATGGAAGAGGGCGTTGCACTAGAATTAAGCGATGAAGCTTTATGGGCTGCAATCGAAAAGAATTACTGGTTACCTGAATACCGTAACTACAAACGTCGTAGTATTTAATTCTTTATTTCTATTTAGAAAAAACAGGCTTTTTAGCCTGTTTTTTTATCGTTATTAAAAAATTTGCGCAATCACCTTGTTCATATTGAATTAACCCTTTAAGGTGATAATGGACGGAGTTTATAGTTAAGGAACATGAATTATGCGTAAGTTCGTTTTTGCCACAATTGCCAGTGCAATCAGTTTAAATGTATTTGCTCAATCAGCACCTGATTCACCTCATATCTACATTCAAGGCCAAGCAACCGTTACCGCTATTCCTGATAACGTCAAGCTGACAGTGGGTATCGTCGAAGTTGATAAAGACCTAATAGCAGCAAAAAATAAAGCTGACACCACAATGGCTAAAGCGATAAAGTTAGCCAAAAGCCAAGGTGTAGATGAAAAAGGTATTTATGCTTCTAATATCTCGATTCATAGACAAACCGAATACAATAGAGAAACAGGTAAACAAAATTTTGTTGGTTACCGTGTAACGCGAAGCTTATCTCTGACTCTAGAAGACTTAAAAAAATACCCAATTTTATTACAACAACTTGTTGATTCAGGTATTAATGAAATAAATCAAACTCAATTTGTTTCTAGCCGCTATGATGAGCTGCACAAACAAGCACAAAAGCTCGCGATAAAAGATGCCAAAGCAGCAGCAAAAGAGTTTGCTAGTGATTATGGTGTAGAGCTAAAAGGTTTATATACGGCTTCGAACAGTCCTCTAAAGAGCGATGTACAACCGTATATGCGTGCTGAAAAAATGATGGTTGCCGCAGATGCATCAGGTAACTACGTGCCTGATGCCTATCAAAGTGGTGAAATCACCATCACGGCCAGTAGTTACGCTGTTTACCTCATCGAAAATTAATCTTCAGAATTGGTGGTAAATTTTGCCACCAATTTTTCCCCTTTGTCTTCAGATATTCTCGCAATTGCTTTTAGCATGTTGGTAATTTGCTCTCTGTCGTAATCATTATTTGTATTACGGTCTATATCCTCTACTATCGCTTCTAAATAAATGAATAGGCTCTCTGTGGCTTCACTGTTTTCAGACGATCTAAATAGAATATTTTTAAACGCTTCGAGTACGTTAACCATTACATAGGCATCACCCTTGGCGTAATTGCGTATAGGGGTAAAGTTATCGTGCAATAGCTCGTCAAAAGATGTTTCGTGGAGATATAAATACGGCTTATCACCCTCAGCATGCTTCAGCGAGTAGTTCACATCGCTAATATTGAGCCTTTTAATAAGTAGAATACTCAACATATCAATTGCTTTTACTGCCGTACCAGGATCATTAATACCTGGGCTCATTGCTTTTACTGCGATTTCAGAAATTTGCGTCATACCATAGCGGTAATGGTCACGAATGTATTCTTCGATATAAAAAATAAAACAAGCAAGCAACTCTTCTACAAGTTCAGGTTTATCTGATAAATCCGTATCACACTTTAAAAAGGGATAACCTTTAACCGTAAAAAAACCTTGTTTAACCGAGATATAAATTCTGATGTTATGTTTTTTACACAAAGCACATAATTTATCACTGTGTGCACCTTTAAAGTAACCTTCTGTTTTACTTTTAATGCTATGCCAATCATCAAAGCTAGGAAAGTCGTTAACGGGGTTCTCCTCCTGCATTGAAATAATACTCTTTAGCTCCGCTTTCGTATTCTTGAATAAATCGTTGAGAACATTATCCACTTGAATTGCTTTAGAAATTGAGTGAATAAAGTAAACAAAAAAGCCCAATGAAATAAGGCCAAAAATTAATGAAAACAAGATGCCTAAAGAAGGGATCCCCGTATCTCCATCCCCAATAGTACGGATATTTATAAGCATAATAATGGTGTAAATAATGCTGCCTAAATAGAAACCCAGTACAAGTTGATGTGATTTACGAGTAATTAGGCCAGGTAGTACTCTGGGAGATAGGCCGGCACTGGCACTATTTAATACAATCATTACCATCGAAAAGCTAAACACAGTAAGTGAAATAATACTGCCTGCTAGTGTACTTAAGATAGTTCTGGCGTTTTCTTCACTGTCGACCAGTAACACACCAATTAGCTCTTTAAATTCCATCGATAAAGACGAATACTCAATAGCCGTTGTCACTAAAGCAAAAACTAAAAACATCACCGAGAGCATAGATGGGTAAAACCCTATACTGCTTATCATTTCTCGGTAGTTATCGGCTAATTTTCTTGGCGTAAACATGCACTTCCTTAAGAACAGTTAGACTTTCGATATGATCAAGTCATAATAGTTGAGAATATACAAACAGCCTAGCAATAAACTTGGCTAAGCGTCTAATGTTAAATAAAAATTTGGAAAAAATGTGATTGTTTCAATATTTGCAGCCGTTTTGGTGATAATGTACATCCAGTTAAGTTTTAGGGTAATTAAACTACGCAGAAAAAAGAAAATCTCGTTGGGAGACGGCGGAGACAGCACATTAAATGCTGCAATTCGCACCCACGGAAATTTTATCGAATACGTGCCTTTTTCGTTGATTCTGCTATTTTTAGTAGAGTATCAAGGTCTTTCAAGCCATTACTGCTATGTTTTAGGGTTAATGTTAGTCGTTGGACGCATTTGCCACAGTTACGCACTAGCAGAAAATCAATTGAAATTCCGTGTTATTGGTATGGCGCTTACATTTTTAACGATGTTATTAAGCGCAGTTTTATTATTAATTACACGAGTTATTTAGCTTATGCAAACGTCTGTTTTTACACTTGCCTTTTTTTTATATTGTCAAAGCGTGTTTGCAAGTGTAGAAATAGACAATCCAACATCAAGCATAGCTTCAGAAAATCAAACGCTCCGTGTTGTCTATCCTAAGACCATGCCGAATTTAGATGAAGACGTGCTTTATCCGCTCATTTTACTTCGCTCTGCTTTAGAACAGAGTGGTGTAAAGTTCACACTAACTCCTTCTAAGCATCTTCTAGGTCAAAGCCGCGTACTAAGACAAATAGAAGTTGGTGGAGAGATCAACGTCAACTGGACCATGACAACGATTGAGCGAGAGCAACGATTATTCCCGTTAAGAGTGCCTTTGTTTAAAGGTTTATACGGATGGCGTTTACTTTTAACAACCCAATCGCAATTAAAACAGCTAGAGCAACTGCGCACTTTAGGTGATTTAAAAACGGTTTACCTCGTTCAAGGACAAGACTGGCCAGATACAAAAATATTACGAGACAACGGACTTGTTGTATCTACCTCTTTAGATTATACGTCACTTTTTAACATGCTAAATAAAGGGCGAGGGCAATTGTTTCCTCGTTCAATTTTGGAAGTGGATATAGAAAAAGCAATGTTTGAAAATGATATGGAACTTGAAGTGTTACCACAACTCATGCTGAAATACCCAAGCCCAATATATTTCTTTTTTAATAAGAACAACACTGACATTGCTGATGCAGTGACCAAAGGTATTAACATCATGCGTGAAAATGGTGAATTTGATCGCCTTTTTTATAAATATAATGGCGCAGCAATCAATAATGCCAGCATACACACTAAGACTATTATAGAATTAGAAAATAAAGATTTACCTCCACTAACCCCAGTAGACGATGCGTCTTTGTGGTTAACAATACAGACTGTGAATGAAAAATAAGATATTTATAATCGGTTTGCCACGCACAGGCACAACCAGCATATGCCATAGCTTTTTAGAGCTAGGATACAAAACCGCACACACTGCTTATACCCAACAATCAATTCACAGCGCAGAAGTAATTGCCGATACCCCTGTGTTCAATGAATATAAACTACTCGACAAGCACTTTGATAATTGTAGATTTATTAATTTAGAGCGTGAGCTAACTAAATGGTTGCCATCAATAAGACAACTACTTACAAGAATGCACACCAACTTAATGCGAGAAGATGGTGGTTTTAATACTCACCTTAAACGTTGTTACTTAGATACTTTTGGCCGTTTTAATTTGTCCGATATTGAATCTGACGAATACCTAACACAGTGTTATAACCGCCACCAAAATCAAGTTTCTGAGTATTTTAGAGGGCGAGAGCAGCTCTTGTCTTTGGATGTTGCCGATGAGCAAAGTCCTAAACTACTTCAAAGCTTTCTTCAAACAGAGCAAACTATCACCTTTAAACCACTGAATATAGCGGGCAAAGTAACAGCTTGGAATGACATAAAACACCCTAACAAAGTGGCCTCTACACGAAATGGGAAAATAGATAAGTCACTGGGTTACAATCACAAGATTTTATAGCGTAAATACGCTAAAATCGCCGCCATTATTAGTTAAGTTGTTCACTATTATGTTTGAATTAAAATATCACACGCCATTTGAATGGACTGAAGGTGTTCTTGCAGACTTTGATACCTTCTTGCAAGACCATGCCGCAGCTGAAAAAAAAGCTTCTGGTATGGCTATGTCAATGCTATCTCATTATCCAGATCGTCGTAAGCTGGTTAAAGCTATGACTGATTTAGCTTTAGAAGAGATGATTCATTTTAAACAAGTACTCAAGCTTTTAATGGAACGTGATGTTTCATTAGGTAATGATCAAAAGGATCCTTATATTAAGAATATTCGCGCATTATTCAGAAATGGCCGTGATGAGTTTTTAATGGACCGTTTATTAGTCGCTGGCGTCATTGAAGCGCGAGGTCATGAACGCTTCTCTTTAGTTGCAGAGGCACTTCCTGCTGGTAAAGAAAAAGATTTTTATGTAGCTATCGCTAAATCTGAAGAAAAACATAAAAACTTATTTGTAGAACTTGCATACGAATACTTTGACAAAGCAGAAGTGGATACAAGATTAGAAGAGATCCTCGTTGCTGAGGCAGAAATTTGTAAGCAAATTCCATTTACAGCTGCACTGCATTAAAGTTAATAACGTATTAGGTTTTACCTGATACGTTAAACAACATTTAAAACAATAACTAAGTGTTTAGAGAATACTTAACCCACAACAAATTGATTAAATAAACAGCAAGTATTCATCTTTCTCTCCTATAGTTAAAAGTAATTAACTGTGAGGATAGAAGCATGAAATGGATGATGACTCTCACTACGCTTTCATTAATAGGGATTGTAATCACAGGTAACTCGATTTACTCCGAGGTTAAACTCTTTAGCTCAAATGATAAGCCACGCGAAATAACCGCAAGCATGTATCGCTCACTCATATGGCATAGCGATATCTATAAAGATGAAGAGTTTCTGCAAGTCGCTAAAAGCTATTTTAGTGATGGTAAGATTGATACGCTTGAATATACAAAACTGACAAACCTAGCTAAGAAGAGCAGTGGACCTATAATCTACCTACAGCAAACAAATGAACAACTTTGGCACGCCCGCTATCAATATAAACAATACCTCGAAGAAAACGCAGTGACGAGACTTGCCACTTTACATTAACTGATTGATTAAAGCTTCAAGCTCTACAATCGTTGGCTTCCCGCCAAGGTAGTTGGTATCTATATGGTAAGTATTGCCAAGCCAATAGGCGCGTTGAGTTGTGTTATGACCATGAATAGAAAAATCAACGCTCTGGTTATCTTCAACTATCTTCTGTTTTGCTATTGTTCGTTCCCACAAAAGTGCAGACACCGCAAATTGTTTATTATTTGAAGGGGCCAACCAATTCCAATTATGCGACACAGTGTGTGATAAACCTATTTTAACACCTTGATAATCTAACAAATATGAAAGAGGGCGTTTGCGTAAGTAATTGCAAACAAATTCAAGTTCATCATCACTTGCATCAATATGCCAGCGACCACCATTTTTAACCCATAACGAAAAGTAGGCTTCATCATGTGCCAATAATGATTCCAGCAACATATGTTCGTGATTACCCAATGACATGTAAACACCCAACTCAATAAAGCGTTGAAGAAGCTTTACGTTATCATTACCTCTATCTATAACATCACCAAGCGAAAACAGCACATCGTGATTTTTATCAAAATTAACAGATTCAAGCGCTTGTTCAAATTTTGCTAAGTCAGCATCTAAATCGCCAATAACAAAGACCCGCTTGTTTTTATCTAACTGAAGTTTAACTTGCGTTTGGTTTTGTAATACAACTTGGCAATTCACTAAATTCAAAATGTAGTCCTTCAAGCACTCAATGACTTAAGACTAGCATAACTCGTTGCTATTTAGGTATTAACTGGTTATTATCTAACCTCATTTTTTAGGAGTTACCGCCAACATGAACATCTAAACCTGTTATCCAATTTCATTTTTATCTTTTTGGACCAACAGGGTTAGTAGGCGTTGCTCACTATCACTTGCATTATATTTCTTCTCGTGTGATCAAACGCTTAATACCAATTCGCTTAATTAAGTAGTCTATTTTGTGGATTGGTATCACTGCCCCTGTAATACAGGAGGCACTATGCCACACCTTCAAGCTTTTAATTTATGTTATCAACATGGCAATGGCGATGTTGTATTTAACGACCTTTCATTCTCACTCACAACTAAAGTTACTGCCTTAGTCGGCAAAAATGGGTGTGGTAAATCAATATTTGCGTCAATACTCGCTAAGCAAAAAGAGCCTACCTCTGGCACGGTTGTTTGCCATTCAACCTTTGGCTTTTATCAGCAGATGAATGATGTAAATCAGGCTGAAAACCAAACTATTGCAGAAGCTATTGGGCTAGAGCCTGTATTTAATGCCCTTGATAAGATAAACCAAGGGCAAGTTACAGAGCAAAATTTAACTTTACTTGAAGGCAATTGGGACTTACCAGAGCGCTTTAACGCAGAGATTTTAAGGCTTGGCGTAAAAAGTAAAACCCCTAATACCTTTAGTAAACATTTAAGCGGCGGCCAGCTTAGCCAATTAAAGCTTTGGGCACAGTTAAACTGCCTTAAGCCTAGCATTTTAATACTGGATGAGCCATCAAACCACTTAGATGCAAAAGGTAAAAGCTGGCTTATAAATCAAGTACACAATTTTAAAGGCCAATTATTACTAATAAGTCATGACCAAGAATTGTTAGAACAAGCCCATGAAATTTGGGAGCTAACAACCCTTGGTTTAACACAATATGCCACGAGTTTTTCTGAGTACCAAACGCAAAAACAGCAACAAGTTCATGCTCTTGAAAACAAGTTAAACCACGTTGTTAAACAGCAAAATAAACTCAAAGCAGCAGAGCAACTACAAAAGCAAAAAGCACAAAAGCGAGCAGGCCAGGGCAACGCCCTCAGAAAATCAGGCAGCCAACCTAAAGTGCTGATGGATGCTAAAAAAGATAAAGCCAGCGCTCATTTATCATCACAAAGTAAAAACACCGCTAAGCGAGAAGGTGCGCTCACTCGAAATAAACAAGAGCTTTGTAGCAAGCTTGAACAAACTAAGGCACAGCAATTTTATTTAGCGCAATCAGATGATGCTAAGCACCAAAAAGTACTTAGCCTTGAGGATTTTGTATTAGCGCACGGCACACAAAAACTGCTTAATTTACAGGTATTCAGTGATGATAAAATTCATTTAGCGGGCGCAAATGGCACTGGTAAATCAACCTTACTTAAAACCCTGAACCACGACATACCAGCAAAAGCAGGGCAGTTACATTGCAATCAAGCACTCTATTATTTAGACCAACATTTTACATTAATAAACAACAAGCTAACCCTGCTTGAAAACGTGATGACTTACTGTAAAAACCTAGATGAAAGCACCGCACGTACTCTACTTGCCAGTATTGGCTTTAGAAAAGACGCTGTTTTTAAACACACCGCATTTTTAAGTGGTGGCGAGAAAATGAAGCTCGCCATGTGTATCGTCAGTAATATTGAAAGCACTGCATTTTTGTTACTCGATGAGCCCGATAACCACCTCGACCTTGAATCAAAACAGCTCTTGGCTCAGTCATTACAGGGTTATAAAGGCGGGTTTATACTCGTAAGCCATGATAAATACTTTGTAGAAAGCATCGGCTGTAGTAGGCAAATTGTGTTATAAGCCAATTCCCATCGTTATTCATCGAATAACGATTCAGCCCCAATCAACGGGATTAGCCGTAGCAAAACATCTTCCATTACACCATTTTCAGCAGTGGTAATTCTCTTCGCGCTGCGGTCTTTCCACGAAAGTGTTTGGATCAAACTTGACGTTACAACACTTAGTTTGTCGAGGTTATTTACTGGTACTTCGGTAGCTTGCCCCCGAATACTGGTACTAATCGGGCAGCAAATTAACAACCCCGTTTGCTGATTATATTCTTTACTTGAAAGGACTAATGCAGGGCGATACTTCCCGATCTCTTTACCTCTCACGGGCTCAAAATCTAGCCAAATAATTTCATTGCGTGTAGGTACATACTGAGCCATTACTCACCCAACTCTTTACCCGATACTAACGCCAGTTCATCAGCATGCGCTGTATGAGCATCTAAACCATTCAATAGCTCCTTTTCACTGAACGGAAAGCGCTTCTTTTGACGTTTGATTGGTTCAATAATAATTTTTTTTCCATCGGCTTTAACCTCAATGTCAGCGCCTTCAACTAATCCGAGTTGCTTGATGAAAGCAGCAGGAATTATATTGCCAAGACTATTACCGATTTTTCGTACTTGAGTGCGCATATTTCACCTCATTAGTAGGTACATTGTTATAACATGATTAATTGTACGCCGCCTATTGTTAGTGTCAACTTTGTTATAACTAATGGCTAAATTAGCCGCCACTGATAAGTGTGATGCTAACTCGCGATTAAAGCCGCAACAACACGTTTTAATTGATGGTTTAGTTGATGCTTAAACCATAACAATAGCGGCTAAGGGCTAGGGCATAGTCGATTGGCGCTGGTTATTTTATTTACCGTAGAATGGCCGCGCCACTTGAAGCATTTGATAAAACCGTCAATACACTTACTCGGCCAGTTGCCCAAGCACTTGCAGAAGTGCAATTTATCGTTAATGGCAGTCATTACATTAAAAGCCCAAACAGTGAGTTTTATTTAAACTCTGATAAGCTAGATAGTAATTACAAAGTCATTGATAAGGTTTGGTTAAAAGCCATATACCTAAAACACGATGATAACGGCGATTTAATAGAGGAAATTTTCGACCCATACTTAATTAAGGCTAAAACCTAAATATTATCCGCTTTTAAATGGCTTGGTCGATACTACAACAGTTAACGCTCTAAAATAAATCCAGTTTATAGAATAAGGAAAAATAAAATGAAAGATGAAAAGTACATATCATTAGTGTGTGATTGTTTATTGGCTTTTCAGATGCTTGAAGAGGGTTTAAAAATATTGATAATAGGGTCGTATGAAATCATAGCTAAATCAACTCCCGAAGAAATTGATTTTAAGTTTGATTATGGCTCTATTGATGACTTAGCCCTTAAAATGCTGATAAAAAAATATATTGCAGTAACAAGTAATAATGAGCTAATTCAAGCTTTAAAAAGTAAAGATCTTACAAAGTGGAGAAACTTTTTTGCTCACAATGCCTTTCACCATGAGTTAATGAAACGTAATTCTAAGAGTCAATATACAGAACACTCTTACGAGGATTTAATGTTAGTCCGAGAAAAAATACACAGATTAAACAATGATTTGACCAAAGAAGTTATAAAGCTTAGGAAAGTGAAGGATTCTATATAAGAGTTAACAGGGACTTTCAATATGACTTTATCCGTATGTTCATTAAAATATTGTTATGCATATTTGGTCCAAATATATTAGGCACATTAGGTATGAAGAAAACACGTAACTCGCAGAGTGCATTTGCATTGATAAAATTCTTTACTCATAAGGAGCATTACTTAAGTTTTTTAGCCGGAACAAGTTTGTTCCGCACACCTCATTATTATCGAACTTGTGAAGATATTGGAAGAGGTGATCGCAATGAATCTTGCATAATGTTTTGGGAGCAAGGGTTGAGCGGAATGAAACCTAAACTCATTAGCCCATGCGGCACTGAGATTAGTGATAAAACCTTCAAAAGTATTCTAGTTTATCCAATTCATGAGCAACACGATGCTTGGATGCAATCTTGGGCTATTATCGGCCCGCACAATGGTTTTGAAGCTTCTTTGGAACAAATGCAGCAAGATTTTGGCTTCTTTTTCGTAATCTTACCTGCAAAAAAGATTGAGGATTATGCACATTTAGTAGAAAAATCTAGCGGGTTAAAAGTCAGCTTTGGTCCTGTTCAATACTCAGAAGATTCAATAAAGCGGTCGCTAACAGTGAAAGACTCTAAGTATAGTTATCAAAAAGAGTTCAGATTTTTTGCTGGGAAGTGCTCAAAAGGAAATTTGGAAGACAAGTTTTTCAAATTGCCTAAACTTCAAAGTTTATTAAGTGATACACAGAGCTTAAAAATCACTTTACCAAACGGTGAGCTCAAATACTGTTCAGTGGGACGCAAAGGTATAGTATCAGTGAAGCCTTGATATGAATCTTTAAAGAAAAGCCGCACAAAAGGGTGCGGCAAAAGTTAGGCTGTTTTTTTGTCACCGTATTTTAAAACAATATCCTTAAGGGCTAGTTGATCGCCCATTTTAATTAAGTCATTACCAATTGTTTTGAGGGTTTCACTGGCTTGAACTAAATCATGTAAGTGGACAATTTGCTGTTTAAGGGATTCTGTTTCAGACTCGTTGTAACGTACAGAACGCTGTAAGAAATCAATTTTATTGATAGTGCTAGGTTCGTAGCGTTTACCGCGAGGTGTCCACAAATATCCATCTCGACATATAAAAAAACCATCCCAAGATCTATGAAACGTAAAACTCCCATTAATACGTGACTCAAGCATTGCAATCGCGCGTGGGCAAGGGTTGTTTGTTGAAATCGAGCGTTCAAGTGTGCGTTCAGACTTAATTAACAAAAAATCCATAGCTGCGCGGCGATCAAGTTTGCCGAAATTCATAAATCCAGCTCTAAATAGCAGTTGTTTAAAATCAGTCATTTCCATTTAAATCCATTGACGTTGTTATGTTGTTGCGTCTACGCGGAGGAATGCTTGATGATTTTTTTAGATTAATAATTGTATTTTCAATTAGTTTTATAGATTGATGGCCTAAAATAGAAAACTTATAAAAACGGAGCGTAGGATACAGATTTAAAACGAACGAGGAAAGACCGACAATATGACAGAAAATATAGCATTTAACATAATATAAATTATAGGAAGTAAGGTATCTATGCATAGCTATACCTATTCTCTGTGCATGTTAAGTCCAATACTAGACGGTATCGGACATTAAGGGGTGTTTTATCATATTATTCATTTTATTAGTGTCTGTTTCTTGAGCTTACTTATCTCATGACTTATATTAAAACTATCAACTTGAGATGTAACGATAAGATGTAACAATATGGAATTTGTGAAGCCGTTAGAACCTATTTTGATAATTGATGATATGCAAGACATCAGAGATTATCTAAACCAAATTTTGACTGGTCTTGGCTTTGAAGATATTTTAGAAAGTCGAGATTTTGAATCAGCTAAAACTGTTATCGAAGAAAAGTCACCGAATGTTATCTTTCTTGATATTGAGCTACCCAATACTGATGGTACGGAAATTCTTGAATACTTAAACGACCACCACCCACATACACATGTTGTTATGTGCTCAGGCCATAACAGTCTTGAGAATGTTCAAAATACTTGGGAACTTGGTGCTAAAGGTTTTATCGCCAAACCATTCAACGCAAAAAAAGTCGACTCTGTTATGAAACGTCTAGAATTGATGGAAACCATAACAAATTAAGTAGTTTATGAATTCGACAATCCAACTCATTATAGATGACCTATCAACGGTTATTTTTGGTAAGCAACAACAAATAAAACTCGCCCTTACGTGTTTATTTAGTGAAGGCCACCTGTTAATTGAAGATTTACCAGGCATGGGAAAAACCACGTTATCTCATGCACTTGCCGCGGTTCTTGGCTTGTCGTATCAACGTATACAATTTACCAGTGACTTATTACCCTCTGACATACTTGGTACTAACATCTTTGATGCTAAAGAACAAAGTTTTTCATTTCATCAAGGTCCGGTATTTAGCCAAGTTGTTTTAGGCGATGAAATTAACCGTGCAGGTCCTAAAACACAAAGTGCACTGTTAGAAGCAATGGAAGAAAAACAAGTAACGGTAGATTCGGTTAAACACGCCCTACCATCACCATTTTTTGTGATTGCTACGCAAAATCCTGTGCATCAATCTGGCACTTATCCGTTACCAGAATCACAATTAGACCGCTTTTTCATGCGTATTAGTTTAGGTTTTCCTGATAAACACGCTGAGAAAAACCTCATTTTAGGTTTAAATAATCGTAATTATGATGACTTGCCTGTTCGCATAAACCCTGAGCAACTTACTGTTATTCAAAAAGAAATAAACACTGTAACGATAAGCAACGCAGTGGTTGATTATATCCTTGAGCTCGTTGCGTATACTCGCCAAGATAATCATTTTGTAAACCCACTATCTCCAAGAGCCAGTATTGCGCTTGCCCGCGCTGCAAAGTCATGGGCGTATATTGAAGGTCGTGATTTTGTGATGCCTGAAGACGTACAAGCGGTTTTTCCAAGTGTGACTGACCACAGGCTTGGCTTAAACGCAGGTGATAGCGGCTATGCGCTAAAACATGTGCCTGTAAGCTTATAAAACATGTTTAAGCGCCCTGCTTTTGTTAATCAATTTCGTCAATCGGTTTTTAATAAGTTATTAAAAAACAAGCATAAATCTAACGAAATTGAGCTTCAACATAAAACGATTTATGTATTACCCTCAAAACTCGGTGGGCAGTTTTTACTGATTGCACTACTTAATTTTGTAATGGGCATTAACTATCAAAACAACCTGATTTTAGCCATGGCGTATTTAATGGTGGTTGTTTTGGTGTTTGCGATACTCACCGGCTATAAAAATGTAAGGGGGTTATCAGTTAAATACCAGTCAGTTAATGGAAGTTATGCGCCAGAAGCCTCTTTTGCGCGCTTTCAAGTACAAGCACAATCACACTGTGAACTTATAAAACTGGTTAATGAAAACCTTGAATCTGAAACTGTGTCACTACAAAATAAAGAGAAAAAGACCGTTGAAATAGCACTTAAATACAGTGAACGTGGTGCTTATGACTTTGATAGAGTTAAAATTATTAGTCACTTTCCATTTGGTTTAGTGTCTGTGTGGAGTTACATAGAGCCAACAGAAACGGTGTATGTTTACCCACAGCCTATCGCTTCTGAAAAGCTTGATACTCAGCTCCATGACAATGACGAACACGACGGCGATAACGCACAAGTTAAAGCGGGTAATGATGACTTTCATCAACTTACCCCTTTTGTGCAAGGTACAGCGCTTAATAAGGTATCGTGGAAACACTACGCTAAAACTCAGCAGCTATTAACGAAAGAGTTTACCAGTGATGCATCACAGGAATTAGCGCTTAATTTCAATATGATAACTGGCAATAACGAACAACGTTTAAGCCAATTATGCTTTTTGGTAAACCAATTAACCGATCAACACATGGCTTTTTCGTTAACCTTGCCCAAGAAATACATTGCTAAAGGCCAAGGGATCAATCATCAAAAAGCCTGCCTGCAAGCATTAGCGGAGTTTTAATTATGAATACGCCGCTTATAAATACTGTTTTATCACTGCTGTTTATTGTTATCAGTGGTTTTTTGTTTACTGAAGTACCTACTCCATTTTTAGCCATATTAGCTGGCTTAAGCTTTTTAAACCTGTTTTTAGGTAAGTTTTATAAAAAACTAAATGGATTGGTGGCAAATATTTTGGCTGCAGTTAGCTTAATTGCTTTATTTGTTCTGGTTGGTGTGAGCGATACGGTAAAGTTGTTTGTATCCATGATGCTACTTGCTAGCAACTTTAAATTGTTACAAGCGAAAACCGTTAAACAGTATCAAACTGTGTGTTTACTGGTGTTTTTTAACCTTTCAACGGTGTATTTGTTTCATCAAGGGTTATTTGAAACCTTGGTAGTCAGTGTACTTTATATTGTTAACTTCGCGCTACTTGGCTATTTAACTAGCCCGCAAAGCTTTAAGGCCGCTAACAAACAAAGTTTTAAAACCATATTACTGGCCTTACCAATAGCAGCATTTTTGATTTTGTTTTTACCTAAAATACCGGCGTTTTGGCAGCTACCGGGGCCAAAGCTCGCGAAAACGGGTTTATCAGAGCAAGTTAACCCCTTTTCTATTGCGAAATTAGCTGAGTCAGATGACTTGGTTTTTCGGGTAGAACAACAACCAGGGCAAGCCATACAAGCCCCCTATTACTGGCGAAGCCTTATTCATGATGAGTTTAATGGTAGTGAATGGTTAATATCGGACATTTTGAAGTCTCAACAATTTAACCCAATCCGCCGTACAATTACTAAAAGTAATAGCGTTAATTATCAGGTTATTGCAGAGCCCTCATCTTCAAATTGGCTATTTGCCCTTGGCTTTGCACAAAGTGCTAATTCTGATGTGCACTCAACCTACAATGGCTTGTTAAAACGTAAAGGTAACTTAAACAAAAACATTAAATACGCGGTAACTAGTAGCCAAACCTCGCTGAGTCTGAATGACTTTGAAAAACGCTTGTACACCCGCTTACCGAAAACAACCAATCCACAAACAACAGCATTGGCTAAAGAGTTGGCTGCTAAGCATAAAAATGCGCAAGGTTACTTTAACGCATTACTTAATTACTTTAATCAGCAGCAGTTTGCTTACACATTAACACCTACGCCAATGTATGGTGACAATACGTTAGACCAGTTTGTGTTTGATACCAAACGTGGTTTTTGTGGACATTATGCCAGCACAGCTGCATTTATGTTTCGTGTCGCTGGTTACCCTGCCCGTGTTGTGTCGGGATATTTAGGGGGTGAACAAACTAAAGCCGCTACGCTTAACATTTATCAATATGATGCACATGCATGGGTTGAGGTGTTCTTCGACCAAAAATGGCACATATTCGATGCAACCTCTGTTGTTGCCCCAGAGCGTTTAAATGGTTCACTATCACAACTGGGGGATTTAAATGAAAGCTTTAACGACAATCTTAACTTTGGTCTAAAGCGCTGGAGCCATTTTAAAGCAATAAACTGGCTTAGAATTCAGCTTGAAGAGCTCGACTATAAATGGACTAACTGGGTGCTTACGTTTGACCAAGAATCACAGCAAAGTTTATTTGACTCACTGTTTGGTAATAAGTCAGCATGGCTTACGCCATTAGTTGTGTTAGGTACTTTATTACTGAGCTTTACTGGCTATTTTTTATATAGTAAGCGCCCAGTTCGAAGTAGCGATCCATTGGTTGATGACATCACTAAGCTTTATCAGTGGGCTAAAAAGCAAGGCCACTCGCCTCTTGATACCAACACACCACTACAAAATATCGCTTTGATCAGACAGCAAAAGCCTGTGTTGGAGCCTTATTTAAACGAATTTGAGCAAATAATCGTCGAAGTACGCTATCAACAACAATCATATACTCAAAATCGCAAAAACCGTGTGCGAGTTCTGTTAAACTCTCTCAAAACAGCCAAATAGAGAACAATATGAATGCAGTAATTGTCGGCGTTATGTTGATGCTGGTTTTAACGCTTTGTCGAATTAATGTCATTGTCGCGATGACCGTGAGCGCCATTGTTGCGGGCTTGACCGCAGGCCTTGGTTTAACTGAAACTGTTAATGCATTCAATGATGGCTTATCGGGTGGTGCAGAAATAGCACTGAGCTATGCGATGTTAGGTGCGTTTGCGGTGGCTATTTCTAAGTCGGGTTTAACACGTATTTTAGCGTCTAAGTTACTTAAGCAAGTAAACGAGAATAACCATAGAGGCGAAACGACACTTAGTTATCTTATATTAAGTATTATTTTACTCTGTGCGATTTCATCGCAAAATTTAATACCTGTGCATATAGCCTTCATCCCAATACTTATTCCGCCTTTACTTGTTGTGTTTAACAAGTTACGTCTTGATAGACGTGCCATTGCGTGTATCTTAACCTTCGGCTTAGCCACTTCTTATATGGTGTTACCTTATGGTTTTGGTGGCATTTACTTATATTCCATTTTGCACAAAAACCTCACTGAAAATGGCTTAGAGATTGTTAATACACAAGTACCAATTGCAATGATCATTCCAGCTATTGGGATGTTATTTGGTTTATTGGTTGCGGTATTTATCAGCTATAGAAAACGCCGTAGTTATGAGTCTCATAGCCTAACAGAGCAACAACAAGAGGTTGTGATAGAGCAGCCTAAAAAGGTGTTAGCTGTTGGTATTGCTGCCGTACTTTGCTCTTTAATCGCACAAAATATTAGTGGCTCTATGATCCTGGGCGGCCTTGTTGGTGTAGCGATATTTACCTTGTTTGGTGTTGTTAAGCTTGAGCAAAACGGCGATGTATTCAGTAAAGGCATTGCTATGATGGCGATGATTGGCTTTATTATGATCTCAGCACAGGGCTTTGCTTCTGTGATGGAAGCAACGGGTGATGTCGCTTCATTAGTTACCTCTGCCGCAGGGTTAATTGAAGGTAACAAGCCTCTTGCCGCAGCATTAATTTTACTCGTGGGGTTATTAATCACTATGGGCATTGGTAGCTCGTTTTCAACAGTGCCAATTATAGCCACCCTATTTGTACCACTTTGTATGGAACTTAATTTTTCGGTTATGGCAACTGCTGCATTGGTTGGTACCGCGGGCGCTTTAGGTGATGCAGGCTCCCCTGCCTCAGACTCAACACTTGGCCCAACATCAGGCCTAAACGCGGATGGTCAACACGACCATATTTGGGATTCTGTGGTACCTACTTTTATCCACTTTAATATTCCGCTACTTATTGCAGGCTGGATTGCGGCTATGGTTTTGTAGATTTATATACGTGCAGGTTTTCGTGTGAAGAAGCCCCAATTGGGGCTTTTTCATTGGCTGAATAAAATCCGTAAGGCGCGATTTAGATCGTGAAAACGAATTGGTTTTGTCAGCACTTTGTTCATACCTGCTTCAATACATGTTGCTTTATCTTGGTATGAAGCATTAGCTGTAAGTGCAAGGATTGGAAGCGCCATGTTTAGCTCATTGCGAATATACTTCGTTGCTGTTATACCATCCATCACTGGCATCATCATATCCATAAGCACTAGATCGTAATGCTTAAGTTGAATTTTATCGATAGCTTGTTGACCATTGTCTGCAAGCGTTACGTGATGATTTAACTTCTCTAGAAAAGCTTTAATCAAGACTTGGTTAGTTTTATTGTCTTCAGTGACGAGAATTGTCATTGGTTCAAGCGGTTGGTCATTTTCTACAGTTTGTTTATCATTTGTCACTATTGTATAGGGAATACAGATAGTAAATTTAGTACCAATATTAACTTTACTTGTGACTTTAATTTCCCCTTTCATTAAATCAACAAGACTTTTGGTGATACTAAGACCTAAGCCAATACCTTCGATTTGTCTGTTTACTCCATAGTCGTGTTGCTTAAAAGCATCATAAATAGACTCAATTTGAGAGGATGGTATACCTTGGCCTGTATCAGCTATTTCAAACAATAGATGTGTATCGCTAAAATCAGCAATAAAATTTACTGTGCCAATTTCTGTAAACTTGATTGCGTTGTCTAAAATATTAAATAATATTTGACCCACTCGCACTCCATCTATATTGATCTTATCTGGTAACCCTTCTTTTAACTCAGTTGAAAACACCACTTTTGAATTCTGTGTTGTTTCTTGAAATTGTGAAGTTATATTTTTAACGAGTGCATTTACGTCAGTGGCTTTTATATCGAGCTCCATCGAGCCGCTTTCAATTTTAGAAAAATCCAGTACATCACTAATTAAATCTAGCAACAGATCTGCGCTCGAATTAGCATAATCAAGCCAGCGATTTTGTTTATCACTTAGTTCGGAATCAGCAAGTAATTCAAGCATACCAACGATTGCGTTCATTGGGGTTCTTATCTCATGCGACATTACAGTTAGAAATTGAGATTTAGCAAGACTTGCTTCTTCAGCCTTTTCTTTGGCTTGTTGCAAATCTTGTTCACGATCTTTACTTACAGTGATGTCTTTGGCTATGCCCAAATACCCCCTAAATTTTCCACTTGAATCAAATTGTGGTTTACCACTAAACGACACCCATGCAGGTGGAGACGAGTTAACTTCAAATTCAAAATCTAAAAACTCAGCATGATCAGCGATTAAGTGCTTAAAATGAGACCATTTTTTTAACTGGCTTTGTTCTTGTTCAGTGATGATGGAAGCAAAATTTTTATGTAAAAAGTGGCGTTTGTATAAGTTACTGTGACTCTCTGTAGTTAAAACATTAATAAATAGCCCTTCTTTATTAGTACGCCAAAACCATTCACTCGCAAAATCTCTAAATAACTCAGATAACTCGCCAAGTCGCGTTAATAAGGAGGTTGAGTGAAACTTTTGCCGATTAAGCCGAGTTTGCGCAGCTAGTTGAACCGCTACTTGTTGCAATAAAATCATGATGCCAGCTTGTGATTTTTCATTAAATTTAACTTGCTGTTTTATGTCAAAAAATACCATGCACTGAGTTGTATGCTCAGATATCTCAACATGAAAAATTAGGTTGTTGACAAATTCATTACTATAAAACAGCGAGTTATCTTCATTAAGCAACCACTGTGACTGTGTGTGTTGTAATTTGGATTTTAATAACGCTTCATCAAATTCAATGTACTTTATTGTGCGCATTTCGAGGGAAGCTTTTGAGTCTTCAAAGTTTATTAAGCAAAACTCTTTAAACGAAAAATATGGCAGAAGCACTTTTTCAAGTTGAGCTTTGAGAGTGTGGCTATCATTTATGCCATGAAATGCTTTTAACTCAATCTGTAATTGCTCTAAGTTTAACTCCGCCATGGCCATTCCTAGTTAATAATGCATCGCATATTGCAAATATAGAAAACAGTTTTCAGATTAGCCATAAAAAACAAAATTAATTTATTAAATTTCATCATCTTATAGAAACTGAAAACTTGGTATAGCAGCTGCTTTAAATTATTAATAAAGTTCAGTGAGGTATGAGTGATGAAAATAGTATGCATAGGCGGCGGACACGGTTTATCCCATATGTTAAGTGCAATTAGACCGCATTGCGCTGATTTAACTGCCATAGTTGCAACCACAGACAACGGCGGCAGCACAGGTAAATTACGTCAAAGCCAAGATGTCGTTGCCCTTGGTGATATTAGACGTTGTTGTTTGCAATTAGCTGATAGTGATTCATTAATCCATCAAGTTTTTCACCACCGTTTTGATGGTGGTGAACTAAATGGTCACAGCCTTGGTAATTTAGCCTTATTAAGCTTAACTGAGCAAACTAACTCAGCAACTCAAGCTGTAGCTTGGTTCAATGCTATGTTGGGTAATTCAGAAACGATTCTACCCATGTCAGACGAGCCGACCGATTTATTGGCTGTTATGTCATCAGGTATCAAAGTATTTGGTGAATGCGAAATTGATTCACAAAAAGAGCTTCCTGATTATGTAACTCTCTCACAAGATGTTAATGCTGCGCCTGGAGTGGTTCAAGCTATTGAAAACGCCGATATGCTAATAATTGGCCCTGGTAGCTTAATTACCAGTGTAATGCCCGCCATGTTAGTTGAAGACATAGCTAAAGCGGTGCAAAAAACATCAGCATGCCGCGTGTTTATCGAAAACATTGCCAAAGAAGCCAGTGTAATTAAATCGCTTGATATGAAACCGGTTGATTGGCTTGAAGGCATGCTCGGTTACAGCTTTTGTGACTTAAGCATCTCTTTAGATGCGCTTAGTGAAATTGTGTCGCACTTTGACGATGTTGTTAAATCGCCAAACCAACAGCACGACATTGAGCAGTTGAGTAATGTATTTGGCGAAATATTAAAAATGCCGTTGAGCCTAGAAGCTGAGCAACTAGTCAGCAGCAATCAAGCTTTGCGCGTGAGTTAGGGTTTGTGCAAATTGGTCTTGCAGTAAGGCAATAAAGCTTTGTAATTCGTCATCATATTGTGATGCCTTCGCTTTTTGCTCGATTTGTTCTGCAAGGCCGCCTACAGCTAATGCCCCGTAGCTACGGCTACTGCTTTTTAAACTATGGGCATTTATTTCGATTTCAGACTGTTTCGTTGCATCAGCAAGATCAGCAACGATTTGGCGGGACTCAGTGATATATACCTGCAAAAGCTGTTTTGCTAGGTCGTCACCAACATCCTGTTGTAATTGCGCGTAGGTCGCAGTATCTATCATGGTCTTACCTTGGAGTGAATATGAAATATAGTGTTATTTTATTTGTAGATTCAAGCTTAATTGGTGGTATCGAAAGCCATTTGATTGCCATGAGTAAGCTCTTAGAACGATACAATATTATGAGCTCGGTACTATTTTATCAAGATCATAATAACCGTGAATTATATAAGCGCTTAGAAAATGCAAATATCACTTTCGGTTTTGCTGGCGGAAATTTAAAAAGCTTGAACGAAATACTAAAAATGTTTCCTCGTTCAGCTTTACTACATACCCATGGGTACAAGGCAAGTATCATGGGCAAGTTAGTGTGTCGCTGGCAAAACCGCCCTTGTATTTCAACCTATCATGCTGGAGAAGCTGGCACGGGAAAGGTTTATTTATACAATAAACTCGACAAACTGCTAAGTTACTTTTCACGCAATTTTGCTGTTTCTAGCAAACTGACTGAAGAGCTTTACAATGCTGAATTACTTGAAAATTTTATTCCAGTAAATGAACCTACTAAAGTTTTAGATCTAAAAAATAATGATGAGTTAAATATCGGCTTTGTTGGGCGTCTTTCCCACGAAAAAGGCCCTGATATTTTTATTGAAACAGCCAAGCGATTCAACACAGCAAACTTAAACTTTCACATGTTTGGTGATGGCCCTATGGTCAATAACCTTGATTTATTCGCTGTGACTTATCATGGCCAGTGTGAGCAACAACAAATATGGCAACAGCTTGATGTATTAGTGATCTGTTCTCGGGCTGAAGGTCTGCCAATGGTGGCATTAGAAGCAATGGCACAAGGGGTGCTAGTTATTGCATCTCCTGTTGGTCAGTTACCACAGATAATTAATCACCTCTCAAATGGGTTAATGATGACTGAAATTACAAGTGATGCTTTGCAAAAGCAGTTAAACAACGTACTTATGTTAAGCGTTGATCAAAGAAGCTACATGCTAGGCAATGCACAACGACTTGTTAAACAACGTTTTTCTGGGGAGCAGCAATTTAAACAGTTAGATAGAGTTTATAACTCTAGCTTACTTGCATCTCTTCCCAGCTTTTAATTTTACGATAAATGGTTGATGGGCTAACATCCAAAAGAGCTGCAGCTTTAGGAATATTGTTATCACAAGCATCAATGGCTTGCTCAATATAACGTTTTTCTACCAACCAAAGCGGTTCAATATCAGCTTGAGAAAATACTGTTGCTACCTTGCTGATGACAGGAGTGGTTTCAGTTGATGGTGCAGCAAAGCTTGGTGACGGCATCACCTCTGTGGTTACAGCATTAACCGCTGCTGCGACTGGTTGTGATTGATTTTGTGCATTTGGAAGTGCTGGGATCATACTCGCTTCAATGTAAGCTTCATCATGCAAAACGAGAATGTTACGGATGGTGTTTTCTAATTGGCGAACATTACCAGGCCAGCCATAGCTCAAAAATAGATTTTTAACGCCTTCTGACATGCCTTTGTATGCGCGGCCTTCTTCTTTACTTATTTTTTTAAATAATGCATCGGCAATTTCGATTACATCTTTGCCACGCTGATTTAAAGGCGGTAAGGCAATAGGGATAACATGTAGGCGATAATATAAGTCTTCACGAAAACGGCCTTCCTGCACTTCTAATAAAGGGTCGCGATTGGTGGCACACACAAAGCGCACATCCACTTTCACTTCTTTTTCGCTACCGACTTGCTGATAACAACCGGTTTGAATAAAGCGCAGTAGCTTACTTTGCAGATTAATGTCCATTTCACATAGTTCATCTAAAAACAACGTACCGCCGTCAGCTTGGCCTGCCGCCCCTTCGCGATTGGCTATCGCGCCTGTGAACGCTCCTTTTAAATGACCGAATATTTCACTTTCAATTAAATCTTTGGGTATAGCTGCACAGTTAAGGGCTACAAACGGTTTGTTAGCACGTGGTGATGCTAAATGTACCGCACGGGCACAGAGCTCTTTACCAGTGCCACTTTCACCAGTGATAAATACAGTGGCTTTACTTGCGGATGCTGATTTTATGATTTGGTAAACAGATTGCATTTCTGATGAGCTACCAATCAAATCATAGTATTTACCGTTCTCGTAAGTGGTTTGATAGCTTTTGACTGTTTGTTTTAAATCTTTAAGTTTTAATGCGTTGTTTACTGTTATGCGAAAACGATCGGCTTCAATTGGTTTTTCTAGAAAGTCACTGGCACCGAGTTTAATGGCTTTGATTGCCATTTCTTTAGTGGCATGCCCTGTTAAAACAATCACTTGTGGAGCTGTGTCTGGATCTAAAGAGGATAAAATATCTAGCCCGTTCATATCAGGCAGCATAACATCTAAAATCACTAAATCAGGCTCAAATTCCTGTAGAGCAACGACGGCCTGTTCACCATTGTAGGCAATGCATGTTTCGACCCCAGTTGGGATCAAATAAGATTGGTACATCAGCGCTAGCGATTCTGTATCTTCAACAATGAGTATTTTAGGTGGCATTACAGACTTCCTTTATTATCGTTTTATGCTGAGATAAAGTGATTATTTAACAGTTCCTTATTAGTAGCTTAGTGCGTATTTGACCGGTTTGTAAACTCAAACTTTAGTGTTTATTGATCACAATTAACGAGGCATCGTCGATTTCAGCAGATAACTCAACTTGGCTTGCCTGCCAAAGTGCATAAGCAAACTCTTCACTTTGCAAATTATCGTCACTTAACTTGGCAATTATTTGATCAACATCGCTTAATTTCTGATTATCAAGCCAACCATCGGTGAATAATAAAATGTGTTCAACGTCATTTACGTCATAACTATAATGTTGATAAAGATGATCATCACTAAGGCCAAGTAAGGGATCAGTACCGCTTAGCTGGATCAATTTACCATTTTTGGTTATCACACAGGGCGCTGGATGACCTGCGTTAAACCAGTGAAGTGTGTTATTTTCAATAAAACTTATTAGTAAAGTGACTAAACTAGTTTTACATAACCGTTGTTCATACAGGGCTTGATTCAACGTGGTTAAAACGTTTTGTATCGGGATTTCTGTCGCTAAACAGCCACTTAAAAATCCTTTTATAGCAAAACTTTCTTTGAGGGCTGTTATACCGTGCCCCATCATATCGCCAATAATCACAGGCGCTTGCTGCTGGTGGGGGTACATACAAAAATCCCCCCCATTTTGGCTGATAATGGAGCCAAAATTATAGGCATTAAACTCCCCTATTTTTTGCCTTGTTTGCATGCGCTCTTCGTTAATTACATACTTTAATGCGGAAAAACGATGCACAATGCGCTCAATACTTTGTAATAAGCGAGTTTTGCTAATGGGTTTTACTAAATAATCATCAACCCCCAATAGGTTTATGCGCTTTATTAGCTCTTCGCTGTCATCACCTGTCAGCATAACCACAGATAAATTAGTTTTTAGGTTAGATTGATTGAGTTTTTTAAGTAATGGCTCACTGGTGCCATTTTTAAGTTTATGATCAAGCAATAAAATTGTTGCCCCAGAGGTGAGAATTTCTTGCCACCCCGATTCACTGTCTTCACAGCAAATAACCTGAAAATGCTCAGATAAATAAGCATTCAGCAAAGCAAGTTGTGCTTTATCATCGTCTATGTAAATAAGTGTGGGTCGTTTATCTATATTGGTTAAACAAAAAGAGAACGTATTCTGCTGGCCAACAGTTTTATAACAAGCATTTGGAAAGTAATGCTTGATGAGCGCAACCCCCATGCCCCCTTCAACTAAATCACCACTGTCTAATTGCCAGCCTGATGCTTGTTGATTAAATAAATCATAGCTTGGCATGCTGTCTTTAAATTCAATTAAAAGCTGTTTATCGGGCAGTTTATGCATAGCAAACTGCACATGCATTGAGGTTTCTTGGCTATGGCGTAGCAGATTGGTAAGGTATTCTGTTGCTACTAACCCTGCTGCATCTATATCTTGATTTTTTACACTGATCGCCGTCAAAACATGTTTTAAAATATGGCGAATCTCACCGACTGTAGGCCAATCTAAACTAAATGATTTTTGGTATAAGCAGTCCATACAGATTCTCAATAAGGTAAAAATAACCAGCGCTGTTTTATAACTTTGTTTAATAAGTACTCTGTGAGTTTAGGCCATTTTGGTTGAAACGCTTTGAGCGTTTTCACGATGCGGCTACCCAATGGAGCAAACTGATGCTGCGCAACAACAATTTTTACGTTATTAACGCCTGCGTGCTCTAGATTTGCCATACCGTGACATAAAGCTTCTTCGTCGTTATAACCAAGCGATACCGTTAAAAATGTCAGTTCGGTACATAAACTAAGCGCATGCAGCGGTACATTGCCGCGATTACATTTAAGAGCTGGACTCATATCTAAAAATATATAGTCATACTCTTGTTTTATGCGTTCTATTGCATCATTTAGTACGCTTTTATTTTTCACCGATTCAAGCTCTTTAAGGTGCGCCATGGTGAGCAGATCTACCTGCTCAGTATTGATAATATTCAGCTGACACGAAATATCACTGAAACACCAAGACTCTGGTTTTTTTGGTTCATCAAACTTAAATGGGTTTAACGGATTTAAGTCGATTATAAGTACTTTGGCTGCTTGCAAACTTAAGCGCTGTGCAACACTAGCACAAAGTGATGTAGAGCCTTCGTTGCCGGTTAACGAAATAAAGCAGATACAACGGGCTTTGCTGTTATCTATTTCGTTACACACGGCTTCAAGTTCTTGGTATTGCGCTGGTATTAGTTTCATAAGCCCACCACTAAAGCTACAACAGTAATAAAATCTAAGAAGTTTGATTTAAACTGGCTCATTAAGTCCTGGCCTTTGTCTGGCACATACAGGGTGTCGCCAGCTCGTAATACAGGGATATACGCTGAGTTAGGGTTTTTAACGAATTCTTCTAAATCAAATACACGAGACTGCTCTTTACAGCATGAATGATTTACCACCACGATTTTGTCGATAAGCGCTGAGCTTGATGGGCCGCCCGCTTCTGCTAATACGTCAAGTACGGTCATAGTGTCATCAAAGCTATAACGACCAGGCTTTTCAACTGCGCCCATGATGCGAACTACTTGCTCTTTTGGCGTGCGTAACCAGTCTTTATCTTTTTCTGGGATATAGATGGTATCGCCTGGTAAAACGTGTGGAAATAAGGTTTCATCACCGGTTTCAAAATACAGTGCAAGGTTTAATTTGCTTACTCTTGCTGCATTGCCATTACGATGAGTAATACGAATATTGCGTAAATCGGCGTTATCTGTAGGGCCATCAGCAGCGGCTAAAATGTCGATAAAGTGCATATTTGTATTAAATGCATAGCGACCTGGTGAGCCAACCTGCCCCATAATGTAAATTGATTTGCTTGATTCTTGACGGATCCATTGTGATTTATTGTCGGCAGGGTCAACCGGTAGCTCTTCAACAATAATGGTGTCGCCAGCCAATAAGTTAGGTAATGCGTATTTACCCGAATCATTAATCGTGTATTGCTCTAAATCAAAACGTTTAGTGATTTCGCCGTTTCTAACAATTTTAATGTCATTGATATTTGCCCCTTTGGTTGGACCGCCTGCATGAGCCAGTAAGTCTGTAAAGTCCATTTCAGGGCTCCACTCATAACGGCCTGGAGATAAAATGGCACCAATGATTTTGATGGCACGTTTAGGCGGTACTTTTAACCAGCTTTTTTCGTTTTGATCGGTTTTCTCTGGTACAAAAATCACATCACCTGGGTTAAGGCTTGGCACTTTTACTGTGACTATGCCTTCGCTGTAACCTTGTAAGTCAAATAGAATGCTTTCGCCTGCTGGGGTTAAGATTTTAATCTGACGAGTTTCAGCAAAACGGGTTGGGCCACCTGCATTAGCCAGAATATCTAAAAAGCTGGTGCTTTCGCCTGCTTCATAAGCGCCCGGCTTTTGTACTTCGCCCATGATATAAACTGTTCTTGAAGTGGTATTTACATCATCCACCATGATAGGCACATAAATAGTAGAGCCCGCTTTTAGCTCAGGCATAGTGTCGTTATTAGGTTTATCTAAATACGCTTTTAAATCGAACACGACTGGGGTTTTATCTACGATAACGCGAATTTTGGTTACATCTGCATAGCGGGTTACACCCTCAGCACGCATTAGCGCATCAAGTACACTCATGTTTTCTTTAAATGAAAAGCTACCTGGGTTATGTACTTCACCAAGTAAAGTAATAGCACTGTTATCACTTGCATCACCTGATGCACTTAAAGTCTGTGCATCAAAGTCAATTTGCACGTTTCCTAATAATGGAGACACTGGCACAAAGACCGTGTCAGCGCTTTGTAATGCTGGTAATAAGTCAATGTTGCCTGAATCTAAGTAGGCTTTATAGTTAAACTCAATCATCTCGGTGCCACGGCGAATTTGTAAACGGTCTAATTGAGCGCCTGGTTTTAAACCGCCTGCACGGGCGATGACCATTTGAATGTTACCATCTTTAGGAATACTTACTTGTGATGGGTCGTTCACATAGCCCATAACATTGATAAAAATATCTCGTGAGTGAATTTCGACATAAAAGTCATCCATCGCCACATAAATTTCACTTAATGCTGTGTGTAGTTGGCTTTGCACATCATCTAGCTGTAAGCCAGCTACTTTAAAACGACCTAGCTCAGGTAAGGTAATAGCGCCTTCTTTATCGACTTCAAACGGTTCGCTAAATTCAGCTTCACCTGGTAGGTATAAGTAAAGTTTATTACCGACTTCAATCTCTTCTGCGAAAGTAGGTAATGCGAATATAAGTAAGCAAAGTAAGATTAACTGTTTCATGTTATTGCTCCTTAGGACCATTTAAGACTTTGGTCCAGCTGGATAATGCATGTTTTTGTTTAGTGGCTTTATCGTCACTCATGTCGATAATAATTGCCTCTACGCGCCTATCTGAATGACGTTTTGAGCGTGAGTCAGGTTCGTCGCTGTACGGCGTTAAACTACCTTGTGTTAAGGTTGTTATTGTTGCTGGGTTTACACCATAAATACCTAACCAGTGTTTTACTGTTTCTGCACGCTTAAGTGCTAACTCATAGTTGTTTTGTTGCTGACCACTAATGTCAGCATGACCAACAAGCAGTAAGTTAACCTCATCAACTTGTTTAATTAAGTCAGCCGCTTGTGCTAAACGTGTGATGTATTTAGGAGTAACCTGAAAATCATTCAACGAAAACTGGTTATCACTATTTAAAAGCTCAGTGATCTGGTCTTTTAGTGATGCTGTCATGTTTTTTTCAGTGTTAGTAACGCCTGCACATTGGCTCATCGCATTAACCGTTTCAAAATGCTTCGCAAGCTGATTTAAACCGTGATAGTGAATCAATAAATCATGCTCAGCCTCAGACCACATTTGTGCTGCTATTAGGCGTCTTATACGGTTTTCGTATATTTGTGCTTTTAGCAGTTGTGCTGGCATACATTGCTGTATACCTTGTGCTTTTAATAAATCTAACTTTAAAACATGATGTTCAAATTCGCTTAGCACCACGGTTTCTTGTGTGTCGTAAATCATCTCGTGTTGTTCATCAGTAAGCGGATAATTTTGATATTTTTCAGCCCAGCCTCCTTGCCCCTCATCAGGCCAAGAAGCACATCCACCAAGCGTTAGCAAAATGATTGTAAATAGTATGTGCTTCATAAATCACCTCACGCGATATCAGCTTGTTCGATAAATGGAATCGTCTTATCAACTCTTAATAGACTCATTAATTTGTGTGGTTGCCCAGAGACATTAAGCAGTGATAGTTTTTGTCCTTTTTTCTCGATACGTTTGTACAGGAACACCATGGCACCAATGCCAGATGAATCAATAAACGTGGTAGAGCTAAAATCGAGTACCACACTTTGCTGTTTGCCGTGCGCAACTTCTTCAAACTGATCTTTAAAGCCATCGACGGCTAGACCAGAAAAGTCACTAGGTAGTGAAATTAGTTTGGTATCGTTAGAAAATGATGTGTTGTTAGCCATGATCTTCACCTTAGTTAAATTGGTTAGTCATAGTAACTAGTACAACTAAAATGCCAGTTTATAAAGTGTTGAAATTTAAAGACTAAATGATGGGGCGATGCATAATGCAATTAACTTTTTGCTGTTAATTTGCATTATGCAACGTGATTTGCTTAATTTATTTTGCAAAAAGGATGTGGTTTACTGCCCTTTACCCGTAAAGACAACTTGTAATGTTTTAATCACAATTGAAAACTCAAGTTTCACCCAAGCACGCGGTGAAGACATACTCAGTGAATAGGCGTAATCCCAGCCAATTTTACTGCGAGCATCGTCTATGGTTTCGTCATAGCCGTTCATCACTTGAGCAAGACCAGAAATACCTGGTTTAACACCGTAAGTACGCTGGCAAAAATAAGGGATGTCTTTTTCTAATTTGCCATAAAATACAGGGCGCTCTGGTCTTGGACCAATTAGCGACATCTCGCCTTTAAGCACATTAATTAATTGCGGAAGTTCGTCAATTCGAGTTTTACGCATAAAGCGCCCTACTGCCGTTATTCTTGGGTCATCTTTACTAGCCCATACAGCGCCAGAACGTGACTCAGCATCAACCACCATAGAGCGAAACTTGTAAACATAAAATAACTCAACGAAGTCATCTGAGCTTTCACCCACTCTAAGTTGCTTAAATATGATAGGACCTTTAGATGTTAGCTTTATAGCCAGCGCTGCAATTAAACAAACAGGCCAAACAAGACTTAGCGCAAATAAGGCTCCTACAATATCTAAGCTTCGTTTGATGACTTTAATAACAGATTTGGTTTGTGCTTTACTCGCAGATTTTACACGTTGCCAAGGAGTGTCAAAGTAACCTTGTTCATAACGAATGATCCCCCAAAGTGCTAAAAAGTAGCTATTTAAGATGTAATTAACTTTATCTACGATAGGAATGCGTTTTTTAAAGGCGAAAATAGTTTTAACAGCTTGTACTGTGTGAAGCGATAAAATGCCAGTAGCAATTAATTGTGACCATACAGATTGCGTGACAAAGGCCTCGATAAATACACAAGCATAAATACAGGCTAAAATAATAGGCATAACTCCACGTAATACTTTGTGTGAGAAAAAGTTCATACAAGTCCACCCTAAACGCGGGTTAAGTAATAAAAGCAGCGCTTTTATTTGTTGCCAATTACCGGCTCCTAACCTTACACGACGTTTATAATCTTCACTTTGAACATCGCATTCGCGCTCGTAAATGACAACATCTTCATCGACAACGGCTTTACCCCCTTTGCTTAAAGCTTTCATTGAGAGCACGAAGTCGTCGTTAATGGTGTTTTTCTCTAATTCATTTGCATACTCAGCACGCATGGCAAACATAGCTCCTGGTACGCCAATCACAGCGCCAAGGTTCGACTCCGATTTTTTCACTTGGTTTTGGTACTGCCAATAGGCTTTTTGCGCATCTGGTGCATTTTCATCTAAGGTGTAAACACCTGTCGAAATTGCCACTTCTGGATCACTAAATTGCTTAGCCACTTTGTTTAATGCATCAATACTCAATAAAGCACTAACATCAGTGAACAGTAGGATATCATTGTGATATTTTGCCATCCCCATCAAGGTATTTAATCCTTGTACTTTCCCTTGGTTTTCATCACGATGGTGAAAGTAACACTGCACGCCTTGTTTATGTAATACCTGCTGTGCTTTAAGAGCTTGTTGATAGCTTTTATCGGTGCAACCATCAAAATAAACATGAATAGAATAATGATGTGTGTCATAAACTAATGATGCTAAGTTATAAAGCTTTTCTGCAATATGCTGTTGTTCATTGTACGCACACATCAAAACAGCAATATTCGGTTTATAGTTGTCATCAAAAACGGCTTGCTTGTTGTGCTTTTGCTTTTTGTTTGCAACACACTTTAGCAGTAATGGGTAGCCAACATGATGATACGCAACAATACACATTAAAATGATAAATAATGTAGTAAAAATAGTCATAGTTGGCTCCTACACTGCTAATGCAGAATATAAATTGTCGTATTTCCTACTCATGGTTCTTGCGTCTGCGACAGCAATAGCATGATGACGAATGCAAAGGCCATGTGGCAGTTTACATGCTCTCAAAATAGCTGGAGCAAGCTTGTTGAACTCGTTCAAAGATACAAGCTCACCTTCGTTATCGGTGAGAACTTCATGAATTCCACCAACATCAGACGCAACAACGGGTATACCACATGCCATGGCTTCAATAATCGATAATGGCAAACCTTCACGTTGTGAATACAAACACATAACATCAATGCTTGAATAAAAGGCTCGCATATCGTGAACGTTGCCTAAAAAGTGCACACGGTTGTTAAGCCCTAAATTACGTACCAAGTTCATTAAAATAACTTTTTGATCGCCATCTCCAGCAAACACCATATGGTATTCTTCAGGTAAGTAATGCAATGCATGAATAAGATCTTTGTGTCCTTTTCCCGCAATTAACCTTGCAGCACAGCCAACTAGCTTAACTTTGTGGGGTAAATTGAGCTGATTTCTGGCGGTTGATTGGTTAATTGCAACAAAATTATCGCAATCTATACCATTTAGAATGGTGCGCTCAGGAATGATTGCTGTTTTAGCTCTAAACTCATCGGCAACAATGTGTGCATCTGCAACCCAATAAATGTTAGTTAGCGAATCAAGTAACTTAGTGAAAGTACATTGTTTAACATTGTTTAAATACCACGCATCATGAATAGTTGATATGTGACGAACCGAATCCCCCGTCAACGCACAAGCAAGGCCAGCATAAATAACAGGGCCAACATGATGACTGTGAATAATATCGATATCATGCTCTTTTATTAATGCCTTTATCTTTGCGATAACAGATATACTCATGCCTGGTTTTTTATTTAAACAAATAACTCGATGGCTAAACTGCTCAAGTTCTGGCCATTGCTCAAACGCAGATTGTCTATCTCCCTCAAGAGAAACAATAATACTCGAGCTACTAAATTGACTGTTTTTGAGTAAAGTAATTGCCATTTTTTCTAGGCCACCTACTTGTAGGTGTTGAACTAAGTGCATGACATTCATGATTTATCTCCTTCAATATTACCGAGGTTAGTTTCGGCATTGACGATAGGAAGTACTGTTACCACCTCTGCGCTGGTAAGTTTTTCAATGGTTTTAATATCTTTTAAGTGACTATCACAAAGTGCAGCAACAAATACACTTGCGCTACCTGTGAAAATGCCAAGAATTAAACCCACAATGACAGTCATTACCATAGAGGTATTGATAGGTTGTGTTGGGCTATAAGCTCGCTCAATTGTTTTAACCTTGTCTGGTCCTTCGTATTTAACTAATTTGCCTGTGACTTTGGCCATTTCGTAACGGCTAAGCATGTCTTTATAGAGTGACTGTTTAACATCGTAATCACGCTCTAGTTTACGTAATTGTTTTTCTACATCACTGGTTACTAACAGACGTTCACTGACGAGCTGCACTTGCTCTTCGAGCATTGCAAATTCCTGTTCTTGCTGAAGTAAATTATTACGGGCCTCTTCAAGTGCAAGAAGTTGTGAAACTAAAACGCTGCTCTCTTTACCATCACCAGACGGAAGCGTATTAACCATTTGCCATAACTGATCGAGGTTTGTTGTGTCTAGCTCTTCACTAGATGCTAACAACGCTTGTTGGCGGCTTTTTAAATTTGCAAGGGTGCGTTTTTTCTCGATAATCTTGCTATGTTTATCGGTATAGCGTGTTCTCAAAAGACTTAATTCCGATTCAGTACGAATTATCTTTTCTTCTAAGTTGCCTAAAATTGGATTGGCTTGCCCTACTTTACTCACTAAGGCATTCAGTTTTGCTTTAGCGCCTGAAAGAGCAATCAGCTTTTGTTGTTTTTCGCTGAGTAAGCTGTCGAAGGTTTGGCGATTGCTATGTAAAACATCGGGTAAGGTATTACTGTTTTTGGTTTTAAAATCAGCCAGTGCTTCTTCAGATAACTCAAGTTCTTCGCGTAAACTATCGAGCTGCTTAAAGAAAAACTGCTCAGAAGTATCAAGTGATGCCTTTGTAGGTGCTAATAAACGTTCAATAAATTTTTCTACCACCTTTTCAAGCACTGACTTCATTTGAGATTGGTCATGCCAAATAAAGTTAATACGTACCAGCTCATCGCCTATTAACGAAAGTGATAAGGCTTTAGATAGTTTTTGATGGATTTCTTCAACTTGTTTTGGCGTCGCATCTTCAGCTATTAATTGAGTTTCTTTTGCTACTGCAATAAGGACTTTACGGCTGATAACTAAGGTACGCAGTGCTGCCATACGATCAGATAGTTGAAACGAGAAAGACAGATCATCTAAGTAAGGATTAAGTAGTGCTGACTCTTCAATTAAGATAGTGGCGTGATTGGTATATTGTTTTTGCGCAGATAAACCAAGCGTAATGACGACGATTGGCACAATGCAAAACGGAATAATAAAGAGCTTAATACGCGTGTAAAGCGCATAAAGCCCTAAATAAATTAACCGTTTGATCTGCTCTTTAACTAACATACCTTACCTTTTGCTTTGCATTTTGCGAAATTGCTCGGTTTTAATTTGCAAATTGATAAAAACGACCGAGATTTCTTTAGATAGTTAGTTAATTGCAGTTAGTGAGCCAAAATGAAAAAAGCCGCATCTTGTACTGATACAAAATGCAGCTTTGGGTTAAAAGGTTTACTTAGCAAAACCTAAGTTGTTTACAAACTAACTTGGCTTTTGCTTGCCAACTATGATCACTTGCCTGTTGAGATTGGTTGGCTCGCCAATTCAAGTTGTGGGATTTAAGGCTTACGGCATAGTCTACTCGCTCAATAAATCCCTGGTGGTTGTCTGCTATTAATATGGTTTCTTGGTATGGATTAACCGCAGCAAAGCGTGTTGTCACAATAGGTGTGCCTGTGGCAATGTATTCTTTTAATTTAAGTGGATCACAGGCTCTGATCTGCTCATTATCAACAAATGGTAAGATAGATACTTGCCAATGCTGCGAAAATGAAGCTAAGCGACCATGCTCTACAGTCGGTATATGAGTTACATTGTCTAACTTGAGGAGTTCAGAGAAGTCGTCGACAAGGTGACCTATCAATACTAATTGATACTCAGGCCTTTCTTTGGCTAGTCTAAACAATAAGGCTTTATCAAGCCAAGCATTCAAGGAGCCATAAAAACCAATAATTGGTTTGCTTATTCGCTCGAGTTCAACGGCTTTTGTGGTTTGCGTGGTAAAAAGTTCTAAATCGACGCCGTGAGAAAGCATTTTAACTTTAAACTTTGGCATTTTGTTGGCAAGAAACTCACTCACAACATAGATGGTGTCTGATTTTGCGATAAGGTCACTTTCAAAAGGCTCGACCATTTTATGATCAACCCCCGCAAGTGCCGAGAAGTCATCTCCACAGTAATAAATGACTTTATCCTGCTCTCGCGGTGAAATTAGACTAATTGCAGTAGGCACACTAAGCCAATAAACAATTGGCTCATCATCTATGAAACCTTTTTGATTAAAAATCCATTTATTAAATAGCCTTACTATAACGTTATCGTGCCAGGGTAAAACCGCTAATGTGTGTGCTGTTAAATTAATGTTATGGCTAGTATTCGTTGTTTCAGCTTTTGGCCTATTGCGCTTAGATAAAAAAAGACTTTTTAATTTATTAAAAACTCGTTTCACATCAATCAAGCGAAGTATTGGTTTTCGCATACCAATCGAGTTAATCCAAATAACCTGATGTTGTTTTGCTAGTTGTTTAAATAGGTGCTGTGTACTACTTGGGTGACTTTGCCAGTCTTCGCCAAATACAATAAACTTCATAGCGAATCCTCCAGCTGTTTAACAATTTTTGCTGGATTACCAGCAACAATAGTATTTGCTGGCACATCTTTAGTAACTACAGCACTTGCAGCAACTATGGCACCCTCGCCTATTGTTACACCTGCAAGCACAGTTGCGCCGGTGCCTATCCAAGCGCCTTGTTTGATAATTATATCGCCAACTTGTGAATCGTCATCAGGCTCACCAAGAGCACGACGTTCAGAGTTTAGAGGGTGACCAGGAAAGCCAGCTAAAAATACCCTGCCCGCTAAACGCACATCATCTTCTAGTACAATTTTACGACCAACAGAAAACGCATTTTGCCAACCAACATCCACATTACTACCAATAATCAGTTTGGGGGTGTAATTACCATGACTACGCCCACAAAAAGTGCTGATGCCACTAATTCGCGTGTTGTCATTACAGCTAATTTCAAGTTTTCCTAATATTTGCGGCATGCCAGAATACAGGTATAAATTTGCTTTTGAGCCCTTAATTTGGCTTTTAAATAGTGGTGTGTAATAAAAAATGCGCCCTAGCTCACTTACTAAAGTTTTAACCAATAAATGTAGTTTATATATTAATGAATGAATACCTGGGATCACCCACATTTGCGGATTGCGAATCGATTTTGCAAATTGAAAAAGCGATTTTGCAATTGCACTGTCGCTTGATTTAAGCCAGTGTTTAATTTGTTCACTCATGTGAGGTCTCCCTTTGTTTATCAATTACAAGCTTTTCTAAGGCAATAGTTAAAGCAAGAATGATATAAATAGGCCATGTAAATGCTTGAGTTAAAAAGGTTCCTGATACCATAAAGCCAATTAAACCGCCTTTTAGCGCTTTAGCATTTACATCAATTTGTTCGTCTTTAATTTGCTTATTCATTAAAAAAACACGGTTTAAGCTGCGGTAAATACAGGCAATTACTAAGACAAAAATACATATCCCAACAAGGCCTGTTTCACCTAATACTTGAAACCATGTACTGTGTACTGCATGATTCTTGCCATCCCAATGCGGGCTATAAAAATAGTAATTAACAACAAAATTATTAACCCCGACGCCGGTCAATGGATTGTATATCGCCATATTGATGGCAGCTTGCCACGCATAAATACGGCCCATGGCTGATTCATCTACTCCCCCTTCGTGTGAGCCACCACTTTGCCTGTCTGCGATACCCGCAAATGCAACCATAGCTAACATGCCTACCGCACCAATACAGCCAACAACAATTGGGTTTTTAACTTTTTGATAAATGAAAAAACTAAGTACAGCAGCAATGCCGAGTAAACCACCTCGACTTTGCGTCGCAACTACGCCACTAATTGCCGTGATCAAACAGATAAAGGCTATGATACGTCTGAGTTTATGCGCATTTGAATCAAACACTTCGGCTGCTAAAAAAGACACAGGGAACATCATTACCAGCGATAAATCGTTTGGGTCACCTAACTGTGAACGCAGCTCACGAGAAATAGTGACGCGGGTTCCTTCAACTAGACCAATTCCATTCATTTTGTTACTCAGGGCAACCAAGGCAATAGCGGCTCCTGAGATCATGATGCCAATTCTAACCACATTAAAATGCTTTAACGTGGTCATCCACCAGGATATTGCAAATACCATAATCAGTACTTTTGTGAGTACACCAGACCAATATTCCATCGCTAAGCCACGATTTGAGGCACTAAAAACACAAACAGTCAGCCAAATAAACCAAGCAAAAAATATCAGATGATTAGTATGCCAATGTGGCTTTAATTTTTGTGAGATAAACAGATGCCAAACTATTCCCAATAAGGATGCAAGCGCGAGTAACTTAGGAATTTTAAAAGGCATTAAAAAAGGAAAAGCTTCGTGTAATCTAAAGTAGCTGAATAAAATAAACAAAATTATAAAGGCCACACTTACCTTCACTGCAGTGAAAGCGGCAAAAGGTAATAGCAGCAATGCAAAAACTGCTATTGGGCCTAATGTGGCATAGGTAACAACCACAAGTAAGGTTACTAAAATGCCATTAATGAATAATTGATTTTGTTTATAGTAGTTGAGCATAGTGATGCTCCTTCATTAAGCTTTTTATTACTTGCTTAATTAATGCTCTATATTGATAGGCCAGACCAACAAGATAGATAAAGCATATGATCCATTTAGCAAAACTAAGTTCGCTAAACTGTAAAGTGATGAGTGTCATAGATCCTAATGCTAACCAGCTTGGTATTAAGGCCGCAAAATTTAGCTTTAGAGGTTCTAAATGCTGACTAACAGAGTAAAGGCAAACTAATTTAAAGCTTTGCATAATGATTAACGCCAAAATAGCGCCTTCAACTCCAAGTTTAGGCACTAAAAAGTAAAGTAAGCTAAGACCTAAAAGCGCTGTAAAGAAGTTTATAATGGATACAAACACCCCATTTTTGTGCATGTAGCAACCAATATTAAAAATATCGCTGTGATGGCGTATGGAAACAACAATAATCAATAGAATCAGCCAGCTATCTTTACCGTGGTATTCAGTAGGTAGCACTGAGTTTAGTGCGATTGGTGCCAGTAAACTCATTAAAACACACATAGCTAAGCCTGCATTTAATGAGGTTATTGCATAATTTTGATATTGCGTTTTATCTTGCTTAATTAAGCTAAAACGTTTGGCGAACCACCAAAGCCTAATCGGCTCAAAGGTAAACGAAGTTATAATGGCAAATTGCGCTGCAACGTAATAACTAGCCAATACACTCTCGTTAAATTCGGCAACGATAAACCAGTTTTCAGCCCCATTACCGGCATAAACAAACAAACCTGATGCGATAATTGAAGTTAAGAAGACAGTCTGTGATTTTTTTATTTTCCAGCTAAAGCGAGAATAGCTCACTTTAAGAGCACTTCGCATATCACTTAAGGTTAAACACATAATAATGAACGTGCAGACAACACCTGAAACCATTACACCGGTTACATTAAAACCAAGTACTAACAAAGTGATTGTTAAACAAGTTTGTATGACAGCATGTGCAATACTAAAAAAGCAATACTTTTGCGCGTAACCAAATAACCGATAGTAGGTGTACGGGATAGCAAGTACCGAGGCAAAAGTTAAATTTATAATAAGTAACCTAAAATCAATTACCTTTATTTGTGCAGGTAAAGTTGTGATTATTTGCTCACTAAATACAAAGCTACAGACTAAGAATAACGCGCTAAAGCAGATTGTTAATACCAGAGCATCTCTAAATAATGCCATTTTCTCACGAAAAGATGGGTACTGTTGTTTTAGTAATAGCTCAGTTAAGCCAAGAGAAACCACTAAAGAGCATAGCGCCGACATGGTCACTAAAAAGTTCAGCTCACCAAACTCGCTCTTTTCTAAAAAGCGAGTTGTAATTGGTAAGAGCAAAAAGCCCAATCCTTTCACTGCAAAGATTGCTAGAGCAAAATAACCGATTTGTTTTAAGCTACTCATAAAACCTTCCTATAAAGATTCAACCCATTTGGAAAGCTGCTGTGCTTGCTTAACTGCGTTGTAATGCTCGTTAACATGTTGCTTTGCATTTTGACCAAGCAGATAACGCTTATGTGGTGATAGTTGGTGAAATTTATAAAGCATTTTGCTGAGCCCTGAGATACTACTAGGCATACACTTCATACCAACACTTGGGGTAACAATTTCGTTTGCTCCCATTAAAGTGGTAGTCAGTACAGGAAGGCCACAGGCCATGGCTTCTTTTAAAACTAATGGGCCTGTATCACGGTCGCCATTTTCTGCGACACAAAAAGGGGCGATAAGCGCAGAATAGTAAATCAGGTTTGAGCTAACCCAATCATGAGGTTTTTCGCCTAAAAAACGTATGGATTTGCGAATACCTAACTCTTCAGCCATATACATTAAATCGTTAAGCATTGGGCCGTCCCCTATTATATCTAGGGTTATGCCAAACTCTTTTGGGATATGCTTAAGTGCAGGTAATAGAAATTGTAAACCTTTCTTCTCGACAAGACGGCCGATAAAAATCAAACGTACAGATTCATTAAGTGAAGAAGGCGCAAATTTAAATTGGCTGGTATCAATACCGCAATGCAGCAATTTAACATTGCTCTTCGAAAAGCGTTTAAATTGCATAGCCATTTCTTCACAAACAGCTATCGAAAAATCACACAGTGCTAATTTTGGTTTTAAGTCAGCATTGTTTACGTAGACGTCATGCCCGTGGCCAATAGAAGAAACTGTAATGTCCGCAATTTTTGCAGCAACTATACCGTATGCAAGCGGACCATGCATAAAATGACAATGCAAGTGCTCTATCTTTGCGGCTTTTATATAGCGTGCAATTTGATAACCATAAGCAAGCAATGATTGCGTTGAAATTGATTTAAACTGTGCTGCTGTATAGGTTGCTTTAGCCAACTTAGAAATGTTTAAGGCGGCTGGTAAAATTAACTTAAATGCTGGCTTTAAGATCACTTTTACTTCGATCGCGCAGCTTAAATTAATCAACACGCTGGTTTTTTCAAATGTAAAAACTGTCACTTTGTGACCAGTATTTAGCAACGCTTTTATTTCTGTTACAACAAAAGTTTCTGATGCAATTGGAAAGCTTGGGACTAAAATAGCAATGTGCTTCATAAAAACGCTCCTATAAAAACTATTAGGAGAGCTAGGGCAAGTTCTATACCCAATAAAAAAGCTTATAAATTCCCAAAATGAGATAAAATCTTGCTCAATATTTGCAAAATGCAATGCACAAAGAGAAAAATACACACTGTATTGTTCATATATACAATTTTAAGCTGGCGTCTAAATTGCGTGGTTGTTTTAAACAAACCAATTATTCGGAGCGACTATTATGCCCTGCCAAGTCAGTATTATTATTCCAAACTACAACTGCTTACAGTATTTAGATACATGTATTAACAGCATTTATCAGCAAAAAAATGTTCTGTTCGAAATCATTATCGTCGATGATGGATCCACTGATGGCAGTATCGATTATATACAACAACTAGCCTCTGAAAAAAAAGAAGTACGGATTTTTAGCCAACAACGCAAAGGTGTTGTTGCAGCACGAAACCTTGCAATCACTCAAGCAAACTCAGAGTACCTCGCTTTTTTAGATGCCGATGATTATTGGTCAGCAGATAAACTTGCAGCTCAGATAGCATTTCATGAAGAACACCCAGATTGCGTGTTAAGCTTTACTGACTACATGCATTTTAATGAAAAGAACGAGGACATCATCGGCTGTTTTGATTACTGGCCCGAATTTAAATGCAATAAAGAAAACACAGACTTCCAATTACTTGATAACCCAATTAGTCAAATGATCACCACCAATATTGTGGGAACTTCGTCAGTCATGGTTAAACGCTCAGCCATTGTTAATGTGGGTGGTTTTGACAATAAATTAAGTAGCGCTACCGATTTAGATTGCTGGCTAAAAATAGCTAAACATGGTGATGTTGCCTATTCAACGCTGTGCGCAATGCACTATCTAATGCGTGCTAACTCTATTACATCAAATAGAGAAAATAGACTAGCGGCAATGGTTGAAATAATTAATCGTAACCAATCAGTTGTATCGAATAATGAACTGAAGAAAATTAAAGCTCGTTTAAGCGAATGCTATGGTGAGTTCTATCGTGAACTTGGTCATTATTCAAAGGCGTTAATGTATTCAAACAAGGCTTTTTGGTTGTACCCACATAAACGCAACCTGAAACATGTTTTGTATGATTTAAAACATCTTTTAGGAGCTCATTCATGAAAAGTACAATTGTAATTATTGATGATGATGAAGCCATTTTACGGTCGCTAAAACGATTATTAGGTACTAACAACCATGTGATTTGTTTCAGCGACCCTCTATTGGCAATTGAGTATGCGCAGAAGAGCCAGATTAGTTTGGTTATTTGTGATCTGTTGATGCCTGCTATTAGTGGTTTTGCTGTTTTAGAAGATATTAAACAAATACAACCTAACTGCTCTCGACTTTTAATAACCGGTTATGCAGACCTAGAAACATCTAAAGATGCCTTGAATAATAAACTTGCCAATATGATCACCGCAAAGCCATGGGATAATTTTGAGCTAACCATGCTAGTTGATATATTAATTGAAAATAGCCATCTTAAACTTAATCAATGCTTTGAAAATGTGAGTTCATAGTGCAGCAGTTTGTGGTCGCTGCCGTTGACAGAGCTAACACCAACATTAGATAAAGAAACATCTTCACTCACTAAGCAATGATCTATTGGTAAACCCAAAACTTTTAAATCACTTAGCTGATTTTTCAAAGACCACGTTGTATAAAAACCTGCGTGATTAAAACAACTGCTTTTATTATTTATAAAGAACCGTGACCAAGGTACTGTATTAAAATCACCAGCAACGAGCCAACTCCCCTTTAACTTTGAAATTTCTTTAGCAACTTCACTTAAAACTAAGTTTCTCTGACTCCATAAACTTTGAGTCCTAGGTGATGGAGGATGTAAAAAAACACTATTTAACATAATGTTATTGTGTAAAAAACTAAGCTTTACGTAGCCAAGTTTAGGGTTATCAAAGCGTTTAATTTGTCTTTGTACGATTGGTAGTTTTGAAATCACTATAATGCCAAATGGCGCCCCTTCAACTTCAGCATAACCAAATAAATGGTATTGTGTGTTGAGCTCATCAAGTACATGCCTCTGTGTGTCATTAAACTCAAATAACACGACAATATCATTTTGTTTTTCTATAAATTGGCTAGTGATGATATTTGCTAAGTTGGGATTACTATATTGCAAGTTTAACTGAGCGACTTTGATATCTGTGTTTTGAATCTCTTCAGCTGACGAGTAAGGCTTAAAATGAAATAGCACTAAGCCAATACTTAAAACAATTAAACTAAAAGAAAGCTTTTTGCTCCATGGCAATATTAGTATTGCTGGTAAAAAACTGCATATAATCAACACGCCTCGCAAAGCAGATGCTAAATCAAACAGGTAATCATCGAACTGATTAAAAGCCAGCAATAGAATTAATAGATAAATGATCAATAATATTAAACGCATCGCTCTCCTCCTCTGATAATTCATAGCTGCATATTTTGTTCCTTGTTGAGAGATTGATATGGCAAAAATAGTATGATGTGTTCTTTAGGCGTAATAAATTAAGCACCCGAAGGTACTTAATTTATTTAAAACTTATAGTAAGTGTTATTCGAAACCATTGATCATCTTATCGCAAACTACCGGTGTTGGTCTGTGGTTATCATCAACAGCTACAAACGTGAAGCTACCTGAAATAGCTAAATGCTTATCATCTTTATGCATTCTTTCTAAAAAGATTTCTACGTCTACTTTAAGGCTGGTATTGCCAACGTGAACAACTTTTGAAATTAGCTCGGCGAATGTACCTGCCGGAATAGCCTCTTTAAAATCAACACGGTCAGACGAAATCGTTACAAGTGGCTTACGACAAAAACGGGTTGCTGCAATAAAGGCGACTTCATCCATCCAAGCTAGCGCATCTCCACCAAATAATGTGTTATGGTGATTTGTACGGCCAGGGAAAACAGTTTTTGTTACTGACGTTGTTGAGTCAATAATACGCTGTGCAATAATAGCGTCACGATCGATTTGTTGTGTCATAGTCTCTACTTTTCATTAGCTAATGTGTCTTGCATCATTAGCGCAGGGTCAAGGCGTTCTTTTTTCCAATTAAAACGCCAGTCTAAATGAGGGCCGGTAACTCGGCCTGTTGCGCCGATCTCAGCAATTTTGTCACCACGCGTAATTTCATCCCCTACTTTTACATCCAATTTGCTTAAATGAATATAAGTCGAGGTAACGCCATGGCCATGGTCAAGAATTAAGGTGCCGCCAGAGTAGTATAAATCGGCATCAGCAAACACCACCGTACCACTTACTGGTGCATACACAGGGCTACCTGTTTTATTGGCAATGTCTAACCCAAAATGTGGGCGGCGAGGCTCACCATTAAAGTAGCGCTGGCTACCATAAACACCTGAAATACGCCCACTTGCAGGCTTATAAACAGGGTCTAAAAAGTATCGTAAGTCAGAATTTACTTGTCTAGCTTTACGTACTGCAACAGCTTCACGGCCAATACGCTCAGACACTTCTTTAGGTGGCGAAACATATTTTTTTGCAACACCGGTGATTTTATCAATTTTGTAATCTCGCTTAGTGATTACAATGGCTTGCTCGTGGCTCACACCAGCACTATCAACCCAAGAGAGGTTATGATTCGTATCTGCATCACGGCCAAAGCCAAATACAAACTCACCATTTGTTGAAAGCTTAAGTTGCTCGCCATTGAAACTAACACTTTTAGCGCCTTCAATTTGGCCAGTTACTAAACCGCCTTGAGTTAAATGTCCTTTTAATTCAACAGCACTTGCAGTTAAAGAAAATAATGCTGCAAATGCTGCTATTAGTAATCCTTTATGCATAACTAATAGACCCTTTGCCAACCCCTTCATATGCGGTAATTTTTACTTCTGATTCAGGGTATTGGTTTTTAACTTGTGAACTTAAATAATCAGCAATACATTCAACCGTCGTATCGCAAGGTAAAATGTCGCAGCGTGATTTATCTATCACCATTTCAAAATAACCTTGCTGTGATGTATAAGCAAAACACACATCGTTACTCTCAGCGCTTATATGTTTAAGTTCTGCTTTGTTTATTTCATCCTCAGCTGTCGCTAAGTAAATATCTTGCCATTTATCTGCCCACTCTTTTTGTAAGCGAGGCATAGCCATACCATCAAGGCTAATTCCAATTTGAGAGCGATGACCATGAATAATACGCTGGCAATTACCATCGTGCTTTTTAAGGCCGTGGCTGTAATGATAGTAAAAGCTTTGGCTATGTTCTGGCTTTAAGCTAATTTCGATTTTTTCGATATTATTAGGAAGCTGGGGCATTATCGTTTTAATTAAAAACTCAGTCACTGAGTTTTCATCAATGATATCAGCATCTATAGAACAAAAGGCTTGATTTGGTGCACTCATTGCTAAGTGATAATTATCACCGAAGTGACAATCTAGCACGCTATGTTCTGCATGCTGCGTTAGTGAACCATTTAATTTTGCTGGCACAGCAAGTTTATGGTCAATACAGTCATCAATAATGCCTTTAATTTGCTTTTTAACTAAACCAAAATCCAGCACCATCGACTCATCATTCAACTGACCATGTAGAGTTAAATCCACAATCCAGCTCTCGCCAACTGCGCCGCGTTTATTACACAAGTAAGAAAAATCAATCACTGTCAGTGAGTTTACAAAAAGGATCATAAATTTCCTTTAGACTGGTTAAAGAATCACAGCAATTATAATGATTTTTACTTCACAATGCGCGGTTTTATCTCCCTTTATCTGTAACAGTTTAATTAAGTGGTCATAAAACAAGCTGAAAATATAAATTATTTAACTGCTCCGAGTTGTTTAGCGTACAAGTGTACGCTAAAGTACAGGGCAATTTCTAAGCGACGAATAAGAGTTATGGAACCTAAAAACAGCTATACAAAAGAAGAACTAATCCTTTGCGGTCAAGGTGAAATGTTTGGTGAAGGCAACTGCCGCCTACCTAGCGACAACATGCTTATGATGGATCGCATCGTTTCAATTACTGAAGATGGCGGCGAGCACGGTAAAGGGCAGATCGTTGCCGAGTTAGATATTAACCCTGATCTTTGGTTCTTTGACTGCCACTTCAAAGGTGACCCTGTTATGCCTGGTTGTCTAGGCCTTGATGCAATGTGGCAATTAGTTGGTTTCTTCCTTGGTTGGTCTGGTGGTCCTGGCCTTGGCCGTGCACTCGGTGTAGGTGAAGTTAAATTCACAGGTCAAATCCTACCAACAGCTAAAAAAGTTACTTATCGTTTAGACATGAAACGTGTTATCAAACGTAAATTATTCATGGGTATGGCTGATGGTACTGTTGAAGTAGATGGCCGCGTAATCTATGAAGCGAAAGATCTTAAAGTAGGTCTTTTCCAAGATACAACTGCATTCTAGTTTTTTACTTGTTTGCAGATACAAAAAAGCCCCTGCATGGGGCTTTTTTGCGTAAATTAACAGGTGCCTATATTAAGTTTTAAACATATTGCGGTTTTCAATTGCTTCTCGCCAGCCGCCTAACCATTCAGATTTAGGGTCGATTTGTTGATAAGGGCATTGATCTTTGGAACGGCCTGCCAAGCCTGCTTTATAACCTTGAGAATGAGCTCTTTCTAAACGATCTCTTTTCTGTCTCTTCATAGGTAATATCCTCACCTTTTATATTTATAGATATGTAGCGAAATTGACATCTACATTTAATGAATAGTTAATAAAACTGTTAAATTCAAATAGCAAAAAGCAATTAAATAAATTGACAACAAGTAACATGCTGATGCTCAACTGAATTAACATTTTAAATGACTAAGTGGTCGTACCTCTCATTTAAAACCACCTATAAATACACTTAAATTCGGCTAAAAATTTTTATCTCTTTTAGCTTCATAATTGTGACCTAAGCCGTTTCAGCAAAGTTCCCATTTAAATTGTAATCATGACAAATTTATGATGATTACAATTTAGGCAATTAATTACTTGCATATTAAAAACCGATCGGTCTAATATTAAGTATGCAAACAAATAACACAACGCCAAGCCGTCGTGGCAGGCCACCAAAAATAGCACGTTCAAATGCAGATACTCGCGCCCTATTAATTAATACGGGTTTAGCTGTATTAACTGAAAAAGGCTTTAGTGCAACCGGCATTGATTTAATCTTAAAATCAGCGCAGGTACCTAAGGGCTCTTTTTATCATTACTTCAAAAGTAAAAATGATTTTGGCTTAGCACTTATTGATGCTTACGACAGCTATTTTCAAGCAAAGTTAAAACGCCATCTAACTGATGAAAAAATAAACCCGCTTGAAAGAGTTGTACTGTTTGCTAACGACGCCAAACACGGCATGGCAAAGTTTGAGTTTAATCGTGGCTGCTTAATTGGCAATTTAAATCAAGAACTCAGTTACCTTGATGAGCCAATGATAGAACGTATTAAGCAAGCTTACACCTGCTGGCAAGCTTTAATTGAGCAGTGCCTAGTTGACGCAAAGCAGCAAAAGCAAATACCTCAATCATCAGATTGTAAGATGCTTGCTGAGTTTTTCTGGATCGGCTGGGAAGGCGCAGTAATGCGCTCTAAACTTGATAAATCAAGTGAACCACTTACCCTTTATACAGCACAATTTTTACGCTTAATTTTATAAAGCCGTTTTAATACGGTTTTATTTTAACCATTAAAAGACGATCGGTCTAAAAGGAGTCAACATGACAACATCAGTAAAATCGGTAGTTATCAACAAAGATGATCAAGGTTATCATGCCCAGTACACTGACTTTCCTGTAGAGAGCATCCACCAGCACGATGTAAATATTGATGTTGACTACAGCACGTTAAATTACAAAGATGCCTTAGCGATTACTGGTAAAGGCCCTGTAGTAAGAACATTTCCTATGATCCCAGGCATTGACCTTGCAGGCACAGTGACAGAGTCTAAGAGCGATGAATTTAAAGTTGGTGATAAAGTCCTGTTAAATGGCTTTGGTGTTGGGGAAAAATACTTAGGTGGTTTGAGTTCAAAAGCGTCTATGAGTGCAGATTGGCTTATCCCCCTCCCCGCTAATTTAACACCAAAACAGGCAATGCAAATTGGTACGGCAGGTTATACCGCAATGCTGAGTATTATCGCCCTAGAAAAACAAGGTATTACACCACAAAGCGGTGAAATACTTGTCACCGGTGCTAATGGTGGTGTGGGCAGTTTTGCAATCTACTTATTAAATAAGCTTGGCTTTGATGTGGTTGCAACAACAGGTCGAATGAATGAAGCAGACCACCTTAAAAAATTAGGCGCAAAGCGCGTTCTATCTCGCGATGAATTCTCAGCGCCAGGTAAACCGCTCGCAAAAGAGCAATTTGCTGGCGCAATTGATTCTGTTGGCAGCCACACCCTTGCCAATGTGTGTGCATCTATTAAATACGGTGGTGTTGTAACTGCCTGTGGATTAGCACAAGGTATGGACTTTCCGGCAACGGTAGCACCGTTTATCCTTCGTGGCATTAGTCTTGTGGGCATAGATAGTGTAATGCGCCCAAAAGCCGACCGAATTGAAGCATGGCAACGTTTAAGTGAGTTAGTTGAAGCTCAGTACCTAGATACTATTTCGCAAGAAATTCCTCTTTCTGACGCCGTTGCAAATGCAGAAGCCCTATTAAAAGGTGAAATTCGCGGCCGCGTTGTCGTTAATTGCAAAGAATAGGCGCGAATATAAACATTCTTAGCAAGTTAGCTATAAAACTAGGGTAAAGGCAATTATACTTACCCTAGTTTTGTAATATCGGACAGCCTAATGAGTAATAAAGAAATTTTCAGCAATAACCCACTGCAAGGTGTTGGTATCGAGCAAGTCATCACAGAGCTTGTCGAACAATATGGCTGGGAATTACTCCACGCCTATATGCGTTTGAACTGCTTTAAGAATAACCCAGATGTAAAATCTGCGGTTAAGTTTTTACGTAAAACCCAATGGGCACAAGAAAAAGTCGAGAACTTTTATTTGTATCGTCTTAAAAACTTACCGCGCCCTGACGATGTAAACTACGAATTACCGCCGCGCGATCGTGTGATCCCAGCTGATCAAAAACCAGGTGAACCGTGTGAGTTAAGTTTTACTGACGCCAAACGCATCCACGCTAAAAAAGAAGCAAAACAACTTGCGCGAGCTCGTAAACAACGTTCAAGTGCGAGTAATCCTTGGGGTAATTGACTTTAAGTTTTGAGCTATCAGTTTTTAGCTGTAAGTTGAAATATGCCGCCTGTTAGGGCGGTTTTTTATTTGGGTTCGCAAATTAAGAACTGAAGGATTGTCTTAGCACGTCAAAAATATTTGTTATTAATTTAAGGGTAACGTGAATATGTTAGACTAATTACATTACCAGAAATATCAGCTAAAAAGGATGTGTATGTCTAACTACAACGAATCACCAGAACAAATCGCAAATGCTACGCAAGGTTACCTAATGCAGCAAACAATGCTGCGTATTAAAGATCCAAAGCCTTCATTAGATTTCTATCAAAACGTTTTAGGTATGAAGTTATTGGGTAAATATGACTTCCCTAAAATGGAGTTTACGCTGTACTTTTTAGGCTATGAGCAAGACATACCAACAGGCACCGATAAAGAAAAAGCACAGTGGGTGTTTCGCCGCCCTGCTCTTGTCGAGCTTACACATAACTGGGGCACAGAAAACGACGATAGCTTTACAGGTTACCATAGTGGAAATGATGAACCAAAAGGCTTCGGTCATATCGGTATTAGCGTGCCTGATGTGTACGCAGCATGTGAGCGCTTTGCAAAATACGATGTTGAGTTTGTAAAAAAACCAGACGATGGCTCTATGAAAGGCTTAGCCTTTATTAAAGACCCTGATGGTTATTGGATAGAGATACTCTCGGCAGAGGGTATCACTGAGATAATTGAAGAGCATAAGTAAGAAAACCTTATATTAAAACCTGCCATCTAGCAGGTTTTAATATTTGATTAATTAGAAATCTTAGTATTTCATTTTTTAATAGTTAGAAAAGCTACAACTTTCATCATCGCTTGATACAGAAACAGAAAGTTCTTCATAACTGTTTTCAAAAACTAAAAAATTTATTGGCTTACAACAAACTTGGCAATCTTCGATGTATTGTTGATTTAAGTCTGCGTGGTCAAGTAAAACACCTATATGTTCTCCACAATATGGACATGCAATCGTTTTTTCAGTTAATTGATTCATCAGTACGACTCCCTAATATTGAGTTCTATACTAAGTAGATTGTTCTTATCACAATGCTTTTCAACATAACCACCTTATTAAGTGTTGCTATAAACTACTCACTTTCAGGCTTGCGCAATTTAGATAAAATAAGACTATCAATATCATTACTAACGCTTCCTATGCTGCTATTGGTAAGTATGACGTAGCCTCTATTTTGATCTGTAATCGACCGTGTTAAGGCTATCCAACCTTGGTTGAATCCAGCGAACCCTAAACTTTTATTTTCTGAATCGACAACATAACTCATACTCCAGCGCCCCCCTGTGTTTGCTACAGGTGTAATCATTTCTGTAATTAGAGCTTGTGATATAAGGCGAGAGCCATTGTATTTATTTTCCTTATTTTTAAGCACGGCTAAATTAAATCGTGCTAAATCAATAGCAGTTGTTTGTAAACCCGCAGCAGCTTGCTCAGCAAAGTAGATCATGGATGTTTTCTTTGCATTTTCATCATACGGTGTTGCTGATTTACTCATAACAGCAGGTGTTACATTAAATGTTGAGTTATTCATTCCGAGCGGCTTAAGTACATTTTTCTGCATATAGTCTTCAAAACTTAAACCCGATACATCTTCTATGAGTAACTGAACAATAGAGTACCCACCACCTGAGTAGGACCATTTTGTATTTGGTGTATGTATTAATTTTACATCACCTGCACCATTATTCTTGCCATTTAATGAATCAACAATCGAAGGAACATCTGTCGATGAGCCCCAACCAAAATAAGGACCGAGAGACAAGCCCGATGTATGAGACAGAACATTTCTTAACGTTACATTTTCAGTTCCAAACTCAGACTTAGGTATCTTCCAGCGTTTTAAATAATTATTTATTGGTTTATCAAGTTCAACTTTACCTTGATCCACCAACTGCATAACCCCCCACGAAGTTACTACTTTTGATATTGAGCCCACATTAAACATGGTATTCTCTGTAATCGCTTTTTGACTTTCAATATCAGCAAAACCATAAGAAAGAAATCCGGTAACCTCTTCGCCTTGAACAAAGGAGACGGCCACACCAGGGGCTTTATGCTTGTCTAAAATCTTTGGTACAGCCTGATCAAGCTCGGCTTTTAATTCTGAGAAATAAGTCGCGTCAGCTGCTTGAGCATTACTAATAACGAATAAAACAATAAAAAATAATAATTTATTCATAACATCCCTTTTGAAATACTAAATAACGTAAATACACGCTTCTAAAGTAAGAATCTCTTATAATAAAAACAACCTACTATTAATTATTTAAGTAAATTCCTATAAGTATTTACAGCAATATCTAGTAACTTTGGTTTTTTGTTAGTCTTACGCCATCAACAACCATTACCCATTGGTCATCAACCAAGTGTGGTGCTTCTGTCACATCGAAATTAGAGGTAAAAAAAGCCACACCTACTACAAAGTCATCTCCTCTAAACTCTTTTAACGGCGCGTTTATAGATGTTGACCCACCATCTTGGACCCTCTCATATACCACCGTACCGTCTTGATGGATAAGTAAGTACATTTCTTTGCTTTCCCACTCACCTACGTAAGATAACTTATCCGCTGGCAAAGGCTTGCTACAAGAAGTCAGAGCGAGCACAGCTAAAACAAGTAAAATAAACTTTTTCATAATCCCTCACGATTAACTAAACATCACATTGGGCAACAACTAAGCATTTAAAATACCAAAGATTTTTATGCCTTCCCTGAGCCAAACGCAGAACAAAGCTTCGTTCCCCATCTTTTCTCATAAAAGGGCTTAATTTGAGTTAGCAAAAACTCACTTAAACCAGAGTCATTTTCTGTGATTTGATAAAAATCTATTGATTCACCTTTTGGTAATGTATCTGTGGCGACAGAGCCTGCTTCTGTTATCACTTTTTTAGCGTCACCATCTGTTTCAATGCCAATAATTAAATGCGGCTTTTCATCAACGGATTTATCGTGCATTAAAGCAAGGTAGGCGCTATTCACATTTCTATGCTTTGCGAATAACTGAGTTAAAGAGTCAATCATTTTATGAGGATAATTAGCGGGCTCTCCCAATAGGACTGTTGTTTCTTTCTCCACAACTCTTTGTACTGGAGATTGACTGATACCTGTGGTTAATAGCTGAGCCACTTCCTGTGGTAAAAACTCTTTACCATAATTTGACTTAGGATTGAGGAATAATGTTGCTCCTTGTGTCATTTCAAATAAAGAGCGGGCTGGCAGCATCAAATACGACTGTTCAGTGTCAATGGATTTTTGAAGCACTTCTAAAGACGAAAAAAACGGGATTACAGATAAGCCATCAGCTCTTTGCCAGTGTTGTATTTGAATGTGACTACCAGCTTCAAGGTTGTTATGCCCATAAGCCTCTACTTGTTCTGTAGCACCCAGTAAAAACACGCTTGAATTAAGTAGAGTTTCGCAAAATTCTGGCCGATGAGCAGGTTCATCTGCCGCTAGTCTTAATAGTTCTTCAAGTTTATTTTCTTCGATTATTTCCACAACTCTTCCTTAAGCTGGTTTACACCTAAAATGGCAGGTTGAAGCGAGTAATGCTTTACTTTTTGAAATTAGCTGCTTGCATTAAACCACGATTATCGCGCGTGTACAAAAAGTGACAATATAATGCGTGTTCTATATTTTATTTTGGAAAGTTGTATTTTCAAACCGTTTACAATGAGTCCTAGTTAAATAACTCATTCCACCAAAATTCTTTTCGGATCACGCGGGTAAAACTCATCGGCTTGTTTAGCACATAAATCAAATTCACGGGTATTTTTGTAAGGTAGTTTCATAAAGCCAGCTACACCTACATCAGTTATACTTACTGCATATTGCATCAACTTACTTAGCAAACGTTTAAATTCAGGCTCTTTACTGGCATCAAGCAGACGATAATAATGATGTATTTTCATCCTATCAGGTAAAGCTTCGAAAATGATACAGCCTGTATGGTGTATTTGGTTTAACTCAAATACGCACTTTATGACCTTTTTCGGGAGCTGTAATTGCTCGTCAGGGTCTTTACCATCTTCAAAATAAGAGTGTGGCCTGGTTACATCTGAGGCTTGTACATCCATTACTTCATAATCAAGCTCAGGTAAATGTTCAAATTTAAACGCACCGGTGCCATCACGTTCGAGCTGAATTGTTTTACGCGCATCAAACAAGCAACATTTAAAGAGACCTTTTTGTTCAATTCCCTGCGCTAACATCACCGTGTTGTTAATCGCATCGGTAAACGCAGTGCCGAGCGTTTCATCATGCAGAATAAGGGAAGACTCAACAAACAGTGAGTTTTCTTTCCAATGAAAACTCAGCCCCCCTACTACTGGGTATTTTGCTAATCGGCTTATAGAGGCTAAAAATGCTTTTTCGGTGTCGCCGGTATCAAATAAAAATTCTTTGTAGTATCTATCGAGCTGGGCATCGTTTACATCAAGTAATTGTTGATTATGGTCAGCTTGTCTCAGAAATTGTTTACGGGAGCTATAAACCACCGTGTCTGGGTGCTCATCAAACTCACTAAACCAATAAGGAATATGAGGGCGAATGACTTTACGAGGTAACTCAGGTAGGTAAGCTTTGGCCATCGTTGGCATGTTACGCATAAAATAATCACCCGCACTATCACGAGTGGACTTATTTTTTGATAGCATACCATCGATGACTCGAGCAAGCTCCATGGGTAAATTGAGGCTTGTAGCCGGAATAACTGCAGCACCAAATCGACACGATTGTGCAGACGCCAGTGCATAAAGGGTTGAAGCAACACCTTGTTCGTCAAAACGTGGCGATGACTGCCCGCCCGACACTTGCTCATCACCAATAAAATACACATCCCCCATGCGTGCATTAGTGGTGCTGATATCAGCAGACATAAGGTCCATAAAGTTACTGGCAACAGGGTTACCTTCTGCGTCTATTTGTGCATAAACAGAGCTGCCCCAATCCACCAACGACAACTTATTTGTTTGTTCATCATAAACAATATTCGAGGGTTTAATATCACCATGTACAATTGGTTGCGGGCTGATGCCATTTTTATGTTCGCGTAAGTCAATAAGAACATTGCGAAGCTTAAGCGCCAGCGCCATAATTTTTGCTGCGCTAAAACGCCCCTGTTTGATGGAGATTTTTTCTAAGTCTTCACCTAGAGCGCGCTCCATCATTAAAATGCCTTGCTTTTTAATGCGCTCAAATGCATAAAATTTTGGCACCAGCGGATTATTAACTTGCGAGAGCATGTACGCTTCGTCTTCTAAACGATCACGCACACTTTGCGCAAGCGTTATGCGTGAAAACTTAAAAACCCAAGGCATACCTTCGTCATCAACACCCGCAAATACAAAGCCAAATGCACCAGAACCAATTAATTCAACGTCACTGTAACCAAGCAAGGTTAGCTGTTTAATACAAATGTTAAGCCATTGACGGTGCTTTTTAGCATCATGGTGAGACAGCAAATAAACAGACTGTTCTTCATTGATATAAAAATTGCGGATTTGTTTAGGATTCACTGCATCTCTCAAGGTAGAAAACGACTTTAATTATTGAATGTAGGAAAGTTAATTACAAGGGCTGAGTTCAATTAAGGTTTGTTGCGACTTAAAGCAAAAAAACGGCAAGCAAAGCTTACCGTTTTGGGACTCAATGGGTAGTTGAAATTAAAGTCTTATACCACCATCAATTTCTACAACACGACCTGTAAAAAAGTCATTCTCTACAATGTATTGTGCTGTTTGGGCAATTTCTTGTGCTTCACCAAAACGACCCACTGGCGTTACCGCCATCATGCGTTGTTTTGCTTCTGGTTTCATTGCATCTGTCATTGCAGTGCGAATAACACCCGGTGCGATTGCACCAACACGGATACCAAAGCGACCTAACTCTTTCGCCCAACCCGTTGTCATCGCAACAACACCGGCTTTAGACGCTGCATAGTTTGTTTGGCCAATGTTACCAGCACGGGCAACACTCGACATATTAACGATAACGCCACCTTTGCCAGACTCAATCATGTGGCTCGCAGCTTCACGCCCTGCTAAGAATACACCGGTTAGGTTCACATCAATCACAGATTGAAATTGAGCCAACGACATTTTATCTACCACTTTGCCTTCTTTTGCTTTGATAAACATACCATCGCGTAATATACCCGCGTTGTTAATTAACACGCCGATATGGCCAAAGTCTTTGTTAATCGTGTTAAACGTTGCTACCACTGCATCTTCATCTGTAACATTAGCAGCATACGCCATGACTTTTGTGCCATGCTTGGCAAGCGCTGATACTGCAGTATCAAGTACGTCTTGTTGCATATCGATAAGGGCGATGTTCGCACCAAGCGATGCAAATTTCTCAGCCATCGCAAAACCTAAACCTTGCGCACCACCGGTAATTACGATGTTGTTGTTTTTAATTTCCACAACAATCTCCTACTTCGAGAATAATTTAAAAATAGCGCTAAAATCATCACTCCCCGCACCTTGATGCTGAAGCATAGTGTATAGATTCTTCGCCATTGACCCCATTGGGGTAGATGAATTACTTTGCTGAGCCGCTTCCATAGCAAGACCTAAGTCTTTCGCCATTAAATCAACCATAAAGCCTGGTTTATAATCATTACTTGCTGGCGCCGTTTCCATTACACCAGGGCATGGGTTGTAAAGCTCAAGCGTCCAGTTACGGCCAGAGCTTGCGGTCATGATGTCACTTAACACTTTTGGATCGAGCCCGTTGTTAATGCCCATTTGTAGTGCTTCGCTAGTGCCAGCCATTAAAATGCTGAGCAACATGTTGTTACAGATTTTTGCTACTTGGCCTGCACCAATATCACCAGCATGGAAGATATTTTTACCCATATCTACTAAAGCCAGTTTGGCTTTTTCAAAGTGACTTTGCTCACCACCGACGATAAAGGTTAAAGTGCCCGCTGTTGCTCCTGCAACACCACCTGATACCGGTGCATCAACAAAATCAATGCCTTTTTGAGCAAGTTCGCTACCCACTTGACGCGCTGATTCGGCATCAATGGTTGAGCAGTCAATCACCAAAGTTTTGCTATCAAGTAAGTTGATAAGACCTGTTTCGCCTAAGTAAAGCGACTTAACGTGTTTGCTTGCTGGTAGCATACTGATAAAAATATCAGCGCCAATGGCACACTCAGCTGCATCGGTAGCAGCAATTGCACCTTTATCGGCAAGCTCACTGACCGCTGCTTTATTTAAGTCAAACACACGAACTGTATGACCTGCATTGATAAGGTTTGCCGCCATTGGGCCACCCATGTTGCCTAAACCAATAAATCCTATTGTTAATTTAGCCATTTGTTTACCCCTTGGACTTAAGATGACGTTAATGAGTTAAGTGGGTGAGATTGCTCATCCCAGCGTGCTGTAAAGAAGCTATCTACAACTGCTTCATCGATATCGCTAAGCGATTTAAACTGCCAGTTAGGTGCACCGTCTTTGTCGATTAGTAGCGCACGAACGCCCTCTTGGAACTCACCTACTTCGCCACAGCGAACCGACATGCCTAGCTCCATTTTGAAGCACTGTGCTAACGTCATCTCTTTTGAATTAGCTAATTGACGTTCAACAAGCGCACAACTAAGAGGACAACCATGCGCTAATGACTTTTGCGCACGGGTAAGCCATTTATCTTCGGTTTCTAAAGCTTGAATGTAGTCAATTTTGCCCTGCAATGAATCAAACTCAGCCAGCTTTTGTATAACCGCTAAGTTATCTTTTACATTGCCTTTAGGAACACGGCCTGAAATATTATCAATGGAGATTAAAATGTTAGTTAGCTTTTCGTGATTTAATGAGGCTGTTTTGCCCCACTTTTCAGCGGTGATAGCTGTTAAAATAGCGTCATATTTATCTGCTGTTGCATAGTGATCAGCAAGATTAACAAACAAGGCATCTTCAGCATTGATAGACGCCGCAGTTAATCCTAAAAATAAACCGACTTGCTCAGGCATTTTGTGTAAGAAATAACTGCCGCCCACATCAGGGTATAAACCAATAGTTAGCTCAGGCATTGCAATACGCGATGTCTCTGTTACCACTCGGTGACTTGCCCCAGCCATTAAGCCAAGGCCGCCACCCATAACAATGCCATTACCCCAAAGTAATATTGGCTTTTCATAGCAGTGAATTAGGTAGTCTAATTTATACTCAAGGGTAAAAAAGTCTTCAATGTAATTAGCAGGCTCTGCTGTACTCATTGCTTTATGCAGGCTAACGACATCGCCGCCGGCACAAAATGCTTTTTCGCCAGCCCCTTTTAGAATGACCATGGCAACTGCATCATCGTCAGCCCATTTTCTAAGCTGAGGCTCAAGCAATTGGATCATGTCGTAATTTAAGGCATTTAACGAGTTAGGCGCATTGAGTGTCGCAATTGCAATGAGGCCGCTCTCGGCCTTTGCAGTTTCAAACACCACAGGCGCATCTTGATGATTTAGTAGTGTTACGTTAGTCATTAGCCATTTACCCAATTTGCTTTACGCTTTTCTAAGAACGCGTTTACGCCTTCTTTTTGGTCTTGCGTATCAAACAATTGTACAAATAACTCACGCTCTAATGGCAATGCATGGGCCATAGGTTGTGTGCGACCTTTTTGGATAAGCTCTTTACATGCAGTCACAGCAACTGGGCTTTGCTCGCCAACTTGGTTAGCAAGTTTCATTGCCGCAGCTAAACTTTCGCCAGCACCTACAACTTCTTCAACAAGGCCAATTTCGCGTGCTTTATCTGCTTTTAGGCGCTCGCCACATAAGATCATGCGTTTTGCCCAACCTTCACCAACAAGCCATGCAAGGTTTTGCGTACCGCCAGCACAAGGCAGTAAGCCAACTTTCGCTTCAGGAAGTGCCATTTGAGCTTGCTCTTCAGCAATACGAATATCACACGCGAGAGCCACTTCAAGACCACCGCCCATGGCATAACCATTAATTGCCGCGATTGATACACCACGGAAATTGGTTAATGCTTCAAATGCATCACCAAACACTTTTGACATAGTGGCAGCAACGCCTTTGTCACCGCTGGCAAACACGTTTAAATCAGCACCTGCGCTAAAGAACTTTTCACCTTGTCCTGTAATCACTAATGCATAGACATTTTTGTTAGCATTTAGCTCAGTTACAGTGTCTTTAAGCGCGGTTAATGTATCTTGTGTCCAGGTATTCGCTGGCGGGTTATTCATGGTTAAAACCGCTACATTACCTTTAATATTTAAATCAATCGATGGATTAGACATAGGTTGCTCCTTATAGAATGTCGCCAGCTGACTCAGCTAAGATACGACGTGCGATAATCACACGCATGATTTCGTTTGTGCCTTCAAGAATTTGATGCACACGTACGTCTCTGAAATGACGCTCTAATGGGTATTCTTTGATGTAACCGTAACCACCGTGAATTTGTAGTGCGTCGTCACAGACTTTAAAACCAACATCTGTAGCAAAACGTTTTGCCATCGCGCAGTAAGTGGTTTTTTCACTGTCACCGGTATCTAGTTTAAATGCGGCTAAGCGCACCATTTGACGAGCAGCAACAAGTTCGGTATTCATATCAGCAATCTTAAATTGCAGTGCTTGGAAAGCAGCTAATGGCTTACCAAATTGCTCACGTTCTTTTAGGTATTCGCGCGCAGTATTAAGAGCTGCTTGTGCTGTACCTAATGAACAAGTTGCAATATTAATACGACCGCCGTCTAAGCCTTGCATTGCAAACTTAAAGCCTTCGCCTTCTTGACCTAATAAGTTAGCCGCAGGAATTCTGACACCTTCAAAACTAATTAAACGAGTTGGCTGTGCATTCCAGCCCATTTTTTCTTCAGCTTTACCGTATTCGATACCTGCTGCGTCAGCTGGCACAACAAATGCCGAAATACCGGCTGCGCCTTCACCACCTGTGCGCGCCATAACTACAAGTAAATCAGTTTCACCAGCACCTGAGATAAACATCTTAGAACCTGAGATCACATACTCATCGCCCTCTTTGACCGCTTTGGTTTTTAGTGATGCGGCATCAGAGCCAGAGCCAGGCTCTGTTAAACAGTAAGACGCAAGTAACTCACCCATTACTAATTGCTCACAGTACTGAGCTTTAACGTCCTCAGTACCAAAGCTTGCAATCATCCAGGTTGCCATATTATGAATGGTCAACATAGCGGTTGTTGCGGTACAACCCATTGCAAGCTGTTCGAAAATAATGCTTGAATCTAGGCGAGACAAACCTAAGCCACCCGCTTCTTCAGGGGTATATAAACCACAAAAGCCTAGCTCACCGGCTGCTTTAATGGTGTCTTTAGGGAAAATGTGTTCTTGGTCCCACTTAGCTGCATGTGGAGCAAGTTCTGACTCTGCAAACTGACGGGCTGTTTCAGCAAACGCTTGCTGATCTTCGGTTAAATTAAAGTCCATAGTAGACCTCTATTTTGTTGTCTTATTCTTGTGTGAATAACGATTGTTGTCGTTTAAATGTGTGTTCTTTGAGCGAGCGTGTGCTCGCTCAGCAGTAAATTAATTACGGCTTACTTAAGGTTGATACTCATGTTCGGACCTGAGGCGATATCATCCTCGAACCAACGTGAAGTAATTGTTTTCGTTTCTGTGTAAAAACGAATACCTTGCTTACCGTAGGTATGTTGGTCACCGTAGAATGAGCCTTTCCAACCTGTGAATGAGAAAAACGGTAGTGGCACGGGAATTGGCACGTTAATACCAACTTGACCTACTTCGATTTCATGTTGGAATTTACGTGCAGCAGCGCCGCTTGATGTGAATAACGAAGTACCGTTACCGTAAGGCGAGTTATTGATAAGCTCAATCGCCTCTTCAAGAGTATCTACAAACATACAAGCCAATACAGGACCAAAGATCTCTTCTTTGTATAAATCCATCTCGGTTGTTACATCAGTAAATAACGTTGGACCAACCCAGTTACCTTGCTCGTAACCTTCAACAGTAAAGTCAGAGCCATCAATTAAGCACGTTGCACCTTGTTCTTTACCACTTGCGATAAGTGATAGAATACGGTCTTTAGCAGCTTTTGATGTTTGTGGGCCGTAAGCCGCGTTTGCATCATCCCATACACCAGGGCGTACGTTTTCAAAGCCTGCTTTAATTTCATCAACCCAGTCTTTCGCTTGACCAACAAATACAGCAACCGAAATACCCATACAGCGCTGACCCGCAGCACCTACAGACGCACCGACTAGGTTATTTACAACATGCGATTTACTTGCATCTGGCATAATAACCATGTGGTTTTTTGCACCTACACAAGCTTGTACGCGTTTAAGGTTTGCTGTGCCTTTTGAATAGATGTATTCACCTACACCACACGAGCCAACAAATGAAATAGCACGTACTGCTGGGTCTTCTAATAGACGGTCAACTTGTGGTTTTGTACCATGAACAACTTGTAACACCCCTTTTGGCGCGCCCGCTTCAACAAATAGTTCAGCTAAACGCATCGGTGTTAGTGGATCTTGCTCTGATGGTTTAAGAATAAAGGTGTTACCACACACAATAGCCAGTGGGAACATCCATAATGGGATCATCGCAGGGAAATTAAATGGCGTAATACCCGCACATACACCCAGTGGCTGCATGTAAGAGTAAGTATCGATTTTACGCGCTACGTTTTCCATTGTTTCGCCCATCATTAGTGATGGTGCATTGGCTGCTTGCTCAACAACTTCAATACCACGCCAAACATCGCCTTTGGCGTCTTCAAAAGTTTTACCCAGCTCATGACAAATAATCGTCGCAAGCTCGTCATGGTTTTCTTTTAGTAGTGCTGCGTATTTCATCATAATGCGCGCACGCTCAGAAATTGGCACTTCTTTCCATGTTTTAAATGTTTCTTTTGCAGAGGCAATGGCTGCATCCATTTCAGCATCCGTTGCACACGGAACTTGCGCTAACACTTCTTGGTTTGCAGGATTGATAACATCAATCAACTGCGTTGAACTTGATTGGGTAAATTCGCCGTTGATAAATAAAGGTACTTGGTGCATGAGGCACTCCTCCCCAGTGGGTATAAAGAGGCCGCAACATGATAGTTTTTAAAATACGTTGCGGCTGTGAGAGATTAAAATTCTAAAGTGATTAAATAGCTTCGATTGCCATAGCAACAGCTTCACCACCACCGATACACAGTGAGGCAACACCTTTGCTAAGACCACGATTCTTTAATGCATGAATTAAGGTAACTAAGATACGCGCGCCGCTTGCACCAATTGGGTGACCAAGTGCACAAGCACCGCCGTTTACGTTTACTTTGCTTTCATCAAGTTTTAACTCGTTAATTGCAAGCATAGTCACCATCGCAAACGCTTCGTTGATTTCCCATAAATCAACATCATTCACAGACCAACCTGCTTTTTCTAAAAGCGATTGCATCGCGCCAACCGGTGCTAAAGTAAATTCGCTTGGAGCCTGAGAATGTGTGCTGTGAGCAACGATACGGCAAAGTGGCGTTAAACCTTGTGCTTTAGCATCTGATTCACGCATTAACACAAGCGCTGCTGCACCATCAGAAATTGATGACGAGTTTGCAGCTGTAATCGTGCCATCTTTTTTGAATGCAGGACGTAAACCTGGGATTTTATCAGGGCGTGCATTGCCTGGTTGCTCATCAATCGCAACGGTCACATCACCTTTACGTGTAGAAATAGTGTGCGCTGCAATTTCATTATCAAATGCGCCTGTTTCAATCGCGCTGTTTGCTTTAGTCAGTGAGCTAAGTGCAAAGTTATCCATTTGTTCACGACCAATTGAATATTGATCGGCAGTGTCTTGTGCAAAACAACCCATTGCTTTGTTGTCATAAGCATCTTCAAGGCCATCACACATCATGTGATCTTTTACTTCGCCATGACCCATACGCATACCTGAACGTGCATTTGGTAACATGTAAGGGGCATTACTCATGCTTTCCATGCCACCCGCAACCGCTGAGTTGATAGAGCCTGATTTAATTAAGTCATGAGCAAACATTGCAGCCTTTAAACCAGAGCCACATACTTTGTTGATTGTTGTTGCGCCAGTACCTTGATTAAGGCCTGCTTTTAACATTGCTTGGCGTGCCGGTGCTTGACCAAGACCTGCTGGTAATACACAGCCCATGATCACTTCGTCAATTTTATCGGCAGATAAACCGGCTTGCTCTAAGCTACTTTTAATAGCTGTAGCACCTAAATCAGTTGCGTGTGCACCACTTAGTGCTCCCATAAAACCACCCATAGGGGTACGTTTTGCGGCAACAATAACAACGGCTTCAGTAGTCATAATTGGCTCCATGTAAGTGGTTATCATCATGTGTTCAAATCATGTGTAACCAAACAGTTAATTTGTTATAGTTTAATTTCGATTTAATTCAGCATACATAATATTTACGTTTACGCCAACGTAAATCTAAAATCAACTTTTTTGCGGTCGTTAAAACTGTAAACTTATCTGTATTTTGTTGTATTAAAAATCGAACATCTGCTTACAAGGCTAGATAAATAAAGCTTTTCAACAAATCCAACCAGTTATCTTTATAAGTCTAAAGTATAACTCCCAAATCACCCTTTACCTTTACGTAAACTTCACTTATATTGGTGTTATTCGAATGAGGTAAATAAATCATGAAACAAGACAATCAAACAAACTTTGAAAGCGCAGCAGTTGAACCTGCTAGCAATGAGCAAACGTTTAGTATCAGCGAACTAGCAAAAGAATTTGATATTACAACCCGCTCTATCCGCTTTTATGAAGACCAAGGCTTGATCTCACCTGATCGCAATGGTCAAACCCGTATTTATTCAAAACGCGACAAAGTAAGACTAAAACTTATTCTACGCGGTAAACGCTTAGGTTTTACCTTGGCCGAAACGGGCCGTTTGTTTGAACTGTACGACGCAGATAAATCAAGCGCTAAGCAGCTAGTGACTATGCTTGACCTTATCGCAGAGAAAAAAGCCGACCTAAGCCAACAGATGGACGACATTAAAGTTGTACTGATGGAATTAGTTACAGCAGAACGTCGCTGTCGTGAAACCCTTAATAATTTAGACGAATAACCTGACAACAATCTCGTCAACAGACTCTCACAGGAACACACATTATGAGCACTATTTCACTTTATAAAGAAATGAACTTCGGACTTGGCGAAACAGCAGACATGATCCGCGATCACGTTAATAGCTTTGCGAGCCAAGAAATTGCCCCACTTGCAGAACAAACAGATGTAGACAATGCCTTCCCTAATCAACTTTGGCCACAGCTTGGCGAAATGGGTTTATTAGGTATGACAGTGCCTGAAGAATTTGGCGGTGCTGGCCTTGGTTACCTTGAGCACGTAATCGCAATGGAAGAAATTAGCCGTGCAAGCGCATCGATTGGTTTAAGTTATGGTGCTCATTCAAACCTATGTGTTAACCAAATCAACCGTAATGGGTCACAGGCTCAAAAAGAAAAATACCTGCCTAAGCTCATCAGCGGTGAGCACATTGGTGCCCTTGCGATGAGTGAGCCAAATGCGGGTTCTGACGTTGTATCAATGAAATTAAAAGCCGAGAAAAAAGGCGATGTGTTTGTACTTAACGGTAACAAGATGTGGATCACTAATGGTCCAGATGCCGATACCTTTGTTATCTATGCAAAAACAGATTTAAATGCCGGCCCAAAAGGGATCACAGCGTTCATCGTTGAACGTAACACACCAGGATTTTCTACTGCGCAGAAGCTAGACAAACTTGGTATGCGTGGCTCTAACACGTGTGAATTAGTGTTCGAGAACTGCGAAGTACCAGCAGAAAACATTCTAGGTAACTTAAACGAAGGTGTAAAAGTACTTATGAGTGGCCTTGATTATGAGCGAGTTGTTTTAGCCGCTGGCCCGCTTGGTATTATGCAAGCATGTATGGACATTGTGGTTCCTTATATTCATGAGCGTAAACAATTTGATAGCCCGATTGGTCAGTTCCAGCTTATTCAAGGCAAAATTGCTGATATGTACACGCAAATGAATGCTGCTCGTTCATACGTTTACACGGTAGCTCGTGCATGTGATCGCGGTGAAACAACGCGTAAAGATGCCGCTGGTGCGATTTTATATGCCGCAGAGCTTGCGACTAAAATGGCCCTTGATGCTATCCAAATCTTAGGCGGTAATGGTTATATCAACGAATATGCGACAGGTCGTTTATTGCGTGATGCAAAACTATATGAAATTGGCGCAGGTACATCTGAAATCCGCCGCATGCTAATTGGTCGCGAATTATTCACTGAAAGCCGATAGGACCTTGTTATGACGATTTTAAAATCGAGTGTAAATCCACACGATCCGCAATTTTTGCAAAATCACGACAACATGGCCGCTCTCGTAAGTGATTTACGTGAAAAAGTCGCTAATATCCGTTTAGGTGGTGGCCCTGCTCTGATTGAGCGCCACCAAGGCCGTGGTAAGTTGTTTGTTCGTGACCGTATTGAAACGCTACTTGATGAAGGCTCGCCATTTTTAGAGATTTCTCAATTTGCTGCCTTTGGTGTGTACGAACAAGCTATTCCTTGTGCGGGTGTTGTTGCTGGTATTGGTCGTGTGAAAGGCGTTGAATGTATGATCATCGCCAATGATGCAACTGTAAAAGGCGGTACATACTTTCCACTAACGGTGAAAAAACACTTGCGTGCCCAAGATATCGCAGAGCGTTGTCATTTACCGTGTATTTATTTAGTTGATTCAGGCGGTGCAAACCTGCCTGAACAAGATGATGTATTTCCAGATAAATTACACTTTGGCCGTATTTTCTATAATCAGGCTCGTATGTCTGGTAAAGGCATTCCACAAATTGCAGTCGTAATGGGTTTATGTACCGCAGGTGGTGCTTATGTACCAGCAATGGCTGATGAAAGTATTATTGTAAAAGAGCAAGGCACTATTTTCTTAGCTGGTCCGCCTCTGGTTAAAGCGGCTACAGGTGAAGAAGTGAGTGCTGAAGAGCTCGGTGGTGCTGATGTTCACTGTAAAACATCCGGTGTTGCCGACCACTATGCTGAAAACGATGCCCATGCACTTTCTATCGCGCGCCAATGTATTGAACGAATTAACTATCAACGCCCTACTGCACCGTTACTTGATGATGTTAAACCGCCGCGTTACGACATTAACGAAATTTACGGCATTGTGGGTACCGACCTTAAAAAGCCATTTGATGTACGCGAAGTAATTGCCCGTGTTGTTGATGATTCATCATTTGATGAATTTAAACGCTACTTTGGCGAAACCTTAGTAACCGGCTTTGCAACAATCTTTGGTCACCCAGTCGGTATTGTTGCCAATAACGGCATTTTATTTAGTGAATCTGCGCAAAAAGGCGCGCACTTTATTCAGCTATGTGCACAACGCAAAATTCCTTTGGTGTTTTTACAAAACATTACTGGCTTTATGGTTGGTAAGAAATACGAAGCCGAAGGCATCGCCAAGCATGGTGCGAAAATGGTAACCGCAGTGTCATGTGCTGATGTACCTAAATTCACCGTATTAATTGGTGGCTCGTATGGTGCAGGTAACTACGGTATGTGTGGCCGTGCATTCGAACCAACCATGATGTGGATGTGGCCAAACGCCCGTATCTCTGTAATGGGTGGTGAACAAGCAGCTGGCGTTCTAGCACAAGTTAAACAAGATGGTTTAGCCCGTAAAGGCGAAAGCATGACTGATGAGCAAGTCAGTGAGTTTAAAAAGCCAATTATCGAGCAATACGAAAAACAAGGTCATCCATATTACGCCAGTGCCCGCCTTTGGGATGATGGCATTATCGATCCTGCTGATACCCGCAATGTATTAGGGCTTGCCTTAAGTGCAGCTAAAAATGCACCAGAGCGCGATTCGCAGTTCGGCGTATTTAGAATGTAATGGAGGCCTTATGTCAGTAACACTCGAAATAACAAAATCAAATGTGGCTGTGCTGGTACTAAGTCGCCCTGAAAAACACAATGCTTTTAACGAAGAAGTCATTAGTGAGCTGATCCGTTTAATTGAACACGCAAACAGTTGCGATGTACGCGCACTGGTTTTAAAAACCGAAGGTAAGCACTTCTCTGCAGGGGCTGATTTAAATTGGATGAAGTCGATGGCTGGCAATGACTTTGCAGAAAACTTAGCGGACTCTATGCAGCTAGCAAAGCTTATGAAAGTCCTTGCTACCAGCCCACATCCAACAATTTGTGCCGTACAAGGTGCTGCATTTGGCGGTGCGTTAGGCTTGATTGCGTGTTGTGATATCGCAATTTGCCAAGACGATGCACAGTTTTGCTTAAGTGAAGTAAAGCTTGGTCTTATTCCTGCGGTTATCAGCCCTTATGTCATTAAAGCTATTGGTGAACGCGCTGCACGTCGTTATTTTTTAACGGCTGAGATTTTTGACGCGCATACGGCCAAGCAACTGGGTTTAATTCACCAGATCACCGGCGATTTACAAACAGCGCTCGACAAACACTTACAAAACCTTGTGAACAATGGTCCTGTTGCTGTTAAAGCAGCAAAACAGCTAATAAATGATGTCGCTGGCAACGTAATTGATGATGCACTGATTGAGTTAACCGCTGAGCGCATTGCGCGCATTCGTGTATCTGAAGAAGGCCAAGAAGGCCTAACTGCATTCTTTGAAAAACGTGCCCCTAACTGGCAGAAATAGGAACCATTATGACAACAAAATCATTGAAAAAAATTCTCGTTGCCAACCGTGGTGAAATTGCCTGCCGAGTTATGCGTACAGCAAAGCAAATGGGCTTAACAACGGTTGCAGTGTACTCAGATGCTGATAAACATGCTCAGCACGTAAAGCTTGCTGATGAGGCGTATCACATTGGTCCTGCGCCAAGTAAAGATTCGTACTTAGTGGCAGACAAAATCATCGATGTGGCAAAACAAGCAGGTGTTGATTGTATCCACCCAGGTTATGGTTTTTTATCTGAGAACTGTGACTTTGCGCTCGCGTGTGAGAAAAATGATATCGCCTTTATTGGCCCGCCAGCATCAAGCATTGAAGCCATGGGCTCAAAAACCCGCGCTAAAGAAATTATGCACCAAGCAAATGTACCTTTAGTGCCTGGTTATTATGGTGACAATCAAGATACTGATTTCTTACAATCTGAAGCTGAAAAAATTGGTTACCCCGTTCTGATTAAAGCGGCCTTTGGTGGCGGTGGTAAAGGGATGCGAGTTGTTGAACACGCAAAAGACTTTATCAGTGCTCTTGAAGGTGCAAAACGTGAAGCAAAAGCCGGTTTTGGTAACGATTTAGTACTGTTAGAGCGCTATGTCACTAAACCTCGCCATGTTGAAGTACAAGTTTTTGCCGATAGCCACGGTAACTGTGTGTACTTAGGCGACCGTGACTGCTCATTACAGCGTCGTCACCAAAAAGTAATTGAAGAAGCCCCTGCTCCGGGTTTATCTGATGCGCTTCGTAAAGAAATGGGTGAGGCGGCGGTACGTTGTGCCCAAGCGATTAACTATCGCGGAGCAGGTACTGTTGAGTTTTTATTATGCGGTGATGAATTCTTCTTCATGGAGATGAACACCCGTTTACAAGTAGAGCACCCAGTAACAGAAATGGTAACCGGTGTTGATTTGGTGAATTGGCAAATCAATATTGCGGCAGGTGAAGCATTGCCACTAAGCCAAGCCGATATTCAGCTACAAGGCCACAGCTTTGAAGCGCGTATTTATGCAGAAGATCCAAGTAATGACTTTATTCCGTGTTCTGGTCACATTGATGCCCTATTTACACCGAACGAATCTGAATTTGTACGTATAGATACAGGGATTGCCGCGGGTGATGAAATTAGCCCGTTCTATGACCCTATGATAGCTAAATTAATTGTTCATGACGATAACCGTGAGGCAGCGCTTGGGCGTTTATCAAAAGCACTAGAGCAATTCCATCTAGCTGGTTTTAGCTGTAACGTTAATTTCTTACATAATCTTGCTAACCACCCTACTTTTCAAGCAGGTGCACCCGATACGCACTTTATTGAGGACCAAGGTGAGCGACTTGTTGCTAAAAACGAGCAACAGTCTGTTATTGCGACCGTTGTGGCAGCCTATGCGTATGCACATCAACTAAAAGGTGAAAGCAGCAGCCCATGGCAACAATTAACAGGCTTTATGCTAAACAGTGACGCTAAGACAACGATTCCGTTTGTTGATTTAAACGTTCATGCGGTTAAAACATCAGAAGGCTTTAAAATTAGCTTAGATGGGGTTGACTATACAACCTCGGGCAAGGTTGGAAATGGCCTTGCAAACTTAGTTGTTAATGGCGAAAAAATCGTGGCTCATATCAATCAAACAGACTCTCACGTCACAGTGATGTACAAAGCACAGCAAACGGTGCTAGGGCTGATTGATAAACACTATATTAGTGAACACGAAAGTGATGCATTACCACTCGCTGCACCACTCAATGGTACTGTTGTTAAACATTTAGTTGAGGTGGGTAGTACGGTTACTAAAGGTGACGCGGTTGTCATCATTGAAGCGATGAAAATGGAATACACCCTTAATGCCCCGCATGATGGAGTATTAACGAGCTACTGCTTTGCTGAAGGTGAACTGGTGAGTCATGGTGATATGCTCGCGATTGTTGAAGAGCCGGAGGCGTAATGGCACAGTTTCCTGATTTTGTTCGCATTGTAGAAGTTGGCGCCAGAGACGGCTTGCAAAATGAAGCCGCCGTTAGCACTCAAGATAAAGTTGCTCTTATCAATGGCCTTGCAGATGCTGGGCTTAAAGATATTGAAGCAGGCGCCTTTGTGTCACCTAAATGGGTGCCACAAATGGCTGACTCAAGCGATGTAATAAGCGCGTTAAGTTTGCCAGACGTTAATTTAAGTGCCCTCACCCCAAATTTACGAGGTGCGGAGGCGGCAAAACAAGTCGGCATTCAAGAATTTGCTATCTTTACAGCGGCAAGTGAAGCGTTTTGTCAAAAGAACATTAACTGCTCTATTGATGAAAGTATTGATCGCTTTAAAGATGTTATGGCTTTTGCCAAAGCGAATAACATACGCGTTAGAGGCTATGTTAGCTGCGTCATGGGTTGTCCATATCAAGGTGATGTCGACTACAATGATGTGTTAAAAGTATCAGAGCGATTACTCGAGCTTGGTTGTTACGAAATTAGCCTTGGCGACACCATAGGTGTAGGTACAGCGAGAAAAGTCGATGAGTTATTAGATTTAGTCTTGCAACATATTGATAAATCTAAACTCGCTGTACATTTTCACGACACCTACGGGCAAGCGCTCACAAATATTTACACCGCCCTAAGCCGCGGTATAGCAACGGTTGACAGTGCTGTTGCAGGCCTTGGTGGTTGCCCTTATGCCAAAGGCGCGTCAGGAAATGTTGCCACTGAAGATGTAGTTTACTTACTGCAAGGGCTTGGCATAGAGCATGGAATTGATTTAGAAAGACTGGCGAAAGCTGGTTGGGCTATTTGCAGTGCATTAAATAAACAACCTGTCAGCAAGGTATCACTTGCTCTAAAGAACACTCAGAATAATTAAGGAGTAGGCTCATGGCCGGTTTCGATAAAGTGGTTTCAAGTTATGAAGCTGCAATGGAAGGTTTAAAAGATGGCGATACTATTATCGCTGGTGGCTTTGGCTTGTGTGGTATTCCTGAGGGACTTATCAGTGAAATTAAGCGTAAACAGACTAAAAATCTAACCGTAGTTTCAAACAACTGCGGTGTTGATGATTTCGGCTTAGGTATTTTACTTCACGATAAGCAAATTAAAAAAATCATCGCTTCTTATGTGGGTGAAAATGCGCTTTTCGAAAAGCAACTACTCGATGGCGAAATTGATGTGGTTTTAACACCACAAGGGACACTCGCTGAGAAGATGCGCGCTGGTGGTGCGGGTATTCCTGCGTTTTATACAGCAACAGGTTACGGCACTCCGGTTGCTGAGGGCAAAGAAGTCAAAGAGTTTGATGGTCGCCCGTATATCTTAGAAGAGTCAATTACAGGTGAGTTTGCCATTGTTAAGGCCTGGAAAGCCGACCACTACGGTAACCTTGTATTTCGCCATACAGCAATGAACTTCAACCCGATGGCCGCGACAGCAGGTAAAATAACCGTTGCTGAAGTTGAAGAAATTGTTGAGCCAGGTGAACTTGAGCCAAGCCAAATTCATACCCCAGGTATTTATGTTAATCGCGTGATCAAAGGTGACTTTGAAAAACGCATTGAACGTGTAACAACTCGCGATTAAGGAGCAATAAAATGGCATTATCACGTGAACAAGTTGCAATGCGTGTTGCACAAGAACTACAAGATGGCTATTACGTAAACCTAGGTATTGGTATCCCTACTCTGGTTGCTAACTATGTACCTGACGGTATCGAAGTTATGTTGCAGTCTGAAAATGGTTTATTAGGTATGGGTGCGTACCCAACTAAAGACCAAGTTGATGCAGATATGATCAACGCGGGTAAAGAAACCGTGACAGCAGCCACAGGTGCAGCAATATTTAATAGTGCAGATAGTTTTGCCATGATACGGGGTGGTCATGTAGACTTAACAGTATTAGGTGCATTTGAAGTTGACCAGAACGGTAACATCGCATCGTGGATGATCCCAAAGAAGCTAATTAAAGGCATGGGTGGCGCGATGGACCTCGTTGCTGGCGCGAAGAATATTATTGTTACGATGACTCATGCAAGCAAGCATGGCGACTCTAAGTTATTAGAAAGTTGCACTTTACCGCTAACTGGGGTTAACTGTGTAAAGAAAATCGTAACTGATTTAGCCGTACTAGAAGTTAAAGACGGCGCATTTCATCTAATCGAACGCGCTCCGGGCGTGTCAGTAGATGAAATAATTAGCAAAACGGCAGGCAAATTGCTTGTTGAAGGTGATGTTCCAGAGATGGTTTTTTAAACCACTCACATCCCATGTACCGACCTCATTCCCAGTGCCAATGGCGCTGAGTTACCCAAAATCCCTCGCAAGAGGGATTTTTTTTATCTATTGATTTACTTTAAGTTGCACCAATTTGTCACATAAATAGTATAAAATGCCCTAACTTTGTGAAGTGAAAGTCTTTGAAGTATAGGGTGTTACCTGTTTCAGAAAACTGCTAAAATCTTTTAAATGCAATAAAAGTAGATTAAACAATCAATTAAAGAGTCTTTTTTATGCATTTGTGCAAATATTAGCTATATTCAACTTTTACTCTCTTACTTTTTACATTTTGGGATAATAATTGCTTAGCAGTTAATTAACTAACAAGCGCTATTGAGACTTACTGAAATTAACTATGCAAACACCTATTCGTGGCTTACGCTCATTTTGTTTTGCTGCACGCACCCTTAGCTTTAAAGATGCTGCAAACCAACTCTACCTTACGCCTTCAGCCGTAAGCCATCAGATCAAACAATTAGAAGAACAATTGGGTATTGAACTGTTTGAACGTCAAACCCGCTCTATCCGCTTAACAGCTGCGGGGAAAAATTTTTATGACTCTGTATCACCGCTGATCAAAGCGCTAGAAAAGACCATTAACGAGTTTAGTCAGTTACAAGAGAACGTAACGATCAGTATTACGCTACCTGAGTTTTTCGCCAGTGAGCTGTTAATGCCAAAACTGAGCGAATGGACTAGCGACCACCCAAATACAAACTTACAGTTAAATACCTTAAAAACGCGTAAAGAGCTAACTAAGCAAAGCGACTTATCGATTGTATTGTCTTCGTCTAAACCGCACGAAGGGGTTGTACATGAGTTGTTTTCGCTATCGTATACGCCAGCTTGCAATAAAGAAAACTGGCAAGCATGGCAAGAAAACCCGTTTCAGGCATTAAATGAAGTTCCTCTAATACTTCATAAGGCGCGTCCCTGGGCTTGGCACCAATGGGCAGAGCATGCTGGTATCGATGACTTTGCACCAAAGCAAATTATTCAGGTTGATAGTATGTTTGGTGTGGCACGTGCTGCGCAACAGGGTATGGGTATTGCCCTAATCCCCTTACCTATCAGTCAGACTTGGTTTGATGAGCAATGGTTATTTAATTTCACTAATATGCCATTAAAAACCAAGGATAAATATTACTTAGTGCAACACGAACCAAGTGAAACCAATGCACAACTAGAACTATTCATAAAATGGATGATTGATACTTTTAAGCACCTTAAGTAGTTATTATGGCCCTCAGAGAAACCTGAGGGTTGTCTAAATCTATAATATCTTAAGCTTTAACTCGTTTTAGCCCACCTTACCATCAGTAATAAGCGTCTTAGTTATATATAAAAGCCAATTAAACCAATAGCAACTACCAGTACAAGGGTTAGTAAGTCCATTTTCAATCCATCAGTAAGCCCTCAACTTAAAGTGGGGACAGTTAGGCTTTTTAAATCATCAAATTATTGTTCAGCTATTTAAAACTCTATACTTTTAATTTACGACAATTTAAGTACACCCTTATAAACTAATGCACACAGCGCTTAGTCTTAAATTATTACATTAGACTAAAGTCTATAAGTTAATTTTCTTCATCTATTGAGTGTTTTTTTATCGTTTGTTGAATTTTTTCCACTCAACTAAAGTTCAATTGTCGGCACTTGATACCGATATAACAGAGGAAAAGATTATGTTTAGTACACTTATGAAACGCGTTGTAGTTAGCTCTTTATTAACTTGTTCAGCTATGGCAATGGCTGATCAAAGTGACTATAAATTAATGGTAATTGACCAATCGACACAGGCAAGTGCTGAGGTTAACCGTCAATACGAATTAGCATTTAACCAATGTGCGTTAAGTGTTCAAGCAAAGAATTTTACCGAAGCTGAAACGCTTTGTTCAAAAGCAATCAGTTTATTAAATACAAGCAAAGTACCTGCTTATAAACGCCGTGAATTAACGTCATTTGCGTTAAGCAACCGCGGTGTTGCTCGCATCATGTCTGAAAACGACACAGCTGCACTGTCTGACTTCTACGAAGCAGTACAAATTTCAGGTAACGAGTTAGTTGAGCACAACTTAACGCGTGCGAAAAAGAACTTAGCGTTATAAGTTCTCACAGAATTGTGTTGTCTCAAACAAAACCCAACTTCGGCTGGGTTTTGTCGTTTATGTGTTTAGCTTTTTAGTCTTGCGATTCTATTAATGAATCTAGCCCTTTCTGTAATAGGCTCTCTACAGTCTTTTTATCCATTTTCGCCAATTGCTCTAAGCTGTAATTTTTACCAATTTCTTTAGCTAAAATATAACCTAGGTAATAACCTCTTCGGTATGGAAGCTTTGTCTCGTCCTTTGCGAAGTTGAAAAATGAAGAATATATTTCAGGTTTTTTTGAGTAAAACTTTTTCTTAAGGTCAACGAGAGAATCGAGCTTTCTTGTACGAATCTTTTTCACCAGATTGCTAGGTATGTTTAGCATCAATTCATCATCACTGGCTGCCGGAGTTAATTTATGTGAAACGTAAGTAGCTAATCCCTCAGTCCAAATCGAGCACCATAGCTCATCCTTACATTGAAATAATTTTTCATGATAGACATGAAATAACTCGTGATGAAAAAATGGCGTATCGTTCTTCCAAGTATGATACTTGGCCATAAGATCTACGCCAAACATTAAGTAAGTCTTACCACTTAACTCTCGCGTTGCCCCATTGAACCTTCCTAGCGAGTGAAGTATATAAATTGGCGTTTCAGATTTGAAATCAGGGAAAGTATCAATAAATGATTCCATACTGCTATTTAAATCTTTAGATAAACGCTTATTTTTGGATAAATAGACTCCTTCTATTGAGCTGAAACCCTCAATAGCCTTAACAAAGCTTTTATCACTGTAAAAAGACGCAAATTGAGAGGTGAAATGTTGAGAAAACTGCTCTGCTCTCTTTTCTGCGGTCAACGTCTTGCTTGATTGATATAAAGTATAAAAATCATCAGCGAGATTAATTACGTCGAAGTCATCTGACTGGTCGATAGCAAACGTCTTAAATGAAAGCACACCAGATATGAGACTGGAGAGCAAAAGAGCTTTAGAAAATTTTTGCATAATTGTAGCTAGAAATATTTGTTAGATTAAAGTCGGATACGTTGACGATTCGTTAATTCATGTCTAAGTGGTTGGTTACTCAGACAATGCCTGTTTGTAGCTTGAATCAAAATTTTTGAGTAACTGATTCAGGAAATTGAGGTTTATCTGGTTAGGTTTAAAACTTTGACCGTTTTCTATATTCGCTATGTGCTTTCTTAGCTTTGCTTCGTCTTTAGTCCAAAAAGCGATGTTCCCTAAAACAAAGTCATTCCAATACATTTTTGAATTACTTAAGTCTTCATTGGGATCCAATACTTTTTTTGCGTGAAAAACAGCGTGTTTATAATTACCCGCTAGCCCTTCCATTTGAGCTAAATGCCAAGTTAATGAGCTTTCTTTTGAATTATTATGGGTAATAAAACGTTTAATCAGAATAGCGGCTTCAGCATGACAACCTGATTTTTCAAGTAACCTAAACCCAGCATCGTAAGTCTGATCAAATTGCTGGTATGTAAGATTTAAATCTTCTTTTAATCTTTCTTCAAGCGCAACTTTACAATCAGCAAACACAACATTTGAAATAAATAAAAATCCAATTGATAAAAGCCCTGTTTTCATAATTCTTTCCTTGTTGTTCTCACTATAGGCTCGTCTATGATTCTTTGACAAAAATTTTAATTGTTTTGCTAAATACCACGATTCTAATATACAAGCATATTTACTCAGGTTCAGAAGCATTTTCAACTTGTAAATATACAGGTAACTTTGAAATTTAAATGTCACCTTGAAATGCTTTGTCCATAATCTTTAAAAAGCTATTTTTAACAAAGTTACTAACCTATGGCCACCGTTAAAAAGTTAGCTCGTTTATCAAAACCTATCTCCATATAAAAATCACAATCTACAGATACAAATAACGTTTCTATAAATGAGCCAGGCATAAAAATTTATAAGTACTCAGCCAAACTTATTTCAGTTGTTAAAGGCACTAGAATCGACATTACATACGCCAACCCTCATAAAACCCCAAGTTCTGAGTAATTACTCTATAGATTAAATTTCTTCATCTATCAGGTTTAATTTAATCGTTTGTTTAGCTTATAGGAATATTTTAAAGTTCACTCGTTGGCAAGAAACACCAACTTATTCAAAGGAAAACTATCATGTTAAAAACACTTGTAACCACTATTGCACTTAGCTCTTTATTAACTTGCTCAGCGATGGCAGTAGCCGCACAAGCTGATTATAAACTGATGGTTATTGAGCAAGCGCAAACCAACGATAATGCAACTAGCCAATACGAAACTGCCTTCAACCGCTGTGCATTAAGCGTTAAAGAAAAGAATTTTTCAAAAGCAGAAAGCCTGTGTACACAAGCAATTTCTCTTCTAAGTACAAGTAAAGTACCAGGTTACAAACGCCGTGAGTTAACATCGTTTGCACTTAGTAACCGAGGTGTTGCACGCATCATGTCTGAAAACGATACAGCCGCGCTTTCTGATTTTTATGAAGCAGTACAAATTTCTAAAAATGAACTTGTAAACCACAACTTAAGCCGTGCAAAGCAAAACTTAGCGCTGTAGTTGTAAAGGTTCCCCCAACCAAATTGTTGTCGAAAGCCCGGTTCTTGTGTGTTCTGACCGGGCTTTTTTTTGACCTGATTAAAGGCCAATATCAAACTGCTGCTTTAAAGCTCTAACTTGGTCACTGTGGGTAGATAAATATAAATTAAATTGCTCAATAACATCAGGATATTTAACTGTTGAAAGATGGAAACTTTGCACATCTACCGCAAGTTTATCGTGAAAGTACACGGGCACTCTGTTTTCAAACTCTTCTCGCATTTTATAGTTCAAAACATCTTTAGATATGTAAATACAATTTATTCGCTTTAACAATAATAAAGAAATCAATTCACTGGTATCAGCCGTCTCCACAACGTCTATCTGCTTTTTCATAAAATGTGATTTATAACTTTGTGATGTAAAGCCTCGAACTTTACCTACCCTACTACAGTCCGAAAGCGTGGTACTTTGTTGCAAACTCGCAATGCCTGTAACTGTATTCAAAATAGATTCTGAGTAAATAATGGGGTTAGATTTCGAAAATGTATCTTTAAACGATTTTTGCCACTGCGGATTGTCAGGATATTTAAAATCAATATAGTTTTCAGTAACCAGATCCCTATAAAGACGATTTAAAGGGGCGGGATAAAACTTAACGCTATAACCAAATTCTCTGCTGAATTGTTTAAGCAATTTTTCACTAAATCCAGTGAAGTTAGGCTTTTTACTGTCACTGCCATCGTAATAAGGTAGATACTCTATATTCTCTACACCTATCACGATGGCTTTTAATTCCTTACACACTAATCCATTAGAAAATAAGCACAATTTTAAAATTAACGTATAAATTAGTTTGGTTTTCAACACAAAAAGTATCTTGTTTCTCCAGCCATAGTTTTAGGATAGGCTATAACTATGGTTTCAACTAATTTTTACTAATAACATTTAACTACGCGGAACAAACTCAAGTACTGTTGCATTGATGCAATATCTATCTTGTCCTCTTGGACCTTCCCCCGGAAATAAGTGCCCTAAATGAATCCCTGAGCTTTTGGATTTTAGCTCTATGCGCTGCATACCATAGCTATTATCTTCATGCATCGTTACACTATTTTTAATGGGGTGAGTAAAAGACAACCACCCTGTTCCTGAATTAAATCTATCTCGAGTATCAAATAATGGCGCACCACTTAATTTATCGATAAAAATGCCATCTGGGGTATTTTTAAAAATGTCATATTCCTTACAAAACGGACTGTCTGTTCTGGAATGAAATGCCACTCTAAAGGCCTCACTGTCCCCCAATTTAAATGCGCCCAATGCTTTGTAAAACTCTTCCTTATTCACATACCCTTGACGCCCATAAACTTCTTTACCATCTTCGATAAATAAAAGTGTGGGTGTTGCCCAAGTAGGTGTGTTAATAACCAAGCCAGCGAGTTGATCAGCATGGCGAAAAGTCATAGGGATTGTGCCCTTGTAAGCATTAGCAACTTCTTTTTTAAATTTTTCGCAATACGGGCAATAGCCTTTAGCATCTATTACTACAATGTGTTTGTTAGCGAGTAAGGCAGTGTTATCTATTTTAGGCTTTTCTAATGGGCTAAATACAACCCCTGTAGAATGATCAGGACAGTAGCCATTCGGATTTTTCTTTATATAGTCTTGGTGATACTCCTCTGCTTTAAAAAACCTATCAAGCGGTTTGATAACCGTTTTAATTTCACCAAAGCCTGCAGATGATAATTTTTTTTGATACTCTTCTTTAAGGCGATTTGCACTAACAAGCTGATTGGAGTTGCTGGTTAGAATAGTCGACCGATATTGTGTGCCAATATCATTGCCCTGCCGGTTAAGCTGTGTGGGATCATGACTTTCGAAGTAATGTTTTAAAAGATCTTCTGTCGTTAATTTGTTGCTGTTATAAGTTACTTTAACTACCTCAGCGTAATTGTTTTCATCAAAACGACGAGAGCTACGTGTAATATTTTTATATGTCGCCTTAAAGCCTTGGCCATCAGCATAACCCGATACCGCATCGAGCACACCGTTGAGGGCTTCATAGCGTTTTTCTGCTCCCCAAAAACAACCCGAACCTAATACTATAGTTTCAATATGCTTAGTTGCATTAGACAGGTCTTCTTTGGCCAAAACGGGACTGATACTAGCAACTGCACTGACGGTGAACCATGCCACCAATAAAGACTTAATTGTCATACTAATTTACCTCGTCATAGCGTATGTATTTAATAGACCTAAGAGAAATATAAAATATTTCAACTTAAACGCATCCCACGGGCTATTCACCGCTTAAAATTTAACTCTTTAGTGTTAATAGGGTAAAAAAAGCTTTTTTTAACATTGGGATATATAAATGAGAATTGCACATAGCTTATCTGCTCTTGCATTGGGTATAACGCTTGCTACGCAAGTGAATGCAGCAGAGTTCACTTTTAAGCAATCTATTCAAGCAACAGATAACACTTTGGTATTGTTTTTAGACACTGAAACACAAATCGCCAAATTCAACCATTTAGCCTCAGAGACACAAACTCACATCAACAAAGTGATTGATTTTTCAGACTTTGAAGCTAAATATGGTAAAACATTAGAGATCATTGCTCCAAATGGTAGTCAGCATCAACGTATTCTTCTAGTTGGCTTAGGTGAACAAGCAAAGCTAGATGCAGCAAAAATGGCAAAGCTTGGTGGCAATGTACATGCACAGCTACATAAAGCAAAACAAGAAAACGTCAGCCTTGATTTCTCGACAATCACTGATCAAGAAACTAACGCTAAATATGCTGCAGAGTTTGCCCATGGCGCAAATCTACGTGACCACCGCTTTGAAGTTTACAAAAAAGAAAAAGATAGTCACTTAGTGAGCTATACAGTCGATGTAGAAAATATAGACCAAGCGGTCAAAAACCATACTTTACTACAACATATAGAAGAAGGCGTATTTTTAGCTCGCGACTTAACAAGTGAAGTTGCAACTGAAATGACGCCGGCTGATTTTGCAAAAGCTGCAAAAGAACTTAAAAAGTTAGGTGTCAAAATTTCTATTTTAGAGCCTAAGCAAATCAAAAAACTTGGTATGGGTGCACTAGAAGCAGTTGGTCGTGGTAGCGAACAAGGTTCACGTTTAGTTGTTGCGCATTATCAAGGAAATAAAAATACACCGATCGCTTTAGTGGGTAAAGGTATTACATTTGACTCTGGTGGTTATAGTCTAAAGACAGGTGCATCAATTGCCCGCATGAAATCAGATATGGCCGGTGCAGCAGCGGTACTTGGAACGGTTAAAGCAATGGCACTAGCAAAAGCTGATACTAATGTCGTTGCAGTAATGGGCATGGCAGCCAATATGGTGTCACAATTTGCCGTTGCACCTGGCGATGTAGTACGTACAGCCGAAGGTCTAAGCGTAGAAATTGTAAACACCGATGCTGAAGGTCGTTTAGTGCTTAGTGATGCAATGTGGTACGCCCGTGATAAATTTAAACCAAGCATTATGGTTGACGTTGCAACATTAACCGGCTCTAAAATTGGTGCTGTAGGTAATGACTATGCCGCCATTTTCTCTGAGGATGACCAACTAGTAGAACAACTAACGATCGCTGGTAAGCAAGTAAACGAAAATGTATGGCGTTTACCACTAGGCTACGAAGATGCATTAAAGTCTGATATCGCAGACTTAAAAAATATTGGTTCACATGGCCCAGGTGCAACAACAGCAGCTAGCTTCCTGAAAAATTTTGCGGGTGAAACTCGCTGGGTTCACATTGATATTGCCGGAAATGCGCTTAACAGCAAAGCAAAAGATGAGCTTGCTGAAGGCGGCACTGGTTACGGTGTGCGTTTGTTATCTAACTGGCTTCTAAACAACCAGTAACAAAGAGATTGCCTACAACAGCAGGTTGTAGGCAATTAACACTCGATTAAAATACAAAAACTGTATTTACATCAACAAATTCGTGCTTTTATGCTATGTTGCTATGACTAATCACTTTTAAATTGGGATGCAATGACTACATACAGCTCGCCATCGATTACTGTACTTACCACTCACTGCATTTATTTTGATGTAAGTCATTCAGAACAGAAAATTCTAGAAACACAAAAAAAAGTCTGGGCTTTAGCACAACTCTGCCAACAATCTGGTGATTTTATTGATGTGGTGCCTGCAAACAATAATCTGACTTTATATTTAAACGATCCTTTAAGACGTCAATATTGGTTATCAGCTTTGAATGAGCACTGGCTTGAAGTCTCATCATTAAAATTTAACTCTACCCACCATCAGTTACCGACACGTTACGGTGGAGTTCATGGCCCTGACATTAAGCATGTTGCACACTATCACAACCTAAGCGTGGATGATGTAGTACAATTACATAGTAGTGGCACCTACCATGTATTATTTTTAGGATTCCAGCCAGGCTTTGCCTATCTAAGTGGTTTAGATAAAAAGTTATACACACCGAGACGTAGCGATCCTCGTACATCTGTTCCTAAAGGCTCAGTTGCTATTGGCGGTGAACAAACTGGTATCTACCCAGAAACTTCGCCAGGTGGCTGGCAAATTATAGGTCACACCGACTTTAAATTATTTGATATTAATGCTCCCTCTCCTTGCGCTTTTGCGCCAGGTGATACCATCGAGTTTACAATCAAGGAGGTGCTATCGTGATCACCGTTGTTAAACCGGGTATGCAAATGTCTATACAAGATCAAGGACGCACAGGTTCAAGACATTTAGGTATTGGTCAATCAGGTTGTATCGACCCATATGCACAAATTATTTGTAACCGACTAGTCGGTAACCCTGATAATTGCCCTGTACTTGAAATCACGTTAGGTCTTGCCGAAATTAAATTCGATAATGATTACTACATTGCCCTACACGGCACGGATATGAAAGCTACAGTCAATGGTAACCCTCTTCAACCAGGCTGGAGTTATTACATAAAAAAAGGCGATGTATTAAAACTTAATGCTGCACGACATGGATTTCGAAGCTACCTTTCTATAGGGGGTATTTGGCAATTACCAACGCCTATATTAGGCTCTTACTCTACCGATTTAACCGCTAAGTTTGGTGGTTTACATGGTAACGCTTTAAACCCTGGTGACAGCATAGACATAACACCACAGTACAAAACCAAAATTGGTTTAGGTGCGATGCTTCCACCAAAAAGTACACACATACGTGTTTATGAAGGCCCTCACAATAAATTACTGCCAGAGCAAAGCATCGACAAATTTATTAATCATTCATGGCATATTTCGCCCAGTAGTAACCGCATGGGAGCGAGGTTAAGTAGTGATGAATGCAAATTAGAACATGGTTTATCATTACCTTCTATGGCAGTCATGCCTGGTAGTATCCAGTTGCCACCGAGTGGCGAGCCTATTGTTCTTTTAAATGATGCTCAAACAACCGGTGGTTATCCATTACTAGGTACAGTTATTGAGGCTGATTTAAGACACTTTGCCCAATTAAAACCGGGGGATTTTTTACACTTTGAATTCGTCAGTTTAAATGAGGCAACTAAAGCACAACAAAAGCTAACTTCTCATCTAAATCAATTAAAAATTGCTCTAGAATATAAAAATAAACAGTAAAATAGTGAGCAGCACACCTCTGTGCTGCTTAATTTATAGATACTTGTATACACAAGATCACCAGCACAAATTATTTAAGCACTCTATTGCACAAAACCAGTGCAAAGATTAACTAAAAAATAGCTGCCCGCTTTTGGATATAGAGCGATTTCCAATTTATTCATTGTCTATAAGCTTATTGCAAAACAGTTATTGATCATTTTGGTGCGGCACCCACCTATTATGGTGCATATTTTATTCTTAAATATTTAGAAAACCTGTGTGACTTAGGTAATTATTTCTGTTAAAACAAAGGTTCGCAGTTTTAAATTTATGTTAACTGCACACATAATAGGAATGAGGAGTCACTATGTGTTCAATTTTTGGTGTATTAGATATTAAATCTGATCCCACACAATTGCGTGGTCAAGCAATTGAGATGTCAAAACTTTTAAGACACCGCGGGCCAGATTGGTCTGGCGTATATTCGTCTGATAAAGCGATTTTAGTTCATGAACGCCTTGCTATCGTAGGTGTATCAAGTGGTGCCCAACCACTGTATAACCCTGAACGTACTAATATACTTGCTGTTAATGGTGAAATTTATAACCACAAAGAGTTAGCTGCAAATCTAGAAAGCGATTTTACTTTTCAAACGCAATCAGACTGTGAAGTCATATTGGCTTTATACAAGCAAAAAGGTCCTGAGTTTTTAGACGATTTAAATGGTATTTTTGCGTTTTGTTTATACGACGAAGAGCAAGATGCCTATTTAATAGGCCGTGACCATATCGGTATTATTCCGCTTTATACGGGTCATGATGAGCATGGTAACTTTTATGTAGCCTCAGAATTAAAAGCACTTTCGCCAATTTGTAAACATATTGAAGAGTTCCCCCCTGGGCACTTCTTATGGAGCAAAGATGGTCAATTACGAAAGTACTACGCCCGCGATTGGCAAAGCTATGATGCAGTAAAAGATAACGATGCAAAAGCAAGTGATGTAAAACAAGGTCTTGAAGCTGCGGTTAAACGTCAATTAATGTGTGATGTTCCTTATGGTGTATTACTATCTGGTGGTTTAGATTCATCGGTTATTTCTGCTATAACGCAACGCTTTGCTGCAAAACGGATTGAAGATAACGACGAAACTGATGCATGGTGGCCAAAGCTGCATTCATTTTCTGTGGGGCTTGAAGGTTCACCTGACTTAGCTGCGGCACAAAAAGTAGCTGATATGATTGGCACGGTTCACCACCCTATTCACTTTACTATTCAAGAAGGTATTGATGCACTGCGTGAAGTGATTTATCACATCGAAACGTATGACGTAACAACCATCCGCGCCTCAACACCTATGTATCTAATGGCACGCCAAATTAAAGCCATGGGTATTAAAATGGTGTTATCGGGTGAAGGTGCTGACGAATTATTCGGTGGTTATTTATACTTCCATAAAGCACCAAATGCACAAGAGTTTCATGAGGAGCTCAATCGTAAAGTATCAAAGCTTCATATGTTTGACTGCTTACGTGCTAATAAATCAATGGCTGCATGGGGGGTTGAAGCACGTGTACCGTTCTTAGACAAGGAGTTTGTTGATGTCGCAATGCGTATCAACCCAGAAGCGAAAATGTGTAAAGACGGCAAAATCGAAAAACACATTATTCGAGAAGCATTCGACGGCTACCTACCAGACGAAGTGCTTTGGCGTCAAAAAGAGCAGTTTTCTGATGGCGTAGGTTATAACTGGATTGATACTTTAAAAGAGTATGTGAATGAGCAAGTGAGCGATCAAGATCTTGCTAATGTGAAGTATAAATATCCGATTAATACGCCTGATTCTAAAGAAGCCTATTTCTATCGTAGTATTTTTGAAGAACACTTCCCAGGTGATGCTGCAGCTAAATGTGTTCCCCATGGCAAGTCTGTTGCATGTTCAACACCTGAAGCTCTAGCTTGGGATGAGTCATTCCAAAACAATGCTGACCCTTCTGGTCGTGCTGCTGGGGTTCACAACGACGCGTACAAAAAATAAGCTTTTGATATTATGCTGCAAGTCACCGCTTGCAGCTATTTAACTAACGTAACAAATTAGCTCCTCGAAAATTTCACTGTCATCAAATAATTATCTACCTGCGCCATAACTGTTTAAATTACATTCAAACAAGCTAAAAAACTGTATTTATTCGGATATTTAGGGACAAAAGCATTTACATTTGTGTACGACCTCCTACACTAAAGATTAATCATGGGCACTATTATGATTAGTATTCAAACTATTTTTAAATTTCGAACGTAAAAATACTGATATAGCTAATTTGTGTGCCTACCGGCCGTTTAGCTATCTGCTAAATAAAATTACAACAAGAGGTATTCATGAGCGAACATCATGACAAGTACAGTATCGACAATACAGATTACACTGTAGGTCAGGACAATGTACAAAAATGGGGCTTTGATGTGCATAACCCTGTGTTTGGTATTAGTGCAGGCTTAATTGCGCTATTTTTAGTGGCTACACTCATTTCTGACGCAGAAACCGCTAAATTAACCCTTAACGGCATTAAGAATGACATTATTAATAACTTTGATGGCTTTTTTATGTGGTCAGCAAACTTATTCGTATTGTTTTGCTTAGCATTAATTGTTTCACCATACGGTAATATCCGCCTTGGTGGTAAAGAAGCGCGACCAACCCACTCTCGTATTTCATGGCTGGCAATGCTATTTGCTGCAGGTATGGGTATTGGCTTAATGTTTTGGGGCGTAGCTGAGCCCGTTGCCTACTTTACAGGCTGGTATGAAACACCACTCGGCGTTGAAGCTAACACCCCAGAAGCTGCCAAACTAGCAATGGGTGCAACTATGTTCCATTGGGGTTTACACCCTTGGGCAATTTACGCGGTTGTTTCGCTTTCGCTCGCATTCTTTTGCTATAACAAAGGTCTGCCGCTATCTATTCGTTCAATTTTTTACCCTATTTTAGGCGACAAAGCATGGGGCTGGCCTGGCCACCTTATTGATATTCTAGCTGTACTTGCCACGCTATTTGGTCTTGCAACGTCTCTTGGTTTAGGGGCACAACAAGCGGCTGCAGGTATTAATCATGTATTTGGAACCGATAGCGGCATTGGCTTACAAATTGGCGTTATTGTAGGTGTGACGTTACTTGCTGTGATTTCTGTAGTTCGCGGTATTGACGGCGGTGTAAAACTGCTTAGTAACGTAAACATGCTTATCGCTTTTGTATTACTTGTATTTGTTGCACTTGTTGGTTTTTCTGCAGCATTTGGCAACCTTCCTAATACGGTAATGGGTTATGTTGAAAACATTATTCCACTGAGTAACCCGCATGGCCGTGAAGATGAAACCTGGATGCATGGCTGGACTGTATTCTACTGGGCTTGGTGGATTTCATGGTCACCGTTTGTAGGTATGTTCATTGCGCGCGTATCTGAAGGACGTACAATTCGTGAGTTCTTAATTGCCGTATTACTTGTGCCTACCGTTGTGACTATCTTCTGGATGTCAATTTATGGTGGTATCGCTATTGAACAAGTGGTGGATAAAGTGGGTGTACTAGGTGAAAAAGGCTTAACTGATGTACCACTGGCTATGTTCCAAATGTTTGAAGCATTACCTATGTCACAAGTGCTTTCATTCATTGCAATTGTGCTGGTACTCGTGTTCTTTATCACTTCTTCTGATTCAGGTTCATTAGTTATCGATTCGATTACCGCAGGCGGTAAGGTTGATGCACCTGTACCACAGCGCATTTTCTGGGCGACCATTGAAGGCGCAATTGCTGCTGCTCTAGTTTGGATTGGCGGCACGCAAGCTATCGAGGCATTACAAGCTGGCGCTGTATCAACAGGCTTACCTTTCACCGTAGTACTGCTGTTAATGTGTGTGAGCTTGCTGCTTGGTTTAAGAACTGAGCCAAGAAACTAATCGATTAAAAATATAAAGAACGCCGCATCTGCGGCGTTTTTATATGAACTATTCTATTAATACGATTTTATAGAGTCAGTGCTAGGTCCTTCCGTACTCCCCCCACCATCCCAGTCTTGTTAGTTTAAACAATCAGTTCACTTAATGGGGTATCAGGTCGGTAATGGTAAGCGAGTTGCGCTTGTAATAGCTCGGCGGTTGCTATGGCGTCATTTAAAGCATTATGATTTTGATATGCGGGTAACGAATAGCGTGTTCGTGAATCAGCTAACCTTACCGAGCCAACTTTGGAGTTAAATAACCGACCAAGTAACCCCTGCTTTGCCTTCAAAGCCCTTCTTTCAAGCTCTAATGTATCAATAACGGCAAATTCTACCCCTTCATTAACGCGTGACATCATTGCCTGATACAAAAAGTGCCTTTCAATTGGCGCATAATGAACCACGATTACTTTACCCGTTAAAGCCTTGAGTACCGGCTCCATAATTGACGAAAAATCCGGGGCATGTTTGAGCTCAGAGTGTGTTATTCCATGTATGACAATAGACTCTTCATCTAACTTTTGCTGCGGTTGAACGAGCCAATGGGCGCTGTCTTTGCAATAAATTCGTTTTGATGTAAAAGGGACTAACCCCACACTAACAATATCATCTTTATCAAAATTTAGACCGGTCGTCTCAAAATCTAACGCGACCAATGGCACTTCACTAATTGGTAAACTGCCATTTGATACAGCTGATTGGTAAAAACTTTTAATCACTGGGTGCGTACTTTTTTCAGCTAACAGCTCATAACGCTTCGGCCAATCAATTTTTGAAGGGTGAGCAGCCATTATTTCATTCCTGAATTGGCTGAGTAACGAAATTTTAAGAAGTTTTGCGCTTTATCTAAGATAGCAAACGCCTCTTTTAAGTTTCGCTGTTCAAAAGGTGATAGCAAATGTGGCTCTAAATCGTTATCAGGTTCTTCATCAAGCATGTCAATTTGCCATGCTTGATGTCGAATACGGATCATAGCGATATATTCAAGGGCATCTCGTAAGTCTTGCGCTTTGCCTTCAGGAAGAAGCTTTGCATCGATAATATCTTCAATGCGCTCGAATGAATTTTGCTTTCGACTACCAATTGCCAGTGCATGTACACGTATAACATCAGACAAAGGAGCTGTCCCACGGCGTTTCAAATTCATAGAACGCTTGTGCTGACCATTGTGCTCTAAAACGAAATCTTTAAAAAAGCCTAAAGGTGGGGTTCGGTTACGCGCATTGGCTGCCATATTGGCTAAGAATCGTTTATTGCTACGCCCTTCTTTTGCAATAAAACGCTTTAATTCATCAGCCCATTTGGTTTTGCCATAAACGCCGTCCAAATCAAAAAAGATTGAACTGTGTAATAAAGCTTGAGGCTTAGGCTCTGCTATCCAGCCTGCAAATTGTTCTTGCCATTGCTCTCGTGTTAAACGCCACTTTTTAAATGACGCCATAATTTCACCATCGCAGTACTTATAACCACACTCAGCCAAGCCATCACAGACAAAATCAGCGAGCTTTTGGAAATAATCATCGTGCAAAGACTCATCAAAACTATTATCAAGAATAATGGCATTGTCTTGATCAGTTACAATTAGTTGCTCATCTCGTGCCATAGACCCTAATGCAATAAAACAATATGGAACAGGCGGTGGACCAAGTTGCTCTTCAGCTAAATCAAGCAAGCGTTGTTTAAATGTGCGCCCAATTACAGCCATTGCCGTACCAATCATATGTGAATTGGCATCTTCATTCACCATACGTACAAACACACTCGGCAGTTGCCTTGCATAATGAGCTAAATCTTCCACCGACTGCTGTGCTAATATACCGCGCACTAATAACAAGCTACTTTGCGACTCGTAACGTAAAATATCGGATAATGAAATAACACCTATAGGCTTTTTCTTCACCACTATGGGCAAGTGATGAATGTTGTCTCTAAGCATCGCAAGAACGGCTTCAAATACATACGCATTGCTATCAAGGAGTATTAAATCTGTTTGCATTATTTGCTGAGCATGTGACTCATAACTCAGCCCTTTTGCAATGACACTTGAGCGTAAGTCTCTATCGGTAACGATCCCCACTACTTGACCGTCATCATCATCGGGGTCATCACTAATGGGTTTGTCTGCATCAGTGACTAGAACAGACGAAACCGACTCTTGTGTCATCACCTGCGCCACCATTTGAACTGTTGCATCTTTGGCAACCGTTACAACATCACGGTGCAATAAAGATTTTACCTTGGCTGTAGTTAAGTCGTTACTATCAGCTTGCTCAACGATTGCTTGATGTAAGCGCACATTGCCATCGGCTTCAAAAAAGTCCGCAAAGGGTTCAAACTGGTCACAATACTGGTTAAATAACTCTACATTGATACAGTAAACAAGTGTGTCTTCAAGTGCTTTTGCTGGAAACCGAACTTTGCGATTCATTAGCAAACCCATTTGTCCAAAAATACCGCCAATAGTTAAACGGTTATACAAGTCTCCGTCACGACGATACATTTCAACCGCACCGGTACGAATAACGTATAAATCAGCGATATCTTCGCCATAATTTAATATTTGTGTACCTGCGCGAAAATAAGCAATTTCAACTTGTGATGCGAGTTTATTAATGGCCTCATCAGGGAGATCATCAAAAGGAGCGTGATCTTTCAAAAATTGGGCAATATCGATGTGTTCGGCTTGCATATGCGTACCTAGTCAGAAACTTTTTCTTGATTGTGAGCGTAATCGGCTATTTTTTCAAAGAAAAATAGCCGATTTAAATGAATTAAGCTTTTTCAAGCTCATCGGCAAGTAGTTTAGACTCATCCCCTCTTGGTTTAGTAAAACGCGCTAAACCGAGGTAAATAACAGGGGTTAAATAAAGCGTAAATAACACAGCAAGTGCTAAGCCTCCAAATACAACCCAGCCTATTGCATTTCGTGCTTCGGCTCCCGCCCCCGTTGAAAGAATGAGCGGTAAAGCACCGAGTAAGGTTGAGACCAATGTCATGGCAATAGGTCGTAAACGCACTAAAGCGGCCTCTTCAACTGCAACTCTAACAGAGCGGCCTTGATCCCGTAGCTGATCGGCAAATTCCACCAGTAAGATCGCATTTTTAGCAATCAAACCGATTAGCATCACAAGGCCTATTTGCGAGTAAATGTTCAATGAAGTACCCGTTAAATACAGGGCTAATATTGCCGATGTAATACCAAATGGTACGGTTATCATTACCACTATGGCACTATTAACGCTCTCAAACTGGGCTGCCAACACAAGTAAAACAATTAAGAATGCTAAAACATAGGTTACAAGTACTTCATTGGCGGTTTCTTCAAAGGTAAGGGCTTCACCTTTGAACGCAAGGCTAATACCGCTTGGTAAACTTTGCTGCGAAATTTCACGAATTTTAGTGACCAGCTCAGCGATTGTCACATCTTCAGGTAACTCCATGCTAAGCTCAATGGCTCTACGCTGTGCATGGCGCTCAAGCTCTGCAGCAACCCCCTCTTCCGTAATCGTTGCGACGCTGCTAAGTGGTACTAGCTCGCCATCGCGCGTACCAACATATAGATTAGCTAAATCACCAGGGTTCGTTATTGTTTGGTTTTGAGCTTGCAGCATAATTGGGATTGATTGGTCACCAATGTTTAAATCGGCGATATCATCACCATTGATTGCCGCTCGAAGCGTCACTGATATATCACTGAGCGATACCCCTAACTCTTCAGCACGGCGCCTATCAATATTAACTCGCAATTGTGGCTGCGATGGCTGATACGAAATACGCACAGGGGCAATAGCTGGCATCGCTTTTTCAATTTCAGCAGAGAAGTCTTGTGCGGCTTTAAATATCTCTAAATAGTCTTGGCCAAGTAATGCAAGCTCGATTCCCCCACCTTGACCACGTAAGTTCAAGCTATTTGAGCCGCCAGGAAAACCCGCTGCTCCTGGAATATTACCCAATGGTTCGCGAATTTTATCAATAATTTCTTGCTGACTAAAATGACGTTCATCCCAATGTTTTAACGGAACTGTAATGAATACGATGTTAGGATCCCACTGCCCAACTACAGTGTAAATTGACTCAATTTCTCCGCTTTCAACATAAGGTAATAAAATATCTTCCATCTGCACAGCTTGCCTATCCATAAAATTAAGGCCAACCCCATCTGGGCCACGGGCAAAAATCCTAATTTTGCCGCGATCTTCTGTCGGTAATAACTCATTATCTAAATTGAAATAAAGTGCACCAGAGCCTGCAGCAACCAATAAACACGCAAAAAATGTTAACCACGCATGTTCAAGCACACCATGAATAGAGCGTTTATATATTGCTGCTAAACCATGTCCCAATTTAGCGAAAGGATGAAAACCACCTTGCTTTAATTTCAGCTTAGAGGTCAGTGCAGGTACTAATGAAAGGGCTACAAAGCTGGAAATAATTACTGCACCGGCTAGTACCCCACCAAATTCTCTAAACAGTCGCCCTGCTGTTGAAGGTAAAAAAGCGATAGGCACGAATACTGCGGCAAGTACTGCGGTCGTTGCTACTACCGCAAAAAATACTTCACGCGTGCCAATAACCGCTGCTGCACGCCTACCCAACCCTAAACCACGTTGCCGCTGTATGTTTTCACTCACCACAATCGCATCATCAACAATTAGACCGGTTGCTAACACTAATGCAAGCAAGGTGAGAATATTAATCGAAAAACCTAGTGCCCAAATAAGCGCGAGCGATCCAATTAATGCCACGGGTATTGCAAATGCGGGAACAAGGGTTGCTCGCCATGAGCCAATAAACACCCACAGCGTAATCACCACCAGCAATACAGTCAGTAATAAAGAGTTGATAACCTCATCAACGGAGCTTCTTATAAACTGTGCATCATCAGAGGTAAGCGTAAATTCCATTTCAGGAAAACGTTCGCGCATTCCTTCAATTAAGCTAAGAACTTCATCAGAGATTTCGATAGTATTTGACTGTGCTTGACGAATAATTTCCATACCAATCACAGGCGTGCCATTGAGTCTTACAAATGAACGCGGATCTGCAGGGCCAAAATACACCGCAGCGACATCACCAATCCGAGTATCATCACGAACAATAATATCGGCTACCTGCTCTGCAGAAATAGACGTTGCATCGGCACGCACAATCACTTGTTGATCGCTCGACTTTAAGCTTCCCGCTGGTACGTCAAAAGGCGCTTGACGAAGCACGTTAGCAATATCAGGCACAGTTAAATTAAAGCTACTCAGTTTAAGTGGGTCTATTCGAACGCGTAATACGCGTTCACGGTCGCCGTTTAATCGTACATCAGCAACTCCAGGAATAGTTAAAAATTGCGGTGCTAAATCGACATCAACGCGCTCTGTTAGCGCCTCAAGTGATAAGCTGTCGCTTGATACCGTTAACGATACGACCGCTTCGGCATCGTTATCGGCTTTTATAATAGATACACGTTCAACTTCCTCAGGTAATTCACGCTGAACACGCGCGACTGATTCTCGGGTTTCATTTGCTGCATCATCCAGATTAACACCGGGGCGAAACTCAGCCACAATGCGAGCGTTATTCTCTTCACTTTGAGCGCGAATAGTCTTAACGCCACTTACCCTTGCTACCGCTCCTTCAAGCTTACTGGTCACCTCAGTATCAACAGTTTCAGGTGAGCCACCAGGAAATGAGGCTGAAACAGTAATTCGAGGTCTATCCACGTCAGGTAATTCACGAACTTCAACACCTGCAATCGCCGCAATACCAGCAATGATGATCAACAAATTCAGCACCACAATTAATACTGGCCGACGTATCGCCATTGATGGTAAATCTTCCATCATAGGTTGCTGTTTCATTATTGCTCCTTGGCCAGTTTAATATCATTAATATGAACTAACTCTTGGTCAGGTCGTAAACGCTGAACACCTTCAGTTACGAGTAAATCACCTTCTTTTAATCCACCGGACACGAGTAAACGTCCTGCTAATCGTTGTTCAATTTTGACATCAACACGGGTTGCTTTATTATCAGCACTTTTCCACACATAAGGGCCTGCAGCGCCCCACATCATGGCAGCTTCAGGTACTACAGCGAAATCATCACCAAGTATATTTATATTTACTCGAAAGCTCATCCCTGGCATAAACTGCTTGGCTGAATTATCAAGTTTTGCTTTCGTTCTTAAAGTGCGCGTTTGTCCATTTATACGCGAATCCAATTGTGCAATTTTTGCCTCGTAAGCTTTTTCGCTAAGCCAAGGAGTCACTTCCACACTGCCTTTGCTTCGCAATACATTAACTGCGGCCTCTGGGGCATTAAAGTTAATGTAAAGCTCAGTTGCGTCATCAATCGTTGCAATAGCTGTTTGGGTGGTGATCCTATCGCCTACTTCAACGTCGGTAAGGCCCATCACGCCACTAAATGGGGCACGCACTTGGCGGTCTTCTAATTCAGTTTCAGCCTGAGTTAACTGAACTTTAGCCAGTTCAAATAAGGTTTTAGCATCATCTAGATCACTTTGTGGGACAGCTCCTCTGGCATGACTTTCAACTAATCGCTTCATAGTGCGCTGAGTATCTTGTAATGTAATTCGAGCTTCTGTAAGGGCTGCTTTTTGACGGCGAGAATCTAACTCAAGCAACAATTCACCTTTTTCGACATTGTCTCCTGGTTTAAAATGTACATGGGTGACTCTATCCCCTACAGCAGGATAAAGTGTTACTGAATGAATTGCCTCAGCGTTACCAACAGCTTTTATTTGCTGTTTTGTTTGTTCTAATCTAACGGGTTGTACAACAACATTTGCTGCATGCGCTACTGTTATAAAGCTAATACAGGCTAAAAATGTCCATGATTGAAATCTGCCAAGCTTCAAAATTTCACCTAAATAAGAATCGTTTTAATTGTTACGAAGTGTAACAGCTTTGTGATCAATAAGAAGATATGTTCGATTAATAGCAGTTCAGTGCGGCTAATGTCATTATAAAGAATGGTAAAGCTTATTAATCAAGGGCTGCAAGCAAAATATTATTAGCTAATTGATATAGCGCGGGTATTAAGTAAAGAGTAATTACTAGGAAGTGAGTAGTATGGCAATGGCTACTCACTTTTTAAATAAATCGAGCGACTAGATGTTTACTTTGGTAACTGTTAAAACCTAAACACAAGCGATGCCACGATTGTTTGTGTTGAAATATCAGCTATGTCGGTTTTTTCATAGTCGATTGTAGCTGCTACGTTATCATTAAAACCATAGCCAACACCAAAGCCCGTTAACAAGGATACTCCGGTATCACTTTTTTCAACCACGCTATAAGATTCTGCTGATTCTTGTAAGTAGCTAAAATCATTGTCCCAGACGTAGGCACCAGCGTGTGCTCTTAGGAAAAAGCTCCCCGTAATTGGGTAAGTGGCAATAATTCGTGTATCAAAAGAAAGTGTTTTAAAATCTCCCTCGTACACAGTCTCCTTGGTCGGTTCATTTTTATTATTGACCGTATCACGGTAAATATTAAAGTTTGCTTCTCCAGGTAAGCCTAGTCCCACCTCAACGGCAAAATATTGGTTAAACTGGTAACCATAAAAACCTCTAAAGCCTTTACCTGACTGCTCATCGCTGTAATTTAGTGGTGCGAAAGAATCTTGCTCTATCGAAGGGATAAAATTGATATCGTAATTATTGTTTTGTAGAGCCAAACCAAAGTAACTGAACTCATTATTAGAATTGGCATGCGACAGTAACGGCATTAGGCATAGTGCCGCTGTTGTAAGCTTTAATTTCATAGATATCCTTCTCTTTTTGTTACAACATTCTTAAATAGCAAGGCAGGCTAATCTCTATATTCAGCCAGTTAAAAGCTCTGTATAAAATATTTAAAAAATTAGTTGGTTGTATAAAACTTTTCAAAAGCGGCGCTAATGTACACCATTAAGGAACGACATTGAAGTTTTCACTATAATTAAACGCAAAAAACCCCAGGCAATGCTGGGGTTTCTATCAATTCATAGAGCTAAGAATTACTGTTGGCGCTGTGCTTCTTTTTGCGCTTTTTTAGCTTCTTTACGCTTACGAAGAACTTCTTGGGCTTCGTTACCGATGTGACCCTCGCCACGCGCTTGTGCTAATTCTATTTGCTTTTGACGCTCAGCAAAACGGGCACGTTGTTCTTCTGTTAGGCTGTCGTGACAGTGATGACACGAAACACCTTCCATGTATTCAGGCTTTTGCTTTTCGTCTTCAGTGATTGGCATACGACACGCATGACATTGGTCATAAGAACCTTTTTGTAAGTCGTGATTTACCGCAACACGGTTATCAAATACAAAACACTCACCTTCCCACATAGTTTCTTCTTTTGGTACTTCTTCTAAGTACTTAAGAATACCGCCCTCAAGGTGGAATACTTCGTCAAAGCCTTGCTCTTTCATGTACGCAGTTGATTTTTCACAGCGGATACCACCGGTACAGAACATAGCGACTTTTTTGTGCTTTGCTGGGTCTAGGTTTTCTTTCGCCCATGCTGGGAATTCGCGGAATGTCTTCGTGTTTGGATCAACGGCATTTTGGAAAGTACCGATCTCGATTTCGTAATCGTTACGCGTATCGATAAGAATCACTTCAGGATCTGAAATTAACGCATTCCAATCAGCTGGTTTTACGTATGTACCCACTACTTCACGTGGGTCGATACCTTCAACACCCATAGTTACGATTTCTTTTTTCAGTTTTACCTTAGTACGGTAGAACGGGCATTCGTCATCGTATGACTCTTTAGTCACAATGTTATCTAGGCTTGGTTGTGCATCTAACCATGCAAGTAGGTTATCGATACCTTCACGTTTAGCAGAAACAGTACCATTGATACCTTCAGCCGCAAGTAACAAAGTACCGCGTACTTCATTGTCTTCCATTACTTTAAGTAATGGTTGGCGAATCGCTTCAAAATTAGGAAGGGCTACAAATTTGTAAAGTGCGCAAACAACAAAGTGCTCGCTAGTTACATTGTCTTTATGAACAGCAGTCATGGTTTTACCTTTTGCTTTAAATGCCCATGTGGGGCGTTAACCGAATCGCAAATCCGGCGCATTGAGGGTGCGTATTTTACGCGAATTAGCGATAATTGCAAAAACTGATGCGAAATAGCTGTGTTTTTACTGTCTCCTAGAGAGGCAAGTGCGTTATAATGAACGGGATTTACAAATTTTGCTCATCGGAGATTACGCATTGCATTTTACTGAACTTGGGATTGATACACGCCTCGAAAAACAACTTGCGCATCAAGGCATCACCCAGCCCACTGACATTCAAGCTCACGCGGTACCAACAGCTATCGCAGGCCATGATATTTTTGCACAGTCAAAAACAGGATCGGGCAAAACGCTGGCGTTTTTATTACCTGCTGTACAGCGTGTAATGAAACAAAAAGCACTCAGTAAACGCGACCCTCGCGTTTTGATCGTTGCGCCTACACGCGAATTAGCAACCCAAGTATACAGCCAATTAAGACTTTTAATTGCAGGCACAAACATTAGTGCAGTAAAAATACTGGGTGGTGAAAACTTTAATGACCAAATTAAAGCACTTCGTAAAGACCCGCACTTTGTAGTGGGCACACCGGGGCGTATTGCTGACCATTTGAGTCAACGCTCGTTACAACTTTCAGGCTTAGAGCTGTTAATTTTTGACGAAGCGGACCGTATTTTAGATTTAGGTTTTACCAATCAAGTTAAAATGATCAACGAGCTTGCTGATCACCGTTTACGCCAAACATTATTGTTTTCAGCAACCCTTGACCATGCACAAGTTGATGCCCTGTCACGTAACCTTTTACGTTCACCAAAACAAATACTGTTAAGTGCCTCTAACGAGCAGCATAGTGACATTACCCAGCAGCTTTATTTAGCTGATCATCTAGATCACAAAGAAGCCTTGCTTGAGCACTTTGTAAAACAAGACAATGTTGGCCAATGCATTATTTTCACTGCAACACGTGCCGATACTCAGCGTTTAAGCCTATTGTTAAACGACAAAGGCTTAAAAGCACAAGCACTTGCGGGTGACTTAACCCAAGCTAAGCGCCTTGAAATTATGGATGCCTTTAGCCGTGAAAACTTTAAAATTTTAATCACCACTGATGTTGCATCACGTGGTCTTGATTTATTAAGCGTGACTCACGTTATTAACTTTGACCTACCAAAACATGCTGAAGAGTATGTGCACCGTATTGGTCGTACTGGTCGCGCAGGCTTTAAAGGTACTGCTATTTCGTTAGTGGGCCCGAAAGATTGGCCTAGCTACAAAGCAATTAAAGCATTTTTAAATGATGAATTAAGCTTTTTCACCGTTGACGGCCTTGTTGGTAAATTTAAAGGTCTGCGTGAGAAAAAACCAAACACAGTTTGGAATAAAGCAGAGAAAAAAGTGGCTGCAAAATCTGTTAAACCAAAACGCAAAGCAGCCCCTAAAAAGCCTAAAGCCCCTATTCAAGCACCAATTGATGTAGATGGTTTTGCTCCAATGCGCCGTAAGAAAAAGCCAGAACAGGAATAACAATGAGTATTTTAGGAACCACACAAACCCTTTTCGTAAACGAAATGTCTAACGAAGGTGCTTATTTAGATGGCCGTGATTTAGGCGAAGTATTCTTACCAAGCAAAGAAATTGACTACGAACTAGAAGCTGGCGACAGCGTGCAGGTATTCATTTACTTAGATCATGCCGGTCACCCAACAGGCACCACAAAAAAACCTTTAGCTGAAGTGGGCGAATATGCCCTACTACGTGTTAAAGCAATTAATAGTACCGGTGCGTTTATGGATTGGGGTTTAGAAAAAGACGTACTTGCGCCATACAACGAACAAAAGCCAAAAATGAAAGACGGCTTTTCGTATCTTGTTCGTTTATACCTAGATAATGCAAGCCAACGTATTTGTGCATCGAGCAACTTTAATAAGTTTTTATCGAAAGAAGAACCAACTTACGCAACGATGGAAGAAGTTGACTTAATCGTTGCGGGTAAAACAGACCTAGGTTACAAAGTACTCGTGAACGAAGCCCACATTGGCGTTGTTTACTACAACACCGTATTTAAAAAGCTATTTGTTGGCCAGCGCTTAAAAGGCTTTATTCAAAAAGTACGTGAAGACGGCAAAATCGACGTACTACTTGAAAAGCCAGGTATGGGCAAAGTAAACGACTTAGGCGAAAAAATCTTAGCAAAATTAAAAGCCGAAGGCGGCGTACTTCACTTAGGTGATAAGTCAGACCCAGAAGCAATTAAAAAAACTTTCTCAACCAGTAAAGCAAACTACAAAAAAGCCATAGGCGGTTTGTTTAAGCAAGGTTTGATTGACATTGAAGCGACGTCGATTAGGCTTAAGTAAGCTGTAAGCTCGTCTGTATTAAGTGATTAAGAAAGAGTAAAGTGAAAAGCTTTACTCTTTTTTGGTTTTAGAGGTACTGATAGCTTTAATGAATAGACGCAGTAAATTTTCTAACACTATTTTGAGCAATTTTTTCTAGAAATGAAAGACAGCATTGTGACATAGGCAGACATTGGAAACGCCCTGTTAAGATGTGAACAATGCAATGCTAAGGTTCCTAAAGATCGCACGATTTAATTAGATTGAACATTTCATGCGGCCAGCTATAATCTTATTGTAAATCCAGATTTGGAGATTGGACCATGCACACATTAACAGCAAATGATGCGAAACGTAATTTTGGTGAACTACTTCTTAGCGCCCAACGTGAGCCAGTAAAGATTAGCAAAAACAGCAAAGACACCGTAGTAGTAATGTCTATTAAAGATTTTGAAGAGCTAGAGGCAATGAAAGCTGATTACCTTAAACATTGCTTCGAGTCAGCCAAAAAAGACTTAGCGCAAGGCAATGTGGTCGATGGTGAAGAATTCTTAAGAGCCTTGTAATCCGCTATGCAAGAGCAGAAATACAAACTTAGCAAATTAGCTCAGGCTCATTTATTAAAAATAAGAAACTACACCGTTAATCATTTTTCACAGATGCAGTGGCTCAACTACAAAGATACGTTACTGACTGGATTTCAAATGCTTGCTGACAACCCAGAAGTTGGCCGAAGTTGCGAGAATATTTACCCCAAAGGATTTTACTTCCCAGTTGGTAAGCACACAGCTTACTTTACAAAAGAAGACGGTTTCATTTTAGTTGTAGCGGTACTTAGTCAGTCACAACTACCACAAAACCACTTATGATTGATTCTTCACCCTATCCTTGAATTTATCCTTGAATTTAGGGCGAAGATCTTGATTGGTAAATTAACAGCGTTTTAAGCGACAAGCAATTGTTTGCCAAAATGTGAAACGAAGTGGAACCGAGCAAACTGCTACGAGTCTAACTTAAAAACCCTTGTTAGGTATTTAAGTTATTAATCAACTACGTACCAATTTAAAAGTGCATGTGGTTTAATTTTCATGATGTTTATCAAGTCTATATTTACTTTTTACTGCAAGCATCAATAAAATCTTGAGGTTCAATCACTATTATTTGCCTATTGTTTCCAACTTTTTTTTCTATCTCTTTACGGTCAAAAATAATGGTACAACCTGCATTATTTGTTGCCTCAACCGTAGATAAATCTTTATCCATTTTGTCTGTTAACAGTGATGACTGTTCATATTCCCATATACTATTTTCATTCGCTTTGATTGGTTTCATTTGCAAAAAATGAGTGCCGTATTCGTTAACAAAGGTAAGCTTCACTCTAATAACGTCGTTGGTTTCATTTATAATATTTCCCCAGTAAATGTTTGAACAGGCACTGAGTAGGATAGTCATCAGTGTTATCAGTAAATATTTATAGGTTTTTATTAAGCTTTCCATAGGATTTCAGAACTCCATATTAAGCGTTTAATATCTATTTCCATGGCGATTGAATCATTGACTCTTTGAAATTTTTCTTCTTTTTGCTTGTTCTTATCGTAATATTTCATTAAATCAAGGTTACCACTCATAGGGTATCCAGGTGTAGATGATTTTATATTCTGAAATAGCGGGTTAGTAGAACCTTTATGACCCCAAGATAAACTGATACCACCAACATACATTAATACAGAATGACCAAATTCATGCGCTGAAACCAACTTAAAATCATTATCAATTTGTTTTTCTGGAATACGGTTCGCGCTCTGACCTCTTTGGTAGATAAAGCTTGCATCTATACCTAATATTGCAGGGTTTATTGACCTGCTATAATCAGGACTGTCTTCTATTTTTAAGTCAACAGGAATAGCATCTCTGCTGCTTTTATGTAAAGCGTTGACTATTACGTTAAAGCGCACCCCATCAACAGTGATAGTATTAGACCAATACTGCTTAATCCCCTCCATAGCGAGAGCTTTTAATTTTCTATAATCTGCCTGACTTAAATTATTTTGCTTAAAGTTAAGAAATACATTAATGCTGATGGTTCTCAAACGGCTATTAATGATTGTTTTAGCCCATGTTGCTCGGTGAGCGCCATTATGAACTTTTATTTCTCTTCTTCTGCCTTGTCTAGAAGGACCTACTCTTATCATTCGAAAGTTTGTGGTTGGTTTATCAATCGCCTTATGTAGATGTTCTTCAAATCTTTCTAAAGTAAGGGCATTTTTTTGCGGGCTTGCGCTGGCTAAATCCATTTTTATACTCCATAATATTAGGAGATTATTTAACTAAAAGGTAGCTAACAATCATCCTTGAATCCTTTAAGTGTAGCACTATATCGCTTAGGGTATTTTATTGTCAATCAATATACTCCATACCAAATTTCTTAAATCCAGCCATTAAAAATATTGATATAACCAAGGTGGCACTAGTAGTTTATAAGAACTAAAACCATCTCTTAAATACCCAATACTTTAGTACTTATCCAACACGCAGTTTGTATTGCATAATCGCTTGTTTGACTGATAAGCTATCAGCTCGGTGTGTCCGAATTGGTGTTGTTTATTCTATGACTTTACCTACAAAAAATACCTTCTAGAAAACTTAATCAAATTTGCTATATAAACAACTTTATTTACACACGCCAAAAGACTGCTACCCAGCAATTAAGCAAGGTTAAATAATTGATTTTAAATTTAAGATTTAGCAGTAACATCACAAACAAAAAAAAAGCATTGTATATAGCGCGATATAAACCGCGTTCCTACAATGCTCTTTAGAGACTATTTTAAAATAACGAAGTTATTTTAGTGAGTCGTTAATTTCTTTTAGTGTTGCAACTGGGTCTGCCGATTGGGTGATTGGGCGGCCTACAACTAAATAGTCGCTGCCATCTTCAACGGCTTGCTTTGGTGTCATGATGCGCTTTTGATCGCCTGCATCGCTGCCTGCTGGGCGAATACCCGGAGTAACCAGTTTAAAGTCTGCGCCAAGTTCTGCTTTTAGCTTTTTCGCTTCTTGTGCTGAGCACACTACCCCATCAAGGCCTGATTCTTTAGCAAGGTTTGCTAGGTAAATTACTTGCTCTTCTGGTGTTTTATCTACACCTAAACGAGTAAGCTCTGCGGCATCCATACTGGTTAGTACGGTTACTGCAATCAGTAATGGAGCATCATCACCAAACTGCTCTAAAGCGTGTTTTGCTTTAGTCATCATTTCAACGCCGCCAGAGGCATGCACGTTAACCATCCATACACCCATTTTTGCAGCTGCTGTTACAGCTTTAGCCACTGTGTTTGGAATATCGTGAAATTTTAGGTCTAAGAATACATCAAACCCTAAGTCGATTAGTTCCTTAACAAAGCTAGGACCAAAATACGTGAACATTTCTTTGCCTACTTTAAGACGACACGTATCAGGCGATAATTGCTTTACAAACGCAAGGGCTGTTTGTTGATCATCATAATCAAGGGCAATTAATACTTTTTTTGAATCTTCGACAGACATAACTTTCCTAAAAACTAATGGACTAATATGAATTAAAAACCGTCTATGCCACGGCTTGGAACAATTGTTTCCCAGTGCTTACAAGATGGACATACCCAATAAATGGTATGACTGGTAAAGCCACAGTGTTGGCACTGAAAATCAGGTTTGGTTGCGATATAAGACGTTACTAGCTTATCAATTTGGTCTAGCACATCTTTAATATCGTTGTTTTGTTTGGCAAGTAGCTGTAATAAAAAGCTAAAACCACGAATAGTTGGATGACGCTTTAAACTATCCGTTAAAAATTTTATTGCTTGATCAATATGACCTTGTTCTAGTAAAGCTTGGCAGTGTTTTATTTTTATAAGTACCCCACCCTTATCGAGCAACTCGTTGAGTAGCTCATGAAATTGATGAGTTAAATTAAGCTTTTCGTAACTTATAGCTAGCTGTTCAACAAATACAGGGGCAAAAAAGGTAAATTGACAAATTAGCTCACGCCAATAGTAGATTGCTTTTACGTAGTCTTCTTTAATAAATGCACTGTGGCCAAGCTCATACAATGGGCGAATAGCTTTGTGGTTTAAGCTAATGGCTTTACGCATAATTTGCGTATCATTATCTTGTAAGGCCGCTTCACAGTAAAAGTTGGCAATGGCTTTTATATGTTGAGGTTTAGTGAACAAATCACTGTGTGCCTCGTACATATTAATGCCTTTTTCCCATTCACGGGTTTGTGAATAAAGATTAATAATTGGCTCTAACGCTTCTTTGTTTCCTGCCTTTACAAGCCAAACTAAATGCTCTTCTGCGCCATCCAATAAGCCTGCCATAATATAATCTTCTGCTAGCTCAAGTCGGCTAGTAGCAGCTTGTTGCTCATCAAGGCTTGGGTGTTTTAATAACAGCTCATGAATTTTAATTGCGCGGTCGAGCTCGCCACGGCGGCGGAACATGGTTGCAAGTGTTGAGTAGTGTTCAACTGAATCAGCAGCGACTTCAAGTAGATTAATAAGGTGTTCTAAGCCTTGATCTTCTTCTCTGTCTAAGAGGAATTTAAGGCCTTTAGAATATTCAGAGGTGATTTGTCTATTAAGCTGATGAGCTTGGTTTTTAGCACTGTTTTTACCCATTATCCAACCGTAACCGGCTGCAACGGGTAAAAGTAAAAACAGAAGCTCAATCATGGTTAGGTGTCTTTATTAGCAACAAGCTTTTTATTGTTTTTTTCAGGCGCTAACTTTTTCTTTAAGCGATAATTTTGCCACTTTAACTGCGAAAACAGTGTAAAGCTTATAAAACAACCAATGGCGACACCTAAAACAAAGCAGATACTTATTACAACAGCTAAGGGCAACGTATTACTGGCAATTAAATAATTGATTTGCACCAATTGTGGATTTTGTGAACCAAGTACAAACGCAATAAATAAACACAGCGCTATTAATACAATTTTTAATACCCTAAACAAGTAACTACTCCTGTATAAAACTAGGCAATACTCTCATTTACGCGATCACGTAATTCTTTACCTGGTTTAAAATGTGGTACGTGCTTACCGTCTAACTCAACTGTTTCGCCAGTCTTTGGATTACGACCTGTGCGTGGAGAACGATAATGCAATGAGAAACTTCCAAAGCCACGGATCTCAATACGATCTGAGCTAGATAATGAACCGGCCATTTGTTCAAGAATTTCTTTAACGGCATTTTCAACATCTTTCACTGGGATGTGTGCGTGTTGTTCAGCTAGTTGTTCTATCAATTCTGACTTAGTCATAACGTTTCCTTAAAAAGAGATAAAGGAAGGGCAAAACTGCCCTTCCAATTAAAGACTATAGATTAGTCTTTTTGAGCATTTTTGAATGCTGCAGCCATTGCGTTTTCGAACGCAGGCTCTTCTTTCTTAAGCTTCTCTAGTACTTCTTTCTCTTCTGCTTCGAAAAGAGCTTTAACTGATAAGCTTAAAGTGCGGTTCTTACGATCAACACCAACGTATTTCGCTTCGATTTCGTCGCCTTCAGAAACTACAGTTGTAGCATCTTCAACACGCTCTTGAGCGATATCAGCTACACGGATGTAACCTTCAACGCCTTCGATTAGCTCAACAGTTGCGCCTTTCGCATCAACTTCAGTCACTTTACCTTTAACAATAGCACCTTTTTTGTTTGCGTCCAGGTAGTTATTGAAAGGGTCAGCTTCGATTTGCTTAACGCCTAGAGAGATACGCTCACGCTCTGGGTCAACTTGCAATACGATAGCAGTGATTTCGTCGCCTTTCTTGAATTCACGTACAGCTTCTTCGCCTGGCGTGTTCCAAGAAATGTCTGAAAGGTGAACAAGACCGTCAATACCGCCTTCAAGACCGATGAAGATGCCGAAGTCAGTGATTGATTTGATCTTACCAGTAACTTGGTCGCCTTTGTTTTGTAGACGAGCAAATTCTTGCCATGGGTTAGCAATACATTGCTTAAGACCAAGAGAAATACGACGACGCTCTTCGTCGATTTCAAGAACCATAACTTCAACAGTGTCACCTAGTGAAACAACTTTTGAAGGGTGGATGTTCTTGTTAGTCCAATCCATTTCAGAAACGTGTACTAGACCTTCTACGCCTTCTTCGATTTCAACGAAACAACCGTAGTCAGTAAGGTTAGTTACACGACCAGAAAGCTTAGAACCTTCTGGGTAACGACCAGCGATAGCTGCCCATGGATCTTCGCCAAGCTGTTTAAGGCCTAGAGATACACGAGTTTTCTCTTTGTCGAATTTAAGAACTTTAACTGCGATTTCGTCGCCAACATTAACGATTTCTGAAGGGTGCTTAACACGCTTCCACGCCATGTCTGTGATGTGTAGTAGACCGTCAACACCACCAAGGTCAACGAACGCACCGTAGTCAGTAAGGTTCTTAACGATACCTTTAACTTCTTGACCTTCAACAAGGTTAGCAAGAAGTTCTTCACGCTCTTGTGAGTTTTCTGATTCGATAACTGCACGGCGAGAAACAACTACGTTGTTACGTTTTTGGTCAAGCTTGATTACTTTGAACTCAAGCTCTTTACCTTCAAGGTGAGTTGTGTCACGTACTGGACGAACATCAACAAGTGAACCAGGTAGGAAAGCACGGATTGAATCAACTTCAACAGTGAAACCGCCTTTAACTTTACCGTTGATAACACCAGTAACAGTTTCTTGCTCTTCACACGCTTTCTCAAGACGGATCCACGCTTCGTGACGCTTCGCTTTCTCACGAGAAAGGATAGTTTCACCGAAACCGTCTTCGATTGCATCTAGTGCAACATCTACTTCGTCGCCAACAGCAACTTCTAGTTCACCAGCAGCATTTTTGAATTGCTCAGCAGGGATTGCACTCTCAGATTTAAGACCAGCATCAACAAGTACGATGTTGTTCTCGATTGAGATAACTGTACCTTTAACGATAGAGCCTTGCTCTGCTTCAAAACCCTTTAGGCTTTCTTCAAATAACTGCGCAAAATTTTCTGACATTATACGTCTCTAAATAATTAAATAACCAATTAGCAACCATGCTGCATGGGGTTGTTAAAATAGCACTGGCCTCCTGCCGGCACCTTAAAAAATTTACTTTTTAGCTTTAGGAAGCTTACCTGCAAGTACTGCTTCATCTAACAAAGTTACAACTTTATCAAACACTTGCATTGCATTAAAATCACTTGTGTCGATTTCAATCGCGTCATCTGCAGGTACAAGCGGCGCAACTTCACGATTCATATCGCGATGATCACGCGCCTTTATATCCTCAAGTAGACCACTTAGTGTAACATCTAGACCACGTTCGTTCAACTCTGCAAAACGTCGACGCGCGCGCTCCTCAGCAGAAGCTGTCAAATATATTTTCAGTGGTGCATCAGGGAACACGACCGTTCCCATATCACGACCATCAGCAATTAAACCATTTTCAGTTCTAAATGCTCGCTGGCGGCGTAACAATGCTTCTCTAACTCGCGGCAGTGCTGCTACTTTTGAGGCAGCAGCCCCTACTTCTTCGTTTCTAATTGTGGTTGTGACATCCTCGCCTTCCAAAATAATTTTCGATGTGTGTGCTTGGCTATCAACCAAAAATTGCACATCTAAATTTGCAGCAAGAGGAACAAGACCTTCTTCATTGTCTAATTCAATTTGATGATGGAGTGCCGCAAGTGACAACACACGATAAATCGCGCCGCTGTCTAATACATCCCAACCTAATTTCTCGGCTAACAAGCGGCAAACAGTTCCTTTACCTGAACCACTTGGGCCATCTATGGTGATAACGGGCATTGATAACGCCTGCATTTATAACCTCCTGCAATGCACACCAAAATAAAACCGCGATATTATACGTCAGTTCTGATAATAGATCCGCATTTAGAGTGTAACTTTTTATATTTTCTTCTGTTTTATTGACTTGAGACAGACTCTAGTACTTTGAAAAACGTTGGAAAAGTTTTGTATGTACACTTAGGATCGTTAATGGTTATTGGCTTACCACCAACTGCCACCATCGCAAAGCACATGGCAATACGGTGGTCGTTGTAAGTATCAATCGCTACATCGTTAAATGTTTTAGGTGGTGTAATTTCGATGAAATCTTCCCCTTCAACAACCTCAGCACCTACTTTTCGAAGCTCTGTGGCCATGGCATACAAGCGATCTGTTTCTTTTACACGCCAGTTATAGATATTGCGAATGGCCGTTTTACCTTTTGCAAAAAGCGCAACAGTTGCCAGCGTCATTGCCGCATCAGGAATTGCATTGGCATCAATATCTACGGCGTTCAGCTCTCCCTTACGAACCACCAGTTTTTCATCGTACCAATCAATTTTAGCGCCAACTTGTTCCATGACTTTGGCAAAACCAATATCGCCTTGAACAGATGCAGCACCTACCCCATTGATCTCAATTTCGCCGCCCGCTATTGCAGCAGCCGCAACGAAGTAAGAAGCACTAGATGCATCCCCTTCAACCATTATACGTTCAAGTGCTTGGTACTGTTGACAGCCTTTAACGTAAAACGTTTCGTAATTGTCATGGCTCACAGTAACGCCAAAACGCTTCATCACATCAAGGGTGATATCGATATAAGGTTTTGATACCAAGGTGCCTTTAATAGTGATTTCTGTGTCGCCATTAAATAGCGGGGCTGCCATTAATAATGCAGTTAAAAATTGACTTGAAATGCTGCCATCAATCTCAACTTTACCACCGTTGATTTTGCCGCCTTTAATGGCCAGAGGTGGATAATCTTTATTTTTTAGGTATTCAACATCACCGCCAAGTGCTTGTAGCGCATCCACCAAATGGCCGATTGGGCGCTCTTCCATACGAGGCTCGCCCACCAGTTGGTATTCACCTTCAACAGCAGCTAAAACAGCTGTAAGTGGACGATAAGCAGTACCGGCATTGCCTAAAAATAGCGGCTCGCTAGGTGTTTTAAATTTACCGGCAACCCCTTCGACAGTTGCCACTGTTTTATCTTCATTAAGCGATACATTAACGCCTAAAAGTTTTAGTGCACCTAACATATGACGAATGTCATCACTATCAAGTAGGTTTTCTACAACTGTGGTGCCCTCTGCCAGCGCTGCTAACAGTAAAATACGGTTTGATAAACTTTTTGAGCCAGGCAGTGTCACACTGCCATTTACCTTTGTAATCGGTTCAAGACGAAGCTGTTCCATAATTAGCTGTTCTCCTTGGCGAATTTATCCATAAAATTAACCAAAGCTTGAACACCTTCTAGCGGCATCGCGTTATAGATACTTGCACGCATACCACCGACAATACGGTGGCCTTCAAGAGCTAATAAACCAGCTTCTTTTGACTCACTGATAAACTTGTCATTAAGCGATTCATCGTTTAACCAAAACGGTACGTTCATACGAGAACGGCAATGCTTAGCAACTTTATTATTATAAAAATCAGAGTTATCAATAAAATTGTAAAGTAGCTCTGCTTTTGCGATATTTTGCTCTTCCATGGCTTTAACGCCGCCATTGGCTTCGAGCCACTCAAAAACTTCAGCCGCTAAGTACCACGCAAATGTAGGTGGTGTGTTATACATGCTGCCTTGTTTTGCTTCTAAGGCGTAATCAAGAATACCTGGCTTTGCAAGGCCCTCGCGCTCAAGTAACGTTTTGCGGATAATAACAATCGATAAGCCAGACGGACCGATATTCTTTTGTGCACCAGCGTAAATAAGATCAAACTGATTCACATCAATTTCGCGCGATAAAATAGTCGAAGACATGTCAGCCACAATGGGAGCTGACGGATGTGAAGGCACATCAAAAATTTCAATACCATCTACGGTTTCATTTGGACAATAGTGAATGTACGACGCATCCGCAGGTAATTCCCAGCTGCTCGCTGGTTTAATAGAAAACTGACCATTTTGCTGCTCATCATCACGCACATTGATACTTTCAACGGCAGTGAATTTTGCGGCTTCTTGTGTCGCGCCTTTTGACCACACACCGTTTTCACAATAAACAGCGGTTTTATCATTAAGGTGAAGGTTAAGCGGAACTGCGCTGAATTGACCACGACCACCGCCGTGCATAAATAACACTTCAAATTCATCGCTAATATTCATTAAACGACGCAGGCTAGCTTCACATTTAGCAGTGAGCTCTATGAAATCACTACTGCGATGGCTGATTTCCATCACAGATACACCTAAACCTTGCCAATCTATAAATTCTTTTTGTGCTTTTTGCATAACTGCTGGCGGCAGCATTGCCGGTCCTGCACAAAAATTATATTTAGTCATTACTTTGCCTCATTCCAGTAATTATAGTGCTAATAAAAAAAGCGGCCGAAGCCGCTTTTTAAATCAATGTTATTCTGAAGGTGGGTTATCACCCGTTTCTTCAGGATTTGTATCGACTACTTCAACGGCCTCGCCTTCGATGGCTTCAAGCTCATCAACTTCGATTTCTTCGATACGTTGTAAACCAACTACTTGCTCTTCGTCAATAGTTCGTATCAAAATAACGCCCTGAGTATTACGACCAACCGTAGAAACCTCGTTTACACGGGTACGTACTAAGGTACCGCGATTCGAGATAATCATGATTTCGTCGTTGTCGTCAACTTGTACTGCACCAACCACAGCGCCATTACGCTCGCTTACTTTGATTGATACAACACCTTGTGTTGCACGGCTCTTAGATGGGTAATCTTCAAGTGCAGTACGCTTACCATAACCGTTTTCTGTCACAGTGAGGATTGCACCATCTGACTTAGGTACGATTAACGACACAACGCGTTGATCGTCTGCCATCTTGATACCACGAACACCTGTTGCTGTACGACCCATTGGACGTACACCTTTGAAGCGGATTTCTGGGTTACCGTTTTCGTCTAGAACTGGGTTACCGTTTTCATCAACGACAGCTGATTCTTCCGCTTCTTTAAAGCGAACAACTTTACCCGCATCAGTGAATAGCATGATTTCATTCGTGCCATCAGTGATATCAACACCAATTAGGCTATCGCCTTCATTTAGGTTCACAGCGATGATACCGCTCGCACGTTGACGGCTGTATGCTGTAAGTGGTGTTTTCTTAACTGTACCAAATGCAGTCGCCATGAAGATGTATTTATCTTCTTCGTACTCACGTACCGGTAAGATAGCAGTAATACGTTCATCAGCTTCAAGTGGTAATAAGTTAACAATTGGCTTACCACGCGCTGCACGGCTTGCAAGTGGTAACTGATATACTTTAAGCCAATACAAGCGACCTGCCGTTGAGAAACACAGAATTGTATCGTGTGTGTTAGCAACTAATAGACGTTCAATGAAGTCTTCATCTTTCATCTTCGTTGCTGACTTACCTTTACCACCACGACGCTGTGCTTCGTAGTCAGATAATGGTTGATACTTAACATAACCTTCGTGAGAAAGCGTTACTACCACGTCTTCTTCATTAATTAGGTCTTCAAGGCTAATATCGTGAGCTGCTGCACTGATTTCAGTACGACGTTCGTCACCATATTGCTCTTTAATTTCTACTAGCTCATCGCGGATAACTTCCATTAAGCGCTCTGGGCTTGAAAGAATGTGTAAAAGCTCGGCAATTAGATCAAGGAGTGTTTGGTACTCGTCTAAGATCTTCTCATGCTCAAGACCCGTTAGCTTGTGTAAACGTAGGTCTAGAATTGCTTGTGCTTGTTGCTCAGATAAATAGTATTGACCGTCACGGATACCTAAATCATCAGCTAACCAATCAGGACGTGCAACGTTATCTTCACCTGCTTTTTCAAGCATTGCTTTAACAGTACCCAACTCCCAAGAACGTGCTGTTAATGCAGCTTTTGCTTCTGCTGGTGTTGGTGACTTACGAATCAGTTCGATAATCGGATCGATATTCGCAAGAGCAATCGCTAAGCCTTCAAGCGTGTGAGCACGATCACGGGCTTTACGTAAATCAAATACGGTACGACGTGTAACAACTTCACGGCGGTGTACGATAAACGCTTCAAGCATTTCTTTAAGGTTAAAGCACTTAGGTTGGTTGTTATCTAGTGCAACCATGTTCATACCAAACACAGTTTGTAACTGAGTTTGTGCATAAAGGTTGTTTAAGATTACTTCACCAACATCACCACGTTTGATTTCGATAACGATACGCATACCGTCTTTATCTGATTCATCACGTAGTGCGCTAATACCTTCAATCTTCTTATCTTTAACAAGCTCAGCGATCTTTTCGATAAGACGCGCTTTGTTAACTTGATAAGGGATTTCGTGAACGATGATTGTTTCACGACCGGTTTTTTCGTCAACTTCGATTTCAGCACGAGCACGGATATATACTTTACCACGACCGGTTAAGTACGCTTGCTCAATGCCTTTTTTACCATTGATAATCGCCGCAGTCGGGAAATCAGGACCTGGGATATATTCAATAAGGTCAGCAATTGACATATCAGGGTTTTGAATAAGCGCTAAACAACCATTGATAACTTCTGTTAAGTTATGAGGCGGAATGTTTGTTGCCATACCAACCGCGATACCTGAAGAACCGTTCACTAATAAGTTAGGTACTTTTGTAGGTAATACGTCAGGAATTTGCTCAGTACCGTCGTAGTTAGGTACGTAATCAACCGTTTCTTTTTCTAAGTCAGCTAATAATTCATGTGACATTTTCGCCATACGGACTTCCGTATAACGCATTGCTGCCGCAGAGTCACCATCAACAGAACCAAAGTTACCTTGGCCGTCAACAAGCATATAGCGTAATGAGAAAGGCTGCGCCATACGAACGATGGTGTCATATACCGCGCTGTCGCCATGTGGGTGGTACTTACCGATTACATCACCAACAACACGTGCTGATTTCTTGTAAGGTTTATTCCAATCATTATTGAGTTCGTTCATTGCGAATAAAACGCGGCGGTGAACTGGCTTTAAGCCGTCACGTACGTCTGGCAATGCACGTCCTACGATTACACTCATTGCATAATCTAGGTAGGAATTTTTTAATTCATCTTCAATATTGACTGGCAGAATTTCATTGGCGAGATCAGTCATTTGATTTCACATTCCTTCAGTATTGACTCATAAAGAGGCAAAGCGCCGTCTTCAGAGCTTTAGTTATTATTTCCAGACCATGCTATCACAATTTATTTAGATTTACAGGCGCTAAATCTTTGCGATTTATTAATTTACCCCTATATAATGGCCTCAGATTGACGAGGAAGTTTTTTATGACCGAACATCAAAATGTAGATAATGCAGAAATTGCAAAGTTTGAAGCCATCGCAGAACGTTGGTGGGATCGCGACGGAGAGTTCAAACCTCTTCATGAAATAAATCCTCTTCGCTTGGATTTTGTTGCCGATAAAGTGGGCGGCTTATTTGATAAGGAAACCTTAGATGTTGGCTGTGGCGGCGGCATTTTAAGTGAAAGCATGGCACGTATGGGCGCAAAAGTGACCGGCATCGATATGGGTCAAGAGCCTTTAACCGTTGCCAAACTACACAGTTTGGAAACCGGCGTGCCCGTTGATTATATTAAAGTACCCGCAGAAGAGTTTGCGGCTGAGCATCCTGCTCGCTTTGATGTGATCACCTGTATGGAAATGCTGGAGCATGTTCCAGATCCTGCTTCTATTATTCGTGCTGTAGCAGAACTTGCCAAACCAGGTGCTGATGTATTCTTTTCAACATTAAATAAAACCCCGAAAGCATACTTATTTGCCATTGTTGGCGCTGAAAAGCTTTTAAAAATGGTGCCCGAAGGTACTCATGACCATAAGAAGTTTATAAAACCTGCTCAGCTTATTGCGTGGGCAGAGGAAGCGGGGTTAAAAGTAAGAGCCAGTACAGGCCTTACCTATAATCCGTTTTCTAAGCAGTACAGCTTAAATGATGATGTCAGTGTTAATTACATTCTTCACTTTGAGAAACTAGCCTGATGAGTGGTGTACAAACACCCTCTATCGATTTCGATGCCTTTATCTTTGATTTAGATGGCACACTACTCGATACCGCAGATGACTTAGGTGGCGCATTAAACCGTGTGTTAGCTGATGCCAATGTGGCGCCTGTTGCTGAGCATGTTTATCGCCCCGCTGCTTCTAATGGTGCAAATGCATTATTAGAAGTAGGCTTTGGTGATAAATGGCCCGAACTTGAACAGCTCACCTTGCGCCAGCAGCTTCTTGACTACTACGCCGCAGATATTGCTGTGCACAGTAAATGTTTTAAGGGTATAGAGCAGCTCTTAGTTGCACTTGAACAAAAAGACATTAAATGGGGCATTATGACTAATAAACCTAGTTTTTTAACAGAGCCCTTAGTCAAAGCAATCCCTTCTTTAAGTAATGCTATGGCTGTGGTGAGCGGAGATACACTAGACGTGGCTAAGCCATCTCCAGATCCACTACTGCACACTGCTGAGATCCTCAATGTTGATCCCAGTCGTTGTTTGTATATCGGTGATGCTGAACGTGATATCCAAGCAGCAAAAGCAGCCAATATGTATAGTGCTACTGCTTTATGGGGCTATATACCCAGTGTTGATGCTGCTCTGGATTGGCAAGCTGATTTCAATTGGCATTCGCCTATTGATGGATTTAACCATATATAGTGTTATTTGATAACTGAAACACCATATATTGTGATTTAGTTTACTTTTGAGCATTCATTGATGATAAAAAAATCAGATGAAATTATAGTTTAAGAAATGTAAATTTCCTGGATCTTTTGTTGATTTCTTCAAATTTGGAAGCCTATGAATGATCAAAGGTTAATGGTTACTAACACAATGTGCTTATCCAACAGTTATCCACAAAATGGGGCAATTCTATCCCTTGCCAAATAGGATCCTTGGCTCTATCTTGATGATAACGCTGAACAAACAAGTTTGATTTAGCGGAGGGACTGACACCGCATCTGCAAAATACGGTGTCAGTAAAACGCTTGCTGTCGAAGCAACAAAGCGCATAATTTGCAAATTGAGCGTATCTCATATGTTTCTACTCGGCAAGTATACATCTGAATATTTGGAAAATTCATATGAAAATTAGAATTTCTATTGAGATACCAAGCTATGTGTTACTTAAAGCACTTACTTTAGTTAGTATCATAATGATCTAATTTGGTTCTGGGCTGTTAACTCAGCCCATTTATAACAAAGTAATAAAGCTATTAAATTCAAAAAATCAATATATAGTGTTGTTTGATAACTGAAACACCACATATTGTGCTTTGATTTACTTTTGAGCATTCTTTGACGATAAAAAAAACAGTCAAAATTTATTTTTAAAAACGGTAAATTTTCTAGATCTTGAGTTGATTTTTACAAATTTCATCATCAATGAATGGTCAAAGGTTAATGCTCACTAACACAATGTGCTTATCCAGTAGTTATCCACAAATAGAGGCATTTCTGTCCCTTGCAAATGATCGCAGACCACACTATCTTGTGATCTGCAATTTAAAGAACACCAGATATTGTGGCTAAATGTTATTCAATTCACACAATCTAGTGTTTAATAATAAAAATTATACTGAAGAATAAGTTTTCACTAAAAATATAATTTCCCAAGGAATACAGGCAAGACTATGAACCAACAGCTATCTGTAAGCAAACGTGACGGCCGTAAAGAGTCACTTGATCTAGATAAGATCCATCGCGTGATCGCTTGGGCCGCCGAAGGTCTAAATAACGTGTCTGTCTCGCAAGTTGAATTAAAATCACATATTCAATTTTACGATGGAATTCGTACCGATGACATTCATGAAACTATCATCAAAGCGGCAGCTGATCAGATCTCTAAAGATACGCCTGACTACCAATACCTTGCTGCTCGATTAGCTGTATTCCATTTACGTAAAAAAGCGTACGGCCAATTTGAGCCACCACGCTTATATGATCACATCACGAAATTAGTTGAAGACAAACGTTATGATCAACACTTACTTGTTGATTATACCGAGCAAGAAATCGATGAGTTAGATTCTTATATTGATCACAACCGCGACTTAAACTTCAGCTATGCTGCTGTAAAACAGCTAGAAGGGAAATATTTGGTTCAAAACCGTGTTACTGGTGAAATTTACGAAAGTGCACAGTTTTTATATATCTTAGTTGCTGCAAGCTTATTCTCTGATTATCCAAAAGAGACGCGTCTTGACTACATCAAGCGCTTTTATGATGCAGTATCTACATTCAAGATTTCATTACCAACACCAATCATGGCCGGTGTGCGTACGCCTACGCGCCAGTTCAGCTCATGTGTACTTATCGAGTGTGGTGATAGCCTAGATTCTATCAATGCGACATCGTCTGCGATTGTTAAGTATGTATCGCAACGTGCAGGGATTGGTATTAATGCGGGTCGCATTCGTGCACTTGGCAGCCCAATTCGCAACGGTGAAGCGTACCACACAGGTTGTATCCCGTTTTATAAGCATTTCCAAACAGCGGTTAAAAGCTGTTCACAAGGTGGTGTACGCGGCGGCGCAGCAACCCTATTCTACCCATTATGGCACTTAGAAGTTGAAAACTTATTAGTTCTTAAGAACAACCGTGGTGTTGATGATAACCGTGTTCGTCACCTTGACTACGGTGTACAGTTCAACAAATTAATGTACAGCCGTTTAATTAAAGATGATTACATCACTTTATTTAGCCCATCAGATGTACCTGGTCTATATGACGCATTTTTTGAAGATCAAGCGAAGTTTGATGAGCTATATGTTAAGTACGAGCAAGATGAGTCAATTCGCAAAAAACGTATTAAAGCGATTGAGTTATTCTCAATGTTTGCACAAGAGCGTGCAAGCACAGGTCGTATCTACTTACAAAACGTTGACCACTGTAATACACACAGCCCGTTCATTTCGACTGTGGCACCAATTCGTCAATCTAACCTATGTTTAGAAATTGCATTACCAACTAAGCCACTTAGCAATGTAATGGATGAAGAAGGTGAAATTGCACTGTGTACTTTGTCTGCGTTTAACTTAGGTGCAATTGAATCACTTGATGAATTAGAAGAGCTTGCTGAACTTGCAGTTCGTGCGCTTGATAACTTACTTGATTTCCAAGACTACCCTGTTCCAGCAGCTAAAAACGCGACTATGGGTCGTCGTACGTTAGGTATTGGTGTAATTAACTTTGCTTACTACTTAGCGAAAAATGGCAAGCGTTACTCAGACGGCAGTGCAAATGCGCTGACTCACAAAACATTTGAAGCAATTCAATATTACCTAATGAAAGCGTCAAATGAGTTAGCGAAAGAACGTGGTGCATGTCCGAAATTTAATGAGACTACGTATTCTCAAGGCATTATGCCAACAGATACTTACAAGCGTGACCTTGATCAGTTCTGTGAAGAGCCACTTCACTTAGATTGGGATTCATTACGCGAAAGCATTAAAGAGCACGGTATGCGTAACTCGACGCTGTCTGCACTAATGCCTTCAGAGACATCATCGCAAATCTCTAATGCAACAAATGGTATTGAACCACCACGTGGCCATATCAGTGTTAAAGCAAGTAAAGATGGTATCTTAAAGCAAGTAGTACCAGAGTATGAAAATCTGAAAGATAACTACGAGCTACTGTGGGATATTCCTTCAAACGATGGTTACTTACAACTTGTTGGTATTATGCAAAAATTCGTTGACCAAACGATCTCTGCAAACACGAACTATGATCCATCTAAGTACGAAGGCGGTAAAGTACCTATGAAGGTGCTATTAAAAGATTTACTAACTGCGTATAAACTCGGTGTTAAAACCCTGTACTATCACAACACCCGTGACGGTGCATCTGACTCTCAAGATGAGTTGACACCTGAGGTTGAAGATGACAGTTGTGCAGGCGGCGCTTGTAAAATCTAATTAAATTAATAACATAACAAAGGCGGGCTCATTAGCCCGCTTTGTCCTGACTGTTTTTTGAGAAATCACTATGTCATATACAACTTTTAGTCGAAACCATAATAACCAATTACAAGAACCGATGTTTTTCGGCCAAACGGTAAACGTGTCACGTTACGATCAACAAAAGTACCCTATTTTCGAAAAGCTAATCGAAAAACAATTATCGTTTTTCTGGCGCCCAGAAGAGGTTGACGTAAGTAAAGATCGCTTAGATTTCCAAGCGCTTCCTGATCATGAAAAACACATTTTCTTGAGTAACCTAAAATATCAAACACTACTTGATAGTGTGCAAGGTCGCTCTCCAAATGTTGCCTTACTGCCGATTGTATCAATCCCTGAGCTTGAAACATGGATCGAAACATGGGCATTCAGCGAGACTATTCACAGCCGTTCTTATACGCATATTATTCGTAACGTAACGCAGTCTCCCGAGCTTATCTTCGATGATATTGTAAGCAATGAAAAAATCAGTGAGCGTGCTGATGCGGTTACTAAATACTATGATGACTTAATCAACATGGTATCGCTATATAATTTATATGGTGAAGGTAAGCATGTTATTAATGGGAAAGAAATTAAAGTAAGCTTATTTGATCTTAAAAAGCAGCTTTATCTTGCTATGATGTCGGTGAACATCTTAGAAGCCATTCGTTTTTACGTAAGTTTTGCGTGTTCATTCGCTTTCGCTGAGCGTGAATTAATGGAAGGTAATGCGAAAATCATCAAGCTAATCGCCCGTGATGAAGCACTTCACTTGTCTGGCACGCAGCACATTCTGAACATTATGCAAGATGGTAAGGACGACCCAGAAATGGCGATCGTTGCTGCACAATGCCGCGAAGAAGCAATTCAAATGTTTGTCGAAGCTGCTGAGCAAGAAAAAGATTGGGCAGAATACCTGTTCAAAGATGGTTCTATGATTGGTCTGAATAAAGATATCTTATGCCAATACGTTGAATACATTACTAATGCACGTATGACTGCAGTAGGCTTACCTGCTCAGTTTGAAAGTAAGAGCAATCCTATCCCTTGGATCAACTCTTGGTTGGTATCAGACAATGTACAAGTTGCCCCTCAAGAAGCTGAAATTAGCTCTTATTTAGTTGGTCAAATCGACTCTCAAGTTGATGCATCTGACTTTGGTGACTTCGACCTGTAATGAGCACTAACACCACTGCACAGGTTATCCTTGCAGGAACAGACAGCCAGAATGTAGAGTTTGATTCTGGCTGTTCATCTCTCCTTGAATGCCTAGAACAACAAAAAATAGATGTCCCCTACCAATGCCGAGAAGGTTACTGCGGTGCATGCCGTGCAAAATTAGTTGAAGGGAGTGTCAAGTATAATCAAGAGCCGCTTGCTTTTGTGCGAGAAGGCGAAGTTTTACTATGTTGCAGTAAGCCCAATGGTAAGATAACCATTGAGCTTTAATGCCACACTAATTGCTTACTCTGATAAAAACCAAGCTTATCTGCAACACTGATTGCATGCTCATCAATAGTGACATCCCACTGTAGGTTTTTAGTTAGGTGCGACGCTAAATCATCGATAAATTGATGATCGAAGGCAATCAAATGTCCATTGCTGATCAGTTCAAGTGAATGCTGATATTCATTCAGCCAATCACCATCCAATGTTGTCACTACCCATAATTCATCCACCCTTTTCGCCATTTTACTGAGAGTGGGAAAATCGGGTTCATCAACGGCTAACCAAGTTATATAGTGCTCATCTAATGCTTTAATAGCAACATCAGGCTCTGAACGATCTGATTTTGCATTAAGCACAGCATCCTCATTATATGAAAATACACAATAACTTAATAATTTAAGAACAAAGTGCTGGTAGCTTTCTGAGCGCTCGCACGCAGTAGTAAATACCGTAGAATGATTACGGTGCTGGCGTAAGTCAGCAATACTAAATTGTGCCTTGAATACCCTATTTTTATCAGACATAGCTATAAACCTTTACACGAGTAAGGTGTATTGAGTATAGCGGATGTATGGTAAATAGCGACAAAACTAAAGTTATACTATAACGTCATTGTTTTGCCATAAATGAGGTGTTATATTATATCAAGATTATTAATAATAAACTCAGAAGTAGGAACGATGAATAAACTTACAGTACTTTCAAGTGCCGTTGCAGCAGCTTTATTTTCACATTCAAGCTTTGCAGCTGTTATCTCAGGTCAAGTTCTAGACGATAAGCAACAACCCATTGCAAATGCCGAAGTTCATGTTCACGGTAAATCACAAACAGTGGTAACGGACAAATCAGGTCAATTTAAAATTGATGTAGATAACAAAGGCCAACTCCACATAAGTAAAGACAACTACATTGATAAACGTATAGAAATTTCTGGTGACAGCCAATCAGTTGTCGTCAATCTAACACCGACGTCAGTTGAAACTGTTGTTGTTTATGCGTCAGCCCTACATAAAAATAGTTTAGAGATGATCTCACCGGTTAATGTACTTGCTGGTGATAATTTAAAAAACAAAGCCAAGCCAACTTTAGGTGAAACACTAAAAGGCTTACCTGGTGTGAATGCGAGCTATTTTGGCCCAGTTTCATCAAGCCCAATTATTCGTGGCTTAGATGGTCCACGTGTAAAAATCACCCAAAATGGTCTTGATAGCAGCGATGCCTCACGTATTGGCCCAGATCACGCCACATCTAACGACAGCTTAGCTGCAGAACAAATCGAAGTACTTCGTGGCCCTGCTACCCTACTTTATGGCTCAGGCGCGATTGGTGGTGTGGTGAACGTTGTTGATAACCGTATTCCTACCGATAACATCGAGTCTTTAACCGGTGCTGCTCAATACACTCACGATACAGTATCAAATACCAATACCTACGCCGCTAAATTAGAAACGGGTAATAACGGATTTAATTTCCATTTTGACGGAACTAAGCGTAAAGGCCACGATTATGAAACACCTACCTTCGAGCTTCCTGAAGAGCACGAAGAACATGAAGGTGAAGAGCATGAAGAGCACGAAACAGCTAACAGCGTAGAAAACACATTTATCGACAGCGAAACTCTAAATTTTGGTACTAGCTATGTAGGTGAACATTTAACGGTAGGCATGTCCTATGGTCGTATTGAAACTGACTATGGTATTCCAGCTCATGAACACCATCATCATGAACATGACGAGCATGAAGAAGGTGAGCATCATGAAGGTGAAGAAGAACATGAAGAGTCTGTTTTTGCACAATTAGAGCAAGATCGTTGGCAAGGTTACATGAGCTATGCGCTGCACGATAACTGGATCGAAAATATTACGCTTCGTGTCGGTTACACTGATTATCAACATGCTGAAATTGAAGGTGGAGAAATCGGCACTGTTTTTCATAACGAAACAACAGAAGCACGTGCCACCATTGAGCATAAATTAGGACAGTGGCATGGCATAGCAGGCTATCACTTTTATGAGTCTGATTATGATGCAGACGGTGAAGAAGCCTTTACCCCTGCTAGTACCACAACTTCAAACGCATTATTTTTACTCGAAGAAAGACAATTTGGTGACGTTACGGTTGAGCTCGGTGCACGAATCGAAGATTACAAAATTGACTCTGATGTCACCATGAGTGAACACCATCACGATCATGAAGATGACCACGAGGAAGAAACACACGAAGAAGCTGAAATTATCAGCTACAGCGAAGATTTCACTAACCTTAGCTTATCTGCAGGTGCGATTTGGCAATATCAAGAAGGTCAAAGTGTAGCTCTAAGTGTGTCACGTTCAGAGCGTGCACCACTCAGTGCTGAGCTACTATCAAATGGTGTGCACATTGCTACTAGTACCTATGAATTAGGCCTTGGTTATCACATTGAAGATGGTGAAATTCATTTTGAACCGGAAAATATTGATCAAGAAACTGCCACCAATTTTGATTTAAGCTTCCGCCGTTTTATTGGCGATTTTGGTTACACAGTTAATTTCTTCTATAACGATATTGAAAACTACTACTACCAACAAAATACAGGCTTAGTATTTGATGAAGAGCACGGGTTAGAATCAGCAGCTGATGCTGATGAAGATGCAATGGCGGTTTATCAATTCGCGAGTAAAGATGCAAAACTTTACGGTGTTGAGTTTGATGTTCATTACCAAGTTACACCGAGTGCGTTGGTAAAAGTATTTGGTGATTCAACAACCGCAAAATTAAAAGATGGTGAAGGCTATTTGCCGCGTGTGCCAGCCAATAAACTTGGCTCTGAATTACAATATACATTTGCAGATTGGCAATTTAGCTTAACAGGTACACATTATTTTGAGCAGTCAGATATCACAGCCTATGAAACAAAAACAGATGGTTACACATTGTTTGATGCATCAGCTAACTACCAACTTGATTTAGGCCCCGTTGATACACAGCTTTATATTAATGTTGACAACTTAACCGATGAATTAGGTTTCGTACACAGTTCATTTATTAAAGAAAAAGCACCATTACCTGGTCGTAACTTCAGCTTGGGTATTCGCGGTTATTTCTAATCGCTTTTAATGGTTATAAAAAAACCCTTTCACTTTAAAAGTGAAAGGGTTTTTTATTAAGTTTAGAAACTTAATAGATTAGCTATTAGCCTTTTTGTTCAATCTTCGCCCATGAATCACGAAGACCCACAGTTTGATTGAATACTAATGTTTCAGCTTTGCTATCACGACAGAAGTAACCCATACGCTCAAACTGGAAGCCCTGCTCGGCTTGTGCGTTGGCAAGTGACGGCTCAACTTTAGCGTTCGCAAGCACTACGAGTGACTCTGGGTTCAAAGTTGCGTTAAAGTCTTCTGCAGCAGCTGGGTTTGGTACGTTGAATAAGCGGTCGTATAAACGCACTTCAGCTGTGATTGATTCACTTGCTGATACCCAGTGAATTACACCTTTAACCTTACGGCCATCACTTGGGTTTTTACCCAGAGTTTCTGGATCGTAAGAACAGAAGATAGTTGTAATTTCGCCGTTTTCGTCTTTTTCAACGCGCTCAGCTTTAATTACATAAGCACCACGTAAACGTACTTCTTTATCAAGAACTAAACGCTTGAACTTGTTATTTGCTTCTTCACGGAAGTCTTCACGCTCGATATAAAGTTCACGAGTGAAAGGCACATCACGACGCCCCATCTCTTCTTTATTTGGGTGATTTGCAACAGATAACGTTTCTACTTTATCTGCATCATAGTTTTCGATAACAATCTTCACCGGATCAAGAACAGCCATTGCACGTGGTGCATGTTCGTTTAGGTCTTCACGGATACATGCTTCTAGCATACCCATTTCAACCATGTTTTCTTGCTTGGTGATACCGATGCGAGAACAGAACTCACGTATTGATGCAGGTGTATAACCACGACGACGTAAACCAGCAATTGTTGGCATACGTGGATCGTCCCACCCTTCAACATGACCATTAACCACTAAGTCGTTTAATTTACGCTTAGACATAATGGTGTACTCAAGATTTAATCGTGAGAACTCGATTTGTTGCGGATGACACTTAAGGCTGATGTTATCCAATACCCAATCGTATAAACGACGGTTATCTTGGAACTCAAGCGTACATAATGAGTGTGTAATGCCTTCTAGCGCATCAGAAATACAATGCGTAAAGTCGTACATTGGGTAAATGCACCACTTATCACCTGTTTGGTGGTGATGAGCAAAACGGATACGATATATAATCGGGTCACGTAATACCATGAATGAGCTTGCCATATCGATTTTTGCACGAAGTACACACTCGCCTTCTTTGAATTCGCCATTACGCATTTTTTCAAATAACGCTCGGTTTTCTTCAATCGATGTATCACGGTATGGGCTATTTTTACCTGGCTCTTTTAACGTACCACGGTATTCACGCGCTTGATCGGGCGATAAGAAACACACATATGCAAGGCCTTTTTCGATAAGCTCAACAGCATAGCCGTATAGCGCGTCGAAATAGTTAGATGAATACTTGATTTCACCATCCCACTTAAAACCTAACCACTGCACATCTTCTTTAATCGAATTTACGTAATTGATGTCTTCTTTTTCTGGATTCGTATCATCAAAACGTAAATTACAAAGACCTTGATAATCTTTGGCAATACCAAAGTTTAAGCAAATCGACTTTGCATGGCCAATGTGTAAAAAACCGTTTGGTTCTGGTGGAAAACGCGTGTGCGTAGTCGCATGCTTACCGCTTGCGAGATCTTCATCAATACGCGTTCTAATAAAGTTACTTGGGCGATTCTCAATTTCCGCCATAGGAGCATAATCCTCTGAATATTGCATGGTGACAAAACTAATGCATTATTACAAAAACAAACCTTAACATACAGTAGTTGAATCATGTTTATTGAAGATATTAAGCCGATCGTTGAATACATAGTTCACAGACTCGACAAAATCGGTAAAAAAATTGTTCTAACGCAATAAAATGATCATCCAGTAGCGATATAGTCCCGAAAGTTTTACTTTTTATAAGGAAAAAAGATGGCTTCGCTCAATCAACATCGAGTCTATATTCCAAGCTCAGCACGCGCAAACCAATATGTGCTAGTTGAATTTAAACCAAACGATGAGTTTTTCGCGCAGTTTAGCTCAGTTAACTGCAGTTATAAGCGTCTTGCAAGGGAATTATTTGCACTATGCGACGAATACGAACTTCACAATGTTCATCTAATCGCAAATGATAAACTACCCGTGGTTCGTTATCACGATGAAGCATATAGCTTAGAAACCGCTAAACAAATTCTGTTTTTTTACAATCCTCAATACCATGAAGCCCACACTATATTTGCTTCGGATGATGAAAAATGTAAAAAGATTCGCTTCTTATTCTTAGCAACCGGTGAAGAAATCAGAGCAAATGCAGCCCAGTTTCATCATAAAGTACAGCGCGTTATTAGCAGCTTACAAGATAAGCTGTTAAGCAATCAATCTTCACTAAAAATTCGCGATCACCAACATCTTACTTATGACATGTTTGCAAAAGCAAAAGGCCATAAAGAAAGCTACGGTTATAAATTAAGAAGCCTCTACCCTCGTTATCAGTCTCGTCAATGTCACTTACCAAGTGAGCACAGTGAAATGACCTATGCGGGATTCTCAATTCCAGTCACGCGTGCGATTAAAACACAGTTCCAGCATATGCTTAACGAAGCAAACTACACACAATTTTATCAATATATTTTTGATGCGTTTAAACGCGCATGTGAAAAACGCCAATTAACACTCGGGGCTTTTATCGCTAATGGTACCCGCCCTATAGTGCGCAATAGTCATATCGATAATGCTCAAAGCAACAGTGAACTACAAAAATTGACCTTTGATTGCAACACCAAGGAGCCTCAATTACAGCATTACTGGAATGCCAATAGTTTAGTTGACGTGCTACATTTTGTGATTGCAGCCGCAGATAAAGATAAGCATGATATTGGTTATGGTCGGTTTATGAACCAAGTTCAAAGTGCAATTAATGAAGTGACCGATGAGCTGGCGTTCAACCCAACTCGACAAGATTTACGAGTGCGTTTTTATCAGCACATTAACTATCAATATTAGATAAATACAGTATTGAAAACGAAAGGTGACGCGCTTGCGTCACCTTTTGGTTACCTGTTTTTACTCAACTTAGTAAGGTCTAATCGCAGCACCTTAGAACGTCGCTCATAGTTATAAAGCGCTTTTTTCTTAGCTGGCAACTCATCGACTGTTACCAATTCAAAACTCTGCTCTAAAAACCAGTGAATACTCCGTGTAGTCAGTGCGAATAAATGCGAGTAGCCCGCACGTTTAGCTTTATTAATAATAAACCTCAGTAGATAACTACCGCGATCGGCATCTCGGTACTGAGGATGAACAGCCAAGCTTGCGAACTCCCCTACTTGTTCATCTGCAAACGGATACAAAGCTGCACAGGCAATGATAAGTCCATCACGTTCAATAACTGTAAATTGCTCAATTTCAATTTCAAGTTGCTCTCGTGAACGACGCACTAAATAGCCTTGCTGCTCAAGGGGTCTAATAAGGTTAATGATACCGGTTATATCAGAGATAGTCGCGCTACGAAGTTGCTCTGAACTTTGTGGTGCGATTTGTGTACCAATACCATCTAAAGAGAACAATTCTTGTAGTAACGCGCCATCTTCTTTGTAACTAACTAAGTGGCAGCGATGCACACCGCCTCGGCAAGCATCAATTGCTGCTTGTAAGAAAACAGTCGCACTTAAACAGGAATCAGCTTGCTTGCGGTAATTCGCTAAAACACGTTCCGCTTCATTTGGCATCAGCTCAGCGATTGCTTCGCCATTTTCATCTAAAATACCGGCTTCTTCGCAGAAACCTAGCATTTTATCGGCACGTAGTTTTAACGCAACTTGAGTAGCAATTTCTTCTGCGGTTAAATTAAAACTTTCACCGGTAACCGATGCCGCAATCGGTCCTAATAACACAATACCGTTATTATTTAACTGATGGCGAATACCCTCTACGTCGATGCGCCTCACTCTTCCTGAGTGATGATAATCAATCCCTTCATCCACACCTAGTGGCTGTGCTATGACAAAGTTACCACTTACCACATTTAAAAATGAGCCTGACATAGGTGTACTACTAAGAGACGTTGATAGTCGTGCCGTAATATCAAATTGCATCGCACCTGCGACTTTTTTAATGACATCAAAGGTGGCGTTGTCCGTTACGCGTATCTCATTATGGAACTGACTAGTTATGCCAACTTGCTCAAGTGCTGCATTAAATTGTGGTCGTGCGCCAAACACTAAAACAATTTTAATACCTAGGCTGGTAAGTAATGCAACATCGTTGATAATGCTGCGACAACCAGGCTGATCTATTGCCTCTCCACCAAGCATTACAACAAAAGTTTTGCCTCTGTGGGCATTAACATAAGGAGTTGACTGACGAAATCCATCGACCAATTCAGTGGTACGCACGTAATATTTACCTTGTAAAATCGGATGTTTTTAATAAAAACGAATAAACAAGGTATCAGTCTAAAGAATTTATATTCACAAATAAAGCATTATTATTCTTGTTTTACGAATAAATTTTGACTTCGATTAGTAACAATATACAAGATACAAAAAAGGCTCGCATAAGCGAGCCTTTTTAAGAGATTAAAACTGATTACCAGCCTGTTTTCTCTTTAAGTGCATTACCGATATCAGCTAATGAACGTACAGTTTTTACGCCCGCAGCTTCTAATGCAGCAAATTTCTCATCAGCAGTACCTTTACCGCCTGCGATGATTGCACCAGCGTGACCCATACGCTTACCTGGAGGTGCAGTAACACCCGCAATGTAAGAAACAACAGGTTTAGTCACGTTGTGCTTGATGTACTCAGCAGCTTCTTCTTCTGCAGTACCACCGATTTCACCGATCATAACGATTGCTTCAGTTTGCTCGTCTTTTTCGAACATTTCTAAAACGTCGATGAAGTTAGTACCTGGGATTGGGTCACCACCGATACCAACACATGTTGATTGGCCGAAACCAGCATCAGTCGTTTGTTTAACCGCTTCGTAAGTAAGTGTACCAGAACGTGATACGATACCTACTTTACCAGGCTTGTGGATATGACCAGGCATGATACCAATCTTAGTTTCACCCGGAGTGATAACACCTGGGCAGTTAGGACCGATCATACGAACACCAGTTTGGTCAAGCTTAACTTTAACGTCAACCATGTCTAGTGTTGGGATACCTTCAGTGATACAAACGATAAGCTCGATGCCTGCATCGATAGCTTCTAAGATAGCATCTTTACAGAAAGGAGCTGGTACGTAAATAACAGATGCAGTCGCACCTGTTGCTTCTACAGCGTCACGTACTGTGTTGAATACTGGAAGACCTAGGTGCGTTTGACCGCCTTTACCTGGGCTTACACCACCAACCATTTGTGTACCATACTCAAGCGCTTGCTCTGAGTGGAAAGTACCTTGGCCACCTGTGAAACCTTGACAGATAACTTTTGTATCTTTATTGATTAATACAGACATTATTTGCCCTCCGCAGCAGCAACAACTTTTTCAGCTGCGTCTGTTAGTGACTCAGCAGCGATGATGTTAAGGTCAGAACTTGCAAGAACTTCACGACCTAGTTCAGCGTTAGTACCTTCTAAACGTACTACTACAGGAACATTTACACCTACTTCTTTAACTGCGCCAATGATACCTTCTGCGATCATGTCACAACGTACGATACCACCAAAGATGTTAACTAAAACAGCTTTAACGTTGTCGTCAGATAGGATGATCTTGAATGCTTCAGATACACGCTCTTTAGTCGCACCGCCACCAACATCTAGGAAGTTAGCTGGCTTACCACCGTGTAGGTTTACGATGTCCATAGTACCCATTGCTAGGCCTGCACCATTAACCATACAACCAACGTTACCGTCTAGTGCAACGTAGTTAAGCTCGAAGCTAGCAGCGTGAGCTTCACGCGCATCTTCTTGTGAAGGATCGTGCATTTCGCGGATTTTAGGTTGACGGTAAAGCGCGTTACCATCTACACCGATTTTACCGTCTAGACAGTGAAGGTTACCTTCGTCTGTGATTACTAACGGGTTGATTTCTAAAAGAGCGAAATCGAAATCGTTGAACATGTTAGCAAGACCCATGAAGATCTTAACGAACTGTTTCATTTGAGTTGGGTTTAAACCAAGTTTGAAACCTAATTCACGAGCTTGATAAGCTTGAGGGCCAACTAGTGGATCGATCTCAGCTTTGTGAATTAATTCTGGAGTTTCTTCTGCAACTTGCTCGATTTCCACACCACCTTCAGTAGATGCCATGAAAACAACTTTACGAGAAGCACGATCTACTACAGCGCCAAGGTATAATTCGTTAGCGATGTCAGTGCAGCTTTCTACAAGGATTTTAGCTACTGGCTGACCATTTTCGTCTGTTTGGTAAGTAACTAAGTTTTTACCTAACCAGTTCGCAGCGAACTCTTTCACTTCGTCGATTGTTTTAACTAGCTTAACACCGCCAGCTTTACCACGGCCACCTGCGTGAACCTGTGTTTTAACAACCCACATATCACCGCCAATTTTCTCAGCAGCTGCTGCAGCTTCTTCAGGTGTATCGCAAGCGTAACCGTGAGAAACTGGTAAACCATATTCGGCAAAAAGTTGTTTTGCCTGATACTCATGCAAATTCATGATGCTTTATCCAATTTTTTATACTAAAAGAGCTGAATATTTATGCAAATAAACAGCTATCCCAAATTGCGCACCTAGTATAAATCCCAAGGCTCGACATGAAAACCCCAGTTAGACCAAAGGCGCAAAAAAAAAGCTGCGAACATGGTTCACAGCTTAGTTTTTATACAACTAGATTAAACATCTAGTAATAATCGAGTTGGATCTTCTAGTAACTCTTTAATTGTCACTAAGAAGCCTACAGATTCTTTACCATCAATTTGGCGATGATCGTAAGATAACGCTAAATACATCATTGGTAAGATTTCAACTTTACCGTTAACAGCCATAGGACGATCTTGGATTTTGTGCATACCTAAGATTGAAGACTGTGGTAAGTTGATGATTGGTGTAGATAGTAATGAACCGAATACACCACCGTTAGTGATAGTGAAGTTACCACCAGTCATATCATCTAGAGATAATTTACCATCACGACCTTTAAGTGCTAATTCGCGGATGCCCTTCTCAATTTCAGCAACTGATAGCTTGTCACAGTCTTTAAGAACTGGTGTTACAAGACCACGTGGTGTAGAAACCGCGATGCTGATATCGAAGTAGTTGTGATAAACGATATCATCACCGTCGATAGATGCATTAACTTCAGGGAAACGCTTAAGTGCTTCTGTTACTGCTTTCACATAGAAAGACATGAAACCTAAACGGATACCATGACGCTTTTCGAATACTTCTTGGTACTGCTTACGAAGGTCCATGATTGGCTTCATATTAACTTCATTGAAAGTCGTTAACATCGCAGTTGAGTTTTTAGCTTCAAGTAGACGATTAGCAATTGTTTTACGTAAACGTGTCATAGGCACACGTTTTTGTGTACGGTCACCCATAGGCGCAGCTGGTGCAGATGCTTCAGCTTTTGGTGCAGCAGCAGGTGCTTTTAAGAATTTATCTACATCTTCTTTAGTTACACGGCCATTTTTACCAGTACCTTTGATTTTAGATGCATCAAGACCTTTCTCAGCGATTAAACGACGTACTGACGGTGTTAATACGTCAGAGCTGTCACTTGAGTCGCTAGAAGCAGCTGGCGCTTCTTCTTTAGCAGCAGATTTAGCTGGCGCAGCACCGGCTTTAACAGTACCGATTACTTGCTCACCTAGCACAGTTTCACCTTCTGCGTGAATGTGCTCACCCATGATACCGTCATCTTGAGCAACAACTTCAAGAACAACTTTATCAGTTTCGATGTCAACTAAGTTTTGGTCGCGAGTTACCGCTTCGCCTGGTTGTACATGCCATGTAGCAATTGTCGCGTCTGCGACTGATTCTGGAAGTACAGGTACTTTAATGTCCACTTCTTTACCTTCTGATGCTGGTGCTGATTGCGCCGCAGCCGGCGCGTCTTCTTCTGATTTAGCTGGTGCTGATTCTTTAGCAGTGTCATCACTTGCTGGTGCTGCATCTGCATCACCAAGTAAAGCAATTACTTGCTCGCCAAGAACAGTTGCACCTTCTTCTTGTGAAATTTCAGTAATTACACCGTCATTTGGTGCAACAACTTCTAAAACAACTTTGTCTGTTTCAATATCTACCAAGTTCTGGTCACGGCTTACTTTATCGCCAACACTTACGTGCCAAGTCGCTACGGTTGCATCAGCAACCGACTCAGGAAGTACAGGAACTTTAATTTCTGTGCTCATTGCTTATCCTTTCTTTTCAATAGTAAGCGCATCTGCAACGAGCGCTTGTTGTTCTTTTGTATGCACTGACATGTAACCACATGCAGGCGATGCCGAAGCTTTACGACCAGCGTAAGTCAATTTAGCACCTTGCGGGATTGCATCAACAAAATGGTGTTGTGAACAATACCACGCACCTTGGTTTTGCGGCTCTTCTTGGCACCACACAAAGTCTTTAACATGCTGGTAACGTTGCATGATTGTATCCATCTCATCATGAGGGAATGGATATAGCTGCTCAACGCGAACAATAGCGATGTTATCTAATTCTTGCTTACGACGCTCTTGTAGTAGCTCGTAGTAAACTTTACCACTACAAAATACAACGCGTTCCACTTTATCAGCGGCAATATCATCGATTTCATCGATCATATTGTGGAACACACCTTCAGATAACTCTTCCAGTGTTGATGTTGCCAGTGGGTGACGAAGTAACGACTTAGGTGTCATAACAATCAATGGACGACGTAGTGGGCGTACCGATTGACGACGCAGCATTGCATATACTTGCGCAGGTGTTGAAGGTACACACACTTGCATATTGTGATCAGCACACAATTGCAAGAAACGCTCAAGACGTGCTGAACTGTGCTCAGGGCCTTGACCTTCATAACCATGAGGAAGTAAACATGTAAGACCACATAAACGGCCCCACTTTTGCTCACCTGAGCTTAAGAATTGGTCAAATACAACTTGCGCACCATTAGCAAAGTCACCAAACTGTGCTTCCCACATAACAAGTGATGTAGGCTCAGCGGTTGCATAACCGTATTCAAATGCAAGGACTGCTTCTTCAGATAATACAGAATCGTATACTTCAAATGCACCTTGATTCTCACTGATGTTTTGCAGTGGTAAGTATGTAGATGCATCTTGTTGATTATGAACAACAGCATGACGATGGAAGAACGTACCACGACCAGAATCTTGACCTGTTAAGCGAATGTCAGTACCCGCATCAACAAGGGTTGCGTAAGCAAGTGTTTCTGCCATACCCCAATCAAGTGGTTTTTCACCGGCAGCCATTTGTTTACGATCATCGTAGATTTTCTTAACACGTGATTGCGCTTTGTGGCCTTCAGGGTAGCTAGCAACGATATTGCCAAGTTCTTTAAGCTTTTCTACTGAGACTTTTGCGTCATACTCTACATTCCAATCGTGACCAACAAATTTAGCCCAATCAGAAGAGTGTGATGTTTCTGGTTGAATTTCTTCAACAACACAATTACCACCGTCAAGGCCATTACGGTATTCATCAGCAAGTGCTTTTATTTCTTCTTCTGAGAATGAGCCTTCAGACACTAGTTGGTCTGCATAGATAAGACGCGGTACTGGGTGCTTTTTGATTTTTTGGTACATAAGAGGCTGAGTCGCATTTGGCTCATCCGCTTCGTTATGGCCGTGGCGGCGATAACATACTAAATCAATCACTACGTCACGTTTAAATTGATTTCTGAAATCAAGGGCGATTTGTGTAACAAATGCAACTGCTTCAGGATCGTCAGAGTTAACGTGGAAAATTGGTGCCTGAACCATTTTCGCAATATCAGTACAGTATGGTGTAGAACGTACATCCGACTGTTTCGATGTTGTAAAACCAACTTGGTTATTAACAACGATACGGATACTACCACCACAACTAAATGCATTAGTTTGCGATAAGTTAAATGTCTCTTGAACAACACCTTGACCTGCAATCGCAGAGTCACCGTGAATAGTAATTGGTAATGCTTTGATACCTGACTTATCACCTAAGCGGTCTAAACGCGCACGAACCGAGCCCATAACTACTGGGTTTACGATTTCAAGGTGAGATGGGTTAAACGCAAGTGCCATATGCACATTGCCACCCTTAGTTGCAAAGTCAGATGAATAACCCATGTGATACTTAACATCACCTGAGCTTAATGTGTCTTTGTGTTTACCAGCGAACTCATCAAATAAATCAGAAGGATTTTTACCTAATACGTTTACTAGTACGTTCAAACGACCGCGGTGAGCCATACCAATAACGGCTTCTTTTTGCCCGCTTTCGCCTGCACGATGAATTAGCTCTTTAAGCATAGGTACTAATGCATCACCACCTTCAAGTGAGAAACGTTTAGCACCAGGGAATTTTGCGCCTAAATACTTTTCAAGACCATCAGCAGCAGTTAAACCTTTAAGGATACGCAGCTTCTCATCTTTTGAAAAAGTAGGACGTGATTGCACTGATTCCAAACGCTGTTGTAACCAACGTTTTTCTTCAGTTGAAGTGATGTGCATGTACTCAGCACCAACTGACCCACAATAGGTCGTTTTTAGTGCTTGGTATAACTCACCAAGAGGCATGGTTTCGCGACCTACGGCAAACGAACCCACATTGAATTCACGGTCAAAATCAGCTTCTGATAATTCGTGATATTCCAATTCAAGATCACGAACACGTTCGCGTTGCCAAATACCTAATGGATCTAGGTTGGCATTTTGGTGACCACGGAAACGGAAAGCATTAATAAGTTGCAGCACTTTGACCTGTTTAGGATCGCCAGAGCCACCCTCTGCTACCACTACTTCTCTATGCTTGTTTTTAGCAAGCTCCGCAAATTGTGCACGAACTTCTGAATGTTTAACGTCAACATCCACACCATCAACTTTTGGTAATTGTTCGAACACTTCTCGCCATTCTTCTGGCACAGAAGTCGCATCATCTAAGTACGCTTCATAAAGCTCTTCTACGTAAGCAACGTTACCGCCGTTTAAGTGAGAAGATTCTAGCCATGCCTTCATCACACCTTCGTGCATTTATAAGCCCTTTTCTTTAGCGCAGAAATTAATTGTTATAAAAACAAGGTGGTTAATAAATTAACCACCTTACATATTCAATATCCTTAAACCGAGCGGTTTAAAAGCATTGATTTGATTTGTCCAATCGCTTTGGTCGGATTAAGACCTTTTGGACACACGCTAACACAGTTCATGATACTGTGACAACGGAACACGCTGAACGCATCGTCAAGGTCTGCTAAACGCTCTTCAGTTGCTGTATCGCGGCTATCTGCCAAGAAACGATACGCATGAAGAAGGCCTGCAGGACCAATGAACTTGTCTGGATTCCACCAGAACGAAGGACACGATGTTGAACAACATGCACATAAAATACACTCATACAAGCCATCTAACTTATCACGCTCTTCAATTGATTGAAGACGCTCACCCGCCGCAGGCGTGTCATTAATTAGATAAGGTTTTACCTTTTCGTATTGAGTGTAGAACTGACTCATGTCAATAACAAGGTCACGTACCACTGGTAAGCCTGGTAAAGGACGAATTACGATTTTACCTTTGCCACCTTTTAGTAGCGTTGATAAAGGTGTAATACACGCTAAACCGTTTTTACCATTCATGTTGATACCGTCTGAACCACACACACCTTCACGGCATGAACGACGGAATGATAATGTTGGATCTTGCTCTTTTAATTGCATAAGCGCATCCAATACCATCATATCTTGGCCTTCTTGCGTTTCTAACGAGAAGTCCTGCATACGTGGTGCATTATCAACATCTGGATTGTAACGATAAACCGAAAATTGTACTTGTGCCATCGTCTCGCTCCTAGTATGTACGTGCTTTAGGTGGGAAAGCTTCACGCAGTTTCGGCGCGTAGTTTACATCACGTTTGCTCATTTCTTCGCTCTTAGGATCGTAGATTGAGTGACATAACCAGTTTTCGTCATCGCGATCTGGGTAGTCAAAACGAGAGTGTGCACCACGGCTTTCTGTACGGAAGTTTGCAGCTACTGCAGTTGAGTAAGCTGTTTCCATCAAGTTATCTAGCTCTAAACATTCGATACGTGCAGTATTGAACTCTGTTGACTTGTCGTCAAGACGCGCATACTGAAGACGTTCACGAATTTCTTTAAGCTCTTTAAGACCTGTTGCCATTGCATCACCTTCACGGAATACCGAGAAGTTAAGTTGCATACACATTTGTAGATCTTTCTTGATTTGTACTGGGTCTTCACCTTGGCCAGCTTTAGAATTTTCCCAACGGTTAAAGCGTGCAAGTGATGCTTCAAGGTCTGATTCAGACGCATCTTTACCTGCTTCAACACCGTTAAGGTACTTACCTAAGAAGTTACCAGCAGCGCGGCCGAATACAACTAAGTCAAGTAGCGAGTTACCACCAAGGCGGTTAGCACCGTGTACAGATACACATGCAATCTCACCAACAGCGAATAAACCTTCAACTACTTTCTCTTGGCCGTTTGCATCAATTTGTAATGCTTGACCATTTACGTTAGTTGGAACACCACCCATCATGTAGTGACATGTTGGGATAACTGGAATTGGTTCTTTAGCTGGATCAACGTGTGCGAATGTTTTCGCAAGGTCACATACGCCCGGAAGACGTAAGTTAAGTGTTTCTTCACCTAAGTGGTCAAGCTTAAGCTTGATGTGTGGACCGTAAGGACCCTCACAACCACGACCTTCACGGATCTCAGTCATCATTGAACGCGCAACAACGTCACGAGACGCTAAGTCTTTCGCATTTGGCGCGTAACGTTCCATGAAGCGTTCGCCGTCTTTATTTAGAAGGTAACCACCTTCACCACGACAACCTTCAGTTACAAGTACACCAGCACCGGCGATACCTGTTGGGTGGAACTGCCACATTTCCATATCTTGCATTGCAACACCAGCACGTGTAGCCATACCAACACCGTCACCAGTATTGATGTGAGCATTCGTTGTCGATGCGTAGATACGGCCTGCACCACCTGTTGCTAATACAACAGCTTTAGATTTGAAGTAAACAACTTCGCCAGACTCGATGTCGATTGCTGTACAACCAACAACGTGACCGTCGCTGTTTTTAACTAAATCTAGTGCATACCACTCAGAGAATACGTTTGTTTTGTTTTTAACGTTTTGTTGGTAAAGACAGTGTAATAACGCGTGACCAGTACGGTCAGCTGCTGCTGCAGTACGTGCAGCCTGTTCACCACCAAAGTTTTTCGACTGACCGCCGAAAGGACGTTGGTAAACACGGCCATTTTCAAAACGAGAAAATGGTAAGCCCATGTTTTCTAATTCAGTAATAGCTTCTGGGCCTGTTTTACACATATATTCGATAGCGTCTTGGTCACCGATAAAATCGGAACCTTTAACCGTATCGTACATGTGCCATTCCCAGTTATCTTCATGCGAGTTACCCAAAGCTACCGTAATACCACCCTGTGCAGACACAGTGTGAGAACGTGTAGGGAAAACTTTTGAGATAAGTGCACAGGTTTTGCCTGATTCAGTGATAGCAAGAGCTGCGCGCATACCCGCACCACCTGCACCAATCACTACAGCGTCAAATTCACGAACAGAATAATTCACTTAAACACCCCATAAAACGATTAGACCAATTGCTACGTAAGCAACAGCCATAAGGTTTAATACAAAGCCTAAAACAGCACGTAATTTAGCGCATTTAACATAGTCAGTAAGAACTTGCCAAAGGCCGATACGGGTGTGAACCATAATGCAAACTAGGGTAATTAGCGTAAACCCTTTCATTGCTAGGTTTGAAAAAAGGCCTTGCCAGGCTTCGAAAGTGACTTCAGGCGTGCATAAGAAATAGCCGATAATAAAAATCGCGTAAGCGCTGATTATTAAGGCTGTCGCACGAAGCGATACGTAATCTTGTACACCATCACGTTTAAGAGTTGCTTGATTTAAAACCATATCCACACTCCTGCTAGAATTGCAGCTACAACGCCTAAAGCTAATGCAACTTTAGCGCTGAAGTTTCCTGACTCAAGTTCTTCCCAGTGACCCATATCCATAATGATATGACGGATACCACCGATTAAGTGATACGCCAATACAGAAATAGTGCCCCATGCTATGAATTTGGCAATGAATCCGCTGAACAGACCCTTGACGAATTCAAAACCTTCTGCAGAAGAAAGAGACTCAGACCACGCCCAAATGACAAACGTTAAAGCAAAAAATAATGCAACACCGGTGACGCGGTGAAAAATTGATGCTTTAGCCGTTGCCGGCATAGATATAGTTGTTAGATCTAGATTTACAGGTCTTTGCTTTTTCACAGTTACTTGCCCATCTTGCCCACATAGGGGCTCATCTACTTGTTTTTCTAAAACCCATCAAAATGAATTTCGATGGAACTATCTAAGTAAACCGTGTTGATACACAAAAAGTTCACACTTATGCAAAACTCAAATGTAAAAATAAAGTTTACCTACAGACAATACGGTATAAAACCTTGGATAGTATATATAGCCAGAGGTCTTTTTACAATTCTTGTTTAGTAAGAGTCGTTTGCGAATTAGCCAATGGTATAATATTTAATCCTGACAGAATATTTATTATCCATTTGTGCATAATGTTTATAAAAATTGACTTTAACCCCCTCTTTCACGTTAAAATGAAAAGAATGTGCTTAAACAGATTCAGAACATAACAATCAGAGTTGTTATCTTAATAGGAGATAAATAGATGGCGGATAAGAAAGCCACGGTCCATATTGATGGTCTTGATCCAATCGAACTTCCAATTTACCAAGGCACTGCTGGCCAAGACGTAATCGACGTACGTACGCTAGGTTCTCACGGTCACTTTACTTACGACCCAGGTTTCATGTCGACCGGTTCTTGTGAATCTTCAATCACTTACATCGATGGCGGTAAAGGTGTTTTATTACACCGCGGCTACCCAATCGAACAACTTGCTGACGAGTCTAACTACGTTGAGCTTTGCTACTTACTATTAAACGGTGAGTTACCAACGAAAGAACAGTACGAAGCATTTGCGCAAGAAATCACGCACAACACAATGCTAGATACTAAGATTGCTAACTTCTTCCAAGGTTTCCGCTTTGATGCTCACCCAATGGCGATGCTATGTGGTGTTGTAGGTGCGCTTTCATCGTTCTACCATGAAGACTTAGACATCACTGATGCAACACAGCGTAAAACAAGTGCTATCAAACTAGTTGCTAAGCTGCCAACAATCGCAGCAATGGCTTACAAATACAATGTAGGTCAGCCATTTGTTTACCCACGTAACGATTTAAGCTTTGCTGAAAACTTCTTACACATGATGTTCTCAGTACCAGCTGAAGAGTACAAAGTTAATCCAGTGCTTGCTAAAGCAATGGATAAAATCTTCATGCTTCACGCTGACCACGAGCAAAACGCATCAACGTCAACAGTACGTTTAGCAGGTTCTTCAGGTGCTAACCCTTACGCGTGTATCGCTGCGGGTATCGCATCTTTATGGGGCCCTGCGCACGGTGGTGCTAACGAAGCATGTCTTAACATGTTAGAAGAAATTGGCTCTGTTGACCGTATCGACGAGTATGTTGCTAAAGCTAAAGATAAGTCAGATCCTTTCCGTCTTATGGGCTTTGGTCACCGCGTTTACAAAAACTTCGATCCACGCGCAACAGTAATGCGTCAAACGTGTCACGAAGTACTTGCTGAGCTAAACATTCAAGATCCACTTCTTGATATCGCAATGAAGCTTGAGCAAATTGCGCTAGAAGACCCATACTTTGTTGAGAAGAAACTTTACCCTAACGTAGATTTCTACTCAGGTATCATCTTAAAAGCAATCGGTATTCCAACAAGCATGTTCACTGTAATCTTTGCAATGTCACGTACTGTTGGTTGGATCTCTCACTGGGATGAGATGCTTTCTCAACCTGGTCACAAGATCAGCCGCCCTCGCCAGCTTTATACTGGTGAAACAAAGCGCGACTACGTATCAACGGACAAGCGTTAATTTTTGCTTAAATGCTTAAAAAAGGCCGCACAGCGGCCTTTTTTATTGCCCTAGACTTGTCTATTTATACAAAATAATTAAAATCGTCGCATTCTCGCTGTAAAAGGGCTTCCATGTTTGATATTGCAAAAATACGTGCTGACTTTCCTCTGCTTAAGCAACAAATTAATGGGCAGCCATTAGTCTACTTAGATTCAGCAGCCACATCACACAAGCCTCAAACGGTCATTGATGCACTCTCGCATTTTTACAGTGCCGAAAACGCTAATGTACACCGTGGTCGTCATACTCTTAGTGACAACGCAACTCGTAAGTACGAACAAGCCCGTAAAAGCCTTGCCGACTATTTTCAGGTAGAAAGTAATGAGCTAGTCTGGACGAAAGGGGCGACTGAGTCGATTAACTTAATTTCGAACGGCTTAACATCTAAACTGAAAACGGGTGATAAAGTCGCTATTTCAGCTATTGAACATCATGCGAATATTGTGCCTTGGCAACAACTTGTGAAGCGCATTGGCGCTGAATTAATTGTTTTACCAATTACGAGTGATTTGGTCATTGACGCTCAACAGTGCGCAGAGTTTATCGAACAACATAAGCCCAAAGTCGTTGCTATCACACATGCATCAAACACGCTGGGAAATATCACAGACTTAGTCCCTATCATCAAAGCGTGTAAAGATATTAATGCTATTTCAGTCATCGATGGTGCACAGGCTGCAATGCATTTACGCCCCAACTTACGAGAAATTGATTGTGATTTTTATGTGTTTTCCGCACATAAAATGCTTGGCCCAACAGGCTTAGGTGGCTTATACGGCCGCTTTGAATTGTTAAATTCACTTGATGCTTACCAAACAGGTGGCGAAATGATTGAAACAGTGAGCTTAACACAAAGCACTTTTCGAGAGGCACCAGGAAAATTTGAAGCAGGAACCCCAAATATTGCGGGTGTCATAGCCTTTAATGAGGCAATTGAATATTTAACTTCGTTAAATTTTCAGCAGATGCGTCAACATGAGCATACAGTTTTCAGTTATGCGATAAAACAATTATCAGCAATTGATGGGATTACCATTTACTCTCAACATCACAATAACATTGGTAACATCAGCTTTAATTACAAAAATGAGCACCCTTTCGATTTAGCGACTTTGTTAGATGGTTTTGGTGTTGCTGTACGAAGTGGTCATCACTGTACCCAACCGATTATGAGCCAATTATCAATTTCGGGTACTGTTAGAGCCAGCTTCGCTTTATACAATACTAAAGAGGACGTTGATGCACTTGTCACCGCCCTTAAAAATAGTATTGAATTATTAGATTAAACTTGGATAAAACATGAATTCACCTTTTCAAGCCGTAACAAAAGACATTGAAAATGCAGCAGGATGGCAACAAAAGTACCGCCAAATAATGCTATTAGGTAAACAGCTACCCGTTATGCCTGAAGCGCTAAAGGTAGATGATGCGTTAGTTAAAGGCTGTGAAAGTAAAGTTTGGTTATATATTGAGTTTGATCACACGGAGAATAGCCTAGTGTTGGCTGGAGATTCCGATACTCGAATTGTTAAAGGGTTACTGGCATTAATTTTAGCCTTATACAATGGTCTAACACCACAGCAAGCAACTCAAATAAATGCGTATGATGAATTTGAACGACTTGGTCTAATTAGCCATTTAAGCCCTTCTCGTGGTAATGGCATAAAAGCCATGGTCGATAAAATTCAAACCATGGCCGAGCAAAAGCGCTAAAAAACGTTACTTTAAACTACGCTGTTTTTTATCTAAGTACTTTCTAATCGCTTTGGCTGCAACAAAAAAGCCAAAGCTGCCTGTAACCATGGTTGCAGACCCAAAACCGTTGTTACAGTCCATATTCATTGAACCATCTGCACCTTGTTTTGCTTGGCAAACGTCACCTTCTGAGGTTGGATAGACAAGTTGCTCGGTCGAATAAACGCAATCGACATTAAACTTACGCTTAGGATTGCTACTAAAGTTGTACTGTTTTCGTAAGATATAACGGACTTTTGCAAGTAGTGGATCATGCGTTGTCTTAGCAACATCACCAAAACTGATTTGACTTGGATCGGTTTGTCCACCGGCGCCACCGGTTGTGATAAGGGGTAATTTTATACGTTTACAATGGGCAATTAGCGCCGCTTTTTCTTTCACGGCATCAATACAATCAATCACATAATCAAAACCTTGAATATGCTCACGAATATTATCTAGCGTTATAAAGTCATCAATAACATTAATTTTAATATCTGGGTTAATCAGCTCACAACGTGTTTTCATTGCTTCGACTTTTGCTTCACCAACAGTGCCAGTCAAAGCGTGTATTTGACGATTAACATTGGTTGCGCATATATCATCTAGGTCTATCAATGTCAGTTGACCAACCCCCGTACGTGCTAACGCCTCAGCAGCCCAACTGCCTACGCCACCAATACCGATGACACAAAAATGTGCTTGTTGCAGCCAATCAAATTGTTGATGACCATATAAACGCTTAATACCGCCAAAGCGAATGTCTTGTGTTGTTTCTTTCATTTACCAATCCAACGTCCAAGGAGTCTGCCACTCTTTGAATTCGTCTGCGTTAAAAACTTCATTGAGATATGCGCCAGTTGTATGCGCATACCGATATTCTTTAAGCTGCCCTTTATAGCTAAACTGCAATGCATAGGCATGCAAGTTAGTTCGCTCATCCAAGCTCCCAGCATAAGTGGCATCACCGAGTATAGGGGCACCAATACTTTTCATTGCCACTCTTAATTGATGTGTCTTACCAGAAAATGGTTTTAATAAATATGCACGCAAGCCTGGGCGAATACTCTTAGAGTAAAAGCGAGTAACCGCTGGGTTTTCTTGGCTTTTTAGTAACTTAAATGACCCTCGGCGACTTTTTTGCATATCGCCTTTAATCCAGCCTTGCTTTTTTTTAGGCTTAGTATCGCTAACGGCTATATAAAACTTATTAACCAGATGCGCTGTGAAAAGCGTTGTAAACTCCGCTGCGGCCTGTTTGTTTCGAGCTAAAATAATTAACCCCGAAGTCACTTTATCGAGGCGATGAACAGGAAATAATTTTTCGTTCACTAGTTGCTCTGCAAGCACGACAAAGCCAGCACATTCTTCACTGTGAAAGCTAACACCTGCTGGTTTGTAAAAAACAAAAAAGTCATCTTCACGTGCATGAAGATGAACCCTATTCATTTCAGTCATTGTTACTAGTTGCTCAAAGCGGCTATGACACGCGTGAGATCTTCAGGTGTATCCACACCGGCTTGAGGCTCACACACAGCTCCTGCAATTTTAATTTTATAACCATGGTATAAAACACGTAATTGCTCAAGTGACTCAAGTTGTTCTAGACGCGACTCAGTTAGCGCAATATATTGTTGAATAAAGCCTGCGCGATAAGCGTAAATACCAATATGACGCGCATAGTCAGCAAGATTTAGTTTGCTATTATCATCGTTCATCATTGCTTCACGATGGTAAGGAATGGGTGAACGCGAAAAATACAGGGCATTTTTTTCTGTATCACTGACAACTTTGACACAATTAGGATTGAAAATGTCATCTATGTCATTAATGTTTGCACTTAACGTTGCCATGGGTGCATCTGACTCTGCCAGTAATTTTGCAACTTGACTTACGTTTTCACTGGCAAGTAATGGCTCATCACCTTGTACATTAACAACAATAGTGTCACTTGTAAGATTGAGCTTTTCAACTACTTCAGCAAGACGTTCTGTACCAGATTGATGATCTTCTCGTGTCATTAATACGTTATCTGTAAAGCCCTTTACAACATCAAACACGGCTTGATGATCGGTAGCAATATACACCGCACTGGCACCCGATGCAGCCGCTTTTTCATAAACATGCTGGATCATCGGTTTACCACATATATCCGCTAAAGGTTTACCGGGTAAACGGCTAGAAGCGTAACGTGCAGGGATGACCACTACGAATTCCACTTATCAACCTCTTCTTGGCTTAGTTCACGCGCTTCGTTTTCAAGAAGTACTGGAATATCATCTTTAATCGGATAAGCTAATTTCGCAGCTGTACTAATAAGCTCTTGATTTTCTTTATCAAGGCGCAACTTACCCTTACACACTGGGCAAGCAATAATTTCAAGTAATTTTGTATCAAAGGCCATGGAGGATCCCTTTTTGTTTTAATAATGAATTTAATTTTTCAATAACAGCGGCAGTTGGCCTAGCGTCTACGGGTAGATAATACCAATTTGACTTAGCAAAACTAAAGCATTTTACGGCGTCTTTTTCAGTCATAAACACGGGCTCATTCCCAAATGCTAAAAAGTCAGTTGCTTGGTAATTATAATGATCCCGAAAATGATGTGTCGATAATAAATTTATACCTTGTTTTTCAAGGCTCAACTCAAAGCGTGCTGGGTTGCCAATGGCGCTAATAGCGTGTCCGTTTGTTGGCGTTTCTGTAACTTGTTCAGACGACGATACTAATCTAAATTGACTTGCATTCAAATCATAACGGTATGCTGTTTCGCCACCATTCTCGACAACTAAATCAACTGACTTTAACCGTGCTTTCGCTTCTCGAAGTGGGCCTGCCGGCATTAAAAGTCCATTACCAAATTGACGTTCACTATCTACAATACAGCACTCTATATCACGCGCCATTTTATAATGTTGCATACCGTCATCTGAAATAATGATATCGATGTCGTGGTTTTGTAACTGCTCGATACTTGCTTGGCGATCGGGGCCAACCATCACAACACAGCCTAAACGACGTTTAATAAGAACCGGTTCATCACCCGCTTCACTTGTGGCTGTATCATCAGTGACTAAAAGCGGATAACTTGCTGCCTTACCACCATAACCGCGACTGATCACTGCGACCTTCAGTCCCTGTTGTTGCAAATACTGCGCTAACCAAATAACAAACGGCGTTTTACCATTACCACCCACACTAATGTTACCAACAACAATTACTGGCACATGGGCTTTAAACGCTTTGACTATATTAATTTTATAAAGGTACTTTCGCAGCGTTGAAATCAACCAAAAAATAACACTTAGCGGCAAGAGTAAAACAGTTAATAGGCTTGGTTTTTTATACCAGCTTTTTTCAATGACACTCACTACTGCTCACCAAATTGCATTTTACATAAGGCCGAATAAGTACCGTCTTTACTTAAAAGCTCAGAATGCGTGCCTTTTTCGATAACCTGACCATGATCAATTACATAAATACAATCACTGTTTTCTATAGTCGATAAGCGGTGTGCAATCACTATCGATGTTTTCTGCTTCATCAAGGTATCAAGTGCTTGTTGAATTAGTTTTTCGGATTCAGTATCCAGTGCAGATGTAGCTTCATCTAGAATGAGAATAGGTGCATCTTTTAAGATAGCACGCGCGATGGCAATGCGTTGACGCTGACCCCCTGATAGCATCACACCGTTCTCGCCAACCATGGTATTTAAACCTTCTGGTAAATCCTTAACGAACTCCCAAACATGCGCTTGTTTAGCAACGGCCATTAATTCATCATCTGATAAAACACGATCTAAACCATAGCAAATATTATTAGCAATTGTGTCATTGAACAGAACAACCTGTTGCGACACTAAAGCAAACTGTTTGCGCAAATCAGTTAGTTTATAATCAGACAATGGCACCCCATCTAATAATATTTTACTCTCTCCTTCGAGCTCATAATAACGGGGTAAAAGGTTCGAAATTGTTGACTTTCCTGAGCCAGAGCGCCCTACTAATGCAATGCTTTCTCCTGCTTTAATTTCAAGTGATAAGTTTTTTAAAACAGGTTCATCTTTTGTAGGATAACGAAAGGTTACGTTTTGAACGTCAATGTGCCCTGTCACTTTATCGGCTTTATGCGTTCCTGTGTCTTTTTCTACTTCTTCATCAAGCACTAAAAAGATACTTTGCGCGGCAGAAATACCACGTTGCAAGTCACTGTTGACATTAGACAACTGCTTTAATGGGCGTAGTAGCATCATCATTGATGAAATTAGTAATACGAAATCACCTGAGCTAATGGTGTCAATCATCGAAGGCATAGACACAACCCATAAAATCACTGCCATCGCGCTCGCAGCGAGGATCTGAATAACAGAAACACTGAGCGCTTTAGTGGCATCCATTTTTATGCGCTGCTGACGGTTATGGTTATTGATTGCCGAGAATTGAGAAATTTCTTGTTTTTGACCACCAAAACCATGGATCACTTTGTGACCCGATAGCATTTGCTCTGAGCTACGTGTAACTTGCCCCATGGCTGATTGAATTTTTTTTGAAATTTTGCGAAAACGTTTTGATACGAACGCAACAATCACTGCAACCAAGGGGATAATAACTAAGAATATTAGCGATAATTTCCAGCTGGTATAAAACATGTTGAATAGTAAAAAGACCACGAAGGCGCCTTCCCTAACAACAATAAGCAATGCTTTTGTAATTGCCTGTTGAACTTGCTCAGTATCAAAGGTGATTTTTGAAATTAGATCACCGTTTGAGTTTTTATCATGAAAAGAAACAGGCAGATGTAAGATATGCTCAAACAATTGCTGACGTAAGCTTCTAACAACTTGTGAGCCTACATAGCTTAAGCAATACGATGACATATAATTAAACATGCCACGACCTAACACCAATGCAATAACCACGAATGGTGCATAAGTTAGAACTTGCGTGTTACGGGCATTCAAACCTTCATCAATAAATGGTTTCATCAAATTGATAAACAATGCATCCATTGCTGAGTAACCAATCATGCCGACAATAGCAAAAAATGCAATAAGCTTATAATCACTCACATAACTAATTAAGCGCTTATAAATTTGGGATGTAGTTTGATCCATAACACTCTCTTATTCATAGACTTCGACTATTGTAGCCTTATGGGGGTAAAAACAAAACGTCAATCTTCTTCGAACCAATAACTTTGTGACTTACGAGCAAATTCTAGCTGGTAATCATTTTGATAAAAGGTGATTCGTATATGACCTAAGTTGGCCGTTGTAAATTGAGGTATATGGTGCTGCTGATAACGCTTTACAACCTCTGGATGAGGAAAATTCCACTGCCCTTGATAAGCAGCAGAGTGAATCACAATATCAGGCGCGACTCGCTCTATAAACTCAGAACTTGAAGACGTATTACTACCATGATGTGGACTTACCAAAACAGTGCTTTGTATACGCACATTACTATCAACTAATGCTTGCTCTACCAATTTAGAAATATCGCCAGTTAATAATAATTGATGATTTTTACTCTCCACCATGACTATACAGGACTGATCATTTTTGTTGGTCGACAACGTGGAATGATTGATAGTTCTAACACTTAGATTTTCAATCTGAAAAAACACATTTTCACAGGCCTGATCAAGGCCATTTGGATGAAATGTACTAAGCGTTTTACCAAAACCAGCAGCTTGCCAACTTTCAAGACCTCCTGCATGATCATTATCTTGATGGCTAACAACCGTTGCTATAACCTCAATATTATGACGTAAAATATAAGGACGCAGTACTGAGTTTATGTAATCAAACCGTCCAAAGTAGCGCGGCCCTAAATCGTAGATAAGTGCTTTTTGATTTGCACTAACCATAATCATAAGCCCATGACCAACATCAAACACATCTAACTTAAATTCACCTTTTGGTGTTAAATGCCAATCAATCAGTGCTAACGTTAATGGAAGAAAAACCAGTCGCTTATAAGGTGAGAAAAAGAGTATTAGTAAAATGACATAGAACAATAAGAGTAAATTAAAACTGGGTAAATAAAAGTTTAGCCATCGCCAATCTGAAGGTATTGAGGTTAGATATTGGTAGCCTTGATACAAAAATGCATCAAAAAATTGCCATAAAAAGCCCAAATCAACCAGTATTGATAAAAAGCAGTATGCTACTAATAGTGGCATTAATATTATGCCTAGTAACGGCACCGCAATAAGGTTTATGACCAAACCAATGACGCTAATCCCAGCAAAATAATAAAGCGTGATCGGTAACAACCCTAAGAACAAACCACATTGAATTATGACTAACTGTACCACCCCCCTTGCTAGCTTGAACTTTGGGTAAGAGCGGTAGTTCAATGTTAAAAAAATAATTATTACTGCAATAAAACTAAAGTAGAGTCCTGGATTTAATAAAGAAAAAGGATCAAAAAATAATAAAATAGTTAAAGCATACAGAATGGCTCGCCACCTTAGAGGCTGCTTTGCAAAGCTATAAATTATTAAATAGCAAGCTAGCATCAACAGTGCTCGCGTTGCAGAGACAATAAAACCACTAAGGTAGACATAAAAAAATGCAAGCAATAACCCAATAACTACAAATAACTTATTAAGGTTATTTTGTTGATTATGCTTTACAGAAAATAGACCAAACAATAACTTACTGGTATAAAAACCAATCGCGAATATTAGACCAATGTGTAAACCGGAAATAGCCAGTAAGTGACTTAAACCAAGTTCTTTTAAGTGAACTTTATCAGCGTCTTTGATTTTACTTCTGTCACCGGTCAATAATGCATAATACAGCCACTGCATCTTCATATTGTCTGTGATAGAAAATATAAAACCACGGTATGACTCACGGGTATTGGATTTTTTCTGAGCTGAGACTCGCACGCTCTGACCTACAGAGCGGCCCTCATATAATACACGTTCAGACAGTGCAAAGCGCTCTGCATCAAAAACATCAAAGTTCTTTACACTCCTAAATGGCTTTAGCTTTAATTTGCTGGTTAACACATCCCCTACGTAAAGCTCATTGTCACTAATGACACTCAACATAGCAAAAGGCGTCGCTTTGAAGTTTTTATCCTGTTCTGATAAATCAATAATCTTCGCTTTTACGTAAAATGGAGATTGGCTTGAGTGAATGGATACGATTTCAATTTTTGCATCTACGACCTCATTTCTTTTCAAGTCCTTGTAAGGAAGACTATAAAAATAGTGGTAGTTAAGAAGTACAACCAAAATAGCGCAAATAAATCCTAACAAAACTGACGAAAAAGGCTTAAAATAGGCACCAGCTAAAACAATAGCAAAACTGAGTATATAAAACGCCGCAGTGTGCAAAGTATAAACGGTTATAAAACAACCGAATATAAACCCACTGCATAACCAAATAGATGTAAATGGTTGCTTTAAATGGCTAAAAAAACGATCCAACGGTTTTTACCCGATCATAACAAGGTAAGAGATCATAAATATTTAAGAATTTTTGGTCGTTTGTTGCATGATGCAAATTTATGGCATCTTAATCGACGCTCAGCCCGTGGAGCATTTGCAGTCGGTTTGTTTTTTGCTTTCATCCCCGTTCCTTTTCAAATGGTTTTAGCTGCCGCACTTGCTATCCCTTTACGCGTTAATTTACCTATCTCGGTTGCGACGGTTTGGATAACAAACCCGCTGACTATGCCACCTATTTTTTATTGCTCGTATATCGTTGGCACTATTGCACTTGCGCAACCACCACAACATTTTCAGTTTGAACCTAGCTGGCAATGGTTTTTAGACAGCCTGACAACAATTGGACCGGCATTTCTTGTAGGTTCACTCATCTGCGCCACAGCTGCAGCTATTATTGGTTATTTTGGAATCGATATGCTGTGGAAACGCTCGGTGCGCAAAGCTTGGCTACATCGCCATAAATAAAGTACCCAAATCAACAACAGATGTATAGACAAAAAACCCAGCGCAAGCTGGGTTTTTAATGGTCACTCATTTGATACCAACATGCTTAAATATTATCGCATGTTGGTATCAGATTATTATTTTCTGAACACGCGACGTGCTGCAGCAAGGGGCAGTAATAATAAAGTGTACCAAGGGAAGCTTGATGATTGACGCTCGTATTCTTCAATCTCTTGCGCAGGGCATTCTTCAACACTACCGCTGGTAGGTGTTAATTTAACGGCAACAGCAACACTTTCATATTCAATATTACCGTCAACGTCTAACACAACATTACCAAATGAGTCTGTCTTCTCAACCGTTTTAGTTGCAACACCAAAAATCTCATTGTTGTTGTTAATTGCTTTCGCCTCAGCAACGGTATACTTAAAACGGGTCTCGCCATCAGCTTCGTAACAAGGTAGTAAGCTATTTATGTTAACAATTTTGTCTTCACCAATTGTGTACATAAAGCCTTCTCGACGACGACTTGTTGAATTGAAAATATCAGTTTCACCTTCACCAACAATCACACCGTTGTCGTTAATGTCGTTTGCTAAAGAACTAGAGCTTGTGAAAAAGTCTGTCGGAAAAACAACGCTATTACTATTCTTATCGAAATAAAAGAACTTAGTACGAGTTCTATTTTCTATACGCTTATTGGCATAGCCAACAATGATATTATCATTATTAATTGCGAGCGCTTTACCGCCAACCCAGTCATCATCTTGGTTAATAAATTGTTTTACTTCGCCATTCTCAAAATAAACAGGCATCGAATAACGTCTATCGTCGTAACGTACATCGGATGTGCCGGCAATCAGACCATTTTCATTTACAGCTAAGGCATTACTTCTAAAGGCAAAATCTTCGTCATCTTCAGGTGTAATTGCTAAGCCAAAAACCTCAGTGTTAGTAATGTTCAAGCTATTATCAAGTGTCCATTTAACTGCACGTTTATCAAATAAGCCTGTTGATATGTTTCTATCTAAACTTTCAATACAGTCCGATACTGGTTCATCTTCACCGTCACAGTTATCGTCAATGTCTTCTTGGCGGTCAACAGGTATGCCTGTCGATACGCTACCAACTACAACGTAACCATTATTGCTTTGCACGATATCAGTCGCGATACTTGTACCACCATACTCATTAAACTCAGGTACTAATGGCACCTTTACACCGTCAGGGCTTATTACAATACCACGGCTGATAAACTCACGTAAAAAATGCGTTTCTTCTTCGTCTTCATCCGTTTGCGTAAAGGCTGTTTTTTCGTAAGGCGCACTGCCCCAACCAACCATTACACCATCATCGGTGACTGCGTTTAATAAATTAGACGTTGAGCGAGTCAAGCCGTCATAATCAAGTGACTGTTCATCAAAAAGAACTTGCTCTGAAGAGCCTTCAGGTGTGTATACCGTAGTAAGCGCACTTGATATCTTTTGATACTCTGAATTAGTTAAACGACCAGATTGAGTATTTGTTACAAAAGAGATCATAAACGCATGTGCGTCTGCATTGGTATTTACAGCATCGTTATTTTCAATATCATCGAGTGTAAATGTGATCTCTTTGTCGATAAGTTCATAGCTAGCTTTGGCTGCATCGTATGCATTTCTAATCGCGCTATCTTCAAAATCGATATAAGAGATATCAATAGGTAGTCGATAAATACCATTCGCTAAACCAATAATATGACCGTTTTCACTAACATCGGTAACATAGTTGTGTTTTGCACCGTCTAATCGACCTAGCTCAGTCAATTGATAAGTTGCGCTCATTGCTGAGGTGCTAAGAGTCGCTAATATACTGGCAGCGAGTAATTTATATTTCATTTTAATCCTTACTACTGATTCTTTAAATCTTCGAGTTCTTCCCAGCGCTCAAATGCGGCTTCAAGCTCAGACTCTAACTGGGCTAATTGGTTCAATGCGTCTGTTGTAATTGCAGCGTCTTGCTTAAAAAAGTCAGGGTCATTAACGACAATTTGCTGAGCATCGAGTGCTTTTTCTAGTTGCTCCACTTTACTGGGTAATTCTTCTAATTCAAGTTTTAATTTGTAAGAGAGTTTATTACTTTTCTTTTGTGGTTTTTCTTGCTGACTACTCGTTTCAGGCTTTTCCTGTTTTATCTGCTGTAGTTGCTTTTCTTGTTCTGCTAAATAAGCAGCGTAGGCCTCGTAATCACTATAGCCTCCTACGATATCTGTAATTTTTCCTTGGCCTTCAAATGCCCACACAGAACTACAGGTATTATCGATAAACTCACGGTCATGGCTAACAATTAATACCGTGCCCTGATATTGATTAATAATATCTTCAAGTAATTCTAGGGTTTCAATGTCTAAATCATTGGTTGGTTCATCAAGTACCAGAATATTAGACGGTTTTAAAAATAACTTCGCTAACAACAAACGATTTTTCTCACCACCTGAAAGCGCTTTAACAGGCGTACGCGCTCTTGCCGGTGGAAATAGAAAGTCCTGAAGGTAACCTAATACATGACGAGAGCGCCCGCCCATCATCACCTCTTGTTTGCCTTCAGCAACATTATCTTGCACGGTTGCTTCTTCATCAAGTTTTTGACGGTACTGATCAAAATACGCAAACTCGAGGTTTACGCCTTGCTTCACACTGCCACTATCAGGTGCTAAATCACCAAATAAGATTTTTAGTAAAGTGGTTTTGCCAATACCATTCGGACCGACAAGGCCAATACGGTCGCCACGCATAACAAGTGTCGAGAAATCTTTCGCAATCACTTTATCCTTAAATGCATGGGCAATATGTTTTGCCTCAAATACCAGTTTTCCTGAGCGATCGGCCGTTTCTATATTGAAATCTGTTTTACCAACTTGATCAACACGCTGTTTGCGCTCTTTACGTAGGGCTTTAAGTGCACGAACTCGTCCCTCGTTGCGGGTTCTTCGTGCTTTGATCCCTTGGCGTATCCACGCTTCTTCCTCTGCTAGACGTTTATCAAATAACGCATTTTGTGTTTCTTCAACTTTTAAATCATGCGCTTTTTGCTCAAGGTAAGCGGCATAGTTACCAGGGTATGAAACGAGCTTACCGCGGTCTAAATCAAGAATACGGGTTGCAACAGCACGAATAAAAGCACGGTCATGAGAAATAAAAACGATACCGCCTTTAAACTCTTTTAAGAATTGCTCAAGCCAAATAACACTACTCATATCTAAGTGGTTAGTCGGCTCATCAAGAAGGAGTAAATCAGGCTCACTGACAAGTGCTCTGGCTAGAGCGACCTTACGCAACCAACCGCCAGATAGCGATTCCAGCTTTGCTTCTGGGCTTAATTCTAAGCGAGATAAAACCAGTTGAATGCGCGTATCAAACCGCCAACCATCAACCGTTTCTAGCTGATTAGATAAACGCTCTAATTTATTCAGCAGTTTATCGTTATAATCTGTCTGCATTTGATTACTAACTTGGTGATATTCAATCAGTAAGTTCGCTATATCAGGCATGCCTTGAGCAACATAATCAAAAACCGTCCCTTCGGCTCCTTTAGGTGGATCTTGCTCTAAACGCGAAATACGGATACCGCCTAATTGGTTTATTTCACCATCATCTAATGTTACTTGGCCATCGAGCACTTTCAGTAAGGTCGACTTACCCGCGCCATTTCTACCAACAATACAAACACGTTCACCCGACTCAATGACTGCATCAGCATCATCAAGCAGCGGGTGTGTACCATAAGCAAGTTGTGCCTTGGCTATTCTGATTAAATCCATCGTGATTACTACTCTTATTCTTTGTTATCAGCAATAAACTGCGCCAATGCGACAGTATCAAAAGGCCAAAATAATTTATTACCTTGGCTGCTTTCAACAACCGGAATACTTGTTTGATAAAGCTCAATTAATTGTTCATTATCCATAATGTCTTTTGCTGCAAACGGTATATTTGCAGCACTTAATAACTCATCTGCCATCTCACACAAATGACAACCATCGGTGTGATACAAAGTAAAATTAGCCATGGGTAATAAGCCAACTATTATGAATTTGCTTATTACGCTTAAAGTCTGGCGACAGTGTTTTCGCTGAAATATTTTCAGCTTTTAAACCTAAGCCCATCAGCCCGACTTCGTCCAAGTTAAAGCCTCGTTTATTGTTAGAAAAAATCAACGTGCCATTCGGACTTAAAATTTTCTTAACCCATGTGAGTAACTTAATATGATCGCGCTGTACATCAAATGCATCTTTCATACGTTTTGAATTCGAAAACGTCGGAGGGTCTAAAAAGATGAGATCGTATTGGCCCTGCGCATGCTCTAACCATTTTAAACAATCGGCTTGTTCAAAACGATAACGAGTATTACTAATACCATTGAGGTCAAAGTTTTCTTGCGCCCACTTTAAGTAGGTTTTAGACATATCTACTGTAGTAATCGCTTTTGCACCGCCAATAGCTGCGTGAACCGAAGCACTGCCAGTATACGCAAACAAGTTTAAAAAACGTTTACCGTGTGCATTTTGCTGAATATAACGTCGTGCCAAACGGTGGTCTAAAAACAATCCTGTATCTAGATAATCAAATAGGTTAACTTTGAATTTAGCGCCAAACTCTTCAACCACTTGCGTACGGTTTTGTTTTGATACCTTGGTATATTGCTCTTCGCCTTTTTGTTTTTTACGCACTTTAACAGCGATATTCTCAGGCGCGACTTCTAACTGCTCTGCGGTTAGACTGATTACATCTTGCAGACGTTTTTGTGCTGTATTGTCATCAATCTCTTTTGGAGCAGCATATTCAAAAATAACAGCTGAATCATCGTAAATATCAACAGCTACGTTATATTCAGGAATATCTGCATCGTAAACACGATAACAGCTCACTTCATTTTGCTTTAACCAGTTCTTTAAGTTTTGTTTATTTTTCTTTAAGCGGTTTGCAAATGCTGTTGAGCCTTCATAATTAAGCGCTGGCTTGTCTTCTTTGCTTAACTCGACTTGTTTATCGTCAAGTTGATAGAGATTTAGAACAACATCTAACGGGCCATTTTTAAATTTATAACGTTTAAGTTTTACCAACTTTAACAATTTAAATAGGCTTTCGTCAGTACCAAGCAAGGCTAGCTTCCAATGATTAAAGTGCTTTTTGAAACCCACACCTAAACCTCGGTGTAAGTTAACTAGCTCTGCCATTGAGCCTAAACGTTCACCATAAGGTAAGTTAGAAATCACCACGCCTGGTAGTTTAGCCACGGATGTTAGCTTGGTCGCATCACTTTGCTTAAACTTAATAATAGTGCCAAGGTCTGCACGCTCAGCATTTTCTTGCGCCTTTGCGATTACACTGCCATCAATATCATGGCCAATAAGCCACAATTTAGGATCAGTAATTTGAGCCGTTAACTCCGCTTTTAATTCTTTGTATTTTTGTAAACGGAAACTGGGTAATCGCTCAAAAGCAAACCCCTCACGGAATAACCCTGGCGCTTCATTGCGTGCCATGCTGGCCGCTTCAATCAAAATAGTGCCTGAACCACAACATGGGTCAAATAATGGTTGTTGTACGTTCTCAAGCCAACCACTTCGTTTTACTAGAGCAGCAGCCAAATGTTCTTTGATTGGTGCTTTACCTTGATCTTGACGATAGCCACGCTCAGATAAACGCGGGCCTGAATAATCAATATAAAGGGCAACACCGTGACGATTCAGCCGTGCAACCACTCTTACGTTTGCATTAAATTTATCGACATTTGGACGTTGTTCATAAAGATCTGCAAAATAATCAACGATGGCATCTTTAACAACCAGCCCAGAAAACTGCGTGTTTTTCAGATCGTGATTCGTACCTGTAAAATCCACTGCGAATGTTTGCTTTGGACCAAACCATTCTTGCCAAGGTTGTAAGCGCGCAAAATTGTAAAGGCTTTCTTTGTCCTTAACACCTTCTTTTTCTTCTATCAGCATCATGATACGCGTCGCAAAACGACTCGATAAACAGATCTTTTGTGCTAATAAACTATCTGCTTCAAAACGTACAGAGCCCACGGTTTGTTTAGAGACTTCTGCACCGAGTTCGGTAAGTTCATCAACAAGTAAATTTTCAATTCCGATAGAAGTAAGTGCGATAAATTGCAAAGTAAAAACCCTTAAATGCTAATTGCGCAGGATTATAGCATAGCTTAGCGAACAAAAACGCCATCAATTAAAGGGATATTATGCTGTTTTGAATTGTTTTTGCTGGATATAAACAGGATGGATACGATTGTTAAGAACTTTAATAGCTTCAAACTGTTGCAATGACAAGTTTTCATCTAACTGAAAGTGCTCACTTAAGTTGATACATACAGACGCATCTGATGAATGGTCAACAATCAGAAACTCGCCTTCTTGTGCTTGTGAGCACAACTTTACTACAGCCTCAACACTTGGCTCGCTACCCATATATTCATGGAAAAACCAGCTTTTAGCTAGCACAGGCTTTAAATGAAACTTAACAGCTGTCGCATTGAGTGAAATTTGGCAAAGCTCTGCAGGATTCCATAACGAAAAGGTTTCAAGATACTGATAGACTTGCTGATAAAATGCAGCATCTTCAAGGCTGAAATTAGGCTCTTCAAGAACAGCATCGGTAAGCTGACGAAGTTTATAGGGCGTGCAGAGTTGCATGTTTTGGTCAAGGTCGACCAAAAGGCGATTATTTTTAGAACAAGCAAGCCACTTCCATTGCTTTGATGCTTGTAACATGACTCCTCCTTAAACTAAAAATTCCTCTTTACTTAGCACACTATTATAACGAAAGTAGACCATTAATAAAATGATTTTTTAGAACATTTTATTAATGATCAATCGCTTAGATAACCGATCCTTATAAGCCGTTAAGGATCGTTTTTACCAATTCTGGGCCTTTATAAATAAAGCCAGTATAAACTTGAACAAGGTCTGCTCCTGCTGCAAACTTTTCTTTTGCAGAGTCAGCATCATCGATACCACCCACACCGATGATAGGTAGCTTGCCTTCGGTTAAGCGCTTAAGCTCACTAACCACGTGGGTTGAGCGCTCACGCACTGGCTGACCAGAAAGGCCGCCCGCTTCATTTGCGTATTGTTGGCCTTGTACCATAGCGCGCTCAAGTGTTGTGTTTGTCGCAATAACACCGTCGATCTTATTATTGATCAAAGACTCACTTACTTGCGCAATTTGAACTTCATCCAGATCTGGAGCGATCTTAACCAGCATTGGCACTTGTTTGTTATGTTTAGCAACTAAATCAAGCTGCTCATTTTTTAAACTTTGCAATAAGTCATCTAGCGCTTCACCATATTGTAAATCACGAAGACCTGGCGTATTTGGTGATGAAATATTTACTGTGATATACGATGCATGCTCAAATACTTTACGCATACAGTGAATGTAATCATCTTTACCCTGCTCGTTTGGTGTATCTTTATTTTTACCAATATTGATACCTAGAATACCGTCATATTTCGCTGCTTTCACATTGTTAACTAGGTTATCAACGCCCTTATTGTTAAAACCCATACGATTGATAATCGCATTTGATTCAGGTAAGCGGAAAATACGAGGCTTGTCGTTACCTGCTTGCGGGCGTGGTGTAACAGTACCAACTTCAACAAAACCAAAGCCCATTTGCGCAAAGGCATCAATACACTCTGCATTTTTATCTAAGCCCGCGGCTAAACCTACTGGATTTTTAAACTCCAGTCCTAAGAAGTTAACGGGTTTATTAGGGACAGTTTGTGACCACGCAGCACTCAATGGCGTATCAGCAAATCGGCGTAAGTTATTAAGTGCAAATTCATGAGCCCACTCCGCATCACGGGTAAACATAAAACGGCGAGCTAAATCATAAAACATGGCTTGTTGTTCCTTAGGTAAAAATAAACAAGGTAGCCGCTTAAAACGGACCATTGCAAATTAAGGGCAAAAAAATACCCCAGCGAGCTGGGGTATGTATTTTAACGACTTTTCATTTATTTGGAAGTGTCACAGTTGTGGCTTAACAACATTAGTTCACGAAGTGCTACTGAGAACTTAGCAAAATCGTGACTTTGCGATGTTTTAAACTCAGATAACATTTGTTTCCAACGTTGTAATAGTAGATCTTGGTTGTCCATCCACTCATCGATTTGTGCATCAATATCTTTGCTGTCTGCTGCAAAGCTATTAAGTACTACAGCTGATAATGTACGTTGTTGCCAATCAAGCTCTTCACGGTATGACGCACGGGCAAGTGCTTGCCAATGGTTCGCAACCGGTTGATTAGTAATTTGATCCAAGAACCAATGTAAGCCCATACGCGCACCAAGCTTGAAGTAGGTATTAGATACCATATCAATATCGCGATTTGAGTTATTGGCAATTTCTGCTAAATCCATTACAGAGAATAAGCTAGAAAGTGACACTACACGTGTTGCAAGCGCTTTTGGAACACCACTTTCAATTAATTTATCAGCAGCTTTAACTAGACGCTCACTTTCTTTGTCAACCATGTAGTTGTTTAAGTTATCACTTAAATCAGCAAATGTTGGTGCAAAGAATTCAATTGCTTGCTCAATGGTTTGTGCTTTGTTGCGATGACGTAAGAACCAACGTGTTGCACGACGAACCGTACGGCGAAGCTGATAAAGCATTTCTGTTTGTACAGCTGCTGGAATCTTATTATCTAACGCAACAATTGATGACCACGTTTCTGGCATTTGGAACACTTCTTTCGCAATTGAGTAACAAAGTGCGATTTCAGCTTCGTTTGCACCTGTTTCTTCGTGCATACGAACCATGAAGTTAAGGCCCATATCATTAACGATATTATTAGCAAGTTTCGTTGCGATAATTTCTTTACGAAGTGGGTGGTTATCCATCGCATCGTTGAACTTCTCACGAAGTGGTACTGGGAACGAGTTAACCAACAGCTGACGGTAATATGGGTTCTCAGTAATTTCATCAACAACAAGCGACTCTTTAAGTACCATCTTCGCATAAGAAACAAGTACAGATAGCTCTGGACGAGTTAAATCTTTACCCGCCGCTGCACGCTCTGCAAGCTCTTCATCTGTTGGAATAAACTCGATTGCACGGTTTAGTTTACCCTCTTTTTCAAGAGCGTGAATAAAGCGTACTTTCTCTTTAAGCGTTGATGCGCCTTTAGATTGTGTAATCGACAAAGTATGTGTTTGACGGTAACAATCTTTCAATACCAATTGCGATACTTCATCAGTCATCGAATAAAGCAGCTCATCACGTTGTTTACGTGTTAAGTCACCTTCAGCCACTAAGCCGTTTAGTAAGATCTTAATATTTACTTCGTTATCTGAACACGCAACACCACCTACGTTATCGATGAAGTCCGTATTTACGCGACCACCTTTGGCAGCAAACTCAATACGACCTAATTGAGTTGCACCTAAGTTACCACCCTCACCTAAGATCTTCGCACCAAGCTCTGCGCCATTGATACGTAATGCATCATTTGCGCGGTCACCCACATCTGCATCCGTTTCTTTAGAGTTCTTGATGTAAGTACCGATACCACCATTCCACAGTAAATCAAACTCCATCATTAACGCTGCTTTGATTAACTCGTTAGGTGTCATGCTCGCTTTTTTAGTGCCAAGCATTTTCTTCATTTCTGGGCTTAAGCTAATTGATTTAGCCGCACGAGAGAATACGCCACCACCTTGCGAAATTAGCTCTTTATTGTAATCTTCCCATGAAGAACGCGGTAAGTTAAATAAACGCTCACGCTCAGGGTAAGATGTTGCTGCATCTGGATTCGGATCAACGAAAATGTGCATGTGGTTGAATGCCACTTGTAAGCGAATATGCTTAGAAAGCAACATGCCGTTACCAAATACGTCACCCGCCATGTCACCGATAGCAACAACTGTGAAATCAGTCGTTTGACAGTCAATATCCATCTCACGGAAGTGACGTTTAACAGATTCCCACGCACCTTTAGCTGTGATCCCCATTTTCTTATGGTCATAACCTACTGAACCACCTGATGCGAATGCATCACCTAGCCAGAAGTTATACTCATTTGCGATACCGTTTGCGATATCAGAGAAGGTTGCAGTCCCTTTATCGGCAGCAACAACTAAATATGGGTCATCTTCATCGTGACGAACAACATCAACTGGTGGAACAATCTCACCGCGTTCAATGTTATCTGTGATATCTAATAAACCACGGATGAAAATTTTGTAACACTCTTGACCTTCTTTGAAGAACGCTTCACGGTCAGTCGGTAGTTGTTTACATACGAAACCACCTTTTGAACCCACTGGTACAATAACGGTATTTTTAACTTGTTGTGCTTTAACAAGACCCAGTACCTCAGTACGGAAGTCTTCACGACGGTCAGACCAACGTAAGCCACCACGTGCGACTTTACCACCACGTAAATGCACACCTTCAACGCGCGGCGAGTATACAAAAATCTCGAACGCAGGCAGTGGTAATGGCATTTCTGGGATCATTGAAGGCTGAACTTTGAACGATACATATGACTTAAATTGGCCATCAGCTTCTTTTTGGAAGAAGTTCGTTCTTAAGGTTGCATTGATCATATCAACGTATAAACGGATGATGCGGTCATCATCAAGGTTCGCTACGTTTTCAAGCTCTAGGTAAACTTGGCTTACAAGCTTCTCGAGCGCCTTTTCACTTCCTGGGTTCTTAACTGAGAACTTTTTAGTGAATAAGTTAACGATTTGCGATGCGATATGTGGATAATTTGCAAATGTGCTTTCAATATAAGTTTGCGAGAAAGTCACACCAATTTGACGCATGTATTTAGCATAAGCGCGCAGAATAGATGCTTCACGACCTGTTAAACCGCCCATTAATACTAAACGATTAAAACCATCGTTCTCTAAGCGGTTATTCCACACATTTGTTAGTGCAGCACGGAAACGCGCAGACACTTTATCAAAGTCAGCAATACCTTTGTTGTCAATTAGCATGGTGAAATCCATGATCCAATTAACATTACCATCTGTCGTTTTAACTGAGTAAGGCGTTTCACCCACTACACGTAAACCAAAGTTTTCAAGCATTGGCATAACGTCAGATAAGTGAATTGGCTCATCTTTGTGGAATAAGCTTAAACGAACAACATTTGTATTCGCTTCTTCTTGCGGACGGTAGAACAACATTTCTAATTTATTTTCGTCGTTAAGAAGTTCAAGCTTTTCAATATCAACAACCGCAGCGCTTGGCAGAACTTGATCTTTATACGAGCTGGCAAAAGCTTGTGCATATTTACGGTTAAGCTCTTTACCGCGGGCTTCACCTGCACTTTCAAGTAACGCAGATTGTAGTCTATCTTCCCAAGTACGGGCAGCTTCAATTAGGTTGTTTTCGATGTCTTTCACGTTATATTCAATATTATTGTCAGTCACACGCACCGTGTAATGTGTACGGGCTAATGTTGACTCAGAGAAGAAAGTAGTAAATTCGACTTTTTCGTCAGAATTAAATGCGTTTGCTAAAATACGTTGTGTTTCACGACGTAGTGCGGTGTTATAACGCTCACGTGGCACATACACCATACATGAGAAGAAACGACCATAGGCATCTTTACGAACAAAAATACGACACATATCGCGTTCTTGTACTTGTAAAACACCCATAGCTACTTCGAGTAGCTCTGTTTCACGTGCTTGAACAAGTTCATCACGTGGGTAGGTCTCTAAAATATTTAATACCGCTTTGTAGGCATGGGTGCCTTTTGCAAAGTCACACATTTCCATGATGCGATTGATTTTGCTTTTCAGAACAGGCACATCGGTTGCGCTGTTGTTATAAAAGCTAGATGAGAATAAACCAAGGAAACGGTCTTCACCAATCACATTGCCTTCATCATCAAAACGTTTTATACCTACATAATCAATGTATGCTGGACGATGAACACGAGAAACAGAGTTTGTTTTAGTCAAAATAAGTAAATTACTGCTGCGTGCTTCTTGGCGAGCAACTTCAGGTAATTCAGATAAAAGACGACTGTGCTCTTCATCAGTGTTTTTCATTAGGCCAAGGCTTGTGCCTTTTTTACCTTTTAACTGATAGTCACCTTGAACAGGAGAAAGCTCATATTCACGGTAGCCCATTAGTGTAAAGTTATCTTTTGCTAACCAGTCTAGAAACTCAACCGTTTCAGCAACTTCGTCTTTGTTATTATTATGGTGACGGTTTGGTAAGTCCTTAGTTACAGCAACTAGCTTTTCGCGAATTGGCTGCCAATCTTCAACAGCAATAGATACATCAACAAGGACAGACTCAAGCTCTTTTTTGAAAGACTCGATTACTTTAGCATCAGTTTGGCGGTCTATTTCAATGAAGAAAACCGTTTTAGTCGAGGTTGATTCCTGCTCAGCTTTTAAACTAGAAATACCCGTGATTTTTTCATTCTTATCACGTTGAATTTTAAGCGGAGAGTGAAGTAGCAGGTGAGAAGCGATATTTTCGCGGGTCATCGCCATACGCACAGAATCAACTAAGAAAGGCATATCTTTAGCGATAATTTCGACAATTGTGTGCGATGACTGCCAGCCATCTTTTGCAACTTCAGGATTGAAGACACGGACAACCGCGTCATCAGAATTATTTTTTTCTAGCGAGTTCCATAGGCTTAGTGCAGCGCCATATAAGTCACTATCGTTGCGATGTGCCAAATCCTCTTTAGACATATTGCTGTACAAGGCTTTGGCGAATTTCTCAACGAGTAACACATTATCAGCGTGAACTTTTTTCTGGATCAGCTTACAGACATTATCTAAGATAACCGAGGCTTGCCCTTCATTTCGTGTCATTGTATGTTCCTTAATCTATACTACTTATTGATTAGTAGAATATTTGTACAGCCATTTATTAGCGTGGAGTCAGGTAAATTCTAACTCTTTTACAGCTAATAAACAGCCTTTTCGATGAAATCATTTTAAGCTTTTCAGCTATTTGGTCATCTATTCACAAAATATAGATATAAATGGCCATTACTGGCCATATTGGAGCACAATTATTCACATTATTTTTTCTGGTCAGTCCAGAGGAAACTACCTATTGCAGGTAAAAGTAATACGGCACCCAACATATTCACTAAGAACATAAAGGTCAGTAGGATCCCCATATCAACTTGGAACTTCAAATCAGAGAAAATCCATGTACTCACACCAATGGCTAAGGTGATACCTGTGAATAACACCGCACTGCCTCGCTCTACTAACGCATTACGATAAGCAACCTCAAGTGCAACACCTTGTTTTAGCTGCCCCATCATTGATGAAAGAATATAAATGCCGTAGTCAACACCAATACCTACACCTAAAGCAATAACTGGCAATGTTGACACTGTTAAACCAATTTCAAGCTGTACCATCAACGCTTGTGCTAGGGTCGATACGATATACAAAGGTAGTACCACAGCAACAGTGGCTTTCACACTTCTAAAGCTAATTAAGCATAGCAAGATGACGGCACCGTAAACGTAAAGCATCATGGGAAGCTGTGCCGCTGAAACTGATTCATTGGTAGCTGCCATCACACCCACTGGGCCTGAGGCGAGCTTAAACTTCAATTTATCGGTTTCCTCTTTAGCCGCAAACTCTTTTACTTTAGCAACCACATGATCAATAGTTTCGGCTTTGTGATCTTCTAAGAAGAAAATCACAGGCATAACAGAGCAGTTACCATCAAGTAAGCCTGAGCTTGTTTCAACACGTGCTGTTGATTGTACCAAGCTTGCTGTATTACGCGGTAAGCTTTGCCACTTTAAATTACCTTCATTAAAGCCTGCATTCACTGACTGCGCGACAGAACTTAGACTAACTGCTGATTGCACACCTGGCACATTTTCCATTTGCCATTGGAAACGGCTGATACGTTCCATCACATCATGTTCTGTACACGCAGCAGGATAGGCTTCAACAATAACTTTTAAAATATCGGATGAAATGGTGTATTTATCTGAAATCAAGAAAGTGTCTTGGTTATATCGCGCATCTTGATGAAGCGATGGCGCACCAGCGTGTAAGTCGCCAATACGCATTTTATCTGCTTGCCAGTAACCAAAAGCAAACAGTATCACTGTAAGTCCGATAATTAGCCGTGCCGTTTTAGGGTCTGTTGCTTTAACTAGTATCTCGCGTAAATTATCAAGAACATTTGGCTTATCTGAGTGTGTACCAGATTGGATACGCACTGAGCCTTCAAACTGCATGTATGATGCCCAGACAGGAAGCAAAATTAAGTTCGTGAAAATAATCACCGCCACCCCTAAGCTCGCCGTGATCGCAAGTTCACGAATAATACCGATATCAATAGTGAGTAACGTTAAGAAACCAACTGTATCTGATAACAGTGCAATACCACCTGGGATTAATAAAGCCCTAAAACTTGCTTGGCAACAAACTCGCGTGCTGCTGCCACCGCATACTTTCTTGCCAATATCGTTAATCATTTGCACACCATGGCTCACACCAATTGCAAACACTAAAAATGGCACCAGAATAGACATAGGATCTAAACCAAAACCAAGCGATGACAGTAAGCCAAGCTGCCAAACCACCGCAATAATAGAGCAAGCGATCGGTAAAATAGTGAGTTTTAAGCTATGGCAGAATAGCCAAACCATTACAAACGTAAAGGCTATTGCAATTGCGAAGAATAACAGTACGCCTTTGGCACCCTCAGCGACATCTCCCGCCATTTTCGCAAAACCAATAATATGAATACTGACTTTATCCGTGCTCAGTGGTTCACGTACTTGAGTTTCTAGCTTTTCTGCAAACGCTAAAGTATCGAGCTTTTCTTGTGTTTGTGGATCAGTTTCCAATAACTGAGCTGTTACCATGGCGCATGAATAGTCGCTGGCAATCATACGGCCAACGACTTTGGCTTTTTCAATGTTCTCTTTTACAACGGCAAGTCCACGTTTATCCGCGGTAAAGTTTGCCGGTATGATTGGCCCCCCGGCAAAACCATCTTCAACGACTTCGACGAAACGGGCACTGGGGGCAAATATTGAATTAACTAACGGACGATTTACACCAGGAATAAAGTAAAGCTGGTCATGAACAGCTTTAAGCTGGGTGAAAAATTCTTCATTAAAAATATCACCATCTGCATCACAGACAGAAATCAAAATGCTGTTAGCTCCACCAAACTGTTTTTCATGCTTGGTGTAGACCTTCATGTAGTCATGATTAAGTGGAATATTTTTATTAAATGACGCATCTAATTGAATCTGCGTTGCTTTAAAAAGTAAAAAACAAGTGATTAATGCAAAAGAGATAATCGCAAATAAACGGTGACGGAATACCGCCTTTTCTAAAAAATCTAAAAAACCACGCATTACGGATTCAACTCCTTCACTTTAATACCATCTTCTGAAGCCATAATGAGTTTATTTTGAAATACAACACCATCAAGTAAAGACTTGCCATCATCCATTTGTTCTTCAGTTAGTTCATCATTTGTAACATGAAAAATGACACCGCTATTGGCAAACAGCAGCCATTCGTTATTGTAGTTAATTGCGCTGTTTACTGTTGCGAAATTGTCTGTGTGGATTTGTTGCCATTGCTCACTGCCTGCCTGACGAGTAAAAATATTCCCTCTCAAACCTGCAACTAAGTCTTCTCCTTGAGATTGATCTGCAGTTGACGCAAACGTAAAGAAAGACCCCATATATATTTCTTCTAGACGTTGCCACGTGCCACCGTTATCAAAACTTTCAGCCATCAACCCCATTTCACCAACCAATATTAAACGGTCATTGGTTTTCACAATACGGTTAAAATGTGGAAGAATCGAAGCTGTCTCATACTCATACCCTTCTGGGTCACTCTTTTTTAGTTCATTAAGGTATGCACGGTCTTCTTCAAAAAGTAAGCTATCTAAAAATCGTTTTTGCCATTTCTGGCCACCATCCTGCGTTTCAAAAAACATGCCGTATGCACCCACAGCATAGCCATGCTTTTCTGAGGTGAAAAGTATATCTAAGCAAGGCTTATCCATATCTGGAAGTGCTTGCTGAAGCTGCCATGTTTTGCCCGCATCCGTAGTATTAATAATAGTGGCATCATGACCACATGCCCATCCTAGGTTCTTATTATAGAAATCGACTGCGGTGAGTAAAACTTGCGTTGGAACACTGGCTTGCTGCCATGATTGTGCATCGCTACTGGTGATTACGACGCCGTGTTTTCCAACAGCCACTAATTGATCATCAATTAGTTCAATATCTGTGAGGAGTGTTTTGTCTGCATTAACAGCACTAATAGCATGTTCTAGTTGGGGCATGTCCTGAGAAAAACATGAAGCACTATAAGCAAGACAAGCATAAAGCAAATACTTCATAAGGGTAAATCGCCTTCGAAAAGATAAATGAGTAAGCCATAAGTCACGTGTTAAACCAATTGTGCCTAATTGACTAATATGAATTGCAAAGGCACCTGATAAAACAGGTGCCTATTTGGATTAACGGCCTTCGCGGCGAAGTGCGCTTGACGTAAACTCGTTATCGTTAAATGATTGTGAGAAGTCATATATCTTCTCTTGGTTATCTAAACCAATTGCCAAATAACGACGTGAATTAAGATCATGGTAAACTTCTAAGGTACTCCAGTGAGTTGGTACTTCATAGTAGTTTAGGCCATGGGCCATCGCCACACGATACATTTGGTCACGATTATCATATATATCTGCTACGTGAACTTGCCAGCTGTCTTCATCAATATAGAACACACGTTTTTTATAAATGTGACGAGTGCCCTCTTTTAAGTTAGCTTCAACAACCCAAACACGGTGCTTCTCATAACGAACATATTCAGGGTTGATATGACCTGCTTGCAAGATATCATCGTATTCAAGCTTATCGCTATGCAGTTTGTAGCTGTTATATGGAATATAAAGCTCCTGCTTACCTTTTAACGTCCAGTTATAACGGTTTGGTGAACCATTAAACATATCGAAGTCATCGGTAGTACGTAAACTATCTGCTGCAGTACCTGGTGCATCATATGCCACGTTTGGCGCACGACGAACACGACGCTGACCAGAGTTATAAGTCCACGCTTGACGAGGTGTTAAAATTTGGTCCATGGTTTCATGGACAAGTAATGCAGTACCAGCAAGACGCGCAGGTTCTGTTACTTTTTGCTTAAACTTGAATAGAATGTTTGATTCTTGAAGTTTTTCAGGTGTCGCTTTTGGATCTGAATACTCAACTAATAGTTGCTCATCAAAGCCAACATAATTATATGAGCCTGATGCTGTTGGTGCAGCTTGTCCACCAAAACGTTCAATAGATAAACCTCTAAAACGTAATAGATGATTCCAGATAGCCTCTAAGCCGTCCTTAGGAATAGGAAACGGTACACCAACCGCCGTGTTTTTAATACCATTACCACCTTCAACCAACTCAGCTGTCGTTGCATATTTTTTAGTTGCATCATAAACAAACTGAGGATAAGAAGCGCTACGGCGAGTTTGATAAATATTCATTTTGAACGTATCAGGGTATGTTTTGAATAGTTCAATTTGACCAGGGCTTAGGTATTCTTTGTATTTATCTACGTTTGACTTATCAATGGTAAATAAAACTTTATCTTCAGCGTATGGGTCTGGGTGGTGCATTCCCGCTTTATAACTAGCAGGAGGTGTTGTAATTCCCCCTGTCCAAGCTGGAATAGAACCATCTTTATTCGCCGCTTTCTCTGCACCGATTGGTGTTAAATCATTACCTAAACGTGCTGCTTCATCAGCGGTAATTTTTGCAAGTACACTTGAGCTTGCGAAAACACTGCAAAAAGCTGCAGCAATGAGGGTAGGTTTTCTAATAATCATAATTTACCCTTAAATTGAATATTTGATATTGAAAGAAACATAATCGCGGTCAGAGAATGTATTCGTCGCGCCACCACCCCAGAATGAGTTGTAGCTAAAGTCGAACGACCACGCATTTTGATAGTTGAAGTTCATAGTTACACCGAGTGATTTACGGTCTTCAACAAATAAGAACATAGGGTCTGGTGTTATACCATTCACGTCATGTGAAAATACAAAACGAGGGGAAAAGTTCACACCGTTAAAAATATTGAAATAATCACCCTTTGCGATTAAACGATAGCCCCACGCTGATGCAGTTGGGAAAGGGTTTGTCTCTGGGCCATTAGAAAGACCTAAGTGCAATGTAGAATAATCGTCAGCCAATGGACCTTGGATAACGCCACTACGCCCTGTACCTGCCACGTTTAAACGAAGCTCATCATATTCCGGCATATTATTAATTCGTACACCACCAATTTCACCGACCACAGCCCAGCTATCAGCACCTAAAGATGGACCAAATAAATGAGTCGCCGTGAATTGCAATTGCGCAGTATTACGTAAAATAAAGCCTTGTGCTAATTCACCAGGACCGACAACGCTTGTTGCATCACCTGGGCTCATTTGTGAGATACCAGCAAAATCAGGGCGGATACCTGCAACAGCTAATTGCTCAGGCATACCAGCATAAAGTAATTCTACGTCATCAATTTGCAAAGGCTCATCTTGACGGAAGGCAAACTCACCCGCAAATGCGGTTTCGCCTAACGAAGTATTAAAGCTTAAACCGTAAAGCTTAATATCTTCAGGGTATTCTAATTGACCCTTAGTAAATGCTTGTAAGCCTGTTACATTATCTTCAGTAATTTCAGTGCTAAGTAACATACCAATATCAGACGCGATTGCTGCGCTTGTAAAATTAGAAACTTGACCTGATATTACCGGACGACGGCTATGATAGTTGATGTGATATAACGCAACTTCAGTATCATTTAGCTCAGGTAAAAACATACCTAAACGTAAACCATATTGACCACCATCATCAGGCTCACTCTTACCTGCGTTGCCCTTACCTTTTAACGCCACTTTAGTTGGGTAAGCTAAGTACAGCTGTGCCATCATCGCTTGGCCTTGCGCTGATGTAGGATCGATTCCTTGCGAGCGCACAATGTCATCTAAACTATTTAAGCTTTCTGTTAAGAATGCTAAATCAATGTCAGGGTTTGAGGTAAAACCAAGTTGGATATTTTGTTGGTAACCATTCTCTGATGCAAAATCATTGGTTGAGAAGTAAGTACCCGCAGCAGGAAGACGTGTCTCGTGCCACTCGTACTGATAAAACCCTTCCAAAGTAAGGTTATCGGTAATACCGAGTGATGCCCAAAGCATGCCCACAGGGATAAACGCTTCTTTAAGCTCAGCACCAGGTGCTTTAAGGCGGTCAATATCAACTGGGTTGACATTAATACCATGAGAGATCAGTGTACTTTCACCCCAGTTTACGACTTGTTGCCCTAAACGGATAGATAGCGGGTTACGCCCTTCATTTAAATCGAAGTTAGCCCAAACGTAGGCATCTAAAAGTCGCAGGTCCGCACACACTTGTTCTTTAGTATCGTCATCATCACATGGATCGACTTTTTGCCCAGAAGTTGGATTGTTATAAGCGAAATCGCCATCCATCAAAGCAAAATCATAGAAATACATGAAGCGTGTGAAGAAGCCATAGTTATCTTTGCTAATTGATAACTCGTGGTTGCCTTTTAATAGCTTTGAAAACGAATCGCCACTATCGAAGTTTAAGTTACCAGCATCACCGTTATTTGAATATGCACCTGGCTGGTTCCAAACATCCGCAGACGAGTAGATAGGATTTAAAGCTGAGTGATAGCCGGTCCAATCGAATGACGGGTTATTACTTTTACCTATATGCTGAAAGTCGCGGTCTTCAACACGAATGCTCTGTCCATAAGAAAAACTAGAGTCAAAACGGACGTCAAAATCCCCTAACTCAAAAGTTGCCGCGTGCAAAGCAGTGCTTGAAAGCCCAAGGGTTGCTGCCGCAAGCCCCAAAGCTATTTTGTTTTTAACAAAAAGCGAGCGTTTTATCATTGTGTTCATCCCCCTGTAACGGGTTGTTTTGTGATCAAATTGTTGTTTTTAGTATCTTTCTAACGATAGAAGCGAAATAGTAAAAATACAATATAGAACGCGTTCAATCGGTTAATATTTATTTAATTATGTGACGTTTACGTATTGGTAAGACGTCATACCAGATAATTTATACACGTAAATTAACAATAGAACAAACCGAATTAACAAAAATATAATAAATTTAGTTAATTGGGGACAGCAAAGTACGGTTAATTTTAGAACAAAATACCGTACTTTGAAGAAGAGTTATAACTTAGATTTCATACTTTTAGCTGACTCTCTCAAGTTTAAGGAATCTGTTTTGCTCAGTGAGTATCAGCCTAAAGCGCCCTCTTATTCCTATCGAAGAAATAAAAGGACGCAAATGTTCAGCATCGAAACGAACTGTTTTACCACCATCTTCCGTCACTTGGACTGATTTATATTTACCATGATAATAATCTAAACATTTAGAGTAACTCAGGTAGAGCGAAAAATAGTATTCGTTCATTAACTAGCAAGTGCCTTCTCTACTTTTTCATATAAGTCGTCACTTAAACCATCCAATGACGCTAGCCGAGTAAGTTGTGCCTTCATCGCCGCTGAACGATTGTCGTCATAGCGACGCCATGACATGAAAGGTGTCAACATTCTTGACGCATTCTGTGGATTAATTTCATTAAGCTTAACCAATAGATCACCCAATAGCTGATAGCCCTTGCCATCTGCACGATGAAATTGCGTAATATTAAAATGACTAAAACTACCCACTAATGCTCGAACACGGTTAGGGTTGCCAAAATCAAAACTTGGGTGCTCATATAAGCCTTTAATTTCATCGATACAGGTATCAGTATCATTCATCGCCTGTAAGGCAAACCACTTATCCATTACCAGTACATCATGACGCCACTTGGCATCAAATTCACTCAATAAACGCTCGCCAAGAGAATGATTTGCTCTCACCACAGCACCCAGTGACGCGAGCACATTTGTCATATTCGCGCTATTTGCAGCTTCAATGATTAGCTCATTGATAGCTGGATCAGGTGTTTTAGCTAAGTAATGCAAACAAACTTGTTTTAATGCTCGCACCGCAACAGCGTCAGCAGACGTTGACCCATCATCTTCGAGTGATTGATAACAATTCGTTAAGGACTCTGAAAGACTCGATGCAATTTGTTTTTCAAAGGCATTTAATACATCAATAATATTATCAACAGGAATGACTTTGTATTCAGCAGCCAAAGTATCGTAGCTTGGTAACTTAAGTAATTCAGCAATCAATGCTAAATCACCTTCACGCTTAGTAATAAGCGTATCGAATGTATTAATAACCGACGGCGATAACTCGTTATTACCCGACGAAATCGCTGTTTTAATTTCATTGGTCAAAAGACGTTGTTGCGCATCCCAGCGAGAGAAGTCACTACGAGCAAAACGCATTATATGCAGTAAATCCTCAGCCGAACTTGATTGATTGACAATACAAGGGGCCGAGAAGTCTTCCAATAGAACAGCAACAGGTCGCTCAGCAAGCCCTTCAAAAACAAATTGTTGCTTCTGTTTAGTTACATTCAATACTGAATCATGGGCTTGGTCATTAATTACCAGCGGTAATGACTCCCCCGCCGGATTCAATAATTCAATAGCAAATGGAATATGCAACAGATCATTCTCAGGTTGATTGTCTGGTGCGAATTGCTCAATTGTTAAAGTAAACGTTTGTTTTTCGCTATTGTACTGTTGCTCAACATTCAGTTTTGGAGTGCCAGCTTGACTATACCAACGTTTAAATTGGCTTAAATCAATGCCTGACGCATCATTCATAGCAGCGACAAAGTCATCACAGGTCACAGCTTGTCCATCATGACGTTCGAAATAGAGTGACATGCCTTGCTGGAACTTCTCTTCGCCCAATAAAGTGTGCATCATACGAATAACTTCAGCGCCTTTGTCATAGACTGTAACAGTGTAGAAATTATTCATTTCAATCACTTTTTCAGGACGAATTGGGTGCGCCATAGGCCCAGCATCTTCGCTAAACTGGTGAGTACGCATAACCTTAACCGCGTCAATTCGGTTAAGTGCTCGTGAGCCTAAATCACTACTAAATTCTTGGTCACGAAAGACCGTTAAGCCTTCTTTTAATGATAGCTGGAACCAATCTCGACACGTTACACGGTTACCGGTCCAGTTATGAAAATACTCATGGCCAACGATAGACTCAATGGTATGGTAATCTTTATCTGTGGCCGTCTCTTGGTTGGCAAGTACGCATTTGCTATTAAAGATATTTAGCCCTTTATTTTCCATCGCCCCCATATTAAAAAAGTCGACAGCAACAATCATGTATATATCTAGGTCATACTCAAGATTAAAACGCTCTTCATCCCACTGCATTGACTTTTTAAGTGAAGACATTGCATGCGGAGTTTTAGCTAAATTTCCTTTATCGACAAATAATGCCAGCTCTACGTTACGACCAGACTTAGTTGTGTACTGGTCACGCAAAACATCAAAATCCCCTGCTACTAAAGCGAACAAGTAACTTGGTTTTTTGAATGGGTCTTGCCATTTTACAAAATGACGACCGTCATCCAATGTGCCAGCGTCAATTTGATTACCATTTGATAATAAATGAGTGTATTTCTGGTCCGCGATAATGGTGACATCAAAGCTGGCTAAAATATCAGGGCGATCCATGTAATACGTAATTTTTCTAAAACCTTGCGCTTCACATTGCGTGCAATACGCACCGCCAGATAAATACAACCCTTCAAGTGATGTATTTGTTTGTGGATCAATATGATTTTCTATTTTAAGTGTAAAGCTGTCCGGTAAATGATGGATAATCAGCTTTTCATCTTCAAGTGTATAATCATCGTATTGTTCATTATTTACAGATAATGAAATAAGCACTAAATCCACACCATCTAATATTAGATCGGCCTCGGTATTATCCGTACGACTCACCGTCATTGTCGATTGCACTGTGGTTTTTAATGGTGCTAATTCGAAGCGTAAATCGATATGGTGAATTGAAAATTGTGGGGCTTGGTAATCTTTTAGATATTGAGCTTGAGGTTTATTCGTTACAGACATAAAAGGCTCCAAATGGCCCCACTTCTGTAGGGCCTTACGTTATTATTCAACAGTGCTTGGTTTCGCATGTTTTGGGGTAATGCGTAAAATCTTAATTCCCAAATAAGCATAAATAACCGCTAGGAACGGATTAATTAAATTAAAGAAAGCATACAGTGCATAATCAAATGGATTGATTAATAAAACACTTTGCATATACGCACCACAAGTATTCCAGGGGATCAATGGACTAGTTATCGTTCCGCCATCTTCTAAGGTGCGTGATAAGTTAACCGGCCTTAAACCACGTTTTTCATATTCTTCTTTAAACATGCGGCCAGGCACGACAATGGCAATATATTGATCAGCCGCTACCGCATTTGTACCGATACACGTAGCAATCGTTGCGGTAATAAGCGAGCCGGTACTCTTCGCTATTTTTAAGATGCTCTTTACGAACATATCAAGTAAGCCCGTTTTTTCCATAATGGCACCAAACATAAGCGCAGTCATAATTAACCATGTAGTCGTTAACATGCCAGCCATACCACCACCACTGAGCAATGAATCCATTTTTTCATCACCAGTATCGATACTAAACCCATCGAAAAAAGTGGTCCATACTAGTTTAAAATAGCCAATAATTTCACCTTGTGATGCATCAATTTGGCTGCTAATTAAATCTGATTGAAATAGCATTGCCCAAATAGCACCAAGCACAGCACCGATTGATATAGCAGGAAAAGCTGGCATTTTACGAATAGCTAAAAATAGCAGCACAGCTAAGGGCACTAGCATTTCAAAACCAATGTTGAAGTTTTGTTCCAGTAAATTGACAATTTCTTCAATACGCCCTGCCTCAGCTGAGCCACCGGCATTAAAGCCCATAAAGATAAAAATAATTAAAGCGATGATAAAGCTTGGTACCGTTGTCCAAAGCATATGGTGAATATGGTCAAATAAATCGGCACCGGCTACTGCAGGTGCTAAGTTTGTGGTTTCTGAAAGAGGGCTTAACTTATCACCAAAGTATGCACCAGAAATAACAGCACCAGCAGTAACAACTTGCTCAAGACCAAGACCAGTTGCAACACCTAATAACGCCACACCAATAGTTGCAGCTGTGGTCCATGAACTACCAATACTCATAGCTACAATGCCACAGATTAAACAACTGGCAGCATAAAACCAACTGGGATTAATGATTTGAAGGCCATAGTAAATAAGGGTGGGTACAGTTCCAGATAATAACCAAGTACCAATTAAAGCACCAACCATAAGCAAGATAATAATTGCACCAAGGGATAAAGTGATCCCTTCAATCATGGCTTGTTCAAGTTTTTTCCATGTATAGCCATTTTTTAAACCAATTAACGCCGCTGTAAAAGTAGCGAACAATAATGCAATTTGGTTGGGACCTGATGACGAATTATCACCAAACAAATAAACAGCAGCGCCTAAAAGGCACACAAGCACAGTAATTGGGATCAAAGCATCTAAAAAACTAGCCTGCTTGATCGGCTTTTCTTCAATAGAATTCAAAAGATAGTCTCCTACACGTCTTATGTGGCGTGTTTAATTATTATTGTAAGCTTGACGCAAAACTTCAGTGGCTTTTTTGACAGCCAGATTGTCCAATTATAACAAGCTGACCTGTTTTAGGTAGCAAAAAAGGCGCCTAAGCGCCTTTTTATTAATCATAAGTAAGTATTTATTTTTTCGCGATACGGCCGTACTTGATGTAATCTTGCGTGATTAATGCCGCTTCTTCCAAAAATGGGTCAAGATCATCTAAGGTGTCAGGTAAATCGTCTAAGTTCTCTACCGGCTTTTCACCTAGGCGAGCTAAGCGTTCATTGGCACGCTCAAGTGCTCTTTCTTCACCTTCATCTTTCTCTTTAATACGAGCGGCTTCAACCAGTGAAATTGTTTTACGATCTTTCTCTTGTTGATAACGCTTAATGTCATCAAATACGTAACCGAACTCTGGCTCGCTCGCAATACGTGTATCATGTAACTTATTCACATACGCAATTGCAGGCTCTAGGTTATCAACAGAGTTATACTTAGCACGAATGATACTATCCCACGGTAACGCGTTGTCTTGTTGGCTTTCGCCCCAATCCGCTGGATCGATTGCCGATGGGAACGATACATCTGGTATCACACCTTTATGCTGAGTACTACCACCATTAATACGATAGAATTTAGCAATTGTGTACTGTACGCTACCTAATGGGTGATCATATAAGTCATAAGCACGACCAAGTGGTTTATGCTGTTGTACTGTACCTTTACCAAAGGTTTGCTCACCAATGACAATTGCACGACCATAGTCTTGCATTGCAGCTGCGAATATTTCAGATGCTGAAGCACTGTATCGATCAACTAAAACGGTTAATGGACCATCATAAAAAGTGACACCATCGCGGTCTTTTTGCTCTTCAATTCGATTATTTAAAGTGTGGATTTGTACCACGGGTCCTTGATCAATAAATAAACCTGACAACTGAGTTGCTTCGTATAAAGAACCACCACCGTTTTGACGCAAATCGATAATAATACCATCAACCTTAGCTTCTTTTAACTTAGCTATTTCAACTTTAACGTCTTGCGATAAGTTATTGTAGAAACCTGGTATTTCAATCACACCTATTTTACTGGTTAGGTCTGAATATTTAGCTTCAAATACTTCTGATTTGGCTGCGCGGTCTTCAAGGCGAATTTTATCACGCGTAATCTCAACGACTTTAGGTGTACCATGGGCGTCTGCACCTTTTAAATATTGCAAACGAACTTTAGTGCCTTTAGGGCCTTTGATTAAGTCAACCACGTCATCAAGACGCCAACCAATCACATCAACAAATTCTTCGCCATCTTGAGCTACACCAATAATTCGGTCATCGGCTTTGATTTGTTCTGATTTATCCGCAGGGCCACCTGGCACTAAACTACGAATAACCGTGTAATCTTCATCATAGCTAAGAACGGCACCTATACCTTCAAGCTCAAGGTCCATATCCATCTTAAACTGTTCAGCACGACGTGGCGATAAGTAAGAAGTATGTGCTTCGATGCTACGTGCAAATGAATTCATCACGATTTGGAAAGCATCTTCACTGTTTGTTTGCACTAAACGTTTTTGCGCATTGTGGTAGCGCTTGGTAAGAACGTCTTTAATTCCTTGCCAATCTTTACCCGTCATTTTTAAACGTAACGCATCATACTTAACGCGCTGACGCCAAAGCTCATCGAGCTCAGCTTGGCTTGTAGCCCAATTAGCTTCTTCACGGTCAAACACGTACTCATCTTCTTTATCAAACTTCATTTCCTTTTCTAGGAGCGATAAAGAATAGTCATAACGTTCAAAGCGACGTTTTAGGCTCAGGTTAAAAATATCAAATGCAAAACCAAGTTTGCCTGTCGACAATGCATTGTCAAACTGATCTTTATATTGCTCAAAAGAAGCAATGTCTGAGGCTAAAAAGACACTCTTATTGTAGTCAAGAGACTCAATATAACGTTCGAAGACTTTTTCAGATAAGCTATCGTTAAAACGTATTGGTTTATAGTGTGCACGAGTAAATAAGTTTGTCACCCGTTTGCTTGCTGTACTATGCTGGCTTTCTTGCTTGAGTACTGGCAAATCATCTTCAGTTAAATTATCTGCAGCGGCCAATAATGAGCCTGAAAACAGGGCAGCGACTAACGGAATGAGCGTAAACTTTTTACTCATACACAACTCCTTTCTTTTTACAGCTATTAAATGATATACAGGCTGTCTGCTTTGGTCTTAACTTGCATCCCTGTTACTAACTCAACATGAACTTCATCTTTGTTCACTTCTGTTATAACAGCATTTACAAGAGCTTGGCCAAGTTTAACTTTCACTTTGCTATTAACCTTGACCTCAGAGGCAGGTAAAGGTTCAACTTTTCCTGAACGTTTAGCAGGTGCAGCTTTTGCAGGCTTATTACCTACTCTAGCGCCTTTATCACCAGATTTGGCATTTTGAGCACCGTTCTTTTTGTAAGATTTTGTGTCTGAATCTCTACGTGGACGTTGCTGCTTTTTACGCTTAGCCATTTTGGCGCGGCTTTCTTCAAGTGCTTTTTGGGCGTGCTCAATGTGTTCTTGTTCCACTTTTTCATCTTGATTACCATCAAGATCGATGCGGAACTCAGATTTAGTCACTGCCTCTAAATAGCGCCAATTTGAGGTATACTTTCTAAGTGCTTGACGAACCTGAGTTTTACTTACTTTCTCAGAACCTTCAATGCGCTCAGCGATATCTTTAAAGATACCGACTTTAAGCGGCTGAATGCCGTCTTTTTGTTTAAAACATTGCGGAAATTCTTGATATAAGAAATCCAGTACTTCATTAATATCTTTTAGCTTGTTTGTGGTTTCCATGTTAGAACCTTTTATTACATCTTTTCATCAAGTGATGAATCGACATAGTGTGTTACCCAGTCGGTCAACTCTTCGAATTCGGCCTCTAAAAGTGCAAGCTCCCCTCGAAGGTGTTCCCAAATACCATTTATAATTTCATCAATCGATTCACAGTCAAGGTCGTCAGGGAGACGATCCCAAGCCATGTGAATCAACTCATTGAGCCTTTCGGCTACAACTTCTTCTTCTCCTTCCCAATCACCAACATCTTGAATGGAAAAAAGGTAATCTTGCACGTTTAGCAGATCTTTCATTACAGGTTTGCCTCAAAGCATTTTACAAGTGCTTCTAGACCTGTGCGGTCGTCAACATCGAAACGTCCGATACTTGGACTATCAATATCAAGTACGGCAAAAACTTTACCATCTTTAAAAATGGGTACCACAATTTCAGAGTTAGATGCAGCGTCACAGGCTATATGACCGGCAAATGCATGAACATCTTCCACTAACTGTGTTTCTTGTGTCTTAGCAGCCGTGCCACATACTCCTTTACCTACAGGAATACGGATACAGGCTGGATTGCCTTGAAACGGACCAAGTACTAGCTCATCTGGCGAATCCATTAAATAAAAACCCGCCCAGTTAATATCCTCTAACGAGGTAAACAAAAGCGCACTAATATTTGCCATATTCGCTATAACATTTGACTCACCATTAATCAGCGATTCAGTTTGTTTAACTAATGACTGGTAAAATTTTTGCTTCGACATACCAAACTACTTCTTATTAAACATACAGTAGCTAAAGGTACTCTTTGTGGGCGACAAATGAAACCTTTTAAAGGCAAAAAAAAACATTTTGCCCTCAATTTCAGTCAGCTTGATTAAATATTCTGCTATTGATGGGGAGTTTGAACTACCAAGCCCTGTCTCAATCCAAATAAGAATAAACCTGCAGCCAATGCAGACATAAGTGCATTCACAATAAATGCGGTACCCGCCGTTGCACTCAGCAAGTAACTAAAAATAGCGCCACCTAATAAACCCAGTGTTAAAACACCCGAGTAGTTCACTTTCGCGTACTTATACATTAATAAGTAACCAGGCACGACAAAGGCCGCCATTGTTAAGCCAACAATATGGGCATTAGAAATGGCGCTCACTAAGAGGTTAAAGAAAATACTTAAGCCATTTCCTTCTAAGGTAAACGCATAATACAGGCCTAAGACACAACCAATGATCACAGGCGATAATAAAGATAGTCCTACACTCTTTGCTATACGATGTTTCATAAATTCCCTACTTTAACAAAGATAATACGAGAAGTAATAAGCATGGACTAACTAGAGAAAATCCGAAATATCGACAATAGTCGTACTAGAGATGAGAAAGGATTGGACACAAAAAAGCCGCTGAACTAATCAGCGGCTCTGATGATGGTGGAGAGATAGGGATTTGAACCCTAGAGGGGCTACAAACCCCTGCCGGTTTTCAAGACCGGTGCATTCGACCACTCTGCCATCTCTCCGAATGTGAAATAACTACTCGCTTGCGCAAATAGCTTAGTAATAATGGTGGAGAGATAGGGATTTGAACCCTAGAGGGGCTACAAACCCCTGCCGGTTTTCAAGACCGGTGCATTCGACCACTCTGCCATCTCTCCGACGGCGTGCATAATAGATAAGCCAATGAGCTTTGTGAAGCTTTTTTTTCAAAAAACTGTTTAAGTGATTAAAAAACAATTAATTTGCTCAGCATTAGTACAGCAGCGTTTAGATTATGCGCAACATTGAACTTTTCAATTATTTATCGTGTCTATTGAACTACAAAGGTTTGCCCAAATATATAACTCTTGGTAGTCTTAGTTCTAGTTTAATAATTGGAACTAACGAACTAAATAGTTCATTTAAAGGAGCTCTACAATGGCGTTTAATCACTCGTACAATACCGCTAAACCGGTTATGTCGACCATTGAAACAAACAAAGTACTTAAAAATACTTATTTCTTACTGGCCATGACATTAGCATTCAGCGCAGTGACAGCCGGTATTTCAATGGCGATGAATTTACCTTACTTCATGGGTCTGGTATTCAGCCTTATTGCATTTGGTGTACTTTTTGTAGTCAACAAAAAAGCTGACTCAGCCTCTGGTGTCGCTTGGGTATTTGTATTTACAGGGCTTATGGGCGCAGGCCTTGGTCCTATTTTAAATTACTATGCAGCAATGCCAAACGGCCCATTACTCATTATGCAGGCTCTTGGTTCGACCGCGTTAATTTTCTTTGGTTTATCAGCCTATGCACTGACGACTAAAAAAGACTTCTCATTCATGGGTGGCTTTTTAACAGTTGGTCTAATCGTTGTTATCATTGCCAGTTTAGTAAACCTATTCATCGGTAGCTCTATTACTTTCATGGTTATCAATGCTGCTGTAGTTTTAATCATGTCTGGCTTAATCTTATTTGACACAAGCCGCATTATTAACGGTGGTGAAACTAACTACATTCGTGCAACTGTCGCCCTTTACTTGAATGTATATAACTTATTTACATCACTTCTACACCTACTTGGCGCAAGTGATGACTAAATAGATATTTATCTGATAAAATAGCCTCTTTCTAGGGGCTTTTTTATTGGATGCGTTTTGGCACAATTTGTACTATCTCTTCATACCGCACCGACTGATCATGATACAACACAGCGCTTAATTAAGTTTGCTGAAGCTTGTATTGCAGGCGGCCACACCATTTCAGCTATTTTCTTATACCAAGCAGGAATTTTCCATGCGAGCAATCATTTAGATCTTGCTAGCGATGAACTACCTATAAAGCAACTTTGGCAAAAGTTATCGGCAAAAGAAGTTCCTCTATTGTTATGCGTTACAGCAGCCGAAAAACGTGGTTTGGATACACAGAATACGGGTGTTTTCAAGGTTGCAGGGCTTGCTGAGTTTGCAATGCTAGCCAGTGAAGCAGATAAATGGGTGCAATTTAAATGAAAAATGTTTTAGTAATAAGTCAACATGCTCCATTTGACGGCCAACACATTCGGGAATCGCTCGACATGGCACTTATCTTCGCAGCTATTGATCAGAATATCAGTTGGTTATTAAGTGCGGATGCAGTGCTAGCACTTAAAAAAAACCAACAACCTGAACTGTTAGGTATTAAAAATTATTTTAAAACGATAAAAACGCTTGAGTTATATGATGTTGAAAACATATATGTGTGCGAGAAGTCACTTATGGATTTTAATTTAACTAAGGAAAATCTCATTATTGACGTTAAAGTTGCTAACTTTGAACAGCAGCGTGCTTTAATAGCTCAACAGCATCAAGTGGTGACTCTATGAGTACCTTACATATTTTTTCAAAACCTTTATCGCATTACTGCCTTAATACACTTGAGAATTTGATTGATAGCAACCACGCTGTACTTTTGGTTGGTGATGCTTGTTATAACATCAACCAATTTAAACAATTTTCTGCTACCCTGCACTTATTGGAAGAAGATGCCACTGCACGCGCCATCTCACTAACCGAAAGTGATATTAACATTAGCTATGCTGAGTTTGTAGAACTCACATTATCAGCTCAAAACACGATTACTTGGTAAATCATGCTTGAATTTAATAACAAACAGATTGAAACAGACAAGCAAGGCTATTTGCTTGATACAAATGATTGGAGTGAAGAACTTGCACCTATTATTGCCGAGCAAGAAAACATTACTTTAAGTGAACAGCACTGGGAAGTTGTGCATTTTGTGCGTGATTTTTATCTTGAATACAACACCAGCCCCGCTATTCGTATGCTGGTAAAAGCAATGGCTCAAAAGCTAGGTGAAGAAAAAGGTAACAGTATGTATTTATACAAACTGTTTCCAAAAGGCCCCGCTAAGCAAGCAACTAAAATTGCAGGTTTACCTAAACCGGCTAGGTGCATTTAATGGTAAATAAACCAAAAAATAAACTGCGTCGCAGCAGTGGCCGAACATACTCAAGACCTACGCAAAAACGAGAAGTAAAAAAAGCAATTAGCCCAGAGCAACGCAAAGTCGTGCTGTTTAACAAACCATTTGATGTGCTTTGCCAATTTACTGATGATCAAAACCGTAAAACCCTAGCCGACTTTATTACTATTAAAGACGTGTATGCGGCAGGACGCCTAGACAGAGACAGCGAAGGACTCTTGCTTCTTACAAACTGCGGTAAGTTACAACACACACTTACTGAACCCAATAAAAAAACAGCTAAAACATATTGGGTGCAAGTAGAAGGTGATGTCAGTGATGAGGCACTCTTTGCCCTTAACAAAGGCGTAGAACTTAAAGATGGCATGACCAAGCCCGCTAAGGTCAGACGTATTGACGAGCCATCAATTTGGCCGCGTACACCACCCGTTCGCGAGCGGAAAAACATTCCAACCAGTTGGTTAGAAATCTCTATCACTGAAGGACGTAATCGCCAAGTTCGCCGGATGACTGCTCATGTTGGCTTCCCTACTTTGCGATTAATTCGTTACAGCATTGGTGACTATACTCTCGATGGCTTAGATAACGGCCAATTTAAAGTAGTGAACAACCCAGATGCATAAACCCAATGTCACAGTGGCCGCCATCGTCACATGCCAAGAGAAATTTTTACTTGTTAAAGAGCGCGATAAACACACAGGTGATATTTGCTATAACCAGCCTGCCGGCCATTTAGAAGCCAATGAAACCTTAGCAGAAGCAGCTCATCGCGAACTTATTGAAGAAACAGGCATTAGCCTTAATGCCAGTCACCTTGTTGGCATTTATAATTTGTATGCCGCAAATGGCGTTCACTATATGCGTTTTAGCTTTGCTTTTAGTTGCGCTGAGCTATTTGTACCCTCCCCCCAAGATGATGACATTCTAGGCGCAGATTGGTTTAGCCTTGAGCAAATTAAAAGCCTGCCGCTTAGAAGCCCTCTAGTTTTAAAATGCATTGAAGATCATTTAGCTGGCAAAGCCTACCCACTGAGTTTGATTTACCAATAGCGACTGTGATTTTGGCTGGTTTGGGCGTCTAAAAGCATGCTATAATGCCAGCCTTTCCATAGCAGTTAAAAAATGACAGCGAATATTATGAGCGAAAATAGTCACATTAAAGTCATCGTGGGTATGTCCGGCGGTGTGGATTCTTCTGTATCAGCGTATTTATTAAAGCAACAAGGCTATCAAGTTGAAGGCCTGTTCATGAAAAACTGGGAAGAAGACGATAATGATGAATATTGCGCTGCAGCTGAAGACCTTAAAGACGCGCAAGCTGTGTGCGACAAACTAGGTATTGAGCTTCATACTGTAAATTTTGCAGCCGAATACTGGGACAATGTGTTTGAGTACTTTTTAGCTGAGTACAAGGCAGGTCGTACGCCAAACCCAGACATTATGTGTAATAAAGAAATCAAATTCAAAGCATTTTTAGAATTTGCAGCAGAGGCTTTGGGTGCTGATTACATTGCCACAGGCCACTATGTACGCCGCGAAAAGCGTGGTGATAAATTTGTTATGTGTCGTGGTCTTGATGACAACAAAGATCAAAGTTATTTCTTATACACTTTAAGCCATGAACATATTGCGCAAACACTGTTCCCTGTTGGCGATATTGCTAAGCCTGAAGTTCGCCGCATCGCTGAAGAACAAGATTTAATTACTCACGATAAAAAAGACAGTACCGGTATTTGCTTTATCGGTGAGCGTAAATTTAAAGACTTCTTACAAAAATTCTTACCAGCACAGCCAGGTAAAATTGAAGATACCGATGGCAACGAAGTAGGTGATCACGAAGGCTTGATGTACCACACCCTTGGTCAACGTAAAGGTCTATTAATTGGTGGCATGAAAGAAGGTTCAGGTGAACCTTGGTATGTGGTTGATAAAGACGTTGAGCGTAATGTATTAGTGGTTGGTCAAGGTAAAGACCACCCTCGCCTATACAGTAATGGCTTAAATGCAAATCAACTTCACTGGGTTGATCGCGAAGGCCCCAAAGGTACCACACGCTGTACTGTTAAAACTCGTTATCGCCAAGAAGACATCAGCTGTACTTTACTCGTTGGGGAAGATGGTATGGCACGCGTATTATTTGATGAGCCACAAAAAGCAGTTACACCAGGTCAATCAGCCGTATTCTATGCTGAAGAGGTCTGTTTAGGTGGTGGTATTATTGATTCGGTGATCAAATAATGACAGAACACCAAGTCATGGCTTTAGCCGCCATGTGCCAAGTTGCCAAACAAGTACAAAAAGTTGCGCAATATGGCCAAGGCAGTGATCACGAATTAGAAAAATTACTAAACTGTATTGTCGAGACATCACCTAATAGCCCTGAAGATGTATATCAGGGTAAACATAATTTACGTGACGGTTACCGTGTCTTAATCGCCCAGCTTTCAGCAGGCTCTGACAAAGACGTTGAAATCGTAAAATATGTGGGTGGCTTAATGCAGTTAGAGCGCGCATTAAGTGCAAAACAAAACAGTTTAAATGAATTAGGTCGTCGCATTGATGATGTTAAGCGTCGCCTCGACCATTTTGCTATCACAGATGATACTGTGGTCGCAGCGCTTGCCGATATTTACTCATCGGTGCTAAGCCCCCTTGGGCATCGTATTCAAGTATACGGCAAGCCAGAGTTATTAAAACAGCAACTCACGCAAAACAAAATCCGCGCCCTTTTATTGGCCGGAATTCGTAGTGCCGTGTTATGGCGACAAATGGGCGGTAAACGCCGTCACTTTTTCTTTTCGAAGAGAAAAATCCTTGCCATTGCTAAACAGTATATTTAATTATCGTTCAAACTAGACAATTTAGGAGTCATTATGGAGCTTTCAGCGTTAACCGCTATCTCTCCGGTAGATGGTCGCTACGGCAGCAAGACCACGGAACTACGCAGCATTTTCAGCGAATTTGGTTTAATCAAATACCGTGTAACTGTTGAAGTTCGTTGGTTACAAGCTTTATCTGCAGCTAGCGCAATCAAAGAAGTACCGGCATTTAGCGACGAGGCTAATGCTTTACTTAATGCCATTGTTGATAACTTTAGCGAAGCTGATGCAGCACGCGTTAAAGAAATCGAGCGCACAACGAACCATGACGTAAAAGCGGTTGAATACCTACTTAAAGAAAAAGTAGCAGACAACGCAGAGCTTAACGCAGTAAACGAATTCATTCACTTTGCATGTACTTCAGAAGACATCAATAATCTGTCTCACGGTTTAATGCTGACAGAAGCGCGTGACAAAGTATTACTTCCATACTGTGACCAACTTCTAAATGCATTAAAAGAAAAAGCGGTTGAGTACAAATCAGTAGCGATGATGACGCGTACCCACGGTCAACCAGCTACCCCTTCTACAATGGGTAAAGAGTTTGCAAACGTATACATGCGCTTAAAGCGTCAACGTGATCAAATTGCTAACGTCGAAATGTTAGGTAAAATCAACGGCGCTGTAGGTAACTACAACGCTCACCTTAGCGCGTACCCAGATTACGATTGGCACAGCCATGCTGAGCAGTTCGTAACGAGCCTAGGTTTAACATTTAACCCATTCACAACACAAATCGAGCCGCACGATTACATTGCTGAGTTATTCGATGCAGTTGCACGTTTCAACACTGTATTACTTGATTTTGACCGTGACGTTTGGGGCTACATTGCACTTAACCACTTCAAACAAAAAACAATCGCAGGTGAGATTGGTTCTTCAACTATGCCTCACAAAGTAAACCCGATTGATTTTGAAAACTCTGAAGGCAACTTAGGTATTGCTAACGCTATCTTTACTCACCTTGCACAAAAACTACCGGTATCTCGCTGGCAACGTGACTTAACTGACTCAACAGTGTTACGTAACCTGGGTGTTGGTATGGGTTACACACTTATCGCTTACCAAGCGACATTAAAAGGTGTTAGCAAGCTTGAAGTAAACGAAGAGCGTTTATTAGCAGAGCTAGACCAAAACTGGGAGTTACTAGCAGAGCCAATCCAAACGGTTATGCGTAAATATGGTATCGAAAAGCCATATGAAAAACTTAAAGACCTTACTCGTGGTAAGCGCGTAAACCAAGAAATCATGGCTGATTTCATCGATGGTCTTGAGTTACCTGAGGAAGCAAAAGTAGAAATGAAAAAATTAACTCCGGCTAATTACATTGGTCGTGCTGTTGAGTTCATCGACAACTTAGCTTAAATTCAAATTAAGACTTAAAAAAGCGAAAGGCCTTCCTTTCGCTTTTTTTATATCAATTCGCTTAGGTCATGTTATGTATCAATTAACCATCAATTCATTAACCCAAGAGCAATTTTTAGCTGAGTATTGGCAGAAAAAACCATTACTTATTAAACAAGGCTTCACAGATTTTACTGATCCTATAGAGCCCGAAGAATTAGCCGGTCTAGCAATGGAAGAAAGCATTGAATCACGTATTGTGACCAATCACTCAGATAATTGGCAAGCATATCATGGCCCGTTTGAAGACTTTAGCTTACTGACAGAGCAACATTCAACACTCTTAGTGCAAGCAGTTGACCATTGGCATAACGATGCTGCGCAACTACTAGAACCATTTCGCTTTATTCCAAACTGGCGTATCGATGACTTGATGATCAGCTACTCAACCCCAGGTGGTGGTGTAGGCCCGCATTTAGACCAGTACGATGTGTTTATTATTCAGGGTGAAGGTAAACGCCACTGGCGAGTTGGTATGCCTGACGCGAATTTAAAACAATTTGCGCAAAATAAAAGTCTGTTGCAAGTTGAGCAATTCCCTGCGGTTATCGATTGTGTGTTAGAACCTGGAGATATTCTCTATATTCCACCAGGTTGCCCACATGAAGGTTACGCAGTTGAAAATGCACTTAATTACTCTGTGGGTTTTAGAGCGCCTAATCAGCGTGATTTATTATCACAATTTGCTGATCACCTCATTGATACTGAACTTGGCAATCAACGATACGGTGATGCAGAGCTTAAATTACGCTCATCAAAAGGTAAACTTGACCAAACTGAAGCCGAGAAAGTAAAACAATTAATGATTGCTGCGATTAATGATGACGCAGTGTTTAAGACTTGGCTAGGCAATAGCATGAGCCAGCCAAAGCATGAAATGGATTTAGCGCCTTTAGAAGAGCCCTACACATTAGATGATGTAAATGACTTACTAAATGATGAAGACGTTGTTTTTGAGCGTTTAGGCGGTACTCGTGCAATTTACCAAATAATTGATGAACAGGTTCTATTAAGCATCAATGGTGTTAACTATATGCATGATTTAGATGAACTTGAGCTAATCAAAAAGCTCACCGATCAAACTTACCTGACAGCTACCGACATAAATAGTTCAAAAAATAATCACATTTTCTTGAAAACCTTTACTACACTTTTAAATGAGGGTATTTGGTTTTGTTAGGAGCGTGTGTTTATGGGCTATCATATCGATGAAGTTGAATGGAGTATCGACAAGGAACTCTTGCAACAAATCAGGGAGCGTGTGTTTGTATATGAATTACACATCCCTAAACACGTAGAATTTGATCATCTTGATCAAACAGCACACCATGTATTGGTTACAAAAGATGGTAAATGCCCTGTCGCTACAGGGCGTTTATGTAATGATGGGCTCATAGGCCGTATTGCTGTCTTGCCTGAGCATCGCAATCGCTCTGTCTATAAATCGCTACTAACCTATTTAGTTAAAATGGCTGAAAAACAAGGGTGCGACTGTGTGAGTATTAATTGCATTTTGAACGAAGTTGACAGGTTTAAACGAAATGGTTTTGCAGCAGATGGCTTAGTATTTATGGAAGCTGGTATTCCAAGACAACGAATGCTTTGCCCCATCAAACAATTTGATACGCGACCATTCACCTTGGTGCATTAACGATACAAAATAAAAAGCTGAATAGTTCTATTCAGCTTTTTACAATAAACTCAGATTATGCAGGCTCGTTTTGCCACATATCATCTTTTTCAAATAACTCATATAAACCGTGTGCACGATTTATCAACAGGTTCGCAAAATCAACTTTTGTTTTATCAACTGCACCTGATTGCATAAGTTGGTCGGCTTTAAGCTGCCACTGCATCGAAAAAAAGCGTAAAGCTTCACGTGCATCTTTCGCTGCACTCGCTTCGGCGTGGTCCGTTGGTAAACGGCCCGTCACCACCCAGTAGCTTTTACCATTTTGAGCTTTGAATTTCCAAACAGCAACTAGTGGCGCAATAAAGCGGCTTTCTTTTTCAATGACTGTTTGCGGGATCACACCTTTTTCAGCTAAATGCTTTTGCGCGTTCTGGAAACATTCTCGTTGCCACATAATACTTTGTTTGTGTGCTTGTGCTTGCTCTTCTTCTGTCAGTGGCTTAGCTTGTTTTTGTTCCATATTGGTTACTCTTCTACTACATTTAGGACACTTTAAGGCTTAATATACTGGGGTGCAAGTGTTTGCGAGCATTTAAGCTTGATTCACACTTTTAGTTACCTAACACCTTTGCAGGGTCAATTCTTGTTGCCTGCCATGCTGGATAAAGTGTTGCTAGTATAGCCAAAATAAAAGTAACAAAAACTGTAACAACAATATCTTGCCAAACTAACTTACTCGGTAGAAACTCAACAAAATAAACACCTTGTAACGGGTTATCACCAGCTAGGTTGCTTAACCAAGTAAACAGCTCACTTATATTAAGTGCCACCATAACACCAATAATAGTACCTAACAGCACACCAATTAGGGCTTGAGTAAAGCCTTGCATAACAAAAGTTGCCAAGATTGTACTATCTTGTGCACCCATGGTTTTTAAGATAGCAATGTTTGCCTGTTTCTCGCGTACTTCCATCACCAAGGATGAAACAATATTAAAGCTGGCAACAGCAATAATTAAAAACACCACGATATAAACAATCGTGCGAACCATTTGAATATCCTGATACAAACTGCCTTGTGTTCTAAACCAACTAGACACATACACATAGTCGGGGATAACTTGCCCGACCCGCATCGCCGTTTGATGTGCAGCAAAAACATCATCCACTTTTAACCTAAGCCCTGTTACTTGGTTTTTAGTAAAACCCAGCACAGCTTGTGCTTTATCTAATCTTATATACGCAGCTGTTTCATCTATAGGCCCGCCCATATTAACAATACCCACAAGCTTTAAACTCACCCGCTTTGGTGAGAGTAACTTACTCGTTTGTTGATTAATCTGTGGGATCAATAACGTAACGGGGTCGCCAATTTCTAGACCAAGCTTATTGACGATTTGTTGACCTAAGATGACATCTTCTTGCTGTAGTTGGCTTACTAAACGGCCCTGAGTAAACTGATTAAGCGCAGAAACTTGGTTCTCTAAATCGGCTTCAACTCCGCGTACCTCAACCGCTTTCAGTTCATTTTTAAACTGTGCCATACCACTTACACTGATAAAAGGCGCTGCGCCAGCAACGCCATTTTGCTCACCTAGTAATTTGACTTTATTTTGCCAATCATTGATCGGTTTATTAGGGGCTACATATTCAACTTGTGGCACAACAGACAATAATCTGTGCACCAATTGCTGCTCAAAGCCATTAATAACCGATAGCGCAACAATAAGAACAGCAACACCTAATAGAATACCTATGGTCGAAGCCTTTGCTATAAAACTCACAAAACCATTTTGACCATCTTTATGACCACTGTGTGCGCGAAAACGTTTTGAAATAAAGGCACTAAGCAACATTTTGAGACTCTTTAATTGCAAGCTTACCATCATCTAAATAAGCAATTTTTCCCAGCTTATCTGCAAGCTCTAAATCATGCGTGACCACAACAAAGCTTGTTTTGAGACTGCTATTTAACTCTTTAATTAAGTCATAAATTTTTATTGCATTTTGTTTGTCTAAATTACCTGTTGGTTCGTCTGCAAGTACTAACGCAGGCTCAGTAACTAAGGCCCTTGCAATGGCAACACGTTGACGCTCACCGCCTGATAACGCTGAAGGTTTATGTTCACTGCGATGAGAAAGACCTACTTTATCAAGCATCATTAATGCTTTTTTGTTCGCTTCAATTGCACTTAAGCCTTTTATAAGCAATGGCATAGCAACATTTTCAATCGCAGTGAATTCCATTAACAAATGATGGAATTGGTAAATAAAACCAAGATTTTCGTTGCGAAAGTTAGCTTGTTGTTTGCGGTTTAGCTTTCCTACTTGCTTACCTTTAATTTCGACTGTGCCGTTTGTTGCATTATCGAGAGTTCCTAAAATGTGCAATAAAGTACTTTTACCCGATCCTGAGCTGCCAACGATGGCCAACATTTCACCCTGTTTAAGCGCCAGTTCAACCCCTTTTAATACTTCAACTTGGTTATCGCCATCTTGATAAACTTTGTTCAGCTGCTGACAATTGATGACTAGATCACTCATAACGTAATACCTCTGCTGGATTCACTTTTGCAGCTTTTCGGGCAGGATACAAAGTGGCTAAAAAGCTCATCGCAATACTCCCTGCGGCAATTAGGCTCAAACTCATAACATCAAATTTAACGGGTAAGCTCACACCTGCTAATAAATTGATGCCTAACATATTCAATAATTCATTGATATTGCTACTTAACAATACCCCAAGTAAAGCACCGATACTGGTACCGATAAGACCGTTATATAAGCCTTGTATCATAAATACATGCTGTACTTGCTTGGGCGTTAAACCCAGCGTTTGCAAAATTGCGACTTCACTTTGCTTTTCGCTCACCATCATGGTCAACGCTGAGACAATATTAAATACAGCAACTAAAACAATCAGTCCCAATAGCATTGACATGATCCTTTTCTCCATTGCTACAGCGGCAAAAAGGGTTCCTTGCGTGTCTCGCCAATCTGAATACTTAAACCCAGCTAACATCTGACTGTGTGATTGTAAAACATCCTCAACAGCAAAAGGCTCATACAAGGATACACTTAAATTAGGTGCTGCTGATGATGCTATTTTTAAAACTCGCTGTAATGAGTAACCACTGGTGAAGGCTAAAGAGGTATCTATTTCAGATTGCGTTTCATATAAAGCTGCGACCGTAAATAAGCGTTGACTCGGCACCCTACCCAAGGGGGTATACGCGCTTGCATTTGGCATAATAACTCGCACTTTATCACCAATGGAGATACCAAGCTTGCGACTTAAATAACGACTTATGGCAATATGGTACTGTTTATCCATCACCAATGACCAATCACCCACGACAATTTTATCTTTAATCTGATAAAGTGAGTTTCCATCATCATAAAGCCCTTGTAACAACACACCATGTAAGTCTTTATTTGTTTGTAAAATGGCTTCACCATGACGGTATAGGTTGACTTGTTTTACATCTTGAGAGTTTGTAAGCTGAGTTTTAAGCGTCGCCATTGCCTCTTTTGAATGGGAATCCCCTTCTACTTCAATATGAGGAATTAGCCCTAGCATATTGGTTTTTAGATTATTCTCGAAACCATTCATAACCGAGCTAACCGTAAAAAGAGCCATCAGGCCAATAGCGATGCCTGCAATAGAAAAAAATGAAATAAATGAGATAAAGGCATTACCCTTTGAAGAGCGACTATATCTCAGCCCTATAAAAAGGCTAACAGGTTGAAACATAATAATTTATGGGTAATCCAAGGGCTAAATATGCGCTCATGTTAGCATATATTTAGCCATGATGGGATGCGAGAAATTGTAAAAAATAATTATAAATCCGATACTTGAACACTCTCAACAAGATGATCAAGTAATGCTTTTACATTCGTTGCAATAAACTGTCTTGGTGGATACACCCCCCATACACCTTCAGGTGCAGGCGCAACATTCGATAACACAGCAACGAGATTCCCCGTATTTAAGTGCTCATTTACATAATAGTCTGGTAGTTGCACAATACCTAACCCTTTAATTGCAGCATCTACCAATGCCCAACCACTGTTACATTGTAAGCGCCCTGCTACTTTTATGTGTTTATCTTGGTTTTGCCCTTTTACCCGCCAATAGCTGTTATTACCAATTAAGCAATGATGATGGTGTAACTCACTCACACTGTGTGGTTGGCCAAATTTATTGATATATTCTGGGCTACAGCAAATAACAAGCCTGCGCTGACTAATGCGCCTTGCTTTTAAAGAAGAATCTTTTAAATGCCCTAGTCGTATTGCCAAATCATACCCTTCTTCGAGTAGATTCACTTGCTCATTACTTAAATGGCTGATCACTTCAATATCAGGGTGCTTTTGCATAAACGAATGCACCGCTGGCATAATATAACTTTCTCCATACATTACAGGAGCAGTCAGCTTTATAGTCCCTTTAGGTGTCAATTGCTGCTCAGCAAGCAGTGCCGTTGCATCATCCATTGCATGCTGAAGTTGTTTTGTTTGATGAGCAAATATTTCACCTTCTTTGGTTAGCACAACTTTGCGGGTTGTTCTGGTCAACAGTTGTGTATTTAAACGCTCCTCTAATTGACAGACATACCGACTCACATGCGCCACCGACATACCAAGCATTTTACCAGCCCTAGTAAAACTGCCAGTTTCTGCTACTGCTAAAAACTCATCGATTCCATGCCAACGATTCATTATTACCATACTGTAAAAGTGTTTTAATAAAACTGAGATTATCATTCATTGAGAAATAAATAAAATAGACTAGGTTTATTACTTACTTCCAACAACTATAAGGGAACGTTATGACTGATTTTATTAAATCAAAAGCGGCTATCGCTTGGGGTCCAAATCAACCACTATCAATCGAAGAAGTGGATGTAATGATGCCAAAAAAAGGCGAAGTGCTTGTAAAGATTGTTGCTACTGGTGTTTGCCACACAGATGCATTTACTTTATCTGGTGAAGACCCTGAAGGAATTTTCCCAGCAATCCTTGGCCATGAAGGTGGTGGTATTGTTGAAGCTGTGGGTGAAGGTGTGACACATGTAGAAGTAGGCGATCACGTAATTCCTCTTTACACTGCCGAGTGTGGTGAATGTAAGATGTGTAAATCAGGTAAAACCAACCTATGCTCTGCAGTGCGTGAAACGCAAGGAAAAGGTTTAATGCCAGATGGCACCACTCGTTTCTATAAAGATGGTCAACCGATTTATCATTATATGGGTTGCTCTACCTTCTCTGAGTACACAGTATTGCCTGAAATTTCACTTGCTAAAGTGAGCAAAGAAGCGCCACTTGAAGAGATTTGTTTACTTGGCTGTGGTGTTACCACAGGTATGGGTGCTGTAACGAAAACAGCTAAGGTACAAAAAGGCGACACTGTGGCTATTTTTGGCCTAGGTGGTATTGGTTTATCAGCGATTATTGGTGCGAAAATGGCAGGTGCAAGCCGTATTATTGGTATCGATATCAATACTAGCAAATTTGATTTGGCAACAAAACTGGGGGCAACAGACCTAGTAAACCCGAAAGATTTTGACAAACCAATTCAAGAAGTCATTGTTGAAATGACTGACGGTGGTGTTGATTTCTCATTTGAGTGTATTGGTAACGTTGATGTTATGCGTTCTGCACTTGAATGTTGTCACAAAGGCTGGGGCGAATCAGTCATCATTGGTGTAGCTGGTGCTGGCCAAGAAATCTCAACGCGTCCATTCCAACTTGTAACAGGCCGTGTATGGCGTGGTAGTGCATTTGGTGGTGTTAAAGGTCGTTCTGAGTTACCTGAAATTGTTGAGCGTTATATGAATGGTGAGTTTGCGTTAAACGACTTCATCACTCACACCATGAAACTTGAAGATATCAATGAAGCCTTTGATTTAATGCACGAAGGTAAGAGTATCCGCTCAGTCATTCATTATTAATCTATAAACCTAACGCTTGGCTGACCCCAAGCGTCTTCGTTTCAAGGATGTGGTTATGCTAGAAAACATAAGCTCAACAAAAGTCAGCGGTGGCTGGCATAAACAATACATACACCAAGCAAGCAGTACGCATTGTGCTATGCGTTTTGCAATATTTTTACCGCCTGGTGCCAGTGAAACAAACAAAGTCCCCGTCATGTATTGGTTATCAGGTTTAACCTGTACTGATGAAAACTTTATGCAAAAAGCAGGTGCCTTCAAAAAAGCGGCTGAGCTAGGTATTGCAATCGTTGCACCAGACACGAGCCCTCGTGGTGATAATGTGCCTGATGATGAAAACTACGACTTTGGCCAAGGTGCAGGTTTTTATGTGAACGCTACAGAGGCCCCTTATAACGTGCATTATAATATGTACGATTATGTTGTTTCTGAGTTACCAGCACTTATTGAGGCACACTTCCCCGTCAGTGATAAAAAAGCCATTGCAGGTCACTCAATGGGTGGTCACGGCGCATTGATGATTGCCCTTAGAAACCCTGAGCAATATGTGAGTGCCAGTGCCTTTAGCCCAATCGTAAACCCTGTTAACTGCCCATGGGGTGAAAAGGCGTTTACTAATTATTTAGGTAGTAACAAAAGCAGTTGGCTTAAATACGATACGTGTGAACTAATGAAGCAGGCAGAAGCTGATAATTACCTGCCAATACGCGTTGATCAAGGCGAAGCTGATAACTTTTTAACAGAGCAGCTTAAAACAGAAAACTTATTTGCAGTAGTGAATGAAAGAGATTATCCCGCTGAGATAAACATGCACGCAGGCTATGATCACAGTTACTTTTTCATTAGTAGCTTTATTGATGAGCACTTAGTGTTTCATAAGCAATACCTTTAATTGCCATTTGATGAGTGTGGGGGAGCAATTTCCTCACACTCTTTAATAGTCCTTGTTATTTGTCTGCATTTTAACTGTGGCTTTTTCTCTGCAGTATCAATAATAAAATTTATAATTGATTTATCTATTTGCTCGCCAAGTTCTCCAAAAGATTTTGCCTCTGAATCTTTGACAAACACACCTGAACCGGCCGCATTTTTAGTACCGTTTGAGCGAGAATTATTAGCTTGACCATCCAGTATTACCCCTGCAAGAGTGCAACCTGTGAGTTGAAAAATTAACACAATCAGAACTATGTATTTTATTCGACTAACCATTATTAGGGCTCCCTTTTAATAGATTGGATTTTAGGTGTTACCTCCACACACTCTTTCACAACTCGACTTATTCTGCGACATTCAAGTTTAACTTTTTTATCTTTACTTCCTTTTTCAAGCGCTCCAATAATCGCCTTATCTATTTCATAGCCTAACATAGTCATTGTTAAACCATAGTTCACGCGATGATCTGACCTAACCTCGGAATAAGCACTTGCCGATTGTGCTTGATTACTTCTACCTGCAATACCATCAGCAACAAAGCCGATCGCTGTACAACCGCTGAGCACTACGAAGGCTAAAATTAATGTAATAAGTTTAGACATCCTTTTCCTCACACTCATAATAACTCATTAAGTATATTGCTCTGCTTATATTTTACTGTAAAAAAATGTTCGAATTATGCACACAAGTCACGAACAAACTCTTTCAAAAACCCTGCTAATTGCAAAATAAATACAGCTAAAAATGGCAAAGCCCCTAAAATCGCTATACTCCGATTTAAAGGCTCATCTTGTTGTAAAAGCAGTGCAAAACTGCACATAAATAACGCCAAACACCATGCATACAGTGTGCTCTCATTTTTAAACTGATTTTGAACAAGCTGCCTTATCACTAAAATAGCGGAGTCCGCCGAGGTTGCAACAAACACTAAAAGTAATAACAAGCTACTCCATATCAAAATGGTTCCTTGCCAGCCTAATTGACTAAAAAATACAAATAATCCTTGAGTGTAGTCATGCTTAATCGCTGATAAAATACCGGCTTGGTTTAGTTTGTCCCACTCAATTGCAGCACCAGAGAATACAGAAAACCAAATAATCGTGACACATGTAGGAATACCGACAACCGCCAAAATAAATTGCCACACCTTTCTGCCTTGACTAATGTTGGCTAGAAATACACCGACAAATGGCCCCCAAGCTAACCACCAAAAATAATAGTTATATGTCCAGTGCGTTGCCCAAGTGGATGTGTTTAATTGACTATCAAACTGCCATGTTCCTGTGGCTAGTAATTGTAAATAATAACCAGTTCCATCTAGTGCAATCTTCATAATAGGTGCAACAGGCACGATAAATAACAGCCAAATCAATAATGAAAATGCTAAAAGGACATTAAAGATACTTAACGATTGTACCCCTCTTCTGAGACCTAACTTCGCTGATAAAGTATAAGTAACAAATAATACACTTACGATTACAGTGCCTATCAACAAAGGCGATGTAATACCCAGTTCAATCTCAACGCCCTTACTAATAAGTAACGTTGAGTTTGCAATTGTTCCAACAACGCCGAAGAACACAGCAAAAACAGCAATTAGTTTAATCGTAAAGACCACTCCTCGCTTCTTACGTAGGCTAAGTTTATTTCCAAACGCACTCATAACAGGTGCACATATATCTCCAGAGTTACCACTGTATTGCGTCAACCCTCCTAGCACTAAGCCAAACACGGCATACAAGGCCCATGCATGAGCTCCCCAATTAACAAGGGTTAATGCAAGGCTACTTGCTAACCTATCAGGGTATAGACTTTGCTTTAAAGGAGGGTTCATAAAATGCAGTGCAGGCTCTGCAACTCCCCAAAAGACCAGTCCTGATCCCATTCCGGCTGCGAATAACATGGCAAACCAGCCAAAGTTGGAATATTCAATTTTTGCATGCTCACCGCCTATTTTTCGGCCGCCCAAGGGGCTAAATGAAAGAATGATAACGGCAAATAATAAGAAGTTAACGAACAGGAAAAAGCCACTTCCTAGAAAAGAGAGGATGTCCTGAACCACAGGCTGTATATGTTCCGTCATCAGTTCAGGCTGAGCCGCAGCAATGAGCGCAATAAAAATACAAATAGCCAGGGCTGTTTTTTCTAGCATGGTGATTGAATGTTTCAAATTATAGCCTACATAGTGAACACTTTTAAAAAGTGCATGACGGTGTGCAAATAAACTAAGTCTGAAAATTTGACACGCTACTGGGTAAAATTCGCAAAATTATAGCAATTAAGATCCACTAAAACTCGGCTAGATGTCCTAATTACCTTATTTTTCTATAAATATTAACTAGGTATTAAACTTGCTATGTAAACAGAGTGTATATTTAAGGAATTGATAAATGGACTTTAATTTAGACTGGCATGAAGTCATTGATAATTTAATTCACCTAGGTATTGCCTATTTACTTGCCTTACCTATGGCCTTTGACCGAGAAAAGACAAGCAACGGAGCTGGCTTAAGAACTTTTCCGCTGGTTGCAGTGGCGTCCTGTGGCTATGCATTGGTTGGCATGTCAGTTTTAACAAGCTCAGAGGCTGAATCAAAAGTACTCGAAGGAATTATCACCGGTATAGGCTTTATTGGTGGTGGCGCAATTTTAAAGAATAAAAATTCCACCTATGGTACAGCGACTGCTGCAAGTATTTGGAATATGGGTTTAATTGGCATTGCCGTTGCGTTTAGTCGCTATGAAATAGCTTTTTTGATGGCGTTGATCAATTTTGTAACCTTACGATATGTAAAACGCTTTAAATAAGAAAAAAGGCGCTATAGAAGCGCCTTGCTGTCAAGAATGTGCTTAAACATGTCTTGATCTTAAAACATATCCTGATACGGGTTCGATTTTGATAACGCAATTGATTTATCAAAACCTGGGATTGTCATTGAGTCAGCACTCATTACAATCTCATTTTCATCGATTAAACCATCCCCAAAACGGTAAATTAGCTCATAATGACCTAAATCAGCTTGTTGCTGATAGTCAGCTTGTGCTAGTGCAACTTGAGTATGACGGTCTTGATATTGTGCCATGGCCGCATCGCCATGACGCTTAGCTAACATCTTTAATGTCATTGCAGGTGAAAGCACTGTTGCTGTCGCATTATTACCACCAAACCCTTTTGAGTTAATAAATGCGACATCCATTGCATCACACTGGTAATGCTCAGTGCGGATATCTAAATGATCGCTATATACATCCTCAGCGACTTTATCGATTGTCGTGATACCTGGCATAATGTTGTGGCTAAACACACCCAGTGCCATAGCCAACTGATCACCACTAGCAGGAGCAATCGTATGGCCAACATACGCTTTAGGCGCAGCAACCTTCCAGTTATCAATAGCAAAAGTCTCTGCTACTTTATGGTAGATAAGCGATTCTGTAACTCGGTTTTGGGGTGTACTTGAACCATGCGCCAAAATAAAGCTACGTTTTTGCACTGCTTCTTGGCCAACAATACTACTAGCCAGCGCGACTGATTTAGCCATAGTAATATAATTACCAGGTCCAGGGGCGGTGATTGATTTTTTAATACCATCTGCATTAACAAATACATCAGCAACGGAGCCTTGAATGTCTGCACCGAGTTCTAAAGCCAGGGCATCATCCATCAAAATAACAACCTGTGCTCCCTCACCAATTGTGAAGCCACAGTTCTCGCCAAATGGGCGGCTTGTACGGCGGTGATCAACCACCTCTGTATTATCTAAGCGCTTGAGTCCTTCTTCATTAGCAAGCGCACTCATATTGCCAAAACCTTCAACAATTTCAGGTGTGATTGCACACTCAACCGATGCCACAATCGCGACACGAGTACGACCCGCTTGAATATCATTTACCGCAGCACGTAGGTTATATAAAAATGTCGCACACGCACCTGATGTGGTAAACGTTGTCCCAACATTACCCGTCACATACGCGTTAATGAAGTCAGTCGACATGGTATTTAAGCCAAGTGCTAATTGTTTAGTACTTACACGGTCGCCCTGCTGACGTGAGCGGATTAAACCACCTAACCCTTCGCCATCTACTTGTCCAACAACAGATGCTGAATAAGTGCCAATTTGATCAGGTTCAACGCTATTCATAACATGCTGCCAATCAAGCCCTGTTGAGCGAATTGCATCTGTTGCGGCAAAAATAGTTGCTTGAAGGCCTCTAGGTTGATAACGACTGTTGTACATATTTGCAGGTTCAAAACCTGTTGGTAACTGACCAGCTGCTTTAATAGGGTTATCACGTGTGCTGTCATGTTTAACTGCAATATCAGCACTTATAGTTACTTTTACTTTTTTATCGCTAAGGTCTTCAACTAACCAACTTTCAGGTACTGGCGTTGGTAAATCACGACGACGCGTTTCAAATACAATCTGTTGCTCATCTGATGCTGTCAGCGTCATTTTTTGTTGCCAAGGTGTGGCGTCAACATCAAAATGATTTTTTTCAATCTTACGAATAAGCGTACCAGCTAAAACCTGCTCACCGAATCGAGCTTCAATATCAGCTTCATTAACAGTGTTTCCATCTGCATCTTTTAAAACACCTTCAGTCAGCGTGACTAAATTCATGAGTGTCGCTAACCCTAAAAATGTTTCTTGGCGGGCTTTAGCGTCCAAGCTGTCTAACACGATACGACGATAACCTTGATGAAAAGAAGTGCGGCCAGCGGCATTAATACCACCCATACCAACAATAACGGGTAATGCTGTCATAATTAACCTTGAGAAAACGTGTTACGAGAATTAAGCCAAGTTTAAATGGATTAACCCGCACAGTTTGTGCTTAAATAGCCAAATATCCTGCACAATGAGCCAAAATTAACTGGTCGGAGCAATTTGAGTGACGAATCTTCAACAAGCAAAAGCGATAGAAATTAGTATATTGGTTTATCCTCACTTGCTAATAACCAGTTTAACTCTGCCTATCGAAATGCTCAGAGCAGGCGAAGCTTTTGCTAAAAGCCATTCGCAATCAGAAGAATTTAGGCCCTTAAACATTAACTTGGTAGCAAGTAACTTAAATGCCATCCCCAATCGTACAGGTCTTGCTATTGTGCCAGACTGCGAAGCTGACACTGCCCCCACCAGTGACTTAATTATTGTACCTGGTATTTGGCGTAACCCGCGTCCGGTAGTGAGTAAACAACAGCAATTAATACACTGGCTTAGCGATTCTTGGCAGCAAGGAAGCCATATTATTGGTGTGGGGACCGGCAACTGCTTAGTAGCTGAGGCTGGGTTGCTGGACGGTCACCCCGCAACTACTCATTGGCATTATGCAGAGCAATTTAAGCGGGATTACCCAAATGTGCAGCTTAAACCTGACTTTTTCATCACGCAATCTGAGCGCATGTATACAGTTGCTAGTTTAAATGCCCTTGCTGATGTGATTGTCCATATTATCAGCCAATATTATGGCCGAGAAGCAGCGCAACATGTTGAGCGCAACTTTTCCCATGAAATTCGTAAGCCTTATGAAGATCAACGCTACCTTGAAGGTGCTGTTGATAAACACCCTGATGAACTTATCGCGCAGATCCAGTTTTGGTTAAAAAACAATTTAGCCTCTGAGCTAACACTGCATGAGGTTGCGGCGCAATTTAGCTTGAGTTATCGCACCTTCACGCGGCGATTTCGCCAAGCCACCAGCCAAACGCCCGTTGAGTATTGGCAGCAATTACGCGTACAAGCAGCAAAAGAGCTACTAGCTTCATCAAATTTATCGATTCAAGAGGTGGCACTTGAAGTTGGTTATAATGACCAAGGCCATTTAACCCGGGTTTTTAAAAAAGTGTTATCACAAACGCCCAGTGAGTATCGTACTGTAGTAAGACGAAAGCTTTTTGGTTAAACATAGGCCATATGAATTAAATAAAGTTAAAAAATTAACACCGATACAGCTTATTCAAGTTGCTGATTTAAAAATTATTACTAAGCTTTTAAATAGTTGTATCTCACTATTTTGAGCCAATAAATGTATCAACCTGATTATAATGAGTTAGTGCAGAGTTGGAATAAAACGCTTGAAGTTTTAGCCCTGTTTGCCAATGTCCCTGTTGCGTTAGTAATGAAAGTCGAAAACAACATTATTAGCGTATTTTCGAAAAATGATTATCAAGAAAATCCTTATAAGATTGGTGACAGCGAAGAATTAGAAGATTCAGGCCTTTATTGCGAACATGTAATAAAAACCCAAAAACTGCTTAATATTCCAAATGCACTGATTGATGATGACTGGAAAGAAAACCCTGACATCAAACTTAATATGATTTCGTATTTAGGCTTGCCAATTAGTGCTGGAGATACGACTCCGTTTGGCACTATTTGCATTCTCGATAGCAAACCGCATGAGTATGACGAGCCTGTAATCAAGCTTCTTGAAACAATAAAGCAAAGTTTTGAAACACAGCTCAAGTTACTGTATCAGCAAAAGCAAGCGTTTGAACAACAGCAATTTGCAGAGCTTGCTACCTTAATCAGAGGGATTGCTCATGAAGTTAATACCCCTCTTGGTAATTGCATCACCGCAGTAGACGTAACAGAGTTGGCTGTAAAAGAGACTCAAGCTAAACTGCTACAAAAAAGATTAAGTGAACTCGCATTACAAAACACATTAAGCACAATAATAAACACCAGTGAATTGTTAAATCGAAACTTATCAACTTGTGCGTACAAAATCCGCATTTTGCAGGATTTGCTTTATCCTAATCCACAATCAAATAAAACGATTATGTCCTTAGCTGAACTTGCTGAGTCTCTAACGGATCATTTAGAAGAAAAAATGAAACATCAGAATATTAAACTTACAGTGAAATATCAGGATCCACATAGCCAATGTGAAGTAGCGACTGATTTACTCAAACAAGTCCTGTTTATTTTACTGCAAAACTCCATTGAACATGCATTTAGTAAAACCGATAACCCAGTCATTGAGATTAATATTTATGATTTTGACGAAGTTTTAAAAGTTCATTACATAGATAATGGCATCGGCATTAACAGCAGCGAACACCACTTTATTTTTACCCCATTTTACAAAGGCAAAGATAATCAATCAGGTATGGGGCTTGGCCTGAGTATCGCGAAGAAAATAGTGACCCAACAACTGCAAGGTGATATATGTGCGCTTGAGAGCTCAGTAGGCGCACACTTTTTAATAAACTTACCTAAGTAGTTTTATCTGGAAGAAATGTTTTGGAAAATAAAATTTTACTACTTTGTGGTGTGCCTTTGTCTTTATAGCCCACTATTTGATAGTCATTTTTAATAAGCATACTCAGCATTGCAGGAAAACGATTCATTGATTTTACATGAATAGCATCATAATCATGTTCTTTAATCCATGCTTCCTGCGCTTTCAATAATGCCTGTGCAATCCCCTTCCCTCGCCATTTTGGCGCCACTGCACCAAGCCAGCTATAGAAGGTATTTGCATGTAACGCATAACCCAGTTTGTAAGCCACAGGCTCATTATTTATATAGGCACCTAAAATAAGGTGCTCACACTTAGCTATCCTAGCTTGTAATTTATTGAGCGTATTTCTGCCATCAAATTCGGGAATTTGGCAATCAACCAGCAATACGTCTTGTAAACTAGCAGGCTTTATTGTGTAACATGGTGCCATTAATTTTATTTTCCGTTTAGTGTTGTTTAATAGCTAACTTTTGCTCACTTTTCTTTACGATAGTACAACTTTGAATAACGTTTTACCCGTGCATGCACGCCGCGCCCTAAGTTTTTAAACTTAGCCTCAAGCACATCAACACCATATAAAATAACAACGACTAACACTGAAAGCTTTATCGCAGCGAGTAAGTTATCGGTGGCAATGACAACGCCAATAGATGCCAGTACCCAAATAGTCGCCGCAGACGTAACGCCAACCACTGCGCCATCCTTCGCTAGCATAACACCTGCACCTAAAAAGCCAATTCCGGTAATTATTTGCCCAACCACACGGGAGTGATCAATCACATCACCATGTAACATAAAAGCCGTTGCTAAAAACAAATAAGTCCCTAATACAATTAATGCAGATGTGCGAATACCCACCGGCTTACCACGTAATTGACGCTCCATACCAATAATAGCACCGCAAAATGCAGCGCTACCAATCGCTGGCCAAGAGTATGGAGCAATATCTAATAGACTACTAAACGTCACTGTACTTCCAAAATTATATTAAATAGAAAAGGCCATTGCGGTACTTAACCTTGATGAACCAAAGCTGGCCATTTTAGTAAAATCAGCTTTCGCTATCGGCACATGCTGACAATCAATCGCCAATTGCTTTTCATTTTCACAAAACGGGTCATGCACGTATAAACAATGCTCATCAATATGCGTTACACACACCCAATGCGGTGATTTTTTACCATCGAATCGATAGGTACTGATCAATAACACCACCGCTTTACCCTCAGCAAGCCAATCTTCAATAGCTTGCAAAGTTAACTCTTGATACCGCACCGGCAGTTTTGCAGTAATCGCCTCTGCTACAAACTGATTGTGTACTGTATGCAAGATCGCTTTTTTCTTTTCGCTTCTTACGCCATCAATAAACAACGAACCACGGGTATTTAAAATAACATCGGCTTTGAAACCACGTTTCATTGCAGCAAGTGCTAACCCTAGAGGATGACAACCGCCATGACCTGATGTCATAAAAATAGTAGTTGCTTCACGCCAGATATCCAGCTCTTTGAGTTGGCTCATAGGTGTTTCGTTTAATGACGACATCGCCATTAATAATGCCGCGGGGCCACAGGTAAACTCAGTTGTTTGCTGATACCAAGGCGTGTGTTTATCGGCATTAAATTCGATATTACGACGAATGTTTTTTTGCATTCGATGGGCATCACTATGGTCGTCATAATAATCACTGTAATGACCAAACACCTGGTAACCCTGCTTTTCATACAAGCGAATTGCTGATTGGTTGTTTACCGCAACTTCTAAACGCATGTATAAACGGCCCCGTTTAGCCGTTTCATTTTCAAGCGCAAGCAGTAGCTGTGAAGCAATACCTTTGCCTTGCTGAGATTGCAAAACAGCCAATGAATATAACCGAGCAAGGCGGGTCCCCTTGTGGCACCACACTAAACCATAACCAACCAGTTGATTATCTACCTCGGCCACCATCAGTAAGCCGTGGCTTGCGCTGATCCAGCGCTTTAAACTACGACTACTTAACCTATCTTGGCTAAAGCTTTGCTCTTCAATGGCAACAAGGGCCGCCAAATCCGCAGCCTTAGCAAAACGGATTTGACAAACAGATGCATTCATTAACCGCGGCCCCGCGCTTCAAGGCGTTGTTTAAACTCATCCATAATGATCATATAAAGCTCATCACCTAAATAAGCATCTTCGACTTTATGGTCAATACTTGGGTTGTCATTCACTTCTAACACGTATGCCTTGCCTTGGTGTTCTTTAACATCAACACCATACAAACCTTTACCCACCGTTTTACAGGCTTTTAATGCCGCATCAAGTACCACTTTAGGTAGCTCAAATGTTGGCAAGGTTTCAAAGCCACCTGAGAAGAAACGTTTTGCATCATGGTTGTAAATTTGCCAGTGATTACGCGCCATTAAATAACGACACGCATAAATTGCACGGCCATTTAACACCCCGACACGCCAGTCGTATTCGGTGTACATGTACTCTTGTGCAAGCACAAGTGCACTGAACTCAAACAGTTCTGTTAACTTAGCAACTAACTCATCACGATTAGCAACTTTAAACACGCCTTTTGAGAAAGAGCCTTCTGGCATTTTTAATACCAGCGGATAGCTAAAGTGTGCTTCTAAGCTTTCAATTGTCTCTTCACTTGTATCAGCCACAACGTGAGTTTTTAAACTCGGCACTTTTTGATAATTAAAGGCATCGTGCAAATACACTTTATTACAACAGCGCAGTATCGACTCTGCATCGTCAATTACTACCAGCCCTAAGCTTTGTGCTTTACTCGCTAAACGATAGGTTGGATGGTCGATGGCCGTTGTTTGACGAATAAATAACGCATCAAACTGTGCGATGCTGGTAATTTCATCAAATGTCAGTGCTTGGGCATAAATACCATGTTTAGCAGCTGCTTTAATAAATTTAGCAATAGCATCTTTGTCACTTGGCGGCACTTTTTCTTGGTGATCAACCAAAATAGCCATATCCCAACGATAACGACGTTTTTTATCGTTTATACGCCACACGGATTCCGTAAAGCTACTGAGTTGTTTCACAAACTCCGTAAAGGCGGTGTCATTTAGTGAAGCAATCGCACCTTGCTTAACAACCCCTTGCTCATCACACACTAAAATAGGCGCTGGGTATTGTGAAAATAGCGCTTTAGTTGCTTTGCTTTGCTGCTCTTGATCTGTGTGACCAAAAAATACTGTGCCACCAGCAAGCTCTTTATGACGCGTACTGTGCTCATCACTGCGTAGTGCATTAATTGTTTTTACACTCGGTAATACCTGATGCTTTCTTGCTTCAGCAAGTAAAGAACAATAATAACCTTTACTTAAATACTGCCCTGTATCACACAAGTTTAAAATGCGAGTTTTTGGCTCATTATGTTTTGGGTAATCACGTAAGTAGGTGTCAAAGGTAATGACATTTTCGAAATTTTGAGCAATACGTTGCTCATTGTTATCAACCACAATCAAGGTTTTAAACACGACTTTTCCTAAATTAAGCCATAGATAAAATGAAAAACACCCAACCAATTAAGTGAACGCATGAGGCTAAATTTCACTTAACTAGATGGGTGCTTGAAATACCAATACACAATAATTGTGTAATTTAGCGTATTGGTATAAGCATTATGCTTGAAGTGATTTATAGAGGTTTTTTTGCTTTGTTACCAACGAGATATTTTTTACTTGAAGATGAAATTTACTGATTAAAAATACCAATAACTAAATTAACTGATCTATGGTGTACAGCTGTTTATTGCCGGCAATAGAGAGTTCAACTTCGTCATCAATTTGTTTGCCAATCAGTTGCTTACCTAACGGCGCTTCTCGGGTTACAACAAAGATAGGTTGCTCTTTTATGGTCACCACTAAGCCACCTGCACTTGGGCCCATAAAAAACCACTTTGCGTTATCTTGCTCATCGATAAGACACACTAATGCACCTTCACGAACCTTATTAAATTCGCTTTCTTTGAACACCGTATTGAATGCTTGAATATCACGGTAGCACTCATTAACTCGTTCAGCTTGCCCTTGCGCTAAGTATGCGGCCTCTAAACCCAAGGTATCGTATTGGGTTTCAGCGACACTTTCTTCGTGAGTTGCAGCGTCATGAGCCGCTTTTGCCGCTGCTTTGGCGTTTTGTAGTTGTGCCTCTAGCGCAAAGCGTAAATGTTCAATTACGTGTGTTTTATTCATATCAAAGCAGTTAAAACAGAAAAGCCGCTATTCTATGGAAAAATAGCGGCTGATGAAAGTAAGTTATAAAAGTGACTTATGGCATATCCATATAGGCTTTGGTTTTATCATCCAGTGTTTGGGTGTAATTTTCTGAACTTAACCCCAATAACTGCGGCAAGGTCGCAGCGATACAAATCGATGAGAAGGTGCCCACCACAATGCCTACAAATAACGCGATGGCAAAACCCGTTAATGCAGCCCCTGCAAGCAGCCAAATGCAAGCAATGGTCGCAAGTGTTGTGCCTGAGGTGATCAATGTACGCGTTAACGTAGAGCCAATTGCATCGTTAATTACAACATGGGTATTAATGCGTTGATTGTCTGGCTGAATACGTAAAAGCTCTCTGACTCTGTCGCCAACAATAATTGAGTCATTTAATGAATAACCAATAATAGCCAGTAAACTCGCCAGCACGGTTAAATTAAATTCAAGCCCTAACAAGGAAAACAAACCAAGCACTAAGATTAAATCATGTAACAGTGCAACCACTGAACCTACCGCGAGTCGCCATTCAAAGCGCACGGCAAGATAAACCATAATTGCAATCAGCGCCGCAAATAAAGCTAAACAACCTTGCTCAAAAAGCTCATCACCCACTTGTGAACCTAAAAATGAGCTAGATAAGACGCTATAGTCTACACCTTGCTCATTCAGCTCTGCTTGCCAAGTACTCGCTTTGCTAGCCTCTGGTGCTTCTCTTAAAACAAAGTGATATTCACCCGCTTTACTAATGGTTAATTTACTCGCAACCTCAGGGCTTAACTTTGCTTTTAAATCAGCAATTGACGTCACTGACGTTGTGTTAATTTCACTGATGTAGCCACCTGTAAAATCAAGACCAAAGTTTAGCCCTTTTACAGATAAAGCACTTAAGCTCGCGATGACTAAAACACAACTTAGTAATAACCCTAAAACGCGCGCTTTACTCGCTGCAGTTAATGTTGACCATCTCATGCTTTAGCCCCCGTTAAATTAGTTAGTTTAATGTAGAGTGTTTGGCTAAGGGCTTTCGAAATATAAACGCCAGTAAAAACGCTAGTTAATAGTCCAAGCGCTAATGTGATTGCAAAGCCTTTCACCGGGCCATAACCTATAGCGTATAAAATAATTGCCGTGATCATGGTGGTCACATTGGCATCAAAAATAGTCGTAAAAGCTTGGTTATAACCTTGCTCAATCGCTTGATATGTAGGTCGACCTTTACGCTTCTCTTCTCTTATTCGCTCAAAGATAATCACATTTGTATCAACTGCCATCCCTATCGTCAGTACAAGTCCTGCAATCCCCGGTAAGGTCAGCACAACCCCCGGTAATAACGACATTAAACCAACTAAAGCCGTTAAATTAAGCAGTAAAGCAATATTGGCAATCAGCCCTAAGCGACGATACCAAAGCGCCATAAAGGCAAGGGTAATACCGATACCCAGCATTAACGCAGCTAAACCGTGTTCAATGTTTTCACTGCCTAAGCTTGGGCCTATGGTTTGTTCTTGAACGATTGTCACTGGCGCTGTGAGTGACCCTGCGCGTAGTAAAAGCGCTAAATCGTAGGCTGCTTGCGGGCTTTTCATGTTAGTAATGCTAAAACGAGAACTTAAATGTTGGGCAATGTTTGCCACATTAATCACTTCGCTTTTTTTCACAACGTCGCCATTTGCATCCCGTGAGTATTCAGAATACACCGTGGCCATAGGCTTACCTATGTTGTGCTTCGAAAAAGCAGACATCGCATCACCACCTTGCGAATCTAAACTAAGCTGAACTAAAGGCTTGCCCCATTCATCTTTGCCAACACTGGCATTATTAATGTGATCACCTGAAAAAATCGCCATCGGATTTAAATTAACAACGCCACCGCCTTGTACATTAAACGCTTTACCACCTACTTCGACGACTTGATAAAAATCGAGGGTCGCAGTTGCACCGATAATACGCTTTGCTTCAGATGGGTCTTGCACACCGGGTAACTCAATGCGAATGCGCTGCTTACCTTGTCTTTGCGTTACTGCTTCAGTGATACCAAGCTCTTCAATACGACCACGCAGGGTTGTTAAGCTTTGCGCCATAACTTGTTTATTGAATTCGTTTTGGCTTTGCTCATTAAAATGCAGTAATACCGTGGTTAGGTTATTCGTTGTTGATTTAGTTTGCATCAGGCCTTTGAATTGACCTTGTAACGTTGAGACAAGCCCTGCAAGTTGCTCCTCACCACTTGGTAAAATTTGTAGCTCAACCCCTTCTTTTACTTCACTTGCCCGAATACCACGAATTTTGTCTTTGCGAAGCGTCAATTTAGTTTGTTGATACACACTGTTTAAGTGCTCTTGCATTACTTTATCTAGGTCAACATCAAGCACAAATAAAACGCCACCATTTAAGTCGAGTCCCAATTTAATCGGTGAAAGGCCAAGCTGCTGAAGCCATTGTGGGCTTGTCGCATGCTCAACAATTTTAACCTCTAGCTGTGGGTATTGCGTTTTTATAAAGCTCAACGCATTAGCACTTTGAGTCGGCTCAGCTAATAAAATAGCCAGTTGTGCTTGGCTATCATTGGCTTCTGTCACTTCAAAACCATGTTGATTTAGTGACGTTGTCACACTTTGCAGCGTCACAGTTTGATCTGGCAAGCTAATGTGCAACCAAGATTTGTTAGGGTAAAGGTTAGGTAGTGCGCTAACCGCTAATAAAATACACGCCGCTATCATAGCGACATAACTCATTTTTAGACGACGCCATAGCGCCGGCTTAGATTTATGTGACATACATGACTTCCTTCCGGCATTGTCAGCCGGTAAAAATTTAATTCCAAAAAATAAAAAGTAACGAAGGAAGTCGTTTAGCTATGATAGGTCGTATTGGCTTTGTACAAGAGATTAGCGTCTTTCCAGCCACTAATACGGGATTTACGTTGAGTGGCTAACGCAAACCATGGGATCACACGCACAGCACCTGGCGGCGCTAAAAAGTGCTCTTTTCCCCAATCTTCAGCAAAGAATTCAATCAATAGCTCGTAATCAGGATCAACCTGACTATGATAAAGAAACAATGATGAATTACTGGCAGTTAAACGCGGCACAAGGGTATCAAACCCCGATGGTTCTACCGGCTTAGGATGTTCAACTGTATGAGTTTGGGAAATAACAGGGGTTTTAGTCAGCTTCACTTGGAACAATTTAGTCGCAGCATAGTGTGAGTGATTGTCAGGCATAGCCATGCTCTGTGCACTAAAGAACACAGTAAATAGCAAGATAATGACTGAGAAAAACCGTAACAAGAACTGACCAATAAATTAAGCGGATAACAGGGATATAATGAGGGTAAAAAAATAAAACACAAGGCATTACTTAAACAAATAGTGACAAAATAAAAGTAACTAAAATAAAGCGGGCCTAATTAGGCCCGCTTAGTCATTTAACTTTTTTAAACAAGTTAAACTTCTAATGATGACATGTCGATAACAAAGCGTGAGGCCATATCACCTTGCTTTAATTTATCGAATGCGTCATTAATTTGGTCCATTTTGATCATTTCGACTTCTGGCAGAATATTATGTAACGCACAGAAATCGAGGATTTCTTGGGTTTGCGCTATACCGCCAATTAATGAGCCAGCAACACGGCGACGCCCCATTAATAACGGCACTGAGTTAGTCTCTTCAAGCTCACCTACTTGACCAACCAATACTTGCGTACCATCAATATCTAAAAGCGGAATGTACGGCGTAAAGTCGTGTTTTACCGGAATGGTATTAATGATCACATCAAACTGATTAGCATGCGCTTGCATGGCAGCTTCATCACTCGATACCAATAAGTCTTTTGCGCCATAAGATAAAACCTGCTGTTTTTTCTTATCACTACGGCTAATTGCCGTAACATGTGCGCCCATTGCAGCTGCGATTTTAATTGCCATGTGGCCTAAACCACCTAGCCCAATCACACCAACACGACTACCTGGGCCGACATTCCACGTGCGTAGTGGCGAATACGTTGTGATACCGGCACATAGAATTGGCGCACATTTAGCAAGGTCTAAACCTTCTGGTACGCTCAATACAAACTCTTCTCGCACCACAATGTGTTTTGAATAACCACCTTGAGTGAGTTCTCCAGTGATACGGTCTTGGCCTGAGTAGGTCCCTACCATGCCTTCACGACAAAACTGTTCTTCACCATGATGACATTGGTCACAGCTTAAACAGCTATCAACCATACACCCTACTGCAACATTATCGCCCACTTTGTATTTAGTAACGCCGCTGCCCACTTCAAGAACGCGGCCAACAATTTCATGACCTGGTACCACTGGGTACTGAGTCCAGCCCCAGTCGTTTTCTGCTGTGTGTAAGTCTGAATGGCACACGCCACAATACAGAATTTCAATTGATACATCTTCATCACGAAGTGCACGGCGTTCAAAATGATACGGTTCTAATGGTTTTTCAGAATCATGTGCTGCATAACCGACAGTTTTCATGCTTACTCCTTAATTTTCTTCGTGTTTAACTCATGCATTAACTAATTTGCTAATGCACTGGTGTATACTGCACTCAGTATAGAGGTAAATCTGCAAACTACACTTGCCTAAAACACGAAAGCTTTTGCCTATTTTTATCAAATTGACTTTAAGAGACCCCATGCGTGGAATGAGCCGCAAAGAACAGGTGACGAGATCGCCTGATGCAATGAACCTATCACAAAGCATCAAAACACTCTGGCCCTATTTAATGAGCTTTAAAGGCCGCGTTATTTTAGCCATTTTGGCGCTTATTGCTGCAAAAGGCGCCACATTGCTGATGCCTTGGGCACTAAAAGAAATAATTGACGCGGTTGATGCGAGTATCAACCCGCTATTAAGCGTTCCAATTGCCTTGCTGATCGCTTATGGTTTACTGCGCTTTGCCAGTGTATTTTTTGGTGAAGTACGCGATGCATTATTTGGTCGTGTTACAGAGCAAGCTATGCGCCATATTGGCTTAAAAGTATTTAAACACTTGCATAGTTTAGAACTTGCCTTTCATCTTGATAGGCAAACAGGTGGAATTAGTCGCGATATAGAGCGTGGCACAAATGGCCTCAGCTTTTTAATGCGCTTTTTGATGTTTAATATCGTACCAACCTTATTTGAAATAATCACAGTAGCGATTATTTTTGCAACCTTGTTTTCACCTTGGTTTGCACTTGTCACATTAATTGCAGTCGCTACTTACATTGCTTTTACTGTGATTGTAACGCAGTGGCGAAATCGATTTATTCGTGAAGCAAATGCTGCCGATAACAACTCAAACACCCGTGCTATCGACAGCTTACTAAATTACGAAACCGTTAAGTACTTCAACAATGAACACTATGAAGCGAGCACCTACGACAGCTTTTTAGCTAAGTGGGAACAAGCAAGGCTAAAAAATCGTTTATCATTACTGGCGCTTAATTCAGGGCAAGCGCTTATTATTGCCGCGGCTATTACAGCGCTAATGTGGCTAGGTGCCAGCTCAGTGGTCAATAAAGAGCTGACAATAGGTGAGCTTGTGATGATCAATGCTTACATGATTCAGCTATTCTTGCCGCTTAACTTTTTAGGCTTTGTTTATCGTGAAATACGCCGGGCGCTGACTGATCTTGAAAATATGCTGGGGCTGTTAAATCGAAAAGCCGCCATTAGCGATGACAAAGATGCAAAACCATTAAATACAACAAAAGCAGCCATTCGATTTGAAAATGTGTCGTTTAGTTACGACAAACAACGGCCGATTTTAAATAACTTAAGTTTTGAAGTTACTTCTGGCAGCAAAGTGGCGATTGTGGGTGCCAGTGGCGCAGGTAAAAGCACTCTAAGCCGCCTGCTCTACCGCTTTTATGATGTGGATGCGGGCAAAATTTATATCGATGAGCAAGCAATCAACACAGTAACACTTGAAAGTTTGCGCCAAGCTATTGCCATCGTACCGCAAGATACCGTGCTATTTAATACCAGCATTCGCGAAAACATCGCCTACGGAAATCCAACAGCAAGCGAAGATGAAATTGATAAAGCGATAAGCCTTGCCCACTTAGATGGATTTATTGCAAGCCTAGATAAAGGCGATAAAACCCTTGTTGGTGAGCGCGGTTTAAAAGTGTCGGGCGGTGAAAAGCAGCGCATTGCAATAGCCAGAGCCATTTTAAAAGGTTCACCGATTTTATTATTTGATGAAGCAACATCGGCGCTAGATTCGCATTCAGAGCAAGCCATTCTTAGTGCGATGCGTGAAGTCGCACAAAGGCACACCAGCTTAGTGATTGCACATCGTTTATCAACAGTTACTGACGCAGACAAAATTATTGTGATGAAACAAGGACAGGTTGTTGAACAAGGTCAGCACCATCAACTGCTTGCAGCGAATGGTGAATACGCACGAATGTGGCAGTTACAGCAAAGCGAAGAATAAACACTGTTAACTAGTAGGTTAAATGATTAGAATAACCGCTTTATTTTTATCTATAACAAAAAGGCAACACGCAGATGGGCAGAGCTTATCAAAACAAAAAAGACTCAATGGCAAAAACTGCGGGTGCAAAAACCAAAGTTTATTCAAAGTACGGAAAAGAAATTTATATCTGCGCTAAGAATGGTGGTGTTGATCCCGATGGCAACTTAGCGCTTCGTCGCTTAATTGAGCGTGCGAAGAAAGACCAAGTACCTACGCACGTAATCGAGCGTGCAATCGATAAAGCCAAAGGCGGTGGCGGCGAAGATTACGTAGCAACTCGCTACGAAGGTTACGGCCCAGGCAACTGTATGATCATTGTTGACTGCTTAACCGACAATAACAAACGTACCTTCGCTGACGTACGTGTTTGTTTTACAAAAGCAAATGCAAAAATTGGCGCACAAAATTCAGTATCACACTTATTTGATCACCTCGCTATTTTTGTATTTGATGGTGATGATGACGAAGCTGTTTTAGAAGCACTAATGATGGCTGATGTAGATGTAACTGATGTAGAAGTTGAAGACGGTAAAGTCACCGTATTCGCGCCACACACAGAATACAACAACACCCGCACAGCACTTGAAGAAATGGGCATTACTGATTTCCACGAAGATCTAATTGCTTTTGTGCCACAAGTAGAAGCACCAATTGAAGGTGAAGACGTTGAAGTCATGGAGCGCTTTTTAGCCATGCTAGAAGACTGTGACGACGTACAAAACGTTTATCACAACGCACAATTTTAATGTCATATTATTTAACGGCTAATAGTTTAGCCGTTAAATAACCTAGCGATTACTTTTGTTTTTTAAAAGGAAATAGCTGCTGCCTAAGCATGCCTTCAGGCATGTAGTCACCAACCACCCCGTATTTATCGGGCCATTCAGCTTGGCCTTTTACAGCGGTACCTAACAAATAATCTAAAAACGAAAAGTGCGCGGCATAGTTTCTGTCGATAGCTGCTTTATCTGAAGAATGGTGCCAATGATGAAATTGTGGTGTAACAATCACATACCTTAACCAGCCAAACTTCACTCTAACGTTAGCATGGTTAAACACAGCCTGAAAACCGACAATAATCACATAAAGGCTAATCACTTCAGATGGAAAACCTAACACAAAAATCGGTGTGAGCACTAAACTTCGGGTGACTAAAATTTCTAAAATATGCTGTCGAGAGCCTGCCAACCAATCCATTTCTTTTGCACTGTGATGTACAGCATGAAAACGCCAAAGCAGTGGCACTTCATGATAAGCACGATGCACAAAATACTGCATTAAATCGGCTACTAAAATAATCAAAAACAGTTGTAAAAGAAACGGCATTTGTACAATAAAGCCTTGCACAGTCTCTGATACCGCCCAACCAAATGCATGATGCACAAACTGGTTAGTAGCAAGCAGTACAAAACCGATAATTAAATGATTTACAAAGAAATGGTTCAAATCACCTTGCCACTCAGAGCGGAGGATCTTTTGCTCCTTACGATGCGGTAAAAGCTTTTCTATTAAGATAAAAATGAGTGTAGAGCCAAGTAAATCAAGAATAAACCAATCTAGCCCTAAATACGGCGTGTTATCTCTGAAGTCGCCCACTTCAACATTCGGCCCACCAAACGCAATTGCCACAACGATAAAAAACCAAGCCGTTGCACCGAGTCGTTTATTAGTATTACGAACAAAATTCAAGAGCCCTAAACTGCCCGAAATAATTAATGCCACAAACATTAGCTGACGTAAAAACTCAACACTGTAATTTTGTCTGAGCTCTGGCGTCGTTAAGTACTCAGGAAAGTGAAACGCTAAAACCCCTAAACAGGATAAAATAGCCAAAAAGCACGCAATATAGCCACTAATATTGCCTTCACCGATCTGGAATTGTTCAGCGCGGAACACTCGTTGCGAAAGACGAGACATAACACAAAAATCCATTTAAAAATTTATCGCAGCATAGCACAGAAGCTTTTAGGAAAAAATATCAGCTAAGCAAGCATTGCCCTGTGTGATCTTTGGACTTCCCCTAAACTATAGACATCTAGCTTACCAATTTATAGAGTATCTCAAATTAGGGAAAGATAATAATATGCAAAAAAGTAGATTTAAGTAATCAGTTAGTCATTCTCTGATGACCACATTGATGTTATTTCCACTTTCTGACAAATTTAAAGATCCAGCTAAAACATTTCAAGCTTCAACTGGGTGATCTTAGTCTCGTATTTTTTCTTAAAGGTTGCTATATCTTCAGTCACAAAACCGTTTCCAGCATCATATCTAACACTGTTTTTAGGGATGAAAGTTAAATTAGATAATCCTAACAACTCACCATTTTTCTTTAAATTTTCTAGATTCTTTAACATTTTCAAAAGACTACCCTCCTTATGTTTATACATTAAATTAATTATTGTAGCTTATGTAAAAGGCTTCATTATTTGGTTCACTAAACATTATAATAATATTGAAAAATTAGCAAAGCACATTGCTCCCTAAATAGCCCTTATGGAAAAGTTAACGAGTTCTCATTGAGATAAGCAGTTATAAATAAATCCTATTAAAAGTTACTGAAGCCCAAGAAGTCTAAGCTTCACTTAGATTAAATAAGCTCTTTAATCACCCTATTCATCTCATTTTCTAAAAAAATTAACCTTTCTTTCTTTTTATTGTAAATTAATAACAATGAACCCACATCTTGTATAGCTTTAAATTCAAAAGAGCCTACATGTCCCCGAATTAAGATAATAATCCCAGTCTCTAATATCATCAATTGAAACCTAACAAAGCCATACCTTAATGTTTGATACAATTGACTTTAAAAAAGGAACTACGTAGCCTTATTAATGAACTGAGCAAACGGTTTTTAAAGGAGTAAAAAGTGTCAGCATTATTAATAATCACGCCTAATTTACAATGAAATACATTATAAAATTAATAGCAGGGGTATTTTTGATTGAGATGATTGCCATTTTAGGGTGGCTACACTCTTCCACTGACATGCTGCAAAATATTACTTTCTTCTCAACAGGAGTAATAATTATTATTTACTTAAACTATTTGTCCTACTTGCTAAAAAAGCAACGAGCGTCGGATAATGATAAAAATAATTAACTTAACAATCTATTTTATAATTTTTTCAGCCATAACATATCACTGGCTCTCATCACCTTTGGATACTAGGCAATCTATGTTTTATGCCATTGTTACTGTCTTTCCCCTTTTAACATTTAACATTATTTTTAAAATTTACAGAAAAATTAAATAGATTAGTATTTATATCAATCCATATTAAGGAAGTAACTAAGCACTAAAACCAAAAAAGCCACGATAAGCGTGGCTTTGTTGGATAAAGCTTAAACTTTTACTGATCTATATAAGAACCTAATCTTATAAGAACTGACCTAGCGCTTTAACTTGGTCTAACATGCGGTTTGAGAAACCCCACTCGTTATCATACCAAGCCATTACTTTAACTAGCTTACCATCTACTTTAGTTTGTGTAGAATCAAAGATTGAAGACGCTGGGTTGTGGTTAAAGTCGATAGAAACAAGCGGTAGCTCGTTATACTCAAGAATACCTTGCATTGCACCTTCTGATGCTGCTTTAACTACTTCGTTGATTTCTGCTGCAGTTGTTTCACGCTTAGCAACGAACGTTAAGTCTACTAAAGAAACGTTGATTGTTGGTACACGTACTGCCATGCCGTCAAGTTTACCCGCAAGTTCAGGAAGCACTAGGCCAACTGCTTTAGCAGCACCTGTTTTAGTTGGGATCATCGACTGAGTTGCGCTACGTGCACGGTATAAGTCTGGGTGATAAACGTCAGATAAGTTTTGATCGTTTGTGTAGGCATGAATTGTCGTCATGCTACCTTGCTCAATACCTACTGTGTCGTTGATTGCTTTTGCAATCGGCGCTAAACAGTTTGTTGTACACGATGCGTTCGAAATGATGTTGCTGTCAGCGTTTAATACGTCGCTGTTAACACCATGAACAACGGTTGCATCCATGTCAGTACCAGGCGCAGAAACGATTACTTTTTTAGCACCTGCTTCAATGTGTTTAGCCGCTGCGTCACGTGAAGTGAATAAACCTGTACATTCTAAAACGATATCTACGTTTAATGCTTTCCAAGGCAGGTTTGCAGGATCACGCTCTTGCGTAAGCGTAATTTCATCATTACCAATTAGCATGGTGTTTTCAGCAAGTGTTACTTTTTGAGAAAATTGACCGTGTACTGAGTCAAATTGAGTTAAATGCGCGTTAACATTTGCTGGTGCTAAATCGTTGATTGCAACGATTTTGATTTCGTTGTTTTGAGCTGACTCGTAAAGAGCACGTAATACGTTACGACCGATACGTCCATAGCCATTAATTGCAACATTAATCATTCTAATATCTCCCGTTAATTATTTTACTTCACTTGCTTGGCGAGCAAGCGCTTCAATGGCTTGCCAGTCTTTGTTTTCAATAAGTTGTTTATCTAACATCCAAGTACCACCTACGCAGATAACGTTTTCAAGTGCGAGGTAGTTAGGCGCTGTTTCAAGGCTAATGCCACCCGTAGGGCAAAAAGTTACTTGTGGTAAAGGACCACCAATTGATTTAAGCATTGCAGTGCCACCCGCCGCTTCTGCAGGGAAGAACTTTAAGAACTTAAAGCCATGGCTTGCTAATTTCATTACTTCACTTGGTGTTGCTGCACCAGGCAAAAATGGAATATCAGTCTCTTTAGCCAGTGCTAATAATTCGTCGTTTACACCTGGGCTAACCATGAAATCAGCACCGGCTTCAACAGATGCATTAAATGTCGCTTTATCAACAACGGTACCTGTACCAACGTATGCTTCTGGTACGGCTTCTTTCATTAGCTTTACAGCTTCTGCCGCAATCGGCGTACGTAAAGTAATTTCTAATGCTTTTAAGCCACCGTTATAAAGCGCACGTGCAAGGGGTGCTGCATCTTCAAGTTTTTCGATAACAACAACCGGTACCACAGGTGCCGATGATAAAATTTTCTCAATGCTCATTGTATGTTCCTCATAGCCCAGTAACGGCGTATTATTATTCTAAACCAAAGGCACTTGCGCCAAGGTCTGCACTACTTACTATATTTCTGAAACCTGCAAATAACTCTCGGCCTGTACCGTATGTTTGGCTTGGCTGGCTAAGTTGTAATTCACGTTTTGCTAATTCTTCATCGCTTACATGTACTTTCAATACACCCGCTGGTGCATCAAGGGTCACTAAATCACCTTCGTGAATTTTTGCGATTACACCACCTTCAACCGCTTCTGGTGCTAAGTGAATAGCAGCAGGCACTTTACCTGATGCACCCGACATACGACCGTCTGTGACAATCGCCACTTTGTAGCCTTGGTCTTGCAGTGTTGCCATTACTGGCGTTAATTTGTGAAGCTCAGGCATACCTTTCGCTTTTGGACCTTGCTCTTTAATTACAGCAATAAAGTCTGTGTTTAATTCACCGCGGCTATACGCTTCTTGTAACTCACCTTGTGAGCTAAATACTTTAGCCGGTGCAGATACAATTTGATGGGACTCAGCCACTGCAGAAACTTTGATAACGGCTTTGCCAAGGTTACCTGTTAGAAGCTGTAAACCACCCTGCTTGCTAAACGGGTTATCAATCGGACGTAACACTTCTTCATCGTGTGACTTTTCAGGGCACGCCACCCATTTAACTTTGCTTGGGCCTGTGCTGTTTGTCATGATCACTGATGAGTCTTTATCTAACATTGGCTCTGTGGTGTATGCTTCTAGGCCATCACCCACAATGGTTTTCACGTCGTTGTGTAAGTAACCTTTGCTAAGTAGTTGCTTCATTAAGAAGCCCATACCGCCGGCAGCTTGGAAGTGGTTCACATCTGCTGAACCATTCGGATAGATACGCGTAAGAAGTGGCACAACTTCTGATAAGTCAGCCATGTCTTTCCAAGTAAGGATTACACCCGCTGCTTTCGCAATTGCTACTAGGTGGATTGCGTGGTTCGTTGAGCCGCCTGTTGATAACAAGCCAACTAAACCATTAATAATCGTTTTTTCACTCACTACATCAGCAAGACAGTTAGCGTCTTTTGTATCAATTAACTGCTTTAACATGGTTTCGACAGCATGACCTGTTAAACCATCACGTAGTTCTGTGTAAGGGTTAATGAAAGAGCTACCTGGTAAATGTAAGCCCATGATTTCCATTAACATTTGATTCGAGTTTGCCGTACCGTAGAAAGTACAGGTACCTGCACTGTGATAAGACGCGCTTTCAGCTTCTAATAACTCTTCACGACTTACTAAGCCTTGTGCAAATTTTTGACGAACACGAGCTTTTTCTTTATTCGGGATACCCGATTGCATTGGACCTGCTGGTAAGAAATACGTTGGTAAATGACCAAAAGATAAGGCACCAATTAACAGTCCTGGGACAATCTTGTCACACACACCTAAACAGAAAACACCGTCGAACACGTCGTGTGATAAAGAAACCGCAGTAGACATTGCAATCACATCACGTGAGAACAATGAAAGCTCCATACCGTCACGGCCTTGAGTAACACCGTCACACATTGCAGGCACGCCACCAGCAACTTGTGCTGTTGCATCGTACTTGGTAGCAATAGTTTTTATTAAATCAGGATATTCTTTGTAAGGCACATGCGCAGAAAGCATATCGTTGTAAGCATTAATAATCGCTAAATTTGGTTGCTCATCTGCTTTTAAACGAGCTTTGTCATCGCTGCTACAAGCAGCCATAACGTGTGCAATATTACCGCAACCTAAGCCGGCACGTACTCTTGTTTGTTTTTTTGCGTGCGCGATACGATCTAAATAAGCTTGGCGGGTCTCTTTACTACGTTCAATAACGCGTTCGGTGACTTCTTGGATACGAGGATGCAACATATAAATTCGACTCATCTCTATAGTTAGAGGATAAAGGCTCAGTGACAATTACAGACTCCACGAAAATAATTGCACTGAGCATCTTTGATTTACCCGTTCAAAGGTACGCTGACAGGCTGTCTCTCACAACCAACCTGACACCGGTGTCACTGTATTAACTCATGACTGTGACACCGGTGTCAACCTTATCTGTTAAATTTAGTTTAATTTTTTTAAATGACCAAATAATGAACAACACTATTTTAGCTAACTATGAGTAAAATTCATGCTCAAGTTATGTTTAAAGTTCCACTTTAACTTCGAAAAATAGAAATATAACACTTAAAATTCAGGCGGTTATATAAAAACAACCAAGGAAGGAATTTACATAAAAAAAGCCCGAGAAAGCGTCACTCAATCTCGGGCTACTGTGAAAAAACAAATTGAATTTTATTTAATTGCAGCTGTTGACTCGCGGGTAATTAGTTTTGCTTCAAGCGTTACCTGATAAGGTGTTTCTTGTGGCTCACTAATATGACTAATTAGTTGTGTAACCGCTTGGTGGGTCATTTCTTCAACTGGTTGCGCAATAGTTGTTAGTCCAGGCCAAATATGACGTGCAATGGGTGCGTTATCAAAACCGGCAATTGAAATATCATCAGGCACTTTTAATTGCATTTGTGTTGCTAGTTTAAGTACTGCAGCCGCCATATAATCGTTTGATGCAAAGACTGCCGTTGGGCGCGGCTCTAAATCAAGAATTGTACGAGCACTATCAACACCAGAGTGATAACTAAAGTTACCCTCTTCTACTAAACGTTCATTAAATTCAATACCATTAGAAGCAAGCGCACGGCGATAACCTTTGAAGCGCTGCTCTGTCGCACTGTGATCTGGGTGACCTTTAATGAAAGCGATTTCTTTATGACCTAATTTAATTAAATGCTCTGTTATTTCAAACGCACCTTGCTCATCATTGCTGCGCACAGAAATAGAATCATCTTCAAGAACTGCAGATGCAACGCGCGCATAAGGGATTTTTTTCGATTTTAAAAAAGTGACAAGCTCTGGAAAATCAGAAAATGGCGGTGTTAATACAATACCATCTAAACGCGATGTTTGAAGAAGTTGTTCAATATTGTTAATTAGGTCTTGCCCACGAAGTTCACATGGGTGGATCAATAAATTGTAATTATGGTCATGGCATGCTGCCAGCGCACCAGTTTGTACGCGAGTGATATAGCTTTTACTTGGGTTATCATACAAACAACCAATAATAAAACTGCGGTTTTGCGCTAAGCCACGGGCGATTGGGTTTGGTGTGTAATCTAGCTCTTTAAATACTTTTAGTACTTTTTCTCGGGTAGCATCACTCACGTTAGGCTCATTGTTGAGCACGCGAGACACTGTTTTTTTAGATACACCGGCGTAGCTTGCGACGCTATTAATGGTTACTTTTTTCATACGATAATCATCCAGTCCGCTCCAATTAAGCTCGACTACTAACGTGTAAACACGCAGCAGCACCAACTAGCGGAATATTATCTTGTGTTACCAAGGTTACAGGTATCTGTGAAGTATATTGCGACATAATGCCTTTGTCTGCAAAGCGCTCAACAAATCGGCTAGATAGTAAACGTTGTTGCATACGAGGTAAAATACCACCGCCAATAAATACACCACCTAGAGCACCAAATGTAAGGGATAAATCACCTGCAACACTGCCAACCCAATCACAAAATTGATTAAGGGTTGCATCGCAGATATCACATTGTCCTGTTGTTGCAAGCTCACTGATCTGTGCTGCATCAAGGTTTTTTACTGCAACGCCTTTAACGGCTGCCATCGCTTTATATAAATGCGCTATACCTGGGCCCGAAAAAACAGTTTCTACTGACACATGATTTAATTGCTTTTTAAGCTCGGTGATTAACTGGCGATCTAACTCTGTAACCGCTGCAAGGGTAATATGCCCCGCTTCACAACTAAGTACTGCGCTGCCTTGCGAAGTACGCACCAAGCATGCAGCACCAAAGCCTGTGCCAGGCCCCATCACGGCAATATTGGCATTGTTGTCTGCTTGCCCTGCTTTAACAGCTACGTTTTGTGAATCATCCAAATAAGGCGCTGCATAGGCAAATGCAGCAAAATCATTGATAACTTCTAGCTGAGTGAATGCAAATTTAGTTTTTAGGTTTTCAACGCTAAAATGCCAACCTAAATTAGTTAAATGGACTTGGCCCGCTTTAATTGGGCCTGCAACAGCTAAACACGCTCTGTTTGGCTTTGCATATGATATTTGACTGAAATAGTGCTCAATGGCACTTTCTAGGGAACCAAAATCTGCACTTGGAAATTTAAGGTTATGCTCAATGACAAATTGATTTGTATGTTCATTAAAATCAGTGATTAAAGCAAAGCGCGCATTTGTGCCGCCAATATCGGCAACAAGGATAGGATCAAAATCGGTGTTAGACTGTGTGTTCATTATGTTTTCTCTATGTGTCTAAGCTGTTTGCCGCTTATTTTTATAGTTTTCAATGGCAAAGCCACTGTTCAAGATAACCTTTGAGTTATTAACTCAAAGCAACTATCTTTAGTATTAAAAAAATGCTGCCCAAATGAATGGGCAGCCAAATACGTTTTGACAACAAAATGATAAAACATCGACATTATGACACCGGTGTCAGCATTGAATCAATAAAAATTTTAAATATTTGCCTTTGCATACGTATTTTACAACGAAGTACTTGCTTATTGAGCCCGTTTAACGTTGTGATGCTACGTCAAAAAATGACTCTGTAACGTGATCATTTACAGATAAAAACGACTTATCACAAATAGCTTGAAAAAAATATTAAATAGCCGAAAATGGCCGTTACAAATCATCACTATTGCTTTGGAATTAATACCCTATGAAAGGTAAAGCGACATCTTTTGACATCGCACATTATGCAGGTGTTTCTCAGTCAACTGTGTCACGAGCACTTCGAAATAGCCCTTTGGTTAATGAAGAAACGCGCCGACGTGTTCATGAAGTCGCCAAACAACTTAATTACAAAGTAGATAAAAACGCTAGTAACCTCAGAACACAGCAAAGTAGTACCCTCGCGCTTTTGTTATTTGAAGACCCTACATCAGACGAATCACAAATAAACCCATTCTTTTTAGCTATGCTTGGTAGTATCACTCGAGCCTGTGCAAAAGAAGGCTATGATCTGCTTGTGTCTTTTCAATCAAGTAGCTCAGATTGGCAAGCTGACTACGAAGATAGCCACCGTGCAGATGGTCTGATCTTATTAGGCTATGGTGACTACTTAGATTACCAGCCTAAGTTTAGAACCCTTATTGAACAAAATACTAAGTTCGTATGCTGGGGTGCAAGTGTTGATAACCGCCCAGATTTAACGGTGAGCTGCGATAACTACGGCGGTGGTAAATTAGCAGCAGAACATTTACTTGCAACCGGTAGAACTGATTGTGCATTTATCGGCGATGCTTCTGAGCATAGCCCGGAGTTTTTTGCCCGCTACCAAGGCTTTAAAGATGCATTTTTAGCAAAAGGCATAAAACTTAACGAACGTAAAATGGCTAATGCTATTTCTACAGAAGAGTCAGGCTATCATGCTACCCGCTCACTTATAGCAAATAATATTCGCTTTAACTCACTATTTGCTGCCAGCGACCTGATTGCCATTGGTGCTATTCGCGCTTTAAAAGAAGCAAAAATTAAAGTGCCTGATGATGTTCACGTGGTTGGCTTTGACAACATTTCAATCGCTAATTTCGTCAACCCTCCGTTGACCACAATTCAGCAAGATACAACCTTAGCAGGGCAAATGTTAGTTGATAACTTGCTTAAATTAATTCGCGGAGAACAAGTGGAGAGCACCCTACTCCCACCAAGATTGATCATTCGTGGCTCGAGTGTATAAGTTATTATGTAGCGATAACTCCTTTGTATTTACCCTAAATTGCAGCTTTTAAAAACAATAAACTAATAAAATTGCTTTTTTTTCGATTTACCCAAGACTATTACTTCGAAAAAGCAGATAATTGCACCATTATGATGAAAACGCAGTGCAAAGCCATTTACGGCTTTTGCATGCAACGCGCACAAAGGTGGAATTTTTTAATGGAAATTAAAGTTAATTTTCTCGACAACCTCAGACTTGAAGCCAAGTTTGATGACTTCTCTGTCATTGCAGACCAACCTATTCGCTACAAAGGTGATGGCTCAGCGCCTAGCCCATTCGATTACTTTTTGGCGTCTTCTGCGTTGTGCGCGGCTTACTTTATTAAAGTATATTGTAATTCACGTGATATCCCGACTGATGGTATTCGCGTTGCGCAAAATAACATTGTTGACCCTGAAGACCGCTATAACCAAATTTTTCAAATTCAGGTTGAGTTACCAGAAAGCCTATCGGAGAAAGATCGCACGGGTATTTTACGCTCTGTTGAACGTTGTACAGTAAAACGCGTTATTCAAACAGGCCCTGAGTTTAAGATCGATACCGTTGAAAACATTGAAGCTGACGCGCAAGCGATGCTAATGGCAAAACCAGATGATGAAAACAATACCTTTATTTTAGGTAAAGATTTACCGCTTGAAGAAACCATCGCTAATATGACGGCTATCCTTGAAGAGTTAGGGATGAAAATCGAGATCTCTTCTTGGCGTAATATTGTGCCAAATGTATGGTCACTCCATATTCGTGATGCAGCGTCACCAATGTGTTTTACCAATGGTAAAGGTGCAACGAAAGAAAGCGCGCTATGTTCGGCTTTAGGTGAGTTTATTGAGCGCTTAAACTGTAACTTCTTCTATAACGACCAGTTTTTAGGCGAAGACATTGCCAATAGCGAGTTTGTTCATTACCCAAATGAAAAATGGTTTGCACTCACCGACGATGACTCACTCCCTGAGGGCATTTTAGATGACTATACCCGTGAAATTTATAATCCAGAGGGTGAGCTTTGTGGTTCACACTTAATCGATACCAACTCTGGCAATAAAGAGCGTGGTATTTGCTCTATTCCATATGTTCGACAGTCAGACGGTGAAACGGTTTACTTCCCTTCAAACCTTATCGAAAACTTATTCTTAAGTAATGGTATGAGCGCAGGTAACAACTTTGCCGAGGCAAAAGTACAATGTTTATCTGAAATTTTCGAGCGTGCCGTTAAGCGCCAAATTATCGAGCAAGAAATTGTTTTACCTGACGTACCTGAAGCGGTATTAAACAAGTACCCAAGCATTGTAGCGGGTATCAAAGGGCTTGAAGAACAAGGTTTCCCTGTTGTTGTAAAAGATGCCTCGCTAGGTGGTCAGTTCCCTGTGATGTGCGTAACACTCATGAATCCTAAAACAGGCGGTGTATTTGCCTCTTTTGGTGCGCACCCAAGTTTTGAAGTTGCATTAGAGCGCAGCTTAACTGAACTGTTGCAAGGCAGAAGCTTTGAAGGCTTAAACGATGTACCTAAGCCAACGTTTAATAGCATGGCGGTCTCTGAGCCTGAAAACTTTGTAGAGCACTTTATTGATTCAACTGGTGTTATCTCATGGCGCTTCTTCAGCGCTAAACACGATTATGATTTTGTTGAGTGGGATTTCTCAGGCAGCAATGAAGAAGAAACAGCTAGCTTATTCGGTATCTTAGAAAGCCTAGGCAAAGAAGCTTACATTGCTGAGTTCTCAGATCTTGGTACAGCGTGTCGCATTTTAGTGCCTGATTACTCAGAAGTGTACCCTGTAGAAGACTTAATCTGGGACAATACCAATAAAGCGCTAAACTTCCGCGAAGATATCTTAAATCTGCATCGCTTATCAGAAGATCAACTTGCTGATCTCGTTGAACGTCTTGAACAAAGTGAACTTGATAACTACATTGATATCATCACTTTAATCGGCATTGAGTTTGATGAAAACACAGTGTGGGGCCAATTAACAATCCTTGAGCTAAAACTACTTATTTACCTAGCACTTGGTGATTTAGAAGCAGCAATGGAGCTAGTTGAAGCCTTCTTACAATACAACGACAACACCATTGTTGAACGTGGCTTATTCTATCAAGCAATGCACGCCACATTAGAAGTAGCACTAAGCGATGACCTAGAGATTGAAGATTACATTCACAGCTTCACCCGTATGTTTGGTCAAGACACCATGGATGCCGTCGTTGGCTCAATCAACGGCGATGTAATGTTTTATGGTTTAACAGAAACCAGCATGAAGCTTGAAGGCTTGGATAGGCATCAGCGTTTAATTGATAGTTATAAAAAGCTACACGCTGCTCGCGCTAAAAAAGCGGGGCTGTAAGTAAATATCAAAGCCGCACGTTTTCGTAACCTGCGGCTTTTCTGCTTTACTTAAAAACGTTACTTAACGAAAATGCACACCTGTAATGTCGTATTCAGCGATAAAGCGACCACCATAAGTATCCACAAACATAAACTCCATCTCTATTTTTTCTCGTCGGCCTTTATGTTCAAGCAATTCAATAATAAAGTATTTATTCGAATTAAGATCAAAAGAACGGCCCTCTGTTTCTCGTATAATGTTAAACTTTGTAGGATTACCAATACTATCAAAGTACTCAAACAGTACGTTTAAACCGCGCGCATAAACTCCCGAGTCTCGCTGTGAAGAATTAGGTCTTTGTTGAGCCAACAACCAGGTTTTGTCCTTTTGATTTACAGCTTTAATAAACTCAGTCATTAATTGTTGGTGTTCAACCAAAGGCGGCATTTTTACTTCTTTAAGTGCTTGTGTGAGTTTATCACCCGCTATACCTGTTCTTGCTATGTAATTATCAAAACCTGCCTCTATCGACATATAATTGAGATAGTCAGCAAGGCCACCTTTGTACACCTGTTCAAATGTGCCATATTCTTGCGAAAGAATACGTTCAAGACGATTATAAAAAGAAAAAGCATGCGCTGAGTCTAATTTTTTCAGTTTCGACGTATCTATCAATTGACCAAAAAGTAGTGCATTTAAGTCAATTACATTCGTTTTATCATCAAACATAACGATTTCCTTAGCCCACTCTCTATCGGCTGTGGCAAGTTGCAAATAGTAACGTTGAAAAGGCGCACCATGCTCATCAGCGACGGTTATTTTATTTGTCGAAAAGTCATAAATTTTAGCGTTTTTTGTAGGGCCAGTTCTGATACTTACCTTAAAGCCTTTTGACAGTTCAGTAAATTTATCAGACTTCTCAATCACAACTCCCTGTGAAGCAAAAGCAGTCGTCGTAAAAAGTACTAAAAAGCTGGTAATGAATGTACTAACAGTTTTCATATAAATCCCTTTGAAGTTAAAATTAGGCTTACCTATTACAGGTTCAAACAGTTACCTTAAATGTATATTAAAATTGTAAGTAATTGAAGCCCAGTGTAAATGTTAGGGTTTAAGATTTATAACGGTTAAGGTTTATAACGATAATGCCCTGTTATTTTATAACTAAATAACATATCTTCGAGTACAGGCCCTGCACCTATGTTGTGCACAATCAGTGGCCTTTTTTTATCTCTTGATAGTTCATCAGTCACTATTCCAATATGAGGTAAGTTGCCAGGCAGCATCCAAGTGACAATATCTCCCCCCTTATAATTGCTCGCGTCTTCACTTATATTCAGACTATGCCCATGTCGTTTAAAGAAATGCTGTAAGTTAGGAACACGCCGGTGATCAATATTTGAATCAGGCTTTGTTAGACCCCATATCCTGTTTGATGGATATAAAGTAAAGTTATCACGCATGTCCTCATGAACGAGTACTTGTAAATCAGTTCCGAGTGCCCTATAACTGCGAATTATGACATCAGTACACACACCAATAGTGGCAGGTACATCACCATTTGGATAAGCAATTCTTTTATAGCTTCCGTCATAAATAACGGAGTGATTTGTTCGCTCCTTAGCGGCTTGAACAAGTTGACTATAAAAGTCATCTGCTTTGACGTTAAATACAAGTAATGTAGATAATAATAATGCTGTTCTAATCATTTATTTAATCCCTTAAAAGTTCGAGCATAGTTAATTTGGGGTGTTCTTTAGCTAAATCAATAATAAACAGAGTAGTAATAATCAAGTTACCAAGAATATATAATGCCCTCCTTAGAGATTAACAATGTTAAAAAACAAAAGCCACGGCGAGTGCCGTGGCTTTTGTGTTACTGCGTTAGCAAAATTACTTTAACGCATCTTCAATAACTGGGTAGTGATCCCATACTTGTTTGTCGCTCACTGAGCGAAGTAACTTGATGTATTCAGCATGAGTCCAAGCAAGCGGTGTGGCTGAGTTTGTCCCCTCACCTAGCTGATAGCCTGCTTTATTGTTACCTACGCCATCCCAAACTTGTTCAGGTAACATCATCCCTTCATTAGCAAATGCTTCCATGCCTTTTACATAGGTGTCTTTAATAGCTTGTTGCTTTATCGCATCAAGGCTATTGCTTGCGTTTGCAGCGGCGATTTCATAGTGACCACGCTCACCTGTGAAAAACGGCCATACACGACCACGTTGACCAGGGGTGTTGTTACCACCTTCGGCATAGTTGTTGCCTGTCACTTCATCTTCACCGTAACCATCGTTACCATAGCGGCGGTAGCCTGGGAATGAACCTGAGCCATCAGCAAAATTAAAGGTGTAACGTACTTGCAGGTTATCAACTAAGGTTTCGTCATCGTACTCTGGTAATGTTTTTACAATACTTGGCGCAAGTGCATCACGAACACCATAACGTACAAGCTCTAAGAAACCACCATCAAGGATTTGTTTTTTATCAAAGCCTTCACGACCATTATTAGCGTTAAGTGTAGTTGATGAGTTTGGATCTTTGTCTTGACCAATACGAATGAAATATTCGCCATCGCTATTTTCAGACTTAAGGTTACCTTGAGTCGTAAACATGGTGCTTTCAATTTCACTGTTGTAGGTTTTAGCCGTTGCTAGGTAACGCTCTGCATTTTTGGTGTCGCCTGCTTTTTTAGCAATATCAGCAGCTGTCACAAGGCCTGCAACAACTGCAGCTGTTGTTGAAGGTGAGAAGCCATTTTGTTCTTCCCAGCGCTCTTGTTGTGTTGCGGGTGGTGTAATTTGTGTGTCGTTCCAAAGAATTTTCGCAAGACCACCGTCAACCAAGAAATCAGCAGCTGGCTTTAACATTTTGCCATACCAATCTGTCAGTTCTTGATCGCTAAGTACGCCTGCTTGATGTAGTTTCCACGCTAACATAATTGGCATTGCTGTTTGGTCAAGCTGCACACCTACCCACTCAAGCTCACCATCAACATGCGTCTTTTGTAAGAACCAACCCGTGTCACCACCATTACCTGGTGTGTTATCTGTTACTTGTACTTTTTCTAAATATTCAAACGCCGTTTTAGCAGTGCGTGTATCACCCATGGCCATAAATGCCATTGCTACTTGATAGAAATCACGTACCCAAACCGCTTTATAACCGGTAGAACCTGTTTTAGCTGATACTGTTTCACCCCAAGGGTTAGACAGTGACGCAATTAAAGCACCGGCATGAGTTTTATCTTCTTGCGCTTTTAACACCATGGCGCTGGTGTAGAGCAACTTACCATTATCAGCGGTGCTATTAGATAGTGTGCTCAAAGGCTCAAGGCTTGATAAGTAGTCTTGCCAACCAATTGCAGCGCCCTCACCGTTATATGCCGCAAGTACTTTTTGGTAGCCTTGGTTTAAACTTGCTTGACCTTCTTTGAAGCTTGCAGCTTCAGAGTTACCAAAGCTTAAAGCTAAATCAAAGGTGGTGTTTTTTGATACTTCGCCCAGCTCTGCAAGTAAGCTTACATTTCCCGACTGATTACCGGTATTTTGGTAAGTCGCTGATAATGATTGTGATGCTTTTAACTCTTTTAAACCATCACTCACACCTGTAAAGCCAACGCTTGCTTGCTTAAATGGTTGAGCGGCTTGTAAAGATAAAAAGTTTTCATCTTGCCAAGCAACTAGACCCTTGTCGGTCACTTTTGCAAAATCATCTAAGCCATTGTTATCAATATAAGGATTTACATTAACGTAGGCTTTCACACCGTCAAGATCAGTATTAAATACGCTGCGAACAAACAATGTTTGGCCGTTTGGATCTGTAAAGATATGTTTTTCTAAAGTGAACCGACCTTGTTTATCTTTACTTACTACTTTGTAAGCAAGCGATAATGGGCGACCCGTGTCGTCTTTGTATAAATAATCAATGCTCACATCCAGATCATCGCTTTCTGTTACAGTAAAGTCTTTACCGACTACAACAAACTGCATATCTTTGATTTGTGCTTGGTGAATTAAACCAAACATGGTTTCTGTGATCATGCCTTTCGCGATTGAAAACCAAACTTTAGATACTTTGCCTGTAGCAGCTGCATCGCTATAGTGGCCGTCTTGGTATTGCTCATATGATGTACCAATACCTGTTTTACCTGAGTAAGCCCAAAAAGGCTCCACACCCGGAGCTCCAGGCGCAGAAACCTGCTCAACTGATGTATTAACTGATTGCTCTGAACTACAAGCAGTTAAACCTAACGCTAACAAGCTTGCTGTAATAAGATTAAATTTTTTCATGGTGTGTCCTTATTATTGTTGCTTAACGCGCAGTACAGCAATTGCTGCGAGTACGAATGACACTGCACCTAGCACTAACGCATAAATCGGTTGATTATCAAAAAAGTGGCGTAAAATTAGGCCTAATACGCTTGCCGCTAAAAGCTGCGGAATAACAATAAAAAAGTTAAAAATCCCCATGTACACACCCATTTTCTTACTCGGTACTGAGGTACTTAACATTGCGTACGGTAAAGAGAGAATTGATGCCCAAGCGAAACCTACCCCAATCATCGGCCAGATAAGTAAACTTGGATCTTTGATAATAATAAAGCTGAGCAGCCCTAATGCACCTAGCACAAGATTGATAGCATGAGCCATTTTAAGCCCCACTTTTTTTACGATGATCGGGATACACATTGCAGCAATGGCAGCAAAACCATTGTAAGCGGCAAATAATACACCAACCCAGTCCGCACCGTTATTGTAAGCAAGTGAGCTTGTGTCACTGCTGCCGTAGTGGAAACTAGTTACCGCTGAGGTGGTATAAATCCACATTGCAAACAATGAGAACCAGCTAAAAAATTGTACCCAAGCCAATTGCTTCATTGCCTCAGGCATTGTGAATACATCATTCACAACTTGATAAAAGCCACCACTGGTTGCGTTTTTAGCTTTTAAAGCACCAGCAATAAATTGAATAACACCAAAGCTAATCAAACCACCAGCAAGCAAATAAAGCTCTTTTTCAAGAGAAAGACCCGTAACAATACCAAGCACTAAAAGACCAAGAACCGTAAAGATTACAGCGCCTTTATTAAAATTCACATTTTGTTGAGCATCTTTTGAGTCATCGCTCTGCTCTTGTTCATGAAAGCTTTCAAGCTCTTGGGGTGAATATTCTTTGGTGGTAAATACCGTCCAAAAAACAGCAACGAGTAACACAACGGCACCAAAGTAAAACGAAAATTTCACAGAGTCAGGAATTTGCCCAGCAGGTGCCGTATTGGCAATATCGAACCAGTTAGTCATCATCCAGGGCAAAGCAGACGCGACAACCGCGCCAACACCAATGAAGAAGCTTTGCATTGCATAACCAGTTGCACGTTGCTTTTTAGGCAGGTTATCGCTTACAAGGGCACGGAAAGGCTCCATAGTCACGTTAATTGACGCATCCATGATCCATAACATACCCGCTGCAATCCAAAGGCTTGGTGAGTTAGGCATAATGAATAACGATAACGTCGTTAAAATAGCCCCATAGAAAAAGAACGGACGACGACGACCCAACTTATTCCATGTTTTATCGCTCCAATAACCAATAATTGGTTGCACGATAAGACCTGTCAGCGGTGCTGCAACCCAAAGAATTGGAATATCGTCAACATTCGCACCTAGAGTTTGAAAAATACGGCTCACATTACCATTTTGTAATGCAAAGCCAAATTGGATGCCAAGGAATCCAAAGCACATATTCCATATTTGCCAAAAGCTTAGTGTTGGTTTGTTATTGTTCATTGTCAGCCTTTAAGGTAAATACTGCACTGCTCAAGCCATTCAGTTGTAATTGAATTGGCGCATTCGTTGTTGCCTCAGAAATCACAATGTCGGCATGATTTTCTAGGTTATCAGTTAACGTTAAATCACTGTGGTTAAGCTTAGGTAACAACGCTTGATTAAGAGTAAGCTCAACATTTTGTGGGTTTTCTGAAAAATTACTTACCACAAGCACCAACTGTTGACCTAGCTTGCGCGTAAAGGCAATGACTTGCTCTGAGCCAGTTAATTTAATAGCGTGCATGTCACCGCCGACAATGGCAGGAAGCGTGTTTAAGGACATTAACTTAGTGTAGTAAGCGCGAAGATTAGCTTGCTCTTTTGAAAGCGCACCGCCATCGAATTTACCATTATTCATCCACGCTTGATGTGCAGGTACACCCATATAATCGAAAATGCTGGTACGCGTTGGGTCGCCAAAACCACCATCTTCAGAACCATCTTCACCAACTGCCTGACCAAAATAGAGTAAGGTTGGCGAGCGCGACATTAAGGTAGACACCACCATACCTGGCTTGCCTTTTTCACTGCTACCTGCGAAATCCGGGCTAGCAATGCGTTGCTCATCATGGTTTTCTAAAAAGTGCAGCATGTGCTCTTCAATATCAGCCACTTGGCTTTGAATATCGAAAATAGTATCCGCTGGTTGCTTACCTTGCATCACAGCTTTAACCGTGTCGTAAAAACCGACTTTGTCGTACAGATAATCCATCTTACCTTGTTGGATATATGGGCGGTAAAGCGTTGGGTTATATACCTCAGCCAAAATAAAGGCATCGCTTTTTTGCATCTTGATTGATGAGTTTAAAAAGCTCCAAAACTCAACAGGCACCATTTCAGCCATATCATAACGAAAACCATCAACACCTTTATCTAACCAATATAGTGCGATGTCGCGAAACTTATACCAGCTATTTGGCAGGTCTTTATCTTGCCAAAATGCGTAGTGCGCACGGTAATCTTTATTAGCGTAATCAGCAGGTAGCGTCGGGAAATCATAACTACCATCTGGTTTCACACCGTAATTGATTTTAACTGTTTCGTACCAATCATTGATGTCAGGTTTAGCAGCACGTGCCCCATTGCCCGTCCATTTTGCTGGTGTTTCAGCAAACTGATTATCAGCAAGTGGATGCGGATTACCACCTAAGACTTGATAGCTATCATTGGTAGGAACTTGAAATGACTGCCCTGTTACGTAATAAAAATTATTATCGCGCGCATAGGTTTTTGTTGTGTCATCATCAGCGCCAAAATCTTTAACACCTTCAGGCTTTGCGACCGACTCGTAGTTACGCGCTATGTGGTTTGGCACAATATCAATAACAACTTTCATACCGTGCTCATGAGTGCGGTTAATCAGCTCTACAAACTCTTCTAAGCGACGCTCAGGGTTAATTGCTAAATCAGGATTAACATCGTAATAATCTTTCACCGCATACGGCGAGCCTGCACGCCCTTTTACAACATCAGGGTCATCTTGTGACAAACCGTATTCGGTATAATCAGTTACTAAAGCATGACGCGGCACACCTGTATACCAAACATGCGTTGTACCTAGCTCTTTAATACCTTGTAATGCTGCATCATTAAAATCAGCGAATTTGCCTACCCCATTTTCTTCTAATGTGCCCCAGGGTTTATTTGTGGTGTTTGTATTACCAAACAATCGAGTGAATACTTGATATACCACAGGCTTAGAGATAGCGGCTTGGCTAGATTCAGATTGCGTTTTGTGTGTGTTCTGCTCTGCTGGTGCATCGTTACCACAGGCAGTTAAACCTAGTACCGATGCCACGACTAACGCGGTTATTTTATATGTTGTCATCATTACTTCATTTTTCTGTAAATATCAGTTCATACTAATGTTAAGGGCTGCATACGGACAGTAAATGCATACGTATTCAGCCTATTAGTTGCAATTATTCAAGCTCGATTAAGCGTGCTTGCATAGCTTTTAAGCGGATTGGCGTAGCAAGATCAACGCCCTTTTCGCTGATTAAATCGTGCCCTTTATTATTGCCTTTCAGCACTTCTTGCATGTAGCTTAAATCCCAATCAATGGCTTGTTGGTTTTTGTTCAGAACAACCAATACAGTTTGGCCATTATGCTCTCTAACATAGCTGTAAACGCCTTGCTTTGGCGAAAAATGCATTAAACGACCTTCGCTTAGCGCTGGCTTTTCTTGGCGCAGCTTAAGCAGTTTTTTCATGCTAGCTAACATCTCTTGCTGATCAGCTGAAAGCCCCTTACCTGTGAAAGCATTTGCTTTTTGACCTTTAAAGCCACCAGGGAAGTCAATACGAATATCACCGTGATCATTACTTGGCGTGTTATCAAGCAAAAGCTCTGTGCCGTAATAGATTTGTGGAATACCGCGAGTTGTTAACAGTAGCGTCATGGCCAGTTTCGTTTTTGCTAGGTCTTGCCCAAGCTCAGTGTAAACACGACTCATATCATGGTTATCAGCAAACACTAAAATATTATCGGTATCTGCATATAAAAAGTCATTCGCAAGCGATTGATATACTTTTATCCAACCTGTATTCCAGCTTTCTTCTTCGTTAAGTGCTTGGATCAACGCCTCTTGTAATGAAAAGTCCATCACACTTGGCAAATCAGAGGTATAACCATCTTGATTAACTTTACCGCGCTGCCAATAAGAAGCAATTGCCGGGTTGGTTGTCCACTCTTCGCCAACAATATTAAAGTTTGGATACTCGGTCATAATCGCTTTAGTCCAATCAGCTAAAAATGCTTTATCTGAGTATGAGTAGGTATCAACACGAATGCCGCTTAAATTGGCGTATTCAATCCACCAGATGGCATTTTGAATCAAATACGTTGATAGTAACGGCTGGCGCTGATTTAGATCAGGCATCGACTCAACAAACCAACCATCATTAAATTGACGTTTGTCGTATTGGCTCGCATGAGGGTCTTGAATTGTTTGTCTAGCGTGAGTTGTGGCATTTTTACCGTTTTCAAACTTGCCATCAAAGTTAACCCAATCAGCTGTTGGCATATCAGTCATCCACTGATGCGATGAACCAAAGTGGTTAAGTACCATGTCCATCACTAAACCAATACCATGCTCTTTCGCTTCTGCCGATAAGGTTTTATAAAGCACATTACTACCCATACGCGGATCAACTTTGTAAAAGTCAGTAATAGCATAACCATGATACGAATAACTTGGCATGTCGTTTTCAAGCACTGGCGTTAACCAAAGTTGTGTCACACCTAAGTCCTCAAGATAATCTAGGCTGTTAATAATTCCTTGAATATCACCGCCATGACGGCCACCTTTAAAGGTTGGGTTTGCAGGCTCTTTCATACCAGCAACGGTGTCATTGCTTGTGTCACCATTTACAAAGCGATCAGGGTTGATTAAATAAAGCGTGTCTTTATTTGTAAAACCTTGTCGATTAGCACTTTGCTTATCACGGGCATTTAAAGGGTAAGTAAATCTAGTGCCATCTTCAGCTTTAAAAGTCAGTGTTCCCGCCTTTGCATTATCACTAATGGTTAAATCTAAAAACGCGTAGTTAGGGTTATTCGTTGTTGTCACCCCTTTAAACTCAATGCCTTTGTAAGGCACCATTTGCCACGTTTTGTTAGCAATATTGTTATCGTAAAGCATGACTTGTAACGAGTTGTTTTGCATCCCTACCCACCAGTTTTCTGGTGACGCGGTAATTGCAAAACTTGCTGTCGAGTTAAAAAGTGTAAATGCGGTTGTAAGCGCTAAAAATGTCTGTGTTGTTTTCATAATTAATTTTGTACTTTTTCTAAGAATTGACTGTGGGTCGGCAGCTGCTCGACAGTGCTATTAATCAAGGTTTTTAAATTACTAAATAGCTCATTTAATTGCTCATCGGATAACGCATCAGTTAATGGATGGTGATCTTCTGCAATAAGCCCTTGCCCTATCATTACTTGCTGCCATGCAATTTCGGCAAATAATTCATCGTCTTCTCTTATAAGTTTGCCGCTGGTTTTAAATAGCTCAATTTTCTTTTTAAGACTGCTTGGAATATCCATGCCTTTACAAAAACGCCAAAACGCACTGTCATCACGCTCAGTAAGCTTGTAATGAAGAATAATAAAGTCACGAATTCGCTCAAATTCTGTTTTACTTTGTTGATTAAATTCATCTACAAGGCTTGGCTTAATACCTTGATGAGGAAAAAACTTAATTAAACGAATGGCTGCACTTTGAATTAAGTGAATACTGGTCGATTCTAATGGCTCTAAAAAACCACTCGATAAGCCAACCGATACCACATTTTTATGCCACTGTTTTAAACGGCGGCCTGTTTTAAATTTAATAACACGCGGCTCTGTTAGTGGTTTAGCCGGTAAGTTATTCAAAAGCTGTTGTTTTGCCGTTTCGTCTGATAAGAAACGAGAAGAGTACACAAGTCCGTTGCCTACACGATGCTGTAATGGAATTTGCCACTGCCAGCCTGAGTCTCTTGCAATTGAACGCGTATAAGGAATTGCATCAGAAGCTGAATCACTTTGCACCGCAATCGCGCTATCACATGGTAACCAGTGTGACCAATCTTCAAAGCCAGTATTAAGGGTTTGTTCTATTAATAAAGCACGTAAACCTGTGCAATCAATAAATAAGTCGCCATCTATTTGCTCGCCATTTTTAAGTAGCAAAGAGCGAATATGCCCGCTTTGGTGACATTGATTAACCGATTCAATTTTGCCTTCAATACGTTTAACGCCCCGTGATTGCGCTAATTCTTTTAAGAATTCGCCATATCGAGTGGCATCAAAATGGTAAGCATAATGTAAGCCCGCTAACTGGGTGTTAGGAATGTGTTTAAGGTGGGCAAATTTATGTGCTTTGGCAGCTTGATAGTTAAGCGAAAAATCCCAAAAGTCAGGTGCATTATTAGCGTGATGTGCTTTTAACCAAAAATGATAAAACTCACAAAACGGAAAGTCTTTACCTATCTCACCAAAGGCGTGCATGTAGCTGTAACCTTGGCTGCGCCAATTTTCAAACTCGATGCCTAGCTTAATCGTTGCACCAGTAGCCTTAATAAATTCTTTTTCAGAAATGCCTAGGGCACCATTTAGATGCAAGATGGGTGGAATGCTTGCTTCACCTACACCAACAGTACCAATTTCTGCTGACTCTACTAGCGTGATATCAAGCACTTTGCCTAACACTTTATTGAGTAATGCGGCAGTTATCCACCCTGCTGTGCCACCACCGGCGATTACGACCTTGGTTATTTTTTTTGATTCCATAGTACACCTAACACCAATTTCAATTCATTGAGTGTAGCTCACTGATATAAAAAAGCCCTTGTAAAACAAATCACAAGGGCAATTTCTATCACTGTATTAGCTTATTACAGCTTGTAGCTGAAGCCTAACAGGAATGTACGACCATAGTCTTGGTAATCACGTACTTGAAGTGAGTTATCACCTTGTAGTGATGTGAACGGCTCTTCAGTGATGTTCTGCACTTGGAAAGTGACAGATAAACCGTCAAGACTCTCTACGCCACCTTCACTAAAGTCGTAACCAATTTGTGCATCCCAAATTGTTTCGCCTTTAATATCGACTTGTGTAGTTGCAAAGCCTAAACCGTATACATCACCTTTAAAGTCGCTACGCTTACGCATGCTAGTACGCGCTTGGAAACCGTTACGCTCAAAATAAACTGTTAAGCTATCGATTTGGTCAGATAGACCTGGTAGCTCATATTCATTACCGTTTTGGTCTGTAATATCTTGCTCAACACCTGTATGACTTGCGATTAAACCAAAGCCATCAAGTGAATCACTAAACATAGTAAACGGTAGTGTTAACGAAAGCTCATAACCCCAAAGGTCACCAGAACCGCCATTTACTTTACCAGAGCCGGTACCCGTTGAAGTTGGTGGAATCTCACCTGTTGATGGATCAGCAACACCGCTCATATCAATTTCATAAGTACCATCAAAGATCCACTGCGTGATATCTTTATAGAAAAATGCAGCGGCAAAATAACCTTCTTCATGGAAGTAGTTTTCGTAGCTTAAGTCAAAGCCTGTTGCTTCTTTAGGCTCAAGCTCTGGGTTACCACCTGAGACACTCCAGTAGTTTCCATTTTCATCCGGTTGCTGGTTATATGATGCACTTATAGATGCATTCATTTCGTCTAGGCGGGCACGAGAAATCGTTTTCGCAGCGCCGAAACGTACAGTTTGCTCATCATCAATGGCAAATGATAAGTTCAAGCTTGGTAAGAAATGGCTGTAGTCATGGCTAATATCTGTTGGTGTAACGACAACTAAGCCATCTACAGTATTGGCTGCAAAACCTTGAGAAGACTGCTCAGTTTTAACATAACGCACACCAATGTTACCTGTTACAGGGATTGAGCCAAGCTCTGCGTTAATATCCGCTTGAGCAAAGAACGCTGTTACTTCTTCTTGTACTGTCCAAGACTGTGTCTTGTGTTTTGAGTCAGTTAAACTTTCTTGAAGTAAGCTGTAGTAGCCATCATTCACTAAAGCATTGGTATCATAAGCAACCATATTGCCCATACCAATGAAGTCAAGGCTCGCCGTACCTAAGCGGTATTGCTCTGGGATTGATAACATACCAGGGTTTGAAAGTGAGAAGTCTTTTAACGTCATGAAGTAACCTTCAGACAGTTTGCTCTTCTCACGGTCACGATATGACACACCGAATGACACACGGCTGATGTAAGCGTTATCAAGCACTTTGCTTGCAGCAAGCTTCAATGTGCTTAGTTCATCATTGATTTCTGGCGCATTGATAAAACCATCTTGTGCGGTATTCTCGTATGCTGTACCGGTTAAACCATATTTATCATTCAGTGCAGCACTTGCACCCCATGATAATGGACCACCTAGTTGGATTAAATCGTAATCACTGTAATCAAGGTTATGGCTGAATTGTGCCCCTGTGTTACCACCGTCAAATACATAACCAATATCATCTGCAATGCCATTTGCATCGCCACGACCTGTACCTGAGTAGCTTTCGATACTCCAAATTTGACGTTCAACTTCAGAGCGACTAGCGTCAAACTCGACTGACCAGTCATCACTGATATCGTACTTAGTGTTAAAACCAAATTGAGTTAGCTCAGCGTTACGCTCTTCGTAGTCATTACGCACTACAACGCGTTGACCTTGTGTAACAGCACTGGTGATAAAGCCTGAGTCTGCGTCAACAACAGCTGAACTAGGGTCGATTGAACCTTGACCCCATGCAAATGGAACTTCGATACCTCGTAGGATTTTTTCATCCGAAAAATCAACATACAATGCATCGAATGTCATATTTAGACGGTCATTCGGTGCTGCTTCTAACACGAACATGGCTGTATCACGTTCAAGTGTAGATGAGCGAACAAACGGCTTAGCGCCACCTAAGATAGAATAGGTATTACCATCTTCGCCAGTAAATTCTGGGTAGCCCCATGAGTTCCAACGCTTCTCTTGGTTTGGAGAGCTCATCGTGTTGTAAGCAAATGCAATACCGATGGTATCATCTGCGAACTGATCAATATAAGAAACTGTGCCACGGAACCCTTTATCGTCGCCGTCTGGGTTTAATTTATCAAAGCCTGTTTGCTCATATTGACCGTTGAACATGATAACTTGTTCACCTTTCCTTAAAGGTTTTACAGTTTGCATGTCAATTACGCCAGCAATACCCTCTGCTTCAATACCTGCACTCGGTGTTTTATATACAGTTACACCGCTCATGATTTCTGATGGGTAAAGGTCAAATTCAACGCCACGGTTGTCACCAATTGACACCTGTTCGCGACCGTTAAAGGTTGTAGCACTTTCGTTTTCGCTAAAACCACGCACACTTACACGGCTTGCACGTCCGTCTAGACGCTGTGCTGTTAAACCCGGAAGACGCGCGATTGATTCTGCGATTGATGAATCAGGTAACTTACCGATATCTTCTGCTGAGATTGACTCAACGACTTCAGGTGTGAAGCGTTTCGTATTAATAGATTCTACAACACTGCCGCGAAAACCTTTTACTTCGATAACCTCAACGTTATCATTTTTTGATTTTTGGTCTTCTTCTGCGGCATACGCTACAAAACTATTTAAACCTGCGGCTGTAAGAGCCAGAGTTAATATACTTGGTTTGAACATAGACATAATGTTTTCCCATTACCCAAATTGTAATGCCAACGTGATGCAGTTATCTGTTTCAGAAAAGCTGTTATTCGCTGACTGATTTTGTTGTCGAGATTAATATTAACGCTCAGCTTATTTTCTTAACAAATTTATGCATACGTATTCAGACTAGTTCATGCAATTTAAATTTAACAAATAATTTACAGCAAAAATAGTTAAGCTGCTGATTAATATTTATTTATTCTCAAAGCTGGGCAAGAAAATGTGAATGAAACAAAATTGTCTTACTTTTAGCCCCCAAACTGGGGCCTGACTGTAAAAGCTAATACCTACTTGTGCTCAAGAGAGGTAGAAAAACGATTACCCTTTATTCAACGCAGGGAATGTTAATTGGTCATACCAAAAAACTTGTTGCACCAACTTGTGACAAGCCAGCTATTTTATGCACCACAGTGGGTTTTTAGTTGTATTTTTTAGGACAGTAAAAAATTGGTAAAGAATTTCGCATTAAAAATTAATTCAACACACTCGAATAGCATTAATAAATTATGCTGAGTTAAAACGTTAATTTAACGTGCATACGTATGCAGAGTTTTTACAGCCTAACCCCCTTCACGTATGCTTTTGACATTCTGGTAACCCTTGTGAGGTTACCTCTCAGTTTACAGACACTGAATGTCACGATGGAGAAAAACATGACTCAAAAGCAGTGGTATAAAGGTGCGGTTATTTACCAAGTTTACCCGCGCAGCTTCCAAGACACTAATGGCGATGGCATTGGCGATATCAAAGGTATCATTGATCGTATCGATTACATCAAGAGCCTTGGCGTAGATGCAATTTGGGTCTCACCTTTTTTTAAATCACCAATGAAAGATTTTGGTTACGACATCAGTGACTACCGTGACATAGACCCTATCTTTGGTAACCTCGATGACTTTGATGAGTTAATTGCACAAGCGCACCAACGTGATATTAAGCCATACATCTGATCAACATCAATGGTTTCTTGATAGCCGTGAAGATAAGACTAACGACAAATCTGATTGGTATGTTTGGGCAGATGCAAAGCCTGATGGTACGCAACCAAATAACTGGTTATCAATCTTTGGTGGTCCTGCATGGCAGTGGGAGCCTCGCCGTGGCCAATATTACTTGCATAACTTTTTTGCTGAGCAGCCAGATCTAAACTTCCATAATCCTGAAGTACGCAAAGCGGTATTAGACAATGTTGAGTTTTGGTTGAAAAAAGGCGTTGATGGCTTCCGCTTAGATGCTATTAACTTCTGCTATCACGACGCGCAATTACGTGATAACCCTGCTAAGCCCCCTGAAAAACGTCAAGGTCGTGGCTTTAGCGAAGACAACCCGTATGCGTTCCAGTATCACTATTACAACAACACGCAACCCGAAAACCTGAGCTTTATGCAAGACATTCGTGCCCTTTTGAATAAATACCCAGGTACTGTTGCATTAGGTGAGATCTCATCAGAAGACTCATTAGCGACGATGGCTGAATACACATCAGGCGGTGACAAGCTGCATATGGGCTATAGTTTTGAGCTACTAACCAATGACTACAGCGCAGAATATATTCGCACAACCGTCAACACGTTAGAGCAACGCATGACAGAAGGCTGGCCTTGTTGGGCATTTAGCAACCACGACGTAGAGCGTGTAGCTAGTCGCTGGAGTCAAGGTGAAAAAATTGAGCCACAGCAATGTAAAATGTTAACCGCCCTACTTGCTTCATTACGCGGTAGCGTATGTATGTATCAAGGTGAAGAGCTAGGTTTGGGTGAAGCCGAAGTCGCATTTGAAGATTTACAAGACCCATATGGCATTACATTCTGGCCAAACTTTAAAGGCCGTGACGGCTGTCGTACTCCTATGCCATGGGATGCAAGTGATGCAGATCAAGCAGGCTTTTCTACAGCCAAACCTTGGTTACCAGTGGGTGATGCCCACAAGATTGCAGCGGTAAATACGCAAGATCAAGATAAAGATTCAATTTTAAATGCCTATCGTGAGTTTATGGCATGGCGTAAAGATAAAAATGTACTGTTAGAAGGCGATATTGAATTTATAGATACGCAAGAGCCAGTGCTTGCTTTTTACAGAACGCTTAACGAAACTAAAATGATTTGTGTATTCAACTTAGGTGCACAAAGTAGCGAACTGACAATCTCTGATACTGTATATTTACAGCATACTGAGATCTCACATCACACAGCTGAATTAAACAATAATACAGTCACTCTGCCCGGGTTCGGTTGCTTTTATGCAACCCTGAATTAAAAATCAGTTGTTAAAGCCAAGCCCTGCAATTGCAGGGCTTTTTTATGATTGTAGCGCTATCAATGATTCATCGTTTTACTGTTAATGTAATCCGTTAAAGCAAATAACACCCCAGAGACCACAAATGTGACATGAATTATTACTTTCCAAAGTAGTTCATCTGTGGAGTGATTATTCGAGCTAATAAACACCTTTAAGAGCTCAACAGCGGAGATGGCCACAATTGCACTAATCAATTTCATTTTCAGGCCTGAGAAACCTACTTTGCCCATCCACACTGGCCTGTCTTCATGGTTTTCTATATTCAACTTTGAGACAAAGTTTTCATAACCACTGAAGATGATAATAAGTAGCAACCCTGCTAATAAGGCAGTGTCTACTAAGGTTAAAATACCAACTAGCAACTCTTGATTTGATGCGGTAAACGTATTTAAGGCCATGCTGTACAAATATTTAAAGAACTTTAGTAGTAACAAAACAACAGCGACTAATAAGCCAATAAAGAACGGCGCTAATAACCAACGCGACCGAAAAATAAAACTCTCAACAACTTGCTCTACCTTGGTCGGCACTTTCTTTACTTTTGAATTTGTCACTTGCTCAGACATAACTAGATTCACTTTCCTTTTAAAATTAACGAGATAATACGTGTAACTACCGGCATATTTCCAGCATTGTAGATAAAAAAATTGGTCATTTTTTGCTTATCTTTACGATAAAAAAATTTCGTTATCTTTTTTAGAGATTTAGTTTATAAATTCACTCAAGCAAAGTGAGTTACACATTGCGCACCATTACTGTGTGATAAGCCAGTAATAATTAATTATGTTGATTAGGAATAATTAGATGAAAAAAGCATTGCTAGCACTGATTTTGACGCCGGTATTAACTATGTCTGCATCAAATGCAATCGCTAACGAAGCACCTGAAGCATCAGCTGAAATGATCAAAGAATACACTGAAATGTGTTTAAACTGGGCTAAAGATGATGACATCAGCAATGACGAGCTTAAACCTTACGTTTTAAAGTGCGTGAATGATGAGCTTGAAGCTGAAGGCTACAAAAAAGTAAACGACGTACAAATCTAGCATTAAAAATTCAGATAAAAAAACCGGAGTTGACACAAAGAGGTGCACTCCGGTTTTTTATTTCGCTAATATTAATTCACTTAATTAAGCGAATTAATATAATAAGAAACGTTACTTTTTAGCTTTGCTGGCCGCTTTTTTCTTAGCGGGAGCTTTCTTTTTACTCTCTTCTACCCATTTGCCATTTTGGTAGTGGGCTGTCCAGCCTGTTGCTTTACCGTCGACTTCACTCATAACATACTGTTCTTTGTTTTTACGACTGTAACGTACTACAGCAAGGTTACCATCAGGGTCTTGCGTCGGTGCTTCAGCTAAATAATAAAACTTCTCTGAAATACGATCTTTAAAACGCTTAAGCTCTTCAACTTTTGGCGCTCGCGTTTCCCGTGATTTAGGAAAAGTATTTGCAGCTAAGAAAATACCGGATGCGCCGTCCCTTAGGACAAAATAAGCTTCTGACTTTTCACACTCAAGCTCAGGTAAATGAACCGGATCTTCTTTCGGTGGCGCGGCTTCGCCATTTTTAAGTAACTTACGCGTATTCTTACACTCTTCATTACTACAGCCGAAGTACTTACCAAAACGACCTGACTTTAACTGCATGTCTGAACCACATTTATCACATTCGATAATTGGGCCGTCGTAACCTTTAATTTTAAAGGTGCCTTGCTCAACAATATAACCCTTACACGCAGGGTTGTTACCACACACATGCAACTTGCGGGTTTCATCAATTAAGTATGAATCCATCGCCGTTTCACAAATAGGGCAACGCTTCATTTGCATTAATGTTTCTGTTTCAACATCTTCTACATCAGCAGCAATCGCTTCATCGCCTGGCACCAAATTCATGGTTGTTGTACAACGTTCTTTGGGTGGTAGGTTGTAACCTGTACAGCCCAAGAACACACCCGTTGATGCAGTACGAATACCCATCTTACGGCCACATGTTGGACAATCAATATCTGTTTCAACCATCTGGTTTTGGCGCATTCCGCCTTGCTCTTCATCTCCAGAGGCTATTTCTAACTGCTTAGAAAAGTCTGCGTAGAATTTATCAAGTACCTGTGTCCAAACACGTTCACCTTCAGCAATATCATCTAATCGACCTTCCATTTTAGCGGTGAAGTCGAAATTCATGAGATCTTCAAAGTTCTCTACTAAGCGGTCAGTAACAATCTCTCCCATTTTCTCAGCAAAGAAACGACGATTCTCAACACGTACATAACCACGGTCTTGAATCGTTGAGATAATGGATGCGTATGTCGATGGGCGACCAATACCACGCTTTTCAAGTTCTTTAACTAAACTAGCTTCGCTAAAGCGAGCTGGTGGTTTAGTAAAATGCTGTTTAGGATCAAGCTCAACAAGAGTGAGAACTTCACCCTCTTTCACCGCAGGTAATGATTGATCTTCTTCATTTTTCTTGCGCACAGCAGGCTGAACTTTTGTCCAACCGTCAAAGCGAAGTACACGACCTTTCGCTTTCAATTGATAATCACCAGCAGCCACTGTCAGAGTTGTTAAATCGTACTCTGCAGGTACCATTTGGCATGCCACAAATTGACGCCAGATTAACTCGTACAGCTTTTTAGCATCTGCTTCAACACCATCTAAATGTCCAGACAGCACCGTTACACTTGAAGGACGAATTGCTTCGTGCGCTTCTTGTGCATTGCCCTTTGAGCTATAGCTGATAGGTGCCTTTGGTAAGTATTTATCACCAAATTGCTCTGAAACGTAATCACGACACATTTCGACCGCATCTTTTGACAAGTTAGTTGAGTCGGTACGCATATAGGTAATATGACCCGCTTCATACAGACGCTGTGCCAACATCATGGTTTTCTTAACACCATAACCTAAGCGGGTACTTGCAGCTTGTTGCATCGTTGAAGTAATAAACGGTGCGCTTGGTCTACTCTTACTTGGCTTTTCTTCAACACTGATAACTTTGTATTCAGCATTTTCAAGCTCATTAACCGCAGACATTGCCTGTGTTTCATTAACGGGCTTAAATGCTTTATTAGCATGTTTGGTAACTTCTAATCGTAATGCTGATTCAGTATTTTTAACATCAGCATGGATATCCCAAAATTCTTCAGGTATGAAGGCTTTGATTTCACGCTCACGTTCAACCAGTAAGCGAACTGCAACAGACTGTACGCGGCCGGCTGATAACCCTCGGGCTACTTTCGCCCAAAGTAGTGGCGAAACCATGAAACCAACAACACGGTCTAAGAAACGGCGAGCTTGTTGTGCATACACCATGTCAGTGTTCAGTTCACCCGGTGTTTCGAAAGCTTGTTGAATTGCATTCTTGGTAATTTCGTTAAAAACAACACGCTTATATTTTTCTGGCTCACCACCAATAATTTGCTCGAGGTGCCATGCAATAGCTTCCCCCTCTCTATCCAAATCGGTTGCGAGATAAACTTGATCAGCGTTCTCTGCCAGTTTTTTTAATTCTTGAACGACCTTTTCTTTACCTGGTAGCACTTCGTAGTGTGGTTCCCACCCTTTTTCAGGGTCGATTCCCATACGGGCAACCAAGTTTTTATAATCGCGTTGCTTTTTATAGGCAGCTTTGTCTTCGGGTGACATTTTGCGAACTTCAGCAGGTGTTTTTGTTGCTGCCGTTTTTGCTTTGCCTGAACCTGAAGTCGGTAGATCACGTACATGCCCAACACTGGACTTAACGATAAAATCATTACCTAAGTATTTATTAATTGTTTTAGCCTTTGCTGGAGACTCTACAATTACAAGTGATTTTCCCATAGCTGCCTATTTCTGACCAAGAATTTTAAAGTTTTTTGCTCCTATAAATGTATATCCATCACATTATCTAAATAAGTATGATTTATTAACATTAGAGCACGAATATTTATAGGTATATCTACAAACACCAATTGTTACAAGCTTTTAATCGAAACTTTTCGATATTGACTGAATAATTAAACAATTTTTGTTGCTATTTTAGACAAATTAGCATTTTGCGGTATTTTTATGGGGAATATATAGAACAGCAACAAAAATGCCAACCTTATGGCTGGCATTTTTTAAAAATTATCTTAAAACGAAAGATTATCTGTCATCAAAAATTGCTATTGATTTACTGACAGTTTTGCTTCCACCAAGCTGGTTTTCAAACTCAAACGTTATCGTTAGTACGCCATCTTGATCTTGGTTACCATCCGTTTCTCGCGCAATTCTGACATCTGAATACATAGTTGTATCGCGATTTGTGCTAGGAATCGACTCTTGGTGCTGAATAATAGAAAAGTCACCATTATTAGCAGAAATCGACACGCGTGTACCCGCAGGTAACGGATTACCAAATTCATCACTGTAATAAATACGAATATTAATACCAGCTAAACCAACATCGAGTGTTTCAGGGTCAGTTTCATCTGGGTCGTTCGCATCAAAGTCTGGATTTGGACGCGTAGCAACAGATAAATCAAGTTCTGCAACATCACACCACTGTGGTGCATCAGAGACCTCAAACTGACCAGCCAAAGAATTTGAACAGTCAGCAGGGACTAAAACTTCAAAAGGCGGTGACACGACATCATCTGATTTTAAAACAGCAAAACGTACGTACGGTTCATCACCTGACATGACAAGTTCGATTTGTCGGCGAACCTCTATTAACTCGCGCGTACACTGCCCTGCGTTAAATGCAGCTTCGCTACATAGTAAGCCATTGTATTTACCGTCAGCATCGTCATAAACACCATTGTTGTTAAGATCGCGCCACGTCTCGTTATGACCACCGCGCGAGTTTTTCTCTGAACATGGGTCTGAATCAGCGTCATAGTCTTCACGATTAGCATCGCTACAATTGGCCTTATCGAAGCTGTTGTTTTCGTTATGGTCGTTGAAAGCTTCTGGTAAATCATATAGAGCGTAATATTCACCAATATCAAACAAACCATTACGACGAGTTACATCAGCTGTCGTTTCTTCATCCTCAAAGTTTTCTTGTCCTTTTGCAACAGCAAGAATACTTGTTCGGCCTCCGCGCACAACCCCTTCAGGATCATTTTTAGCACGCAATAAAGTACCTATACATGGTGCTGCATTACCAAAGTAAGGGTCACAGTTAATTTCGTTTGTTTTCGGGTTAAAACCCTCTCTCGTTGCAGAGTTGCCGTCGATTTCACCAATGCGATTGCCCCATTTATAATCATAAAAAGGTCTTTCACCTTGTGAGCGCCATGTAATTTCACACAAAGCATTATTAGTGCGACAAACAGCTTCACGATTTTGCGGACCGATTACACCTGATTCTGTTAATACTGTTGCTTCAACTCCGTCACTATTAAACTGATTAAATTGATCACCAAAATACACGGTTAATGGAATTGTTATACCATTATAGTTAAGTGCGTTAGGGTTAAATTCAGTCGGGCTAAGGTCAAAGCTATTTTGGTCAGTCACCCCTGAGTACAGTGCTAGTTGTGATGAAACAGCATTAATTTGTTCAGCCAGTGGAACTAAATGAAGCGTTCCATCTGGGCAAATTTCGTTGTTGGGCTCTGCGCTACAAAGTTCTACTTCATCAGTCCAACAAGATAAATCATCACCTTCTGGTAAAGCGGCAACATCCTCTTTTGATACAAAACATGCTTTAACAACAAGCGGCCCTGGCACAATACCCGATGTAACCGTAGTTTGTACTACACCATTATTATCTGTGTTAGCACTGCGCTGTGTAAGCTTAGCCAAGCCAACTGAATCAGTTAATTTAAAATCAATACGCTGTTGCGGTGAAACAATGCCATCAGCATCAAGTAGACGAAAACGTACGACTGATTGAGTTGGTAAACCGCCTTCACCTGGAGGAAGTGCAATAACTGGTTCTGATACATCAATAAATTGGATAGATTGAACAGCAGATACTTCAACAGGAATCGTCGTTGAGGCCGTAAAGTTTTTACCGCCTGTTTCAACAGTAATATTTACCACATCATCAATTGAACAACCATTTGCCCTATAAGTAGAACTGGCAATACCCCCTGATGATTTGACAGATGCGTCAATCGTTGAGTCGTTGCTCGCAACGCATGTAGAACTAAACTCCACATCCGTTGGTGTGGTGTATAAGTTTCCTTCTTCATCACGAAGAGTTACTTCTATAACAGTACTACCACCTGCTTTTAACGGTATTACGTTACCATTGCCATCAAAATTTAAGCCGTTATCTACATCTAAAGTAAGATCAGCAATACCAACAGCAAAGTTGATATTTGCTGATTCATCCAAAGACGAAACTGAAATAGTTCCAGCGCCGCCGGTATTACCCGGTTGCAATTTAAGCAGTGCAATACCAAAGTTATCTGTTAATGCTCTGCCAGATGAAGGAAGAACGGAACCTAGATCAGTCGTTACATCAACAAGTGCATTCGCAACGCCATCACCACTTTGCTCGTCTGTGACTGCAACGAATAAATCACCTAGCTCTGCAGAAGAAATAGAATTAGAGACAGTACAACCAGATGCTTGAGAAGTTGGGTCTAACCTAACATTGTTTCTATTTTCATCCCATGAAGAGTTACAGCCAGTTAGCAATGAAACCGAGACTGAATACTGAGCCAATTCAGTTGATGCATCATCACCATTTGATATAAAACCAGCAACTTGCGTGATTGTTTCACCATTGTCATTCATATAGCTGGCAAGCACTTGTCCAGCCCCTTTTGAATCACCACTGCTCAATGTAACAGAGGCTTCACCACTACTGTTTGTTAGAGCCGTACCGAGAACAGGCGTTATTCTGCCTGTAAAATTCGTTGTAAATGAAATTAGCTGACCATTTAGAGGCGTCCCTGCGTCAAGCAAGGTTGCCGTTACAGTCCCTTTGTTATCTTTACTAACAGGGTTGTCGACTGTGAACTGCGAGCCATTGACATCACGGATTGATAAGCTCAAGGTTACGTTTTCTACAACCTCAGGCTCTACCGTTTCTGAACCATCTAAAGACCCACCGTCTTTTTCTAATGAACCACCACCGCCACAAGCGGCTAATAATGAGCTAAAAGCTATAATATTCAGCCATCGCAATAAAGGCATCGACTTCTCCCTAGTTAGCTATTTCTATGCTTAATTTGTTGTTTACCTAATATTAACCTAAAACCTGAACGAATATCATAGTTTTTTCATTCAATTCAGGACGAAATAATTTCAATATTTAGCGATTTTTTCTGTATAAAAATTTACATGCTGGTAGGCTATGGCAAAATTTATAAAAATATAGATTAGGTGTATGTCAAAAGTCCGTTCATTGAGTCTCACATCTCGCATCATGATTGGTATGGTGTTGGGTGTAGTAGTAGGTTTTATTTTTCAGGCAATTTTAGCGGGTGAAGACGATTTCCTTATCCCATTAGGGTTATTCTCTTTGCCTATTAAAGCATTTTTTGTCGATGGTATTTTTCACGTTGGTGGGCAAATATTCATTGCTAGTTTAAAGATGCTCGTTGTGCCTTTAGTATTTGTCTCACTTGTATGTGGTACATGTAGCTTAAGTGACCCTAAAAAGCTTGGCCGCTTAGGCGGAAAGTCAATCTTACTTTATTTATTTACCACTGCTATCGCTATTACCGTCGCAATTACACTCGCATTGATATTTAACCCAGGTGAAGGTATTAACTTACCATCTGATGCTAATTACAGTGCAAAAGAAGCGCCGACACTGGCTCAAGTGATCATCGGCATGTTCCCGACTAACCCTATTGATGCGATGGCTAGTGGCAATATGCTTCAAGTTATTGTATTTGCATTGTTATTTGGCATTGCAATGGCACTTAGTGGGAAAGCTGGAAAACGTGTCGCGAGCGTTTTTGAAGACTTAAATACCGTTATCTTAAAACTAGTGACTTTATTAATGAATATTGCACCGTACGGTGTTTTCTTCTTAATGGCGAAACTATTTACCACTATTGATTTGAAACTAATTAAAAGCCTCGCTCTTTACTTTAGTATTGTTGTGTTGGCCTTATTTATCCATGGCTTAGTTAACTACAGTATTCTTCTCAAAGTATTAACGGGCCTAAGCCCAGTAACCTTCTTGAAGAAAATGAAAAATGCATGTTTATTTGCCTTCAGTACCTCAAGTTCAAGTGCGACAATGCCTATCACTTTAGAGACGGCGAACAAAAAACTAGGTGCACATAACTCAGTTGCTTCTTTCACGGTTCCATTAGGTGCAACCATCAACATGGATGGTACCGCTATCATGCAAGGTGTTGCGACTGTGTTCATCTCTCAAGTTTTTGCAGTCGACTTATCTATTTCTGATTACTTAATGGTTATTCTAACGGCAACACTTGCGTCAGTGGGCACAGCAGGCGTACCAGGTGTTGGTTTAATTATGTTAGCCATGGTTTTAAACCAAGTTGGTCTTCCTGTTGAAGGAATTGCAATCATTATTGGTGTGGACCGTTTACTTGATATGACACGCACCGCGGTTAACGTGACAGGTGACTGTATGGTGACATGTGTTGTTGCAAAGTCTGAAGGGCAATTAGACGAAGATGTCTTTAACGACCCTGATGCGGCAAAAGACTTAGAAGATTATCATAAGTCTATAAACTAGATTCACCATTGAAAAACCCGCATATTAATGCGGGTTTTTTATCGCTTTCGTTAAGGGTTCATTCCTTTAAAACGGGAGACTAAATTAATTCCAGCCTTACTAATACTTGTACTCAAACCGATTGCCAGTTTATCGCTTAAGTTCTTTTTGATTTTGTATTTCACTTTGTAAATCTGACGATCACTCGCCTGACTTAAGAGGATATCATCACTGGTATCTATTCTATCAACAAGCCCTTTATCAAAGGCTTGAGTAGCAAACCAATGTTCGCCTGTTGCAACTGAATCTATATCAAGTGAAGGTCGTTGCTCGCTAACAAAAGCTTTGAATAAACCATGAGTTTGCTCTATTTCCTCTTTAAACTTTTCGCGCCCTTTATCTGTGTTTTCGCCAAATAATGTTAGTGTGCGCTTGTATTCACCCGCAGTAATTTGTTCGTATTCAACATCATTCTTTTTCAGTATTTTGTTAAAGTTAGGAATTTGAGCTATCACTCCAATAGAGCCAACAATAGCGAAAGGAGCTGCAACTATTTCATTCGCCACACATGCCATCATATAACCACCACTGGCAGCAACTTTATCAATGGCAATCGTTAGGTGAATTCCTGTATTACGAAGGCGTTGTAATTGTGAAGCAGCCAAACCATAACCATGAACGACCCCACCACCGCTTTCTAAGCGAACGAGCACTTTATCTTTTTCTTTATCAGCAATAGTAAGAATTGCTGTAATTTCTTCACGTAAACTGTCTACTTCATGGGCATCTACGCTACCATTGAAGTCGATGACATACAGACGAGCTTTTTTCTCATCACTTGAGGCTTTTTTGCTCTTAGCCTTTTGCTGTTTTAAATGCGCTTTGAGCTCTTTTTTTGAAAGGGTGTTCTCAATAAAGCTTTGTTTTAGATCCTCCAGCTGCTCACTTAAGTCATCTATTTGTATTTCGCCCTTTTTCGATTTTGGCTTTGCTGCTGCGCCAACCGCAATTACGACAATGATTGCTATGGCAATAACAAAGGTGATGGTTTTGGCGAAAAACAGCCCATATTCGTATAAAAATTCCAAACAAATTCTCCACTTAATGTTAGTTCGCCACAATTTAACATGCTTTTTCATAAAAAAAAGCCACATGATGTGGCTTTTTACTTAATTGGTTAATTTAGTTTTTAGTCAGTGACTACATCAGTATTAGTGACTTGCAAATACTGACCACGGCTCGCTAAGAAAGTGGCTATTTGCAATTGCATTTCAGACGTTGCAGCTGCACTTTCCTGTGCAGTAGCGCCTGAATCAGGCGTAGCAACAGGCGTTAATACCGAACTGTGATGACCCTTAGTAAATTTCACAACATAGCTCATAGGCTCCGCTGTTGGCCCCTGAGATTGAGCCACTGTTGCTAAGCCCATCAAGTTAGCGAGCGGTAAACTGCCTGCGATAGGGTTAGAAGCTACCATAGGTGGAATAACCTGGTCAGGCTTATTGTTAGCACCATCACCAACAACGACACTCATATATGTTGGCGTGCCAAGTGCCGCAACTGATGCTGCGTAATTAGTAGGATCACCACTATCAAGGGCTGTCTGCGCCGCAAAAGCAAATTGTGTTACTACCCCTTGAATATTTGCTAGTTTTGCTGTTTCACCCGCCATTGTTAATGAACCAATGTACTCTTTGTAACCACAACTAACATAAGCGGTTTGATCTGCTGCTAGCGTGCCACAGTTAGACACAGCTTCGTTTTGTAGGTACGAGCTAAATTCTGCAGACTCACTAATGCCAGCAGCAAGTAACACCGAGCCTTGAACGAATGGACCAAACGTTGCCGAATCAATTAGGAAGCTTGCAATACCGCCACCGCCACTGGCAAGTGCCACACTCTTAACATTGAAAAGTGGATCAACCTGAGGATCAAGAGGATTATTCGTCACTGCAACAAAAGCAGGCGCAACAACTGAACCTAGTGAATGTCCTACGAATGACACATCTTGAGTATTTAAATCAGTCGCACCAGAAAAGTTTAAACCTAAGCGTAAACCCAATAAATCAGCAACTGATTGACGTAAACTGTCTCGTGCTACAAGTAGAGACTGTAAATTCATGTAACTTAGCACTGAGCCCGTTGATGCGTTGAAGTCATCGACACCATCTCCATTTACATCAACACCACGCTCACCATGCATTGGGTGGTCGATAGCAGCCGTTGCAAAACCTTGGATAGAAAGTTGAGCAGTTATTGCTAACATATCTTCTTTCTTAGACGTAATACCGTGCTGAAGAATCACTACCGGCCAGCCACCTTCAGGCATTGCTAAAGCATCTAGACCGATTTGGCTTCGAACAAAGTTGATCACGGGTAAAATAGGCTTAGTAATTTGAACCGGTACATTCGCAATGCTTTGCGTTTTAGGGATTGTATTGTATTTGGTTAAGTGCTTAGTTTGGTCAAGGCCTAAGTCGCGTAACTTGCCACCACTAAGTGCCATACATAAAGCATCATTCTCACTAATTGGATCTGTTGGGAACGATGCACCTGCAGAGGAAGCGTAGCCAAGTACCACTACACCGCTGTCACACATACCTTGCCAGTATGTCGCAGCTAAATCACTTACCTCAGTGCCTGTTGGTGTTGCAAGGTACATAGGTAGCATTACACTGCCTTTTTGATACTGAACCCCAGCAAAAGCAGGTGACAAACCTGTTACCCCTTGTGACGCAAATACTTGTTCGACAGTAATTACCGGTTGCTCAGGAATTTGTACCGTCGGTCTTGGTAAAGCCGCTTGCGTTAAACTTGCTGCTAGTAATTGTTTGACTGTGCCAAGTACTTGACCTGCCGACTGCATGGTCATAGCCGCACTAAAAATGATTTCATCTTTAGAAATTGCACCACCTGATGTTACAGCGTTTTCATAACTATTGATGACCGCTTGTAACGATTTTTGTGCGTCTGTAATAAGGGTTGTTTCTTCACTAACCAACGCATAAGTAGATGACGGCTCGATTGAGCGACCTTCTGAGTCCATTAGTGAGGTTGTTAAAACATTGATATAACTACTACCTGCTTTAAACGGTTTCAATGGTATAACAGCAACAGCATCACCAGAGCCTTGAGTAATAAAATCGACACCAAATGTGAGCTCTGACACTAATTTACAGGCAATACCTGCAGGCACTTGTGCGCATGCTTCATCCGTTTGGCTGGCTCCCATGACGACTTCAAAAATACGCACTGCGCTTGGTGAGGCAGCAGATGTAGCATCTAAGCTAACACCCGCAGGAAAAGTAAGATCGATTTTAAACGGAGTTTGTGTAGACCAACCATCTAGTGCACCTAATGCTAACTGCGGATCGGCATAGGCAGCACGCTCTACGCTCACATTATTCTCATCAAGTTCACCAGGAATATTAAGCGTGCCATCAAGTGTGCCACTCATGAGTAAATCGTTGGGTACAGAGATAACACCATTAGCAGGATCAAACTTAACTGTCGCGGTTGGCACAATGGGGGGATTGTCATTTTTTACATCTTCTAATGTTTCTCCTCCACCGCAACCTGTAATGGCTGTTGCAACGGCCAGTGAAAGTAGCATTTTTTTCATAATATCGCTCCGCGAAAATCTTATTGTTATTGTGTGTTCATATTTAAAAGTAGCTAAAAAGATACCTTTAGTTAAGTTAATTTAATGTAATTAGGTTATTAATAAGACATTAGACCAGTTAAAGTTAACGTAAAGTTTTAATTTTCGCCACCTTAATTTGCAATAAATTCGATAACTTGGCTTTTTGCTATGGTAAAATACGAAAAAATTTAACCGATGGTACTTTTATGCACAATTACAAAGCCGCAGAAAACGCGCTAAAAGACAAAGTTATTTTAATTACTGGTGCTGGTGATGGCATTGGTCGCGTAGCAGCCTTAACCTATGCAAAACATGGTGCTACGATCATTTTACTTGGTAAAACAACCAGCAAACTAGAAGCTGTTTACGATGAAATCGTTAATGCAGGCGGCCCTCAGCCAGCGATTGTTCCTATGGATCTTAAAGGTGCAACGAAACAAAACTATCGTGACCTTGCAGCGACAATCGAACAGCAATTCGGCAAACTTGATGGCTTAGTAAACAATGCAGGTATTTTAGGTTCGCTTGGCCCGCTTGAGCACTTCTGTGTGTCAACATTTGAAAACATCATGAAGGTTAATGTTACTGCACAGGCACTTATCACTAAGTACATGTTCCCTATTTTAAGAAAATCGCCTAGCGCATCGGTTATTTTTACCTCTTCAGGTGTAGGTCGCCAAGGTCGCGAGTTTTGGGGTGCGTATGCTATTTCAAAGTTTGCAGTAGAAGGCATGATGCAGACGTGGGCTTGTGAAGTAGAAAAAACAAACATTCGCATTAACTGCATCAACCCAGGAGCAACACGTACATCTATGCGTGCATCAGCCTATCCGGGGGAGGATAAAGATAAGTTAGCAACCCCTGAGGATCTTATGCCTACCTACCTTTACCTAATGAGTGATGATTCAAAAGATATCAATGGTCAATCTTTAGATGCGCAACAAAAATAAGTTCAGTGCTGTTGATGTATGATTTACCAATAAAAAACCTTACTCGCGAGTAAGGTTTTTTATTCGCGAGTATTTAACGACGCTTAGGCTGCTTAACGCGTTGATTATGCTTTTTAACCGCTTTACGTATTTGGTTTATCTTGGCTCGTTTTTCTTTACGCTTTTCAGGTATAACTGATAACTTTGTTTGCGTTTCACGACCCAATTGAACAGTTTTACGTAAATAGTTAACTGTATCCAGATCAAGCTCTGCCCAACCACCTTGAGGCAAGCGTTTATCAAGCTCTAACTTACCGTAACGAATACGAATAAGACGAGATACTTCCACATCTTGTGATTGCCACAAACGGCGAACTTCGCGGTTACGTCCCTCGGTTAAGGTCACATTGAACCAACGATTTATTCCTTCACCACCTAGTGGTTTAATATTTAAAAATTTTGCAGGTCCATCATCCAGTTCAACGCCTTTGGTTAAGTTACGTAAAGTCTCATTTGTTACTTCACCAAATACCCGTGCAGAATATTCTCGCTCAACTTCATAGCTTGGATGCATAAGGCGATTAGCAAGCTCACCATCATTGGTAAACAGCATTAATCCAGCGGTATTAATATCCAGTCGACCTACTGCAATCCAACGCTCACCGTCTACTTTAGGAAGACGATCGAACACAGTACGGCGACCTTCAGGATCTTTACGAGTACATAACTCGCCTTCAGGCTTGTTATACATAAGCACACGACAAATCCGATCAGCTTTATCTTCAACTTTTACTACGTGTCCATCAACACGAATGACATCAGTTGCTTCAACACGGTCTCCCAAACGGGCCACTTTGCCATTAACACTTACTCGATTTGCATCGATGTATTTTTCCATCTCACGGCGTGAGCCCACGCCAGCACGGGCCAATACTTTTTGTAACTTTTCAGTTTCTACATTACTCATTCAGATAGTTCTCTCACAGAAGGATCACTCAAAAGCTGGTTAATTTTACTTTCCTGTAGTTCAGGTAACGGTGGTAATTCATCTAAACCAGCTAATGAAAAATAGTCTAAGAAAGCGGATGTTGTAGCATACAAAGCCGGACGTCCTGGCACTTCTTTGTGGCCTACAACCCTTATCCACTCTCTTTCTAATAAGGTTTTAATAATCCCTGAGCCAACAGTAACACCTCGTACTTGTTCAATTTCACCACGCGTAATGGGCTGTCTGTAGGCAATAAGGGATAATGTTTCTAATAGTGCTCTTGAGTATTTAGGTGCGCGCTCTTGCCAAAGATTTGCAAGCCACGGAGCTAAGCTTGCGCAGGCTTGAAATCGATAACCACTGCCAACTTCAACTAATTTTATGCCGCGTGTTTGATAATGGATTTGAATATCTTCAATTGCATTATTAATGCGCGGCATAGAAACGCTTAAATCAGCTAATACTGTCTCTTTTAAATGACGTTTAGATAAAGGTTTACCTGCTACAAAAATCGCGGCTTCTATGATTTCGACTAACTGTTCATCACTAATACGTTTTGTGGCCATCGTTACTATAGGTCATTTAAATCACTAACGCTCTATTATGACAGAAGTCTTGCTAGGTTGGAAAAATTATTACAAAAAAAGCCAGTGTAATACACTGGCTACAAACAATGTTTATATTTGAGCTAAGTTACGAGCTCTTTTTAACCATGTCTAATGCGTCATCCTCAGCAACGTCACTACCATGCTCAGTGATATAGTTGATAAATTCATTACGGCTTACGCGCTTATCTTTATCACTGTCCATATAACCAAAGTGGTTGGCAATATCGTCATCGTCGGCTTCTTCAATCGAAATATAACCATTTTTATCGTTATCTAACGATTTAAAATCATTTTCGATCGGATCAAATTTAGCGATTTCAGCTTTAAACGCCGACTCAGAAACCTCACTATCCTCAGCAACCTTACCGGTATTAAGCTGCATATAAGCATTAAACTCAGTTGGACTGATTTGTTCATCCATGTTGGTATCGATATTTGAAAAATGCGCCCAAATTGCATCATCATCGGCCTCTGTTTTAGAAATGTAACCATCGTTATCATTATCTAAACTGCCAAAATCGCTGTCTATTTTTGCTAAAGAGTTGCTTGCAGAGCATGCTGATAGACTTAAAGCTGCTAAAATTGTTGATGCTAAAGTTAACTTGTTCATAAGACATTTCCTTGTAGTCGATTAGATTCACTTTGACTAATACAAGTTGAATGCCAAAACATCTTGCCAGCTAAAATCAAGCACTTAGAGAGCAGTTAAGTTAAGGTTAAGCCTATGATTCAGCAAGCTTTTCATAGGGTACTGTAATTTTTTCATAAAAAAAGCGCTCCAAAGAGCGCTTTTTACAACTTATTTAATATAGCTATTAAATAGCCGCGTTTTGGTAACGCTTAACGAACTCTGTTACTGCTTCGCCATTACATTTTAAGGTATCTAAGTTACCAATCTTTTCACGTACAGGTGTTAAACCTTGTTTAAGTGCTGTAATACAAAGCTGAGTTTCTTTTTGCTGATTCTTAGCAAACACTTCAACTGACACTTTAGAAGCCGCCTTTTGTGATTGTGCTTTTTTAGCAATGTCACGAATGTCGACACCATTACACTCAATACTTTTAGAAAAGCGCGACATCGCAATACCATGCTTTGTCGCTTCTTTACGTGCAGCGGTAAACCCTTCGTTCGCACTCAGACTGCATAACTTCGATTCAATACGATTATCAGCTGAGAAATACTGTGGATTGCTTGCCAATGAGCCAAATGAGATACATGCAAGAGAAAGCATCACTAATTGTTTTTTCATGGTTTACCTTTTAAGTGTACATAATTTGAACGGTTTAATTTGCGCGCATTATATAAACAAAAAATAACAAATCAATTAAATATATTATTTAATATTTTAATTAATATCGAGTTAACAATGCATTTAACCAAACCCTCAATTGATCAACATTTAAACAGTGTATTTTTCTTTCTTTGCTCATGAATTGCACCACATTTGATGGTAGAATTACGTTACTTCCTTTAAAGAAAAATAAACTAAGGTGCATGATGAAGGTTATCTCGTTCAACATTAATGGACTTCGCGCTCGCTTACATCAACTACAAGCGGTGATAGATAAACATCAACCAGATATCATTGGCTTACAAGAAATCAAAGTTCATGATGAAGCTTTCCCACTCGAAGATGTGCAAAAAATGGGTTACCACGTTTATTTTCACGGTCAAAAAGCCCATTACGGCGTGGCAATGTTATGTAAACAAGAACCTAAATCGGTAGTGAAAGGCTTTGCAACTGATACTGACGAGTCACAACGTCGTATGATCAGCGTGACTGTAACCCAACAGAATGGCCGTGACTTAACTGTTATGAACGGTTACTTCCCACAAGGCGATAATATTGCCCACGAAACCAAATTCCCTTACAAGCGTCAATTCTATAAAGATTTAATGACCCACTTAGAAGTCAATCACACGCCTGAAGAAGATGTTATTGTAATGGGCGATATTAATATTTCACCAACTGATCTCGACATTGGTATTGGTGAGCCAAACCGTAAACGCTGGTTAAAAACAGGTAAGTGCTCTTTCCAACCAGAAGAGCGTGAATGGTTAAGTACATTATTAAACTGGGGCTTTAAAGATACCTTCCGTGAACTTTACCCTGAAAAAGTTGAACAATACTCGTGGTTTGATTACCGCTCAAAAGGTTTTGATGACAACCGAGGCCTACGTATCGATGTAATTTTAGCAACTCCAGCCCTTGCTGAGCGTTGTGTTGAGTCTGGTATCGATTACGAATTACGTAGTATCGAAAAACCTTCTGATCATGCGCCAATTTGGTCAACATTTAACGCATGATAGACACACTGCAATGGCAGCTCCCTTTATGGAGCTGTGTGGCTCTAATACTTTGGCTCAGCTTTGATAAGCAAAGCGCATCACAATTATTGGCAACGCCAATAAGACAAGTTGGTGTGCTCGCATGTGCTTTAGTACTTGCGGTACTGTGGCGCATTAAAGCGGGGATATTACCAGGCCTTGAATTGCATATTTTAGGGGTTACTGCTGTGACCCTGATTTTAGGTTGGCGATTAGCCATTTTTGCAAGTGCCCTTGCAAGTTTACTGTTGGTATTAGTTGCTCAGTTGCCTATGGCTTTATTGCCGGTGCATTTACTGTTTACTGCTTTTTTACCAATTACGTTGAGCTATTTGTGTTTTGTGCTTTGTTATACCTACTTACCAAGACATTTTTTTATCTATATCTTTTTATGCGCGTTTTTAACCGCCGCTGTTATCGCCTGTATTAAAATACTTACCAGCGGTGTGTTTTATTACTTGCTTGGTGATTACAGTTTTATTGAGATTTCAGAAAACTACCTGATTCTATGCGCGATAATTTGGTTTCCTGAAGCAATGCTTAATGGTATGGCTATTACCTTAATGATCACCTATCGCCCTCACTGGGTTAAAACCTTTTATGATAAGGACTATTTAGACTCATGAGTCTTCACTATCACTGCCCGCTTTGCAAACTTGAACTTACACTCACGGATAAAACATACCGTTGTGATAATAACCACAGCTTTGATATCGCCAAAGAGGGTTATGTCAATTTACTTCCCGTGCAAAATAAAAAGTCGAAACAACCGGGCGATAACCTTGAAATGGTGCAAGCGCGACGCGAGTTTTTAAATGCAGGGCATTATGGTTTTTTACAGCAAGCTTTAGCTGAACTCGTGGCATCACTGACACCAAATTCAGTGATTGATTTAGGCTGTGGTGAAGGCTTCTATACCCAAGCCATTGCAGCGCAATCGAGTGCCGAAGTGCATGGTGTTGATATTTCGAAACCTGCGGTAAAATACGCCGCTAAACGGTATGAAAATGCGCATTTTAGTGTCGCGTCAATTAGCCAAGCCCCTTTTGCAGATGCGCAGGCTGATGTGCTTGTTAGTGTGTTTGCCCCTTTATTTGCACAAGAACTTGCCCGCCTTGCAAAACCTCATGCGAGCTTAATTGTTGCAAGCCCTGGCCCTTGGCACCTTAAAGAGTTAAAAGCGTTTATTTATGCTGATGTAAAACCGCATACAGAAATAGAGCCACCAGCTGGCTTCAGCAAAGAATCGACAACATTATTAGAGCAACAGGTGCTGTTGTCTGTCGAAGAGATTAAACATCTAATTATGATGACACCGTTTGCCTGGAAATTTCGCCCAGAGCATTGGCAGCAAATAGAGCAACAAGGCCCACAAAAAGTAACGTTATCGTTTTATGTGAGCCAGTTTATTCGCGATTAGAAGTGTTCTTTTGTGAAAGCTTTATCCATTTTTTCGAACATATCTTTTAAGAGTTGAGCTAAATCTGAATAGCGTGGTTTTTCAGTCGTTAATTGTGACTGATAACCATGTGCTTTCATTTTACTGTGCAGCTCGGTGTACCAACTTAGCATCGCTGGCTCTAATCGGGTTTCTGCACGGCGGCCTAGCCACAATAAACCTTGAAATGGTAGTGACAAAAAGAATAGCGCGATAGTAATTGCTTGCGGGAAATAATCACTACCTAAATAGTTAACTTGCATAAAAACAGTCAGCATAGCCAAAATTGGCATCACTGTAATTGCCAGATCTGTGGCTTTGATCACTCTAAATTCAGCAAACATGGGGGCGAGCTCTTGTCGCATTGGCCATTTTTTAGCGTATTGACGACCTGTTTGCACTTGTGACATGACACTCTTTTGCATCATCACTCCTAGGGTTTTCATCTTGTTTCACAACCGAGTGTAACACACTCCCGGATACAATCCCTGCAAAACCTGTCCTAGTTTTAATACCAAATTAATGTTAATCGGACTAACGTTTAAAGTCTAAATGAGATAAAATGTTATCGGCTTAAGTCAACCAGACTTTAGTATAATTACAGCCTAGCTTTGTTAAGTGTAGCAACAAAATACTTATTTACTATACTGGCAAAGAATTCTAATTATCAAGCCTTAATATACACTGACTGATATCGTACTTTTAGGACCTAGCTATGCCCAAGCCCCTTTGCTCACCACAACATGTTTTAGTACTGAACTGTGGTAGTTCAAGTTTAAAATTTGCCATTTTAGATGCCGCTACTTCTGACGAAGTTATTTCAGGTTTAGCTGAGCGCCTTGGCTCAGACACACCTTCAATTAAATATAAATATAATGGCGAAAAAAAGCTGATTGAACTTGCAAAAGGTCAAGCCCATGATGCAGCAATTGCAGAACTCGTGAAGCTTGTGAATGAGTTAGGTCTGGCAGATAATTTAATTGCTGTCGGTCACCGAGTTGTGCACGGTGGTGAGCATTTCACTGAGTCTGTTCTTATCGACGATGATGTACTTACAGCTATCGAAAAAACAGCTGCACTTGCCCCACTTCATAACCCAGCCAACTTATTGGGTATTCGCACTGCGCAGCAAGCGTTCTCAACGCTGCCGCAAATTGCTGTATTTGATACGGCGTTTCACCAAAGCATGCCAAATATTGCGTACTTATACGCCTTACCTTACTCGCTTTATAAAGAGCATGGCGTAAGACGTTATGGTTTCCATGGTACAAGCCATTATTATGTTGCTGGTGAAGCTGCGAAATTATTAGGTAAAGAGCGCGAGCAAACCAATGTGATCAGTGCGCATTTAGGTAATGGTTGTTCGGTATGTGCGATTAAAGATGGTAAGAGCGTTGATACCAGTATGGGCCTTACACCGCTTGAAGGCTTAGTGATGGGTACCCGCAGTGGTAGCATCGACCCGGGTTTATTTACCTTCTTAACTCAGCAACTTAATTATTCAGTGCAAGAAATTGATGACTTACTTAATAAGCAAAGTGGCCTGTTAGGTATTAGTGAATTATCAAATGACTGTCGCACTATCGAAGAAGCCGCTGTTGAAGGTCACCCGCAAGCAAACCTTGCTCTCGATATTTTCTGCTACCGCTTAGCAAAACAAATTGCTGCATTCTTAGTGCCTCTACAACGCCTTGATGCGCTTATTTTTACCGGTGGCATCGGTGAAAACTCAGATATCATTCGTAACAAAGTAATCACCCAATTAGGCTTTTTAGGCCTTGAGTGTGATGAAGCTGCAAACTTAGCTGCGCGCTTTGGTAAAGAAGGCCTCATTTCAAAAGGCCAAGCGCATGCTAAAGCGTTTGTGATCCCGACCAACGAAGAATGGGTTATTGCTAACGATGCAGCCCGCATTGCAAAGGAGGGTTAAGTAAATGGCACGTAGAATTACTTGATTTTGGCTAAATTTTCTTAAGCCTGAACTTTTTAAGAGCTCAGGCTTTTACATTTACAAAAATTACATAAATACTTTATAGGCCCCGCCTTCTGAAAGAACAAAAACAGCAATACTCCAAGCAAAACGTAATAAAAAGCGCTTCAGCATGATGCCTGCAAGCACTTTAAGCGTCTAGTGAGTAGCATGCAGGGGGATTACAAGCTTACAAATTATGTAGGTAAGTCCATCTAATTTGCTGTTGAAAATCCCTTTCAACATAGTATTTGTACTCTAAATTTTCATTTGTATAACAAAGTATACAATTAATGCTAGGTACAAAAATGAATAATTAAAGCAATAACTTAAAATTCTAAACTATACATAAAAAGCAATCACATATTATTACACACACCTCCCTTAATCATCATATTTATGACAAGTCACAAGCCTGATCTAACAAGAAAGTCAGAATGGTCTCAGCGTGTAATTGTATTCCACTTTCCCTATCATCAGCTTTGTGGTGTGAATGGTTATACCAATCTTTATAACAAAACATTAAGCGTTGCTTTAAGCTCTCGGCTTTACTTTTATGCTTTGCAATCACGTTTTGCTTTTTCTCGTCAGGTGAAGCGTTACCTAGGCTTGAGTTTGTATTGCTACTAACTAAGCACAAATTCGCAAATGAGTTATTAAGCGTATAGTCCATAGGCTCTATTTTTGATGTTTGAGGGTAATGGTGCTCTACTGAACTTCTACTGGTAAACTTAAAGTTACTTACAGCCTGTCTAAATAATTTAAGGTGTTCAGTGTCTATATGCGCTTGAGCAGTATTACCTAACAAAGACCGCTGCCACTCATTACCTTCGCTAAGCGTCACCTTTTGCCAAATCTTATAATCTAGGAAATTAAAAATATATGATTGAACATCAGTACCACAGTTGATAGCAGCTTTAAATTTCTCTCTATCCAACACCTGACTATTACTTACCATTTTAGTGATTTCGCATAAGTACTTAAATGCGAGTTTTTCAGTACGCTCTAGTAGTTTGTAGCTGGTCACTTCTGTTTGCTCATTCAAATAAGTCAAAATTGAAGAAAGCCAGTTTTTATAATTATTCGCAGGGTAAGAAACATGAAACATTGTTTGCAACATGGTTAATTGATCTCTTTCATTGTTACTACTTTGCGCGAACGTGCTAACGGGTTGTATTACATATTTGCTATTTGATTTTTTACGCTCTAATTGCCTTATCCCCCATTCACCAGTTATGGTACTCAAGTCACGTTTAATTATGTAATTATCAAATAGCACTCGTACTTTAAGTAACTTACTTACAAACTCTTTCACATCATCTTGTGACACAGGGTTATCATCACAGCGCAATAAATACTTATCAAATTCAGTAATCAGTTTTTTGTCATCTAAAGAAACCGACTCACTGCAATGTATATTTAAAACGTGAAGCAAAAAATTTGGAAAATTGATTACTGACACAAACCTATCATCAATGTCACTCTCTGTTTCAGTTATTGTTTTAAACTCTGCTTTTTCAAACAATGAGATAAGTGAAGGCGATTTTTCACGCTCTTCTAGGCTGGATGATTCGTTACTCTCAATGAGCTGTTCACTTTTTATACTTGCCATTGCTTGAGCTACACTTTCAAAAAGCTCGCTTTCTTTATTATTAACCAACAACAACTGCTTTAAATCATCACCAAAGATTAAATGCCTTATTGAACTCGGGAAGCGGAAAGGTGCGTAATGCCCCATATCAGAACACGCATCCCAAATAATGGAAAACGCGCTATGATCACTTTTGCTAAGCACATTCATTAGCCGAGCTTTAATAATTTCATGGCTTTCAAGCTGCTCACCACGGTTATTCATGATCTCAAAGTAGTGGTTTAGGTCGGTTTTGTTAGGTAAGCATGTGCGTACAATAATGACATGTTTAAGCAAATAATCAGCAAACTCTATTATGTTTTGCATTTTATCTTTAAACAGTTGCTTAATGTATGTATGAGCTACTTGAAAAGCATTTAGAATATTTGGCTCAAAAGTTGAAAACGCGTTTTCATCTTTAGCACCATTTTCAAATAAATATTCTAATGTTGATTTAGAATTCACCCTGCATTCAAAGTTTAAATTAAGTGACGTTATATCTAACTCGACTTTATGTGATTTTAGTGCCGCCAAAATAACACATAACGTTGTATGGCGTTGTTGGCCATCCACTGTTTCAAACTGTACATAGCCATCTCTCTTCTCTCGAATGTCAACAACTAAAGATCCTATGTAATAATGTTGAGTATTAGTTTCTTTAAACTTGTCAAATACATCTCTTATAAGTTGTTTAACTTGAGTTTCTTCCCACGCATAATTCCTTTGATAGCTTGGGATAACATAGCTAGTATCCTTACTAAATAATGCCTTAACAGATAAGCTTTCAATGTTTGTATTAGCCATTATTAAGCTCCTTGCCTAAATAGAGTTTATGTAATTCGCTTAATCCTTTTGTTTTATTGGATTGAACAGCTTCTTCATCTTTGATTACAACGTAGTGCAGTACTTCTTTGGCAGTTACAGCACTTTCAATTAATCGAATCAAACTGTTATCAGCCCTGGCGTAATTATCAACACTTGCAAATTGTACCCGAGCATTTTCCAATCTAAGTTTGTAAGCCCAAACAAAACATAAACGAGCGGCTAACTCGAAATTGTGCTCTCCAAATTTATCTTTATATTGTAATAAACCTGCCAAAAAGAGGTTTCTGGTATACATATCTCCCGAACGACCACTTCCTTTATAATCAACAAGGTATTGTTTTACTTCTGCGTTATTAAGTAGAAGGCGTTTTTTCTCTATGTAATAACTGATATATTCAAAAAAGCGCTTGCCATTTAAAATTACTTGGTTAATTTGGTGTGGGTAATTCAATGATTGCTTATCAACTAACCGAGTTGGTGCTTGATTGTAATTATTAGTAAATACATGTGCTCGCAAGGCTACTTGCATAAATGCAGGAAGCTCTTCACTATTGATATTTAAACCTTTAAATACATCGATATTTTTATTGGTAAAATAGCGTCCTTTTTTACCTTTATTCCATCGTCTTAAACGGTATAAATAATCAGAGAAAATACTTTTAAGTTCACCACCTGTTGATGCTTCACTTTCCCAATTTTCTATAACATTGAGCTTTTCTTGCTCGTTATCATTTATCATTTCGCGTAAATGAAATGCTTTGAGTAAATCGTGGGGCTCAAGCGCCTTTCCCCTCGCATTTTGACTATCAAAAAACTGGAATGCTTCTCCTAAATCTGTCAACTTAATAACAACCACAGAGCAGCTTTTTAAAATGAAATCAAAAAGCTGGGAGAGCTCCTGCCCTTGAAAATGTGAAATGTACTCTTTTATAAAAGCGCTATTATGCATAGCTTGTTGTTGTGATCCAGGGTGACTTAGCGTTAAAAGTTTCAAAAGTTCCGGCAGTACTTTGTTTTTAATTTTGTTATTTATAGCGGCAAGTAAAAGGCAAAGCGTAATTGTACGCTGTTGACCATCAACTATCTCTAATGCTTTACCTTCAGCTTGATATAAAACAATAGTTCCAATTCTATATTCATCACTGCCACTCACAGCAGAACTCTTCAAATCATCAATAAGTTGAATAATATGATTTTCACGCCAACGGTAAGGGCGCTGATATTGAGGTATAACAAGCTCTTCATCAAACAGTTCTTCAATAAATGGAGTTTCTAGAGCGATACATTCACTCATAAACAGTCCCTTTTAGATTGTTTAGTAAAGCTTCACATGCTTTATAGCGCTCATTTAAAGGTATTTCTTTATAAAAATCACTCGCTATTCCATCAGATAAAATGCGTTTTTTATGGCCGCTATTAGGGTCATTGATGTAGGTACTGATCCTTTTTGGTTTTTCATTATTTTCATGCCAAGAGATATTGAAAGCACATAAATTAGGGAAGAATGTCATGGTAGAGTAAGCAGGAATATTGGCATGTATCCACCAAGCTAATGACGGCCAGTCACCATTTTTCTCGAAGTGATTTAAGTAAGATGGAATAACAATACAGGCCGTTGCGCCCATAAAACCATTTTCATCGCGTTTGTCCCAAATATGACCTGCATAGTTTTTTTCATTGCTTGCGCAATTAGCGCCAAGCTCATTTCCTAGCTGATTTACTTCACAGCTTCTGAAAGCCGAGCGAATATGAATTCGCCCCCATGCTTTTTGTATAGGTTCAAGAACCTTTTCACATAAGTTTGAGCCAGCTGAAATAGCTAATTCAATATCATCGGGAATGTTATTAATTCCATTGATAGCAGCCGTTTCTGAAAACAAGAAGTCGCGTAAAAAGAAGTTTTCTGATAAGCGTATACGCGCTAATTTATCAAGTGTTGTTATTTTTGTTTTTGACAAAATGAATCCCTTTTTAGATAAGATGTGAGAAAAGCTCTAACTTGAGCCTAGTTAACACCAAACTCAAATTTAGTTAAATACTCAATCCATTAACTTTGCTTTTGTGTACCAACAATTATGTGTTTTACAAATACACAGGGCATAGCCTGTCCATGCGCGAAAGTGCGTCAACACAAACATTTTGGCGAAGGGTTGCAAAGCGGTCAGCATGATGCGTAGTTACTGGTAAACGCGGGTGTCGATAAAGCGAAGCACCATGCACTCGACTTAAAGCCGTGATTTGCTCAAGTACATCAACAAGTACTCCATCACCATACACTTTACGAATTCGCAGTGGCCTTACAGTTACTTGCTCGCCCATTCTGCCGAGCTCTTTCCCGCTATAAGTTGCTAATATTGCTTCGTTTTCTTCTAATAATGCGTAATCCCCAACAGATGGGTTCATAAACACTTTCTGCCCTTGGTGATTTTTACCGCGTCTAAATAATACAGGCGCGCCTGATTTTAGTACTTCTACCACAGTAATTTTCAGATCATGTGCTTGTTCAAACGCTTTAATTTGGTCTAATTCTTCATAAAACTTGCCATCACGATGAAGTACAATGTGCTTTGGTTTGTTGCCATTATGAGTTTGCGCGTAGTTGCGCAGACATTTATAAAGTAAATCAGTTAAGGCGTTTTCTTTTAACTTTTCACCTTGTTGCGAGTCGGCGATTTGCCAACCTAATTGCGCGCCTGTAGCAGAAAACAAAAACGACACTCCTGGAAAGCGTAAATGAGTGCCTCCCATATCTAACCCAATAAATAAGTCTGCTTGCCCTGGCACGTTCGATAGCGCGGCCAATTGCCCACCCGCTTTACTAAATAACCCAGCAGCAACATTGCGATAATAGCTAGTATTATAAATATTTGGTTTATGGTCGAGTTTCATAAACTGCGTGGCTGCTCCTTTTATAAAAGCCTCATCCCGTAATTTAGCCTTATTTGCCTTATCACATAAACCAATTAAAAAGATGGCATCCGACACTTCTTTACTTGCAAGGCGGTTTGCTAATTCTAGCTCATTGTTAATCACTACAAATGGCGTAGCCTTATTATTTGAGTTATTACACAAAGCGCTAATGGCATTAATTGAATCAGTCATTCGTTGGCGGTTTTTTAGGGTATTATTATGCTCACCGACAATAACAGGTACTATTCGCTCGCGGGTGATGGGTTTAACCGCTTTATGCCTAATAACGTCTTTTTCATGAACACTGCTACCCGTTGCAAAACGTAAACGCCAAGGCATCGCTAATGTATTAAAATTAAGTTGGGGCTCTGAAAGCTGGGTTAAACCGCACTCTAGCTCATAAAACTCAATGCCTTTACACAATGCATAGGCTTCATGAATGCGTTCATTTACTTGCCATTTTAACTTTTTAGCAATGCGATTTAACAATGCGGGCTCTAATACACTTAAACTATCAAAATCAAACACTGGCTCTAATAAATAAGCAAGGTGCAGTAAGGTTTGCCCTTTAGCTGTGCGTACTTTTACTACGGCCGATTGTTCAGCTGCAGCTAATTCATGCTTATTTATGTTACCTTGTGATACATGGTACTCAAGCAGGCTCATTGCCATGCCATCTGGTACGCTTAGAGCATTTAAATTAGGTTCTACTGCTACAAAGTCAAATGACATGGTCATATCATTATTTGATTTATAACGATTGCGCACACGACGCAGCGACCCTAGCCACGCATTTCGCTGATTTATCACCCACTGCAAAGTTACATGGTGTTTTGCTGCCAAGCTGTGTTTAAGCTCAAATTGCACCAAGCATGTGCCAGTGCTAAGTAACTGTGGCGTTAACGTAACGGTTTTATAAACCTCTAAAAAATTGCTTGTTAGCGCAACCCGATTAGAGGGCGTTTGCTCAAGTAATTGAGTGGTCGCGGCAGCTGCTTTTTTGCACATTAAGCCTCGGGTTTTAGCATAGCGGTATGCACCGCTGTAAATACCTTGGTTTATTAAGCGCTGAAGTGCCTCACGCTCATCACCATTTTGAGCCAACAAAGTAATTGGCTCTAACGCGGTTATCTGTGCATCTGGATGATCTAACTTAGCTAACGGCGCTAAGCTAACTAACTTAAAACCTGCAAAATTGGTGACGGCTTGTGCATTATTTTGCCACTTCAGCTTATTGGCCAATTGGCGCATTTCTTTGGTAACATCAGAGCTATCAATCTGCTTTTTAAACGCCACTTGGTAGCAATAAACCGACGTTGCTGAAAACAACTTTGCCAACTGCAATGCACTAATGCCAATCTGATTTTGCATGTTCTATCCTTCTATTTATTTACAGTTCCATACTAATCGAAAACACTATGGTTGACTTTTTCTCAAGCTTGAGATTTTACTTTCGGGTTATTTAAAGAGTTGACGCCAACTAATATGTGATCCCAAATTCATTTAATCGCTGCCAACAAAATGGAATTCAAACAAATTAAAATCAAGCTGAGGAAACTGCCGTTGTAGGCTGTTGAGGACTTTATACTCCACGTAAGTGCATGTCAGCGCTAACCTTATTTTTTCCTCGTAATATGAGTAACAATCAACAAAGTGTGCTTTGCTTCTCGCCTGTTGATCACCAAGAACCGTTCGCGATACGTAAACGCTTCTTACAAATTCTTCTATCAAGTGTTTATTTTTAAAAGCAGAAAAAACATTATCGAATAAGTAAAATTCTTCGCCACTTATCCAACTAGGGCGTGAATTATAATTGTTGCCTTGCTCACTTTGCTGTATTTCTCCCCTTAAAAAACCACTGCCTTGCTGCTCCAGCTCCTTGGAAAAATCAATAAGTTTCAGCGGGATATTAGCATTGGCAGCTTCTTTAACTAATTGCTTATTGGTCTCTCGCGGGTTTTCACTCACCCACACCCGCATTGAATTGGCCGGAAAACGCCCCCAGCCAAAATTCAATTTATTAGATTTTTTATTATTTTGTTGGGCACTAAGCGCATTCGTAGCGCTGGCATGGGAGTTAGTAGCACCTGTATTTGCATGTGTCGCACTCGCGCCCCCATTAATTGCTCCCTTACCAAACTGGCGTCCAATGTGTTGTAAAGCGGCGTTTAATTCTGCTTGTTTGTTATTGCTGTTATCAGCCATAATTCAGCCTGTTAAATAATGATTAATCTAAGTGCGTTAATGCTTTCGCCTCGGCTTCACTTATGCCAGCTTCAATCAGGGCATTTAAGCTATCTCTTTGCATTTCATCTAATGAATTTTTAGGGGTGTATGAAACGTGAGTCGTTAAGTTCCACCCTGCTGGTATGTTGCCGCACTGTTGTGTGTAATAAATCTGAACAGCATAATGCGTTTGCTTCAGTTTTTTATATAACTCAATAGCCTCATCTAAAGTAGGAACAAAGAGTAATTCCTGCTCTGGCTCGGCATGGCGATTCTCATCGGTAATGATTCTCACGTTTTCTTTTTTCAGCCACATTGAAGACTTAATCTCTTCAAGCTTGGCCTTCATTGCTTCTTTATTGTTATCTGACATTTTATCAACCTTATAAATATGGCTATGCTACTATGCTCAGCAAGGCATAGCTTGCTCCATCACGAATATTAAAAACAGCATAATTAAATGCTAAAAACGCCCCTCACTATCAAACTTATGATTTAGTTACTTACTGATGGTTTTTGCTGCGCGCTTTTTGGCTGTCTCGGCTTTTTTCGCGGCTTTAGCGAGGGCTTCTGCCTCTGCTTTTGCTTGGGCTATGCGTTCAAGCAGTTTGTCTGCCGGTTCGTCGTTGTCATCTTGCGGTACTAGCTCACCGCGAAACGCTTTTGCAAGAATACTTTGAGTCAGGTTATCCACTCGCGCGCGGGCTTTATTGACTTGTGCTTCAATGGTATCGGCAAGGGCAAAGTATTCATCAACCAGGCGAACAATTTCTTTTTGTTCTTCTTTTGGTGGTATCAATGTTTCAACAAACATGAACTCATTTCTGTTTAAGCTTGGAACTGCTGAACTAGACGCATATTGCTCCAAATTCGAACTTTTAAGAGCTAAGTAAAGATATTTAGGATCGCAAATTCCAAAGTTTTTCACATACAATGAAGTATTTAGTGGCCAGCTATTTAAATCACTATAAAATACTTTGCCTACTGAACCAGAACGACCCACTGTAATTACTGGTGCCTCGACTTTATATTCGTTATGCGTTCCGATTAATCCACCAGAAGACATTATTGGATATTCGCCTTCGACACGTTTGGCCGTTGGTAAATCAAAGCCCCTGTTTAATAGGCAAAACTCAAAAAAGGGTTTTCTTGCCCATCCGGCTGGAACATTATCTTGACTAAATTGCTCACATTCTTTTCTTAACTTACTTTTCTCTTTAAGTATTTTAGTTCTTTCATCTTTTAGCTTCTTTGAAATGTATTCTGTTTCTAAACTCTGTAGTTCTGTTAGTTGCTCAAAAGCTGAATACGAGTTTTCACCACGCCATTGTTCCGTGAGTTTACCTGAAACGGCAGCGGCGAGTACGGATTGGCAAAAGCGTTTGATAATGGTTGGGATGCTGTCTAAACGCCCTTTGATGGCATCAACCTGCGCCAACACCTCATCTAACTTTTCAACGATGCGTTGTTGTTCGTTGAGAGGTGGAATAGGAAATTCGAATTTTTCCAATTTTTTTCTTGTAATACGCTTTCTTGTAGAACCCGATGCATTGGCTGCTATTAAATTACGAATATAAGGACTGTTAATCCAATATTTAAGTATACTGTTTTTAAGAGCTGAGAGTTCTGACTCTCGCACTAAACACACATCAACTACAGTTACAGCCTTACTTTCGACTCCAGGGAAAATACACGCTCTTCCAAGTGGGTCCGGCATACGCGCTATTAGTAGATCACCTTTTTCAAGGTAAGTACAATTTAATCTTTTCGCTGCAGAGCTAGTCATAAACCTAGAGGATTTATTGTTAAATCTTCCGTCTCCAACATCAGCCAATTGTATTAATCTTACATCTCCATTTGGGTCTTGGTCCTTAGATTCAACCCAATCGCCATCTGTGACTTGGGTATCATGAGCAATCGCTTTGTCTAAAGGGGCGAAAACCCACCCTTTCGGCAACTCACTCATGCTTCACCATCCTGCGCTGCTGGTTCGACTAAACCAAATTCCGCCTCTAACAGTTGCTTTTGTGCTTCGGCTTCGTTATCTGCACCGAGGGCTTTCATTAGCTGGTAAATTTCGCCCATAGCGGTGGTGAGTTCTGCCATGGCCTCACCTGCCAGCACTTCTGGCTCTGGTAGGTTGTCAGCACTGCTGGCCTCTAAGTCTTTTAACCAAGTGATATCTAAGCTATCGTTTTTTTGATCGCGAATGTACTCGCGGGAGAATTTGCGCCATCTTGCGCTCTCTAACTCTTTATTTAGCTCAGACTCTTTATTTGGCTCAGGGCTTTCCTCAGGGTGAATGGCACCTAAGGTGTCGTAAATGCCTTCAGTGCGTGGCGATAAACCGTTTTTATCTTCGCCATAGGCATTAACAAAGGTATCGAAGTGTTGTTCGGTGAGTGGGCGGCGTTTGCCAAAGGTATTCATATTGGTACGCATATCGAATACCCAAGTTTCTGTAGTGCAGGCTGTGTCTTGGTGGATATTATCTACGGCACCTTTTTGGAAAAACAGCACATTGGTTTTTACACCTTGGGCGTAGAAAATACCGGTTGGCAGGCGCAAAATGGTGTGTAAGCGACACTTTTCCATTAAATCGCGGCGAATCTCTGTGCCCTTGCCGCCTTCAAATAATACATTATCGGGAATGACTACCGCAGCGCGGCCACCTGGTTCAAGCCCCTCAACAATATGCTGCATAAAGCACAACTGTTTGTTTGACGTTGGGTAAACAAAAGTACGGGTAATATTAGTCCCTGATGCCGCACCAAAGGGTGGGTTTGTTAAAATAACGTCGGCTTTTGGTAAGTTCTCACCGGCTGCACCTAAGGTATTACCTAAGCGAATAGCGCCTTCGTTTTCATCGCCTTCAATATCGTGCAATAAGCAGTTCATCAGTGCTAAACGGCGGGTTTCTGGTACTAACTCAAGGCCAACGAAGGCTTTTTGCATTTGAAAGCCTTGATCTTCGTCGCTTAAGTCAAATAAGTTGTTGGTTTTGCTTTTAATGTATTTGTCGGCTTCGATTAAAAAGCCTGCTGTGCCTGCGGCTGGATCTTGGATCACTTCACGGGCTTGTGGCTGCATTAACTTAACGATGGTGTTAATAAGTGCTCTTGGGGTGAAGTATTGCCCTGCGCCCGATTTGGTTTCGTTAGCGTTTTTTTGCAATAAACCTTCGTACATATCGCCAAAGTCATCGCGGGTTTTACTGCTGGTGCCATCGCCAGAGTTATCTATCCACTGCAGTTTATCCATACTAGTGATCAGCTGATTTAGCTGATTAGGCTGGGTAATGCTGGTATTCACATTTTGGAAAATGGCGCGCACTATGGCATGCTCATCTGCGCCCAGTTGTACTAACAAGTTACGATAAAACTGATGCTGCTCTTGACCTAATTTGTTTTTAAGGTCGTGCCAGCGAAAGCCCTCTGGCAGTAGGTCGTCTTCTTGCCCTGTTTCTTCACACATTTTTAAAAATAGCAGTGAGGCCAGCTCGTTTACGTAGTTTTGGTACGACACACCGCCATCGCGCAAGTTGTCGCATAGCTTCCAGAGTTTATTAACTAAATCAGTATTATTCATAGGATCTCTTTTTGCTGCGTTTGGCTATTTTTGGCAAGTAGCAGCATTTTTGTGTTAAGCACAGTACGACTGTGCTTAACCATAAAAATTAATGGGCTAAATTGTACGTGTTTTTTGCTTTTGATAAACCGCTTTAAGCTGGCTCATCCCACATATATTCGTAAAACTGTTGCAGTATACTTGATAATTCGTCTTCAAAGATGTTCTCAAGCTTGCGTTTTCCGCCACTGCGGCGGTAATTGCCGGTTTTAAAGGTGGTGTCATCCAGTACCACTTGCTGTTTAATGCTCACAGCTAAACGCTCAAGCCAACTGAGTTGTGCCTCATTCCAGTTTTTACTGGCTTTTATTTTGTTAAGCGCTTTATCGACTCGGGTTTCAAACGGTAACAAGGCATCGCCCATAGCAGCACGGCGAATATGGCCGATTAAACGGGCGGCGATGTCTTCATTTTTAGTGGCTTGCCAGGCTTTACGTAAGGTTGATTCATCGTAATTTTGCGCGTCAAACCATTCTTGTAAGTCAAGCAGGGCTTTACGAGTGAGATCGCGTGGGCGATTGATAATTACCTCAAGGGCTGTTTGCTTATTTACTGAACTATCAACCAGCTTATCAAACGACTCTAGGAAGTCCTCAGGCTTTTCGTGATCGCCCCATACATGGGTCACTGAAATGACTTCGTCTGGAATATCGGTAAAAATAGGCATATCACGCAATGCGTTGATATCGTTTTTTAGCTGCTCTAGGCGACTAACAAAGTTAGGTAAGCTGTTAATAATTTCAGCACTTAGCCTTGGCCCCTTTTCTTTTAAAGTGTTTGGCAAGCTTAAAAAGTCACAACCTGCTTTATCAGCCAGTATTTCATCAAAGCGTTTAATATGGATGTCGATTTCTTTTGAGCGGTCGCGGTTACACTTTGCATGGCTAGTAATACGTTGCAGCTTAGCTACTAATTGCTCGTGGCTATGCTCTGCAAAGCTTCGGCCATCTGCCTCTTTAGTTTGGTAAGTTTCGTTGGCCGTGATTTCGTTCACTAAGGTTTTAATATCTACCTCAGGGCGCACCACGACTGGGCGCATAGTATCGACACTTTGTAAGGTGCTGTATAAGTTAACGGCATCAAATATCTTAAAGCTGGTTTTGCCCACTTCAGGGCAAAGGCGGGTTGCGCGGCCTTTCATTTGCTCATACAAAATACGACTGCGTACTTTACGCATAAAGACCAAGTTACAAATACTTGGTATATCAATACCCGTTGTGAGTAAGTCAACCGTAACCACAATGTTAGGTAAACGGTCTTTTTTAAAGCGATTAATAAGCGATTGTACTTTTTTACTGTCTTTGTCTGAGTCGCCAGTTATTTTAATAATAGCGTTGTGCTCAAGCTGCGGATATTTTGTTTTAAATGCGCTGCGCAGCTCTTCTACTACCGTATCGGCATGTTCATTATTAACACAAAAAACTAGCGTTTTTTGTTTACTGGTTGGATCAATATGATTCACCAACTCTTCGCATACAACCTTATTAAAGCCTGTCGAAATTAAGCTACGGTTAAAGTCCGCAACCTCAAAGTTTTGCTCATCTTCTAAAGTATCGTTTTGTAGTTCACCTTGTGGCGACAAACGCATTACTTCTGTACCTGCCCCCATCACAACGCCATCGCGCGACTGTTTAGTTAAAATTTTAACCGGGGGTTCTTGGTCAACTAAGTGACCATCAATGACTGCTTTACGATAGCTGTAACGATAAACAGGCTGCTTTTGTGTGCCACCAAAAATATCCACTGTATGCAGGGCTGGAGTTGCTGTTAAGGCAATTTTAACAGCATCGAAGTGGTCTATTATCCGGCGGTAAGACGAAATAAAGTCTTTTGCATCGCGGAATTTTTCTTCACCTTCAGTTTGTTCTTTATCGAGAATATAACCGCGGTGTGCTTCATCAACGATGATGCAGTCGTACCGCCCTACTGGCATCACTTCGTCACTCTGCAGGGTACGTTTTACTAATGACTGTACAGTTGCTACGTGGATTTGCGTCTCATCATCAGGGAAGCGCTCGGTTAAATCGCTGACATTATATATAGTTTTAAAGGTATCGCCTTTAATGATGGTATCTTCAAATGAGTCAAGCGCTTGTTCACCAAGCGACGTTCTGTCGACTAAAAATAATACACGATTAAAGCGCTTCGATTGAATTAAGCGGAACATTAAACCAATAGCGGTACGGGTTTTACCTGTGCCTGTGGCCATTGCCAATAAAATGTCTTGCTCGCCACGAGTAACAGCTTGCTCTACCGCTTGTATGGCCTCTTTTTGATAATAACGCAGACCTAAATCATCGGTGATTGGGTTTTGCTTAAACCAATCGTTGTAAACTTGGTTGTCGGCTTCAAGTTTAGCTATAAGCTCTTCTGGTCGATGCCACTCTGGCAGCGCTTTGGGCATGTTGGTATTATGACGAACATCGCGATACCAAATTCCACTTTTTGTTTTGGATGCAGCGCGATATTCACGGCCATTAGCCGAGAAGCAGAATGGAATTTTATAAGGTGAACTATTTCCGTCCTGCCATGTTGGTAAATACTGTGGCAAAGCTTCGTTAACTAGGTCGCCGTCTAAGTGTGAAAGTGTTTGACGCAGCAAGCTATGATCAAATGTTTTTGAATAGCGATACGCTTCATTCAATTTAGCGCTTACATCGGTATTCGTTTTTTTCGCTTCAATCACACCAATTGGACGAAGACCGACAAACAATACGTAATCTGCAAAGCCTTGCTTGCCTGTTTCGTCAATGCCCGTAGGCCATTCAGCAATTGCCATATTACGGCCAACTTGTGGGCGCGTACCTTTGGCATAGTTAAGCGCTTGTGTATCTGCATCCCACCCTGCTTTACGTAGTTGAGTGTCGATTAGGTAGCGAGTCTCATTTTCTGACAAGTTTAAGCTGCGCTTGGCTGCCGATTTTCGTAACTCTGCATGGTAAGCTTTACGCTCTTCTTTTGTTTTTGCTTCAAGCTCTTGTTCTTTTGCTTTTAGTTCAGCTTCTAGCGCTCTAATGCGCGCCTCATTTTGTGCCTGTGTTTCCTGCTGTTTAGATTCTAAGACTGAAATATAACCCTTAAGGCTTATAACTGTGCTTTGTTTCTCTTTAAGTTCTTTATCTGTTTTGAAATTTTTATTGAGGACTTCATCAAGTTTAGTTTTAAGCTCAATGACTTCTGCATCCATCACAGGCGCTAATTCGCCTTTTGGTAGTACAAATACAGGTGCTTTGTAATCTAGATTTTGTGTTACTAATGAGTAGTACCACGCTGCAAGGCGATGCGCGAATCGCAGCGTCATTTCTGCATCTTCTAGATCATTGTGATAGTCATGAACCGCTTTATTGCCGACTTTTCGCAGCACATGAAAGACTTGAATGATATCGTCTTTTATTCCTGGCACTCGGGCGAGTTCACGGATGATCTCTATTTGTGTTTCTTTTTGGTCAAATTTGAGCGCGTGGGCCAATTTTTTTGCGATTGTTTCTGCAAAAATACGTAGCTTTGCCATAGTGGTGTTTGGATCGCTGGGGTAATTTCGTTCTGCGGCCAGCACAATCGTGTATAGTTGGTTATCTATTTCTTTTAGAAATAAGAAGTTAGACTGTTTCATTCTGTTTTCCTTTGCTAAACACCTAGCTTATTTTAGATGCTACTTACGCCTTTTTATTTTTTTACAAGCTTGCGTATTAATTAGCCTATTTCGTTTACTTTGATGCGGTTGTTCAGTGCCGCGACGAAATAGTGGGTATTATTGTCTTGCTTAACTGAATCTATATTAATTTTTTCAGCTAGATCCATTGTAAGTCGGTTACTTATTTTTTTGTTGATTTGACTACGTGTTTGTTGCACGAAGTCGCGTTCCATAGGTATTAAATTTTTATGTTCACCATCACGAAACTCTTCAGGGTCTAGCCCATATTTGGTGTAAACACGAGAGTCGCTGCCATACTGACTAAAATGTGTTAAAAAAGCGATTGAATGCGCTGTTGTATCTTCAAAAGTACGGTCAATTATCAAGCCTTGCTCATTAGCTTTTGAGTGTTCAAGTATCCACAAGTAAAAAGCAAACTCTTTGGCAGAGAGTTTAATTTCAACCCCTGCTAGTTTTAGCTCTTTGGCTTTTTTGTTGATGGTGAGTTCTAGATCGTTGTTATGAGCCGAGTTAAGGCTGGCAACGGTTTGGCTAAACGATGCGTTTTGCATGGTATTTACCAACGTTTGGTCTATCGATTTACGCATTCGCACAAAGGGGATTTCAGCCAAGGTTACGACTGCATTTTGACAATCAATCGAGGTATCGTTTTTACCTTCAATGATATGTTGATAAGGGGTTGGGTAATAAAAATCCGTTACAAACTCGAACTCGTCGCTAACGAAGACATGACTTAAGCTGTCTTGCACGCGGCCAAGCAATGACATGGCATAACCCAAATAAAACGCCATGGTTTTGCGCCCGCCGGCAATGGATGCATGAATACTTAGGGTGTTATCGCTTGTAAGTTCAAACACTTTACGGGTGATAAAGTCAGCCATAAAGGTTTGTTCTTGCTCTGTATTGGCATCAAGTATTGGGTTGCCTGTATCGTTTTCAATTAACCAAATATTGTTTTCATTGAAGGTAATATCAGGTAGTTGGTAGTCGTCAATAAGCTTTTGCCAGTGGCCTTGTGTAAATAAGCCATTTACCAGCGTTTCTTTAGTGTTTTGTGTTGTTATCACAAAAACTTCTTCAGGTAGTTGTTTGCCTTGCTGATTTAACGCGAAGATGGTTTCTGTTAATACTTGCGGGCTTGCGCCGGTGACAATGAGTAATATGTGTTTTGTTGCCTGTCTCATTGAGCATCCTTGTCATACTTTGAAACCCATACTAACAGATTAAAATAATTGAATAAATAACACTTTATAACAATAGAGCTCATTATTCATATTGCTGTAACTTTTTGAGTAAAAATTATTATTTCAAGTGTGCTTGTCTTAAAAGTGATTTCTATAAAATACTGTTGGTGTTTCTTTTTTTACTTTTCTGAACTAACTCGAGAATATAAGTGTGCTTTTTCATTTAGATCAAGTATCCATAGTTTTAATAAGTGTTAAAATGGCATTAGATTCACTAAAATTAGAAAATTTAATGGTTGAAAAAAAATACGTCTTAAAAAAAGGTATTCACCCAACGAAGAATGGGTTATTGCTAACGATGCAGCCCGCATTGCAAAGGAGGGTTAAGTAAATGGCACGTAGAATTATGTTGATCCCTATTTCGACAGGGGTTGGTTTAACATCTGTTTCAGTTGGTTTAGTGCGTGCGCTTGAGCAAAAAGCGCTTAAAGTTAACTTTTTCAAACCAATTGCGCAGCCGCGCTCTGGCGATACAGGCCCCGAGAAATCGACGCAAATTGTTACCCATGGCTCGCCAATTAATCCACCTACGCCATTCGATCTTGGCTATGCTGAACAAATGATTGGTGACGGTAAAGGCGACGACTTACTTGAAGAAATCGTAGAGCGCTTTGAAAACACCATCAAAGAAGACGAAATTGCTATTATCGAAGGTATGGTGCCAACACGTCGTCAGCCTTATGCAGGCCGTGTAAACCGTGAGATCGCGCAAACACTGGGTGCTGATATTGTTTTTGTTCTAACACCAAGTAACGATAGCAATGACCAAATTGAAGACCGTTTAGAAATTGCTGCTGGTAACTATGGCGGTGTTAATCATCCTCGCGTGTTAGGCTGTATTTTCAATAAAGTTAATGCACCTCTAGATGACGAAGGTCGTGCCCGTGCTGATCTTGTTGAGGCCCATGAGCCTGAACAACTTGAAAACGAATTGAACCGTTTAGCATCACTGCCTATTTTCAGAAAGCACCCATTTAAGTTATTAGGTTCAATCCCGTGGGATTTCGACCTCGTTGCGCCGCGTGTGCGTGATTTATGTGAATACTTAAAGGCCGAAGTTATTAACGAAGGCGACATGGCTCACCGTCGTTTGCGCCGCGTGACTTTCTGTGCCCGTACCGTGTCGAATATTTTAAGCCACTTTACTCCTGGTGCATTACTGGTAACTCCGGGCGATCGCTCTGATGTATTAGTTGCCGCTTGTTTATCTGCTATGAATGGTACAAAAATTGGGGCTATTTTATTAACCGGTGGGTTTAAGCCTGAAGATCGCATCATGAAATTATGCGAACAAGCTATGGATACGGGCCTGCCAATTCTTGCAACAAAAGAAGATACGTGGCGCACGTCATTATTACTGCATAATTTCAATATGGAAGTACCCTGTGATGATGATCAACGTATCGATAAAGTAAAAGATCACAACGCCAGTCACATTGATTCAGACTGGTTAGATAGCCTTGCGCAAAGTGTTGGTCGTACTCGTAAAATGTCTCCGCCAGCGTTCCGTTATTTACTAACCGATAAAGCCCGTCAAGCGAATAAAACTGTAGTATTACCTGAAGGAAATGAGCCGCGTACGATTAAAGCTGCGGCAATTTGTGGTCAACGTGGTATTGCAAAAACAATTTTACTTGGTGACAAAGAAGAAATCTTACGTATTGCTGAGCAACAAGGTGTTGAGCTTAACGATAACGTAACTATTGTTGAGCCAGCTGATGTCATCAACGATTACGTTGCGCCTATGGTCGAAATCCGTAAAAACAAAGGCTTAACTGAAGTGGTTGCCCAAGAACAACTGCTTGATAACGTTGTACTCGGCACCATGATGCTAGAACAAGGTAAAGTAGATGGCTTGGTGTCAGGTGCTGTTAACACCACAGCGAATACGATTCGCCCACCGCTACAGTTAATTAAAACAGCACCGGGCTCGTCGTTAGTATCATCAGTGTTCTTTATGCTGTTACCTGATCAAGTTCTGGTTTATGGTGACTGTGCTATCAACCCTGATCCAACGGCAGAACAATTAGCCGATATCGCTATTCAATCAGCAGATTCAGCGGCTGCGTTTGGTATTGAACCTCGCGTTGCAATGATCAGCTACAGTACGGGTACTTCGGGTTCAGGTGCGGATGTAGAAAAAGTGCGTGAAGCCACTAAACTTGCCCAGCAAAAACGCCCTGACTTAGTGATTGACGGCCCACTTCAATACGACGCCGCTATTATGGAAAACGTAGCAATCAAAAAAGCACCAGACAGCCCAGTTGCTGGTAAAGCAACAGTGTTTGTATTCCCTGATTTAAATACCGGTAATACAACCTATAAAGCCGTTCAACGGAGTGCCGATTTAATTAGTATTGGCCCAATGCTACAAGGTATGCGTAAGCCGGTGAATGACTTGAGCCGTGGTGCATTAGTAGACGATATCGTTTACACCATTGCCCTTACTGCGATTCAAGCTAAGCAAGTTGAGAGCATAGAAAACTAACCCTTCAAAAATTAGGCTAATTTATAAAATCTTTATAAATTAGCCTATTACCTTCTTTATACTGACCTATTCCCATATTTATCCACAGATTCTGTGGACAAGATTAATGAAAAACTAAATGGCGTGATCCCATGGTTTCTAATTGTATTTAATCTCTTGTTGATAGCTCGTATTTTTAAGTGATTTGAGTATACTATTAATTATCGGCTTCATAGATAGGATCACAGATGTCAAAGCAAACGCTGCAACTTCATAGTACAGAGCTCACAATTCATAGCCTTGATGTCGATGCCACTATCCCTCCTGCATTGCTCAAAGAAAGCATATTTTTTATTGCAAAGACCGCTGATGAATTATCTATCGTCTGCCCTAGCAGCTTTACTATTGATAGCCTAGATGCTGAAACCGACTGGCAAGCACTGGAAGTCATTGGCCCGCTGGGCTTTTCTCTAACAGGTATAATGGCTAATATTTCTGGTGTACTTGCTAAAGCATCTATCTCTATTTTCGCGCTTTCAACTTATGATACAGATTATGTTTTAGTTAAAAAGCACAGCATTGAAAAAGCAATTTCGGCACTGAAAAAAGATGGTTATCATGTGTTAGGAAATACTAAATAGTCTTATGAATAAAGAAGTTACCTATCAGAGTCAACGCTCCTTACGTAAAAACCAAGTAATGGCCATAAAAAGCCCATTCACGGGCCGAGTTAAACCTATAAGCGAACACCCTGAGGCTTTTTTTAGATTTTCGACTCTTGGGCCAAGTATCAGCGTTGAATTAACCAGCCATAATATCGTCGCTCCCTTTGATGGCACCCTAGTGCAAGTAAAAAATGCCGGAAAAGAATATATATTACAGGCAAAAAATGGGCTGAAAATATTAATCAATTTACATTTTTCATCCTTGAGCGAACATATCAACCACACAAGAATTGCCAAGCTTAATGACAGCAAGATAAGCCAAGGCGAACGGCTCGCTTATTTTGATTTACGTGAACTTTCATCACCTATGATTGCCACCTTATGCGTCCTTAATAGCCAGCAGCTTGGTCCTTTATATTACTCTCTATCTCAGGTTAGTGCTGGGGTAGATACATTACTCACTGTGACAAAAAAGTAGATTTTATGACTATCATGTACGGTATCAGCAATTGCGATACAATTAAAAAAGCGAAAAAATTTTTATCTGATAACAATCAAGCGTTCACTTTCCATGACTACCGTAAAGACGGTATCACTGCTGAGCTTATTAATGAATTTGCACAGCACATTGATTGGCAAGATTTAGTAAATAAACGCGGCACAACATACCGTCAGTTATCTGATGAACAAAAACAAAATTTAGATAAAGAATCTGCATTAGCATTACTTGTGGAACAACCTGCGATGATCAAGCGGCCTGTACTGGTTCATAACGGCCAATACCACTTAGGTTTTAAAGCAGCTCAATACGATGAGATTTTTGCCTAATGACTCACCCTGTTATTGAACTTGCTCAAGCGCTTATCCAGCGTGAATCAGTGACGCCTGAAGATGCCGGTTGCCAAGCGTTAATGAACGAGCGCCTTGAAAAGCTGGGCTTTAATATTGAGTCGCTGTTTTTCACCGATACGCTAAATACTTGGGCTCGTAAAGGTAAAGAATCACCAAACTTTTGTTTTGCAGGTCACACAGATGTTGTACCCACAGGCCCAGCAAAAAATTGGCAGCACCCGCCTTTTTCGGCACTGGTAAAAGACGGCATGCTACATGGTCGCGGCGCAGCCGATATGAAAGGCTCTTTAGCCGCTATGGTTATTGCCACTGAACGATTTGTGGCTAAGCATCCAGACCATAAAGGCTCGATTTCGTTTTTAATTACCTCTGATGAAGAAGGCCCCTTTATCAACGGCACGACGCGTGTAATCGACACCCTTGAAGCACGTGGAGAAAAAATTGATATGTGCCTTGTAGGAGAACCCTCTTCACGAGATGTGCTTGGCGATGTGGTAAAAAATGGTCGTCGTGGTTCATTAACTGGCTTTTTAACCGTTAAAGGTGTGCAAGGCCATGTTGCTTATCCGCACCTAGCGCAAAACCCGATTCACTTAGCAGCTCCTGCTTTAACTGAGCTGAGTCAAACCGAGTGGGATCAGGGGAATGAGTTTTTTCCTGCAACAAGCTTTCAGGTTTCAAATATTAATGGCGGAACAGGTGCTGGTAATGTGATCCCTGGTGAGCTTGAAATTCAATTTAACTTCCGCTTTAGCACTGAAGTTACTCATCAGCAACTTCAGCAACGAGTGATTGATATTGTTGAAAAGCATAACCTTAATTACGAACTCAATTGGATAGTGAATGGACTACCGTTCTTAACCGATCACGGTCCACTGGTTGATGCAACAGTAAGCGCTATTAAACAGGTAACTGGGCGCAACACAGCACTTGAAACCACAGGTGGTACTTCTGATGGCCGCTTTATTGCGCAAACGGACGCCAAAGTCATTGAGCTTGGCCCGCGTAACGAAACGATTCATAAAGTAGATGAATGTGTCAGTACAGATGATTTAATTCAACTTGCAGATATCTACGAAGCGATTTTAGAGCAACTACTAACATGAACCAGGCTGAATTAGCACTTTGTGCAACAGGATCAAGTAGTTCACATTTAGTCGAGCTACAAAAACATCGTTTGCATGTTGATATTGTTGATGATTTTTTAGCGCTACAACAGGCAGCTAAAAAAGTAGGTATTGAACTTACGATTGCCTCAAGCTTTCGCGATTTTCAGCGTCAAAGTGCTATTTGGAATGCGAAATTTCAGGGTTTGCGTCCTGTTTATACTCTTGAACAAAAAGCCTTGGACTTACAGAGTCTTAGTGATACACAAAAGTGCCATGCAATCATGCTTTATTCAGCTCTACCTGGAGCAAGCAGACACCATTTTGGCACTGATCTCGATATTTACGACGCAAATGCGATTAATGATGACTACCAACTTCAGCTTACACCTGATGAATACGCGTGTGATGGCCCATTTGCTGAGCTTAACGACTGGCTTGATCAGAATCTCGAGCGCTATGGTTTTTATCGCCCTTATCAAGAATATAAAGGAGGTGTTGCACCAGAACCTTGGCATATTAGTCACATTACACAATCCCAAGTGATGATGCAGTACTTATCCTTAAACACATTAAAAGACAGAATTACAAACAGCGAAATTACAGGTAAACATGCGGTGCTAGAAAACCTCAGCAGCCTGTATGAGCGCTTCGTCACAAATATTAACCAACCTAAACGTGTTTCTTAGTAAGTAAAAACACCAATACAGCGCCTAAAATAAGGGCGCTTGCTACCATTAATTGCAATGTAATTTGTTCGTTTAAAAAAACCATTCCTGCAACAATGGCAAGTACAGGCACTGTCAATTGCACAACAGCAGCTTGACTACTTTTTAGCTTTGGTAGGGCCAAATACCAAATACTATAACCCACACCAGATGCAAGCGCCCCAGACGCAACTGCAAGCGCGATACCGCTGAAAGAGATAGAAGGCCATTGAAAAAAAGCGGCAAAAATAAGCGCGGGTACAAAAATAAGGCTTCTTAAGAAGTTAAACGTTGTGGCTTGTAAAGGAGCGCGACATTGTTTACCGCGAATACTATATACTCCCCATGCCACACCACTTAATGTCATAAGGATGGCAGGTAATAAAGAAGGGACAGCTGCTGAAGGTAACATTAAGTAAATGAAACCAGCGAATGCAACAATTAAAGCAACCCACTGCAATAACGATAAGCGCTCTTTATTGAAAATACTGTAGCCTATCATCGTCAACTGTACTGCCGAGAACAAAATTAGTGCCCCCGTTCCAGTATCAAGTTCAACATAAGCGACTGAAAAACAAACGGCATAGATGAACAAACTTACAGCACTTATATTATTTCCTTTATCGACAGGCTCGTCGCTTGCCACTCTTTTTACTTGCCAGCTAAAAAGTAAGAGTAGCATGATGGCACCACTAAATAGCCTAATTGCTGTAAAGCTCCAAGGGTCAATGTCCCCGCTGTGCAATGCCATTCGACACAATAATGAGTTTGCAGCAAAGGCACTAAGTGCTAAAAATGTATATAAGATAGTGGCAAACAAAATTCAGTTATCCTTATTATTTTTATCCGTATAACAGACCTGCTTTATCGTCTATAACTTACGATTTTTTACATAATTTATCATAAAAGGTTAAGGCGCATATGCTAATCTGATTACAGTGTTTAAAAGGAGTGCTCAGTGCGTCGATGTTTGTTTATAGGAGCTGTAAGCTTTTTATCAGGTTGCAGCACCATAGGTATTACTGATCTATTCCAAGATTATGCAACGCAGCTCAAGCCTGTACGACAAGCTGTGAGGCAAAATAATATTAGTAATGCTAAGCAATTATTACCTAGTACGAGTTCATCGCACAGCAATTACTTACTGAATCAGTTAGAAAGTGCGCGACTGGATTTTTTAGCCCAACAAAATGAAACATCGAATGAAACATTCGAGACAATTTACAAACGCGTAGAAGATAAGCGTCAAGCAGCTAAATTACAAATTAGCGCAGGGTTAGAGCAAAGTAACTCACTTTTGACAAATGATACCGTTATAAGCTATCAGCCCGCAGCCTATGAGATGACTATGCTGCACAGCTATAAAGCGCTCAGCTATGTGTTTAATTCGCAATTGGAATCGGCACTTGTAGAAGTAAGACGAGCAAATAAAGTACAAGAGGACGCACTAAAAGAAAACCAAGCCATTGTTGATGAACAAGCAAAAAAAGCTGCGCAGGGTTATCCGAGTATGGATGCATTAATTGGTAATGTAAAAAATGGCTTTCAAAATGCCTTTACTTTCTACTTATCAGCAGTGCTTTATGAGGCAAATAAGCAATTTGATGATGCTTATATTGATTACAAAAAGGCATTAGAAATAAATCCCGATAATCGGTACCTTCAACAAGATGTTTTGCGGCTGGCTAAACAACAAGGGTTTGCTCAAGAGTATGAGCGTTTCAGCCAACAATATGGTGAGCTAAGTGTTACAGATAAGAACCACGGACAGGTCGTTATTATTGCAGAGCAAGGCCTCATTGCCCAAAAACATGCTTTCAATTTAAGGCTGCCTATTTACACCTCCCGAGGGGATGCGCGATTTTATAGTTTAGCACTGCCTATTTATGCAGATACGCCCTTCTCGGTAACTGAAAACACAGTGCAACTAGAAAACAAAAGCTTGGAGCTGAAACCGATAGTTCGTCTTGAAGCGTTAGCAGCTAAAACACTTGAAGATCAAAGCGCTGGTCGTATATCACGTCAAGTATTACGACTAATTGCGAAAGAAAAAATGCGCGCTGAACTTGCAAGAAGTGGCGGAGATGTCGGCAATATTTTAGCAAATATTTACAACCTTGCCTCCGAGCAAGCTGATACTCGCAGTTGGTCAACTCTTCCAAGCCAACTAAGTATCGCACGAACACGTTTAGCTTCAGGTTCACATACTTTGAAAATCAAAGGGCATAACGACCTTGATTTTACTGTTAGTAAGCAAGGGTTAACCTTCGTCTTTCTAACGTCTATTAATAACTATTTAGACTCTCATGTAGTCCAACTCTAGGAGCAATGATGAAACACTTACTGCCACTTTTAATGATTTTGCTTGTTGCGGCATGCTCCTCACGCCCAACCACATCTGGTATCGGTGTTGAGCAAACAGGCCAACAGTATAATCAGCAATTAATCGTCGATAACCCTGAATTAGGAAAGAAACTTGCTATAACAGACGTTAAAACCAGACAAACAAATGGCCTAACTGATGTTGTGGTAACACTAGCTAGTCAGTACAAAAAGTCACAATATCTACAATACCAATTTACTTGGTACGACGCTGATGGGTTTATAATTAAAGGTAACCACTCGCCATGGCAAGCCATAAAACTATTTGGTTTTGCTAAAACACAATTACCGGGCTTAGCCCCGACAGCAAATGCTGTCACCTTCTCGCTTGCCGTGCGTGAAGTGTCAACAGAAGCACAAGAATTTGAAGATTAAGGATACTACTATGAAATTAATTTCAGTTAAGTCGGCTGCAGCCGTTGCAATAACAAGCGCTTTGTTGCTTTCTGGTTGCGCTAATAAAGCGGTCGTTAGCTATGGCGACGCACAAGCGGTTGAAACAGTTGATGTCAATTTTGGTTCAACAGACTTACAAAAAGTGGCGAGCCAAATGACTGATTCATTGCTTGCCTCGCCTGTGGTTGGCACGCTTACAGCAAATAGCCGCCCTATCGTCTTTGTTGAACGTATTAAAAACAAAACCAGTGAACATATTGATACAGAATCCATTACCGATTCCATCTCTACACAATTACTACGCAGTGGTAAATTCCGTTTTGTTGATATGACCCGCGTTGAAGCTGTTCGTGAACAACTCAACTTCCAGAACGTTGACCCATTAGTCAACCCAAATACTGCAATCGCGTTTGGCCAGCAAGTGGGCGCACAATACATGCTATATGGCAACCTATCGAGCATCGTGAAGTCAAATGCAGATAAGTCTGATGTTTATTACAAATTCACAATGCGCTTAATGGATTTAAAAAGCGGTTTAGTTGAATGGGCAGATGAAACTGAAATTCGTAAAACCCGAGAGAAATCGACTTTTGGCTGGTAGCCAGGAGGACATATGAAATACCTTATTAGTTTATTAACTGCGTGCTTATTACTAAGCGCGCCAAGTTACGCCGACTATCAACGCAACAAAGCGGTTCCTGTGCAGCAAGTGTTATTTGGTTCTGTTCAGTCAGTGCGTAATATCACCGAGCAAGAGCTAGTGAATGATAAAACCAATGGCTGGAAAACATTTGGCGGAGCACTTATCGGTGGTGTGGTCGGCAATCAATTTGGCGGCGGTAGTGGCCGTACAGTCGCGACTATTTTGGGCTCAATGATTGGTGGCTCTATCGCTCACAATCAACAGCAATCGAGTCGTTATGTTCAATACCAACTGGTTGAATTGATGATCCAAGTAGAAAATGGTGAACAATTTATGGTTGTACAAGATAAAGACAGCAGAATGCTCTTTAATAGAGGAGATAAGGTCCGCTTAGTCTACCTATCTGACAATACGGTGCGTGTTGATAAAGCATATTGATTGGTAAAGAAATCAAAAAGCGAGCCGAAGCTCGCTTTTTTAACTTTGCCTGTAGTCTGCAAAAAAACGCTGCATTTTACTCATTGCTTGTGTTAAATCATCTTTGTTAGGTAAAAACACCAATCTAAAATGATCAGGATCTGGCCAATTAAAAGCGCGGCCATGCACTAATAAGATTTTCTCAGCTTTGAGTAAATCTAAAATCATGCGCTCATCGTTTTTGATATTAAAGTGTGCCGTATCCACTTTCGCGAATGCATAGAGCGCCCCTTTTGGCTTTTTACAGCTAATACCATCAATAGCATTTAAACCACGCCATGCTATATCACGTTGCACATATAATCGTCCACCTGGGTTAATCAGGTTATCAATTGATTGTACCCCACCTAAGGCTTGTTGAATCGCATATTGTGCAGGCACATTGGCACATAAGCGCATAGATGCCAACATATCAAGACCACGACTCAAATCTTCCATCATACTGGTGCGGCCGCTTAATACCATCCAACCCATCCGAAGCCCCGCAGCACGGTATGTTTTAGCCAAACCATTAAATGTAATGATGGGAACATCATCACACAGCGCCCCAATAGAGCTATGGGTAACACCATCGTACAAAATTTTCTCGTAAATTTCGTCGCTCAATAACAGTAGCTTATGTTCACGAGCGATATTGATAAGCTCCAGTAAAAGATCGTCGCTGTACACGGCCCCTGTTGGGTTATTTGGATTAATTAACACCAATGCCTTTGTTTTTGACGTAATCTTACTTTTTATATCCGCAATATCAGGAAACCAATCTTGCTCTTCATCACAAAGATAATGCACGGGGTTGCCCCCTGCTAACTTAACTGATGCCGTCCATAGCGGATAATCCGGTGCCGGAATAAGCACTTCGTCGTCATTATCAAGTAATGCTTGCGTGGTCATTTGAATCAATTCGCTGACCCCATTGCCGATATAAATATTATCGACATCAAGATTAAACAAACCGCGTTGTTGATAGTGTTGATAAACAGCCACACGGGCTGAGTAGAGGCCTTTAGAGTCACAGTAGCCTTGGGCTGAATACAAATTACGGATGATGTCTTTATGCATATCCTCAGGCATATCAAAGCCGAAGGCAGCAGGGTTGCCAATGTTAAGCTTTAATACTTTTTGCCCTTCTTCTTCCATTTTTCGAGCTTGTGCAAGCACAGGCCCACGTATGTCATAACAGACACCGTTTAGTTTGTGACTCTTTTTTATTTGTGACATGGTTACCTCTACTAATTAATCTTTAGACTAACCTAGTAAAGGGCAACCATGCTAGTGGATTTTTGAGGTTATAACTGAAATAAATTCAAGTTTTTAGCGAGCAGCAAACCAAGCTTGTAATTTTTCTTGTGAGCCTTCAACTTGCGCTTGTAAGTTTTGTGAATTTGCTTTTGCTTTGCTCACTTGCCCCTCATTAAGATCATGCTCTATTTCACGGGCAAGTTCTGATAGACTCGTAGCGCCAAATTGAGCAGCATTAGATTTTAAGCTATGTGCATGACGTGCCGCTGATTCGTTATCAACATCAATACAAGCGAGTGCCTCATTGCTCAGCCTCTGAAACTCACTGCAGCAAAAGGTCAAGGTGTCGGCAAATTGATCACCTAAAAGCGATTCCATACCTTCAAGTGCACTTTCGTCTATTGTGATCGTCGTCATCTTTTTCCCTTAATTAAAAACATAATCCTCTCTAGTCGCAACTTTAGTTGCTTACATCAAAAAAGCAAACTACTTCTTACTGATGTATACTAGGCAAAATTAGTAATTTACCTAAGTTTATATGGCTAGAGAACTCTGCCCACATTGTGGCTTTTCGATAAGAACATGTCTATGCGATGCGATAAACATAATTAATAATAAACTAAAAATCATTATATTACGTCATCCAAGTGAAGAAAAAGTCACTAAAAACACAGCGAGACTTTTGCTACTAGGGCTGAATAACTGTGAAATTATCCAAGGTGAGTCTGAGAATGATTTCTCTATACTGGCCAGTCTCCCTAAAACAACAACAGCCGTTTTATACCCAAGTGATGACTCTTTAAAGCTTGATGATTCAAGTCAAGCAATGCACGACTTTAAAAGCTCATTGACTCATTTAATCGTGATTGACGGGACATGGAAAAAAGCATTTAAAATATTAAAACTCACCCCAACCCTAGAGACATTTAAAGCTGTCAGCTTCAACCGCTTACCTGCTAATAAGTACACAATCCGTAAGGCACCTCGCGCTGATAGCTTATCAACTTTAGAAGCCGTAGCACATAGCTTGGCTTTAATTGAAAACTGTGATGTATCACCTTTATATCAACTACTTAACACACTTATAGATAAACAAACTCAACATATGCCAGAACATGTAAAGGCACGTTACTTGTAATGCGAGTGTCTAAACGATTGAGTGCGGGCTTTTCCCGTCATGGTCCTAATTATCGATTTGGTGATCAAGTCGACTTTGATGAAATTCGTGATACATTTGGTTTTCGAACCATGGTTGTGGGTAACTGGGTTAATAAACAAGAGCGATTGTTAGCAGCTAACCTCATCTATGACGCACTTGCAGACCTTGCGCAAATTCTGCAATTACCGCCAGAAGCGATTGGACTGCGCAAAAAACTAAATTTTGCATTTGGTCATGGTGGTCAAAAAGGCGTACAAGCTCACTATAATGCTCATAGTCAAACTCTCGCTCTTGCTAAAAATGCAGGTGGTGGAGCACTTGCTCATGAGTGGTTTCATGCATTTGACCACCATATTTGTCAGCACATGTTTCCACAACGGCAAAGCATGCAGTTTTGCTCTGCTCTATGGTTGAAACAAACACCAGACTTATCTCATCAGTTAAATCGCTACTTAGATCAATTTTTCCATCATATTTTTTTAGATATTGATGGAAAAAATCCAAATGACTATGTAAACCAATCCATTAAGTTTGATAAAGCGATGCAGCAAATGTATATGAGCATGCCTGAAGAGCTAGCAGCACGTTGTTTTGAAAAATGTATTTCAACACATACAAGGATAACTAACACCTTCTTAGTCAGTGGCTTGAATGATAGTGGTTTAATATACCCAAGTGATACACATACATTACAATGTACTGAGATGATGCAGTTGTACTTTAATCAACTAGGTGCGCTTTTACATCGAGGCTGATATCGATTGATTTGAAATTTTGGATCCAACTCACATAGTCATCTGCAGACATTGGCTTTGCAAAATAATATCCCTGACCAACTTGGCAGCCATAACTTTTTAAAATAGCCAAACTCTGTTCATCCTCAATCCCTTCAGCAACCACCTCCGCACCAAGTGTCGTAGCAATATCGCACGTTGCTTTACAGATACTTTTATCGTTATTAGAAAACTGCAAATTAAGTACAAACTGCTTATCTATTTTCACTTCATCAAAGCCTAGTTGGCTTAAATATGCCAAAGAAGAATAACCAGTACCAAAATCATCAATAGCCAATTTAACACCGATGAGTCTGTAGTCATTAAGTAATACTTTAATTTTTTTACTTTCTTCCAAAGTGGCAGATTCAGTCAGCTCGAGCATCACACTGCTTGGCTCAACACCTTGCTCATTCAACTTAGTGATAAATAACACTGGTAAATCTTTATTGAGCAGGTCCTTCGCTGATATATTAATAGAGATAACATGATTTGGGATGTGCTTAGTAAATATTGCCTGCCATTCAATTCCCCGTGTTACCACCCACTCAGTTAACTGATTAATAACCCCAGATGATTCAGCAATAGGAATAAACACTTCTGGACTAATCGCTCCTAAAGCGGGATGCTGCCAACGCAGTAACGCTTCACAACCGACAACATTCCCCGTTTTTAAGCAAACTTGTGGTTGAAAATGCAGTGCAAGTTGGTCTTCCTCAATAGCACTCTTTAATGACGCTGCAATGAGCAAACGCTGCTCAGACAAACGCGCACTCTCTAAGTCGAACATTCGCCAACGTTCTCCTTGCACCTGCTTTTTACTCATAGCTTGAATAGCACATTGCAGGATTTGTTTCGCGGTATTGCCATGCATTGGATAGTACGCAACACCAATATCAACCGAATCAACTAACTTAATATTATTATGCGAAATCCCCTCTTCAAACACCCCATGTATAACACAAGCAAACTGTTCAATATGGCTGAGCTCAAGCTCCCCTAAAATGACACACGCGAAAATGCTGTCATCGATCCGCGCAATCCACACACCTTCTTCCGAGCGCGTTTCTAATTTTAGGGCATTAATTGACTGAAGCTGTTGAGTGAGGGCATTAAGCGTCGTATTTATACACTGATTAGCATGGTCGTAACCAAATGTTGCTCGTGCATTGGTTAACACATGTGGTCTAAACAACATAATTGCAAAATGCTGCTTTTGTGAGACTTTTTTAACCATTTCATCGAGTAATAGTTGCTTGTTAGGTAATTGAGTATCAGCATCATGGGTGAGACTGTAGTTAAATGACGCTATGCGATGCCTGTCTTTAAGCAATAAAACCGTACAAATTGACAGTGAACTGATCAACAACGCAACATCTTGTATTATATGTTTTCCAACACCAAAGCCATTCCAAATAAGTAAGCTCACAACCTGACAAGAAAGTATTATCAGCATAGATTGACGCAGCAAGCTCGGATGGTTTTTCTGCTTGTGTAATATAACTGCCGTCGCAACCGACAACACAATAAAGCAGCTACAGCTGACAATATAAACCCAGCTTAAATTAAATGCAGGTAAAAATGATGTCATCAATGCAATAGCAAAAAACATAGCTATTGCCACTAACCACGTTTGATTCAGACCATTGCGGCTGTTTTTTATACTCAAAAATTCGTATAAAAAATAACTTACAAAGCCAAGGGAAAACTCATGAAAAGGCCACTTAGCAGACCAATCAAGACCTGCAACAAGATAGCCGCTTAAGCCGTTATCAATTAAAAAACTAATACTCACTAAAGTAAAATACATCCCTAGAAATAAGTACTTCACCCGTTTAGATACAACATAGTAGACAAGACAAACAAATATACTAATAAGTAGTACACCAATAATTGCACCGTAACTCAGTATTGTTTTATGTAAGTTAATTTCAAACCGTTCGGAATTTACGACCCCTAATTGTAAGTTAATGTCCCTATCGTGTTGAAAGTTTACTAATGCCCAACGGTTTTCAGGCCTATGCTCAATAAGCCAGTGGGGCCTTATATTTGATAAACTTGGTAAGGGGATTAACCGCGCATCATTTTTCGCTGTTGAGGCACTGTCTAAAATATAAAACTTCTTCCACATTAAATTAGGTTCAGCTAGATACGCGACATAAGTTTGCGCATGTGGTAGTTGATGTAAATCGATTACCATCCAATATGATTGGTTGGCTTTAATACGAAGAGTATCGGTATTGTTCGCGGGTAATTTTCTTTGTGTAATCAGCTTTTCATCAAGTTTATCTGCCAAAACACTCAGTGGCTGATTTGACTGAAACAACCACACAGGCAGTTGAGAGGAAAAACTTGAGAAGGATAAAACACACAGCAAGATAGCACATATCGCACAAGCTAGTTGTTTATAAAACCTTACTACGCGCATGTTATATGAATGCATCTTAGCTCCGTGCCACCAAACATAGATAAAAGTATGGGATCTAAGCGCTTAAATTGCCAATTTTATAGGAACTAATTATACAAATGAGGAGGGATTTGCGGCGGTCGAATAAACCACCGCATTAGACTTTACTTGCTATCGTCACTAATACGACTTGCTACAGCTGAGTTTTGATCTTTATATTTTGCATCTTTACGCGTGTTATATGGGTTCTCAGAAGGACTCGTCATTGTTTCAAAACTCATCGCCCCTATCTTCATCATTGGACGCAGTGCAAGTGGTAATTTACCAGAATTATAAAACTCGAGCACAATATTGCCAGACCAACCAGGATCAATACGGTGTGCTGTCACGTGCACCATCAAGCCAAGTCGCGCCAAAGATGAACGCCCATCAAGCCAACCAACAATATCAGCAGGTAGAGTCACTTTTTCGTAAGTAATTGCGAGTGCTAGTTCACCTGGGTGTAGGAAAAAAGCTTCATCCTCATTCAACACGATCTCATCACTCATTATTGATTCCATCGCTTTATTTAGCTGATCTTTTGGTCCACTCAAGTCGACATAGGCAGCGGTGTGATCCTGAAAAACACGAAACTTATTACCCAAGCGTAAATCGACTGTGACTCCTGAAATCATTTCCTTACTTGGCGAGGGCTCAATAACAATACGGCCATCATTAATGTATTGTTGAATATGGGTATCTGATAATCTCATTTATTAATCATCCGTTATAACAATCTCAACAGCGCTTTGCGCCTGCTGGTAATATAAACTGCTCGCGAGAACGCGTGCCGCTGTTTTGTATGTTTCGCTAATAGTTTCTGCGTTATTTTGCGCAATCAAGTGACCTTGCTCAGAGCTTTCACGAATTTCTGTCGCTAATGGAATTGTCGCAAGTACAGGCACCCCATGACGATGAGCTAAAGTAACTGCACCATCTTTACCAAACACATGGTTCAGCTGTCCACAGTGACCACACAAAAAGTAACTCATATTTTCGATGAGACCCAATACAGGCACATTTACTTTATTAAACATTGCGATACCTTTTTGTGCATCTGCTAATGCTAAATCTTGAGGTGTTGTGATGATCACAGTGCCGCTGGCTGGCACTTTTTGGCTCATAGTCAATTGAATATCGCCAGTGCCAGGGGGCATATCGACAATTAAATAATCTAGCTCTCCCCAATCGGTTTCATTTAACAACTGGTTAAGCGCCCCCGAAGCCATGGGGCCACGCCATACGGTCGCATCATCACTCGGAACTAAAAAACCTATTGATTGAGCTTTGAGGTTATGTGCTTCAAAAGGCAGTAGATGTTTATTGTCTGCTGTTTTTGGCTCAGCGCCCTGCAAGCCAAGCAACAGTGGAATAGATGGGCCATATATATCTGCATCCAATATCCCCACATTAGCGCCTTCTTGCTGAAGTGCCGCTGCTAAATTGACCGCAGTCGTCGATTTCCCAACTCCACCTTTACCGGAAGCTACGAGTATAATATGTTTAATCTGCTTAAACTTACTCGCTTCTGAGAGTTTAACTTGGGCTTCAATAGTTACCTCACAAGCCAACTTTTGGTTAATGAATGATTCAATATCATGAATTTCACCCAGCCCTGCAAAAGGTAAAACAAGCTTAACATGCCAACTTTTGTCATCATTTTGCTGGATATCTTTCACCCAGCTTTGTTCTATACCTATCGCAAAAGCACTACTTCGATAAGCAGCTAATGCCTCAAGCATAGGTGCTTTTTCAGTCGATTTTCCAGAGAATATTTTTGACAGTCCAAACATAGCAATAAAATAGCGTTTCTTTGATGAAAAGTGCCACGGAATTATGTAACATTCAAAGCATTAAAACCAGACAATTAATAAATATCATCTGCGTGTTAGGCCTTAGCTGACAAATAGGTGGTTAAAATATGATAATCGCGTATTTTAAAGGCGGTTATCCTCAATTCGGAATGATTATGGCACAGCGAAAGATCCTCATAACTAGCGCATTACCTTATGCCAATGGCCCGACTCACTTAGGTCATTTATTAGAATATATACAAACTGATATTTGGGCACGTTTTCAGAAACAACAAGGTCATGAGACCTACTATGTTTGTGCAGACGATGCTCACGGCACTCCAATTATGCTTAATGCGCAAAAGCAAGGGATCACGCCTGAAGAGATGGTTAAAAATGTCAGCATTGAACGTCAACGCGACTTTGCTGATTTTAATATCGAATTTGATAATTATCACAGTACCCACAGTGACGAGAATAAAGCGCTTAGTGAACTTATCTATAACCGCTTAAATGACGCAGGTCACATCAAAAAGCACACTATTTCACAGCTTTTTGACCCAGAGAAAGGTATTTTCTTACCTGACCGATTTGTAACAGGTACATGCCCTACATGTAAATCTGAAGACCAAAATGGCGACAGCTGTGATGCATGTGGCGCAACCTATAGCCCTACAGAGCTTATTAATCCGCGTTCGGTAATGTCGGGCGCAGAGCCAGTATTAAAAGACTCTGAACACTACTTCTTTGACCTACCAGCATTTGAGGGCATGTTAAAAGAATGGTTGCATTCTGGTTCTATCCAACAAGAAATGGCCAATAAATTGGACGAATGGTTTGCTGATGGCCTGCAACAATGGGACATTAGCCGTGATGCGCCTTACTTTGGTTTTGAAATTCCAGGTGCGCCAGGCAAGTATTTCTATGTTTGGTTAGATGCACCAATTGGTTACATGGCGAGTTTCAAAAACTTATGTGATAAAAAAGGTATCGATTTTGATGCATTTTGGGCTGAAGATTCAGATGCTGAGCTTTACCACTTTATTGGCAAAGATATCATTTATTTCCATAGCTTGTTCTGGCCTGCAATGCTTGATGGCGCAAAATTTAGAAAACCAACAAACGTTTTCGCTCATGGTTTTGTGACTGTAAATGGCGCGAAAATGTCAAAATCTAAAGGCACTTTTGTTAAAGCTCGCACTTACCTTGATAACCTAGATCCAGAGTACTTACGTTACTACTATGCTGCAAAACTTAACGGTGGCATTACTGATCTTGATTTAAACCTTGAAGATTTCGCACTGCGTGTAAACTCAGATTTAGTAGGTAAAGTTGTTAATATCGCGAGCCGTTGTGCCAGCTTTATCACCAAAAAGTTTGACGGTAAATTAAGCGACACGGTTATGGACGAAGCATTACTAGGCGAATTCCAAAATGCCGCTGACAGTATCGCTAATCACTACGAAAATCGTGAATACAGCCGTGCTATTCGTGAAATTATGGCGCTTGCAGATAAAGCCAATCAGTTTATTGATGCTAAAGCTCCATGGGTGTTAATTAAAGACGAAACTAAACAACAAGAAGCGCATGATGTGTGCTCACTTGGTTTAAATATGTTCCGTGTACTTATCACTTACTTAAAACCTGTTCTGCCAGGTATGGCTGCTAATGTTGAAGCCTTCTTAAATGACGATTTAGCATGGCAAGGCGCTAAAACAGCACTTAAAGGTCACGCAATCAATAAATTCAAACCGTTAATGCAACGTGTAGAAATGGATAAAGTAAACAAAATGATTGAAGAATCTAAAGAAAGCCTTGTGGCTGAAAAAGATAAAATCGACCCAAACAGCCCATTGGCAAAAGAGCCAATTAGCCCAGAGATTGAGTTTGATGACTTTGCGAAAGTTGATTTACGCGTAGCGAAAATTGCCAAAGCAGAACACGTTGAAGGCGCAGATAAGTTATTAAAACTGACTTTAGATTTAGGTGGCGAAACTCGCCAAGTATTCGCAGGTATTAAATCTGCGTATGCACCAGAAGACATTGAAGGAAAGCTCACGGTAATGGTAGCAAACCTTAAGCCTCGTAAGATGCGCTTTGGTATGTCTGAGGGCATGGTATTAGCAGCAGGCCCTGGCGGTAAAGAAATTTATATTCTTAACCCTGATGAAGGCTCAGAGCCTGGCATGCGCGTAATGTAATCTTATCGCTCTTAATAAAACCGTTGTGTTTTTAGACACAACGGTTTTATTTTGTCTGAAAACTTTTACTGAAACTAAGGCGCTGAGTACAAATCCTTTAAAACACGTTCTTTGCGTGGTAAATAATTATTATCATAATCAAGTGATACTATGACTTTATTGGCTTTACCAAGTAGCTCATCTCGAGGTACAAAACCTATTACTCTGGAATCTGCACTGTTGTCACGGTTATCGCCCATTACTAAATACATATCCTTAGGAATAGTTACTTTAGAAAAATGCTGTACCAAAGAAGGCGTTTTTGAGACCTGAATAACATGTGCCGCGCTAGGCAAGTTCTCTATTAAAGTTTGCTCAATATCATTCTCTTTTAACTTTGTGTAGTTGATTGCTTGGTCGTTAATGATCAGCTCATTATTAATCATACTGACGGTATCACCTGGTAAACCAATTACTCGCTTAATTAGGCGATTATTAGCTGCTTTAGAGTCAAAAACAATGATATCTCCCACTTCAGGTTCAGCTGTTCTGATTAAGGAAGTGTGAGTAAATGGAAGCCGCAAATCATAAGCCATTTTATCCGTTAGAATTCGATCGCCTTCAACAATTGTTGGATTCATTGAAGCGGTAGGTACTTCATACCAATCAGCCACAGCACTTCTAAATACGCTCATTAAACAAATAAAGATAATGAGCGAGCGGTTATTTTTCCAAAGTTTATATAATCTTTTCATCTTCCCTTTCCTAGAACCCGTTAATTTAAATTTGATTCGTCAATTAAGACGCCGCTGGCTAACTGCAAGTTCAGTGTAAAATGTAACAAAATAATAAGTATTAAAATCAAAAATTAATTTCACCATTTTGTAGTAGTGATTTTATGTTCCGAATAACAGATACTAAAGAAAATAATAATCACAAAATACCCGTAAATGGATGTTACAAAAGAAAAAACAACACCTCAGTTAGCAAACAAGTCACCCTTTTTCTTAGACCTCTTGCCCGGCAAGCTAATTGATTTACAGTTTAGTAACCCTATTTCTATTCGATTTAAGTTAACACTTGTTGGCTATGAAACCGGAAAGTACTTAATTTTAAAGTGCCCTGCACAAGTTGGTAAAAATGATTTCAAAGATGTGTTAGTTGAAGGCAATGGTGCTATTGTGCGCTACATCGTTGAAGATCAACGCGGTGAGTGTGTCGCTTTCACAACCAATATCATTACATTAACCGTTCGCCCTGAACGTTTGATGTATTTAGCTTACCCAAAAAATATTGAAAGTCGCCAACTACGTGAAGCAAGCAGGTTACAAACTCATATCCCTGCAAAAATTAGCGTAACCGAAAACCCATCAGATGATGATAAAACATTGTTGCATGGGCTGATTATTGATATTTCGCCGACAGGTTGTCGCTTTGCTATCCATGTCAAAACAGGCTTTTTAGCTCTAAAACGTCGCCAAGTCTTTGTACATATCCTTTCCCCGCAAGATAGCTCAACGCAAGTTATTAGGGCATACATTAGAAACAATCAAATGAAAGGCGATCGATTAAATGTTGGTATTGAGTTTGCTGAAGATGAGCAATATAAATTGCACAAGCTATTAGAAGCTTATGCAATTGATATAGATTAAACTAATCTATTGATTTTTAAACTGTTGTTTAGCCTGCTCAACTTGCTCAGCATTAATACCGAGTGATTCAGCTGCATCTTTAATTAGATTCGGCTGTGTCATTACCAGCGCCATTAACTGCTGTAGTTTCTCTGGTGGGATACCAAGTTGTTGTATTTGCGCCATCGCCAACATTGGGTTCTCTAAGAAAGCACTGAACAACGCATGCACTTGTTCGTCACTTACATTATGTTCTTTTAGAGTTTCTATAATCGGGTTCATACTAACCTTTGCTTAGACTTCGAATGTAGAGGAATTATATGGGCGTTTTAGTGTTATTCAACTAATAACACTACTTTGCCTGCGTTTTCGTTGTTATCCAAAATTCGATGCGCTTCACTTGCCTGTGCCCAATTGAGCGTTTTATAGATATTATAATCAAAGCCACCAGCAGCTAATGTGTCATAAAAACGTGAAATAAACTGGTCGCGCAAGGTACGCTTAAATTCATTGCTGCGATTCCTCAGCGTAGAAGCATGAAAAGAAATTCGTTTACTAAGCAATCGAGCGAAATCAACCTCTGCAAAGCGGTTATCCAAAAATGCCAGCATAACTATTTGGCAATCCATGGCTGCAACATGGGCGTTTTTGTTTAAGTAGCTACCAGAGACTGGATCAACAATGGTATTCGCTGTGAGCTCATTGTTTTTCATATACTCGACAAAATCGGTTGTTTTATAATTGATAGCATGATCAGCACCCATTGCTTCTGCATGACGACACTTCTCTTCACTTCCTGCTGTCACCACAACATTCGCACCGATGCTTTTCGCCATTTGAATTGCTGCACCACCTACCCCGCTGGCTCCTGCATGAATAAGTGCAGTGTGTCCTTCTTTAAGACCACCAAATTGAAACAAGGCAGAATAAGCCGTCAAATAGACCTCACTTATCGCAGCCCCTTGTGCCATGGTCATTGAATCAGCTAAGGGCATTAATTGAGCCGCATCTACCGCTACATATTCGCTATAAGCACCACCTGCACACAAAGTAAAAACCCGCTGATTTAACCAATCTTTAGTCACTTTGCTGCCTTGTTCAACAACCACCCCTGCACATTCAAGCCCCAGTATAGGGCTATCTCCAGCAGGAGCTGGATATTTCCCTTGTCGCTGCATACAGTCAGCACGATTAACACCAACAGCGGCGACCTTAACTAACACTTCGTGTGGTTTTATCTCTGGTGGGTTAATGTGTGCAAAGTGTAAGTTTGAATCTTCGTGCTTAATGTAGCGCATAGCAGCCCCTATTTTGTAATGCGTCGCCATGTTTCGGCTTCAATCAATTTGCCATTTTCGTACAAAGTATGGTGCCAAACATCGCCTTCAACTTTGTAATCAAATGCCATCGTTTTTCCTAATAATGAAGGTACATTACCATACGAAAATGTTTCGATAAATTGTTGCTCTTTAAGAATATATTCACCACCACCAGCATAGTGAAACTTGCCATTTTTTTGTGTTATGTAACTAAAATGAGAGTCAGTGATTAATTTTACCGAGCTCAATTCGGGGGCTTTCGCTGTGACATAGCCATCTTCAACAGCGTATTTTCCTTCAATAAACTGCCAGCTGCCAAGTAATGGATTGGCATTCACATTAATACTAAGTAGCAAACTTGCAATAAGCGTTATTTTTTTCATTATCTCTATCCTTGTTTTATGAACTGCTTAGCTTACGCTAGTTCTTTGTTCCAATTAAGGATTTAAGGTTGAGATTTTCTCATCTGCGAGAAACGCCAAGACTGTTTATAAGGATATACATCAAATAGTTGACCATTATTTATTGCTCTTTGAATATCTTGCCACATGGTTGCGGTAAAAATATCATTGTGATGATGCTTAAAGAACGAAAATGCGGCTTCATTAGCACTAAAGAATACATTGAATTGACTAGGAAAAATGTCATTATCAGCAATATCAAAATAACTATCACTACTGAGTTCGTCTAACGCATCATCTGTTTGCGGTAATTCTCTAAAGTTACAATCAGTTAATGGGCAAATTTCGTCATAATCATAAAACACCACTCTCCCCCATCGCGTCACACCAAAGTTCTTCATCAACATATCTCCAGGGAAGATATTCGCCCCAGCAAGCTCCTTAATTGCTTTCCCGTAATCGTTCATCACCTGCTCGAGCTTTCGCTCATCGCATTGTTTAATATACAAATTTAGCGGTGTCATTTTGCGCTCTACGTAAACATGACGAAGGATGAGTGCATTGCCTGATATGACTAAACTATCACCGATTTGCTGCTGCATTGTCTGTAATAGTTCATCACTAAAACGGCTTAAGTCAAAAGCAAGGTAACGAAATTCATGTGTATCAACTAGGCGACCCACACGATCTGCTTGTTTTACATAATCGTATTTCGCCATGACTTGCTTTTTCGTGGCTGTTTTTGGTGCGTTGAACTTATCTTTTATTACTTTATAAACGTAATCTGAGCAAGGTGTTGTAAACACTAACATCACCATCCCAGGTGTGCCTGGGGCAATAACATATTTATCATCACTAGGACTGCTGCGAGTCGTATCCACTTTGTAACGATAGAACTCTGTTTTTGCATGTTTAATAAATCCTATCGCATTGAACAGTTCAAAACGTTGCTTGTGAGGCATTAACACACTTAAGTAATCAACGTAACGAGCTGGCTGGTCCGTATCCACCATAAAATAAGTGCGTGCGAAACCAAAAAGTAAGCTCAGTTGGTCAGCTCCCATCATCACAGCATCAATCTCGAGGCCTCGCTCTGTATTCAATAAAGCAATAGCAAATGGCATGTTATCGCCATTTTTTGCAATGCATCGTCCTATTATGTAGCACGCTTTGTTTCTAAAAAATAAGGAGTTGGCATATTCAATGTAACCATCGTTAAGAGTGAGTAATTGATATACTTGTGGGCATTGATGTTTGGCGCCTGTAATCAATGTGCGCTGCAAAAGCGCTACATCATCGTCAAAGTTTGCATAGCCAACTCGAAATACATGGCGCTTAATTAATGACGAAACAGCCTCATCGAAACCATCTTTGAGTGAGATGCGACTCACTAAAGAATCAAATGGTCTAGGCCCTAATCGATAACGAGCCTTTAAAACAAATAAATGAACATTACGGATCTTTCGAGAGTCCCAAATAGCGCCAAATGTCGAATTAAAAAATGTATGAGCTATAGGTTGATTTTCATGGTTTTGTACCATCTCACCATAAATCTGTTTCGCTAAAAGCCAAAGTGCAGGGTCATCCACTTCACTGTATGCAATGATTTTTACCGCGTTGCTGACTTTACTCACTTGCCCTTCGTAGACTTGTAAGCGTAACTTCATCATCTGTTGAACTTGCTGCCATTGGCACTGCTCAAAACGACTTTGTGCACCTAAAGTAATATTTAAAAACTCCGCAAACATAGCTTCAAAGCCAGCGAAGACTGCACGTGCAAGCTTAGTGGCTATAACCTGTGTTAATTGCTCTGATTGCGTTTTTTGTTGTATAACTTCATTTGGCATTATTAATGTCGCTTATACTGATTATTTTAATGGTGCTGTTTACACACCATAGCAAGCACGCTTTAATTTAGATAATTAATAGCAAGAATAAATAAGATTGATCAGATGAATATTAGGCATGTTGACCTCAACCTTTTGGTGTACCTAAATGTGCTCATCGACGAGCAAAGTGTGTCTAAGGCAGCAAATAAACTTGCCTTAACACAACCAGCGATGAGTAATGCACTTAAACGACTGCGTGATTTATTTGATGACCCACTATTAGTGCGAGCTGCAGGTACAATGACGCCAACAGCAAAAGCCCTAAGTCTTAAGCCTGAAATAGAGTCATTGCTAAAAATGGCAGAAGAAATTACTCAACCAAGTGAACAGTTTGATCCAAGTAGCGCCACTATAACCTTTCGTATTATGGCCAATGATTATCTAGAATCAACATTAATAGCCCCATTTATTACAAACCAGTTAGCGCAGAATCCGGGGCTTAATTTCGATATTTTGAGCCCCAGTGACGTAACCCTACAAGACATGGAAAAAGGCACTATCGATTTAGCGATTAACCGCTTTAACGGCCTTCCTCGCTCTTTTCATCAAGCCAGTGTTTGGCGTGATAATTACTGCTGCTTGAGCCATCCCGAAAACCCTTATTTACTCACTCAGTCACTTGAGAGCTACCTAAAACAAGAACATATATGGGTAAACCGTGCAGGCTGGGGCGCAGAAACGGCAGTAACAAATAAATCTGGCAGTCAAAAGTTAGGTTGGGTTGATGAAGCGTTATGGCAATTAGAACAAACTCGCAATATTCGTGTATTTACCCGCCATTACATGGTTGCAAGTTTATTGTGCCAATCAAAAAACCTCATCGCGACCCTGCCACGTCGACAAGCCATGTTATTAACAAAACATACTGATTTAGTAATAAGCCCTGTGCCATTTCAAATCGTACCAATTGAAGTGAAAATGCTGTGGAGCCCGCTACTACACCATTCAAACCCACATCAATGGCTGCGCAGAGAGCTTATTGCTTTTGCAAGCACAGTGGCAGATCGATAAAACCACCACAATATTGATAAAATCAATATCAGTTATTGAAAACAACAATTTCATAAATAATGATTGAGCCGCTAGAGTGAAGTTAAGCACATAAACAAAGAGAAGATGATTATGGAAACTTCAGCGCAATTCACTCAACAGGACGGCCTTTACATTAATGGTCAATTACACGCATTCATCGAGCAGCAGCTTTGTAAGAAAAGTGACCTAGCTTGTGAAGATATATATCAAACACTTGCCACTATGGTTGATGAGTTTGGTTGTCAATGTCGTAAAACTAAACATCAAGAAAATGATGCTTTACAAGCAGACACATTATTAAAAGCGTATAGCACAGTACATACACACCCACACTGCCATGTTGATGCACAAACAACGACGGCGGTTCTTGACGAATATTGCTGCCAAGTGCCTGCTATTTTAGTTGTTGCTTTAATGGACACACTAACAGGTATAACAAGCAATGAGCCAGGTGCTGAGCGTATTTATCAACGTGCAGCTGAACTCACAGGAAAACCCTGTGTCTATGCAGTTAAAAGCGCCAATGCCGCTTAATATGTTTATTTATTTGAATTACTTATTCGAGCGATGATGCTTTTTGCAAAGTCACTGCAACTAAGCATCGTCGCACCGGCCGAATGAGTCGCCAAATCAAAAGTCATTTCATTCGCAGCCAAAGTAGACTCTAATGCCAGCTCTATTTTATCTGCCGCTTCATGCCATTTCATAAACCGTAACATCATCACTGCACTCAAAATGCTACTTGTCGGATTTGCACTATTCTCACCAGCAATACGATTAAAGGTACCATGGGTAGGTTCAAAAAATGCCACGTCGTTGTTTAAATTTGCCGCAGGCATAATGCCAACTCCCCCTACTTGTGCAGTTAACATATCTGCTAAGTAATCGCCGTTTTGATTCGTTGTAACAACCACATCAAATTGCTCTGGGGTCAGTAAGGCTTGTTGCAACATATTATCAGCAATCACTTCTTTAATAATTAAATCATTTGAGCCATCGCGTTTGATAACTAACCAACGACCATTTTCGTGGGGAAGCGCGTTAAATTCTTGCTCAGCAAGACCAAACGCCCATCGTTTAAAGGCACCATCGGTAAATTTAAGCACATTTCCTTTATGCACCACCGTCAATGAATCGCTTTTTTGTTGGAGTGCATAATTAACGGCATAACGCATCAAACGCTCAGCCCCGTCTTTTGAACTATTCTTGATACCAATGCCGCACTGTGTGTCAAATCTCAGTCGGGTTACTCCCATTTCTTGACACAAAAAATCAAGCATGCGTTCGTTATCAACGCTTCCTGCCTGCCATTCAATTCCAGAATACACATCTTCAGAACTATCACGGATGACTGTTATGTTGGTTTTCTCAGGCTCTTTTAAGGGCGAAGGAAGGCGTGAATAGCTGCGAATTGGCCGCATATTAACGAACAAATCCATTTCATGGCGAAGCGCCACATTTAAAGAGCGAAAACCTCCGCCAAGAGGCGTTGTTAAAGGGCCTTTAATCGCTATTTTGTATTGTCTAACGGCGTGCAAGGTTTCTTGGGGAAACCAATCGCCATCATACAGTGCAGCCGCTTTTTCACCATTAAACACTTCCATCCAATGGATTTTCTTTTTATCGTGATAAGCATGAGAAACCGCAGAATCAACAACACTGCGCATCACAGGAGTAATATCCTGCCCGACTCCATCACCTTCTATATAAGCAACAATAGGATCTGAAGGGATATGCCATACACCAGATGAGTCAATCGTGATTTGCTCTCCCTGCTCGGGGATAGAAATGTGTTGATACGACATATTCGCTTTCTTATTGATTATTATTTAAGGGTATTAATAGCAACGATTTACCTCACTGTCTGCGCCTGTGCGCGAATAGTCAATATTCAAGGCATTAATAATTCACTTTAGTGATTTCATCTTGCATAGCGCAAAACAAAGAGGTAAAGAGCTGCGCATCTAAAGTCACCGTGTCATTTTTAAGCGCCGTATCCACCGCCACGGCTTTCACATATAGTTGCTCACATTCAAACATATTAGCAGCGCCTTTTAACATGTGAACATTTTTACTCAAGCCATCAATATCCATAACTTTGTACTGCTCACGCATTTCTCGATACTGATCCTCAAGCCCTTTTATATAATCATCTTTTAAAACTTGAAACTCTTTATCTGGTAATTTGATATCGCTTAATTCGTCGCAGTCCAAATAGCTGGAAATTTGATGGCTAAAAGCATTTCGATCTATCGGCTTTGCGATTAAATCAACAAAACCTTGCTTCATATAACGCTCAATTTCATGTTTCATCGTATTTGCAGTCAGTGCAATAATAGGTGCTGTCACCCCTGTTGCTTGCATCATTTGTAATGCTTCTTGACCGTCCATTATTGGCATTTGTATATCCAATAAAATTAAATCAAAGGTATTTTCTAAGGTTTGTTGGACAGCATCTTTACCATTTTCTACCGTGGTTACTGTCAAGCCCATCCGCTCTAGAATTCGTGCAATTAAACGCCTATTATCTGGATGATCTTCAGCGAGAAGTACATGACCTTTTAAATTTTCTGGTTCATCTAATTTACAAAATGGCGATGTTTCTACCAGTCTGACTTCACTAATATTATTTAGCCAACGTGTTTTTTCTGTTTTGTAGACTGCCATCGACAATATAAATTCACTGCCTGAACCAACATGGCTCTTAACACTAATGTCGCCATCGAGTTTTGCTGCTAAACTTTTCGAAATATTTAAACCTAGCCCTGTCCCACCATACTGACGTGAGATAGACGAGTCAGCTTGGTAAAACGCACTAAACAGTGATTCTTGCTCTGCATCAGTCATACCAATACCTGTGTCTTTAACACTGATAGCAAGAATATCGTTATCACAACTTACCGACAGCGTAATACGCCCCACTTGCGTAAATTTGAGCGCATTAGTTGTTAGGTTTAACAAGATCTGCCTTAACCGGCTTGGATCAGTGACAATGTAATCAGGTAAGGGGAATTGATAATCAACGCTAAATTTAAGGCCTTTATCACGAATTTGTTTACCTATAAGGGATTCAATATTGGCAATTGTGGCAAATAAGTCCGTTTCTATTAGTTCAATCTCAAGTTTGTTAGCCTCAATTTTTGACATATCTAAAATATCATTAATTAAACCAAGCACATGCCGACTATTTTGTAAAATGACCCCAATACCATGGTTACGTTCATGGGGTTTTATATCACCGAGCATTATGCCGTCGGCATAACCAATAATAGAGGTCATGGGCGTACGAATTTCGTGGCTAATATTAGCGAGAAAACGGCTTTTAGCTTGGTTAGCATCGCGCAATTCATCAGCAAGTTGTTCAAGCTCTAATGTTCGAGAGTGCACTTTTTCTTCTAAGTTTTTGGTCAGTTCAACATTATCATCGTGCAGTAGCCTAAATTTATCAGCAACAGCAAAAGCCAGTAACATAGCATCCATAGCCGTGCCGATTAGGCCGAGCAAATATAAGTTAACTGTTGTAGCAGGCAACAAGCCAAGGTTAGTTAAATTACCAACCATATTTGGTAGCATCATCGCAAGATAAGCCAACACAAAGTAACGTGCTGGTTTAAATCCTTTAAGCATACAGCGCACACCAATGTATAAACCCAAACACAGTGCAATACCCGTGACCACCGTAGACCAGTAGAAACCAAAGCTTGGCCATAAAATACAAAAAGGAATACCGAGTGTCGCAATAACACCCACAGTCATTGATAGCTGTGCAAGCTTTGGAAAAGTCTCTTTTAATTTCAGTAGGTTATTATAAAACAATATATTTGTGAGTGGCGTTAGTGCGAAACCGAGCCAATGCAAATGAGGGTTGTAATAGCCAAATAATTGGTCAGATATATGAAAAAAATGACTCCACGCGAACACCCACGAAGTAGTAAAGAGCGCATAATAAAGGTGAGTGATATCTCTGGAAACAAGGTAAATTAATAAATTATATAAGCCAAGCGCAATGCCCACTCCAAAGCACAGCATCATCACCATATTCTCTACAGTGATAGTATCAAAATAACTCTGGTACGGTGTTAACACAAGTTTAGCAGGCGTATAAAAATAATCACTTTCAAAGTAAGTAATCAATACATACTGCTTTCCCTTTTCTAGGGTTAGCCGATTACCATAATGGAATGCAAACTCATTTCTCTCGACACCTCCTGTAAGATAGTGCTGAACAGGTTTACTAGGATCCGTTAGGTCATAGACACGACTTTCAATTTTCGACACGAGCGTATTGTAAGGATAGAGCACCAAATCTTCTCGATTACTTTGGTTATCTATCTTAACGATTAGCCAATAACTTCCCCCCACCGAACTGATGCGAGATTGAGGTGTTTTACTTGCCTGCCATTCGTTAATGTTAGCCGCTGACTGAGGAAACATATTATCGTTTGCCATGAGCACTTGCCCAACATCATGCAAATTCTGCTCAGCTGAGTCATCTGTATAAACATAAATTTGCGCAGCATTGGCCGAAAACATCATGCAAAGAAGAAAAAGCAGACTGCCTACATAGAACTTAAATCTCATTCATCTATCTCAATTAAGCAAGAACAACTTGATTAAAAATGATAGGCAACATCGAAACCATAACGACGCCCCTCACCTTTGAAATCTTCTAACATGCCCAAGAACGAGCTTAAATCGAACTTCAGTTGGCTATGCTCAGTATCAAATAGGTTTTTCCCCCACAAGATAAATGACCAATTATCAACACCATATTTCAAGTTAGCATTTACGATACTAAAACCTTCTTGGTGCGCATAAGGATTCATATTCTGATCAAAGTAAAAGTCAGACTGATAATCGTAACTTAAAGAAGCCGTAAGTGGGTTGTTGGCTATATAAGTATCATATTGCAGGCTTGCGGCAACATTCCATTTCGATGTAAAAGGCAAGCGGTTATCAGTAATACTATTTCCGAGTGGATCAACATACTCTTCAAATTCAGCATGCGGAATATAGCCTATCGTTAAAACCAAGGCTAAATCATTGTGTGGCTGGTAATAAACTTCGCTTTCAAGACCATAAATAATTGAGTTACCGACGTTTTCAAGCAATTGTACGGGTGGCATTTGCGGTGTTTCTGACGGTTGATTCATAAATACTTGCTGATCATTGTAATCATAATAAAAACCAGCCCAGTTCATTCTCAAGTTCTGCTTCGGCCACCATGATTTTAAACCCACTTCATGGGCATTCAGTCGCTCTTTGCCATAATTAGCTAAAATAGCTTGCTCTTCTGACGATAAAAACCCGCCATTATAGCCACCACTTTTACTCCCATTGGCAAACCGATAATACATATTAGTTGCATCGCTGAGCGCATAGTTGATTGTAAGTTGCCCTGTTACACCGTTGTCAGATTGAGAGTCAGCAACCTCATAAAAAGGCACATTAACTCCCTCTAGATTGGTAGGGTCTATCACAGTATTTAAGGTTGCCACGGAGTTATAATCGAGTGATTCGTAGTCGTACCTCAGTCCTGCACTTATTATCCAGCGTGTAGCAAACGGTACTTCTATCTGGCTAAAAAGCGCAAGGTTTTGCATACTAATTTCGTTGTCGTAGATAAACGTTGCCGTTAAGTTGCTAGGTAAAATGCCGCGCAGATCGCGTAAAATATCGTTAAGATTGTCCTGTTCTATGTTTTCATCTGCAAAATAAACACCACTGGTGAGCGTGTAGTTTTCAAATTCATTTAGTAGCCTAAACTCTTGGCTAAATAGCTGAGTATCTAAACCTAACACCCCTTCGCATAAACGAGCTGGGGAGCCATCACAGTTAAATGCATGGCTGCGTTCTAAATCGTTAAAACTAGACAGTGAAGTAAACGTACTTTGCTCACTAAGATGCCAATTCACTTCCCCAATAAAGCCATAACCATCCGAGCTGTGTGGTGAATCGTTATTTACACTCACGGTAAAAAAGTCGTCACTGCCATCATTAAAACCAAAACTATCAAAACAACGCGTTGAGCCTGCATCGCTAGGGGAACATAATTCACCAGTGAGTGGGTTAGCTACAATGCCAATATTACCAACAGGTTGTACAATTCCATCCCAATCTTCGATGTGTGCTTGTAAGTACACATCAACATTGTCCCATTGCGTTAAAAATGACACACGGGCATTTTTTTGCTCCATTCCCGCTTCGGGTGAATCACTGAAAATATTTTCTGTGGAATAGTCATAATCTTGATAATTAACAGCAAAGCGTAGCGCACTTGTATCACTAACTTGCTGATTCCAAATACCATCAATACTGGTCGCATTATTATTGGCTATGCCAAGCGTTAATGCGCCATAGCTATCAAACTCTGGGCGATTAGTACGGATCAGAATTGCCCCACCGGTGGAGTTACGTCCAAATAGCGTACCTTGTGGGCCTCGAAGTATATCGAGCTGATCTATATCATATAAATTAATGATTTGGTTATTGGCAGACCCAACTGCTACGCCATCTAAATACATGCCCACAGGTGAGGTGTTGGCGGTATTATAATCAAGCAAACCCACCCCACGTATACTTACAGCCGGTGGCGTACCCTCAGCAGCGTTTTGAGTAATTTTTACATTGGGCGCAAATAAAGCGATTTCAGTCGAATCTTTAAAATGTTGATTCTTTAATTTTTGGCCACTCACTTGGCTAACAGCAACGCCCACATCTTCAATTGCTTGAGGACGCTTTTGCGCATAAACACTGATAACTTCCATGTCTTTTTCAGTCTCTGACCCAAAAGCAACTACATTAGTTGCTCCACTACCTAGCAATAAAACGAGTAATTTAGGGCCAATAAGATAACGACGCTTCATATTGGTCAGACCTTAAAAGAGGGAAACTTGTTAAATTCTTGTAATTAACGTAAGTATAGACCATATAAAAGACTAAAGTCGCATAATTCACACATAATTTGTGAAATATCAAACTATTTAGCCCTCATTTAATGCTCTTATCTGTTTTTTCAAATGCATACTCACCACTAATAGTTTCTGGATAACCGCATAACGACCTTGAGGTTTGCATTCCGGCCATCACAGCCGCTTCAACACAGCCCGCATTAACACCTGTTTTAATCCAGTCTCCTGTAATTCTTAAATTATTAAACACAGTGCCATCAGTGGCTAAGCGGTATTGGCTAGACCCTGTCACCGACAAAACATAACGCTCACTCGGGTCAATATTTGCCCGCCAGTACTGTTGCTCGAATACAGGTAAAATACTGCTTGGGTCGTTAAAAAAGACTTGCCAATCAAACTGATTATTACTGTCGTATGCTTTTGGCCATAATGCTGACATATCAAGGTTGAATAAATTTTTCATATTCGCTTTAACAGCTTCTTTCATTTTTATTGGAAACTGATGATTTGTTGCTGCTGGGTAGCTGTGGCAGCTCAGTGCACTACAAAAGTAAGCGATATTTACAGGGGCGCTATTCTTTGGCCAGTCTTCTTTATCGATTAAATTAGCCATTGCTGCCCATGTATCGAATGGCTCAACAAAACCACTAAGAATCGGATTTTCTTTACTCGGTACGGTGTAATCAAACCCTAGCTGCTGGTCAGTTTTATTTAACCATACCTGACAAGCTTGTGTGGCGACACTTTTTACCTGCTGCGATTGCTTTGCTAAATTGCTATCTAACTCAATTAACTCACTTGCAATATGCTCAAGTGACGCAACTGATACGCCTAAAATGAGTGTATCGAAATCAACCCCATGAGTTAATTTAATACTAGGGAGAGGTTTCTTAAACTGCTCTTCATACACCTCAGGCCAAGGAGTCCAGAAAGACTCTAAGTTTATTTGGTATTCCTGAAGCAAATGGGCCTGAGTAGACTCTATTTGTGAAAAAATAGGTTCACTTGGCCAGCACGGTAAACCTTTAACGTCAACTAAAGGTTCATATTCTTCTACTGATAATTTAACTTGTTGGCATAACTCAACCTTTGAAACAACCGCCTTTCCCTGTGTGTCCTGACCAGCTTCAAGATTGGTGAGTTGGTGAAAAAATTTAAATTTCACACCTCGTTCTTTCAATAGCTCGTACACTGGTGCAAAAATCACATCCCCCATCCCAGCTTGCATCTTCCACATTACTCCGCCTTTATAACAAAGACCTATCCGCAACATGGCAAGTGCAGCCACACCAGCTTCAACATTGGGTTTATTAAAATCACCTTCTGGATAGGCAAAAACCAAATCGTAAAAGCCTCTAATTGGTGCTGAGTTCACACTATAGGTTTTATTGGCGCCATTTTTCTCAAGCCATTGTCGGAAGTCGTAACAATTAATAACGGCGAAACCATCGCGATAAACTTTGTCTTTTATAAGCCCTGTTAGCATTGCAATCGCTAAATCTGCACTAATAAAAAGTCGGCGTAGTTCTGGGCTGTCATCCAATAAATCAATCACTTGGGCTTTAAACCAACGTTTCAGTTTTCGTACGATATACCAGATAACTAAACGATCGGCTTGTTTGTCGGTGTGCGTTGTTTGTTGCGAAGAAAATTGCAGTAAATGAGTCAATAGCGAACGAGGACTTGAGATAATCTCGCCAGCACCTGACTCAATATCATTAATAAATTGCTCAGCACTACTTAGCGTATGGTCAATATTGGTTTTAATTTCCTGATACATGTATTTAAGTAATGATTGATCCCGCGATTTTTTTGTCACCAATCTTGTTTCAGCGTGATGTTGTTCGCATATCTCTTCAATGTCTTCAGTCCACTTTTTTAACCAAGCCAAAGTCATGGTTACAAAATCCCACACAGTGATGTCTAAACTTCCATCCGCAGGGTTGCCTGCAACTGTCGGAAAATCAATTGGCCACGTTTGCCACTCGTTATCAATGTACTCTTGCAGGGCAATAAAGCTATGGGGTTTAAATGCTTCTTGCCATGTAGCAAGTGGACGTGTAGCGGGCCTGTTTAATGAGTTATACACTCCTTGCAAAGTACGAAAACTATTTACATATGCACCAAACCAAACATGCAATCCATGCTCTTCAATACGCTCTGCAAAATGGTTATTGCGCCCACTCGCGCCCTTGCCACCTAATCGCCAACCTTGTTGGTAAACTGTAATTTCACGCTTTTGTTGCCAATCAGCCTGCTCAGTTAGGTAAACTGCAGCTGTCATTGCAGCTACTCCTCCACCCACTATGGTAATTTTTTCTTTTTGCATACTCTTCCCTTACGCAGATAAAATTTCAGTTGCGCCAAGTTGATCAAAGTCCATGCTGACGTAAAACGGTAGGTGTACGGCTTGCTTACCAAGAGCAATACCAAACATATCGTTTAGTGGAAAGCTCGCTAAAAAATTAACATCGAGGCTGTAATCATTTTTTAAAAGCGTTAGCTGATGAATTTTTTTTATCACTGAAGGTGAGTGGACAACGGCTTTGTAAACAGAATTTTCACCCTCACCATCAGGAAATTGCTTGTATAAAATTTGGTCCATTTGAGGATGGATGAAACCATCAAGTAATTGCTTTAACAGGGATAAATCAATCCCTTTATAGTCATCACTTAAAACCGAGGCGACACGCTCTGCAAATTGCTCCACATTATCTAACAAACTCTCGGGCTTTTGCTTTATCACTCGCGTGATAGTGAGCAACTCATGCTGAGCTAACATGGAGTCAGGCGAAAACTTATCAAAACACTGCAAGGAAACCGAGAATCGCCCGCTATCATCAATGTTATTGGGCATTTCATAGTCACACAGATATTTATTGTATCCCCACGTTTCACGACCATTGATCAGTGCATAAACATTATTCACACTAATAAATGCAGGGTACCAATACAGGTAGCTAATATCGCCATCTAACATTTTAGCGACGGGCAACCAAATGATAATATCCGTTTCTTGCATCCAGCCATGTTCAGAAAACGGTGCTGCAAGTGACGATATTTTTTCTATATCGGTGAATGTGAGTAAGCAGGTTTCCCCTAAAACATTAAACGTTGTCGAGTCATTGGCAAGTGTATTAAGCGTGGCATCGACATACTGCTGCATTTTTTGCTCAGAAGCGGAAACAAAAAAGCCATACATGCTCGCATTGAGCATTCTGCATGGAGGTTTAGCTACAGGGTTAGATAAAAAGTGGCTGTATGTTTGATTTGTAGACATAGTAATTACTTTAATTATTATTTAGTAATGACTATAGACCAGATTTTCTAATTAGGTATTGATTGCGCTGAGCTTGTCTCAATTGCTAGCAAGTGCGAGGTAAAATACTTATAAGCATTTAAATCAAAATTTTCAGATAAAGCATTCATAAAACCATGAGCATATTGACTTACATTACACTCTACCCTGTCCTTTTCATTTAAAGCTGCAACCACTGGCGCAATATCAAAATGTGCTTCGCTATGAGGAAAAATAAATCGACAAGGTATGTTCGCATTTAACGAAAGGTGATGTCTCACTTGCGATGGATAAAAAGCAATAAGCTGTTTTATAAAAGGGTTGTCTAATTCAGCTTGTGCTCGCCAGGCTGCTGATGCCCCTGCACTAAAAGCTATAATCGTTGTAGGACGTTTTATTGTTGTTAATGTAAAATGGACACGCTCAAAATAGGTATCATGCCCACACTCATTCAAAAAGTGCTGATATTGGGCTGATTCATTTGTTGGCAACTGTATTTGCCCCATGTATGGGTCACACATTCTAACTCGATTTTTAAGCTGCAAGGCAAGCTGTGTTAGGTGAGCAGTTTTACCAAAAATGTCTGTTACCAAGAGGTAATTCATGAATCTACTTCTTTCTTAAAACTATTATTTTTATTGTCCCGATTAGAATACGCCTGTTTCAAAAAAACATCCAGCTATATTAAACCTGAGCAAGCTATCCCCTTCAAATTGATATGAATTAACTTGAAAGACTGTAGAGACCTTTGCTGACTACTGCATAAAACTAATTAAAAAATAAAGATAACCCTGTTGCTTTTGACATATTGAACAATTACTCTAACTGCCGATTTGTACCCAATACATACAATTTAAACACTTACAAGGAAGTTAAATATGAAATACTTACTTTTACTCTCTACATTAGCACTGGCTGCGTGCAGTTCATCACCATCACGTATAGATACCAGTAATACAATGGACGTGATTGCTTTAAGTGAAGCGAGTGCGCTAGACAGTGTTAAAGGCATATTTAAATTTCATATTAAAGCAGCCGGAAAACACAGAGGTGACGTTTTTTTAAATACTGAAGAAGATTACCGTGATAGAAGATCAATTACAGTTGCCTTAAACTACAAAGTTGTACCTGAGTTCACTAAAAAATTTGGTGAATCCCCTGAGACATTTTTTATTGATAAAGAGATAGAAGTTACGGGCGAAGCAAAGCGCGTCATAATAGACTTCACCTCACAAGGACGAGCTACAAATAAATACTATTACCAAACTCATGTAGACGTATCTTCAGTTGAGCAAATTAAAATACTTAACTAACAGCAAATACTTAAAAGACAAGTAAATACGTCTATTTTCTTGTCTTTTATAGCTTGAGTAAACGAGCACTTCCCTTTAAAAATAACTCGGTTATAGCACTAGATTAAAAGCCAATATTTAAAGTAGATTTTTTAAAAAATAAAACTTGCATAAAAAACATTCGTGAAGTAGTCTATCTGTCTGGTTTTTAGAAACCTCGCGGTTAACCCCTTACCTTGATCCAGTAATTCCCGCATATTCGTATAAATACTTGCGATGTCGTGTTACCAAATGACAATTTGATGAATTTCAAAATTATCACCAAACTGTCACAAACTTAGTCAACACTGTACGCAAGACAACAAATGTCAGACTGTATTTTTAACTGCCTTTAAAGCTCTACAGAATCTGACAAACAGAAAGAGTGAGTTTTATTATGTCATATAAATACAATGGGTCTCTGATCCAAATTGCACACCCAGTGCAGTCAATATCGGTTAACAAACAGCGTGTAATTTTTAGTGACACGCAAGGCTTGAAAAACGCCATTTTCCAAAAGGCCAGTGATGCCCGCCAATTTGTAAAATGGCTAAAAGCCAACTAAACCGAAAAACGCCAGCTCTGCTGGCGTTTTAGTTTTTACTCCTCTGCATTGAGCTAAAACCCTGCTACACTTATATTTTTAACTATTAACAGGTAGTAAGATGCGCCGTGCTAGTGTTCTTTTACTATTCTTTTTTTGCGCAGCTTCATTTGCCGAAAAACAAACCAAAACCATTCAATGGGTAGTCGTTGATTTTGCGCCCTATTACATCATGAATGACCGCTATGAAGGTAGCGGGCGTGATGAAAGTGTCATGAAAATGATTGAAAAAGCGTTACCAGGTTATCGATTCACACATACTCTTTATCCGTCAAGTAGAGCAATACACGAACTTTCTAATCCGCAAAATAATTATTGCATGTTGTCGTTATATCAGAATGAGCACCGTAAACAGCACATTGCTTTTAGCTCTCACACATCAACAATTGGATTATCTCCATCAATAGCCATAAGAAAAGAGCTAATTAAAGCGCTCGATTTAGACCCTAGTAAAGCAATTTCTTTAAAAGCTCTGTTAAATGAGAAGCACCTTGCACTTGGGGTATCTATGAGCCGCTCGTTTGGTAAAAGTATTGATGACGTTATAAACACCAATCATGATGCAAATATAATATTTCGCCCAGGCAGTGATACTTTAGCGAGCCTTACTTACATGTTAAGCAAAAAACGTATCGATATTCTATTGGGTTATCCCAGTGAGCACTATTATCTGGCTCACTCAATGGGCTTTGAAGACAAACTAACCCAGCTCACTCTGACAGAGGCACCTAAACTGAGTGAAGGGTTTATTGGTTGCACTAATAATGAACAAGGTCGCCAGATAATTAGTGAACTCGATATTGCGTTAGAAAAAATCGCACATACGCAAGATTATCACGACATTTTAGTGCGCTGGTTACCTGATAATTTAAAACCAATTTTAGAGAAAAGGCTCAAGGATAGAAATGAAAGTGCCGCCCATTAAGCGGCACTTTTAAAATAATGTTACTTACGAACACCTTCAATAAATAAACCAATATCCACATGTGTAGATGCAGGTCCAAGGTTGTAATCAATACCGTAGTCAGCAAGTTTTAGGCTTGTTTCACCTTCAAAACCAACACGGTAACCACCCCATGGGTCTTTACCTTCACCTATTTTATCAATTTCAAAGGTAATCGTTTTAGTGACGCCATTTAAAGTGAATTCACCCGTTACATCAGCTTCATCACCCTCTTCATCAAATTTAATTGAAGTACTTTTAAACGTCGCTGTTGGGTGCTTATCTACATTTAAAAAGTCTTTACCACGTAGATGCTTATCACGTTCAGCGTGGTTAGAATCAATACTCTTTGTTTCAATCGTTACATTGATTTTAGAGGCATCAGGTTTTTTATCATCGTAGCTAAAATCACCTGAAAAAGTGTTAAAACGGCCATGCAGCCAGCTATAGCCTAGGTGTTTAATTTTAAAAGTAACGAATGCATGGGCACCGTCTGTATCAATCACATAGTCTGCTGCATTCGCATTTGCAGTAGAAAATAACGCCGCACTTAATGCCGTGCTTAAAAGTAACTTTTTCATATTAATCATCCTTTAGTGGTTTGATCATTCTAGTTAAGGTTTTATCTTTGTCGATAAAATGATGTTTTAGTGCCCCTAATGCATGTAAAACAACAACACCTATTAGCCCGTATGTGGCATAAAAGTGAATTTCACCTGCAATATCTTCTTGATTAGCAATTGAACCTGGCAACGCGGGTACAGCAAATAAATTAAATACGTCAATAGCACGTCCATCTGCTGTCGAGATTAAATAACCCGTTATAACAATGACGATAAGTAATAAATAAATTATTTTATGTACTGAGTGAGCAATAAAGTTCATAGTTTTAGTATTAGATATCGGCTCAGGTTGTGTACCGAGTAACCGCCAACCAAAGCGAAAAAGTAAAACAGCAGCCAAGGTAATCCCAACACTTTTATGTAAATCAAGGGAGCCTTTATACCAAGCATCATAATAAGTTAGCTCAACCATATAGACACCCAAGCCAAACAGGCCAAACACCCCAAGAGCCATTAACCAATGAAGTGCAATTGCTACCCACCCGTAGCTAGTTTTAGTGTTGCTTAACATACTCTTTTCCGAAAATCGCTATTCCTACTGATAGAATAGCCTAGCTTATTTGCAATTAAAATAGCGTTAAACAAACATCATCTGTGCATTTACGCACATACTTACACAGCGATATAACTTCCCTTGAATAGAAAGTGTTAATGGTTTTTGTGCCAAAGCGTTTCGTCTCTGCATTTACTACATTCACCAACTAAGTGATTTTTGAGTACATGCAACGACACCTTGTTACATTTGCCACAGCTTAACTGCGCTTCAACCCATGCTCTTGTTCCTGGGTCAAATCTTAAACGTGCTATTGTTGCAGAATACACAGACACAAAAAATGGTACACAAAAGGTCAATGCTAGTTTGAGCCAATGAACATCGGCTAATTTCATACTTAGAATGAGATCGCCTTGATTAATTATGTTTAAGAAAATACCCACAATAAGGGCAGTCTTAATACCAGTAACTAAGGTTCTTTTGTTAAATGCGACCTTTAAAAATAGAATTGATTTGATCACGATATGCTCTTGTGAGTTTAAAGACTCATTAAATGACCTTTAAAACACAAAAACTATTCCTAGTGATTTATTAGAAAAGACTGACTTCTTTAATCTTCACAACTTAGAGCGATAATTAGAGGGCGTTTTTCCAAAAAACTGTTTAAAGGCACTTTTAAAAGAGCTTTCAGATTGATAGCCCACCATCTCTGAAATCGATGTTAAAGAATACTGTGTTTGACTAATTAACTGCTTTGCTTTGAACATTCGTCTCGCCAGCAAGTACTTCATTGGCGTAACGCCTACCGAATCTTTAAAGCGAGCTGTAAATTTTGAGCGAGACATGTTACATACCTCAGCTAAAGAAGCTAATGTCCAATTTAGTTCTGGGCTTTCATGAAGTAAGCACAAAACTTTATTTAGACTCCCACTATTGAGCGCTGCGATAAAATTCTCTTGCTCTTTATTATGTTCTATATAACAACGAATAATTTGAATAAACAAAACATCTGTCAATCGGTCAATAAGCACCTCTTTTCCTAAATTATTATTAGCACTTTCACTTGTTAACATTTTAATTGCGGCGTTCAACCAACTATAGCTATGCCGATATTCCTGTGTTATGTGAATCAACTCTGGCAATGAGTCAACAAAAGCATGATTAGAGTCACGATCAAACTCAAAATAACCACAAACAATATTAAATTGACTATTATTCCCAAAGAATGGATTATCACCTTTGTGAATTTTTTCAACGACCTGCGCCGCTGGTAGACTATCAGAACTAGGATTATCTAATAACTGATGCTCAGTACCATGAGGTAAAATAACTGCATCCCCTGCCAGCAATTTTATCTGCTCATCACGCCCTTTAATATTTAACCAACAACTACCTTTATCAATTATATGAAAAGCAGCTTTTTTACTTGAGGCAACGCTCAATCCCCAAGGAGATTGAAAGCACTCTTTAAAATAAACACTTCCGCGTAAATGAATATCTCTTAAAACTACACTTAATGCATCCATAAACATTTGTCTGTCATTACACTCGATATTCAAATAGTAAGCTTTTGAATACGCAAGTGAAACATCTTAGAGCGCTATAGCACTAATTGTGGACGCTAAGACATTAAGAATTTCTCGTTTAGTAGTGATAATAAATGCGCTAAAACAAGTAAACAAAAAGGTGTAATTATGAAATTTAGTATTAAACAGTTAAGTGTCGCTATCACAATGAGCGTATTGAGTATCTCAACAGCTTATGCTGATGGATTACCAAACCCTGGTATGGAGTATTCTCGGGGTAATACGGCTGTTGTTATTACAGATCCACAAGTGGATTTTTTAAGCCCTAAAGGTGTTACTTGGGGTGTGGTGGGTGAAAGTGTCACGAAAAATAACACCGTTGAAAACCTCGAATCTTTAATGAAGACCGCTAAAAAGAAAGATATTCCTCTGTTTATCTCTCCTCACTACTACTATCCACATGATCATAAATGGCAACATCAAGGTTCATTAGAAGTGCTTATGCACAATATCAACATGTTCGATCGCAAAGATGCATTATCACTTGATGGATTTAAAAATTCAGGGGCTGATTGGCTACCAAAATATAAAAAATACATAAATGATGGTGAAACGATAGTTACCAGCCCTCATAAAATGTATGGCCCTGATTCTAACGATCTTGTCTTACAGCTCAGAAAAAGAGGGATTGATAAAATAATACTTGCAGGTATGTCATCTAATTTATGTACAGAATCTCACTTAAGAGAACTTATGGAGCAAGGCTTTGAAGTACAAGTTGTATCGGATGCTACAGCAGGTGCAATTTTGCCAGGCATGAATGCTTATGAAGCTTCTTTAATTAATTTTCGGATGATTGCAAATTCAGTTCGTAATACCAAAGAAACAGTAAAGCTAATGACAAAAATCTAATCAAACTTTGCTCATAGTCAAACCTCAAAAGGCGATACTCGCATATCGCCTTTTTTGAAATCATTCATCATTTTTATACCAATGAATCTCTTTGCATCAGCATAATCGAGGCTAATAAGGTTGTACTTTCTCCCAAACATGTGAGTAAGGCAGTACTACCTATTGAGATTTTTAAAAGTGGTTATTTTAGATTTTTGCAGTGTTATCTTTTTGCCATTGGGTGGTCTGGATTCAACTGAAGAAGGTCCCATAGGTTTCCATACAGATCTTCAAAAACAGCTACGGTTCCATAGTCCTGTTCAATTGGTTCTCGGACAAATTTAATGCCAATTGATTTCATGCACTTAAAATCTCGCCAAAAATCGTCTGTATTTAAAAATAAAAATACTCTTCCTCCACTCTGGTTGCCAATAAAGTCATGCTGTTCAGGCTTCGACGCTTTGGCAAGTAACAAGGTCACACCATGAGAATTTGGCGGAGCAACAACCACCCAACGTTTGTCTTGTTCTGGTTGATAGGTATCCTCCAGAAGCTCAAACTTAAGTTTATTTACATAAAAATCGATAGCTTCATCATAATCTTTCACGACCAAAGCAATATGAACAATATTCTGTTTCATTGTATTACCTACTAAAGGGTTCAACGTTAAACCTACCAACGAGTTTTGGAGTGTTTAACTTTTTTATCTATACCCAATCAGTCTCAACAATTGTTTTTAATGGTTGATAAGATCTTTGTACATTTAAGGCGTTGGCATTACTGTCGAAACGATATAAATGACGGAATAATCCCTCTAGTTCTTCAATTTCAATATCTGTTATATTATCCCATACTCCAAATACTGAAAAATGAGACCACAAACTTTCTTTATTTTTTAGGTGTGTTTTTAGTCTTGACCTAACACTACGCCTAGCCATACCTACGTATACGACATCATAATGATGTGAAGAATCGTTTTTAAAACCACGTCGTTTATATAAAACATAAATGCCTCGAATTCCTTTATCCAGCTCGGTTATACTCTCTAAACCTGCATATTCCATTGCATTTTTTATTAAACGCATTTGACTTTTCACAACTTCGCCTCTCTGAAAAATAGTAATTTAACATACGGATACTCTCCCCGTTTCCGTAAATAATACTCTTATTTCTATAAGTTTCTATTGGGAAAAATATCGTAAATTATTGCAAAGAATAGACTCCAGCTCGTTCATTTAAAACTATTCGCTTTCTTCCACCAAACCAACATAAATCTGGCTATTGGCATCTACCTGAAAGCAGCTGATCAGGTTTTCTTTCACCAGCTCTAACATAGCGATAAAGCTAACGACAACACCACTTCTGCCTTCATCAATAGTAAAAAGAGTACTAAAAGGTAGCTGTGATTGGGCCTCTGAGAGTTTATCTAAGATTAAGCTCATCCGTTCACGGGTCGATAAGGCTTCTGCGGTAATATGATGGTGTTCAAATGTTTTGGCTCGGGCCATAACCTCGCTTAGCGCAACTAACAAGTCTTTCATGTCAACGTCAGGTAACAGTACCTCACGCTCATTAAATTCTGGTACCAGTGCTTCGGCAACAAAGATATCGCGGCCTTCGCGAGGAATTTCATCAAGATTTTCGGCGGCTTTTTTAAATTGTTCGTATTCTTGTAAACGTCTGACAAGCTCAGCTCGTGGGTCTTCTTCCTCTTCAAGCTCTTCATGTTTTGGTAATAATAATCGTGATTTAATTTGTGCTAATAACGCCGCCATCACAAGGTATTCACCAGCCAGTTCAAGCTGAAACTCGCTCATCATTTCAACATAACTCACGTATTGCTCAGTAATACTAAAAATAGAGAGCTCTAGCACATCGAGTTTATGTTTTTTGATTAAATACAGAAGTAAATCGAGAGGACCTTCAAAGGTTTCTAAAATGATCTCTAGCGCATCGGGGGGAATATATAAATCTTCAGGTTTATCAACCACTGCTTTGCCATGCAAAAAAGCCAGTGGCAGCTTTTGCTGTACTGGCTCTTGTAAATTATCTGGCGCGTCAAGCTCTGGGCTAGTCAATGAAATCTCTACTCAAATGGTTTAGTATCACCACAACCGACACGTAAGATTTCGATATCATCATCCGACAAGTCAATTACGGTGGTTGCCTGTTCAGGAAGATAACCACCATGAATAATTAAATCAACTTGCTTTTCAATGCGATCGCGAATTTCATCAGGATCAGCTTCGGTATATTGCTCACCTGGTAAAATTAAAGAACACGACATTAAAGGTTCACCTAATTCAGCCAATAAAGCACAGGTGATTGGGTGTTCGATAACACGAATACCAATGGTTTTTTTCTTTTCGTTTAATAAACGCTTTGGTACTTCTTTAGTGCCTTTAAAGATGAACGTATAAGGCCCGGGGGTGTTATTTTTAATTAATCTGAATAACTGATTATCGACGCGAGCATAGGTGGATAGCTCTGATAAGTCGCGGCAAACTAAGGTAAAGTTATGGTGTTTTTCAATGCCACGAATACGTTCGATGCGCTCTTTTGCTTGCTTATTACCAATGTTGCAGCCAAGTGCATAACCCGAATCGGTTGGGTATACAATAACACCGCCTTGCTTAATAATATCAACCGCTTGGCTGATTAAGCGTGGTTGCGGATTATCTGGATGAATATGAAAAAACTGACTCATTACACGCTCCTATTGCCCTTCCCATGCTTGCCAAACCCCTTGGCAATCTTTTGGTAAGTATAAATTTTTACCTAACTCCAACCAACTGGTCGGAAAATGAAAATCTGACCCTTGCGACGCAAGTAAGCCATATTCACGACTCAGTTCACCTAAGAACTGGCGCTCACTCGGTGCTTGCTGTGGCTGTGCAACTTCCATCGCATCGCCACCCGCGTCTTTAAATTCAATAATTAACTTACGCAGCCACTTATTCGACATTTGATAGCGCCCAGGATGTGCAAGAACGGCAACCCCACCAGCTTGGTGAATGGCCGCAATTGCCGTTTGCATATCGCACCAACTACTTGGTACATAGCCTGTTTTTCCTCGCCCTAAGTATTTTTTAAATACTCCAGGGAAGTTTTTAGCAACACCACGCTCAATCAGTGCACGGGCAAAATGCGCCCGTGTGATCTGGGCGTTTTCGGCAAATGTTTTTGCTTGCTCGTAAATGCCTTCAAAACCGTTTTTAGCAAGGCGACGACCTATCTCTAAAGCGCGTTCTTCACGCTTAGCTTGTTGCGCTTGTAACAATGACAACAGTGCGTCATTTTCGTCATCAACATTTAAGCCAACAATATGAATTTCAAAGCTTTCCCATTTTGTTGATACTTCAACGCCAGCAATTAATTTAAGCGGTAAATTATCATCTGCAATGACTTGGCGAGCAGGTTTTATCGCACTTAACGTGTCGTGATCGGTAATTGCAAACACATCTATGTTTTTCTCAACCGCGCGGTGTAACAATTGCTCGACTGATAGCTGACCATCTGAGTATGTGGTGTGGCTATGTAAATCGTATTTTATCAAAGGGAAAGACTGCTTTACGTAAGTTCTTGAATCAATGATGTGAGTATAACAAAATTTTTATAGTAATTGTGGTAAATTAATACTTGACAGTATCGGCATAGGTACGCTTTACTGTATGCACTTTCAGACACGTTAAATAAGCAATAACAATGAACAAAACAATTCAAATCACAATTTGGTGGTGGCACTCGTAACTAGCGGGTGACGAATTGTCGTGTCTAACGATTTCTAAACCCGCTCATGTAGCGGGTTTTTTTATATCTAAATTTTAAGGTTTTATAATGAATTACATAGCAACTCTTACACATCATTGGTGGTGGCGCCTGGCTTAGCGGGACGGTAAGGGTCTATCTAATTTATAGGCATCTTTATACGAACCCCGCCAAGCATCGCTTCGCGGGGTTTTGTTTTTTAAAGAGTTTTTGGGAATGAGGGAGAATGAGGTTTGATTTTTAGTCATATAACAACGACACCGGGTGAAGTAACCAGTATCACTCAAGTGCGCGACTACATCAGTAGCCCACTTGCGTTATACAGTTTACTCGATAAGCCTAATTCACTGCTGTTAGAGTCTGCTGAAATTGATTCTAAAGACAGTGTAAAAAGTCTAATTTTGGTTGACTCAGCGCTACGTATTGTTTGCCAAGGCAAACAGGTAACACTCACCGCACAGTCAAATAATGGCAAGCAATTACTGCCTTATTTACAAACTCATGTGCAAAACTGCTCTGCTGAGCTTGTAGAAGACACATTAACGTTAACCTACAACGAGGTCGCAAGCGATATTGATGAAGCCAGTAAATTAGTAGCAGATAACGCATTTAGTGCGCTACGTAGCTGCATCAACAGTATTAAAAGCACAACAGACAACCCATTCTCTGTGTTCTTAGGCGGTGTGTTTGCCTACGACATGGTTGCTAATTTCGAAACCCTTTCTGATGTACCTGACGGCGAAAACAGCTGCCCTGATTATGTTTTCTACCTCGCCGAAACGTTAGTTGTCATCGACCATCAAGCAAAAACAACCGAGCTAATTGGCAATGTATTTAACGGCCCTGAAGTTCATGCTAATTGTTTTGAGGTTGGTCAACAGTTAGAGCGTTTAAATGCCGTATGTGACAATGCACAAAGCTATCAAGGGCAAAAGCAAGCAGGCTCAAACCCAATTTCTGTTGATGTTAGCGACGAGCAATACTGCGAACATGTCATCAAGTTAAAAAACAACATCGTTGATGGCGATATTTTCCAAGTTGTACCATCTCGTACTTTTTCTCTCGCCTGCCCTGACTCACTTCATGCTTACAGCCAATTAAAACAACAAAACCCAAGCCCATATATGTTTTATATGCGCGATGCAGAGTTTGTGTTATTCGGCGCATCGCCCGAGTCAGCCCTCAAATATTGCGCTGAGAGTAAGCAAGTTGAGGTATACCCGATTGCCGGCACTCGCCCTCGTGGCAAGTTTGCTAACGGGCAAATTAATCCAGACCTAGACAGCCGCATTGAGCTTGAACTTCGCAACGACCAAAAAGAGCGTGCCGAGCACCTGATGTTAGTTGATTTAGCGCGAAATGATGTTGCCCGTATTAGCGTACCAGGCACACGTCACGCGAAAGAATTATTAAAAGTAGACCGCTACTCACAAGTGATGCATTTAGTTTCACGCGTTGTGGGTACTTTAAAACCTGAACTCGATGCGCTACATGCTTACCAAGCTTGTATGAACATGGGCACCTTAGTGGGTGCACCTAAAGTACGCGCTGCTGAGTTAGTTCGTCAAACCGAACAAAAACGCCGCGGCAGCTATGGTGGTGCTGTGGGTTATTTAACAGGTGATGGTGCCATGGATAGCTGTATTGTTATTCGCTCTGCCTTTGTTAAAAACGGCACAGCCTATGTGCAAGCAGGTGCAGGTGTGGTGTTTGATTCAGATCCACAATCAGAAGCCAATGAAACCCGCGCTAAAGCACAAGCTGTGATCACTGCGATTCAATCGACTTACGAGGCACAATAATGACGACAACATCAGCCTATAAAATCTACTTTTTAGATAACTTTGATTCATTTAGTTATAACTTAGTCGATGAACTTTCTATGTTAGGGTGCCAGTTAGTGGTATACCGTAATAACATCAGTGCACAAAGCATCTTCGACAAAATGTGCCAAGAGACAGTGCCTGTATTATTAGTGCTTTCACCGGGTCCTGGCGCACCATCTGATGCGGGTTGTTTAATGGAGCTCATTGAACTGTGTAAAGGCCGCTTCCCGATGCTGGGTATCTGTTTAGGGCAGCAAGCACTAACACAAAGCTACGGTGGGGTTATTGGTCATGCAGGCGAAACTGTGCACGGCAAGTCATCAATTATTACGTTGACTGAGCACCCAGTATTCGCGGGTATGGGCGATAAAATGCCGGTTGCTCGTTATCATTCATTAATGGCAACCAAAGTCCCTGATGATGTTGAAGTAATTGCTTGTTATGAAAATATTCCGATGGCAATTTACCATCAACAAGATAATGCCCTTGGCTATCAGTTTCATCCTGAATCAATTTTAACGCCAAATGGCGCATTGCTATTACAACAAAGCATTGAATTTTTAACCGCACGCGTGCAGTAGAGGAATAACATGGAAGCAACAACTCAAACCCAGTTAAACCAATTATTAGCAAAGCAAGATTTATCATTTTCGCAAGCAACTACATTGTTTGACGCCATCATGAATGGCCAGCTAAATGATATTGAATTAACTGCTGCACTTATCGCCCTAAAACTGAAAGGCGAAACAAGTGATGAAATCGCCGGTGCGGCGGCATCAATGCGCGCCAATGCAGTGCCATTTCAAACCAGCAAAACCTTACTTGCTGATAGCTGTGGTACCGGTGGCGATGGCTCAAACACAATTAATATTAGTACCACAGCTGCTATTGTTGCCGCCGCTGCGGGCATCAATATGGTCAAACATGGTAATCGCAGTGTGTCGAGTAATTCGGGCTCAGCGGATTTACTTAAAGCCTTGGGTATCAATATTGATATGAGCCCTGAGCAAGCGGCCCATTGTTTAGACAATACTGGGTTTACATTTTTATTTGCACCGCATTATCACAGTGGTGTACGCCATGCGATGGGCGTGCGTACGGCTCTTAAAAGCCGCACAATTTTTAATATCTTAGGGCCACTGGCCAACCCTGCTGCCCCTGAGGTGCAATTGCTTGGTGTTTATGACCCTTCGCTGTGTTTACCAATGGCCGAAACCTTAAAAACCCTTGGCACAAAACGCGCTATGGTGGTTCACGGTGCAGGCACTGACGAAATAGCCTTACACGGGACAACCAAAGTGGTTGAGCTTAATAACGGTGAACTAAGCGAATACACGCTAACAGCGAGCGATTTTGGTCTTGCAAACTATTCACTTGAACAACTAGCAGGCCAAGGCCCAGAATATAACGCAAAAGCAAGCTTAGCGATTTTACAGGGGCAAGGTGAAATGGCGCATAACGCTGCCATTATAGCCAACGTTGCCGCTCTTCTTTATTTAACCGATAAAGCAGGTGATTTAAAAGCAGCCGCAGATCAAGTAAGCGAATTATTAGCATCAGGCAAAGCGATGGACACATTGAACGCAATTATTGAGGTAAGTCATGGCTAACGTGTTAGACAAAATTGTTGCCGACAAACGCATTGAATTAGAACAAAGAAAAGCACAGCGCCCACTTGAGTCATTCATTAGCGATGTTGTGCCTACCAAACGAGACTTTGAAGCGGCATTAGCAGCAACAGGCACGCAGTTTATTTTAGAATGTAAAAAGGCCTCACCGTCAAAAGGGCTTATTCGCGAACCATTCAATTTAGACGAAATTACATCAGTTTATAAAAAGTACGCAACCTGTATGAGCGTGCTAACGGACGAAAAATATTTTCAAGGCAGTTATCAGTACCTTGAATACGTGCGCAGCCAAGTGGAACAGCCGCTTATTTGTAAAGATTTCTTTATTGATGAGTACCAAGTTTATTTAGCACGCTTATCTGGTGGCGATGCTATTTTATTAATGCTCTCAGTTCTTGATGATGAGCAATATTTAGCGCTTCACAAGGTGGCTGATTCTTTAAATATGTCGGTACTTACTGAAGTCAGTAATGAGCAAGAAGTAAGTCGTGCACTTGCACTTAATGCTAGCCTAATTGGTATAAATAACCGCGACCTTCGTGATTTAAGTACTGATCTTGCTACAACTGAGCGCTTACGTCAGCTTATCCCAAATGACAAAGTAGTGATTTCAGAATCGGGCATTTATACCCATAAAGATGTAAAACGCCTTGCACCATTGTGCGATGGCTTTTTAATTGGCAGCTCATTAATGGCTGAGCGCGACTTAGAAGCCGCATGCCGTAAAGTGATTTTAGGTGAGAACAAAGTGTGCGGTTTAACCCGTTCACAAGATGCGATGGCAGCCTACGCCAGTGGTGCTGTGTATGGTGGCTTAATTTTTTATCCTAAGTCACCGCGCTATGTCGATATCGACTGTGCCAAGCAAGTTACGCAAAGTGCCCCGCTCGCGTATGTGGGTGTGTTTGTCAATGCACCTCTTGAACAAGTGGTCGATTATGCACAAAGCTTAAAATTAGCAGCAGTGCAATTACATGGCGATGAGAATAGCGAGTATATTCAAAATCTCAGAAAGCAATTACCGCTTGGCTGTGAAATTTGGAAAGCCCAAGCTGTTAAAGGCAAATTACCCAAACCGCTTGAAGGGGTTGACCGCCATTTATACGACACTTACAGCAAAAGCCAAAAAGGCGGTACAGGCGAAGCATTTGATTGGTCAGTGCTAGAGACGGCAACCGTGCCGTTTATGTTAGCCGGGGGTTTGAATCCAGAGAATATTCATGCAGCGCTTTATCGCGGTGCTAATGGCCTTGACCTAAATTCTGGCGTTGAAGCGTCAGCGGGTAAAAAGTGCCAAACAAAATTACAAAATGCGTTTTCGCATATCAGAAATTATTGAGGTTAGAATGCAAAATCCAGCTTATTTCGGTGAATTCGGTGGTATGTTTGTACCACAGCTGCTTGTGCCAGCACTCAAGCAACTAGAAGCAGAGTTTAATAAATCACAAAAAGATCCAGCTTTTCAGGCTGAGTTTGAAAAACTGTTAAATGAATACGCAGGTCGCCCTACGCCATTAACTCTGACACGTAACTTAGTTAAAAATCCTAAGGTAAAACTGTATTTAAAGCGTGAAGATTTACTCCACGGCGGTGCGCACAAAACCAACCAAGTACTTGGTCAAGCACTTCTGACCAAACGCATGGGTAAAAAAGAAGTGATTGCAGAAACAGGTGCCGGCCAACACGGTGTTGCAACGGCCCTAGCCTGTGCCCTACTTGGCTTAAAATGCCGTATTTACATGGGCGCAAAAGACGTTGAACGTCAGCAACCAAATGTATTTCGTATGAAACTAATGGGCGCAGAGGTTATTCCTGTCACAGCAGGCTCTGGTACCTTAAAAGATGCCGTAAATGAAGCACTGCGTGACTGGTCAGCTAATTACAAAGATGCTCACTATTTACTTGGCACTGCAGCAGGCCCTCACCCATTCCCTACCATGGTGCGTGAGTTCCAAAAAATGATTGGTGAAGAAGCAAAACAACAAGTGCTTAAAGCTGAAGGTCGCTTACCGGATGCTGTACTTGCTTGTGTAGGTGGTGGATCTAACGCCATTGGTATGTTCACAGACTTTATTGATGAGCCAAGCGTAAAACTCATTGGTGTAGAGCCAGCTGGTAAAGGCTTAGATACCCATCAACACGGTGCTACGCTATGTAAGGGCACGAAAGGCATTTTACACGGTACCTATACCTATATTATGCAAAATGATGATGGCCAAATTGAAGAGTCTTACTCTGTTTCAGCTGGTCTTGATTACCCAGCTGTTGGTCCACAACATGCTTATCTTCATGAGACAGGCCGTGCAGAATATGTTGGCATTACTGATACTGAAGCACTTGAAGCATTCCAACTACTGGCTAAGAACGAAGGGATTATTCCAGCGCTTGAATCAAGCCATGCCCTCGCATATGCCCTTAAATATGCCGAGCAACAAACCGAAGACACTATTTTAGTGGTTAACCTAAGCGGCCGAGGCGATAAAGATTTGGCTCACGTACACAGTGTTTTATCAGAAGGAGGCGCACTATGAGCCAGACTAACCGTTACGGACAACTGTTCGCCACATTAAATGAAACAAACCAAGGTGCCTTTGTACCGTTTGTTACTATTGGCGATCCTAATAAAGCACTGAGTGTAGAAATCATCAAAAGCTTAATTGATGGCGGCGCTGATGCCCTTGAGCTAGGTATTCCATTTTCAGATCCCATTGCAGATGGCCCAGTGATCCAAGCTGCCAACATTCGTGCACTTGATGAAAACATCAATACCCAAGATTGCTTTGATATCATTAAACAAGTACGTGAGTACAATGCCGATATTCCAATTGGCCTATTATTATATTCAAACCTAGTGTTTAAGCGTGGCATCGAAAAATTTTATCAAGATGCTAAAGAAGCCGGTGTTGATTCAATTTTAGTGGCTGACGTGCCACTACATGAGTCAAAGCTATTTCGCCAAACAGCAATGAAAAATGGCATCGACCCAATTTTTATTGCAACGCCTAATGCTGATGATGACACCTTACGAGAGTGTGCGTCATATGGTCGTGGTTACACATACCTTCTTTCACGCGCAGGTGTGACAGGCACAGAAACCAAGGCACAAATGCCAGCAGATTCATTAGTTAAAAAACTAAAAGATTATCATGCTGCACCGGCTCTACTTGGCTTTGGTGTATCAACACCTGAAGATGTTAAATCAGCACTTGAATCAGGAGCCGCTGGTGCCATTTCAGGCTCTGCGGTTGTTAAAATCATCGAGGCAAACCTTGATGATCGAGCTGCGATGCTCACTGGTTTAAAAGAGTTTGTAGCCAGTATGAAAGCTGCTACTAAGTAAGTTGTTTTATTGCATAAAAAAGGGCCTTAAAGGCCCTTTTTTGTGTCTAACTAATTATGAGAAATGATTAATGATGGCGATGCTCGCCCTCTTTAATTTCTTCTATGAATTTTCGATTAAAGGCTTCCAGGTCGGCTGGGCTTCGACTTGTAACTATGCCCTCATCAACACACACCTCTTGATCAACCCAATTAGCACCAGCATTGATCAAATCAGTTTTAATACTTGGGTATGATGTCACCTTGCGGTCGCGTAACTTGTTAATTTCGGCTAATAGCCATGGGCCATGGCATATCGCGGCAATGGGTTTGTTTTTACCTGCACTAAAAAAACCATCAACAAACGCTTTTGCTTCGCTATTTTGACGTAACGTATCTGGGTTGAATAAACCACCAGGAAGCAGTAACGCGTCATACTCTGCAGAGTCTGCTTCGCTGACTACGCGGTCAACAGTGACTCGCTCACCCCATTGGTTTTCATCCCATGCGGTGATATCGCCACGCTCAAGTGACACAACTTCAACAAGTGCACCAGCTTCTAATAATGCGCTTCGTGGTGACAATAGCTCGCTTTGCTCAAAGCCGTTGGTTGCAAGAATGGCAATCTTTTTACCATTAAGTTGGCTATTTAAATCTGACATGTTATCTCCTTATTTGGGCAAACCTAAATCATTAGAAGCAGACAACATGCCAAGACTTAATGCATTGAAAATACTAAATTAATTTTTAAGTCACCAATTTTTACTCTGTAAATACTACAGCCGATGTGCAAATCCTGCTTTATAGAAGGTCTTTGAGTGCTTTAGCAGGTTTGAAAACTGGCTTATTAGCGCCTTCTATTTCAATTTCTTCACCGGTTTGCGGGTTGCGCCCTTTACGGGCTGGATAATAACTTAAGGCAAATGTACCAAAGCCATTTATTTGCACTTGGTCGCCCTCAGATAATGATTTTTCGATAGCATTTAACATGCTCGTTAAGGCAGCTTGCGTGTCTTTTTTTGTTAATTCACTGTGGGCAGCCATTTGTGATACTAACGCGGCTTTATTCATAATATGCTCCAAAATACGCCGCTTAATCATCTGAGGTTAAGCGGAAAAAGATAAGGTAAAACATCCTAAACATTGGTTTAGGCCAGATTGGCTCGGGAGGCTAAGCTTTCAGGGCAACTAAGTCAACCTTGTATCTTGAGCTATAACTTGATAAAACCCAGTATCTTTTTAAATTAGAGCATTTATAAATCTATGCGCGCAATTATTGAATACACTCCGCTGATTTTGTTTTTTGCGGTTTTCAAATTAGTTGATATTTATTGGGCAACAGCCTTGCTGATGCTAACTACCTTAATTCAGGTTGCTTATTGTTATTTTAAAGATGGCAAAGTACCAACCCGCCACTGGGTGTTTTTTGCAATCGCAGTCGTGCTAGGTACACTTACCTTAGTCTTCCACGATGAACAGTTTGTGAAATGGAAGGCCACCATTGTGTATGCCATCTTAAGTGCTACCTTGTTAGTCAGCCGCTATGTGCTTGGAAAAAACCTAGTTAAAAAAGCACTTAGCTCGATTTTAGAAAATGCCTCTGAGAGTAAACAAGAAATCAAGGTACCGGAAACACTGTGGAACAAACTTAATCTCTTTTGGGTTGCGGTAACCGGTGGTATATCAGCGCTGAACATCTACATTGCCTATAATTTCTCACTCGATTTTTGGGTTAACTTTAAAGTATTTGGTTTAATGGGCATTACCTTTGTATGCGTGCTAGCCACGATCATTACCCTATTTAAATACTTACCTGAGGATGACGAAGAGAAAGATTCAAAGCAATCTTAATGTCATAAATATGTCGTCTTAGCTTGTTAGCGTATACAAAAAACACGCTGAGACGACATTGAACGCTAACCAATACCGCTGGTTTGAATTTACCCTCATATTTGTTTCTTTGCCGCTATTAGGCTTCTTGCTACGCGCCCACCTCGCTAACTGGCTTATACCTGCCCTTATTATTTTAATGGCCGTGTGCAGCATGTTGCTTTTATCTGACCCTCATTTCAAACGCTTTAGGCTAACCAGCTTAGGTGAATTTAGTGCAGTCAAACGTCGCTTGTTTAGCTTTTTCTTTTTAGGGGCGCTATTCTCAGGCATGTTTTACGGCATCATGAATCAAGAAAACTGGTTTTCGATGCCCAGAAATTCTTTTTATGATTGGCTGATGTTGTTATTGCTCTATCCCATTTTATCGGTGATGCCGCAAGAGCTTATTTTTAGAACCTACTTTTTCCATCGTTATAAACACATTATGCCAAGTAAAACCGTGCGTATTATTGTCAGCGCATCGGTGTTTGCGTTGGCTCACATTGTCTATGCGAATGTACTCGCCGTACTTCTAGCATTTTTAGGTGGGCTGCTTTTTTCTTACACCTATGCGCAAAGCCGCTCGACCTTTGTGTGTGTTATTGAACACAGTTTATGGGGACTTTGGATGTTTACTTTGGGGCTAGGTGATGTTTTAGATGCAGGGGCTATTTAGCGAATATAAAAAAGCCGCGCAAAAGTGCGCGGCTAAATATTGAGTTGGCTTTTAAAATCCGAAAATACTAAATGCAAAAAACTTCGTTGCGACCGTATTTACAAAAATAAGTAATAAAATGGCAGGGATAAACGTTGATAGCGAAAAGTTCACATACTTCTCTGTAAAGCTGCCGATATAGCCGTCACAGCCTTGGCTTAGCTCTGCTGATAAGTTTGCTTTTTTCCAGCGGTACATAACGAATAAACACACCATTAAACCATTAAGCGGTAAAATTGTGTCGTAAAACACATCATAAACAATATCAAATAAGCTCTTATCTGCGCCGCCATAATTAACAAACTGAGTAAGAGAGTCAACCATACCAAATGACATGGTACACAACACAGTTAATACGCCTGTTGATAAAGTTAGGATAGCCAATGCTTTTTTACGGCTGATACCCTTACGGTCACTTAATGTTGCTGTTGGTACTTCCACAATCGATACAAGTGACGTAATTGCCGCAAAAAAGACGAGTAAGAAGAATACAAACGCAACAATTGATGCACCCACGTAGCCAATATCAGCTTGTAATGCTAATAAAATTTTTGGTAGATATACAAAAATCATCGACACCGATGAGTCTGATAAAGTACTCGGATCAGTATTCGGATTAAAACTAAAAATAGCTGGAAGCACCATAAGACCGGCAATAAATGCAACCAATGAATCGGTTACCGCAACCATTTTTGCACTGCCAACAATGTCGTCTTTCTTAGAAATATACGATGCATAGGTCATTAAAATACCCATACCTAACGACAATGAGAAAAATGCTTGAGCCAGCGCACCATTAAGTACACTCGCACTCATTTTACTAAAATCAGGTACGATGTAATACTTTACACCCGCCATCGCGTTATCAAGTGTTAATACATAAACCACCAGCGCGGTAAGTAACACAAATAAAGCCGGCATCATAAACTTAGCTGCTTTTTCAATACCTTCTTTTACACCACCAACCAAGATCAAGTTAACGATGATTGCAACTACAGCCATATAACCAAACACGGTATAGCTATTGATAAAGGTACCAAAGTTATCAGGCTGAGCTAAAGCATCTAAATTACCAAATGCGGTTTGCGATAAATAACCAAAAATCCACACAGTGATCACCATGTAAAAAACAGCAATCATAAATGGCGTTAGTACCGCTAAAAAGCCCGCAAAGTTCCATTTTGGATCATTGCTCGCTAACAATTTGTAAGAACCGAGAGGATCTTTTTGCGCTTTACGACCCATTGCCATTTCGGCCATCATTACAGGCAAACAGATAAAAATGACAAACAATGCATAGACTAAAAGGAAAGCACCACCACCATTTTTTGTAGCGGAAACAGGAAAACCCACTAAGTTTCCGATACCTACAGCAGAACCGGCTGCCGCTAAAATAAAACCGAGGCGGGAGCTAAAATGCTCGCGTTTTTCGCTCATTTAAAAACCTTATTATTATTTTCTCAATCAAGCGACTCTACCAGTGTTATACCGCGTATTTCAAGCTTTATAAGTTAAAGTTATATGGGTTTGTGTAAAGATTATTACGCAAATAATCTCTCGTCTACTCAGCAGAATATGCTACTATTTTTTCAAAATAATATTGAGAACACATTATGCTGTATATGATTTATTCAACAGACGTTGAGAATAGTTTGGAAGCACGTAAATCTGCTCGCCCTGCTCACTTAGCTCGCCTTCAGGAATTAGACGATCAAAATCGTTTATTTACAGCAGGCCCGCTACCAGCCGTTGATAGTGAAGACCCTGCTGAAGCCGGTTTTACAGGCTCATTAGTGGTTGCTGAGTTTGATTCATTAGAAGCAGCAAGGGAATGGGCAGCAAACGACCCTTATATTGCTGCTGGCGTTTACGATAACTCAGTTGTAAAGCCATTTAAAAAAGTCTTTGGTTAATTTTTAATTAGAGTGAACTTTCCTGCTGCAATAATTCAGTGTTTGTTCACTGCTTGTTAACTAAGATCATCTCGTTAAATCACATAATTTAACGTTTTTACTTGAGTTTTAGTTACTTGGTTAATTAAACTAAATGGGTCTGGTTTAGGAGTTTCCCGTCATGCGCGTATTATTAGCCTTCAGTTTTAGCCTACTATTTGCACTTTCGAGCTTTCAAGCAGCTGCAAGTAACAAGCAAGCTGATGAGGTCAGTAAAAAGCAAGCAGTGTTGATTGCAAAAAAAGCGGAAGACGGTAGAACCCTCAAAATCACAGAGCAAGAAAAAGTATATACCGTTAGAATATTAAAAACGAACGGACACGTGGTCGATATCCATGTGAACAAAAAGACTGGCGAAGTGAAAAAGGATTAAAAATGCGAATTTTAGTAATTGAAGATGATTTACACTTGGCAGACAATTTACGTAATGCCCTTGAGAAAGAGCGCTACAGTGTAGATCTTTGTCACGATGGCGAAGCTGGTTTATTTCATATTACAGAATACCCTCTTGATATGGCAGTAGTCGATTTAGGCTTACCAAAAGTAGATGGTATAGAACTGATCACAAAAGCACGTGCACAAGGTATTACTATTCCTATCTTAATTTTAACGGCGCGTGACCGTTGGCAAGATAAAGTTGAAGGTTTAGATGCAGGCGCTGATGATTACCTTACTAAACCGTTTCATGTTGAAGAGTTAATTGCGCGCTGTAACGCACTTATTCGCCGTAGTGCGGGTAAAGCAAACCCTGAAATGACAGCAGGTCCAATCAAAATTCATACTCGCTCTCAGCAAGTATGGGTAGATGACAGAGAGCTTAGCCTGACAGCATATGAATACAAAGTACTTGAGTACTTAATGGTTAACCCACAAAAAGTGATCTCTAAGTCAGAGCTAACTGAGCATATTTACGACCAAGACTTTGATCTTGACTCAAACGTAATTGAAGTATTCGTGCTTCGTTTACGTAAAAAGCTAGACCCTGACGGTACACTAAACCCTGTAGAAACGTTACGTGGCCGTGGTTACAGGCTTAAAAGTCAGTGGTAGCATCGCAAATACCGCTTAAAGTAAGGCAAGGATTTATCCTTGTCTTTGTTTTATTAGTTGCTTTACCAATTTTGTTTTTCTCAATTGGTAAGGCTTACTACGCCTCCTTGGTCGAAGCGACCGAAAAAACGCTCGAAGCCCACTTATATTCTCTTATCTCTGAAGTTGACTTTACTGAACGTGGCATTGTGATGCCAAGCACCATTCTCACCCCCGAACTAAACAGACTAAACTCAGACACCTACGCTATGATTTATCGTGGCGATCTACCTGTTTGGTACTCTGAGTCAGCAACGAATATAAATTTTATTCCTGACGAATTCGAAGCCCCTGCTGGTTCAGCCGATTTCCGTCGTGTTGAATATAATAATGTAGTTTATTGGCAGCTTACCCTTACCGTTATCCTAGAAAATATAGATCAATCCGAGCATGCACGGTTTATTTTGTTAAAACGTAATGATGCTCTACTCAGGTTGATGGATGGCTTTAAACAAACTTTAGTGAATTGGATGTATGTTATGGGTGTTTCAATCGCCGCATTGATGGCGATTGGTTTTGTTTGGAGCGCAAGACCCCTACAACGTTTAGACAAAGAAATAAAATCCATTGAATCTGGCGATAATCAACAAATTAAGGGTCTTTACCCTGTTGAACTACAGACAATTAAAGCAGATTTAAACTTATTACTTGAATCACAGCAGCGCCAAAAAGAGCGTTATCGCGCATCGTTAAGCGATTTAGCGCATGCGTTGAAAACCCCATTAGCTGTACTTAAGTCAAGCCCTTTAGCCAATGATGCAGATGCACAAGAGCAGTTAGACCGTATTAATGTGATGATCGAGCATCAATTAAAGCGAGCCGCCACTGGTGCGTCTGATACATGGAAAAAACAAACGCTTGTTAAACCCGTTATTGATTCAATTTTAAGTGCCATGACAAAGGTTTATCGTGACAAAGATATTATCTTTACATGTGAAGTAACAGAGAAAGATTACTTCTTAGGTGATAAAACCGACTTAATGGAATTGTTAGGTAATCTAATAGACAATGCTTGTAAAGCTTGCCGCTCGCAAGTTGACATTAACGTTAAGCAAGGCAAATCATTAACAATTAATATCTGTGATGATGGACCTGGCGTGCCCGTTGACAAGCGTGAATCATTATTAACAAGAGGCACCCGATTGGACACTTATGAAAGTGGTCATGGTGTTGGTATGGCTATCGTGTCGGACTTAGTAAACTCTTATAATGGCCACTTAACAATTGGTGACTCCGAAAAGCTTGGTGGCGCTGAGTTTATTTTAGAGTTTAACTATCGTGATAAAAAATAATATGAAACACCCGATATTTACAGTTTGTTTAGGATTTATATCATTTCAAGCATTCTCTATCGATGCTCAACAGCAATGCACATTAAACGGCAATACACCTGCTGAAACAAAGCAATATATTCGCTGCTTAGATAAAGTCATTGCAGATTTGGAACGCGAACAAAAAATGTGGGTGAATAAACTAACTCTAGATCTGGAAAAGATAAAAGAAGATACGGGAAACAGCCAACTATTACCTATATTTTTACGCAGTGTAAAAAACCAAGCCAGCTACCAAGAAGACAGTTGTCGTTGGCGATATTTGCAAAAAATGCCAAATGCAACCAAGGCAGCTATTACCTACAAGCAATGTGAAATTGGTATACTCAATCAGCACCTGAGTGTGTTAAAGCAACCATTAAAGTAAAAAGGCGCATCAGCGCCTTTTAATCATCTAGTTTAAGCTCTTCGCCGTTTCCCAGTAAAGTTGCGAGCCAACGCCCTTCTTGGCTTGTTTCTAGGGCTATTTTAACTATCATAGTTAATGGTACGGATAACAGCATTCCGACTGTTCCCATTAACCAACCCCAAAAGATTAAAGACAAGAATACAACTAACGTTGATAAACCCAAACCTTTACCCATAAATTTAGGCTCAACTATGTTACCCATAACCGTATTTATTACTAGGTAACCACCCGCAATAACCCCAGCAACAAGCGGGCCTTGTGTAATTAAAGCTAATAATACCGCCGGTACGGCCGCAATAATCGACCCAATATTAGGGATATAATTGAGCATGAATGCCACAACCCCCCACAGCACAAAGTAATCAACACCAAGTGCCCATAGCATAAAACCAGCAAGCAGGCCGGTACCTAAACTTACTAACGTTTTTATCGCAAGATAAGAGTTAATAGAGTCTAAAAAGCGGTCAATTTGCTTCATTTTCATTTCGGGGTCATCTAATGCCATATGTACTTTTTTGCTTAGCATTGGCCCTTCAAACAGCATAAATACTACCGTTAAAATAATAAGAAACATATTTGCCATTACGCCGCCAAGGCCTGTAAGCATATTTGTAGCCACATCAATCATTTTTCCTGGGTCAAATAAAGAAATAATCTGTTCTTTATCAATCAAGATGTTATAACTAGCAGCAACATTAACAACCCACACAAACTCTTCTTGTAGTTGCGCTTTGTACTCAGGTAGTTTTTCAGAGAAATCTGTCATAGATTGCCCTACCAAACCGGCAAGGCTTACCCCTACACCAACTATCATCATCATGACAAAAACCACTGCAATTGCTTTGGGAATTCCATATTTAGCAAAAAAGCGGATCAGGGGATTACATATAATGGCAATAAAAGCTGCCAAAACAAAAGGGATCACAATTACACTTGCAGCTTTAATACCTGCCAAAACAATAACTAAAGCGGCAAAGATAACTAAACTTTTATTTACACCAGTCAAACTCGACAAAATAAAATCCTTGTGAATTATTTCCTCCAGTGTAAGTCAAATAAACACTAAAAGAAATCTCTGTGCAACTGGCACAGTTAATGCCTGTTTTGTACACATTATTTGAACAAACTATGACCTTAAGTTACTATTAGCCAGTCGTACTTAAAAGGAGCTAGGGATGACACATTTATCAGAGCAAGAGTTGTCTTTTTTTAATAGCTTATTTGAGGCTGAACAAAGTGTTGATGACCCTATCAACACTAAAATGTCATTAAATCTCAACCTACCAGATAAACTAAGTGGATTGCTCAAGAATGCGAAATTAACGCTATTGGCAGAAGTGGGTATCTATCAGTTGTGGTTTCCATTAGAGTTCACCACAGATGAAAGCGGTCAATTAACGCCGGTTCTTAGTGCGCCTGAAGTAATCGACACCAAAGGAATTGAAAGAAGTTGGCGAACACCCGATCTTGATCTACAAACAGAAAAATACGTTATTTTGTCACTCTCGAGTACTGGAGTACTTTTACAACCAAAACATGCCGAAGCTGTTTTAGAGCAAGAAATTACGCTTGCTTTTAAGTTACCCAACCAAGAGCATGTGATGATCAGAGCCAAACCTGTCAGAGCGACAAGTAAAGGTATTGCTGCAAAAATAATTAAGGTCTGTGAAGGCGAAGATGCAATGCGCCAATACTTATTCGACATTCACAAACATCATCACGCAAAGTTATATGAACAAGGAAACATAACGACTGAACTCATCTAGTTGCATGACATGCTACGCTTCGATAAGCTCGCTTTTTTGCAGCAAATCCAAATAAGGTATTTTATGAGTTATCCTATCGGAACCCCTGGTAAACCTTGGAATGATAAAGACAAAAAAGCATGGCTTGCGCTTCAATCAGTAAAGCGTAGCTACTCAGATGACGTCGTATCACAGCTTGATTCGTTATCGGAAAAGTTCGATGTTGAATGCTATGGTACGCTTGACTATGACATTAACAGCTACCCGCTTTTCATTTTAAAAAGCAAAAATTGGCAAAATAATAAACCATGCGTGTTAGTAACAGGTGGTGTACACGGTTATGAAACGAGTGGCGTGCACGGCGCATTAGCCTTTGCCAAAAAAGCAGCCACCGATTACCTTTCACACTTTAATATTTTAATTGCACCCTGTATTAGCCCTTGGGGTTACGAAACCATTAACCGTTGGAATCCAACTGCAACTGATCCAAACCGCTCCTTTTATCAAAATAGTCCTGCGCAAGAATCGGCAGCAATTATGCAGTACCTAGCTGATAATTCAATTGCACCGTACGCACATATTGATCTCCATGAAACAACCGACACTGATAATAGCGAGTTTCGTCCAGCGCTTGCAGCCCGCGATGCCAAAACACACGATAATTGGAATATACCAGATGGATTTTATCTTGTAGCTGACAGCGAACGTCCTGAACATGAATTCCAAACCGCTATTATCAAATCAGTTGAAAAAGTTACCCATATCGCCCCAAGTGATGAAAATAACCAGTTGATTGGTGTGCCGCAAACTCAGTTTGGTGTAATTAATTACGAAGCGAAAAAGCTCGGTTTATGTATGGGCTTAACAGATGCAGAATTTGTAACAACAACAGAGGTCTACCCTGATAGCCCACAAGCGAGTGACGAAATTTGTATTCACGCTCAAGTAGCGGCAATTTCAGGCGCTCTTGACTATATTGTTAATAAATAGTTATCTATACTTTAAATGCCAGATGAATAAGCTATCTGCACAACACCCATAAAAGCAATTAAAAACCAATAAAAAGCATAAATTTAGAATATTTATGCTTTTTTATAATTGTACAATAAATAGCTAGACACGCTCTGTGAATTGTATAAAATTCGCGCTCTTTTTAATTCGAAAGGGAAGCAAATTGGAATTTAAGAATCACTATGGCAGTGTCAGTATCATCACTGAGGGTCCAATAATTATTGGACAATTTTCTGGTAATATTAACGCACGATTAGTCAACGACTTCGCGACTGGTTTAAAAAAGCATATCAGTGCTTTGGCTGGGCGCCCGTGGGCTTATATTAGTCATTCTACACACCTACTTGCAACGACTCCTGATGCAGAACGAGGTTTTGCTAATTTATTCCGTGCTTTACAGGGCACAAACTGTATTGCCACAGCATATATGTTCAGCTCTTCAATCGTGCTTAATCAAATGAAACGTATCATCGCAGAAGCTGAGTCTCCGATTCAAATTCTTGATTGTTTATTTGATGATTTGCAAAGCGCCAAAGCGTATGTTTTAAAACAACTTGAATTTGCTGAAATGGCTTGTTAACAAGCCATTTCAATACCAATCCTTATTAGTTTTTATAAAACTTTGTTTCTTTCGTTATCGCTACATCTGCATCTTCAAGCGCTTGAATATGGAAACTAATTGGCGTTACTTTTGATTTTAATTCATAACCATCAGCAACCACGGTAACAGGCACCCTCTTCATTTGGCCTGCATCAATCGTTATTGTTTCTGGCACCTGTAGATTAGCTTCTTCGATACCAGTTATACCAATTGAATAGCTCAAACTATGCTGAGTTTTATTGATAATTGATAAAGTGTATGGGTTTTCGACCAGCCCTTCAAAGTTAACACGATACAAAGCATTACGGTCACGAATAACTGATGCTTCTATTGGCGTACGCATAGCTACCCAAACGACCATAGCAACCACAAATAAGGCCGTTAAACCGCCATACCCAAGCAGTTTTAACCTAAATGGGTTTGTTGTTTTTCCTTCCATTTGTTTTTCTGAGGCATATTTTATTAGCCCCTTTGGATAATTAAATTTTTCCATGGTATCGTCACACGCATCGATACATAAGCCGCAGTTTATGCATTCATATTGCAAGCCATTTCGTATATCAATACCTGCAGGGCATACTTCAACACACAGGTTACAATCTACACAGTCACCTAAACCTAACTCTTTAGGATCGGCTTTACGCTTACGCGCACCACGAGATTCCCCTCGCTCTTGATCGTAGGTAACGACTAACGTGTCTTTATCAAACATTACTGATTGAAAACGTGAATATGGACACGCAACAGTACACATTTTTTCACGTAAGAACCCCGCATTGCCATAGGTACAAAAAGCGAACAAGAAAACCCAAAAGCTAACAAGCCCTGACATTTCAAGTGTGAATAAGCTCATGTATAAAGACTTAGCAGGTATAAAATAAGCCATAAATGACATTGATGTGAGTAAAGAGATCACAAGCCAAACAGCATGCTTGGTTATTTTCTTTTGCCACTTACTTGCTGACCAAGGAGATTTATCAAGTTTGATTCGTTGGTTACGGTTCCCTTCGACTTTATGTTCGACCCAAGTGAACATAAGCATCCAAATTGTTTGCGGGCAGGTATAACCACACCAAACTCGGCCTAACCAGTTCGTCACAAAAAACAATGCAAAAGCACCTGTCATAAATAACATGGCTAAAATCATAAAATCTTGAGGCAACAGTGTTAACCCAAACAAGCTAAATTTTTGTGTTGCTACGTCGAGTAAGACGGCTTGACGACCATCATACTGAATCCACGGAATGGCGATAAACGTCAACATCAGTACCCAGCCTAAGTAACGGCGGATACGTTGGAAGTGCCCCTTTTGCTCTCGGATATAAATCGGCCCATCTTGGTTGTAGGGCTTGATGATTAAGTCTTGCTCTTTAATATCAAATTTCATTTTGCTACTTACTTCTGTGTCGGTAATAACCTTACAGAGCAACTATCAGGCCAACTCAAAATAAAATTAAATAATTGATATTAATGACTATTTTTTCACTTAAAACAACCAAAATCGCGAAATAACGCGAACAACCACGCTATTTCGCGAAATTACGTTTTATAGCCAGCTTTTTCATTTTTGATCTAAGAGTACTTTCGGGTAAACCAAGCAAGGTAGCAGCGCCATTTTCACCTGATATTTGGCCGTTACACCGTTTTAGTACTTCGCAAATATGCTGCTTTTGTACAGCAGCAAGCGAGACAACTTGCTCACTTGTTTGCTCGTTATTCAAAGGTGCAGAGAGTTGTAGCAAAGCTTGTTTTGATAAAATAGCTTCACGCTCAAGGATATTTTGTAGCTCGCGAATATTGCCTGGCCAATCATAATTAGACAACTTAGTGAGCGTTGCTTTGCTAAGCCCCTTTAGCTGTTTACCTAACCGCTTGTTAAGCTGAGTGATTATGTTTGCCGCGAGAAGTGGAATGTCTTCTTTGCGCTCACGCAGCGCAGGAACACGAATGGGAAACACGTTTAAGCGATAATATAAGTCCATTCGAAAGCTGCCCTGCTCAACCATTTGCCATAAGTTTCGATTAGTTGCGGCTAATACTCGAATATCGACTTTTAAGGTTTGGCTACCTCCTACGCGCTCAAACTCTTGCTCTTGTAGCACGCGCAGTAACTTACTTTGCGCTTCTAATGGTAACTCTGCCACTTCATCTAAAAATAGAGTGCCTTTATCAGCCAGTTCAAAACGCCCTTTTCTACGCTCATTAGCGCCGGTAAACGCTCCTTTTTCATGACCGAATAACTCTGATTCTATTAAATTTGCAGAAAATGCCGCGCAATTTACTTTAATGAATGGTTGCTCAGCGCGGCTACTTAAACGGTGTAAGTTTCTCGCCACCAGCTCTTTACCTGTGCCATTTTCACCTAAAATCAAAACGGTACTGTTCGTTTGACTCACTAGGGTTATTTGCTCAAGCATACTTTGAAACGAATGACTTTGCCCGACTAAACCCGACCCCTGCCAGTCTTCATTTAACTCAGAAATAAGATAGGCGTTCTCAGCTTGTAACTGCTCAGACAAGTGCTGAACTTGAGCCAGAGCATCGCGCAATGCAACTTCAGTTTGCTGTTGCTTTGAGACATCGCGAAAAATCGCGACTGCACCAATCAAGGCGCCATTTTTGTAAATGGGTGTTGAGGTATACTCAACCGCAAAATAACTACCATCTTTACGCCAGAATACCTCATCATTTACGTGACGATGTTTACCATCGAACATAGTGCAATATATTTGGCATTCATCTGCAGGATATGGTGAGCCATCTTTTCGAGTATGGTGATGATATTGGTGAATTTTTTTACCGAGAAGTTCTTCTGCTTTCCAGCCAGTCATACGCTCAGCTGCTGGATTGACGAATACAGCATTACCCGATAGATCAAAGCCGTATATCCCTTCTCCTACAGCATTTAATAAAAGTGTTGGATCATTTAAAAATTCTTTAATCATAGCAAAATGTCTATTCGCGAAATATCACGACACATTATCGCAACGAATAATCATTAAAACAAGCTATGAAAAAAGCCAAAGAGCGCTATAAAAGCGCTCTTACTAGTTAAAAAGTTACATGGCAGGAACTAAGCGGATTTCACCTTGTGCTACTTGCAGATCGAGTGGCAACTTACTAAGTAAAGCTATTTTCGGGTCGCTTGTATTAAGTTTGTAAACTGGATTGACCGCTAAAAACCCATTAATTACTTGCATAGCTTGATCATCAAGTAAACTTAAGTTCCCTTTAAAGCCAGCGGTATCTACCTGCGTATCTAACAATTTTACATTACGTAAGAACACGGCTTTTTTCTCACTGTCATAAAAAGGGCTACCTTCTATTTCAAGCTTTAGCCTTACAGGGTATTTAAGTGCAAAAGCGTTAACAACAGCGCTTGAATCAGCACCTAACACGATAACATCACGTTTATCTGGACCGACATTAACACTCAAATCATTAACTGCAAATTCTACAGGTAACCCCATTAATTTTATTTGTTCTTTAAATTTGGGTAGTTGATTTGATAAAGCCGCTTCAATTTCTGAATTCGTGAATGAATAAACCGAAATGCCTTGCTCTGTACTTTTACATGCGCCTAACAGTAAGCAAGTTAATAATAGTAAAATTCTCATGGTCTTCCTCGAAAAAAGCCGCTAATTAAGCGGCTTCATAAATAGTCGTTATTGTGCAAATATTGCTTTAAGCCTTGCTAGTGTGTCAGGTGAAACTGAACCTTCACTGACCGCTAGAAGCTGTTTCAAGTAGTGATAAACATCGGCTTGTTCTCCACGGTGCTTATCATCAAGCATCGCAACTTGCTCAGTCATACGTAATTGACTATCGGCAGACTCTACACCAGCTAAAATTTCAATACGTGTTAGCAATTGCTGCGCGTTTAATACGGTTGTCAATGGCGTTTGGAACTGAGCAGGAATATCAGTATTACTCTCAAGCGCTGTAAATAAAGCATTGAGCTTAGAGAGCTCTGCTTGCTTACTAATTTGCGCTGTTTTTGCAGTAATCGCCGCTTCTAACTGAGTAACCCGAGTTGATAACGCTTTCGAATACTCAAGCTCTGCAAGCTTCGCAGCTAAGTCTTTGAGCTGAGCAAGATGAACCACTGTTTCTAGTGCAGATTCAAGCTCAGTTAACTGCTCTGCTATAACTTCGTCATTTTGCTGTTGTGCTTGCTTTTGCTGTTCAAACTCGGCACTTCGCTTGGCAAATGTCTCATCATTAACACGTCTAAATTGCTGCCATAAAGTGTTCTCTGCTTTCATCCCTGCAAAGCCTATTGTTTGCCAAGTTTGTTGCAATTCTTTCAGCTCCTGGCATGCCACCGCTAAATCATCAATTTGTGATAGCTGTGTAGCTTGTTCTACCAGCGCTGCTTTTTGCTCGGCGTTTGCTTTATGGAATGCAATAAGTTGAGCTTGCACTTGCGACTGCGCAGCTTTAAATTGTGCTTGCAACTCACGATACGTTTTAGGGTCAACATTACCAGCAGAACGCCATGCTTTAGCAATCCGATTAAATTTACTTTCAAACTGCTTCCAATCAAACTCATCAGACTGAGTATCCAATTCATTTAGCTGTTGCATTTGTGAGATAATATCAACACGCTGTGATTTAGCTTGCTCACGCTGTTGCTCTTGCTCAGCAAAGTACTCACGACACGGCGCAAACAGTAACTCTACTTGCTGATCAAATTGTTCACCTTGGCGTTTCTCTTGTTCTGTATCAAGACGCCCTAATTCATTCCAACGTCGACGCAACTGTTTAACTTGCTCTGCACGTTGTTTAGGGTCAGTACATTCTGCTGCCGCTAATTCACTCACTTCTTTAAGTAGTGCTTCACGCTTTGGTGCAGATGCGTATTTTTGCCAATCTTTTGCTTCTGCTAATTGCGACTCAAGGTCAGATTTAAGTGAATCAAGAGGTTGCTTATAAGACTCGGTTAGCGTGTTATATAGTTCTTCGAATCCTTTAAAAACACCAAATGCAATATTAAAACGACCTTGTTCAATCAAACGTTTAACATCTCGTGCTTTTCGCTTAGCGGCTTGCTGATTTTTAGTCAATTTTGTCGTAAGTGGCGCCATTGCTTCTTGCCACATGTTAACACGTGCTGTTAAGGCTGCTTTTAAACTACCTTGTAATCGCGAAGGGATCTTAGATAATTTTTGACGAGCATTTTTTTGCTGTGTTTTAAACTCTCGCTGACGCTCATCAAACAGTGCTTCATCATCACTTGGTTCAATCGCAGATAACGTTTCAAACGCTTGTTTGTATTCAGCTATCGAGGTAACAAGTGTTGGTAATTGCTCTACCTGCTCAAACAAACTCTCTAAGCGCTTTTTAACATCACGAACAGTTTGATTATCAGTTAGTTTTGTTTCAGTGAGTGCTTCTTTTGCTTGTGCTACTTTCGCTTCTAACCAATCTTGTTGGATTTGCTCAGGCGCTTCCATCCCAAGCTGTAGAGCATTCTCAATCTCTTCTGATAACGCTTCAAGTGTTGCCAGTGCGAGTACTTGGCGCTGTTGCTCCAATAATAATTGTTGAGCAATTTCATATTCATTACGAAGCGAAGCAAGGTGAACATCTAACTTTTGAGTGATCGCTATGTATTTTTTATCAAGCGCTTTAACTTGTTCTTCATTCAACCACTTAAGTTCAATCGCCTGCCATTGCTGTAACAAATCAGCATGTTGTTGAGATACCAGTTGAAAATCAGTTTTATCACGTAATGCATTTAATTTGGCCAACACAACGCGTGTATCTGCCTCAACTTTAGCTGGCATTTCAATAGCTAAACGTTCGTTTTCAAGGTGAGTGGCTAGCTGCTGTTGAGCTTTCCCTTTGGCATGCTTTAATAATGATTTTGCTAACTGGTGATTGATAACCAACTCAACAAGCTGAGCTTGTAGTTCTTCACTGCCTTCTTTAAATGCTTTATCAATCAAGTTAGCATTGGCTAAACGCTTTAATAATTTAACGCGAACTTGCACTTCCTTTTCTGCAAATGCTAACTTCTCTAGTGTTTTAACAGGCGCATAACGCTCGATAAATTCATTTTTAATGTTTACATCTAATTGACTGTCAGTGTTTAAAACAGCTTGATTGATGTGCTGCTCGGCAAGCTCTTTCAGCGCTTGATCTTGCTTATACACCTGCCACCACAAAACGATATCATTCACTTTATTCAAGGCTTTTTTACGGATCTCTGCAGAACTGTCTTCCAGTGCAATACTATTTAAGATGCTGAGATCGCGCTCGGTATCAAGTCGTTCAACGGCTGCCAAACGAACTTGGTTTTTAGGGTGCTTCCATTTCGGAGTAAACAGGTGTTTAAAGATCATTTTCACTAAACCTAGCTATTTCATTTTCTGATGCGAATTCTTTTTGCAATTGAGCTTTGCTCTTTTGCACCATTTCACCATTTTCACCAATGGTAAATTGCTCATTGGTTTGCGAAACTTTAGCTTGGTAAAGCATCACGAGCTGAACGGTTTGTTGTTTTTGCTCTTCAGTTAATGGTGTGCCATCAGGCCATTTACCTGTTGAGGCGCCGTACTGAAGACGCTCAAATACGTCTGGGGTGATATTTTTAACTATGTGATCAATATTCATGTTACTTTTTCTTTTTCAAAACTACTAAATAGATGCGGCTAACGAGATACCAAACAAAACCTACAGCCATTGCCGCTGAATAGGCATACCACTCAAGAGACTTTGCTTCGGGGTGCATAAAGTAATAACAGAAAAAGCCCCCTAAAAATAAAATCAGTGCGAGGAAAGAGTGATTCATAAACTTTTGTTGTTTACGAATGCGCGTTTCTTTTTGCATTTGTTGCATTTGTTCATTGCTAAGATCGGTGACTTGGCATTCACAATGCGGACACTGCTTATGTTTATCAGATATTGATTTTGCACATTGCGGGCAACTAATAATCGCCATATCTTTCTCCATACTACGCATAAAAAAGGCGCCTTAAGGCGCCCTTTATTGTACTCGTTTTATGAGTCGATGTCTTATTTGAATTTCATTCAATTGTGAAGATTCGAAAACTGCAATCATCAAACTCATCTTGGAAATACGATTTATTCTTTTTCTTTAGCCTTATCTGCTAAACGCTTTTCCCAAAAGATCGCATTTTTGATGCCTAACTTAACTGGATCAAAAGTAATTTCACCACCCGCTTTCTTTTGATCTTCATAATCACGTAAACAGTTGAGTGCTGGTTTGGCGACAAAGAAAATGGCTAAGATACCGACAATATTAATCCAAGCCATTAAGCCAACACCAATATCACCAATTGCCCAAATATAGCCAGAGCTATTCACCATACCGTAAGCAACCATGAACATGATAACCACTTTAACGACAACTAATGGAATGCTACCTTTAAAATAACGGTTTAAGTAAGCAACGTTAGTTTCTGCAATATAGTAATAAGCAAGGATTGTAGTAAATGCGAAGAAGAACAACGCAATACCAACAAATGCTTCACCAAAACCACCAAATACACTAAATAGTGCCATTTGGGTAAAGGCTGCAGAGCCTACTTCCGTAGCTGCATCAACATTTTGCACAATAAATTGACCCGCAGGTAACTCACCAACAATATTATATTGCTTAGTGATAAGGATCATTAATGCTGTTGCAGTACACACAAAGATTGTATCCACGTAAACAGAAAATGCTTGTACTAAGCCTTGTTGGGCTGGATGATCAACTTCTGCCGCAGATGCTGCGTGAGGGCCCGTACCTTGACCTGCTTCGTTTGAATAGATACCACGTTTAACACCCCAGCCAATTGCAGCACCAAAACCTGCTTTCGCTGTGAATGCATCAGATAAAATCATTGAGAAGATACCAGGCACTTTATCCAGATTTAAAAATACCACGATTAAAGCAAGTACGATGTAACCTAACGCCATAAATGGCACCACGATTTGTGTGAAGTTTGCGATACGTTTAATACCGCCAAAAATAATAAACGCAAGCACGATTAAAATGATAGCCAGTGCAACTAACTTAAAACTACCTACTTCACCAAAACTTGTGTTAACCAGTGTGCCTTCACCAAACACTTGCGTAAATGCATTACCTACCGCATTTGCTTGTACGCCAGGTAAGAATACGCCACAGGCAACAATAGCTGATACGGCAAATAATACAGCTAACCACTTTTGCTGTAAGCAACGGTCAAAGTAATACGCTGGACCACCGCGATATTGACCGTCTTCTTCAGATTTATAAATTTGGCCAAGGGTAGACTCTGCATAGGCTGTACTCGCGCCTAAAAACGCCACAACCCACATCCAGAAAATAGCACCAGGCCCACCGAAGCCAATTGCCGCAGCAACCCCAGCAATATTACCCACACCAACACGGCCAGATAATGAAACAGCTAGCGCTTGGAATGATGAAATACCAGTATCTGAGTTATTAGAACTTAGCAATAACTTACACATTTCTTTGAAATGTCTAACTTGAGCAAAACGGGTTAAAACGGAATAAAATAGACCTGCACCTAGACATAAGTAAATGAGTGCATTACTCCAGATTATGTCATTGACGGCGCTTACAAGAGCTTCCATGGATATCCTCTATGATGATATTTTTTATTGTTAGTTACGATACTCTGCGTGAGCTTGTGAGAATACGCGACATATAAGTGTGAGAAATATTAATAAAATTTAATAACGTCTCAGCGAAACGTATTGAATATTAACTTAAACACCCCATCTTTGTTAACAGTTAATTTTCAAAATGACGTGTACGTGACTTTAATTAACATTCATTGTGCTATTCGTAAGCACCGCTGAAACTTTTATCAGTAGATACAATTACGGGCATCAGTTTTGCTGATGCCCGTAATGTGCGTTATCTTAGTTTATCGACCACGTTCACGATGGCCGCTAACGTATCTTGACCAAATTGATACGAGCGACGATCTGACCAACCGTAATCAGGATCTGGTAAATCATCGTTATCTTTAAATGGCATTTCTACCGTATACGCTAATGCATTAAACTCATGGGCAACAGCCGAAGAACCTACCGTTAAGTTAGCCTGACCCGGCTCATCTTTTGGATAACCATGCTCGTCTTGGAATTCTGGCGTCACTGTTAAAAGCGCAGCTTTAAAGCTATCTTCTAAATCTTTTAAACGGTCATCGTAACCTGGAATACCTTCACTACCTGCAACAAAGTTATAAGGAATTGCTTCGTCACCATGAATATCTAAGTGCATATCAAGGCCAGTTTCACGCATTTTGTTTAGCACCAAGAATACTTCAGGGCTATTTTCCATGCTCGGTGTTTGCCACTCACGATTTAAGTTAACCCCTTTTGCGTTAGTACGCAGGTGACCACGCACACTGCCATCAGGATTCATGTTTGGCACGATATAGAATACCGCTTTAGATAAGAGTGCTGCGGCATGTGGGTCTTCATCATCAAGTAGTTTATGAAGTAAACCTTCAACATACCACTCAGCCATCGTTTCACCTGGGTGTTGGCGTGCAGTGACCCAAATGGTCTTTTTATCCTCACTTGGGATACCTACACGCAATACACTCATGTCGCGACCATCAAGTGTTTCACCTAATGTTTCTAGTTCACATGCATGTTGGCTTTGTGCCCATGCAAGTAAATCTAAGTGACGGTCATAGCTATATGGTGCAAAGTAAGCAAAATATATGCTGCCACACTCAGGTTCAACTTCAAAAGATAGCGTGCCATCGGCGTACTCAGAAGGAACACGAAACCACGTTTGACGGTCGTATGATGCAACAGCGTGATAACCTTCCCAGCCGTCTGGATACGCTGAGTTTTCTAGGTTATTAATATGTAATTTATGGTTTTGAAACGGCGTTGTTTCAAGACGAAAGTGAAACCACTGGAAAAAATCAGACTGATTGTCTTTATTAATTTCTAATTGAATATTCAGCGGATCAACGGCTTCAATAACCTTGATATTACCACTGTCAAAATTGCTGGTGATTTTCATTCTATAAACCTATTGGTTAAAAATAATTCTTAGCTACTCGCTTGTTAGTTAAGAATTAAGTCAACGCTCTTATGTAGAACGTTTTGTTAGTAATATGGTGTAGACGTAGCACAGCCTATCACATGCAGAAAATTTGCAAACACTTTCACGACTAAAAAAGCCAGCATAATGCTGGCTTCTATATTATTTATTTTTTAGCTATTAGCGAGGTAAGCTTGGGAAAGTTACTTCAGCCATGTCACGCATACAACGTACAACCTGACAGCTATAACCAAACTCATTATCGTACCAAACGTAAAGCACAACACGGTTGTCATCTACGATTGTTGCTTGTGAGTCAACAACACCTGCGTAACGGCTACCCACTAAGTCTGTAGATACGATTTCAGTTGACGCTGTGTAATCGATTTGGTCACGAAGATCTGAGTAAAGTGCTGTTTCACGTAAGAACGCATTTAGTTCTTCAACAGTTGTACCTTTTTCAAGGTTTAAGTTCAAGATAGCCATCGATACGTTTGGTGTAGGAACACGGATCGCATTACCAGTTAGTTTACCTTCAAGCTCAGGTAACGCTTTAGAAACCGCTTTTGCAGCACCCGTTGATGTGATAACCATGTTAAGTGCAGCAGCACGACCACGACGCTCAGCTTTGTGGTAGTTATCAATTAAGTTTTGGTCATTTGTGTATGAGTGAACAGTTTCAACGTGACCATTCTTGATACCAAACTTATCGTTAAGCGCTTTTAATGTAGGCGTAATAGCATTGGTAGTACAGCTTGCTGCACACACAATTTTATCTTCAGGTTTGATATCTTGGTTGTTTACACCGTATACGATGTTTTTAATATTGCCTTTAGCAGGTGCAGTTAATAATACTTTTGCAGCGCCTTTCGCTTCTAAATGCTGACCAAGACCGGCTTCGTCTTTCCAGATACCTGTGTTATCGACAACAAGTGCATTCTCGATGCCGTAAGCTGTGTAATCAACTTCGCTTGGTGAGTTAGCGTAGATAACTTGGATGTAACTACCGTTAGCTTTAATTGCATTACGCTCTTTATCAATTGTAATAGAGCCATTGAATGGACCGTGAATAGAGTCACGACGCAGTAAGCTTGCGCGCTTTTCTAGGTCGCCGTCTTTACCGCCACGTACGACGATTGCACGTAAACGTAAATCAGCATAAGGGCCTGACTTCTCAATTAATAGACGCGCTAATAAACGACCGATACGACCGAAGCCATATAACACAACATCACGCGGCTCTTTTCGCTCTGCATTAGCGATTTCCGCCAGTTCGTCAGTTAGGTACTCTTCAACTGAACGACCTTTAGCTGCATCATTAAATAAATAACCATACGCTAGTTTACCAATATCGATACGTGCTGAGTTTAAGTCCATTTTGCTGATCGCTTCAAGGAATGGGAAGCTTTCACGTAAACGTAGTTTTGTACCTTCAAACTGAGCAACTGTTTTGTGTGCTTTGATGATATCGATTGTACTGGCATTAACGAGAGGACGGCCATATACAGCAATTTCGATACCACGACTACGGTAAAGCTTACCAATAATTGGTTGCATGCTTTCTGCGTAGTCTTGACGTTCTTGCCAGCTGTTTGTGTATTCTAACTCGTGAGATGAGGTCATTTTTTTTACCTAATTAAACAATTTTGAACGGATAGCCATAAAAATGTACTGTGATTTGAGAGCAGCACATCTCTGGCACGGGTATTCTAATTTAAACTCAACTGATTCTCCACTGTTACAGATCAATTCATTGCGCTAGAATAAAGTAGTATTTATTAACTTGAGGTTAAGGAATGTTATTAAGAGCAAGCCTGCTGCTTGGTTTACTGGCATTAACTGGGTGCGAAGATCCGCTGACACTGGCCAAAGTGTGTGAAGAAACCCCTGGCTTTTGTAATGACCTAAATAAAGATAGCCACTGTAAAGAGCAACGCAAAGACGTCATCATGCAACGTTATATTGAATATAAGTCGCCTACCGATGAAAATAAGTATCAGCTTTTAAAAGGCTTTGAAAAGTATGACCAATGCGTGTCGTTAGCAGCAAAGATTGAGCATATAAAACTAAAAGAAAAAACAACCTCACGAGTTGAAGGCCACTTGACGAGCATTAAGGAAATGACCCGTATCTTTCAAGATACTAAAGACACCAAACACCCAGGCCTTCTTTACTATCACTGGTCACGCAATAATGACCAATCTGCGTTAACTAAATTACTTGCTCTAGAAAATGATAAAAGTGTCACTGAAAATGCTGAAATGCAATTTTTCCTTGCCAGTTATTATGTAAAGTTTGATGATGAAAAAACAATCGACTTGCTTTACAAAACATTAGAACTCAATAAGGCAGATGAAACCCCAAATCCTGAGATCTACCCAACTTTAGTCAGCTTGTTTTATAAACATGAAAAATACAAGCACGCATATACTTTCGCACGGGTTGCGCAGTTATCTGGCTACGAAAATGTTGATATTTTACCAATCGAACATAAGTTAACAGCCTCAGGTAAGAGCCTAGAAAGCTTAGATGATTTAGCACAACAAACCTACGACAGTATCCAAGCAGGTCAGTTTGTGTCCCCTCGTGATTTTTAAACAGCAAAAAGAAATAAAAAAGGCAGCTAACGCTGCCTTTTTTTATTTTGATTTGCTTGTGCCAACTTCAACGCGAGTTTTTAACTTCTGACCGGGTCTAAAAGTTACCACTCGGCGTGCCGAAATAGGGATATCTTCGCCTGTTTTCGGATTACGGCCTGGACGTTCTTTCTTATCTCGAAGATCAAAGTTACCAAATCCAGAGAGCTTAACCTGCTCACCTTTTTCTAGCGCTGAGCGGATTTCTTCAAAAAACGCTTCAACTAAATCTTTGGCATCTTTCTTATTAATCCCGAGTTTTTCAAATAGGTGTTCAGCTATGTCGGCTTTAGTAAGCGCCATATCTAGTCCCTCAACGATGCGTTAAATTGTTCGGCCAGTGCGGCCACCACATTATCAACTACCTGATTGATATCTTTCTCTTCGAGCGTTCTATCAACCGCTTGTAGTGTTAGAGCAATCGCCAAACTCTTATAATTTGGCTCAATACCTTTGCCCTTATACACATCGAATAAGTTTAGGTCAACCAATTGATTTCCGCCAACTTTTTCTATCACGTTTAAAATATCGCCAGATTTCACCTGATTTTCCACTAAAATCGCGATATCACGGCGGTTTGACGGGAATTTCGACACAGCCACAGCTTCTGGTAATTTTCTTTTTTCTAGTGCAGACATTTCGATTTCAAACACAAATGCTGTGTTATTGATATCTAGTGACTTTTGCACTTGTGGATGCACTGCACCAAAGAAACCTACTTTCTTGCCATCAGAATAAATTACTGCCGATTGACCTGGGTGTAGGCCATCAGACTGCTCTGCTTTTATCTTAAAACGTGCTGTATCATTGCTAATTGCTAAAAGTGCTTCAACATCACCTTTTAAGTCATAGAAATCAACGCTACGCTTTTCTTGAACCCAATGTTCACCGTGTGCAAGACCAGAGATTACACCACCAATGACAGCAACTTGGTTTACGCCGTTTTCAGCATTTTCGTCACGTAAGAATTTTAAGCCGTGCTCAAATAAACGTACACGTTGTTGCTGACGGTTTTGGTTATACACTAATGATGCTAATAGACCCGGCATTAAGCTCACGCGCATTGCTGACATTTCAACTGAAATTGGGTGTGGCAATACAAGTGCATCACTTTGCGGGTGTAAAATTGCTTGTGCTTTTGGATCAACGAAACTGTAGGTTATTGCTTCTTGGTAACCACGCGTTACAAGCGTATTACGGAATTTAGTGACCGCAACATGCGACTCATCATGGTTAGTCATTTTTAATTTAGCAGTTGGTGCAACGTTTGGAATGCTGTTATAGCCGTAAACACGCGCAACTTCTTCAATTAAGTCTTCTTCGATACGAATATCAAAGCGATAGCTAGGTACGTCAGCACTCCATACACCATCAACAATTTTCACGTCTAAACCTAAACGGGTTAGGATGTCAGTTACTTTTGCATCATCAATGTGATGGCCAATTACGCGGTCTAAACGCTCACGACGTAAACGCACTTCTGTTACTTTTGGTAATTTATCAGTAGCGACTGCTTCAACTACAGGGCCGGCTTCGCCGCCAACAATTTCAAGTAATAATGCTGTCGCACGTTCCATTGCATCTTTTTGCAGCGCAAAATCGACACCACGCTCGTAGCGGTGTGACGCATCGGTGTGTAAACCGTAACTACGCGCTTGGCCAGCAATCGCAACCGGGTTAAAGAAGGCGCTTTCTAATAAGATATCTGACGTTGATTCCGTTACACCTGATTTTTCACCACCAAAAATACCTGCAATAGCAAGCGCTTTGTTGTGATCAGCAATTACAAGTGTAGACTCGTTAAGTTTTGCAGTGTTGCCATCAAGTAGAACGATTTCTTCACCTGCATTCGCGCTACGTACTTTAATGCCACCTTCAATTGCATTTAAATCAAATGCGTGCATTGGGTGACCAAGCTCTAATAACACGTAGTTTGTAACATCAACAACTGGGTCAATTGAGCGAATGCCACTGCGACGAAGTTTTTCTACCATCCAAAGTGGAGTTTCAGCATCAAGGTTAATACCTTTGATTACACGACCTAAATAACGAGGACACGCATCATCATTTACAAGCTCAATTGATACTTTGTCTTCAATCGTTGCTGCAACAGGTGCGATTTCAAGTGTATTAACATCAATACTATTCAGTACGCCCACTTCACGTGCTAGACCTTTAATACCTAAACAGTCACCACGGTTTGGTGTTAAGTCAACATCAATAATGCTGTCGTCCAGGTTTAAATACTCGCGTAAGTCAGTACCGATTGGCGCATCACTTGGTAATTCCATGATGCCATCGCCTTCTTCGCTGATGCCTAATTCAACGAATGCGCACAGCATACCGTGTGAAGGTTGACCACGAAGTTTGGCTTTTTTAATTTTGAAGTCGCCAGGTAATACAGCGCCAACAGTCGCAACAGCGACTTTTAAGCCTTGACGACAGTTAGGTGCACCACACACGATATCAAGTAGCTCATCACCACCTACGTTTACTTTAGTTACACGTAACTTATCAGCGTCTGGGTGTTGACCACACTCAACCACTTCACCAACAACAACGCCTGTGAACTCAGCTGCTGCAGGCTCAACACCGTCAACTTCAAGACCAGCCATTGATAACTGTTCCGAAAGAGCCTGTGTGTCGATTGCTGGGTTAACCCACTCTCTTAACCACTTTTCACTAAATTTCATTTTATATCTTCACTCTTAACGGAACTGGTTTAGGAATTTTAAATCGTTTTCGAAAAATGCACGTAAGTCGTTTACGCCGTAACGCAACATAGTCAAGCGCTCTACACCCATACCGAATGCGAAGCCTGTGTATTTTTCTGGATCAATACCCACTGATTTAAGAACGTTAGGGTGAACCATGCCACAGCCTAATACCTCTAACCACTTGCCGTTTTTACCCATAACATCAACCTCAGCTGATGGCTCAGTAAATGGGAAGTAAGAAGGACGGAAACGAATTTCCATATCTTCTTCAAAGAAGTTACGTAAAAAGTCGTGCAGAATACCTTTTAACTCAGTGAAGCTTACATCTGTATCAACCATTAAGCCTTCCACTTGGTGGAACATTGGCGTGTGTGTTTGGTCGTAATCGTTACGATAAACACGACCTGGAGAAATGATGCGCAGTGGTGGCTGCTCAGTTTCCATCGTACGGATTTGTACACCACTTGTTTGTGTACGTAACACAAGCTTAGGGTTGAAATAGAAAGTATCGTGATCAGCACGTGCAGGATGGTGCTCAGGAATATTTAGCGCATCGAAGTTATGAAAATCATCTTCAACTTCAGGACCTGATTTAACCGCAAAACCTAACTCACCAAAAAAGCTTTCAATACGTTCAATAGTACGAGTTACTGGGTGTAAGCCACCTGTTGGCATAATACGACCCGGTAAAGTTACGTCGATCGTTTCTGCCGCTAGCTTCTCTTCAAGAGCCTTACTTGCTAGTAACTCACGCTTTTCGTTAATGGCTGTTTGTACTTCTTGTTTTGCTTGGTTAATCACTTGACCCGCTTCTTTACGCTCTTCAGGGGCAATCTTGCCTAGCGTTTTAAGTAAGTTGGTGATTTCACCTTTTTTACCAAGGTAATTAACCCTGATATCTTCTAATTGCGCGATTTCGTTCGCACTGGCAACAGCCTCAAGTGCTTGCGCTAAAATATTTTCTAAGTTCATTGAGTACCTGGTCTTTCACAGAAGGATTTTGTAATAGCTAATGATAACTGAAAGCAAGGACTAGATTCTAGCCCTACTAAAGCTTTAACGTTGATTTTATAAAAGGAATTGTTAATTTTCTTTGTGCAGCCATAGAGGCATGGTCAAGTTTATCTAAAACATCGAGTAGTGCGCGCATATCACGGCTTAATCGCGTTAATAAAAAGCGCGCGCATTCATCGGTCAGTTCAAGGCCGCGCATGTGAGCACGGCGAACGAGTGCTTCAGCTTTGTCATCGTCACTCATTGAGCGTATTTGCAATGTCGTGCCCCATTTCAAACGCGATACAAGATCAGGTAAATTGATATGCAGCATATCAGGTAATAGATCGGCAGTAACAACCAAGTATTTACCTGGCTCATTAAAGCGATTGAAAAAGTTAAATAATCCTTTTTCCCACGCATCATTGCCAGCCACTAAATGAACGTCATCGATACATAAAACATCAAGAGTCTCCAAGCCATCCAGAACGACAGGCCCGTAATCAATCACCTCTCTCATAGACAGTAACATCGTTGACAAACCACGCTCCTGGGCGTCAATACAGGTTGCGTACAACAAGTGAGACTTACCAGAATCACCTAAACCACATAAGTAAGTATATTGGAATTTACTACTTAGTTTTGTAAATGCATCTTTAAGATGACTAACCTCAAGAGAATTCTCGCCACCAAAATAAGACGTAAACGTTTCATCATCAGGCAACGTAACCGGCAGTGCCATTTGCATAGGTTCTTGCACTAGAATTAAAGCCCCTGCCACTGATATTCAAGTTCGTCTTGATTAATAACTTGATAAAAATCTCGAGGGTCCTCATAGGCTTTAAAGGCACTATCAAGTTCTAGCGCTTTTCTAAAATCATTCATACTGCCAGTGTGATTAACATTGAATTGCACCATATCTGGTGTACGTAGCAAAATTTCTACACGTGTAACAACACTCAAGGTTGCTAATCGGCGTTTTGCAAGTTCAATATCAACAAAGTTGTTAATACCCTTTAAATAAAATGTTGCTGATGCAAGTTGGCCAATCGTAGTCGGATCTATCGCATACTCGAATGCCAAGCCTGTGGCTAAACTATCAACCATATCAGCAACAATCTGTTGCTTGTCACCTACCAGCCGATTCGTTTCAAAGAGGTCATCATTAGTAAAACGCCAATCAAGGATCCACGTTTCTGAGTCTTGTTGTTGATACATTCTTGCAGTGATACTGCGCTCTGCACTATAACGACTCGACGCACGCTCTACAGGCTCAGAAAAATTACCCCATACCTCTGGGATACCTACAATTGAGCGGTCTTGTAAATCAAGCAAAGGAACAACGACAGGTAAACCACGCTCACCTGCTTTATCATAAATTAACTGTTCAAGCTGCGGATATGATTCCTGAGTAACCAGTTCACGGCGCCAGTTATCTTCAATGCCTAACCAGATAGCCACTAAAGGACGGCGTGTACCCCATAATGGCAGACCGAGATCTTTGATCAGTGCATTAATCTTATTCGCTTCAAACTTAACGACCAGATTTAAACTACCGTCTGCTTTTTCGTCATATTCAAACTTAAGCATGTAATCTGAAATATCGCGGGTGCGCTGTTTAGCAAGAGGGTTTTGATCCGCACTTGTATCACCGCTGACCTTAACCAGCACATTGAGCAGTGCTTCACGACTTGCTGCCAAACGAGCATCGCGTGATTTGTCTGCAACTTTAAGGGTATCTTGATATAGATTAGTCACCTCAACAGCAAAAGTTGAAGCACTCGAAAAAAATAATAATAAACAAATAAGTAATCTAGACACAGGCCATTAGTTCTTGCTTTTAAACTGTTTTGATCCTAAATCAAAGCCATACACAAAGCAAAGTTAATTTAATGAATGGCAGCTGACAATGAGGATGGAGCGCGATGTAAAATCGCGACTACAAATGCGTTGGAGCAGCCTTGTCGCGTAGCAGCGGGTTTATCCCGCGTCATGGGCTGTATGTCCACGAGTCAATCACGCGATGTAAAATCGCGACGACAAATGTGTTGGTGTGGCCTTGTCACGTAGCAGCGGGTTTATCCCGCGTCATGGGTTGTAAGTCCACGAGTCTATCACGCGATGTAAAATCGCGACGACAAATGCGTTGGGGTGGCCTTGTCGCGTAGCAGCGGGTTTATCCCGCGTCCATTGATTGTCTTTTCGCTCATAGAGCGCCATGTAAAAGCGCGACGACACACACAAAAAACCCGTTGCATTGCTGCAACGGGTTTCTTTAATTTGGAGCCTGGCGATGTCCTACTTTCACATGGCAAATGCCACACTATCATCGGCGCTGTTTCGTTTCACTACTGAGTTC
>SGPE01000017.1 GCA_004208945.1 Pseudoalteromonas sp. CO133X | reverse complement strand
CCCCAAGGGGATTCGAACCCCTGTTACCGCCGTGAAAGGGCGGTGTCCTAGGCCTCTAGACGATGGGGACGCAGAAAACTGCAACCCTAGGACAAACACTATGCAAATCTGGTGGAGCTATGCGGGATCGAACCGCAGACCTCTTCGCTGCCAGCGAAGCGCTCTCCCAGCTGAGCTATAGCCCCGACTTGCATACACACTACCAATTAACCTTGGCTGTGTATCGCTGAGTGCGGGGCGCATTCTATGCAGCCCCCCAAATAAAGTCAACAGTTTTTTATCGATGTTTATTTAAATGATTTAAATTTCAACAAGCTGACTAAATAACAGGCCATCGAGAAGATATTTTAAACACTTTGACAAACATCGATACCTTTTCATGATCAATGCGTGAGTTTGCATTGTCGATGCTCTTACTCGTCTGTATACGTAGTTATAAAAGGTATACATTTATATGCAAAATAAGATTAAGAAAAAATAGCCGTTAAAATAGCACTCTCCCCTACAGGGCTGCTTAACACTTTTAATGCAGCTTAGATTACCTGGTTTCAGAGCCCTCACTATTTTTTATAATTTGGGCAAACTAGCTATAACCAAGCGATCTTTTCGTATATATAAAAAGTAAAATATAAAGTTGAGCCTTTTATTGCTTACTTATCATCTAATAAATAACTAAAACTGTGCAATTGTTCATCAAAACACACACAAAGCCCATGTGATTGTTTATAAAAGCTGCACCTAACACATTTTTACTCATTCAAGTGTTGACACATTTACAACTCTATCTATAATAGCGCCCCACAACAACGCAGCAATGAGTTGTTTTAGATATGGGTCGTTAGCTCAGTTGGGAGAGCATCGCCCTTACAAGGCGAGGGTCACTGGTTCAAGTCCAGTACGACCCACCATTA
>SGPE01000031.1 GCA_004208945.1 Pseudoalteromonas sp. CO133X | reverse complement strand
CATTAAAAAAGGCCGCCTAGGCGACCTTTTTATAAGCTGTGAAGCTCTATCTGTTGATATTACTCAACGATAGTTGCTACAACACCAGCACCAACTGTACGGCCACCTTCACGGATAGCGAAGCGTAAACCTTCGTCCATCGCGATTGGAGCGATTAGTTCTACAGTCATCTTGATGTTGTCACCAGGCATTACCATTTCAACGCCGTCTGGTAACTGTACGTCACCTGTTACGTCAGTTGTACGGAAGTAGAACTGTGGACGGTAACCTTTGAAGAATGGCGTGTGACGACCACCTTCATCTTTAGACAGTACGTATACTTCTGAAGTGAACTTCGTGTGTGGAGTGATTGAACCAGGCTTAGCTAGTACTTGACCACGTTCAACGTCTTCACGCTTAGTACCACGTAGAAGTGCACCGATGTTCTCACCCGCACGACCTTCGTCTAGAAGCTTACGGAACATCTCAACACCTGTACACGTTGTCTTCGTAGTCTCTTTGATACCTACGATTTCAACTTCGTCATTCACGTTGATGATACCAGCTTCAACACGACCAGTTACAACTGTACCACGGCCTTGGATTGAGAATACGTCTTCGATAGGCATGATGAATGGCTTATCGATGTCACGCTCTGGCTCTGGGATGTAAGAATCTAGTGCTTCTGCAAGCTCAACGATTTTGTCTTCCCACTCTTTCTCACCTTCTAACGCTTTAAGCGCAGAACCTTGGATTAGAGGTAGGTCATCACCTGGGAAGTCGTACTCAGAAAGAAGTTCACGAACTTCCATCTCAACTAGCTCAAGTAGCTCTTCGTCGTCAACCATGTCACATTTGTTCATGAATACGATGATGTAAGGTACACCAACCTGACGAGAAAGTAGGATGTGCTCACGAGTTTGTGGCATAGGACCGTCAGTCGCAGCAACTACTAGGATTGCGCCGTCCATTTGAGCAGCACCCGTGATCATGTTTTTAACATAATCGGCGTGTCCTGGACAGTCTACGTGTGCGTAGTGACGAGTTGGTGTATCGTACTCAACGTGTGAAGTTGAGATTGTGATACCACGCTCACGCTCTTCTGGAGCGTTATCGATTGATGCGAAGTCTTTCGCTACACCACCGTATACTTTTGCAAGTACGTTAGTGATTGCTGCAGTTAGGGTAGTTTTACCGTGGTCAACGTGGCCGATTGTACCTACGTTTACGTGCGGTTTTACGCGTTCAAACTTTTCTTTTGCCAT
>SGPE01000013.1 GCA_004208945.1 Pseudoalteromonas sp. CO133X | reverse complement strand
CACAAAACGCGTTTGGCGTTGTATGGTTAAGCCTCACGGGTAATTAGTACAGGTTAGCTTAATGGCTCACACCACTTCCACATCCTGCCTATCAACGTTGTAGTCTTCAACGGCCCTTCAGAGACTTTAAAAGTCTAGTGAGAACTCATCTCGAGGCCTGCTTCGCGCTTAGATGCTTTCAGCGCTTATCAGTTCCGAACGTAGCTACCGGGCAGTGCCATTGGCATGACAACCCGAACACCAGCGGTTCGTTCACTCCGGTCCTCTCGTACTAGGAGCAACCCCTCTCAATTCTCAAACGCCCACGGCAGATAGGGACCGAACTGTCTCACGACGTTCTAAACCCAGCTCGCGTACCACTTTAAATGGCGAACAGCCATACCCTTGGGACCGACTTCAGCCCCAGGATGTGATGAGCCGACATCGAGGTGCCAAACACCGCCGTCGATATGAACTCTTGGGCGGTATCAGCCTGTTATCCCCGGAGTACCTTTTATCCGTTGAGCGATGGCCCTTCCATTCAGAACCACCGGATCACTATGACCTACTTTCGTACCTGCTCGACGTGTCTGTCTCGCAGTTAAGCTGGCTTCTACCATTACACTAACCGTACGATGTCCGACCGTACTTAGCCAACCTTCGTGCTCCTCCGTTACTCTTTGGGAGGAGACCGCCCCAGTCAAACTACCCACCAGGCACTGTCCGTAACCCCGATTAGGGGCCAACGTTAGAACATCAACACTACAAGGGTGGTATTTCAAGGACGGCTCCACAAAGACTAGCGTCTCTGCTTCAAAGCCTCCCACCTATCCTACACATGTAGGGTCAATGTTCAGTGCCAAGCTGTAGTAAAGGTTCACGGGGTCTTTCCGTCTAGCCGCGGGTACACAGCATCTTCACTGCGATTTCAATTTCACTGAGTCTCGGGTGGAGACAGCGTGGCCATGGTTACACCATTCGTGCAGGTCGGAACTTACCCGACAAGGAATTTCGCTACCTTAGGACCGTTATAGTTACGGCCGCCGTTTACCGGGGCTTCGATCAAGAGCTTCGTCCGAAAACTAACCCCATCAATTAACCTTCCGGCACCGGGCAGGTGTCACACCGTATACGTCATCTTGCGATTTTGCACAGTGCTGTGTTTTTAATAAACAGTCCCAGCCACCTGGTCACTGCGGCTCCCGTCCGCTTAGAGAGTAAATCTCATCACAGATAGGAGCGTACCTTCTCCCGAAGTTACGGTACAATTTTGCCTAGTTCCTTCACCCGAGTTCTCTCAAGCGCCTTAGTATTCTCTACCTGACCACCTGTGTCGGTTTGGGGTACGATTCGGTATAATCTGAAGCTTAGAGGCTTTTCCTGGAAGTATGGCATCAGCAACTTCACCACCTTGGTGGCTCGTCTCGTATCTCAGTCTTAGCAACCCGGATTTTCCTAAGTCACCAACCTACTTACTTTCACATGGACAACCAACGCCATGCTTGCTTAGCCTGCTCCGTCCCCCCATCGCAATTATACCAAGTACGGGAATATTAACCCGTTTCCCATCGACTACGCCTTTCGGCCTCGCCTTAGGGGTCGACTTACCCTACCCTGATTAACATGGGATAGGAACCCTTGGTCTTCCGGCGTGCGGGTTTTTCACCCGCATTATCGTTACTCATGTCAGCATTCGCACTTCTGATACCTCCAGCAAACCTCCCGGTTCACCTTCAACGGCTTACAGAACGCTCCCCTACCACTCATACAAAGTATGAATCCGCAGCTTCGGTGCATAGTTTAGCCCCGTTACATCTTCCGCGCAGACCGACTCGACCAGTGAGCTATTACGCTTTCTTTAAAGGATGGCTGCTTCTAAGCCAACCTCCTGGCTGTCTGGGCCTTTCCACATCGTTTCCCACTTAACTATGACTTTGGGACCTTAGCTGGCGGTCTGGGTTGTTTCCCTCTTCACGACGGACGTTAGCACCCGCCGTGTGTCTCCCGGATAGTACTTTACGGTATTCGGAGTTTGCAAAGGGTTGGTAAGTCGGGATGACCCCCTAGCCTTAACAGTGCTCTACCCCCGTAAGTATTCGTCCGAGGCTCTACCTAAATAGATTTCGGGGAGAACCAGCTATCTCCCGGTTTGATTAGCCTTTCACTCCTAGCCACAGGTCATCCCCTAACTTTTCAACGTTAGTGGGTTCGGTCCTCCAGTTGATGTTACTCAACCTTCAACCTGCCCATGGCTAGATCACCGGGTTTCGGGTCTATACCTTGCAACTCAACGCGCAGTTAACGCTCGCTTTCACTACGGCTACCCTAATCGGTTAACCTCGCTACAAAATATAAGTCGCTGACCCATTATACAAAAGGTACGCAGTCACCCTCGAAGGGCTCCTACTGCTTGTACGTACACGGTTTCAGGTTCTATTTCACTCCCCTCACAGGGGTTCTTTTCGCCTTTCCCTCACGGTACTGGTTCACTATCGGTCAGTTGGGAGTATTTAGCCTTAGATGATGGTCCACCTATATTCAGTCAAAGTTTCACGTGCTCCGACCTACTCGATTTCACTTAGATTGCATTTTCGTGTACGGGACTATCACCCTGTATCGTCAAACTTTCCAGAATGTTTCACTAACACAAAATAAGCTTAAGGGCTGGTCCGGTTTCGCTCGCCGCTACTTCCGGAATCTCGGTTGATTTCTGTTCCTACGGGTACTTAGATGTTTCAGTTCTCCGCGTTCGCCTCTTACACCTATGTATTCAGTGCAAGATACCTGCAAGCAGGTGGGTTTCCCCATTCGGAAATCCTAGTCTCAAGTGCTTTTTACTAGCTTGACTAGGCTTATCGCAAGTTAATACGTCCTTCATCGCCTCCAACTGCCAAGGCATCCACCGTGTACGCTTAGTCACTTAACCATACAACCCAAACGGGTCTTTGTTAGTGACAGCTGTTAACTTCGCCAGAAGTTAATTCATCAAATAATGATGAGAATACTAAAGTAGATACCAATTAATC
>SGPE01000002.1 GCA_004208945.1 Pseudoalteromonas sp. CO133X | reverse complement strand
GACATCGCCAGGCTCCTAATTAAAGAAACCCGTTGCAGCAATGCAACGGGTTTTTTGCGTTTGTCGTCGCGCTTTTACATGGCGCTCTATGAGCGAACAGACAGCCCATGACGCGGGATAAACCCGCGGCTACGCGACAAGGCCAGCCCAAGACGTTTGTCGTCGCGGTTTTATACGCGCTCTATCCGCGAATAGAGAGCCAATGACGTGGGATAAATCCACTGCTATGCTCTAGTATTTTGATAGTGAAACGGCATATACCGTCCACCTCTGCCATTAAGGTCACTAAAATAAGCCGTAGGCCTCAGTTTCTTCCTCTTCTTGATTGTTTAGATGTTCTGGGCGAAATATAGCGCTTGGGTCAATGAGTAACGTATGCTTATTTTTCATTTTTATTAAACCGCGCATCATATTTTTGGTTTGTGGGTCTACATCAAAGCCGACGGACGTTAACTTATCTAAGGGTTTAATATCCTCTTTTTTAACGTTGATGTTGTCTTCTACTTTATCAACCAGTAATCCTATATGTGGTGTGATGCCATCCTTTGTAGTGAAAATAATAATCGGTTTATAGTCGAGGATTATCTGCTCTCTAGCAGACTCAAATAAACGTATTAGTTGGTTAAAGATGTGCCTCTTTTTTTCTTCAAATATATGGATTAACTTATCTTTAGGAAGGTTCTTTTGTAATTCGAGTAACTCACCAGCCATTGCATGTAGTGCTCTGTGGGGAGTATCAAATTTGTTAAGAATGTTTTGCAAGTCTTCATTGTCTGTTTTGAAGCTATTATACCACCGGCCAAAAGCGCATTTGTCAGGATCGGTTGATTGTGTAAACACAGCACCAGTGAGCAGGCTCTCTTCTAGTGCATTCAACCAAAGTTGGTGCTCTTTTTCTTTCTCAGCTAATAAATCAGTTAACGCAGCATTTGTTTTATGAGTCGATTGGTTATTAAGTACAATTCCTAAGTCAAATATAGGAGTGGGTGTATCCATGTAGTCTTTAACGCCAATAAAGCTTTTATTTTCATTAGGTAGGGACGTTAGGTTATTTTCGTAACGTTCCGTTAGAAGAATATCGAGTATTTTAAGTGAAATGGTCTTATGCCCAACACGAAAATTAATCAGATCCATATTTCCCTCAAAGCCTTATTAAGTCTTTAAAGCATAGAACATTATTCTGATTTAGCAGTAGTTAATCTTGATTACTTTTAAAATATGAGCGATAAATTTTTTTATCACTATTACCAGTATGCTCACTAAATAACTTTGCGAAGTCAGTATCTTCTTCAAATAGTGCATTTAACTTGGAAAGTAAGCATTGATTATTTAAAGGGGGAGAGCACTTTTGAGCAGCGCTAACCAGTGCCACTGCATTTAGATAACCTTCAAAAATTATGCGATTTGCCTTCCTTTGGTAGGGCTTAATGTCTTCATTGAATTGCACGCACCAAGCGTTATCACACCGATTAGGATCGGGGACGACTTCGGTGACCATAATATTGCTTGGATGCTTAATTCGCTTGTATAGTTCATGGCTTGATGCAAAAGAAACGGCGGTGTAGTCGGGTGTGAAACCCTGCTGATAGCCTGTATTGATAAACTCAGCTAACGGTTTGTATGTGCCTACCATACAGATTGCAGTCGCTTTACTTTGTTTAAGTTGCGTTAGTGCCTTTGCAATATCTTCGCTATTACGTTTAAATCGGGCAACTTCAATAGGTTTTATTTCATATTTTTCTAAAGCTAAAATTAAATTACTTTCAACAACATAACCAAATTCGTCAGCTTGAATCATTAAAGCAATTTTCTCATGCTGACGTTCTTTTACTAAATAATCGACTTGTTCAGACGCTTCATCTTGATAGCTTGCACGTAGGTTAAATACATTCGGCATTGAATTATTATGTAGGAAATTTGCGCCTGTAAAAGGCATCAGAAAGGGTGTACGATGCCTATCAAGCAAAGGTTTTATGGCATGTGCAGTCGGTGTTCCCATTGAACCAAAGATTGCGTGGATGTTGTCGCTAAATAAAAATTGCCGTGTATTTACAACCGTATTTTTTGGCTCATAACCGTCGTCAGCAATTATCAGCTTGATATTTTGACCATTAATACCGCTATCAGCATTTATCTTATCGAAATAAATATTGCTGCCGAAAGCTAATTGCTCGCCAATTTCTTTTGCTGGCCCTGATAATGCTGTAGACATACCTAATTTTATAGAGGGGAGAGTGTCTTCGGCATGACCCAAAGTGGATAAAAGTGAAAGAGATAACAATATGCTCTTAATTGTCGATATTATTGAGAAGTTTAAAGTGAGCATACCAACCTTGCACTGCGGCTTTGAATTGTGTGTTTAATTCTTTTTTTCCGGACAGATTTGCTTCACTAATGAAGTGATCGGTACAGGATTGTTGTAATATTAGCCGAATAAGTATGAATTTTGTATCTTGATTGAGCAAGTTTAGACTAATTGGTGTATGCCAGATCAGTTGCCACAGTAAGGGTTGAGCATTAAATAACGAAAATTCAGAATTTATAAGGCGCTCAGCCCTGCTTAATAATACAGTTGGACATTCGCTTTGTGGAAAATGGGGTAATAATTCAGCAATCAGCTGCCAAGGTAAGTGACTAAAGTGGCCTAAAAGTTGTAACGAGAAGTCGTGTTTAAACTCACCAATGAGCTGTGTGGCTGAGTGCTTCGCTTGGCGGGTAAGTGGCTTTATGACTAAAGCCGAATGTTCCGCAGTTGCTTTATCGTGGCTAAAACCCAACTTAATGACCTTAAAACCATTACTTTGCCAAAACTTAACCAAGGATGCATTTGCGCCAAAGCTCGCACCGAAATAGTCGCAATTATCTAGTTGTTTTTCGCAGTAATTTAATAGGGCTGAACCTATACCTTGTTGATGACACTCTGGTGCGACAGCTATTCTCACAACTCTTGCAGAGCGTTTACATAAATCTTCTGTACTCTGGCTCAGTTGAGTAATGGTTTGTGCCATTAAATGGCCATGTGGTCTGCGCTTACCTATTTTAACTTGTTCTGCGATCTTAGCCGTTAAACCACCCTCAACAGCCACCAAACAAACTGCTTTTAGTGCATTTTCTTGCTTACAGATAGACAGTTGTAACTCGGGCGCATCAAGCAGTTGGCGTAAATCATTCACTGTGGTTTGGTAATGAGCCAGCGCCAGTAATGCCATTATTTGGCTAAGTAGTTGCTCATCATCAACGAGTTGTTCTTTGCTTATGTTTGCAAATTGGAATGGCTCACTACTTTGCGTGCTTGGGTACTTTGCATCGAGTAATAATAGTTTGCGTAGGCTATTTTCTAAAGGATCATGTTTGGCAAAGCGAACGGGCTCATCCAAAGTGATAGTCTTTAGTGATTTAAATTGACTACGTAAGTACTGTAAAAAACGTAACGTGTAACCTCGGCCATTTCCTTCATAACCAACCATAGTGCTAGCAAATACGATTCGCGGATAGCTTTTCAGGATCTGTAATAGCATAGGAACTGGAATCGCCGCTGCTTCGTCGACAAATAACAGATCGCAATCAGGTTTTTCGTTTAGCAGTGTATCTGGCGCAATATAGCTAAGGTTAGCTAGTTGCTTACAGTTTTGCTCTTTGCTAACACCAAACTCTGCGGCTAAATGCTTAAAGCTTGTTTGTACGGCTTTGGCTTGCGTGGCACAAATAAGGATTTTTTTATCTTGAAGACATGCTGCTGCAAGCCCTAAAGCAGCTGATTTACCACGACCTCGGTCTGCACTGATCACGAAAGGACGATTCGCTCGGCCTGTCGCGGTTTTAATAATTTGCTCAACACATGCTTGTTGTTGCTGATAATTTATCTCAGCAGTTGCTGGCGAAATTGATTGGTAAGTAGGAAGCGAGTGCTCAGTAAAATAATGTGGCTGCAATTTTAGCTTGGCGAAAAAGCGCTGATTAAAAAAGCTGTGTTTAATCTCTTCGCCATAAGAGGTGATACTTGTGAGTGCTGGGTCTTGCCACTTATCGTCATCGGGCAGCAATAATATCAGTACACCGCCTGCTTTTACGGTACCTGCAAGCGCGGCTAGTTTATCGGCATATAAACCGCTAAAACCATCAAAAATTGCGTGATGAAACTCTTGACCAAGAATTTGGTGAGCATGTTTTGGAAACTCACTATTTGCTAATAATGAGTTGCTACTGAAAACATAGGTATTTTTAAGCGCTAATTGGTTTGCAAACTGATGGCACCAAGTTTCGCTGCCTTGCACAATGACAAGCTGGCGATGCTTTGCAATCACCAGCTCATTACACAGTGCTGTTATATACTCATTATAAGGCTTGAAGTCTTGCATACTGTGTTACAAGCCATTTGCTGCCTAGGTCATCAAAGTTCACTTGAATACGTGACTGTGCGCCGCTACCTTCGTAATTGAGTACGGTTCCTGCACCGAACTTGGCGTGTAAGACGCGTTGTCCTAAGTTAAAGCCACTATCTTCAAATGCAGCATGGGTTACTGATGGACTAAAACGACCTGCAGCAGGCGGTCTTGAAACTTGTGTTTTAATTCGGATTTCTTCGATGCAGTCTTCAGGCATTTCACGTAAAAAGCGTGATGGGCTGTGGTATTTTTCTTGTCCGTATAAACGGCGACTTTCTGCATGGCTAATGTATAGTTTTTCCATCGCGCGAGTCATACCAACATAACATAGGCGGCGTTCTTCTTCTAAACGGCCAGACTCTTCATTACTTTGTTGTGACGGGAACATGCCCTCTTCAACACCAACCATAAATACCAGTGGGAATTCTAGGCCTTTTGCTGAGTGCAGAGTCATCATTTGCACCGCGTCTTCGTGCTCATCGGCTTGACCTTCGCCAGACTCTAGTGAGGTATAGGCCAAAAAGCCCTGTAGTGGCGAGCTGAACTCTTCATCTTCAGGGAGTTCATATTGACCACAAGCACTAATAAGCTCTTCTAAGTTTTCTACACGGGCACGGCCTTTTTCACCTTTTTCAGCTTGATACATTGCCATTAACCCTGAGGTTTGAATGGCGTATTTCGCTTGCTCTTCTAAGGTGAGATCGCTGATCTTATCTTCGATATGCTCAACAAGTTCTAAGAATTTAGTGACGGCACTCGCCGCACGGCCAGATAAGTGCTGCTGCTCGATAATAGCTTTTGCGGCATACCAAAGTGGCAATGATTCATTGCGCGCGCAATCACGAATGTGGCTTAGTGTTTTATCACCAATGCCGCGGGCAGGGGTGTTAATAACGCGCTCGAAAGCAGCATCATCTTGACGATTGCCCACTAAACGTAAATATGAAAGTGCATCTTTGACCTCTTGACGTTCGAAGAAGCGCATACCGCCGTAAATACGGTATTTTAAACCTTCTTGTAACATCGCTTCCTCGAGTACACGAGATTGCGCGTTGTTACGGTATAAAATGGCGGCGTCTTGTAATGCATTACCCGCATTAAGCCAGCTGCGTAGTTTACTACTAACAAAGCGGGCTTCGTCTAATTCATTAAACGCAGCGTAAACAGAAATAGGCTCACCATCATTGCCATCTGTCCAAAGGCTCTTGCCCATGCGTTCAGCATTGTTTTTGATCAGCGCATTTGATGCTTTCAAGATTGTTGCCGTTGAGCGGTAATTTTGCTCAAGGCGAATGGTTTCGGCTTCGAAGTCGGTCAAAAAGCGTTTGATATTCTCAATTTTTGCGCCACGCCAGCCATAAATGCTTTGGTCATCATCACCCACGATCATAATACTATTCGTATTACCTGCGAGTAGCTTTAACCAAGCGTACTGAATTGTATTGGTATCTTGGAACTCGTCTACCAGCATGTGAGCAAAGCGCTGCTGATAATGACGTAAAAGTGTCGGGTTATTTTTAAGTACTTCGTAGCAACGCAGTAATATTTCAGCAAAGTCGATTAAACCAGCACGGTCGCACGCTTCTTGATATGCAGCATAGACTTTTAGCATCATCTGTTCATTAACATCGTAGGCTTGAATGTCTTTCGGGCGTAAGCCTTCGTCTTTTTTAGCGCTGATATACCAACCAAATTGTTTTGCAGGCCACTTTTTGTCATCGATGTTCATCGCTTTAAGTAAGCGTTTGATCATACGTTGTTGATCGTCAGAATCTAAGATTTGAAAGCTTTCAGGCAAGTTCGCTTCGCGATGGTGGGCACGCAAAATACGGTGAGATAAACCATGGAAAGTACCAATCCACATGCCACCAACTGGTGCTTTTAGCGTTTCTTCTACACGAGTACGCATTTCTTTCGCGGCTTTGTTAGTGAAGGTTACCGCAAAGATACTGTATGCTGAAGCTTGCTCAACTTGCATGAGCCATGCGATGCGATGAACAAGTACTCGAGTTTTACCAGAACCTGCACCTGCAAGTACTAGCATATTTTGCAATGGGGCTGCGACTGCATCCCGTTGTTTGTCATTTAAGCCATCGAGTAATTCAGAAACGTCCATCGTTACGCCTTTTCAATCTATAATGGGTGGAGTATAACAGGTGTTTATGCAAGGCTAAATAAAATACTGTTTTTATAAACAGCTATTTTGGCAAGTCATTAAAATCGTAAATAAAAATTGTGAATTTGACCGATTTTTAGCAAAAAGAACTAAAATCAAAATAACGGTATTTTTTAACACTTTGATTTGTAAGTCATAATAAGTTGGCATAAAGTGTGTTTATAAAAAGTATAATCATTAAAAACTACAGAGGTTAGTATGGCAGAGCAAGGTTCTGGCGGTAATGTAATCGCAGCAATTTGTAATATCTTTTTTCCTGGTTTAGGACAATTGGTACAAGGTCGTTTAATGGCGGCGATTGCATTCTTTTTAGCATGGGTTATCAGTGGCGCGCTAATTTATGTTGCGATCGGTTTTGTATTACTGCCGATTGTCTATTTATGGGCAATTATTGATGCTGCTCGTTTTAAATCACGACTCTAGCTGTTTTAAATAGCATAAACACGAGCGCCACTATGGCGCTCGTGTTGTTTAAGGCCGCAAAACTCGCTACGTTTAGCTGTAAACGGTATAATTAGCGTAATAACGTATTACGAGTACTCTTCATGGAATATCAATTTATCCGTGACCCAATTAGTGGTTTACGCATTAAAATCTCTTCTGAGCACGGCGTTATTGGTCGCTGGCTGAATGAAGAAATCGGTAAAGAAAAAGTCGCAATGGTGCAAGCTTTAATTGCTGCAGTGAAGAGCAGTCATGAGCCTTTAACCTTGCAAGGCCAAGAAATTGATTTGATTTTAAGTAAAGACGAAGCATTATTTGAAGCCCATGCACTACATCAAGACAACGAAGACTTAGTCGCCTACCAAGATGATGATTTAATGCTTGAAGAAGAGGGCTTATGCAGTGGCTGTGGTTTTGAAGACTTTGTTGATTTAATTGAATCTTGGCAAGAGTTTACGCAAGGGCGATAAGCAGAAACAGGTTCTGCTTATCAGTGGCTAGTTTATTGTTCATTGACTGATTTAACAGCGGCAAGTAATAAGTCTTCAGTTAAACGTACTTTATAATTTGGATTAGCATACTGAAAGTGAATTAACCCTTTTGTGTCAACCACAAAAACAGCAGGTACAGGTAAAGCCACCTTTGCTTCGCCATCTAGCGACACAAAGTTAACGCCAAGTTTATTACGATAGATTTTTGCGGTTTTATCATCCAGATAAAATGCCAATCCTAGTTGTTGGCTCAATGCCAAACTATCATCAGATAAAAGTTGATAGTTTGGGGAAGATATTTTGCTTTCCGCTAGCTTTTCTGGGCTATCTGGCGATATCGCGATAATTTGTGCATTGAGGCTTGCTAATTGCTTTTCAATTTTTTGCACACTGGCTAATTGCCTTGAACAATATGGGCACCAACCGCCACGATAAACAATTAATACCGTGGTTTTTTCTTTAAAACGTTCACCTAAAGAAACGCTTTTTCCAAACTGATCTTTTAAGTCAACACTTGGCATAGTTAAGCCTGGCAGTAATGGACTAACTTGCTCAGCTGAGTTTGCAATATTCGTTGCTGTAGCTGCAATTGCTTGGCTAGATAGTACAAGTAATGCAGTAATAAGTAGTGATCTAAACATTAGGATCCTTCATGATTCTTTCTCGATTTTACAAACGACCTGTTTATAAGTGTTTTTATTTCATCAATGCCAAATTTAACTGTAGTATATAGGCAAATAAAGAATGCAAGTTGGGATAAAAAATGTCTGCTAATTTACAAAAACTCGTTGTTATGCTCGAAATGCAAAATGCGATGAATACCAAAGTTCATGAGCAATGGTTTAGCCAAGGTTTTGAATGGTATCGTGCAATTTGGGTTGAGTGTGCTGAAATGCTTGATCACTATGGTTGGAAGTGGTGGAAAAAACAAACTCCAGATACCGAACAAGTTATTTTAGAGTTAGTTGATATTTTCCATTTTGGTTTATCTTTGCGCATTGATGGTGAAACCAGCTATGAGCAACTAGCCGCGCAACTTGAAGCGGAATTAAGTGCGCCAGTTCAAGCGGATGACTTTAAACAAACACTAGAGCAATTAGCTGCGTCAGCAGTCGCTGAAAAGAGTTTTAATGCCGCTGCATTTGCAGGTTGTATGGCGCAAATCGGTATGGACATTGATGATTTATACCGCGGCTACGTTGGTAAAAACACCTTAAACTTCTTCCGCCAAGACCATGGCTACAAAGACGGTAGTTATATCAAAGTGTGGAACGGCCAAGAAGATAACGAACACTTAGTTGAAGTAGTTAAAAGCCTAGATACAGAGCATGCTGATTTCGCCAAGCTTGTTTATCAAGGCTTGGAGCAGCGTTACCCGAAGTAATTATTCAACGGGTATAAATTCGCGAAAATCGATGGTCGATAAAAAGCCATCGAACAGCTTATGCGGTTGCTGACTATCAGGGTTGGCAACCGCAAGAATATGGCCAATACCAAACTCTTTTGCCGCATCGAGCACGGCAGGGCTGTCATCCACAAATAAAGTCCGTTTCTTATCAAACTTCCACTCTTGATGTACTTGTTGCCATAATGGTTGATGCTCTTTACTCACGCCATATTGGTGAGTTGAAATTACCCCATCTAAGTAATTATCAATAGCCGTGTGTTCAAACTTTAACATGGCACAATCTGGGTGCGCGTTAGTGAGCATGATCAATTGCTTACCAGCTTTCCTAAGCTCAGTTAGAAATGGCGGTACGTCATCACGCACTTTTATTAAATGTTGAATGTCACGTTTTAGCGACATTATTGGCAAATCGAGTTGTTGTTGCCAATAGTCTAAGCAGTACCAATTAATTTGCCCATGAACTTGTTGATAACGATGCAAAATATCAGCTTTTGCTGCGTCTAAACTGATTTTATGTTTACGTGCATATTGCTCGGGAATAACAGTAAGCCAGAAATAATTATCAAAATGCAAATCGAGTAGGGTGCCATCCATATCTAACAACACAGTATCGATTTTTGACCAATTTAACATAGGCAATTCACTTTAAAAGATTTATGATGAGCATAACTGCCATGATAGCAAATTAATGCCAATGACACAGAAAAAGCATCCTACACCACCGCAAATTTTGTCTAATGAAGTTGTCGCTAAGAGTCGACTGTTCACCGTTGAATCCCTTGAGCTGAAGTTCTCAAATAACGAGCAAAGGCAATACGAACGAATTCGTGGTGGTGGAAGAGGTGCCGTCATGATCGTGCCTGTAACGGCTGATAACGAGCTGTTATTGGTGCGAGAATATTGTGCTGGCACTAATGATTATCAACTGGGCTTTCCAAAAGGCTTAATTGATCCAGGTGAAACTCCCGAACAAGCAGCAAATCGTGAGCTTAAAGAAGAAGTAGGCTTTGGTGCTAACTATTTTTCCGCCCTTAAAAAAGTCAGCATGGCACCAAGTTACTTTAATGCCACTATGCATATTTTGTACGCCGAAGACCTCTATCCTGAAATCTTACCAGGTGATGAACCTGAGCCACTTGTTGTTGTGAAGTGGCCGATGAGTGATTGGCCGTCTTTATTGCAACAGGAGGACTTTACAGAAGCACGAAGTGTTGCAGCTTTGCTATTATTAACAAAGTACTTAGAGTCGGGAGCTACCAATGAGTAATTTTTTAGAGCCTTGCATTCGTCTAGCTGAAAAAGCAGGTGATGCTATTATGGCTATTTATCAGCAAGATGATATTGGTGCCGAGCAAAAGTCCGATCATACGCCCGTAACTAAAGCTGATTTAGCATCAAATGAAGTATTGATGGCAGGATTAAAAGCGTTGGCACCAGATATTCCTATTATGTCAGAGGAAACGCCAATCCCTGCACTTGCTGACAGAAAGCATTGGCAGCAATACTGGTTGCTAGATCCCATGGATGGTACGGGGGAGTTTATTTTAGAAAGTGGTGATTTTGCGGTTAATATCGCACTGATTGAAAATAATCGTCCAGTATTAGGTGTTATCCATTGGCCAGCGAAGCACGTTACTTATTTTGCAACTTATCAGCAAGGCGCGTTTAAGCGTGAAAATGGCCAAGATCAGAAAATTTCGGTTGCAACACCTGATAATTTAACTTTAGCTGTGAGTCGTCGACAAAAAATTGAAGCGGTAAGTCAGTATTTAAATACCCAATTCGCAACGGTCGCATTAGGCTCATGCTCATTAAAAGCGTGTATTATTGCAGAAGGTAAAGCGGATTGTTTTTTACGCATAGGGCCAACAGGTGAGTGGGATACAGGCGCATCTCAAGTAATTGTTGAAGAAGCGGGTGGCTGCATTACGGATGCTGAATTTAATCCTTTAACTTACAATCAACGAGAAAGCACAGAAAACCCAGATTTTATCGTTATGGGCCACCCTGATTGGGAGTGGCAAAAAATGATAAGCCCTCACCAACGAGCTTTTTAACAGCACTTTGTGTGCTTTTTGTTCGTTTGGTGGTGTTTTATTACTATAACTCTTGATTTCTAATCTTATTGCTATATGATAGCGCTCTCTTCGAAACAAGGCATCAATAACATGCTGTTGTTACTTAGAGATTACAGGCGCGGGATAGAGCAGAATGATAAATCATTCGTCGGACTCGCTAATACCTGAAGTCGAAGGTCGTCGGTTTAAATCCGGCTTCTGGGACTCTAAACATACAGGCGCGGGATGGAGCAGCCTGGTAGCTCGTCGGGCTCATAACCCGAAGGTCGTCGGTTCAAATCCGGCTCCCGCA
>SGPE01000020.1 GCA_004208945.1 Pseudoalteromonas sp. CO133X | reverse complement strand
TTCCCCCTTAGCTCAGTTGGTTAGAGCGACGGACTGTTAATCCGCAGGTCCCCCGTTCGAGTCGGGGAGGGGGAGCCAAATTTCTAAAAAATATCTTTATCTCCCCTATTATTACTCAACAAATGTATTAGACTTTCCAATACTTATATTCTACTCTATCTTTGCTTAACTCTTTATTTCTTATAAAATTAGAATAAACTGTACTTAAAGAAATCAATCAGGGAATTGATTCCTTCCTTTAGGCTCTTAAAAGATAAGAAAACATGGCTGGTTTTAAAAAACTTATATTTGTACAATTGATCTCTTGGCTGCTTTTTACACTGCTGGGCGGCTCTTTTATTGCCTTAAGCTTTGACAACGCAGTAAGTGATGCCCAAAAAAAAGCACAACTTACAGTAAATACATATATAAATAGTTTAACTGCTGAAGAACTAGCTCCTGAAAAAATTAAACGCGCTCTAACAGATGGCACAACCTTCTCAAAATTCGTTTTACGTGACACAGATGGTAATGAAGTATTTGCAGTGAGAAACTCAGAGCCTTTGCCATTGTTTGCCAGTATTGTAAACAGCACATTTAATTCTATTCGTCCACAATTTGCTGTAAACCCGACCTCTGATATCAAAGTTGAATTTACTATAAATGTAAACCACCTTGCTGAATTACTTCAACAGTCCCTATTCATCATTATTTTATTTTCGGGTTTAATTGCAATACTCCCTATCTTCTATATGAAAAGCATGTTCCAACGCCTCAACCGGAAGATAAGCACCACTATTGCCGATATTATTGATATCTATATCAATCAAAACCAAGTTGACGGCGACCTTGAAAACGCAATGGACACATCGCGATTGAAAAAGCTGAGTAAAGATTTAATCCCCTCTTTCAATCGCCTTTCGCACTTTTTGCAAACGAAACATGACGATATTCAAAGAAATGCGATGAGTATCAAAAAAGAAGCCTATAAAGATGTAGTGACAAATTTAGGCAACCGAAATATGTTCGTTGAATACTATGAAAGACACATTGAAAATGCTGAAAAGAGTACATTTGGCTCTCTAGCCATGATCAGGTGTAGTGAACTACAGGCAATAAACCAATCTCGTGGTTATCAAAAAGGAGATGAGTACGTTAAGGGTGTTGCCGATATTATTAAGCATATAAGCGGCACTTACACGAATAGCCAAGTGTTTCGTTTAAATAGCTCTGACTTTGCCGTTGTGTTACCTAATACACCACTTAAAGAAGCAGAGCGTTTTGGTGATAATCTACAGTCTCGGTTTACTCAATACCAACAAAACCAAGAGCTTAGCTCTGTCGCTAATACCGGCATTGTCGGTTATGAGAAAGGTAAACCGCTTGGTGAGCTATTATCAATCGTTGATAATGCGATGAGCATGGCTCAATCTAAACAAACAAATGCATGGCATGTGCAACGAGAAACAGACCTGGTTAATAACGTGAGCGCAGGATTTGGAAATCAAAACTGGCGAAAAGTTATTAACGAAGTTATAGAATCGAAACGCGTTCATTTGGTGATGCAAAATATTATGCCTATCGGCAAAAGCGTGAAAGCCTATGCAGAGATTCAAGTGCGTTTTAAAACAGCTGAAAATCAGATGCTCCCAACCGCTTCTTTCCTTGCTATGGCAGAAAAGCTTGATATGGCAATGGAGATTGATCGGTTAATCATCGACACCACCTTAGAAAAAGTGAAAACTCGCAACTTCTCACAAAAGTTCTTTGGTATAAATGTTACAGCATCAAGCGCACATAATGATCAATTTGTGATCTGGTTAGAGCGTCGGCTGTTAAAAGACAGTAATATCGCATCAAAACTTATTTTTGAGGTAAGTGAGTTCGGCTTACAGCAAAATATCAAAGCAAGTAAACGCTTTATTGATATGGTTCATCGTGTCGGTGCACGTATAACGGTAGAACGCTTTGGTGTGGGTTTAACCTCATTTAAATTCTTTAGGGACCTCAAACCTGACTTTATTAAAATGGATGCAAGCTACACACGAGGCTTAGAAGAAGATAAAAATAATCAGTATTTCATGCGCTTAATGGTTGACCTTGCACACCGCATTGGGGTGAGTGTGTTTGCTGAAGGTGTAGAAAGCCAAGAAGAGAAACATATTATCGAAACACTGTGTTTAGATGGCGTTCAAGGCTACTATATCGAGAAGCCAAAAGACATCTAACTCACCTTAAAAGACCTAATAAACCTACTATTTATCAGGTCTTTAACCTCAATTTAACACTTTCATACCCAACTCCCCTGCTTATTTTAGCTATTCGTCTCTCATGTGTTGTGTCGACCCCAAGAAAAAAGGATAATGGAGTGGTTTTTATTCTTGTGAGGCACGCATGACAGAGTATGTCCTGTTATTGATTGGCACCGTGCTAGTCAACAACTTTGTATTAGTTCAATTTTTAGGTTTATGCCCGTTTATGGGTGTATCGGGTAAATTGGATACCGCAATTGGTATGTCCTTGGCGACAACCTTTGTGCTTACTCTTGCCTCTGTAACAAGCTATTTAGTGAATCAGTATATTTTGATTCCTCTTGATATTGAATTTTTACGTACCATAAGCTTTATTTTGGTCATCGCTGTAGTGGTGCAATTTACAGAGATGGTCGTACGAAAAACAAGCCCAACCTTGTATCGCCTGCTAGGTATATTTCTACCTTTAATCACCACTAACTGCGCTGTACTAGGTGTCGCCTTACTTAACATCAAAGAAGATCACTCATTCTTGCAATCTGCGGTATATGGCTTTGGCGCAGCAGTTGGTTTCTCTATGGTGTTAATTCTTTTTGCCGCACTACGTGAACGTTTAGCGGCAGCTGACGTCCCTACTCCATTTAAAGGCGCATCAATCGCAATGATAACAGCAGGCCTTATGTCAATGGCGTTTATGGGTTTTACAGGATTAGTGAAGTTTTAATATGACCTTGTTTTATGCCTTAATAGCGCTTGGTTCATTAGCGCTCGTCTTTGGTTTAATTTTAGGCTTTGCAGCGATACGTTTTCGTGTTGAAAGCAATCCTATTGTCGATCAAATAGATACTATTTTACCGCAAACCCAGTGTGGTCAATGTGGTTACCCTGGTTGCCGCCCTTATGCTGAAGCAATTGCCAACGGGGATGAAATAAATAAATGCCCGCCAGGCGGCGAAGCCACAGTAAAAAAACTTGCCGATTTAATGGGGGTTGAAGCCAAGCCTCTCGCAGGTGGCGAACAAGCAGACCCTATTAAAACGGTTGCCTATATTCGTGAAGATGAGTGTATTGGCTGTACCAAGTGTATTCAAGCCTGCCCTGTCGACGCCATTGTGGGTGCCACTCGTCAAATGCATACCGTGCTTATTGATGAGTGCACTGGCTGTGATTTATGTGTAGAACCTTGCCCTGTAGATTGTATAGATATGCTGCCAATTAAAGAAACAAAGCAAACATGGAAATGGCAATTAAACGCAATTCCTGTGACTCAAGTAGATTAGGAGCACAAATGGAAACGTTAATCGAACAAATTAAACAAGGTAAAGTGTGGCCATTTCCTGGTGGGATTCATCCACCTGGTCAAAAACACGTATCAACAACTCAGTCAATACAACGTTTGCCATTGCCACAAAAGCTGGTTGTATCGTTAAAACAGCATATTGGCGCAAACGGCAAACTGATTGTCGAAAAAGGCCAGCAGGTCCTTAAAGGCCAAGCATTAACAAAACCAAGTGGTAACTGGTCTGTACCTGTGCATGCGCCTACCTCAGGTATCATTTGTGAAATATCCCCTATGCCATCAGCGCATCCCTCAGCTTTACCTGAACTCAGCGTAGTTATTGAACCTGATGGGCTGGATAACTGGTGTGAACTGAAACCTATTAGTGATGCTGCCGCCCTCTCTCATGATGAACTCGTCGATATTATTCATCAAAGTGGTATCGCCGGTATGGGCGGAGCAGGCTTCCCAACCTATGTAAAAGCAGATCCCCGTAAAGACATCGATTTTTTAATTGTTAATGCCGTTGAATGTGAGCCTTATATTACGGCTGATGATATGTTAATGCGAGAGCATGCGGATGGTATTGTTGCGGGTATTGAGCTAATGCAGCAATTATTAAGCCCTAAGCTAACAATTATTGGCATTGAAGATAATAAGCCAGAAGCCATTGCTGCTATGAAAAAGGCAGCTCAGCACAATCACAATATTATAGTGCAAACAGTGCCAACGGTTTATCCTTCAGGTGGCGAAAAGCAACTAATAAAGTTACTGACAGGTAAAGAAGTTCCAAATGGCAGTATTCCAGCAGATATTGGTATGCTGGTACAAAATGTCGGTACTCTCTTTGCTATTAATCAAGCGGTATTTGAAGGCAAACCATTGATTGAGCGAGTTGTCACAGTCACTGGTAATACAATCCATAAACCAGGTAATGTGTGGGCTTTACTGGGCACTGAAATTAAGCATTTATTGGATTGCCAAGGTTTCTCTGCTGTCCCACAACAACGTGTTGTTATGGGTGGTCCGATGATGGGCTTTACTTTACCAACCGTGCGTATTGGTATAGTGAAAACCACCAACTGTATTTTAGCGCCTGATCATCAAGAGTTGGCTGAACCTGGCGATGAAAAAGCCTGTATTCGCTGTAGTGCCTGCGCAGATGCATGCCCTGCCTCTTTATTACCTCAGCAATTACAGTGGTTCGCTAAGTCCAAAGAGTACGACAAGCTAAATGAGCACAATTTATTCGACTGCATTGAATGTGGTGCTTGTGCTTATGTATGCCCAAGCGAAATTCCATTGGTACAATATTACCGTGTTGCTAAGGCTGAAATTAAAGAGCAACAAGCTGAGCAAATTAAGGCTGAACGTGCCAAAGAGCGTTTTGAAGCACGTAAAGAGCGTTTAGAGCGTGAGCAAGAAGAGCGCCAAAACCGTCACAAACGTAAACCCGCTGCAAAATCAGATGGCGAAAAACAAAAAGTAGCCGATGCGTTAGCACGTGTGAAGAGCAAATCTGATGCTAAAGATAGTAAATCAGCTGTAGCAGCTGCTATAGCTCGCGCCAAAGCGAAAAAGCAAGGCCCTGATGCCGAGCTTGAGCCTGATAATTCAGAGGTCGCTAAAGAGCGTGCAGCACGTAAAGAACAGGCGCGTAAATACAAAGAGCAAAAAGCACAAGAGCAAGGTGAAGAAAGCACCGATAAAGACGATAAAAAGTCTGCTGTGGCTGCAGCTATCGCACGCGCTAAAGCGAAAAAAGCCGCACAGGCTGCTGAAGATCACATAGAGGCAGACGCTGCTCCTAAAGATGACAAAAAAGCGGCTGTTGCTGCTGCCATTGCCCGTGCTAAAGCGAAAAAAGCGGCGCAAGCTGCTGAAAATCAAGATGATGTTGAAGAAGATAGCGCACCAGTCGATGACAAAAAAGCCGCTGTTGCTGCTGCCATTGCTCGTGCTAAAGCGAAAAAAGCGGCTCAGGCTGCTGAAAGTCAAACTGAAGCTGAAGAAGATAGCGCGCCAGTTGATGACAAAAAAGCTGCTGTTGCAGCTGCTATCGCCCGTGCTAAAGCCAAAAAAGCAGCTAAAGAGCAAGCGCAGAGTGATGACTCTTCACAGCAGACTAATGATTCAAGTGCTGAGGCAGATGCCCAGCCACAAGCTGACGCTCCTGAATCTAACGAAGATAAGAAAAAAGCCGCCGTTGCAGCTGCCATAGCTCGAGCCAAAGCGAAAAAAGCCGCTAAAGAGCAAGCGCAGAGTGACGATTCTTCAGAGCAAACTAATGATCCAAGTGCTGAGATTGATGCCCAGCCACAAGCTGACGCTCCTGAATCTAACGAAGACAAGAAAAAAGCCGTCGTTGCTGCAGCTATCGCACGTGCCAAAGCGAAAAAAGCCGCTAAAGAGCAAGTGCAGAGTGATGATTCTTCAGAGCAAATAAATGATTCAAATGATGAGGCTGATGCCAAGCCGGAATCTGATGAACCTGAGTCTAACGAAGATAAGAAAAAAGCCGCTGTCGCTCGTGCAATTGCAAGAGCTAAAGCGAAAAAGTTACAACAAGAAGGAAACGATAAGTCATGAAACTAACCATGGCAAGTTCGCCGCATAATCATAGCCATAAATCATTAAGCCGCTTAATGATCACCGTGATTGCTGCGTGTATTCCTGGCTTAATTGCCCAAGTTTACTTTTTTGGCACCGCGGTTTTAATTCAGCTTACACTCGCTTTAATCACGGTTAGTGTATGTGAAGCGGCAGTTTTATTGCTACGTAAGCGAAAGGTGTGGCCAACTCTCAGCGATGGCAGTGCATGGCTAACTGCAGTATTGCTAGCATTGAGCATTCCGCCTTTAGCACCTTGGTGGATTATTGTTATAGGTTGTTTGTTTGCTATTGTTATTGTTAAACAACTATACGGTGGACTTGGCTTCAACCTATTTAACCCAGCAATGGCCGCTTATGTATTACTGCTTGTATCGTTTCCGGTGCAAATGACCAGTTGGTTACCTGTGAGTGATTTACTTGCATCGCCTATTAGCTTTTCACAACAGCTGTCTGTTATTTTCAATGGTTTTACTAGCGCTGGATTTAGCGTAGATCAACTTCGCGTGTCCATTGATGGCACAACGATGGCAACGCCGCTTGATACCGTTAAAACGGATGTAGCCCATCACCTAACGGTAGCTGAGAGCATGAGTAAGTCTCTTTTTAATGACTGGTTTGGTCTTGGTTGGGGCTGGGTTAACCTAGGCTTTTTAATCGGTGGTCTTTATTTATTAAAAGCTAAAATCATTAATTGGCATATTCCTGTAAGCTTTCTGGGTGCTTTAACTATATGTAGTGCTATTGGCTATATAGCATCACCTGGGACAGAGCCTGGCGTGGTATTTCACTTATTCAGTGGTGCCACAATGCTAGGGGCGTTTTTCATCGCGACCGATCCTGTGTCAGCATCAACCACAAATAAAGGCCGCTTAATTTATGGTGCCTTAATTGGTCTACTTGTTTACTTAATTCGCACATTTGGTGGTTACCCTGATGCTGTCGCTTTTAGTGTGCTTCTGCTAAACATGGCAGTACCATTAATTGACTACTATACACAGCCACGCACTTACGGCCATGGAGTGAAATAATGATCCTTTCCTCAATGACTAAAAACGGTGGTATCTTAACCGCTTTTGCACTACTTACTACAGGAGCTGTAGCGCTCACTCATAGCCTAACGGCCCAGCGTATAAGTGACCAAGAAAAGAAGCAGCTCGCCGAGCAACTACAGCAAGTGCTTGACGCTCACCATTACGATAATCAGCTGTATAAAGATTGTGTCATTATTACAGATGAACGTTTAGGACCCAGACCCGAACAAATTATTTATCGAGCTTATAAAAGCGATAAACCATACGCTCTTGTAATGCGCCATGTTACGCCAAGCGGTTATAGCGGCGATATTAACTTGCTAACAGCCGTTTTTGCTAATGGTGAAATTGCTGGAGTTCGTGTTACAAAACACGAAGAAACACCTGGGCTTGGCGACAAGGTCGAAGTAAAAAAATCTGACTGGATCACCTTATTCAAAGGTCAGACTGTGTTAGGTGAAGATGACAATCGTTGGGCTGTTAAAAAAGATGGCGGCCAGTTTGATCAATTCACTGGAGCAACGATTACACCACGCGCTGTAGTCGGCTCAGTAAAAGAAGCTGTGCTATTTGCACAAGCTGAATTTGATAACCTATTTGCAGCAGCTAATGCTTGCCAAGGAGGTCAGGAATGAGCCAAGTAAAAACCTTATTTAAAGATGGAATGTGGGCTAATAACCCCGCCCTTGTGCAGTTATTAGGCTTGTGCCCTCTGCTAGCAGTGACTTCTACAGTAACAAACGCTTTAGGTCTTGGTTTAGCAACTTTATTGGTACTTGTTGGTTCTAATGTAACTGTATCGATTGTGCGCAACTGGGTACCTAAAGATATTCGTATTCCTGTTTTTGTGATGATCATCGCAGGCTTTGTAACGATTGTGCAGCTGATGATGAATGCCTATACATTTGGGCTTTATCAATCCCTTGGTATTTTTATTCCACTTATTGTGACCAACTGCGCAATTATAGGTCGCGCTGAAGCATTTGCGTCAAAAAATACAGTCCCCCTTTCAGCCTTTGACGGCTTAATGATGGGCTTAGGCTTTATGCTAGTGCTTGTTGTGCTGGGCGCTATAAGAGAGTTAATTGGCCAAGGCACCCTTTTTGATGGTGCTGATTTGTTACTCGGCCCATGGGCACAAGCACTGCGTATTGAAGTGTTTAGTTTCGACAATCAATTTTTATTGGCAATTTTACCCCCAGGTGCCTTTTTAGGTCTTGGTTTGTTAATTGCTGCAAAGAATGTGATTGATAACCAAATAAAATCAAAGCAAGTAGTTACTCCAGAAGTAGAAAAAGGCCCTCGTGCCCGGGTAACGAGTTTAACCTAAAGGAGAGCACGCACCGTCACTGCGTGCTTTACACTCACCATGAATAAAGAAAAACGTTATGAGATCTTATCTCGTCTTCGTGAGCAAAATCCGCACCCAGAAACAGAGCTTGAATACTCAAGCCCGTTTGAATTATTGGTTGCTGTAACCTTATCAGCACAAGCAACGGATGTGGGTGTTAATAAAGCCACACGCAAACTGTTTCCTGTTGCTAATACGCCACAAGCGATTTTAGATTTAGGCCTTGAAGCCCTACGTGACTACATTAAAACAATTGGTTTATTTAACTCAAAAGCCAACAACGTTTATAAAATGTGTGAGATTCTGGTTTATAAGCATAACTCAGAAGTGCCCGAAAACCGTGAAGCCCTTGAAGCACTCCCAGGTGTGGGTAGAAAAACAGCGAATGTCGTATTAAATACGGCCTTTGGCTGGCCGACAATTGCAGTCGACACTCATATTTTCCGCGTATCAAATCGCACAAAATTCGCCATGGGTAAAGATGTAGTTGCTGTAGAACAAAAATTAGAAAAAGTGGTACCTAAAGAATTTAAAGTCGATGTGCACCACTGGTTAATCCTGCATGGCCGCTATGTGTGTACTGCTCGTAAACCTAAATGTGGCAGCTGTATTATTGAAGACTTGTGTGAGTTTAAAGAAAAAACGGAATAGTTAAATGTTATTTAGGACCTGCATTAGCTAGTTAGGTGTAGTTGAGCTTTATTAGATAGAGTATATTTAGCCATTCGCTTTAAGTTTTGTTTTTAGATTTGGATATAATATCTAAAACCGTTAACTTACTCTCACCACTTAGTTCACCCTCTACTAATGCCATTTTAATAGCATCTTTTTCACTCTGATTATGGCGGATCAAATCGCGGATATAATCACTTGCATTTGAGAATCGACCTGACTCAACTTGGGCATCAATCCATGAGCGCATTTCATCTGGAATAGAGATATTTAAAGATGCCATAGTTAATTCCTATATATTTACAGTCATTTATTATGGCAGATATTGGCAAACATTGACAACAAATATGGTCGGTGAACACCAATGGTTAATCGTTTTTAGGCGCTATATGTGTAACATTCTTAACCTTTTCGATCACTCCATAAGCTCATTTTGCACATTGTGCCAAACACAAGACTTGGCACAATGCGCCTAGCCATTATCGTGGGTTTTGGCTCACCTGCTTTTTAATAAACTCTCGCGTATCATTTAACAGCGATACTCTTGCTGGTTCATGAACATACATCATGTGACCGCCGTGATAATAGTGATAGTCAATTTTATCAGCGTATATACCGTGTCTGTTCAAGGTGTATTCTGCATCAAAAAATGGCGTGACAATATCGTAATACCCTGAGGCAACCATCACTTTCATTTGTGAATTGCTACGAAGCACATAAGATAAATCTGGCGCTGTATTGACGTATCTTGGCTCCCATCCTTGTCCATCAGGAGCAGTACGCCAGCGCTAGTTATCTGATAACTCAGGATCGCCAGGGTTCAGATATTTTCTTTTCCACTGTATGTTTAAATCTGTGCGCATGTATTTCATCAGTGCCGCTTTATATGCTGGCCCTATCACTTTTGACGCATCTTGCTTAGGAGCCGCGGTTAAATCGTCTCGTTCATCAAGCTTATAACGTCCATCAAGAAAGCCGATGGCGACTCCCTCATCACGCAATAACTCTTTAGCGAATCTAAAGGCGTTAATGCGTAAATCAACCTGCTCAATATATTGTTTGCTTAACCCTATATAACGGTGAAGACCGTCAACTATTCGCGTTCTGTCAGTGGAACTAAGCGCATTCCCCTTAAATAAGGCTGGTAATAATTCATCAACAGCAAATTGTCGGCTCGCATCAATAAAAGCTTCAAAATCTCCAGATGTGTCTACTTTTTTATGATACCAAGCAGTTGCAGCAAGTGTGGGTATGTAAGTAATGTAAGAAATGATGTTGTCATCAACATAAGGGCTTGAACCTTGATAGTCTAAAGCTTGTGACACAAAAATAATGCCATTTACATTAATCAGGTGTTTATCCATCAGTACTTTAGAAACCGCTGCTGCTCGAGTTGTACCATAGCTCTCTCCCAATAAAAATATTGGCGCATTCCAGCGGTTTTCTTTTGTTAACCACTGGGCAATAAAATCAGCAATAGAGGCTGCATCTTGATTTAAGCCCCAAAAAGCTTTGCTTTCAGTGTCACCTAATGCGCGCGAGTAACCTGTACCAACAGGGTCCACAAACACCATATCAGTCACATCAAGAATCGTCTCTGACGCATCTTTTAATTCGTAAGGAGCCAACCGAGGATCCGTTGCATCACTTGGTACAACGACTCGTTTAGGACCATATGCGCCCATATGTAACCAATTAGACGATGAGCCTGGGCCACCATTCCAAATAAATGTAATCGGTCTGTTCTTGTTGTCGTTTGCGGCAATGTAATCAAATGAAAAGATAGCTGCAGTAGGCTCTTCGTTTTTGTTTAATAAATAAGTTTCACCGGCTACAGCTTTGTATTTCAGCTTTGTACCATTAAAGGTGCCTTTATGCTGGGTAACGAATTCAGTCGCTTTGGCTATCGACTTCTGACTGTTGTTTGATTTTGATATTTCATCTGCAATAACCGCGTTTGTACAAAACGCAAACAATATAGAGATGACTACGGTTTTAAAATTGGCAAAATTCGCCATGTTTTATTCTCCTTCGCAGGCTTATCTTTATTTTTATCTGTACATGGCTGAGTGGCTTTTACACTCACTCTTTACATGAGCATTTTTTCGAGTAGGAAGTCATCCTACTATTTAGCAGAGTAAATGCCCTTTATTCACTCAGTGCTTTATTAATCTTTTACTTAAGCAATTACTTTTACAGCAAGAACATGTAATTTCAACTGTCTGCGACTAACGCGCGGAAAAAGCCTATAAGTATAGTTGTAGATTCTTATAACGCTTTTTTAAAAGGTCACTTTGTAAAACATTGCCCTAGCAAAAAAGCACAACCTGTATCGGAACAAAAATATCAAAGTATTAATTTCACAAGCTCCAATCCTTTCGTTATGCTGTTGAGTAATGTGAAATTTTTATGAGAGTTGCTATGTTACCTTTACTTCGTATCTTGTTAATTGAGCAAGATCCTGCCACCTTGCAAGAGCTTTCAACGAATCTAGAAAAAACAATCCCTAATTTTGAGCGTAATGATGTAGATATCGACATTATTGAATGCAGTGAGCTCAAGCAAGCGTTGAAATGTGTAGAGGAAGATGGCGATATTCAAGCTGTGGTACTTAGTTGGGATGTACTGAACAATGGCGAGCGTACTTATAGCCGCTTTATCGAGCAATTAAAAGGCATACGCCTTGAGCTGCCTGTCTATGTTATCGGTGACGATACGAAAGGCTTGGAGATAGTCAACGAGTCAGAAGAAATTGAATCTTTCTTTTTTAAAGACGAGGTCATTTCAGACCCTGAAGCAATCTTGGGCTATATGATCAATGACTTTGATGACCGTTCAGAAACCCCATTTTGGACCGCTTACCGTCGTTATGTCGGTGAATCGAACGATTCATGGCACACGCCTGGTCACAGTGGCGGTGCTAGCTTTAGAAATTCTCCGTATATTAAAGACTTTTATCAGTTTTATGGCCGTAACGTATTTGTTGGCGACCTGTCGGTTTCTGTCGACTCGCTTGGCTCATTATCAGACAGTACCAACACCATAGGCCGCTCTCAAGAATCAGCGGCGGCGACATTTGAAGTAAAACATACCTACTTTGTTACCAATGGGTCATCCACTTCAAATAAGATTATTTTGCAAACTTTACTGCGTAAAGGCGACAAGGTGATCATCGACCGAAACTGTCATAAATCAGTTCATTACGGAATTTTGCAATCGGCTAGTTTACCTATTTACTTATCGAGTATTTTAAATCCTAAATATGGTATCTTCGCGCCCCCTTCATTGGCTGACATTAAGCAAGCGATTGAACAAAATAGCGATGCTAAATTACTGGTTTTAACCGGCTGTACCTACGATGGTCTGCTTAGCGATTTAAAACAAGTGGTTGAATTTGCACATCAGCACGGTATTAAAGTGTTTATCGACGAAGCGTGGTTTGCTTACTCGCTTTTCCATCCAAGTTTACGCCACTACTCAGCTATTAATGCTGGCGCAGACTATGTTACCCATTCGGCACATAAAGTGGTTTCAGCGTTCTCTCAGGCGTCTTATATTCATGTTAACGACCCTGATTTCGATGCCGATTTCTTCCGTGAGATCTACAGTATTTACGCCAGTACCTCGCCAAAATATCAGCTCATTGCCTCGCTGGATGTATGCCAAAAGCAATTAGAAATGGAAGGTTATAAATTACTGAATGCTCTGCTGAATCACGTTGCAGAGTTTAAGCAGCAAATGGCTTCACTGAAACATATTAAAGTGCTCGATAAGCAAGATTTCATGGATATATTCCCACATTTTAGTGGCGATAACATGGGTCATGACCCGCTGAAGATCCTTATCGATATTAGCGAGTTACCTTATTCATTAAAGGATATTCATAAATTCCTATTAGATGAAATTGGCCTTGAAATAGAAAAATACACACACAGCACCATTTTAGTTTTACTGACTCTTGGCGGTACTCGCTCAAAGATCATACGTCTTTACAATGCGCTGAAGAAACTAGATAGCGGTAAAGTAAAACTTGCCACTTCAATGAGGCGCACACGCCTACCAGAGAATCTACCCGCTATAGACTTAGCCTGTATTCCTAGTGATGCATTCTATGGCGAACGTGAATCTGTACCAATTAGCAAAAGTAACAACCGAATTTGTGCCGGATTAGTGACACCTTATCCTCCTGGTATCCCACTGTTAGTCCCTGGGCAACATATCACTAATGAGCATATCGAATATCTTAAGGAGTTGGCGGGTCAGGGCCTGACAATTCAAGGGAGCTTTGATGGCGAAATTTATGTACTTAAAGGTAAAGTGAAAAGCTAAGCTTTCGCTTATACCGCGAATACCTCATTGTTATGCAGCAATACCTATTGATTGCTGCATAACTTCACCCTTTTCATATCAAACGCTTTACGCTTTGTCTCAATGTTACTGTTCAAGCAATTGAAATAACTTATAATCCATTTTTGAGAGTTTTAATACGCAGCCTTACTGCGTTATTAGAGTTGTGCGAATCTAAAGACAAGAAAGAGGATGCTTAAAATGCGCTTATTACACACAATGCTTCGCGTTGCTGATTTAGACAAATCAATTGAATTTTATACGCAGGTATTAGGTATGAAAGAACTGCGCCGTGCAGACAATGAAGAGTACCGCTACACCCTTGCTTTTGTCGGTTATGGTGACGAAAAAGATACAACTGTGCTTGAGCTTACTTATAACTGGGATACTGACAGCTATGATCTAGGTAATGCATATGGCCATATTGCTATCGAGTTTGATGACATTTATAAAGCATGCGACGACATTAAAGCTGCTGGCGGTAATGTTAGCCGTGAGCCAGGCCCTGTAAAAGGTGGCACAACTGAAATTGCTTTTGTTAAAGACCCTGATGGCTATGCAATTGAGTTAATTCAGAAAAAAGACAATAACGCGTTTTAATTGAAATGGCTATTTCTGCTGTTAATTTTGCTGAAATAGCCACTTTGCTAATGCTAGCTCCAATTCCTCAAAGTTAATTGGTTTAGCAATATGGTCACTGATCCCCATCGCAATGCTTTTATTTATATCCTCTTTCATTGCGTTCGCGCTGACAGCAATAATAGGTGTATTAAAACCCTTTTTATTTAGCAAAATCTTGCTTGCCGTTAAACCATCCATTACAGGCATTTGAATATCCATTAGGATTAAAGCGTACTCTTTATTTGATGCTTTCTCGCACGCTACTTGTCCGTTATCCGCAAGTTCATATTTAAGCCCTAATTGTGCTAAATATTTTGTAATCACAATTTGGTTAATAGGATTGTCTTCTGCAATTAGGAGTGGTTTTTCTACCACAGAAAAATCATTCCTTGACCTATCAGCCGTTTGCTCAGCTTGCTGTATATTAAGGTCTTCTAAAACTGTTTCAAAATCGACTTGAATTGTAAAAATAGTGCCCTTACCAAGCTCACTATTAATGTTTATTTCCCCTTCCATTAAATCGATTAAGCCTTTGCTTATGGCAAGCCCAAGGCCTGTACCGCCATATTCTCTAGTTATATTGCTCTGAGCTTGAACAAAGGGGTTAAATAACGCGTTAATTTTATCTTCAGCAATACCTATACCGGTATCTTTTACAGCAAATTCAATCCTTGTTTTTTCATTGCTTTGATGAACCACATTAAGTGATAAGGTGATTTCTCCTTGCTTTGTGAATTTTACTGCATTGGAGAGTAAGTTGATCAGCACTTGTTTAACACGTATCTCATCACACTCAACGGTTAAAATTTCAAGTTTATCGACATCAAGCCGACATACGATCCCTTTGGCATCACAACTAGGTTTAAACAATAAAATAAGATCATTGCACAGAGCGACTAAATCACATTGGCGGTGTTCAAGCTCAATTTTATTGGCTTCAATTTTCGAGAAGTCAAGAATGTCATTAATAACGGTTAGTAAAACATCACTGCAATTATTAATTTGCCTAACAAAGTCAGTTTGCTCTTGGCTTAACTCACTTTTATTTAGTAACTGCAAAAACCCTACAATCCCATTCATTGGCGTTCTAATTTCATGGCTCATGTTTGCCAAAAACTGACTTTTAACTTGCTCTGAGTGCTCAGCCCTAATTTTCTCTAATTGTAATGACGTAATTTGTATATCAATAGTTTCGGCCATACTATTGAGGGAATCTGCAATATCTTTAAACTCTTGATAGTGAAAGTTATTTTTAACTTGTTTGTAATTCCCTAACGCAAACTCCCGACTTATTGCTGCAATGCGATTTAATGGATTATGCAGCCGCAGAGTTAACCAACGAACGAGAAGAAATGAGATTATAAACAACGTGATAATCAACCCTGCTGCCATCACAGCGGTTTGTTTGACCGCGGTTGTATAGGCTGATTCAGTTTCATTTATCTTAAAAAGTAAAGGGCTCAAGGCATTGTCAAATATCACACGATTAATAGTCGCTTCTGATGACAATTGAGCTTTATCTAAAGCATCCCCTAAGCTGTATAAGACTTGCTCTTTTACCTTCAACTGAACTTGCTTACCCGTTTGATAAAGAGGTTGTTCATTATGTTTCGCAAGCCACTTAACGGCCTCAGACAAAGGAATAAATGATACTAAGACACCTGTTTTTTTAATTGGCTCACTAAGTGAGTCTTGCTCATTTAACAGTGTTGAAGTAATCGCTAACAAGGCACTATGCTTTGTGTCTTGTTGAGTAAAAAGTTCATTAAGGTGTTCGTTATCCAAAACTTGAATCGTGTTTTGATTATCTAGAATTTGGCTGTTTTCTAAAATTTGTTTGGTCAGTGAATAATTAAGTGTTAGCGATGTTATTGGGTAACCTTCGACTATAAAGCCTTGATTATCTATCACAATCGCAGCACTTATTTGCGGGTTAGTATTCACAAATTCCTGTAACTGCATGAGTGCAAACTGTGAATAAACTACTTTGTCAGGTAGTTCCGCAATTGCCTTTGTATTGCTAAGTACCTGGCTATTCTTTTCAAGTTTAAAAAATAATTGCTCTAAGCTTGCTGCGTTATTTCTTGCTTGCCATTGCAAACTGGTGTTTGCTTGCTCGATTGAATTTAAATAGAAACGCCCTATCATCAAAGCAGCAAGTATAAGTAATGGGGTGATAACAAGTAGTAACACACTAAAAAACAGTGCCCGACTAAAACGAGGGTTTTTCATTGCACCCCATCATTTGCAATTGAACGTTCAGCAAGGCCTTGCATAAATTGCCCCGTTTGTTCAGCTGTTAACGCTCCGCTGCCAAAACGTGAAAAACCTTTATTAAGCACCTCCCAAACAATTATCATGGTTGCCGTTGAGGGCATAGGCTTTGTTTCTTTTAAAGCATCAACTAAAGTGCCAAATACAGTCCCTTGTTCGTTTTTAAGATGCTCTAACACCTCTATATTTACAGGTATATCACTAATTTCCTGCCAGATTAAGCGCTGAAAAGATGCTTCTTGAGCCAACTTGGCAAACTTACGTAAATTATCTTTATTTGGGCCATTGAGGCTATCGTTTGGAAAGGCAAGAACAAAGGTTGAATAGTAAGGTTGCATCACTCGCCCATTGAGAGAAGGCAAAGATTGCACTGACAGATTTTCACCAAGTGCTTGCTGATAAGTGTTGAGTGCCCATGCTCCGTTAACAATAAACGCGGCTTGTTGTTGCTGAAATGCTTGATGAGAACACGCATAGTCACACTGACTATCAACAATGTCTCGCGCATTTAAACCCCAAACAAAACGTAGCGCATCATGCATAGAAGGTGTGTTAAGTTGAGCTTGGCCGTCAGCTATCAAATTACCTTCAAAAGCACTTAAAAATGGAATAAACCAATACATTTCCATGAAACTCCACGTTATTAATTTTACGTGGCTTGGCAATGTAGGTTTCAATTTTTCAATATCTTGCCAATCGGTAACAGGAGATTTTATAAATTTAGAGTTATAAAAAAGTAGCAGGTGGTTACCTTGTATTATAGGAATGCCGATTAGCTTTCCTGACACCCTTGCTGTATCTAAAGTTCGTTTATCTGTTGTTTGAGCGATTAAAGAAGTAGGGATCTCACTAAAGTTAGCATACTCACTAAGCCCTAGGTGATCTGCGGGTACAATAATAACATCAGTCATGTTAGAAGTATGTGCATTTTGCACCAAGCGCACTTTTAACGCTTTTTGATCAACTAAAACTGAGTGAATTGTCAAACCACTTTGCTCTGCAAGCTTACCGAACAACTGACTAAAGTTTTCATGCTTCATTGTATGAGCTAAATTAATGGTTTTTGCATGACTATTAAATACTGCAAATAATAACAATCCCCAAACTACTTGCTGCACGCTGAAATCTACTTTACAAAAGATAAAATTATCTTTAGTTAAGCACAATTGTTAAAAATTGCCTAGTTTAATCAAGGGTTTTCTTAAACCGGAAGGCAGCAACCGCTAAACCAAAAAACGTGAAAGCTGTTAGCCAAAGTAAATCGCTGCTCATACTTATTAAATTGACATCTTTTAACACTATTCCTCTTATTAACCTTAAATAGTGAGTTGCAGGTAAGCACTCAGCAAGCCACTGGGCCACCTTTGGCATGCCTTCATAAGGAAATACAAAGCCCGACAATAAAATCGAGGGTAACAGAATGAAAATTGTCATTTGCATTGCTTGAAGCTGGTTTTTAGCGATGGTCGAAAGTACTAAGCCAAGCACTAAACTGGCACATATAAAAGCAAAGGTTGCGACAACCAATGCGACTAAACCACCTCCAAAAGGAATATGAAACAAAAGCTTACCCATACCTAATATAATAAATAACTGAATAAAACCAATGAAGATATAAGGCACCACTTTACCAATCATTAATTCAAGTGAGCTTAACGGTAAGGTGATTAAAAGCTCCATATTACCTCGCTCTTGTTCTTTAACAATGGCAGCAGAAGTAAACATAATCATCGTCATGGTTAAAATAACAGCAGCTAAACCTGGCACAATATTCACCGCTGAGCGTTGCTCTGGGTTATAAAATAAGGTCGTCTCAAAGGTTGGATACGTTCTATTCGCAGGCTTATCGAGAAGCTCTGCAAGCGGCATATTGCGCAGCGATTTTATGCTCGACGCTACCATTGTATCTGAGCCATCCACTAACCAATGTGCAATTGGCCTGACCAACGACTCATTACTGCCATCAGGCAAACCAAAACCAACGGTTGGGTGCTGAGCAAGTCGGTTTGCCACATCGTGGGGTATAAACAGCACAGCACGCACTTTCGCACTGGCGATTGCTGTTTGTGCCTGCTCAATACTGTCGTAATAATCCGTCACTTTAACTACATTTGTCGCCGATACTGTTTGTACTAAAATGCGACTGAGGGCGGTTTGGCTATGATCGACCACTGCAACAGGGATATCTTTAACGTTGGTGTTAATAGCGTAACCAAATAGAATCAGTTGGATAAGGGGGATCATCACCACCATCGCAAATGTCATTCTATCGCGGCGTAATTGTAATAATTCTTTGCTTACAATTGCTTTTATCCGACTTAATGAAGTCATAATATTCATTGTCTGCCCTGCCCTGTACAGGTGACAAACACGTCTTCAAGACTTGGACGCACACTATTTACTTGCCACGTATCCTGACAGAATGATTGCTGTTTTATGAACTCAACGGGGTCTTGAACATCTTTTTTCACTAATACTCGCAGCTGTGCACCTAACTGAGTTGCCGAGATAACATGGTCGATTGTTGCGAGTTGTTTTTTTAATTCTCTGGTTTGCGCCCCTGCGATCTCTACAACATGAGCGTGCATGTCTGTCATTAATTGCTTTGGAGAGCCATCCGCGCGTTTAATACCAGATTCTAAAATGGCTAAATGATGACAACGCTCAGCTTCATCCATGTAATGAGTGGTGACTAATATCGTGGTACCGGCATTACTTAAATCAAACAGTGTTTCCCAAAAATCACGGCGATTTTGTGGATCGACTGCCGATGTTGGTTCATCAAGAAATAAAATTTTCGGTTTATTAATCACTGCAGCAGCCAGTGCTAAGCGCTGCCGTTGGCCCCCACTCATACTTCCAGCCATTTGATCGACTCTTTGATCAAGACCATAAGTATGGAGCAATTCGTCAATTCTTTGTTGTTTTTGCTGCTTTTTAAACGGGTAAAGCGCCGCCATGAACTTTAGGTTTTCAAGCACGGTCAAGTCACTATAAAGTGAAAATTTTTGCGTCATATAACCAAGTTGTGTTCTGAGCTTTTCAGCATCTTTTGGCAGACTTAAGCCAAGCACATTGATATCACCAGAGGTTGGCTTCAATAGCCCCGTAAGCATACGGATTGCGGTCGTTTTACCACAGCCATTAGGGCCCAAAAAGCCATAAATTTGCCCTTGTTCAATGTCTAGATCAAGGTTATCAATCGCTTTTAAATCGCCAAATTGTTTTACTAAACCTTTGGCATGGATCACCGATTCAGTCATGGCATAATCACTTGAGCAGGTACGCCTGTCGGTAAATTATTTTCACTTGTCGGTAGTGTTACCTCTGCAAGATACATTAATCGCGCACGCTCTTCCTGATTAAGGGCATAAAAAGGCGTGAACGCTGGCTCTGTGGCAATCCAGGTCAGTTCACCCTGAATATCTTTATCTATGCCATCGACACGAACCGTAAGTGTCATGCCCTGATTAAGCTTGGCACGATATGGTTCAGGGATATATACGCGTGCGTATGGTGCGCTGTTTGCTTGAATTATAACGACTGGGCTGCCTTTGGTAACTCGCTCACCTACGTGCCACGGTAAATTATCGACCCTGCCAGCACGCATCGCTTTAATTGTCAGATCTGAGAGGTATTTTTGCTGTACTTTTAGTTCTGCTTCTGCCGCCTGAACTTGCGCTTTCGCACTATTAATATCTTCAACGCGAGAACCATTTGTTAACTCATTTAAGTTCTGCTTTGCTGATTCTAAATTAGCAAAAGTCTCATCTCGTGCAGCGGTAGCACTGTCTAAGGTTTCTTGGCTTGCGAGTTTATCTTTAACTAAGGTTTTTGCACGGCGAAAATTAGCTTCGCTTTGCGTATATGCAGCATTGGCTGCTGCCACTTTGGCTGATGCGGCAGCAACTTCTTCGGGGCGAGCACCATTCAAGGTTTTATCAAGAAATGCAGTGGCTTGAGCTAGTTGAGCTTGTGCTTTGGCAACAATCGCTTGTTGTAGCTCGGCATCGAACTGTGCAATCACCTGCCCTTTTTCGACCAACTGCCCTGCTGAAACGGGTAGATCGATCAGTATTTCGTTAGTCGTTGCAGGATGGATCACACGCTCACGCTCAAGCGTTCCTAGCGCTACTCCCTCATTTGAGTCTGAGCAAGCAGTAATGACTAAAGAAATTAGTATGAGTACAACACGTTTAGCTAACATTTTAATTTCCTTATGGTTAGCTGATGAGTTGCTAAATACTATAAAGTATTAAAATGATCTGTAAAAGTGATCTATAGGAATTAAAGTTTTAAAAATATATGGAGTCTATATCGTAAAGATATATGGAGAATAAGTAATTTTAAGTTGAAAAATCTTAGTTCTATTTGAAATGATATTTAAAAGATAGTCTTTCCAACACATCAACTTACTTAAAGTAAGTGGCGTCCCCAAGGGGATTCGAACCCCTGTTACCGCCGTGAAAGGGCGGTGTCCTAGGCCT
>SGPE01000001.1 GCA_004208945.1 Pseudoalteromonas sp. CO133X | reverse complement strand
CGTATAATACATCCTTAATTTTTCGAGTCAACACTTAATTTTAAACTTTCTTTTTAGACCGTTTTAAACCGAAGTTTTACTTAACTCTCTGTCACTTTGTTCAGCGCTTTTCATTGCTGCCCGCCGTGTCAGTGGGGTCGCATTATAGGGAGATCCAAAAACAGATCAACCCTTTTTTTAGATCTTTTTACTGTTTGCTCAAAAAGCGAACTGAATTTACCTAAAACAACAAAACATGCTGCAATTATGACTGTTTTTTAAGCCAATATTCATAATTTAATGCAAATAACATTGCTATGTTCATTTAACACGTTAAGATAGCAAGCTCACAATGTTAAATTAATGTTTATTTCCTGTTTATTGGTAGATCTAAAATGAAATTACCCGATCAAAAATCTTTTCTTTTCTCTATTATTATTGCTGTATTAGGTTTTGTCGTTGTTAAGTTTGCATTTGCAAGCTTAGCCTTAGACCCTGCGTTGCTGTTTGGTGCAGGTTTATTAATTGGTGCTTTAGTGATTGCCGTTGTTGCATCACCGGCAAGTGAGGAGGCTGAAGTAAAAACAAAAACACTTTATGTTGGCAATCTTCCTTACCGTGCTAATGAAGGTGTCGTTCGTGCTTTATTCGAAGAACAAGGCAAAGTGTTCAACGTCCGTCTATTGAAAGATAAAAACACTGGTAAGCGACGTGGATTTGGTTTTGTTGAAATGGCTGAAACCGATGCAGACAAAGCAATCAATCAGTTGAATGATAGTGAATTCCAGCAACGCACTTTGAAAGTGCGCGAGGCAAAACAAAAACAAGAAGGTGAAGCTAGTAACTTTCGTCAGGAGTCTGATCAGTCAACTCTATAAGCTCGATGCTTAATTGTGAAGCATCAATAGGAGCCGTTGCGTAATAACGCAGCGGCTTTTTTGTATCTATTGATAAGTCAAATTGATGTTTCATTAATAAGCTACTTACCCTATTGGCAATCGCTTTACCGGAATCAATTAACTTTACCGGCTTCTCAAAGTGCATCGTTAATGTATTTGCTAATAAAGGAAAATGTGTGCAACCTAACACAAGTACATCAATATCATCAGCAATATTAAGTGCGGCTATTTCTTCATTAAACTCATAGTTAGATAATGAATGAGTATGAAACAATGTTTCAGCTAATTCTACCAGCTTAGTTGAAGCATATAAGCTCACTTTAGTATTTTTACCATGTTCTTTGATAAGTGCTTTAGTGTAATGACTATTTACAGTTGCGGGTGTGGCAAGTAGACCGATATGTTTTGTTTTACTTATTAAGCAAGCGGGTTTAATTGCAGGTACCACACCTACAATTTCGATATGAGTGTGCTTGCGAATGATGTTGAGTGCAGAGGTCGAAGCTGTATTACAGGCTATTACTAAGATATCAACTTTCAATACACTACTTTCAATGAAATGGATTAAAGCCAGTAAGCGTTGAATGATCTTTTGCGGCGGTTGAGCACCATAGGGCAATAGTGCATTGTCCATAAAGTAACTATAAGTGGCTTCAGGTAGCAGTTGTTGAATTTGCTCAAGTACAGTAGTGCCTCCAATACCTGAATCAAATACCATGATATGAGCTGACAAACTACTTTCCCCTGAAAATCAAAGGTCAGCAGTTTGCCATGCAGTTATTTAAAAAGAAAGCTTACGATTTTAGCTCTTCGATATCTGCGTTGATCTTATTCATCTGCTCAAGCATGGTCTTGGTATAATCGACTAACTTGCTCACTTCTTCTTTATCTTGATTTAACCACTCTAAAATACCGGCAAGTTGATTTTGTAAACCAAGTTCATTTGCCTTATTCAAGGTTTCTTTCAAGTCATCGTTAAATGGTGCTAGCTTTTCTGCCACATCTTTTTCAGGAGTAGGTCTGACTTGTTCGTAGCCTTTTATGCTTGCAACGGTCTTTGTTTGTCTAAGATCCATAGAAAAGGCAACAAGCTGCTCATTACCTAAACTAAGTTCCTGCGCCTGTTTAAATGCTTCATCTAATGAACCAGAGAAAAAGGTCTCGCTCACTCCTTGTAAATCTTCCATAAGCGCATTAATTGCTTCTTGCTCTTGTTCATTTAATTCACCATTCACTGACATCGAAAATGAAAGCTCACGAGATTGTGATGACTCACTTACAAATGCTTCATTTCCACCACGCTTGCTATAAGCACTGGCAGATTGGCTAGTATACGCATCTGCAAAACTGATACTCACTTCATCGCCTTCTGCTGTGGTGAATGTATACTCAGCATTATTTCGTAAACTTACATACTGTGCTTGGCTTACCGATACAGAAGCTGGCTTAGGGTTAAAAAGACTTTCCTCAAGTTGATCTATACCACTGAAGATACCTTCTTTTGATTTCTCAATACCTTCTTCAATATCATCATTTAGTAGATTAGAACCTTTCAGCTCTTCATAAGCCTCATCAACTCCCATTTGAACGCCTTTTCGGGCCTCACCTAACATACTTTTAAGCTTTTCGTCATCTGCACCATCCGCTTTTGCTTTGCGAATAGCGCCGCCAACAAAATCAAGTACATTCTTAACGATTGCTTCAAAGTCAAACAGGGGCTTATCTTTTTTTTCTTCTACTACAGGTAACCCTAACTCAGCGGCAAGTTTATCGCCGAGTACTTTGGCAGCTAACTCTCGCCCTTTTTGCTGATAGCTATCATGAGCACTTTGAATTGTAGGCTGCTGCAATGGTTGCTTACCATTGTACTTATTTACGTTTGTATTAGGCATATAGCCTTGGTTGCCAATTTTCATGATCCGACTCCATGTGATGATTACCTCATTATCGGCTAAAAGTTAGAAAACTTAAGTTTTCTGTATAAAAAAACAACACCAAAAATAAGTAACAAAACTAGACAAATCTTCTATGCCCCCTACAATAGCGCCGATATAAAGCTAAGAGATAAAAGGTAATCAGCCATGGCGGTTATAAAAATTGATACAACTCAATATGATGCACAACTAAGTGAAAAGGAGCAGCGCATCTTTTCACAGTTTCAACGTTTCGGTGTTGAAAAGTTAGAAGTATTTAGCTCTGATCCAATTTACTACCGTCAACGAGCTGAGTTTCGCGTGTGGCATGAAGGTGATGATCTATTTCATATTATGTTTGATCAACAAACCAAAGAGAAAATTCGCGTTGAGAGCTTTGACCCTGCTGCGCCTTTAGTCGGTGAAGTTATGCAGGCGATGATTGAAAACTTAAAAGGGTGTGAAATCCTACGCCGCAAATTATTTCAAATCGATTACCTATCAACTTTAAGTGGTGAGATTCTTGTCAGTTTGCTGTATCACAAGCCCTTATGTGATGAATGGTTAGAGGCAATTAAAGCACTAAAAGCAAAACTCAGTACACAATTTAACATCGACTTTATTGGCCGCGCACGTAAACAAAAAGAAGTGATTGGTAATGACTACGTCGTAGAGCGCCTAAGCGTTAATGGTAAAGAGCTTATTTATCAACAAGTAGAAAATAGCTTTACCCAACCAAATGCCAAAGTAAATATTAAGATGCTTGAATGGGCACAAGCACTTTGTGAGCCATTAGAGAATGATTTACTCGAACTATACTGTGGTAATGGTAACTTCTCGATTGCTTTAGCGAACTCGTTTGATCGTGTACTCGCAACTGAAATTTCTAAATCATCTGTTTACTCTGCACAATATAATATTGCACAAAATAAAGTGGATAACTTAGATATCATTCGCATGTCGAGTGAAGAGTTTACGCAAGCTATGAAAGGTGAACGCACGTTTTCTCGCTTAGAAGGCATTGATCTGAAAAGTTATAATTGTCAGAGTATTTTAGTTGATCCACCCCGTGCAGGAATGGATACACTCACCTGTGATCTCGTAGCCAATTACGACAATATTATCTATATATCATGTAATCCAGATACGCTTGAACGCGACCTTGAACACCTTAGTAAAACACACGAAGTTAAACGCTTTGCTATATTTGATCAATTTCCATACACGCATCACATTGAGTCTGGTGTATTTTTACAACGTAAATAAGTTCAGTTTTCTGCCAGTGCTGCAAATAGCGCTGGCAATTGCTCTTCACTAAACACCTCTATATTATTACTTTGTAATAACCGTGCGGTTAACCCCATCCCTATAACCTTATGCCCTGTATGGCTGCCATCATAGATAGTGTTACGCCCGCAGGATGGACTGGATTCTTTTAGTAAAGCAAAACGAATTTTATGCTTTTGGCAAATTTTTAAGGCTTGTTCTGCTCCTACGATAAATTCAGCAGTGACATCTTCAGCATCTTTCGTTAACACTCGATCTTCTTTAATTTCAGCGGGCGGCCTTGGGATAGGTAAACCACCAGCCACTTCGGGACAAAAGGAAACTAACCTTTTTTGTTGTTTGAGTGATTCTAACCCAGGGTGTAATAGGTTTTGCGATTGGCCATCGTAGCGTACAGGACTCCCCAGTAAACAGCTTGATACTAAAACTTTTTCCATGTTCTTCACCAATAAAAAAGCTCCGCGAGCGGAGCTTATTAATATACTTGCTTATATTATTTATCAGCTAAATAGTTGATAAGGTCAGCCATACCTTTTGCATCACTGATACCTGACTCAGCACCTAAAATTAAACGATATTTACCATTCACAATAAATGTTGGTACACCTTTTAATGCGCCTTTTTGTTTGTAGTACTCTTGATCGCGTTTCATTTTTGATGCCATCGTACGTACAGAAAAGCTATTGTAGTATTTATCAAAATCAGCTTCCGTTACGCCTTGTGATACGAAGATATCTTTCATATCTGCTAATTCATTGATTCGTGCACGTTTACCATGAATATGATTAAAAACAGCAGCCACTAAAGCATCTTTTTGTGGTAACACAGCCGCAGTTGCATAAGCTTGGGCTAACATAGATTGAATTTCTGGATCACGAGGTCCTGAAAAGTCTACATGGCTCTTTTTAAAAGCAACACCGTCATTCAAAAGCGGCTTTAGCTGTGCAACGATTGATTCAAAGCTATTACAATGCGGGCAATAAAATGAGAAAAACTCTTTTACTTCAGGTTTTTTAGAAGCGCGCGCATCAAATGCTTCGTAATGCTTACCTTCTTCATATTGTGCAGCCGCTGCATTCGCTGCCAATCCTAATGTCATCGCCAATAAGGTGGCTTTAACTAACTTAATCATTACTTCTACACTCCAAAATTATTGTTCTAGCAAAAACTTAACCAGCTCATCAAGCTGCTCTTGGCTCTTGATGGTGTTTAAGTTTATTTTATATTTATCATTTACAATAAATGTTGGTACGCCTGTTAGTGCACCGATTTGTGAATACTTATTTTGTTTGTCTTGCATCGCTTTTTCTGCACTAATTACTGGCATGCTTGCGATTTCAGCATCAAATACTTCATTACTAATACCGTTCGTTGCAAGTAATGCTTTCACATCTTTAATATTTTGTAGTGGCGCACGTTGAACATGGATGCTATGAAAAATTTGGTCTGCTACTTGCTCACCCTTTCCTTGTTGCTTAGCAATAAGGTAAGCATAGCTTAGGTTACTTTGTGTTTGTTTTGACACCCCACCTAAAAAGTTAACGTGGTTTTTAACAAACTCAGTGCCCTCTGGCAGCGCTGCGGTCAGTGCTTTAGCCACTGGCTCAAACTTAAAACAGTGCGGGCAATAAAAAGAGAAAAACTCTGTCACTTGCGGGGTGGCACTTTTTTCAACTTTCAATACTTCATACTGGTTACCTGCTTCGAAGTCAGCCGCAAATGCAGCAAAAGGTAAACATAGAATGAGTAGACTTAACTTTAATTTTTTAAACATTGTTTTCTCGTCTTTACTTATCTTTTTAAAATTTATGGTAATAATTTTAACGGGGCTTCTTGTAATGCCGCAAGCTGTTCTTTTAGAGCCAGTATTTGTTGCTCCCAGTATTTGTCTTCTGCGAACCAAGAAAAGTTCCGTGGAAATGCAGGATCATCCCAGCGTTTTGCTAGCCACCCCATATAATGCACCATTCGCATGGCACGTAATGGTTCGATGAGTTTAAGCTGATTATGATCAAAATCACAAAACTCTTCGTACGCCGCAACTAAGGTATCTAACTGTAACAGTTGGTTATTACGATCGCCACTTAACATCATCCATAAATCTTGAATGGCAGGACCTTGACGACTATCATCCAAGTCTACAAACATAAGTGCATCACCTGACCAAAGAATATTGCCAGCGTGACAATCACCATGCAGGCGGATTGTTTCAACATTTTTATACTGAGCCGTCGTCTCGTTAATAACCAAATCCAAAATAGTATAAAACGGATTTTCAAGAGCCATAGGCACTAAGTTACTCGCTTGCAAATGAACTTTCGCTGTCTGTAAATATTCTTCGCAGCTAATTTCAGGGCGATGAGAAAAGGATTGTGCCTTTGCAGTTTGATGCATCCGCCCTATTAAGCGCCCAAGGACATCGAGTTGATCTAAGTTATCAACTTCAAAAATCCGCCCTCCTACGCTTGGGAATAATGCAAACAAATATCCATTATGTTCGAAGAGACTCTCACCTTCTCTACAAACCGGCGCAACAACAGGCACTTCAGCTTCCGCGAGTTCAAACGCAAAAGCGTGTTCTTCAAGTATTTGCTCCTTAGTCCAGCGTTCAGGCCTGTAAAACTTAACAACATAACGATAACCATCCTCAGCTTTAAACTGATAAACACGATTTTCGTAGCTATTTAAAGCCAATAGCCCTGACTCTGCGTAAATTCCGATACTTTCTACGGCATCTAAAATTGAATCTGGCGTAAGGTCGACAAAACTAAATTTACTCATAACGTCCCATTATATAAAAAAAGCGGGAAAACCCCGCTTTTTATTGTATGTGCTCAGTGTACTTAATTATTGTCCCTTAAAGAAGTTGCTGGGCTGTGAAATCTGCACATCAGGCTGTGAATCGACAGAAAGTACAAACTCAAACTTAGTCATAGGCTTTTTCAAATCATAAGGGTCGACGACTAAAGATAGAGGCACATTGTATGATTCCCCAGAAGGAACAGTAAATGTTTGTTTACCTATATATTCAAAGTTATCTAACCCTTCTACAGCAATATTAAAGGTTTGCTCATACTGTGCTTTATTGATGACTTTAAGTGTATAGGTATTCTCTACCAAGCCATTAAAGTCAACGCGATAAAGTTGATTTCGGTCACGAATAATATCGAGTTCCATCGGCTTGCGCATCGCAATATTTGCAACCAGTGCTCCTGTTAAAACAACAAGAATTACCATATAACCTATCAACTTAGGACGTACAGCATGTGTTTTATTTTCAGGTGTTTCTAAGTTACGTTCTGTTGTGTAGGAAATGAGTCCTCTTGGATAATTCATTTTATCCATAACTCCATCACACGCATCAATACAAGCACCACAGTTAATACACTCATACTGCAGACCGTTACGAATATCTATACCCGTTGGGCATACCTGTACACACAAGTTACAATCTATACAGTCACCCAGTCCCAACTCTTTCGGGTCTTGTTTACGTGAGCGAGGGCCTCGGTTTTCACCACGAGCTTCATCATAGCTCACCGTGAAAGTATCTTTATCGAACATAGCCGATTGGAAACGTGAATATGGACAAATATGTAAGCACATAATTTCGCGCATCCAGCCTGCATTCCCATAAGTACATACCGCAAATAAGGCAATACAGCCATAGGAGTAAGCCGTTGCATCGAGTGTAAATACGTCAGGAAGTAAGTCTCTTATCGGTGTGAAATAACCAACAAAAGTCAAAGCTGTATAGAATGAGAATAGCCACCAGCTACTATGTTTTGCGGTTTTTCGCCAGAACTTGTCAAAATCCATTGGCCGTTGATCGAGTTTTTTTCGCTGATTAGCTGTGCCTTCAAACTTCTCTTCAAACCAAATAAAAATAAATGTCCAAACCGTTTGTGGACATGTGTATCCACACCAAACTCGCCCGTAAAAGGTCGTCACTAGGAATAAAGCAAACGCTGCTAACATCAAGATAAACGCTAAAATAGTAAGGTCTTGAGGCCATAGGGTTAAACCGAAAATATTAAATTTTTGACCAACAAGGTCAAATAATACCGCTTGTTGACCCTGAAAGTTAATCCAAGGCAGCAACATAAAAGCAAGCATGCCAATAAAGCCAATACGCTGTCTCAATAGTTGATGTAAACCGGAAACAGCTCTTACGTATATTCGGTTGCGAGGGTTAAATCTATCATCAAGGGAAGCGTTTTCCGGTTTCTGGATCTTTACTTCCGTTGGGATATTTTTAACCTTAATTTGTTTATCCATTAAAATTCCTCAACGCCACTAGGAAATAAATACTCAAACATTATGTTTGTAGTTTACAGATATAGACAATCCGTGAATAAATTAGAATGCATCTCATTACGTTCAAAGATTTCTGAAATTTCCAATTCATCAAAATCATTATACTCAATCTCTAAAAAATTTCAGGGATTGATCACGAATATGTCTGCTTAAATTATTTCATCGTATCTGCTTGCTTTTAAATTGGCCATTTTATTAAACTTGCAACCATACCTTATTCATTCAGATCAAAGTTTGTTGTGCTATGAAAAAATTTCTCATTTTAGTGCTTATAATTTTAGCATTATTCACTATTGATCACCCGTTGATCAAAGAGCCAAGAGAGAAACTACTCGGTGATGGCATTGGCTTTCTTTCAAATGCTAGCAAAGTCAACAGAAGCCCTGCCGCAAACATGGCAAAAAATAATATTAAGTCACAACTAAATTTGTCAGCTTCAGAGCTGGAATACGTCGAAGAAACATTCATAACCGATGAGAAGTTGCAGGTATTTCACCTACGCTATTGCAGAGAGAAAGATATCAACATCTACTTTTATGGTGAGCGTTTAGAGAATGTATGTAGCATTGTTTCAAGTGCATTGAAAGAAAGGCTAAATAAGTGATGGATTTTTCGACTCTGAATAAAAAAGCCAGTGATTCATTTGCAAAGCAGCGTAACTTACTAAAAAAATTAGCTAAGGGACAAACACTACACTGTGAAACCTGCAAAGGTGTTCTTACCCTTGATTTGCAAACAGACCAACCAGGAAAAGGCGTTGTACGCTGCAAAAATGGTTGTACTGATATTATTTTGGAATTAGGTAGTTAGCCTAATTCCACCCCTCATCATTGTACAGCTGACTGTTCATAGCAACCACCTCAATTAACTCAGCAAAGCCCGCTGCAAACTCCCCCATCAACTCGTATTGTTGCTGACAAAGCTGCCCCTCTGTTAGTTCATATTCACTGGCAATTGCAGCAATATCTAATTGCGATAAGCTAAAAAAGCCTAAACTCTGATGAGCAGTATCTAGTGCGGCTTTAAACTCTTCACTAAGCAAAGGCGCCGCTAATAATTTAGCAATATAATCTTTTGCTCCAAGTAAGAAACCTTGACTCCAATGCTGGCACTCTTGAATGTCCAAATATTGTTGCTGTTTTGAATTGACCTGCAAACTGACAGGCAAACTAAACCCAGTTCCAAAAACCTGCTCACTGATCTGCTGATACAATGCCATAAATGCAAACAACACCTGTTCATCCATTTGCCCATCACATCCTGGGCAAACCTGTTCGAGCCACTGATGAACATCAAGAGGCTCTGGCGCACAAATAACAGCAAATAAGTAGCCTTGTGTTTGCGCTAAAGACAGGGCATTTTTTTGCTCTGAAAGAAAGTGTGTTAATAACACTCTTTGCTCAGGTGAAAACTCAGGAATTTGCATATTACTTCTACTATTTACCTAAATTAAAAATTTAATGGGTAACGACCTTCACTATCAGGGCGACCAAGAAATTTAGTTGCATCATGTACTTCTTTAGGAAGACTTGCTTCTGGTTTGATATACCCTGCAACCTTAAAGTCTAGATTCGCTTTTAACGTTGCATCCGCTTCTAAACCTAAGCGGTTTTCAGGGTCAACTAGAACAGCGATATCACCAGACTTACAGCTTAAATGACCACTTAAAGGCCCAACACTAAACCAACCGTTTAATCCTTTGACATCAATGTTTGGACTCGCGATTTCACCTGCTAACGTATCGCAGTACGGTTGGCCTGAACTGTACTCATCTAAGTCAACAATTACACGCCCTTGCGCACTAACAGGGAGTGGTAATTGTAAACGCGCCATTGCACGTTCAACGGTTAATCTTAAAACTGCATTCTTGATATCTATGGCTTGGTTAAACAAACCATATGAAAAGTCAGCACGACCGGAGATATCAGCTTTGTCTCTAGGATCACCAAAGCGCACCGTACCAACGAGCTTGCCACTAAAGAGTGACCAGCCCGAAATCTGCCAACGCACATTATTCAGTTGTTCATTTTCAAAACGCGCTTGCATGACACGCCCATCCCATAATGAACCGCTGGCTTTACCTAGTTGTAATTGTTTAGGTAGGTATGGAGCGGCTAAATCAAGCGCTACAGCAGCCGGTGTTTTCACTATAGTGAAGACCAAAAAGCACAGTAAAAAAATGGCGACTAATAAAATTGTTTTCTTCATCGTCTACTTCTCTAATACCAACCGACTTACACGAACAAAGCCTGATTTATCATCTTTACTTAAATCCAAATTCTCAATAAGTACTCCTTGAGAATTAACAAGCTCATCAAGCCATTCAACTAATTTATTGAATTCAACAGAGTCAATTGTCAAACGAAGCGAGTTATCGTTTGGTTGCATTTTACTAATAGTGATTTGATAGCGATTACGCGTACTATTTACTATTTGGCTTAAGCTGCGATCATTGGTTACACGAGCACTTCCACTGGCTTTAAGCTTAATGATGCTCTCATCAACCCAAGCAAGCAATTCTTGCTGCTTTATGTTGTCTTGCTCTGCTTTTTCTATTGCATTGTTTAGGGGTCTAAAAATACCCATCACTAATACAAAAATAACAAAAACAGCACCGGCAATCATCACAAGTTGTTGCTCTTGCTCTTTTAAAGAACGCCAATAATTGACTAGTTGCTCTTTCATGCTGCACCTCGCAATTTGATCTCTCCGACAACAAAGTCGCCATCATTATTTAGCGATCCTTGATCAACGGTTAAACCTCGTTGCTCCAAAATTGCTTTCACCTTACCAAATGACTGAAAATCTTTACCTCTAGCACGGATCCGTAATTCATTTCGTCGTTGATCATAGCGAAGTGTTTCAGGCGAAAAATCTTTTACTTCATCGAAAATCGATACTAAATCACTCGTTAAATCTAAGAAACCTGCTGTACTCCCACCATCTAACAAGGCTAGTTCACTGCGGATCTGGCTACGTATTAACTGCGGTCGCACTTTTTTATCGGGAAACGCACGTTGATAGTTAGATACCACTTGAGTCTTTGTTTGCTCTATTTGGCTATTGAGTTTATAAAGCTCTAGCGACTTAACGCCAACACTACACACTAACGCAACACCTGCTGCAATAGCGGCTTTTTTCCAGTATCCCCACCAAATAGCAGACTTCTTCTTTAACTGATACATGCCTTGGCGTAAGTTAAAGCTGGTAGTAGGTAGCTGTTTAGCAAACAATGCTAATGGAAGGTCATAAGACTCTGTTTTAGCTATCAGATTAACCGTATCAGGAAAGCCTACAGCAGGACTGTAATGTATGACATCAGGGTTATTTAAAGCTGTCAAATAACCTTCTAACCAATCAGACTCAACCACTGCCACGTGCCAATCACCTAATTTGCATAACCACTGTTTATTTAACTCAATCACACTCAGTTGATTAACTTCATCTGAGCTTGGTAATAGTAATGCGTCAGGTAGTATTTTAAAGACTTCTAAATTATGTTCGTTAAACTGGGCTAACCATTGCTCAAACCATTCTCTATCTGCCATGGCAATATTAATCGCATGCTTGTCACCAACCATTGTTGGCTCTGCAATTGCGATAAATAGCTCATCAACATCACACGCTATCTCTTCTTCAAGCATGTAAGGGAGGGCTTGTTCTAACTTACGGTTCCACTTAGTTGGGAGCTCAACAGTCTTCAGTTGTACCTGATCGCTTGGCAGTAGCACTATCACTTCTCTTGATTGTGCTTTTTCTGCTAATTCACCTAATTGTGTCGCTGCTGCTATTTCGCCGCTAGCAATGATTTCTTGTTCTGTAGGTGAGTAAATAAGCCAATTTAGGCTATCTGTTAATGTTCGACCCGTACGGATCAACAATATTTCTGTCACTGTACGCCTCCAAATTTTCGCGCCAGTATCGTTACTTTACCATTATTGGCATGCAGTAAGGTGGTCATCGAAAAACGCAGCTCAACAAATTCAGCTTGCGTCTGTAGTTTAAAATATTCACTGTTGATGGTGAGCAAGTCTTTCACGGCATCCACATTTTGTCCGCCTTGTTGCTTAACTTCCTCAAAAAATTCTTCTATATCATCAAATCCTTTATCTGGTCGTGATGATAAAACACTTTGCGCACCTGACAGGCTTAAACCGTCTATCAAGGAACTTAAAATAATTGCACTTTCCGTTGGTAAGGTATTAACGTTAATGGCCAAGTTCTCGTTGCCTGGAATGACACATACGAATGGCAGCACTTTTTCCATAACCAAAGGATTAAACCCTTTAACCAAGCGTAATTCAGAGGTAGACGCAAATAAGCTATTTGCGGTCATATACGGATATTTACGCGATAAATACTCATCTTCTTCTGCTCCCGAACGATAGGTGATGCTGTCTTCATCTAACCAATCGTATACACTATCAGCCATCGCTTCTTCTGATTCATCAGCAGGCAAATCTTCAATATTCTCAAGTAGGGCTAGTAATGCTTTGTGTGCAGGGTTTGTGGTGTTCGATGAACCACTTTGTTGCACCGGTTTTGCATGCAGCGCATTGAGGTTTAAACAGGCTTGTAAATCAGTAATAGTGCCACTTAAGGTGCCATTATCAACAGGATAAGGAACACCGCCTTGCTGTGCCCAAACTTGCCCTAGATTCGTACTATCAGGATCATCTTTCTTGGCTTGGTTTATCGCCTTAATAGCCAGTTCCTCAGCGGCAAATGCATACCACTTAGCCTGTTGGTGACCTTGGATGTTTGTGCTGCGCTGTACTTGCACCATTAGATTTGCACTCATTTCGACTGCCAACATGGCCGCAAGTGCAACAATAAATAGAACAATAACAAGTGCTGCGCCTTTTGAACGCTTTAAGGACATCATGATTGACTCTCAACACCGCCTTCGCCCGGCACTAAAAAGACGCGACGAATAGGCTCTTGTTCTATTTTCTGAATTGTAACAGCAACTGCTTTAGGCAATGCTTTTAGTTGCCACTGCTCTTGCCACTCATTTTTATCATCAAGAAATTCAAACTTTAAGTCTTCGATATCTTCAAGCAGTACTTGTGTGCGTGGCTCCATATTGTCTAATTGATCAACATACACGCGATATACACGCTCTAGTTTATCGTCAATAACGCGGTAGCCAACAGCTTGTAATTCTGAACGTGGCAACAAGTTAATGGGATTGACCCAGCCATCGCGTACAAACCCAATCCCATCATACTGACTATCCAAAACATACCGTCCTGTCAGAATATAGGTTTCTTGAAAGTCCCCAGCTTCATTACGCACTTGTCTTTTCGTCATTTGACTGAAGTCTTGGTCCATTAAACGAAATGTTGTTTGAAAACCATTAAGCTCGGCAATTGTTTCATCAGACGCGTCTTTTGCTTTTGTGGTTGAGTCTAAAATTTGATGAGTCGATAAAACCACAAAGGCTAGAATCCCCATGGCTATGATTACTTCCAGTAAGGTAAAACCGCGTTGCTTCACTACTTATCACCTTTGTTTAAGTAAGTGGACAACTCATAAACCGGATCCGCGAGTTTTTCATCAGTGAATATATTAATAGTCACTTTTACAAAGCTTTTATCTGCAGTAGGTACAACATCTTGACGCCAATACCATTCATAACCAGCGAGTGTTTCAGTCCCTTTTGTGCCGTTTTTGCCCTGCCACTCACGGCCTTTAGCGCGTTGCTCAACCATCACATTCTCAGCAACCCATGAAGCGTATGTTTGCTCTTCAATCGTAGCGAGATGATTTATATGCTCACCCGTTGCCTGCATTGCTGCAATACCTGCCATAGCGCATATAGCCAAGGCAACCATCACTTCAAGTAATGTAAAACCCGCTGCTTTAATCACTATTCAGGCTCCCTACGAAATTGGACCGGAGCCATAAACTCACCTTCAATAAAATAAATAGGCTCTCGCGCATTCTCAAGTTCGTAAGTAAGTTGAAAGGCACTCACTTCACCCGAGGATAAAATAAGCACTTGCGGTATTTTTAACTTTTTGAGTTCAAGTAAACTATCTTCATCCCCGCCACTCATAAGCTCACGCCAATTAGATTGCTCTAATAAGTTATCCTGTGCCCAAGCCAAATCCTCAAGGTTTAAGGTTAGTTTAAAACGGTTATCGACTTCTACCGGTTCGAATAGCTTTTCGCGATCAAAGGTGACCCATTTTTCACCATCAAAAACGAGAAACTCAAACACGTTTTTATCTAAATGAAAACCTAATTCAACTTGATTCAATATGGCAAATTCTGATGCCAAATTGATTGTGGTGTGTAATCTTAGCGCTTGCTTTTCTAGCTCTTCTTCAGCACCACCATCAAAACTATAGGCGACCATTTTAGTAACAAAGCCGATCACTACCAGCACCATTAGTATTTCGATGAGGCTAAAACCTTTTGTGTGTTTTACGCCTCGAGCCAAATGCAAACGACCAAGGCTTACCATAACAGTAAGCCTTGATGTGTAGATTGAGTAAACATCTGGCTGAGTTTACACATTATTGCTTTTCTTCGTCCCAGTTACCGATATCATCATCAGTACCCGCTTCACCATCTGGACCCATTGAGAAAATATCAACTTTACCAATTTCTCCTGGACTAATTAGCTGATAAGGATTTCCCCATGGATCTTCCGGTAGTTTTTCAATAAAACCGCCTTCAGGAAAACGGCGAGGAATAGGCTCGATGCTTGTTTTATTCACTAATGCTTCAAGACCTTGCTCAGTGGTTGGATAGGTTTTATTTTTAAGCTTATAAAGACTCAGCGCGTCCTCAATTTGCTGAATATCTAAATGTGCTTTATCTATTGCAGCCTCTTCTTGCTGACCCATAATATTTGGCGCTACGATCGACATAATCATACCGATGATAACCAGCACCACCATAACTTCTAGTAAAGAGAAACCTGATTGTTTATTCACAAAATACCTCTAATTTTCTTCAATATTTATTATAAAACGTCACACCTTCATGATGCGTCGTTTTAACCTTCCTTAATTTAAAGACCAACAGCCTTGTTCATTGCCATAATAGGCTGGAGTATTGCCATAACGATAAACAATACAATAACAGCCATTGATGCGATCATCGCTGGCTCCAAAAGTTTTAAAGAGACATTCACCATACTCTCAAACTCTCGATCTTGGTTGTTAGCAGCACGTTCAAGCATTTGTTCTAACTCACCGGACTTTTCACCACTGGCGATCATATGAAGCATCATAGGTGGGAAAAGCTTAGTTTGCTGTAAAGCAGCACGAAGGCTTGCGCCCTCACTGACACGAGTTGCAGCATCTTGCACTGACCTCTTCATTTTTTCGTTGACCAACACCCCACCTGAGATACGCATACCTTCAAGTAATGGTACTGAACTCGACGACAAAATACTTAAAGTTCGCGCGAAACGTGCAGTATTAACACCACGTGCAACCTTGCCTATTCCTGGCATGTGCAGCACTTTATCATCAAACCAAAAGCGAATTTTTGGCTTCTTTAAAGCATGCTTGATAGCCACAGACACAGCTGTAATTACGATCAAACTAATAAACCAATAGTTTTGTACAAAGTTACTCGCAGCCATCACCCATTCGGTAGTCCAAGGTAATACTTGTTTAGACTTTTCGAATGTTTTTAATATTTTAGGAACAACAGTCCCCAATAATACAGACACTATGGCAATCGCAAACACCACCAAAATGGTTGGATACACCATTGCCTGTGTTATTTGACTACGCATATGTTGGCGTTGTTCCGTGTAATCGGCTAAACGATTTAAAACCTGATCTAAATGACCTGATTTCTCACCTGCTGCTACCATAGCACGGTATAGGTCATCAAACACATGTGGAAACTCGCTCATCCCATCGGCGAGCGTATACCCTTCTACAACCTTTGAACGAACCGACATCAACATACGCTTTAAACGGGGCTTTTCGCATTGCTCAGCCACCGCCATTACAGCCCCTTCAACAGGCAATGCAGATTGAATTAAGGTCGCTAGTTGGCGAGTGATTAAGGCTAAATCTGAAGTCGAAATTTTTGCTTTAAAAAAGCTGCCAAATAAGTTTTTTTTCGCTCCTTTAGCTTGCTTTTCACCTTCCGCCGCCGCAACAACCTCTAAAGGCATTAACCCTTGGTCACGTAGTGTCTGGCGAATTTGCTTTACCGTATCGGCTTCAAGAATGCCTTTTTTCTCTTTTCCTTTGCCATCGAGGGCACGGTATTCAAATGCAGCCATGGTTAACCTTCCTCACGTGTCACACGTAAGACTTCTTCCAGTGTCGTTCGCCCTGCTAATACGCGGTTACAACCATCTTGGCGAATACTTGGGCTACGAGTTCGAATATATTTTTCAACACTTTGTTCGCCTTTGCCACTGTGAATCATCTCACGGATTGTCTCATCAACAACAAGCAGTTCATGAATACCTGTACGACCACGATAACCATTAAAGTTACACTCTTCACAACCCACAGCGCGATAAATTGTTGGGGGCTCAGATGGGTTAACGCCTAATAATTGACATTCTCGCTCATCTGCAACATGCCCTTCTTTGCAGCTATTACATAATGTACGTACTAGACGCTGTGACAGTACACCCAATAGTGATGATGAAAGCAAGAAAGGCTCTACGCCCATGTCTTCCATACGGGTAATCGCACCGGCAGCCGTATTAGTATGCAGTGTCGACATAACTAAGTGACCCGTTAGGGATGCTTGCACACCAATTTGGGCCGTTTCAAGGTCACGGATTTCACCAACCATTACAACATCGGGATCCTGACGAAGAATAGCCCGTAGGCCACGGGCAAAGGTCATATCCACTTTCGTATTTACCTGAGTCTGACCAATACCAGGGATCTCATACTCAATCGGATCTTCTACGGTCAAAATATTGCGGTCACGCGAATTAATCTGACTCATACCTGCATATAAAGTGGTACTTTTACCAGAACCTGTCGGGCCTGTTACCAAGATGATACCGTGCGGTTTACTGATAAGATCTGCAAATAGCTCTCGGTTACGCTCTGTCATGCCTAAATCTTCCAGATTTAGGCGGGCATTATTTTTATCTAGTAGACGCAGTACGACACGCTCACCAAAACTCGATGGCATGGTTGATACACGCACATCAACAGCACGACCCGCAATACGTAAACTAATACGACCATCCTGCGGGATACGCTTTTCAGCAATATCGAGCTTAGCCATAACCTTTATACGTGACACCAATAAAGAGGCAAGTTTACGATTTGGTTTTAATACTTCCTTTAAGACTCCATCAACCCTGAAGCGAATAACTAATTCTTGCTCAAAAGTTTCAATGTGAATATCGGACGCACCTTCTTTAATCGCTTCACTTAGCATGGCATTAATCAGTTTGATGATTGGCGCATCGTCATCACCAGCAAGGAGATCTTCTGTTTGTGGCAATTCATCAGCTAATGAGAATAAATCAACCTCATTGCCAATATCTTCCATCATTTGCTGTGTTTCAGAACTATCTCGCTGATAAGATGCTTCAAGCAATAGTTCAAACTTATCATCTGCCAGTTGCTCTAAAGTAAAGCTATGGCCTGCAATTCGTCGCACTTCAAGCAAAGCATTTACATCTAGTTCGCCACGATAATAAACCGTCCAGTTATCAGCATTTTTACTAAGTAATACGCCAACACGACGCGCATATGAAAATGGCAAACGTTTAGCTGGCAAACTGACAAGATCATCACTTGTTAAAAGCTCACCGTGCTCAGTTGGCTCGTTATGGACTAGCTCGTCATTAATCTCTGTAATTGCATCAGTCATCTTTGCGATCATCTGCGTTTTGTTGTTTTAAATATTCTTCGTACGTTGGTGGCAAGACTAAGGCATCATTCCACTCTGGCAAGATTGGCATTTCTGTCAATGGCATTAAATCAATCCCATCTTCTTTTTGTTTATGCTGCTCACCACGAATGAAATTATATTTCACATGACTGAGTTTATTCATACTCATGCCATCACGAACGATTGTAGGGCGAATAAATACAATTAAATTACGCTTACGCTTGCTGGTACTGGTTGAACGGAATAAATGGCCAAGTACTGGAATGTCACCAAGTAATGGTACTTTTGACACACTTTCTTGAACGTTTTCGTCAATCAAGCCGCCTAATACAACCATTCCACCATCATCGGCCATCACTGTGGTTTTAATTGCACGCTTGTCTAATGAAATATCAACCGCTGTTGCACCACTGACACTCGATACTTCCTGCTCTATCGTTAACTGTACAGCTGAGCCATCGTTAATTTGTGGCGTTACTTTAAGCTTTACACCAACTTCTTGACGTTCTACTGTTTGGAAAGGATTTGAGTTATCTGAGCCTGTTTGAGACCCTGTGATTATTGGCACTTCTTGACCAACAATCATTGATGCTTCTTCGTTATCCATAGTGGTTACTGACGGAGTAGCAAGAATATTTGAATTGGTATCAGAAGACACAGCTTGGATAATCGCGCCCCAGTCGTTTTTGACAATACCCATAGCTAAACCGTTAATACCACCAAGTAAGGTTGCAAGTGGGCCTAAGTCACCTTCTACAGTTCTTTCGATTGGCGTAACATTACTTGTTTCAGTGCCAATGACGTTATCTGTAATTGTTTTGTCTCGCGCTTGTTCGGCGGCAACGGCCAATGAGCCCACTGGCACTGTAGTACCATTATTAAACTGCATCATCCCGCCTTGCTCTGAAATCCATTGCAGACCAAAGTTAATACCATCAGCTTCAAAAACTTCGACAATAATTGCTTCAACCAACACTTGAGCACGGCGTATATCAAGACGCTCAATCACTTGTTCCAATGAACGCATAGTATCTGGTTGTGCAGTAATAACCAATGAATTTGAGTCTGGATGAGCTTCGATACTGGTTTCGTTTTGATTACGTGTACGAGTTTTAGTTGCGCCGCCTTGAGCATCTTCTGCAAGCGTTTTACTTACACCTTGTAAAACTTTTACAAGCTCATCTGCTTTCGCATAATTTAAATAGATAACCTTAGTATTACCTTGGTTCTCTAATTCACCATCTAAGCGACTAATAAGCTCAACTGCACGAGTTCGGGCTTGAGCTTCACCACTAACAATCACGCTATTGGTTCGACCGTCTGCCACCACTTTAGGAATTAAAAACTCAGGAACACTTCCCTTACCACTGTCTTTATAAATATTTTCAACAACAGAAACAACATCGTCCGCCGTTGCAAATTTAAGCTTTACGATATCAACACGCTTATCACCAGCTTGGTCAACCGAGCGAATAATTTCAACTAAACGATTTACTGATGCAGCATGTCCAGTAAGCATCATCACGTTAGCTGCATTAAAGTTTGCTACATGACCACCATCTTTTTGGTCGCTAAATTGACGTACTAATGGCCCTAACTCTTGAACGCTCACATTTTTAACACGCACAACGCGTGTCACCATCATGTCGCCGCTTGCTTGATTATCTTCTGTAATCAAAGGAACATTCGACTTTTTAGCGTCAGAGCTTTTCTCAATTTTGATGATACCGTTATCCATCTCTACCGCTGAATAACCATACACTTCAAGTACATTTAAGAAAAATTGATAATAGAGCTTCTCATCCATTAACTCATAACTGCGCACATTAACTTTACCGCGCACATTAGGGTCAATAATGACTGTTTTATTTAGGTTTTTCCCAACGATATTAATAAATTCATTAATATCTGTCCCTTTAAAATTTGCAGCGTACTCTACAGCCGAAACTGAGAGCGATAATCCTGTTAACAAAAAAAGCGCTGCATATTTAGCTAACCCTTTTTTAATTTTTTTGAGGTGTAGCACGTGAACCATTTTATAAAAACTCCAAAGCTAGTTATTGCAGGCTAAATTGCACATCAATTTGCTCACCATCCCGTTCGATAGTGATACTTGCGTCAGTACTATTGCGTAATTCGTTTATAGCCGACATCGCCTGTTTTAAATCATTTAATTGATAGCCATTTATTGCAACAGCTAAATCATTATTCATTAATCCCATTTGCTTAAATAGCTCTGGATCTTTACCAGGGCTTAAGCGATAACCCACAAGCTCACCATCAACCATCGCTTGCGATACACGAATATAGTCGAATAGTTTGCCAGGATCGTTTAATACTTCTTCGCGCGTTTCAATAATCGCTTCTTTAATGTCTTCATCTACCGTTGGGTTTATTTCTCTTTCGGTATCAAAAGGCTGAGGACCTTCTTGTAATTCGGGCTCCGCCTTTGCGGCCAACACAGGCATAGAGACTGTTTTAGTGAAATCGAGGCCATCTAACATCAATGTTTCAAAACGACCGCTCACATCTAAAATAACCCGATCAGGCAAAACTTGAGCTAACTTAGCCCGTGTTCCTTGAATAGCATCATCGACTACATATGTTTCTTGTCTTCCTTGAGATTCAATAATTGCTAAACCTGCTTGGTCATCTTGGCTCACTGCAACAATGCCAGTTAAGTTGATACTTAACCGTGTTTCTGGGGCATTATTAATAACATGTGTTTGCTTAGCGGTAGTTTTTTTTGAGTCAACAATCACTTTTCCAAATAAATGCTGATCAATAATTTGTTGAGAACTGACAGTATCTGTGCGAGTCGTATTCAAACTTACTCGATTTGCAGGTAATACTTTTGCATTAGGCTCAGGCCATAACAACCAAAACAACTTAGATGACAAAAATGCTATATAAACAACAACTAATAGCACTACAAATGCACTCAATTTGGCATGTGGTAGGCCATTCAAAAATTGTCTAACTTGTTGTAAGTGTTGATCCATAAACTTTAATTCTTATTTTAATTTACTGCCTAATAGCTGGCTTATACTACCCTTTCATTTTTCATTCAACAAGCGCACATATATTAAACTTTGTAAACAGAGTGATTCTAACGAGTAGGAGTTCCAAGCAAGGCTTTGACTGTTTCTTTATAATTAAGTTTCATGATAAATTTTGCCTATATATTGAGTAGCTTTAGAAGAGCGTAATTGTGTCAAAAGTTAACACTAAACAGTCGCAAGACAAACAAGACGAGTTAAGCGTACGCCTGGATAAATGGTTATGGGCTGCACGCTTTTATAAAACCCGCTCAATAGCACGAGACATGGTACAAGGCGGTAAAGTGCATTATAATGGACAACGTACTAAACCAAGTAAAATAGTCGAAGTGGGTGCAGTAGTAAAACTACTACAAGGGGTCGACGAAAAGATAGTCACGATTGAAAAAATCCTTGATAAACGCCAAGGAGCCCCCATTGCACAAACCTTATACCAAGAAACTCAAGCAAGTATTGAGAAACGCGAAGCAAATGCTATCGCCCGTAAGAACAACAGCTTCTTTGCTCCACACCCTGATCGTAAGCCAGATAAAAAGCAAAGACGTGAACTGTTAAAAATGAAATCAAGTTAGGTAATGCTCCATGCAACAAGATTTACTTCATCGTTATATATTTGATCAACTCGATGTACGTGGTGAACTCGTACAAATAGACCAAACCTATCAAGAGATGATCGCTAATCACAATTATCCTGCCCCTGTGCAAGCTCTACTTGGTGAGTTACTTGTAGCAACTTGTTTACTCACAGCAACCCTAAAATTTGAAGGTGAGATAGCCGTCCAATTACAAGGAGACGGTCCAGTAAAATATGCTGTTATTAATGGCGATGATAAGCAAAATATGCGTGGCATTGCGCGCCTACAAGGTGAGGTGCAAGGGAACACAATTAAAGATTTAATCGGAAATGGTTATATGGTCATTACGATTACCCCAACAAAGGGCGAGCGTTACCAAGGTATTGTGCCTTTAGAGCACGATAGCCTAGATAAATGCCTTGAAAGTTACTTTGAACAATCAGAGCAATTGAAAACACGCTTATGGTTCGCAACAGAAGTGACGACTGACTCTGCCAAAGCGGCGGGCCTTTTCTTACAAGTATTACCGGTTAATAAAGAGAAATCTGTAGAAGACTTCACGCATCTAGAAGCACTCAGCAACACAATTAAGGATGAAGAATTACTTCACCTAGATGCAAATACAGTGCTTACTCGCCTATACCATGAAGATAACCCGCAGTTGTTTGAACCACAAAAAATTACTTTTCGTTGTGGATGCAGCCGTGAAAAAACAATTACTGCGTTAGTTAACCTTGGTCAAGACGCGTTACTTGAAGACGTAAAAGCAAATGGTGAAGTTAAAATTAGCTGTCATTACTGCCTAAAGGATTACATCTTTAACGAGCAAGATATTAAAGCTATTTTCAACTAAAGCAGCTTTTAATAATAATATTATATTAAAAGCCGTATTTATTACGGCTTTTTTGTACAATTTTATGACACCGGTATCATAAAAAACCACTCTTTCATGACACCGGTATCATTGAAATTATTCATGTTTTTTGCCAAATATATGTGTTTTTAAGGCCTTCAGACTCTCGAATATCCCTAATCCTTCTGTTACTATTATTTCAGCTTAAGGGAAATAAGAACCCCAGAGCTATCCCGTTCAATCTCACACAATTTAGGTATAAACATGACTGCAAACGCTACTCGTTTTGTCGATCTAACTGCAGCTGAACTTGTCGAACACGCAATCCGTCGTGGCGAAGGGACTTTAGCCGCTAATGGTGCTTTTGTTGCAAATACTGGTCGTCGTACTGGCCGCTCACCAAAAGACCGTTTCATTGTTCAAGAACCAAGTACTGAAAACGAAATCCAATGGGGTAACGTAAACCGTCCTTTCGATGCTGACAAATTCGACGCCTTATGGGCTCGCGTAGAAGCACATGTGCAAAGTAATGACCACTTCATCTCTCACCTAGAAGTTGGCGCAGACCCTGAGCACTATTTACCTGTTGTTGTAACAACAGAAACTGCATGGCATCACATCTTTGCCAAAAACATGTTTATCGAACCTGATACTTATAATGCATCTGATTTACCTCAGTGGCAGGTAATGAATGTCCCTTCTTTTGTTTGTGATCCAGAACGTGATGGCACAAATAGCGATGGCACAGTAATTATCAACTTTGCACAACGTAAAGTGCTACTGGCAGGTATGCGTTATGCCGGTGAAATGAAAAAATCAATGTTCTCTGTACAGAACTTCCTACTTCCTGCAAAAGGTGTATTACCAATGCACTGCTCTGCAAACGTAGGTGAAGCTGGCGACACTGCGCTATTCTTCGGTCTTTCTGGTACAGGTAAAACAACATTATCTGCAGATCCTACTCGTTTCCTAATCGGTGATGACGAGCACGGCTGGGCACCAGGTAGCGTATTTAATATCGAAGGTGGTTGTTACGCTAAATGTATCGATCTATCACAAAAGAATGAGCCTGTTATTTGGAATGCAATTCGCTTTGGTACAATCTTAGAAAACGTTGTACTTGACGAAAACCGTGTGCCAGATTTCCATGATACTAGCCTTACACAAAATAGCCGCGCAGCTTACCCTCTAGAGCACGTTGAAAAACGTAAAGTAGAAAACCGTGCAGGCGAACCAAAAGCCGTTGTATTCTTAACATGTGACGTGAGCGGCGTATTACCACCAGTTTCAGTACTTACCGAAGAAGCTGCAGCTTACCACTTCCTAAGCGGTTACACTGCAAAGGTAGGTTCAACTGAAATCGGCTCAACAAGTGATATTGAATCAACTTTCTCAACCTGTTTCGGTGCACCATTCTTCCCACGCCCAGCAGGCGTTTATGCAGAGCTTCTAATGAAGCGTGTACGTGAATTCGGCGCTAAAGTATACCTAGTTAACACAGGTTGGACTGGTGGCCCTTACGGCACAGGTAAGCGTTTCGATATTCCGACTACACGTGCTGTAGTTGATGCAATCGTATCAGGTAAACTAGCAGATGTTGAAACTCAACACATCGACGTACTTAACCTAGATGTACCAGTTGCAGTTCCTGGCGTAGATAGCCAACTTCTTAACCCTATCAACACATGGGAAGATAAAGAGAAGTACGCAGAATACGCAAACAAGCTAGCATCTGACTTCACAGAAAATTTCGCAAAATACGACGTTTCTGAAGCAATCAAATCTGCAGGACCTAAAGCTTAATAACGAGCTTACTTCCTGAATAAAAACGCCAGCTATATGCTGGCGTTTTTGTTTTTACAGTAATAATGCGGGCATACAGCAGTGGCTTTACTTTAGTATTAGCGCAACCATTTTATTAATAACCTCTGTATTTTAGTCCCAAATAGCATCGGCTTCATCCCGTCCTATTCATCCCATCCTACATAAGATCTACGCCCACGTAGTCTCATCACGCGATATAAAATCGCGACAACACACACAAAAAAGCCGTTGAATTTCTACAACGGATTTCGCTTATTTGGAGCCATGGTGGGCTACGCAGTGGATATCTCGCTTTTTATGGCATCTGCCACACTCTCATTATATTGGATGGCTTATCGCGTAGCCGCGAGCTTACTCCACGTCATGGGCTGTCTGTTCGCGGATAGCGCGCGATGTAAAATCGCAACGACAAACGTCTTGGGCTGGCCTTGTCGCG
>SGPE01000025.1 GCA_004208945.1 Pseudoalteromonas sp. CO133X | reverse complement strand
ATGCGGGAGTGGCGGAATTGGTAGACGCGCTGGATTTAGGTTCCAGTAACTTCGGTTGTGAGAGTTCAAGTCTCTCCTTCCGCACCATGTTCTTGATAAGAACTCAAACTATCAATTATTCTTTGTTGGGATATCGCCAAGCGGTAAGGCAGCAGGTTTTGATCCTGCCATTCCCAGGTTCAAATCCTGGTATCCCAGCCAACTACTTCTCTTTCTAATTTCTAATTTCTAATTTCTAATTTCTAATTTCTAATTTCTAATTTCTAATTTCTAATTTCTAATTTCTAATTTCTCCAAAATTTAATTCATTTTTATTTAGCACAAAAAAAACGGGCTAATTTTCATTAACCCGTGTTTAGTCTCTATCACTATGTAGTTAACTTAATGTCCCGCTAATCGCATATTTTAAAACCCAGTTCTTTGCAGGGCCTGTGTTATTAGCAAGCTTTAAAAACTTACTGCGCACCCAGCTCAGTGGTTTTATCTCGTTTGAAAAACTAAAGTAACATGCATCCATCATGCTCATCATCAGTAAATTAGCGTGGCGGCGTTTTTTCTCGTATCGTTTTAATAACGCTTGCTGACCCACATCAGGTTGATCTGCCAAAACATCTGCCAGTGCAACGACATCTTGAAAGCCTAAGTTCACACCTTGCCCAGCGAGCGGGTTAATTGTGTGCGCCGAGTCACCGACTAAAACTAAACGGCCGTGCGAATAATCATTGGCGTGTTGGCGTGCAAGTGGAAAAACAGCATGCTCAAGTAACTCAAAGTCGCCCGGTAGTTCAGGGAAATGCGCAATGAGCTTTGCTTTAAGTTGCTCATTCGACAATGTTTGCCACTGCTTTAAAACCGCAGCATCGTGATAACAAATTAAATTTGCATAAGGTGCCTGCATAGGTAAAAACGCGACAGGTCCGGTTGGCGTGAATTGTTGCCACGTTTTTACTTGCTGCGGGGCATCTAATTTGATTAACACGCCCATGCAATGCTGACCATATTGCCAACCCGTTACACCTAAGCCAGCTTTAGTTCGTAATTGTGACTGTCCACCGTCTGCTGCAACAACTAAATCGGCAGTATATTGGGTGTCACCATACTGTAAGGTGATTGAATCAGCCGTTTGAGTAATATCCATGATGGCTGACGTTTGCTCTATCACTTCAATGTTGTACTTGGCGAATTGCTGCCAGAGGCTTGCTTGAATTAAATTATTTTCGATTAAATGACCTAAATGCGTTTCGCCAATCTCATGGCAATCAAACAATAAATTCTCGCCTTGCTGCTGGTAGGCCTCTAGTTGTTGATAAGGTGCAATGCGATTTTGTCTTAGTAACGGCATGGCACCGAGATCATCAAGTAAATTTTCTGAAAAACGATTAATAGCCGAAATGCGAATATCGACCTTACCTGAGCTAAGAATATGATCAGCATCGATAAGATGCTTTTCAATAACGGTGACATCCCTACCCTGCTTGGCCAGTTTTACAGCAGTAGCAGCACCTACCATGCCACCACCGACAACAATTACCTTATTTTTATTCATTTAGCATTCGCTCATTTGGCTATTTAAATACGCTGTAAATTGTAACGTAATTCAATAATCAGTGTCAGTGCATTTACTGCTTAAGAATTTCAAAACAGTGACTTGTTTGATTTCACACCACAAAGATAAAAACTATACTTGGATCTGTGCGGGTATCCAGCTAAAATACGCGTCCTTTAAGTCGGCATACTTGCCACTTAATCCTGTTTCTAACACATTTTTGTGTCACTACCGAATTGAAAACGAGGCTATATTTCAATGAGTAAAAAGCTGCATATTAAAACCTGGGGTTGTCAGATGAACGAGTACGACTCTCAGAAAATGGCTGATCTACTAGATGCGACTAACGGCTATCAGTTAACTGAAGAAGCCGAGGACGCTGACGTGATCTTACTCAATACCTGTTCAATCCGTGAAAAGGCACAAGAAAAAGTATTCCATCAGCTTGGCCGTTGGAAGCTATTAAAAGACGACAAACCAGAGTTAATCATTGGTGTTGGTGGTTGTGTTGCATCGCAAGAAGGTGACTCAATTCGCCAACGTGCGCCGTTTGTTGATGTAATTTTTGGCCCGCAAACATTACACCGCTTACCAGAAATGATTAAGCAAGTGCAAAGTGGCGACAGCAGCTCGGTAGTTGACGTTTCATTCCCTGAGATTGAAAAGTTCGATCGTTTACCAGAGCCAAAAGCGGAAGGCCCAACTGCATTCGTATCAATTATGGAAGGTTGCTCTAAATACTGTACATTCTGCGTAGTACCTTACACGCGTGGTGAAGAAGTAAGCCGCCCACTTGATGACGTATTACTTGAAGTTGCACAACTTGCAGAGCAAGGTGTTCGTGAAGTGAACCTACTTGGTCAAAACGTAAATGCCTATCGCGGTGAAACTCACGACGGTGAAATTTGTTACTTCTCTGATCTATTACGTTATGTGGCAGCGATTGACGGTATTGACCGTATTCGTTACACCACCTCGCACCCTGTTGAGTTTACGCCAGATATCATTGATGCGTATGCAGACGTGCCTGAGCTTGTTGATCACCTACACTTACCTGTGCAAAGTGGTTCAGACCGCATTCTTAACCTTATGAAACGTGGCCATACTGCAATCGAGTACAAATCGACAATTCGTAAGTTACGTAAAATTCGCCCTAACCTAAGCATGTCATCAGATTTCATCATTGGTTTTCCTGGCGAAAGCAAAGCGGACTTTGAAGCAACCATGAACCTTATCAATGATATTGGTTTTGATATGAGCTTTAGCTTTATCTACAGTGCGCGCCCTGGTACGCCTGCTGCTGATTTACCTGATGATGTATCAGAGCAAGAGAAAAAAGAACGTTTATACCTGTTACAAAATCGTATTACGCAAATGGCGCAGCAAATCAGCCGTCAAATGTTTGATACAGAACAACGTATTTTAGTTGAAGGCCCTTCTAAGAAGAACCCAATGGAATTACGTGGTCGTACAGAGAACAACCGAGTTGTAAATTTTGAAGGTCCACACTCTGTGATCGGTCAATTCGTTGATGTACGTATTACTGAAGCATTGCCAAATTCTTTACGTGGTGAATTAATTCGTACAGAATCAGAGATGAACTTACGCCGTGATGTGGCACCATCATCTATTTTAAGTAAGGCAGCCGAGGCAGAAGCTGCACAAGCCCCTAACGAAATTGGCGTTGCTACTTTCGTCCCGTAGGGGAAAATTTGGTGCAGGCACCGCCTGCACCCATCAATAGGAAGCTATTTTGAGTAATCAATTAAAAACTTTAGAGATTTATTTAGAACCCGCCGACAATAAACGCCTTTCATCTTTATGTGGTCCGTTTGACGAAAATATCAAACAAATTGAGCGCCGATTAGGTGTAGAAATTGCTCATCGCGATAATTTTTTCAGAGTCACTGGTAAGCTTCACTGTGCTGCAGCGAGTGTCGAAATCTTAAAAAACCTTTATGTTGATACTCTACCTGTACGTGGCCAAATTGGTGAGATAGAACCTGAAGCGGTTCATTTAGCAATTAGCGAATCAAATGCCCTAGAGCAAGATGAAAATCTAGGCGTTTATGGCAAAGACATGGTGATTAAAACCCGCCGTGGCGTAATTAAACCGCGAAACGACAACCAAGGCGTGTACATTGCAAATATTCTGCATCACGATATTACCTTTGGTATTGGACCTGCTGGTACAGGTAAAACTTACCTCGCTGTTGCAGCCGCTGTTGATGCCCTTGAGCGTCAAGAAATTCGTCGCATTCTACTTACGCGCCCTGCCGTTGAAGCTGGTGAAAAACTGGGTTTCTTACCCGGTGATTTGAGTCAAAAAATCGACCCTTATTTGCGCCCTCTTTACGACGCATTATTTGAAATGCTTGGTTTTGAGCGCGTTGAAAAACTGATCGAAAAAAACATCATAGAAGTTGCCCCACTTGCATATATGCGTGGCCGTACATTGAATGATGCCTTTATCATCCTAGATGAAAGCCAAAACACCACAGCAGAACAAATGAAAATGTTCTTAACCCGTATTGGTTTTAATTCAAAAGCGGTAATCACTGGCGATATCACCCAAGTCGATTTACCGCGCGGTGCGCGCTCAGGCCTACGCCATGCAATTGAGGTGCTAAATGATGTTGAAGCAATTAGCTTTAACTTCTTCCAATCTCATGATGTTGTGCGTCACCCTGTCGTAGCTCGTATTGTAGAGGCCTACGAGCGTAATGATGAAGCTGAGCGTTTAAAGCGAGCTGAAAAGCAACGTATTAAAGAATCACAAGCAAACCAACAAGAAGCAAACTCGTGACCGAATTAGACCTACAAATAGCCTGTGAGTTTGATAACTTACCCAGCTTTGAACAATTCCAGCTTTGGGCTGATAAAGCCCTTAGCAATTATCGTGAAGACGCTGAACTGACTATTGTAATAAGTGATGAGGCGCAAAGCCAACAGCTTAATAATGACTATCGTGGTAAAGACAAGCCGACTAATGTCTTATCGTTTCCGTTTGAAGCACCACCTGGTATTGAGTTACCTTTAGTCGGTGACTTAATCATTTGTCCGGCGATTGTTTTAGCCGAGTCAATTGAACAAGAAAAGGCCTTTCACGACCATTTTGCCCATATGGTGATTCATGGATGCTTGCATTTACTTGGATTTGACCATATAAAGGACGAAGATGCACTTGAAATGGAAAGCATAGAAAAGCAGTTACTTGCCGATCTGAACATCGCTGACCCATATCGAGACGATATTTAAATTAACGGAGCAATTAGACGCAATGAGCGACGACAACTCGCAAACTAGCCAGGGTTCTTCTGGCAAAACTTGGTTGGGCCGTATAGCCCAAATGTTGCAAGGGGAACCCCAGAATAGAGAAGAGCTGGTAGAAGTAATTGCCGATGCGCAAGAACGCGACCTTATCGACCCTGAAACAAAGGATATGATTGAAGGGGTACTGGGTGTATCAGAGCTAAAAGTGCGCGATATAATGATACCGCGCTCACAAATGGTAACCCTAGAAGTCGATACACCTCTAGAACAGCTATTACCTATGATGGTCGATTCTACGCACTCACGCTTTCCTGTCGTATGCGAAGATAAAGACCATGTTGAAGGTATTTTATTAGCTAAAGACTTATTACCATTGATCATCAATAAAGATGAGCAACTGCCTTCGCTGCGTGATTATTTACGACCAGCCGTTGTGGTGCCAGAGAGCAAACGTGTTGACACGCTCCTTAATGAGTTTCGTCAACAGCGTTACCACATGGCCATTGTAATCGATGAATATGGCGGTGTATCTGGTCTTGTGACTATTGAAGATATTCTCGAAATCATCGTTGGTGAAATTGAAGATGAGCACGATGAAAGCGAAGACCAACAAGATATTCGTCAAGTTGCAAAGCATGTTTATGCCGTGCAAGCACTGACACCGGTCGACGACTTTAACGAATACTTTAAAACAGGTTACAGTACCTCAGATGCAGATACTATTGGTGGTACTGTATTGCATGCGTTTGGCCATATGCCGAGCCGTGGTGAAACCATTGACATTGATGGTTTACAATTTAAAGTCACCAATGCGGACAATCGTCGCATCTTGCAATTGCAAATAACTATCCCTAAGGCTGATGATAACGACAGTGAAGAAACTGCTAACTAACCTAAGCCTTCTTGCAAAAGATAAAAAAGCCTGGCTCGCACTTATTGCGGGCCTCTTTTTGACCCTTAGTTACGCCCCCTTTAACCTTTGGTATATTGCTTTTATATCACTCGGTGCCCTTCTTTACTGCATTAATCCCCTTGCAAGTGGTAAGGCCGCAGCAAAACAAAGCGCCAAATATGGCTTTATCTTTGGTTTGGGCTGGTTTGGTGCAGGTATTAGCTGGGTGCATGTTTCTATTGCGACTTTTGGCGGCATGCCACTGATTGCCTCTATTTCGCTTATGGTTTTACTGTGCGCATATTTAGCCCTGTATCCTGCATTAGCCGTTTGGCTCACTACACGTCTTGCTAACGGCCCCTATAGCTTTATTTGTTGGTTACTTGCTACCGTTGCTATTACAGAATATTTACGCGGCACTTTGCTTACCGGCTTTCCTTGGCTGAGCTTTGGTTACACCCAAACAGACAGCCCGCTGAACTTTTTAGCCCCCGTGATTGGTGAGTTTGGTATCACGCTAATTTGCGTATTCATTGCCTTTTCGCTTTATCGCTTGATAAGCAAAGATATTAAACCGTTAATTATTTCTGTCGTAATACTTACAGGCTTATATTTTATCGCAAAGAGCAGTCCTACAAAGTATCAAGATAAAACAATCAAAACAGTTCTCGTACAAGGTAATATTAAACAGCACTTACGCTTTGAGCCGTCAGAATTTTGGAATACCATGAGTAAATACCAAGACATGACCCGCCTGCATTGGAATGCTGATTTAATTGTTTGGCCTGAAGCCGCAGTCCCAGAGCTCGAAGCATTGGCTACTGACTATTTAACAGGTCTTGATAGCGCTGCCACATTTAATAATACGGCACTTATTACAGGTATCGTTGATTACCAATACGACACCCGTAATATTTTCAATACCCTAATCGTACTTGGTAAAAAAGAGCTGGAAGATAGCGAAGGCCACTATCAGTATTTAGCTAAAAACCGCTATCAAAAGCATCAGTTATTGCCGATTGGTGAATTTGTGCCATTCCAAGAATTACTGCGCCCAATCGCACCATTATTTGATTTGCCTATGTCATCTTTTACCCGCGGCGATGAAGTGCAAAATAATTTACGGGCAAATGGCTTAAATATTTTACCGGCTATTTGCTATGAAATTGCTTTTTCTGAGTTGGTTCGTGGTAATTATCGCAGTGACTCTGACATTTTGTTCACGGTCAGTAACGATGCGTGGTTTGGTGATTCGCATGGCCCACATCAGCACATGCAAATAGCGCGTATGCGCGCCCTTGAATTACAGCGCCCGCTAATTCGAGTGACCAACAATGGCATTAGCGCCGTTTACGACCCTATTGCTAAATCGCAATTAGCTATGCCGCAATTTAAAGCCGATGTACTCGAGGCAAATATTACGCTTATCAAAGGCGATAGTATTTATAGCCAATACGGCAATTTGCCAGTATGGGCTATAGTGATATTGCTCAGTGCTGCTGGTGTGATTGCAAGATTCAAAAAGTAACCATTAAAAAGGCTTCATGATGAAGCCTTTTTTGTGTTTTAAGATTCTATCTTTATCAACTCGACATCAAATATCAGTAATGAGCCAGCTGGAATACTACCAACGCGCTTACGCCCGTAAGCAAGCTGCGGCGGGATATAAAAGGTGAATTTATCCCCTTCGCTCATTAACTGTAAACCCTCAGTCCAACCGGCAATCACTTGGTTTAAACCAAAGCTAATTGGCGAGTTACGTACTACTGAGCTATCAAATACGCTGCCATCCATAAGCGTACCATGATAATGCACTTTAACCTTGCTAGTAGCATTGGGTTTTTCGTCATTCCCTGCGCTTTGCTCTATTTTGTATTGCAAACCTGAGGCTGTTTCGTGTACATCATCAGCTTTACTGTTATTCGCTAAAAAATCAGCAGCGAGTTTTTCATTTTCAAGGGCTTGTAGCTTAGCCTTTTTGCTATTTTTAAAAATTAAGAAACAAAAAATACCAATAATCAGTAAAAGTATTAAATTAATCATTCCGCGTCCTTCTCATCATTATCGCCATTAACGATATCTGCAATATTGGCAAGCCTAGCAAGTGCCAGCGCATTGATAGAATCATCGGTATAGCCCTGCTCTGTCATTTCGCCAGCTTCTTTTTCCATTAATAAACTCAACGCTTGATCTACTGTTTCAACGGCATAAATATTAAAACGACCTTTTTCAACAGCGTCGAGCACTTCATTATCAAGCACTAAATTCACTTGGTTAGATTTAGGAATAATCACCCCTTGCTCACCGGTCAAGCCACGCATTTTACATAACTTAAAGAAGCCTTCGATCTTCTCGTTCACACCACCAATTGATTGCACGTCTCCGTGTTGGTTGATAGAGCCAGTTAATGCAATTGATTGGCTAATAGGTAAGTTCGTTATTGCTGATATAAGCGCACACAACTCCGCCAGTGACGCGCTATCACCGTCGATATAGCCATAGCTTTGTTCGATTGCGATATTAGCACTGAGCGTCAAACTAAATTGCTGAGCGTATTTATTACCTAAGTAACCGGTTAATAGCATCACCCCTTTTGAGTGAATTGCTTTACCCAGCTCTGCTTCGCGCTCAACGTCAATCACACCATCAGCACCTGCATAAACAGTGGCTGTAATGCGTGCTGGTGTACCAAATGAAGTATCACCAATATGCAGTACAGTTAAACCATTCACTTTACCCACGGCATGACCTTCAGTGGCAATTAAAATTTGCCCCTCTTTGATATCACTTAGCATGGTCTCAGAGATTTGCCCTGTGCGGTATTGTTTCCCAACAATAGCCTCATCAATATGATGAGCATCTATTACAGTTTGGCCATCCTGCTTTGCATAGAAGCTCGCTTCTGCCACTAATTCTAGTACATCAGCAAAACGCGCAGAGAGCTTGTTATGATGCTCTGCTTGGCGGTAGCTAAACTTAAGCAAACGCGCCATAGCGGCTTCGTTTGTCGTGCAATGTAATGTTTGCTGACAGTATTCAGTCACCTTAGTAATGAACTGATATTGCAGTTTATCGCTACTTGGCAAGTAATAATCAAAGTCAGCCAGTACACGAAACAGCTCAGCAAACTCTTCGTCGTACTCACCAATGGTATAATAAAGGTCTCGTGAGCCTAAAAGCACTATTTTTACATCAAGAGGAATAAGCTGCGGACGTAGCGTAAAACTACTTCCTACGGAGCTGTCTTGATAGGGTAAGTCGTTTTTGATTTGATGCGTTTTTAAAGACAGTTTAAGTCCATCCCATACTTGTGGGTTAGCCATAACTTTCTCTGCATCCATAATCAAGTAACCGCCATTCGCACGGTGCAGTGCTCCTGGTTGGATTGAACGGTAACTGGTGATAAGCGAACCTTGTGAGGTTGCATATTCAATTTTACCGAAAATATTGCCAAAGGTTGGATTCGGTTCATACACCACAGGGGCAGCATCACCTTCTTTGTACTCCACCAGAATATTTGGCGCAAAGAAGTCAGTTAGCATGCCTTTACGGTCAAAGTCCTCTTTGTTTTCATCGTTGTCATCATCGTCAAGCCACTCAAGTACCGCATCGATGATTTCTTCGCGAATGTCTTTTAAGTAACGCAGAACACCAATATGTGTAGCATATTTATGCTCAAGTGCTTTAATCAAGGGTTTAGTAGCAAGCTCTGCGGTTGATTTTTTTAAGTTACGTAATTTTTCTGAGGATTCACGTTTCCAGCGTGGTAGCTCAATTAGCGCTTCTATTAACGCATCTTCAAGCTTTTCAATGACCTCATAAAACTCGTCTCGAAGTGGCTCATCAAGAGATGAAAATTCTGTATCACTGAGCTGTTTGCCATTAACTAAAGGCGCAAAACCAACAACGCCATTTTCTTCAATCAACGCTACACTTTGCTCAAGAGCTGCAATTTCCACGGCAGTGATTGCGGCATCGTAAGTATCGGTAAATTCACGGTCGATTGATTTTTTTTTGCGCTGATAACCTGGATTGTCAAATGCAGCAGGAAATGTATCAAGTACTTCATCTATAAATGAATCTATATCATCAGCTAGTTGCTTGCTCTGCCCTGCTTGCATAAACATTGCTATTGGTTCGCGATGATCATCATAATTATTAACATACAGCCACTCATTTGGCGTTGGGCGCTCTTTAGAATGAGTTGTTAATTTGTCTTTAACAAGAGTAAAGCGGCCAAGTGCGGCTTCCCCCATCACATACACATTGTAACCAGGTAACTCCATACCTAATGAGAAATCAAGCGCACTTTGAGCTCGTTGTTGACCAATAAACGTGAGTGTTTCTGGATAGGGATTTTTCATGCAAGTGGCTACATGATTGTCGGCAATTTCAGGTGCCAATGCGCTAACAGGTAGAGGGATCAGTTTTTTTGTCATTCTAACTTCTTATTTCCCAGCGTTAGCTGGGCATTATAGGTAACGCCCAGCCCAAGCCTGCGTTACTGATTAAGGTTGTAATGCCTTACGGCTAAAGTAAATACCACCACACTCAATACATGGGGTAATTTGCGTAGCATGGTAAACATCGTAACTATGCTGGCAATTTTTACATACTAATGTGCCCATGGCTATCCATTCTCCCTGATGATAGACGCCATTGTGTTTAAAATCTTGATTTAGTGCATGCCATTCAAGTTGCGTTTTGTCTTCGATGTGCGATAACTCGTACCATAGAGACTCTTTTAATTCCATCCATGCCAAGGAATCATAATGGTGATCGTTTTCTTTAATGTGATCGATATCGCGCTTTAAATAGTCACGATATTGATGAAGTTTTTCTTGTCCTAAGTCTTTGAGTGCTTGCTCTGATTCAACAAACTTATCCATCGCATCTTTTAGCTCGTTGTCTTTAACATCCTTTAGCCATTCGCTTAAGTCTTTAAGCCATGATTTATAATCTGCCATCGTTTACTCCTTCAAAAATGATGAAAAATCAGTACTTACTATAGTCAAGTATAGGTTAACCTGCCCTGAAAGTGAGAATTTCATAAAAGCCCTTATTTGCCGCTGTGATTAGCGTGTATTTTGAGTTATCCTTATCGACAATTTTTTATTAATCTGCAAGAAGTCTGGAATCGTAGATGCAAGAGCAATATAACCCGCAAGACATAGAGTCAAAAGTACAAGCCTACTGGGAAGAAAACCAAGTATTTAAAGTCACTGAAGATGAGAGCAAAGAAAAGTATTACTGCCTATCTATGTTCCCATACCCAAGCGGCCGACTCCACATGGGTCACGTTCGTAACTACACCATTGGTGACGTAGTATCTCGCTTCCAACGCTTGCAAGGCAAAAACGTAATGCAACCTATGGGTTGGGATGCGTTTGGCCTACCCGCTGAAAATGCAGCAATCAAAAACAACACTGCACCTGCAAAGTGGACGTATGAAAACATCGATTACATGCGTGACCAGTTAAAGCAATTGGGCTTTGGTTACGATTGGGATCGTGAAATCGCTACATGTCACCCAGAATATTACAAGTGGGAACAATGGTTCTTCACTAAGCTTTACGAAAAAGGCTTAGTATATAAAAAGATGTCAACAGTAAACTGGGATCCAGTTGACCAAACAGTACTTGCTAACGAACAAGTAATTGATGGTCGTGGTTGGCGTTCTGGTGCCATTGTTGAGCAAAAAGAAATTCCACAATGGTTCATCAAAATCACTGATTATGCACAAGAGCTATTAGACGATTTAGACAAACTTGATCACTGGCCTGAGCAAGTTAAAACCATGCAGCGTAACTGGATTGGTCGTTCTGAAGGTTTAGAAATCGAATTCAAGCGTGCTGACAACGAAGATACATTCAGTGTTTATACAACGCGCCCAGATACCTTTATGGGTGTGACGTATGTTGCTGTTGCAGCCGGTCACCCAATTGCACAAGAAGCCGCTAAAAACAGTGACGCTGTAGCAATGTTTGTTGATGAGTGTAAAAACACGAAAATCGCTGAAGCAGACATGGCAACCATGGACAAAAAAGGCATTGCAACTGGCTTTTATGCAATTCACCCATTAACGGGTAAGCAAGTACCTATTTGGGTTGCTAACTTTGTATTAATGGATTACGGCTCAGGCGCTGTAATGGCAGTACCTGCACACGACCAACGTGACTTTGAATTCGCATCAGCGTATGGCCTTGAGATTGCTCAAGTAATCGCACCAGCTGCAGGTTCTGAAGAAACGGTTGATTTAGACAATCAAGCATTTACTGAAAAAGGCGTGTTAGTTAACTCTGGTGAGTTTGACGGTCTTGAGTTTGAAGCAGCGTTTAATGCCGTTGCAGACAAACTAGAAGCGCTGGGTGTAGGTGAGCGTAAAGTTAATTTCCGTCTACGTGACTGGGGTGTTAGCCGTCAGCGTTACTGGGGTTCTCCAATCCCAATGTTAAGCGACGAAAATGGTGATGAGCTTGCAGCAACAGAAGACATGCTACCAGTTCGCTTACCAGAAGACGTAGTAATGAATGGTGTGACTTCACCAATCAAAGCTGATCCTGAGTGGGCTAAAACAACTGTAAATGGCGCGCCTGCATTCCACGAAACAGATACCTTCGATACCTTCATGGAGTCGTCTTGGTACTACGCGCGTTACTGTAGCCCACGTTTTGACGAAGGCATGATTGAACCAGGTGCTGCAAATTATTGGTTACCAGTAAACCAATACATTGGTGGTATTGAGCATGCGATCTTGCACTTACTTTACTCGCGTTTCTTCCACAAGTTATTACGTGACTTTGGCCTAGTAAACTCAGATGAGCCATTTGAGCGCTTACTATGTCAAGGCATGGTATTAGCTGATACTTTCTATCGTAAAGATGAGAAAGGCGGTGATATCTGGATTTCACCAACTGATGTACAAACTGAAACAGACGACAAAGGTCGTGTTGTTAAAGCGTGGCACAAAGAAGATGGTGAGCCGGTATTCTCTGCAGGCATGAGCAAAATGTCGAAATCGAAAAATAACGGTATCGACCCGCAACAAGTTATTGCCCAGTACGGTGCAGATACAGTGCGTTTATTCATGATGTTCACAGCACCACCAGAGCAAACTCTTGAGTGGTCTGATTCAGGTGTTGAAGGTGCAATGCGTTTCTTAAAACGTATTTGGAAATACGCGGTTGATGTTGAAACTGTGGGCTACCAAGCGCTTGATAAATCTGCATTAAATAGCGACCAAAAAGTACTTCGTCGTGAACTACATAAAGCCATTGCAAAAGTGACTGATGACGTTGAGCGTCGTCAAACATTCAACACCGCAATTGCCGCAATCATGGAAATCTCGAACAAGTTACTTAAAGCACCACTTGCTGATAAGCAAGATGTGGCAATTGCTAACGAAGCACTTGAAGCATTACTTATCATGCTTGCGCCTATCACGCCGCATATGTGTCACCAGTTATGGCAAGATCTTGGCAAAGAAGGTGACATCTTAGATGCAGCTTGGCCAACAGTTGATGAGTCAGCACTTGTTGAAGATGAGAAGCTAATCATCGTACAAGTTAACGGTAAGCTACGTGCTAAGTTAACAGTGCCTGCAGATGCAACCAAAGAGCAAGTTGAAGCATTAGCATTTGCTGAAGAAAACGTGACTAAGTTCACAGATGGCGTAACAGTTCGTAAAGTTATTTACGTACCTGGTAAGCTACTTAACGTGGTTGCCAACTAAGATGGCAGCGCTTCATGCACTTAAAAACGGACTAGCCCTTGCGCTAGTCTGTTTGCTACTAACAAGTTGTGGCTTTCATTTAAAGAAAGCCTCAAACTTACCTGACGATTTAAAAGTCATTTCACTGGTGGGTGATGATGAAAAGTCGGCCTTATTCGAGTTAGTGGAAAAAGAGCTGATTGCCAGTAAAGTTGACCTTCAGCATGGCGATCGATTATTGCCGGAGCTAACAATTCACAGAGATCGCTTAGAACGTCAAATCCTATCGTTATTCGACAATGGCCAAGTTGCAGAATATGAACTGGCCTACAGTGTTAGTTACACACTTAAGCGACCTGGTCAGCAAGCTATTAATCAAAACTTCGAGCTGTATCGTAATTACCAAGACGACCCTGATAATGCTCTTGCAAAAGCGAAGGAGCTTGACTTGCTATTAAGCGAGATTCGTAAGCAAGCGAGTCGTCGAATTGTACGAGAGTTATCACAACTGTAATGCGTTGCTATGCAAACCAGCTACCTAGCCAGTTAAAAAAAGGCCTTGCGCCTTTTTACATGGTGTTTGGTGAAGAGCCCTATCAAATTACACAGTGCATCATGCAAATTCGTCAAACGGCCAAACAACAAGGCTTTGACGAAGTTATTAAATTTACGCTAATGCCTGGCTTTGATTGGCAAGAAATTATTGCCCAATATCAAAGTATGTCGTTATTTAGTGCTCGTACTTTAATCGAGTTTGACTTAAACGAGCAAAAGCCTGGAACACAAGGCAGCCAAATATTTAAACAGCTCGTAGAGCTTGTCAATCCAGACACTATTTTAGTGCTAAAAGGGGCTAAAGCCGGTCAAGACATTCAACGTAGCGCGTGGTTTAAAGCACTTGATAAACAAGGTGTATTTGTACCTTGCTACCCGCTGACGGGGAATCACTTAAGTCGTTGGCTAGATGAGCAGTGTGACAGTTTAAACCTAAACCTGCACAACAATGCAAAGCAAAGCTTAATTGATGCCACTGAAGGAAACCTGCTTGCTTGCCATCAAGAACTTGAAAAACTATCGCTACTGTATGGAAGTGATTTAGTCGATCAACAAGCTGTGATGCAAGGACTACTCAATCAATCTAAGTTTGATATTTTCGATTTAAGTCATGCTCTTTTACAAGGTCAGTCTGAACAAGTCGTTAAAATTATGAGCAAACTTGCTGATGACAACACGGAAGCCATGAGTATCTTTTGGGCTATTAATAAAGAAGCAGCAAGTTTATTGGCAATGCAACACGGGCGATTAAATGGTGCCAATATGGCTGATTTATACAAGCAGTTTAATATTTGGAAAAACCAACAAGCAACGACTCAACAAGCCCTAAACCGCCTTAATATTAAAGCTCTTGAACAAATCACTAAACACCTAGCGCAGTTTGATGCCGCTTATAAGCAAGGGAATCTAGTCGCACCTTATCAAGCATTAACACATATATGTTTAGTGTTTTGTCAGCCTGTCGAAATGGCACTACCTTGCCATCCAGCATTCGGCTAAGCGTGGTGATTGATGATTGCTATTTTTGGTGGCACATTTGACCCAATCCATCTAGGTCATATTAATATGGCTGAGCAATGTGTTCAGCAATGCAGCTTAAACACGCTTTATTTTATGCCCTGCGCAATACCTGCCCACAAAGCTAAGCCAGGTATAAGCGATGAGCACCGCATTAATATGCTCAAACTCGCGATTGAAAACAATCCACATTTTGCCATTGATTACCGAGAACTTAATCGAGATGGTGCGTCTTATTCACTGTTGAGCTTGCAAGAGCTGCGTGCAGAAAACCCAGCAGCGCCAATTATGTTCTTAATTGGAATGGATTCATTCAATAACCTAGATAAATGGTTTAAATGGCAAGATATTGTCAAGCTATGTCATATTGTGGTCTACCAACGTCCTGGGCAACACTGCCAAGTAACCGGTGAACTGGCTGATTATAAAACACACGCTGAAACGGATGACCTTCACCAACTAGCGCACAACCATGCAGGTAAGCTGTTCTTTTTAAATGGCTTACAAGTTGATGCCGCATCCAGTAAAATCAGAAAAAAACTACTTTTAGATGATGACATGACGGAACTTTTACCACACAGCGTCAGTCAATACATTGCGCAGCATCATCTTTACCAAACAGATGAATAAATAGCGGTTGCGTGATAAAATAACAAATTACGATAATTTAATTTTGAGAAAACACTTTGGATTCTAAACAACTACTCGCCTTTGCCCTTGATAAAATCGACGATATGAAAGCTCGTGATGTGGTACAACTCGATGTTCGTGGTAAATCTGATATTACTGACTATATGTTAGTGTGCTCTGGTAACTCTAAGCGTCACGTACAATCAATTGCCGATCACGTTGCCAAAGAGGCGCGTCACGCGGGTGAAGAGCCGCTTGGTTATGAAGGCCAAAACGAAGGCGAATGGGTACTTGTTGACCTAGGTGATGTTGTTGTACACGTAATGCAAGATCAAACACGTGACTTCTATGATCTAGAGAAACTTTGGGGTTAACCCTTAGCAAGAACATAGGTACGCATTTTGAAGATACAATTGATTGCTGTTGGCACAAAAATGCCAGCATGGGTTGAAACCGGATTTACAGAGTATCAACGCCGTTTTCCGCGTGATATGCCACTTGAGCTTGTTGAAATACCAGCAGGAAAGCGTGGTAAAAATGCGGATATCAAACGTATTTTACAACTCGAAGGTGAAAAAACCTTGGCGGCTATTCCAAAGGGTAACCGTATTGTTACCTTGGAAGTAACCGGTAAACCAATGGATACGCATCAACTCGCTAAGAGTATGGAGAAGTGGCAACTTGATGGCCGTGATGTTAGCTTGTTAATTGGCGGCCCTGAAGGCTTAGCACCTGAATGTATCGCAGCCTCTGAACAAAAGTGGTCACTATCAAACCTAACACTACCGCACCCTTTAGTGCGTATTATTGTTGCCGAAAGCCTTTACCGTGGCTGGAGCTTGAATAACAACCACCCTTATCATCGCGAGTAGTAAAACCAATGCGAAAACACAGACCCACGATTCGAGACCACTCGGCTGAAGCAAACTTATTTGCTCGCCGAGCATTTGTGGGTTTTGTGTTTGTTACCCTGCTAATTGGTGTCTTATTATCAAATTTATATAACATACAGGTAATTGATCACCAAGATTACCAAACTCGTTCGAACGATAATCGTATTAAAGTCATTCCGATTGCGCCCAATCGTGGCCTTATCTATGACCGAAATGGGGTATTACTGGCCGAAAACAAACCAGTTTACAATCTTGAAGTGATCCCTGAAGATGTCGACGACCTCGATAAAGCGCTCACAGCTGTTCAACAGATTATCGATATCAGTGAGCAACAAAAAGCTGACTTTTTAGATGATATAAAGCATAACCGTCGCTTTAAAAGCCAAGTACTAAAATCACGATTAAATGAAACCGAAGTAGCAAAGTTTTCGGTAAATCAGCATAAATTTCCGGGGTTTAGTATTGAAGCTCGCCTCGCTCGCTACTACCCATATGGTGATACCCTCACCCATGCCTTAGGTTATGTTGCTAAGCTTAATAAAAAAGAGCTTACAAAACTCGAGGCGGAGGATCAGGCGACTAACTACCGTGCAACGCACGACATTGGTAAGCTGGGTATCGAAAAGTATTACGAAGAACTCCTGCATGGTATGGTTGGCTCACAACGTGTTGAAGTAAATAACCGTGGTCGAGTAATTCGTACTCTTAGCCTTACCCCACCAGAGCCTGGCCATGATTTAGTGCTTACCCTCGATATAGGTTTACAGCAAATTGCCCAACATGCCTTAAAAGATATGCGGGGTGCGGTTGTTGTGCTTGATGCCAAAGATGGCGGAGTATTGGCGCTATACTCAAATCCAAGCTACGACCCTAACTTGTTTGTGCATGGTATCAGTAGCAAAGATTACAAAGAATTACTAAACCCTGATCGACCACTTATAAATCGTACAACCCAAGGCCGGTATGCCCCTGCATCAACAGTGAAGCCACACATGGCTATTTTGGCATTGGAAGAAGGGCTGGTCACCGAGCAAACAAAAATTTGGGACCCTGGCTTTTTCCAAATACCTAATGTTGAACACAAATGGCGTGACTGGAGACGTTGGGGCCATGGTCATGTCGATGTTTACAAAGCCATTGAAGAGTCATGTGATACCTACTTTTACGATGTAGCTTACCGATTAGGCATCACAAAAATCAGTGACTTTATGACTCAATTTGGCTTTGGCGAGCTCTCGGGTATTGATATTCATGAAGAAACAACGGCAATTATGCCATCCAAAGAATGGAAAGAAGCCCGTTTCAGAGAATCGTGGTGGCGAGGCGATACAATTTCAGTGGGTATCGGACAAGGATATTGGACTGCCACTCCGATGCAAATAGCCAATGCAACTAACATTTTGGTGAACCGTGGTTTGGACCACCCTCCTCATCTTGTTCAAGTAGCCAAAAAAGAAAACGAAGTAACGCAAATCAATAATGATGAAAAGCCACCTGTGGTACTTAAAGATCCACATCACTGGCAAATTGCACTTGATGCGATGCACAACACCGTACATAAAGTAACAGGGACAGCCCATAAAGCATTTAAAGGGGCGACTTATGACCCTGCTGGCAAAACGGGAACCGCACAAGTTGTCAGTATTGCACAAGGTGAGCGTTATGACGCTAAGTCATTAAAAGAGCGCCAACGTGATAACGCGATTTATATTGGTTTTGCACCCTATAATGACCCACAAATTGTTGTTTCTGTGGTCGTAGAAAATACTGGTGGTGGTAGTACCGTTGGTGCGCCAATCGCCCGCCAGTTAATGGATTACTATTTTTCGGCTAACCCAATTCAAACAGCTCAAAGTGACGCGCCATGATCCCATTAAATAAAAAACGCTCTATTTGGCAGCGCCTTCACCTCGATTTACCACTTCTTATAGCCCTTATGGCTATGATGGTGGCGAGTCTTGCTATCGTATACAGCGCCAGTGGCCAAGACTCGGCGATGATGATTCGTCATGCAACCCGTATGTTTGGTGCAGTGCTAGGTATGTTTATTCTTGCTCAATTTTCACCTAATACATTAAAAAGCATGGTTATACCCCTTTATTGTGTGGGGCTTCTGATGCTGGTTGGTGTTTTGCTATTCGGCGTTAGCTCAAAAGGTGCTCAGCGTTGGCTTGATTTGGGGGTAACTCGATTTCAACCGTCTGAATTAATGAAAATAGCCGTTCCTATGATGGTTGCATGGTATATCGGGCGTAACCACTTACCACCGAGAGTCATCCACCTAATTATTGGTTTTGCGATCGTGATGGTACCAACCGTCTTAATAAAAGAGCAACCTGACTTAGGTACCTCGATTTTAATTGCCAGTTCTGGCATCTTTGTGTTGTTTTTGTCTGGTTTAAGTTGGCGCTTGATTGGTTTTTTTAGTGCAACCATCGCGCTCGCTGCATGGCCATTTTGGCATTACGGAATGCACGACTACCAACGCCAACGGGTGCTCACGTTTTTAGATCCTGAAAGTGACCCTCTTGGTTCTGGCTACCACATAATTCAGTCAAAAATAGCCATTGGTTCTGGTGGTATAGAAGGAAAAGGTTGGCTGCAAGGTACACAATCACAACTCGAGTTTTTACCAGAAAGACACACTGACTTTATCTTTTCAGTACTCAGTGAAGAGTTTGGTCTTTTTGGTGTTTGCTTACTGCTTTGCATGTACCTATTTATCATAGGTCGCGGACTCTACATTGCTGTTAATGCCCAAGATGCATTTGGTAAACTTCTAGCGGGAGCGCTCACGTTAACCTTTTTTGTTTATGTATTTGTAAATATTGGCATGGTATCGGGTTTACTCCCTGTAGTGGGTGTTCCCTTACCATTAATTAGTTACGGTGGCACATCGATGGTAACCCTGATGGCCGGATTTGGTATTATTATGTCCATCGCTACCGATAAAAGGATGCTTTTAAAATAATGATAAACCGCGTGAACCTTCTATTTATTGTTTTAATGTGTGTGTTGCTAACAGCATGTAGCTCTTCTTCACAACGAGGCAGGTATGCAATGGAACATGATGCTGCTCCGCTGCGTAAGCCTACAGAGCTTGAAATGCAAGATGCCGTCGTCACACCTGTAGTGAAAAGTGCAAGTGCTGGTCGTCCTTATGAAGTACTAGGTAAACGCTACACACCTATGCTTGATGAAACCGGTTATTCTGAGGAAGGTATAGCGTCGTGGTACGGGCGAAAATTTCATAATTACCACACCTCTAACGGCGAAATATACGATATGTTTGCTATGTCTGCCGCTCATAAAACGCTGCCTTTACCCAGTTTTGCTCGTGTGACTAATCTAGATAATGGTAAATCGGTAATCGTACGAGTAAATGATCGCGGCCCTTTTCATGATGACAGGTTAATTGACCTGTCCTATTCAGCCGCTTACAAGCTAGGCTATTACACAAAAGGTACAGCGCGTGTTAAGGTTGAAGCAATTACACTTGCCGATTCTGCCCCACGTCTAAGTTACATACAGGTTGCTGCAGGCAGTACACTTGCTAACGTCGAAGCTCTCGCGTTTCAATTGCGTCAGCAATACCATGTACCAACAAATATTGTTGAAAAAGACGGAATTTATCGTTTGCGACTCGGTCCAATCAAAGATGCTGCGGAAGCACAAACTGTCTTGAACAAATTAAAACAAAACCAATTTCAGAACGCGTTCTTGCTTTACAGTGAGTAAGACCTTTAGAATAGGTTAACGCGACATGTTTAACTTTAACCATTAATGAGTATGATGAAATCTATAAAATATAAAATCTTAAGTGGCGTTTGTGGCCTTGTTTGCACTGCTAGCGTTTTCTCTGCAACAGCCCAAATCATCCCTGCCCCACCTCAAGTTAATGCGAAAGGTTACTTCTTGGTTGATTTCACCACCGGTAAAGTGATCGCAGAAGGCGAAGCCGATACCAAATTGGCGCCTGCAAGTTTAACCAAAATGATGACCAGTTATGTAATTGGTACTGAAATTAAAGCAGGTAACATATCACCTACAGATATGGTTACTGTAAGTGAAAAAGCGTGGGCAAAGAATTTCCCTGAATCATCAAAAATGTTTATCGAAGTTGGTAAACAGATCAGTGTTGACGATCTTAACCATGGCATCATCATTCAATCTGGTAACGATGCCTGTGTAGCAATGGCCGAGCATATTGCTGGTAGTGAAAGTGCATTTGCTGATTTAATGAATGCTCATGCTGAAAAATTAGGTATGACTAACAGCCACTTTATCAACAGCCATGGTTTAGATACAACTGAGCATTTCACAACTCCACGCGATATGGCGACACTGGGCGCTGCACTTATTCGTGACGTACCTGATGAATACGAAGTGTATGCTAAAAAATCATTCACTTATAATGGCATTAAACAATATAACCGTAACTCATTGTTATGGGATGAGAGCATGAATGTTGATGGCATCAAAACTGGCCACACATCAGAAGCGGGTTATAGCTTAGTGAGCTCTGCGACTAAAGACGATATGCGTTTAATTGCTGTCATTATGGGCGCAGAAAGTGAGCGCGCACGTAAAGTTGAAAGTAAAAAATTACTTAACTACGGTTTTCGCTTTTTCGAAACAATTACACCGTACAAAGCTGGCGATAGCTTCGCTGAGCAACGTATTTGGATGGGTAACAAAGAAAATGTATCTTTGGGTATTTTAGAAGATACACCGATTACGATCCCTCGTGGTCAACGTAAAAATTTAAAAGCAAACTTTGAGCTTGATAAAACCTTAGAAGCACCGCTTGAAAAAGGGACAAAAGTAGGTACTTTATTTTTACAGCTTGAAGGTGAAGAAATCGCGCAATATCCACTAGTTACACTAGAGGAAGTAGCAGAAGGTAGCTTCTTTAGCAAAATTTATGATTACCTACGTTTACAAATAATGTAATAACGAATAAAAGATTATAAACGCCTTGCATCGCAAGGCGTTTTTTTTTGCCTGAAAAATGATAGAATGCGCCCCATATCAGTCGCGCTGGGTCGAGTGCGTCATAACCTAGTTTGCTTAACGCCAAGAAATGGCCGAGAAAATCTCTATTAAGCACACTCACTGTTTGAGGAGTCACCGTCGTGGTTCAACCTGTTAAAAATACTAAGTTTGATGAGTATTTAGACTTCCCTTGCCCATTTACATTTAAAATCATGGGCTTAGCAAATGTAAACTTGACAGATCAAGTCTTAGAAAAGCTGCAACCTATTGCACCAGGTGATTACGCACCTAAAGTAAAGCCAAGCAGCAAAGGTAATTACGAATCAGTAACGCTTGTTGCAACGGTCACAAGCAAAGAGCACATTGAAGAAATCTATAACGTGATCAGCAACATCGATGACGTACGTCATATGCTATAGGCTGATTACGGAGTAAGTCGTGAGCGAAAGAGAATTAATCGTTCGTCAGTTAGGTCGTCAGCGTTACATGCCTATTTGGCAAAAAATGCAATCTTTTACTGATACTCGTGATGAACATACCGCGGATGAAATCTGGTTAGTAGAACACGAACCTGTATTTACACAAGGCCAAGCAGGTAAAGCAGAACACTTGCTAAACACGGGTGATATTGAAGTTATTCAAGTGGATCGTGGTGGCCAAGTTACCTATCACGGTCCAGGCCAACAAATGATGTACGTGCTGTTTAATTTACGTCGTTTAAATATTGGTGTGCGTGAACTCGTCACTTGGTTAGAAGAGTGTATTATAGATACGCTTAAAGATTATGATATTGATGCTTACGCCAAAGCCGATGCACCGGGTGTCTACGTAAACGATAGTAAAGTGGCCTCACTTGGCCTTCGCGTTCGTCGCGGCTGCTCTTTCCACGGTTTAGCACTGAATGTAAACATGGATTTAGCGCCTTTTTTACGGATCAATCCATGCGGCTATGCAGGTATGAACATGGTGCAAACAACCGACTTACATGGCCCACAAAACCTCGAGCAAGCAGGTGCAGGGCTTGTAAAACACATGATTAAAAAGCTTAATGCTACTGTGGTTAAGCACACTGAAGGGTTTGAAAACGAATGAATAAACCAGTCAAAATGGAACCAGGCGTAAAACTGCGTGATGCAGAGAAAATGGCGCTGATCCCAGTTAAAGTTTTACCAACTGAAAAAAACGAGATGTTGCGTAAGCCAGAATGGCTAAAAATTCGCTTACCAAAATCAACCGAACGTATTGATGGCATTAAACAAGCTATGCGTAAGCATGGTTTACACTCAGTATGTGAAGAAGCATCGTGCCCTAACCTATCTGAATGTTTCAACCACGGTACTGCGACCTTTATGATTCTAGGTGCAATTTGTACACGTCGCTGTCCATTCTGTGATGTTGCACACGGCCGTCCATTAAAGCCTGATGCAGCAGAGCCAGAGAAACTGGCACTGACTATCAAAGATATGAAGCTAAGCTACGTTGTAATCACATCGGTTGATCGCGATGATTTACGCGACGGTGGTGCACAACACTTTGCTGATTGTATTCGCGAGATTCGTAAGCATAACCCTAAGATCACGATTGAAATCCTTGTGCCTGATTTCCGTGGCCGTATGGACCGTGCTCTTGATATCTTAATTGAAACACCACCTGATGTATTCAACCATAACCTCGAGACTGCACCACGTTTATACAAGCTAGCTCGTCCAGGAGCTGACTATAAATGGTCGCTTGAGCTATTACGCCGTTTTAAAGAAGCACACCCTAATGTGAAAACAAAGTCTGGCTTGATGGTAGGTTTAGGTGAAGAAATTAGCGAGATTGAAGAAGTGCTACGCGACCTTCGCGAAAATAACGTTGATATGCTAACTGTAGGTCAATACCTGCAACCGTCTAAACACCATCTAGCAGTAAAGCGTTACGTGCCACCAGCAGAGTTTGATGCTTTAAAAGACTATGCAGATGAGATTGGCTTTACGCATGCTGCCTGCGGCCCGTTTGTTCGCTCAAGCTATCATGCTGACCAACAAGCAGCTGGTAAAGAAGTAAAATAATACGCCAGTATATAAAACTAAAAAAGGCCGCGATATTTTATAATTCGCGGCTTTTTAGTTGATTAATATTCTCTTCTTCTCTGAGCATTGCAAACTGCTCATGAGCGTATAGTTTCACAAGTTCAGCTTCAGAGATGGGCGTTATAGCCGACACACTCTGCAAAATCATAGAGGGAAACACGTGCTTAAAAACATACCCAACACGTTCAATGTGAAATTCTGAACTGACTAAAATTAACTTTTGAATGCCCGCTGCTTCTAAAATAGGTTTTGCAAGTGTCGCATCTTCTAACGTAAACCGGCTGGGTGCATTATCTAAAAAAACTTTTTCAGCAACACCTAAGCTCATTAAATATCGTTGCGTTAAATAACCATGTGGGTGAGCACTGAGATTAAAACTACCGTAACCCCCAGTACATAAAATATAGCTACCTGGGTTATTTAAATACACCTCGAATGCTTTATCACAACGACTTTTTGCAATTACCGATAAGCTGCCATCCGCCTCATTAGGTGCGCCGAGTACGACAATCCCTGTTTTCATTTGCAGTCCTTAAACTTGGTATCGGGCTAAAAACATTTTAACCGTTTGCCTAATAATCTCTGCGTTAGCTTTACTGTCTTGTTGCTCAAAACCATAAAGTAACGGATAAAAAATTAATGACTTTAATTGGTAGACAAACTGTTTAGCTGCAAACTCTGCATCTTCAACTTGTAATTTCTGAGCGAGCGTAGCTTGTTCTAAAAACGCCACTAAATCTTGCATACATCCCATACTATTGTTAGCAAGTGATTTGGCCAAGTCAGGCTGCTGTAACATCTGCATAAAAGCAACTTTTGCTACTTTTAAAAACTCCTTAGACGTTAATAAAGCAACTTCTTGTTCAGCTATTTGTGTAAGCTGCTCATTGACGGGTTTATCGCTATTAAAAAGCACAGCATTATCTTTACGTACCTTTTCAAACATAAAGACTAAAATAGCCTGAAACAACACATCCTTATTCTCAAAGTGGTTGTAAACCGTTCGCTTCGAAACCCCTGCTAAACTCGCTACCTGATCCATACTGGTATGCTCAAACCCTTGCTGAAAGAAAAGAGTTTCTGCAGCATTTAAAATATCTAATCGCTTTCTTTGTGATAATTTCATCGACCCCTCCGATTACCTAGCTAGTGTAACGCAAAAACAAAAATTGCACTATATAGTTTACTTTTAATGTAAACCATGAAAAACTACACTGTGTAGTTTACTTGTGGTGACAATATGAAATTTCTTAAATGGCTAGCAATCGCCGCTCTATGCATCGTGATGGGAGTGTTTATTATGAATAATCAATTAGTTGCTGAAGGTGTGAGTAACAACAGCCACTCAGCACAATTAACAGACGGCAAGTTTCACAATAGCGCTCAAGTTGAAAGACCTAGCTTTAAGAAAACACTAGGTATCTTCAAACGATTCATTACTGAAAAGAAAATTGATGCTGAGCCTAAAGGCGAGCTTCCAATGCACTCTGTTTCTAATGCACAACTTGAGCGTTTATCAAATGACACAGTGCATTTTGTAAAGTTAGGTCATTCATCTATTTTAGCGAAAGTGTATGGCGAATACTGGCTATTTGATCCGGTGTTTTCAGAGCGCGCTTCGCCTTTTACATTCATGGGTCCAAAACGCTTTCAGCCAACACCGATCAGCATTGAAGAGTTACCAAACATCGCGAAAGTGTTTATTTCACACAACCATTATGACCACTTAGATAAAGCGGCAATTAAACAACTAGTCGATAAAACGGCGTCTTTTTATGTGCCGCTTGGTGTCGAAAACGACCTTAAAAAATGGGGCGTTGATGAACAAAAAGTGCATAGTTTTGATTGGTGGCAAGAGCAAAATACGGCAAATAGCCAAATTATTTTTACACCAACACAGCACTTCTCTGGCCGTGGTTTAACTGATGGCAACAAAACACTATGGGGTTCATGGGCAATTAAGGTCAACAATAAGCGCTTTTACTTCAGTGGAGATTCGGGTTACTTTGCAGGTTTTAAAGAAATTGGCGACCGCTATGGACCATTTGATATTACTTTTATAGAAACAGGTGCCTATGATAAAGATTGGGCTGATATTCACATGACACCCGAGCAGTCTGTACAAGCCCATTTAGACCTCAAAGGCGATGTGATGGTGCCTGTTCACAATGGTACTTTCGACTTAGCCTTTCATGCATGGTATGACCCACTAAGGCGCGTTGCAAAAAAAGCCGCACAAGAGCAAGTTTCGCTCAGCACACCGCTAGTTGGTGAGATATTCAGAATTCAAGATTCTGTTATCGATAAAGCATGGTGGTAAAATTGAAAGGATGCGAAGTGCATGACTATCCTTTCATCTTGAATAATTAGTTATTGAAAGCGTCTTTCTAGACAGTCTCACTTCCTACCAATATAGTGAGACTCTGTTCAACAAACCAGAAAAAATAATGATAACCTACTTAAAATACGCAAGCCTAGCCTTTGCAGTTGGTTTAGCGGGCTGCTCAGAGCCTGCATCAAATACTAGTGAAAGCGTAATAAACAATGAAACTGTGAGCATTGATAATATACGCTCACATATTAAAACACTTGCTTCTGATGAATTTTTAGGTCGTGGACCGCTAACGGAAGGCGAAACACTAACAATTAACTACCTAGCAAATGAATATAAAAAACTTGGCCTAACAGGCAGCTACAAAGGCGAGTTTTTGCAACCTGTTACTATGGCGAAACTCACGCCTGATCAAAACATGACATTGAAAGTCGGTGATCTAAGTTTCAATGCAGGCAGTGACTTTACTGCTCGCACTCAACAAATTAATCCAGAAATTAATATTGATGGTTCTGATGTTGTGTTTGTTGGCTACGGTATTAATGCACCTGAATATAATTGGAATGACTTTGCCGATATTGATGTCAAAGACAAAACAATCATAGTACTTGTTAATGATCCAGGTTTTGCTACTCAAGATGAGACGCTATTCACTGGTAATGCGATGACCTATTACGGTCGTTGGACTTACAAATACGAAGAAGGCGCACGTCAGGGTGCCAAAGCTGTTTTCATCGTCCACGAAACAGCCCCTGCTGCTTACCCTTGGGGCGTTGTAGAAAGCTCTAACACGGGCAGTAAATATACCTTAATTGACCAAGCTAACAATGCCTCAGACATCCCTGTTATGGGTTGGATTGATGAACAAGCTGCCAATGAAATATTCGCGCAAGCAGGTTTTGATTATCAAACTGAAAAAGCCAACGCATTAAAAGCAGACTTTCGACCAGTTGATTTAAAAGCTAAGGCCGAACTGACGCTTAAAAGTGATATTTCACAAGCAAAATCTCATAATGTGGTTGCAACGCTTACTGGTAGTGAAACCCCTGATGAGTACATTGTCATTGGTGCACATTGGGATCATTTTGGTACCAAGCAAACTGATGATGGGCTGAAGATTTACAATGGTGCTGTTGATAATGCATCTGGGAGCGCAGCGACAGTTGAAATTGCTCGCATTCTTAGTGAAATGCACAAGAAAAAACCATTTAAACGCTCTATTATCTTCGCCAACTTCACCGCAGAAGAAACTGGCTTAATTGGCTCTGAGCAATTTGCTACCGGTGAGATTGTGCCTACAAAACACATGGTGGCACTACTAAACATTGATGGCATGAATGTGCTTGATGGCGTTGATTACATTTTACAATATGGAAAAGGCATGTCTGAAATGGAAGACTACCTAGCTGATGCAGCCAAAGCACAAGGCCGCCACGTTAAAATGGACCCTCGTCCTCAAAACGGCCTGTTTTTCCGCTCAGACCACTTCTCTTTAGCTAAACAAGGTGTGCCTAGCTTGTTGTTTATGAGCCTAGGTGATACCGACCCAGACTACATTGCTCATAAATACCATAAAGAAGCAGATGACTATTCGCCACAATGGTCAATGGGTGGCGTTGAGCAAGATATTGAACTCATTGTTGATATTGCTGCCAAGCTTGCCAATAACGGTGATTGGCCAAAGTGGAAAGCTGATTCTGACTTCAAAGCTCGCCGTTTAGAAGATAGGAAATAATTAAGCATTCGCTGAATGACGCTAACTCGAACAATCAGATTCGATGAATGAAATTGAATTTGATTGTTCGAATTTTTGCCTTATTCATCGACAGAGATAATATGAGAGTTATTAGGTATTTCATTCCTCTTCCTTAATACAACTTCCTACTTGTTTTTTCATTCTGCTTACCTGTCGGTATGTGTCATTAAATGAATACCAAGCTTACGTCATAACACTAAGCCAAATTTCCAATTACATAAAACCCAAAAATAGCGCTCACTTTTTAATTTTAACAAGTTAGCTGCATTATTTATTAATGATAATTAGATTGTGTACTGTAAGAAGCAAGTGATGAACTAGGCAAGAGTCAATTTTTTCACCATATGAAGCACGGTGATTTTAGGACATAAAAAGACCCCCAGTAATTGGATTATCCAACTAGTGGGGGTCACTTCAAATAGCTCGGTTTTCTAGTCTAAAATGACCTTACCCGTTAAGCTTCGCCTTTAGCGACTGTGCCTCTGCTTGCACTTCATCTGGGCCGTTGTTGATGACATCTTCAATAGCCTGTAAAGCTGAATCAAAATCGTCAATTTCAATATATGCTCTTGCTAAATCAAGCTTGGCAGAATAACCACCGCTCTCTGCATCAACGTCTGTTGGGTTATCACCTGCTAGTAAGTCATCAAAGTCACTTAAGCCGACATCCATATCCACATCGTCATAAGGCTCGTAATCAAGCGCTTCATCATCACTTTGTTCGAGCAATGAATCAATATCCACAAACTCATCACTGGCCGAGGTATCTGGTGAAGTGCTGTTAGGCTCTGTGGTTTCTAACTCGTCACTATTTGAGTCGTCAATTTGTAGGTCTTCATTTAGAAGCGCATTAAAATCAACATCAAATTCGCTGGCATCGGCAACATGGCTATCATCAGGTTCTGCAAGTTCATTTAATAACGCATCAAAGTCTGTTTGCGTAAGATCAGCCATGAAATCATCGTCGATATCATCATCTGAAATATCACTGAAGTCATCCGTTGAAGCTGGCTCTTTATCAGCTAGTGTCTGCTCCTGTTCGTGCTCAGTACCTAAATCAAGTAGGTTATCACCTTCTTGTGTGTTCTCTTCATCAGAGTCAATTAAGTCATCTTCTGTAAACTCATTGTCGATGAGAATCTCATCGTCAAAGTCATCATCTAGCTGATCGACACCCGCCGCAGCAAGAGAGTCTGCTAAGTCTTGCTCCGCTTGACTCGGTGTTAACTCTGTTTCATTGGTTGTTTCGTCAACAACCTCGCCTGCTTCTAACTCATCAAATTCAAGCTCTGGATACTCTTCCAACTCTTGGCTTGGGGTAACCATATCTTGTGATAATGGCTCATCTTCAGCGTCTAAATCAACGTCATCGACACGCTCTTCTTCAGCGAGCGGATCATCGCCAAGATCGATTTCTACTTCTTCAAAATCTTCATTTGGCTCATCTATTGACCAGTCTGGTGCAGCGACATACTCTTCCTCTTCCCCAATTTCGCTAAGAAGCTCATCAACACTCTTTAATGATGGATCATCATATTCATCTAAACTGTCGTCATCATCTAGCAAGTCATCACTGTTTTCACTAAAGTCAGTATTGATAGCTTCATCAATATCAACTTCGTCAATGTCTGCATCATCGTTTAACTCCGATGCAAGCTCTTCTACGCGAGTATCATCAATTGCTTGTTCTGCATCAGCAAGATCTTCGAGTGAATCAGTGAGATTTTCATCATGCTCAGATGAGGGCTCTGAATCAGAGAGTTCTGAAATTTGTGCCTGCGTATCTTGCTTTAATTCATTTGCCTCTTGTATTAGCTCATCAATATCATCAAGCGCTAATTCGTCATCACCATTGAGTGAATCATCTAATTCATCCTCATCGGTAAGCGAGTCAATATCATCAACGTCGAGTGTATCTTCAATCTCGTCTTCATCAACAAGTGCGTCCGCATCTGGTTCAACGTGTGCTGGCTCTTCTGCGGCTTCGTCGATAAGTGAGTCAATGTCATCGACATCAAGTGCATCATCAATCTCGTCTTCATCAACAAGTGCATCCGCATCTGGCTCAACCTGTGCTGGCTCACCCGCTTGCTCTTCTGCGGCTTCGTCGAAAAGTGCGTCAATGTCATCGATATCGAGTGCATCATCAATCTCGTCTTCATCAACAAGTGCATCCGCATCTGGTTCAACGTGTGCTGGCTCTTCTGCGGCTTCGTCGATAAGTGCGTCAATATCATCGACATCGAGTGCATCATCAATGTCGTCTTCATCAACAAGTGCATCCGCGTCTGGCTCAACCTGTGTTGGCTCATTTGCTTGCTCTTCTGCGGCTTCGTCGATAAGTGCGTCAATGTCATCGACATCAAGTGCATCATCAATGTCGTCTTCATCAACAAGTGCATCCGCGTCTAGCTCAACTTGAGCTGGCTCATCCGATTGCTCTTCTGCGGCTTCGTCGATAAGTGAGTCAATGTCATCGATATCGAGT
>SGPE01000026.1 GCA_004208945.1 Pseudoalteromonas sp. CO133X | reverse complement strand
TGGCGGAGTGGACGGGACTCGAACCCGCGACCCCCGGCGTGACAGGCCGGTATTCTAACCAACTGAACTACCACTCCAGCACATACTTACAAATTGTCGAAAATTGGCGGAGTGGACGGGACTCGAACCCGCGACCCCCGGCGTGACAGGCCGGTATTCTAACCAACTGAACTACCACTCCACATTTTCGTTGCTGAGAGAGTCTCCCCTGACAGCGGCGTGAATAATACGAATCACCCTCTAGTTCGTCAAGGGCTTTTTTGTTTTTTTACAGGTTTTTTAGTCATCTGACATCGAAAGGTTTAAAATTTCACCTGATTTATCATTTTTTGAGCCATTTTTGCCAACTTCTTTTTCACCGGCTGTCTGTTCGTCATTACTCGTTTGGTTTTTTTTCTTTAAAAATGGCAAAGAAAATTTAAATTTAAGCGGTTTCTTTTGTACAAAAACTCGAATTGCTAGCCAGCCTAACAACAAGACGGTTAAATTTCCAACAACAATTAACGTTATCATTAACATTGTTGATGCTCTTTGCTCTTCTTCGAGGATTCGTTGTTGCTCTGCTTGCGCTTCTAAATCAATTTCAGGGCGAACAATTTCAGGTACAACTTCGATTGGCCTATCAATCTCAAATTTATAGGTGGGCAATGTAGCCATAAATTCTCGATCATTTATATTGCTACCAAATACTGACAACTCAACACTGTATCGCCCCCAGTCATAATTTTTAATAGCGAGCTGACGTGTCTGAGATGCCTTCGCATCCATAGAAAACATCTGCTCTTCATTATTTGGGTAATAGATTTTCCCTTGGACTAATACCGTTTCAGGTTTAATCACCTCAGGATTAAGAGTTATAGTGAGCAAATGGTCATCTGCTTCATGCTCAGCCAGTGTCATCTCGTAACTAAATGGCGGTTCATGAATAACAATAGGTTTCTGTACTACAGTGCGTTTAAGGATAGGTGTTTCTATATAAAGTTCTGGTTGCCATTCTCCAGCCGGAAAGGATAACTGAAATTCACCCGTAAAGACGCCATCAAGAGGCCGCTCATCAAAGCCCCGCCCATCATCTTTAAAGTCGGTTATACTTTGCGTCCCCGCTCCAAAGTTAGCATAGTCACTATTATTTGTACTTACAAAGTCTACATGTAAGCTAATAACATCTCTAAATTGCCCGACTTCTATTGGCTCGCCATCGTTGAGTACACGCCCTGTTAGTTTTATTGTTTCACCACGAAATAATACAGGGGGAAGTGGATCCACGCTTAACTCAATTTCCCCCATCACAATAATCCGACTATCAGGTAAAATACTGCCAACAACCTGCCAAGGCCCAGGCATTGGGTTTGCTATGGTGATTAGGTCATAGGTCATCTCATCATGCCAATCCAAATCATCATTGTTCAATGACTCGGTCACATGGTACTTGCTACCATCGGGTCTAACTAATACAACCGCGGGGGTTCCTCTTTCACGAAAGAAGAGTAAGGTAATTTTTTCGACTTTGTGATCAATGCGAAAACGATTTTCTAGCAGGGGGATCTCATTTTGAATCCCATCTCGCTCCAATGGCGTTATTTTATCTTGTTCCGCGCATATACCCATTAAGGGCAACGTACATAGCAATCCCGCTAGAAATAATTTTTTCATTTTATTACCTTATTCTGCCCGCCATAAACACTCACCGCCTTTAGCGACCAAGTCTAAACGTTCTTCATGAGCGGCATGTTCTTGCTCTGTAGCTCTTAATACAACTAAAGGGGCTCTGTCAGCACTTAAGCGTCGAATCCCCCCAGTTTGTTGCTCAGAACCTTCATCTTTATTCTGATTTAAGTTTAACTTAACTTGACCCCCTGTCATTGCTAAGTAAACATCCGCTAGGATCTCAGAATCCAGTAATGCGCCGTGTAAGGTACGTTTTGAGTTATCAATATCATAACGACGACAAAGTGCATCAAGGTTATTCTTTTGACCTGGGTGCAAGTCACGCGCCATTTTCAAAGTATCCAGCACACTACATACATCGGCAGTATTTGGAAAACCTTGATTTAACAATGCAAACTCATTGTCCATATGGCCGATATCGAACGCTGCGTTATGAATAACAAGTTCAGCGCCGCGAATATACTCTAAAAACTCATGGGCAATTTGGTGGTACAAAGGTTTATCGCGTAAAAATTCATTGGTAATACCGTGAACGTCTATCGCTTCTTCTTCAATTTCACGCTGTGGATTGATGTACACATGAAAGTTGTTGCCAGTAAGACGGCGGTTAACAAGCTCAACACAACCAATCTCAATAATGCGGTGGCCTTGTTTTGGGTCAATACCCGTGGTTTCTGTATCTAAAACTATTTGTCTATGTGCCATATCGTCTTAAGCCTGACTCTGGTATCGTTCTATCATCACTTTATTGTACACAATATCAAGGTAAAACAGTGCAGAAAACCGTAGAGATTTACACCGATGGATCATGTTTAGGTAATCCAGGGCCTGGGGGGTATGGCATCGTGATGCGATACAACGGCCACGAGAAGCAATTAAGTCAAGGCTATACCTTAACAACCAATAATCGGATGGAAATGCTCGCAGCCATAGTCGCACTTGAAACTCTCACCCGCCCTTGTCATGTCATTCTGACCACCGATAGCCAATATGTAAAACAAGGTATTGAATCATGGGTCGAAAATTGGAAAAAACGCGGCTGGAAAACCGCAGCAAAAAAACCTGTTAAAAATGTCGATTTATGGAAACGACTTGATGCTGCCTGCCAACAACACAGCGTAGAATGGCGCTGGGTAAAAGGCCATAGCGGCAATAAGTATAATGAGATTGTTGACGATCTTGCTCGTGAAGCAGCTGGCAGCAATGATTTACTTGAAGACACAGGTTACGACGGTAATTAAAAGCCCTTGAAATAAACTTAGCGCAAGCCGTTTTATATTTTTGTTATATGATATAAGATTTAGCTATAACTTATAACTAAGGACTTTTTATGGCTCTGCGCATTCACTCTTTCTTTCATCAACAAAGCGCCACTCTCTGTTACTTAGTCAGTTGTGAACACACTAAAGATTGCTTACTAATTGATGCGCCTGCTGATTTTGATATGCCAAGTGGTGAGTTAAGTTTTACCACAGCCAATGAGATCATAAGCTACATAAAGACTGAGCAGCTGACATTACAATGGCTACTTGAAACTCATGCCCATGCTGACCATATCACTGCGGCAAGTTATATCAAGCAGCAATTACAAGATACTCACCCATGCAAGCTCGGCACTGGCGAAGGGATCACACAGGTTCAAAAGCACTTTAGCCAACTTTATAATTTAGATATGCCATGCAATGGTGAACCTTTTGATGCCTTATTTGCTAATAAAACACAATTTCAACTGGGTGAATACACGGTTGATGTGATTGCAACGCCTGGCCACACGCCTGACAGCGTGTGTTATCACATTGATGGCAATGCATTTGTCGGTGACACCTTCTTTATGCCAGACAGCGGTACAGCCCGCTGCGACTTCCCTGGCGGCAGTGCGCAAAAGCTATATGATTCATTACAACGAATTTTAGCCTTACCTGACGATACCCTACTTTGGATGTGTCATGACTACCAACCAGACGGTCGCCCTCTTGCGAACAACACCACAGTGAAAGAACAGCGTGAGCAAAACATTCATTTAAAAGGGGATAAACAAAGCTTTATTGCGACTCGTGAAGGTCGAGATGCAACTTTAGCTGTACCAAAGCTGCTGCACCCCTCTATTCAATTAAATATTCGTGCAGGTCAGTACCCAAGCAAAACAGATAGTAAGCAGCACTATTTAGCTATCCCGCTCACAGTGCTGCTTTGATGTTTGTCTGAGCCCCGCTCCTTTTACTGGCGAAAATTGGGGCCTTGCATGCCACTTAGGTTTAATTGGTGTAAGCGGAGCAACCCGTTTTCGTGCCACTAAAATGTACACACTTCCCATAGGTTTTAAGTATTGTTGGCCAAAACGTCTCCACGCTGCAAAGCGCGATAAGCGGTTGCCTCTGGCAAGCGATGAATGGATAAAACGCTCATCGGAAATAATTTCAAAACCTAAAAGATTCAACCAATCTTTTACACGAGATGGTGTAAAAAAGCGCCCTGTCCAAGGGAGCTTTTGGCGACTAAAAGGTAATAACTGCGCCAACCCACACAAGCTAAACGGGTTAAAGCCTGTGATCACAATATAGCCACCGGGGATCAAAGTACGATGCGCCTCACGTAAGATATGGTGCGGATCTGAATGATATTCTAAGCAGTGAGATAATATGCAAGCATCAACACTGTGCTCATAAAAAGGTAACTCATCGACATCCGCAATTACACCGGTAAATAACCCCTGCTCTGCGACGCAAACTTGATGCTTAATAGGACTTTCACTGGTTGCTATTTCACCACTTAAATTACCAAGCTTTAACATGTGATAACCGAACATGCGTGGCAACCATGGAACTAACTTACGCTCTATTTCAGCACGTAAATAGTCACCATGAGGGAACTGCTGCCATGAGTATGGCTTAGGACCTTCTTGAAAACTAAGGGCTGGTTTCATTTTCTGAGCTCGTTATACTGTATCTTAACTGTCACTTTATAGAGCAATTAAACATGGTGCAAGTCAAAGCAATTAAAGCCTTTTCTGATAATTATATTTGGTGTATCACAAATGAAAGTGAACAAACAGCATGGGTGGTTGACCCAGGTCAAGCTGAGCCCGTATTAAACTACCTAAGCGAGCATAACTTAACACTCGCGGGGATTTTAATTACCCACCACCATTATGACCACACTGACGGCGTGGCTGCGCTGGTAAAAACATTCCCAACTATTCCCGTTTATGGTCCTAAGCACAGTCCGTTCAAAGGCATTAATCATGGTGTGTTAGAAGCAGATAAAGTCACCGTATATAATTACACCTTTACCGTACTTGCAACTCCTGGCCATACTCTGGATCACATTTGTTACTTACATGATGAGCTAAGTTTTACTGGCGATACGCTGTTTAGTGCAGGTTGTGGGCGGTTATTTGAAGGTAGTGCCGAGCAAATGTGGCACTCTTTATGTAAATTAAGAGCCCTGCCGGATGAGTGTAAAATCTACTGCACGCACGAATACACACAAGCAAACCTGGCCTTTGCTAAGGCGGTTGAGCCAACGAATGAATACTTAGCCAATTACAGTGAGAAAGTCGATACACTGCGTGCTAATAATGAAATAAGCTTACCAACTAAGTTAAGTGTAGAAAAGCAAATAAACCCATTCTTACGTAGCCACTTGCCTAATATCACTGATGAACTTCCCAATGAGCTAAAAAATAATTTAAATCTTGATGAACCTTGGCAACGCTTTGCAGGTCTCAGGGCTTGGAAAGATAATTTTTAAAAAAACAAGCATGACTTCAGTTACAATTTTGTAGATTTAGATCAGCATCTTGCAACAATAAGCTGACATAAACTGGTCATAAAGTGGCAATATGTTCTCAGAGCAGGTAATATTCGCCGAGTTTTTTTACCTGATGTATGGGTATATATGTATAGATCTCCTCTAGTTTTTACACTCGCGCTGGCTTTAAGTGGTTGTCAACTAACAACTTCTGATACTGCACAACCTAACATTGCTAATAATGATGTTGAGCAGCAACTGGGTGGTGCCAGTCCAAGTGATGTCAATGATGCATTGATGATCAACGCACAATACCAACAGTTAACTGATATTGATGCGCCACCACCAGTTTTTGACGATGTATGGGAACGTATTCGTTATCAGCTATCTATTGATGTGCCACAAAACCGTCCTGTAGTTGCTGAGCGTAATTACTATGCACGTCATCAAGCATACCTTGACCGCATCGCAAAACGCGCAGAGCCATACCTTTACTTTATTGTCGAAGAAGTTGAAAAGCGTGAAATGCCAATTGAAATAGCGCTTTTACCCATTGTTGAAAGTGCCTTTGACCCCTTTGGTTATTCACACCGCAGTGCTTCTGGCATCTGGCAATTTATGCCACAAACCGGTGAGCGTTTCGATTTAAAACAAAACTGGTGGTACGACGGTCGCCGTGACATTGTGCAATCGACGCGTGCAGCGCTTGATTACTTATCATATTTACACAAGACCTTGGAAGGTGATTGGTTAAATGCTATTGCCGCCTATAACTCAGGTGAAGGTCGTTTACTGCGTGCGATTAAAAAGAACCGCAAAAAACACTTACCTACCGATTTTTGGTCATTAGACCTGCCACGAGAAACCACTTCGTATGTACCAAAGCTCTTGGCTCTGTCTGATCTTGTAAAACGCAGTGACGAATTTGGTGTGAAATGGCAACCGATTATCAACGCGCAAGTAGTTGAAGCCGTTAATATCGGTAGCCAAATTGATTTAGCACTTGCCGCTGATATGGCTGATATTAGCTTAACTGAGCTGTACCGCTTAAACCCTGGTTTTAATCGCTGGGCAACGGATCCAAACGGTCCACACTTTTTATTATTACCGTCTGATAAAGTTGAAGCGTTTTCTGACAAACTAGCTAAAACCGAGCAAAAAGATCGCCTACGTTGGCAGCAATATGTGGTTGCCCGTGGTGATAGCTTATCAGTGATAGCGAAAAAGTTTTCAACGAGCGCAAGCGCGATAAAAACGCTGAATAAGCTTTCATCAAATACTATTCGTGTTGGTCAGCAGTTACTTGTGCCACTCAGTGACGGTGAAATCAATAGCCAGCATTTACCAAAATCAGTACGTATGGCAGCGAATAAAGCAACACGTAAAAAGCTGAGTCATAAAGTCGCCAGTGGCGATACACTGTGGGATATCAGCCGTGAGTATGATGTGACCATTGCAGAGCTTGCAACATGGAATAAACTGAAAAAAGATTCAGTACTGCGTGTTGGTCAAAAACTCACTGTATATAAACAAGAAAAGTCACAACTTGCTGCTACACAAAGCAAAGAGCGCACCATTACTTATAAAGTGCGTCGCGGTGATTCGTTAGCGCGAATTGCTGCCAAGTTTAATGTTTCTGTAGAAGATATTGTTAAGTGGAACTCATTAGCAGGGCAAAAATACATTCAACCTGGGCAAAAACTTAAGTTAAAGGTTGATGTACGAAGCGCATAGCTGCTTATCAAATATCAAAAAAAGAGCGCCGAATGGCGCTCTTTGTCTCTCTCATTTAGTATTTGTGCTTCAAAGCCCACAAATGTAGTAACTCATTGGCAATGGTCGCTGCTGCAATCGCCGTTAACTCGCTTTGGTCATAGGATGGTGAGACTTCAACCACATCCATACCGACAATATTAATCCCTTTCAATGCTCGAAGTACTTTAAGTACTTTATCACTAGTTAAGCCACCACACACTGGGGTGCCTGTCCCTGGCGCAAATGCGGGATCAAGGCAGTCAATGTCAAAGGTTAAGTACACAGGTAAGTCACCCACGCGTGCTTTGATTTGCTCTGCGATATCTTGTGCTGGCAAATCATTGGCTGCCATCGCATCAATCACTGCAAACTCATGCTTACTCTGATCAAAGTCAGTACGAATACCGATTTGAATGCTGTGCTCAACATCAATCAATCCCTCCATCGGCGCATGATAAAACATGGTACCGTGATCATAACGTGAGCCATTGCTATAAGTATCTGTATGGGCATCAAAATGAACTAATGCCATCTTACCGTGTTGCTTAGCATGGGCACGTAGTAGTGGCAAAGTCACAAAGTGGTCGCCACCTAAACCCAATAATGTTTTACCTTGGCGAAGAATTTGCTCAGCCGCTAATTCTAATTGCGCGGTAAAATACTCTGGGTCGCCTACTGGGTAAGTAAAATCACCTGCATCCGCTAACTTTAAACGCTCGAACAACGGGAACGTCCACGGGTACTTGGTTTCTTCCCATGCTAGGTGCACTGAGGCACGGCGAATTGCATCTGGCCCTAAACGTGCACCTGGGCGCCCTGAGGTTGCCAAATCAAAGGGTAAACCTAACACCACCACATCGGCATCGATTGCAGTGATGTTTTGCACCATCGGTTGACGTAAAAACGTCATGCCGTTTGAATATAATGAATGATCTGTGTGATCAAACAATGTCGACATTGCTTATAACTCTTCTAAATAAGTGTAACCATTTAAGCCAGTTTGCAGCTCATCTAATACGCTTTGCTGCTCAGTTTCTGGCAATTTAGCTGCCACCAGCTGGGCGTAAGACTGCTGGAAGCTTTCTACATCTAAATGTACGTAACGCATCATGTCCGCAACCGTATCACCTTCGTTTATTTCGGTGATTTGCGCTTGACCTTGCTCATCCATTTTTATAATTGCACTATGTGTGTCGCCAAAAAGGTTGTGCATATCACCTAAAATTTCTTGGTAAGCACCGACTAAGAAAAAGCCCATTAAATAAGGTTTTTCTTCGCTAAATGCTGGCACAGGTAATGTGCTTTCAATACCTTGGCCGTCTACATAGTGCTCCATAGCGCCATCTGAATCGCACGTAATATCAAGTAACACGGCACGTTTTTGTGGTGCTTCTGTTAAGCCACTTAATGGTAGAACAGGAAACACTTGATCAATACCCCATGCATCCGGTAATGACTGAAACAATGAAAAGTTCACAAAAAACTTATCTGCTAAACGCGCATTTAATTCATCAATAATCGGGCGATGGAAACGGTTTTTGTTATCCATATGTTTGTTAAGTTCATAACATACACGTAAGTTAACTTGCTCCGCCCATGCTCGCTCTGTTAAATCTAACAAACCTAGTGCAAACTGATTATGTGCTTCAGCTAAATCGCCTTGGCTATCATGATAAATCTCAATTAATGCACGGTCGTCATTGTCATCACTTAACTGTTGCCATGATGTCCACATATTCTTTAATAATAGGGGTGCATCAGCGGCTGGCGCTTGAATGTCTTCTGGTACATAGCTTTCAGTGCCAATCACATTCGAAATCAATACAGCATGGTGCGCTGTTAACGCACGACCGGATTCAGAAATAATGCGCGGCATTGGCTGCTCATATAACTTACAGGTATCACCAATGGTGTATACGATGTTATTAGCATATTCACTTAGACTGTAGTTCATTGAATTATGAGACTGGCTGCGTGTACCGTCATAATCTACTGCTAAACCACCACCCACATCTAAGCAATCAATTTGTGCGCCTAATTTACGTAACTCACAGTAAAAACGCGCAGCTTCACTCACACCTAAGCGGACATCGCGGATGTTGGCCATTTGCGAACCTAAGTGGAAATGCACAAGCTGGATCAAATCAAGTTGATCAGACGCTTTTAAGCGATTAACTACACTCAATACTTGCGATGCCGATAAACCAAATTTTGATTTTTCGCCACCACTTGCTTGCCATTTACCTTTACCTTGCGATGCTAAACGTACGCGAATACCAATGCGCGGTTTTACGTTTAACTCTTTTGCTTGGCTAAGCACCATGTCAAGCTCAGACAATTTTTCGAGAACAATGTAAACCTTATGACCTAGCTTTTCGCCAATCAATGCTAAACGAATGTATTCTTGGTCTTTGTAGCCATTACATACAATCACCGCACTGGTTTTTTCTGCCATTGCTAATACAGTTAATAGCTCAGGTTTACTGCCCGCTTCTAGACCCAATTGTTTCTTTTCAATATCAGCTTGGCTTGCCACAATTTCTTCAACAACTTCACGCTGTTGGTTTACTTTAATTGGGTAAACAAGCAAATAGTCTTTCGGATAACCATAATTTTCAATTGCCGTGTTAAATGCCTGACATAAACTATGTACACGATGATGTAAAATTTGTGGAAAACGAACCAACGCAGGCAAGCTTAAGCCCTTGTCTTGTAATTGCTGTGCAATATCGATTAGTGCAATGGTTTGCTCCGGGGCATGGGCCTTTGGCGCAACATACACATCACCTTGATCATTAATTCCAAAGAAACCTTGGCTCCAATGACGAACATTGTAACTCGTGCGAGCTTGTTCTAGTGATGTTGTCTCTTTCATCTATCTTTCTCTTTTATTTTAGTAGTGCCGAAATCGGCAAGGGTTGTTGCCGCGCATTAAAAGGAAAATAGTGATTCAAGTCCAACAAGAATTTTTACTCGTAACGAGTGATTTTTGATGTGTAAATTAAATGGTAAACCCACTTAAGGTGAGCCTTAGTAGTGGGTTAAAATGACAAATAGCTGTAAAAATTTACTGATTAAGGCCTAATTCCATAAATAAACTTTGTGGATTTTCGCTGTAATTACCAAATGGACCACATCGACTAAAGCCTAAGTTTTCATACAAATTAATTGATTCTGTTTGTTTAGGGCCTGTTTCAAGTCGAATAAGGGGAATCTGTTGCTCACCTGCATAATGCAATAAAATTTGCATAATACGGCGAGATAATCCCTTTCCTCGATAGCTTGGTTTTACGTATAAACGACGAATCTCACCATATGGCGGATTCCCCTCTTGCATCACGATTGCGCCACACGCCACAATACCATCATCATTTTTTAACCCTATCGCATATACATTTGGCTCAGTGAGCTCTTCAACACTTAATGATTGAGCTGTGGCGACTGGATATAAAGAGTTTATAAGTCGGTCTATATCGGAAAACACGTGTACTACGTCAGGATCATGTGGATTTAAATCGACTAACTGCATAAAACTCCCATTTTCAAGATGTCGTTTTTGTTAATTATGTTAACAATAGTATAGGATCCTCAACTGATCCTCTAGTGCTGTTTTCATTATTCGTTTTTATAGGTACTTTCAGACCCCGCATCGTACCGCTTAGTTCAACACAACATCACTTAAAAACACTTTGTTACGGAAAAGGGCTGTTCAAACACGTTGAAAATCTTATACTGCTGACAATAAGTAATTATATGGGGTTATCTCGTGCAGTTTACTCAAGGTATGGAATACTTTTTTTCTGGCTTTAAACTTATTAGCCAAAAAGGGCTAAAACGTTTTGTACTTATTCCTTTATTAATCAATATTGTGCTTTTTGGTAGTTCATTATTTTTTTTATATGGCTGGCTAACTGACGGCTTCGCTTATATGAATTCACTACTTCCAGAATGGCTAAGTTGGTTAGAGTGGTTAATGTGGCCGATTGCCGTATTGGTTATTTTATTTAGCTACAGCATGCTCTTTACCGTTATTACTAACTTTATTGCTGCACCATTTAATGGTTTACTCAGTGAAAAAGTCGAGCTGTATTTAACCGGTCAAAAAGTCAATGATGATGGCATTCTAGATACAATGAAAGATGTGCCACGCATGCTTGGCCGTGAATGGACAAAGCTTTGCTATTATCTACCAAGAGCGATAGGATTTTTCATTTTATTATGGATTTTACCTGTTATAGGTCAATTGCTTTGGATACTTTTTACCTGCTGGATGTACGCGGTTCAGTATGAGGATTATGCATTCGACAATCATAAAGTAAGCTTTAAAGATATGAAGGATGATTTAAAAGAAAAGCAAACGCTTTCTTACGGCTTTGGTTTGGCGGTTATGATTCTAACAGCCATCCCTTTTATTAACTTAATTGTTATGCCAGTCGCTGTGTGCGGTGGCACGCGCTTGTGGGTTGAAAATTACCGCAGCAAATATCGCCATTAATCCGCACTAAAAAGCCAGTGGATATGAACTCTACTGGCTTTTTAAAACACTGTAATGCAACTTTACAGATAAAGGCTCTGACAGCGCAAAATCAGCCCGCGGCTCTTCAAACTTTGTTATGACTGCCTCATAACGACTCTGCCCCATGATCACTTCAAAAGGCTGCTCAAGCTTGGTGATAATTTCAATGTCGGCGTGCTTATTTTCTAACTGTATTAAGCCATCTTCTCGACTGCGAACCAGCAAAAATTGGGCCCCCATTTCAAAAACGAGTCTCGCTTTATGGGCTTTTCTATTCTGCGCTCGCCACTGCCCTTGCTGATAGATAGTACTTAGCTCTGTAACACCATCAGGCTCGTAGAGTCGCTCTTTTTTTATCTCACACGTATCACAGCCTCTTACAAGCTTAGCCTGCCAGTTAACTGGATAATCGTTATAATTCAAGCGTGTTGTCATCTGCCAGTGCGAATTATTTGCAGGGCCACACGCTTGCAAACTCACCAAGATAATTGCAAAAATCAGTCTCTTCATTGCTCAGCAGCCGCTTTTCTCACAGCTTGAATTTCATCGAGTATAAACAATGGCGGCGCTTCTTCTTTAATAATGCGCTGACGAATAGACGTGTTTGCGTTATTCACAGTGTTTAACTCTGTGAAATCTAAACCAAATCGATTACCAGAGAAATAACTGTAAAAACGAAGATCTATTAATGACCACTCATCAACATCGTTTAATATACTCGTGCTTGCATCGTCATTGGTATCCTGACTAAGTGTTTCTGTCAGGTTAAGATTACAATTATAATCGACAGCAACAGAGCCTGGGTAACCCAAACCATTAGCTTCTTCGATGGAGGTTTCATGCAAAGGTGCACCTAAACCATGCGAAAAAGACATAACAAAATTTTCAGGTGAACCCAATGGGCCATTCACTAACTCAGACGTTTCTACGCCACAATTTGGATTTGTTCTGTATCGACTTGAGTAATAGCGATCTCCTTCATTGTTGCCAATGGTTGGTAAGCCCCGAAGTTGATATAAGTAGTTCATAATACTTAAGTGGTTTGGCTTGTAGTTAATACTGTTATTGCCACCATGCTCTAGCCCAAGATTATGTCCAAGCTCATGCATTATCGTTGAAGCTTGATAGTTATATGTCAGATTACGTGAGGCTTCATTATCAAGCGAGAGGCCCCAATTTCCAAATGTTATCATTAAATCATTGCCATTCACTTCAGCCAGCCCTGCTGGACCAACACTCCCATCCTCATTAAGGCTGCTTGCCATTAACATATAATGAAAAATAGGTTTGCGGCGCATATCAAAATTAGCCATTTTATAATGGAATAAACCTTCTACACCTGCATTGAAATTATAAGGTGTATAGGGACGGAATATAACTTGTTCACCGCCACCTAAATCATGATTTTCAACTGATATACCTGTTGCTTGGTGATATAAATCACCGACATCAAAGTGAACAACAATATTCTCAGCGGCAAATGACGAGATAACTTTTTCAAGGGCTATCCTTTGCGGAATAATGCCTGCATCACTACTGTCCATATAGTCTACTTCAACAAAAAGATCTTTTTGATTAACTCTCGCTCCCCAATCATATAATGGAAGTCCCGCAAAGCTTGAGCCTGGTAGCTCTGCACAATCGGGTATACCGTCTTGATCAAGGTCGTCTTCACACGTTAAATCATTAGCACCAGCAGGTGTTGTGAAGAGGCTGTAAATCCAATCTGAAGGGCTGTCTGTATCTGTACTGTCTTTGTCACGCTTAATACTTGAGCCAGTGATATTATTTATACTTGGGGCTGCGCCAGTTGACCAATGCGCTGGCGAAGTTGGCTCAGTCGTATCATTGCCAAATCTGACAAAATCGATGGTGGTTGTTGCATCACCCGAGAGAAGTTCAACAAACCCATTTACAAACCAATATGGACGAATCGTAGAGCCGGCTTCACCAATAAATGCGATGTATTTATTTTGCTCTGCTGCATCATGAAAAAGCTCGTCTCCAAAGCGACTATGGATAATCGCATACTCACCAACCTCTATTAGTTGATTAGGTAAGTTAAACATTGTTGATGAGGTTATACTTCCATCACTTGAATTTCGGCTCTTTGTTCTAACCTTATAATCGGCTAAATTGATATCACTGCCAGTGCCATTGTAGACTTCAAACCAAGGAGCATCGGTTCCAAAGCGGATTGCAACCACCTCCGTAATTACTAAATCATCACTGCCAGTGCTAAATTCAGTTATTTCTTGCGCATTGATGGCAGTATCATCAAAGTTGACTAAATCTTCAGTTACTCTCAATTTATACGTTCTATTTTGCTGTAGTGCTGGTGAAAACGTCACGCCATTAAAATAGGTATTGGTATCTGACTCTGGGCCTGACAAATTTAAAGAGGTTATTGCTAAGCAAGAGCTAAAGTCATCATCCGATAATTGCAACGAGCCTACACACCCCCCTGCCGTTTCATTCACTGATAAGCTGCTCGTTTTCATCACATCAGAAAAATCAATCGACAAACTTGCGTTTACGCTCACAGCTTGGCTGTTATTTTGCGGATTAACATTGATAATTGTCGCAGCAGTACTATCTATAATTGCTACATTGATCGTTGCTTGTGTAGTGGCGATGCCATCCGACACACTCACGCTAATGGGTGCCTGTGAAATACGATTAATCGCAGATACATACTGGTAAGTAAAACTCGCTTCATCAACAACTGTTATCGTTGCACCATCAAGCTCTGATGCAAAACTCACCGTCAGCTCGTCATTATCTGGATCTTGTACGTTAAGCGTGAACTCAGTGCTTTGGTTAAACTCTGAGACAAAGTTAGTATCGTTAAGGATTGGTGCTTTATTAACATTCACAATCATAAAAGTGACCGACAGCTCAGACGATGCTCCCCTATCATCCGTTGCTGTAACTAAAAACTCAACTTCACTCGTACTGGGTACTTCAGGTGCTGTAAAATTTATTATCAGGCCATTTTGTGTAAAGTTAATAACAGGGCCACGCACCTGCTGCCACTCAATCGATACAATACTGCCATCACTATCCTCAGCACTTACTTGGATTGATGCTTCACTCAATTCAGTAATATCAGCTATCGGTTCACTACTAATTACAGGTGCCGCATTGGTATCATTTTGAATATTAATCGTATAATTTGCCGAGGCCGAGGCCCCATCATTATCAGTTACCATCACCTGAAAAGTAATTGTCGTATCACTTTCAACATCTGGCGCAGTAAAGTTAAGTACAGCAGCATTAAAAGTGAAAATGCTAGTTGGGCCTTGTGTTTGCGACCAACTGTAATTTGCAATAGTGCCATCTGAGTCTGTGGCAGTTGCGCTAAGGGAACTTATTTGCCCTTCTTGGAGGTTTTGCTCTCCCGAAATTGAAACCTGAGGAGATTGATTGGTTGTGGGAGCTGGGGTAGTTGGCGTATCACTATCACCACCGCCGCCCCCGCAGGCTGTTAAGAAAATGGGAAATAAAGCATACAAGCAGAGCGTTAATCGTTTATTACCCATTTTCTGTCCTCTCTTTAACTGTATAAGCTTTGCGGCACCTTTATGACATTTAAATGTACAGTCACTTCTTCACGATCGTGATACAGATGCTTCGCTTGGAGTTCATAACTTACGCCGTATTTTTCAAGCTCTTCTTTAATCAACTTCAAGCATTCATAGACACTGTCAAAGCGCTTTTTCATTGGTAATTTCAGATTAAAAATAAGCTCTTTTGCGTAGGCATTTACCGCCCAATCAATCATAAGATTAGTAACTTTTACTGGCTTTTCCACCATATCGCAAACTAACCAGCTAATATTCCGTTTTTCGGGACGATACTTAAAACCATCAACACGGAAATGTTTAACTTGTCCCGTTTCCATTAGTTCATCATTCATTGGCCCATTATCGATAGCACTCACGAACATGCCGCGACGTACCAATTGATAAGTCCAACCACCTGGGCAAGCACCTAAATCAACACCTCGCATCCCCGCTTGCACACGATCCTCAGCTTCATGAGGTGGAATAAATACATTAAACGCTTCATCTAACTTAAGTGTAGAACGGCTTGGTGCATCACTTGGCATACGTAAACGTGGTATCCCCATAAAAAAGGGCGAGTTATTGAATGTATATGAATAACCAACGTAAGCAGAATCATTTGTTAAAAACGCAACATGCATAACAGGCTTTTTATCTGCCAGCTCGCGTGTCACCTTCGAGCGCTTTTCAAGTGTTTTTTTAAGGGGAGTAGATATCTTCTTACAAAATTTAGACAGCTCTTTCCCTTCATTGGTATCGGGCGTTTCTACGCGTAAGTCTCCACATTCAGGAAAATCAACTGCAGCATCAACAATGGCACTAACACGATCTTCAAGTGGCATATTATCCACTAAGATGCCAGTAAACCATTGACGCGCAAAAACCATATTTTTGAAATCTATTTTTTTAATGATTTCATCGCCGTGGCTAGCATCAAAACATTCGTAAACAACAATCCCTGTATTTGGTTTCGTTTTTACGTAACCTGCAAATCCTTGTTCAGCAGCTTGAAAAGTAATTTCAGCAGCGGCATCATTTTCAAAACCACTGCGACAATAAATAACTACACTCGACATAGATAACCCTTAAAACTTATATCGTGCGGCTTGAACTAACAAAATAGCCCAACCAATAATAAAACAAACGCCGCCAATCGGGGTGATAGGGCCCAGCCATTTCATGCCCGTTAATGCGAGTAAATACAAACTACCGCTAAATAACACTGTACCCGCGATAAAAAAGCCACCAGCCCAATTTAAGTTCATACCCCACTTTATTAATATCGCAATGGCAATTAAAGCAAGACCATGTACCATTTGGTACTCAGCAGCCGTTTTAAAAATCCCAATTGCGTATTCTGAAACACGGCTTTTTAAACCATGTGCAGCAAAGGCACCAAGCATCACCGAAAGCATGCAAAATAAGCTGCCAATCATTAAATAGAGTTTGATCATTGCTCATCTCCTGCCACTAAATTCATAATAAACTGTGCTGCATAATCCGCAGCTTGTTGTAAATTTTCTTGTTCTGTAATACCACTTTTTTTACGTGGCTTTAATGAGTGGTCGCCATCTTTGAGAAATTTAATTTCTGGCGGGTTAATCATTTCAAGCTCAGCGAGTTCTTGCTGATTACCAAACGTGTCTCGCTCTCCCTGCAGCACTAAAAACGGGCATGGTACATCTGCAAAATGTTCTGTGCGAAGTTTTTCAGGTTTACCCGGTGGGTGAAACGGGTAACCAAAAGCCACAACACCAGAGACTTTTGGAATGTTCTGTTCAGTGCACAGCATTGAAGCCATTCTGCCTCCCATCGATTTGCCACCAATAAATAGCGGCAATTCAGGCTGACGCTCAGCTAAAACTTCTGCAAAATATGCAAGCAGCTTGGGGGCACGATCCGGTGGCCTTCGCTTGCCTGTTTCTTTTGCAATTTGCATATACTGAAAATCAAATAACGCCACATCAATACCTTGTTGACTAATTAGCTTCGCCATTGTTTGCATAAATTCGCTATCACTGCCCGCACCGGCACCATGAGCAAATATAAATTGTGCGCAGGCTTTACTGCCTGTACTTTTAAACCACTGCAACATGTTAATACTCTTGTTCTTGCTCGACTAAGCTCAGCATCCAATCTTTAAATGAGACTATTTTGCCAAGCTCTGTTTGAGACTCTCTTATAACTAAATAATAGGCATTTTTACTAACGATAGAGTGACTAAATGGAATAACCAAACGCCCTGCATCAATATCTGGTTTTGCAAGTACACTATTACCTATAGCTACACCTTGACCATGAACCGCTGCCTGTAAAACCATTGATGAGTGACTAAAGATCGGGCCCTGATTAACTTGCACATTACGTACCCCTGCCGTTTTCATCCATGTCTTCCAATTTTTACGGGTCGTATCGTGAAGCAATGTATGATTTGCCAAATCACTTGGTTGATCAAGTGGCTTAGGGCCAGTTAAAAGCAGTGGGCTGCATAGAGGCACAAGGTATTCAGTATGGAGTTTATAAGTTTGCACTCCACTCCAGTGGCCACGACCATAATAAATAGCAATATCTACATCGTCAGAAAGTGAATTTTCATCCTGATCTTGCGCTTTAATTCGCACGTCGATTTCTGGATGCAATTCATTAAATAAACTAAGTCTAGGTACTAACCATTGAATCGCAAAACTTGGCGTTAAACTTACTGTGAGTGACCCTTTGGCCCCTCGTGCTAGTAGTTTCTCTGTTGCATCAATAAGTTGAGTAAAAATTTCTTTAATATCCAAGAAGTAGCCTTGGCCTTCTTCTGTTAAGAGTAAAGAGCGATTTTTACGGAGGAAGAGTTTTAAACCTAAATGTTCTTCAAGCGTTTTAATTTGATGACTGACTGCAGCTTGCGTTACATAAAGCTCTTCCGCAGCTTTGGTGAAGCTTAAGTGGCGTGCAGCAGCTTCGAATGCTTTTAACGCATTTAATGGAGGTAAACGACGAGACATAAACACCAAGCTTAGAATTAGTTTTTCTTATGCATCGATTATAGCGACACAAATAAAAAAAGGCGACCATAGTCGCCTTCTCATCAACTAATTAAATATTACAGGTCATTGGCACTGGTATCTAATGGTGCAAAGCTTTTAATAAGCTCATCCAAAGCTTTCATTTGTGTTAAGTAGCCTTCTAGCTTACTTAATGCAAGTGCACAAGGGCCATCACATTTAGCTTCATTAGGATTAGGATGCGCTTCAATGAAAAGACCCGCAAGACCGAGTGCCATGCCACTACGCGCAAGCTCTGCCGCCTGAGCACGACGTCCATCCGCCGAGTCAGCTCGACCACCAGGGCGCTGTAATGCATGAGTCGCATCAAAAATAACTGGCGCCATTGGCTTCATATCATCCATGCCAAGCATATCAACCACTAGGTTGTTATAGCCAAAGCTTGTGCCGCGCTCGCACAATGCAACATTGTTATTACCTGCATCATTAAATTTCTTAATGATATGGCGCATTTCGTGCGGTGCTAAAAACTGTGGTTTTTTCACATTGATAATGGCACCTGTTTTTGCCATTGCAACAACTAGGTCAGTTTGGCGGGCAAGGAATGCTGGTAACTGAATAATATCAACAACCTCAGCAACGGGTGCTGCTTGATGTGGTTCGTGTACATCAGTAATAAGTGGCACATTAAAAGTAGATTTAATCTCTTCAAAGATTTTTAAGCCTTCTTCCATACCTGGACCACGGTATGAATTAATTGACGAGCGATTCGCTTTATCAAAAGATGCTTTAAATACATATGGAATGTTCAGCTTTGAAGTTACTTCAACATAATGCTCAGCAATACGCATTGCTAAATCACGTGATTCAAGTACATTCATACCACCAAACAACACAAATGGTTTGTTGTTTGCTAATTCAATCTCGTTAATTTTAATTAACTGGTTGTTCATTTCTATTCCTTAAGGTGAAACAGCTTGTAGCATTAAACCACAAATATAAGCCATGTAAGTACCTACACCATAGCCCAAAACTGCAAGTAACACACCAACCGGTGCCAGCGATGGATGGAACGCAGAGGCAACCACAGGTGCTGATGCAGCACCACCAACATTAGCTTGTGAACCCACAGCCATATAAAACAGCGGTGCTTTGATTAATTTAGCCACAATCAACATCAAGCTTGCATGTGTTAGCATCCAAATCACACCTAGTACAAAGTACATTGGCGAGTCAAAAATAGCGGTAATATTCATGTGTAAACCAATTGAAGCAACAAGAATATATAAAAAGCTTGATGCAACCTTTGAGGCGCCAAATGCTTCAATATGGCGAACTTTAGTAAACGATAGACTAATCCCGATAGTGGTTGAGATAACGATTAACCAAAAGAACTTACTATTTAAACTATACTCCTGTGCCCAAGGGAAGTTAGCACCGAAGTACGGTCCTAAAAAGTCAGCACAAAAATGCGCAAGGCCTGTAATACCAAAGGCAATAGCGATAATCGTCATATAATCATTAAGCGTAGGCATGCGCGCATGCTCAGCGTGATACTTTTCTACGCGCTCTTTTAAATCTTCAATTGCACGCGTATCTGCGCCAGTTTTAGCATCAATTGCCTTATGGTTTGCAGCCATTAATAACAGTACGGCCATCCATAAGTTCGCCACAATAACATCAACAGTCACCATAGCTGAGAAGATATCACCGCCTACTTCAAACATCTCTTTCATAGAGGCTTGGTTAGCACCGCCACCAATCCAGCTACCCGCAATGGTTGTCATGCCACGCCATACGGCATCAGGGCCATGTCCGCCAACCGCTTCAGGGTAAACTGCACTCATCACTAAAATAGCAAGAGGTCCGCCAATAACGATACCCATGGTCCCCGTTAAAAACATAATCAATGCTTTCGGACCAAGGTTAATAATAGCCTTTAGGTCGATACTGATGGTTAATAAAATTAAACAGGCTGGAAGTAAGTAACGAGATGCTACGTAGTAAACGTTTGATGAATGACCATCAACAATACCAAAGGTATTTAATAATGATGGTAAAAAGTAGCAAAGCAGTAAAGCGGGTACGTATTTATAAAATTTTTGACACGCTGCGTTGTTGCTATGCGAGGTTTTAAAAACAAACCCCAAAATAACGGCGAGTAAACCAAGTACGACTGCGTCATTGGTAATTAGCGCACTGTGGGCGTCAGTCATAAGTGTTCCTTAAAACTAGTGGTGTGTATTATTGTTGTCTTCTATTTCAGCAATTTGGTGCTGAATAATATCGATAGCGGGATCATCGGGGCATTCATTAACAAAATACTGTAGATCATCTCTGGCCATTTTTGGGCAATCTAACTGATTAAGTAGATAGCCACGGTCACGACGCTCATAAGGGTCATCGCCTAATAATTCCATCAGCATGTCAACGCAATGCAGCGCATGACCAAATTTACTTTCGCTAATGAATGACCATTTTTGCTGAGCTAAATAAAGTTTATATATCTCTTCATCAAACACCAGTTCAAGCGGCTCTTGCTCATCGCCATTCTCCTCACTGGCATTTTCAGGAATGATATACCAACTTTGCTGCCCTGTACTTGGCTCAATGAGATAACCTTCTTCATCACTTATGGCAACATGCACCTGCACTTCACCCTGACCTAAGGTCACCGAAGCATCCAAGTTAGCATGTTGTAATAAGTGACACAGTAAAATAGCCAGTGTTGTTTGCGTGCCACTACGCATGGTAATGGTATAACTAAAGCTGTTTAAAGTGTATTCAGGCACTTTTAAGCTAGAAGCACTGAAAAGCCATTGCTGATAAAAGGTATCAAGAAGTTTATCTAAGCGTTCATGAGGCTCTTTATGTTCAACACAAAACACTGAAACCGCATGCTCAAATTCATTGAGTAGTTTATAACAAGCCGTTAAATCTACTTGCGTATCCCACTTTAATTCGGCATCAATACAACGATAAAGCACTTTAGAAGAAAATGCATCGTAGGCCTCATCTTGATAGGATTCATTTTGATCTTCAAACCAAGGGGTGGTCATTTATACTGCTACATCTCTTTCAAAAACGAGGTGCTAGTTTACCTACTTTTACCCTAAGTTACCAATACTGAACGATGAGATATAAAAAAGCGGTACGACGGCACTCGCCATCAAAATACCGCTCAGAGATTCTTAGAGAAGAAGTGCAGTTTTAGCCGAAGCTAAGTAACCGATTGCTAATAAAATGAAGGTAGTTATAGCAAGCAATACTACTTTCGCACTCTGTGCGCTTTGCTTTGCAGCCACAACACCCAGTACGATATAAGCAATAACAAGTATAATTTTTTCTAATAACCATGATTGCTCTAATGGGTTAAATCCTGCCATTACGATTAAAGCAACTGCCGAAACAAGCAATAGTGTATCAATACTATGACTTCCTATGAACACGACTTTATTTTTTGCTAGTGCGCCCGTTTTTAAGCGTGAGAAAGAACGAACGTAGAATAATACAATACTCAACACGGCAAATAACATGTGAGTATGCTTTACTGCTAAATAATCCATATGCCCCAATACTACTTTTTAAATTAATCTGGATAACGTACGAGTACGTCTTCTATTTCTTTAACGCGTTGATTAAACACTTCTATTAACTTAGGGTCAAATTGTTTGCCCTGTTGTGCATTAATTTCCTTTACAACATCCTCAAGTGACCAAGGCTCTTTGTAACAGCGTTTATGGCGTAGTGCATCATATACATCAGCTAAGGCAACAATACGCCCTGCAATAGGAATATCCTCACCTTTCAGGCCTTTAGGGTAACCGGTACCATCCCAACGTTCATGGTGAGACAATGCAATCACTGCGCCTGTATTGACAATTTCTCTCGATGAGTCTTTTAAGATAAGATGCCCTTTTTCAGCATGTTGCTGCATAATAGCCCACTCTTCGTCTGTTAGCGGGCCAGGTTTATTTAAAATGGCATCAGGAATACCCACTTTACCCACATCATGAAGCGGTGCGGCTAAGCGAATAAGTTCAGCTTCGCGTTTAGATAATCCATATCCCATCGCCAGCTCATAACAGATATGCGAAACACGTTTTACATGGTTACCCGTTTCAGTTGAACGTTGCTCTAGAGCTTCACTGAGTCTAAACACAAGCTCTTGTTGTGTCGCCTCAATTTCAGCTTGAAGCTGTACATTCTCATACGCCAATTGAACATTTTGCGAAAAAATTTCAATCAAATGGCGCTGTGTGTCAGTTAAATGTTTTGGAATACCTGAGATAAACAACATTGAATTGTGGTTAAACTCACTACTGCAATACGCAAATAAATAATTATCACGATAAACAATCGTTTTATCTCTCAAAGCTTGTTGGCAGGCATTGAGCTGTTCATCATTGAGCACTTCTTCAATCGCTTTACCTTCACTGCGCTCAAACTCTCCTCGGCCTGAAAAAACCACTAGCTTTTTTTGATTATCAAGGGGGTTACTAGCAACTAAGCTTGTCGCATACATAGCTTGCTCAACAGTGCCTAGCAAGGATGTAAGTTGCTGCATTACACCTTCAATAAAGTGCTCTAACGAATGAGTTGAAAAAATATCGCGCGACGCTTTAATTATTTTTTCAAGACCTTGACGTGATTGTTCAATAGATAAAATATCGCGATAAGAGCGTAAGCTCGACATCACCACCGTAAAAAGCTTCTGTGCGGTAAGTTCTGTTTTTGATTTATAATCGTTAATGTCATAGTTAACGATAACTTGTCGTTCAGGTGCTTGGCCTGGTTGACCTGTTCGCAAAATGATACGAATATGATTATTCTTCGCAGTTTCACGGATATATTTAGCGACTTTAAGGCCCGCATCATCCGTTTCCATCACAACATCTAGTAAAACAATAGCAGCATCAGGGTGTTGTTCAATAACTTGCTTAGCCTCTTCTCCTGAATAGGCACTGATAAACTCAAGACGTTTGTCTTGGAATTCAAAGTCACTGAGCGCAAGCTTTGTTACGGCATGTACTTCTGGTTCATCATCAACAACGATGACTTTCCAACTACCTTGAACCACTTCATTTACTTCATCAAGTGCTTCATCCGAAAACAAAAATTCATCCATTGTTTGGGATCCTCAAAGGCTATGTATGCCCAGCAAAGCTTTTTATTTATGAGCCCACTGCGCTAACGTTACACGGTCATTACCGCCAAGATCTTTTACTGTAAGTATATGGCTATACGACATTTGTGCAAAAAATTCTTGGACTTTCACACTTTGTTGGTAACCATGTTCAATTAAAAGATAGCCATTTGTTGTCAAATAGTCACGCGCGATAGTAATAATTTGTTTAATATCAGCCATGCCGTCGTCATCGGCCACTAATGCAGACAGTGGCTCAAAGCGCACATCACCTTGGCTTAAGTGCTCATCATCGTGTTCGATATAGGGGGGATTGCTGACAATTAAGTCAAATTTTTCTTTTTTTACCGCACTAAACCAATTGCTCAAAGCAAAAGTGGCGTTGTTAATATCGAGTCGCTGTTGGTTTTCTTGGGCTAATGCGACGGCATCAGCCACTCTATCTACCCCTGTCACCTGCCAATTTGGCATTTCGCTGGCCAGCGCAAGTGCTATGGCTCCTGTGCCTGTGCCCAAATCAAGCACGTTTGCATTAACAGGTAAGTCAAGACCTAGCGCATATTCAACTAACGTTTCGGTATCAGGTCGTGGAATCAAGGTTGTTGGGTTTACCTTAAGTGGAAGGCTCCAAAATTCACGAAAACCGACAATATGAGCGACAGGTTCACCCTTTAAGCGGCGTTGGCATGCCTGTTCAAAATCAAGCTGTTGCTGTTCAGTAAGGTGTTTTTCTGGCCAGGTGAATAAGTAGCTACGAGGTTTATTTAGGATGGATAATAACAGGACCTGGGCGTCTAATTTTGCACTGTCGCTGCTAGGCGTTAGTAACGCCGTCGCAGCAACAACTGCTTGCTCTATGCTTTGTGGCACGATTATTCATCGCCCATCGCAGCAAGTAAGTCAGCTTGATGTTCTTGCATAAGTGGTTCGATTACACTGCCTAAATCACCGGCAACCACTTCATTCAAACGATAAAGAGTTAAGTTAATACGGTGATCGGTAATACGACCTTGCGGGTAGTTATAAGTACGAATACGCTCAGAACGGTCACCACTACCCACTAGATTGCGACGCTCTGATGCTTCAGCAGCTTGGCGTTTTTCATCTTCAGCTTGTTGTAAACGTGCACCAAGCACAGACATCGCTTTGGCACGGTTTTTATGCTGTGAACGCTCATCCTGACACTCTACAACCACACCCGTTGGAATGTGTGTAATACGGATTGCTGAGTCAGTTTTATTTACGTGCTGACCACCGGCACCCGATGCACGGAACGTATCAACTTTAATATCCGCTGGGTTAATCTCAATTGCTTCCGCTTCAGGAATTTCAGCCATAACTGCAACTGTACAAGCTGATGTATGTACACGGCCTTGCGACTCTGTCTCTGGTACACGTTGTACACGGTGCGCACCTGATTCAAACTTAAGCTGACCATATACACCTTCACCAGAGATATGCGCAATGACTTCTTTATAACCGCCGTGCTCACCTTCGTTAGTACTTACTACTTCTACTTTCCACTTTTTGGTTTCAGCGTAACGGCTGTACATACGGAATAAGTCACCAGCGAAGATAGCGGCTTCATCACCACCGGTCCCCGCACGAACCTCTAAATAGACGTTATTATTGTCTTTAGGGTCTTTTGGTAGCATTAGAATTTGGATTTCGTCTTCTAATGCCGTTATTTGTGCTTTTGCTTCTTTATATTCTTCTTGCGCCATTTCACGCATATCAGGGTCTGAATCTTTTAACATTTCTTCAGCTGTAGCTACATCATCCTGTGCTTGCTGATACGCTAAAAACGCTTTAACAATTTCTTCTAACTCTGAATACTCTTTAGATAAGGTACGAAAGCGATTTTGATCGCTGATCACAGAGGGGTCGCTTAGTAGCGCTTGCACTTCCTCATAACGCTCAACTAAGGTTTCTAATTTTCTATAAACAGACTCTTTCATTTAACGACTATTCCTGATCAATACCTAACATTTTCTTTAATTGACTTAACTCAGCAGCTTCGCCATTTTTTGCTGCATCTTGAATGGCACGGGTAGGTGCGTGCATCAAGCGGTTGGTCAGTTTATTTGCCAACTCGAGTATCACTTTTTCTGCCTCTTTACCTGTTTGCAACTGGCTAAGCGCCCTTTCAACAAGTTCAGATTTTATATCTTGGACGTCATTACGATAATGACGAATTAAATCCACTGAATCCAGTGAACGCAGCCACATAACGAACTCATTCGTACGTGCACTGATAATGTCTTGTGCCTGTTCGGCTGCTTGCTCACGAGCCGCGATATTCTCGCTTACTATGGCTTGTAAGTCATCAACTGAATATAAATAAGCTGCATCAAGCTCGCCTACTTGGCTTTCGATATCGCGTGGAACGGCAATATCAATAAATAGCATAGGTTTGTGGCGGCGCTTTTTAAGTGCTTGTTCCACGACACCCTTACCAATAATTGGTAGCGTGCTGGCGGTGGAACTTATAACAATATCTGCATCATGTAACCGCTCCGGTAGCTGAGCCAACGCGATAACATCTGCATTGACCTCTGCTGCTAAGCTCTTCGCTCGCTCAATAGTACGATTCGCTACGGTTATTTTTTGTGGGTCATTTTGATATAAATGCTTGGCAACAAGCTCTATAGTTTCGCCCGCACCGATAAGCAGTACATTGGTTTTATCGAGTTTACCGTAAATATGTTTAGCTAGATTAACAGCGGCATAGGCAACCGAAACTGCACTGGCACCAATGTCCGTTTCAGTTCGAACTTGTTTCGCTACCGAAAAGGTTTTTTGGAATAAACGATCGAAGGTTACGCCAATAGCATCGTGTGTTTTGGCGTTATGATAAGCCTGTTTAATTTGCCCCAGAATTTGCGGCTCACCTAGCACCAAAGAATCAAGACCACACGACACTCGCATTAAATGATTAATTGCTTTATCACCTTCGTGGTAATAAGTATTATTGCTCAGTTCATGTTCATCCAAACCATGAAAACCTGCTAACCAACGTAACAAGGTTTGGGAATTACGCTCAGCAAGGCTACAATAGATTTCGGTTCTGTTGCAGGTCGAAACAATAACCGCTTCATTAAAATGCGCATGACCGCTTAATTGCTGTAACGCCTCAGCCATTTGCTCAGGTGAAAACGCGACTTTTTCACGTAATTCTACGGATGCGGTTTTGTGATTTATACCAAGTGCTACGATGGTCATATGTACCAAATATTGCTAAGCCCAGCTGTAAAGGCGTTAATTTTACCAAAAATCAGCGGAATATGGAAAGTAAGGAACGACATTTGATTAAACAATATTTGATTTTATTCATGTTTTTTTTATTTATCAGCGGTTGTGCGCAAAAAATGTCAACCGTTGATTACATTTATCCTGATTGGAAAAGCCGTTTAGAACAACAAGCTCAGTGGCAAGTACAGGGAAAAATGGCATTTATAAGTACGGAGCAGCGCCAATCCGCTAATTTAAATTGGCAACATGATGAGCTATACAGTGACATGGTACTCACCAGTTTTATTGGCACGCGTATTTTGTCTTTAAAACAAAATGCGCAAGGGGCCGAACTTGAATATGACGGTGATGTTTATACCGATCGTGATGCCGCTATGTTGTTATACCGTTTAACTGGCTTTTCGATTCCATTAGATAACGCCGCAAAGTGGCTAAAAGGCACTGTCGAAAACGACCAAGCCAGCTATGACGAGCAAGGCCGATTAAAAAATCTTATTTGGCAAGCACACAATGGCCAACAGTGGCAAATAACCTATTCAGATTACATTAAACAAGATGGCTATTGGCTTCCTGTAAAGTTAAGCCTTAAAAACCAAAAAATCCGTATAAAAATTCAACTTAATGATTGGCAGTTAAATTAATCATGACGCAAGTATCAACCGCCCCGCTAACGTTAATAGCGCCTGCAAAACTTAATTTATTTCTTCATATAAATGCGCGTCGTGATGACGGCTACCATGAGTTAGAAACCTTATTTACCTTTTTAGAATTTGGTGATGATTTAACGTTTACAGTGACCCATGACCCAGATATCAAAGTGACGGGTGATACAAACGGCATTGCATTAACAGACAACCTTATATATAAAGCGGCTCTCTTGTTACAACAACACTGTCGTTGCCAGCAGGGTGTTACTATCAAACTGTTAAAACGCTTGCCAATGGGCGGCGGTGTTGGTGGTGGCTCTTCCGATGCCGCCACAACTTTACTTGCGCTTAATAAATTATGGGACTGTCATTTATCTTTACACGAGTTAGCAAATTTAGGCGTGACCTTAGGCGCTGATGTCCCTGTATTTATTAATGGCCACACCGCAATTGCGCACGGCATTGGTGAGCAACTTCATAACGTCGAGTTACCAAAGCGTTGGTATTGTGTGATCCACCCAGGAGAGCATGTAAGCACCGCGAAAATTTTTACTCACCCCGATTTGAAACGCGATACACCGAAACTAAAAGCAGACTGGCAAACAGAAAATTTACGCAATGATTGTGAGGCTTTAGTTAAAAAGCTCTGCCCCGAGGTTGAAAAAGCCCTGCAGTGGTTGCTAAAATATGCCCCGTCAAAGATGACTGGTACAGGCGCTTGCTGCTTTGCTGAGTTTTCAACCGAGGCACAAGCACAGCAAGTTTTAGCCGAATTACCAGAAAAATGGACAGGGTTTGTTGCAAGTAGTGCTACAATTTCTCCTGCTCATACAGCTTTAAATGCTCACTTTGAAATGAAGTAACGTACAAGTAAATGTTAACCTGCTTTGGTGCCTACCATAGCCTGTTAGTCCCAAAATTCAGTGCCTGAGGAACCCTACCGTGCCTGACATGAAGCTCTTCGCTGGTAACGCAACACCTGAGCTAGCTCAAAAAGTTGCAAAACGTTTGTATATTGAATTAGGCGATGCTGTTGTTGGCCGTTTTAGTGACGGTGAGATCAGTGTTCAAATTAATGAAAATGTTCGTGGTTCTGACGTTTTCATTGTTCAATCAACCTGTAACCCCACTAACGATAACCTGATGGAACTTATCGTTATGGTTGATGCCCTACGTCGTGCATCCGCTGGACGTATTACCGCAGTTATTCCTTATTTTGGTTATTCGCGTCAGGACCGCCGTGTGCGCTCTGCCCGTGTACCAATCACAGCTAAAGTAGTTGCAGATTTCTTATCAAGTGTTGGTGTTGACCGCGTATTAACTGTTGACCTACACGCAGAACAAATCCAAGGTTTCTTCGACGTACCGGTTGATAACGTGTTCGGTAGCCCTGTGCTATTAGAAGACATGAAAGAGCGCGACTTCGAAGACGTCGTGGTTGTTTCTCCTGATATCGGTGGTGTTGTTCGTGCTCGTGCAATCGCGAAGCTATTAAATGACACTGACCTTGCTATCATCGATAAGCGTCGCCCACAAGCAAACGTATCACAAGTAATGCATATTATTGGTGACGTTGAAGGTCGTGACTGTATCATCGTTGATGACATGATTGATACGGGCGGTACTTTATGTAAAGCAGCTGCGGCGCTTAAAGAGCATGGTGCAAAACGTGTTTTTGCTTATGCAACCCACCCAGTTCTTTCAGGTAATGCAGCACAGAACATTCGTGAATCAGTTATTGACGAAGTGATTGTTACTGACTCAATACCACTTACTGACGAGCTTAAAGCACTTGATAACATCAAAGTACTTACGCTTGCAGACATGCTTGCTGAAACAATTCGTCGTATCAGCAACGAAGAATCAATCTCTGCGATGTTTGAGCATTAATCAACAGCGCATGATATTGAAAAAAGCACCATTTGGTGCTTTTTTTGTAGCCGTTATTTATTTTCCCCACAAGGGGTGGTATGATAGCGCGCCTTTTGGCTAGGGACCTTGGTCGCAAAGGCCCTAAGACTATTAATTATTGGAGACATTATGTCAACTTATACATACAATGCAGAATTACGTACAGAAACAGGTACTGGTGCGAGCCGCCGCCTACGCCGTGAAGATAAAGTTCCTGCAATCCTTTACGGTGCTGACAAAGAAGCTGCATCTATCGTTCTTGCACACAAAGATATGATCAAAGCGCAAGAAGACGAAGGTTTCTACACACACATCCTTACTTTAAACATCGGTGGCGAGTCAGTTGAAGCTATCCTTAAAGATATTCAACGTCACCCGTTCAAGCCTAAGATCACTCACTTAGACTTCCAACGTGTAGATGCTTCTCACAAACTTCACACTAAAGTGCCAGTACACTTCATCGGTGAAGAGAAAGTAACTAAAGCAGGTAACACTGTTGTTCACCAATTAACTGAAATCGAAATCACGTGTCTTCCTAAGTCACTTCCTGAGTTCGTTGAAGTTAACGTTGCAGATTTAGTAGCTGGTGATTCAATCCACCTTTCTGACCTTAAACTTCCTTCAGGTGTTTCATCTGTTGAGCTTGCTAAAGGTGCAGATCACGATCAGTCAGTTGTTACTGTTAAAGCTAACAAAGCTGCTCCTGCTGAAGAAGCTTCAGAAGACGCTGCAGAATAATTTTTAAGGTGTACACACCTTGAATTCTATTCAAATGCTTGTGGGCCTGGCTAATCCAGGCCCCGAATACGCAAACACACGCCATAATGCAGGTGCTTGGTTCATCGAAGAACTCGCTGCACGTTATAACTGCACTCTCAAACATGATCCTAAATATCACGGCCTCACTGGCAAAGTGATTATTCAAGGCCAAGAATTTAAACTACTGATCCCTACAACTTATATGAATTTAAGTGGTAAGTCGGTGAGTAGTCTCGCTAATTTCTTTAAAACTCCTGTTGAAAACATTCTCGTTGCTCACGACGAAATGGACTTAGAACCAGGCATTGCTAAACTAAAAAAAGGTGGCGGCCACGGTGGTCACAATGGTTTAAAAGACATTATTGCGAAAATGGCAAACCAAAAAGATTTTATGCGCCTTCGTATTGGCATTGGACACCCTGGTCACCGAGAAATGGTAACAGGTTGGGTGCTAGGCAAAGCTGCGAAAGACGATCAAGAAAAAATGGATGCCGCAATCGACGAAGCAGTTCGTTGCATGGAAATTCTTGCAAAAGATGGTGTGTTAAAAGCACAAAACAGACTACATTCATTTAAACCTTAATCCGTTTTAATGAAATTACACAAGGTATCTTACTATGGGTTTTAAATGTGGCATCGTTGGCTTGCCAAACGTTGGTAAATCAACATTATTTAATGCACTAACTAAAGCGGGAATCGAAGCCGCTAACTTCCCTTTCTGTACTATTGAACCAAATACGGGTGTGGTGCCAGTTCCTGATGCGCGCTTAAATGCACTAGCTGAAATCGTAAATCCACAACGCATTTTACCAACAACGATGGAGTTCGTTGATATTGCAGGCCTTGTAAAAGGCGCTTCAAAAGGTGAAGGTCTAGGTAACCAGTTCCTTGCGAATATTCGTGAAACAGATGCAATTGGTCATGTTGTTCGTTGTTTTGAAGACGAAAATATCGTCCATGTTGCTGGTACTATCGATCCAGCTGACGATATTGATGTTATTAACACCGAATTAGTACTTGCAGATATGGATAGCGCAGATAAAGCGCTTGTTCGTAATGCCAAGAAAGCAAAAGGCGGCGACAAAGACGCTAAAGAACAAAATGCAGTGTTAGAAAAAGTAAAAGCGCACCTGGATGAAGGTTTAACATTACGTTCTTTAGAACTCACGAAAGAAGAAAAAGCGGCAATTAAAACGCTTAACTTTTTAACAATCAAACCAACGATGTACATTGCGAATGTAGCAGAAGATGGTTTTGAAAATAACCCTTACCTAGATAAAGTACGTGAAATTGCCGCTGCTGAAGACGCGGTTGTGATTCCTGTTTGTGCTGCTATCGAATCTGAGTTATCTGAACTTGAAGAAGAAGATAAATTAGAATTTATGGCTGACCTAGGTTTAGAAGAGCCAGGCCTTAACTTAGTGATCCGTGGTGGTTACGAGCTACTTAAATTACAAACCTACTTTACTGCAGGTGTAAAAGAAGTACGCGCATGGACCATTCCAGTAGGTGCGACGGCACCACAAGCTGCTGGTAAAATCCACACAGACTTCGAACGTGGCTTTATCCGTGCTCAAACTATCGCTTTTGACGATTATATTGAGTTCAAAGGCGAAAGCGGTGCAAAAGAAGCTGGTAAAATGCGTCAAGAAGGTAAAGAGTACATCGTTAAAGACGGTGATGTCATGAACTTCTTATTTAACGTATAAGGTTCTTAAGCAACTCTATTTAAAAGGCTCGTTATTACGAGCTTTTTTATTTTCTGGGTTTACATCACGATACGCATGCTATTTTTAGCACTGCAATAGCGCCATTTTATCTCCCTACTCTTCTACTCATATAGCTGTAAATCCATTTATGAGTTAGAAAAACTCCCAACAAAATAGTTTTTAAATTTATAAACTTAATTTTTGTATAAAAATCAAACAGATTAAAAATGAGCTTTTATTAACAATAATACGTAACATACTTTTAGAGTCGTCTTTGGCCGACAAAAAAACAGCAATTTAAGTAAAATTTAACCTGTTAGCTTAATTTTAATGCAAACAAACCCTGTTAAGTGTTTTTTTGCAAAAAAGGTGTTGACGGATTTAGGTCATATCAGCATAATACGCCCCGCACTCAGCGATGAAGTGTTAACAAAAAAGATGGCTAAGTAGCTCAGTTGGTTAGAGCACATCACTCATAATGATGGGGTCACAGGTTCAAATCCCGTCTTAGCCACCATTATTTTTGTTGCTCAATGAAGAGTTTAAAATAACTACCAGTACTTTTAGTACGAATGATGCGGGAGTGGCGGAATTGGCCGACGTCTTGATTAAGATGCTGGATTTAGGTTCCTTTACTGCAAACGCAAAAGGTATGCGGGAGTGGCGGAATTGGTAGACGCGCTGGATTTAGGTTCCAGTAACTTCGGTTGTGAGAGTTCAAGTCTCTCCTTCCGCACCATGTTCTTGATAAGAACTCAAACTATCAAGCTTATTCTTTGTTGGGATATCGCCAAGCGGTAAGGCAGCAGGTTTTGATCCTGCCATTCCCAGGTTCAAATCCTGGTATCCCAGCCACAATGGCTAAGTAGCTCAGTTGGTTAGAGCACATCACTCATAATGATGGGGTCACAGGTTCAAATCCCGTCTTAGCCACCATTCTTTCTTTAGAATGGCTCTGCAGGAGTTAAAGCTGCACTCAATAAAGAGTTTAAAATAACTACCAGTACTTTTAGTACGAATGATGCGGGAGTGGCGGAATTGGCCGATGTCTTGATTAAGACGCTGGATTTAGGTTCCCTTACTACAAACGCAAAAGGTATGCGGGAGTGGCGGAATTGGTAGACGCGCTGGATTTAGGTTCCAGTAACTTCGGTTGTGAGAGTTCAAGTCTCTCC
>SGPE01000005.1 GCA_004208945.1 Pseudoalteromonas sp. CO133X | reverse complement strand
AAGTGGTGTGAGCCATTAAGCTAACCTGTACTAATTACCCGTGAGGCTTAACCATACAACGCCAAACGCGTTTTGTGGCAGCGTAACAACGCAAAACAGAAGTTAAGAAACTAAAGTAGAATTTACTTAAAATCAGCATTCCGAATTTAGTAGTCGCGATTTTATATCGCGCTTACAACAGAATACGCTTGGTGACAATAGCGTTTTGGACCCACCTGACCCCATGCCGAACTCAGTAGTGAAACGAAACAGCGCCGATGATAGTGTGGCATTTGCCATGTGAAAGTAGGACATCGCCAGGCTCCTAATTAAAGAAACCCGTTGCAGCAATGCAACGGGTTTTTTGCGTTTTTCGTCGCGCTTTTATATCGCGCTTTATCCGTAAATAGACAGCCCATGACGCGGGATAAACCCGCTGCTACGCGACAAGGCCAGCCCAAGACGTTTGTCGTTGCGATTTTACATCGCGCGCTATCCGCGAACAGACAGCCCATGACGCGGGATAAACCCGCTGCTACGTGACAAGGCCGTCCCCACACGTTTGTCGTCGTGATTTTATATCGCGTGATGAGACTACGTGGGCGTAGATCTTATGGAGGACGGGATGAAGCCGATGTTGTTTGGTACTAGAATACAGGGGGTAATCTGTAAAATGGCTGCGCTAATACTAAAGTAAAACCACTGCTGTATGTCCACACTATTCCTAAAGCCGAACCTTAGCTGTGTGCATAACATAACCAAAAAAGCCCAGCAGAGATTCCCTACTGGGCTTTTTATATAGTAAGTGGTACGTTACTTAATCATGCTATAAATAAGCGCAAATACCGCCAGAGAGCCAATTGTAAGCACAAACAGTGTACTTAAGCGGTTTCTGTATTTGTGTAAGCTAGGTACTTTATAAACGGCAATCATCGGCATGATGAAAAGGATCATGGCAATGATAGGGCCTGACAGCTGATCCATCATGTCTAAAATACTTGGGTTGATCACTGAGCAATACCAAATAGCGAAGAACATGATCACTGTGCCAATTTTATCAACTAACTTTGGATTCAAATGTGCTTGCTTACTCACTAGCCCATTAAAGCTTTCACGAGCACCTAAGAAGTGACCTAAGAATGATGAAGTAATTGCGATAAAAGCAACCAGAGGACCAAGTGTGGCAATAAACGAGTTATCTGTGATATTGGCTAGAAATGACAAAATAGACACATTATCAGCTTTAGCTTGTATCATTTGCTCAGATGACAGAGACAACACACAAGAAAATACAAACAGCAACACAAATACAATCAGTAATAAACTGGTACGTTTAAGAATTGCTTCAGATTTCATTTTGGCATTATTGCCGTAATGGGCTCGCTGTACATGGACAAAACTTGAGATCGCAGCTGCGTGGCTAAACGAGAAAACAATAATAGGAATAGATAACCAAAGCGTCTTCATAAAACCTGAGAATTCAGGAATAGTGATGTCAGGCATTTGCCAGCTAGGGATTAAATATAATGATAAGAAGAATAAGATACCAACCAGAGGATAAACTAAAATAGAAAAAGCGCGAAGCATAAGTGCCTCACCACCAAGCATTAAGCTAATCATACCACCTACTAAAACCCCTGATAATAGAACTCGAGGTGGTGACTCCATGCCTAATTGATTCACAATAAAGCTGTCGACGGTATTGGTTAAGCCAACACCATAGATAAGTAAAATAGGAAAGATCGAAAGGAAGTATAAAAGAGAAATTAAGCGACCAGCGTTAATACCAAAATGCTCTTCAACTACGTCTGTAAAATCAGCATCGGACTGTTTAGATGATAATACAAAACGGGCCAAACCACGGTGAGCCAGAAAAGTCATAGGAAAGGCTAAGCAAGCCATAATCACTAATGGCCAGAATCCACCAATACCAATATTAATCGGTAAGAATAAAATACCAGCGCCGACTGCGGTACCAAATAAGCTTAATACCCATTGGGTGTCATGAAGATTCCATTTCGAGTTACTACTTGTTGTCGATGCGTTGTACTGCGCAGCATCTTGATGTGTGTTCATTAGCACTCCACTATTAGAATAATAATTGTCGCGCAGCATATAGAAAAGCGACTAAGAATGCATGTTTTAGCGTTGTATTTAAATAACTATGCTGTAAGGGGAGACTTACACAAAGGAATATTGCTTATTTGGCTAGCTGAGTTTTGCACTGCTCCACCCAGCTTAGAGTGTTATTGTGCAGCCGTTAGTGCACGTGTTTTTATATCAGCAGCAAATGCTAAGCCTTTCTTAAAGCGAGCCTCAGCGGCACTGATTTCTGCTTCATCGCCATTTGCGGCAAGAATGCTTTGTGAGAGAGCCTTATAAAGCGAGGTGATTTGTGATTCGTACGCTGCTTCAATTGCCTTTTCAACCGTTGTCATTTTTATTCCTTCACTATAAATAATTGAGCAAAATATTAACGGAACATTGCTTCATTGACTAGTTTTGCAATGTAATATTTAGCGGAATTTTTAAGTATTAAATTTAAAATTTAGTAAGTGATAATGGCTTTTATAAAGCATGATTTTAGTGTTTTTTTATTAATGGGTTTTATGTGTGTAGTTAATACGTCTTTTTCTATGTTTTATATTTGTAGTTTTGTTATTTTTCACCTATAAATAAGTACCTTTTTTAGGTAGTAGATTCTAAATGAAAATTAATAAGGATTTTGTTATGAAAAATTTTGTTTTTATATTGGTTTTTCTGGGCGTAGCTAACTTATCTTACGCAAATACCGTGTATGTAAGTTCAGATGGTACTGGCGATGGGTATGATATAGAAAGGCCAGCGAATTTATCAGATTTAAATGGGTTTCTAGCAGATGCGAGTATAGCAAATATTATTTTAAAATCTGGGATATATTATCAGAATAATTATTTGTTGGTTAGCCAAGGGGCACACCCCGTTAAAATTTCTGGTTTAGGTAATGTTATAATTACCAGTGACTATAATAGTGGAAATGGCGGGAGCTCAGGTTTTATTGTTGCGAGAAGTAATGTTAGCTTTGATAATATAAAGTTTATTAATACACAATATTGTTTTAGGTTTAAGAATAATGCTGTATCAAATGTGAATATTGACCGCATATATGCACACAATACAATGAGTTGCGTAGATTTTGATAGCGGCATCTCAGAAGTTGTTAGTAACATTACAATCAATGAATTAACCACCTTAGCTTACCATAAATCAGGAATTCGCATTAATGGTAATACACCTAAAAATATTTCTATTACAAACTCAAAAATAGACGGGTTAAATTCAAACATAGATTCTACAAAAGATTGTCATATTACTGGTATAAGTGTCAGCGGTAAGACTAGAGATATAAATATTGAAAATGTATCTATTTCAAATAATGTTGGTGGTTCAGTTGATTGCGGGAGTTATCAGCAGGGGGATGGGATTGTTGTAAATTCAGATGTCGCCGGTGTTACAATTAAAAATGTATTGGTGTCGAACAGTCGAGATGCAGATCTTGATATAAAAAGTCAAAGTACCATTTTAGAAGAAGTTACATCCTTATCAGGCGATATTAACAGACACAATCTAAAGCTTTGGTATAATGATTTCTCATGTAAAAACTGCTATGTAAAAGCTAACAAGCCTAACGCTATTCAGGCAATAGGTTCAAGAGTCGAGTTTGTCGATTCTGTTTTTGAGGTGTCTGATGTATCTAAATTATGTGATTTGCGTGAGAAAAATGGCATTCAGGGCAGTATTGGTTTTGTGGGTGGAATGCAGTTAAATATCGAAAATCTGAGTATGGTAAACGGCTTTATTCCAGATTGTACGTAAATATAAACTATTTAAACAGTTAGTAGAGCTGTGCTTCTAAATCAGCTCGTTTGGAATTCCCTCTAGAATATTTTAGAGGGAATTGTCTGAGGCTTTTTGAGTTTTCAATAGATTAAGTTCTGTGATATTCAACTCAGCCTGAAAAAATTAACGCTTTTGAAGCCACTTTTCTATTTACCTTAACCTTCTAACGCCGATACCACAAAATATGGATTCAGATACTCTTCTTTACTGTTATACAGTAGTGGGCTGCCATCGAGTTTACTAACCGTTGCGCCAGCTATTTCGGCAATTGCATGGCCTGCGCCTGTATCCCACTCACAGGTTGGGCCTAACCGTGGGTAAATATCTGCACTGCCTTCGGCTACTAAGCATAGTTTTAGTGAGCTGCCTTTTGAGACCATTTCTACGTCATCGAACTGTTTTACAAACTCAGCAAGATCTGGAGAAGGATGTGAGCGACTGCCAACAACACGGATAAGTCCTCTGTTTGGTTTGCGGGTAACTTTTAGTTCGATACGCTCATCGCCTTTATCTTTAAAGGCACCGATTGCTTCACTTGCAATATACGAAACGCCCAAAGCGGGTGCATCAACCACAGCTAATACAGGCTTTCCATTTTCGATCAGTGCAATATTGACGGTAAACTCGCCGTTTTTCTTGATGAATTCTTTGGTGCCATCTATAGGATCAACTAACCAGTAGCGTTGCCATGCTTGGCGGACGTCCCAGCTTATATCAGCGCTTTCTTCACTTAGAATTGGCACATCTGGGGTAAGGTGTTTTAAGCCATTCACAATCACTTTATGAGCTGCTAGGTCTGCGTCGGTAACAGGACTTTCATCAGCCTTGTATTCAACATTAAAGTCCTTTTCGTAAATCCCCATTATTGCGCTACCCGCTTGGCGTGCGAGGAGTAAGATTTCTTCTAGCAGTTCCGTTTGATTCATGGCTTAACCTATAATTTGCTGTTGTTTTAAATACGCTACCAGTTCTTGCACCGATTGGTCTAGGGTGTTTGCGCTCGTATCGATTTTAATTTCTGGTGAAATAGGGGGTTGATAATCAGAATCGATTCCAGTGAAGTGCTTTATCTCACCTGCACGGGCTTTTTTATAGAGACCCTTTGGATCGCGGCTTTCGCAAACGTCTAATGGGGTATCTAAAAATACTTCGATAAATTCACCCTCTTCAACTAAGTTTCTTACCATATCGCGTTCACTTCGAAAGGGTGAAATAAATGCGGTGAGTACCACAAGTCCGGCATCAACCATGAGTTTTGCGGTTTCACCCACCCGACGAATATTTTCAATACGGTCTTCATCACTAAAGCCAAGATCTTTACATAAACCATGACGGACATTATCACCGTCTAATAGGTATGTGTGCACACCTAATTGATTCAGGGCACTTTCTAGTGCATTGGCAACGGTGCTTTTGCCAGAGCCTGAAAAACCAGTGAACCATAAAATAGTTGGCTTATGTTTTTTTTGCTCACTACGCTGTGCTTTAGTGGTGGCGTAGTTATGCCATACAATATTCTCATCCATTGTTTTTACTCTCATTATTGAAATGGAAAAACCAGTGGTATTAATGTCAGCACCGTTATTGAATAAATAATCGATAACGGTAAGCCCATTGCAATGTAATCTTTCAAACGGTAGTTACCCGCACTGTATACCATTAAGTTAGTTTGATAACCAAATGGTGAAATAAAACTAGCCGATGCACCAAAAGCGACAGCCATAATAAAAGGGAGTGGCGATACATCAAAACCTATGGCTAATGCGTAGGCAACTGGAAACGAAAGTGCCGCGGCAGCATTATTGGTAATGAGCTCGGTAAACATCACGGTCATTAAGAAAATGGCAATGAAAGCACCATAAGGTCCAAAATCGCCAAGCACGTATAACATACCTGATGATATTTCACCGGCAAGGCCTGTGCCTATCATTAATTTAGCCAGGCCGATAGCACTGCCTACCACAGCGAGTAGTTCAATCGGAAAGCGGCGCTTTACTTCACTAAGTTTAATTGTGCCAGTTAGCATTAGACCGATCAGTAAAACAAGTAGACCTTTAATCAAGGGCACGATTCCAATAATGCTCAGGCCTAAAACCCCCGCAAAACTTGCCAATACGATATTAGATTTCTTTGGCTTTAAGTGAGCTTGTAAATCAAGGCCTGAAATATAAACAAATTCTCTTTTAAGGTCAGGAAGCGAGTAAAACTCTTTACCTGGTGCAAGAATAAGTGAGTCACCAGCTTGTAGTTGTACTTTACCTAAACCACCTTGCAAGCGGTCATGACCGCGGCGAATGGCAATAACTGCCGCATGGAATTGCTCACGAAAACGCACTTCCTTAACGGTTTTACCTATGTATTTAGATGAATGGCTGACAACGACTTCAACTAAGTGCTCAACATCTTTTTCGTGTTTGTCGTGAACGACTTTTAGACCATCAAACTGAGTAAGCAGCGGCACCGATTTTATGTCACCGACAAATAAAAGCACGTCACCTTCTTTAATCACTTGCTTTGGTGTGACTGCACAGATACGTTTATCTTCACGGATGATTTCGGCTAAGAATAGGTCTTTAAGTTCACGAAGACCATTTTCTTCAACGCTTTTACCCGCGAGTTTTGAGCCAATTTCAACTTTACCTTCTAGATAGAAAGGGACGACTTCTTGATCGTTTTTGCCATTATCAGGAAGGTATTTCAACATCACAATGATAGTGATTAAGCCAACACTTAAAGCACCCAAGCCCACTAATGTAAAATCAAAAAAGCCAAGGGGCGCCATGCCAGCTTCTACTGCAAAACCATTAACAATTAAGTTAGTTGATGTGCCAATTAGGGTAATCGTGCCCCCTAAAATTGCAGTGTACGACAAGGGCAACAACAACTTAGACGGGGAATGAGTTGGGCTGTCTTTTATTGCACTAATAAGTGAGGCCACAACCGCCGTATTATTAGTAAATGATGATAAAAAAGCAGTAGATAAACCAAGTTTAGTCACTGAGCTGGTTAGACTTCCTTTAGAAAGTGACTGAGCAAGTTTTTGTACTAACGTGGTTTTTTCTACCGCAATAGACACTAATACAAGCAGTATTAAAGTAATTAAAGAGGGGTTTGCATAGTTCACCAGCATATCTTCAAGGCTTATAAGCCCTGCTAGATAGCTAATACCAATGGCGCCAACAAATAACCATGCTGGTTTTAGTCGTGTGCCAAAAAGGCACCCGACTAATACCAGCATAATGCCTGTTAATACCAGCTGTTGATACATGCTATTACTTCCTATAACAGGCGAAAAGTGATCATTTAAGCTTAGTTATATCAAGCGCTTGCCAGTGAGGGAAGTGCTTGCGTACTAAAGCGTTAAATTCAACTTCAAAGTCGCTAAAGTTACTTTGCTGTTCTTCAATGTTAAGTAATTGCTCAATCATACCTGCTGCTACAGTTAGGTTTGATAGGCGATCGATTAGGATAAACGCACCTGTTTCATGGTTGTTGTGGTACTCATCAGCCAAAATTGTTTCTGTAAGTTCTAAGGTTACAATGGCAATTTCGTTCAGTTGTAATGAGTCAGCTTGACCATGCTCTAGGGTATTTACATCAATCGTGTGATCGATTTTTCTTACCACTGCAGAGGTGTTCTTGCTGCCTAACTTAAAGTTATAGCTTTTACCTAATACAAGCGGCGCTTCGTGCATCCATACTAATTTAGCTTGAATACGATTTGTGACCGCGGCTTTTGAAGCGGCTGGTACAATCACATCACCACGGCTGATATCTATCTCGTCGTTTAATGTTAAGGTGATTGCTTGTCCTGCTTCAGCGGTATCTAAGTTGCCATCAAAAGTGACAATCTCTTTGATGCTTGAGCTTTTACCCGATGGTAGCACTTTCACTGCATCACCAACACTGAACTTGCCAGAGGTTAAAGTACCTTGGAAGCCACGGAAGTCTAAGTTAGGGCGTACGACATATTGCACCGGAAGGCGAGCTTCGAAACCGTTATCAATTTCAGCAGCTGGCGAGTCTTCAAGTAACTCAAGCAGTGGTTTATCTGTGTAGTAAGGTGTGTGCTCTGAGCGTGTTACTACGTTGTCACCTTTAAGTGCAGACATAGGCACAAACTTGATATTTGTAACGTTTAGCTGCTCCGCAAATTTAAGATAATCCGCTTTGATTTTTTCATACACGGTTTCATCAAAGTCGACGATGTCCATCTTATTGATAGCAACAACAAACTGCTTAATACCAAGCGAATCACAGATAAAACTATGGCGTTTTGTTTGTACTTGTACACCGTAACGCGCATCCACTAAGATAATCGCAACATCACTGGTTGATGCACCGGTTACCATGTTGCGTGTGTACTGCTCATGCCCTGGTGTGTCAGCAATGATGAATTTACGTTTTGCTGTTGAGAAGTAACGATAAGCAACGTCAATCGTAATACCTTGTTCACGCTCAGCTTGTAAGCCATCAACAAGGAGTGCTAAATCAAGCTCTTCACCCGCATTACCGACCTTTTCATTGTCTTTATGCAGGGCGGCAAGTTGATCTTCATAAATTTGGTGGCTGTCATGTAAAAGACGGCCAATCAGCGTTGATTTACCGTCATCAACGCTACCACATGTCAGCATGCGTAAAAGGCTTTTATCTTGTTGACGTGCGAGGTAAGCGTCGATGCCTAGCTCTCTTACTTCGTTAATCGTGTCGTTTGTTTTAGACATTAGAAATAGCCCTCACGTTTTTTCTTTTCCATTGAACCAGCTGAATCATGATCAATCACACGGCCCTCACGCTCAGAAGAGGTTGAAAGTAGCATCTCTTCAATAATTTCCGTTAAGGTTCCTGCCGTTGATTCCACAGCACCCGTTAACGGGTAACAACCCAGAGTACGGAAACGCACAGATTTCATTTGTGGTACTTCGCCTTCCTCAAGAGGCATGCGCTCATCATCAACCATAATTAGCGTGCCATTACGCTCAACAACTGGGCGTTCTTTGGCAAGGTAAAGTGGAACCATTTCAATGTTTTCTTGGTAGATATACTGCCAAATATCAAGCTCAGTCCAGTTAGATAGCGGGAAAACACGAATGCTTTCACCTGGGTTAACTTGGCTGTTATATGTATTCCAAAGCTCTGGACGTTGGTTTTTTGGATCCCATCTGTGGTGTTTGTCACGGAATGAGTAAACACGCTCTTTAGCACGCGATTTCTCTTCGTCACGACGTGCCCCACCAAACGCAGCATCAAAGCCGTATTTATCTAACGCTTGCTTTAAGCCTTGCGTTTTCATGATATCAGTGTGTTTTGCTGAGCCGTGTACAAATGGGTTGATATCAATCTCTAACCCTTCAGGGTTTTTGTGGACGATTAAATCAAAGCCGTATTCTTTGGCTAGGCGGTCACGAAACTCGATCATTTCCTTAAATTTCCAGTTGGTATCAACATGTAATAATGGAAATGGGATCTTTGCTGGGTAAAACGCTTTGCGTGCTAAGTGTAATAATACCGATGAATCTTTACCTATCGAGTAAAGCATCACCGGATTTTCAAACTCAGCAGCCACTTCGCGCATGATCTTGATACTTTCAGCTTCTAATTGCTGAAGGTGTGTTAAAGCCATTGTTAGTCGTCCTACTAAAATGATTAAAAGTTAAATTACGCTACGCCTGTAATAGGCTGGGCAAAGCTGCTGGTTTGTTCGGTTTGTCCGAACCATGCAAGCTGGTGATGCAATGATGCAACTTCGCCTATAATTAGTAAAGCGGGTGAGATAATACTATGACGGGCAATCAAGTCCGCCAATTCACCCAGTTGTCCTGTAACGACACGCTGTTCTTTTCGCGTACCATTTTCAATAATGGCAACCGGTGTTTCTGCACCACGGCCATGTTTTAATAATTGTGCTTGAATATGGGGGGATTTAATGACACCCATATAAATTGCCAAAGTTTGATTTGGTTTTGCTAGTGATTGCCAATCAAGTTCTTGACCATCTTTTTTACAGTGTCCTGTCACAAATTGAATGGCTTGTGCATGGTCTCTGTGTGTTAGAGGGATCCCAGCATAAGCACTGCAGCCGGCAGCAGCAGTGATACCAGGTACGATTTGGTAACGTACTTGATTTGCGGCTAGCACTTGCACTTCTTCACCACCACGACCATAAATAAACGGGTCGCCTCCTTTAATACGGCATACTTTTTTACCTTGTTTGGCAAAATCTACGAGCATTTGATTGGTATCTTCTTGTGCAACACTGTGATCGCCCAAGCGTTTACCAACACAGACTAAATCAGCGTCACGACGCACAAGTTCCATAATTTCATCAGAGACTAAATAGTCATACACAACGACGTCTGCTTGCTGCATTAACTGCAGTGCTTTTAGTGTTAATAACTCAGGGTCACCTGGGCCTGCACCGACAACATACACTTCGCCTTCAGGCTCTGGCTTTGCATCTAACAGTTGCTCTAACTGCACAGTTGCTGCCTCGGTATTACCCGCTTGCACTTTACTCACAACCGATGAGTCAAACACCCCTTCCCAAAATTGGCGACGGTCAGCAAAGTGCTTGAAACGCTGTTTTACTTTATCGCGAAAGCTGCCAACTAATGTAGCAAGTGGGCCAATGTGTTGTGGAATAAGCGTTTCGAGTTTTTCACGTAACCGACGTGCAAGTACGGGGGCAGTGCCAGCACTTGAAATAGCAATTGTGATTGGATCACGGTCAACAATCGAAGGAAAAATAAAGCTGCATTTAGGCTGGTCATCCACCACATTAACGAAAATATTACGCGCATTGGCACGTTCAAAAACGTCATTATTGACGCTGTCGATATCCGTCGCCGCAATAACTAGCATTTGTTGATCTAAATACTGCTCTTTAAATATATCAACAATAAGCGTTACTTCACCTTGCGTTGCAAGCGCAGTAAGTTCATCACAAAACTCAGGGGCGACTAGCGTTACATTGGCACGTGCTTTTAAAAATGCACGGCACTTGCGTAACGCAACATCTCCACCGCCGACTACCAATACAGGTTTGTCGTCTAACTTGGTAAAGATAGGTAAATATTGCACGTTGTTCTCACCCCTAAAACACATCAAAGAAACTGCTTATTGCAGGCAAGCAGAATATAGTGCTCTAAATAAAGTAAAAAATAATTAAAACCAAGTTTATATAACTAAAAGTTATATTTGGTGGCTTTGTTTGGCTTAAGGCTTAGTTAACAAGGGATTGCGGCGAGTTACAAGGAAATTAAATGCCTTATGGTGATTAGTTATGATTTATAGCCAGATCATAAAAATTTGCTACTATAGGGTACTAATATGGCAATACAAAATAAGATCAATGACTAACATGCAAACAATCGCTGCCCAAGCGGTGGCACTAATGGATTTAACAACACTGAATGACACCGACACTACAGAGTCTATTAATAACTTGGTTGCGAGTGTTGAGCCAAAGTTAGGCATTCCTGCTGCGGTTTGTGTGTATAGCCAGTTTGTTAGTGACGCCAAGCTTGCACTCGCTGAGCGCGAGTTACAACAAGTTAAAGTGGCTACTGTGACTAACTTTCCTAATGGGGAGCAGTCTTTAGAACAAGTGATAAACGAAACGTTGTTTGCCATTGAACGCGGAGCCGATGAAGTAGACTTAGTGATTCCATACAAAGCACTGATTGCCGGTGATGAACGCAAAGTTTTAGAGTATGTTCAAGCATCAAAAGATGCCTGCGGTACTCAAGTGCAACTTAAAGTGATCATTGAAAGCGGTGAATTGACCAATGAGTTGATTGCTACAGCAACTAAGCTGGCGATAGAAGGCGGTGCCGACTTTGTGAAAACCAGTACTGGTAAAGTCGCTGTGAATGCCACCCTTGCGGCGACTAAGATTATTTTAGAGACCATTGAAGCAAGTGGTAAAAAGGTGGGTTTTAAAGCGGCGGGTGGAGTAAGAACTGTTACTGACGCTGCTGAATACTTAGCTTTAGCTGAGTCAATTATGGGTGAAGCGTATTTACAACCCGAGCTTTTTCGATTTGGCGCTTCAGGTTTATTAAGTGATGTGTATACGATATTAAATGAATCGTGAAAGTGAGCAAGAAAAAATAGCGCTAGAGCATGGTGCGGCAAAGCTATTTTTGCGCTGTTACGAAAAGCAATTTGGTGTAACTATGCGTAATATCTGGCATAACACACCGAGTAAGCCCGATGTTAGTTGCTATAAAGGTGATGAGCGACTCGATATTGAAATAGCGCATTTATATGCCAGTGAAACAGAAGCGATGGCGGTGCTTGGCCGACCTTTGTCGATTGGTATGCAACGAGACCTTGCGGAAATGGCGTTAGCACCGAGTAACGAGCGTCTGCACTGTGCTTTGCATCGATTGCTTGCACAAAAGGCCAAGAAATATTACGAGTCTACGCAGCCTTGGTTATTAATACGAAATGCCAGTACGATTTGGCATCTAGAAGATTTTAAGTCGGTACTTACTAACTTAAAAGTGCCAGCAAAGCATCCATTTCAACAAATTTGGCTATTGTGTGATTTTTACCGTGGCGAATTGATACAAATTTTGTAGTGATAAACGAAAATGTATACAGCCAGTGCTGGCACTGGCTGTTAGTTTGCTTAGTTAAATTTAAACATACTGCCAAAGCTTTCTAAACTTGATTTGTTCGTTTTGGCAATACACCCTGAATCATCAAGAGACTTTTTGGTCGTCTCATCCGCAAGACCAGTCACTTTCAGCTTTTTTTCTTGCTGATACTCAGTGAGTGCAATCACAGTTGCTTCATCGTACTCTACGTCTTCTACTTCATATTCTTCATAGTGAGGCTGTCTTTTCAAATAACCCAAACAAACCAAGTTCAGTCGTGACATCGCCAAGTCTGTTTTTTCGTAGTAAGGCATTCTGTGATTAGGAACGCTAACCGTTGCGACTGGGGCTTTAGCGGGGGCTGTTGCAGCCGTTACTTTTAATGGCGCAGGCGCTGTGTGACCAGCCGCTATCGTGTTATCACTATTGTAACGATAATAAGTCGCTGGCACTTTTGATTCTAAGAACTCAACCGCCTTTACAATCACTTCACGCAATGCTTTTTCTTTTGGTGTGTTTGACCAACTACTTAGATTGCCGCCGACTAGGGCGCCACCAAAGTTAGTTGCAGCAGAGGTAAAATTAAAATCTTTACTGCCACCTTCTACGCTAGTGGCTGCTAGAATACGTGAGGTACGAGTGTCTATTAAACGTAAATCAATAGCCATGTGTGAACTTGAAAAGCCCGCTGATACTGAGCTAAATACATCGCCAATAAACCCACCACTCCCTACACGAGTACCAGAGTTGTCGTCATCGAACTCTGTGACCGCTGCTACAACTACAATTTCGGCACCCTCTATTTCGCCGTAGGCTGCGCCTGATGCCGCACTTACTCGACCTGATACCGCTAAGTCTTGCTCTGATAAAACAGCATCAAGTGCTTGTCTTTCTAGGACGATAAATCGATTGGTACTAACTAATGCAGTTGTTAGCTGATCTGCCATACCTTCACCAATTTCTTTACGCCACCAACGCGAGTCGTTGGACTTATCGGTAAAGCGTGCCACTGCGACTCTGGCTTTAGGACCATTGTATTGTTGTTGCGCGACTTCGTTTATATTCGGGCTGTTGTTATTGCTTGTGGTTGTCGTGGTACTTTGGCATGCAGTTAGTGCAGCAGCAAGTAAAGTGAGCGTAATCGCTTTGTGTGTTTTGGTGAGCATATGACTTTCCTTAACTTATATCTCATGCAGTAAATAACGCCACAATACGGGCTTAGTTGTTATAAATGTTTATTAGGATAAGTTATAAAAATCAGTGCATTAAAAATAGCACTCAAGCGAAAAGTTTATTCACTCACACGAAATCAGCGCGTTTTTGATGGTTATCTCGATACTGTTTTGGTGATAAGCCAAAATAACTTTTAAAGCTTCGAGCAAAATAACTTTGCGAGCTAAAGCCATTTTGTTCAGCTATCAGACCAATTGCTGATGTGCTATTGATTAGTTGTTCTTTTGCAAACTCTAAACGTGTATTGCGCAAATAGTCTGATGGAGTTTGTGAATATAATGCTTTCATTTTTAATTGAAGTGCACGGGGGCTTAAACATAATGCAGAGGCAAGTTGTTCGACGGAGAAACTTTCATCTTGATAATGAGTTTGCACTACCTGCTTAAGCTTCTCTGTAAAGGAGTAGTCTTTATTGTGAACCGTAATCTGCGCGGATGGGTCTGTGTGTAGCGGGGCAGCAAGCTGCGCTGTTAAATGCTGGTTTAAGATGTGTCTTAAATTAAGCAACCCCTTTACACGGCTGATCAGTATTGCTGGTTCAAACGGTTTACTTAAAAAATCATCGGCTAATAAGTCGAGGCCTTTTAAACGACTATGTGTGTCTGCCTTTGCTGAAAGCAATAGGACTGGAATGTGGCTGGTGGCGGGATTGGCACGTAGTTTAGCCAATAGTTGATAGCCATCCATGTTAGGCATCATGACATCACTAATGATTAGGTCTGGTAGGCTCGTTTGACATAGTTCAATAGCTTGTTGACCATCAATTGCGCAGATACAACGAAACTCCTCATTAAATAACGAAAGTAATAGCTCAGCCATGTCTTGGTTATCCTCAACAATGAGAATAGTTGGCTGTGAGGAATGCAGTTCAATTGAGTTATTTATATGTTTACCAGAGGCGATTGCAAGAGGAAGTGATACATTAAAACAGCTCCCTTTGTTAATTTGACTTTCTAGGGTTATTGCCCCGCCGTACTCTTCAACTAGCTGCTTTACCAAGGTCAGGCCGATCCCACTTCCTGACTCTTCAGATGCAGCCACCCGAGTAAAGCGTTTAAAAACTTGTTGCTGGTGCTTGTCGGCAATTCCGATACCCGTATCGATAATGCTAAACAGTGCCTGTTGCTGTTCTATAGAGAGGCTAATATCTACTCTACCACCGTGCGGAGTGTATTTAAGGGCATTACTAATTAGGTTGCTAAAGATAGAGTGAGCATGCTCGGGGGCAAGGGCAATCATGCATTCTTCAGCCGTATTAGTGTGAAAATTAAATTGCAGTTGCTTTTGCTTAAAGAGCGGCGTGAAGTCGTTTATCAAGTTGGTCAGAAAATCATTTAATGAATACGGTGATACCGTATAAATAGCTGTACTTGGACGTTTGCTCAATTGTAAAAGTTGATTAATGAGCTCAAGCAAACGCTGGCAATTGCGCTTTATACTAGCAAGTTGCGTTTGTGTATGTTGGTCAGTATTAGTGTGTTGTAACTGACTTACTGGGGCAAGTATTAAGCTCAGTGGCGTTTTTAGCTCGTGGCTAATGTTATCTAAAAATTGATCTTTTAATTTGTTTAATTCAATTTCAGTTTGCTTCTCTTGCTCAGCAAGCTTGCGTTGGTAGAGCGCATTTAGAAGTAACCAAGTTAGCGTTAATGCCATTATTAGATAGATGCCATAGGCTAATTTACTTTGCCACCAAGGAGGCACAACGGTTAGTTCTAGCAAAGATACACTGTCACTCCATAGGCCATATTGGTCTTTTGCCTTGATTAATAATTGGTAGTGACCAGCTGGCAACTGTGGATAGTTAACTTGCCTAAGGGATGCATCTGTATACAAAAACTGTTCATCAAAGCCTGCTAACTTATAGCCATATTGGTAATGTTTTGGTGTGGCACCATTATTTAATGCGCTAAATTTAAAGCCAATAACGCCAGCTGATTGCTCAAAAGAGAGTGAATGGGTGGAACTGGCAAGCGTGTTTGTTTGCTTTCCAAAGTGGTTACTTTCAATTACGTCATTGTTTAGTAATAGCTCAGTTAACACGGGAGTAGGGGGAGCGTGCGATAAGTTTAACTGCTCTGGATAAAAATGGTTATAACCATTAATACCGCCAAAAAATAATTCGCCATCGTCTGCTTGAAAGCTCGCGCCCAGTATAAATGATTGGTGCTGAATACCGTCTTCTGGCAAAAATTGCTGTATCTGATCTGTGGATGGATTATAGCGTGTTAGTCCGCCATTGGTTGCTAGCCAAAGCATGTCTTGCTGATCAGTTAAAATATCAAAAATATTATCATTCGCTAAGCCGTGCTGCTCGGTAATTTGTTTAACGTTAAAATTATGTTTATTGACTTGGTTCAGTCCCTGCATTGTACCAACCCAAATGATGTTCTTTTTTAGCAGTAAAGAAGTCACCATGTTATGACTAAGCCCTGTATCGGCTGAGCTTTGTTGATCTAATAAACTGAATTGCTCACTTGCAATATCTAGCTTATTGAGCCCTGCTCGGGTGCCAATCCAAAGAGCATGGTCATCACTATCATAGGCAAGCGTAAATACAGTGTTGTTTGCAAGACTGTTGTTTGTGTCGTTATGCTTGAAGTGAGTGACCTTTGCTGATTTAGGCTCAAACCGAGTAAGTCCTTGGTTACTGCCAAGCCAAAGTGCACCCGTTTTGTCACTGGTTATCGCATAAACACGATCACTACTAAGCTGGTGGCTTTGCGTGGTGAAAACTTCAAAACTATCACTGCTATCCTGATATTTGACCAAGCCGCCACCGTAGGTGCCAATCCATAACTGATGATTAGCGTCTTCATGGAGGGCAAATATATTACTGTTTGGTAATGCGTTTTTATAGTGATGATAGCCTTGGGTTGTTTTACGGTTCAGCCCATCACGAGTGCCAATCCATACCTCTCCATTCGCTCTTTTTATGATTGAGCGAACAAAATTATGGCTCAAAGAATGTGGTTGAGAGGTTGTTGATTGATGAGAAAACTGCTGTTGTTTGGGGTCGTATCTGTGTACGCCATAGCCATCAGTCCCTAGCCAAATAACACCTTGTGGGTCTTGATAGAGTGAAAGGAGATAATCACTGCTTAAACTATTGTGCTCTTGTTTGTCATGACGGTATTGAATGTATTCTTCTTGTAAGTCTGCCTCAGCAGGTAAAAAGTATAAACCTTGCCCATAGCTTGTTAGCCAAAGGTTGTTTTGAGCATCAATAAGGCTGTCAGTGATCCAAGTACTTTCAAAGTGCTTAATTGGTTCACTCACTAACGTTGTTAAATTAAGTATATAGAGTCCTTGCTTGCCGCCAACAAGCAACTTTTCATGACTAAGTAGATTGAGATGCCATAACGGCGAGCTGATACTCGCGTGTTGAGTAAATTGCTGTGTATTTGGATTAAATGAAAGCAACCCTTGGCTGGTAGCGAGCCAAAGCTGTTTATCAGTGATGATGATGTCGCGAATGAGCGTGTTTTGCTGATCATGCGCCTTAAATTGAAAATGTTTGAACTCTTTCGTGGTTAGATCAAAATAGCTTAATCTACCTTGCTCATGCCCGAGCCAAAGGTTACCGCTTTTCGTCAATGCCATCGACCAAATTTTATCGTCACTTAGCCCTGAATTATTGCCTGACGAGTATACTTTGAACTCGCCAGTGTGCGTGTTAAGGCGATTGAGTCCTTTACTTGCAGTTGCAAACCAGAGTTGTTGATGCTGATCTTTTTGGCAGGAAGTGATCCAATTTCCCGAAATGCTTTTGCTATGATTGTTGGCTTTGAAGCGTTTAAATTCATAACCATCAAAACGATTCAACCCGCCTTGTGTGGCAAGCCATAAAAAACCTTGTTGATCAGTAATACTGCAATTGATGGAGTTTTGACTTAAACCTTGCTGACTATTAAAGGTTGTCAGGTGTAATGGGCGAGCATTAGCAAGCTGACTAACAAGCAAAGTGATACTAAATAATACAACGTAGCGGGCAAATTTTAACGGCAACACATGTATCCATGTCGTTTTCAGTTCCTTTATTGGGTTTATAATAAACTGCTTTTTAATCAATGTTAATATTGATTTTTAAATAGACTGACGAGAATTTAACTTCTGGGTATCTTTTACACTTGTGTTAATGAATTGCGTAAGTATAATAGGCATCCACTTTGCAGGGGCGTAGTTCCAATTGGTAGAACAGCGGTCTCCAAAACCGACGGTTGGGAGTTCGAATCTCTCCGCCCCTGCCACTTTTACACTGTGTGTGAAGTCTAAAATTAAAAATCGGTTTAAACAGTCAGTTTTTAAGTTTAGATTTTAATGGATTAACCCTGCCAAAGAGCAGGGTTGTTGTGTCTGTAGTTAAGGTAATAATATTATGAGCACGAATGTAGAAACACCATCAAGTGCGATGGATTCAGTGAAGTGGATTGTAGCGATAGCGCTACTAGCAGGCGCAGTTGTTGGTAACCACATGTACGCAGACCAATCTGTATTATTACGTGCAATTGGCGTAGTGGTTGCTGTTGCAGCAGGTTTAGGTATTGCCTCACTTACTGAAAAAGGCCGTACTTTTATTGCGTTTGCAAAAGAGGCACGTATTGAAGTGCGTAAAGTTGTCTGGCCAACGCGCCAAGAAACAACCCATACAACATTAATTGTAATGGTTGCAACTGTGATTATGGCACTTATCCTGTGGGGATTAGATGGCATTTTATTCCGCGCTGTAGGCTTTTTAACTGGATTGGAGATCTGATCCCATGTCGGATGAGAAGAACGAAAAGAAACTACGTTGGTACGTAGTACAAGCTTTCTCGGGTTATGAGAAGCGTGTTGCACAAACTATTCTTGAGCATATCAAGATCGAAGGTTTGGAAGATAGTTTTGGTGAAGTTTTAGTACCAACTGAAGAAGTTGTTGAGATGCGTGCTGGTCAAAAGCGTAAATCTGAGCGTAAATTCTTCCCAGGTTACGTATTAGTAGAAATGGACATGAACGATGCAAGCTGGCACTTAGTGAACAGCACTGCGCGTGTAATGGGCTTTATTGGTGGTACATCAGACCGTCCTGCACCAATCAGCAAAAAAGAAGCTGATCGCATCTTAAATCGTCTGCAAGAGAATGCTGAAGCACCTAAGCCTGCAACATTATTTGAACCAGGCGAAGTTGTTCGTGTTATTGATGGTCCATTTGCTGACTTCAGCGGTGTCGTTGAAGAAGTGGATTACGAAAAGAGCCGCGTGAAAGTATCTGTACTTATCTTTGGTCGTTCGACACCAGTTGAGCTTGAATTTGGTCAAGTTGAACAAGACAAATAAGTAAAAAAATTAAAGCTGCCAAAATCGTTTAATATTTTGGCAATAAGCTTGAAAAAGGCCGTTGATTAACTTATAATCAGCGGCCTTTTTGTGTTAGGACAAGTTATCACTTGTTTTATCACGAAAAGTGAGAACCAATTTTTAAACTGGGAAGCCGTTAGAGTACGCGTCCTCGCGCGCACAAGGCTATGACCCACCAAATGAGGTATTTATTATGGCTAAAAAAGTTGAAGCTATTATCAAGCTACAAGTTGCCGCTGGTATGGCTAACCCTAGTCCTCCAGTAGGTCCAGCACTAGGTCAACACGGTGTAAACATCATGGAATTCTGTAAAGCGTTCAACGCACGTACAGAGTCTATCGAAAAAGGCGCTCCAGTTCCTGTAGTGATCTCTGTTTACGGTGACCGTTCTTTCACGTTCGACATGAAAACTCCACCGGCTGCTTACTTACTTAAGAAAGCTGCAGGTATCAAATCAGGTTCTGGCCGTCCTAACACTGAAAAAGTGGGTACAGTTACTCGTGCTCAACTTGAAGAAATCGTTGAGACAAAACGACCTGACCTTACAGCGGCTGATATGGACGCTGCAGTTCGCACTATCGCAGGTTCTGCGCGTGCGATGGGCTTGAACGTAGAGGACTAAGATAATGGCAAAATTAACTAAACGTATGCGTACAATCCGCGAAAAAGTGGATGCGACTAAAGATTACGAAATCAACGAAGCCGTTGCTCTTTTAAAAGAGTTAGCGACAGCTAAATTCGTAGAAAGTGTTGACGTTGCTGTTAACCTTGGTATCGATGCTCGTAAATCTGACCAAAACGTTCGTGGTGCAACTGTACTACCTAACGGTACTGGTCGTGAAGTTCGTGTTGCTGTATTCACACAAGGCGCTAACGCAGATGCTGCGAAAGAAGCTGGTGCTGAATTAGTGGGCATGGAAGATCTTGCTGAACAAGTTAAGAAAGGCGAGATGAACTTTGACGTTGTTGTTGCATCTCCAGACGCTATGCGTGTTGTTGGTCAACTAGGTCAAATCTTAGGCCCACGTGGTCTAATGCCAAACCCTAAAACTGGTACTGTAACGCCTAACGTTGCAGAAGCAGTTAAAAATGCGAAAGCAGGTCAAGTTCGTTACCGTAACGACAAGAACGGTATCATCCATACTACTATCGGTAAGGTTGATTTCACTGCTGAGCAACTTCAACAAAACCTTGAAGCTCTTATTGTTGCGCTTAAGAAGGCTAAACCTTCTCAAGCTAAAGGTACTTACGTGAAAAAAGTAACTATCTCTACAACAATGGGCGCAGGTGTTGCTGTTGACCAAAACTCTTTAAGCACAGTTGTTGCTTAATTAAGAGTTTACATGGCGCGAAATTTAAACTATAATTTTGCGCCATTTTGTTGAGAAAGTTAATTTCGAAACAAGTAAAGAATTCGGGTTGAAGTCCATAATTTCGTACTGCCTTCGGGTAAAAACGATAAATTGGGCTTCCGTCCAAGACCGTAGGCGGCTTCGGCCTTAATAAATTTACCTACGTAGACGGTGTGAATCCCCAGATAGATTTTTCCTAATCTTCTGGCTCTCGCCGTAAAAAGCATCTCCATCATTGATGGGGAAGAGTAGAACAGGGAAGCCTATGTAGGCGACCCATTAAACCAGGAGTAACACCCATGGCTTTAAATCTTCAAGGCAAAAAAGCAATTGTTGCTGAAGTCAACGAAGCAGCCACTGGTGCTCTTTCTGCAGTTGTTGCAGATTCTCGTGGTGTAACAGTTGGTGCTATCACTGCCCTTCGTAAAGAAGCTCGTGAAGCTGGTGTATGGATGAAAGTTGTTCGTAACACTTTAGCTAAACGTGCTGTTGAAGGTACAGACTTTGAGTGCCTTTCTGACTCACTTGTTGGTCCAAGCTTAATCGCTTTCTCATCAGAGCACCCAGGTGCTGCTGCGCGTATTTTTAAAGAATTCGCGAAAAAGAATGAGAAATTCGAAGTTAAGACGGCTGCATTTGAAGGTAATGTAGTAGACGCAGCTATGCTAGCAACTCTACCTACTTACGACGAAGCTGTTGCACGCTTAATGAGCGCTATGAAAGAAGCGTCTGCTGGCAAATTGTGTAAAACAATTGAAGCAGTACGTGTACAGAAAGCTGAGCAAGCTGCTTAATTTTAAGCTGTTTTTTTGTTCACTTTCGGTGTAATATTTTTTTGGGGCTAGAATTAGTCCGTAATAATTAGGAAATTTGTAATGTCTGTAACTAAAGACCAAATCCTTGATGCTATTGCTGAAATGTCAGTAATGGACGTTGTTGCTCTAGTTGAAGCAATGGAAGAGAAATTCGGCGTAACTGCAGCTGCTGCTGTTGTTGCAGGTCCTGCTGCTGGTGATGCAGCTGAAGAAAAGACTGAGTTTGACGTAATCCTTACTGGCGCTGGCGCTAACAAGGTTGCTGCAATCAAAGCTGTACGTGGTGCAACTGGTCTTGGCCTTAAAGAAGCGAAAGCTCTTGTTGAATCAGCTCCTGCACCTCTTAAAGAAGGTGTATCTAAAGAAGAAGCTGAAGCGCTTGCAAAAGACCTTACTGAAGCTGGTGCTGAAGTTGAGGTTAAGTAATCTAGCTTACGCTAGGTTCGCTGCCTGAGTAATCAGGCAAGGGCTGGTGATTATTTAATCACCGGCCTTTTTGCGCTATGGAGCGATGCAATCCTGTAGCGCAAACAAAATCTAATTTTCTCTTTATTTTCAATTTGTTATGTAAATTAACGGTGAAAGTAACCGAGCAAAATAGAACAACAATTTAATGTTGTACATCTTGGCATAGATGCCAGTTAAGTCTGTTCTTACAAGAACAGGTCGGGTCAAAGATCAGCAAGCTGAGGAACCCCATGGCTTACTCTTATTCTGAAAAGAAACGTATCCGTAAGGATTTTGGTAAACGTCCACAAGTTTTGGATATACCTTTCTTACTGTCGACGCAGTTAGAATCGTTTAAAAAATTCTTAGTCCCTGACGCTGATGGCGATCACGGTTTGGAAGCTGCTTTCCGTTCTGTGTTTCCGATCAAAAGCTACTCGGGAAATTCTGAGCTACAATACGTAAGTTATCGTATTGGTGAGCCAGTATTCGATGTAAAAGAATGTCAAATTCGCGGTGTGACTTATTCTGCTCCACTTCGCGTAAAATTGCGTCTTGTGGTGATGGACAAAGAAGCACCAGGCACAGTTAAAGACATAAAAGAGCAAGAAGTTTACATGGGCGAAATTCCGCTCATGACTGATACCGGTACCTTTGTAATCAATGGTACAGAGCGTGTTATCGTTTCTCAGCTACACCGTAGCCCTGGTGTATTCTTTGATAACGACCGTGGTAAAACTCACTCGTCAGGTAAAGTACTCTATAACGCGCGTGTAATTCCTTACCGTGGTTCATGGTTAGACTTCGAGTTTGATGCAAAAGATAACCTATATGTACGTATTGACCGTCGTCGTAAATTACCGGCGTCAATTATCTTACGTGCACTAGAGTTTTCTACAGAAGAAATTCTAGATATCTTCTTCGATACCACTGCGTTTGAAGTAACTGATGGTAAAGTTCTTATGGAACTTGTGCCTTCACGTTTACGTGGTGAAACTGCCGCTTTTGATATCAAAGGCGAAGACGGTGAAGTCCTTGTTGAAGCGGGTCGTCGTATTACTGCGCGTCACATCAAGAACATCGAGAAAAAAGGTATTAACCAATTAGAAGTACCGCATGAGTACATCATTGGTCGTGTTGTAGCTAAAAACTATGTTGATGAATCAACAGGTGAGATCATCGCAAACGCGAATGACGAGCTATCACTTGAGCTAATGGCTGAATTGGTTAAAGCAGGTCACACTAAGATTGATACACTATATATCAACGAAGTGGACAGCGGCGCCTACATGTCAGATACATTACGTATCGACACAACAAGCAACCGTTTAGAAGCATTAGTAGAAATTTATCGTATGATGCGCCCAGGCGAGCCACCGACGAAAGACGCGGCTGAAGCCTTATTTGATAACTTGTTCTTCTCTGATGAGCGTTACGATTTATCAACAGTTGGTCGTATGAAGTTCAATAGCCGTGTAGGCTATGACTCAGATACAGGCCCAGGCACATTATCGAAAGAAGACATCGTAGCTGTTATGAAAGTGCTTATCGCTATTCGTAACGGTGTTGGCGATGTTGATGATATCGACCACTTAGGCAACCGTCGTATCCGTAGTGTTGGCGAAATGGCTGAGAACCAATTCCGTGTTGGTCTAGTACGTGTTGAACGTGCTGTACGTGAGCGTTTAAGCTTAGGTGACCTTGATGCGGTAATGCCACAAGATCTTATTAACGCTAAGCCTATTTCGGCAGCGGTTAAAGAGTTCTTTGGTTCATCTCAGTTATCACAGTTCATGGACCAAAATAACCCGCTTTCAGAAGTAACGCACAAGCGTCGTATTTCTGCATTAGGTCCGGGTGGTTTAACACGTGAACGCGCTGGCTTCGAAGTTCGAGACGTTCACGTAACTCACTATGGTCGTGTATGTCCAATCGAAACGCCTGAGGGTCCAAACATCGGTCTAATTAACTCATTGTCTACGTACGCACGTACTAATGACTATGGTTTCTTAGAAACACCTTACCGTAAAGTGGTAAACGGTGTAGTTACTGATGAAGTAGATTACTTATCAGCCATTGAAGAAGGTCAGTTTGTTATCGCTCAGGCGAACTCAAACTTGAACGACAACAATGAGTTTGTTGATGAACTAATTCCATGTCGTCACAAAGGTGAATCAACCTTTATGGGCAAGATGGACCAGCAATATATGGACGTATCACCACAGCAGGTGATCTCTGTAGCGGCAGCACTTATCCCGTTCCTAGAACACGATGATGCTAACCGTGCATTGATGGGTTCAAACATGCAACGTCAAGCCGTACCAACACTTATCGCGGACAAACCGTTAGTAGGTACAGGTATCGAGCTTACACTAGCGAAAGATTCTGGTGTAACGATCGTTGCTAAGCGTGGTGGTGAAGTAATGTATGCGGATGCAAGCCGCATCGTTGTAAATGTACATGAAGATGAGCGTATTCCAGGTGAAGCGGGCATCGATATTTACAACCTTACTAAATACACTCGCTCAAACCAAAATACATGTATTAACCAAAAACCAACTTGTATGGTTGGTGAGCCGGTAACACGTGGTGACGTATTAGCAGATGGTCCTTCGACTGACTTAGGTGACTTAGCACTTGGTCAGAACCTTCGCGTGGCATTCATGCCATGGAACGGTTATAACTTCGAGGATTCAATCCTACTATCTGAGCGTGTAGTTCAAGAAGATCGTCTAACGACTATCCACATTCAAGAACTACAATGTATCGCACGTGATACTAAATTAGGTCCTGAAGAGATCACAGCAGATATCCCTAACGTAGGTGAGTCTGCACTAGGCAAGCTTGATGAATCAGGCGTTGTTTATATCGGTGCTGAAGTGAAAGGCGGCGATATTCTAGTAGGTAAAGTGACTCCGAAAGGCGAAACGCAATTAACGCCAGAAGAAAAGCTACTACGTGCTATCTTCGGTGAGAAAGCGTCAGACGTTAAAGACAGCTCTTTACGCGTACCAAACTCTGTAACTGGTACTGTAATCGACGTACAAGTTTTCACCCGTGACGGTGTTGAAAAAGATAAGCGTGCGTTAGAAGTTGAAGACATGCAGCTTCGCGAAGCGAAGAAAGACTTCAACGAAGAGTTCCGTATCTTAGAAGCAGGTGTATTAGACCGTGCTCGTAAGCTACTTGTTGACGCAGGTCTGAACGCAGATTCAATTGCATCACTAAATGCTGAAAAGCTGCTTACTCAAAGCCTTGCTGAAGAAGACAAGCAAGCTGAACTTGAGCAACTAGCTGCACAGTACGATGAGCTTAAAGCTGAATACGATAAGAAGTTTGAAAACAAACGTCGTAAGATCACTCAAGGTGATGACTTAGCACCAGGCGTACTTAAGATTGTTAAAGTATACCTAGCTGTTAAACGTCGTATCCAACCGGGTGATAAGATGGCGGGTCGTCACGGTAACAAAGGTGTTATCTCGACTATCGTACCAGTAGAAGATATGCCATACGATGACAAAGGTCGTACGGTAGACATCGTTCTGAACCCGCTAGGTGTACCATCACGTATGAACATCGGTCAGATCCTAGAAACACATATGGGTCTTGCTGCACGTGGTGTGGGTGAGCGCTTAGAAGAAATGATGAAAGAGCAGCGTGAACTGCACGAAATCCGTAGCTTCGTTAAGAAAGTTTACGAATTAGGTGATTGTCGTCAGAAAGTCGATATTGACACTTTCTCAGATGACGAAGTTCGTCGCTTAGCTGAAAACTTGAAAGGTGGTTTACCGATCGCAACTCCAGCCTTTGATGGTGCTCGTGAAGGCGAGATCAAAGACTTACTAGAGCTTGGTGGTTATCCAAGAAGCGGTCAAGTTACACTTTATGATGGCCGTACTGGCGATCAGTTTGAACGTCAAGTAACTGTTGGTTACATGTATATGCTGAAACTTAACCACTTGGTTGATGACAAGATGCACGCACGTTCAACTGGTTCTTACAGCCTTGTTACTCAGCAGCCGCTGGGTGGTAAAGCGCAGTTCGGTGGCCAGCGTTTCGGTGAGATGGAGGTGTGGGCACTAGAAGCTTACGGTGCTGCATATACTCTACAAGAAATGCTAACAGTGAAATCGGATGACGTGAACGGTCGTACTAAGATGTATAAGAACATCGTAGATGGTAACCATAAGATGGAACCAGGTATGCCAGAATCGTTCAACGTATTGTTGAAAGAAATCCGCTCACTGGGTATCAACATCGAGTTGGAAGAAAATTAAGCCATTTAGGTGCGGCGTAAGCCGCACCTGTTAGGCCGAATAGAATGTAGGGGCGATTGGTTCGCCCTCAAGATTAACCTCCGACAGGAGAGCTAAGGTGAAAGACTTACTTAAGTTTCTGAAGCAACAAAATAAGACCGAAGAATTCGATGCAATTCGCATTGGTCTTGCTTCGCCAGATATGGTACGTTCATGGTCATACGGTGAAGTAAAGAAACCTGAGACAATCAACTACCGTACTTTCAAGCCTGAGCGCGACGGCTTATTCTGTGCCCGTATTTTCGGCCCAGTGAAAGATTATGAGTGTTTATGTGGTAAATATAAGCGCCTTAAGCACCGTGGTGTTATTTGTGAAAAGTGTGGCGTTGAAGTAACGCTTACTAAAGTGCGTCGTGACCGTATGGGTCACATTGAGCTTGCTAGCCCAGTTGCGCACATTTGGTTCTTAAAATCATTACCGTCACGTATCGGCTTAATGCTAGACATGACACTTCGTGACATCGAACGCGTACTTTACTTCGAATCATTCGTTGTAACTGAGCCTGGTATGACAACGCTTGAGCGTGGTCAACTTTTAGGTGAAGAAGAGTACCTAGATGCACTAGAAGAGCACGGTGATGAGTTTGAAGCGAAGATGGGTGCTGAAGCAGTTTTAGACTTGCTTCGTGAACTTGATCTTGGCCAATTAATTGCTGAAATGCGTGAAGAGTTACCAACAATTAACTCTGAAACTAAGCGTAAGAAGATCACTAAACGTCTTAAATTAATGGAATCTTTCCACCAATCAGGTAACAACCCTGAGTGGATGATCATGACTGTACTTCCAGTACTGCCACCTGATCTACGTCCATTAGTACCACTAGACGGTGGTCGTTTTGCGACTTCTGATCTGAATGACCTTTATCGTCGTGTTATTAACCGTAATAACCGTCTTAAGCGTCTATTAGATTTAGCTGCACCAGACATTATCGTACGCAACGAAAAACGTATGTTACAAGAAGCGGTAGATGCGCTACTTGATAACGGTCGTCGCGGTCGTGCGATCACAGGTTCTAACAAACGTCCTCTTAAATCGCTTGCTGATATGATCAAAGGTAAGCAAGGTCGTTTCCGTCAGAACTTACTTGGTAAACGTGTAGATTACTCAGGCCGTTCTGTAATCACAGTAGGTCCTACGCTTAAACTACACCAGTGTGGTCTTCCTAAGAAGATGGCACTTGAGCTATTCAAACCATTTATCTACGGCAAACTAGAGCGTCGCGGCATGGCTACGACTATCAAAGCTGCGAAGAAGATGGTTGAGCGTGAAGTGGCAGAAGTATGGGATGTATTAGACGAAGTAATTCGTGAACATCCAGTATTACTTAACCGTGCACCAACTCTTCACCGTTTGGGTATCCAAGCGTTTGAACCTGTGCTTATCGAAGGTAAAGCGATCCATTTACACCCATTAGTTTGTGCGGCGTACAACGCTGACTTCGATGGTGACCAAATGGCGGTACACGTACCGTTAACGCTTGAGGCACAGTTAGAAGCACGTGCGCTAATGATGTCTACAAACAACATCCTATCTCCAGCGAATGGTGAGCCAATCATCGTTCCTTCACAGGACGTTGTATTAGGTCTTTACTACATGACTCGTGATCGCATTAATGCGAAAGGCGAAGGCACTGTATTTAAAGATCCTAAAGAAGCTGAAAAAGCATACCGCAGCGGTAACGCTGAGTTACATGCACGCGTAAAAGTACGTATCAGCGAGACAATTAGTACAGAAGAGGGTGATGCAGTTGAGCAAGTATCTATTGTTGAAACAACAGTAGGTCGTGCAATTCTTTCACTAATCCTACCTAAAGGCATGCCGTTTGAGCTAATCAACCAAGCCCTAGGTAAGAAACAAATTTCTGGCTTATTAAACGAGTGTTACCGTCGTCTAGGTCTTAAAGATACAGTAATCTTTGCTGACCAAGTAATGTACACAGGTTTCCACTACGCGATGAAGTCAGGTGTTTCAATCGGTATCGATGACTTAGTTATCCCACCGGTTAAAGCAGAAATCATTGAATCAGCGGAAGCTGAAGTAACTGAAATCAACCAACAATTCCAATCAGGTCTTGTAACGGCTGGTGAAAAGTACAACAAAGTTATCGATATCTGGTCACGTGTAAATGAAAACTTATCACGTGAGATGATGGCGAACTTATCAAAAGACACTGTAATTAACGCGAAAGGCGAAGAAGAAGAGCAATCTTCATTCAACTCAGTGTTTATGATGGCAGACTCAGGTGCACGTGGTAGCGCCGCTCAGATCCGTCAGTTAGCGGGTATGCGTGGTCTAATGGCACGTCCAGATGGTTCAATCATCGAGACACCAATCACGGCGAACTTCCGTGAAGGTCTAAACGTACTACAGTACTTCATCTCGACGCACGGTGCGCGTAAAGGTCTTGCCGATACAGCACTTAAAACAGCAAACTCGGGTTACTTAACGCGTCGTCTAGTAGACGTTGCACAAGACTTAGTAATCAATGAAGACGATTGTGGCACAGAAGATGGCTTAACAATGAAACCGCTTATCGAAGGTGGTGACGTTGTAGAGGCACTTCGCGAACGTGTTCTTGGTCGTGTTGTTGCTGAAGATGTATTAATCCCTGGTACAAACGAAGTACTTGTTGAGCGTAACATCATGCTTGACGAAAAACTGTGTGACCTTTTAGAAGAGCACTCAGTAGACGAAGTACGCGTTCGTTCAGTAATCACTTGTGATAATGACTTTGGTGTATGTGCTAAGTGTTACGGTCGTGACCTTGCGCGTGGCCACATCATCAACCCAGGTGAGTCAGTAGGTGTTATCGCGGCACAATCAATCGGTGAGCCGGGTACACAGCTTACGATGCGTACCTTCCACATCGGTGGTGCGGCATCTCGAGCGTCTGCTGAAAACAGTGTACAAGTTAAAACTAACGGTACATTGAAGTTACACAATGCGAAGTACGTATTAAACACAGACGGTAAGATTGTTATCACGTCTCGTTCAACAGAGATCACTATCATTGATAGCTTTGGTCGTGAGAAAGAGCGTTATAAAGTACCTTACGGTGCGGTGTTAACTGTACAAGATAATGCAGAAGTTCAAGGTAACGATATCGTTGCAACTTGGGATCCGCATAGTCACCCAATCGTTCTTGAGCACAAGTCAAAAATCTCGTTCAGCGACATTGATGACTCAAATACCGAAGCACAAACAGACGAGTTAACTGGTTTAACACGTGTGGTTGTTAAAGACTTAGGTAAAGCGAATGCGAAAGAGCCGAAACTAATCATCGAAAGCGATGAGCGTGGTCTGCAAGAAACACGTCTACCTTCATTCACAACGATTGAAGTAACAGACGGCGCAACTGCAAACCCAGGTGACGTACTTGCACGTATTCCGCAAGAAGGTTCGAAAACTCGTGATATCACGGGTGGTCTACCTCGCGTAGCTGACTTATTCGAAGCACGTAAGCCGAAAGATCCTGCAATCCTTGCAGAAATCACAGGTACAATCAGCTTCGGTAAAGAAACGAAAGGTAAGAAGCGTCTTGTAATCACTCCTGCTGAGGGTGACGCATACGAAGAGATGATCCCTAAATGGCGTCAACTTAACGTGTTCGAAGGTGAGCAAGTGTCTAAAGGTGAGGTTATCGCCGATGGTCCTGAGTCACCACATGACATCTTACGCCTACGTGGTGTAACTCATGTAGCTAACTATATCGTTAACGAAGTGCAAGAGGTTTACCGCTTGCAAGGCGTTAAGATCAATGACAAGCACATTGAGACAATTATTCGTCAGATGCTACGTAAATGTATCATCCTTGACGGCGGTGACACTGAGTTCTTAGCCGGTGAACAAGTTGAAGTGGCACGCGTTAATATCGCGAACCGTGAACTTGAGAAACAAGGCAAGATCCCAGCGAAGTTTGAAATCCAATTAATGGGTATCACTAAAGCGTCACTTGCAACAGAATCTTTCATTTCTGCAGCATCGTTCCAGGAAACTACACGTGTCCTAACTGAAGCAGCTGTAAATGGTAAGAGCGATGAGCTTCGTGGTCTGAAAGAGAACGTAATCGTGGGTCGTCTGATCCCAGCCGGTACTGGCTTTGCGTATCACCAAGACCGTTTGAACCGTCGCAAGCAAGGTGAAATCGTTGAAGAGCAAACAGTAAGCGCTGAAGAGGCAACTCAGGCACTAACTGATGCACTTAACGCAGATATCTCTGGAAACCAATAATCTCAGCTTAATCAATAGATTAAGAAATCGTGAGGCAGTAATCTGCTGCCTTACGATGAGTTAAGGTTGACAGGTTAAACTTTGCTCATTAAAATTCCGCCACCCATTTGCCTGCACGTTTTGTAACGAGCATGTAAACAGGGCGGATTTTTTTATTTTTTCAGTAGTAATTTTAATTTCAGGAGCTATTTAAATGGCAACTATTAACCAGCTAGTGCGTAAGCCACGTCGTAGCAAGGTTACTAAAAGTAACTCAGCTGCACTTAAAGCGTGTCCGCAAAAGCGTGGTGTATGTACTCGTGTATATACAACTACACCTAAGAAACCAAACTCTGCATTACGTAAAGTAGCGCGTGTTCGTTTAACTAACGGTTTCGAAGTAACATCATACATTGGTGGTGAAGGCCACAACCTACAAGAGCACAGTGTAATCCTAATCCGTGGTGGTCGTGTTAAAGACTTACCAGGTGTGCGTTTCCACACTGTACGTGGTGCACTTGACTGTGCAGGCGTTAGCGACCGTCGTCAAGCTCGTTCTAAATACGGTGCTAAACGCCCTAAGGGCTAATGGTTCTCCGTTAGTAAGGCCAAGCACTAAATTTTTAAATTAATTGTTTTGGGTATTGACTCTAAAAGAGCAAACCTGAAGATACCGGAGATACAAAATGCCTAGAAGACGCGTAATAGGTCAACGTAAAATTCTTCCAGATCCTAAGTTCGGATCGGAACTTCTTGCTAAATTCGTTAACGTAGTAATGTTAGACGGCAAGAAATCTACTGCTGAAAAAATCGTTTATGGTGCGTTAGACGTGGCTGCTGAGAAATCAGGCAAGTCGCACCTAGAAATCTTTGAAGCTGCACTTGAAAACGTTCGCCCACAGGTAGAGGTTAAATCTCGCCGTGTTGGTGGTTCAACGTACCAAGTACCAGTTGAAGTACGTCCAGTACGTCGCAACGCATTAGGTATGCGTTGGTTAGTAGACGCTGCACGTAAGCGTGGCGAAAAATCTATGGGCTTACGTTTAGCTCAAGAAATCGTTGACGCTGCTGACAACAAAGGCACTGCGGTTAAGAAACGTGAAGACGTTCACCGTATGGCTGAAGCGAATAAAGCATTCGCTCATTACCGTTGGTAATCTGCCCTTAACCTTTAAGAGGATCATATGGCACGTACAACTCCACTTGAGCGTTACCGTAATATTGGTATTTGTGCTCACGTAGATGCAGGCAAAACCACCACAACAGAACGAGTTCTGTTCTACACGGGTCTTTCTCATAAGATCGGTGAAGTACATGATGGCGCTGCAACTATGGATTGGATGGAGCAGGAACAAGAGCGTGGTATCACAATCACTTCTGCTGCAACAACGTGTTTCTGGAAAGGGATGGACGCTCAATTTGACGACCATCGTATCAATATTATTGATACGCCAGGACACGTAGATTTCACTATCGAAGTAGAGCGTTCTTTACGCGTACTAGATGGTGCGGTAGTTGTTCTTTGTGCTTCATCTGGTGTACAGCCGCAAACTGAGACAGTCTGGCGTCAAGCGAACAAATACGAAGTTCCGAGAATGATCTTCGTAAATAAAATGGATCGCACAGGCGCTGACTTCTTAACGGTTGTAGAGCAGGTGGAATCTCGTCTTGGAGCAACGCCTGTTCCAATTCAGCTTCCAATTGGGGCTGAAGACGACTTTAAAGGTGTTATAGACCTTATCAAGATGAAAGCCATTAACTGGAATGAAGAAGACCAGGGAATGACTTTCACTTATGAGGCTATTCCGGCAGACCTTCAGGAATTAGCTGAAGAATGGCGTTCTCACTTAGTTGAGAGTGCAGCTGAAGCATCTGAAGAACTGATGGAAAAATACTTAGAAGGTGAAGACCTGACTGAAGCTGAAATTAAAGCAGCTTTACGTCAGCGCACATTAGCAAACGAAATTGTTCCCATGACGTGTGGTAGTGCATTTAAAAATAAGGGTGTTCAAGCTGTGCTTGATGCTGTTATTGAATATATGCCTGCACCAACACAAGTGAAACAAATCCAAGGTATCGTTGAAGATGGTACTGAGGAAGAACGTCCTGCTGATGATAACGCACCGTTTGCCGCACTTGCTTTTAAGATTGCGACAGACCCGTTCGTTGGCACCTTGACCTTCTTCCGTGTTTACTCTGGTACAGTTAAACAGGGTGACGCGGTATATAACCCAGTTAAAAGTAAGCGTGAGCGACTTGGTCGTATCGTTCAGATGCATTCAAACTCACGTGAAGAGATCAAAGTAGTCTACGCAGGCGACATCGCGGCGGCTATTGGTCTTAAAGACGTAACAACAGGTGAAACACTGTGTGATCCGAACTCAATTATTACGCTTGAGCGTATGGAGTTCCCAGAGCCAGTTATCTCTGTTGCGGTTGAGCCTCGCACAATCGCTGACCAAGATAAGATGGGGATTGCGCTGGGTAAACTAGCTGCAGAAGATCCATCTTTCCGCGTACAGACTGACGAAGAATCAGGCCAGACTATTATTTCTGGTATGGGTGAACTTCACCTTGATATCATTGTCGACCGTATGAAGCGTGAATTCAGTGTTGAATGTAACGTTGGTAAGCCGCAGGTAGCATACCGTGAAGCTATCCGCTCAGCTGTTGAAGTTGAAGGAAAGTTCGTACGTCAATCAGGTGGTCGTGGTCAATATGGTCACGTCTGGCTTAAACTTGAACCGATGGATATTTCGGAAGATGAAGCGCCAACTTACGAGTTCGTTAACGAAATCGTTGGTGGTGCGGTTCCTAAGGAATACATCCCTGCGGTAGATAAAGGCATCCAAGAGCAAATGGCTCAAGGTGTGCTGGCAGGCTACCCATTACTTGGCGTCAAGGCGACTCTATTTGATGGTTCATTCCATGATGTAGACTCGAATGAGATGGCATTTAAGATTGCAGGTTCAATGGCGATGAAGAAAGGTGCGCTTGAAGCAAATCCTGCTCTTCTTGAACCAGTAATGAAGGTTGAAGTTATCACTCCTGAAGAAAACATGGGTGATGTAGTTGGTGACTTAAATCGTCGCCGCGGCATGATCGAAGGCATGGAAGAAGCATTTGGTGGTCTTAAGCAAATTAATGCGCAAGTCCCACTTTCTGAAATGTTTGGTTATGCAACTGATCTGCGATCTGCAACACAAGGCCGTGCATCGTACTCTATGGAGTTCTTAAAGTATGCAGAAGCCGCGAAGAATGTTGCAGATGCAATAATTGCAGCTCGCGCTGTTACATGATTTAGCTTGTCTGGCCCAATAGTGGGTCAGGCGTTAATTTCTTTATAGGAATTTTTTAAGATGGCAAAAGAAAAGTTTGAACGCGTAAAACCGCACGTAAACGTAGGTACAATCGGCCACGTTGACCACGGTAAAAC
>SGPE01000030.1 GCA_004208945.1 Pseudoalteromonas sp. CO133X | reverse complement strand
TTAACACTGCAGTAAACAACGCCCCCTTCTAGGGGGCTAATGCAAAGCCACCTTCTTTAGAAGGTGGATCTTTTACTATGTCGTTTTCGAGCAAAAAATCTTCAATAGGGTTGTCTGCTAAGCTGATATCGACTTGGCGATAAATCTGTTTTAAGCCATAAAAAAAATTACTATTATCATAACGTAACTTTAAGTTTTGAAAAATGGCAGGTCCTTCAATATTCAAGGAAAATGGTGTAAGAAGCTCTATGTCGTCGAAGGTGTAAAAGTCTAGGTTAATACTCGCCCAGCCAACAATACCTTGGTAGCGTATACGGTCTTGATCCCAAAAAGTAATATGTCCAATGGCAGCACCTTTAGTACCATTTTTGGTGCCCATAAGGCCTACTAAGCTAATGCTATTTGGTAGTGTTGTGCCCGTTTTGTTTTTCTTTTCATTGTCGTGAAAGAATAAACCAACAACCCCTAAGCCAGGTCCTACAGCTGGCTCAGTGATAAAAGCAGGGATAGGTAAAAAAGAAATTGGCTCATCAATCTTTTGTTGATTATCTAGCCGTGTTTCTGCAGGCTTAATTGCATAGTCATCGTAACTAGAGGCAAAGGAGCAGCTGCTTATAAAAGTTGCAGCCAACAAATTCAGACATGCAACTTTTTTCACTTATTTATTGCCTCTGTTTTTTGTTAACGAGAAAAGCATAAATTGCAAAACGGTTAGAGCTGATAGTTAAACTCAATGCGATGATCGCCATCCATAAAATCAACATTTTCATTCCAGTTTGCAAAATAGCGTAAGTTCATTCTGGGATTTATTTGATAACTTGCGGCAAATTCGTGTGTTAGAATATGGCTTTGATCGTAACCGTAATAATGGTCTTTGTAGGTATCACTACCACCGATAGTGGTTAGCCAAAAAGGGTTATAGTTGAGCCAAATTTTGTCAGTAATTGTCACTTTTGCGTACATACCCACTAGGCCATAAGCGCCCATAATTGAATAGCCACTATCGCGAGTGCCGTCGTCCTCTAACGTGTTTTCGCCTAAAGATGTGCCTAAACCTGCTAATGGGTAAAAGGTAAAACGTCCTACGGGCTTTAATGCTTTGATATAGCTGTAGGATAAATCCATGCTTTCATCAGCCACTAAATTAGCATTCAAATTATAGTTGGCATCTATTTGAGTGGCACTCATTGTGGTTAGGTCAACAGAGAAATTACGAAAACGAAATGAATCAATAGAATCTGTTGTTACATGATCGCTTTCCCAACCAAGTGCGTCACCATAAATGCCTTTCACTTCAATATTATTCATTCCCGCAGTCGTTTCAACGCCTGTGTCGTAAGCTTGCCCAACCTTAAGGTTTATTCCTTTATTGGTTGCACCTGCTCCGACTTGAGTATAAACAGCTAGGGGATCTGACATGTCTTGAACTTCTTTTTGTTCAGCAAGCGCATCAGAAAATGGAATGAGAAGTGAAAATAACAGAGTGATTTTTCGACAGTTCATGTGCTTTCCTTACACAAAGTGGAAGTGAAAAAGTACGCTTTAGTTACTTATAATCTATTTAAAGTATTAGTTCAATAGTATTAAAAATGAACAAAGGACTATTTTACAAGTAAGATAATGTTATTTGATTTTGCACAAAATTAGATAAATAAAGTAATCAATTTATTCAATGAAAACTTGATTTAAATCGTTTTTTCGTAGTTCGGAACTAGAATAGCTATATTTCTAACCTATACTGAAATAGGCTCTTTTTAGAGTAAAGGTACTAGTTAAACAAAAAGGATGATTTATGAAAAAAATAATAGCGGCCGCTATTTGTAGCTTGGTCTCCACAGTGAGCCTTGCCGCTTATAAGCCAAATGTACTCGCCATTATGGTTGATGATGTTGCCCCCATCTCCCTAAGCGCATACTCCCACGGCATGACATACCCAACGCCTAACATAGATCGTATAGCAAATGAGGGAGCACTTTTCACAGACCACTATGCTCAGCCAAGTTGTACCGCAGGTCGAGCCGCGTTCTTGATGGGTCAACTACCCATCAGAACAGGGCTAACGACTGTGGGTCAACCAGGTAATCCTTTAGGTATTAAAGAAGCCGATCCAACATTAGCTGAGTTTTTAAAAGACCGCGGTTATATGACGGCCCAATACGGTAAAAATCACTTGGGTGATTTAGATGAACACTTGCCTACTAAGCATGGTTTTGATGAATTTTATGGTAACTTATACCACTTAAATGTATCCGAAGAGCCAGAACAAGCTGATTACCCAAAAGATCCTAAGTTTGTGAAAAAGTTTGGCCCACGAGGTGTTATAGAATCTTACGCTAATGGCAAAATCATTGATACCGGCCCACTTACTCGCAAACGCATGGAAACCTTTGATGAAGAGGTGTTAGAACGCTCACTTAACTTTATGGAACGAGCAGTAAAAGCAAAAAAACCATTCTTTATCTGGCACGCCACAAGTCGCATGCATGTTTACACTCACTTAAAACCTGAAAGTCGAAATTTAGCGACGGGCATTAGCTCTGAAGAAGATGTGTTTGGTAGTGGTTTAATAGAGCACGATGGGCATGTAGGTCAGCTGCTTGATAAATTAGATGAGCTAAAAATTGCTGATAACACCATTGTTATTTATACCAGTGATAATGGCCCAGAGCAGTCAAGTTGGCCTGATGCAGGGACGACTTCGTTCCGCGGTGAAAAGATGACAACATGGGAGGGGGGCGTTCGCGTACCTTTCTTAGTACGTTGGCCTAACAAAATACCAAAAGGCTTAAAGCTAAATGGTATTTCATCGCATGAAGATGTGTTTCCAACAATTGCTGCGGCACTTGGTGAAAAGAACTTGCGTGAAAAGCTTAAAAAGTCAGACAAAGTTTATATCGATGGTGAAAACAACCTTGATTACTGGACAGGTAAAGCGGATAAATCAGCACGCAACTTCTTCTTTTATTACTATGAGTCTCAGTTAACAGCAATACGCTTTGGTCCATGGAAAATGCACTTTGCAACGAAACCAACGGGCTTATACTATGATGATATGATTACTCATAGCATGCCTAAACTTTTCAACTTACGTAAAGATCCATTAGAGCACTATGATGGGGTAACGGGGTTTCATCAAATTATGCGTAAGAGTTGGTTATTACAACCCATTATTGCAAAGCTGAATGAACACGTTAAAACATTTGTAGAGTTTCCACCTCGTCAAGAGTCTGCTTCTTTAAATGTTAACGAAGCAATTGAGAAAGCTAAATCACTGAATTACGGTCATTAATTACTATATAAATTTAGTTGAGAAAGGGCCATATTGGCCCTTTTTACTTTATTTATTAATACTATTCATCATTTCAAGTTGCCCAACAAATTGCTGTATTTGCTGATTATTAGGTACTAGGCGTGCTAAGTTACGTGCGTAAAATAGTGCTTGAGCGTAATTTTTTTGTGCGGTGTACCACTGTGCTAAGCTATAGCTAATGTCAGGGTTGTTTGGTGTTAACTCAAATGCCTGTTCAAGAGCTGCAATAGCCTGTGGCATATCTCCTAAATCTTGTAACAGCAAGGCGTAGGTGAAGTGGTAATTGGCATTATCTCTTGCCAGCGTAGTCGCTTGTTGTAGGTGTGTTAGTGCTTTTCTCTTTTCCTTAGAGCGAACTAAACTCATCGCGAGCGCATAGTGAAGGTCAGCACTGGTATTATTGATAGCCAACCCTTGATTTAATATTTCTTTTGCAGCTAACTCATTTTGTTGGTTTCTGTATAAATCAGCTAAGTTAACATAAGCAGGTACAAAAATCGGCTCAATCTGAATGGCTTTTAAATAGTGAGCTTTTGCTTTTTCAGGTTGTTGCAATGAAAGTGCTAGATTGCCAAGGTTTGTATGCGAAAAGCCTCTTTCTGATTGATATAGTTGGTTTTTCTTATACTCTTCGAGTGCAGATTTTAAGCGCTTGGTATCTCGCTCGTTTAAACCACTTGGGAAGGGTTCCATTAACATGGGGGCTAAAGCACGTGCAGCTTCGCTCCTTATCGGTAAGTGTTTGTCATCAAGCAATGGGTTCAGCATTTTCCAGCGTTGATTAATATCAAATGGCATTGCCGTCTCTATGGCAGCTTGTCGCTTGAGTGGCTCAGGGTCTTTGACTGAGCGAACAATTCCAACAATGGCGTTATTATCAGGCGTTGTTGCTAAGCGGCTTAATGCTGACGCACGAATGATGTCAGGAAAGTCTTTATTCTGTACTATTTTCGTTAGCATGGTTGATGCATTAGGTAAGCGGTTATCTGCGGCATAAAAGGCTTCAGAAAAGTGCGCTGTGCCAAGATGTTTTGAATGTGGATGCCAGTCTTTTATTTTTGCAACCGCCCACTGTGGGGTTTTACTTTCGTGACAACTATTACATGCGTTCGGGGCGTTGGTTTTTAATGTTAAGTCTGGGCGCGGCACACGAAAGCTATGATCGCGCCTGTCATCGACTTGCATATAAGTTGTTGCAGGCATATGACAATCAACACATTGGCTACCACTTGTAGCCACTCTATGGCCGTGATGTTTTGGTGTGTCGAATATCTCCTGACTATGGCATTGTGTACAGGTTTGATTACCCGGTAGCTTTAATTTTCCAGAGTGAGGGTTATGACAGTTACTACAGGTAACCCCCGCATTGAACATCTTACTTTGTAAAAAAGATCCCCATACATAGTCTTCATCCCAAACTTGGCCGTCAACATGGTACAGCTCGGGTGTTAGTAATGAACCTTGAAAAGTGTGTAAAAAGCTGTGTGGATCTTTGCGGTCATCAAGCTGTGAGCGGCGAGCATGGCACGTTGCACACATTTGCACTTGCTCGCTTTTTACGAGTGGTTGCACGCTTTTCATACTGCCATCTGCTTGTTGAGTAAAAAGTGGGGTTTGCTTTTTAATATTATGAGTAAAGCCCTTATCGGCAATGCTGCTATCGCCATCAGCCCATTTTAAATGAGCTTGGGTATCGCCATGGCAGGCTTTACAGCTAACGTTAATACTTGAGTAAGTTGAATCAAAGCTATTAGCTTTAAGGTCAAATTGCTTTTTGAAATCAGTTGAATGGCAATCAGCACACATGTGATTCCAGTTTTGACCTTTTTGCGACCAATGAAATAGGTCGTGCTTTTTCTGCTCTGGGTGCAGTACAAACCAACGTTGTCCCCCCTCAGCTTTACTACGCGAGTCCCAGGCAAATGGAAAAAGCTGTATGTGGCCTTTGCCCATATCAAACATGTATTGTTGTAATGGCTTATAGCCAAAAGTGTATAAAACTGGGTAGTTAGTTAGTTTGCCATCAAGGTTTGGCATGCTAATAAAAGGTTGTTGGTTTTGTTTGTAAAAACGCGCTTGCTGGCCTTCGTATTCGAGAGTTTGGTCGTTAAAATTACCGAGCACAGTAGCGGCTGTGGCTTTTTCCATTGCATGAAAATGGTGCGAAGACTGCCAATCTTGTACTTGGCTTTGGTGGCAGTTTGCGCACTCTGGTTCGGCCTGTAAATTGAATATAGTCCATCCAATAAAAAAGCATACTACACGCACCATTAAATAATTCCTTTTTACCCACACTTTTAATAAGTTATATTAGTTTTAGAGTGTAAGTAAAGCCAATGACAAAAAGAAAAACGCCTTGCTTTTAAAGCAAGGCGTATAGATTATTTATCTGTATCTTTTACAGCCTTTAGTTTGGCTGCATGGTCAATCTCAAATTCAGGCATGTTTTTATTGCCCTGTATTAAGTAGTTGTCCATCCAACGCATTAGACGAAGGCTGTAATCATACTGAGCGGCAACCTTACGGTTACCATGTCCTTCACCTGGGTAGTAGACTAAGCGTACATCTTTGCCTTGTACTTTCATGTAACGGTAAAGCTCCATTGATTGAGCAGGGTGTACGCGCGGATCCTCTTTACCATGCATGATAAGCAGTGGTGTTTTAGATTGGCCCGCCCAGTAAATAGGGCTGCGCTCTAAATACCATTGCCATTTATCCCAAGGATATGAGCGTGCGTGAACCAGATTCATTTCGTTAGAAATATCCGTTGTTCCAAATTTTGATAGTTGGTTAGATACGCCCACAAACATCACACTTGCTGCAAAGTGTTCAGTCAGCTTTGTTGCACCCCACGCTGAGGCATAACCACCGTATGAGCCACCAGTGATACCAACACGTTTTGTATCAACAAGTCCTATTTCTACAAGGTGATTTTTAAAATCGACCAAATCGTCAAATTCTTTGCCTGCATAGTCGTTTTGGCCTAGTTTTGAGTAATCAACCCCCTTACCTGTTGAACCACGGTAGTTAGGATAGAAAACCGCATAACCACGCGCGGCTCCCATTTGCCCAGGGCGAGAATAATTGGTTACCCAGCCATTTTTATCATGGCTTTCAGGCCCACCATGGACAGACATAATTAGTGGGTATCGGGTACCTTCTTTATAATCAAGAGGGTAAACCAATATACCTTCTATATCGACACCATCACGTGCTTTAAGTGAGATAGTCTCTTGTTTGGCAAAGCGTTTATCATTTAACCAAGGGTTAGAATCAGTTAAACGGGTTGCTTTATTACCACGGATAATAAACACCTCATTTGGATGCTTTGCTGTATTAGCGCGCACAGTTAAGGTTTTATCTGAATCAGACACACTTAAATTGCTGGCAATAAAGCGACCTTCTTCAATGATCTTTTTATACTTTTTACTGCCCGTTTTAATACTTGCAACAAAACTTTCTGTACCAACATTTGCGATGAAGTTTAGTGTATTGCGTTTATGAGACCATTCAAAATCAACGATATGGCCCATAAAATTTGGTAGCCACTCTGTGATTTCTGCCGTTTTTGTATCAGCAATAAATAAGCGACCAGTAGCTGGATCATGTTTATCCTCAGCACCTAAAATCGCGATGTACTTACCATCAGCAGATAATTCGGCATCGCCTAATTTACCTTCGGTTTTAAAAGATAAGGTTACCTGGTCATTTGTAACATCATATAAATGCCACATTGACTTAGTGTATTTGTCATCAATAAGAGCAGTTGGTTGAGTTTTAACAAGTAGTTTTTCACCGTTAGCTGACCAATTCATATCACTAACATAATCACTAACGTTTAATGCCGTTGGCTTTAATGGCGTGTCTGTTTTTGCAAGACTAACAATGAAAAGCTGTTTATTATCAAGACCAAGCTCATATACTTCTGCCATAAAACCTAATTTTTTTAGCTCTTTTTCAGACTTATCTTTGGCAGGGAGTGCTAAAATAGCGACTTTTTGATTGTCAGGGCTTAGCTCGTAAGTTGATATTGATGTGTCTTTTAAAGACATTACTTTTTGAGCTTGGCCACCGTCAACGGGTATTTGATACAGTGAAGTGAATTTTTCATCGTTTAATTTAGCAAGAAAATAAATGGTTTTGCTATCTTTAGACCATTGAATGCTGCCGATGTTAACGTTACCTGTAATGTACGGACGCTCAACGCCTTCATCATCAACAATGTAAAGTTCGCTGTAATTACGACCATTTTCATCTTTGTACAGTGTACGTGGCACTGAGCGGGTAAACGCAACCGAGTCACCATCAGGGCTTACGCTTGTTTGGATAACTGATTGTATTGTTGGAATGTCGTCAATTGTAATTGTGTCGTTGGCAGTAGCAAATGTACTTGAAAGACCAACGGCTAAGGCTAAAGCAGTTTTTAGCATAGTAGTTCCCTTCGCTTGTTATGTTCTGCGGTGATTATAGCAGTGTGGAATCGCATTAGTAACAAATGCGATCAGTGGCTGTAACGAATACCTAAATAAAACCGTCGACCATTCTTATAGATGCCCGTAGGAGCATACTGATTACGTTCATATGTGTAGGTTGTTTCGTTGGTAAGGTTTATTGCATCAACGATAATATCGAATTGTTTGTTTAGTTTTATGGTTAAATTACCGTCCAATTGACCGAAGTTTTCCATGATGGTTTCACCTACGCCAGTCGCAAAGTCAGTGCGATAATTGTATGCTAAACGGCCACTAAAGTGTTCGTTTTCGTAGTAGCTAGTTAAGTTTATTGTATGTTTTGAAGTACCAGGAATAGCGTTAAGGCTGGCATTATTACGTTTACTTCTTTGGCCATCAACAAAGGTATAATTTGCAATTAACCCGAAACCATAAAATAGCTCTTGTTGATAACCGAGTTCAAAGCCACGAATCGTACCACCACTGCCATTGATTGGTCTGTCTATTGTCATAGCAATGTTTTCATGCACTTCAACACCACGGTTAAATTCAATAAATGACTCAACATCTTTATTAAATAAAGCGGCAGACAATAGCCCTGCATCAGCAAAGTACCATTCAAGGCTCGCATCAAATTGATTGGCTCTGTAAGGGTCTAAATCAGGGTTACCGCCTTGACCTTGTGCTTGGGTGACATTGTAGTTGGTAGAAGGCATTAAGTGATTATATTGCGGGCGAGACATGACTCTGGCTACACTAAAGCGAGAAATCACATCATCGGTAATATCAATGTTGAGGTTTATACTCGGCAGTAAGTCTGTGTAATTTTTATAGTGGGTTTGCCATTGATAGCTGTCCGGAAGCTCAATAGGTGATGCGATGCGAGCATAAGCAGCGCTATCTTGACGAGTATTAACAACTCGTAGCCCAAGGTTTGCGTTGTATGTATCGCCATTTAAATTTAGCTTAACATAGCCCGCAGTCGTTCTTTCTTGTATATCAAAACGACTGGCTTTTTCTTCCTGCTGTTCAAAATTAAGTGTATTAAATTGCTCCGCAAGTGAATTGATATCAACATAGCTATAGTTTTTTAAAGTATGCTGATTACCAATGCCGGTTAAAAAATCATCTGGGATAGCAGCAGGAAAATCAGCGAGTGTCCAAGCAAGTTGCTCTGTTAATTGATCGTATGAGCCATTAATTGAGCGTAAGCGAATAAAGTCACGTTGATGATCACGGTATTTTACGCCAAATTTTATAGAAGAAATAATTGAATGATCAACGGCACGTTCAAAGTCAGCTTGTATATAAAGCTCTTGATCAGTGGAATCTTGACTGTCGTTTCTGGCCTCGGTGAGTTGCCATTGTGCAGCATCAAGAGGTGAAATGGCATAATCAGCAATGATATTTTGTTGTTGTCGTGTGTCGACACTAAACGTCGTATTTGCTGAGAATTGAGAGGTATAGTCTTGCTTTGAGCCTCCACCGCCATGAGTAAAGCCTAACTGGTAAGTATTATGCCACAAATCAGCCTGTTGCGATGCGATCAACTGAATACTGCTCGTGTCGATTTGTGATTCTCGCCAAATAGCTTCCATTGCAGTGCTATAAGGCCTATTTATATCAGTGACTTTGCTATAACGAGCAAAAGCCAATGTATTGTTGATGATTTCAGCGTCATGAATGCGGCCCCCTCTGGCAAAAACGCTGCTTGGCTGCCATAAAAAGTTTTGGTTACTGTTATCGGCATCAAGCACTGAATACAAGCCATTTAGTTGAATATTCCAATCAAAATTAAGTTGGTGCTCAAAAGCAAATGTTGCAGTGGTAAGAATTCGACGTTGCTTAAAGAGCGCCGAACCACCACCGCCTGGCGTCCAAACTCGATTTATATCGGCTAGCCTGTCTACAGGGGAGAGGCTGTTATCATCATTCAAGGCGTAGTTTTGTTCGTGCCACCCCCATGACTCTAGGCCATCACGACGTAATGAGCGCTCATTTCGACTAAAAGTTAGTAATAAGCCAGTGCTCTGTGCACTATTTTTCCAGTTATAGAAGCTCGCTAGTTGTGGATCAAACTCACCTGATAGGTCGTTATACTGCAGTTGCGTATTTATCACAAAGTGCTTATTCGGTGTTGTAAGAGGGCGCATAGTTTTTATGTTAACCGCTCCCCCTAATGATCCTTCATCATGGTCCGCTTGTGGTGTTTTATAGACTTCGAGTGAAGCAACTAAATCAGCGGGCAACAAGGTATAGTTAAACCCTCTGTTGGGTTGTGATGAAATCCACCAATCGGCTGATGCAATTGATTGACCATTTAAATAAGTACGGTTTTGCTCTGGTGTTGTTCCTCTAACACCCACTCGCTCACCTTCACCTTGAATACGTGATAATGAAATACCGGTCACACGTTGGAGTGCCTCTGCGACATTTTTATCAGGAAATTTACCGATATCTTGTGCGCTAATAGTATCTATAATTGATTGACTATTTCGTTTATCATGGAGTGACTTGACAGCGCTGTCATGAAAACCCCTGATTTGAATGGTTTCTAAAGCGTTCTTTTCTTTATCACTTGTTTGAGCAAAGCTGTACGTTGAACTAAATACAAGTAAAATAAAACCAATATAGGTAAAAATGTTAATAAAATTGAGCGTTCTTAAAGCCATGCCAAATCCAATAAAGCGGTTAATGTGTTCTTCAAGTTGCCTCATGATAATAAAATCAAGAGTTTGTTGCTTGTTGTCAGTACCTTATTTATATTTTACGCTTTCTCGATTAATTTAACCATAGATTAACCTGTGTAACAATTGAACAAATGTCGATGTCAACCCAACAAAAAGTAATGCTTAACGATGTCATCGTTGACTTTGTGAGCCTGAAAATAAAAATACAGAACGAATGGGTTGATGTAGAGTCTAGGCAATTAGCCTTGTTGTCTTTGTTATTAAAAAAACAGGGCGAAGCTGTTTCACGAGAACAGATTATGGATGCGCTATGGGGAGATGTGATCGTCAGTGATAACTCGGTGAGTCAACTGGTCACTCAACTTCGAAAAAGCCTTCATGATAATAAGTCTCCACCGCAAATTATTAGAACGATTCCTCGCATCGGCTATCAGCTAATTGCCAATGTGAGTGAACCGCCAACACTGTTTGATAAGGCTCGTCAACATTCGCCAAAAAAGATGGCATTGTTTGGCGTCACAGGTATTGTTGTCGGTGTAATTAGCACTTTATTTTTACAGTATTTATTCACGGCAAAGGGCAAACCGACAGAGTTTAATTACCGTGCTCGCGTAACATCTGCACCAGGCACTGAGGCTTTTTTACGTTACTCCCCAGATGGACGATATTTAGCGTTTAGTCAGTCAAACGAATTACAAAATCAGTTTGACTTAGCTGTATTCGATCAACAAAGCCAAACAGTTCATAATATTAAAAGCTCAGGTTATTCCGAAGAAGCACCAGTATGGTCACCAGATGGTCAGTGGTTGGCATATTATCGTTATGACCCGTTACGCTGTGATATTCGCATAATAGGTGTTAATAACGCGATTGAAACATGGCGTTTGAGTCCAGAGTATACCTTAACACAGTGCCAGCCCAGCAGCGCTCCAACACGACTCAAGTGGTATAAGCCAGATGCACTTTTTGGCATTGTTTGGCACGACAACCAGCCCCGTTTGATGAAATACACGCTGAGTTTGGGTGATAAAGTTAAAGTGCAAGATACAACCTTGATAGGGGAGTTTAAACCTCTCGCGTTTGATATTAGTGGCGAAGGAAAAATGCTGATTGTTGAAAAGCAGGGTATTTGGTACACACTAAGCGAAGTGAATTTGTATAACCTGAGTGAGCAGCGCATTATTAGTCGTCAGCAGTATAAACAACAGCCCATCTATGGCGCGTTTGCAAAACATATTTGGTCAGTGGAAGATGAACTGATGCGCAGCACATTTCAGGGGGAAAAACACTCATTACATAAACCTATGGGGTTTATTGCCAGTTTAGATGTAAACCCTGTTAATGGCGACGTTGCCCATGCAGAGGGGTTAGCGCAAATAAATGCCTATCAACTCAGTTTACATAAAGGCAGTGGCGGAATAAGTGTTGATAAAACCACTCAGCTTGCCTCTTCAACCCGTATGGACTTCATGCCTACCGTATCAAGCAATGGTGAGCAGGTTGCATTTATTTCTGTACAGCGTCCTGGTGTCACTCGGTATTCTCAAGCAGAGATTTGGATTAAACATCAACGCCGAAAAGGAGCCAATCGAGTGGCTCAATTACCCAGCCATATTACTCCAAAATATCTGCAATTTTCGCCTAATGGCGATACATTATTGTTGCTAGATGAAAGACAAAATGTGTATTTAATAAATTCCTTTTCACGCCGATTGGTCCCCGTTATTTCAGGCTTTGAGCAATTGAATGCGGTTCGTTGGTCTGATGATAGCCAAACTATTTTTTATCAAGCAAAATCACAGCAGGGTGAATGGCAAGATTGGCAGTATGATTTGCAACTGAGCAGTAACTCATTAAAGGCAAATAATGTGACACCCCGCAGGTTATCGCCAGCTCAGCCTCTGTGGCAATTGAATCCGTCCTACATTAACTATGAGCACACATTGCGTGTTTACCTGTCAGCAGCTTTAGAGCAACATGTTCCCTTATCACAACTATTGCCATCACTTAGTTTATATAAGCCAGCCTTATTTGAAGGGGGGATGTATTATATTCTTCGTGAAGGCCATCAGTTATCTTTGTATTGTTATGTCATTGCTTCACAAGAAAATATATTTATTAAAAAGCTAGGTGCTTATGGGTTAGATATAGGAGTTAATTTGACAATGAGTAGCTCTGTGGATGGAACACAATTGGTGTTTAGTCAGGTTGATGGTATTGAAACTGATATTTTGTTACATCAAGTGGTTAATTAAGTAGCGTTAAAAAGGCTGAAATGGCTTGAGTACTCCAGTTTCTGTCGCGTGCTTCATTGAGCGCAGCTTGTGCAGAGAACTTAGCTTGTTCGATTTGTTTTTGTTGTTGTTGAAGTTTGGCCTGTAGCAACAATAGTTGTGGATGGCTTTTATCTAGTTTTAATGCATCATCTAATGCCTGTTGAATATCAGCAACGGGTTCGTTTAATTCAAAAAGAAGTGCTGCTAAATCGCGCTTAGCTCTAAAGTGGCCTTGTGCGGCTGCCGCAATTAACCATTTTCGTGCTTTGTTAGGCGCATAATCAACATACTGTTTGTTTAATAACTCACGACCAAGGCGATATTGAGCATTAGCAAAACCATTTTGCGCGGCCAATAAAACCCAATTTAAGCCTTTTTGTCTGTCTACTCGACCATAATCACCGCGCAGCAAATTAGCGCCTATTCGGTATTGAGAATTAGCGTAACCATTACGGGCTGAGGTAAGTAATAACTCACTACTGGCGGTGTCTTTTTGCCAGTGATATTTTAATAATTTACTAGCATTGTACTTATCAGAGCTTAACCAATTAGCAATATAGTATTGAACTAGTGCATTGCCTTGTTCGGCTGCATCTATTAGTTCGCTTATTTCACTTTGGTAACTTTTTTGCTGACGCTGAAAACTTTGCTGGTATTGCTCACCTTTGAAGGTTGTAAAGTGATAGAGCAAAGAGCGATTATAATATGCGTGCTCTATCTCGCTAGGTGCTTTATATTGCCAACGTTTGACAGCATTTATGAGAGGCTTGTCAAACGTATTTTTTGGGTAAGAGTCTACGAGTGTAATATCGCCAACAGCGCCGTTTTTATCAATATCAAACTCTAACCAAACCCAACCCTCTAAACCATTGTTGTAGGCGTGTTCGGGGTAGGTTGGTTCAACGGTATAGCTACGATACACACTTTGTTCATGCACAGGCTCTGCGGTTAGTTCTGGGCGCAGTTCTTGATCATACTTTTCATAACTAATATTCGTTAACAAGGCTGCGTATGCATCTTCAAGTGCTTGGTGTTGTTGTTCACTTTGTTTGGCGATAAGCCTTGCAGTATCGCGTGCTTCTTCTAGGCCAAAATCAGCGGCTAAATTAAACCACGCATAAGCTTTGGCAGGGTTTTTCTCACGGCCTTGACCATGCAAGTACATAACACCAATATTATATATCGCATCTACATTACCTAACTGAGCAAGCTCGTAAAACTGTTGCTGAGCTTTGTTATAATCGCCTTGATGATAAGCTAAGGTGGCATCGAGAAGATCGGCTTTTACACTACAAGATAAAAGAGCATAAGTGACCAGCCATGCAAATAGTTGCATGGTTCGAGTTGCACGTTTTGCATCTTTTGGGTGAGTGGTTATGAGCGACACTGGTAATTTATTTTAAGATTTTAAAAGCTCTTTAGTCATTGATTGTACTTGTTTTAGCCATGATTGCTAGAACAACACATGCTATTTAATCAATAAAAAAAGCGGTGAACAAAGTCCACCGCTCAAAGACCTCAGGGCATTGAGGCTCACCATCCATGGCGATAGTCGGATACCTGTGTTAGCAAGTGTGTCGACTAGAAATTGAAACGTACCCCAGCAGAAAAGCGACGCCCGTCAGCATATACGCCTGTAAGTGCTTGCTTAACGCCTTCCTCTTGATAGCTGAAGGTATGCTCATCTGTTAGGTTAGTTGCTTCGAAAACAGCGGTGATGTTTTCAGTGATATTAAAGTTAAAAGTGGCATCAACTTGGCCGTAATCATCTTGATAACCAGGCCATGCACGACCTGTGTCGTAACCAGTACGGAAGTTATAAGAAATTCGACCGCCAAAACGTTCAGTTTCGTAGTAAGTGCTGATGTTATACGTATGCTCAGAAATACCAGGAATAAGCACATCGTTGCCTTCTAAGTCTTTTGACTCTCCATCAACAAATGTGTAGTTAGCCGCGACCCCAAACCCTTCTGTTATTTCTGTTTGGAAACCAAGCTCTATTCCTTTTAATGTGCCTGACGGACCATTAATCGGACGGCTTATTTCAATTTCCACACCGTTAAATATTTCGGTTTGGGTGTTATTGCCTAAAGTAGACTGTAAGTCTTTATAGAACAGAGCGGCTGAAAAAATGCCTGCATCAGCGAAATACCACTCGTAGCCAACATCAAACTGTGTTGCACGGTATGGGTCGATATTTGAGTTACCACCCGTACCTACACGAGTTTCTGTGTTATAGGTTGTGGCATTCGTCATTGCGGCGTAGTCTGGACGCGTCATAACACGTGCAGCACCAATACGAAGTAACATGTCGTCATTTAAGTCAATTGCTAAATTTAAGCTTGGAAGAATATCAAAGTAACTGGTTTCTTCTTCTTGCCACGCTTTAGCATCAGCAGGTCCTACATAGGCACCTGTGGTTTGTTTGGTTTCAACTAAACGCACACCCACGTTACCACGCATACCTTCCACATCAATATCAGCTTTTACATAGCCTGCGAAGATGTTTTCTTCGATTGCAAAGTTACTATCGAACAGTAGGTTATATTGCCAATCAAGGGCATCACCATCACGACGTACTTTTCCAAGATCCGTCATGGCATAATCACGCAATGTACCGCTTGATCCAATATCCGATAAGAAGTCGCTTGGTGCAGGGTTCGAATAGTCGGCTAGGCTCCAGTTTAGATCTGTGCGAGTCTGTGACTGCAAGCGAACATTTTCACGCTTGTGATCACGGTATTTAACACCGAACTTAATTTTACTGAATACTGCGACATCAATTGCACGCTCAAAATCTGTTTGCGCATAGTATTCTTTATCGAGTGCATCATTTGAGTCGTAACGTAAAAAGCCTAAATTCCATAAACTACCATCGGCAGGATCGTTGGCGTAACTTGTTTCAATACTTTCAGTGTTTGCCGCGTTGTAGCTATGTACCGTGTTACCTTCCCAGCCAACGCTTCGGTCTGTTTGAGTTCCTCCCGAACCTTCTGTTACACCAATGTGGTAAGATGATTTCCACGTTTCGCCTTCATGAACCAGTTTAATATCGTATGAATTGGTTTTAAGTTCTGAATTACGAACTTTTGTTTCATCAAGAACATTATTCCCTGTTTCAGATAAACCAAAGGTACCAGCTTGGGCGAAGCGACCTACCTTGTCATGCTCAACAACATCTAAAAACGTGTATTGTGAACCACCATAGCCAGGTAACCAAAGGAAGTTTTGGTTGGCATTATTGGCTTTCATTGTTGAATCAAGTGCATTAAAGGTAATATCAATATCGTCTGTTGGGCGGTATTGAAGTGTTAAATTGAAGCCTGTTCTGATTCTTTCTTGGGTGAACATGGCTGAACCACCACCACCGGGTGTGTACACATCTTCAATAACAGAGCCATCTTCTAGAGTGACATCTCGGTGTGTCCAGCTCCATGCTTCAATACCATCGCGACGAAGATTACGTTTTTGTTTGAAAACAGAGACGAGTGCACCAAACGTTTCGTTGTCATTTTTCCAGCTGTAAAGACCTGCAAGTTGTGGGTCTGTTTCGCCAGAAACCTCGCTGTGCTGCATCAGCACTGAGCCTGCTATTTTATTTGCTTCAAGATCGAGAGGTTTGCGTGTTCTAACAATTACCGTACCACCGATCGAACCTTCATCAATGTCGGCTTCAGGTGATTTATAGACTTCAAGGCCTGATACTATTTCAGAAGGAAGCATTGTATAGTTAAAGCCCCTGCTTGCTGATGAATCGACCCACCAATCTGCAGAGCCAACTGCTTGGCCATTTAATAAAGTACGGTTTTGGTTTTCTGAGGTACCACGAATACTAATACGTTCACCCTCACCAAACGCGCGGCTCATTGATACGCCCGTTATACGTTGTAGCGATTCGGCAACATTTTGATCAGGAAACTTACCAATATCTTCTGATGTAACGGCATCTACAATTGAGTTTGCATAGCGTTTAGTATTGAGTGACTTTACAACGCTGCCGCGAATACCGCGGACTTGAATAACTTCTACTTCATCGGTGGTAGCTTTATCTGCCTCATTAGCAAATACAGGTAAACTGATACCCGCACTTACCAATGACAAGCTGATAGCTAAACTTAATTTATTTTTGTTCAAGCTTAACATTGTCGATCCCCTTGAATTCGAACTGTTGTCTTATCATTTGTGTTTGTACTTGTGTGGATGCACATAGCACTGAATTGTTGTCAAACTAACGCAACTTCATGTTGCTTATTTTTCTTGCTCTGATTTTAGGCAGCGCTGTCATTTTTAGTTTGAGAGGCTATTAAACGCTTTTAAATGCAGGGGAGTCTTGAATTTGAATGAAAAGTTGTGAAATGTTAAAAATAGATTAAATCAAATGGCTTTTTATGATTTATTTAATTGAATTTACTGTATTTTTAATTGTTAAAAATTTTCGTTTCTTTAATAAGTTAAGTTTACTTATTAACTTTGAGATGAAAATTAGCGCATGATTCATAACTTATAGATGTAAAAGTGTGCAAATATTCGCTATTTGAACTCGCAATTATTAACAGTTCTTTGTGAATGTAGCGATGCGAACAAACGTGCTTTAGGCACGTTTATCCGCATTTTAGTGAAGGCTACTAGGCACCTTGTCGCTTAATTAAGCAAAAGTGCTTTTTACCACGTTGGATTAGCCAATACTGGTCAAATAACCCAAAATCAAGCTCTTGATTATCTGAGGTCACTTTATCGCCATTGACACTAATGGCGTTACTGTCTATTAGTTCCCGCGCAATACGCTTTGATTTAGCTAACCCAGTCTCTACTAATAACGCTAGCATGTTTTGCGTTGCACTTGCTATGCAAGGCATGCCATCGAGTTCTAATTGTTTTAGCTCACTTAAATTCAACTGCTGAACATGACCTGTAAATAAAGCGTGTGTTATGCGCTGTGCACTTTTAAGTTCTTTTTCACCATGAACAAAGCGTGTCATTTCTGCTGCGAGTATCAGCTGTGCTTCAGGTTTAGCTGTACTTGCTTTGTCTCGTTGTTCAATTGCATTAATGTCTTCACAGCTTAAAAAGGTGTAATAGCGTAAAAGCGTGTAAACATCAGCGTCGCTTGTTGATAACCAAAATTGGTAAAAAGCATAAGGAGACGTTTTTGTTGCATCAAGCCAAATAGCGCCTCCTTCTGTTTTTCCAAATTTAGTGCCATCTGATTTTGTAATTAACGGCAAGGTTAAGCCAAAGACTTGAGCGCTATTTTGCCTGCGAGTAAGATCAATACCACTGACAATATTACCCCATTGATCGTTACCACCAATTTGTATACTACAACCGTACTGACGATTTAGCTGTGCGTAGTCGTAAGCCTGTAGCAAAGAATAACTAAATTCAGTAAACGATATACCTTGCTGAGCGCGGTGCAGACGTTGTTTTACTGACTCTCGGTTGATCATATTATTGACAGAAAAGTGCTTGCCTACATCACGGAAAAAAGTGATGACATCTATTTCCTTTATCCAGTCAGCATTGTTAACCGTTAGTAAGGGTTTATCTAAATGAGGCGATAATAAATTTTGAATTTGGCTTGTTAATGCCTTAACCCAATCTATGACTATCTGCTCGCTATTTAAGTTGCGCTCATTCGCTTTAAAGCTAGGATCGCCAATCATACCTGTAGCGCCACCTATAAGCGCAATTGCTTGATGGCCCGCGTCTTGAAAGCGCTTAAGCATAATAAGTGGTACTAAATGACCAATATGAAGGCTTCCCGCAGTTGGGTCGAAACCACAGTACACAGTTTGAGGTGCATCATCGAGTTGCTGCTGCATCTGTTCAATGTTACTGGCTTGAGCAATTAGCCCGCGATCATTTAATTGTTGAATAAGTGTCATCTGTCTTGTCTTAATTTTTACTATCAGGTTGACAGAGTACGGATAGAGAACAGCGATTTGTATGTCTCAAAAGGGACAGTTTTAGGTTTATTGCGTAATTAGGTGGTTTAAGAAAAGCTGGAAAAGTTCACTTAATGAAGCCACGTGTAATTTTGCATAGATGCGTTTTCGGTGGTTTTTAACTGTGCCTTCAGATAAACCAAGCTGGGTTGCTATTTCTTGGCTATCAAGGCCTTGAATAATTAAGGTTACGATTTGTTTTTCACGTTTTGTAAGTAAGTGCTGACCAAAAGTGAATAGGGCATGCTTAATTAATTCGCGTTTTTTCTCAGTATGAAGCGCAGGTTGCAATAAAGATTCAGCAAGAAGAAATTCTGCTTGTAGCCAATGTTGCTGACATAGTGACTGAATTAGACAAAAGTGTGACTTTAATGTGTTTATATCTTCGCGAGTAAATACATGGTCTTTTTTGGTTTTACCTAAGTAAATAATGACCCAGCGCTCAGGCTCTATCTCAATAACAAGACAAAGCTCATCTTGCCAACCTGTTTGTAAGTAAAAATGTGAGTAATCGGTTGAGGAGATTTTAGCTTTATTGTCCATGATATCCTTTAAAGAATGAACCCCTTGTTTTTTGTTGCTTAAAATCATCTGATAAAAGGGATCATCACGAAACGATGCCGTTAAGTAGCGCTCAAAAAGTAGCTCACGTGACTCTTTAATTGAGTCATACAAATAAATTGGATGTTTATTACCTCTTAAACCTGTCATAACAGCACAATCAAAATTTACAATATGATTGATAAAAGCCACTAACTTAGGCGTAAACGTGACTGAATTAATTGCCGAAATGGAAGCGGCGAGTAACTGATTAAATGTTTTTTCTATCATGAGATTAAGAGGTAATAATGCGCTTGGTACATCATAACGCAGGGAGGAGTATTTTTAAAAGTGATGGGTTTTATGAAGCTGTGCACCGCCAATTTAGAAAGCTCACTGAAACAAAGGGCGCATTTCCCAATGAAAATAGTTTGATGAAATTATGTATATGGACATATTGAGCGCTTCAAAGGAATGGACAATGCCAATCCATAGCTGGGATCTTACATTGTTTCAATTAAACCAGTTCAGTTTTACAAAAATGTATGCGCGAATTTACTGTGTACTCGATAAAGAAAATACCTTCTGCTATCTACTGAACACTTCATTTTTACCTCCTACTGATAATTCATCGTTGTTTCATAAATGCGACAGCCAGCCCTGAAGAAACAAACGTGACCCCAGCTCCAATATTTAGCCCTGAGACTAGCTTGGGCTTATCTTTCAACCATTTAAAGAGTTGCGATGAAAAAACACCCATTAGGCTAAAGCCAATTGCTGTTAATATCGCAAACCAAACCCCGTAACCAATCATTTGAATTGTTACTGAACCCAAGTTAGGGTTCACAAACTGGGGTACAAATGCCAGAACAAAGATCCCTGGTTTGGGGTTTAATGCAGCTGAGAGAAAGCCGGTAGAAAAGATAGTTGTTAGAGATTGCTTCTTAGCAGGCTCTAATGAAAAGAGGTTTTTCGTACGTAGCACTTTTACACCTAACCAAATTAGGTAAGCGGCACCAACTAGTTTTACGACATAAAATGCGACTTCAGAGGTTTGAATTAACAGCGTCAGGCCAAAAGTAGCGGCAATAACATGAAATAAAATACCCGCACCAGAAGACACTCCCGACATAACCGCCGCCATTCGACCTTGGCTTAATCCTCGTCCAATCGCGAGTAAATTATCTGGCCCAGGAGAGATAACGAGCAATAAGCAAGCAAGTGTATAAGTTACAAAAACCTCGAGTGGGAACATGAAACCTCCTTGTTAATGGCAAATAAAGCAAATAACTATATGTTTAAAGACGATATGTACTTTATTTATACTTTCATTGAATGCTGCTTTTGTAAACTAGTTATATGGACTAATGTAAAGAAGCACTCGATAGGGGAAAGGGTTTTTAATCTTTATTCGTATTGATATTGGTGAGTTATTTTTGGCAAAAAGCCCCAGGAAACCTAGGGCTTAATAGTGTTACAAGCTCTTTTTCGGTGGCAGTGCAACGTTTGCGAATATAAGGCCTGCCACGAGCGACATGAAGATCAAAAAGGTTTGTTGACCAATGTGATCAGCATATACAAAATCTTGACCCTCAATTAATGAGTTAAGACCAATATAAGTTTTACTGCCCGGAACCAATACAATTAAGCCTTGCATAGCAACAATAGAAGCAGGCGCATTTGCTACACGGTTAAATAAATTACTAAACACACCCACAGCAAGTGCACCAACAAAAGTACCTAATGTGTAATCTAGATACATTGCCGAGCCAATACTGGTTCCATAAGCAATAAAGCCAGAGGCAATAGACCAAACGGCATGTTTAATCTTGGTTCTAAAAATGACAATTAGGCTGCTACACAGCATAAAAATAGCCAGCCATGCTGTCCACTTGGGTAATGGCTCAGGTTGTATAAAGTCTGTTTGTCCAAAGAGGGCAAAGCCAATTCCAATCCCTATAAAAGCACCAAAATAAAGCTTAAATAACAGCATAAAGGAGTCCATCACCCTTGCTGTACCAGATACTAAGTGTCTTGCTGCAAGTTCAGCGAGCCCAAGGGCAAGGGCAAGCCCAGGTATAAACACAATAATGGCAGAAAGCACCACTAAGCGTATGTTTATTTCGGCATCAAGATAGACACTAATTGCACAGGCTAAAATTGCTGAAACGATTGCGACTAATGGTTCGAGCATATGAGCGACACGTTTAGAACGTGTTGACCAAAGTACAAATAAATAAACAATGAGCGTGAGTAATGCTGACCAAAATACATCATTCCAGCTGGTGCCCATTAACATTGCAAATGCGCCACCAGAGGTTGCAAACGCGACACCTGTGGTAAATTTGTTGTACGGATTAGGCATGGTGTAAATAATGTCGAGCTGTTTATCAACCTCTTGTAACGTTAACTCGCCATTGAGCATTTTGTTTACTAAGTCATCGGTATCAGCCAGCGAGCCTAAATCGTGATCGCCAGGATCTACACGTGCAACATGGGTGTATTCTTCTTCGTGGCCGTCTGTCCAGATCACAAAAGTAACGGATGTGGGCGACATAACAAAGGAAGACTTGAGCCCAAGGTATGTAGCAACTTCCATTAGGTGCGCTTCAAGTCGGTAAGCAGGTGTGCCATATTTATGGAGCATTTTACCCAGCTTAACGATAAATTTTCGTTTTTCAGTAAACGTTGCGTTTTTCAAAGGTGTTTTGAACCAAAGGTTAAATTGTTCAGTTAAGGATAGACCAAATTTCAATAAGATATAGTCATTGCTAAAGACAATATCGGTTAAATTTTCCAGCGCGATTTTAGCGGCAAACGCCGCTATGTCTAGTAATATTTAAGAGGAATTTACTTATTTTTTGCCTCAATCCATTGCGCCATATATTGTGTTGAACGCATAGTGTGATGTTTCAGCATTTGCCCCGTGAAATTTGCTTGCCTATGGCTAATAAGAGATTCACTCACGGCCTTTATTTTAGCGATTAGTTGGGTTTGAAGCTTTGATTTATCATAATATTTTTGCAGTAACGGTTGCCCATGTTGTTGGGCTTGAGTAAATTGCGCTTCGCTTTTGTAAAGTGCAACCGCTGCGTCGGCAAACTGCTCGGTACTTTCGCATAGGGCACCCGGCCAAGGTTCATCTTTGTGCATACCTTCACTGCCAATTGGGGTGGTGACACTCGGTGTTTGCATAATCATCGCTTCAAGTAATTTACCTTTGATCCCAGCCCCAAAACGTAGTGGCGATAAGCACACTTTAGCCTCTTCCATTACTTTATAGGCATCTTCAGCCCAGCCTTTAATTAAAAAGCCTGTTTTTGGATTATTAAGTGCCGTTGCTTTGGGTGGTGGATAAGAGCCGTAAATATGTAATTCGGCATCAGGCAATTGTTTTCGAATAAGCGGCCAAATCTGTTGTAAGTACAAAACAGCATCCCAATTTGGCGCATGACGAAAATTACCTATCGTCATAAAATGTTTGCGCTCACTGAATGATTTAGTGACTTGGGGCAGTGTTGTTAAGTCAACTAAAAAGGGGAGATGGTGAAGCAAGGCTGCATCGACGTTGAATACGTCATTCAGTAACTGGATTTCAAAGTGTGAAATGATCAAACTAATGTCAGAGCGCAAGATGGCGGCAATCTCACGTTTTGCAATATCGCTGTGTAAATCTGCTGTGGTAAATTCGCGCCCTGCTTTATGTGCTTCGTGGCGGGCGTTTCTTAAACATTGAAGGTCTTCAGTGTCGAGAATTTTCAGAGCGTTAGGGCAGTATTTATCAATACGCCAGCCAAATTGTTCTTCCATCATAAAACGGTCAAACATAACAATATCGGGATTATAAGATTGCACATAGTCATCAAAACTTGAGCAATTTAGTGCAATAACCTGTGTACTAATGCCATCATCACTGAGGTCGACCATGTGTTCTGTTTTTTGTGCAGGGCTTGCAAATTCAACCTGCCAACCTTCGCTGCGAAAAGCCCGCAATAATGACATCATATGTGTGCCGGCTGCTGAGGAATTTGGCTCAGGCCACACATAGCCGATCACTAACACTTTTTTCATTTACTTGAGTCTCTTATTTGTAGGTTGACGTCCACCAAGGTTCGAACAGGGGGAGTCGACTGATTGAGCAATTCGTTGAGTACTTGGCAGGTTCTTTTGCCTATTTCATCGGCATTGATAGCAATGGTTGATAAAGAAGGCAGCATCAAGCGTGAATCTTCAAGATCGTCAAAGCCAACGACCTTGATGTCTTTTCCAGGCTCAAGGCCATGTTGGCGCATAGCTTCAATAACGCCGTATGCGATCACGTCATTAAAACAAATAATTGCTTGCGTACTGGGTGCTTGCGTAATCAATTTATCGAACGCTTCGCGTCCACCTTGACGATTGGTGGGGGCTTCAATGACGCATTTTTCATCATGAATATTAAATTGTTTTAAAGCCGATAAAAAGCCGCTTAATCGTTCATGGTAATCAGATATTTCACTAGTGCCACCTAAAAAAGCAATGTCTTCAATACCCTGTGACAGAATATGGGAGGTGGCTACATGCGTGCCTTTTTTATTATCCGGCAGAATACAAGGGGCCGCAGAAAATGGGATCTCACGCATAATATTAATAACAGGAAACCCGCTTTCTATTAGATCATCTTGCCAGCTTTGCTCAGTGCCAGGAGCCGGACACATGATAAAAGCAGCGACATTATATTCTTTTAATGTTTTTACAACTTGTTTTTGCCTTTCAACATCCTCAGCAATGTTTACCAACATAGGCAACATACCTAAAGCTAAAATATGCTTTTCAAGGCCCACTGCCAGTTGCGCAGAATAGGGGTTAGTTAAGTCATTAATGACAAGGGCAACCAAGTTTGAGCGTTTACTTCTCAGTGCCGCTGCATCACGATTGTATACATACCCCAGCTTTTCAATTGCGCTAAGTACTTTATCCTTACTTTTTTTACTGACCTTATCACTGTTTGTTAGGACTAAAGACACGGTAGATTTGGATACTTGAGCTTCTTCAGCAACATCCCAAATTGTGACTTTGCCTGTTTTTTTAATCATTATATTTAGCGATAAGTAGTGAAAAGAGTACGCTTATTTTAGCGTAATTTTCAGGTTTAAGTCACTGATTGGCAGCTAAAAGAGTCGAAACTCTTTATGAATTGCCCTAAACTGTTTAGATTATCGAGAATAAAAACGAAAAAGGAACCGATATGAAAGCATTTAAATTGCTTTTTGCGCTAGTTATTGGCGTATCCGTTAGTGCCTCCAGTTTTGCCAACGAAGGATACCAAACTCCGTCACCAGCTCTTGCGGCTGTTGTTGATGCCAAGTTAGCGCCCAGTAGCTACCTATCAAATGATGGTCAGTGGTTGGCGTTATTCGATAGAAAACGCATTGAAACATTACAAGACCTGTCAAAAGAAGAGCTTAAGTTAGCGGGTATAAAGCTTAACCCTACTAATTTCTCACGTTCTCGAGAGCGAACAAAATTTACAAATATCGTTCTAAAGCATGTTGAAACAGGCACCGAAATAGAGGTAACGGGGTTACCTCAAGGCATTATTCGCGCGCCAAGTTGGTCTAGCGATAGCCAGTATTTAGCGTTCGTTGTAGAACAAGCGTCTGCTGCAAACGTATGGGTTTATAATGTCAGTACTAAACAAGCAAGGCAGTTAAGTGACACCGCTTTAAACTCAGTGCTTACTCGTTCGCCCTATAGTTGGCTACCAGATAGCAGTGCGTTGGTTGCTAATGCAGCCGTTAATTTAGGCAAAGCACGCCTTTCGAATGACACAACGGGGGCAGTACCCGTTATTCAACAAAGTAGCGGTGAAAAAGCCCCTGCGCGTACGTATCAAAATTTACTTAGTAGTCCATTTGATGAGGCGCAATTTAAGTTTTATGGACAAAGCCAACTTACCTATATTCCGCTTAGTGGTCAGGCACAGCCGATTGGCCAACCAGGCTTAATTAAATCATTTTCAGTCTCACCTGATTCAACCAATATTTTAGTAGGCATGATTGATGAGCCATTCTCATATCAAGTTCCTTACAGCCGGTTTACAGCCACATGGCAAATATGGGGTATGCGAGGGTATACGTTAGCTGAGCTTGCTAAGCAGCCGCTAGCAGACAACATCCCACAAGGTTATGACAGTGTTCGTACTGGTCCTCGTGAGTTTCAATGGCGTGCAGATCAAGGTGCAGAAGTTATTTGGGCACAGGCGCAAGATGGCGGCGATATGAAAACAGACGTGCCTCATCATGACTATCTTTATAGCTTGCGTGCACCGTTTAAACGTGACCCAAAATTATTTGCTAAAGTCGAACGTCGCTTTGATTCAATAGAGTGGGGCAATAATAATGTTGCACTGTTATCTGAATGGCGCTTTAGTGATAGGCAGTTACGCACATACGTTATTCAGCCGCGCAATGCTGATCGAAATCGCGTGTTATTTTCAGAGCGCAGCTATAACGATGCTTATAAGGATCCAGGTAAACCCATTTATGAGCGAAACGATCTCGGTGTAAGTGTTATAAAAGTCGTTGGCGGGCGTTATGTTTTCTTACGTGGTAATGGGGCATCTGAACAGGGGAATATCCCATTCTTAGATCGTTATGATGTAAAAACAAACTCAAAAACGCGTATTTGGCAATCGGCTGCACCTTATTATGAACGTATTCGTGCGATGCTGGATGATGAAGGTGAGCGACTCATTACCATTAGAGAATCTAAAACCGAGCAACCTAACTTTTTTATCCGTGATTTAGACGACGATACGCTGACACAACTAACGACGTTTGAGCATCCTTATCCTGAGTTTAAAGGGGTCACAAAAGAGCTTATTCGTTATCAGCGTGATGATGGTGTTGAGCTAAGTGGTACCTTATACCTGCCACCAGGCTATGATAAAACCCAAGGCACATTACCTGTGTTAATGTGGGCTTATCCACTTGAATATAAAGATAAAGCGGTTGCTTCACAGGTACGTGAGTCTCCTTATCAATTTACCTATATTGGTTATTGGGGGCCAATGCCTTATCTTGCAAAAGGGATTGCGGTATTTGACGATCCGAAAATGCCAATTGTGGGTGTTGATGGCAAAGAGCCAAATGATTTATTTCGTAAACAGCTGGTGGCAAGTGCTAAAGCTGCGGTTGATGTGTTAGTTGAAAGGGGCATCGCAGATAAAGATAACATTGCTATAGCTGGTCACTCATATGGTGCCTTTATGGTGGCAAACTTATTAGCTCATAGTGATTTATTCAAGACAGGTATTGCTCGCAGTGGCGCTTATAACCGCACCTTAACGCCATTTGGTTTCCAAGGTGAGGAGCGTGATTTTTGGCAAGCCCAAGGTGTGTATGCGGCTATGTCACCGTTTTTCCATGCTGAGAAAATCAATGAGCCAATGCTAATGATCCACGGTCAAGAAGATCCAAATTCAGGTACATTCCCAATGCAAAGCGAGCGTATGTACGCGGCATTAAAAGGTCTTGGTAAAGAAGCCCGCTTAGTGATGCTGCCGTATGAGGCTCATGGCTATCGCGCTCGTAAGAGCCTATTGCATGTGCTTTGGGAGCAAGAGCAATGGCTTGATAAATACTTACTAAGTGAAGAAGAGCCTGTAGAGCCAGCTGCCGCTGAAAGTGTCACTCAGTAATTAGTTAAATGTTTATATTAAAAATCCCCGCCCTCGAAGCGGGGATTTTTGTATTTATGGTTGTAAAGTTTCTTTCAAAGTAAAGAAATCGATTTAATGAGTTGTTTTTGTTACTACATTAGCCAAATATCAATTTGCCATTTATTTGCTGTAGATAGAGGTAAGATTTTCTGTTATTAATAATTAGTTGTTAAAGGTATTAAGATTAAATTGAGCTAAATATGGAAAAAGCCCATTGGCTTGATATTAAGTTTATTTAGAAAATGGAGTTTTAATGAAAAATATTTTATTGCTTACCTTATTATTAACCTCTTCTTTTTCTTTAGCTTCTAAAGAGTTAGATTTGGAAAAATTCGCACAAACATATTTCAAGCTTATGACAGCTACTCAGTCTCCTAATGCATCTAGTGTTGAGTTAGAAAAATACCTGTCTTTACTTACAGACGATATTGGGCATTCCCATTTACCTTATGTTGTTGATGATTCTAGATTACCTGATGGCAAAGAGTCGATGAGAAAGGGGATGACTTTTTATTTGGGAGCACATACTGAATATGAAGCGACGTTATTAGACGTATTTGTTTTTAACAAATCAGCCATTGCGATTCGATATAAAAATTATGCAAAAGGTGTACACCCACAAAGTAAACAGCCGATTGAATATTCTCAAACAATGATGGAAGTGCTTGAACTAGAAGATGATAAAGTTGCGGTAATTCGTAAGTATCATGAGTAATGTTTATATACAAAATATATTATGTTCTTCTAAACTAGCATCATATGAAGTTAGTATTTTTATGTGCTTTAAATAGTTCTGGTACTTTGAAAGTGAATTCAAGTAATACGTAAAAAGGAATAAAAAATGTTTATAATTCAACTAATGTTCTCAGATAATAAATCTCAAGCTAAAGATTTCATGGAAGGCCATAAAAAATGGCTCCAGTCGGGGTTCGATAAAGGTATCTTTGTGTTATCTGGAAGCTTACAGCCTAACGCAGGCGGCGGCCTTATTGCAGTCGATGTTTCCAAGCAGGAGATCGAAGAAATTGTCGCTGAAGATCCTTTTGTAATCGAAAATATAGTTAAACCTAAAATCATTGAGTTAACGCCGTCTAAAGCTGATGAACGCTTATCATTTTTGCTTGATAACAGGTTGTAATTGCTCGCTTAACCAATCAATAAACACCCGAGTACGCCTTGGTAAATGACGTCGATTCGGATAGACGATATTAATTGGCATGGGCGGCAAGTTATAGTCAGGTAAAACTTGTACGAGCTCACCTCGGTTAAGCTCATCGATAACTCCATGGCGTGGCACTTGAATAAGGCCAAGCCCTGCTAAACACGCTGCTCTATAGGCATCCGTATTGTTAACTGTGAGCTGCGATTTCATGGCTAGAATTTGCCAATCGCCTTGTGTATCTTGGTATTCAAAGCCTGGGTCAAGTTGACCGAGTGTTTGGCTATAGCGAACAATGTAGTGCTCGGCTAAATCAGCCAGTTTAGTGATGTTGCCATGCTGTTTAATATAACTTGGGCTTACACAGTTGATCATCGGGCAGTGGCCAATTCTTTTAGCGATCAGCGATGAGTCTTCTAAATTACCGACTCGCACTACACAATCAAACCCTTCTTCAATTAAGTTCACACGCCTGTCTGAACTACTTAGTTCAATCTCTAATTGTGGGTGTGCAGATAAAAAATGCTCTAGATTCGGCAGTACTAAACGCCGACTAATTGGTTGTGGCATATCTACTCTAAGACGCCCTGATAACGCTTCGTCATTTTTATTAAATAGAGTTTGTAGTTCGTCTATATCAGCAAGCATATCTTTACATCGCTGATAAAAAACAGTGCCTTCGTTGGTGAGTGTAACCCGCCTTGTTGTGCGGTTTAGGAGCCGAGCACCTAGGGTATCTTCGAGTTGTTTAACTAACTGCGAGACAGACGACTTAGGCATGCTCAGTGCAAGTGCTGCAGCTGAAAAGTTTTTTAGCTCAGCTACCTGAACAAAGGTTTTCATGGCATTAAGTTCATTCATGATTGTTTGTTTTTTACGAACAGTTAATTCAATTTTACATGGTTTATCTAGTTTTGCAGTGTAAATATACTGGTTGCTCAAAATTACTTCAAAGCAAAAAGGTAACAACGATGAGCAACAAAATTGCAGTGATCACAGGTGGTAATCGCGGTTTAGGTAAAAATACGGTATTAAGTTTGGCACGTAAGAATATTGATTGTGTGTTTACTTATCGAAGCCATAAAGATGAAGCGCAACAAGTCGTAGAGGAAGTCGCAGCGCTGGGGGCAAAAGCAGTCGCTATGCAACTTGATGTTAGCGATATTTTAGGTTTTGCTGAATTTAAACAATCACTTGAAAGCATTTTAAAAACACAATGGCAAACATCTCGGTTTGATTATTTAATCAATAATGCAGGTCATGGTAGTGACAGTGCATTTGCTGATACCAGTGAAGCCATGTTTGATAATTTGATGAATGTACATGTAAAAGGAGTGTTTTTCTTAACGCAAACACTGCATGAGATGATAAGCGGTGGCGGGCGCATTATTAACTTATCTTCAGGGTTGACACGGTTTGCTTTACCAGGTAAGGCAGCTTACGCCACCATGAAAGGGGCTGTTGAGGTCATGACCAAATACATGGCAAAAGAACTTGCAGGGCGTAATATTGCGGTGAATGTCGTTGCACCTGGCGCAATTGCCACTGATTTTGGGGGTGGTGTTGTGCGTGATAATGAAGATGTTGCGCAATTAGTAAGTTCATTTACCGCTATGGGGCGAGTTGGTCAAGCGGATGATATCGGTCCTATGATTGCGCAGTTACTCGGCGATGAAAATCGTTGGGTCACCGGACAGCGTATTGAAGCATCGGGTGGCATGTTTTTATAATCCTCAAACTAGTGTGATGTCAGTGATCGCGTGTTTGTTTGCTTATTGAAATGAATGTGATTTAATCGCCTTCTCTTTTTAAGCAACGAACATGTGATTGCATTTATGCTCGATTTGGCAGTACTCGCGGTTTTTATTCCGACCTTTTTCTTTGTTTCTATTACGCCAGGAATGTGTATGACACTTGCCATGACACTCGGTATGAGTGTAGGCGTTAGACGTACTCTTTGGATGATGGTAGGTGAAGTGCTCGGTGTTGCAGTGGTTGCTATTGCTGCAGTGATTGGAGTTGCCAGTATAATGCTTAACTACCCTGAGTTATTTGCTGTTTTAAAATACTTAGGAGGGGCCTATCTTATTTACCTTGGCATCAATATGTGGCGCGCAAAAACAAGCTTTAAACTTGGCAACGAGGCTGAGCAGAAAATAGCGCGTAGCCAATTATTCTCGCAAGGGTTTATTACTGCGATAGCGAATCCTAAGGGGTGGGCATTTATGATATCACTCTTGCCCCCTTTCATTAATGTTGATGCCGCCGTTGCACCTCAGTTAGCTATATTGCTGAGTATTATTATGCTTAGTGAGTTTATTTGTATGCTTATTTATGCCACAGGTGGTAAGAGCTTGCGGGTGTTTTTAGATAAAGGCGATAACGTTAAGTGGTTGAACCGTATTGCCGGTGCTTTGATGATGGCTGTTGGTGTATGGTTAGCTTTGGGCTAACCATACACTTTTCTAATTAAATGAGCTCTTTATCGTTGGTTACGAGATTAAAGCATTGCTTTAGTGTCTCGATTGCTGTTTTTGTTTTCGCTGCAAGGCTATCTCTAGCGGGTGTAACGGCGTACACCGTGTAGTCAGGTAAAGACCACTCAGGAGCAATTTCTATAAGCTCTTTGCGTTTTAATAAACTTCTCACTTCAGGCTCAGGCAGTACACCATAACCTACGCCATCACACACTAGCTTGGTAAGACCTTGCATATTATTGACGATAATTTTTGCCTTAGGTAATGGTTTACTGTCAAGGGTAAGTGCATTGAATGCATTACTGTCGGCGCTGATATGGGAAACTCTGGCATGACATTCAAGATCATTCCATGTTGCGTGCTGAATTTTGCTGAGCGGGTGATCTTTATGGGCGCATAATTTAAGTGGCCATGTTGCGAGTTTACGAGCCACTAAATTAGAGTCTGTTAAAGGGCCGATTGCAATGGCCAAATCAGCACCAGATTTGATCATATCGACGGGTTCATCTGTTAAAACAAGCTGAATGCTTAAATCATCAAATTGATGGATCAGCTGTTTTAACGGCTCACTCAATAAACCACTACCAAAACCTACCGGCGCAACCAGTTTTAGCTCCCCACTTGGATTTCTTTGCAAATTTTGCAATTGACTACTGGCATGTTCTGCCAGTGTGAGCATTTTCAAACAGCTTTGATAATACACATGCCCAGCTTCTGTTAGGGTCAATTCTCTTGGGCTTCGATTAAATAAACTTAACCCAACCTCTTGTTCTAAATGTTTGATGTGTTGGCTTACCGCAGATGTGGTCATTGCCAGCTCTGTTGCGGCACTGCTCATATTGCCTGTTTCAACTGTTCGAGAAAATACTCGTAATGTTTTAACTAGTTTTGAGTTCATTGTTCAGGCCTTCTTAATTCAGTTTTAAGAAATCGTAAATTGTAGAAATAGGGACTTCTCATTAATATCGCAAACGCTAATTATTATCATTTATAAAACAAATGTCACGGAGTATTATTATGTCGAGGGTAGTTTCTACGCTTTTACCACTTAGCGCAGCAGTGTTAGCTGGATTGTCTAGCTACGCAAATGCAGATGATAAAAAACAAGATATGGAAGTAATCGTGGTATCAGCATCTGGCTATGAGCAAATGCTTAAAGAAGCGCCTGCGAGTATTAGTGTGATTGATCGTGAACAACTAGAAAAACGCTTTTATCGTGACTTAACAGATGCCATGACTGACGTGCCCGGTGTTGTTGTAACAGGCGGCGGGGACCGAAAGGACATTAGCCTACGTGGTATGGCAAACCAATACACCTTAATTTTAATTGATGGTCAACGCCAAACCTCACGCGAAACCCGCCCAAACAGTGATGGCCCAGGTGTTGAAGGGGCGTGGACTCCACCTATTTCGGCGATTGAACGTATCGAAGTTATCCGCGGTCCTATGTCGTCATTATATGGCTCAGATGCAATTGGTGGGGTTATCAATATTATTACTCGCAAAACACCAGAAAAATGGTATGGCGAACTGCGTTTAGACAGCACCATTCAAGAGTCAAGTGAGTCGGGTAATATCAATCAAGGCAGTTTCTTTACTGCGGGTGGCTTAATTCCTGAGTTATTAGGTATGCAGCTATCGGGTCAATTTTCAAAGCGTGATGAAGACGATTTTGAAGCAGGCTTTCGTGGCAAAGAGCAAAGTAACTTAAAAGCGAAGTTTATTTTAACCCCATCAGATAGTCACGAAGTGATGCTTGAGATAGGCGGCGCACGACAAAAGCTCGATGAAACATTAGGTAAAACGGTTGCTCCTTTAGCTGAGGGCGAAAGTTGTGGGCGCAATGGTTGCCCTGAATCATCAACAACTGAATATGAGCAAGAGACCTATTCATTGAGTCATAATGGCTTTTATGATTTTGGCTCATCACGCAGTTACATAAAATACGATAAATTCGATAATACTTCTCGTGAAATGTATGTTGAAAATACGGATGCACAAACAAGCTGGACTTTACCTTTTACCAATCATAACGCTGCATTTGGTGCATCGTATTTAAAAGAAGAGCTAGACGATTACACCAGTAACCGCATTAGTGATTTAACCCATGTGGAGAATGAGCAATGGTCGGTGTTTGCTGAAGATGAATGGAGTGCAACTAAGCGTTTCAAGCTAACAACAGGGCTTCGTTACGATCATGATGGTAACTTTGCAGGCCACTTTAGTCCTCGATTATATGGTGTATACACTGCATCAAAAGCGATAACACTTAAAGGGGGTATTTCAACAGGCTTTAGAGCGCCGAATATTCGTCAATCTACCGCAGCTTGGGGGCAAGTGAGCCGTGGCGGTAACATTTACGGTAACCCTGATTTGAACCCTGAAAAGTCAGTAAACTATGAAATGGGTATTTATTATGATGCAAATCGTGATTTAACTCTTTCGAGCACAATATTCTACAACGAATTTGATGACAAAATTACCCGTATTTCATGCCCATTAACACAGTGTACCGATGGACCAAACCAGTTTGGTTCAATGCCGACGACCTATGTCAATGTGGATGAAGCCGTCACGCAAGGTTTTGAGTTATCTGTATCTTACGACATTACCAGTGAGCTTGATGTAAGTGCAAATTACACTTACACAGATTCTGAGCAAAAAACCGGTGAATATAAGGGCAGTCCACTTAACCAATTACCTAAGCATATTGTCCAAACCTCAGTAAATTGGCGTCCGGTTGATAAGCTAGGCACATGGTTACGCGTTCATTACCGTGGTGAAGAAAGCCAGCCTACAACAGGGCCATCACAAAGCAGCCTAATAGCGCCAGATTACACCTTGGCTGATATTGGCGGTAACTATGATTTAAGCCGCAGCATTAAGTTAGGTTTTGGTGTTTATAATCTATTTGATAAAGAAATCACTGAAGATGAATATGGCTATGTTGAAGATGGTCGCCGTTATTGGGTATCACTTGGGTTTAGTTTTTAATTGTTAGTAACTAGACACTAAAGTTATAAAGATGCCAACCATCAGGCTTTTTGATGGTTGGCTTTTTATTGTCGATGCTGAATAACTTACCTAATCAGACAAGCATAAATTGAGCTAGTGTGCCTTTCCCATTATAAGTGCGGTAAATAGGCCTATCACGAGAAAGCTTGCAATAGAAATAAAAATACCACCAATAGCACCATAAAGTATTATGAGCGGAATATTTGCACCTCCAAACAGGCAAAGCGCAATGTAACTGTGAGACTTTTTGGTATTTCTAAGTAATAAGCTACTAGTGATAAGTAGCATTATCGCAATCAGCAAATAAATAACATTCATACTACAACTCCCTGTTGAGCCATTTTTTTTGTGGCTAGTCGAGCCGATAACTTACTTATTGCACAGTAAATGACTACACTGCCAATAACAAAAAAGCTGATATCAACAACGCTAATTAGAAGGTTATTTGCAGTGAATGCATGGCTTGACGAAAACAATAAATTTAATGGCAAAATTGCACAACATGCTAGGCCAATAGTGAGTAGTGTCAGCTGTAAAAAGCGATGGTAGTTTAGTGGTATAAAAGCAATTAAACACCAAGCTAACCAGCTATAAAAGAACAGTGGTGCAAAGTAATTATTGTGTAATGCGCTATCAACGAAGTTATTCAGTATTACTTGGGTAGGAAATAAGATTGCGCAAGCGGCAACAAGGCCACCACAAGTACCAATAATAATTCTATTCCAGCGCTGGTATGCTTGTTGACTTAATGTTGGGTTATTGCCCCGACTACGTTTAGATAACCACATCATCATGCCTGACAGGGGTAAAAGTGCGGTTGTAAGTCCCAAGAACACCCATATGAGTTTTACAAATAGCCCTGCAAAATTGCCAAAATGCAATGGGAATAACAGTTCTAATACCTTTATTGATGCTCCAGGTATATCGCCAAAACTGCTCATTGATTTTACAAATTCGCCTGAGCCATGGTACTTCAACAGTTGTGAAGCCACTTGCTCACCACCAATTAGTCGCATGTAGACTTCTGTATTTGTATCGTTATGCGCCATGATTGTTAAATCGACGATTTTAGCTTTTGGATAACGAGTTTGTGCATCATGCAAAATGGTATTGATATCGGTGGCTTGAAATTGCTCACTTATAACAGGTTCTGGTATGGCGGTGAATTTTTCTATTAACTTATCTTGATCGCCGCCAAAGCTAACAAATGCCGCAGCAGGTAGCAATATAACAGTTGCTAGACCTAAAAAAGCACCTGTAAAACCAATGACAGCATGGAATAAGCTGCCCCAAATCCCCATAATTTTATGGCCATCGTTAATAATGACATCAAGCGGTTTTTTGCGTCTAAACGTGAATAGCTCTTTAAAGAATTGTCTATGTATAAATAAACCTGTCACTGTAGAAACAAGTAATGTTAACCCTAAGAATCCAGTTAAAATTAGGCCAATAGGTCTACCTAAGTGCAGGTCAGCGTGAAAATGCCCGATAAATGAAGGAGCATCAGTTTTTCTGTGTTCGTAAAAGTAACTCGTTGCCCCATAATATTCATTCACTAATTGATAATTACGCGGATCAAACTGATAAGCATAAGCAGCGGCTTCACTGTAGTTTTCATCGCCATGGTGTGATTCAAACAATACAGTCAGTAAATGTGTATTGTGCCCCGTTGGTAAATACACATGAATATTTTCACCAAACTCTTTTGGTACGGCTTTATAGTATGTATTAATTATTTCTGTAATTTTTTCGCTAGGAAGTGCATTGAGTTGATGCAGCTCTGGATTTGCCCAAATCTTTAGTTCCGGGCGGCTTAACACAGCTAAAGCACCAGTAAAACAAACAATAAACAGCAAGATGGCTGTCACTATACCGACCCAACTATGCATTAAGAAAAGTTTTTTCAAGCTGATTGATTTCATGAAAGTCCCCCTGAGACAGCGAAATAGCTTAAAGAACCATGGCTGACTAATATGAGCAGCATGAGTAGAAAAGGGTGCCAAGCTTTAATAGCCATGTAAGCGTAAATAAATAACCCTGCCCAAATTAGCGGAAACAGCATAATAGGAATAAGGATTTGCTCTTCAAGTGCAAAAGGGAGGTAGGTTGTCATCCCTGGGATCATTACAATTGCTGTGAGTAGTGCGAGTAAGCAGGCCATAAAATGGCGGAACTTAGTTGCAGTAAATGTGTGGTTTTTTGTCATTATTGTGCCCCCAAAAAAAGGCGGCCGTAGCCGCCGCATTTAATTAAAAACTTACTTCGAAACGAATACTCGCTGTTCTAGGTGAGGTAAGAGTTTGATTACCAAGCCCTGCTGGTTTTAAAAGCACAGACTTTTCATCAAGTAAGTTTTCTATAAGTGCATAAATGCCGTAGTTATCCCATTGGTAGCCAACACGTGTATTGACTAACCAATAAGCGTCATTACGTGGATCGATAACGCTGCCATCACTTGTTTCTTTTGGGATAGATAAACGTTGTGAAGTTCCTGTATAGCTGGCATTGATATTTGCAACGAAACCCTGTTCATTAAAGTAATCTAAACCAAAAAGTGCAGTCCACTCAGGTGCCCCTGCGAAAGGACGGCCTTGATAATCTTCGTCTGAACCATTCACGTCAGTGATAAATTCATCAATTTTAGTTTTTGAATAACCTAACCCGCCGTAAAGATTAAGGTTATTCGTGAACTCATAACTAATTTCTGTTTCAAAGCCTTGCACATGTGATTTACCAACATTGCGAGTTTCTCTGTCATATTGATTGCCAGATAAAAACACAGCAATTTGTTGATCTGTCCAATCTAAGTAAAACGCATTGGCGTTGATTACAAGCTTTTCATCAAGCCAAACAGAGCGAAATGCTAATTCGTAGTTCCATGTATATTCAGGATCAAAAGTGAACGGCGTCGCTTTTGCTACGTTAGTACCAACACCGCCTGAGCGGTAGCCTTTTTGTACAGTGAAGCTAGTAGAAACATCTTGATTGAAGCGGTATGTTGCGCCCAGTTTTGGTAGCCATGAGTCAAAATCAGCATCTTCTACAGGTTCATCCCCTGATGCGCCATCTGCCATTGCAAAAAGCTGTTGATTAATACCAGCAATTAGTTGCGCAAGCATTGGGTTACTCGCAAAATCCTCAGGATTAGGTAACGCGTTTTGGGTTTGCTCTGTGATGTAGATATCAGCAATGGTTCCGTTGGCTTGTTCTTCTTTATCGTAGCGAAGACCAGCAAAAACATCCCATTGCTCATTAATTTCATAGGTAAAATCGGCGAATAAAGCTTTTGTTTTTACTTTTTGAATGTAATCAGAATTTTGACCTATAAATACAGGATCTGCGCCAGCGTAAAACTGTAAGACTTGTGACGCTAATGCATCTGGTAGGCCTAAACCTCCAAATTCAGTGGGTGCTGTTAAGAGCGAGCGCACACCTAAATCCGCGAATGTAATACCACGCTCACCACCACTGCTATCAAATACATCAAGATCAGAGTAATAAAAGCCGATTAATCCCGAAAGTCTGTCGCCCTCGTAGGTCAGTCGAAACTCTTGTGTGCTTGTTTCATCTGTTCGCACATCTGTTAGGGTCGATTGTGGCGGATTCATACTGGCATCACCATCCCACTCATAACCATACTTGGCGTCAGAATAAGTGGTGATTGATGAAAATGACCATTGATCATTAATGTCATAGTCGAGATTTAAGATATATAAATCGGTATCAACCCATTCATACGTTGGAGAATCGAGGTACACATAACGATCGTCATAAATATCGTTAATAGGGAAGTCCTCGTGACCACTTTCAACCATGACCCAATCAATCCCTTTCTCATTTTCACCGTGCATAAAGCTTAACTGGGCTTCGAATTCGGGCAATGCTGAAGGGGTATAGCGTAATTTTGCACGGTAAAATTCGTTGTTATCAAAGTCAGACTCTTCACCTGTTGCTACATTTGTGTTGTAACCATCAAAGTCACGTTTTTCGCCACTAACACGAAATGCTAGTTCGTCCTCGATAAGGCTCCCACCAAACGCAACGGCGGCTTCTTGTGTGCCATATTCGCCAACACCAATACGCCCTTTAAAATCGTATTCGTGCATGGCATCACGGGTTTTCATTACCACCGCACCTGCCAGTGAATTTCGTCCTTGAAGCGTTGATTGTGGGCCGCGCAAAATTTCGACTTGGCTAATATCCCAAGTCGAAAATCCACCTTGTTGCATCATACGATAAGGTACGGGAGCACCATCAACATACACACTCGCTAAGCCACCAGAGCCACCGCCAGTAACATTAAATGCGTCAATACCACGAATATTGAAACCTGCACCGTCCATTCCTGAGGCATTTGGTGTGCGAGCAAGCACATCGTAAAAGTCGTTTAGGTTTTCACGTTCTATAGTTTGGCTTGTAATAACGGCTACACTTGCTGGGGTTTCTTGTAATGTACGATCTATTTTTTGTCCTTTAACGACAATTTTTTCTATATCAGCTTCATCAGCAAGCGCGGCGTGGGGTAGAAGTGAGACACTTAAAAAACTTGTTATAGCGGCAGCTAACTTTGTTTTTCTTAGAATAAGCATTGTAGGTTCCATTTATACTGTAATAAGAATCGTTATCATTGTACCAATGAGACTTATTATTAACAATTGTTAAATAGAGTAAAAACTAAAAGATCTTAAAAGGGGAGATTAATGTGAACAAAAAAGACGCTCTTGAGCGCCTTAATTCAATAATTTACTTATGAGTAAAGTTAATTTTTAGTGTCACTGTGAGACATTGAACTGCCCACTGATGCTGTTATTACAAGTAAAATAGCAAGCCATTGCCATATACTTAAAAATTCACTTAAGATTATAAATCCGGCAAGTGCCGCTATGGCAGGCTCTAAACTCATCATAATACTAAAGCCTTGGGCTGGCATATTTCTCAGTGCTACCATCTCAAGGGTATAGGGCAATGCGCTCGACATAACGGCAACTAAAATACCTAATGGCAGAACTTCCCAGCTCAATAAGGCCATACCTTGTGACGCTGCACCATAAGGGACTAACACAATAGCAGCAACACTCATACCCATTGCTACAGTCATACCGCCAGAGCCTTGGTTACCGGTCTTTTTGCCAAACAAAATATAAAATGCCCAACAAGCACCGGCAGCTAATGCCAATATAACACCTACCGGATCTAAACTGTCTTCGCCTTTCATATCGGGTAGTAACAAAATAATGCCAGCAATCGCACAGGCAACCCAGAAAAGGTCGCGCTTTTTTCGTGATGAAAGTAGGGCAACTGCAAGTGGGCCAGTAAACTCCAGCGCGACACCAATACCCAAAGGAATACGCTCTATGGCGTAATAAAACAGAATATTCATACCGCCTAAGCTCAGCCCGTAAACAATGACTGGCATTCTTTGGCCAACAGGAGGAAAGGCACACCAAGGTTTAAAAATTAAACATAAAATGGCGGCAGAAAAACCAAGGCGTAAAGCGGTTGTGCCCTCAGGGCCAATTAAAGGGAATAATTGCTTAGCAACAGAAGCGCCTGATTGAATTGTAACCATGGCTAGAAGAACGCAAATAACAGCAATTAGAAACGGTGGTATAGTGCGCGGCATCACTGTCCTTATGAAATTTTTAAGCTAGAATTTGCCGCGATTCTACTGATGTTTTTAGTTTTAAGAAATGTTTTTCGTTAAATGAATTTAGTTATTAGTAATGTGAACAGGGTAGTAAATTCCTTTACTACCCCAGCTAAGTGCTAGCTTAAGCTTGGCTTAGTTTATTGAAGCTTGGCATGATCCTGTCAGGCTCCGCTTTGCGCTGGTTTCGCTTAGCAAGTGCAAAAAAAATAACGCTGAAAATAATGGCGACGGCATCTACTAGATAACTTGAATACAGAGCAAAGCCATTATGTGTTGTCAGCAATTTTACAAAACTAGAAATAACCATGGTTGCGCATAAGACTGCAAGTAAATATAAGCCCATTGCAGTTGCTCTGCTTGTGCCTCTTACAAAGGTGAATCCAACAAATGCAAAAAATACTGCGTAATAACATATTAATGTGCCGTAATTAGTATTAGCAACGATGCTGGGCAGCCATTTGGCGGTGATCAAGGTGCTTACGACAGCAAGCATCGAGCCTAAACACACACCAATCGTAAGCTTTGCCATGAATAAAGTACTGCGTTTAGTCGGGTCTTTTTTAAAACGTTTATCAATCCATAGTAAGTTACCAGAATAGAATAAAAATGCGCCCAGTAGGCCCATAATAAAGTAGCCCCAGCGTCCCCATTCACCACCGTAGGTGCCAAAGTGTAAAGAAAATATACTGGCGACCATATTGCCCCAAATACTTTCATCACCTTGCGGGTAGCTAGAGTTTACCACTTCTAAAGTATACGGATTCATAAATAAGTAATCAGTTTTTGGACCGCGCACGACGGCTTGTTCATTACTCATCATAAATACAGCTGATGGAGTGGCTGAATTTAGGTTGCTGTAGCGGACATGAATCGGGGTATAGCCTGGTGCATAGTTTTTAGCAGCTAAAATTTGCTCATTTATACGTGGTAAATCTTTAATATGATAGCTTTGTGCTGCTGGGGGAGTGCGTTCAAATAAAGGCTTATCGCCATAAAATTGAGCAAGACCACCATAAATAAAATCGTGAAAAGCAAACACCACAACAGTAAATGCAATCACTAAATGAAAAGGTAAGCTGGCAATGCCAATTAGATTATGGCTATCGAGCCAAAAGCGGCTTGGGCCTTTTTCTTTACGAAGCGCAAAAAATGTTTTCACTAAGGTCGGCAATAAAATAATTACGCCAGAGACAAGCGCCAAAAAGTACAAGACAGAAGCGATGCCCAACACATAAACCCCTGACTGATCATGACCAATTTCGCCTGCAATGCCTGCAGTGCGATGTAAATAGTCCACTAAATCAGCGAGTTTGTTCTCTGTTTGTTGTTCTATTGTGAGCTGTCCCTTTGCGCTTAAATAAGCTGTTTGTAGCTCATTATCTAGGTGCATGCCACGTGGGCCACCTTTTACATACCAAGAAAGTGGCGCATTTTCAGTATGTAAATCGAGACTAAATCCTTTTGCCAGTTGCGCTGGCTTTTCAGCTATTGCAGCATCGACTAAAGGTTGGTAATCATAGTTCTCAACCGTAACTTTAGAAGTTTGTAGGGGAGCTGCCCATTGTTGGATTTCATGCTTGAACATGGTTAAGCTGCCTGCATAAAAGCCAATAAATAGCACTAAACCTGCGATGATCCCTGTCCAAGTATGTACACCTTGATAGGTACGTAAAATATCAGACCTTACTTTCATAGCCCACCTCTTAGCATAAAAAAGCCTGTGTAAAGCAGTACAGTTAACCCACCTAAAAGTAGCCATGCCTGTTTTGCAGAATTAAATAAGTAAGTGAAACTAAAAATAGACAACCATAAGGGGGGAATCATCCACATGTTGAACTGCACTTTATCGCGCGCATCAATCCCGCCCGGACCATACCACGCAAAAAAAGCGATAAGTATAAATGCAAGCGCTAATCCTAGTAGTGCGCCTGCGAAGGTCTTACCTAGCCATGTCGGCTGATATTTTTGAGAGCGAGTCATGAATTATCCTTTTTATAGAACAAGCTTAGAAGTGGGATCAGCATTAACATTATCATCAGTGTAAAAATGACTAAAAACACAGTTGCAGAGTTTGAAAACTGTTGAGAGGTCAAAATAATAGCGGTGATTACTAAGCTTACAGCGACCCCTCGAAAACGTTTGTTCAAAGGTTTTATTAATAAGCGTTGCTGCTTTCGAGTGCAATAAAATATCCCCACCGCTAATGCAAGCAGTAAGGTTGATAAAGTAAAAAACATAGGTAGTTAGTTGTAGTTATTTTTTACAATTCTAAATGATAACTAAACTCAATTGCAATAGCGTTTTCGTTGTGCTAGATTTTTCGCGCTTTTCTATTAGCTCAAACATTCATAAATACTAATAATCTCTTTTTGGGGAAAGAAAATTGGCCACTGCATTTAAATTAAACTCACTATCAGCTGTGATTGCAGCTTCATTACTTGTTACTAATACAGCCGTATTAGCTGATGACGAAAGTAATCGAAAATCGATGGATACGATTGTTGTCACCGGTGAAAAAACTGAAAAATCATTGAAAGAAACCATGTCATCAGTTGCTGTTGTTGATACGTCATTAATTGAAAATGGTCAGCTTGCATCTATATCAGAAGCTCTTTCAGAGATGGCTAATGTGGTTGTGTTAACTGGCGCAGTACCGGATATGCGGGGTGTGTCTGGCAATGGTGGTGCAACAGGTTTTAACTCATTTAGTGGTGGTTCGAAAGCGCGTGTCTCAACATTAATTGATGGGGTAAGCCAGCCCTTTGTTGCAGACCTTACGGGCGATACTGGCCTTTGGGATATGGAGCAGATCGAAGTATACCGAGGTCCGCAATCTACAAGCAATGGTCGAAATAGTATTGCTGGCGCGGTATACATGAAAACTAAAGCCCCAACGCAAGAATTTGAGGGAGCAGTGCGCGTTGGTTATCGTAATCAAGATAACTATTTTGATACGGCGGCGGTTATATCGGGGGCACTCGTTGAAGATGTGTTAGCATTTCGCTTATCAACGCAATATATTGATGGTGAGACTTTCTCTAACCCACCAGTGTACGACACAAACCCAACAGATCGAGAACTAAACAAGCTGGATACTAGTAGCACCCGTGCCAAACTCCTTTATACCCCATTCGAGGATTTATCTGTACAACTGACCTATTCAACATACAACGAAGAGGGTAACGCTGGACGTAAATACTTTGAAGCTGCTGAGCCAACCGATTATATACCCCTATTTCAACGTATTCTGGATACTGAATCAGATACAACACAGGTCAATGTTGACTACAAAATTAATGAAAACTTCTCGCTAGATGTGCTCGTTGCCTATATGGATTACAAATGGGCATTTGATGCCTATGAGCCGCAGCAAAGTGCTGAATCAGATGTTTCGATGGATGAATCAAATGTAACCCTAGATACTAAATTAAACTTTGGCTTAAATAGTGATTTTTACTCAGGTTTTGTCGGGCTTGCTTATTTTGACCGCGACCAAGATTTTGAGAGTGTAGGGGCTACTTATTACTTCGGTGACGATAGCAGCAAATCAACGGCAATTTACGGTGAATCAAGCTTTAACTTAAATAGCCAACTTACTTTAACAGCAGGGCTGCGTATTGAACGTGAAGAACAAGTACGTAACTTCAATATGGCATTTCGCGGTGACATGCTTGTTGAGCAATTAGATGACTCGCATACTCTACGTTTACCTAAGCTTGCCCTGCAATACAAAATTACCGAAGAAACAACGTTATTTGCAAGTGCTCGCAGAGGTTACAACGCGGGTGGTGGCGCATTAGACTTTACTGCTGAAGATTACTACTACTACGATGAAGAGACGGTAAACACCTATGAAATCGGCTCCCGTAGTGTTTTAAATAATGGCGATCTAAATATTAGTGCTAATGTGTTTTATAACAACTTTAACGGTTATCAGGCACTGAGCGCAGCACGGAGAATTACTAATATTGAAGATGCACACAGCTACGGCTTAGAGCTTGAAGCATACAGTATGTTGGGCGACCAATGGCAATTACATGGTGGTTTAGGATTATTAAAAACTAAAATCGATGAATCGTCAGCATTTCCTGAAGCTGTGGATAATGACCTTAACTCAGCTCCTGAATTAACAGCAAGCTTAGGTTTATCGCATTGGTTTACAGATAGCCTAAAAGTTAATTTGAGCGCTAATTATGTTGATGAGTTTTATGGTGACTTAACAAACACAGAAGAGCGCGTTGCGGGCGATTATACCCTTACTCGTTTAACGATTACTTACGATACTGAGCAATGGTTGATTAGTGCATTTATTAATAATGCATTCGATGAGCAAGAGTACACAGCAAGAGAGCCTGCCAGTGGTCGTTACCCGCAAGGTTATGTGGGTGTTGTGAACCCACAAACTTTAGGGGCTTCAGTTACTTATAGGTTTTAGAAGCTACGAGTTAAACCGATAAAGGCGAGTATAATTCTCGCCTTTTTATGTTACGAGGTATTATCAGGAAATATGATTATCAGCAGGGTAGACAACACCTAATTGAGCTCTTGCTTCATCAAGCACAGCCATAACCTGTTTTGATAAAGTATGTGTGTTGACACTCGACTCAATCTGCCCTGCTTTTACTGCATTAATAAAGTGGCTTACTTCGTGGCGCATAAAGTGTTCATCAAATGGCTCTGAGAGCTCTTCAACCGTGCCATCATTACCAATAAACTGCATACGTTTTAATAGTGATACCGCTTCGATACGAATACGGCCTTTTTCACCTTGAATTTCAGTAAAATTATCACCTTGCGAGATTTTAGAGTAGCTGATCACCGCTTGTTTATCGGCGTAATTCAATAACACATCGCCAGCGCCATCAACACCTGTTTCAAGCAACACACCGCTGGCTTTTACACTTTGAGGCGCGCCCCATAAAGCGAGTAAAATATAAAGCGGATAGATACCTAAATCGACCAGTGCACCATTAGCAAATTCTGGCAAGAAAGTATTTGGCCGCTCGCCATTTTTATATTTATCGTAACGTGATGAGTATTGACTATATTGACCAATATATTTGCGCGGTGTACCAATTTTTGTGAGGGCATTTTTTAAGCGTGCAAAGTTTGGTAAATGCGTGGTCATCATCGCTTCCATGTATAGGCGTTGATGGGTTTTTGCCGCTTGAATGATTGCCGCAAGCTCTTTGCTATTAGCAGCCGAAGGCTTCTCACCTAAAACATGTTTACCGGCTTCTAAACACATGACAGCGTAGTGTTTGTGTAGGCTATTTGGTGCAGCAATGTAGACTGCATCGACTAATGGGTCTTGGCATACTTGTTCAATATTAGTGAACACTTTAGCGTCAGCAATGTCGTGCTTTGCAAGAAAAGCTTCGCCTGTTTGCTGCTCTCGAGAGCACACGCCATATAAGGAGAATTGTTCAATTTGTTTGGCTGCACTTAGTAGCGTGTCGCTTATAAAATTGGTACCGACAATCACAAAGTTCATGGTTACTCCTCGTTGTTTTGTGCAAGCCATGCTTGCCAATCCTGTTCAAATTTTTCCATTTGCTTATGTTTTTTGCTTAACAAATGTTTGTCTTCATCTTCTTGTGCCATATAAGGACCAACGCGGCATAATGCACAGTGTTTATCACCTAAATAAGCGGGTAAAGTAAGCTTAGAGGTAATCTCGCTGTTCGTTTTTTCGCTAAAGACGTAGGTAATGCCACTGGTGTCTTTAACGTGTTTATCGCGGTCAACATTGCGAATTTTATAGCCAGGGAATAGGTTAATATCAAATGGCATTTGCCCTAAATAATGGCAGTTTAGCCCCTGATTTAAGCTGCCTTCAATATTCCATTCGCGATAGGGTTTTACATCTTTAGAGGTGATGTAACACAGCATTGGGCCGTTTTTATTTAATGCGAATTGACTAGCGTAGTCTAAATAGCGATGCAACAAAGCACGGTTTAACACATTCATACCACCGAGTTTTGTATTTGCTTTAAATGCAGCTTCACCTACAAAAGCTGGAATGAGTGGAAATTGAAAAATTACCACATCGAAACGAGCATCTCCTAAGCGCTGCCACGATTCAGGTTTTGTTACATCAAACTCGGTAAGTGTTTGTATATTGAGTTGTTGCAAGGCGCTAAGTGCATTGTCGGCATATTTTTGTTCTATGGTATTTGCATCATCATAGGTCGAAGCAACAAGCTTTTTGGGTTTTAAATGACTTGCTAAAGCATGCGAAAATGATAAATCACCATCGCCAACCGTTAATATGCGCCAACTTGGGTCTAAAAACATGCTGTTATTTGCCTTGTTCTGGCGATGTTTCAACTGCAATTTCAGGGCAAAGTGCTAAGCGAGTTTTTAAACCTTCAATGGCAATTTGCTTAAAGATTAAGTTAAAACTAATCAAAACGGCAATAACGATATGAATAGGACCGTGGGTAAAGCCTGCATCTGTATCAAAAAGCATTAATCCGAATAGCAAAAACATGGTTGCTAAAAATATTTCAATGAGCTGATTTGAATACAGCTTTAAAGAACCTTGGTTTTTGTGGTCTTTTTTGATGTGAATCGCACAAAAAAATGGGATCACTTTAATTTTGAAGTGAGCACCTTTTTCAACGTAATTTTCGCCGAGGTGGTCTAGCTTGGCGCGTAGTTGATCTATCATAGCAAGTCCTTAAAAATCTGAGCCGCGGATGTTACCGCAAACGCGAGAAAAGGGCTACTCAGGATAGATACTCATGCCAATCACAAATATATGGCATACAAATACCACTGAGGTTAAAACGAATCGCATCTTTTGGTAATCAATATGATACGTTTGCCACTGCGGTGAGCTTTTTTCGAATAAAAGCACTAACCAAAAACTTGCAGCGAGCCAAGTCAGTGTCCAAGTTGCTGGTAAAAAACTTAAAAAGCCAATCGGTAAGATAGGGATAATGGCTTTAATGGCATCAGCATGCGTCTGTTGGCCAGCATGCCATAAGTTACCAGCCATAAAGGCTAAAATAGCAATGCTATAATAAGTGAAAAAGTCTAAGTTGACAGCATTACTCCCTGCTATGAGTGGCCAGCCTACGCAGCCTAAAAACGGCAGTAAACCTAAGTAACCGAGTTGAATGTGATTAATAAACTTTTCCATAATGACCTTAAAACCGCTTAAATTAAAAAGCATACCTAACGGTATGCTTTTATCTTTTAACTATTTTATACCAGTTATGCGGCTAAAACGATCGCTTTGTTATTGGCGTAACTCACGACGTAAAATTTTGCCTACCGTTGACTTAGGCAGCTCCTCCATAAAAATGATTGATTTAGGCACTTTATAAGCACTTAAGTTTTCGCGGCAGTAATCTGTGACTTGTTGTTCGTCTATATGCTCTTTCAAAGTAATGTAGGCGCATACACGCTCACCAGTTTTTTCATCTTTTGCTCCAATAACGGCCGCTTCACAGATGGCTGGGTGCTGACACAGTACATTTTCAACTTCGTTAGGGTACACGTTAAAGCCAGAAACAATAATCATGTCTTTTAAACGATCTACAATTTTGTAATTACCACTTGGCAATTTTAGGCCTACATCTCCGGTTTTGAAAAAGCCACGTTTCATGCATTTATCGGTTTCATCTTGGCGCTGCCAGTAACCCATCATCACCTGTGGGCCTTTAACAACAATTTCGCCAGACTCACCGTCAGCAACAGGTTCATCATTTTCATCCCAAATTTCGACGGTAGTATTTGAAAGAGGCCGCCCAATACTGCCAATTTCTTCTTTTTTAAAGTCGTTGAGTGTGGCAACAGGTGAGGTTTCTGATAAGCCATAGCCTTCTGTGATTGTACAACCTGTGGTGCTCATCCACGCATCGGCAGCTGCATGGGTGAGGGCTGCGCCGCCTGAGACGGTCATTTTTAAGTTCGAAAAATTCAGTGCCTTAAACCCTGGGTGCATACACAAACCAATAAATAGGGTGTTAATGCCTGAAAAGTAATTAATCTCAAACGGTTCGATTTGCTTAACTAAGGCATCTAAATCACGAGGGTTTGGAATCAGTACATTAAATTGCCCCATGGCAAACAGGCCAACCATATTCACTGTAAAGGCGTAAATATGATAAAGCGGTAGCGGGCAAATGCCTGTTTCTTGACCTGGCTTTAAAATGTCGTCAAAGCGCTCATTCATTTGCTCTGCATTGGCTAAAATATTGCCATGGCTTAGCATCGCAGCTTTTGCTATGCCTGTGGTTCCGCCTGTGTATTGTAAAACTGCAATATCATCGCGACTTGCTTGATGAGTATTAAGAGGGGCGAGTCTTTCTCCTTGGCGAATGAGTTCATTTAACGAAAATTGACCTTCTTGCAATGTTGGCTCAGCAACCGCGGCTGCAACAATAACGGTTTTGATCGACGTATCATTGATAATGGTGGCTAATTTATCGGTAAGAGCATCAAGAATAACAATGGCTTTTACAACTGCATCATTAAACTGATGCAGCATTTCACGGGCAGTATAAAGTGGGTTGGTATTGACTACGATTAACCCTGCACGAAATGCTGCATAGGTAACAATAGGGTAATCAACAATATTAGGCAGTTGAATGGCTATTCGATCCCCTGCAACTAGGCCACTTTGTTGTTGAAACCACTGTGCTAAGTAACGAGACTGTTGTTCTACTTGAGCATAAGTGAGGGTTTTACCCGCACTATTGTAGGCAGGAAGGTCGGCATAAGTTTGACACGTATGCTCAATTAATTGCGTGAGGTTATCATGTGTGTTCATGGGTATTCCTTAGCGTGTTGTTCTTATTAGTTGTTGTTTTATGAGGCGATCCATTATTGAACCCATTATCCAATTCGGTAAATAACGGCTCATGATATAGGTTAGTTTAGATTGTAAGCCTAGGATCACCATTAATTTTTGTTTATCTAAGCTGTGTAACATTTGCTTGGCGATTTTAGCTGAGTTTACATCTGTGCTATGCGTTTTGTTTGTACACACTAAGCTGACTTTTATATTGCTTGGTTTTAATTTGAGTCGTAGCTTTTTGCTTAGAAGTAAAAGGGCTGGGTTGAGTGAAAGCTTGGTGGGTTCTGTTATCGGTGCTGTTAATGCCAAATGACTGTTCATTTCAAGGTAGGGAGTGATCACAGTGGCAAAATGATGACTGACTAAACTATGTTTTTGAGTTAATTGCTCACTGGATTCAATACAAAAAGATGAACACTCAATGGCTAATTCAGGTTTGCCGATTGCAGCAATCGCGTTGTTTACTTGGATCTGTAATGTTTCGATATCACAGATTCGTATTGCAAAAAATTCAACATACTGACAAAAATCTGCAAGTTTAGTTAAGCGTTGTTTAGTCTGTTCGCTGAAGTGCAAGTCAAATAAAGCTACATCGTCACCTCGAAGAATATATTGTTTGGCTAATTCGTACCCAACACCACTGTTGGCGCCGGTAATAAACACTCTTTTTAACATTACATGACCACTAATTAGCAAAACTAGCTAATCAATATATATAAATTGTTAACAGAAAAATTAGCTTTATACGACCTGTTTTTAACTTTTTACGCCACTAAGGTGAATGTGATTTACGATAATCTTTTGGAGGAATGCCATACCAGCGTTTGAATGCACGGGTAAACTCGCTGTAATTAGAAAAACTTAAGATATCTGAAATGTTCGATAAACTAAGGCTAGATTCAATTAAATATTGATGTGCTAAATTACAGCGTACGTCATCAACTAGCTCACGAAAAGTGGTACCGTGCTGAGTTAAGTGCCGCTGTAAGCTACGTGCACTCATTGATAGTTTTTCGGCTATCAAGTTTATACCAAACTCTTCATGAAGCAGATACTGTTTGATCAGCACCTCAACGTGATCAGACATGTTTTCCCGTTTGGTGTCTTTAAGATGGCCAATTTGTTGGCTAAGAATAGAAAATAACTGCTTGTCTGAATTTTTAATTGCAAGCTTTAGGTATTTTTTATCAAACACAAGCGCGGTATGTGCACAGTTAAATGCTGGCACTTGGCCCAGTGCTTGGCGGTAAACACTGGGGTTTTCATCACAACTGTGGGGAAGCTCCAAGCGGTGCAGTTTTATTTTATCATCAGTTAATTGCTTTAATAAATTGACTCCGACACTCAAGGCCAAATCGGCACCATGATAAACACTTATTTTTAAATTACTGCGTATTAAGAACGATAGTTTTACGTAGTCTTGGCCAATTTCGAGTAACAAATCAGCGCTGTTTTGATGTACATGGTAGTACTTGGTTAAGTTTTTTAGTGCTGTTTCAAGGGTATCGCAATTTCCAATCAAATAACCCACAGAACCCAAAATGTTGAGACTTTGCCAACGACCTAGCTCTAGGCCGAAATAGGGCAGGTTTAATTCTTTCGCTGTGATTTTTAACAACTCTATCAGTTGCTGATACTGAATAAAGTTATTGGGCTCTATGAGTTGCTTTCGGTCTAACCCTACGCGCGATAACAGTGCATCAGGGTTGACCAATTTACTTTCAATCAGTTCGATATAGCCATGCAGGGCAGATACTCTAATTAAATCGGGGGCGTGTGTCTTACGAGGCATAATGTGTTCTTATTGAGTGCACTGGCGTAAAAAGTAAAAAATATTACGCGAAAAGTAAAGTAAATACGGTCGTTAAAGTTTAACAATGTATTAACGGCAACAATGAATTGCTTTACTAATAAGCATTAAAGAGGGCACACATGGCATTACCAAATATTATTAATCATCAAGATTTTTTATTAACGATCCATACAAATGATGAAAAGCTGATTAAAAACGCATTACCTGGCGTTCATATTTATCCACTCATGCTGGACTCTGAAAACGGTGTATGGGTTTTACGCGTTTTATTTGAGCCTGGCACGATTTTACCAAAACATTTCCATACAGGGGTTGTACATTTATACACCTTGGCGGGAAGTTGGCACTACACAGAGTACCCAGATGATTTACAAGTGGCAGGTAGCTATTTATTTGAGCCTGGCGGCTCGATTCATCAATTTCAAGTTCCTGCAGATAATACTGAAGTGACAGATACCTTTATGGTGGTTATGGGATCAAACATTAACTTCGACCCTGATGGTAACTATATGAACATTATGGATGCTGGCTGGATTGAGCAAGTGATGTTAGCGGCTGCAAAAGAGCAAGGAATTGAGCCTAAATATATTAAACCAAAGAGTTTATACGGCTTTACTAAGTAATTTTACTCGGTGAGGATAAAGCCTTTGATTAGCTAACTAGTTGAAGGCTTTGACATTTTTACCTAAACTTGTAGTTCAATCTAAAAAATAAATCATTTTAATCTAAACAATCAATTTTATTTTAATCACTCAGACCTCTATTGTATTAATCAAGCAGACGCAAGGCTGCGTTAATTAAACTTTTTAAATACATCAATGAGGAAAAATATGAGCACTTCATTAATTAACACAAAATTACAACCATTCAATGCAACAGCTTACCACAACGGTGACTTTGTTGAGCTAACTGAAAAAGACGTGCTAGGTAAGTGGTCAATCTTCTTCTTCTACCCTGCAGATTTCACTTTCGTATGTCCTACAGAGCTTGGTGATGTTGCTGACTATTACGAGCAGCTTCAAGAAATGGGTGTTGAAGTTTACTCAGTATCAACTGACACGCACTTCACTCACAAAGCATGGCACGATACGTCTGACACAATTGGTAAAATCAAATTCCCAATGATTGGTGACCCTACAGGTCGCATTACACGTAACTTCGGTGTGATGATCGAAGACGAAGGTCTTGCTCTTCGCGGTACATTCGTAATGAACCCTGAAGGCGAAATCAAAGTAATCGAAACTCACGACTTAGGTATCGGCCGTAGCGCGAAAGAGTTAGTACGTAAAGTACAAGCTGCACAGTACATTGCTGACCACGATGGTGAAGTATGTCCTGCATCATGGCAGCCAGGTGAAGAGACACTTGCTCCTTCACTAGACCTAGTTGGCAAAATCTAATTTGCCACTGCATTAAACGATAGCAAAGTTTTGCTTTGCTATCTCAATGCAACCTTAATTGCCCATCACAACTCACATTAAGCACATTAGCGGGTGATGGGCAGTTATCCCTAAATTTTTCTAGATTATTTATTCTGAACTCAAGGGCTAAGCCATGTTAGATACGAATATCAAAAACCAATTAACAAGCCACTTTGCTTCTATTACCAGCCCTGTTGAGCTGCTTATCGCCTTGGATGACAGCAATAAATCAACAGAACTTAAAAACTTAGCAAACGATTTAGCGTCGTTAAGCGACAAATTTTCGGTGCGAGATAACCCTAACCAAGATGTGCGCCGTCCGTCTATGGTGGTGTCTTCACCTATAAACAATACGCAAATCACATTTGCGGGTGTGCCGATGGGCCACGAATTCACGAGCTTGATCCTTGCACTTCTTCACACAGGTGGTCATCCAAGTAAGGCATCAGAGACTGAAATTGAACAAATTAAATCATTACCTGGGCCGCTTAACTTTGAAGTGTATATTTCATTAAGTTGTCAAACATGTCCGCAAGTTGTGCAAGCACTTAACTTAATGGCGGCGCACAATGAAAATATTACGGCTACGATGATTGACGGTGCCTTGTTCCAAGACGAAGTGAACGAGCGTAATGTGTTGGCAGTACCCGCTGTGTACTTAAATGGCGAGTTATTTAGTCAAGGTGCTGTAAACCTGACCGATATTTTAAACAAAGTGGATACCAAAGCGGCTGCACGCCAAGCCGAGGCACTAAACGACAAAGAGTTATTCGATGTACTTGTTGTGGGTGGTGGTCCGGCAGGGGCTTCTGCGGCAATTTATTCAGCACGTAAAGGCTTGAACACAGGTGTGGTTGCAGAGCGTTTTGGTGGTCAGGTATCAGACACATTAGCCATTGAAAACTTTATCTCAGTTAAAGCGACCGAAGGCCCTAAATTAGTTGCCCAACTTGAAGAGCATGTAAAAGAGTACGATGTTGATGTGATGCAAAACCAACGTGCAGCATCGCTTACTAAGCAAGGTAATTATCAAATCACCCTAGAAAATGGTGCAGTTTTAAATGCTAAATCAGTGGTATTAGCAACCGGTGCCCGCTGGCGTGAAATGAACGTACCAGGTGAGAAAGAATATCGCGGTCATGGCGTTGCTTACTGTCCTCACTGTGATGGTCCGTTATTTAAAGGCAAAGCGGTAGCGGTTATCGGTGGTGGTAATTCAGGTATTGAAGCTGCAATTGACCTTGCAAACATTGTTGAGCATGTCACCGTGCTTGAATTTGCCGATACCTTACGTGCTGATGAAGTACTTATTCGTAAAGCAAATAGTTTAAATAACATTACTATTATCAAAAACGCGCAAACGACAGAAGTTGTTGGTGATGGTAAACGAGTAACAGGCTTGAGCTATATTGACCGCATCTCTGGCGATGAAAAATCACTTGAGCTTGCAGGGATCTTTGTGCAAATAGGCTTGGTGCCAAACACAGAATGGTTAAAAGATTCAGAGCTATCACTGACTCGCTTTGGTGAAATCGAGATTGATAGCAAAGGTGCAACATCATTGCCGGGTGTTTATGCGGCAGGTGATGCCACAACAACGCCGTTTAAACAAATCATTATTGCAATGGGCAGTGGTGCAACGGCAAGTTTAGGTGCATTTGATTACTTAATTCGCCACAGCGATGAGACTCAAAGCACGGAAGATGCAGCCTGATTAGTTGTATTAATAATGACTCTTGATTAGGCAGCTTTACACTCATAGCTGCCGTTTTAAAGCCGCCCTCTCCAAAGGCGGCTTTGCTTTTTGTTAATACAGCTATTGATACTGGGCTGCGGTTATAAATTCCTCAAAACTTTCACACCAAATAATCACGGTATTGTAATCGCTGACATCAATACCTTGTGGTACAACTAATTTAAAGCCATTGAACGAACGCACTCCTGCAACACGCTGCATGGTGCCTTTTTGTGCTAAGAAATCGGCTTCGTTATCAATAAAATTGCGCGATAAATACAATTGGTAATCAGGACCCGGTGATAGCTCACCTTGCATTGAGATTGCATCATTCGTTAAGTAGACTGTGCCGTTTCCATAGTGAAAACGATCAGACCCCGCTAAGTTAGGTTTAAATTCACCACTGAATAAAGCACGGTTTTTGTGTTGCTTTAGGGTGCTTGAGCTAGGAGCTGGTGCTTCAGTCAAAATAGGTAAGCTGTATATTCCAGTGAAAAAACCGGCTACAAAAATGATAATGACAGCTATCAACATCAGTAATTTTTTGAGCATTATTGTTACTCCATGTTAGTGAGTGTTATTGCGTGTCGCTGATTGAGTTTAAATTGCTTTTCTACATCACCAAAATAGCGTAAATAAAGAGCTTCAAGCTCGCCTGATTTTGCGAGTTTTTGCATGCCTTGCTCAAGAAGATCTCTGACTTCAGTGTTCTCTTTACTTAAATAAAAATAATAGTGACTTGGGTATTGCAGCATAATTTGTGGCGCAATAGCAAAATCAAATGATTGTAATTTGTTAAATTCTGACTCGATAGCCAACACAGAGCGAGGGAAGTAATCACCCAAGCCTGCTTCTAAGGCTTTGAGCATTCCTTGGTAGTCTAACTCGCCATTAACTTTCAATCCATTCGCTTTTAAAATAGTGTAATCAGACCAGCTTTGTTGCTGTAAACCTATAAATGGTTTTAGTTCGTTAAGGTGGGTAATGTGTTTGAAGGTTTCTTGATCTTCTTTACGAATAATTAATAAGCGTTTTCCATGCAGCCCTTTGTACAAAGGAATTGTTGTTCTAATAAGCGCGTTAGGTTGTCCATAGGGCATTGATAACCATGCAAGAGTTATCGTTTTATTGTGACTTAACTGTTCTATAATTCGCTTATTGTTCATGGGCTTTACGTTATACATTAAGGTGACATCAGCACCCATTACGGCAAAGCTTTTTTCTAAAATTGCATGAATATATTGGTTTTTTGTGGCATCGGTATAATTAGGTTTGGCAAGTTGAATAACAAGTCTTTCGTGAGCTGTACTTGAAAAGCTGAACAGAGCAAAATAAAAAATACACAATAAAATGGCTCTGTTCATGGCTATACTTTTGTTAAGATGACTAAATTATTTAAATTTACACTTTAAAAACATGTACTTGTTGCTGTAAGCGCGATGCTAATGAAGCCAATTCTTGGCTTGCTTGCGCATTTTGCTGAGAGCTTTCGCTTACCAGTGAAATACTACTACTAAACTCGTTAATATTACAACTTAGTTCATTAGCGACAGTGGTTTGTTCATCGGTTGCAGTCGAAACCTGATTATTCATCTCAGCTATTTGAGCCATCTCTTGCGTTATTTCAGCTAAAAGTTGTGATGATCGTTCTGCATATTCAACACTTTGCTTTGCACTATCATCTGCGTTCCCCATGGCACTAACAGCTTGTTGTGCCATAGATTGTAACTTAGTGATCATGTCATTGATACTTGCGGTTGCTTTTTGTGTATTGTGAGCTAATTGCCTTACCTCGTCAGCAACGACAGCAAAGCCTCGACCAGACTCACCGGCTCGTGCCGCTTCTATTGCTGCATTAAGAGCAAGTAAATTAGTTTGTTCAGCGACACCCTGAATCATCATAACAACTTGATTGATATCGGTTGATTGTGTGTTTAACTCATTGATAAGTTTGGTATTGGCATTGACGATATGTGATAAATGATTGATTGCATCGATATTCTCTTGCACCGACTTTTGCCCAAGCTTTGCAGTATGATCTGTGTGAGATGCTTTTTCTGATGTTGCCAATGCATTTGCCGCGACTTGTTCAATTGCACTACTCATTTGCGTAATGGCGGTCGCTATCATCGCAGACTGGTGCTCTTGTTCAGTGGCTGTGCTGGCAACTTGGTCGCTGATTGAGTTCATCTGTTCTGCCGCAGAAGAGAGAGTGAGCGTTGCGCTTGTTACATCGTTTACAAGGGCGTGAATGCGCTCCATCATGGCATTAAAATGGTGAGCGGCTTGCGCTATTTCGTCGCTGCCATGAGGTTGTGCGCGAAGTCGTAAGTCGGCATTTTCAGAGATAGAGCCAATTGTTTCACTGAGCGAAAGTAGTGGGTTATGAATCGAACGATAAATGATAAAGGCTATAAATAATAAGAGAATAATAAGTATTACGATGGATGCTGTCATCGCAATACTTACTTGGCTAAAGTCTTTGTCTGCAGACATTTTAAATTTATTTGCCTCAGTAATTTGTAAATCAATTAACCCTTGGTAGCTGGCACTTAGTGGATCAAATACATCATATAACTCTTTGACGAATGTATTTGAAGGGATTGCCTTAAACTCATCATTTTTAACTTGGTTCAATAAAGCCGTCAGTTTTTGTTGAACCACAGTTAAGCGCTTTTCTACAACGCTAACGAGCCGCGCCTCTTCTGTCGTAAGCTTTGTACTTAGGTAACTTTGCCATTTTCTATCAGCGATATTCTTTGCTTCAGTAACTGAAGTCAAAAACTCACTTTTAGCTATTTGATTCGCGCGGTACTTATGAAATAAATCAACAATATTAACTGCATAGTTGTCAGATACTGACTTTATCTGCTCAAGAGGAACGACCCTGTCTTCATATAAGCTGTCTATCCCTTTGACCATACTCGACATTATAGACATTGCAAAAAATGAAGTGATCACAAAAACAGTAACCGGTAACAAAGCCAAAACGGCTAATCGCGTACGAACGGTGTAGTTATTTAACATGGTTGGAATACAAACTTTAATAAGGACTTATTATTAAAGCTAATAGAGAAATGTATTTAATCAAGTTTTTGCAATAGTAAATGTGAGAGCGGTCGAATCGACGATGTACAAGATGGGACTACTAAAGCTTTTAGTACTAGTTTTGAACTTTAAGTAGCTTATTGCCTTCAATGTACAAAGTATCGCCATCCCAACCTTGAAATATTGCGGGGTTAATGTGGTCTATGGCAGTACTTCCTCTAGGGGACAGTCTCATTTCTCCCTCATAAGCAATATCTCCGGATGCATAATATATTTTGGCAAAGTATTCATCTGGCTCTAAATTTTTATTTTTTGCAATTAAGACAAATACGCCGCCATCCAAACCGCCCACCCAAAATGCTTTATCTGGTACTGCACTTGGTTTTTTCGGCACATCAAGTTCAGTTTATTGAGCATCGCAAGCACAGAGAAATAACATGATTAACACTAAAAGCAGTATTTTTTTCATTTAATCTCTCTTAACCCTTCTATTTTTAGAGCTTTACTTTTTGGAATATATGAACACGGCTAAGCTAGATTCATTTGCAGGGCTTTGATTTATTTTTAAGCCGCTTGAGTTAAAAATTGTTGCCCCGCATCAATGCCCATACTGTATCCTGAAGATAATTTGGCAAACGATTTGGTGGTACGGCCGACAGCAAATGTAGGTGGCGGAGCAATTATATCAATATGACAATCACTAGGTGGATTCATTATAAAATCAATGCTCTGATTGTAGTTTTCGGCACGATGTAAGGTGGCCATAGCAAGCGCGGGGTTGTCTTTGTACAGGCGTTTTACAAGCCAAGGGGCTTTTGATGGTTTTTTCTTGTAGCCTAAAGGTTGAGAGAGAATAACTGTAATATCTTTATTACCCATCTCATAGGCTTTTCGAACTGGAATAGAGTCAGCAACACCGCCATCAGCAAGCTGTAGATTGTTCACTATTGGGTATTGACGATAAGCAATAGGCAAAGCACAGGATGCTTTTAATTGCTCTTCGAGGGACTGAGCATGACCTTTTAGGTATTCTGCTTTTCCAGTGTTTATGTTGGTGGCAACAATGTAAAACTCAGCGGCTTGCTTCTCAAAGGTTTCTAAATCGAGACGAATATCTCGCATGGTTTCTTGCCATAGCCAATCTAAATCAAATAAATGGCCACCTTTAATAAAACGAACAAAATCGATGAACTCTGGACGGCACGAATAATCAGTAATAACGGCATGGTTACGTTTGTATTGAGCACATAAGTAAGCTGCAATATTTGTCGCTCCCGCCGATACACCATAACATTGTTTGAAAGGTTGATAGTGCGCTTCTAAAAAGGCATCAAGTACCCCTGTAGCAAAAATACCGCGCATAGCGCCGCCTTCTACAACCAGAGCTTTGTTAATTGTCATAATAGCTACCTTGCTTTCAAACTGTTTATACACAAACCATAGCAAACACAGGCTAAAAACAAAATAGAGTTTTGGCTCTAGTTTGTTTTAAAAAAGCCTTAGCGCATTTTTCTTGCAAAACTAATCGGGTTTGATAATTTGTTCTGATAAAACCTTAAGAGATAATTAAGGTTAACTATAAAATCGGATATGGATATTAAAAGGGTATTATGGAAGATCTTAGCCCAAGTGATTTAAAAGCAATACTACATTCAAAACGCGCCAACTTGTTTTACCTTGAATATTGTCGGGTGATGCAAAAAGATGGTCGCGTGCTGTACCTTACAGAAGCAACGAAAGAAAACCTTTACTTTAATATTCCCATTGCTAACACAACCGTTTTATTACTCGGAAACGGTACTTCAATTACTCAAGCTGCTATGCGGATGTTAGCGCAAGCTGTTGTATTAGTTGGCTTTTGTGGTGGCGGGGGGACACCGCTCTACATGGGTAATGAAATAGAATGGTTTACGCCACAAAACGAGTACCGACCGACAGAATACTTACAAGGCTGGATGGGTTTTTGGTTTGACGACAGTAAGCGTCTTTCAGCCGCCAAAACATTTCAGAAGATGCGCATCAATTTTTTAAAACAGGTTTGGTGCAAAGACCGTGAGTTAAAAGCGGAAGGCTTTAATTTTGAGGATAGAGTCATACAAGATGCATTAGACAATTTTTTTATAAGAACTGAAAAAGCGACTAATGCGCAAGGACTATTGTTAACCGAAGCCCAACTGACAAAAACATTGTATAAATATGCTGCTAATGCCACGCAAAATGAGGGCTTTAAGCGGCTTCATCAGTCAACACGCTCTGTTGACATTGGCAAGGCCAATGACTTTTTAAATCATGGTAATTATCTGGCCTACGGTTTAGCTGCTTGTACGCTTTGGGTGTTAGGTATTCCTCATGGCTTTGCGGTTATGCATGGTAAAACTCGCCGAGGTGCTTTGGTTTTTGATATTGCCGATTTAATTAAAGATGCTCTTGTACTACCTTGGGCATTTATCTGCGCTAAAGAAAACGCCACAGAACAAGAGTTTCGCCAGCAAATTCTGCAAGCGTTTACTGATCACAAAGCGCTCGATTACATGTTTGAGCAAGTTAAAAAAGTTGCTACTCAAGAAGAGTATGCGGCTCTATGAAGCCGCAATAGGCTGCCTATGTGGCAGTGAAAATGAGTACTTATTATTTCTAAGCTGCTATTAAAGCAGTTACTGCATAGTAACCATTGTTTCCCGATAAATCAATTTTTAATAAGTACTTATTAGGTTTGTTTTTGTTTTGAGCTGTGCTACTGTTTGTTTTGTATTCATTCAAAGTTGGAAATTTAATGAAAATATTAATTAAGGTAATTATATATTTAAAGGATTTCGCCATGAGTTTCTCCAGCTCAGTTGTTAGATTTTTTGAAAGACCTAGCAACGTAGCAACATTTTTAATGATATTGAAAATTATTAATGAATTTAAAAAACTATTTTAAACTGCTTAATTTTTCATCTTTGATTGTTAAAGGAAAATAACTGCTCATGATGGTCACCTTTGTAAGCCAATGCGAAAAAAACGCGCTCAAGAAAACAAGGCGCGTACTTGATGCATTTGCCAACCGCATTGGCGACAACACGTGGCAAACTGTGATCACTCAAGAAGGGCTCGATACCGTTAAAAAAATGCTGCGTAAAACCGCCAGTCGCAGTACCGCCGTAAGTTGCCACTGGATAAGAAGCCGTGCACGTAGCCAATTTTTGTGGGTGGTAGGGAATAAAAACAAGTTTAATCTGGAAGGAGTGGTGCCAGTTAATAGAACTTCTTTAAATCTTGAACACAAAGAGTGGGAGCAAGGCTGGCAGTTGAATGAAATCATTTTACTGGCAACGAGTCTTGCGGGGTTATTCCACGATTTTGGTAAAGCCAATAATTTATTTCAGGCAAAACTGGCGGGCAAAACTAAGCAAAAAGGTGAACCTTATCGCCATGAATGGGTATCGTTAAGATTGTTTGAAGCATTTGTAAAGTATAAAACAGATCAAGTTTGGCTAACAGAACTTGCAACACTCTCTGCTAACAAAGCAATTGAATTAGAGCAATTCATGCTCACCAATATATGCAAAGATCACGAAAAACAACAACGCGTGTTTGAAGATTTATCACCGCTGGCAAAGCTGGTGGCTTGGTTAATTGTTTCACATCATAGGTTGCCATTAGATCACAGCAAGGTGGCAAGAATCGAACAAATGGAACAATGGTTGGAGACTTGTGCTTCAAGTCATTGGAATTCAGCTAATGCACTGGATTTAAGCGTTTATAGTAATGAGGTTATTACGCAAAATTGGCAGTTCAAATTTGGTACACCTTTTTTAAGTAAAACTTGGCAACATAAAGCGCAAAAGCTTGCAACTAGAGCTCTAAAGAACCCAACCATGAGCACTATGAATACGGATTGGTTAGGGCAAACTTTTGTAGCGCATATTGCGAGAATGAGCCTCATGTTGGCCGATCACTATTATTCATCACTATCCGTAGAAAAGTGCAAATCAGCATGGCGCGATTCAAATTACCAGCCTATTGCTAATACAGATAAAACAGTAAACTCAAAAAAAGCAGTAGCCAAGCAGCAACTTGATGAACACAACATTGGTGTTGCTACAAATGCTCAGCGGTTCATTCAAAACCTGCCTGCGCTTAAATTTACTTTGCCTGCTATTACACAACATCGGCTATTTACTAAAAGTGCTGCAAAGGCTAAGTACAGATGGCAAGATAAAGCATTTAGTGAAACTAAAACAATCGCCAAAGTCACCGAAAAACAAGGATTTTTCGGGGTTAACATGGCATCAACAGGCTGCGGTAAAACCATTGCTAATGCGCGTATTATGTACGCCCTTGCAGATGAAAGAGAGGGCTGCCGATTTTCGGTTGCTCTGGGGTTAAGAACCCTTACCTTACAAACAGGTGATGCGTACAAAGAGCTTTTAAAGCTAGGTGATGATAAATTAGGTGTACTGGTCGGCTCTCAAGCTGTGAAAACTTTGCATCAGTTAAGCAAAGAGCAAGAAAACGTGGGGTCTGGCAGTGAATCTGCGGATGATTTATTGGCAGATTTGTATGTTAGCTATGGAGGTAAAATCTACGATGGTAGGCTAAAACATTGGTTAAGTAGCAGCCCTAAATTAGAGCAGTTAGTCAGTGCGCCTGTGGTTGTCAGCACGATTGACCATCTAATGCCAGCTACCGAAAGTAAGCGCGGAGGCAAGCAAATAGCACCCATGTTGCGTTTACTCACTTCAGATTTGGTACTTGATGAGCCAGATGACTTTGGTTTAGAAGATTTACCTGCACTATGCCGTTTGGTGAATTGGGCAGGCATGCTGGGAGCTCGCGTATTACTTTCATCAGCTACTCTGCCACCAGCGTTGATTAAAACACTGTTTGATGCTTATCAAAGTGGCAGAGGGCATTTTAACCAAGCGCAGTTTGCTGACCATCAAAACTGCACAGTGATGTGTGCGTGGTTCGACGAATTTTCGAGTGTCACAAAAGAAATCAGTAATAAAGAGAGCTACCTTCAACAACACAAAGCCTATGTTGATAAACGCATTACAAAATTACAAAAACAACAAGTGTTGAGAAAAGGCCAAATTGTGCCAATAGAACCAGTACAACCAGTACAAGCCAGCACAGTCCATCAGCAAGTTGCGCGCACAATTTATACTAATATTTTTAAGCTTCATGCCAAGCATCACAATCAAAGTCCTTGCGGTAAAAAAGTGTCGCTTGGTGTGGTACGAATGGCAAATATTAATCCTATGGTTGCTACGGCAAAGGCACTGTTTGCCATACCGGCTATGCCAGATCATGAAGTATATTACTGTGTGTACCACTCACAGTACCCGTTGGCGTTGCGCTCTTATAAAGAAACTCGCCTTGACAATATGTTGTCACGACACGATGAAAATGCCTTTTGGCAACAGCCAGAAATTAAGCGAGCTTTAAAAAGCAGCCAGACAAAAAACTTAATATTTGTGGTAATAGGCACATCGGTCGTCGAAGTTGGCCGCGATCATGATTACGACTGGGCGATTGCTGAACCAAGCTCAATGCGTTCACTGATTCAATTAGCAGGCCGTATTCAGCGCCACCGTCAGCTAACCTCAAGTGACAGTAATTTGTATGTGCTAGAGCAGAATATTCGTGCACTTAATGATGAAAGCTCGGCGTATTGTAAACCAGGCTTTGAAAGTAAAGCACTACCACTAAGTGAGCATAATCTTAAAAATTTACTGGGCACTGAGCTTGACAATATTTCTGCTCTATCTCGGATCACCGAACCTGACTTTAAAGCTAGCGACTTTATGTTTGATATACAAAGTAACGAAACACAAGCCAGTAAAGCGACTAACTTTTTAATACAAGAGCACCGTGCCCTCAGATTTACATTAGAAAAAACAGGTGGAGAGAATTATAAATTGCCACTCTACCGCAACCGCAAAGAAGCTAACCTGTGGTGGCGTTCAACTAACTCGTATGATGCAAATTGGAACGCTGAATTTATACGGCAAACTGAGTTTAGGCAATCGCAGCCACAAGAAACATTTGTGTTACGTGCTGAGGATGTAATGCTGTGTTGGAGTCAACTCGATACCAGCAAAAAGCAGTATTATTATATCAACAAACAAACACGTTTTTCGCAAGATGATACATCCTTAGCTGAAGGTTGCCATTGGTGGTTTTCAGACAGTGTTATTGATATCTATCAACATTACGCTAGTGCACTTAATTTAACCATACAAAAAGCCAGCGAACAATTGGGTGAAGTCAGTTTACGGGCTGAGCAGGATGATCAATCTATTACCTGGAGTTGGCACCTCCAACTGGGAATTTATCAGAATATAACAACAAAGGAAGACGAATGGATAACACCTTGAGCGATGCCATTGCCGATTATATCAAGCAGCGCAAGCAAACCAAGCTTGAGCCACTTTTAAAAGTCTTAAATAAAGTGCTCGATAAAAGCGATGATCCTATTGCCATAGCAAAAGCTAAAGCTGACTATTCAGAGCAAGCTACGCCAATAGAAGAGGCATTTAAACCTGCTATTTGGTTAACCGATGCAGCAAAGCGAGCTAAACAAATTAGCTTGGCAACGCATGCAGCAAAATTTACTCACAGTGATGCCAAAGCCAGCAGTATCTTAGTCACCCAGCATGAAATAAACAGCAGCTATTTAACGACTGCTAGTCTCAAAGCAAAGGCCATTGATGCGGTTGGGAATGCAGCAGCGTTAGATGTGGCTAAATTACTAAAAATTGAAGTCGCAGGTGAAAGTTTAGTAACGCAACTTCAAGCAGGTAATGTGAATGCACTCAACGTTTTTACGGGTGATGAGCAGTTGTTAAATAAATGGCAGGTGGGTTTTAAAGAAGCGCTAGGGGACACTAAGCTCGCTGGGCATACCCTAACTAAACAGCTTTATTACCCTGTGGAGCAAAACAATGGTGAAAAACAAGACTACCACTTATTGGTGCCACTCATTTCATCAGCACTAGCGCACAAACTTTATAAAGTAGTAACCCAAACTCGCTTTGGTGAAAATGCAAAAGCGATAAAAGAAGCGCGTAAAAAAGGGCATTATCACCCACAAAATTCAGTCAGTTTTGTCGCGACGGCAGTTCAAAGCTTTGGTGGCTCAAAACCACAAAATATTTCGCAACTAAATAGTGAGCGTTATGGGCAAAGTTTTTTACTCAATTGTGCACCACCAAGTTATCAAGCGAAAATCACAGCGCCTTCGCAACATACTAGCTTTTTTAATCGAGAATTCAGTTATCAAACAGCGCAAAATATTAAAGAATTTAAGGCATTCTTGGCAAACTTAAAAGACAATGAACGCAACTTTAAAACTCGTTATAAGCGTGACTTTTGGTACACACAGCCCATTTTAGATATTTTATTTGAGCGCGCAGCCTTATTGCAAAACCAAACAGAGTTAACGGGCTGGGCAACAACGCCAAACGTCAAAATGAAAAAAGCACATTGTTTATGGCTAGATGTTTACAATAATTTCCCTGCCTTTCAAGCTGAACGCAAAAAAGGTGACTGGCAAGAAGAAGTAGCCCAAGACTTTGCCAGTTGGTTGCTAAGAAATTTAGAAAATAAAGACGCTTATATGTTAGGTGACAACGAACACAGCTACTTTAGAAAGCTCTGTTTGCATCAACTCAAAGCGTTTGAGCGGGACACACCAAAATTAGGAAGCCAGTGATATGAGTCAATATCTATTAATTAAAAAGCTTAATGTGCAAAACGCCAATGCTATTGCTGGCCTTACTTATGGTTTTCCTGCAATTACCAACTTTTTGGGATTCGCGCACGCACTTTCTAGAAAATTACCGGCAAATTTAAATGTTAATTTAGGCGGCGTGATGGTTATCAGTCACAAAAATCAAGTGCATGCCCAACAGCCCAAAGGGTGGGGCGATTATGCATTTGCATTAACACGCAACCCTCTAACACACCAAGGAAAAACAGCCCCGATTAATGAAGAAGGCCGCATGAATATGCAAATATCTTTATTAGTTGAAATAAAAGGGTTAGTAGCAGGTGATACACTCACCGAAACTGAGCTAAAAGCGCATTTAAACCAGTTGATCCCAACATTAAGACTGGCGGGCGGGCAAATAATTGGATTTGAAGCTTGCGATTTATTAAACACAGAAAAACAGCAAGCTTATGCACTGCGCCATTTAATGCCTGGCTTTGTACTTATGGATCGTCACGAATATCTTGCATCGCATTTTGAACAATTAAAAATAGAGCAAGCGGATGCGTGTTTATTCGATGCTTGGTGTGACTTTGCAACATTAACTTATTGTGCAAACCCAAATGAAGGTCAACAAATTGAAGATAACGATGAGCCTGAAGCGGCAATCACAAAAGCTCAGTGGAATTATATAGCTAAACCAAATGCAGGCTATTTAGTGCCTATTGCTACAGGCTTTTGTGCAATATCCCCCTTGTATGGAGCTGGGGAAGTTGCCAATGTGCGGGACAAAAAAGTGCCAGTGACCTTTGCTGAAACTGCTTATAGTGTAGGAGAGTGGCAGAGTGTACACCGCCTTCATCACATCGAAACAGCTCTTTGGCGCTACACCGAAAATCATCCGTGGTATATCGCTACCACAAACGAATTTAGTCAACCCATTATTGAGCCTGACTTCATTGAAAGCGAAGCGGCATTTCACCCAGATAACTTATAAGAATATGGAGATTTAACCATGGCAGATGTAAAATTAAAAACCCCCTCAGTATTAGCTTTTGAAGCAAAGTTAATTCCTTCTGATGCATTAATGTTTGCGGGCAATATAGGCACGGATGCGTGGCAACCGATCTTAGTTGGTGAAAAAGCCGTTCGAGGTACAATTTCAAACCGACTAAAAGCTGCAACGGCGAATGACCCTACTAAACTAGACGCCGAAGTCTCTAAGGCGAACTTACAAACTGTTGATGTAGCCGCGTTACCTCATGATTGCGATACACTTAAATTAGTATTTACATTAAGAATACTGAGTGATTTGCATGTGCCGTCAACCTGTAACGACCCTGCTTATCAAATAGCGCTGGGTGATATTGTAAAACAATATCAAATAGAAACGGAGTTTAAAGAGTTGGCGAAGCGGTATGCCCATAACATCGTGAATGGTCGTTTTCTATGGCGTAATCGTGTAGGTGCAGAGCAAGTTAAAGTTGTTGTCAGCGTTGGTGAAAAACAATTTAGCTTCGATAGCTACGAATTTAGCTTAAAAACTTTTGATGACAATGAGCAATTAAATGAGTTAGCGCAAATTATTCAACAGGGTTTGATAGAGCAACATGCCCTTATTAAAGTAGAGGCTTATAGCCAATTAGGTCAAGGTCAAGCCGTATTCCCATCACAAGAGTTAGTCATGGGAGGTGGTAAAGGGGACAAGAGTAAGTTTTTATATCAACTTGATGGGCAAGCGGCAATGCACTCGCAAAAAATTGGTAATGCATTACGTACTATTGATACTTGGCATCCGCAAGCTGAGGAAATTGGCGCGATCGCTGTTGAACCTTATGGTTCGGTAACTAATCGTGGCGCAGCATATCGCCAGCCGAAAGAAAAAACAGACTTTTATAATCTATTAGATGCTTGGTTACTAAAAGGCAAAACGCCAACACTGGATCAACAGCATTATGTAATGGCCATGCTGATCCGTGGTGGTGTGTTTGGTGAATAAGGAGTTGTGATGAACTACTACCAAGAAATCACCTTGCTGCCAGAGACCGAAATACCCCTAAGCGACATTTGGCAAAACGTGTTTCAACAAGTACACATCGCACTTGTTGAGCATAAAGTAGCAGAGAATCAATCTACCATAGCAGTCGGTTTTCCTGATTATGGTCAAAGGGGCTTTCCGCTAGGCAATAAGTTGCGTTTGTTTGCCAAAGAGCAGGCACAATTAGAAAGTTTAAATATTAATAAATGGCTAACTCGTCTTGCAGACTACAGCCATGTAAAAGCCATAAGACCGTTACCCGATGAAGTAACTTGGGTGAGCTTTGCTCGCCAACATGTTAAATCACCTGAGCGTATTGAGCGCGAAATGCAAGAGAAGGCTGAGCGGTGGTCGTATAAGAGCGGCAGGCCTTTAAATGAGTGTTTGTTGGAATTAGAAAAAACTAAACCCTTATCGAAGAGTAACTTACCATTTGTCTATTTGCACAGCCAACAAACAAAACAACGATCGCCGACTAACAATAGTAAGTTCCCGTTGTTTATAAAAAAATTAGAAGTGAATGAACCTTTGCAAGGACTGTTTGATTGTTATGGATTAAGTAGTAAAAAAAATAAACAAGATAGAATAGGGTGTGTGCCACACTTTTAATTGAATAAAGGGTATTTTTACCCTTTATTTTTGCTCTTTAAAAATATACTTTAAATACAATAAGTTGTAACTAGCTGTTTTACACAAGGTAAAAATAGAGTTTTTGCCTTAATCGCTTGTTGCAACTTATGTTTTTCCATTTATTCTATAGTTCACTGCCTCACAGGCAGCTTAGAAAGATTACGTCTTCAACTGCATCAACGTTGTTTGGTTCACTGCCTCACAGGCAGCTTAGAAATGTAAGCTCCATCATTGTTTCAATACTGTTTAGTTCACTGCCTCACAGGCAGCTTAGAAAAATGGGGCGTTAACGGTTATTTATCGTCAGTAGTTCACTGCCTCACAGGCAGCTTAGAAAACATTCATTACCATGTCTGGGCAAATTGATGAGTTCACTGCCTCACAGGCAGCTTAGAAATGTATATCCACAACAAACTAAGTTGATACGATGTTCACTGCCTCACAGGCAGCTTAGAAAGTTAACGTCGATACGTTGCACACCTATTTGTAGTTCACTGCCTCACAGGCAGCTTAGAAATATTAAATACTGGCCATGTTGAAGTTCGTGTCGTTCACTGCCTCACAGGCAGCTTAGAAATTGCGGAGCCACAATCCAAGTTCCACCTGTAAGTTCACTGCCTCACAGGCAGCTTAGAAATGAATACGAAGTTATTTCGCCAGCTGCAGCTAGTTCACTGCCTCACAGGCAGCTTAGAAAGAGTCTACTGTTAATGGTATCAATGAGGATGGGTTCACTGCCTCACAGGCAGCTTAGAAATATTAGAGCGTGCTGAAGCAAAAGCCGATAGAGTTCACTGCCTCACAGGCAGCTTAGAAAGATCAACGGGCACGTATATCGTGTCGTGACGTGTTCACTGCCTCACAGGCAGCTTAGAAAGTCATGATGTGGTTCAACAACACGAAAACCGTGTTCACTGCCTCACAGGCAGCTTAGAAAATTGGCGAGTTGTGCGGTTGAGCAATTACCGTGTTCACTGCCTCACAGGCAGCTTAGAAATTAATCGCCCCAGCGACAAGTTTCATATAGTTGTTCACTGCCTCACAGGCAGCTTAGAAATTGTGTCGGTGCACCCGTTGTGCCAGATACCAGTTCACTGCCTCACAGGCAGCTTAGAAATATTCAAGCTTATGCCGATTCATTTGTCACTCGTTCACTGCCTCACAGGCAGCTTAGAAATTGATGGGGCATTTGATTTTGCGGGCGATGTGGTTCACTGCCTCACAGGCAGCTTAGAAATGAGTCAGCAATTTTAATTTTAAATTGTTCCCGTTCACTGCCTCACAGGCAGCTTAGAAATACTAACCCACCAAAAGACAAAAGCAGTATTCGTTCACTGCCTCACAGGCAGCTTAGAAATAAGCAAAGTGACAAGTTCGTTAGCTGTTGCAGTTCACTGCCTCACAGGCAGCTTAGAAATCTAAGCCTGTCCAGTCTTGGCTTTTCACGATGTTCACTGCCTCACAGGCAGCTTAGAAAACAGGGATGGACGAAGCTAGCGATAAACTTTTGTTCACTGCCTCACAGGCAGCTTAGAAAAACAACGCTTAAGCTGTCGCCCGCAAAATCAAGTTCACTGCTGCACAGGCAGCTTAGAAATGAGTAAAGCGCGTGAGTTATGTTTAGACTGTGTTCACTGCCTCACAGGCAGCTTAGAAAAAACGGCACTGCGAGCGTGTCAAAACTATATAGTTCACTGCCACACAGGCAGCTTAGAAAAAGAACCGCTTTACTTTGAGTTGTTTCATACCGTTCACTGCCTCACAGGCAGCTTAAGGTAACTTTTAAACCGCCCTTAATCATAAATCAATTGGCATGCCTCTATTTTCAGTGGTCACTAATTTTACTCATGCTTCATTGGTCACATCATAATGTTTATTCTCATGGGCATTAAATAAGGTACAAAACACATAACCTGTTATAAACATTAGTATGCTGTATGTAGCGCCCGGAATGGCCATGACCGAATTATTAATTAAGCTACTGGCGATTAGAATGGCGAGCGTTCCATTTTGTAGCCCCACTTCTACCGCAATGCTCATTTGCTGTTTATGAGAAAGGCCCGATAATTTGGCAAAGAATAATCCTAGTAATAGCGTGCTTATGTTCAATGTGAGGGTTGCAATGCCGCTGGCTGCAAAAAAGCCTAACATTTGCTCCGCATTTTTATAGATGATTGCTAAAACAATAATCACTAAAAAGATGCTAGAAAAGCGCCGTATTATGGGTTCAATTTTCAAGCTAATTAATGAGTTATAATGATTGAACAGCATCCCAAGGCTAACGGGTAACACGGTTATAATAAGCATTTGAGAGATTGTTTTTATAATAGGTAACTGAAACTCATGACCTGGAACACTAAATTGTTCCATTGCGAAATGCAGTATCAGTGGCAAGGTAAATGGTGAGATGAATGTTGCTAGAGTCGTTAGGCTTATTGATAAAGCAACATCTCCTTTGAATAAGTAGGTATATAAGTTTGATGTTACGCCACCTGGGCAGCAAGCAACGAGTATTAAGCCAATGGCTAGCTCAGGTGGTAAGTTCAAGCTTATCGCTAACAAAAAGGCGACAGCAGGTAAAAGTAATAGTTGGCAGCTTAAGCCTATAGACAAGGCTTTAGGGCTTATGAACAAAGCCCCAAAATCTTTCTTTTTTAGCCCAAGACCCATGCCAAACATAATGATAAACAGCGCTAAAGGAAGCACTATTTTGGTCATAATATCTATTTGCATGGCAAATCCTTATTGATTGTAGCTTGGGCTTCTTTCATCCAGTAAACGCAACAACGCAGGCCATGCAATTGCACCACCAAGCCCCTTTGTAGCTATGTCAGTTTGGCCTTGAATACCGTTTATAATGCTACTTGGCACTTGCACGAGTTGTTCGGTGTTTTGTGAAGTACGGGTTTGTATGGCGCACGCTGCTTCAAATACATACATAAACAAGAAAGCATCAGCGACGGTTTTTCCTGTTGTTAATAGGCCATGGTTACGTAGCATTAAGAAGTTGTTAGTGCCTAAATCATTCACTAAACGGTCTTGTTCAGCAGGGTTCAAGGCAATGCCTTCGTAGTCGTGATAGCTAAGCCCCGAATGAACAACAACAGCTTGTTGAGAAATAGGTAATAAACCTTCTTTGTTGGCTGATACCGCAGTGCCATTGAGTGAATGTGTGTGTATTACGCAATGGGCATCTTCTCGTGCCATATGAATACAGCTATGAATATTGAAGCCCGCAGGATTAACAGGGTATTCGCTGTCATGTAATTTATTACACTGCTGATCCACTTTAATGAGACTCGATGCTGTGATTTCGTGAAACATCATGCCGTAAGGGTTTATTAAAAACTCGTTGTCTGTGCCAGGTACACGCATAGAAATATGCGTAAAAATGAGGTCATCCCAGCCATATAAAGCAACAAGGCGGTAAGCGGCCGCAAGTTCAACGCGAGCTTGCCACTCTTGCTCTGATACTGTTTGTTTTATAGTCATAGTTACTTCCTAAAATGGGACCTTACGAACAATAATGTCTTTAAACATCACCCAGTCGCCAATAAAGCTATAAAAAGGGTGAGTAAATGTGGCGGGGCGGTTTTTTTCAAAAAAGAAGTGACCTACCCAAGCAAAACCGTAGCCGATTAGCGGGCAGAAAATGAGCCAACTGTATTGTTGTTGGTAAAGTGCAGCAAATAAGATAGCCAACACAAACCAGCTGCCAATGAAGTGTAAGCGTCGACATACCTTATTTTTGTGTTCTTGTAAGTAGTAAGGGTAAAACTCTTTAAAGTTCGCGAACTCGCGTTTACTTGCGACGGTGCCCATATTGTTGTCTCCGTTGTTAATTACAGGTTAACAATAGGCTTTTATTTTCTAACTTACTTGATATTATAGGTCATTAAATTGTTTATTTGAGACACGTATGCGTACCTTATCAAGCTGGTGGTTACGCGCCATGGCTGAGTCATTCAAGTGGCAAGGCTTACCTATCAATGCGCTATTTTCACAAGCTCATATATCGCTGAATGATCTAAGCAGCCAAACAGCTCGTTATCCGCAAGCCAGTGTTAGTACGCTTTGGAAGCAAGCTCAGGCGATGTTGCCTGATATTCATTTAGGCATATATGTTGGTAGTAATATGAATGTGCGAGCCATACCTGTGGTAGGGATGGCGATTATTCAGTCAACGCAATTACTCAGTGCCTTTCGGCTTATTTTACGCTATCAAAAGTTGATGGGGGATACGCATAATGTGTCGTTAATTGATCATGGTGCTGAGTATGAATTGCGCTTTAATTTTAGTGATGGTGAGCGTGATATGTCATTGTTAAGTTACGAGGCACCAATGGCATTTTGTTTGAAAATAGCACGTACCGTAAAAGGAAAAAACTGGCATCCATCGCGTATTTGTTTACAGCGCAAAGAGCATCTTGCTGAAATAAACGAGCATTTTAATTGCCCTGTCGAGTACGGATCCAAAACTCACAGCTTATTTTTTTGTGAGCAAACCGATGCGCAACCGTTTATTGCGGGTCAAATCAAAGTTGCTACACAAAGTAATGTGAGTCATGTTTTGCGTATTTTACTTGAAGAGCATTTAACCTTAGGGGAGTGTGGTTGCAAAGATATGGCTAAGGCGCTCAATATGAGTGAAAAAACTTTGCAACGGCGTCTTGCTAAAGAAGGAACTAACTTCAGTCAAGAACTGGCGAATTTAAGACAACAAAGAAGCACTACACTTTTAGTTGAAACAGACTTATCACTCACTGAAATAGCGTTTTTATGTGGTTACTCAGAAGTGAGCGCATTTTATCATGCATTCAATCGTTGGCACGGAATGTCACCTAAAATATACAGGCAACAAATAAAGATGCATGAATAAACCGAGTGCATTGCAGCACTCGGTTTTTATCGCATCCTATTTGTTAAAATTGATAGCTCACACTTGCAGAAATATTACGTCCTGCGCTTTCTAAGCCCTCTAAACTGTCTGATGCTGAGTGGTCAGAAAGGCTACCATGTTGATAGTAGGTTTTGTCGAATAGGTTACGTACTGCGATGTTTAAACTTGCTTGACCAAAGTTAGCGCGTGCTAACCAATCGACTGTCCCATACCCTGGGGTTTGATATTTACCTGGATTTACCTTCGTCATTTTCTTTGCGAAATTAATGATTAAATCACTGCCGTAAATATCCCCTTGGAAAGAGAGACCTAAATTACCTGATAATGGACTAATTGAACTGATGTATTCATCGGTTTCATCATTTTTACCGTCTTGGTAACTGGCATTTAAAAATACAGAGAGTGTGTCCGATGCGTAGTAGGTTGTTGAAAATTCAGCCCCTTTAATCGTTACTGACTCGATATTTTTATACTGATATTGGTCATGAATATAGGCAAGTGAACCATCATTATTGAAAACCGTTTCGCGCTGGATTAGTTCAGTTGCTAAAAAGTCATCAAACTCGTTATAGAATAAAGCGGCTGATACTGTGAAATCACCTAGGTGACCACGAAGACCAAGCTCATAAGTGTCACTTTTTTCAGGATCTAAGTCATCTGCTGGTAAAACTTCATAAATGTACTCAGCCGTGGGCTGGTTGTAGTGCTCAATGTAGGCTAGGTCGTAGGCAGGTACTTTAAAGCCCTGGCCGTATTGTGCATAAGCACTAAGCATATCATTGATATAATATAGGCCACCTAAATTAAACGAGACATTATGTTCATCAATTTTAGCGTATTCCTCACCATCTGTTTTTAGTACCCCGTTAGGATCCATACTGTAGTAATCGAAACGAGCGCCTGGGGTAATAACAAGTGTGTCGTTTAGTAGTTTGATTTCGTCATTTATGAATATGCCAGCGCGTAAAGTGTCATTTTTAGGGAACTTTTGGCTGGTGTCGTCTTTGGTTGTTTCACCTTCAACTTCACGATATTCATGCACAGTACGCAAGCTTTCAGTTGTTTCAATATCAACGCCATAACCAAGAGTATGCTGCTTATTTAGTGCTTTACTAGCGTGCGAAATCAAGCCATAAGTCGTTTGCTCATACGTACCTGTTTTCCACATATCTCGCATTTCAACAGTGCCGAACATGGGCGCGTTAATATCAAGTAAGGCATATTCTTGGTCGTCTTGGCGATTATTAGTATAGTACGCGTTGAACTGAGCCGAATCCCAAAAAGCATTGCCACTATTGTTATTGTAACTCATGCGGTATGAATCACTGTCTTTTTCAGTTTGGGTATTTTCTTGTGCAATATTGTAGCCGTACTGAGCTAATCCTCTGAAATAAGAAAGTAAACCGTCAGCGCTATCACCATTGACATCTTGGCGCCATAAATCCGCTGCGAAGCTAAGATAATCTTGCTCGTTTAAATTGTATTTCAATTTATAAAGTAAGCTTTGAGAGTCAATATCGAACGGCGCATTGTTGCTGTGTTTGGTTTGCTCTTCTTCGCCATCACGAGCGGTAATGCTAAGTAAATGGTCAAAGTTACCGTGCTGAGCATATAGGGTTGCTCCTAGGCTTGCTTGGCTGTCAAGGTCGCTATAACCCAACTTTACACGAGCACCAAATTGCTCATTTTCTGTTAAGTAATCACTCGCATCTTTAGTTGTAAAAACAACGATACCTCCTAAAGCATCAGAACCATACAGGGAGGAGGCAGCTCCTTTAGCGACTTCTACCTGCTTTAGAGTCTCTGTATCGATAAATCCGCGGCCAACAATATCATTCAAACCATCGGCACCATAGCCTTCATTCATTCGCATACCGTCTTTAATCATCAAAATACGGTCAGATCCCATACCACGCACCTGAATATTTTGTGCTCCACCAACTCGACCAGTGATTTGGATACTAGGGTCATACATAAATAATTGGCTCATATCGGTAACCACTTGTTGCTGGATATCTTCACTGCTTAAAACAGAGATACTTGCGGCAACATCTTTTAACGGTTTTTCTGTGCGAGAGCCACTAACAACAATGATTTCTAGATTATCGTTTTTGATATTTTCGTCTGCAAATACAGGCATTGCGGAGCCGGCAATAATTGTCGCGATTAACATGCTAAGCGTATTTGGTTTTGTATAGCGCATGGTTGAGTTCCTTTAGGTGCTTTAGTTTGTATACAGCGAGCTGCTTCTTTTTTTGGGGAATAATACGCTTATTGTTGAAAAGATCAATACAAATAATAATTGTTCCCATTTGCATTATTGTAATCTTTCAGTAATTGCCGTACATTTGCTATCGAAGAAATCTAACAAGGTATTAATGTGAATATTCAAATAATCGAACAACTTATGGCTGATGTCTCTGCGCTTTTGATGACACCTGTCATCTTAGTTATATCTGTACTTTTTATTTATGCGTTTTTTGCCGCTGGACGATTTGTCTCTGAATATTTAATCAGAAGAAAAAACCAACTTGCTTATCAAAGAGATATAGATAACAAAGCAGTAAATAATTATAACGGCTTTGATGTTCATAATTATTTTGTGGCAAATCCAGATGCATCAGAAGATGAATTAGAGGTTTTTGCGCTTAAAAAGCTTGAAGTACTCAGAGTTGTCACCCGTATTGCGCCAATGCTTGGCCTTATAGCAACGATGATTCCGATGGGACCAGCGCTAAAAGCGCTTGCAGATGGGAATATTCAAGGCATTAGTGAGAATTTGATCATTGCTTTCGCAGCAGTTATCTGGGGTTTGGTTATCTCTACTCTAACCTTTTGGCCAGCATCAATTAAAAAACGCTGGTGCGCTCAAGAGCTCATTAATATTCGTAAATTAAGAGGGCTGTAATATGCGTTTTTTAGACGAAGATGAAGAATTAAACCCGATTGTGAGTGCCGTAAATTTAGTGGACGTATTTTTAGTCATTATCGCGGCGTTGTTAATTGCTATTGCGCAAAACCCTTTAAGTCCGTTTACAGCAGAAAATGTGACTGTTGTTAAAAATGCGGGTGAGCCAAATATGGAAGTAATTGTTAAAGAAGGCAAAGAGATTAAGCAGTATAAATCGAATGGGGAAATAGGTTCAGGTGAAGGTATGCGTGCTGGAGTCGCTTATAAAATGGCTGATGGTAGTTTTGTTTATATACCTGAAAAAGGCGAAACCACAACCAGCAGGCAAGAGAGCGGACAATGATGAGAATACTAACATTCCTGTTGCTTTTATTGAGCTCATTAAATACATATGCAGAGCAAAAGCCAGAGGTACTGATCATGATGTCGGGCCACGTGGCTAAATCGAAAGGTGCGTTGCTAACAAGGCTTTCTGAAGATCAGCCGTTTACGTTCACAAATTTTAGTAGTAAAGGCAAAACTGACGAGGAAATAAAACTTGCGTGGCAAAATGCAGATCTGATTTTGCTAGATGGTATTAACCCTGCGCTTTCAAAATATATGTTTACTAAATATCAGCCCTATTTAAGTGAATACCCCAATGTGCCAGTCATTTCACTGGGGGATATGGACAATTCTGCAATGAATACGGGCTTATCTGAGCTGCAGCATACTCGTCTTGGCAGCTATTACAATAATGCCGGTCGCGATAATTACCGAAATATGATGCTTTATATTACCAATGCAATTTTTAAATTATCAGATGTGCCTGCAGAGCCTGTTAAAGTGATTCCAGACGTTGGTTTATATCACCCTGAGTTTGACGGCCATGTGAGTGCTGACGAAACTCGCTTTTTTAACTGGTTAGATGTTCAAAGTACGCAACCAGTGATAGCGATAGCAGTACATCGCTCTGTGATTGATTATGAGCAACAGCAAGTCGTAGATGCGTTAATTTCTGGGCTCGAAAATAAAGGAGCAAAAGCATTTGCATTCTTCTTTGAAGGGAATGACGAGGCGCTCACCTACCCAGAGTTACTGACAGATGAAACTGGTTCTCGGGTTGACCTAATAATTAATTATCGCTCTTTGCATTATGTAGAAAAACGCCGTGCTGAGTTTATGAAAATAGGTGTACCTGTGATCCATGCTCTTAACTACACCGATGGCGATGAGCAAGCATTTGACCAAGATCATACGGGTGTATCGCCTTCACTAACTCCGTTTTTTTTGGTCATGCCAGAAGATACAGGAAGTACCGACCCAATCATTATCGCAGCAAATGATAAAGGCCGCAAAGTGGCTATTCGTTATCAACTTGATGCACTGATTGAACGTGCATTTAATCACGCGAACCTTGCACATATTAATAATGCGGATAAAAAAGTCGCTACTTTTATATGGAATTACCCGCCAGGAGAAAAAAATATTGGCGCTGCTTTTTTAGATGTTCCAAGCTCAATTGCTAATATAGCAAAAGCCATGCAAGCAAAAGGTTATCAAGTTAAGCAAACTGATACAGCAAGTTTAGTCGAGCAAGCGGGCAAATTATTGCGGCCGTATTATCGTGGTGAAGATGCCGAAATGCTTGTTGAAATGGGGCTTGCTGATTATTTACCACTCACTACATATCAAACATGGTTTGATACACTACCTAATGAAGTGACTCAACCTATTATTGATAAGTATGGGCAGCCCAATGAAAGCACTATGCTGAGAATGCATAACGGACAAATGATGTTTGTGATTCCACGTATGGAGTTAGGCAATATGATTGTGCTGCCACAAGGTGTGCGCGGTGAGACAGCCAAAGAGCATGCGGCCCAGTATCACAGTACAAAATCGGTTATAAATCATAGTTACTTGGCTATTTATTTATATGCACGTGACGTATTTAACGCTGATGCAGTTGTGCATTTAGGCACGCATGGCTCACAAGAGTGGTTAAGTGGCAAAGAGCGGGGCTTATCGGTTTATGATGCTCCTAATTTGGCAATCGGTAATATCCCTGTTTTCTATCCATACATTATCGATAATGTGGGAGAAGCCATGCAAGCAAAGCGTCGTGGACGTGCCACCATGATAAGCCATCTAACTCCAGGTTTTGCAAAAGCGGGCTTATACAGCGAAGTTGCAAAACTGAATGAGCTGATCACCAACTATTTAATGTTGGATAATGGGCAAACAAAATCAAATACGCAGCAAGAGATAATTAAGCTTGCTAAGCAGTTGAATATGATAAAAGATCTAGAGCTCGATGAAGCAATACTCACCGCTCAATTTGCCAATAAAGTGACTGTACTACAAGATCACCTCAATACACTTGCGCAAATGAGTCAACCTCTGGGTATTCATACATTTGGCGAACTACCCGTTGATGCACACCTTTACACCACTATTTTGCAAATGCTGGGTGACGAGTTTACGCAAAAAGCGGGTGAATTTGAGCGTGAAATAGGTATAGCAATAGCTCCCTCTGAGCGTGAAGATGAGCGTAAAGTAATAAAGTTACAAGCCTTAGATGGTTTTCAGTTGCTTGCTCGTGTGCTTGGTGATAACCCTGACTTCGTTATTCCTCCATCATTACAAAGCGATATCACTTTAGCTAAAGAATATTGGCAAAACTTTCATAAGAGCGAAGAAATATCAGGGTTGTTGAATGGTCTTGATGGTCAATATATTCCTGTTAGCCATGGTAATGATCCAATTAGAAACCCGTCAGCAGTGCCCACAGGACGTAACTTAATTGGTTTTAATCCCGCTAAAGTTCCGTCTAAAGAAGCGTATGAGGCTGGGGTGAAAATGTTGGATCAAACAATTGCCCAGTATCAGGCTGAACAGGGGCGTTACCCTAAAAAGCTCGCTTTTTCATTGTGGTCACTTGAAACCATGCGCCACCAAGGCGCGTTAGAAGCACAAATTCTTCATGCCATGGGTATTAAGCCAAAATGGAATAAGCAAGGCAACATTATTGGAACAGAGATTATTCCTTACTCAGAACTTGGTAGGCCACGTATCGATGTGGTGGTCTCTGCAACAGGCTTATACCGTGATGCATTTCCTAACGTCATGTTATGGATTGCAGAAGCGATAGATAAAGTTGCAAAAATGAAAGAAGACAATAACTTTGTGTATCGTCACTCAATGTCTTTAAAGCAAAACTTATTAGACCAAGGGAAAAGTGAAGAAGACGCAGATTATCTCTCATCATTGCGTATTTTCTCTAACGAAACCGGTGCATATGGAACAGGCCTAGCTGGTGGAAGTCTTGCATCTGATACTTGGCAAGACGATAGTAAACTCGCTAATTTGTATCTTGAGCGAATGGGCTTTGGTTTTGGTAAAGACGAAGCTCGTTGGAGTGAAAACCTGTCAGACACGGGCTTGTATAGTAAGGTGTTGTCTGGCACTGATGGAGTGGTCTTTTCTCGTTCGAGTAATTTGTATGCGTTAATGACTAATGATGATCCGTTTCAGTATTTTGGCGGCATAGGCTTGGCTGTGCGTCATATTGATGGAAAAACGCCACAAATGTATGTCTCTAACTTGCGGCGTAAAGGTGATGAAAAAGTACAGACGCTCGAACAGTTCATTAGTAATGAGATGCGCAGTCGCTATTTCCACCCTCGGTGGATAAAAGCGATGCAAGATTCAGGTTATGCGGGGGCTACAGCGATGCTAGATCGTATGAATAACATGTGGGGCTGGGAAGTAATGACACCTGAAGCCGTAAGAGATGACCAATGGCAAGAATTCTTCGAGGTCTATGTTGATGATAAGTACCAAATGCAAATGCGAGAATTTTTTGAGCAACATAATCCAGAAGCATTAGCGCAGATGATTGAACGTATGCTGGAGGCTGTTAGAAAAGGCTATTGGCAAGCCTCGCCTGAGACCTTACAGAAACTGCTTGAAACATATACTGAGATAGCCAATCAGCATGATGTTGCTACAGACAATCAAACCTTTGTTGATTACGTGAAAGAGCAAAATGCTGGTTTTGGGCTCGCTCCCTTAATACCTAATCAAACAGCCGATATAACCGCAAACTCCAGTGCGCAAACACAGCAGGTGAGTGGTCAAAAGCTTGAACAAATAGAGCAAAGTGAGCCTTTCGAGACTGATTACAAGTTATGGTGGTTGCTCGCTGGTATTTTCTTTGCTGGAATGGCAAGTCCATTCTTCTCACGTAGAGCTGCGTAATACATTGATTAGGCAAAGTAATACGTGATAGAGCGTATTACTTTGCGTTAATAGTGAATTTTCTGTCTTCTTTATTGCAATAAATAAAATAGCGATTGCTAAACAATCAGTTGTTATCTAAAATTAGCTCGTAAGGATTATATATACACGAAAAACACCATCAAAGTATGAGGCTTGCTTAATGCGAAACCTATCGCTACGCACTATTTTTATTAGTTTTGTATTAATCGCATTATTTATTGTTACGGTAGTCAGTGCCTTAATCAATACGAGTCAATTTTCTAAACTCTATTATCAACAAACCGAAAAACAACTCTTACCTGATGCGGTAGGCAAGGTTGCCGCACAAATTGATGCGCAAATGCGTTATCCAATCTCAGTGTCACAGTCATTGGCAGAAAATCAAATGCTACATACTTGGATGACCGAAGGTGAGAAGCGCTCGCCTATTCATCAGCGTGTAATGTCGTACTTTGCTGACTTACAAAAGAAGAGCGGTGCATCATCGGTTTTTTGGGTGAGCAGTGATTCAATGAGTTATTACACTCAAGAGGGCTTTTTTAAGTCAATTTCGAGTAGTGAGCCACGAGATAGTTGGTTTTTTGATTTTTTAAATTCAGATAAACGCCAAGTCTTAGCTTTAGATGTGAGTGAGCAAGGCGGTCATCTGACTTTATACGTTAATACCTTGGTAGAAATTGCAGGTAAGCGCCTTGGCGTTGCGGGGCTTGGCTATGATATTTCAGATATCTCAAATATTGTTACTTCACGTAAAATTGGTCAGCAAGGTTATTTATTTTTAATCGATGACTCTAAACGCATTATTGCTCACGAAAATGATGCATTTATTGGTAAGCAGATTTCAAATATTGCATCTTTAAGTGCGTTGCAAAACGTAACAAGTAGCAAAAGTGATGAATTTTCATTATCCCAAGCTGAATTAAATGGTCAGCAAGTATATGCCGGTGTAATGCCAATTACTGGTATGGGGCTGACTTTGGTTGCTGTGCAACCGAAAGAAGAAATTTCGAGCGAAATCAACGCTGTCGTTCTTATGTCAATTTTAGTGAGTGTGGTGCTTGCCGCTGTTTTTCTGATCCTTACTTTGTATTTTGCTAATTGGCTGAGCACTAAAATACGCCGTGTGGGTGACGAGTTGTTAGGTATGGCAGGCCAAGGGGGGGATCTAAGTAAACGTTTAGACGACAGTGTTGATAACGAGCTAGGTCATCTTGCTAAAGGCTTCAATGCTATCATAGGTAAAGTGGCAGAGCTGGTAGATGAAATTAGTGTGACTGAACGAGCGATGCGTGAAGGTATTGAAGAGTTGGCCACATTTGCTAATAAAACATTTGCTGCAACCGAAGATCAGCGTGCGCAAACAGATCAAGTTGCAACTGCGATTACAGAGATGGGCCAAACTATCAATGAAGTGTCTGATATTGCTCATCGTACAGCAAGCGACACCGAAGAAGCGGTAAAAGAAACTGTTGAAACGAACCATAGTATGGCCACAACAGCTAAAACAATGATTGAACTGAATGAAATTTTGCTCAATGTTGATAAAAGTATTGGTGAGTTTGCAAGCCAAGCTGCGGAAATAAACTCCGTGGTTGAAGTGATTAACGCTATCTCTGAACAAACAAACCTATTGGCATTAAATGCGGCGATTGAAGCGGCAAGAGCGGGTGAGCAAGGGCGTGGGTTTGCGGTCGTAGCAGATGAAGTACGTTCTCTTGCAAAGCGTACTCAAACTTCTACCTCGGAAATTCGCGAACAGGTCACACGGTTACAAAGTTCTTCACTTCAATCTCAACAAGCAATCGCAGAAGGAACACAAAGTAGTCAAAAAGTGACAGAGCTCACTCAGGTTGCTGTATCTGCATTGCAATCAATTCAACAAAAATTTGAAGTTATTAGCCAAGGGAATCATCAAGTTGCAGCAGCAACAGAAGAGCAGGGTACGGTTGTTGAGCATATTAATCAATCGGCTCACGACATTTCAGACAGTGCAACATCAATTCATGACAATGCTGAGCAACAACAGCAGGGTACGCAAAGCTTGTTATCGCGTGCACAGCACTTAAAAGACTTAGTAAGCCAGTTTAAGGTGTAAGATTTTTAAAACTGACAGTGAAATTACTCAGCAATTTCTTCTATGCGGTTACGACCATTTTGCTTTGCTCTGTACAGTGCTTTGTCGGCCATAATAAGAGTATGATCAGCCTCGCTGTGTTCATTAGGTTGGCATGAATAAATACCAAAACTTAATGTCAGTAACGGGCTTACTTTAGAATTAGGGTGTTCAATTGCTAGTTGTTTTATCGCTAGCTGTAATTTTTGGCAGAATAATGAGGCTTCTTGCTTGTTAGTGGCGGGGAGAATAATAGCGAACTCTTCACCACCGTATCTGGCTGCTAAGTCTCCTGGACGCTGACAATTTTCTTCAAGCGCTTTAGCAACGAGCTTTAATGCTTGATCACCTTGTTGATGACCTAGCGTATCGTTATATAATTTAAACGAGTCAATATCACACAGAATTAAGCTTAGCGAGAGTTCACTACGTGCACAGCGTTTTAATTCTTGTTGTAGGGTAGAATCGAGTTGTCGACGATTAGCAATTTCGGTCAGACTGTCTCTATAAGCTTGCTCATGCAGCTCTTTATTAGCTGTCAGTAACAGCTTTTGTATCTTTTCAAGTTTATGTTTATATTGCATATTTTTTAATGCATTTGTGATCATGTCGCCGACTAGTTTTATTCTTAACAAATCCGTTTGAGACCATTGACGGGCTTTATTAACGCAGTCACAACCAATGAAGCCAAATAATGTTTTCTCGACGACTAAGCCAATACATAAAACAGATTGAATCCCCTCGTTAGTAAACTCTATTTTTTCTGCGCTGGCTTCAGGGGGTAATTCAGCTGTGTTTGATGCGTTAAAAATATGCTGTGTGTGCATTTGCTGGAAAAAATAAGGTAAAGAGTCTTTTGGGATATTCTGAAGGTGCTCCTTAAAGGGTGTAATACCATCGTTTACCCACTCGTAGGTGTTACTCATCGATAATCCGTCATCACTAAATTCAAAAATGTAAGTACGGTCAGCATGGCAATTTAAGCCTATTGTTTGCAGTGCCTTCTCTATTTGCTGACTCATATTTTCGTTTTGGATATCGATAAGTTCTGTTGAAATCTGAGAAATCAGCTCATCGAAGTCTTGGCTTTGAGCTTGGCTAGGTAATGTACGAGGCTCACACAAAGTGATATAAAGATAATCACAAAGTGTTGCAAATTTTAGGTCAAGCAGTTTGGCTGAGTGAGTATGTCGGTTGGTTAGCGTTACAAACAAGGGATGTGTGTTGTACGAACTTGGCAATAACTCGGTAATGCCCAGTGATTCGCTGCTTAGCGCGTTATTAAGTGCAAGATGAGTTAGGTTGAGTTCGTCCGAGCTTAGTTGCTCTTCAATTGAGAATAGCGACTGTGCCGGTAAGTTAAAATAGAAACGGTTGTGTTGCTGATCAAACATGATGATAGCTATCGGTAATGCAGCGAGAGTCTGCCATGTTTGCTCAATTGAACTCATTAAAAAACGACCTAAAACCAATACACGGTATAAGGTTACATATTTTAACAAAAAATTGATATAAAATTTTCTTTTCTCTTGATTTGAAAGCTTAAAATCCTCGTAAATTGAGCGATAGGTAAGTTTTTAGTGCGTTTAGTGGCGTCACGTATTACAATTGCGACTGTATATCATTACTCTTTTTCCAGCGAATAGGTTTTTCTTTTCTTCATGACAGATATTACGACTCACCAAGCATCTAGACGTCGCTTGTTAATTGCGTTAGCCATTACTTGCTCGTTTATGGTAATTCAGATCATTGGTGCGTATTTTTCAAACTCGTTAGCAGTGCTTGCTGATGCAGGGCATTTGTTTGTCCATAATAGTTCTTTATTCATCGCTTTAATAGCGTCGTCTATGGCGATACATTTTGCCAAAAACTTTAATGATGGCTATCAACGTGCAGAACTAACAGGCGGTTTAATTAACGGCATTTTATATTTAAGTATCAGCCTGGTTATTTTATACGAAGGTGGAGAGCGATACCTACACCATAATGAAGGTAACCATCTTGAAATTAATAGCTATTTAATGTCTGTTATTTCAGCTATTGGCTTTTTATTTCATGGTGCCGCAGCTTGGGTTCTTTATAAAGGTCGAAAAGCGAGTATCAATGTATACGCCGTATTTCTTCATTCGTTTTTTGATTTAATTTCAACGGTTTCAACTTTCTTTGCAGGAATTTTGATTTACCTTACTGGCTGGGCTGAAATCGATATTATTTCAAGCATGCTAATTGCTTCTTTCGTTTTATTTACGGGAGTTAAAGTAATAATACGTTGTATTAAAGGCTTAGCTGAAAATAACAGCAAACTGCCTAATGTGGCAGACGTTGAAAAAAGCATTGCCTCTATTGAACATGTTGAAAATGTGCATAATGTGACGGTTGTTCGTCAGGATAACGTTGTCATTGTTGGCGCACATGTCGTGCTAAAACAACACTGTACAGTAGAAAAACATGATGAAGCGTGTCGTCTAAAGGTCGAAAAGCTTTTACTTTCGCGCTTTAAAGTTGCGAAAAGTGTCTTACAAATTGAAAGTCATGAATGCCACCCTATTAATTAAGGTGGCAAATTACCTCTTTTTCTTTTAATTTAAAGGTATCACTATAAGATAGGGTACCGCCTTTGCTAGTTCATAAACCGCCATATTTTAGCTTTTTAGCAGCAGTGCTGTTAGGAGCCGTTGCGGGTGTAACTAATCTACTCCCTATTTTTTTCTTAGATAGTTCCGAATTTTTGCTTGGGCAGTTTTTTGTCATCTTAAGCTTACTGCTATTTGGTTGGCGATTTGCACTCATCACATTTGTAATAAGCACAGGTTTTATTTTTTATCGTTGGGGGCATGCTTGGCCTTCAGTTGTATTTGCCCTTGAACTAATTTTTTTGCACGTTTTCTGCTTGAGTAAAGCTCGGCCTGTATTCCTTCGCGGTATGATATTTTGGTTTATAGTCGGCTTGCCTTTGCTTTGGGGCTTTGGTCATTTCATATTGGGTTTACCTATTTTGACTATTGCGATTGCACTGGCAAAATACTGCCTCAATGCCGTAATTTACTTGTCAGTCATTGATTTATTGAGTTTCTTTTTTAGTCGCTATTCATGGCATAAATACTACTCGTCGTTATATAAAATACTGAATTATGTTGTAACTTTACTCATTATTTTAGTGGTTATTTTAACGTCTATTGTGTTAACCAATAATCATTATTCACGCATAGAATATGAAATAAATTCTCAACTTTACGAAAAAGCACAAGAAATATCGCAAACTATAGATACTCATTTAGAGCATCATAAAAAAGGTGTTCTTTTAACTGCTAGAAGTATTGCTTTGGGGGCGCCTAAGCAAGCAAGCTTAGAAAGTATGGCGCAGTTATACCCTGATTTTAGAACGCAAATCGTTACAAATGCAGTTGCAGACGTGACTCACTTTTTCCCTCAATCTTTAGCAATTAGTCTGGAGCAATCTATGATTCGGCCCAATGTTGCAGACAGGGATTACTTCATTAATGCACCAAATAATAGACAAGGCTATGTGTCTTCTATTTTTAAAGGGCGTGGGTTTGGTGCGCTTCCTATCGTGGCCGTTTCTGCCCCCATTTATATTGAAGATACTTTTACAGGGGTTGTTGAAGGCTCTTTGATGTTCGATTACTTCTCAAGGCTAAGGCCAAGTTTATTCAGCCATCAAGGTGAATTAGTCGTATTAGATTCAACAAACAAAGTGGTCTACAGCTCACTGGATGATTTTGTTGAATTACAGGAAATTACGGACGATGAGTTGAGTGGATTTACAGATGAAACCCGTTTTAAGATGTTCAACCCAGATAACGAACAGCAGTTTTATGCCCGTGTAGCACACTCATCAGAGAATAGCTGGGTTGTGTTGACCATGCTTAATCGTAAGTACGCTAACAATGTTGCGGTGCATGCTTGGGGGCAATCGATTGTTATGATTGTGTTTATTATTTTATTAACCAGTATTTTTATAACTCAGTTAAGTCGTTGGTTAATAAAACCTATTTTAAAATTAGCAGAACAAATCGATAAGTTTGAGCCTGAACAAGCAAATACAGATACCTATTTACCTGATACTTGGCTTGAAGTAAGTAGGTTACAATCACAATTTTCTAATTTAGCGAATAAACTGACACTGAGCTTTAGCCGCCTACGTCAAGTGAATCATGAAAATGAGCACCTTAACAGCAAGCTAAAGGACTTTAATGCGCAATTGGAACGCCAAGTTAGTGATAAGACGAATGAGCTGGTAAAGGCTGTAAGAGCGGCAAATCATGCTAACAAAACAAAATCGCAATTCTTAGCCAATATGAGCCACGAAATAAGGACGCCGTTGAATGGCATTTTAGGCATGACGCAGCTACTTTTAGACAATGAAACTTTACCAGAAAAAGAACGCGAAGAGCTGACAATGGTGCATCAAAGTGCCAATAATTTATTATTGATTCTTAACGATATTTTAGATTTTTCAAAAATAGAAGCAGGGGCGCTAAAACTGGAATATCGTGCTGTGGAGGTGAAAAAGCTACTACATAAGTTAGCGCTAGTGTTTAGTAATACCAGTGTGAAGCCTAACGTTTCGTTTGCACTTGATATATCAGATGATATTCCCGATTACATTAGTTTAGACCCGCTTCGCTTTAGCCAAGTCATTAATAATATTTTAAGTAATGCGGGTAAATTTACCGAATCCGGTGAAATTACTTTATCTAGTCATTATAAAAATGGCACGCTTGAAGTATGTATTCGTGACACGGGCATTGGTATTTCACCTGATCAACAGGCTAAGCTTTTTACTGAATTTACTCAGGCTGATATTTCTACAACGCGAAAATATGGCGGTACTGGGCTTGGTTTAACAATTTCAAAGCGCATTGTGGAATTAATGAACGGTGAGCTGAAACTTGAAAGCGAACAGGGTAAAGGCAGTGTGTTTACACTTTGTGTACCTGTTCAAATGAGTGAATCCACGCTTGTAGATAATCAATCTGCTCAGAAACCCGAGCTACAAGGTGTGAATGTACTAATAGTTGAGGATAACCCTGTGAACCAACTTGTACTCAATAAAATGATGCATGAAACTCAGTGTACAATTAAGCAAGCCAGTGATGGCGTAGAAGCACTTAAAGCCTTAGAGAGCTTTGTGGCAGACATTATTTTAATGGACTGTCAGATGCCGCATATGGATGGTTATCAGTGTACTCAAGCGATTAAATCTGAGCCAGATCGTTATGGCAAAGCAGTCATCATTGCTATTACCGCAAACGCTTTTGAAGATGATCAAAAGCGTTGCCTTGAAGCGGGAATGGATGATTTTATTTCTAAACCAATTAATAAAGATGAGCTGTATCATTGTTTAAATAAGTGGTTTAAAGCGCGTTTAAACGGCCAATAATCGCTTCAATTGTGGATTCTTTATTAAGCTCATCTACCAGCATGGGCTTAGCAAAATAATACCCTTGTAGGTCTTCACAACCCATTTTTTCTAAGAACTTAATTTGTTCTGTGGTTTCGACACCTTCAGCAATACAATAAAGCCCTAAATTTGTCGATAGCGCATGAATGGTTTTGATAATTGACTCGTTACTTTTATCTTGGCCAATGTTACGCACAAAGCTTTGATCTATTTTTATAACATCAATAGGAAATTGGCTTAAATAGGTTAATGAAGAATAACCTGTCCCAAAGTCATCCAATAACAGTTTAAATCCCGCATTTTTTAATTTTTGTAACTGCTTTGACGCTTTTATTTTATCTTCAAGTAAGGTGCTCTCAGTGATCTCTAGACGCAGCTGAATTGGTTTTACCAAATGATTATTCAGTATCATCAATAAACGCTCAGTGAGGTTTGACTTCAAAATATGCATCGGTGATAAGTTTAACGACAAATAAAAGCGAGGGTTTGCCCGTAAAAGAGGCTTGAGCTCTGTTAAAGCGCGATCAAGGGCTTGCTCTGTTAAAACATCAATTAAACCGATTTCTTCAGCAATAGGAATAAATTCGGCGGGGGAGACAAATCCTTGCTCGTTTTTCCAGCGCATTAAAAGCTCAACACCATTGATAGTTTTAGTCCTTGCATTAACAATCGGCTGGTAGTTATTAAATAACTCGTCATCTTTGAAAGCATCTTTAAGTGCATTTTCGAGTAACAACTTCTTAGTTAGCTGATTATTCATTTGCTCTGTGAAATACTTAAAGTTGTTACGCCCAGACTGTTTTGCATGCATCATTGCAATATCGGCGTTACGAATTAAGTCATCCGCCGTTGTCGCATCAAATGGATACAAAGCAACGCCGATGCTGGCCGATATATTGATAGAAAAATCTTCAATAACCACTTTATTACCTAGTTCATCAGTGAGTGATTTAACTAAAGTGCTTAAGCTTTGAGGTGAGTGTAAGTCTTGCACTAGCACTAAAAATTCATCACCACTTTGACGGCCTATTATCGCATTGTCAGGTAAAATGAGATCAACTCTTCTAGTGATGTTGCACAGTAACTGATCGCCCACGGCATGGCCAAAAGAGTCATTAACAGGTTTAAATTTATCTAGATCGATAAATAACAAAGCGGCTAATTTATTCTCTTTGCTGGCATTATCAATACACGTATTTATTTTAGAATGCATTAACGTACGATTAGGTAAACCTGTTAAAGGGTCATAGTTAGCAAGGTATCTAAGCTCATCTTCGGCACGTTTTTGCTCTGTTAGATCTGATATTACGATAACGTAGTAATTAATCGTTTGCTGATCTCTTGCGACTGCTGTGACACTTATGTGAACAGGATGCGCGGGACTTTTTAAGGTGCGAATAAACGCCTCAGTCTTCCAATTTTGCTTGGGTTTGAGAGTTTTTAAAACGGTTAAAAATTCAACGTAGTGCGCTTTTCCTATCGCACCTAAGAAGTCTTTTAAGCTCAAATCAGCAATATTACTCGGTGTGGCAAAGGCTTCGCTGAAACTCGCATTAGCTGAAAATGGCTTTAATTGGTTATCTAAAATAAGCAACCAATCGTTTATTTGGCTAAAAGCTTCCCCAAGCACGGCTGCTTGTTGAGCATTTGCTTTTTGCTCAGTTATATTAGTGTATATTCCCGATATTTTAAGCGGTGTATTATTATCATCCGCCTCAACTACGCGGCCAAGATCTTGGTACCATAGCCATTGACCTGTTTTGTGTTTTAAACGGTAGGTTACATTCCACTGTTGTTGGTTAAGTTGTTTAGAAAAAGATTCCCACTGATTGATAAATAAGCGTCGATCATGAGGGTGAATGAGGTTTAAAAACTCGGTGAGTTTAATTGTATCTTCATATTCTTTATAACCTAACTCAGCCGCTATACGGTTATTGTGTATAGTCATTTTTTTAAGGTTAGCTTCCCAAACGCCACTATTATTGCTACTCAATGCAAGCTCAGTTTGTTGCTGGGATTTTACGATTTCATCATGCGCTTTTCGGATCGTTTGCTGACGAGCACGATACTGCCAAAAAATAATAAATAAAATAGCCAAAACAATCACCGTGTAGCAAGCGATTGCAAGCGGTGAGGACCACATTGCATAAGCAACGTTGAACTTTAACTGGCGGGTTGCAGTGTCAGCGTTAGTTAACTCTGAAGTAGATGAAACTGAAACCGACAACACATAATCACCAGGAGGAAGCTTTGTGAAAAGTACCTTATTGGTCGTTAGTTTATCGTATTGTAATGACGTAGGGCCTTCTAAAGTCACTTTATATCGTGTGGTGTCTTTATTTAATGTGTCAAAGTTAGAAAAAGTAACCTCTAGGCCTATATCATCTGCGGTGAGTTGCAGCGCATTATCAGCAAATTTATAGGGGTGATAATTAAGCTCTCTTGATAAGAGTGAGACACTGGTAATTTCAGCTGAGTTTTTCTGCGTACTGATTGGCGAAGACAGAAAATCTTCTGGCGAAACAAGTAACACGCCACGGGTTGAACCAAATGCAATTTGCCCATTGGCGAGTGTTGTATCTGCATCTATATTAAATTCATTAACGGATAAACCGTCTCGGATAAAATAGCGATCTAACGCAAATGAGCTCAAATCTAAACGATATAAGCCGTTTTGAGAGCTAAACCATAAAAACCCAAAACGATCTATTTGAAGCCCAAAAACTGATTTAGCTTGAAGGCCTGAGCTCTGATTGATGCGATGCTTTATTTCATAGCTTTCAGCGTCTAAGCCAATTAACCCTTCATGTGATGAAGCCAGCCATAACACATTGTTGTGATCGATGACCCAGTCATCTACTAGAAAAAAAGCTAAAGGGTTATAGTTTTCAACTTGATATATTAGCGTTAACTTTTCTGTCGACTCATTGTAACGATAGAGCTTACCGGACATATTAAGAACATATTCATCAGGGTAATTAGGTAACGGTTTTAAAAATGAATTTGCATTGATTATATCTACTTGCTCTTTAAGCCCTTTGATGACATTTAATTCGCCAGTTTTGCCGTTATAAGTGTAAAACTCATCATTCGTTATAAAAGCAAATTGATCAGGCTTTATAACGTGAAAGCCCCAACTAGGCTCTGTTGATAAAAATGTTTTTGTTTTTTCACTGCCATTAATGGCTATTGTCTTGCCTGTTTTTTTGTCAAACAGCGTCAAGCCAACAAATTTCATCAGCCATAGGTAACGGTTATTATCATCTAGTTGTGCTTTGGCAATACCATAAATACCATGCTCACCATGAAATGCTTTTTCGTCATTATTTACTAAGTATGCAGTGGTTTTTTTAGTTAACTGGTTGTATTTCATTAAGCCGTTATCGGTACCAATCCAAAGGGTGTTATTGTCATCTTGGACAATAGACCAAATGTTATTGTCGTAATAACTTTGCTCATTTTTTAATTGAATATGCTTAAAACGTTTTGCCAGAGTAGACCAAGTAAACACCCCTTGTGAGCGCGAAGCAAGCCAAAGAAGGCCTGTTTTATCTACCATGACATCAGGTATGGTGTTATCGGTCATGTTGAATTTGCTTTGATCGAAACGCAAAACAAACTCAGCACTCAATGTTTGCCGATTAAATTCAAATAAGCCCTTTTCGGTAACGATGTACTCACCAAAAGGACTGTTTGTATAATCCCATATATTGAGCGTAGGAATGAGTAGCTTAGCTTTATCAAATTCAAGTAGTTCCCTGCTATCAAAAGGGATGTTATACATTCCTTCCACAGTTCCGACTAGCAGCCCTAACTGTTTATCGACATGTAAAAATTTGACGTTTTTGTTGTCATCGTTAATGTTTTTTTGATCTGCCAATGGAATATACGAAATATGCTCATCAGCGAGATTCTTAGAAAACAGCCCGTTAGAGGTACCAATAAATATAAAGTTTTCATGAAGCTTTAGGGAGCGAATAATGTGCTCTTGTTTATTGATTGAAAATTCATGTAAAAACTTTTTTGATTGCTTATGGTACGAGTAAACATGTTGGTTTATAGCAAAAAAGTAGTCGTTATCACTTTCGTCTAAAGCCAGTATAGGAGAGAAAAAATTATCTTCAGGGTTTAGCTTTCCTGAATAGATTTTTTCAACATGCAAAGATTTTGGGTCAATTAAAAAAGCCCCTGAAAACTCGGTACTTACAAATAGTTTTCCATTGTTAGTTTTTGCCATGAAGGCAATTTGTCGCTGATCGAGTATGTGCTCTCCTGAAAATGGAGACACTTGGTAACCATCATAACGATTTAAACCTTGATAAGTACCAATCCATATAAAACCGAGATCATCTTGAACAACTTTAGTAACAGAGCCTTGAGTTAAGCCTTCATCTGTTGAAAGTCGCTGAATTTGCAAAGCATAGTTTTGCGCATTCGCAATGTTAGGGAATACTAATAGGATAAAAATGAAAACTAAGAGGAAGTGTTTAGGCACCGAATGTTGAACCCTAAATTATTATTTGCACAAAACTTTTAGTAAAATATAGCACAAATATGCACGTAATTAACGAGTAAGAGAAGATAGTTTAGCACAATGTTAATTAAGGTACACAAATGTATCTATGTGCTATAAATACTTTAATAAAAAATGACCAAGGCCTTTTATGCGTCACCCATTTATATGTCAAAAAACGCAAACAATTTTACTCATCATTGATGAACAAGCAGGGCTTTCTCCTGTTATTAGCGAGTTTGCAGAGGTTGTTAATAATACCGAAAAGCTTTTAAAAGGGGCATCTCTTTTTGATATTCCGGTGGTTTTTACGGAGCAAAACCCTGAAAAACTGGGCGCAACCGACCCATCGCTTGCCCACTTTATGGCAACAAGCTGTAACATTGAAAAAATACATTTTAGTGCCTGCTTAGAGCCAAACTTTATAGAGTCGCTATCGCGCTTTAATCGTCCCCAAATTGTTGTTGCAGGAACTGAAGCGCATGTGTGTGTTTTACAAACGTGTTTAGATTTATTAGCTGCCGGTTTTAAATTGTTCATTGTGGATGACGCTATCGCATCGCGTCACTCACACCATAAAAACATAGCAACAAAGCAACTTACGCAGGCTGGAGCTATAATAACATGTACCGAAAGTGTGTTATTTCAATGGTTAGAAAAAGCAGGAACTGAACAATTTAGAGCATTATTACCATTAATAAAGTGAACCATGATACGCATCAGACCGTATAGGCTCGGTTAATTGTATTTTTGTAAATTATTTAATAATTAAGGCTTTAACCATGACGAGTGTGCGCCGTCTTTTTACGTATTTGTTTCTTCTTTTATTTGTAGAGTCTTTGGTCTTAGGGTTTATCTACTCAACCTTGTTAACCGGTGTGGTCACAGGCTTACTTTTGCTGTCTTTGCCGCTTTGGATGCTGTACCGCTACCCAGGTAGCAAATTGACCGCTCATGTGGTTGCTGCCGGCTGCATGATGTTTTCGTTTTTACACATCCAACAAAGCTATGGACTTATTGAAGTTCACTTTGAAATTTTTATATTGATGGCTGTGCTAATCATGTTTGTTGAGTGGCGGGTGTTTATTACCGCACTTGCATTTGTAGCCGTTCATCATTTGAGCTTTTATTTTTTACAAATCAATGAAATGGGTTTATATGTTTTTGACCCTGACCGATTATATTTTAGTACCGTACTTATCCATGCAGTGTATGCCATCGTGGAAGCTATTGTTGCGGGCTACATCGCTAAAACATTGCACCGTGAACGTAGTGCAGGTCTCTCGTTAAGTAATACTACAGAGCAAATTATGGCGAATGAAAACAGCATTAATATTAGTCTAAGAGCCGATGAAAGTCACAGTGAAGCAGTGGCGGGTTTTAATCGTCTTCTTGGTTTTGTTTCAAGTGTAATTGGTGATGTACAAAGCCAAAGTAGCGTTTTAAAAAATCAGTCTAAACAATTGCTTGAAGTACATGATGAACTGCACCAACAAGCACTGCACCGAGAGCAGTTATCGGCCGATATTGCACAATCAGGGGAGCGCGTTGCTGAAGGCTTTGCCCATGTTGAGCAAGAAAGTAATGAACTACAAACCCAGTTTGAAAAGCTTCATTTAAGTGCGAGCGAGGCATTAAATGAAGTGGCGAATACAGACAACAAAACCGCTGAACTGGCTAATAATCTTAAAGAGGCAGACCAGAACATTGCACAATTAGTAAGTGCATGTAGCCATATCTCAGATTTACTGAATGAGATTTCATCGATTGCTGAGCAAACCAATCTCCTTGCTTTAAACGCGGCTATTGAAGCGGCTCGTGCCGGTGAGCAGGGGCGTGGTTTTGCTGTGGTCGCAGATGAAGTTAGAAACCTTGCAACGCGTAGTAAACACACCACAGATAAAATAACGACAACCCTTGAAAGTTTGATGCAAAATAGTGCTTCATCGACTCAATCAATGCAAGGGAGTGTCACTTTGATTGAGCAACTATCGGCAATTAGCACGCAAATGAAGCAACAAATCACAGAAATGACGGAGCAAGTAAACAGTGCCGCTACGAGCTCACAATCGGTTGCACATGTAGTGCAAAACCAAGCGGGTAACACCCGTGCAATAGCCGAGAACTCACAAGCCTTAATTGCTAATCAAGAGAATGATAACCATATGATTGAAAAGCTAACTGATCGTGTGCAGTTAATTGATGTCAGTATTGATGTGCTGGAGCAAGGTATTGCTAAATTCAAATAGCATAAGATTAACAGTGGCAACCCTTTTATGGGTTATCATTGTGGTTGCTACTTTAGTCTTTGCTTACACCCAGCAAACAGACACATTTGACCCTGATAACACGCTGTCGCAACCAAACTGGTTGTCATTGTTTCAAAATACCGTTGGGCTTAATGCAGTCGAAGGCGATACTTTGTATATTGTGGATGAAAACACCTGTGTCTGTTCCGCGCGCTCACAGGCGCACATTCAGAGCTTAACAGACTATGCTATCGAGCAGGGGGTAAAAGTCGTAAAACTAGCCCCGAGTACGGCTTTGTCTTTACTTATACCCGCGCAACCCGCTGCTGTGCTTATTTCAGATAATCAAGAGCTGGCATATGCAGGCCCATTATCAAAAGGCTTAGCGTGCTCGAGTCAGAACGGTTTTGTTGAGTTGGTAATTAAAAATTTACGTGCTGGCTTTAATAGTCAGTTCGTTAATTCGAATGCCGAAGGGTGTTATTGCAAGACAGGTTGAATTCACCTTTTACGAAAAGAGGCCAAAGTTACATTGGCCTCAGAACAACTAGGATTAACAGGGTTAGGAATTGATTATTGGATCTGGCCTCTAATTTCCCCATTCGGGTTAGCAGGCGTATGTACGTTTACATAATGACCGCCAGAAGCGAGTACTGAGAATATATCGGCATCAATCATCAAGCCGGTGCTGCTCATCCAGCGATTCATATCATCGCTATCTTGCACAAGGCCAACTAATACAGGGCCATTTTCACCGGCTACACCAGTATGAATATGCGCTGCGCTGGCGTCACTCACGCCAGAGGTGAGTATTTGTAATTCAGCACTGTAATCATGGGTGTTCACTAATGCATAGCCATCACCAGATGCGTCTGTCACAACACTTGGTACTTCTTGGGCGCCGCTTAGTGGGAAGGTCACAAATACATAGTTATCAGTTAAAATTTGCCCACGTAACTCACCGCTAGGATTCGCCGGTGTGTGCACGTTAACGTAATGGCCTCCTGATGCGAGTATTGCAAACGTTTCTGCATCGATCATGGTGTTTTCAGGTGTTTGCCATAGGTTCATGTTATCGCTTGACTGCTCTAATGCTGCAAGTACATCACCATTCATACCGATGCGGCCAGTGTGGATATGCGCTGCTGTTGCATCACTTACACTCTCTGTTAATGCTCTTAACTCTATGTGGTAATTATCCATATTGACCAGTGCGTAACCGCTGCCTGACGCCATGGTATCGACTGCGGGTACTTCTTGCATACCAGTTAATGGAAAAGTCACTAATTGATAATTATCCGTCAGAATTTGACCTCTAATTTCTCCACTTGTGTTGGCAGGTGTATGGACATTTACGTAGTGACCACCTGAAGCGAGCACTGCAAAAATATCTGCGTTTATCATCGTATTGGCAGGTGTTACCCAAGTGCCGGTATCAGTTGTTGACTGCTCAAGTGCCACAAGTACATCACCATTTGTACCAATTCGACCTGTATGAATATGAGCGCCTGTTGCGTCATCTACACCTGTTGTATTTACACGAAGTTCGAGGTCGTAACTATTCATATTAATGAGAGCATACGCTTCACCACTGGCAGTGGTGGTCACAGCAGGTACTTCTTGCTCGCCATTGAGTGTAAAGCTTGTGAACGCGAAATTGTTGGTAAGTATTTGACCTCGTAGTTCTCCGCCAGCATTATCAGGTGTATGAACATTTACATAATGACCTCCGGATGCAAGTACAGCAAAAATATCAGCATCTATCATGGTATTTGCAGGAGTCATCCAAACATTACTGTCATCCATTGATTGTTCAAGAGCGACGAGTACATCACCATTAGTGCCAATTCGACCTGTGTGGATATGTGCTGCCGTTGCATCCTCTAAGTTTGAAGTAACAACCGTGAGTTCTACGCTGTGGTCTGTTGTATCTACTAATGCATAACCATCACCACTGGCCATGGTGGTCACCATAGGCACTTCTTGCTCACCACTAAGATCAAACGTTGCCACTGCGTAATTATCAGTCAGGATTTGTCCGCGAATTTCGCCATTCGCAAATTCAGGCGTGTGAATATTCACATAATGTCCACCATCTAAGAGCACTGCAAGGGTATCACTGTCAATGGTGGTGCCCTCAGGCACAACCCAATCAGTCATAATTTCATCGTCTTGCTCTAAAACCACAAACACATCACCGTTTGAACCTAATTTGCCTGTGTGGATGTGCGCTGCTGTTGCATCATCTACACCCATAGTAACTGCGCGAAGTTTAAGTTCTGTACTGGCACTGTCGTAAGATGCGTAACCGTAACCCATCGCATCGGTGTCGTTCATGGGGACTTGCTGTTCACCATTTAAGGCGAAAGTGATGATGCTAGTTGTATCTGGCACTATCTGTGCGCGTAACTCGCCGTCTGCAAATGCTTCAGTGTGGAGGTTGATATACCAATCACCCTCCATCAGATCTTCGATAAGGGATTCATTAAGATCGGTAATAGCCACTTCATACATACCTTCACTTGTTGCTTCAAATGCAAATGCAACGTCGCCATTCTCACCCAAATCACCATCATGAATGTGCGCAGCACTAAACCCTTCTACTGAACTTGCATCTAGCGTTGCACGAAATTGCATTAAACTTTCATCAAGCTCTACGGTTGCTGTGGCGGTTTGCATTGAGTTATTCATTGGTACTTCTTGCTTACCGCTCAAAGTGACAGAGTAGGTCTTACTTGGGCTGAATTCTTGTACTGGGGGAGGGGTAATCACTTCATTATCGTCGTCATCATCGCTACACGCAGTGATGAAAAGTAAGCTGCTTACCAAGAGTATGTATTTCATCGTTCTTCCTTATATCTTCGTATGTTCGGACGGTACGACGTGTCCATTTCAATAAGGCTTACGACAGGTGTTTAAAAAGCGATCATAAAAAGTTATTAAAAAGTTAAAACACACTCCTTTAGGATTGATTTTTGACGAGTTTAAGAAGTAAAAGTTAGATAGCAATTATATGCAAAGATAATTTGAACAAAGATAGCAGCTTAGTTTAGTGCTGATAGGTTTTGATATAGGTACGGGTTATGCATTAGTTTTTTTAATTTCTAAGTTAAACGTCAAAAAATTCACGATAGGAAAACTATGCAGCTAACTTCATACACACCTTCATTACTAACAGAGTCATTATTAGGCCAGAAAAATAAAAATGAGCTGAACAACGAGAGTGAAAAGGCAGCAAACCATCCACACCCGAAACAACAAGAAACTGATGTTGCTTCTGACTCAGAAACGCAAGCGAAATCAAAAACACAACAAGAGTTAGTAGTTAAAATAAAGGAGCTACAAAATAAGATTGATAGTTTAACAAGTAACGAAGACCTAGCTCCAGAACAACGAGAAAGTCAGTTACTAGAGTTAAATAAACAGCTTGATGAAGAAATTAATGCAGTTCAGCTTACAGTAAAAAGGAATGTTTCTACGATGATTAACTCTTTATTCGCACCTACGTCCAGTATTCACTCTGGCATGCTGTTTAATAATAAAGCATAAGTAAGTGGTGGTCTCTTCAGATATGTTTTGTAAGAAAGCACTGTTTCAGCATCAAGCTACAAAATTTATCGCTATAACCGTAGGCTGAGTACTGGTAATTTGCAGTTGCTTTGCCGATTGGATATTTATACGTTCGCTAAATAACATACTTTATAAGTGAATGTATGAGAATACATATAAAAACAAATAGGAAGAACCATTTAGTGTGAATCGTTATAGGTGACCCGCGTTTGGCTGTTCTTATCATGGTTACTGGGTAATTATATTCAACAAGTGTTTTGAATAGTTCAGGATGCTCTATACTCCAGTCATTTAAAGGAATCGAGTTACCATAACGCGTTTTAAAAATAACAGAAAATAGGTAGGCGCGTCTTGGCTCTGGGTCGTTAATGTCGTAGCCGCTTTTAGAGCGTGTGAAATTCCATACGGCTTCAACATTAAGTAAATTCTCTCTTTCAAGTATCCGTGCTTTTCTGTCATCAAATAAAAGAGCTGGTAAGTAAATTTGTTCTTGGTTAATTTTAATTTCGCATAGTGGGGACTCTTGAATAAAGTAACGTTTATTGGCGATAAACATCTGAATTAAAAAGTAACTAAGATAGGTAATGATTGCAGCGCCAATAGCGACTGCACCGGATTGTGTTTGCCAAACGAGTAGACATGCAATAATCAATATAGCGGCAGTGATTATTTTTGCTTGTAATCTTTGTGCTTTAGGTAAGGGCACAGCACATCTTAAAATAGGTATCTCAGGCTGCACTTTTGTTTTTATTAAAGTCTGAAAAAAGATGGATTTAAAATTGTCGCGTGTTAATTCAATAGTAGGCGCTTCCATGTGTCCTCATTTAAAAATCAAGCATTTGAGATAAAATAGCAAAAACAGAGTTTTAATATCAACTAACGTGTTAACTATCGTTTGTTATTTATAAAGAGTTTATTATCTTAACACTGAACCCTTGAAAGTGAGTATGCCTTGTCATTCAAAGTTGTTCACTCAAGCTCAGCTATTCGTTAAATCCTTTACAAAACCTGATAACCTCTTTTCTCATAAGCTAAAACATATCTAAACGTTGAAAATTTTTTGTGTACTCGTCATCAACTAACCACTCAAAATATAAGAAGAAATTTTCAGCTGTATGCCATTTAGGAAGTTCCAGTATGAAATTTATACAAATTTTGACTAAAACACTATTGCGAACTATTACCGTTTAGATTAATATGCTGACCATCAAGAGAAATGAGAGTGGTTTGCATTCATGTATATCTGTTTATGTCATGGTGTGACTGATAAAAAAATCGAACAAACAATTGATGATGGCGCAATGACGATGCGCGATCTGTCAAAAGAGCTACAAGTTGGTAGCCAATGTGGTAAATGTTGCGGTTGTTGTAAAAAGATTCTTAACCGTAAACTCATTGAAATTGCAGACATCACAGAGCAAGTAGCATAATTATTTGCTCTTAAACGTGTTTATTTAACAATTTTTCTTACCTTTCTTCCTTATCTTTATCACTTCCGTACGCGTTTTATTTGCTTTTAACCCCCTCATTTATTAGGGTTATATCAAAGCAATGTGTGTATCACACAGTCACTGGTAGGAAGCCATGATAATTGACTCTCCCAAATATCTTTTTTGTGCAATTTTTTTTATGGTAGTGGCAGGCTGTGCGCAATTACCTTCTAGGGAGTCTATCCAACCAAGTTATGCTATTGCAGCTGATACACCCAGTACAATAGGAGATGCAGTGGGGAATGTTCATCCTGGTTTATCAGGATTTTATCCTTTAGTAGATGGAGTTGATGCCTTTGTTGCAAGGTTGGCGCTCATTGATTCTGCAGAGCACACCATTGATGTGCAGTATTATTTATATCACAGGCAGCAAACAACAATTTTATTCACTGCTTTTTTACTCAAAGCGGCTGATCGCGGCGTGAGAGTAAGATTATTACTTGATGACCTATCTCAAGCCGATAGTGAAATTGATTTAGCAGCGTTGGCTGTCCATCCCAATATTGAAGTGAGATTATTTAACCCGTTTCCTAATCGCCGCTTTAGAGCATTAGGTTTTGTGAGTAATTACAGCCTGCTTTCAAGACGAATGCATAACAAAAGCTTTATTGTTGATAATAAAGTTTTTATCACTGGCGGCAGAAATATTGGTAATGCATATTTTTCCGCGGAAGATCACTCAGAGTTTATTGATTTAGATGTAATGAGCGCAGGTGATATTGTACCCAAAGCATCAAAAGCGTTTGATTTATATTGGAATCATCAATTATCGTACCCCGTTGAAGATTTGCATGGCAGTCGTGATGAACAATCTCTCGTTGATATCACAGAAAGCTTACGAACCTATGTTTTGCAAAACCAAGACAGCAACTATGTAGAGCAACTTCGTGAAAGTGAGTTTGTGAAGCGTTTACAAAACGATGAGATCCAGTTTGATTGGCAAGAGTCAACTTTATTCTTCGACCACCCTGATAAGCTGCTCAATGATGTGAGTGAAAAATCAGCTAATATGTCGCCATCTTTATTCAAAGAGATGGGTCAACCAGAGCATAAAGCAATTATAGTCTCACCATATTTTATCCCTAAAGAACAGGGCGTTGAGTTGCTAACCAGTTGGGTAAAAAAAGGGGTTGATGTTACCGTACTGACTAATTCATTAGCAGCGACTGATGTTTCTGCTGTGCATGCTGGTTATAAAAAGTATCGTGCAGATTTAATTCGTGGTGGCGTTAAACTTTGGGAATTAAAACCTAGCGACTTAGTTGCTATTAAACGCAAAGCAGGGCGCAAGGTGACAGGCTCATCACAGGCAAGCCTCCATGCAAAAACAATGACGGTCGATGATAAGAAAATTTTCGTTGGTACCATGAATCTCGATCCGCGCTCTTTTGACCTAAATACTGAAATGGGCGTATTAATTAATAGTGAAAAACTCAGTCATTTTTTAGCGCATTGGGTTGATAAAAAAATGCCAGACTACGCTTGGAAAGTAGAATTGAAGAATCCAAATGATGACCAGCTAATTTGGCTTGATACAGTAAACAACAAGCAGTTTGAAAAAGAGCCACAAACCTCATCATGGCGGCGTTTTCAAGTTTGGTTTATATCGCTGTTCCCAATTGAGGATGAACTCTAGTTATAACTGCAAATTTAATCTTCGGCCCAACTTTTTTAGTTGGGCTTTTTTGTATTCGTACTTTAGTTGTTAACATTTTCGGGATAAAAAATGCCAATTGAGCGTACACGTGTAAGTTTAATATATTCAAGTGCTTAGCATCATTAAGAAAATTAAATATAAAAAAATGTTAAAAAAACTGGTTGGACCAATTGATCTATTGTTCAATTTATGACGTAATGTAGGTATTACTATCTGGTCGGATGAGTTTATTATGAGCTTACGTACAAAATTAAAAAAAGTATTACCTAGTATTTCAATTACAGAACAAGAAGCGTTAGATGCGGGTGATGTTTGGTTAGAAGGTTCAATCTACCAAGGTAAACCTGATTTCGATGCACTTCGTGACGTGCCAGCTGCTAAGCTGAGCGCTGAAGAGCAAGCATTCTTAGATGGCCCAGTAAAAGAATTATTATCAATGATTGATGATTCTGAAATTCAAAATGGTGTTCATCTTCCTGACTATATCCTTGATTTCTTGAAAAAAGAGCGCTTTTTCTCGCTTATCATTCCTAAATCATTCGGCGGTTTAGAATTCAGCCCTTATGCAAACTCAACAATTGTTGCGACTATCGCGACTAAGAGTTCTGCGGTTGCGGTAACCGTGATGGTTCCTAACTCATTAGGCCCAGGTGAGCTATTACTTCACTTTGGTACTAAAGAGCAACAAGATCACTACTTACCGCGTCTTGCAAATGGTCGTGACATTCCGTGTTTCGCACTAACTAGCCCAGAAGCGGGTTCTGATGCGGGTGGCATTCCTGATATTGGTGTTGTTAAACGTGGCCAGTTCAATGGCGAGGAAGTGTTAGGGTTAGAAATTACTTGGGACAAACGCTACATCACACTCGCGCCAATTGCGACAGTATTAGGTTTAGCATTTAAGGTAGTTGACCCTGATGGTTTACTAGGTGGTAAAGAAAACTTAGGTATTACCTGTGCGCTTATTCCTAAAGATCACCCAGGTGTTGAACTTGGTAATCGTCATGATCCTATGGGTATCCGTTTTTATAACGGTACGACACGCGGTGAAAAAGTATTTGTACCAATGGACTTCATCATTGGTGGTCAAAAGAACATCGGCCGTGGCTGGCAAATGCTGGTTAGCTGTTTAGGTGCAGGCCGTGGTATTTCGTTACCAGCGCTAGGTGTTAGCTCATCACAAGTGGCATTCAAAGGTGCTTCTGAGTACGCAGCTGTACGTGAGCAGTTTGGTCTGGCGATTGGTCAATTCGAAGGTATTCAAGAGAAGCTTGCTGATATCGCAGGTAAAACTTACCTTCAAGAAGCAATGCGTGTATTAACAACAGAAGGTTTAGGCATGGGCTTAAAACCATCTGTAGTTACTGCGATTGCTAAATATCACATGACAGAAATTGGTCGTAACGTGCTTGATTCAGCAATGGATATTCAAGCAGGTAAAGCGATTCAAAATGGTCCACAAAACACATTAGCAAGTGGTTATGTTGCACAACCAATCGCAATCACGGTTGAAGGTGCAAACATTCTTACTCGTAACCTAATGATTTTTGGTCAAGGTGTAATGCGTTGTCACCCATATCTACAAACTATGGTTGAGTCTATCCACAGCGAAGACAAAAATGCAGATAAAGAATTCAACAGCATTTTACGTAAAACAGTGGGCTACAGCGTAGCTAACAGTTTACGTGCTTTCCGCTTAGGTGTATTGCCGTTTACTGCGGGAGCTAAATCGTCATTACCAGAAGTACGTGAATACGAAAAAGCAGCACATAAACTATCTGCAAAACTTGCAGTTTACGCTGACTTCTCGTTATTAGTACTGGGCGGCAAACTTAAGCAAGCAGAAATGTTATCTGCACGTTTAGGTGACGTAATGAGTTTCTTATATGCAGCGATGGCGTCGATTAAATACTACGAGCAAAAAGTAGCAAGCAGTGAACGTGAGCAAGCAGCTCCTTACTTCCACTATGCGACTCGCTTTGCACTACAAAGCGCTGAAGAAGCATTGCATAAGTTCTTAGATAACTTCCCTGCAAGTGGTACTCGTAAGTTTATGCGTTTCATTACGATGAATTACTCAATGAAAATGCCTAAGATCAGCGATGATTTAATTCGTGAACTTGCGACTCAAGCGCAAATGGATACCGCATTTAAAGCGCAAATCACTCACTTGGTTAAACCAATTGAAGGTGATGGTCATCACATCAATGAGCAAGCGTACAAAGCGAAAATGGCGTGCCTTGATTTACTTGCAAAAGTTAAAAAAGCACTGCGTGCTAAAACGATCAAGCCGGGCGTTCGTTTTGCAGAAACACTTGATAATGCACTTGTTGCAAGTGTTATTAACGAAGAAGAGTATGCAAAACTGATTGACTACAACAAGAAACGTGAAAAAGCGATTCGTGTTGATGAGTTCGATTTTGATATGAATTTACTTGATGAGAATGCAAAGCCAGTTAACCCACTTAAAAGTGTGGTAAACGAGTAGTTCAACAATGCAAGTCCTGAGCAGTATTAGGACTTTATCTTCGAAAACCCGTGTTTAGCACGGGTTTTTTTATTATCTAAACTTCCCTTATAAATGTACGCAATCTACGTGAGTTACAAAGAGAATAGAAGCACTACAGTCCTTACATAGAAACTGTCTTAAAGTGCGTGCATTATCACAGACTATAATAGTTATGCGACCACTCAAGGCAACTATGACCCATTTGGTAAACCACGTTTAGCCAGTGGTGGCTTAATGCCGGTTGGAAACGCAAAGCTAAATGACTTAACAGATGCAAAAACACGACGTGGCTTTACTGACCACGAGCATTTGGATGATATTGAGCTTATTCATATGAACGGTCGGGTGTACGATTATAACCTAGGCAGGTTTATGTCAGTTGACCCGATTATTCAAAGCCCAACGAATAGCCAGAGTATTAACCCTTATTCTTACATAATGAATAATCCGCTCAGTGGTACTGACCCGACAGGATACTGTGCGGCTGAAACAGGAACCAATATAAAATCGTGTGTTGATGTTGAAGTCAAAGATGCTGATACAGGTGAAGTGCTCGGTACTAAGTCAATGAATAGTCGTCACAGTAATTTCGCTGGAAATGTGGCTGACTTTGCTGCTAGTAAGTTGGGTAATGGTGCACAAGTAACAGGAATGCTTGCGCACACTAAGGGTGGTGATACTCTGGATCTAATGAACCAGCAAACATTAGCAAAAGGCAACATTGAAAACGCTAATTTGAATCGTTACATTACAGATGAAAGAGATATTACAGGTGAGGGGAATTCTTTAAATCAGCAACTTTCTGAGTCAAGTGATGAAAGGGAGTTTTTTAAGAAAAATGTTCAGTATGAGTTTATTAAACATAATCCTGATGGAACGCCAGTAATAATGTATGAATCATTTGGGCAATGGAAAGATACGCTAGTTGATGATATTTTTTCAGCCTCATTAAGCTTTGCCGGAAAAATTCCTAAAACGCCAGATCTTACTTCTGGAGTCTCAATGCCAACAGGAGTGCAATACAGGGCGTTTCATTATTTCCGTGTTCCCTACTATGAAAGATATGAAAAGACTCATTTATTTTCCATTAATAAATCGAATCTGAAAGATATAGAGTTACTTGGTATTTATAGTGATAAATTAAATTATGAGGTGTTTCCTAATTATGAAAAGGCTAAGTTAATTCGAACAGATTATCAGTTACGACACTGTAGTAATGGGAATTGCTCTGCACCATCAACTTTTTTATGGAATAATTACTAATGCGACAATTTATTTTATTTATATTATTTACAACGTTAACAGCTTGTAGTGAAAATCTAGAGAGTGAACAGGTAGACAACGGAGTGTTTATTTTTGTTAGGGCGGTAGACCCAGCAGATAATATTCTGAAATATGGTGCTTTCAAGCTTCTTGAGCATGAAGATAATTCTCGAAGGGCAGCATTTGATTGGTTGTTTATTAATTCAGGAAATAGTGTAGCTAAAATTGAAACGAACGATGTAACACTAGGTAAGTCAAGTGGTTCTGAAGAGTTTGGCATTAAATTTAGTATTTTCAAAATTAATATAGCCTACGCTGATGATACTTCTTGGTGGATAGTCTCGACTCCAGAAAGTTTAAAAAACAATTACTCTACTGAATATTGCACTACAAATTATCAAAAGTTAGGGCAATTGAATCATGAAGATTTGAGTCTTTGTTTTAATTAGGTATGTTAAGGGTATTAAGGGAAGTAAGTAAATGGGGTCGCGTCTTGCCTTTTTCCTGTTTATTGCCTAACAAAAAAGCTATCAAGTGCGCATTTTATCCAGTAGAACTGCGCACTTGCTAACAGCAGACTGTGCAATCTGTGTCAGTGCCACTTACTAGTGGCGCTGGCTCAAATAGCTTGATGCTTGCATGTGATTTACCATAGCAGCACTTTAACGTGACAAAATACATCAACACGGTCTACGCTTAATTTTGTTCTAAAACTTTGAGGTTGCCATGATGAATCATTTTGCGCTTTTGGCTAAATCACTTCGGTTGGCTGCCCAATACCACGCTCAACAACAGCGTAAATCAGATGGCTCACCCTACATTAACCATTTAATCGAAGTTGTCGATATACTTGTTAATATTGCTCATGTTCAAGATGAAAATGGGCTATGCGCCGCCGCTCTTCATGACAGCCTAGAAGGTGCAGAAATTACCAAGGAGCAAATTGCAAATGAACTTGGTATTTGTGTGCTCAAATGCAAAGCGCTAACAAATTAAAGTCCTGTCATCATCAGCGTACCCGGCCAGCACACCTGAACAGCTTGCTACTAACCCCTCTTGAGTACAATGTATTTAACGTACTGATAATCTGGAGCTATCCCTATAATTAATAAGCTTTAAAATTTATTACTAACTAAGTTCGTTTTTTGGTTTCATTTTTTCTTACACACCTAAAATACAATTGAAATGATAATTATTTTTAATTAATCTTTTGCTCTTTTATAGGTACAAGGAAGGGAAATGAAAATTAAAAAATTGGCTCTACTGATATCAGCTGTATTCGTTACAACACAAGCCGTGTCGCAAACACAAAAGCAGCCAAGCAAAAAAATACTTTCTGATATTGAAGTGATAGAGGTTTTAGGGCGAAGCTCGCAAACAACATTCTCTGATTACAGTTATTCTGTTACCCGCACTGCTGCTGATATTCTTGAGATCCCGCAATCAGTAAGCGCAGTAACCAAGGAGGTGATACAAGATCAAGCAATGATGCGCTTAAACGATGTTACTCCTTTTATTAGCGGCGCGAATGAATACTCTGTTTATGATGACATTACAATTCGGGGGTTTCGCAGCCAAGACGATCGCCGCGTCAATGGTATGCGTACTCATAATAACTTTTGGAATCAAACCTTAATTGCTCATGTTGAACGTGTCGAAGTTATTAAAGGGCCAGCTTCTGCTGTATTTGGTGATGCAAGCCCAGGTGGCACGGTTAATACAGTAACTAAAAAACCGCTTGGTGAAAGCCGCCATAGCATTAGTGCTCGCCTTGGTAGTTATTCTGATAAATATGTCGCATTAGACACAACAGGCAAGGTAGCTAGCAATGATCGTTGGCTTTATCGGTTTAATGCTGGCTACGAAGATTCAGAAACGTTCAGAGATAATATTTTTAATGAGAGTTTATTACTCTCACCCAGTTTTACATATTTACTAAGCGACGATACTAAAATTAATGTTGAGGTGGTTTACTCTGACAGCAAGGGGTTACTCGACCGCGGTCAACCCAATTTACGTAACGCGACCGATTTATCTCAGGTGCCTATATCTTTATCCTCAAATCAGCCTGGGGATAAGCTAGATACAACCTCGTTATCATCAAGTGTGACTTTAGATCATCATTTTAATGATTATTGGTCATTGGGTTTTAAATACATGCATTTAGATAGTGAACAAAAGCTGGTTGAGCATCGTGCAGCGACATATGTTGATGGATCAGACTCCGTATTTAATGTTTGGTATACAGACCGTGATATTGATGCCGATTCAGATAATGTGACTGCTTACATAACAGGTAAAGTTTATACCGGTGATGTTGAGCACAATATTGTCATCGGTGGCGATTACATTGATAACCATAAACTCAATGCGCAACGAATGAGTCGCTCAGCAGGTACATTTGATATTTTAAACCCAACCTATGAGCAACCCGATATAGCAAGTTACAATTTAGGCGACCGTTTTGAATTTGGTGGTGGATTAAAGAGTAACGGCCTTTACATTCAAGATCATATTAAATTCGATGACTGGTCAATTTTAGCCAGTGTACGTCGTGAAGATTATAAGTTAACAGATCTAAATGGCAATGAAAGTTCAGACAGTGATTTTTTACCTCGCTTAGGTGTTGTTTATAATCTTACTCAAGACTCAAGTGTCTATGCCAGTTGGGTAACCGGCTTTGAACCCCCATCCACATTTTTAAATACCGAAGAGCAAGGTGGGCCATTTGGACCAATCGATAGTTACCTCTACGAAATTGGTTATAAGGCAAAGTTATTTGACGAAAAGGTGTTGCTAACAACGTCCATCTACCAAATAACAAAGCAGAATGTGTTAGTGCAAGATTTTGCCCGTTCACAGCAATTAGGTTACCGAGTTTTTCGTCAAAGGGGTGAGGAACAAGCCACAGGTTTCGAAATCGATATTAACGGACAGCTCTCTGATAATTGGTTAGTGATTGCTAATTACGCCTATAATAGGGCTGAAATAACTGAAGACACGAATACGCTTTTAATTGGTAAACAAAAAGAAAATGCACCAAAAAATTCAGCCACACTATGGAGTAAATATAGCTTAAACGATACATGGCAGTTAGCGGCGGGGGCAAGTTATGTTGATAAGCGTAATACAACCGACGAAGCTGTTTTGCCATCGTATACACTGTTGCAAGCAGGTGTATATTTCAAGAAACCAAGTTGGAATGCTGCATTGCTTGCTGATAATGCACTCGATAAACAGCACTGGAGTGGTGGTTATGGTTACGGGCAGTTATTTGTAGGTGACCCACGTACCGTCAGTTTGACCGTAAACTACACGTGGTAGCACATAACGAATAGGCCTTAATAGGCCTATTTTTTTATTAGTTTGCCTGACATAATCTGGTTGTGTATTTTTATATTGTTTGTTGATGTCAGAATTTTATTCTTTATTAAAAAATAACTATCAAGATATTGAAGTTATTAATGTGATTAGCACTCTATGGAGCGGCTGTGGCGAAATTATTCGTTGCCGGTTAGACGGTGAAACGCGGGTCATTAAATTGATTTCTATGCCTGATTTCATAGAACACTCGCGAATTAAGCAAAGTCAATTTGCCCTAGCCAGAAAGCAGCAATCTTATTTAGTTGAATACAATTGGTATAAGCAATACAGCTCATCTTTACCAGACCAAGCTGCCGCCATTCCTTGTTTTAATCAGATACAGAAGCAAAATCAATTTGCTTTAATTTTTGATGATTTTACAGCGCTTGGCTATCAACAAGCTCAAGCACACACTCAACATATTCATGCAATACTTAAATGGTTAGCGCATTTTCATGCTTTTCATTTATCAACGTCGGGCGAGGAGTTATGGCCTAGAGGCAGTTATTGGCATTTAGCCACGCGTCCTGATGAATACGCGCGAATGTCCGACTCGTCCCTTAAAGCCGCAGCTGAACATATTGATTGCGCACTTTATCAATGCAAATATCAAACACTAATACATGGGGATGCAAAGCGTGCTAATTTTGCTATTAACTCACAGACTAATCATGTACTTGGTTATGACTTTCAATATGTTGGAAAAGGGATTGGCGTTATCGATGTAATGTACTTTTTGGGAAGTTGTTTAAATGAGAGCGCACTGAAGTTAAATGCGCAAACCTACCTAAATCGATATTTCGCAGAGTTAAATGCAGCACTTAAACAGTATCAGGGCACTATAAATGCAGACGATTTGATCAGTAGTTGGCGTGATCTGTGGTGTTATGCATGGGCTGATTTTTATCGGTTTTTATCAGGTTGGAGCCCTCAGCATGTAAAGATAAATGGTTATATGCAAAACCAATTCAATGAATACCTCAATAAAAATAAGGAATACGATGAATAAGCCTATTCGTTTTGCCATTATTGGCTGTGGAGCGGTAACTGAGGTAAAAAGTGGCCCTGCTTATCAGCAAGTAAAGGGTATTGAACTTATTGGCGTTACACGCAGAGATTTAAACAAAGCGCATGATTATGCTACACGCCATACTGTACCCAAAGTATTCGCAGCTAACAGCGAGCTAATAAACGATGAAATGGTTGATGCTGTTTATATAGCAACGCCACCCGATAGTCATAAAGACTTGGCGCTTGAAGTTGCCAAAGCAGGCAAACCTTGCTGCATCGAAAAGCCACTCGCTCCTAGTTACGAAGAGAGCTATGCAATTGTTGAGGCGTTTAAAGGTGCTAAACAACCATTATTTGTCGCTTACTATCGACGCTCTTTACCACGGTTTAATAAGGTTAAAGAACTTATTCAAAATGGTAAAATTGGCCAAGTACGCCATGTAAGTTGGCACTTAAGTAAAGTGCCAAGCGAACTTGATTTGTCCGGTGAATATAATTGGCGCACTGATAAATGCATTGCTCGTGGTGGCTACTTTGATGACTTAGCGAGTCATGGCTTAGATTTATTCGCTTACTTATTGGGCGAGTTTACTCGGGTTCATGGTTTTAGTTCAAATCAACAAGGATTGTACTCAGCATTTGATGCTGTTACAGCTCATTGGCAGCACAGTTCTGGTGTGACAGGTGTTGGCAGTTGGAATTTTGCCTCTGCTAAGCGTTTCGATGATGTGGTTATTTATGGCAGCAAAGGTGAAATACGCTTTAGTGTATTTGATGAAAAGCCAATTGAGCTCAATAACCTTGCTGGTAAGTGTAGATTTCCCATCGAAAACCCCGTTCATATTCAACAGTTTCATGTTGAAAATATAGCGAGGTTTTTTGACCAAGGGGCACCACACCCATCGACAGGAGAGTCAGCACTTCATACAAGTTGGGTAATGGAACAAATTCTAGCTAATTAATGCACGTAAGCATTATTAAATGCCTCAATAATGACTTTTTGTTCAGGAGCTGGAAACAGCTCTGATAGCCGTTTGCTAATAAGAGTTTTGACTCTTTCACTTTGAAGCGCACGGTCAAATAACGCAATGGCTTGCCTTCCTTGCGGCGAAGGTGAACATGCTATATAACCAAAAACAGCTGCTTGGTCAGGCTCAATGGTTAAATAACGTATTTTATCCGTCCTAGCAGCGCGTTGATATCGGTTTATAAACACGTCTCTATATTCAATAATGGCATCTATTTTGTTTTGAAAGAGCATCTGCCCCAAGCGACTCGCATTGGTTGCGCCTTCAAGTTTAAAAAAGTGTTTTTCATTTTTTTTAATAAAGGTATCAATATCCGCGGAATACGAGCGTCCACTTGTTACGCCAATCGTGAGGTCGTAGTCATTGATTGCTTTTTCCAGTGACAGTGAATCAGGTAATGTAGGCATATTAAATACAATGAGCCTATTTGCAGGAAATGCCATAATTGGGTAGCGAGTAAATAGGGCATTAGCCTCTCGTTCAGGTGTTTTTAACTTGTTATACAAGCAAACATCAGGGAGCATGCTGAGTTGTTTCCACTCTCGCAATCTGCTTGCGGGAACAAACTGGATGTTTATTTCATTCTGTATTTCTTTTACAGCTTCGAGTAAGAAAATAGTTGCTTCATTTCTCGGCTTTCCATTTGCTTGCGGAATAAAGTCATCCATCACTTTTATTTCTAAAGGCTCAGAATTAGCTGTTGAACTTAAAAAAGCGAGGTTAAATAGTATTAAAAAAACGAGCGAATATGTTTTCATGCTACGTTGATACCCAAAAATTAAATAAACCATGATGTTATGCCACACTAGTTTGTTGCAAAAAAATTAATATTTTGGCCTTTTGATTAATATTAGACCTATTAACGAAATTAATGCAATAACAATGCATTTTTTGCGGTAGTGCGGCCTATTATACGCTAAAATAGGCGTAATTTATTTCATTTAGGTTCTACTTATGTCTATCCATGTAATTACTCATCCGTTAGTTCAACACAAACTTGGCCTTATGCGCGCAGAAGGTATTAGTACAAAAAGTTTCCGTGAGCTAGCGTCTGAAGTAGGTACTTTGCTTACTTACGAAGCAACTAAAAACCTACCATTAGAAAGCGTTCAAATCACAGGATGGGATGGTTCAACATTAGATGTAGAGCACATTAAAGGTAAAAAAATTACTGTTGTGCCAATTTTACGTGCCGGCCTTGGCATGATGGATGGCGTGATGCAATTATTACCCGCTGCAAAAGTGAGTGTTGTGGGTCTTCAGCGTAACGAAGAAACACTCGAGCCAGTGCCTTATTTTGAAAAGTTAGTTGGCAAAATTGATGAGCGATTAAGCCTTGTTATTGACCCAATGCTGGCAACGGGTGGCTCGATGATCGCCACTATCGATATGCTGAAAAAAGCAGGCTGTAAAGATATTAAAGTGATTGTATTAGTGGCAGCACCAGAAGGTGTAGAAAAAACCCTTGCAGCGCACCCAGATGTTGAAATTTTCACTGCATCTTTAGATAGTCACTTAAACGAAAAAGGATATATCATTCCAGGCTTAGGAGATGCCGGTGACAAGATTTTTGGCACAGTGTAAGGCGCTCACGTGGAAAATCATCAACCATTTTCGTTAAAAACCATTCTAACCGGCGCGCAAATGCTGTTTGTCGCATTTGGCGCACTGGTACTTGTGCCGTTACTGACAGGGCTTGATCCCAATGTGGCTTTATTTACCGCAGGTTTGGGGACTTTACTGTTTCATGTGGTTACCAGAGGCCAAGTTCCTATCTTTTTAGCATCGTCTTTTGCTTTCATCGCACCTATTATCGCCTCGGTACAAATGTGGGGAATTCCCGCAACAATGGGCGGTTTAATGGTGGCGGGCTTTTGCTATTTTGCGCTTAGCTTAATTGTAAAATTTAAAGGCGTGAATGCACTGCATAAAGTGTTACCGCCTGTAGTTGTTGGCCCTGTCATTATGGTGATTGGTTTAGCATTAGCGCCCGTCGCTGTGAATATGGCAATGGGGAAGGCAGGGGATGGCAGTGCACAATTAATCCCTTATGAGCAAGCTATTTGGGTTTCAGCTTTATCATTACTGGTTACGCTGATTTTTGCGGTATGGGGCAAAGGTGTATTTAAACTTATTCCTATTCTTGCTGGGGTGGTTGCAGGTTACCTTGCTTCGTTATTGTTAGGCATTGTTGAATTTAATGCGGTCACTGAAGCAAACTGGTTTGCGGTACCGGCATTTACTTACCCTGAGTTTAAATGGCAAGCTATTTTGTTTATGGTGCCTGTGGCCATTGCGCCAGCTATTGAACATATTGGCGACATGATGGCTATTAGCCAAGTCACGGGTAAAGACTATTTAAAGAAACCGGGTTTACACCGAACCTTATTAGGCGATGGCCTCGCAACCTCTGCGGCATCAGTTTTTGGTGGTCCGCCTAATACTACGTACTCTGAAGTAACGGGGGCGGTAATGCTCACCCGTAACTTCAACCCTCGCGTGATGCTTTGGACTGCAATCATCGCTATTGTGCTCGCGTTTGTGGCAAAAATGGGCGCGGGTTTACAAACTATTCCGGTTCCTGTGATGGGTGGCATCATGATATTACTATTCGGTTCAATTGCTGTGGTTGGTTTAAATACCTTAGTAAAATCGGGGGAAGACCTTACAGCTCCTAGAAACTTGACTATCATCGCACTGATTTTAGTGTTTGGTATTGGTGGCATGCATATCGGCGGTGATGAGTTTAGCTTACAAGGTGTGAGCCTATGCGCAATTTTGGGGATTATCTTAAATGCCGTCCTCCCCAAAGCAGTGCAAGAATCATAGTTGATATTAATTAGCATTGAGTATTTGCACCAAAAAAGCGCATTTAATATGCGCTTTTTTTGTAACTAATTAAAAAATAAGGAATTAAAAAACTGGTCTACTAACTGCATTTATCTCTATGTCATACTGGTAGGAGCGATTATGCAAGAGGCAAATGTTGTGGATATTACCCCGTTTTTAGCGAAGCATCAGTTACCGCTGAAGTATCAATATTTAAGTGAGCAGTTTTTTATACCCCTCGCGCACGATATCTTAAGCGCAAAAATAACCGGCCAACCTATATTGGTGGCTATCAACGGCTGCCAGGGCTCAGGAAAAACAACCCTCGCTGATTTTTTAGTGACCTGGGTTAACAGCAATACCGAATTTAATAGCGTGTCATTATCAATCGATGACTTTTATTTAAGCCGCGATGCACGCACTGAGCTTGCTAAAGACGTTCATCCTTTGTTTGCAAGTCGGGGTGTACCGGGTACACATGATACGCAATTAATGGAACAAACCTTATCAGCTTTGTTGGCTGGTAAAGTGGGCGTGCCATTACCTCAATTTGATAAGCTAACGGATGATCCAGTGCCAAAAGAGCAGTGGCCCAGTAACCAAAAGCCGATTGATATCGTGTTTTTTGAAGGCTGGTGTGTAGCCAGTACACCCCAGCAGCCTTATCAACTACAAACTCCAATTAATGAATTAGAACAACAAGAAGATGCCGATGGCATTTGGCGTCGTTGTGTTAATAGTTGCTTAGCAAACGAGTATCAACATGTATTCGCTATGGCTGATTACACCATTATGTTAAAAGCCCCTTCATTTGAAGATGTGTATGCGTGGCGTTTGGAGCAAGAGCAAAAGTTAATTGCTAAAAAAGGCCAAGGACAGGGCACGTTTGACGAAGTGAGCTTAAAGCGTTTTATCTCTCATTTTGAACGAATTACGCGTGAAAACTTAGCCACTCTAGCGCACAGCGTGGATGCGTTGTTATTGCTCGATACCGAGCGTGATATTACCAAAATGGAACTTCTCGCGGATCAAATTGCACAACCACTGATTTTTACTGATTTAGACGGAACATTACTTGATCACGATAGTTACGAGTGTGAGGTGATCAAACCTTTTTTGGCAAAGTTGAATGACAGTGGTGTTAATGTCATTTTTAACACCAGTAAAACTTTTGCTGAAGTGACTGATATTCAAAAAGGGTTAAATCACCATCAACCTTTTATTGTTGAAAATGGCGCGGCCGTTTATATCCCAAAAGACTATTTTAAAACAAAGCCGATTGGCTGTGATGAATATCACGGTTATTGGCGCTTTGCTATGACACAAAGTACCGATAAATTGCATGAAGATCTTAAGCAATATGCGAGTGACTGTAGTCATTGTGTACGCTTATTTAGTCAATTTAGTGCACATGAAATAGCCGAGTTAACAGGACTCCCAGTCGATAAAAGTGAACTGGCTCTAAAGCGCCAGTACTCAGATCCGGTTTGTTTCTCGGGCAGTGATGAAGAAAAGCAAGGTTTGATAGATACTATGAGCCAAGCAGGCTACGAAGTGCTTGTTGGTGGACGTTTTATCCATTTGACCAAAGGTAACAATAAAGGTCTTGCACAAAAATGGCTGTTAAATCTGTTTAAAAAAGCCTATCGCAATCCATTTACTGTGATAGCCCTCGGCGACAGTCAAAACGATGTAGCCATGTTAAAAGCGGCCGACACCGCTATTTTAATCAATAATCCTGGCAGCCAAGTGCAATCACAAATATTACAAAAAGCCTGGCAGCTCAGCGAAAAACCGGCCCCAGCAGGTTGGGTTCAAGAAGTTTCTGCGTTAACTATCATCAAAGCGCGTTTTGCAGCAAAACAGGAGCAATCTCATGGCTGATTTTTATCAAAATGGCATTATCACGACCTTACACAATATTGCTGACCGCCCAGTAGAAGAGCTAGAAAAAGAGTTGTTGGACTTTTCAAAACAACGTCCAATGGGCCTGATTTTACCTTCGCTTTACAGTGAGCTAGAAGGACCCGCATTGCAAAACATAATTGCAGAACTGAAACATGTACCTTATTTATCGCAAATTACCATTGGTTTAGATCGCGCTGATGAAAGCCAATATCGTCATGCACTGCAGTTTTTTGCGGAGCTTGATCAGCCTCATAAAGTACTTTGGAATGATGGCCCGCGTTTACAAGCGCTCGATAAAGAACTACAAAAACTGGGCGTTGCGCCACGAGAGCTAGGTAAAGGCCGTAATGTTTGGTATTGCATGGGTTATAAACTGGCAACCTCAAAAGTTGAATCTATTGCGCTGCATGACTGTGATATTTTGACTTACGACAGAGCGCTTTTAGCACGCTTAATTTACCCCGTTGCTCATCCTCGTTTTAACTATGAATTTTGTAAGGGCTTTTACCCGCGTACCGCTGAGGGCAAAATTAATGGCCGCGTGTCACGTTTGCTGGTAACGCCGTTATTGCGCTCATTTAAAACAATTTTAGGCAGTAATGATTATTTAGAATACATGGACTCGTTTCGTTATCCTTTAGCGGGGGAGTTTTCGTTTCGCCGTGATGTACTCAACGATATTCGTATTCCAAGTGATTGGGGCTTAGAAATTGGCGTACTATCAGAGATGTATCGCAACTACTCGCATAACCGTTTATGTCAGGTCGATATTGCAGATAATTACGATCATAAACACCAAGATTTATCGTTACAGAATCAAGCAACCGGTTTGTCGAAAATGTCGATTGATATCACCAAAGCCTTATTTAGAAAGCTGGCTACACAAGGGGTTACCTTTACAACAGAAACAATTCGTTCATTAAAAGCAACCTATTACCGTATTGCACTCGATTTTATCGAAACCTATCACAACGATGCGCTCATGAATGGCTTAACACTTGATATTCACCATGAAGAAAAAGCGGTCGAAATGTTTGCACAGAATATCATGAATGCGGGTCAGCACTTTTTAGAAAACCCAATGGAAGCACCGTTTGTGCCGAGTTGGAACCGAGTTGCTTCGGCAATGCCAGATGTATTTGCTCGCTTAGAAGAAGCCGTAGAGCTTGATAACAAAGATTATATTTAACGGGGAAGGCACGTGACTTTAGAGCTTTTGCAACAACGGGTTATACAGCATTTAACGTGTATTTATGCTGAGGTTGAACTACCAACAACCCTTGAACAACTTGCCGACAGGCTGATCAATACGATGCAAGGTGATGATCCTGTCCGTGACCCGACGCCCCATAAAAACCGTTGGGATGAGCAAGATATGATTTTAATCGCTTATGGTGATTCAATAATTCGTCATGCTAATACGGATGACGCAGTTGCTAAGCCTGAAGAGCCGCCTTTGCATACCTTGCATCGCTTTGTTAAAAACCAGTGTTTGCCAGAACTCAATGCCCTGCATATTTTGCCGTTTTACCCATATAGCTCCGACGAAGGTTTTGCGGTGATGAACTATGTGCAAGTGAATGAAGCACTTGGCAATTGGCAGCATATTCGTGACATTTCAGCGGATGTCAGATTGATGGCTGATTTGGTGATCAATCACTGTTCTAGCCGCAGTGTCTGGTTTGAAAACTTTATTCAAGGCAAAGAGCCTGGGAAAGGATACTTTAAAACAGCGAGCCCAAGTGATGATCTTATTCAAGTTGTTCGCCCGCGCACATCGCCTCTTTTACAAGCGGTTGAAACTAAAGACGGTTTGCAACATGTGTGGTGTACCTTTAGTCATGACCAAGTCGATTTTGATTTTGCCAACCCAGATGTGCTCAATGAATTTGTGAGCATTATTCGTCATTACTTAGACAATGGTGTGCGTATTTTTCGCCTTGATGCCGTGGCATTTTTATGGAAAAAGCTCAATACCCGCTGCATTAACCTACCCGAAACTCACGAGGTGATCAGGTTGCTTCGTACTCTTATAGAGCACGTTGAACCTAACGTGATTATTATCACAGAAACCAACATACCTAACCGAGAAAACCTGTCGTACTTTGGTAATGCCAACGAAGCGCACTGTATTTATAATTTTTCATTGCCACCGCTGTTATTACATACTTTACTCAGTGGTGACAGCACCGCCCTAAAACATTGGATGATGAGTATGCCGCCAGCCCAGCACGGAACGGCTTACTTCAACTTTATTGCTTCTCACGATGGTATTGGCTTACGTCCTGTTGAAGGCTTGCTTGATCAAGTACAAATAGCTGAAATGGTCAGTACGACCGCTAAATATGGTGGTAAAGTGTCATTACGAACTGCACCAGATGGCACCAATACCCCTTATGAATTAAACATCGCTTTATTTGATGCATTGCAAGGTACGCATCAAGGACCAGACAAATGGGGCGTTGAACGTTTTTTATGTGCGCATGCCATAATGTTTGCGCTTGAAGGAATTCCAGGTTTATACATTCATAGTTTGCTTGGCACTACCAACGATTACGAGCGCTTTGAAAATAGCCAGCATAATCGAGCGATTAACCGCCATCGCTGGCAAGAGTCAGATCTATTGGCAAAACTTAGCAATGAAAATGCCCATCATCGTACCGTGTTTAAAGCAATGAAAAACCTGATGGCTATTCGTAAGGCGCAAAGCGCATTTCACCCTAATGCAACGCAATACACCTTGCACATTAGTGATGGGCTATTTGGCTTTTGGCGACAAAGTATTAATCGTTCACAGAGCATGTTTTGTATTTATAACATTACTGATGAATCAAAGACTCTTACATTAGCTGATCTAAATCTGATTGAAACTGAAAGCTGGAAAGATTTAATTTCAGGGCGAGTTATAGAAGAAAACAGGCAAAATATAGTGTTGTCACCTTATCAAGCTATTTGGCTAAGTAATAAGTAGTGTTTATAAGCTGTAAATGCCCTTTACAGCTTACTCTTAAAGGCTAGGGGAGGAGTGCTGCTATGGAGAACAGCTCAGAATTCTGCTCGGTTTTACTAAATTTCTTAAAATCTATCGCCAAACTATTGCTATGAATTTGCTCAACGAACGTGACTGTTTTAGCTGTGTGAGGTGTAAAAATAGCAATGCTTTGATGTAGCTCCAAAGGCTGTTGGTGGAATATGTCATATATGTTTACCATTGCTAGAGCACCAAGTGTGACATGTCCCCCGATACAAATGTCGATTTTTTCTGACGCAGCTTTAAGTGGCCAATTAATCGCGCCTACTAAGACTTTATCGCGTATCTTATTGTCATTGAGTGCTCTAATCGCTCCAAGTGCAATCGCATCATTAGCACTCCAAATAATGTTTATTTGCTTTTGGTGATTTAAAAAGCCAATGCTTTGGCGGTAAGCTTGCGTTGCAGACCAATTGGCAACACTTTGTGCGACTAATTTTGCGTTATTTGCTTTTGAAATATAATCAGTTATGCCTTGTTGTCTATCAATAGATGCGTGAGTTGTATAGTCACCATGAATTGCATAAATGTTAGCTTGTCCGTTATTTTTTTCTACGAGCTTTTGAGCTAACAACTTTCCTGCTTGAACATTGTTTGGCACAACACTGCCCGAAATATTAAGCCCTTTACTACTTAAGGCTGCAAGCTCATCGTCAGTAGGACGATTTAGTAAAAAGTATATCGGGGTATCAAACTTTGGCAGATCTAATAGTAGTTGGCTGAGTACACTTTTTTCATCCACTAAAATCAGCATATCAGGTTTAGTGTCTATCGCTTCAACAACAAGCGATTTCATTAAAATATGATTACGATTAGCGTACTCAATTGTTAAATCTATATCTAAATCATCTGCTGCATCGCGCATGAGCTCAGATACTTCAAACCAAAAAGGCCCTGTGGTATTGGTATCGGCGTAACCCGGATTGATAAAAATAACTTTATGCTGTGCTAAAACACTGGGAATGCAAAATAAACAAAATAAAAAAGAAAGGGCCTTTGGCATAAACAACTAAAAACAATACAACAATGAAGTGAGTATAGCGCTTATTGGCAGAAGTTTCGATTAGCTGTTTGGCTTATAAAATAGCTTGGCTCAGCTTTTGTAGTGATTTGAGATAGATATTAAAGAGTGTTCGATTGCAGGCTAATTTATTCGTTTCCAACCAGTAAAAAGGATATAATTAACGGCAAGTCGGTTTTAAGTGGATGTAGTATGAAAGTTGTTTTGAGTATCCTTTTTTTCGTTACCTCTTTATCTAGCTTTGCTAAAGGTATTGATTTGGAAGCTAACATGAAAAATATGGGGTTAGCATACAAAAATGCTGTGCAAGCGAGTGAATTGAGCGAGTTTAACCACGCAATTGATGAGTTTATTCAACTATTAGAGAAAGCAAAAACGGCTGACTTTAAACAGCATCAATCTGCTTCTATTGAGGGTATTGATAAAGTTATTCATAAAGCAGAAGATGCTAAAAAGCTCGCCAATAAACAGGGGATACTAGCGGCAAAGGTACCATTAAAAGAAATTGATACTTTACGCAAAAAGTACCATGAACTTCATGAGCCACCCGGTTTTTGGGAGCTACTATTTGGCAAATAAAAAAGGTGCTTTTGCACCTTTTTAACGTTTTTTCTTTTTCCCTTGTACGGCCTTAAAGCGTGGGTTTTCTTTGTTAATCACGTACACGCGCCCTTTGCGTTTTACGATCTGACACCCAGGTCTATTTTTTGCGCTTTTTAAGGAACTTAATACTTTCATTTAATTCTCCTTTTATTTGCTCGCTAAATTTTTAAATCGGCGATTAAACGCAGCAACTCGACCATCACTTGCTACAGCTTTTTGTTTACCAGTATAAAAAGGGTGTGAGTCACTCGATACATCGATAGGCACATAGGGGTAGGTCTTGCCTTCAAGCTCTACTGTTCGCGATGTTTTAATTGTTGAACCTATAATAAAGTAGCTATCTGCTGCTGTATCATGAAAGGCGACTTGCTGGTAATCAGGGTGTATATTCGGTTTCATTATATAACCTTTTGCTATGTGATAATGTATCAAATGGTAATCGTTCACATTACTATGATCAAGATAAAAATAATTCTTATTTAATGTTTATGGTTCGATTTTAGCCAGTCTGAACAAACTCTGACCACTTAAATTCAAAAAGCTGGCTATTGTTAATAAGGCTGTTATAACTAGGTATGTGTGCTCATATTATAAGAAGGAGTAAGGCAGTGAACGATGAAATTCAAACTGAGCAATTGGACCAAAATGTAATGAATACGCTTCGTGATAAAGATCATTCGACACTTGCGAGCCATGTCGATACTTTAAGCTTCAGTCACAATGAGATAATTGAACTCTTAGCACAGTACCTTGCTCTGGGTGAGCAGGATGATGATGAGCGTTTTGATACTTGGTTTGATAATCTCACTAAAGAGCAGCATACGGTAGTGAAAACCTTTGAAGTGTACCGCGGTCACTATGAGCACTTAGACTAATTTAATAAATAGAGGTGTATTAAACTCCCAATGAGGGCGTGTGTATTATCTATATACATGTTTATAGGTAATCTTGAGCAATTTAGGAAGTACTTATTTACGGTGAATAATTTCCTGTTAAGTTAACTTATTTTAAATCCCTCCTTGAAACTCTAAAATTTGGCCTCAGTGAAGTAAGTAAGCTTATAACGAATTACTTCAAAAGGAGAGGTTATGTCACAACATGTTATTGAAATGCCAGATTTAGGTATTGGTACATTTCGCCTAGAAGGAAAGACAGCTTACAATTCAGTTCAAATGGCGCTTGATATTGGCTTTAGACACATAGATACAGCGCAAATTTATGGTAATGAAGAGCAAGTCGGTAAAGCAATTAAAGACAGCTCTGTGCCCCGCAGTGAAATTTTTATTACTACCAAGGTCTGGAATGACAAACTAAACAAAGCCAAGTTTGTTGATAGTGTTAAACAGAGCCTTGAAAAGCTTCAACTAGATTATGTTGATTTGTTACTTATTCACTGGCCTTCTCCCAGTAATGGAGAAAAAATGAGTGAATATTTAACTGAGCTCAAAAAAGTAAAAGAACTTGGTTTAGCAAAACACATTGGTGTTTCAAACTTTACCATTGCCAACTTAAAAGAGGCGATGCAAACGCTCGACGCGAGAGAAATTTTTACCAATCAAATTGAAGTTCATCCGTATCTTACCAATACTAAATTGCGTGCTTTTTGTGGACAACATGATATCCATGTTACAGCCTATATGCCGTTTGCCGTAGGTGAAGCCCTCAAAGACGATGTGATATTGGATATAGCGAAAAAACATAACGCCACACCTGCGCAAATCGTACTTGCTTGGGTAAATGCAAATGAGATGACGACAATTCCTTCATCAACTAAGCGAGAAAATTTGGCTGATAATTTTGATGATTCAGTGAAACTTGATCATGAAGACATAGATAGAATTAATGCGTTAGATCAAAACAAACGTTTAGCGAACCCTGATTTTGCACCACAGTGGGATCAATAAATAATAAGGTTAAGCCGCCATTTGGCGGCTTAGTTTATTTTACAGATAGATCATATTTGCAGACAACTTCTTCAATATATTTGTGACGCAGGGTGTTTTTACCTTCGTTGCCAGTACCGTGACTCAATGCTTTGTTCATAAGTTTTAAAGCTTTGTGAAGTGCTTGGCGCTCATCGACTGTTAAGCCTGTTTTCGTACGAAGTTCGGTAATATCATCAATGAGTAGCTTTGCTACATCAAGTTGCACGGCTTCTTCAATCAACCCATTTTGGGTTAATACCCCATATTTGCTGCATAAAAACTGCTGCCAAACTTGTTGCAAATGTTCGTCAATCTCAGAACCAAATAAGTCTTCATTAAGGGCGTAACCTTGCTCGGCCAGTTTACTAAGTTGAGTCGAATATTGTTGAGCAAAATGATTGAAGGCTTGGCATGATGATTTTACATCATGTTTAATAATGTGCTGTCCCCAGCTAGACGCACCACGAGGATAAAAGTCTTGATATTCCTCACATTGATAAATACCTGAGTAAGAGCTGCATTCTAATTGGCTTTGTAAGCAGTAACTTGGTTTTGGGAATAGCCCTTTTTGTTGCCAATCAGTTAGTGTTTCTTCATCAATTGATAGTGCATGACAAAGCTCCTCTGTGGTGTAAAAGTAATTAGCCAAAAATTTTGAAAGTTGCATTATCAATCACTCGCAATAAATACTGTTTATTTATACAGTAATGAATTCTGGCTTACCCTAAACATTTTATCAAGTATTTTTATTTATTAGCATGTACTACTCGGAAAATGCCTGCATTTATGTTACAACTAGCGCAAATTTTCCAAACATAAAAATAGTTATGCGCAGCCTAGAAACAATTAAACAAGCAAGTTTGATCACAGCAATTAAAACACCTTATCTCAACAACGGTGATATTGATCTGGCTTGTTACGATGAGCTTGTTGAACAACAAATTTCAGCAGGAGTCGATGGGATTATTGTTGGTGGTACCACAGGTGAAGGCCAACTAATGAATTGGGAAGAGCACTTGATGCTTATTGCACATAGTGTAAGTAAATTTTCAGATCGTCTAGTCATTATAGGTAACACAGGTAGTAATAATACCCGTGAAGCTATTAAAGCTACCGAATATGGCTTTGCAACGGGTATGGATGCAGCGCTGCAAATTAATCCATATTATGGTCGTACTTCTCTTCTTGGGGTGAAAGAGCACTTTAAACGTTTATTAGATATCGGCCCTGCGTTTATCTATAACGTGGCTGGCCGCACAGGCCAAGATCTAACGCCTGATATTATCGAACCTTTAGCAGCGCATGAAAATTTTATTGGTGTCAAAGAGTGTGGTGGAAATGAGCGAATCGCCCATTATGAACAACAAGGTATTGCGTGTTGGTCAGGTAATGATGATGAAAGTCATGATGCTCGCCATACCCATAATGCTCATGGTGTTATTTCAGTAACTTCCAACTTAATTCCAGGCTTGTTCCGTCAGTTAATGGATAACAAAAACGATACTCTTAACACTCAGTTACAGCCGTTAATGCAGTGGTTATTCTGTGAGCCAAACCCAATTGCAATTAATACTGCCTTAATGATGACCGGCGCAGTAAATAGCGTTTTCCGTTTACCTTATGTGCCGTTAACGCAAGCACAACAAACGCTTGGTCAACGCCTTATTAATGAGCTTAATGTTGCTGATATTGTAGGCGATAAAGCTCAACTTTTAGACGAAAAAGCGGTTATCTTACGATAAAACTGAATTGACACTTAATTCTGGTTACAATTAAGTGTCAAAGTTTTACTTTTTTGTGGACAATGGGTAAAATTAGCAATCGATTAGCGCTAAAAGAATAAACGTTTGTGAAATTTGTTGTTAATAATGTGTGTTTATGGGTTGCACCCGGGCAACAAATACCTGAACGATTAGTACCAAGCTCCAGCGAACTTGATTTAAGCTGGATCCCTGCCATGCAACGCCGTAGGTTAAGCCCTTACATGAAAATGGCATTGCATACCCTACGTAGTGCACAAGCCGAACATTCCCAGGTTGCTGTAAATTTTTCATCACGTCATGGTGACTTGCCTAAAACAGCTAAGTTACTTAACACCCTTGTTGAACAAGCGCCTTTATCTCCGACTGCGTTCGGGTTAAGTGTGCATAATGCGACGACGGGGATTTTCTCGATAACGGGTCAAAACAGAGCAGCAATGAATGCTATTGCCGGCGGTGCAGAGAGTATCATTGATGCGATTACAGATGGCTATGCCCGCGTCAAATCAGGTCTTGAAAGTCAAATTTTAATCAACCATACAGACAGTGTGCTACCTGAGGAATACCTTTGCTTTGCAGATGAGTTGCAGATTGATCATAGTGTGTCGTTTATGCTTTCAACACAACTTGGTAACGATGCATATTTTGAACTAAACAAGTTATCAAATCATGATGTGTCTCATTCTTGTGATTGTTTACCATTGAGCGTACAACTTGCAGATGCGTTTATTCGCAAGGAACCGAAAACAGTGCTTGTACATCAACAGTCGGCTTGGATGCTTCAATACCATGCTCATTAACTCACTGGGCAAAGCGTGGCGTATCTTTGCAACAGGGCTTTGTTTTACTGTTTTCGGTATTGGTGGCATTGTTTTAACTTTGCTGGTATTTCCGTTGCAGCGTTGTATTGAGCCCTCGGCCCTTAAACAAAAGCAAAAAGCACGTATCACAGTGCATTACACATTTAAGTTTTTTGTTGCTTTAATGCACTACACAGGCGCTATTCATTTTTCTGTGCATGATAGGGCGCGTTTTAAACAACTTAAAGGTCAACTCGTGTTGGCTAATCATCCATCTTTGATTGATGTCGTAGTGCTCATATCAGTCATTAAAAATGCAGATTGTGTCGTTAAAGCACATTTATTTAAAAACCCGTTTATGCGTGGAGTTATAAAGGGAACGGGTTATATTAGTAACGAAGATCCACAAGAGTTATTAGAGGAATGTGCGGCGTCACTCTCATCAGGTCATAATTTAATTATTTTTCCTGAAGGAACGAGAACAACGCCTAACGAACCATTAAAATTCAAACGCGGTGCGGCAAATATTGCGACGCGTTGTCGAGCACCCATAACGACGGTAATGATTAGCATGAAACCAAGTACACTAACTAAAGACACACCTTGGTATAAAGTTGCTCCCACAAAAGCACATTTTATGATGCGTTTTGCTAATCAACAATTTACATACACAGACTCATTTAAAGGTGAGCAACCTGCAATGCAAGCGCGACAATTAACCCGTGATTTACAGCATTATTTTACAGAGGAACTCAGGCAACTATGACTGAACTAAAGAATCAAATAAAACAATTAATCATTAGCAGCTTAGACCTTGAAGACATTAGCATTGATGATATCGAGAATGACCAACCGTTATTCGTTGATGGTTTAGGGCTGGATAGTATTGATGCGCTTGAACTAGGTTTAGCTATCAAGAAAGAGTTTAATGTGAAAATTGACGCTAACTCTGAACAAACAAAAGCGCATTTTGCTTCAGTAGATGCACTTGCTGATTTTATTAATCAAAACAAATCGTAATATAGACTTAGAAGTAGGAAAAAGCATGAAAACCGCTGCCGAAATTTACACCGTTTTACAGGGCATTTTAGTTGATGAGTTTGAAATCGATGCTGATGACATCAGCCTTGATGCAAATTTATATCAAGATCTTGACCTTGATAGTATTGATGCTGTTGATTTGGTCGTTAAATTACGCGAAATTACGGGTAAAAAAATTGAGCCGGATGCGTTTAAGCAAGTACGCACAGTGCAAGATGTTGTTAGCGAAGTAGAAAAACTAGTTTCTTAATTTAGCAACATGCTTAAAGCAATTACCACTACGTTAATTATCATCGGCTTATCTTTATACCCATTCATTGTGTATTTTGGTTTGCAGCACAGTTCAATTAAGCAGGTTAGTCTAGTACTGATTGCTTTATTAATTTTACGATTGATACTTAGCAAGCGCTTAGCGAATAAAATGCCATGGATAAAACCAGCCTCTTTACTAGCAATTGTGGCGTTAGTGGTAACACAGGTTTTTAATAGCGAATTAGGATTAAAGCTTTATCCTGTGATTATTAACAGCGTCATGGCAGCTACTTTTTTATATTCGCTAAAAAAGGGGCCTCCAGTCATTGAGAGTTTAGCGCGGTTAAAGGAAGGTGAGCTCGATGAAAACGGTGTACGTTACACGCGTCAAGTGACGAAAGTATGGAGTGTATTTTTCCTGCTTAACGCCTCAGTGGCTTTATATACATGTCTATTCACCTCGTTATCAGTGTGGACGCTTTACAATGGTTTAATCGCATACATACTTATCGCTGGTTTAATGCTAGTTGAGTGGTTGATCCGACAAAAGGTAAAAAATAATGTTGGCTAATAACTTACAATTTCACCCAAACGGTGCTTTTGTTGTCTCAGATAAAATCGTTAACCACCAGCAATTTTTTGCTGACATAGCGGCCTTTAAAGCGAAATTACATACGTTAAAAAGCCCATGTCATGTTGTTTTATTTCACCCTGATACTTATCAATTTGCTGTTCGGTTGTTTGCACTTGCTTGTGCTGGGCATAATGTCATTTTACCGCCCAATGGACAACCTGAAACATTACGCTTGTTGTTGGCTCAAGCCCCTGTATTTGCAGGAGATACTGCAGATTTAGATACGCAGTTTTCTATTACGAACCTTGAGCAGCAAGCATCTTGTGCGCCTACACCGTTAACTCAGCTCCAGTGGCCTACAAACACCGCGGTGATTTTTTATACCTCAGGTTCCTCTGGGCAATCCAAGCCGATTGTAAAGCCATGGCGCGTGTTAAATCGTGAACTGTCAGTGTTATCTATGGCCTTTGATTTAAAGGGGCAATTTACATTTTTAGCAACAGTGTCACATCAGCATATTTATGGGTTGTTATTCAGGTTACTTTGGCCTTTGGCGAAAGGGCACATTATTGATAGTACACAAATCCAGTACCCAGAGCACATAGTGCAAAAGCTGAAAAAGACCCAACAAGCTGTATTGATTTCGAGCCCCGCACAGCTTGGACGCTTATGCTTAGACAATGTACTGATACCCGAGCGAGCACGCATAAAGTGGCTTTTTTCATCGGGTGGTCCGTTAAATAATCAGCACGCAGAGACGCTTTTTAATCAATTGGCTCGTCCAGTCACACAAGTTTTTGGTAGTACAGAAACGGGCGGCATTGCTTATAGGCAAGTTACTCAAGCAGCGGTTGAGGTTCCATGGCAGCCTTTTAGCGGTAATTACTTATCAATTAATCAAGAAGGTCGTTTAATACTCGACTCTTATATTCTAGAGCAATCTGGCTTTGCGCTAGATGACAGGGCACATGTGCACAGCAATGGCCAATTTAAATTATTAGGACGTATTGATAGAACCATTAAAATTGAAGAAAAACGCCTAAATTTAGACGATTTAGAAAATTACTTAATAAGTCATACTTGGGTGAAAGAGGCTAAAGTTGTCGTCTTACCTGCGAAAAGAGTACAAATAGGTGCTGTTGTTGTATTAACAGATGATGGAAATAGTGAACGCCTTAAACAAGGGAAGCTAATCATAAACCGTACTTTACAAAATTATTTATCTAATCGGTTTGAACGCATATGCCTGCCACGTAAATGGCGCTATATCGATGCGCTTCCTTTTAACAGCCAAGCTAAATTAAGCATCAAAATATTGGAGCAGTACTTTGCCAAGTCTGAATAATGTTACGCCACAGGTGAGTGTTTTATCACAAGCAAAAGATAGCGTCAGCTTAGCGTTAACGATTACGGCTGATTTAGACTATTTTCGGGGGCACTTTCCTGATGCGCCTATCTTAGCAGGGGTCGTACAGTTAGATTGGGCTGTTAAATATGCGCAGCAATACCTTGGTTTTGGCTCTTTAGTGCAAGACCTAGAAATATTGAAGTTTCAAGTGGTTACTACGCCTGATATGACGGTTAACTTAAGCTTAGAACGCAATGCAAAAGGCAAATGCTTATTTAGTTATTCCTCTGATAAAGGTCAGCATGCATCTGGCCGAATCGTATTTTGTGATTAAACAATGAACCAGTTTTGTATTGTTATTCCAAATTACAATCACACCCATGCTATCGCTGCGGTACTTGATGAGCTAAAGGCATTACAACTGCCGATTATTATGGTTGATGATGGCAGTGACGAAAGTGCGAAACAAGTATTTTCAGCACTTGACGCCGAGTACAATTTTTTAAATTTGCTCACCCATGCTCAAAATCAAGGTAAGGGCGGGGCTGTTCAAACGGGTTTAATGTATGCACATAAGCAGGGCTTTAGTCATGCGATTCAAGTTGATGCCGATGGCCAGCATTCACTCGATGATATTACAAAGTTAATTGAGTTAAGTCACTGCGCTCCCAATAATGTGATCAGTGGTTGTCCTATTTATGATAGCTCTGTGCCAAAACACCGTTATTTAAGTCGCTACATTACTCATTTTTGGGTGTGGGTTGAAACTTTAAGCTTTGATATTGTCGATTCGATGTGTGGCTTTCGCGTTTATCCACTTTCGGCTGTTGAAGAATTAATGTCTAAACAGACGTTAGGCAAACGCATGGACTTTGATATCGAAATTCTAGTTAGACTATATTGGCAAGGTGTGAAGGTTACTTTCTTGCCAACCCAGGTGATCTACCCCGAAAATGGCGTATCTCACTTTCGAGCCTTACATGATAATGTGGGTATTTCTTGGCTGCATACGCGTTTATTCTTTGGCATGTTACTGCGCTCACCTAAGTTACTTTGGCGTAAGGTGGTTGGCTGATGGCTGTTAAGCACTGGTCTAAAATGCAAGAGCGTGGCAATTGGCTCGGCATGCAAATTTTATTAATTTGCTATCGTGTTTTTGGCCGTTCAGGCTTATGGCTTGTATTGTTTCCAGTCGTGTTTTATTTGTTTTTAACAGGAAAAACAGCCCGTGAAGCATCTTATGCATTTTTAACTCAAGCACGTAAGGTAAATGGTAACCATAAAGCGGTTACATGGCGTGATAGTTTTCGCCACTTTCGCGCTTTTGCTGACAGTGCGTTTGATAAAATTGATGCTTGGCTTGGTCGTATTCAGCAAAGCGATATTATCTATACAAATGAAGCACTATTTAAAGAGCTTGACGAGCAACAGCAAGGGGCCATTTTTATTGGCTCACACTTGGGTAATTTAGAAGTTTGTCGTGCACTTAGTCAACATCGCTATCGTAAAGTTATCAATGTATTGGTATTTACTCATCATGCGGTTGAATTTAATAAATTACTCAAAAGCATAAACCCTGATGTAGGCATTAACTTAATTCAAGTCACTGATCTTGGGCCAGACATGGCGATTATGCTCAAAGATAAAGTAGAGCAGGGCGAAATCGTTGTCATTGTAGGAGATAGAACCAGTACTACAACGGCTGGGCGTGTGGTTGAGGCTGACTTTTTAGGAAAACCAGCGCCATTTTCACAGGGCCCTTTTATATTAGCAGCCTTATTAGATTGCCCTGTTTTTTACTTATTCTGTTTAAAAGATAAGTCGGCAGAAGGAAAGAGGGTTTATCGGGTGGTGTTTGAAAAATACGCAGTCAAACTTACGCTGCCACGCAAAACTAGGCAGCAAACATTACAAAAAATTGTGAGCGATTATGCACAAAGGCTGAGCTATTACGCGGCTGCCTATCCATATCAATGGTTTAATTTTTATGATTTTTGGCAAAATGACGAGCAAGTGTCTCGCGACCAAAACAAGGAGAACTAAAGTGCCAGAGCACACGACTACATTATTTGGTGAGCAACGTTTATCTATTGAAGATATAGTTCATATTGCCTTGCAGCAAGGGGCTGTTGCATTAACCTCAGATCACCAATTTGCCAAAAAAATCGACAGTGCCGTAGCATTTTTAGATAAACTCTTAGAAGACGATGGCGTAATTTATGGTGTCACCACAGGTTATGGTGACTCGGTGACTGTAAAAGTACCTCTTGATTTGGTTAATGAACTTCCTCTTCACCTCACTCGATTTCATGGTTGTGGTCTGGGCAATACATTTAACTTAACTCAAGGACGCGCTATTTTAGCGACTCGCCTAGCTTCACTGTCGCAAGGATACTCAGGCGTTAGCTGGGATATGCTTAATTTATTACGTGATTTTTTAAATCACAATATCGTGCCAGTTATTCCCGAAGAAGGTTCTGTGGGTGCTAGTGGTGACCTCACACCGCTTTCGTATGTGGCGGGGGCTATGGTTGGCGAGCGTGATGTGTATTACAAAGGCGAAATTAAAAACAGTTTAGCAGTTATGCAATCACTTGGCTTAAAGCCATTAAAGCTTCGCCCTAAAGAGGGGCTTGCGGTGATGAATGGTACCGCCGTAATGACTGCTTTGGCATGCCTTGCTTTCGATAGAGCCGACTACCTTGCTAAATTAACCAGCCGAATTACAGCGCTTGCCAGTCTTGCTTTAAAAGGTAATAGTCATCATTTTGATGATATTTTGTTTTCGGTAAAACCTCACCCAGGCCAACAGCAAGTGGCTGCGTGGATCCGTGGTGACTTAAACCATGTAGAGCACCCACGTAATGCTGACCGCTTACAAGATAGATATTCAATCCGCTGTGCGCCACATGTCATTGGTGTATTACAAGATAGCCTCCCTTGGTTTAGGCAAATGATTGAAAATGAGCTTAATTCGGCGAATGATAACCCAATCATCGATGGTGAAGGTGAGCACGTATTGCATGGCGGTCATTTCTATGGTGGCCACATTGCAATGGTTATGGATAGTATGAAAACGGCGGTGGCTAATTTAGCTGATTTAGCAGACAGACAAATCGCTTCACTTGTTGATACTCGTTATAACAATGGTTTAGCTTCAAACTTGTCAGCAAGCACAGATGAACGTCGTTACATTAATCACGGTTTTAAAGCGGTGCAAATTGGTGCCAGTGCCTATACCGCTGAGGCACTAAAGTTGACCATGCCTGCTAGTGTATTTTCGCGCTCAACCGAATGTCATAATCAAGACAAAGTAAGCATGGGAACTATTGCGGCTCGTGATTGTTTACGTGTGCTCCAGTTAACCGAGCAAGTCGTTGCCAGTACACTGTTAGCTTGTATACAAGGTTTACGTTTGCGTATTAATAACGGTGAGCTTGACTACGCAAGTTTAACCCCTGAAGTGCAGAGTATGTATCAAGATATTAGTGAGTTTTTCCCACAGCTAGATGAAGATCGCCCACTTGAGGCGGTGTTACGTTTTACCGTTGATGCTATTCAAACTAAACGTTGGAGTTTATATGCATAGTCGTGGCTCTTTATTGAGTACTTATGTAGAAATTGAAATCCCTTTTCATGATTGTGATCCTATGAACGTGGTATGGCATGGTAATTACCCACGTTATTTAGAGGTGGCACGTTGCGAATTGCTGCGTTTATTTGATTATGATTACGGGCAAATGCAGGAGTCTGGCTATGCGTGGCCTATTATTGATATGCATATTAAATATGTGGGTTCTGCATTATTTACGCAAAAGATACGGATTGATGCATATTTGAAAGAATATGAAACGCGATTGCGTATTGATTATATTATCAGCGATGTTGCGACGGGCAAAAAGTTAACGAAAGCGACGACTATTCAGGTGGCGGTTGATATAGAAAACAAAGAGATGCAATTTGTATCACCGCCTGTACTGCATGAGAAATTACAAAAGGTGATCTAATGCGAATGAGCATTTTTCTACTATGTAGTATGTTTTTTATAACGCCAGCTTTTGCTAAGAGTGTGATAGAGCATGGCTCATTCAGCCAAGAAAAACACTTTAAGGGCTTTAGCAAGCCCTTTATTTCAAAAGGAATTTTTGAACTTAATGAACATGGCTTAACGTGGCAAGTGCAATCACCGGTAAAAAGCACTTTATTTATTAAACAGGGTCAAGTATACACTCTTGACAGTCAAGGAAACGAACAATTACAAAAAGGGGCTGAGCCCTATGTAAGCCTGCTACGAGCAATTTTAAAACACGACAAAGCGGCGTTAGCAGAGCTATTTACAATAAATAAAAGCGTTGAGCCTAATTGCGAAATCCTGTTGCCTAACCAAGCATTACTAAAACAATTTTTTAGCCAGTTTGAACTTTGTTTTGATGCGAATAAGGTGGCTACTGTGCGCTTACAAGAGCCAAATGAGAATTTTACCTTATTGCGTTTCTCATATACTGAAAATGAGCAGCAAAAGTGAAAGCGTGGGCAATTACATTATCTTGGCTAACTTTACTCACTGTTATGTTAGTTGTTGCTTTTGCGGTAAAACAACCGGCTTTAAATAATGACATTTTAGCCTTGCTGCCCAAGTCTGAGCCAAGGTTACAACAGGTAGAAGAGCACTTTTTTTCAGCCAACAAGCAACAACTGAGCTTTTCGTTTAGCGGTGAAAATAATACCCAAGCTTATGACGAAATGCTGAGTTGGTTAGCTGGCAAAAATATTCAACCGCGCTTTACACTGCCGAAGATTGAGACTCTTGCCCATTTTTATAGCCAATACGCGGGTTACTTGTTGGCACCCGAGTACCAACAAAGCCTACGTGAACCTAAAGTTTTCGAGCAATACTATTTGGGGCAATTGAGCCAAATAGCTGATCCCTTTGTATCTAGCACCATTAATCAAGATCCTACGCTTAGTACCGCAAGTTTTTTGAGGCATGTTTTAGCCAATATACAACAATTTGAATTACAAGATGGCCGAATAACTGCTAACTACCAAGGCGAAGATTACTTACTTTTGTTTGTTCACAGCACCAATAATGCCTTTTCGATTAATAAGGCAATCGCTTTAAATGATGAAATATTAACTAAACTCACCCAATTAGAAAGTCAGTACCCAAATACAACTGTCCATTATTCAGGGGCTTTATTTCATACCGCTGCAAATGCTAAACAAGCAAAATTTGAAATGACTTTATTTGGCTCCTTGAGCTTAGTTGCACTGTTTATAATGGTTGTGTGGGTATTTAGATCAGTGAATGCATTGTGGCTTACCTCGGTGACTGTGGTCAGTGCTGCACTTGGTGGCTCGATAGTGCTCGTTAGCTTATTTAATCAGATCCATGTACTGACGCTTGTATTTGCGGTCACACTGATTGGCATTGCTATTGATTATGCATTTCATGGCATGCTTGATTTAACGCAGCATAAGAGCGGTTTTAGTCGTGGACTCAAGCTTGCGTTAGCGCTCTCTTTACTGACTACGACGATGGGGTATGCAAGTTTATTTTTCTCGCCCGTTCAGCTGTTAACTCAAGTCGGTGTATTTGTTGTTGCAGGGCTTGTAACTGCATGGTTTAGCACGCGATTTTTACTACCCCACTGGCAAAATAAGTTAGCAGTGAGTCAAAGTGCTAATCATCTTACGTTATCTCTTAGCAAGCAATTACAGAATGTTAACGAGTATAAAACAGCACTAATAATAGGACTACTAGTGCTGTTAAGTGTATTTACACTACTTAAACCTCCAGTAGTAAATGATGATGTAAAACTATTAAATGCAAGCCCAAAAGCATTGATGGATAACGAAGCACTGCACATGGCGTTGCTAGGAAAAGACAATGGCCAGATAATGATTTTATTTGCTGAAAATGCACAGCAACTTTTAGAAAAGCAAGAAACGTTAAAAAACAAAATTAATGAGTATAAAGGCAAGGCTGTGATGCTCAGTGATCTTGTACCAAGTACTCATCGACAACGCGAGAATAAAGCGGATTTATTAACCCATCAAGCTGCTATAAATATCGTTAGCCAAATGACCGCCAATCCAGTGCAGTTTAGCCAGTCGACCTTAACTTTAGAGACCGCACTTGATTCAGCACTAGCACCACTGATACATAATCAAGTGTTTATAAACAACTCATTTGTGGCCAGTTGGTTCATGGTAACTGGCGTTGAAAAACAGCAATTAAAGCAGTGGGCAGCCGCCGACAGCGATTTAATTGTGTATGATAAAGTTGCGCTGATCACTGAGGGGCTGAGTCATTACTCACATTCATTATTAGTCACATTACTGATTGCTATGACCTTCGCTGTTTTGTTATTTACCTTTAAGTTTGGGTTTAAAACTGCATGCAAACAAGGCTTGATACTCGCTTTAACTTTAACCGCAGTACTATTGTTGTGCAGTTTGATACAAAGCCAATTATCGATTTTTAACTTATTGGGCTGTTTATTGATTTTAGCGTTAGCAATTGATTACCTCGTATTTTATCAAATCAATAAACTGGTACCGAGCAATGTTTTGGCAATTAGTTTGTCAGCAGCATCATCAATGTGGGTATTTGGTATGCTCGCAGTGTCAAAAACACCAGCCATTTTTAGCTTTGGTTTAACGGTTTTAGTGGGGCTAATGTGTATTTATATACTCGCACCACTTAGTGTTGCATTACCTAATAATAAGGAAAAATAATAGGTGAATACGCAAATTCAACAGGCAGATGTGATTATCATTGGTGCGGGCCCATCAGGAGCCGTGGCAGCCAGTTTATTGGTTAAAAAAGGGTGGCGTGTTGTGGTATTAGAGCAACAAGTTTTCCCTCGCTTTTCGATAGGTGAAAGCTTGTTACCCCAATGCATGAGCTTTTTAGCTGAAGCAAACCTCGAAGAGGCTGTGCAGTCGCAGGCTCAAGATTTAGGTTTCCAGTTTAAAAACGGCGCGGCGTTTCAGCGCCGTGGCCAGCATACACATATCGACTTTACAGAAAAGTTCAGTGCAGGCCCAGGCACAACGTTTCAAGTAAAACGTGCTGATTTTGATAAATGCTTGGCCGATGGTGCGATGCAACAGGGGGCAGAAATTCGCTACCAACATAGCGTATCAGCTTACACAGATTGTGAAGATGGTGCACTACTTAGCGTTATTGATGAAAATCAGCAAAGGTATCAAATTAAAGGCCGATTTGTGCTCGATGCCAGTGGCTTTGGTCGAGTGTTACCAAGACTACTTGACTTAGAAACACCATCAAGCTTTCCGGTGCGCTGGGCTTTCTTCAGTCATTTTGAGGATAATATTCGTGACGAGCAGTTTGACCGCGAGAAAATACTCATTAATATTCACCCCGAATTTAAAGATATTTGGTATTGGCTTATTCCATTTAGCGATGGCACAGCAAGCATCGGTGTGGTTGGCAAACCGAATCAGTTTGAGCCGCAAGAACCATTAACTTGCTTAAATCAGTTTATTGAACAAGATGCTTACTTAAGCAAATTACTAGCAAATCGTGTGGCAAAGGGTGAGGCGCGTGCCATTAAAGGTTATTCAGCGAATGTGTCGTCTTTATATGGTGAGCACTTTGCGTTACTGGGGAACGCGGGGGAGTTTTTAGATCCTGTTTTTTCATCTGGTGTCACTATCGCTTTAAAATCAGCTTCGTTGGTGGCTCCTTTGGTTGATAGCTATTTGCGGGGTGAAAAAGTTGATTTTGAAAAGCAGTACAGCACCCCTTTACAACAAGGCGTCAATTGCTTTAGAACCTATGTGAGTGCTTGGTATGATGGTTCATTTCAGGATGTCATTTTTTATAGTGAACAAAATCAACAAATACGTGAAATGATCAGTGCTATTCTAGCGGGTTATGCGTGGGATCTTGATAATCCATTTGTTAAACAAAGCGATAAACGTTTAAACACCTTGGTCGAGTTATGTCAGCAATAATGCGTTATGTAATTGTAGTTTTTAGCTTATTTTTAGTCAGCTGTGCCAATGAGTATGCAGTTAAAACAGGGCTTGATCTTGCACCAAATGCTGGTATTTATTTATCGGATCCGCCTGTTTCGTTAGACCTTGATAATTGGCAGCAAGTGCTTCAAGTAACCCATGGTGCAGAGCAGTATACCCTGTTAGCACAGTTAAATTTGAGCAGTGAAACGGGTATAAATTTAGTTGTAATGACGGTGCAAGGGATGCCAATTTTTCAACTCGAAAAAGCGCCATTAGGAGCGGTCAAAAGTGAAAAAATGTTGCCGATTAGTGCGGTTGATCCACGCTATATTTTGGCTGACATCATGCTTGTGCATTGGCCTATAGATGTACTTAATTCACAGCTTTATGGCCTAGTAATTGATGAGCAAGGGGCAACACGACGCCTTTACCAAGGAAAACGGCTGATCAGCGAAATTCAATTTTTAGACAGTCAAACCAAGCTTGTTAACTACGAGCGAGACTACTCAATAATTTTTCAAAGGGTTAATTAATTATGCCATTTTGGCTAAATGACTTAGGGATTGTTAGCGCGATGGGCGTAGGGCAAGAGCAAACTATGCAAAGTGTGTATGCTCAGCCTAAGCAAACACTAACAGAAGTTACTTCACTGGCATTTGAAAAGCGACCTACCTGTGTGGGGTTAGTCAATGAGATACCTTTATCTGAATCGATGCGTTTTTATAAGTTAATTGACTTAGCCCTTGAACAGTTATCCGATACTTTAGCAAAAATCATGTGCCCAAAGGAACGTATTGCTGTGGTAATTGGTACCAGTACAGCTGCTATACAAGAAGGCGAAAGAGCCAGAAAAGTACATGCTGAAAAAGGGCAGTGGCCAAGCCAATTTGATTATTATGATCAGGCCTTAGTTGCACCTGCCACTTATATCGCAAAAAAACTAAATGCATCAGGCCCAAATTACAGTATTTCTACAGCTTGTAGTTCAAGCGCAAAAGCCATGATAAGTGCTCGCGCTTTATTGAGTGCAGATTTAGCTGATGTGGTGATATGTGGTGGTGTAGACAGTCTTTGCCAGCTTACTATTAATGGCTTTGATTCACTGTCTTCAATCAGTGATGGCATCTGTAAACCATTTAGCAAGGATAGAAAAGGCATCAATATTGGTGAAGCTGCGGCATTATTTGTAATGAGTAAAGAAAAGCTCAGTGATCACAATGTTGCTTTTTTAGGGGGAGGTGAGAGCTCTGATGCCCATCATATTTCAGCACCTATCCCTGATGGGTCAGGCGCCATAGCAGCAATGAAAGCAGCATTGAATGATGCGGGTATTACCCCTTCAGATATTCAATATATTAATGCTCATGGCACTGCAACACCGCAAAATGATGCCATGGAGTCACTTGCAATCAATGATGTGTTTGGCAACAATACGCTGGTTAGTTCGTCAAAACATCTAACGGGCCATACATTAGGTGCTGCCGGTGCGCTAGAGGCAGGCCTTTGCTGGTTGTACTTAGCGCATCCTGAATTTACGAGTATGGTGTTTAATCAAATCGAAATTGACGAAACACTAGCCGATATTGGCCTGATAACTCAGCCTACACACGTAAAGGTTAGCCATTGTTTATCAAATTCATTTGCCTTTGGTGGCAATAATGTCAGTGTAGTACTAGGACATCTGAATGAAGAATTATAAAATTGAGCAGGTTGTACCTCATAGTGCGCCTATGATTTTGCTCAATCGTCTTGCCAATTATACTGACGAGAGTGCTTGTTGTGAGGTGGATATTAGTCCTCAGAGTCCATTTTACAATGCGCCTTTAAAAGGGGTTGCCAGTTATATTGGCTGTGAGTATATGGCCCAAACCATTGCCGCATATGCGGGTGCTCTGGCAAAAGATAAAGGAAACGATGTACAAATAGGTTTTCTAATTGGTACGCGTAAATACAAAACCTATGCACCGGTTTTTGCAAAAGGGCAAACGCTTAAGGTGACGGTTACAAAGTTGTATCAAGAAGAGTCAGGATTAAGCGTCTTTGAGTGTCAAATTCACCACGATGAAACGCTATTAGCAGAAGCAAAAATCAATGTGTTTCAGCCACAAGATCCAATGCAGTTTATAAGAGAAAGTTAATGACAAAACGTATTTTAGTGACAGGCTCTAGCCGTGGTATAGGTAAAGCAATTGCATTACGATTAGCAGGCGACGGCTTTGATATTGCCGTACATTGCCGAAGCGGTTTGGCTGAAGCTAAACAAACGTGCGAAGAGATTATCGCATTGGGTCGGCATGCCAGTTTATTACAGTTTGATGTATGTGACAGAGCATTGGCAAAAGAACAAATAGAATCAGATATAGCTGAGCATGGTGCCTACTACGGTGTGATCTGTAATGCTGGGATAACCAATGATATGGCATTTCCAGCGATGCAGGGCGATGATTGGGATAAAGTGATTCGCACAGGGCTTGATGGTTTTTACAATGTGGTTCATCCAACCGTGATGCCTATGGTGCAAACACGCAAGGGGGGACGTATTGTTACTATGGCATCTGTATCGGGGATTGCTGGTAACCGTGGTCAGGTTAACTATAGCGCGGCGAAAGCGGGTATTATTGGTGCCACAAAAGCATTATCGCTAGAGCTTGCTAAGCGTAAAATTACCGTCAATTGTGTGGCTCCTGGTTTAATCGAAACGGCAATGACAGATGATTTACCTGTCGATGAAATGCTAAAAATGATTCCATTGAAGCGTATGGGAGCGGTGAGCGAAGTGGCTGGCACTGTTTCTTTTTTATGCTCTGAAGATGCCGCGTATATTACTCGACAAGTTATTTCAGTTAACGGTGGAATGGTGTAATGAAGCGCGTTGTTGTTACAGGTATGTCCGCAATTACTGCACTCGGTGATACTTGGGGTGAGTTTAAAGGTGCGCTTAAAAAAGGTGAGAACGCAGTTCAATACATGTCGCAATGGGATTGTGCTGCTGATTTAAATACACGTTTAGCTGCGCCTGTAACGCACTTTACAAAGCCTAGTCATTATAAGCGTAAGCAAGTACGCTCAATGGGCCGCGTTGCCATGATGTCTACGCGCACCACTGAGCTTGCACTTGAACAGGCTGGACTTTTAGAGCACCCAAGTTTAACCGACGGTTCTACGGGTATCGCTTTTGGCTCATCAACGGGGTCAACACCGCCGCTACTTGCTTTTGCAAACATGATGCGAACAGGTGAAATGACGGGGGTGACAGCAACGAGTTATATTCAAATGATGGCACATACTGCACCGGTTAATGTGGGCGTGTTTTTTGGCTTAAAAGGGCGTGTTATTACAACGAGCTCAGCGTGTACATCAGGTTCACAAGGCATTGGTTATGCGTATGAAGCAATTAAATATGGGCGTCAAAAAGTGATGGTTGCTGGTGGTGCTGAAGAGCTATGTATTACCGAAGCGGCTGTATTTGATACACTATATGCCACCAGTACTAAAAATGATGCCGCGAAAACAACCCCCCGTCCTTTTGATCAAGATAGAGATGGTCTTGTGATTGGTGAAGGGGCAGGGACATTAATTTTAGAAGAATATGAACACGCAATTGCTCGTGGCGCAGTTATTTACGCTGAACTAGTTGGTTTTGGTTGTAATTCAGATGGTCAGCATGTAACCCAACCGACTGCTGATACAATGCAAGTGGCCATTGAGATGGCAATGACCGATGCCAATCTTACCGCAGATGATATTGGTTATATCAATGCCCATGGTACATCAACAGACAAAGGCGATATTGCTGAGTCTCATGCAACTTATAATGCGCTTGGTAAAAAGCCGATTAGTTCACTAAAAAGCTACTTAGGACATACATTAGGTGCCTGTGGTGCGATTGAAGCGTGGGCAAGTATTAATATGATGAATGATGGTTGGTTTGCACCGACTATCAATTTGAGTCAGGTTGATAGCCAATGTGCAGACCTTGATTACATAAAAGGTTGTGGCCGAGACATACAAACTAATTACATAATGAGTAACAATTTTGCATTTGGTGGCATTAATACTTCGCTGATTTTTAAGAAGTGGCAGGCATAACCTACTGCAATGTTAAATGAGATTTATCAACAACATCGAACCATATGCAAGTCTTAGTAAAACAGAATAACAACAACTCTATTTCACTAAAGCTTGCATGGAAACGACACAAAAGGAACTTTAAATGAAATTAATTATTACCACTTTTGCTCTTATCGGTTGTTTATTTTCTGCTAATAGCGCTGCGCGCGATGATCTGCAAACGCTACCAGTTGAAGCTTTATTGCAAACAACGAAAGCAAAAAATGTGCTGCTTGATATTCCTCTTTATTTTGCCAGTCAAAGCCATAGCAAAATCAAAAGCAGTTATGGTGAAGTGATAACAAATAAAAAAACCAATGCGTTTAACAAAAGTGACCGCGAAGCATGTGAGTGGGTAATGTTAAGTGCGCTTAAGGCTCTACAAGAGCGTGCTAAACGTGAAGGCATGAATGCAGTCGTGAATATTCAATCTTATTATAAAAAGCGCGAGTTTGTGAGTGAGACTGAATATCAGTGTGGTGCGGGTACTTTTATCGCTGGTGTAGCATTAAAAGGCACTTTAGTTAAGTTATAACTAACTAAAACCATTTTTTTTCTGTATAATTTGCGACCCTTGATAAGATGGCCGCAGGTTATACAGCATGAATTTTAAATCATTTAGTTTTTCTTCTGAGATTCTTCAGGCGTTAGAAGAACTTAATTTCCAAACGCTTACTCCCGTACAACGTAGTGCTATTCCTGCAATAAGAAAAGGCAAAGATGTACTTGTCAGTGCGCAAACTGGTACGGGTAAAACAGCTGCTTTTGCACTGCCTCTTATTCAAAAGCTGTCAGAGACCACACTGAGTGATAATAATGCACCGAGTGCCTTAGTGCTTGCGCCAACTCGTGAACTTGCAGAGCAAATTGCCAATAACTTTAAAGCATTTGCAAAATACACTGAGTTAAAAACAGTGTGTTTATTTGGTGGAGTTAACCTAGCCGGCCAAGCAAATGATCTTAAAGCAGGTGTTGATATTGTCGTAGCGACACCAGGGCGCTTATTAGATCAACTACGTTTAGGTAATATCAGCTTAGCAAGTGTTAAACACCTTGTGCTTGATGAAGCTGATCGCATGCTTGATATGGGCTTTATTAATGACATGCAAACAGTCATTAATGGCTGTGATGAAGCTCGTCAGATTTTACTGTTCTCGGCGACGTTCCCTGCCGCAATTAAGCAGTTCGCAAGTAAAATACTTAAACAACCTGAAATCATCCGCGTTGACCAAACTAATAGTACTGCCGAAACCGTTCAGCACGTGGTTTATCCAGTTGAAGAGCGTCGTAAACAAGAGTTGTTGTCTGAGCTTATTGGTAAGAAAAATTGGCAACAGGTTTTGGTTTTCGTAAACATGAAAGAAACCGCTGATGAGCTTGTTGAAGAGCTAAACCTTGATGGTATTCCTGCAGTTGTATGTCATGGTGACAAAACCCAAGGCAATCGCCGTCGTGCATTACGTGAGTTCAAAGAAGGTAAAGTTCGCGTATTAGTTGCAACAGAGGTGGCAGCCCGCGGTATTGATATAGAAGGCTTACCACGTGTTATTAATATTGACCTGCCTTGGCTTGCTGAAGATTATGTACACCGTATCGGTCGTACTGGCCGTGCTGGTAAACCAGGACAAGCTATCTCATTCGTTAGCCGCGAAGAAGAAAATACCCTATTCGATATCGAAAAGTTAATCGGCCAGCGTATTAAACGTATTGTGTTGCCTGGCTATGAAGTCAGTAGTCGTGATGTACTGATTGATAAAATTGGTAAAAAGCCATCGCATTTACGCCGCAGCCGTACAAACAAGGCGTCTGGTCAGGCGACAGGCGAAGCACGTGCTAAGAATCGCTCGCGGATTGCCAAGGTACGTAAGTCGTTAAAAGGCGGAAAACTAAGCTTAAAAAAATAACTAATTGAATTTTCGTTAATTTTAAAAAGCCCTGTCGCGAATACGCTACGGGGCTTTTTGTTATCTGCTCAAAACTAATACAAATTGCGTATTTGTTAATTTTTATCGACAAAATTATTAACAAGTCTACCTCGTTGAATTACAATCGCTTTTCGATAAAATTAAATGGCGTGAAGGTCACGCTTGTATTTAAATGGATGTTTATGCAGTACGTAAGAAAAATAATTACCCGTGCTATTTTACCTGGCATTTTTTTTAGCCTTGCACATGTACCCCTCAAAGCTGTTGCTTATGATAAAGTCGAATTTTCATTAGCTCATATCAATGAGTCTATTCGTGTTGACGGTGTCATGGACGAAGCACATTGGCAGCACGCAACCCAGATACCTCTTAAATATCAAAACGAACCCAATGAAAAAGGTGAGCCACCTGTACAAACTGATGCTTATATGTATGAAGATGGTAAGTATTTGTATGTTGGATTTGTTGCCAAAGATAATGATCCTAGTCAAATTCGTGCAGCACTTCGGGACCGCGATACGTTGTGGCAAGATGACAATGTCGCCTTAATGATCGATACCTTTAACGACGAGCGTACAGGGTATGAGTTTTATGTAAATCCGCTTGGTGCTCAAGGGGATATGCGTATGACAGACATTGATGATTGGGTTGAAGACCCTTCATGGGATGCAATTTGGGATAGTGCAGGGCAGATCACTGAAGACGGTTATGTGGTGGAAATGCGGATCCCTTTTACTGCATTACGTTTTCCTAAAAACCAAGAGCAATTAACATGGAGCTTTGCTGTTTGGCGTAACTACCCGCGAGACGTATTTTATCAAATGTCGAATGTCGGTTTTGACCGTGATGTTAAGTGCAGTTTTTGTCAATTTGATAAATTAACTGGTTTTAGGAATATGAGTGAGAGTAAAAATATTCAGCTCACACCGACATTAACAGCACTTCGCCATGATACAAAAGACACTGTGCCAGGAGATTGGCAAAATGGAGATATCGACACTGAGGCTGGCCTTGATTTGCGTTGGGGGGTGACTCAAGATGCGGTCATTAACGCTACAATTAATCCTGATTTTTCGCAAGTTGAGGCTGACTCACTTGAGCTTGATGTGAATACCACTTATTCAATTTACTACGCCGAAAAACGTCCATTCTTCTTAGATGGTGCGTCTTACTTTGACACTAACCAACTTGAATTGCTGTATACACGTACCATTGCAGAGCCAGAAGTCGGTGTTAAGTTAACAGGTAAAACAGGGACGCATAGTTATGGTTTTATGTATGCGGATGATGAAAATACCAGCGTTTTGCTACCGACTAACCAAGGCTCTGGATTTGCCAATCTTGGTGATAAAACACATTCAGCTGTAGGACGTTATCAACTTGATATAGGCCAAAAGGGGACGATTGGGGTTATGACAACACACCGTGAAAGTGGTGATTATCACAACACGGTTTTATCCCTTGATGGTAGCTATTGGTTTAATCAAACCGATAGTATTCAATACCAAGCTGTAACGACAGACACGAAAAACTCTGATTATTTAGTTGATGTGTATGGTCTTGAAAAAAATCAATCAGACGAAGCCTACAATATTGAGTTTAGCCGCAATAAACGTGACTACGAGCTTTACGCAAACTATGAAAATATAGGCAAAGACTATCGCTCTGACTTAGGTTATCAAGCAAAGGCTGACTATGAGCAAGTTCAACTTGGTGGAGGTCAAACTTGGTATCGTGACGCTGAGGATGTAATTACTGAGTACAGTTATAATGCTGAGTGGGATAAAACGTGGGCGCAAAATGGTGATTTACTCGAAGAAGAGTACGATGGCTTTATTACTTTTAAAGGCAAAATGCAGTCACAAACAGAAGTTGGTTTTATTCACCGTAATGAGTTTTATGCTGGTGAGTTCTTTAATCAAAATATTGGCTATATCTACGGTGGTTTTAGGCCAATTCGTGACGTGCGTTTCTTATTGTATGCGCAATATGGTAGCAAAATAGATTATAGCAATGCTGCCCTTGGCACCATGGTACGAATTGAACCAGAAATGACATGGGACATTAACGACCATTGGCAGGTTCAATTAGAGCACAGTTACAGTTATTTAGATAACGAACAAAACGACCGTGTTTATACCGCTAACTTAACGGATCTGCGAGTTTATTATAAATTTAATATGCGCTCGATGCTGAAACTCGTTTTACAATTTGAAGATGTGGATCGAAATCATGAAGCTTATCTTTATGATGTAAGCCAAACGAATCGTGACTATGGTAGTCAACTGGTCTATTCCTACAAAATTAATGCCCAAACTTTATTTTACTTAGGTTACTCAGATAGAGGGTATGAGGATGACTCTCTTAAAGGACTAGAAAGAGACCAACGAACCTTTTTTACAAAGTTAAGTTATGCGTGGCAGCTTTAGTTTCATTTAAAAGTTGGTCAGCTTAGGGCTGACCAATTTCTTCGTTTACTTTACTTCGTACAACCCCTTCAAGGCTTTTTAAGCCCCATTGCTTTCCAATCTCGACAGCTTCATCAATTGGCTTTTTCAAGGTAATAGCATTGTAAAGCGCAACAAGTGCACCAACACGGTTGCTGCTAGCACAATGAAGCAAGGTTGTTTGCTGTTGATGTTCATTGAGCAAGTTTTGTAGCTTAGTGGCATTTTCAATCGTAATATCAGCTTTCGATTGCACAGGAATATGGTAATAATTCATGCCAAGCTCAGTCACTAAATCATGCTCAGACCAATTAGTTTCATTATCTCCACGTAGGTTAATGATGTTTTCAACCCCCAGCTCTTTTAACTTTGCAAAATCAGTTTGATTTGGCTGACCTGAGGTCAATACATATTCAGACTGAGCTTTAAGGTTTAAAATATCCAACTCTGTGGTGACTGTTTGTGTAGCCAGCACTGAAAATGACAGCAAAGCGGTAAATACTAATTGTATTAACTTGTTCATATTTTTCCTTCAAATGTATTTAATTTTTACTGTAGACGGTTTTACCACGGCTAATAGTTTCTAACACCTGTAAGTTATGGAGCTCTTCAGGTTTTATTTTCAACGGATTGTTATCAAGAATGATTAAATCCGCTTGCATCCCTTGTTTTAATTGCCCTTTTGAGGTTTCTTCAAAGTGTTGATACGCAGGCCATGTTGTCATTGCTTGCAATGCAGTATACACAGAAACCCGTTGCTCTGGACCTAATACTTGATTAGTACGAGTAGTGCGGTTAACCGTTGCATCTAATACGCGAAGAGCGTTGGGCAGTGCAACTGGCGCATCATGATGGGTGCTAAACATTAATCCTTGCTCGCGAACCGCGTGAGTGGGTGAAATAAAATCTGCACGGGGGTGGCCAAGCACTGAATTTACATGCCAATCGCCCCAATAGAAAGTATGCATTGGAAAGAGTGATGGAAAAACGCCTAACCCTTTAAGGCGGTTAACTTGGTCCTGACGAATTGTTTGACCATGAATGAGTACAGGACGACGGTCTTTTTTGCCAAGCTTGTTATTCGCATTTTCAACAGCATTTAAAAACTGCTCAATGGCGGCATCACCATTCGCATGAGTCATAACTTGCCAGCCATTGGCAAAGGCTGTTTCAACATATTCAAAAGCTTGTGCATCATTAAAAGTTGGATAGCCTGCATAGCCTTGATCTTGGCCTTCAGGGGCTTTTAAATAAGGATGAGATAACCAAGCGGTTTTACCTTGCGGTGAGCCATCAAAGTTAAGTTTTACACCCCCAATGCGAAAATGGTTGGTGTAGTTTTTACTGTTATAGGTTGAGTCCATGAAATTGCTACTCGTAGCCATATCCGCATAAGCTACCACATCAATCACGAATTTATTCGCTTTTGATGTTCTTACCATTGAATCATAAGCTTCTTGGGTTGCACGGCCTTCTTGCGCCGTTGTGTAGCCATATTTGGTATACATTTTCTGGCCTTTTTCAAGCATCATATCTTGTAACTCAGGATCAAAAGACTGCATGAGTTTAAACAGTAAACCAAAGTGTGCGTTTTCTTCGAGTACACCGCTTGGCTCTTGTGAGTTAGGCATTCGGCGTATCAGTCCTCCATCAGGGTTTTCAGTGCTGGCATCAATGCCAGCCATGGCTAATGCTTTACTGTTTGCAACACTTAAGTGGCCTGAGGTGTGGATTATAATCACTGGTTTATCTTTACTAACTAGGTCTAAATCCATTTTAGTTGGATACCTATCAAGCTCAGCATCATCGTAACCAAAGCCTAAAATTGCCCCCGTTTTTTCGATAAATGTAGTGTAGTCAGGGTTACTTTGTGCTGCTGTGAGGATATTGACTATTTGCTCAACGCTATTGGCGTCACCATCTGGGTTAGGTAGGACATTGGCGACCATGGCTTGTAAACCAACACCATAGACATGGCTATGGCCATCTACAAAACCAGGCATTAAGGTTTTACCTTGTAAATCAACCAGCTTTGTTTTGCCAAACTTATATTCAAGTGCTTTATCTTTATTACCCACAAAGATAATTTTTTCACCTTGGGTAGCGATTGCCTGTGCATATTCTGGTTTATCGCCAGTCATTGTAAGAATATCGCCACCATAATAAATGACATCTGCAGCGCTAACTTGCAGTGGCAGTGTTTTAGCTGTTTGTTCTGGGGCTTCATCACAGGCCGTTAAGGCGAGTAATGACCAAGCGAGTGCGAGGTGAGGCTTCATGTGTAGCGTCCTTGTTTATTAATTATGTCTTTGAGCAGTATAAGAATATAGTCTGTTTACATAGCTTGTGTTTAAAAAATGGGCTTAAATTTGATTAAAGTCAAACTGTATTTTCGAAGCTGCTAACTGACTTTTACTATAAAGCTGAGTACCACAAGGGTAATTACACAGGGGGGGAAAAGCCAAGCGAGTGCTTGGCTTTTTCCTCTGAAGAGATGCTAATTAAGGCTGATAATAAATCGGTGATTCAGGGCCCACTGGTAATCCCAGTACAAACACCCACAAGTAGAATAACGCGACCCAACCCACAAAGAAGATCATGCTGTAAGGAAGCATGGTCGCAACCAGTGTACCAATCCCCATGTCTTTCTTATACTTAGTTGCAACAGCTAGTATTAAGCCAAAGTAACTCATCATTGGAGTAATAAGGTTTGTTACCGAGTCACCAATTCGATACGCTGCTTGAATAGTCTCTGGCGCATAGCCTATAAGCATTAACATTGGTACGAAGATTGGTGCAGTGACAGCCCATTGTGCTGATGAAGAGCCCAAGCTTAAGTTTACTAGCGCACACATTAAAATGAATAGCACGAAAACTTCAGGACCAGTTAGGTTTAGCGCTTGTAATAGAGCAGCGCCGTTAATGGCTAAAATTGTGCCTAAGTTGGTCCATTTAAAGAAGGCAACGAACTGTGCTGCAAAGAAAACCAGCACAATGTACATCCCCATCGAGCTCATGCTTTTACTCATGGCATCGATGACATCTTTATCGTTTTTCATGGTGCCAACAACGCGGCCGTAAACAAACCCTGGGATACCGAAAGTCACAAAGATAAATACTACAATGCCTTTTAAAAATGGCGAGTGTGCTACAAGGCCTGTTTCTGGGTTACGTAAAATGCCGTCGTCAGGAACAATTGTCCATGCAAGTAATAATGAAACCACTAACAATGAAACACCAGCCCACTTTAGGCCTGACTTTTCTTTATCGGTTAAACCGGCAATGTCGTTTTTTGGCAAATCATTACTAGCTTCTTCTGGGTTGTATTTGCCAAGCCGCGGCTCAACGATTTTCTCAGTAACGAGAGTACCCAAAATAGCGATTAAAAATACTGAAATCATCATGAAATACCAGTTTGCTTCAGCGCCAACTTGGTAGTTCGGATCAATCATTTGTGCTGCAGGCGTTGTGATACCGGCTAGCAAAGGGTCAATGGTGCCTAATAATAAGTTGGCACTGTAACCACCCGAAACACCCGCAAAGGCGGCAGCAAGACCCGCAAGCGGATGACGTCCAAGGCTGTGGAAGATCATTGCAGCAAGTGGAATAAGTACTACGTAACCAAGCTCTGATGCCGTATTTGATAAAATCGCAGCAAACACCACCATAAAGGTAACTAGGCGTTTAGATGCACCCATTACCATGCCACGCATAGCTGCAGAGAGTAAACCTGAGTGCTCTGCAACACTGACGCCCAATAAAGCAACCAGTACCGTACCAAGTGGCGCAAAGCTGGTAAAGTTAGTCACAAGCCCAGTAACAATACGTTGTAGGCCTTCGGCACTAAGTAGGCTTACAACTTCAATTACACCATCAGGGTCGCGACCTGCAGCACCTTCTGGGCGTGGGTCGATGGCACTTAAACCATACCAATCGGCAATACCACTGAATACGATGATCGCAACACAGAACATTGCAAATAATGTAATAGGGTGGGGTAACATATTCCCCAGAAATTCAACAGTGGCTAAAAATCGGTTAAATAACCCATTGTTACCACCCTCATGGGTGTTGTGAGAGTTTATTGTTTTTGACATGTCCAGTTCTCGTATTTTCAAAATGGCGCTAACCTAGCATTTTTTGCAGGACAGATCATGTTTTAGCGGTGGGAATCGTTCTAGGTACGCTCAATGACACCCTTGTACAGCAAGGGATAGCGGCGCAAACGTTTACCAATATAATCATCAGCTAGAATTTGCGCGCAAATTTGCTCTACATCATTGCTTGCTTCAAACACCCAATCAAAGCGCTCTATTGCCAGCAGAAAACCACGCTTAAGAAACTGTTGCTCGCGATAGTAACTCAGATTATCGCGTATGATATCTAACTTATCTGGGTTAGATTTAAGTTCATTAATAACCTCATTGATAAATACAGCCTGTTGTTTTGACTCAGCTTTTACCCGTCGTTTCATTATGTATTTAGAGTTCCTTTTCTGCGATATAAAGCACTTTCTTTAAAAAGTCTTCTTTGTTTTTTTCGTGTTGATAGTCAAGGTGATAGGTATTGTGAAAACCAAAGCGTAGTAATACACCGCTGCCTTTTAGATATACTGTATAACCATCAATATCTGAAAAAGCGCAAATACCTTCGTAGAGTTTACCGTCTTCGTGATCTTCACCGTGTTGAATAATTTTCTCATACACAGAAAGAATTAATTTACCGTCTAACTCGTTTTTCATGATGACTCCTTTTTGATGTAATACGTTTACTATCTATAAAAAGTTTAGTGCTATTCTTAATGTTTTGAGTATTAATAAGCTTCACTTTGCGATAAATCATTAAAATGACATTAGCATGGCTGATGTCGAAAATTTACAATCTTTTGGCTTACCTTACGCTTAAGCTAAGTTTTATTTGAGGATCGCACAATGAAATATAAGTTTTTTCCTTTGGTACTGCTAACAGGCTTGTTACTTTTAAGCCAAAGAATATCGGCGAATACAACCCCCCTTGTTTTAGAAAATGAAGCAGGGCAAATTGTTAAACTTGGCAGTTACTTAGGCAAAAAACCAGTTTACTTAAAGTTTTGGGCTACGTGGTGCAAGCCATGTATGGAGCAGATGCCGCATTTTCAGCATGCTTATGAGCAATATGGCGATAAAATTCAATTTGTAGCTATTAATATTGACCTCAATGATGATGCACACGCTGTTGCTAAGGTTAAAGAACGTTTTTCACTTAGCATGCCTCTATTTACCGATCACACAGGCCAAGTTGCGAAACATTATGAGTTTATGGGCACCCCTTTTCATGTGTTAATTGATAGCGATGAGAAAGTGATTTTTCAAGGCCACGAAGCCGATAAATCGCTTGATAACACATTACGTTTGTTATCACACAATGGCAAAGTTGAAAAAGCACGACTGCTTAGCGAAAAACAAGGCCAAGCGACTCCATTGACTATTCCAAAAAAAGGCAAAAAAGCAGTACTATTTACCGCAACGTGGTGCGACTGGTACTTAGCCGACACTCGCCCTGCCATGGCAAAGCAGTGTGTATTAGCGCAGCAACATGTTAATAAGTTGGCAGAGCAAGGGATTGATGTAGAGGTTAAAGTGAGCCAGCTATGGACCGATCAAAGTGCAGTGCAAGAATATGTTGATAAATTCTCTGCAAGTATGCCGGTTTCAATCGATTATGGTAACGATTTATTTCTCGAAAATGGCATTAATTCGGTACCAACTTTACTTATCTACAACGATGGAAAGTTAGCCACTACACAGGCTAAATTTTAGCTAAAAACCGATTAATTTAGCTTTGTAATTATACAAATTTAGCCTATGCTCTAGGCTCATTACACAGTGAGCCTAGAGCATGATAGATAAGGCATTATTAGCAAAAACACGCGAGTTATCTGACCGATTAATCGCACTGCAAACACCCATTCGTATTCTTGATGCGATCAATTGGGATAAACAAATCAAAGAAGAGTTTTTTAAGCACAAATGCCAGAAAAACCCAACGGTTGATCAAGCCTATTACCAGCAACGTGATCTTGGTTTTGTACCAAGTGAGTTACGTCGTGCGTTCTCTGATTTAAATCGCGATATCATCAGCCAGTTAGGGCAACTCAATCCGATTGCCCAATACATGAGCAAGATGTGTACTGAATATAAAACTGTACTTAGTATGATTGAGTATCGTGGCACGCCTGAATTTCATGATTTGTCTGTTGAGCTATTTGGTCATCCAAAGGATTTATTTCATGCTGGAGAGCCTTCACTTGCCGAGCTTGCCACCATGCTTGAGCAGCCGCTAAAGAGTATGCTTGATGCAGATATTTTACCTGATGATCCCAAAAATATTGATGCAGAAGATGCAGTTAAAATTTTGGCATCACAAGTGTCTCAAACGATGCCGGGTATCGATGTTGAGGTCATTCTGAGCGACGGTATTGTTAGTGACGCTGCAGCGGGTGCAAATAATATTAAACTTAATCAAGATGTTAAATTCTCTCAAAGAGAGCTAGATATTCTTGAGGTGCATGAAGGCTGGATCCATGTTGGTACGACCCAAAACGGTCTTGCGCAGCCTTATTTAACTTGTTTAAGTAAAGGCACACCGAGCTCTACAGTGACCCAAGAAGGCCTTGCGGTATTGACCGAAATTATTACCTTAAAGTCGACGCCTCGACGTTTAGCAAAATTAGTTAACCGTATTCAAGGAATTACCAAGGTTATTGATGGTGCTGAGTTTGTTGATATTTATCGTGACTATGTAGCACAAGGTTTGAGTAAAGACGATAGTTATACACTTACTCAGCGGGTGTTTAGAGGCAGTACAGCAACAGGCTTACCTTTTACCAAAGATATCGCTTATATCAAAGGTTTCGTATTGGTGTATAACCTTATACGAGTTGCCATTCAGTTAGGTCGAATTGATCAATTGCACTTGCTATTGGTCGGTAAAATCTCAATTGATGATTTCAGATTGATATCGCAATTGCATGACTTAGGTGTGATTGAAGACCCTAAATTTATTCCGCCACACTTTAAAGACTTACGCGGCCTAGCAACCTGGCTAAGCTTTGGCCGTTTCATTGGCAACTTGTCGTTTGAGCAATTAGAAAACGATTACAAACCATTGTTTATCTAAATATAAAAAAACGCAGCTGGAATGAGCAGCTGCGTTTTGTAATGTAAAAGCATGTTGCCTTACATGCTTTTAGTCGAGGAAATTGTTAACCAGTGAGTGCATCAACCTGCACCACATCATTCAGTACGATAACTTCTGCACGTTTGAAAAAGTTAAAATCTGTTGCGGTTGCGAGTGTGTAAGCACCCATCATACGACTGATGATTAAATCGCCATTGTTTAATTTTGGCAACATGATTGACTCACTCACCACATCGATACTGTCACAAGTTGGGCCTGCTAATACTGATTCTACACGCTCGTTTGATTGCTTTAACGAGTCGATAGGGTATGCGGCTTCATCAAACATTAAACCACTGAATGAGCCATAAATACCATCATCTAAGTAGTACCAAGGTTTACCTTCACGTACAGCTTGACCCATCACCGATGCAACACTGGTTACAGCACTGGCAACAATAAAGCGACCTGGTTCAGCAATGACGCGAACTGTCTCTGGTAACTGTGCTAAAGCATCATTAATCGGCGCACAAAATTCCTCAATTGGCAGCACGTCTTTGTTGTACGGCACTGGGAAACCACCGCCGATATCAAGCGTACTAAGTGCAGGTAGTCCCAATGCAGCTACGTCGTTAATCACTTGGTTACATGCAGCAATTGCTGTTACATATTTAGCTGGGCTCGCTGTTTGTGAGCCAACATGGAACGACAAGCCTTTAATACGAATACCTAGTTGTTGCGCGTAAGTAATGATCTCAATAGCCATTGCAGGGCTACAGCCAAATTTTTTCGATAAATCAGCGAATGCTTCCGTATTACGAAAACTTAAGCGAACAAGTAACTCAACCTGGTCTTTGTATGCAATGAACTTTTCTAATTCATTGATATTATCAACCACAAACACATTACAACCGTATTCAAGGGCATCACGAATATCACGATCACGTTTGATTGGGTGCGTGTGAATCGTACGATCACTTGGTACGCCTTGGCTGGCGACTAAGTCAACTTCACCGCTGGTTGCTAAATCAAAGCTGGCACCTTCTTCTAAAAGCGTGCGAACAACTGCTGCATGAGGAAGTGGCTTTAATGCAAAGTGTAAAACAACGCCTGGTAAAGCACGACTTAATGCACGGTACTGGTGGCGTACGGATTCACAATCTAGCACCATTAATGGCGCACCATGTTGTGCAACAAGTTGCTCAATAAATTGATTTGATAGTTTTGCAGTAGACTCGTTTGCAGCAACCGACGCTGCAGGTACTTTGATTGTTAAGTCTTGTGTAAGTGTTGAAATAGCCATTTTACTCTCCGGCAATTAAGCAACTGCTCGGAAAAAAATGGAAGTCCAAGTCAGTTGAGTGTTATTAAGCGCACAGTACGTTCTGTGCAATCAAATACACTCTTGGATAGTTGCTCTATCGCCTTGCTACAAACTAGATTTGTAATGTACTCGGATTGGCTATCATCAAGAAGCGGCGAGATAATAGATCTGCTTTTTTATTTGCGCAAGCATTATTTTAAAATTTTTTTGGTTTATTTTTATTCAGTTTAAGGTGTGTGATTAGTGACTGTTTTTAAAGTGTATTCCATACCTTTGTGTGTAAATATCAAGCATCGCTTTTGCATCATCTGGGTGATTATTCTGACGATGTAATTGTTGAAGGTAGGCTGCCATTTCTGCACTTTTCATAAAGTTATCAATCAGTGCAATAGCACGATAACCTATGGTTGTTTTACTACATGCAAAAAAGCCGTTTATAAACTCAGGGTATTCGGCAATTCGTCTTGATGTGAGTTGGTTTAACTCATGGGCAGGTATGTGCGCTTCAAGTGCTTGTTTGTATGCAACAATGTAATCAATACGCTTATTAAGTAATAGCCGACTCAGTTGTAAAAATGCATTTTCGCCGTAAATAGCTGCAACGTTGTGGTGCTTATTTGCAAAAATTTCATCGAGCTCGCGGTAGCTGGTTGAACCAATAATACCGAAGCTGCCTTTATTTTTGAGTAGCTCTGCTACAGAGATTGGCTCTGAGCTAGGTTGCAACGCACTTTTAAGTGCATACAGTTGACGTTGCAAATGCATATAGGTGGGGACTTTGGAAAACACCATGTTTTCTTCGCGTTCAGGGGTTTTGATTGCGTTAAAGGTGCAACTGGCCTCATTACTTGATAGGTGTTTAATTACGCGCGCATGATTAGTAAATTCAACATCTATATTAAACGTCTTTGAAAGCGCTGGTTTTATGACAGCAGCAAGGTGGAGGTTAATACTGAGTTTATCTGCTTCGCTGGCAAAATATGCATGAGACCAAATTGTAAGCTTGGGTTTTTCTGTTGCCGTTGCTGTGTTTAGGGTAAATAGAATTACGATAAACGCAATTAGTCTCATACATTTCCTTGTGTACCAACTCGCTTATTGCACTAAGCGAATTGGTATGTGCTATTTATCGAGCATTGGTGCTCTCAAAAATTTTGTCTGCTGATGCTGCAACAAAACCTGTGTATAGCTCGCCATCTGGCTTTGCATAACGCAGAGCGAACTCATAAAAACAACTCGGTACGGCAACAACACCATCGCTAAATTCAACTTCGCTGTCATCAGCAAGGGTTGAAGATTGCTCAAGTAAAACCTCTGGTGAACCTTTGATTTCACCACCCGATGTATTTAGCGCAAAACCCGCATCTTTAAGTGCTTGGTTTACACTTTCGATATCATCGAATTTAGCCAATTCATTGATGCTCACGGTAAAGTGATTAGCACGGTAACCCCACGCCGACATCCATGCTGCATATTCGCTTTCTGCTAGCAGTTTTTTGTAAGTGTCTGAACTTACTTGCCAGTGCGTACCTGAGTAAAGGAAATTATCCGCTGTTACAGCGTTTTCGTCAATCTGTTCAACCATATCGTTAACGATAGCTTGTAATTCGTCTGAGCATTGCTCAACAAGTAATTCAGAGATGAAAACTTTAGGTTGCTTAGGATCTGAGTGTTCGAAGTGTTTAGCGTATAGTTTTTTCGCTTCGAAGTGATACTCGCCGCATTCTTTATAGCCAACGGCTAAAAAGTGCGCAGCTAGTTTTTCTAAACCAATTTTTTCATGGTTAAAAGTACGTAGAGCGATGTGATCGTTAATCACGTCATCTTGTTGTGTAGAGCCAAGTAACTCATGTACTTTAACCGCTGATGGCGTAACTGATAAATAGTTGTCCCATAGGTTTTCAAATAGGGCGTTTACATCTGTGTGCATGTTTAATTCCTTCAATTAAGGCGGCGAGGCCGCCAAACAATTATTCAATAATTAAGCCCGGCGCAAGGGTCTGTGGTAAGTTAACTTTATCGGCTTCAACAGAAGCAACAGGGTATGCACAGTAGTCAGCAGCATAATAAGCGCTTGCTCTGTGGTTACCACTGGCACCAATACCACCAAACGGTGCGGCGCTTGATGCGCCTGTAATTGGTCGGTTCCAGTTAACGATACCGGCACGAATACGTTTTAAGAAATGCTGGTAGTCATCGCTATCATCACTTAATAAACCAGCAGATAAACCAAATGAGGTGTTATTTGCTTCATTAATCGCACTATCGAAATCTGTATAACGGTATACCTTGATAAGCGGACCAAAGTGCTCTTCATCAGGCATGTCTTTAACAGCCGTTACATCAATAATACCTGGGCTTACAAAACCAGTACCCGGTTCAAGATGCTTAAGCTCGACAAGCGAGGTTGCTCCCATATCAAGTAACTGCTGCTGAGCTGCAACCATACCTAAGGCTGCTTTTTCGCTGATCATTGCACCCATAAATGGTTGATCTTCGCTGAAGCTGTCGGCGACTTTAATGTGTTTTGTTGCAGCAATTAACTTTTCTAAAATTGCATCGCCATTTGCCGAGTTCTCAATGAATAAACGACGAGAACACGTACAACGTTGGCCAGACGTAATGAAACCAGACTGAATAATGTCGTGAACAGCGGCACTTACATCTGTGACATCTTTTACGATCAGTGGGTTATTACCACCCATCTCTAGCGCTAAGATTTTACCTGGGTGACCTGCAAATTGCTTATGTAATAGGTGACCTGTATTGGAGCTACCCGTAAAGAATAAGCCATCAATATCTTGATGAGAGGCCAAAGCAATACCTGTGTCTACTTCACCTTGAACAAGGTTGATGACACCGGCTGGTAAGCCTGCTTTTAGCCAAAGCTTTAAGGTAAACTCAGCAACATGAGGCGTTAGTTCTGATGGCTTAAATACAACTGTATTACCCGCTAAAATAGCAGGCACAATATGACCGTTCGGTAAGTGACCCGGGAAGTTATAAGGACCAAACACCGCAACAACACCATGTGGCTTATGACGAATAAATGCTTTAGCGCCAGGCATTGGGTTTTCTGTGGTCCCAGTACGTTCGTGATAAGCTTTAATTGAAATGGCAATCTTACCCGTCATTGCGCCTACTTCGGTACGTGTTTCCCAAAGTGGTTTACCTGTTTCACGGGCGATAATCGTTGCAAACTCTTCGCTGTGCTCTTTAAGCTGAGCCGCAAAGTTTTCAAGAATAACAATACGCTCTTCAAGGGCCATATCAGCCCAGCCTAGCTGCGCACAACGAGCTGCTTTTATTGCATCAGCGACTTGCCCAGCCGTGGCTGTTTTACCTTGCCAAACAACCTCGCCATTACTTGGGTTGATTGAGCTAAAATCATGACCAAGGCCTGCTTGCCATTGGTTATCGATAAGTTGAGTTGTGACACTCATTTTAAACTCCTTAAGTGGTTACAAACGGAAGAACCGTGCTGCATCCCCTTGTTTTAATTTAAGTGCATCTGCCACTTCTTGGCTGATGATTAGCGTGTGCTTAGCGTGGTTATAATGAGCATGTTTGGTGAATGTTGCTCTAAAGTCATTCACGCCTTGATTACATATCGCTAATGTATCTGAGCTTTTCTCATTAATATGTGCAAGCTCACCGATGGTGATAGGGCACACTTGTGACTCACGAACACTGCGAATATTGCCAAGTTTTGCTTCAACAGTGGGCCCTGCATCAAATAGGTCGACATACCCACGGTGCTCAAACCCTTCTTTTTCTAAAAGTTTAAGTGCAGGCTTAGTTTTTTCATGAACCTTACCAATCACAGCTTGCGCTTTTTTGCTTAATAAGTTGGCATAAATAGGGTACTTAGGCATTAATTCGCTGATAAAAACTTTATCGCCTAAACCCACTAAATGATCAGCCTGCGGGAACTCAATGCTAAAAAAGTGTTCTTGTAACCACTGCCAAAAAGGTGAATGACCGTCTTCATCACTTACACCACGCATTTCTGCGATGATGGTGTCAGCAAAACGCTCACTGTGCTGGGCCATAAATAAAAAGCGAGAACGTGATAAAAAGCGACCCGTTAAACCTTTGCGATTTTGCTCACGTAAGAACAAGGTGCAAATCTCTGAGCAGCCTGTGTAGTCATTACACATACTCAGAATATCAACGGTGTTATACACGTTGAGAGTACGTGAATGGTGAACAGTTTTTCCAAGATGGTAATGATACAAAGGCACCGACATACCTACAGCGGCTTCAATAGCTGTAGTGCCGATAACGTTACCCGTTTTACTGTCTTCTAAAACAAATAAATAGGTTTCGTCTTGTGGTTTATTGATGTTTTTTGCAAAACTTTGCTCGGCGCGGTCGATTTTTTCTTGTAGCAAGGTGTCATCAACAGGTAATGAGGTAAACCCATGACCAGACTCCATCGCTATTTGCTTTAACGCAGCAAAATCATTTGCTGTGATAGGACGTAATACTTGCATTCATTGCTCTCCGATGGCGCACTGGTTTAACAGCACGCCAACTAGAATTAACCGTTTACAACGTCTGCAACCGCTTTTTCAAAGCGAGCTAAACCTTCTTTGATATCCTCAAGAGGGATAACTAAAGATGGCGTAAAGCGCACAACGTTTGTACCCGCAACAAGGCTCATTAAACCGTGTTTTGTGCTTGCTACTAGGAAATCACGTGCACGGCCTTCAAATTTGCTGTTAAGTACCGCACCTAATAATAGGCCTTTACCACGTACTTCACTAAATACGTCGTATTTTTCGTTGATTGCAGCAAAACCGTCGCGTAAAAGTTGTTCACGCTCTTTAACACCAGCGAGTACTTCTTCGCTATTAACAGTATCAAAAGCCGCTTCAGCTACAGCACATGCAAGTGGGTTACCGCCGTAAGTTGAACCATGTGTGCCTACTTTTAAATGCTCTGCAATACTCGCCGTTGTGATCATCGCACCGATAGGGAAACCACCACCTAGTGCTTTTGCTGTTGTTAGGATATCTGGTGTTACACCTAAACCTTGGTATGCGTATAAATCGCCGGTACGGCCAACACCTGTTTGTACTTCATCAAAAATAAGTAAAGCATTGTGTTTGTCACATAACGCGCGAACACCTTTAATAAATTCGCTCGTTGGCGAAATGATACCGCCTTCACCTTGTAATGGCTCCATCATTACGGCACATGTGTTGTCGCTGATAAGTGCTTCAAACGCAGCTAAATCGTTATAGTCACAGTGATCAACAGCAGCAGGTTTAGGGCCAAAGCCATCAGAGTAAGCAGCTTGACCACCAACGGTAACAGTGAAGAATGTACGACCGTGGAAACCTTTGTTAAACGCGATGATTTGGTTTTTTTGCTCGCCGTGTACATCTAATGCCCAGCGACGCGCTAATTTTAATGCTGCTTCGTTAGCTTCTGCACCTGAGTTTGCAAAATACACTTTATCGGCAAATGTAGCGTCCGTTAATTTTTTAGCTAAGCGCAGTGCAGGCTCATTTGTCATTACGTTTGATAAGTGCCAAATTTTTTCGCCTTGCTCTTTTAGTGCATTGACAAGCGCTGGGTGACAATGGCCTAAACAGTTAACAGCAATACCACCTGCAAAATCGATAAATTCTTTACCGTTTTGATCCCAAACACGTGAGCCTTCACCGCGAACAGGAATAACCTCTGATGGGTTGTAGTTTGGTACCATTACGTCGTTAAAAAGTTCTCTTGTTACTTGCATTTGTTGCACCTAAATATGGCTTAGTATGAAAAAGTTAAATTGCAAAAAATAGGTCAGTTAAGCCGTTCCTGCCTAATTAAGCACGATGAAATTATTTTTCTTATCTATTTTTACTATTATCTGGGTTAGGAACTTAAATTTGCAGTGCTATTTTGTGAAAAATGACTAAAATAAAAAGCAAATTAACGAAAAGAGTAGTCAAAGTGATAACGACACAAGACGAAAAGCTATTATCTATACTAAGAACAAATGCCCGTGCGAGTATTTCAGACCTTGCCAGGGCGCTTAACTTATCGCGCTCAACAGTGCAAAGCCGAATGTTAAAACTAGAAGAAACAGGTGTGATCAAAGGCTATAGCGTAGATTATGGTGATGCTTATTTGAGCCAAATGGTATCGGCTCACGTTTCGATTAAAGTGAAACAAAAATTGACCACCAAAACGAATCTTGAACTAAAGCAGATTGATGCTATTTCACAGCTCTATGCAATTAGTGGTGAGTTTGATTTGATTGCCGTTGTGCAAGCGCAAAACCTTGAAAAGCTGAGCCACCTGCTAGATGACATTGGTAACTTAGATGGTGTTGAGCGAACAACGTCATCGGTGATTTTAGAGACGAAGTTTAAACGTTAAGGTTATTTAGAGTACGGTGCTTTGTTAATAATCACTTTTTTAACTTCGTCTAACTTAATCACATAAGCATTGCCACCAATACCTTTAAATTCTTCATCGGTAAACACGATGGTGTTGTCATCGTAAAATGTGATGGCTTCTTTTTGAGTGACTATGCCTAAGTCTATACGTGATACATCACCTGAGAAGAACTTGTCGCCTTTGAAGTTTTCAAATAACCAGATGCTGGTCGAGTCAAGTAAAACAAGTTTACTTCTGTCAGGGCTTAATGCGGCAGATGTGACCCAGCATAACTTTTCCATCGTTGTACAGGTTTTGAATGAGTCAATTAATTCGGCATCGAAATTTGCTGCATGGTCACCTACTTTATAAACATTGGTAATTCCATCGAATGGCTCGGTACGGTTTTTGGTAAATAAATACAAATGATGGTTAAAAGCAACAAATGCTTCTAAGTCAAAGTTACGTTTATTGGGGAGGATTGGGCTGCCATCCATTTCAGGGTAGGTGAATTTTATGATTTCAGCTTGTGTTGTATTGCCTTTTATATCAATAGGATTTTCTATTTTATAAATGGTTAGCCATTTTCGGTCATTGTTATTATTGCCAAAATCCCCTAAAAAGAAATGCCCGAACCTATTTTGAGTCATATCTTCCCAATCAATGTTTTTGGCATTGGTGACTAGCACTTCTTTTGCGATTGAGCCATCCTCATTTAAACGATACAGTTTTGGCTGGTCGCCACTGTCGTTAATTGCCCATAGGCGATGCTTTTTATCAAATTCTATCCCTGATATTTCTTTGACTTTAGGATCAACAGATAAGCGTTTTTTACTGTATAAAGTATAAATTGATGTACCGATAAAAATACCGGTAAGTGTCACGCACAGGGTTAGTGTAATTAATAGGCTTTTTTTCAACATTAACAAGGAATTGGGATTTAGATATTAAATGTGATTATAGCTTATTAATGTTGTCTCTGTATATTCCAAACACTTGTGCCTGTTGTTGCAATAAAATTGACGTTATCTTGGAGTACTTTATGGCCTACATTAAAAGATGATTCTGGTTGGCTAACTAAGTAACCCTGCACACTTCTAATACCCATTGATTTAACTAGCTCAAATTGTGCAAGCTCTTCAACGCCTTCAGCCACAATCTTTAACCCCAGTTTATGGCCTAACTCACTGACAGAGTGAAGTATTTTATTATATTTTGGGTTGTCATTGGCTTGCGCAATAAACAGTCTGTCCAGTTTTATTACATCAATCGGTAAGTCAGCAAGGGTGCTTAAAGAGCTAAAACCAGTACCAAAGTCATCAATGGCGATAGTGATACCCTCACGGCGTAATTTTTCTAGGTCGTTGATAATTTTTTTACTTGCGGTGATTAATGTCGACTCTGTTATTTCCAACATAACAGCAGTTGCTGGCAGTCCTGTTTTAGAAAGTTTGGCCATTACCCAATCATAAATTGCACGGTGTTTTAACTGAATGCCAGAAATATTCACCGATATTTTAACTTTCTTCATCCCCGCGTTATACCATGCAGCCATCTGCCGACATGATTCAAGCATGATCCAATCGCCGAGTTCTAGAATAAGATTCGATTCTTCAGCAATAGGAATAAACTCAACAGGTGAAATAGCGCCCTCAACTGGATGCTCCCAGCGTACCAAAGCTTCAAAATAATCGATTGCGCAATCGTCAACATCTACGATCGGTTGAAAGAATAAATGAAAATTTTCAGAGGCAATTGCAAGGCGCATTTCCTCGAGTAAGTAATGATAGCGACGCATTTTATTGCCCATTTCAGGCGAATACACTTTAAAAATACCACGGCCATCAGTTTTGGCACGATACATCGCCACATCAGCCATTTGCAGTAATGCGTGAGGTGTCGCTGCGCTGTCAGGGTAGGTTGCAATGCCTATGCTTGCGCTGATCTTAATCAGCTTATTACCGAGTACAAAATCCCTCTCGATTTCTTTTAAAACATTTTTAGCAACTTCAAGTGCTTGTTCTTTCGAGGTCAGGTGATTAATAAAGATAGAAAATTCATCTCCTCCCAAGCGAGCTAAGTTTTGTTCAAGCTGGCTGGTGGCAGAAATATTATTGAGCTTGTGATGGCGAAGCACACCCGTTAAGCGAGCTGCTACCTGAATAAGTACTTCATCGCCAAAGCTGTGGCCAAATGAATCATTTACCTGCTTAAAACCATCTAAATCGATAAATAAAAGCGCACAATTGAGTTTATCTATCTCTGCAACACTTAGTTGTCTGGCTAAATGCTCTAAATATGCATGACGGTCTATCAGTAGGGTCAATTTGTCTTGGCAAATACTCGCCTGAGACTCGCGAGTGTAGGTGGTAATGTGCGCGCTCAAGGCATGAACATTTGCTTGCAAATTACAAAGGGTAGATTGCGAAGCTGAATGTGTGTTAGTAAGGTTTAGGCTGGAGAGTAGGGCTGAAGTTTGAATGTTAAGTTCTTTAATCGTCTGTTTCATGCTATCGCTTTGACGTCTTAGGCTGACCAACCATGTGATAGCAATAATTAACAGCAACAAAATGATAATATTAATAGGTGCCATCAAAGTTGAAGTAATGAGCTGCTTTGTCTCAATTGCCGTGACTGTTTGTGTGTCGGCTTTAACGACAACGTAATTTTGGTTGTTATGAGTGAGCGTGTATTGACCACTTAACAGGATGTTGTACCAAGGGGCAGGCTCTATATTCGATGAGGTGCTTGCAAAAGTTGAAAGCACAGTTGTGCTTGGTTGATAAGAAAGATCGTTAACTTGTTTAACTAATAAAATATTCAAACCATACAAGAAAGCTACTATGGTTATCATACAACTGCATACTATACGAAGAGCATTGGCCATTATTCACTACCGTCCTGGGCACTATTATATTGTTTACCAACCCATAAGTTAATTTTTTCAGTATATGGCTTGTCACTAAAATAGACAAACCTTTTGTAATGTAATTAGATTGTTAATGATTAAACAAGAAAAAAGTTGTACTTATTTAGTGCAATAATAAGCTCCCTGAGTGTTTAGAAAATGCTTTTAATTGCATCGTTAACTTCAATTTTATTCACTTTACCAACCTTTACTTATTAACTACTTTTTACTGAGAAATTACTTAAGTTTAGTACTAAGAGTAAATAATAACTTTAACTCTCAAATTGGTTCATTTATTGCTGACTTAAGGTTAGAAGTTTGATTAATCATGTTTTTGTTTGTTTTATGCACTGCTATGGTGCGTATGCAAATATTTTGCACTGTCATAATGCGTAAACAAAGATTTGATTTACTAAGTAAGGTACATGTTCTTTTAGGCAGTTTTTAGCGCATGTAATACACAGCCCCGACTGTTGAGTAGTTGAACACGGCACTGTGGCAAGGATTAATTAACCATTTGGTTGAATTGGAGCCCACTATGTTAAGTAAACGTTTTTTTAAAACCAAAGACGAAACCGAAGTTACTTTTGAATTTCAGCACCCAGACGCTGAAAATGTGCAATTAGTTGCAGAGTTTACAGATTGGCAGCCAGTGCCAATGAAATACAACAAAAAAGAACAGGTTTTCAAGTGCAAGCAGCGTTTACCGCTCGATAAACAATTTCACTTTCGTTACCTCATTAATGGTCATGTTTGGGATAACGACCATCAAGCTGACGCTTATACTCCTAACGTTTTTGGTACTGAGAATAGTGTTGTAAACACTCAACGCGCTTAATAGGTGCATTAATGCAGTCACTTTCGCAGTTATTTTATCTTTATGGTATTGGCTACGAGTATACAAAGTACACAGGTGAGCATGTTGTTTTCGATGAGAATACTCGCGCTTCTGCCTTACGTTGCTGCGGTATTCATACTGACGACATAAATACAATTGAACAGCTAAACTTTACGCTTGATGCAGGTAATTGGCTCAATTTATTGCCGCCGGTAAGCCTTGTTAACGCTGAAAACCGACTATTAAAAGTGCGTATAGATGAGCGCTTACTTGAGCATCATTGTGAGCTATCAATCCCGTCACTCGGAGTAACCGCTCACAGAGAAAGCTTTGTAGGTTTAGATGTATTAGGTGACTATGGCTTAAATGGTGTTCGTTATATTGAGGTTGCACTACCTGTGCCGCATATGCCTATTGGTTATCATGATGCGTATATATCTGTGGCAGATCAACACGGTTGTAGTCAACTTTGGATAACCCCTCAAACATGTTATCAAGTTGAAGATAAAAGACGTTTGGGTTTATCTATTCAGCTCTACAGTTTAGTGAATCATGCAGGCTTTGGTATTGGTGATTTTGCTGACTTGGCTTCCCTTATTCGTGATGCGGCCAGCCATGGGATGGATTATATTTTACTAAACCCACTACATTTACTTTTTGAACACACCCCAGAGCGGGCAAGTCCATACAGCCCAAACAGCCGTGCTTTGTTAAATCCGCTGTATATAGCGGTGTCTCTATGTGAGGACGCAAAGCACAATACTGAGCTTGAAAAATTAATGGCTGAGCTGCCAATAAACTCAGAACAGTTCATAGATTACACCTTAGTCTCTGATTTTAAATATAAAGTATTCAATTGCTTATACGCACACTTTTGCAATACCGCATCGGACGAACGTAAAGCCCAATTCGACGAGTTTTGTAACGTACATAGCCAAAGCCTAGCAACACTGGATGCCGAAGATAGCCGATACGCAAGTTACTTACAGTGGCTTGCGCACTCTCAGCTAAACTTTTGCCAACAGTTAGCAGTTGATTGCTATATGGATATTGGTTTAATAAACGACTTGGCAGTGGGCTGCGCTGGAGATGGCAGTGAGTTTAAAAGTCAATATGCGTTATTTTCTCATGGTGCTTATGTTGGTGCACCACCGGACCCTTGGGCAGAGCAAGGCCAAAACTGGGGGCTACCTGCATTAGACCCACAAAAACTCAGCACAGATCACTTTGCATTTTACCGTTCTTTAATTCGCGCCAATATGGAAGATGTAGGCGGGCTGAGAATTGACCATGTTATGGCTATACGCAGATTATGGTGGTGTTTTGAGAGTCAAGGACAGCAAGATGGTTGTTATGTTTATTACCCATTTGAGCACCTTCTTGCCATTTTAAAAATAGAATCTCATCTTAATCAGTGTGTCGTAATTGGTGAAGATTTAGGGGTTGTCCCTAATGAAGTAAGAGAGGCACTTGCAGCAAGTGCTATTTATTCAAATGGTTTGTTTTATTTTGAAAAAGATCAGGATGGGGAGTTTCTCTCAGCTGAACATTTTTCGCAGCATAGTTTATTAATGATTGCTAATCATGATGTCCCGCCATTTTCTGGTTGGTGGACTGGTTATGATATCACTGTAAAACAGCAATATGGATTGATAGATGAGGCCGAGAGCTATGAACTCACTACAGCGCGAGACATTGAAAAGCAAAGGATGTTGCATTTTATTAATCGTCAAAGTGCTAAGGAGTTAAGCTCTAATGCACAGGCACAAGAAGTGTATGAAGCATTAGCGACATGTCTTGCTAAGGCTCCTGCACAGTTATTTACCATTCAAATAGATGATTTAGACGAGCAAGTATTGCCCGTAAACATCCCAGGCACTGATCAAGAATACCCAAATTGGCGGCGTTTATTGTCACGTCCGACAAAGCATATCATCGATTCTAAAGCATCATTGTTAGCCAATTTAATCTCCATAAGGAAGCAATAAATGCAAAGTCGTGTCCGCCAAGAGCACATTGAACAACCACTGATTTATCAGGCACAGATCACGGCTTTAACTGCGGGCTGCTTTAAAGATCCATTCAGCTTTTTAGGGCCACATAAAGTGAATAGTGAAAGTTATGAGGTACGTTGCTTTTTACCAGGAGCAAAAACAGTATCCGTTGTGCTCGACTCACTTACAGTGCCTGCACACAGACAAGGGCAGAGTGATTTGTTTGTTGCGACAATCCAAACAGAGTCTGCTCCTGAGTACAAACTTGACGTCAACTATGAGCAAGGGGGCGAGCAACAGTACGATGAATATAGCTTTGTCAGTACACTCGACGAGCAGGCAATGTATTTATTCAATGAGGGAAGCCTTGAGCATGCTTATAAACACTTTGGTGCTCATTTTACAGATCAGCAGGGTGTACAAGGGGTCCGTTTTGTAGTGTGGGCACCTAACGCCGCGAGTGTCTCAGTCATTGGAGATTTTAATTATTGGCAACGCAGCCGCCACTTTATGCGGTTTCATCCTGCAAGTGGTGTGTGGGAGTTATTTATTCCTGCACTTAAAGTAGACCAATGTTACAAGTTTGCGATTACCACTCTTAGTGGTGAAGTACTTGAAAAAGCGGATCCATTTGCATTCAAAATGCAACAGGCACCTGGCACTGCTTCTGTTTTACAGTGTATCAAGGCAGAGGTGCACCTTGACAAGCACGCACTGGCAAATCGTGCCAAGCGCAATAGTATTGATGCGCCAATAAGTATATATGAAGTGCATGTAGGTTCTTGGCAGCGTCAAGATAATAATCGATATCTAACATGGCGAGAGCTTGCAGATTGTCTGATCCCTTACACCAAAGAGCTTGGTTTTTCCCACTTACAGTTAATGCCAATTAGTGAATACCCATTTGATGGTTCATGGGGTTATCAACCGGTAGGTTTATTTGCGCCAACAAGCCGTTATGGTAGCTTTGAAGATTTTGTTTATTTTGTTAATCAATGTCATCAAGCAAACTTAGGAATTATATTAGATTGGGTGCCTGGGCATTTTCCAAGTGACCCGCATGGTTTGCATTGTTTTGATGGCACTCACCTTTATGAGCATGCAGATAGTCGTCAAGGGTTTCACCCAGATTGGAATACCTATATCTACAACTATGATCGGGCTGAAGTGCGCAGTTTTTTGATTGCGAATGCGATGTATTGGCTGCATGAATTTGGTATTGATGGTCTGCGTGTTGATGCTGTGGCGTCAATGCTTTACTTAGATTACAGCCGTGAAGAAGGACAGTGGGTTGCTAATCAATATGGCGGCCGTGAAAATCTCGGGGCCATTGAGTGTTTAAAACAAGTGAATATGCGCTGCTACGCAAATAATGCTGGCATCATGATGGTGGCAGAAGAATCAACAGCATGGCCTGGTGTTACACGCCAAGTTGATCATGATGGCTTAGGATTTGGCTACAAATGGAATATGGGCTGGATGAATGACAGTCTGCACTACATGCAGCGAGACCCACTATACCGTGCGCATCACCACCATGAAATGACTTTCTCAATGGTTTATGCCTATAGTGAAAATTATATTTTGCCACTCAGTCACGATGAGGTTGTACATGGCAAAAGGTCGCTTATTGAAAAAATGCCCGGCGATGACTGGCAAAAGTTCGCTAATTTAAGAGCATATTATGCCTTTATGTGGGCTCACCCAGGCAAAAAGCTCCTTTTTATGGGGGCTGAAATAGCGCAACGTAACGAGTGGAATCACGACCAATCATTAGATTGGCACTTACTTGAACATATTAGTCACCGTGGTGTGCAGCAAACCATTAAAGAGTTAAATGAGCTCTATCGCAACACGCCCGCACTGTACGAACAAGACACCACCCCTGCAGGGTTTGCTTGGCTCGATAGCAACAATGCAAAGCAAAGTATTTTTAGTTTCATTCGCTATGCAAAACAAGCCGATGATTTTGTAATCGTGATCAGCAATTTAACCCCGCAGGTCTATCATGACTTCATCGTTGGCGTACCAAAAGCGGGTGATTATCAGGTTATTTTTAACACCGATAAGCAAGATTATTTTGGCTCAGGTGTAGAGGTGACAGGCGAGGTAAATCAAACAATAAGTACGCAAATGACGCTAAGCCATGGTTTTAAACAAAGTTTGAGTATTTCTTTACCAGGCCTTGCCACAATTTACCTTAAAAAGGTGAATCATGAGTCATAGTGTACGATTGGAAGTCGGTTCTACGCAGCCTTTGGGGTCAGCCGTTGTTGAAGAAGGTGTAAACTTTGCTGTGTACGCGCCACAGGCAAAGCATATGTCACTGTGCCTGTTTGACAGTAGTGGTCACTCGGAAGTATTAACGCTACCGATGAATATGAATGAAGGGGGTGTGTGGACACTTTTGGTAAGCCCATTAAAAAAAGGGGCGTTATATGGCTTTCGTGCCGATGGTGAATATGCACCTGATAAAGGACTGTTTTTTAATAAACACAAACTCCTGTTAGATCCATATGCGCAGGACTTTTACGGTGAATTCACTTGGAGTGAACGCCACTATGGGCAAATGCCGGTAGGCACCTTAAGTGAAGTGAATAATGCCATTGATATGCCAAAATCGCGTGTCGGAGAAGTTACGCCATATTCGGGTAAAAGGCCAAATCACAGCTGGGGCAAAACCGTGATTTATGAGTGTCATGTTAAAGGGGCAACATGCAGACACCCAGACATTCCCAAATCATTACAGGGAAAGTTTTTAGGGTTGAGCCATCCTCGTTTCATTGAGCATTTACGTACGTTGGGCATAACTTGCTTGGAGTTATTGCCTGTACAAGCCTTTATTAGTGAACAGTTTCTTACTGCCAAAGGGTTACAAAATTATTGGGGTTATAACACCTTAAACTTTTTTACTCCCCACAAAGATTACTTGGTTAAAGATGATGTCAGTGAATTTCAAGATATGGTGGCAGCCCTTCATAAAGCAGACATTGAAGTTATTTTAGATGTTGTTTACAACCACACTGCCGAGGCTGGCACGGATGGACCTTTATTATCACTGCGAGGCTTAGATAATCTAGGCTATTACCGAACAGTGGCTGATAAACCATCACATTATATTAATGATACGGGGTGTGGCAATACGCTCAACATCGACTCTCCACGCACATTACAATTGGTACTCGATAGTTTACGCTATTGGGTTGAAATAATGGGCGTAGATGGTTTTCGATTTGATCTTGCGACTATCTTAGGGCGCAACCCACATGGTTTTAATCAAGCTCATTCATTTTTACAGGCAATAAACCAAGACCCTGTACTTAATAAAGTAAAGTTAATTGCTGAGCCTTGGGATATTGGGCCTGGAGGCTATCAACTTGGTGCTTTCCCTGCGCCTTGGCGTGAGTGGAATGATCAATACCGCGATATCGTTCGACGTTTTTGGAAACAAGAGCTAGGCTTAATAGGTGAACTTGCAAAGCGTTTGCATGGTTCTTTCGATCTATTTGAGCATAACTTACGAGGCCCATTAAATAGCATTAACTTTATTACTAGCCATGACGGATTTACGCTTGCAGATTTAGTCAGTTACGAACAAAAGCATAATGAAGCTAATGGTGAACAAAATCGTGATGGTCATAGTGCTAATTATTCATTTAACTGTGGAGTTGAAGGCTTTACTAACGATGCAAAAGTAAGCTCATTACGATTACAACAACAAAAAAATATGTTGCTAACGTTATTGCTTTCCAAAGGCGTGCCTATGCTTGCGTCGGGCAGTGAAATGGCTCACTCACAGGGCGGTAATAATAATGCGTATTGCCAAAACAACCGCACCAGTTGGCTTGCTTGGAAAGATTCTCAATTAAGCCACCCATTGACTCGATTCATTGACGATGTGCTGCGTTTACGCAAACAATTTAGTGTCTTTAAGCACCGTTTCTTTGTGCACGATGATGACACGCGGTATGACGTAGCATGGTTTACCGAAGAAGGTATCGCGATGCAACAGGACGACTGGCATGAAGCTGAGCGTCAGTTGCTAATGTATAGCTTAACCGATAAACATACACATCAAGCACTCTTAATCATTCTAAATGCAGGATCTGAGGCTGTTAGCTGTCAACTTCCTCATTTAGAAAAAGCGAAGTGGCAGCTCGCTGTTAGCAGTATTCATCCAATATCCGCCAATGAAGATATGGAACAACAAATAGCTGCAATGAGTAGCTGGGTTTTTACCGCCAATTCAGAGGACTAAAGTCATGACTAAAAATGCTGAGCAAGCATGTGTTGTAAAAGGGTGGCAAGACGCGCCAATTATTGATGAAAGCACCTTAGAGGATGATTTATCACGCCATTTTTACTACACCTTAGGGCGTGACAAAGTCGGCAAGTCACAACTGTATTTATATCATGCGTTAGCATTAACAATACGTGACAGGCTGGTGGCTCGCTGCCGTGTTACTAAGCAGCAAATACATGAGCAAAAGCGTCGAAAAACTGCCTATTTATCACTGGAGTTTTTAATGGGACGGGCACTTGGCAATGCAATTTTGAATCTTGATTTAGATGAGCAAGTTGAAAAAGCATTGCAGCAATATTGTACTGAACTTGAACAAGTTGCAGAAGCTGAACACGATGCAGGGCTTGGTAATGGCGGCTTAGGGCGTCTTGCAGCGTGTTTTTTGGATAGCTGCGCCAGTCTTGCTCTGCCTGTTATTGGTTATGGTATCCGTTACGAGTACGGTATGTTTAATCAGGCGCTAGAAAATGGTCATCAAGTTGAGCAACCAGATAACTGGCTACGAGAAGGCCATCCGTGGGAATTAAGCGCACCAGAGCAATCAAAACGGGTTAAATTTTTTGGTCACCTAGAAAGCTATACAGATAAACAAGGACGAGTACATCGTCAGTGGCTCGATACCCAAGACGTACTCGCCGTACCTTATGATGTGCCAATCCCTGGCTATAAAAATGACATAGTTAACACCTTGCGTTTGTGGAAGTCAGAAGCCACTGATGAGTTTGACTTAAGTGAGTTCAATGCAGGTAGTTACTCTGAGGCAGTGGCACGTAAGAACTTAGCAGAGCAAATTACCATGGTGCTATATCCCAACGATAGTAGCGAAAACGGTAAAGAGCTGCGTTTACGTCAACAATATTTTTTATCATCGGCCAGTATTCAAGACATTATTGATATTTGGGTTAATCAGTACGGTGAAGACTTCTCTGACTTTGCCGATCATCATGTATTTCAGTTAAACGACACTCACCCTAGTATTGCGGTAGCAGAGCTAATGAGACTACTTGTGGATGATTATGAGCTTGATTGGGATGAAGCGTGGCTAATTACCACAAAAACAATGGCATACACAAACCATACACTTTTACCTGAAGCACTTGAAAAGTGGTCGGTGTCATTATTTTCTCGTTTACTCCCCCGTATTTTAGAAATTATTTATGAGATTAATGCACGTTTTCTAGCTGAGGTTGCACAAGCGTGGCCAGGCGATGTTGGCAAGCAACAAGCTTTGTCGTTGATTGAAGAAGGTAGCGAACCGCAAATTCGTATGGCGTATTTAGCGATTGTTGGTAGCTACTCCGTCAATGGTGTAGCAGCCCTGCATACTGAGCTGTTGAAAGCTGGCTTATTTAATGACTTTTATCAATTATGGCCTAACAAATTCAATAACAAGACAAATGGTGTGACTCCTCGTCGTTGGCTTGCTCATTGTAACCCTGCGTTAAGTACATTAATTACCAGCAAAATCGGTGATGATTGGGTTGCTGATTTCAGCAAAATTAGCCAGCTACGTCGTTATTACGACGATGAAGCCTTCCACAAACAATGGCAAGCAGTTAAATGCATTAATAAACAGCGTTTAGTTGACTTAGTCAAAGCTCGGTGTGGTGTTGAGTTTGATTCTTCAATGATGTTCGATGTGCAAGTTAAGCGTATTCATGAATATAAACGCCAGCTTTTAAATGTACTGCATATCATTCATTTATATGATCGAATTCGTCAAGGCCACACAGACAATATCGTGCCACGCTGTGTGTTACTTGGTGGCAAAGCAGCACCTGGCTATTACATGGCGAAGAAGATCATTAAGTTAATTAATAACGTTGCTGAGGTTATCAATAAAGATCCACTCGCTCAGCCCTACTTACGAGTTGCGTTTTTGCCTAATTATAACGTAACCGCTATGGAAACTATTTGTCCTGCAACGGATTTATCAGAGCAAATTTCAACAGCAGGTAAAGAAGCATCTGGTACGGGTAATATGAAATTCATGATGAATGGTGCACTGACCATTGGCACATTAGATGGCGCAAACATTGAGATTCGAGATGCGGTTGGTGCAGACAACTTTTTCTTATTTGGTGCCCGAGCAGAACAAATTGATGATATTAAAGCCCACTATAACCCTGAGCAAATTATCCAACAAACTGACAGCTTATATAAAGTCATGCAGCTCATTGAAAGTGGTCATTTTAATCTTTTTGAACCCAATTTATTTGACGACATAATTGCCGCGATTAAAAGTCCACACGATCCTTGGTTAGTCGCCCATGATTTTGCCAGCTTTGTACAAGCGCAAGAACATGTTGAGCAAGCCTATTTAGACACATCACATTGGACCAAAATGAGCATTTTGAATACGGCCGCCAGTGGTATGTTTTCGAGCGATAGAACCATAAGCCAATACAGTGACGACATATGGCATTTGGAGCCACTTTTGGATACTCGCACACAGCAACACACAGAAAAAAGTAGCTAACTTAAGACGGAGAGAGTTATGCCAAGTTATGCAAATCGATATATAAGTAGTTTAACAAGAGAAACGTATGCCCTAATTTTAGCGGGTGGGCGAGGTTCACGTTTACACGAATTAACAGATTGGCGAGCGAAACCGGCTGTGTACTTTGGTGGTAAGCATCGAATTATCGACTTCCCATTGTCCAACTGTATAAACTCAGGAATTCGTCGAGTGGGGATTGCTACTCAGTACAAATCACACTCATTAATTCGTCATGTGAATCGTGCTTGGGGGCACTTTAAGAAAGAGCTTGGAGAATCAGTTGAAATACTGCCAGCATCTCAGCGTTATGGTGATGAGTGGTATTGTGGTACTGCCGATGCTGTTTTTCAGAATATGGATATTATTCGCCATGAACTACCTAAGTATGTAATGATTTTATCTGGGGATCATGTTTACCGTATGGACTATGGCGGTCTGTTAGCAAAGCACGTAGAAACAGGGGCTGATATGACAGTATGCTGCATTGAAGTACCTTGTGAAGAAGCCGCAAATACTTTTGGTGTGATGACAGTTGATGATACTAAACGGGTTCGCCGCTTTGATGAAAAGCCAGCAAACCCGAGTTCTGTGCCTGGCAAACCGGGCACTTGCTTAGCCTCAATGGGAAATTATGTTTTCAATACTGAGTTTTTGTTTGAACAGCTAAAAAAAGATGCTGAAACAGAGGGCTCTGGCCGAGACTTTGGTCACGATATTATTCCTGCCATAATCGAAGAGCATAATGTGTATGCGTACCCATTTAGGGACCCAGGCTTTGAAGGTCAGCCGTATTGGCGCGATGTAGGCACGCTTGACTCGTTTTGGGAAGCCAATATGGAGCTAGTGATGCCTGAACCGCAACTTGATTTATATGACCCAAGTTGGCCAATTTGGACATACCAAGAGCAACTTCCACCTGCTAAATTTATTTTTGATAATGATGAGAGGCGCGGTATGGCAGTGGATTCCACTGTTTCAGGTGGGTGTATTATTTCGGGCTCGTTAGTGAGAAAGTCACTGTTGTTTTCGAATGTACATGTACACTCTTATTGTGAAATAGAACAGTCGGTGATTCTACCCGGTGCAAAAATCCAGCGTAATTGTCGAATCACACGCGCAATTATTGACCGTAGCTGTGAAATTCCGGCAGGGCTGGAAATTGGCTACGATCATAAGGTCGATAAAGAGAATGGCTTTAGGGTATCCAAAAAAGGCATTGTGCTTGTTACCCGTGACATGTTGCATGAACTTGCAAAGAAACTAAAGCAACAAGAGCAGGATAACAAACGTCTTGCTTAATGCCGTGCTCATGCAGTTAGCGCGTATTGCCGTGGCTGCATGATTTAAATATATTCAAAAGGAGTACTGCAAACATGCATGTGTTGATGGTGGCTGCAGAGAATGATGCTTTACCCAATGCCAAAGTAGGTGGTGTAGCTGATGTTGTTAGAGATTGCCCAAAGGCTTTGATTGAAAAAGGCTTAACGGTTGATGTTGTTATACCTGATTATGGTTTTCATTATTTGGAGCGTCACCACCTAGGCAGTATATCGGTTTCATTTGCAGGCAAAATAGAGCAATTGGAAGTTTGGCAGCTAGCTCAGTCGGAACAGGGCATAAAGCAACTTGTTATTTCGCATTGGGAATTTAGCCGACATCACGGTGCTGTGTATTGTAATGATGAAATAGGCCGCCCATTTGCAACAGATGCCAGTAAGTTTGCTCTGTTCAATGCGGCAGTCTGTGAGGCTTTATTACAAGGAGTTATTAACACCCCAGATGTTTTGCACCTACACGATTGGCATAGTGCGTGTGTTGCATTGTTACTAAAAACAGATAAACGATTTAATCGTTTTTCAAACCTCTTTTTAGCCTACACGGTTCATAATTTAGCCCTACAAGGTATTCGTCCATTCAAGGGGGATAGCTCGAGCTTAGAAGCATGGTTTCCAAGTTTAGGCTACGATGGTCAAACATTGTGTGATCCTCGCTACCCAGATTGTTTTAACCCGATGCGTACAGCGATTAATTTAGTTGATAAAGTTCACTTGGTGTCTCCAACTTATTGCCAAGAGGTCCTTAGAGCAAGCGATGCTGACAACGGTTTTTTTGGTGGCGAAGGATTAGAGCAAGACTTACAAGCAGCTAATAAAGAAGGGCGAGTAGTTGGTATACTCAATGGCTGTGAATACTCAGTTGCAGAGCCAGATAATTGTACTCTGGCTAGCCTGTATCAGCATGCCGAGTTGGCATTGTTTCAATGGATGGCAAAAAGTCCGATACTTGACTCAACCCACTACATTGCGCATCAACGGCTTTTACAGTTTAAAACACGTCCCTTTTCAGGCCCATTAGTAACCAGTGTCGGCCGTTTAACGGATCAAAAAGCCTTGCTGCTGCGCCAACCTTTTAATCAACATCCTGTTATTGATGAATTGTGTGCTCGTTTAAGCACATACCATGGCTATATGATTATATTGGGCTCGGGTGATGACTCGCTTGAGCAATTAATGACCGCGGCGATGGCGCGAAATACTAACTTATTATATTTAAAAGGGTACGCACACTTAACAGGCGAATACCTATACCAGTTAGGCGATTTATTTTTAATGCCTAGTTCGTTTGAACCATGTGGTATAAGCCAGATGCTAGCGATGCGAGCAGGCCAACCATGTCTTGTTCATAGTGTGGGTGGGCTTAAAGATACGGTCGTTGATTCAGAAAATGGTTTTAGTTTTGAAGGTGCTAATCTTAGCGAGCAAAGTAGTGCACTCATTAATCGTTTTAGTGAGGTATTAGCGTTAAGAGAAACAGACTCTGAATTATGGTGTACAATTTGCGAGCGAGCGAAAAGTGCTCGTTTCACTTGGCAGCAAGTCGCCTCAGATTATTTATCGAACTTATATCAATAAAAAGTGGACTATTATTGGGAATAGGGTGACTTTTGTTTCAATTTCAGCTATTAATTACTTAGTGTTACATAATAAATAAAAAGTAGGTAAAGTGGCTGTATTTGTTGCTAGGCAAGCTGTCTTTAATCGTCGTCAACAAGTTGTCGCCTATGAGTTACTATTTCGTGATAGTGAAAAAAACTGTTTTCCGAATGTTGCTGAGAGTACTGCGACAGCGCGACTCATTATGGAAAACCAGCTCAACTTAGGTACACGTCATATTACATCGGGGAAAAAAGCGTTAATTAATATTGGTCCAGAGTCTTTGAAACTGGATTTATGCGCTTTTTTGCCTAATAAGGATGTTGTTATCGAACTGTTGGAAACCATGGAGCCAACAGACGAAAACTACGCTTTTTGTCGTGAACTTTTTCATAATAACTTTAAGCTTGCTCTGGATGATTTCGTTTATCAACCAGAATGGGATCGTTTTTTAAAATTAGTACGATTGATTAAGTTTGATGTAAAACAAACGCCTTTCGAAGAAATTTCTCCTGTCGTTAATAAGCTAAAAAAGCACAAAAAAATAAAACTACTCGCTGAAAAGCTTGAAACAGAAGAAGATTATAAAAAAGCCTATGAAATGGGTTTTGATTTTTTTCAAGGCTACTTTTTTGCAAAACCAACCATGATCCAACAGCGAGACATTAACTATAACTACGCCTTAGTATTGTCGATTTACGCCGAAGTTATGCGACCTTCACCTGATATTAATGAAGTGGCAGGTTTGTTTTCTCTTGATACAGCGCTTGCCTATAAGCTGTTGCGACTGATCAACAGTGGCGTATTTCCAATAAAAAGCAAGATAGGTTCTTTGAAACAGGCACTTGTTTATTTGGGTAATGAACGACTGAAAAAGTTTGTAAGTCTTATAATTACCGCCCATAGTGCGCAATCAAAACCAGCCGAGTTAACTCGGCTTTGTGTTGTTAGGGCACGCTTTTGTGAGTTAATAGCCTTGCAAGTCGCTAAAGAACACACTGGCGAAGCGTTTCTAACGGGCTTGTTTTCTTTGCTGGATGCTATACTTGACCAACCGATGGAAAAGCTGCTTGATAGGCTACCTTTTCCTGATGATATCCATGCGGCATTGATGCAGGAAAAGAATATTCTTTACTATATACTTGAGACTGTTAAAGCTTACGAAACAGGCAGTTGGTGGGCATTAGAGCAAGCTGTCGCTTATATTAATATTGAGAGTGCAGATCTTCCCAAAATCTATGAAAATGCGGTAAATTGGAGCGACAGCTGTCGGCAAAACTTATAAGTGATTTATGCGCAATATAAATATGGATGTTTTACGGGGTATTGCGGTACTTGGCCTGATGTTTATGAATGCCTATTTTTTCGGTGTTTTTGAATATGGATACGTGCCAAGTACACAACCACCTTTATCTGACAATATAATTCATACAGCCGATCTCATTTTTGTTGATGGGCGATTCAGAACACTCTTTTGCCTGTTATTTGGCGCAGGCTTAGTTATTCAACGGCAGCACCCTCAGTTACATGATAAACAATATAACCGTTTAAAAATACTTGCCTTTATTGGTCTAGCACATGGCCTTCTACTTTGGGCTGGCGATATTTTATTAATTTATGCGTGTGCAGGTTGGTTAACGTTAAAGTTTATTGACCAACCCTATAATCAACAACTAAAACAAGGCATTGGATTTTTAGCGCTTGGCGCAGTCATTTCATTTTTGCTGGCTTTTATTGAACCTGATATGAGCCCTTTAACACGTGAATCAGATACTTTTGTAGAGGCTTACCAAGACTGGCATTCATCATTTTTTTCTGGGTTTATGAGTAACATACTCATGTTTGTTGTGATGCTAATAGCGCTCCCGCTTATAACATTATGGATGACAGCGGGTATTATGCTTATTGGTGTAGCACTCTATAAACAAGGCATTTTTGTAAACGGTTTAACAACAAAGCAGCTTAACTTTATTTTACCAGCTGCCGTTGGATTTACGCTTTTAAGGTTAATAGTTGAGCCTAGCACAAGCGTTTTAACATATGCTTTAGCTGAACCATTTAACTGGTTTGCAGCCCTTAGCACTGCTTTACTTTATATTCATTTGATCGTGAAGCTTGTCGGAAATAATAAAAATAAATTTACAGTCTTACAAAATGCAGGTCGTATGTCATTGACCTTATATTTGATGCAAACAGTCATCTTTTTGTTGTGCTTTCGAGTTGTATTTCCTTCGTGGGTACTTACCTTTAATCGGATTGATTATTGGCTACTTAGCGTTTTTATTGCCGTGCTTCAGCTGAGCTTTTGTGCCTTATATTTACGTTTATTTAAGCATGGTCCATGTGAATATGTATGGCGTAAATTATCGTCATAGTCGCACTGTGTGTACTACACTTAACTTAAAGAAAATTGTTCGGGGATGTTATGCGGTTTTGGATAATTAGCTTACTAATGTTATGCACAATGCCACTTTGTGCAGTCGAGCAATTTAATGTGTTATTTGTAAATCCATCCATTAAAGAAGAACCATTTTGGCAAAAAGTGACCGACGTAATGCAGGCGGCCGCAAAGCAAACTAATGTCGATTTGGATATTATCTATGGCGGGGCGAATCGCCATATTCAACTGGAAGAACTCAAGCAATACCTCAAATACAATGCGACACCTGATTATGTTGTCTTAATTAACTATCCAGGTGGCGCTGAGCAGTCGATGAGTTTGTTAGAAAAACACAAAGTTAAGTTTATTACCCTAGAAGAAACTATTCTAGGGGCTGAGCGAGACCAAGTCGGTGAGCCAAAGCAGCATTTTAAATATTGGTTAGGCGAAGTGTATCACGACAACTTTAAAGCCGGTGAACAACTTGGCAAAGCCCTGCTAGACAGTGCTCAAAAAGCAGGTCAAACAGCGCATTTTGTTGCTATTAATGGCCACTATGGCACCGAATCTGACACACGTAGTAACGGCTTAAAGCACTTTTTAAAAAATCAGCAAGTTGAGCTAGAGCAGGTGGTGTATGCTAATTGGAACAAAACTGAGGCCACTGATAAAGTGCGCAGGCTATTACATCGCTACCCTCAAACAAACGTTATTTGGTGTGCTTCTGACTTAATGGCGCTTGGTGCACTGGATGCTGTTAAAGAGAAAAATAATAAACAGTACTTTATTGGTGGCATGGACTGGCTTGATGATAACTTAAGACTGATTGAACAAGGACGATTAACCGCAAGTGCCGGTGGGCATTTTATGATGGGGGCATGGGCATTAATAAGTCTGGTCGATCATCACAATGGTCACTCATATTGGACGAATAATAATTCTATAAAGTTTTTATTAGGTGTGATCACCAATCAAAACGTAAATGATTACAACTGGATAAGAGACATCGAAGATTGGTCTACGGTTCCCTTTGACGCATTTTTGCTCAGCGGTTCAAATAATACCGCCTATCAGCTCGATTTTGAGCGCCTGCATTCTTTATTGCTGCAAAAAAACGCCGATGTGGCTATTGATGAATCCGCTTTTTAGGCGGCCTCTATTGCGTCTGGTTTGCCTAAGCGTTCTGGTATAAACTAGCGGCTTTACCATTCCAATAGAAGTACGTTATGACACAGTTAAAGCGATTAAATAAATTTATCAGTGAAACAGGGTTCTGTTCACGTCGCGAGGCCGATAAATATATTGAAGAAGGTCGCGTAACTGTTAACGGTAACTTACCTGAAATGGGCGTTAAAGTCAGTGAATCCGACGACGTACTTATCGATGGCAAAGCACTCAAAGCAAAGCCTAAACTTGTTTATATCGCTTACAACAAACCTGTGGGGATAACTTGTACCACAGAACGTAAAATTCAAAGTAATATTGTAAAAGCAGTAAACTATCCTGAGCGAATTTTTCCTATTGGTCGTTTAGATCGCCCATCCGAAGGGTTAATATTTTTAACTAACGAAGGTGACATCGTTAATAAGATTTTGCGCGCGGGTAATAATCACGAAAAAGAATACGTCGTCACCGTTGATAAACCGTTAAACCGCCAATTTGTAAATAAAATGGCAAATGGTATTCCCATCCTCGATACGGTGACAAAGAAATGTAAAGTCACACAAACTGGCCCTCAGCAATTCACTATTGTATTGACACAAGGGCTCAACCGCCAAATTCGCCGCATGTGTGAATACCTAGGCTATGAAGTTGTGACTCTTAAACGCACGCGCATCATGAATGTGACGCTAAAAGGCTTGAAGGTAGGCCAATGGCGTCACCTGACAGAACAAGAAATGGCTGAAATTAATAACTCCATTGCAAACTCAGGTAAAACTGAAGAACGTTCCATAGATGAAAACAAACAGCAAACCAAACCTTCGTCAAAACCTCGCGCAGAAAACGATAAAAAGCGCGACTTTTCGAAGTACGTAAAAAAAGCGCGTACAGACTCAAAACAAACGAAAACTCATTCTGCAAAAAATACGCAAACAAAGCGCAGTAGTACTAAACGTGTAGGCACATTGAGTCTTAAAAAATAGCTAATAACATAAAGCGTATTTAGCTTCGAATTCAGAACTAACTAAAAAATTTTTAACTATTTTTTAGCGGCAAATAAAGCTAGGTGGACATTTACTACTAAAGCCCATCTAATCAATACTAGATGGGCTAACATTAATTAAAAAGTAGCTCGTACGCTAAGTGCGTAAATACGATCAGTCGTAAAGCTTAGGGCATCTGTGCGGGTGCCTTCTTGGTCCATTTGATATTCTGTTTTAGTTTCTGTGTCGAGTAAATTACTTGCTTCGAAACCAATTTTCCAATGTTCATTCAGCGTGTAGTAAATGCTCGCATCCATCATGCCTGCTGGTTTTACATAGGCTGGCACGTACTCTTCTGACTCTCTTAAGGTCAACAGGTATTCTGAGCGCCAAGTATAAGCTAGACGAAACGAAATGTTTTCGTACTCGTACATACCGACAATATTCATGTTTTGGTCTGAATAGCCTTGAAGTGGCAAACCACTAAATACACGGAATGTATTTCGGTTGTCAGTGATTGGGTTACCGTTTTCATCAAACCCGAGTGTGCCGGTCGATACTTCATTGGGATCTTCTAAGCCGTTTTGGTCGATGTAGGTGTAGTTAAATTGTAAACCAAGTCCGCTCCATGCACCCGGCAACATATCGTAAAATTGAGAGTAAGCGAATTCAGCACCACGAATAGTACCTGAACCTGTATTGGCTGGTCCGTAGGCCGAAATCGCATAGTCTTCGCCATTGAAGTTTGCATTTAAATCAAATGCACGGCTGCGAATTATGTCGTCGAGTCGTTTATGGAATAAACCAACAGTAACGTAACCGGCAGGGGCAAAATACCACTCAGCAGAAAGGTCTGTATTGATTGACTTTTCAGGTTTTAAATTAGGATTGCCAGATAGGGCTGTTAGTTCAATATCATCCAAAGCTACAACAGGGTTATTAACTTCGTCATAATCAGCGCCAGGGGTTTGTAAGCGGCGAGTATAATCAAGGTTTACGATGTTTATATTTCGGGTATCAATCAGGTTAGGGAAGTAAAGTGCTTTAGAGGCACCAAAACGAATAACCACATCATCTGTTAATGCCACGCTAAAGTTAAAACTTGGTAGAACGGTACTGTAATCAGTGCCTTCGACTGTACTTAAAGTAGACTCCCCAGTTGCAATATCGTAGTAGCGTTTATATTCGGGTTGTTGCATTACTTCATTTAGTGAGGTGCCAGGCTCGCCACGCTTTATTTCCATGGGTTGTACAAATGCACCGGTTGACTCTAATTGGTAGTTCACGTAACGCAGGCCTACATTACCCACAACAGGTAGGTCTTGAACGAGAAAATCAAAGTCTGCACGCACATAAAACTCGCTACGTTTTTCATTGGTTGAGCTAATATTATGAGCTGCAAACGGACCTTCAACACGGTTAGGTTTGTCTTCATAAGGCACATAGGTGCCACTGCAAACACCGTTATTGGCTGCGCTATTGGTAGCATTATGCCAACCATCTTGGCAGCCTTGACGAAGTGAGTCAGCGTAATTTTTTACCAGATCCATACTAGGGAAAAGAAAGCTATTCACATCGCCTTGCAGTACTTGGCCATGATAATAGTCTGAGAAATCAACACGTTCGAAAAGTTCGGGGCGGTTAATAGCTGCTGCAGCATTTCGGTCTGCTTGTATCCATGGCGTGCCGATTGCCGACCAGCCTTCATAAGCAGTATCGCGTACTGTTAGGTCTTTATCTGAGTAGTAGGCACCAGCTTGCACACTGGTAAAGCTACCATCAAGTTCGTATTTAAAATCTAATTTATAGCTGTTTGCTTTAGCGGTATTGTGCTCTTCTTGCTCCATACCACTTCCTAGAAAAGTATTCGGAACGGGTCCGTCCCAATCTTCATTGGGTGACCAGCCCGCAGTTAAAATATTATCACTTAAAAATTCAACGCTTGGTCTTGAGCCTCGTGTATCAAGGTAATAAGGAAGTACCGCATGAACATGGTTTCCTCGAGTTTGTGCCGACATACTGTAGTTATGGACTACTTTTTCAGAATCGACGTGCTGGTAATCAAACTCCATGCTTAATCTGTCTGTTGGTTTGAGCTTTAAATTAAATGAAGTGTCTTCAACGGTATTTTCATTATGGTTCCAGCGACTACGGTAAAAGAATGGGGTTTCAGGGCTAACACCAAGTACAACTCCCGACGTAACAAAGTTATCGTCTACCGTGAGCGGGTAGCCATTCTCGCTATCATCTTGCCAGTTTTGAGAAGACCCCATGAAGCCTTTAAAACCTTGTGCGGCCTGACCCAATTGTCTTTCATTCCATTCTAAAGAAGCTTTTGAACGAATATGCTCAACGGTTGCAATAATTGTGTCATCACTATTTGCCCATTGAAAAGAGGTTGTTAAGCCTTTTCTTTTGCGATCATTTTCTGCTGTGCTCATATGAATAGCTACCGGTACATGCCATGTGCTACCAGCAGGTTGTCCTAGCAGTGCAGGGCCATCTACGGGTGAATTTGGATCAACCCCCGTAATACCACCCCACTGGTCAAGAGTAGGCACAAATGAGTCACCACGAGAGTGGTAGTTTCCTAAGCCAACACCGTCACCACGGGTTTTATATTCACTCGATGAAACCGCAATTAAGAAACCAAATTTACCTGCTTGTGTTTCCCAGTTATCTGAAAATAGCGCAGAGAAAGAGGGCGTGGTTTCTTCTCTAAAATCGCCATAATTTGCTTTGGCATTAAATGATATTAACTGATCTGTAGAATCAAAAGGTTTTCTTGTAATGAGGTTTACGGTTCCTGCAACACCACCTGCTGTTAGGTCGGCGGTTTGGTTTTTTACAACTTCCACTGCGCCTAATAACTCCGCAGGAAAGTCTTCATAGCTTAGCCCGCCAGAAGAGTTCGCGCTAAACGCATCTCTGCCATTGACCTCAGAACGAACACGGTCTAGGCCACGAACAAGTACGCCAGTTCCTTCATCAGCATAATGTTTAGGATCGTCTGAAGACGCAAATCGTTCGATGGTCACACCGGGAACACGCTGTAATGCTTCTGTAACCGATTTGTCAGGTAGCGCGCCAATATCCGACGCGGTTATGACATCTTTAACCGTGTCTGCGTAACGTTTAAGGTTTTGCGCACTAAAAATGCTTCCCTTAATACCAGAAACCTCTATTACTTCCATTTGCTCATCTTTTTCGTTAATGACATCGCTGTCATTTTGTGGCGCATTTTGCGCAAAAACAGACAATGAGCTTAGGCTCAATAGAGCGGTAGAAATGGCAAGGCTGAGCTTGGTGCGTTTATTACAGTAAGTAGTTATGTTGTTCTGAGATGCCGACATGTTTATAGTCCTTTGATTTTTATTATATTTACTTTGTTGCATGGTAACGATTTTAGGCATAACTACAGACTATGCCTGTCTGTGAAAAAAAACGCGATACTAAGTAACATTGTTTTTATATTCACCTGTTAATTTTTAACATAAATTTCAAAAAAGTAAATATTATGGTCATAATTTCTTATTAGGCATTCAATTTTCGAATTAAAAATAAACCTCTCAGAGCGAGAGCATCCAAAAGAGCATTGTTATCAGTTGCTTGGTTTTATGGAGGAAATATATCTAGAAACGATTATATGGTTTTTATAAATAAAGGGTTTGCTGCTGGTTAATCTGTGTGTTCCTTATTTAGGCTATTTTCTAATAAAAACATAGTTTTATTGAAATTTTTGTCATTTTTTTATCAATCTTTGTCTATAATATTTTTCGTACTGAATTTATTAATGGATACGAAAAATTGACTATTAAACAAAAACTTTATGCAATGTTTGCCGCTGTGTTGTTTTTAATGTTGGGATTGGGTGTGTACGCTTCATTTTCATTAAAATCTCAAGCAACACAAACAGACATAATGTTAAATCTCACATTTGCAGATGCAAGTTTATATACATCACGACTGGCTCAAGCTGATTATATGATTCAGGAAAACCCTGATTTCACCAAAAAAGTATTGAGCGAAGCGCAAGAAGCAATTAGCACATTGAATGCGGCTAAAAGCCAAATGGCAGTTGAGCAGAGTGTGACTCAAGTCAATACAATAAAACAGGGAATTAACGATTTCACGCAATTGTTTGAACGTTTCGTATCTGCTAAGAAAAAACAAATCAATGCTCGCGATGAGGTTAATCAAGCAGCTCATTCTGTCATCAATGGCATAGACGAGACGCTAAACAGTATTGAGCAATACTTTTCAACTCATCAATCAGATTTTTCGGAGTTTGGCCGTTTTTTAAAAGCCAAGCAAGTACGGGATGATTTTGCAGAAATTCGTGTCAATGTGTGGCGTTATAATACTGCGCCTACTAAGCAACTAGAGAGCGATATTTCTAATCAAATTAGCCAACTTAAAAGTAATGTTAATAGTCTAAAGAAAATAATGCTTGCTGCCAGTACACAAGCCTTACTCAATGATTTATTGGATGATATAGCTCATTATTATCAAGTGTTTAAATCGACAGTTGCTACTTACGATGAATTAAACACTATTCAAGCTGATATGCTACGCGTTGCTAACAGCGCTTCAGAGGCAGCATCAAAACTTGTTGAAGAAGAGCAAGTGATTGCCAGTGAGCGAGAAAACGCCGTGCAGCTGATAATGGCTATAGTTGTTATGATTGCGTTTGCCATTGCGATCTCCGTTGGCTGGTGGATTATTCGCAGTATTATGGGGCCGTTAAATCTGTCTATTGATTTTGCATCTCATATAGCGAAGGGGGATCTGAGCCAAACTATTCAGGTTACAGGCAGCGATGAGTTTAGCCAGTTAAATACCGCGTTAAGCGAATCGGCGAATGCGTTACGTAATGTTGTTGATCAAGTTGTTCAAGTTACCAAAGAAATAGAAGCATCAAGTTGCCAAATAACGAATTCAGTATCGGGCGCAACAGATTCTGTTTCTCAACAGCAACTTGAAACAGATATGGTCGCAACTGCTATAAACGAAATGGCTGCAGCTGCGTTACAAATTGCACAAAGTGCAAGTGGCGCCTCACAAACAAGCCACAATGCAGAAGAGGGCGTAGAACAGTCTAAAGCTGTGGTTGGCCAAACCGATGTTGCAATGAGTGAGCTTGCGGATGCGTTATTAAACGCGATGGAAGTTGTCACAAGTTTAAGCTCAAATACAGCTAACATTGAAGGGATATTAGATGTGATCCGTAATATAGCAGATCAAACCAATCTACTTGCCTTGAATGCAGCCATTGAAGCGGCCCGTGCCGGTGAGCAAGGGCGTGGTTTTGCGGTAGTTGCTGACGAGGTGCGCACGCTTGCACAGCGCACTCAAGACTCTATTAGTGAGATCACCAACATTATCGAAGCAATCAAGCTTGGTGCTGACAATGTCGTTGATGTTATGAAAACATCAAATGAAAAAGGGCAAATGGTTGCAGCTTTAACAAATGATTCGACCGCATCACTTGAGAAAATTGTGTATTCGATTAACGATATCGTCGAGGCCAATAATCAAGTTGCCGTGGGGGCTGAAGAGCAGTCATCTGTTGCCGCAGAAGTCGATGCGAATGTTGTAAAAATAAAGGCACTTGCGGATGATAACGCATCGAGCTTAAGTGATATCAGCAAACAAACGCGACTACTCGAAAATCAAACACAAGCTATGGTTAAACTTATAAGTTTCTTTAAGGTTTAAGCCTACTAAAAATGGAGCAATGCTGGGTGTCTCTAGCATTGCCCCAATTCAGCATATTTTAATATAACAGCCCACACCCATTCGTTATTTACTTTTCGATATTTAAAGCCTAAAAACTAGCGCCCTTCATTCTAATCAGGGTAGACTATAAATCGGTACTGATACTAATCTGCAAAAATACTTAATCATTTTAGAGGGTTAATTTTACGCTCACTGCGTTAAAAGTTGCAGATTGCTCTTGCATGAAAGTAGAACAATGCAGCAGTAATTGCCAAGCACAACCCTATAAAAATTATAAAAAAGGGGTAAAAAATGTATATAGGAAAAAACAAGGTTAGGCGTATGCTCATTAAGTTAACATTAGGCTTATCTTTAATGACAATGTGTTTGAGTTTTAAATTATCTGCAAACGAAAACACACCCGTTACAGAGCAAAGGTCTCAAGCGATAAAAGAAATTGTTCAGCAAAGTACTATTCCACAACTCATTCAAGCGATGAAAGCTAATCAGCTAACTTCAACTGAATTAACACAATTTTTTATTCAACAAGTAGAGACACTTAATCCGCAACTCAATGCAGTGATTGCAATGAATCCAAACGCTTTAGGTATTGCAAAGCAACTGGATGAAGAGTTAAGCAAAGGGAAAATACGTGGTCCTCTACACGGCATACCTCTGTTAATAAAAGATAACATTGAAACTAAAGAGATGGCGACAACGGCAGGCTCGTTGGCATTAAAAGATAACTTTACACATAGAGATGCGCCGATTATCGCCAAGCTTAGAAATGCAGGTGCCATTATTTTAGGTAAAACAAACTTAAGTGAGTGGGCTAATATGCGCTCTGAGCGTTCATCATCTGGGTGGAGTGCGGTTGGTGGACAAACCCGTAACCCACATGATTTAAATCGTTCTACATGTGGTTCTAGTTCTGGCTCTGGTGCAGCTGTTGCGGCATTTTTAAGTGTGGCAGCGATTGGCACTGAAACCAATGGCTCAATTACTTGTCCGTCTTCTGCAAATGGGATTGTTGGTATCAAGCCCACAGTGGGTTTGTTAAGTCGCACTGGTATTGTGCCAATTTCACATACGCAAGATACCGCAGGCCCTATGACTCGCTCTGTGGTTGATGCGGCTATTTTACTTTCAGTGATGCAAGGTGTTGATGATAAAGACGCTGCAACAAAAATAGCCAAAGAGCGTATGAACGATGACTATATGCCTGAAACTTCGAAACATTCTCTAAAAGGAAAACGCTTAGGCGTGCTTTATGCTGCGCCACTCGCTCATGAGCACGTTGAGTTACTTTTCAATAAGACTAAAAAAGTACTTGAAAAAGAGGGAGCGGTATTAGTGGAGGGGTTATCGACAGAGCCTTATGCTAATTTTTATCAAGATAGCTATGATGTATTGCTGTATGAATTCAAAGCGACGTTAAACGACTACCTCGCTCAATTACCAAACGAGTACAATACACTGACACTGAAAAAATTAATCGAATTTAATCAAACACACGCAGCCCTCGAAATGCCTTATTTTCAACAAGAGATATTTGAAAAGTCTCAGAAAAAAGCCAAGTTGACTGACCCAAGTTACGTAAAAGCATTGCAAAATGTTCACCAAGCGACCAGAGAAGACGGCCTAGATAAAATGCTCAAGGAGCATGACCTCGATGCCATTATTACCGTTACTTTAACGCCCGCTTGGTCGATAGACCGCATTAATGGTGATCACTTTACTGGCAGCTTTTCTAGTTTTCCTGCTGTTTCGGGATACCCTCATTTAACTCTGCCAATGGGGAAAGTGCACCATATGCCAGTTGGGCTATCTGTTACAGGTGGCTCATTAAGTGAGAAAGAATTAATAGAAATTGCTTATCGTATAGAGCAGTTAATTGACTATAAATACCATTAGTTTTTAGTGTATCCCTTGAAAATAACTTTTCAAGGGATACCTTAAGTAAGCGTATTTAGCTGCTATGACGCTGTTTAGGCACCTTGATTTTGAACAGCATAGTGTATAGAACAGGCACGACGATAAGCGTAAGTATTGTCGCAAAACCTAGACCAAACATAATGGTTACTGCCATTGATTGGAAGAACACATCAAATAACAGTGGGATCATCCCTAAAATGGTGGTGATCGCAGCCATAGCAACAGGACGAACACGACTCACGCCTGAATCGAATACCGCTTTGTATGGTTCTTTGCCACTATCTAGTTCAATATTTATTTGATCAACCAAGACGATACCATTTTTAATTAACATACCACTTAAGCTGAGTAAGCCCAGTAGAGCCATAAAGCTAAAAGCCGCATTCATTAGCAATAAGCCTGCGCTCACACCAACAATGGCAAGCGGCACGGTTGCCCAAATTACGAGAGGCTGCTTCACTGAGTTGAATAACAATACAGTAATGGCAAACATAGCTAGATAGCCAAGCGGCAATGAGCCAAAGATTGCTTTTTGGGCGTCTGTTGATGATTCATATTCACCACCCCATTGCAGCTCATAACCACGTGGTAAATCAATAGCTTCTATATCTTTACGGACACGGGCGAACAGCTTGGCTGGGGTTTCATCGCCAATAACATCATGATCAGCCATGACTGTAATAGTTCGTTTGCGATCGCGACGCATGATGAGGCTGTCTTCCCACTCAACCACAAAGTCATCAACCACCTGTGTCACAGGCACAAATACACCTAGTACAGGGCTGTAAATTTGTAAGTCACGTAAGCTCTCAACGTTTAAACGCTCTTCCGCAGGTGAGCGAGCAATGATAGGTAGCATTTGTGTGCCGTCTTTATAAACACCAACTTGCTTGCCTGATAAGCTGGTGAGTAGTAGCTGGTCTAGATCAGACTTGGCAATACCCAAGCGACGGGCTTTTTGCTCGTTAAACTGTGGGCGGATAAGTTTCGAACGTGCTCGCCAATCATCACGAATATTAAATGCACCTGCATCTTGATGCAGTATATCTTTTGCCTGCTTAGCCAATTGACGAAGTATGACAGGATCAGCACCCGAAAAACGCGCTTCAATCTTAGCATCAGTCGACGGGCCAATTTCCATGCGCTTAACTTTTAGTTGAGCGTCAAGTACATGTTTGTGTTGATAATCTCGCACCTTCTCGATCATGGTTGTAACGGCTTCTCGATCTGTTACGCGAATAATCAATTGCCCATAGGCTGGGTATGATTTTTCTGGTGCGTAGGTCAACATAAAGCGCGGTGCACCTTGGCCCACCGTGGTGGTGATTTCTTCAACGAGCGGGTCTGCTTGTAAGAATTTTTCAAGCTTAGCAACACCGTCTATCGTACTGCGTATATCAGCACCTTGTGTTTGCCAGTAATCAACATAAAACATCGGTGTGTTTGATGCTGGGAAGAATGATTGCTTTATAAACTTAAAACCAAACACCGCACTCACTAACATCACAACCATCAATAAAAGGGTGGTTTTCCGATAACGCATAGAGGTATGAAGAACACCCTTATAAACGTTAAAAATAACACCTTGGTAGGGGTCTTCGTCATGGTGCGGCTCTTTCTCTTTGGCTTGCTTAAACATTAAGTCAGCAAAGAAAGGAGTGAGGGTAATTGCAGTAATCCAACTGAGTAATAATGAAATAAAGAGCACCCAGAAAAGGCTTCCGGCAAATTCACCACTTGCATCTGAGCTCAAACCAATCGGAGCAAATGCAGTGATAGCAATAACCGTTGCACCTAACAAAGGCCATTTTGTTTGATTAACAATATTGGTTGCGGCTTGTAGTTTTGTTTGCCCGCGCTTTAGGTTGATAAGTATGCCTTCGGTGACAACAATTGCATTATCAACCAACATACCGAGTGCAATGATTAACGCACCTAGTGAAATACGCTGCAAATCGATGGCAAATAACTTCATGAATATGAAAGTACCTAGCACGGTCAAAAGCAAAATAACGCCAATTAAGACACCACTTTTAAAGCCCATAAAGAGCAGCAGCACTACAATTACAATGGCAACAGCTTCAAGTAAGCTGATAATAAAGCCACTGACAGACTTTTCAACTTCAGCAGGTTGATTATATACACTGTTAATTTCCATACCATGGGGGCGTTGGTATTCTAGTGAAGCTAAGTGCTCATCAATGTTCATGCCTACATCAACAACGTTAACGCCTGAGCTGAAAGACACACCTACCAATAAAGCCTGTTGTTGATTGTAGCGAATGATGTTGGTGGGGACTTCGGCATATTCACGAAACACGGTTGCTACATCACCTAGGTAAATAAGCTCGTTTTCACCTGGCTTTGAAATAAGCAGGTTTTCAAGCTCTTTAACATCTTTAAATTCACCTGTTGGGTGTAAGCGAATTGATTCATCACCGACACGTACTTTACCCGCATTAGAGACGCTATTTTGAGTCTGTAACAGTTGATAAATACGGTTTGGTGAAATGCCGAGTTGGGCAAGTTTACGCGTAGAGATTTCGACCATCACTTGGGCTTGTTGCTCACCGCCTACGGTCACTTTGCTTACACCCTCGACTAGTACAAGTTCGCGTTTTAAATAATCAACGTAATCTTTGAGTTCATCATAAGAATAGCCGTCACCAGTTACGGCGTACATCACACCGTATACATCCCCAAAATCATCCATGATTTTGCTTGGGTATACCCCTGAAGGCATTGACGATGCTTGATCATTAATTTTTCGGCGCAGTTCATCCCAAATTTGACGTAGGTCTTGTTTGCGATAATTACTTTTCATTTCAACGGTTATTTGCGACTTACCAGGAGATGAAATACTTGTTACATAATCAACATAGGGGAGTTGTTGAATGGCATTTTCTATAGGGAAGGTGACCTCTTCTTCAACTTGCTGGGGAGAGGCGCCTGGGTATAGGGTGATCACCATCGCTTTTTTTAAGGTGAATTCAGGGTCTTCAAGCTGTCCTAAACCAAAATATGCCACTGTGCCACCAATTAGCAGAAACAGGGCAAACATCCAGCTTACGACTTTACGTTCAATGGCCAGTGCTGCAAAACTCATTATAAGCCTCGCTCTTTTTGCCATGGACGAACTTTCATACCTTCTTCTAAAAAGTGTACGCCAGCCGCGACAACTGTTTGGCCTTTTTCAATGCCCGAAAGCACTTCAATTCCATCGCGGTGTAATTGCCCGACTTTAACAGCTTGTTTATGTACTTGGCCGCTATTTTCATCAAAAACCCATACATAACTATTCTTTCCTTCAGGCTCTGTAGGCTCAGAGAAAACCGCTTCAACTGGCAGTAATGTGTAGGCTGATTGTGAGCTAGTGATTTTGCTTAAATCAATATCCACACGACCTGTCATACCTGCAAGTAGGTTAAAATCTTCTGGCACAGGTAACGAAAATACCACTTTATAGGTCAGCGTTGTCGGGTCGGCTTGGGTATCAAACTCTTTTATTGTCAGCTGATAAGATTTATCTGGATAACCATCAAAGACGACTTCTGGTTGGTATTGCACGTCTTTGTCTATACGAGCGATAAGCTTTTCAGGTATTTGGATAACCACATCCATTAAGTCGCGGGTTTCAAGTCGTAAAATATTTTGTTTAGCTTGGATATTCTCAAAGTTTTTCACAAATACTTTTGCGACAGTGCCTGCAAATGGAGCGCGTAATTCACTGTTATCTAGGTTGGTTTTGGCAATTTTCATTGCAGATTCTGCCACTTGTTTATTGGCAATGGCCTGATCTAACTCTGACTGGCTGGCAATGGAGCGGTCAAATAATTTCTGTACACGTTCAAGTTGCGATTCAGCAAGTTCAAAACGTGCTTTACGCTCTTCATACTGAAGTTCGAAATCTTCTGGATCGAGTTTGGCTAAAAGCTCTCCTTTTTCAACATGTTGGCCTGCAAGTGCTGGAAACTCAAGTAACTCTCCGTTAACTCTAAAAGCGAGATAAGAGCCTTGGTTAGCCACAACTTCAGCTGGAAAGCTGCGGATTGCTTGATCTGAGTTACTGTTTATATTGAAAAGTTTAACTGGGCGAACAACTTGTTCAACGTCACTTTGTGCTGCTTGCTCTGTACATGCCGTAAGTAACAAAAACACGCTGCTCATTAATACGGCGGATGCCAATCTCATTGTCTTCTCCATAGATATGAAAGCATAAATTTGATGCAGGATACGCTGCAAAGATATAAAATAAAAATTATTAAATTTTAGAAACATCATTAGTTTTTTTAATGGTTTTGGCGATTAATGAATTTAAATCAATTAACAATTTTAGATGCAATCGTGCAAAGCTCTAGTTTAAGCCAAGCAGCTGTGGCATTACACAAAACACAACCTGCATTGACGCTTGCTATAAAGAAGCTTGAGTCGGAGCTTGGTTTTGAACTGTTAGATCGAAATCAGTATCGCTTAGGTTTAACAGAGAAAGGGCGCATTTTTTATCGTGAAGCACGCCAATTACTCAATGCAAACAGTGAGTTGGCGTCTTTAGCAAAAGAACTTGCGCTGGGTAATGAAGCCAGTTACAGAATTTGCTACGAGCAACTGTGTCATCAGCATAGTTATAATCAAGTGATAAGCGAAACCTTTAAGTGCTTTGCAAGTACTGAGTTTAGTATTTCTTCAGGAAAACGATTTGTGTCTTTAGAGCAAGTTAATAGCTTGCAGGCAGATTTAGGTATTGGGCCATGGTTTGATTTGTTTCATGCAACAGGGGATCTCGAAAGTTTACCGATAGGTAAGTTTGATATTGGTATTGTCAGTGCTCCTCATGTCGTGCCAAGAGAGATTAGTTTTGCCGAGATACAAAATTACCCATGTCTGGCTATGTTTGAAAGTGATCTGAGTTTTGACTCTGACAGGCTATCTTACAACCTTGGCTCAGCTTTAATGAAAATAGATGATATTACCAGTGTTAAGTCGTTTTTACTCTCTGGTGCTGGCTGGGCAATGATAAGTCTGCAACATTGTCAGGCTGAAATAGAATCAGGTTTGTTACAGCAAATAAAAATTACGGATAGAGAGCACCAGTTTGGCGCAGAAATTCGCGTGTTTAGGCAACATTCAGTGCATCATGGTCCAGTTGCAAGATCAATTTGGCAAGCCTTTAGTGAGGTAAGTAAAGAATATACGGAGCAAGCCTATGCAACAGGCAACTAAAGAAGAGTTAATTTTTACAATAATAGCCTCTATTCCTTCAGGTAAAGTAGCAAGTTATGGGCAAGTTGCTACGCTTGCGGGTTACCCGCAAAATGCCAGACTGGTTGGCCGCTTATTAAAAGAAATGCCTAGTGATTCAATTATTCCATGGCATCGCGTTGTGAATAGCCAAGGTAAAATCTCTTTTCCAGAAGGGACGAGTAAACACCTTGAACAACGGCAAAAATTAATCAGTGAAGGGGTGAGCTTTAATAAAGCTAAAATCAATATGCGTTTACACCAATGGGATTAAAAAACATATAAACTGATTGATAGGTAGTGACATACACACCCAACAAGTACAAATACGTGCCAAATAGCATGGCTATAGTGGCGTGTTTTAGCACTGTAAAAAAAAGTACCAAGACTGTAAGCAATACCTCCTGCTAATAACCACCATAAGGCGCTGTGATCTAAATTTAAGTACAGGGGGTAGACAAGGGCAAGGGCAAACCAACCCATTAATAAGTAGGTTGCGAGTGATACTTTTTTATTGCCATTTTTTACCGCCAATTTATAAATGACCCCGCCTATTGCTAAACTCCAAATAAATACCAGCGCTGCAATTGCCCACATTCCCGATAATGATATGACGAGATATGGTGTGTAAGTGCCAGCAATTAGCAAATAAATAGCGCAATGATCACATTTTTTATAGATGGCACGCAAACGCGCTTTGGTACTTGCATGGTAAAGTGTTGATGCCATAAAAAGTACCAGCAAACTTGAACCATAAACAATCGCACTGACTGTTGCTGACACAGCTTTTGATTGCGAAATCAAATCCCACAGTACGTAAAAAGCAAATAACACGCCCAAGCTATGAGTTAGTACATTGAGTTGTTCTTCTTGACGTGAGTAGGGTAACTGAACAGTCATAAACTCTCTAAAAGTGATTGTAAAAACAATTTCAGTGTACAAGTGTACGCTGAGCATATCAACGTTTATTTTTTCGCTAATAGTTAGTCAAAAACATTAAGGTGATTGGTTTTATTAACCAATGCTGAATAGAGTGGAAAAATAAAATTAATTAAAAGTCTTTAAAAATTAAGTGGTTGTAAAATATTTTCATGCTGGCACAACCTTTGATTAAGTAGTTACGACTAATTACTTAAAGAGACAAGGAATATCATTATGAATAACTCACTTAAACTTACGACAGCTGCGTTACTTGTATTAGGGTCTACTCAAGCAAGTGCGACTGACTTTGAATTAGATATTAGTAACACAATTACTCAATCGCTAAAAAGTTATGTTCAACAAGCGAGTAATGAGCTTAAACAAAATGTGACAAACAGTATTGAATTTGATGCTCAGCAATTACTCAACGAATACATGAGCGAAGAGGTTGTTAAGGAAAATGACAAATCAACCGTTATTGCTAAAGCACCTGTTGTAGAAAATAAGCAGTAAGGAAACACCTAATGAGTAGTGAAATCAGTTTATTTTTACTTATGGTTGCACCCGTTTTGAGTTTACTGAGTGCGTACGCGTCAATCGAATTATTTAGAAACGTTGCACAATGGTTCAACTTTTAATTTACTGGGCATAAATGAAGATTTCATGAAATATTGATCGGCAAATGAAAAGCGCACGTAATTAGAGGCATGTGATATTTTGAATAGTAGACTTTATGAAGCGTGCGATTTTTCCCCTACCGGTTTTTATTCTTCCAGAGGGGGCAACTAAACTTAGAATATTTGAGCAGCGTTATCTTGACATGGTTAAAGAAGCCGCGAAAGATAACACGGGATTTGTGCTTTGTACTTATCAGCACGATACTGAGTTCAACTTGCCTAACCTAGGTTGTTTAATGCAAATTAATGACTTCAATCAAGACGACAGTGGTCAGCTCTTGATAGATGTTTATGCACAAACTGCTGTCACAATTCACAATCCATTCCAAGACAAAAATATGCTTCGTTATGCTGATGTTGAAGCAGTAATTGAGCCTGTTTGGTATAAGAAAATACCTTTGGATCAGGACAATGCTTCATTAAGCGAAACGCTTCGTTCAGTGTTTGCTAATCAGCCTGATTTATCTGCACTCTACTCAGCGCCACACTACGATGATTTGGCTTGGGTTGCTGCGCGTTGGCTTGAAATTTTACCTATTTCACTAGTTAAAAAACAACAACTTGCCTTTGAATCTAACTTTGAAAACTTACTCACTTTCCTCCATACTCTAATTAATACAGAATTTACTGATTAATATGATCCGAACCCTGTCTGAATACGTATTGCTTGTTACGACAATAATTGGATGACATTAAAATGGTAAGTCAACAACTTCAAACAGGTTGTAAACCTAAAACAGGTCAATTTACTGCCATGCCAGAGACACCGAGCAAAGAGCTTGCTGATTCGCTATTCGCTGTTGCCACTTCCCGTGACAAGCGTGCATTTGCTTTTCTTTTCCAATATTTTTCGCCAAAAATAAAGCGTTTTGGAATCAAACAGTTTGGTTCTGAGGCTCAAGCTATGGAATTGGTACAGGAAACGCTCACTTCGGTTTGGAGAAAGGCACACTTATACCATCCAGAAAAAGGTGCTGCGACAACGTGGGTATACACAGTGATGCGAAATGCATCTTTCGATATGCTCAGAAAAATGAAAAGCAGCAAAGAAGAGTGTATTAGTGAAGATATTTGGCCGCTTATTGATGAAGCCGAGCCTGGGCAACATGAGTTCAGCGATCACCTTGAAGATAAGCAAATTAAACAGTATCTAGATCGTTTACCACAAGCTCAACGTGAAGTAGTGCGTGGCGTTTATTTTCAAGATATGTCACAAGAGCAACTTGCAGAGCATTTAAACATTCCCGTAGGTACGGTGAAGTCTCGACTTCGTCTAGCCTTGCAGAAGTTACGCAACGAAATGGGAGAGCAACATGATTAAGCATCATCCGAGCAACGAATTATTAGTGCAATTTAGTGAGGGCAATTTGCCGGCTACGCTAAGTGTCGCGGTTGCTATTCATGTTGAGATGTGTCCTGTTTGTCAAAAGCAACTCGCTACACTTGAAGCTAAAAATGCAAACATTGCATTTGAAGACGTCGTTAACGACGATGACATTTGCTTTGATCAGATCATGTTCGACAACATCACCTCGGATGAGAGTGTTGATGAAGTATATGAACAACCGGCTATCAAAGTAGAGGTTAAGGATAAAGAGTACACCTTACCTAGAGCGCTAACTCGCATTGGGCACAGTAGCTTTATGCAAATAGGTAAATTAGCACGTTCACGAATTGCATTGGATGATGGGGCGCTCAGAGCAAGTCTTTTACATATCGACGCCGGTGGTGAAATTCCAGAGCACACTCACACAGGTTTTGAGCTAACCTTATTACTTGATGGTGAGTTTAGCGATGAAGATGGCAGTTATGTACCAGGAGATTTTATGATGCTGGATGGACGCCATAACCATACACCAAAAACGGCTGAAGGCTGTTTGTGTTTTACAGTGGTAAGTAGTGCGCTGCATTTTAATAAAGGTATTAGCAAATTACTTAACCCAATTGGTAATTTAATCTATTAGGGATCCTATGCTGCAATCAACAATTAAAATAGGTATTAGTGCCTGTCTTGCTGGCGATAAAGTTCGTTTTGATAGTGGTCATAAAAAATCTAACTTTTGTATGGACGAGCTTGCTAACCATGTTGAGTATAAGAAGTTTTGCCCTGAAGTGGCTGTCGGATTACCTATCCCACGACCAACCATCCGCCAAGTGAGAGTGGGTGATACAATTAAAGTTTGTCGCCCTGACGGCACGGGGGACGTAGGACCAAAACTTACAGAATACGGAAAGCGAGTTGCTACGGAGCAAACAGCTGAGCTAAGTGGTTTTGTTTTTTGCGCCAAAAGCCCCAGCTGTGGTATGGAGCGTATCAAAATTTACAACGAAGAAGGTACAGGTAACACCTCTGAAGGTGTGGGCTTTTTTGCTGAGCAAATAATGGCGCATAATCCACTATTGCCATGTGAAGAGAACGGGCGCTTGAACGACATGCATTTACGAGAGAATTTCGTTATGCGTGTATACACTTACAAACATTGGCAAACGCTGAATGAACAACCTTTAACCGTGCATCGTTTGACCCAATTTCATGCTCAGTATAAGTATCTTTTGATGGCTCACAACTACGAAGCATACCGTAATTTAGGCAATTTACTGGGCACATTTGATGGTCACGATATTCAAGCATTAGCAAGTGATTACATTTTTGGTTTGATGACAGCTTTGAAAAAGCCTGCTTCTCGCAAAAATAATGCGAACACACTTATGCACTTGCAAGGTTATTTTAAAAAGTCACTCTCTAAGATTGAAAAGCAAGAGTTACGCGATGCGATAGACGAGTATCGGCAAGGGTTAGTGCCACTGTATGTGCCATTAACGCTGATAAAGCATCACCTCAAAGTTCATCCAAATGAATATCTAAGTCAGCAAGTGTACTTAGACCCTTATCCGAACGAACTTAAACTACGCTACGGAATTTAATGAACACACTATTCTGGTTTAGGCGCGATTTGCGCCTTTTTAATAACGACGCTCTGTATCAAGCGATCGAGAATGGCTGCCAACATGCTGTATTTTTTATAACTGAAAAGCAGTGGCAAGCGCATGATGTCGCTGATATTCAGCTAGATTTATTAAAACGCAGGCTTGCCTTTTTAGGCGAGTTATTAGCAACTAAAGGTATAAAGTTGCATCTCATTGATGCTGGAGACTACGCCGGTTGCGTTGAGAAACTAGCCGATTTTTGCGAAGAAAATGCAGTAAAAAATGTTTACGTTAATAACGAGTATGAGCTAAATGAAGTTGAGCGCGATCGTGCCTTTGTAGATAAAGCCGACAGCCTTGGGGTCTCATTTTACACTTATGATGGTGATGTGATTGCCCCCCCTGGTAGTATCAAAAACCAAAGTGGTGAGATGTTTAAGGTTTATACTCCATTTAAAAATGCATGGCTTAAAGAGTATCAAGATACACATTTCTACTTTGCTGAGCCGCCTAAAATGCATGACAAAATCGAGTGGCAAGAAAGTAAATTACTCAAATCAGATGGAAGCTCGCAAAAGTGGCCCGTTGATGATGAGACCTTAAGTCATGTCTGTACCCGCTTTATAGATGAAAAGCTTGCCTCTTATCAAGAGCAGCGAGATATCCCAAGCATTAAAGGCACATCAGGTCTGAGTCCTTATTTAGCGTTAGGTATTATTAGTGTTCATCAGCTTCTTGCGCTGATTCAACAGCGTCACCCTGATATATTAAAAAGTGCGAAAAGCAATTTGTTTTGCTGGGTCAATGAGTTAATTTGGCGAGAATTTTACCGACACCTCATATCGGTTTATCCGCGCCTAAGCAAGTACGCAAACTTTAACGACAAATATAATGCGGTTGAGTGGCGTAACGACGACAGTGACTTTAAAGCATGGTGCGAGGGGAAAACGGGTTATCCTCTTGTTGATGCTGCAATGCGCCAGTTAGTGCAAACAGGCTGGATGCATAACCGTTTACGTATGGTGGTTGCAAGCTTTTTAACAAAGCACCTACTTATTGATTGGCGAAAGGGTGAGCGCTTTTTCATGAAGCATTTGATTGATGGTGATTTGGCTTCAAATAATGGCGGCTGGCAGTGGGCAGCAAGCACTGGATGTGACGCACAACCTTATTTCCGTATTTTTAATCCAATTACTCAAAGTGAGCGTTTTGATCCAGATGGTGAATTTATTCGTAAATATCTACCAGAGCTGGAAAAAATACCTGCGAAGCAAATTCACTTTCCTCATGATTATTTAGCTAAGCAAGGAAAGTCTAGCAGTTATTGGCCAGCAATTGTTGATCATAAAGCTGCACGAGAACGTGCGCTAAACGCATTTAAGGTGTGATATGGATAAGGTGACTCTCGATAGGTTTATTGAAATTTACCAATCACTGAACAAAAACAACGTGCAGCTACTTGATGATATCTATCACCCAGATATCCAATTTACTGATCCACTGCATACCGTGAACGGTCTTGAGTCACTCCATCATTACTTTGAAAATTTATACGCAAATGTGGTGTCTTGCCAGTTTTCGATAAAAGACACTGAAAGTAGCAATAACAAAGCCTTTATCTATTGGACGATGCATTATCGCCACCCAAAACTAAATAATGGCAATAGCATTGCCGTTGAGGGACACAGCCGTTTAGTTTTTGAGGGAGATAAAATAGTTAATCATCAGGATTACTTTGATGTAGGCGCACTCCTATATAGGCATATTCCGCTTCTTGGTACAGCAATACGTTATATTGATAAAAGGACAAGTGCATAATGACTACTTTAATTACAGGAGCAACCTCAGGGATTGGTGAAGCACTTGCTAGGCTATACGCAGAGCACGGAGAAAACGTTATTGCCTGTGGTAGAAATACAGAGAAACTTACTGAGCTGAGTCAACATAGCCACATCGAAAGCTGCCAATTTGATGCTACAAACTTACAGGATATACGCTCCAGTACAGTTGCTTACAATGAGTTTGACCGCGTTATTTTAAACGCAGGTAATTGTGAGTACATTGATGATGCACGTCACTTTGACAGCAGCTTGTTTGAGCGTGTTGTTACCACCAACTTACTGAGTATGGGATATTGCTTAGAGGCATTGCTGCCAAGAATTAAATCTGGTGGTCAACTTGTTATAGTAAGTTCCAGTGTGACATATCTTCCTTTGCCTCGCAGTCAAGCATATGGAGCTTCCAAAGCCGGAGTGAGTTATTTAGCCAATAGCCTCACGGTGGATTTAACTGATGTAGATGTCACTCTTGTACACCCTGGTTTTGTGAAAACGCCATTAACAGATAAAAATGACTTCCCAATGCCTATGGCTGTAACGGCTGAACAGGCTGCAAATTATATTTACAAAGGGGTTAAGAAAAGGCGCAAAGAAGTGCATTTCCCCCATCGTTTTACCTTCATTTTAAAATTTTTAAGAATGCTTCCAATGCCATTATGGTTGAAGCTTGCAAAAGGATTATCACGTTGAAAAAAGTGGCTGTAATTGGGTCTGGCATAGCGGGATTAAGCTGCGCACACCTACTGCATAAACATTACGATGTAACTGTATTTGAGAAAAACGATTACATAGGCGGCCATACTGCAACCATCGATGTTAACCTCGGTGGCGTTGAATATGCTGTTGATACGGGGTTTATAGTTTTTAACGATAGAACATACCCGTATTTTGAAAAGTTATTAGACCGTTTAGGTGTCGATCGACAAAAGACACAAATGAGTTTTAGTGTGCATAATGAAGGCACTGGCTTTGAGTATAATGGTCATACTTTTTTCAGTTTATTTGCTCAAAAGCGCAATATTTTCCGCCCTAAATTTTGGAAGTTATTGAAAGATATTGTGCGCTTCAATGATGTCTGTAAAGCGCTGCATGCCAAGCAAACTTATACAGAAAATCAAACGCTGGGCGAGCTTTTAGATGAGCACAATTTTAATGAATTTTTCCGCTTACATTACATTTTACCGATGGGCGCGGCTATTTGGTCGACTAGCATAAAAGAGATGACCCAAGTAGGCGTTGAGTTTTTTGTTAAGTTCTTCTATAACCATGGTTTATTGGACATTACTAATCGCCCACAGTGGTACGTAATACCAGGTGGATCGCGCGAGTATATTAAACCTATGATACAAGGTTTTGCGGACAAAATTCGTTTGAACAGCAACATTAGCTCGGTTTCACGCGCTGAAGACTGTGCTCATATTCATTTTGACGATGGTCATACTGAAACCTTTGATAAAGTGGTGTTTGCCTGTCATTCAGATCAAGCCCTCAAATTATTACTAGACCCAAGTGAAGATGAAAAAGCAGTGCTAGCTGCAATGCCATATACAGCTAATTCAGTGGTGCTACATACAGACACGGCGCTCTTACCTAAACGTAAAGCTGCTTGGGCCAGTTGGAATTACTTACTGAATGACAACACGGATAAAGCGGCTGTAGTAACATATCAAATGAATATTTTACAGGGCATCAAAAGTGATACGCAATTTTGTGTCACGTTGAACCACCTTGAAGGGATCAGTAAAGATAAAATCCTCAGAGAGTTTACATATCATCACCCTGTTTTTAATAAACAATCTATTGCGGCCCAAAAGAAAAAGTCACTCATAGACGGAAAAAATAACAGTTATTTTTGTGGTGCCTATTGGTATAACGGCTTCCATGAAGATGGTGTTAGAAGTGCTGTAAATGTCGCAAAGCAACTCGGAGTAGAGTTTGAATAGCGCAATTTATGTCGGTGATATTCGTCACCGACGATTTGCGGTGAAGGAGCACCACTTCAAATACCCACTTTATATGATGTGGGTTGATTTATCACGGCCTGAAGAATTGAACGGTATTCATCCTTGGCTCGGCAGTGATGGTTTTAAAGCGCTGAAGTTCAATCAAAGTGACTATTTTAACTATCAAACTGACATGCAATTACCTGTAAAACAGCGAGCACTCGATAAAATCGCACAGCTCGGTGTCACGCAAACATTCAGTCATGTTTTCATGCTTGGGCAAATGCGCTGCTTCGGAATTTATTTTAGCCCTGTAAACTTTTTCTTTTATCAGACACCGAATGGCGAATTTAGCCACATGCTTGCTGAGGTAAGTAATACCCCTTGGAATGAACGTCATTATTATGTCGTACCCCTGCAAAAAAAAGTGAACTTTAAAAAGGTTTTCTCCGTATCACCTTTCATGAACTTAGATATGAACTATCATTGGAGTGTCAGACAAAGTTCTGATAACACCATGATTCATATTGAAAATAAAAAAGACGAAAAACTCTTGTTTGATGCAACATTGAGACTGCAAAGGCAGCCGCTTACTAAACAACAAGTAAGTGCTGTACTTAAACGTTTCCCAGCGATGACCCTTAGTATTTTCAAGGGGATTTATATTCATGCGCTGAAGTTGTTTTGTAAACGTGTGCCTTTTATTGGTCACTCGGGCAAGCAAGAGAAACAAACTAGGTGATGTGATGGAAAAGGTATCAAACTTAACACAGACTCATACAACGAGTTGGTTAACAAAAATCTACAAAAAGCTTGTAACCGGTGCTTTTAATAGCATTAATATTGGTTGCATCACACTTGTTGAAGAAAATGAACGTATTCAATTCGGTAACCCAAGTAGCTCTTTAAATGTGACCGTGACTGTCAAAGATCCTGCAATGTATAAGCTGTTTGCATTATCCGGTAGTGTAGGGGCTGGGGAAGCGTATATTCTAGGTTATTGGGAGTGCGATAATCTAACACAGCTGATTGAAATATTTGCATTAAATCAAGATCAGCTTGACGCGTTTGAGAAAAAATTTGCCTTTTTGAGTGGCTTAGCGCATCGCATTAATCATTTAAAAAATAAGAACTCATCAAGTGGTTCAAAAAAGAATATTGCTGCTCATTATGACTTAGGCAATGATTTGTATAGCTCTTTTCTAAGTGACGAAATGCTTTATTCTTGCGCTGTCTACCCATCCCAAAAAGCAACACTAGAGCAAGCCCAGTCGCACAAGCTAGCGCTTATTTGCGAGCAAGTTGATTTGCAAGAGGGTGACAAGGTAATTGAAATTGGTACAGGGTGGGGCGCCTTTGCAATATATGCTGCCACCCATTACGATTGCCATGTGACAACTACGACGATTTCTGATGAACAACACGCTTATGTGGCTGAGAAAATTCAACAGCTAAACTTAGAAAGTAAAATTACGTTACTCAAACAAGATTACCGTTTGCTTGAAGGGCGTTACGATAAGCTTGTCTCCATAGAAATGATTGAAGCAGTGGGTCATGAGTATTTACCAGGCTTTTTCGCTAAGTGTCAATCACTGTTAAAAGAAAACGGCGCTATGTTAATTCAAGCGATTACCATTGCCGACCAACGCTACAAACATTATCTAAAAAATTCTGACTTTATTCAGCAGTATATCTTCCCAGGTGGTTGTTTGCCGTGTTTAGACGAGATGAACAAACAAATAAAGCTGAAAACGGACATGGTCGTACACAGTGTAAAAGATATTGGAGTGCATTATGCCCGAACCCTTGCTGATTGGCGTGAACGTTTTATTGCCAGTTGGCCCGAAATCGATAAAGTAAAGTTTGATCAACGTTTCTATCGTTTGTGGTTATTTTATCTTGCCTACTGCGAAGGGGCGTTTAGAACGCGTGCGATAAGCACGGTTCATCTTGTTGCCCGCAGACCACGCTTTGTGCATTCCGGCGATGACATTGCGCTCAATTATTAATTTTGCCTTGTTCCAAGGGGTTTGGTTTATGGCCTTACTCCTTGAACAAAAGTCTATTTTGCCGGCCCTTGTTTGTGTTTCACTGATGATGTATTTGTCATTGCAACGAAGACAAGATGCTTTTTTATTGGTTTTTGCCCTACCTATTGCACTGACTTTTGAATGGTTGGCTACATCATTTAATTTACTGAGTTTTAAAGTGTCACCCTTTCCTTTTTGGCTGGCGGTGCTTTGGGCTGCTTTACTGCTTACCGTTAATACTTCAATGCAATTTTTGCAAAAGCTTCCTTGGTACTTAGCGTGGTTAATTTGCGCTGTATTTGCGCCAGCCAGTTACTTTGCTGGTGCGCGTTTTGGTGTGCTTAATATCGAGTTACCTGTATGGCAGTTTTGGATTATGTATGGCACAGGCTGGGCATCAATGTTTCTCGTTATAATTACTTTAAATAACAGAATGCTTGCCAATAAATGATCAACTTCTTAGCTTAAGTCGTAGTGTCTATAAATTCACTTTTAGGCAAGCAATTATGAAGTTAATACATGTAACGCTTTTATTCATCACGTTGACCTTGTCAGCGTATGTCAATGCTAACGGCTTCAAGACAGTCGGTGAAGCGAAAATGGAGTATTTATTTTGGGATGTCTATGACGCGAAACTAGAAACTCCCACAGGAAGCTATGAGTTTGGTGAACATCCGGTGAAATTAACACTTACTTATTTGCGTAATTTTGACGCTAAAGACATCGTCAAAGCGACCAATGAACAATGGCAGCATCTCGGTTTGGTCGATATGGTTAACACTTATGACGAAAAATTGTTAGCGCTTTGGCCAAATATCAAAAAAAACGACTCTTTATCATTTGAAACGAACCCACAAGGCATAGGCACTTTTTACTTTAATAACGATAAGCTAGGTGTTGTTGAAGACAAGAAGTTTGCAGACCATTTTTTAGCAATTTGGCTCAGTAGTGATACCTCAGAGCCGTCACTTCGAAAACAGCTTATTGGAGGGAAACATGATTAAGCTCAAAGCAATTTTTATTTTTATCATGGTAATGTTAGTCACCAGTTGTTCTGCACCTGACGTTGATTACTACCAAGGAACAGAGCCACAGTTTGATTTTAAACGCTTCTTTAATGGCGAGTTGAAAGCCTATGGTGTTGTCCAAGACCACAAAGGCGAGTTAACGCGTAAGTTAGTGGTTGATATGCAAGCAAGCTGGCAAGGTAATCAAGGAGTTATTGAGGAGCAATTTGTCTATGATGATGGTGAAACTCAAACGCGTACTTGGTATATCACTCTAAAAGAGGATGGCAGCATTGAGGGGACAGCATCTGATGTTATCGGTACGGCTTACGGTGACAGCAATGGCAGTGTTTTTCATTGGACCTACTCGGTGGAATTACCTTATGATGGTAGTACTTTAGTAGTGAATTTTGATGATTGGATGTATTTGGTAACACAATCACGCTTGATTAACCGTACTGCTATTGATAAGTTTGGCATCGAGGTCGGGGAAGTGACCTTGGTTATCGAGAAAATCGAACGATAGTTTAATTGTCTCTAAGCCATTTGAAAGATGGTTAAATTCAGTCTTTATTAACCCTGAAGTCACTAGATTAGTGACAGATAGTTAAAATGTAGTCATTTTTGAAGAATTTACGTAAAAATAGCAATTTGCTGTTGCTAACTTTTCAAAAATACATAAAGATAGGTTTTGCGAAGGCAAAATAATAACGAATAGGAATCTAACAATGAATAAAGCTCAATTAGTTGAAAAAATTGCTACTGATGCAGAAATCTCAAAAGCGGCAGCAACACGTGCACTTGATGCGTTCACTGGCGCGGTTACTAACTCTCTTAAAGAAGGTAACTCAGTAGCATTAGTTGGTTTCGGTACATTCTCAGTAAAAGAGCGTGCAGCGCGTACTGGCCGTAACCCACAAACTGGTGCAGAAATTCAAATCGCAGCAGCAACTATCCCAAGCTTTAAAGCGGGTAAAGGTCTTAAAGATCAAGTTAATCCTTAATAAGACTGATTGCTTATTATTAAAAAAAGGGCTAATAAGCCCTTTTTTTGTCTCTTTGATTTAGCTTTAAAACGTTTACGCTTTTAGCGCTTTGTCACCTCGACCAATGCCAACCGCACCAGAACGTACAACTTCAATAAGATCTGTTTCATGGCGTAGTGTATCAAGGAAAGACTCTATTTTTTCAGTACTAGCCACTAGTTGTAACGTGTAGCTATGGCGACCCATATCAAGAATCGCACCTTGAAATACATCAACCACACGGGTAACCGCTGCGCGAGTGTTTTCGTCTTGGGCAAACACTTTCACAAGTAACAATTCGCGCTCAATATGTGCCATTTCAGTTAGATCAATGATCTTAAGTACATCAACAAGTTTATTAACTTGCTTAGTGATTTGCTCAACGATACGGTCGTCACCCATAGTTGTGATGGTAATTCTTGATAATGAGTGATCATCCGTTGTGCCGACGGTTAGGCTGTCAATGTTGTAAGCTCGCTGTGAAAACAAACCAACAATGCGTGATAACGAGCCTGGTTCATTTTCTAATAAGATTGATAAAATACGGCGCATTATGCTTTTACTCCTTTACGTAACCACATGTCGTCTACAGCTCCTAACTTGATTTGCATAGGGTAAACATGTTCTTTCTCATCAACACAAATATCTAAAAATACGAGCCTGTCGTTGATTGACATAGCTTTGTCGATTGCTGGTTCTAGTTCATCGATATGGTCAACGCGAATACCTACATGGCCGTAGCTTTCTACTAGCTTTACAAAGTCAGGTAATGATTCCATATAAGAAGACGAATGACGTCCTGAATACATCATATCTTGCCATTGGCGAACCATGCCAAGTGAACGATTGTTAAGTGAGACTACTTTTACAGCTAAATTGTATTGTAAACAGGTTGATAGCTCTTGAATATTCATTTGAATAGATCCATCCCCTGTCACACAGATTGATTCTTTATCAGGGAAAGCAAGCTTTACGCCCATTGCAGCTGGCAACCCAAAGCCCATGGTGCCTAAGCCACCTGAATTAATCCATTGACGTGGGTGTTTAAACGGGTAGTACTGAGCTGCAAACATTTGGTGCTGGCCTACATCAGAGCTTACATAAGCATCGCCATTGGTTGCTTTATAAATGGCTTCAATTACAGCTTGCGGCTTAATTTTATCGCCATCTGTGCTGTAGCTTAAACACTTTTGTTCACGCCAGCTAATGATTTGTCGCCACCAATCTTCTTGTGCTGAGCGGTCGATCGCAATAGAACTTTTATCTATCGCTGTTTGAAGTTGTTCAAGAACCGTGTTTAAGCAACCAACCACCGGAATGTGGGCTTTAATGGTTTTAGAGATTGATGTTGGATCTACGTCTACATGGACAATCGTTGCATTTGGGCAAAACTTTTTAACGTTATTAGTTACCCGATCATCGAAACGGGCGCCAAGCGCTAAAATAACATCTGCGTTGGCCATTGCTTTATTGGCTTCTAAACTGCCATGCATTCCAAGCATACCAATAAAGTTTGGGTGTGTGCCGCTAATGCCACCTAAACCCATTAATGTATTCGTAATAGGCGCATTGAGTGACTCAACAAGTCGAGTTAACTGCTCAGAGGTATTAGAGAGCACAATACCACCACCTGAATAGATAACTAATTTCTTGGCTTCTAGAATCGCAGTAACGGCTTTTCTTATTTGCTTTGAATGCCCTTTCGTATTGGGGTTGTAGGTTCTTAGCTCTGTAGCTTTGGGGAAATCAAATTCAAAAGTAAGCGCAGGGTTTAGCATATCTTTTGGTAGTTCAACAACAACAGGACCAGGACGCCCCGTGCTGGCTATATAGAATGCTTTTGCAAGAATGGCAGGGATATCTTTAGCACTACGGCAATTAAAGCTGTGCTTTACTATGGGCCTTGAGCAGCCAACGATATCTGTTTCTTGGAAAGCGTCGTCACCAATTAGGCCTGTGGGCACTTGGCCAGATAAAACCACCATAGGAATAGAATCCATATAAGCGGTAGCAATACCGGTAATACAGTTTGTCGCCCCTGGGCCTGAAGTTGCAAGCACAACACCGACCTCACCCGTGGCACGGGCATAACCATCTGCCATATGTGTAGCGGCTTGTTCATGACGCACTAAGATATGTTCAATATCGTCTTGTTGAAAAAGTGCATCATATAGGTCTAGTACAGAGCCACCGGGGTAGCCGAAAATATACTTAACCTTTAATTCTTTTAATGCCCGAACTACCAGTTCTGACCCATTGTATTGTGTTTTACTCATCCTCATTCCTCTGTGTGCTAGCTGCGAGAGCATAAAAAAACCCCCGCATAGGGCGGGGGTTTTTTAAAAGCATGCTTTCACCTTTTAATAGCTCCCCGCTGGGCTTGTTAAAAAGACCAGTACGAGAACGTTGACGACTAAAAGGTGACTGCGAATATTCATAGTTTTAAAATTCTTATAAAAGGGCAACTCCTAAATAGAGTTGCTGCCTAAAAAATGATTGACTTATTTTTAAGCTTTTTAGCAAGGGATGTCAACTGTAAAAGGTGGATTTTGCATTATTTTTTCTTATTTTTGTTATTGTGGTTATTTTTTTTCTTTTGTTTGTTTTTATTGGCGGTTTTAAAGGAATAACTATGCATTAATTTGATTATGTTGTTTTATGGCTTAACAGTAATAAATAATATAACCACTCCTTAGTTATGCATAATCTAGCCATAAAAAAAGCCAGTCGAGTGACTGGCTTTTTAAAATGAGTTTGTGACTAAAATTACAGGCGGTCGATTACTGCTTGCGTGAAGTCAGTTGTACCATGGCTACCACCTAGGTCACGTGTAGTACGGTCACCTGTCTTAATAACGTCTGCTACAGCGTTACGAATACGCTCAGCTGTTTCACCCATTTCAAGGTGCTCTAGCATTTGAATTGACGCTAAGATAACTGAAGTTGGGTTAGCAAGGTTCTTACCTGCGATATCAGGAGCACTACCGTGAACAGCTTCAAAGATAGCTGCATCTTCACCGATGTTTGCACCTGGTGCCATACCTAAACCACCTACAAGACCAGCACATAGGTCAGATAGAATGTCACCGAATAAGTTCGTTGTAACAATTACATCAAACTCGTCTGGCGTCATTACTAGCTTCATACATGTTGCATCAACGATCATCTCAGTTGATTCGATTTGCGGGTAACGCTCAGCGACTTCACGCGCAACTTTTAAGAATAAACCAGACGTTGATTTAAGGATGTTAGCTTTGTGCACCGCAGTGACTTTTTTACGGCCTTCGCGTACTGCTAATTCGTATGCAAAAGTAACGATTTTTTCTGCACCTTCACGTGTGATTTTCGACATCGCTTCAGCTTCGTTACCGTCTTCAGATACAACTTGGCCAAGACCTGAGTACATACCTTGTGTGTTTTCGCGAACCGTGATGATATCGATGTCATCGTAACGCGCTTTCGTACCTGCAAAAGACTTAACAGGGCGTACGTTAGCGTATAGGCCAAACTTTTTACGTAATGTAACGTTGATAGATGTGAAACCTTCACCCACTGGTGTAGTTAAAGGACCTTTTAAAGTGATCTTGTTACGTGCAATAGTATCAATGGTTTCTTGCGGAAGTAACTCACCAGTTTTTTCTAGGGCAGCAAGGCCAGCATCAACGAATTCATAATCAAAATCGCAACCTGCAGCTTTAAGGATCTCAAGTGCTGAATCAATAATGCTAGGACCAATGCCGTCGCCTTTGATCACTGTGATGGTTTGTTTAGCCATTTACTTTTCCTATTTATGAGTAGATATACACGTAAATACATCGCGAAATTGAGCACGACTTTGCTTGTTAGAAACTTTACGTGGATGTGTTTGAAAATTTAAGCGGCTTTTATAGCAATTTATTCAGCTTTTTGCCAGTTTATCCTGTGAATACTGACTATAAATAGGCGAAAGTTCATAATTATTTAACGATTTTGCACGTTTTAACAACACAATTTAAAAATTATCGGCAAACTCGCAGGTTTGTAGATATGAATAAAAATCCGCTTTTGATTGCCAGCCAACTAGATTAAGGCTTTGCGCCATAATTTGTTCTTGCCAACTGCTGAAAACTGCGTTGGGTTGAAAGACATAGTGAGCAAATAATTTTATTGCAATCCAGTGTTTCTCCTCGATACTTAATTGCTGTTTTTCCTTTTGTTCGCTGTTTAGTAAGTATCCAGTCCATGGATTATCACCGAGTAATTGCGTGAGGTATTCATTGATTGATGTTTGATCAATTGCACTTACGCCAAATAAACAGGCTAAAGGGGCACTAACTATGTTTGATTCGGCTTGTTCAAATAATGTTTTTCGGGATAAGGCAGTAGCATGATTTTCGCATAAAAACACACAGTACGCGTATAAGGGCAGGGTGACTTGTTCAAACTGTTGAATCGTTGAGTGCTTAAAAAAAGCTTGAATAATAACAGCAATATTTTCTAGTCGCTTAACTATGTGTAGTTCTAATGGGTGTGAAATGGTTGCGACTAAACGTTGAAAGAGCACCTTTTGAATAATAGCAGGGGCATTGTCGTAACCCACCATCGATAAACAATGACGTAAGTCTTTAGCACGTTGATGCTCTTTATTATAGGGTTTAACGGCTAGAGTTAATTGCAAAATGAGCTCAGGAAATGGGCTTAGTAACTTATTAAGTGAACTAAAGCTGTATTCTTTCGATATTTTTAACTGGCGAATGAGATTGAGGTATTTTTGTCGCTGAGATTTAGCAATGTCTTCAGGGTGCGCAAAATTTATATTGTCGCTGAACCAAACCGTATAGAGTAAGCGGTTATCACTACATGCTCGTTGTTTCTCAAAGGTATTAAGCGTTGCTTTCACTCTATGCCAACGCACTTTTTCAGGGCGAGAAACATCGACAAGTATATGCCGTGCACGATCATCCGTTGCTAAATAAATGAGTGACTGCTCGGCATAATTTACTTCACTGGCTGGCAGGTATGAGCCGGTGTGGGCAATAAAGTTTTTTATCGCTTTTTGAGCAAATTCATTTGGGGTTCGTAAGTAAATGTCAGCCAGTGCTTTATGTAAACTAATGTGCTCGCCTGTTTGACGATAAGTTATATTCATCGCAATGATATTAGCTAAGGCAACAAGAGTCGTCGCACCATCGTAAATCATTGTTTTTGGAGCACTTAATAAGGCTTGTTTGTATTTATTAAGGCGCGCAAGTATATGTTGCACACTTAATGTCATAGGGCCAGAGGCATGCAATAACTTTACTGCGAGCTGGTGGCGACATTGCCACAGTTTTTTATCTTGCGCTGTGAGAGTTTGTGCACAGGCTAACTTATTGCTTTGTGATTGCACACATAAATAATTAGCCAAGCAGGTTGCAATAATTTGTTCGCTGATCGCTTGGTTGTAGTTAAGGGCTCGACATAACACACAGGCGAGTACACATTGGTTTACAACTAAATTAGTTGTATAGCCATAATCTGAAACGTATAAGCTTAGTTGGGCTTGCAGGCCTTTAGGACAAGCTTGATAAATGAGGTAGTAACGCTCAGCAAGATTATTTAATAGGGGATATATTTGTGGCCATTTATTTTTGTGATGATAAAGCTTTAATAATTGGTGTGTGCTATCAAACAAACGCGCCAACTCCCGTGGCGTGACTGACTCCATCATAGCGTGTTAGCCTTCTTGTTGATAGCTTTCATAGGCACTGGGTCCCCATAGCACAAGTTGACCGTTTTTAAATAATAGACCAGTACACTCATCAATTGTTGTAATGCCATCAGATTTAACATGTTGCGTGCGATAAAAAACAATTTGCCATACAACATCTTCTGCTCGTTTCGCATAGGTTAGGTCTGGACTACCTAAATAATCAAGTACGGCATTAAGGTTTTCAGGTTTATCGATTGAAAGCTTGGCAATATAACGTTTATTGAACGCTTCACGATCTTGCCAAATCATTGCTTGAGGGTCATCTTTATAAAAAGTGATAACTAAGGCTGCTATGAGTGCGTAAACACCCAATCCTAGTATCAGATATTGGAAAACCTTTTTAAACATGTGTCACTCTTCAATACGAACGCTGTTTTCAGTATACGATCAGTTGTTCTACAGTGCTAATGGATTGCGACTAATTGAGCCTTAACTGCTTTAAACTAAAGCCTAAGTTTATATCTGTTCGCAAGGTAACCAAGTTTTTGGAAATGATAAACAAATCCATTTCGGCAATGAGCTTACGTTTTAAAGTCGCGTTAAGCGTTTCATCGCCTATGGCATCATCAATCACATTATATTGATTTATCAATTGTTGTGCGGATTTATTGCCAATCCCTTTAACGCCTGGGATATCGTTGGTTTTATCACCTGCTAAAGCCCAAAAATCAATTAGCCTGTGCTGTGGCACTGAAAAACGCGTATGAATATCATCTTGGCTGATAAAGTGTTTTTTGAAGTAGTCAAAAACGCTTATGTATTCAGATAAAAATGGTAAAAACCCTTTATCAGTTGAAACGATGGTTGAGGGCACTTTATTTGAGGCGGCCTTGTAGGCGAGAGTTGCGATAATGTCATCTGCTTCGTCGTTATCAGGGGAGAAAACAACAATGCCCGTTTGTTCTATCGCTTGCTTAAATAATGCAAGGTTCTTCTTAAGTAAATCAGGCATTGGAGCCCGAGAAGATTTGTAATCTTTAAAGTAATGATAGCGCCAGCTTCTGTCGCCATCAAACACTGCAACGCCGTGGGTGGCGTTACATTGCGCACGTAACTTTTTGCAAGCATGAGCTACACGGGCACAACTTGCTTTGATCATATGCTCTTCACTGTGGTGACTTTGATTACTATCAACAGCATAGATGCGCCTGATTAGATTAAGCGCATCTATTAAAAGTAACTGGGTGCTCACAAAGTCTCCTTGTTAGGCTTTAATCTCATAACAAGGAATATACTTGCTGCCTGGTAGCTTCATTCGGCCCTGGGCAACAAAGGCTGCAAGCAACTTGTCCATGTCGGTCATTAATGTAGGCTCACCGCTGAGTATAAAGCGGCCATGCTGTTTTATAGCCTGAATACCTTCATCTTTAACGTTACCTGCCACAATACCCGAAAAGGCACGGCGTAAATTTGCTGCTAATTGTTGTGTAGGTTGATTTAAATGCAAGTCCAAACTTGCCATGTTTTCGTGCGTTGGTACAAAGGGCTGCTGGAAATCATTATCAATTTTCAATGTCCAATTGAAGTAGTAGGCATCACCTTGGCTCTTACGGTAGTCGCGAACTTCGGCCATTTGGGTTTTAAGCGATTTACCTACACGGGCAGGGTCATCAATAATAACTTCGAACTTTTCAAGAGCGACTTTACCGAGTGTTTTCTCAACAAATTTGCAAAGCTCGATAAAGTAATTTTCACTCTCTTTAGGGCCGGTTAGTATAACAGGTAAACGTTGTTTTTCGTTATCAGGATGGAGCAAAATACCGAGCAAATACAATAGCTCTTCAGCTGTTCCTGCACCGCCTGGGAAAATAATAATGCCATGTGCCGTTCTTACAAAAGCTTCGAGGCGCTTTTCGATATCGGGTAAAATAACTAATTCATTTACAATCGGGTTCGGTGGCTCAGCAGCAATAATGCTAGGTTCTGTTAACCCTAAATAACGGTTATCTGAAATACGTTGTTTAGCGTGTCCGATAGTGGCCCCTTTCATTGGCCCTTTCATTGCGCCAGGACCACAACCTGTACAAATGTTTAAACCACGTAGGCCAAGCTCATAACCCACCTGCTTGGTGTATTTATATTCAACTTCGTTAATTGAATGACCGCCCCAGCAAACAATCATACTAGGATCACTGTTGACGCGGAGCGCACCCGCATTTCTTAGCATGTCAAACACCATATGCGTGATGGCTTTTTGTTCGGTCAGGTTTTTTTCATATTTTTGGCAGATAAACAAAATATCGCGGATAACTGAGAAAATATGTTCATGAATACCGGTGATAATTTCGCCATCGACAAACGCCGATTCAGGAGGGTTTTCAAGTTCTATTTTAATACCACGTTCACGGCTTAGAAGGCGAATATCAAAATCTTCAAATTTATCGTATATCTCAGAGCTTGAGTCGGTATGACTGCCCACATTTAGGACGGCGAGCACACAGTTTCTAAATAATTTATAGCGCTCGCTGGTGGATGATTGTTCGAGTAAGTCTACTTCTAGTTGTGATAATAAATCCAGTACGCCTGTAGGATTCAATTGTTTTAACATAAGCACTCTCCTAGCTCATCTATGAGCCTATATCATTGTGTATGTACAAGACTTAAACTAATACCTGTCGCAATAATACTTAATCATTTTGAGGTGTAGGTTGCTCAATTAATTAAGTAAATTGGTATAATTAACTTATCGACTGACGCACACTCTATTACGTCCTTCGTTCTTGGCACGATAGAGTGCATCGTCAGCACGGTCGAATGCGATAATAGGTGTGTCACCTTTTTTAAGTTGTGTAGCACCGATTGAAATGGTTATTTCAACTTGAGTATCTTTAAATTTAAATGGAATGGCTTGAATCGTTTTACGCAGTTTTTCAAGCGGCAATGATGCATTATCAAGAGACATTCCGGTCATTAACATGACAAATTCTTCACCGCCATAACGGGCAATAAAGTCAGATTTACGAATTGATTTTTGCAAAGCTTTAGCAATAACTTGCAAGGTTTTATCACCTGCGCTGTGACCATATTTATCATTAATTGATTTAAAATGGTCAACATCAATCACAACTAATGTGAGGTCTGATTCCTGGGCATCAAACAGATGAAACTCATGGTTAAAGCGCTCATCAAATGCAGCTCGATTTGGTAACTTAGTTAACCCATCAAGCAAGCTTTTGAACCTTTGTTCATTCAAACGCTGCTTGTAGGTGGTCAGTTTAGATTCTAAATGACCAATTCGACTATTTATGTCGTTGAAACTGGCTAATAAGTTTTCACGCTCGGTATGCTCAAGCTTTTCTTTTGCAATTAAGTCGTCACTTAGCGATTTTAGCTCTTCTTCTACCAGCTCCTTCAGCGCTGAAATAGATGTCGCATCTTGTGTTTTTTTATGCAAATTCTTAATTTTACTTTCTATTTGTTTATTGAGCGTTTCATATTCAGCACTGAGTGATTCTGAATGCTTACTGGTTGATACAATCGAGTGATGTAGGTCTTCGATTGTTTGGTTTAATGAGATTAAAAAGCTTTGCGCAGATTGGCGCTCTTTACTCATATTACGTGTAATGATAGTGATAATATCGATTGCTGTATCTAGCAGGTCATCGACACTGTCATTGTAGGTAATTTTATTTTTTATACTCTTTATTTGTTCTGCACTTTCATCTTCTAGCACAAGGTCATTGGCAAGGAGCATTAACTGTTTGGCAAGTTCTGGCTTTATGAGTGCTTCAGCTTCATTTGCTGCGGAGAGTTTCGCTTGCAATGCTTGATGGTAGATTACAATCAACTTTGAAAGTAATGGAACAAAGTCATGATTTGACTGGATATTATTTAATTCATGATCAAGCAAATGACGAAGTGTTCTGCGCGCATCGTCTGGTAAACCTTTTACTTTTTGAAGTTGCTTACCGGCATCAAGGACAGTGTCATTCAACTCGCGTTGTAGCGCCATTTGTTTCGTTTCTTGGTTTTTTAACAGCCCAAGAATATCGTTAATAAAGGGCTCTAGTAGCTGAAAGTCTACTCCTTTTCTTAATGCATTACGGTATTTTGCAAGACGGTTATCTAGTTCAATGTCTAGCCCTTTACAGCTGAGCGATAATTTCGCAGCAAACTGTGAGAGCAATTCAACTTGATGCTTACGAGCGTCTTCGACGACCATGCGTGCGTCGATCGCTTGTTTTAACTTTTTATTAAGGACATCATGCTGCTGTTGCACCGAGTAATACCGCCATTAAGATTCAAATTTCAATACCCTAAGTTTACAACAAATTAATGCGAAATGTAGGCGCGAAGTCAAAAACTTAGCGAATTTGTTTATCAAGCTTATTGCATTGGGGCTTTATCGGTTTTTAATTCACATTTTTTTACTCAGTTGGTAGGCTAGCTTGTAATTTTGATACTAAGAAAAAAGAGTTATTATGAAAAAGTTGTTGGCCATGTCAATATTAGCGGCGTGCTCAAGCAGTGCATTTGCTGATGTTAATTATTCACTGTCTATTACTGAACCTGAACACCATTTAGGTAATGTGAGTGTTGAGTTTCCTGAAACTGCGCAAGCACATTTAGATATTAAACTTCCCGCTTGGCGTACAGGTCGTTACGAAATTTTAAATCTTGCCAATGGCGTACGCTTTTTCGAAGCAAAAGATGATGACGGTAAGGCGTTAAAGTGGGAGAAAATTGACCACAGCACTTGGCGTGTTCACCTAAACGAGCCAACGCAAGTAAATGTTGATTACCAAGTATATGCCAATGAGCTTGGTAAGCGTGCTCGTCACATTGATGATAGCCATGCCTTTATTGATGCCTCGGGCTTTTTCATGTTCAGTGAATCATTTCGCCAAGACCCTGTTACTGTGAATCTAAACGTACCAAAAGCGTGGCGTTCAGTGTCAGGTATGGAAAATGCGGGTTCTAAACACAGCTTTAAAGCCGCGGATTACGACATTTTAGTAGATTCGCCAATTGAAAGTGGTATCAATGAGCTACACAAGTTCACTGTTGATGGTCGTGAATACGAACTCGTTATTTGGGGTGAGGGCAACTACAACGTAGAGCAAATGCTAACCGACCTTAAAAAGCTAGTGGCAACCGGCAATGTAATTTGGGACAGCTATCCGTATGAACGTTATGTATTTATGGTACATGCTACATCAGGTGCAGGCGGGGCAACAGAGCATTTAAACTCAACCATTATCCAGCGCCCACGTGACCGTTTTGGTTCTCGTAAAGATTACCTCGCGTTTATTAGCACTGCTGCCCACGAATTTATTCATACGTGGAATGTTAAAGCGTATCGTCCAAAGGGGATTGCCCCTTACGATTACACAAATATTAACTACACGAAAACGTTGTGGATAGCAGAAGGTTCAACCAGCTACTTTGAAGATCACTTAATGGTGCGCTCGGGTATTGAAACAACCGATGAGTTTTTTGGTACGTTAACGAAAACAATTAATCGTCACTTACAAACACCGGGTCGCGAAGTACAAAGCGCAACCGAAACCAGTTTTGATAAGTGGATCAACCAAGGCGGCGACCACGCTCGCAACTACAGCACTAATATCTATCTAGAAGGGTCATTGATTTCAATGGCGCTTGATATTGATTTACTTGAAAAAAGCGATGGCAAAATTAGCTACCGCGATGTTCACCGTGCACTTTACAACAAGCACCGTTTACCAGATGGTTTTACGCCAGATGATGTTAAAGCGATTTTAAAAGAGCTAACAGGTCGTGATTACAGTGCTTGGTGGCAAGCGAATGTGGATGAGCCAGCAGCTATCGACTTTGATGCATTACTTGAAACAGTTGGCTTAGGTTTAATTCGCCCAGAAGGGGCAAAATCAGTACCGAGTATTGATTCGTTTGCTAAAAACAGTGGTGAGTTACTTACATTGACTCACGTTCGCCGTGGTGGCGCTGCTTGGCAAGCGGGTTTAACGACAGATGACAAAATTGTTGCATTCAACAAAAAGCATGTTGGTAAAGATTTAACAGCTAGCCTTGAAACATTTAAAGCAGGCGACACTGTGACTGTTGATTTCATCAGACGTGATGCCCTGCAAAGCACGACGCTGACACTGAGTGAAGACTTTGATAAAGAGAAAAAGGTAAAAGTATTAAAAGATGCAACACCCGCTCAAATGGCATTGTTTAAAGCATGGATGGGTGTTGACCACCCAAACCAAGAAAAATAACAGCCAATCTAATGTTTAATGATTTTTGACTGGTAAGAGAGGAGCTGCGGCTCCTTTCTTTTTGTTTGGAGTTTGCTGCGCTTTCACAAACTGCTTAGTGTACTTTGTGTTTAATAATGCGCTGTGAAGTTGCTGCTTTTTACGTCGCCAAAATGATTTTTTAACCTTGTTTGATCTATCCCGAATATCGCTTTGTGAATTTTCAGGTTGCGATACCGGGTAGGGTAGCAAAGAGTAGCCATAAACGCCCGTTTCCCAAACATGTTGTAAATCGCAATCAACGGGACGGCCAAATGTGGCAGTGGCTTTTAACAGCGCTTTTGCGCCTGGCAAGCTAACAGCTGTTGCACAGCAGCCAGACATCAGCTTTTTATGAATGACTAAATGCTGCTCATCAGAAAGGGGTTTGGTAAAAGCAATGTCGCGCTGACGGTCTTTATAAGCCGCCAATTTTATTAGCTGCCAAGGCTGCTTTAACGTATTAATGTTTTCAATTGCACTGTGAATGGAGCGGTCGAGAACAAAGTCATCTTCTAAAATAATAGCGTAGTCGAGTTGTCTATCAACTATTGTTTGCCACGCTTTTCGGTGGCTCAGGTAACAACCAATTTCACCTTTACTTAACGGCTTGTGGTATTTTTTTAGATTTAAATCAGCACTGTAATGCTGAGCAATCGCTGATTCAGACAGTTCCCTACCATCAACTGCATTAATGCGCTCAAAGGGTAAGTTTTGTGCCTTTAGCTCTTGGCTTACATGATTTAGCCGCTCAGCTGAGCTTGCTAAATTAATTACAAAAATAGCTGTCATGATAATTACCTAATTAGCCGTTTTAAGCAGGCTAGCAATCGTCAATGACGCTTAAGTGTCAGTACTATTTATTTTTTATGTCAGGGCGAGGGGTATTTAAAATTGTTTGCTTTTCTTGCTCGGATAAAATGATCCAATCAAAAATTTCATCATTGCTGCGACCACAGCCTGTGCAATAGCCTTTAAGGCGATGACACTGACCTACACAGTCTGTTTTAAATTGGCTATTTTCTTTATGGGAATTTGTCATAGTGTTCTGAAGGCTAATTATCTTAGCCTTCAATAAATCAGCTATTTACCTTCAACTGGTTTACCAATCTCGAGCGTTGTAGACCATTGTTTTTTACGTGAAAGGGTTTTACCTGTATGAATTGAGATAACAGGATTGTTTTCGTCAAGCACAAAAGTTGTGCGCAACGATTCTGCGGACTCTTTTTGTGTTTGATGCCAATTGTTATCTGCTAAACATGCTTGAGTAAAGTTAACTGCACGAGTGTGATCGGCGACAGCTTGTTGTTGTTGCTCATAACTACCTACGCAGCGGTAGGTAACATTGTCTTTATCAAGCGCGGTAATTTGGCAGTTATCACTAATTAGATTGTATTTTGCTGTCCATGTTTCCATGTACTTAGTATTTACACGGCTACGTTTTAAGCCTTCAAAGCGGTTATCATAAGCACCTAGTAGTGCGTTAATTTTCTCGCAAGGGGTTAAGTTATCAATGGCAGCTTGTTGCTCAGTTGTCAGTCCCGTACAACCTGTTAAAACAAGGCTAGTTAGTAAAGCGGCGAGTGGCTTTTTCATATCAGGCTATCCTTTTAAATAGCAGTTCCTTAAACGTTTTATAAAGGATACCTAAGCCCTTGTAAAAATGCTATGAAAGACATAAAAATATTAATTTTGAATTAATTAGGCTTGATCTAATGCACAGATATTTACTTTTTCACAGACGTGTATAAAATCTCCTCGTATTGCAGGATGCAAACTTTCGCAAACAAAAGGAATTAGATGAAGTACTTATATACCCTCACGATACTGATCCAAACTTTCGCAGTTGTCACTTTATATCAAGATCCTAATTATCAGACATTAGCACTGATTTTTGCTCCAGCCATCCTGTTATCTTTATTTGGCGGCTTGTATTTTATTTTAAAAAATAAATGGTTAGCTTACATAGGAATGCTAGGTTGTGTTGTTTTTGTGCCTATTGGCGCGCTCGGAGTTTTTGCTTTGAGAAGTGAAATGGATAAGGAAATCAAACGTCATTTTTTAAGGAGTTTACATAATGAGTGAATATGATGCTACAGTCGAGCCGTTTGAAACATTTGATATCGCTGATAAACATAAAAACATTTTGTTATATATGGGCATTGCCTCACTGGTAATAGGGTTGCTTTTTATGCCGCATTTAATCGGCATGGGAGTTTTTATGATAGCCATATTCTTCTTTCATAGTAGGTTAGAGGCAGTGAGGTTTTATAAAGACTACTCTGAGGTCAAGTTAGCTATTGCAAGACCAAGGTGGTTTATCAAAAACAAAGATATAAACTCCGTTGAAGTAATAAAAGACTTTTTGCACTTAGAAGTTGCTACAAAGGAAAAAACAATCACTCGTAAGATCCCGCTGAAAATATTCGCTGAGGATGACCGAAAAAAGATAGTTAGCCACTATAAAAAATTGGCGGGGTAGAATAAATAGTAAGCGCGGTGCTGCAAATTAGCACCGCCTTTAAACTAGTAATACTATGCTTACATCTTTGTTTTACCAGCAATGTTGGTTACTTTTACTGAGCCAGAACCATCAGTTAGTAACTCAAAGTTTGCCGCAGTATCAACGCGAATGCTGCCCGAACCATCTGAAACGACAACATCACCCGAAATATCATTTAAGTCGATACCGCCTGAGCCATCGTGCACTTCAATATTACCTTGTGCGTTGGCAACATCAATATTACCTGAGCCGTCATGAATTTTAATATCACCGCTGATATTACGTGCATCAATGCTACCGGAACCATCATTGATTTCTAATGTACCTTCAATGTCACTCGCTGTAATTGAACCAGAACCATCGTTGATCACTGTATTAGCGACTTTGCTAATAATAATTTCACCAGAGCCATCGTGCACATCAACATTAAATGAGCGAGGGATTGCAACGGTTAAATCAATGCGAGTTTGTTTGTTGGTTTGATATTCACATTGACCTGCACTAAGTGCTGCGTTATTGCCTTTGGCTTTAAGGTCTAAGCAGTATTCATCATGAGGCTTTTCTTGATAAATCTCGGCTTTAACGGTCACTTGATCACTGTCACTACCGGTAATGTGTAAAAAACCAGAGCCCGCTTCTACTTTTAAAGCGCTTAATGATGCTGCATCTAGCGTGAGGTTTTTAGTTGCTTGTAGAGGCATTTCACCCCAAGCAAATGTCTGTGCTGATAATAAACCTGCGGCAATTAGTGAGAGTGTTTTTACTGTACTTAACATGATTCTTCCCTTTCATATATGTGGTGTTTTTAGCTTAGTCGCAAACATTAGTAAAAAAGGTTTAAACTATTTAAAAACTTTTGGGAAAACCGCTTTACTTCGTTTATTTTTTAACTAAAAAGCTCCTTATCGCTAAAAGCCTGAATACTGCCGTAAAAATATACCATTATCTTTTTCTTTTGCTAATTTAAACTTTTTGGCCCCTAAGGAGTAATAATGAAAAAAATAACCTTCCTGAGTGCTTTGTTGTGCACTAGCTTTTTTGTTTGTAGCGAAGAAACTGATACAACCTTAAACGCTTATGCAGCTGGGTACGTTGCCAATTTTACCTGTAGTGCTACGTTTAACGCTGGCAAAACCAAGGAGCAAATCGGTATTGATGAACTTACTGGTATTTATCCTTTAATTGCAGACACAGTAAAAACACTGAATGCGAACATTGATACCGAGCATAAACGAGTCACTGTTAATTATGATAAAGGTAAACAGCGTATATCGGTGTGGCGTCCTCGTTTAGGTTGTGTTGATTTGCCCGTAGGGGCAAATCTTGAAGCTGCATCACTTGTACAATCACCGTTTAAAGGAAACTTAGCTGATAAAAAGGATGATGGTAAGCCATGGCAAACGCTAAATGGTGTTAATAAAGCTACGGGCAATAAGGCGCTTGATGAGGTTATTGCTCAGGCTTTTACTCGTCATTATGGTGAAGGCGCACGCACTTCAGCAATTTTAATAGCAAGCCCTCAGGCGATTTTAGCAGAGGAATATAAAGCAGGCTTTACCCCAGAAACCGCACAGCGTACTTGGTCTGTTGCAAAAAGTATTGGCGCGAGCATCATTGGTGTGGCGGTAGCGCAAAAACGACTTGATGTTACAAAGCCTGCGGGGCTTGAAAGCTGGTCTCACCCGCTTGACCCTCGTGGCGAAATTACCCTTGAAAACTTGCTTCATATGGCATCGGGCTTAGACAGTAATAAAGCGGGCAACCGGACAGACCGTGTGTATATGGGCGGCGGTTTAGTGTCTGATACTGCAACGCATACTGCGTTAGAAGTAAAGCCAGGTAGCCGCTGGAAATACGCCAATAACGACACCATGTTAGCGCTACGTGCCTTACGAGAAACGTTCAACGATGAGGCGAGCTATTTGCGTTATCCGTATGACAATTTACTCGATAAAATCGGTATGCAGCACACATTTTTAGAGTCAGATTGGCAAAGTGACTTTATTTTGTCATCGCAAGTGTGGACTACTTCAAGGGATCTTGCTCGCTTAGGGCTATTACACCTAAATAATGGCCGCTGGCAAGGGGAGCAAATATTACCAAAAGACTGGTTAAGTTATATTAGTAAACCTGCCCCAGCTCAACCCCCAGAAACAGCACCAGGGTATGGCGCACAGTGGTGGCTTTATAACGAACGTTTTCCTGAATTACCAAACGACACCATCGCAGCGCGAGGCAACCGTGGTCAATATTTGGTGATTATTCCAAGCGAGCAGTTAGTGATTGTTAGGCGAGGGTATGACCTTGCGGGTCTTAAAGGCTTTAGCGAACATGACTTTACCCGTGATGTTTTAAAAGCACTGGGTAGATAAGAGTGGATTTAAGAAACACTAGAAAAAGATGCACCTAAAAAGGTGCATCTAACTGAACATCATTTACTTATGGCGGCCTTGTAAACAGCTCACCACATCAGCCAGCGATAGGCCTTGGCGCTGTAATAACACAGTTAAGTGATACAGTAAGTCTGCTGATTCATTGGTTAATTCATCGTTATCATGTTTCATGGCTGCAAGGGCAACTTCAACACCTTCTTCACCCACTTTTTGGCAACTACGGCTTAAGTCTTTTGCAAACAAAGACGCAGTGTAGCTTTTGCTTGGATCATCGTCTTTACGCGAGACAATCACTTGTTCAAGCTCAGCTAAAAACGATAAGCTAGGTTTAGCATCATCGCCGAAGCAGCTTTGTGTACCTAAGTGGCATGTTGGCCCAAGTGGGTTTGCCAGCACTAATAGTGAGTCGTAATCACAGTCGGTGTGCACCGAAACGACTTCAAGGTAGTTTTCTGATGTTTCGCCTTTGGTCCATAAGCGCTCTTTAGAACGCGAGTAAAAGGTTACTTTTTGCTTGTCGAAAGTGGCAGCTAATGCATCTTGATTCATAAAGCCTTGCATTAAAATCACCCCAGAGCGCGCGTCTTGCACGATAGCTGGGATCAATTCGCTTTTGGCAAAGTCGACTTGAGAAAGAGTGTCTTTGGTTAATTGCATAGTCTTGCCGCTACATTATTATCAGTTAAAAATTGTTTTAGTTCGCCAATATCAATGACGTTCTTGTGAAATACGCTGGCAGCGAGCGCGCCATCAACTTGGCTTTGTTGAAATACATCAACAAAGTCCTGCATCGTCCCTGCGCCACCTGAAGCAATCAGAGGAATATCGCACAGTGCTCGCATTTTTGATAGCTGAACATTGTCGTAGCCTTTACGCACGCCATCTTGGTTCATGCAGTTGAGTACAATTTCACCAGCGCCTAGGTCTTGCACACGCTTAACCCATTCTTCGGTTTTGTAGCGAGTACGGCTTGATGCATTTGGGTCGCCAGTCAGCTGATACACTAAATACTCGCCAGTGTTTTCATCATAAAAGCTATCAATACCCACAACCACGCATTGTTTACCAAACTCATCGTGTAACTCTTTGATAAGCTCTGGGCGAGCAATTGCAGGGCTATTAATACTGATTTTATCTGCACCACGTTCTAAAACACGTGCTGCATCGGCAACAGATTTAATGCCGCCTGCCACACAAAATGGAATATCAATGTGGCGTGCAATATACTCAACCCAATTAACATCAAGTAGGCGTTTTTCGACGCTGGCACTGATTTCATAAAACACCAGTTCATCCGCACCGGCATCGCTGTATGCCTTAGCAAGCGTTAAAATATCACCAACCACTTCATGGCCTTTAAATTTAACACCTTTAACGACTTGGCCGTCTTTTACATCTAAACAAGGGATTATGCGTTTTGATAACATGCTAGCGCCTCCTCAACATTAAAGGCACCATCGAGTAATGATTTACCTAAGATAACACCGCCAACGCCAAGTTTCTTCAGCTTTGCAATATCATCCAGTGAGCTTACACCGCCTGAAGCTTGAACTTTAATCTCGCTGTTGTGGTTGGTTAAATCTTCATAAAGTGCAAACGAAGGACCGGTCATGGTGCCGTCTTTACTGATGTCAGTACACAGAAAATCAACCACACCCAGTGCCACGTAAAAATCAACAAGTTCGAACAAACCAAACTCAGATTCACTTAACCAACCATGTGTTGCGGGTGCCCAGCCGTTGTCAGTTTTATTAACATCTAGTGCGATAACAAAGTGAGAGCTGCCAAATTTTTCAATCCACGCCTTTACTTGTTCGCGCTTTTCAACGGCCATTGAGCCAATCACGACTTGGTTAGCACCGGCTTCAAGCCAGTCAGCAACATCTTGCTCAGAGCGAATACCACCGCCCACTTGATAAGGCACATTAAGCGCTTTGGTTGCAGCTTGAATATGCTGCCACTGTTTTTTATTTGGATCGCGCGCGCCTTCTAAATCAACTAAGTGCAGTTTGCCTGCGCCGCTGTTTGCGTACTCTTGTAAGCGTGCGCCAAGTTCGTAAGGGTAAAATTGTGCTGTATCATACTTACCTTGGTATAAGCGCACAATTTGGTTTTGTAATACATCGAGTGCTGGAATAATCACGTTTATTTCTCTTATTTTTTGCTGCGCTTACAGCTGCCAATCTAAAAAGTTTTGTAAAAGTCGCGTGCCTACTTTGGCGCTTCGCTCAGGGTGGAACTGCATGCCTGCGTAGTTATCTTTGGCAACTATCGCTGAAAAAGCTTGCCCGTATTCACCGCTAACTAGGGTGGCATCGTTTACTGTGTGCGCAAAGCTATGCACAAAGTACACTTGATCTTGCGCCGATAACCCTTTGGTAAGGGCATGCTCTTTTAGCACGCTTAGGTCATTCCACCCCATGTGTGGTGAGGTTAATGTGCCCACTTCTAAGTGCTTAACAACACCCGGAATTTTGCCAAGGCAATCAACGTTGCCTTCTTCAGTGCTGTCGCAAAGTAATTGCATGCCTAAACAAATGCCCATCAATGGACGCTGATATTCATCAATTGCTTGTTGCCAACCACCGTCTTTTAAGCGTTTCATGGCAACAGAAGCATGACCTACGCCAGGTAAAATCGCACGTTCAAAGCCTTTTAGTTGTTCAGGTGAGGTGATCACCTCAGGCGTTTTCCCTAAGCGTTCAAAGGCAAAACGAACTGAGTTAATGTTGGCACAACCGGTATTAATTATAGCAATCATAAACACCCCTTAGAGCTGGCTGTTTGTTGCGAAGCATCTTTTGCAATCGCAGCGCGAAGTGCTCTTGCAAACGCTTTAAATAAGCCTTCAACTTGGTGATGACAGTTACCATCGCTAACCGACAAAATAAGGCTCATGGCGGCATTATCACTTAAGCTTTTAAAGAAGTGTTCAACCATTTGCACGTCTAAATCGCCCACTTTTTCACGGCTAAAATCGGCATTTAATACAAACGAGGCGCGGCCTGATAAGTCAATTTGCGCTTCTGCTTTACATTCATCCATAGGGAGTGCAAAACCATAGCGACCAATTTGCGTTTTTGTTCCTAGCGCTTGTTTAAGGGCAAGGCCAAGTGCAATGCCGATATCTTCAACTAGGTGGTGCTCATCAATGTGTAAGTCGCCAGTGGCTTGAATGTTAAGTCCGATATTGGCGTGTGTACGAATTTGGTCAAGCATGTGATCGAAAAAGCCAAGGCCAGTGCTAATTTCGCCATTTTTTGTTTGGTCTAAATTAACTTGCACATCGATTTGCGTTTCTTTGGTGTTGCGAGTGACACGGCCTTCACGGTTCGCGGTTGTCAACTTGGTGACAATGGCATCCCAGCTGCCGTCATACAAAATACCTTCGCAGCATAAGTTATTAGCAAGTCCGATGTCAGTTTGGCGATCGCCAATCACAAATGAGCGCGCTAAATCAACTTTACCCGAGCGCATAAGCTCAGTAAGTAAACCTGTTTTTGGTTTACGGCAGTCACAATTTTGTTCATCAAAGTGAGGGCAGATCAGAACTTCATCAAATTTAATCCCTTGGCTGTTTAAGATATTCATCATCTTGTCTTGAGCAATATCAAAATCAGCGGTCGGGAAGCTATCAGTGCCTAAACCATCTTGGTTTGAAACCATTACAAGGCGGTAACCTGCCGCTTGAAGTTGTAATAGAGCAGGGATCACATTCGGCAAGAACACTAATTTTTCTAGGCTATCAACCTGTTTGTCGGTGATAGGCTCTTCGATAATCGTGCCATCGCGGTCAATAAATAAATACGGGTTGCTCATGATAATTCCTGTTCTACTGTTTTGCTGGTCAGTGATAAACCATCTAACCAAATTTTTACTTGTTCTAGTTCTTGCTCGTTACCGATAGAAATTCGTAACCAATCATTTTCGCCATATAAGGTGAAGGCACGCATCACGAGTCCTTGCTCAAGTGCGATATTAAATGATTGTTTGTCTTTTAGTTTTAAGGTGACAAAGTTACCTTCACCGCTCAGTACTTTGATAACGGCAGGTGATTGCTCAAGCCAGCTTTTCAGTTTGGCTTTTAAGCTATTTAAAATCGTTACCTGACGGCGCATTGAAGCGATGTTGTCGCTACTTAATGCATCTGCGGCAATACTCGCCACCACCGTAGATACAGGGTAAGGCGCAATCACTTTACGAATAGGTGCAAGCAGCTCGCTGTTGGCTAGCGTAAAGCCTGTTCTTAAACCCGCAAGTGCAAATGCTTTTGATAAGGTTCTTAGTACTACAAGGTTACTAAACTCGTTGATCAGGTTTGCCGCTGTTTGTTCTGGGCAAAATTCTATATAAGCTTCATCCACCACTACAATCGCTTTACCCGCAAGTTGCTGGGTGATTTTTCTGATTTTGTCTAGGCTTGTCATGCTGCCGGTAGGGTTATTTGGATTACAAATAAACACCAGCTTTGAATCAGCAACCGCAGTGACAATCTCATCAACTGTGCCTTTTAATAACAGCTCTTGAGTTAAACCGTTAATCGCAATGTTGTGGGTATCAGCAGTGACTTTGTACATGCCGTAAGTTGGCAAAAAAAGTGCAATGCTATCTTTAGCAGGGCTACAAAAAGTACGTACTAATAGTTCAATACCTTCGTCAGCGCCACGAGTCATCAGTACTTGCTCTGGCTCTAAATTAGCATAGCAAGCGTAACGAGTGATCACTTGCTGAGGCTGCGGATCTGGGTAGCGATTTAAATCAGCTAAATTGATATTTGGCGTACGTGAATACGGGCTTTCATTGGCATTTAACCACGTTGTGCCTGTCAGCTTTTCACTTTTCGCCGAACTGTAGGCTGTAAGCGCTGCAATGTTATCTGGCAACAGTGTCGTTATTTTTGAATTATCGCTCATTGTTCATAGCCTCAAGACGAATTGAAACAGCATTAGCGTGAGCATCAAGCCCCTCTGCTGCGGCTAAAGGTAAAATTGCTTTAGATAATTCACGTAAGCCATTTTTACTGATGGTTTGCACTGTGTAAGTTCTAAAGAAGTCCAGTAAGTTTAAGCTCGAATAGGTCGCGCTGTAACCATACGTTGGTAGTACGTGGTTCGTGCCAGACGCATAGTCACCGGCAGACTCCGGAGTGTAATCACCCACAAATACTGAGCCGGCATTTTTCACTAAGCTTAAATAAGGCTGCGCATCAGCAAGCTGTAGAATAAGGTGCTCAGGACCATATTGCGCAGACACCGCAAAGGCTTGCTCAACCGAGTCCACTAATATCAAGCTTGAGTTTGCAAGGGCTTGCTCGGCAGTGTCTTTACGACTTAATTTTGCTAGCTGCTCTGTTAATGCTTGCTGTGTTTTTTCAATAATGCGTTCGCTGTTACACAGTAAAATAACCTGTGAATCTGCACCGTGTTCTGCTTGCGATAATAAATCTGCCGCAATAAACTCTGGGTTTGCACGCTCATCAGCAATCACTAGCACTTCAGATGGACCCGCTGGCATATCAATCGCCATGCCCGGAATAGTTTGCGCAACAAGTTGTTTTGCCATGGTGACAAAGCTATTTCCTGGGCCAAAAATCTTGTTCACTTTAGGCACTGACTCTGTACCGTAAGCCATAGCTGCAATCGCTCCGGCGCCGCCACTTTCTACAATGGTTTTAATACCACATAGTTTTGCCGCATATAAAATGGCAGGGTTGATAGTTTCATCGGCTTTCACAGGTGTAGTCAGCACAACGGTTTGTGCACCACTTAATTGTGCAAGCACCCCTTGCATGATCACTGACGATGGCAATGGCGCACTGCCACCTGGCACGTAAATACCTACCGCTTCAATAGCTTGATATTTAAGTTCACACAATACGCCTGGTTGCGTTGTTAACTTCATGTCTTTAGGTAATTGTGCTTGGTGAAAACGTTTTACATTGGCGTAGGCCGTTTCGATGGCGGCTTTTAACTCGTTTGATAATAACTGCTCAGCTTGGTTTATTTCTTCAACTGGCACTAATAAGCGAGGTGTTTTGCGCTTATCAAACTCTTTTGCCATCTTTAATAACGCTGCGTCACCTTGTGTTTTAACTGCATTTAAGATGTCGATGCAAATTGCTTCAACCTCTTTACTTGCAGTAACAGCAGGGCGGGTAAGTACCGCCTGCTGTGCTTGTTGATTTTCCTCATTCCAGCGAAACATGGATAATTACTCCATCATTTTTTCAATTGGCATAACAAGAATTGAGTTGGCACCCAGTGCTTTTAACTGCTCCATAGTTTCCCAGAAAAGGGTTTCGCTGCTAACCATGTGTAGTGCAACATAATCGTCGCTACCAGCAAGCGATAGTAAAGTCGGTTGGCCAGTACCCGGTAGTAAGTCGCACACTTCATCAAGCTTGGCTTTTGGTGCGTGTAGCATGATGTATTTACTTTCTTTTGCTTGGCGTACACCACGTAGACGCGGCATTAGCGTATTGATTAAATCAAGTTTGCTTTGATCAGTAAGGTCTTTGTTTTGAATTAAACATGCATTTGATTCTAAGATGGTGTCGCCTTGCATTAAGCCATTAGCTTCTAAGGTTGCACCGGTAGACACTAGGTCACAGATTGCATCAGCTAAACCGGCACGCGGAGCAACTTCAACAGAGCCCGTTAACATGACTGTGCTTGCGTTAATGCCTTCGCGTTTTAGATATTGGCTTAAGATTTCTGGGTAAGTAGTGGCAATGCGTTTACCTTCGAACCAGCTTTTATCTTGCGGGCCAAGTTCTTGCGGCCATGCAAGTGCTAGGCGGCAGTAACCAAAATCAAGTTTAGAAAGTTTATTCACTTCGAATGCCACACCTTGGCGTTCGCGCTCGGCTTGTACTTCAACAAGTACGTTTTCACCAACGATACCTAGGTCACACACACCGTCCATAACAAGGCCCGGAATATCGTCATCGCGTACACGAAGTACATCAATTGGCATGTTGGTAGAGTGTGCGATTAAACGTTGTTCACGAAGATTTAATTTAACACCAAGTTGTTTTAGTAACTCTTGGCAGTCTTTTGATAAGCGGCCGCCTTTTTGGATGGCGATTCGTAAACGGTTGGTATTGCTCATTATTCATTTTCCTTTAATTCAAAAACTAAAAACCCCGAGGGAACCTCAGGGCGAAAATAAATAATTTGGTTGATTGCTCGCCAGAGGTTCCTTTTAGGAATAACCTCTCAGCGAAAAACCTGACAGGCTATTCCGATGAATGATGGTGATGATGGATAGTTGTCAGATTGAAGCGCATAATTTTTCCTGTGTTGCACTCGTTTGTGTAAACCAGTGCGTAAATCTGTTTAAATAAGTTACGCATATAGATAAACATGCTTTGCTAATCTTTGGCAAGCATTTTTTTGCGAAATTAAAGTATATGCTATAACTGCCGATAATAAATGGATAGATAGGAGGTACATATGGATATCATGATCCCCTTTTTAGGGCGTATAACTCGCCTACAGCTTGAAAGTAAAGGTGCGTTTCATATTGCGGGAGTAAAAGACGCGAACGTGCAGCGAATTGAGCTTGAAAAGCGACAAAAGCGAGAGATTGAGTTACGAAAAAAAACAGCCCAAAAAGCGGATAAAAATAATAAAAACACCACCGAAGAAGATGAAGAAGGCAATCAGCATCTCGATACGTGGGCATAGCGAATTTTTCTCGTCTACGGTCTTATTTAGTAACTAAAAAGGCTCGATAAACGAGCCTTCATGGTTTAAAGCAGTGCTTAATTTTTCGCTTCTGCTGATTGAATACTACTTTGGATCAGCGGCGATATTGTTAAGCCTTGTACGATAATTGAAAAAATCACCACCACATAGGTGACTATTACGATTAAATTGTGAAGGTCAGAGCCTGCAATCATCACTTGATCGCGTGGGATAGCTGCAGCCATAGCTAACGCTAAACCACCCCTTAAGCCTCCCCAAGTGAGAATTTTCACTGAGTGCTTGTCGTATTGACGGTATTTTTTAAAGAACACAAACGGTGCACCCACACTTACAAAGCGTGCCAGTAGCACCACAGGTACCATAAGTAAGCCAAGGCCAATCTCTTCAAGAGTAATAGGCATAGTGACAATGAGCATACCGATGATCAAAAACAGCAAGGCATTTAAAAAGCTATCGGTGGCATGCCAAAAGTCTTTTACGTAGCGAGTATCTTCAGGCCCTGTGCGTTCTGTTGCTTTTGAGCGAGTGATATTACCTAGTAAAATCCCACTTGTTACCATCGCCAGTGCACCTGAGATTTCCCAAATGTTTGCAGCAGCAAAGCCAGCGGTTGGAATGGTCAGGGTTAGTAGCAAACGAATGTTCACATCGCGGCTATTAATAATTAAAAAATGTCCGACTAAAGCAATTACTAAACCAAATACAATGCCACCAATTGCATCAACTAAGAATAGCTCGGCAACATCGGTAAAGTTTGCTTCTGTACCATAAAATGCAACTGAAAATATAGTAGTAAAAATCACCAAACCAATACCATCATTAAACAAAGACTCACCTTCGACTTGCACAGAAATACCTTCTGGGGCTCGCATTTGTTTAATAATGGCTAACACTGCAATCGGGTCGGTTGGGCTGATTAATGCACCAAATAATAAGCAGTAAATAAATGGCACCGGCCAGCCAACAAAAGCAAATAAGTAGTAGCTTAAGTAACCAACGATGACCGTGGATGTAATGGTTGAAAATAACACTAATGTGGTTATTTCCCAGCGTTGTTTACGAAGGGCTGCTAGGTTGATTTCAAGTGCACCTGCGAACAGTAAAAACCCGAGCATGCCTTTTAATAGCAACTGATTAAAGTTGATACTAGAGACTATTTGGGTCATTTCGAGGGCGGTGCTATCACCGAGCATTTTAACGGCAAGTATAAGCAGTAAAGAAATAACAACAGAGCCTGTTGTTATAGCAATTGTGGTTTGCATTTTGAGGATATATTGGTTAGCAAAAGCAATAAAAATAGCTAATGCTGAAAGAAAACAAATGAGGTACCAAGCATTCATTGTTTGACCTTAAATATTTGTATAACAAGACGCAGAAAGTTGTCACTTTCTGGCCGCATATGGTACGCCTCTATCTCATGTATGTCACAGTGTTTATGCGATTTTTATGATATTTTAGAGTAAAAGTTCAGATGGATGATTGCAATTGTATAATTGCTGTTAAAAATGTCTCAAAAGAGACAAAATAAACCTGATTAAAAGTACGCTGAGGATTAGTTTAGCTAGGTCAATCAGTTTTTTTTAATTGCGTCGATTCTTGACTCGTATTAATAGCCCTTATTGGATAAGGGATCACAATTCCTTCTTCAGCGTAACGCTTGTGCAGTGCCTTAATAAAAGCAGATTTTACCCAAAATCGATTGAAGTATTCTTTTGCTCTTAGCATCACGGTAAAATTGATGCTTGATTGATCAAAGGTATGAAATACCACAAATGTATCATAGTCAGCTACGCCCCATTTGTGACTTTTTAAAACCTGCCTTGCTACATCCAGTGTCACTTGTTCAACTTTTTCTAGGTCCGACCCATAATGAACACCCACTTCAACAGGTACACTGAGCTCTTTTTCGGGGTAAAAGTAATTAATGATGCGTGATTTAGAAAGCTGACTGTTTGGGATAACTATCATGTTATTCGGCAACATTTTTACCCAAGTTGAGCGCCAACCAATTTTCTCGACAAAGCCTTGGTCGCCACTTTCAAGCTCTATAAAGTCACCCACCCGAATCGGTTTATCAATCACCAACTGAACGCCAGAGAAGAAGTTTTCAAGTGTAGGCTGCAAAGCGAGTGCAACAGCAAGAGACGTAATACCAAGTGATGCAATTATAGGTGTGATTGATATACCCAAAGTACCCAATAAAACCAGCAGGCCAACACATACAATTACACAGCGTATGAGTCCTTTAATAATGCTATGACTATTCGATACCATTGCTGAACGCGCACTATAATAATCAACTGTGCCAAATAAAAAATGATCTAAAAACAATATAAACGCAATAATGCATATTGTTTTAGCAGTGGTTGAAATAGGCAAGGGGTGCTCTGTCATAAATCCGGTAACACTTAATAACTGCCCAAATATGATCACAAGCACCATCATTGTGCACAAGGTAAGCGGAGTAATAAGTGAGTCTACAAGTAGTGAATCGAATACAAAGTCTGTTCGTCTTGTCCATTTCTTTAAACAGTAAACAATTAAAAACCTTATTATAAACAAGATAATAGCAGCTAGGGTTGTGCCACCAATTATTAGCAACCATGGTTTGTTTACCCATTCGCTTTGCGACAGCTCGCCTAACATAGTTAATCCTATAAGCTAAAGTCTGTGTCGTCGTTGCAATTTATGTACCCAGCTTTAAAGTGCTCAACGAACAGGAAGTGAATGGGGAGCTGATTAAACAAAACTAAGAAATAATCAATAAAAAAGGGACTAATGTAGTAAATTTGTTAACGATCTGTAATTATTTTTTTACAATTTCACGCCGATTCTAAGCTTTATCTATCATGTCTTTTTGTTAACCTACTAAAAAATAAGCACTTTAAAGAGATCTTGTAATTTCAATTGTTAATTTATTGTTTAATTTTTGTTTTCTTTTTGATCGCGCTAGGCTGGTTAGCAATCGGGAACGTGTGTAACCCGATTATTAGGAAAATATTAAATAACAATCTAACGGAGCGTAAACGTGAATTTATCAAAACTCACAATAGCTACTCTTGCTGCTTTGGCATTAGCTCAAGCAACAAATGCAGAAGCTGCAAATAAAAAATATCTAAACAAGCAAACAGGTATTAATAAGGCATTACAGACTAATGCTGCATCAGTATTAATGTCTAATCCGAAACATTTAATTGGTTTGGAAGCTGGAAATGAACTAACTGTTTTAAAAGAAATAAAAAGCAATAACGGTACGACAACCCGCCGTTACCAGCAAATGTATAAGAATATCCCAGTTATTGGTGATACAGTTATTCTTACCTTTGATGATGTGGGGCAGTTAAAAACAGCACATGGTGCTGCGGTCTATGATATTGCTTCAGATATCGGCTCTGTTTCACCTGCTTTACCAAAACAAAAAGCGCTAGCGCATGGCCTTGCTAATTCAGCCGTTGCAAAAAAATCGTCAGGCCTAGAGAGACACAATGAGCAGTCTCGTTTAGCTATTTGGCTTGATGAGAATAGCGTTGCGCATTTGGTTTACGAAGTGTCATACGTCACTTATGGTGAAAACCCGTCTCGCCCTTATCAAATTATTGATGCGAATACTGGTGAAGTACTCTTTAGTATGGATAACCTCCAACATGCAAGTGCAACAGGCCCAGGCGGTAATTTAAAAACGGGTAAGTACCTCTATGGCAGTGACTTCAGTAGCCTTGATGTTTCTCAGTCGGGCAACACATGTACGATGAATAACGCCAACGTAAGAACGATTAACCTCAATGGCGGTACGAGTGGTTCTACGGCTTATTCGTTTACGTGCCCTGAAAATACTTTTAAAGAAATTAATGGTGCGTATTCACCACTCAATGACGCACATTATTTTGGTAACGTTATTTTTAATATGTATAACGATTGGTTAGGTACTGCACCTTTAACTTTCCAATTAAAAATGCGTGTTCACTATGGTAACAATTACGAAAATGCATTTTGGGATGGCAGTGCTATGACCTTTGGTGATGGCCAAAATACGTTTTACCCTTTAGTAAGTCTAGACGTATCAGCTCATGAGGTGAGCCACGGCTTTACTGAGCAAAACTCAGGACTTGTTTATTCTGGTAAATCGGGTGGTTTAAACGAAGCTTTCTCTGATATGGCTGGTGAAGCCGCTGAGTTTTACATGAAAGGCTCAAATGACTGGTTAGTTGGTCAGGAGATCTTCAAAGGTAATGGCGCACTTCGCTACATGAATAATCCAACTCAAGATGGTAGCTCAATTGATCATCAAAATGATTACTACTCTGGTATGGATGTTCACTACAGCTCAGGCGTATTCAATAAAGCATTTTATAATCTTGCAACCACATCGGGTTGGGATACGCAAAAGGCATTTGTGGTTATGGCACGCGCTAACCAACTTTATTGGACAGCAAGCACTAACTGGGACCTTGCAGGTAATGGCGTTATGGATGCGGCATGTGACTTAAACTACGATCCTGCCGATGTTCAAGCAGCGCTTGCTGCGGTAGGTGTTAGTTCAAACTTAAGCGCAGGTAGTAGCTGTGGTGGTACAACTGAGCCACCGACTGACGAAGCGTTAACAAATGGTGTTGCGCGCACAGGGATTAGTGGCGCAGCCAAAGAACAGCTATTCTTCACTTTAGATGTTCCGAGCGGTGCTACAAACCTGCAATTCAATACCACAGGTGGAAGTGGCGATGCCGATCTGTATGTAATGTATGGCTCTAGACCAACACTTAACAACTTTGATTGTAAGAGTACGTCATCTACTAGCACTGAAAGCTGTGCGATCAGTAATGTACAAGCAGGCACATACTATGTGATGGTAGAAGCATGGAACCAAATCTCTGGTGTGTCTTTAACAGGTAGTTTTGATAATGGTTCAGGTGGAGTGACACCTATCAATCGTACAGAATCAAATGTGAGTGTTGCATCAGGTAGCTGGACACGCTTCACACAAGATTTAACGGCGGGTTATTCATCACTGGATGTCACTATTTCAGGTGGCACTGGCGATGCAGATCTTTACGTTAAGTTTGGTTCGCAATCAACAACTTCTAGCTATGATTGCCGTCCGTATAAAAATGGTAACAGCGAAACGTGTACCTTTACCAATCCTCAAGCAGGCACTTGGTATATTGACTTACGTGGTTACAACGCAGCGAGTGGCGTAACACTCTCCATCTCGGCTAATTAGCCAATCATAAAAAGGGAGCATTCGCTCCCTTTGCTTTCCCTCACAAAGAAAAGGACCCATTATGACAACCCTTCTTAAGCAGTGCTTAGTCGGTGTAGCCTCACTGTCGTTAAGCCAAATGTGTTTCGCTCAAGATGATGAAACAGTCTGGGTGACAATTGATGCCCTAGCCGCAAAACATTTTCAACAAGATGCGCTAAGTAAACAAAAACAAACACGTAACCTCGCTTTGCAATCGTCAGTTATAAATGATGTAAACTTTATGCGTGTCAATAAACAGGATATAGCAGGGTTAAGCGAGTTTATGCACGATAACTACCATCGCTGTGGTGGTTTTGTGGCTCATGAATCTCTTGCCGATGCCGAACTGTATACTCAAAAGCTAAATAGTGTTTCACAACTTGCTTCGACGCGCAGCTTTGCAAGTTATACTATTGATAACGCTACGACAGTCAATGCGTTGCTTTCATCAATTAATGCAAGTGAGCTTACTGATACAGTGAATAGTATGATGAATTTCCATAATCGATACTATTCAGTGCAAAGCGGTGTAGATGCAGCTCAGTGGTTAAAAAATCACTGGCAACAAATAGCAAGTAGCCGTAGTGATATTAGCGTCGAATACTTCAATCATAGCTTTTCACAGTCGTCTGTTGTTGTGACTATTCCAGGTGCTGAAAAAGCCGATGAAATTGTCGTGATTGGTGGTCACCTAGATTCAATAAATCAATCAAACCCAAGCAATGGGCGTGCGCCTGGTGCAGACGATAACGCATCAGGCATTGCTGTGCTTACCCAGGCCTTAAAAGCGATTGTTGATAATAACTATCAACCTCAACGAACTATCCAAATTATGGGGTTTGCTGCAGAAGAAGTCGGCCTTCGGGGCTCTAAAGATATTGCCCAGAGTTATAAATCACAGGCTAAAAATGTGGTTGGTATGGTGCAATTTGATATGACAGGTAATAACGGCAGCAGCACAGACATTGTGATGATGACAGATTACACCAATTCACCACAAAACCAGTATTTATCGCAATTACTTGATGCTTATCAACCAAGTGTTAGCTACGGTTTTGACCAATGCGGTTATGGCTGTTCAGATCATGCATCTTGGTATCAGCAAGGCTTTGCCGCCTCAATGCCATTTGAATCAAGAATGAGCGATATTAACCCTCTCATCCATACTTCAAACGATTCACAGTTCGACGCGCAACATGCCAGCAAATTTGCCAAACTGGCTGTGAGCTACCTTGCTGAAATGGCAAAAAATGCCGGTGATGTTGTGAGCGAACCAAGTAATGAACTTGAAAATGGTGTAGCAAAAACGGGTTTATCTGCGGCTGCAAAACAGCAACTATTTTTTACCCTTGAAGTGCCAGCAATGAGCAACAACCTAGAGTTTACGACACAAGGTGGTACAGGTGATGCCGATTTATATGTCAAATTTGGCAGCAAGCCGACTTTACAAGATTTTGATTGTAAAAGTACAACATCTTCAAGTAACGAAAGCTGTGCGATTTCATCAATACAAGCGGGGACTTATCACGTTATGGTTGAAGCATGGAATGAAATTGCTGGTGTTGCATTAACGGGAAGTTATAGCCAAAGCTCTGGCAGTACACCTATAGACCGCACAGAAACGAATGTTAATGTACCCATTGGTACTTGGCAGAGGTTTACTCAAGCGATCCCTAGCGGTATGAGTAATCTAACAGTGACTATTTCTGGGGGCAGTGGTGATGCTGATTTATATGTTAATTACGGCTCACCTTCGACGAGTTCAAATTATCAATGTCGACCTTATAAAAATGGCAACGAAGAGACATGTCAGATTAGTAATCCTCAAGCGGGTACTTGGTATATAGACTTGCAAGGTTATAGCTCTGCATTGGGTGTGACACTCACTATAGAAGCACAATAACCCATGTTTTTAATGATGAGGAAGCCTTGCTTCCTCATTTAGTCTTGCCCTAGGTTAACCAGTTACGTAAAATCTGCCCACCACTTTTAATCTTATTGGCGAAGTTTATCAAACAACTTTTCAGTGCCACGGGCCCGCTTGCACTTTCTCTTGATGGATACACTCCAAGACAGCCACAAATTGACATGGCTGTTGCGGTTGATGATGCCTTGAAAAAACGTCACCAATTAGTGGTTGAGGCGGGAACAGGTACAGGTAAAACTTATGCTTACTTAGCGCCTGCGTTAAAATCAAAAGGTAAAACTATCATCTCAACGGGCTCAAAAGCACTGCAAGAACAGTTGTTTCATCGTGATTTACCCAATTTAGTAAAAGCACTCAGTGCCACGAAAAAAGTAGCCCTATTAAAAGGCCGTGCAAATTATTTATGTACCTATCGCTTAAGTCAGCACGTTGCGCATGTACCAACAGATGATCCAGATGTCATGCATCAACTGGCGATGGTGGCAAAGTTTGCCAGTGAAACGCGTTCTGGCGATTTAGCAGATTGTGTTGGCATAGAAGAAGACGCCAAAGTACTGCCTTATGTTAGCTCAACTGCTGATAATTGCTTGGGTAAAGAGTGTCCCGATTTTCAAGATTGTTATATTCGTAAAGCGCGCTTAAATGCGATGGAAGCCGATGTGGTGGTGATCAACCATCATTTGTTTTTTGCTGATATGGCTGTGAAAGACACGGGTTTTGCTGAATTGATGCCTACTGCTGATGCCTATATTTTTGATGAGGCTCATCAGCTCAGTGAAATTGCCAGTGACTATTTTGGTGAAAGTGTTAGTACTAAAAAGCTGGTGGATTTAATCAATGACTTACGCGCGATTTACCGTGCAGATATCCCCGATATGCTGCAATTAGGTAAAACCCTCAATAAGTTAGAAACTAGCGTGGCAGATTTACGTCTGCAGTTTGGCTTAGATGGCAGTCGCGGTGACTGGCGTGAAAAGTTGGCCGATAAAGCTATTTGTGCAGCACTGCACCGCGTGATAAGCGACCTCGACTTTTTATATCAAGTGTTGAAGTTATGTTTAGATCGTAGTGAAAAAATAGAGCATCCGTTTGAACGTACACTCGCTTTTAAAGGTCAGTTAGAACGTGTATTTGATACTGCACAAACAGGCTATAGCTATTGGTATGAGACAACTCGCCGCTATTTAACGGTAAACATTACACCGCTCAATGTATCAGCTAAATTTGCGCAAATGATGAAAGACACAGGTGCAGGTTTTGTGTTTACCTCGGCGACTTTATCGGTCGATAACGAATTAGCGCACTTTAACGCTAGCCTTGGTTTAAAACCTACGCAAAGCATGATTGTTGAAAGTCCGTTTGATTATCAACAACAAGCACTGCTTTGCTTACCGCGCTACTTACCTGAGTCTCACGCGAATAATATGCCCCATGCTATTATCAAGCTGACCCTTGAGTTGATTAAATCAGCAAAAGGTCGCTGCTTTGTGCTGTTTACAAGTTATCGCATGATGCACTTAGTGGCGGAAGGTTTAACCACGCAAATGGATTATCCAGTTTATATGCAAGGGCAAATGTCAAAGCGCATTATCCTTGAAAAGTTTACCCGCCATGGTAATGCCGTTTTACTCGGTACAGCCTCATTTTGGGAAGGCGTGGATGTTAGAGGCAGCACATTAAGTTGTGTTATTATAGATAAATTGCCGTTTGCCGCGCCGGATGACCCATTGTTGCAAGCAAAAATGCAAGATTGCCAGTTGCAAGGTAAAGACCCATTTGCACATATTCAATTACCCCAAGCAGTGATTGCATTAAAGCAAGGAGTAGGGCGGCTTATTCGCGATAGTAAAGATAAAGGTGTGCTGGTTATTTGCGATAACCGCTTAGTAACGCGCCATTATGGCCAAGTATTTTTAAAAAGTTTGCCACCCATGCGCCGCACGCGTGATTTAGCAATGGCAAACGCGTTTTTAGAACAGATCAATTAGAGTAACTTAGATGATTAAACACAATATTCTTGCCTTAGATGCATCAACTGAAGCTTTATCGCTGGTGCTACATTATCAAGGGCAAACATTTCATCATTTTGAAGAGTGCCCACAGCAGCACAGCCAAAAGATCTTGCCTTTAATTGATGAGTTACTCGCAAAGGCAGAATGTAAATTAACCGATTTAGATGTGATTGGGTTTGGTCAAGGGCCTGGAAGCTTCACGGGCGTGCGTATAAGTGTTGCGATTGCACAAGGTTTAGCTTATGCCGCACGCTTGCCTTTGGTTGGGGTATCAACATTACAGATGATGGCGCAACAAGCGTTTGAGCAACATCAAGTACGTGATGTGTTTTCTGCGATTGATGCGCGTATGGGTGAGATTTATTACGCTCACTATAAAGCAAATGAACATGGCTTAATGCTACTTGTTGATGAAGAGCAAGTTATTAAACCTGAGTTGCTAACGCTACCTGAAATGGCTGCAACAGCGGTGGGTACGGGTTGGCAGACCTATCCTTCGCTTGTTACAGAACTTGCAAATGTAAGCTTGTGTGAAAACATCTTATTGCCTGATGCGAAATACATGCTGGCCTCTGTTGAATCTGCTTTTGCTAACGGTGAAACGGTAACTGCTGCGAATGCACAGCCTAAATATGTTCGTGATACAGTGACTTGGAAAAAGCTACCAGGCCGAGAGTAATTGAAAGAGCAACGGGACTTGCGTGCCCGTCAGTTATGGCTCATAATTTAGTCATGTTTGATGTGGAAATACTCGTTTGACTTTACCTATTGGCTCAGGCTTTTATACCGGTGACATCCCTGGTCAATATAGCCGTAAAAATACCGTTACTGATACGTCTAAGGCGATACCAGATCGAACGGCTGAGCAAAAATCGTCGACAGAGTATGTTAAATCGAGTCCTCAAGCTGTTGTTATTGCCGATAAGTTTAAAGCTGAGTCGCAAAACTATCAGCAAACAATTTATGACAAACCAAGCAACCCAAAAATAAGCCGTGCAATTTCAACCTATACGGAATTTGCTAACTTAGAGCGTCGCGCCGAAGTGCAAAGCCTTATTGGCGTTGATGTATATGCTTAACTAATTGCTAATATTGAATTCACAAAAAAGCCTAAACAAAATGTTTAGGCTTTTTTTTTATGATTGGATAGTATTTCGAAGGTATATAAATTACAGCTTAATAAAATCAATCAGCTTGTCGGCAATCGCAGTATTGTTTTGCGAGCCGTAGAAATCTTCAGCACGTTTACCATAGGCAAACACTTGCACATCAATAGCGGTGTGGCCGCCAGTAGTCCAACCCGTGAAGCTGGCATGGTTAATGATATCTTTAACTGCGAGTACTAATGCTTTATTGCCCATTTTCTTCGCTTCGCTGAGCTTAATCGCATTTGCTTCAGTAAACTCGATATCAGAATACTTTTGCCATACCGATTTCAAATCTTCGCTTTCAAGCAAGGCTTTTGTGATGGTACCCGCCGTTGCTTTTACACCCTTAACAACGTCAGTTTCCCACTTATATTGACCATGAGCACCCAGCGTTAAACCACCTGTTGAGTGATCGGCAGTGATAACAAGCAGGGTATCAGGGTTTTTATCTACATACGCTTTTGCTTGTTCAATCGATTTAGCAAAGTCATCCATTTCGCCCATTGCACATGCGATGTCGTTTGCATGACCACACCAGTCAATTTGGCTGCCTTCGATCATCACAAAGAAGCCTTTGTCGTTTTGACCATCAAGTAAATCAAGCGCTTTAGTTGTCATTTGCGTAAGACGAGTCGGATTTTCGTCAAGTGCAAAAGGCAAGCCCACTTCAGCGAATAAACCAAGTGCTGGAACTTGTTTTAAGTCATTCATTGCTGCAAAGTCATCGCTGTACTGATAACCTGCTGCTTTGAATTCTTCAACTAGATTACGGTCTTCACGAACATAATATTTAGTGCCGCCACCTAACATTAAATCAACCGGTAATTTACCTGCGATTTTGTTATCGATATAGTCGTTAGCAATCTCGTCGTAGTTACGGCGTGATTCGTTATGTGAGGCAAAGCTTGCTGGAGTTGCGTGGTTGATTTGTGATGTTGCCACAAGTGCTGTTGTCATACCGCGCTCTTTAGCAACTTCAAGCATGGTTTTTACCGGTTTTTTATCAGTATCAACAGCAATTGCGCCATTATAACTTTTATGACCACTGCTAAGCGCTGTTGCACCTGCTGCGCTGTCAGTTACATAAGTATGATCGTCAGGATAAGTGTGCGCCATACCACGTAAAATCGTATCGAAAACAGTTGGGTCAACAACTTTAGTATTTGGATCATCTTTAAAGTAACGATATGCAGTTGTATATGCTGGGCCCATACCATCACCAATCATGTAAATAATGTTTTTTGGTGCTGATTCAGCCATTACTGAGCCTGCTGAGCATAATAATGCTAAAAGACTTAATTTTAATTTCATTGATGTAACCTTATTATTGTGCCCTTATTTATACTGCGAGGATTATTGTATACTAGCTAGACGATAAATAAACGCCTTTAAGTTGAAACGCTTAATAAATAGGAGTAATTGTGCAACCTTTTTCTTTTCAAACTGGCACTCAGACATTACGTGGCCTAACCTTTGGCCATGGCGAAGAGGCTGTTGTTGCCTTACATGGCTGGCTTGATAATGCACACAGTTACATTCCTATGTTAGAGAATGCCAAGCTCAATCATACTTGGTACTGTATAGACTTCCCTGGCCATGGTTTATCTGATTGGCGAAGTAACGATGCCCATTATTACTTTATTGACTATATTGACGACGTATATAAGTTTATTGAGTCACTTGAAGTGAGCAAAGTGCATTTAGTTGGCCATTCAATGGGCGCTATGGTTGCTGGCGTTTTTGCCAGCTGCTTCCCTGAAAAAGTGGCATCGGTGAATTTTATTGAGGGAATCGGGGGCGTTACAACAAACAGCAATGATGTCAGCAGTCAGCTTCGTAAAGCAATTTTAAATAGAGCAAGAGTCAGTACTAAAGGGCCAAGAGCATTTGAGTCCAAAGCGCACATTATTAGTGCAAGGCTTGCCAGTGGCGACCTTGAATACCCACAAGCAGAGTTACTGATGAGCAGAAATAGTTACGAGAAAGCAGGTAAGTGGTATTTAACAACGGATCCTAAGCTTAAAAATCACTCAGGTTTTCGTTTTGATGAAGCACAATGTATTGCAACCATCAAACAAATTCAGGCACCATGCCAGCTAATCCTTGGCGAGCAAGGGTTCCCGTTCGTTAAGCAAAACCTAAAAGCATATGGTAAATATTACAAGGAGTTGAAAATTCATCAGATACCTGGTGGTCACCATTGCCATATGCAAAATCCTGCATTAACCTTAGAGCACATTCATGCATTTATTGAGCACTATAAAGCAAGTTAATTGTATAATTGCACCAAATGTGGGATTATCTGCACCATTAGAGTATTTACTCCATTGTGAAACAGCCTTAGTTAGATTAAGGTTATTAAAAAATATAATTATAAACAGGAGCTAAGAGTGGAAAAAATCTGGCTTAAGCGCTACCCAGAAGGTATGCCTGAAACAATCGACCCTGAGCATTATCACTCGTTACTCGACTTGTTTGAAAAAAGTTTTGCTGACTATAGTGACCTTCCAGCCTTTACCAACATGGGTAAAGAGTTGACCTACAGTGAGCTAGACAGTGCTACAAAACGTGTAGCATCGTATATTCAAAACGACCTTGGTCTAAAAAAAGGCGATAAAGTAGCGGTGATGATGCCGAACTTACTACAAACGCCTGTGACTATTTTAGGTATTCTTCGTGCTGGCTGTGTGGTGGTTAATGTCAATCCACTTTATACCGTGCGTGAATTAGAGCATCAGTTAAATGACTCAGAGTCAGCAGCAATTTTCATTCTTGCCAACTTTGCCGATACTCTAGAAAAAGCCCTTCCAAAAACCAATGTTAAACACATTGTTGTTACCCAAGTGGGTGATATGGTAGGTGGTCTTAAAAAGCACATTGTTAACTTTGTTGTTAAACACATCAAAAAAATGGTGCCAAGTTACTCACTACCAGATGTAATCAAGTTTTCAGATGCATTGGCAGGTGATGAAGCAAGCTATAAAAAGCCTGATGTAGATTTAAACGATTTAGCGTTTTTACAATACACAGGTGGTACAACGGGTGTATCAAAAGGCGCAATGCTGTCGCATGGCAACATGGTTGGTAACCTTGAACAAGTTTCGGGCTGTTTAGATACTGTTCTTGAGCGAGGCAAAGAAGTGGTTATTACGGCACTGCCGCTTTACCACATCTTTGCACTGACTGCGAACTGCTTAACCTTTATGAAATACGGTGGTTTGAACGTGCTTATTACTAACCCTCGCGATATGCCTGGTTTTGTAAAAGAGTTAGCACAACACAAATTTACTGCGGTAACGGGTGTAAATACGCTATTTAACGGTTTACTAAATACCCCAGGCTTTGCTGAACTTGATTTCTCAAGCTTAAAAATGTCACTTGGCGGTGGTATGGCGGTACAGCGCCCCGTTGCTGAAAAATGGCAAGCTGTAACGAAAACCAAATTAATGGAAGGTTATGGCTTAACTGAGTGTGCTCCACTTGTAACAGTGAGCCCATACGACCTTGAAGGTTATAATGGTTCCATTGGTTTACCTGCACCAAGCACTGATATTAAGCTTATGCTTGAAAATGGTGAAGAAGCAGCGAAAGGTGAGCCTGGTGAGCTTTGGGTTAAAGGTCCGCAGGTTATGCAAGGTTACTATAACCGCCCTGATGCAACAGCCGAATGCTTAAAAGATGGTTGGTTTGCAACAGGTGATATTGCAACTTACGATGATGAAGGTTTCTTCTATATTGTTGATCGTAAGAAAGACATGATTATCGTATCTGGCTTTAATGTTTTCCCAAATGAGATTGAAGAAGTTGTTGCAATGCACGATGGCGTGCTTGAAGTGGCAGCGATTGGTGTTCCTCATGAGGTAAGTGGTGAACAAGTTAAAGTTTTTGTTGTGAAAAAAGATCAATCTTTAACTGAAAAAGATATAATAAAGCACTGTCGTGATAATTTAACGAACTATAAGGTACCTAAACTCGTTGAGTTTAGAGATGAATTACCAAAAACAAACGTTGGTAAGATTCTAAGAAGAGCCTTAAAGGACGAAAAGAAATAATTAAAGCCGGCATCAGCCGGCTTTTTTATGTTTCCTATAGGAGTGTAAGTGCAATATCAACTGATCGAAACACAAAACCAATTAAATGATTTTGTAGAAAAAATTACAGGTAAACCGGTACTGGCAATTGATACCGAGTTTATGCGTCGTCGCACACTGTATCCTGAAGTTGCACTTATTCAAGTATATGATGGTGAGCATTTAGCGTTAATCGACCCACTGGCTGAGTTGTCGCTTTTTGATTTTTGGCAAGTACTTAAAAACCCAGAAGTGCTAAAAGTACTGCATTCACCATCAGAAGATATTGAAGTGTTTCAAAAGTATGCTGGCTTTGTACCAACGCCGCTGTTTGATACCCAATTTGCACTGCAAATTTTAGGACATGGCAATTGCATGGGCTTTGCGCACATGGTGAGAGAGTTGCTTGATATCGAAATTGATAAAAGTGAATCGCGCACTAACTGGTTACAACGTCCACTCACAGAAAAACAGCTAGATTACGCCGCTGCCGATACGTATCATTTACTGCCTTGTTTTGAAATTATCAAAAAACAAATTGATGAAGCTGGCTTTTTTGACATAGTGCTCAGTGAAAGCGAGTTAGTTGCGCAAAAACGTGCCTATCAAACCCCTGCAGAGCAGCTTTACAAAGACATTAAAAATGCATGGCAATTACGACCGCATGATTTAGCTGTATTACGCGAACTTGCTGCATGGCGACGTGAAAAAGCAGAGCGCAAAAACCTTGCTCTTAACTTTGTGGTAAAAGAGCATAACATGGTCGAAATTGCCAAACGTAAGCCAACAAGCTTAAATGCACTTCGCCGTGTCCCAGGTGTTGAGTCGATGGAAGTTAACCGCTCTGGCGTCGAAATTTTAAAATGTATTGAACGTGGTAAAGCCATCCCTGTAAGCGAGCAACCAGCTCAATTAAAACGTTTAATTGATTTTCCGGCATACAAAAAAGCCGCTAAAGATATTAAACAAAAAATTACTAAAGCTGCAAAAGAGCAGGGTATTCCTGAAGATGTATTAGCCTCTAAAAAACAAATTAATCAACTTATCAGCTGGAATTGGAAGCTCGATGATGAAGAACGTAAAGCTGCGTCAAAGCCAGACCTTTTTAACTCATGGCGCTATGAGTTGGTGAAAGATGTACTCTCTGCTTGGGAAAAATAAGGCTCGTTTAGTTTAAAAGAGCTTTGTTGTGGCTTTGTCTGATATGTGGCAGAGCCAGCTCAAACACTATAAGTCCATTATTATAAAGTGTTTTTTTAGAAGCTAGCTCTTTACTAAGCGCCTAGTCGCTCATTAAGAAAGCGAATTAATCCATCTTGTTTTTCTTATCCATTCTCGCATAATTGGAAAGCCAGAGTTTGGGCAAGTCATGTCCCACGCTTGCAATAACGGTTGACCAAACAATCCGCCATTTTCAAATAAATCGAAAAGGTTTTGTGCAGATCCTTTGTAAGATTTTTCATGGAAAATGAGCTCCATAGGTAAGCCTAAATATTTTACTGCAGCAACTGACCAAGCTGTAGCGGCGATTTCTTCACCATGCATTGCTTGAGGCTCTCTCTTAATCGATAGGCCATTTTTGTAAACATCACCCGTTAGCTGCTCGCGAAAAATAGGTTCGCACACAGCGATATGGCCTGCCTCGTGTAAAATATCTCCGGGATACTTAAGCTTATTTATATCTATTTGAAGAATTCCATTTTGAATAAATAACCCAGGTAAAAGGGTTTTATTTTTAAGGTCAGTCATTTCATAAGCTATTTTTATTTCTGTTAAAAAATTTAAAATAGTCTCAATATAATTTTTCATATTAGAGATCCTCTCTAAAAAATGAGGGAAGAACAGTGAAAACTTTTTGGAATGCTATAAACGTGGATCTCGAAAGTTTATTTTCGAGAATGAAATAACAAGCTATTTTCCATCTGAAAAGATATTTTTTCAAATTTGTTCATGGCAAGCTTTTCTGTGATTTTCTCTTCAAATACTGGCTGAATCCTAGCAAATAAATATGGTTAATAATATTTACCACACTTGATAGTATTTTCATTTTATTAATTTATTTTATGCCATTTTTTCAAAGTAGCACTAGGTAATTGGTAATGCAATGTCCTGTAATAAAGTGTAATAAATAATTTGTTGTTTTAAGTGTACCCTTAAATTGTAAATAACAGTATTAAAACTATACTGATGTAACTCGCTTTGATCTAAAACAGCGTGACATTGTTTAGTTAAAGATAAAATTATCTATAACTATAACTATAGGTATTGGCAATTTAACAAATCTGAGTTTTTATTACATGGATAGAATAGACGGTACAAACAATAAGACTTTATACGATTTCGCTAACCCTGAGATAGACACGTTACTCAAACACTCTGTCAGAACACAGTTGGAATCATTGCTGAAGACTTCTATTAGTGTTGAACAAAGGCTCGTTGTATTGCAACAGAGTTTTGTTGAAGCTATGACGTTGGCACTTTCTGAAATAACTGCCCCTCACACTCAATTAGTGAAAACATTTGAAAATATGTATGACCAAGCAGTGCTGTCTATGGCCGTTGCGGGATTAAGCCAAGAGCAACTTACGCATCAGTATATTTCAGCGACGGGTTTGATTATGTCACCCTATAACTGTAAGCACACAATAAAGGATATATACCGGATAAAGGGATATGCACGCGGGCTCGATAAAGCAATTCAAGGTAAGTTAAAAAATAAATCCTCAATTAATGTGTTGTATCCAGCATGTGGCCCTTTCGCCCCTTTATTACTACCTTTACTTAGTTATTACAAAGAGACTCAAACTTTCAAGCCGAGCCAAATCCAAGTGACACTTGTGGATATTCAGCCCGGTGCAATATTAACCCTTAAACAGCTCGTTAGTGATTTACAGCTAGAAGAGTATATTTCACTTTTTGAAGAGGCCGATGCGACCGTATTTGAGCCAGAAAATACGATTGATCTTTTAGTGTTAGAAGCGATGCAACATGGTTTTACGAAAGAGGGCCAATTAAGTATTGCTAAACATTTAGTAAAATACTTATCCATAGACGGTTGGATGATCCCGCAAAATGTGTCTGTAAAAGGCATGATGGTTGTTGGGGAAACTGAGTTTAATCAGCAATGGAAAACTCAAGAGTTTAGTCATTCAAGTAATGTAGGTAATGAGGCACAACAAGACCGAGTGGAACTGGGCGAAATCCTTAAGATCAATAAGTCTACTTTGTTAGAAATGCACGAGCTTGAACTTGAAGGCGGCATAAAAGTGATTCCAGCGAATCAAATTGTACTACCTAAGGGTGTCGAAGATATGAGCAAACGTATCTTTGCGGTCTATGCCCACATAGAAACCTTCGCGCAAGAAGAGGTTGGCCAATATGATTCAGGGATCACACATCCAAGACCAGATAATAGCGTTTACATAGATCTTAAACCTAAAGATATTGAACATACTCACTTTGTTGCTAGTAGCGGGGATACCATTCAGTTTTACTATCAACTGACTGGGCTGCCGGGTTTTGTGCCTGTAAAAGTACAGGAGAGTATATGATGCAAAGGTATGCGGTGTTTACGGGTAGTTGCCTTAGTGTCCCTGCCATCGAGTATTTAGATCAAGTTGGACTGCTGGCATGTGTTGTGTTGCCAGATTCTGGTGAAAACTCAGACCTCTCACAATTACAGCAGTGGTTAGAGCAAAAGCAGGTAGTCATGCTGAAGTATGACAAAAAAGATGACAAGCCCCTCATTAAGCAACTAGATCACATGGGCGTGGAGTGCGGTGTCATTTATTTGTTTAGACATAAAATTAAGACAACACTCATCCAGTATTTTCAAGAACACTTAGTCAATATTCATCCAAGTCCACTGCCGGATTATAGAGGGCCTCAACCGATATATTGGCAGCTCCGTAAGGGTGAAAGTAGTACAAAACTAACTCTTCATAAAGTAAATGAAGAGTTAGACAGTGGGGATATTGGTTGCGAAGTCGAAATAGATATTCATCCTTTTGATACTAATAAGTGTCTTCACCAAAAAATGGCTCAAGCCTTGCCATATTTAGTTTCTCAGTTTGTCCAAATCGAGCAAAGTGGTGGTGCAGTATGGCGACAGCAAGAGCAAGGAACAAGCCTTAAAACTGCACCACAAATTATACACTCTGATTTATTGGTAGATTGGCGACAACATAGTGCAAGAGAAATCGCCAATATGGCACGAGCGGGTAATGCAGATATCGCGTGTGCATTGTTCCAATATCGCCAAAATGTATTTCAGTTGCTGCAAGCAACGCCTGTTGAATGTAATTTGGTTGGTGTCAAAGCAGGAACGGTTGTGCAATTAGATAAAAATGCAGGGCTTGTTGTTAAAACCGATGATTGCGCCGTGCGCTTAGATATCATAGGCGCGCAACAAGGTGTATTTGATGGCTATCGTTTCGCATTGTTATTTTCGCTTGAACCTGGTATGGAGCTTAGCTGCGGTGCTAATTATGAAAGTAGAGTTATTTAAGATCAAAACGTATTGATAAATATAAGCTAATTTTTAGAGGCTTAGTTAAGATAGAACTGATAGTGGCTTGTCTGGTGTATTTATCAATTCTGCATTCTAACTATGCGCTGACATTAACCTCAGAAGCGAGATAGGTATGAATATAAAGATCAATCTAACTAATCGTTATGATTTTGAGTTGCTCATTTACCCATTTAATGGGGGCAATTATCCACGTGCAAATGATGCACAGAAGGTTGCCCCTAAAGAGGGAAGGGGGGAGATTGTGGTTAAAAGCGGTGAGTGTAGCGTTGTTGATATACCCGGAATGGGTTCACTGCTGGTGCAGTTTTTAGGAGAACAAAGACTGGAAAACATTCACGATCGGTTTTGTGAGGAGCCGAGTAACTTCGACAAGTATGAACAAATGGCTTTGATACGCTACAAAACGACAGAGTTATATTGGCGTTTTCCAAGCAGTGACGACGATGCGCAGTTGCAATTAAGTGTTAATGAACTAGGTACGGTTTGTTTAGATAAAGTACTTTCCGGTGAGGCGCTTAAGGTTTCGTTACCAGAGTTTTTTATTCCTCCAGTATTTAATGCAGGGTTACCAGGTACAACAACCCCCGATCCTGAATAAATTGATTCATATAAAATTTTAAGTAATGAGTAGTAAGCAGTAAAAGAAAAAAGAGTAACTAAAAGGCTTGTGTTGCCGCTGATTTAGTAACAACACAATCACAACAAGGTATGTAAATTATTTAGAGGAATCAACATGGCTACTGAACCCTTTATTGGAACTATGACAACTTTTGGCGGCACATTCACGATTGAGAACTGGGCAATGTGTTTCGGCCAAATCCAAGCAATTAGCGATAACACGGCGCTGTTCTCATTACTTGGAGCCCAGTATGGTGGTGATGCTCGCAGCACATTTGGCTTGCCTGACTTGCGTGGGCGTAGTCCAGTTGGACATGGGCAAATGCCTGGCGGGCAAGACTATAGGCAAGGTTTTAAAATGGGTCGCGAGTTTATCACTTTGACAGTTCCACAAATGCCAACACATACCCACACCGCTGTTTTTACAGCTAGTGGCGATACTGCTGCGAGTGGCTCTTTACAGGTGGCGACTAATCCTGCGTCGACAGGAACACCAACATCAGACACGTATATAGGCGCAAATACTAGTCCAGGTTTCTTTAAACCAGGTTTGGGTGGAGCCGATTTAGTTGAGATCAAAGGGCTAAATATTCAAGACGGTGGTTCTGGTGGGGGAACGGTTACAAACCTTGATACTGGCTCTAGTTCGCCAGTTAATATAGTTAACCCAGTATTACCGCTCAATTGGTTAATTGCTTTGCAGGGAATTTATCCCTCTCGTGCATAGTTGTTTGTCATAGGACTAGCTCTCCAACAGAGTTAGTCCTTTATGTATTGTCAATTGAAAGAATTGTTTGATTTTAGTGCCGTTATAAAAATTAATGTGCCTACCACGTAGATGGAATTATTTAATGTCTCTTTTTTGTTGTGTAAATATAAATGTCTGGTCGAGTTATGAATAGTAAGTATCTTTTAAGCTCTAATTTGGGGCGACACCACCTATTGAGTGGTAAGTTTCACGTTACGAAACTAGCTTTGTTTTTATCTACGGTTTTTAGTGCTAGTGCAGTTGCAAGTACATTTACTTTTGATAACAGCGCGAATAATACAGGAGATGGCTCGACTACGTTTACTTCAACCACTGACGGTGTGACGCTGACAGCGACTCAATCTGCAGGTAGAACAATTAGTTACGAAAATATTTTATCGGGGTTTATGGTACCAACTACTTCTCAGTCCGGAGAAACTTGGACGATGTCCTTTAGTTCGAATATTAGCATTACGCAATTTGATCTCGGGCAGTTTAGTGGTGGTGGAGTTGGTGGAACCTATACGTTTACTCCAGATAGTGGAACGGCAGTTACAATTTCTGATAATGACCCTGACTGGAGTGGTGACAGTTTAGCAACATTAACGGCATCCGACTGGACCTCTGTATCAACGGTTGTTGTTAGTTATGTGGGTGGAGGGTTCAATGGACACAATTTAGGCATTGACAATATTGAGTTTATGCTGGCGCCTTCAGATAGCACTGCACCACTCATTAGTGAAGTGACACCTGTTACTACCCCAACTAACGATAACACGCCTAACTACACCTTTACTACCAATGAGGCTGGTACCTTGTCTGTAGGTGGTAGCTGTGGTACGTCGACATCTACAACTATCGGTGGTACAGGTAATCAAACTATAACTTTAACTCAAACTGATAATTCAACAGCTTTGGCTGACGGCACCTACAGCAACTGTACTATCACTGTGACCGATGCAGCTAATAATCCTAGTTCAGTTTTGAATATAACCACTTTCACAGTGGATACTACAGCGCCAGCGGTTGCAGAAGTGACCGCAGTGACCACTCCAGGGAGTGACAGTACTCCGAGCTATACATTTAGTACCACTGAAACGGGCACTCTATCAGTAGGAGGGAGTTGTGGCACCTCAAGCTCAACAACGATTAGTTCAACAGGTAACCAAACCATTACTCTGACGCAAACCGATAACAGCACACCGCTCGTCGATGGTACATACAGTAATTGTACGATTACAATAACGGATGCTGCGGGTAATGCTAATACGCCACTGGCGATAACTGCTTTTACAATTGACAGTATAGGGCCTACGTATGATGGGGCAAATTCGACGCCAAATGATGATGCTACAGGTGTTGCAGGAAATGCGAATATCGTTGTCGACTTTAATGAAAATATATCCCTTGGAACGGGGAACATTACTATTCGTGACGTCAGTAGCAATAGTGACTTTGAAGTATTTAATGTAGCAACCGAGAGCGATGGTACGACGACAAGCCCAAGTGCCGGTCGTATAGGCATTACAAATGATAAAATTTATATAAACCCTAGCAATAATTTAACGGGTAATCGTAACTACGCTATTCGTATTGATGCAACTGCTGTTGATGATTCTGCGGGAAACAGCTTCCTAGGTATTAATGATGATACAAGCTTTAATTTCTCGACAGGTAACACTGCACCTGCAGTTGATTTAGATTCAACGAGCGGCAGTGACGATAGCAGTGTATTATTCTCTGAAGGGGCTGGTGCGGTCAATATTGCAGCGAATGCGGCTGTGGCAGAAGCAGATGGCGACACGATAACAACCATTACCGTAAGTCTTACAAACGATCAAGATGGTGTATCTGAAGGGTTAAATATTAGTGCATCAGCCCAAGATGCATTGACGGGAGTTTCAGGGTCGTCTGATATTACGCTACAAGATACAATATCTATAACTGGCGCAACTGCTTCTGCAGCAGAAGTACAAACATTTCTACAGGCCATCACTTACAACAATACTTCCAGTTCACCGAATCAAACGTCTAGAACCGTCACCGTTGTCATAAATGACGGTACAGATAATAGTACCTCTCGCACAGCGACTATTTCCGTGAACAATGCCACAGCGGCGATCAGTACTGCAGCCAGTTTTAATACAACAAACGGCACGAATTTATCTCCAGCAATTACCTTCACCAGTGACGATGAAACACTCACTATTGCTGATCCCAGCCATATTGTCGGCTCAATTGCAGATGGTGGCGCGGGTACTGATATCTTGTCTGTAGCAACAGGCTCTAATCTAGTTAATTTTACGACATTAACAAATTTCGAAACATTAACGCCAGAAAATGATGGATCTCTGACACTTACAGAAACGCAGCATGATGCGTTTACCACGATCAATGGCTCAGGTACTAACCAATTTACAATATCGAGTGCTGATGGAGATCAAAGCCTAATCGGTGATAGCGATATTGAGTCTTATGTGCTGGGTTCGGCAATGAGCTTTACACTGGCTAGTCCTGCGCAGAGCGTTACGGGAAGCACTGGAGTTGATACTATAGATGTTGCAGGTTTTACGACAACAGGTACGCTTGCAGGTGGTGCGGGTACAGATACGTTACGAGCGGATAATGGTGCAAACATCAGTGGTGCAACGCTTAGCGGCTTTGAGTCATTGACCTTGAGTGATAATGCATCGATAACGATGACCGAAGCGCAGCATGACAGCTTCTCAACAATCACAGCAGCGGCAACCGAGACGATTACAATCAGTGATGTGAGTGATGGTTTAACGGGTAATAGTGCAATTGAAACTTACATACTTTCAGCAGCTAACTCCTTTACGCTCGGAGCTGTTGGGCAAAGCGTAACAGGCAGCAGTGGTGACGATACAGTAAATATAGGCACATTGAATGCAACGGGAACGCTGGCTGGAGGAAGTGGAACAGATACACTCATACTCAGCAATAGTGGGAATATTGCTGGCGCAACGGTTAGTGGTTTTGAAAATTTATCAGTAGCAGAAAATGGTTCAGCTACAATTTCGGTAGCGCAATTATCGTCGTTTACCGGAACAGTTTCTGGTAGTGGAAGTGAGTCTTTAACACTGTCAGGCGACGGTGATATTACCACTATTTCTGCGATTGAAAGTTATACGCTGTCCGATGATTCTACAAACGCACGAACAGTGACAGTAAGCAACACTAACCACTCTGTTACAGCTACTTCAACTTCAGACGCAGTGATATTCGATTTAGGTTCGCTTACTTACACAGGCACAATCACGGGTGACAATACGACTGCGGACACATTATCTTTGGGTTCTGGTGCTGATATTACCGCTGCAACTATCAATGGAGTAAGTAATTTAACGGTAGAATCGGGTGCCAATGTTGCAATGACAGTCAGCCAGCACCAGAGCTTTAACGGTATATTGACAGCCAGTGGGTCGGAAACTATTACGCTAAGTGGTGACGGGGATATAACAGCACTAACAGGTATCGAAAACTATCTGGTTGGTGATGATAGTTCTAATACTCGAACAATCACAATTTTAAGCGGTACGACATCTGTCACAGCTAATTCAACCTCAGATGCTATCACATTTGCTATCGGCGGAAGTGCCTACAGTGGCACATTAACTGGCGATAGTAGTGTTGCTGACAGTCTATTAGTAACTGATGGTGCAGACGTCAGTGGTGGTGTATTTAATAGTATAGGAACGCTCAGCTTAGCGAGTGGTGCAAGTGTTGCTATTGATGCTGAAAATTTAAATGATTTTACAACTGGGATTACTGGCAGTACAGGCATTGAAACACTAAACCTTATGGATGGGGGAACCTTTAACTTTGCTACAACTAATGTTACGGGGATCGAAGGGATCGCAATTGGCACTAATAATTTAGCAACAATTAATCTAACTGATAACTTCAATGCAGATACACAAACAGTGTCTGTTACTAATACCACTGGCAGTGCAATAACTGCTGATCTAGTAATTGATGCTTCAGCGTTTGTTGGCGATGTTCTTGAAATTAGCGCTGCTGACTTCGATGGAGCAGATACGATGATTGGTGGTAGTGGTGCAGATACTTTCCGCCCCGGTGGGGGAACAGATACCATCACAGGTAATGGTGGAAATGATAACTTCATTGGTGAATCAAGTGATTTGAATGGTGATACACTGACAGATCTGAGTATTGGTGACGTAATAACGATTACTGGTATTACTGGATTATCAACCAGTAATGTGCGTTTTAATGGCAGCAGTACTCTCGAGATTGATACTGATGCTACTGACTTCTCAAGTCCTGAAATATCACTCTCACTTACAAATGCTCCAGCGAGTGATCTTGTGTATACAGTCGCTGACTCGGGCAGTGATACTGTGATTACTTTTGGATCTTCAAATAGTGGCCCTGTTTTTAGTGGCTTGAATGGAGGAAGCACGTTTACTGAAGGCGGTTCAGCGATTGTAATTGATGCCAATGTCACAGTCGCAGATAGTGAGCTAGACGCACTTAATAGCGGCAATGGTAATTATGATGGTGCATCGGTAACTATCGCGCGAGCGGGTGGGGCCAACAGTAATGATCTCTTTACTAACACAGGGTTGCTGGGAGCCTTAACTCAAGGTGGTGTGCTGAGTTATAATAGCAATGTGGTGGGAGCGGTAACCACTAATTCAGCAGGAACATTACAACTTACTTTCAACAGTAATGCGACTTCAGTTATCGTTGATAGTGTGTTGCAAGCAATTGGCTACATTAATAATGCCAATAACCCTGCCTCACCAGTCACGCTTAACTATACTTTTAACGATGGGGTGATAGATAGTACGGGCACCAATCAGGCGATTGTAACAATTGTACCTCCAAGTGTTCCGTCGAATAATGCCCCTGTCATTTCAGGTCAACCTATTACTTCAATAGATGAAGACACACTTTATAGCTTTACGCCTTCTGCGACAGATTCAGATGGCGATAGCTTGGAGTTCAGTATAACGAACTTACCATTATGGGCTAGTTTTGATAATACGACGGGAACAATCTCAGGCACGCCAATTGAGGGACAAAGTGGTAGTTACGATAATATTGTTATTACTGTCTCTGACGGTGAACTTGAATCAGCTCTAGCTGCATTTAATATTAGTGTGAATCCAGTTAATGATGCACCTGTTATTTTCGGTGTACCGCCCATCGAGGTGAAGCAAGGTGAAAACTATAGTTTCACGCCTACCGTTGAAGATGTTGATTCAGACACATTCAGCTTTTCTGTCTCTAATCTACCTGCATGGCTGAGTTTTGATACGTCTACGGGCAGACTGTCAGGCACGCCTGATATTACTGACGTAGGTAATTATGAAAATATTGTCATTAGTGTCAGTGATGGTTCATTACAAGCAAGTTTAGAAGGGTTCTCTATCCTTGTTACTGCGACTAACGCAGCGCCAGTAGCCAATGACATGCAGAGAAATGTCCAAGAAGATGGGACAACGAGCTTTGTGGCAGATGTTCAAGACGCCAATGATGATTCATTAGTTATCGAACTTATCTCGCAACCTGAAAATGGTAACGTACAAGTACAAGGGACGATTTTTACTTACACACCGAGTCCAAATTTTAATGGCAATGATACATTTACTTATCGTGTTTTTGATGGACAATTATCATCTAATGACGCTTCAGTGGTGATAAATGTAAGTGCGGTAAATGATGTCCCTGTGGCGAATGACGATAACTTTAATTTTGCAGCCGTATCTGATAATCAATATATATTATCAGTACTTGAAAATGACACTGATGCTGATGGCGATGCATTGCGTATCATTGGTGCAAAAGCGTCGATAGGCACAGTATCTATCAATAATAACACGTTGAGTTATCAAGCAATTGAGAATACTCAAGGCCCAATTCTTGTTAATTATATTATTGAAGATGAGAATAAAGCTCGAGCTGAAGCGACCGCAACGATTGCTATCAATAGTGATGACTCGTCTGCAATGCCAGTAATCACAGCCCCTGCAGATTTAACTGTCAATGCAACGGGTTTATTCACCAAAGTTGATTTGGGGATAGCAATGGCGTTTGATAGCTCAGATAATCCTCTACCTGTTTCGCTCGTACGTGGAGCCCCCATTTTTGCACCGGGTAAACACTTAGTGTACTGGCAGACCGAGGATAATGAAGGTCAACAAGTAACGACAACTCAGCAATTAAACGTCAATCCTCTTGTATCATTACAAAAAGATAGTCGAGTTGCTGAAGATAAAGAGCATGCCGTTAAAGTGTATTTAAACGGACCTGCTCCAAGTTATCCAGTGGTAATTCCTTACACTGTATCTGGCACAGCGGACAGCGCTGATCATGATTTACAATCTGGCGAACTGGTTATTAGCTCTGGCGTGTCGGCGAGTATTCCACTAATGATTTTTGCCGACAGTAGTGATGAAGGTAACGAAACTATCGTTATAACACTTGGTGACTCCGTAAATAAGGGCGCAAAATCTACTTCAACGGTGACAATTGTCGAAGACAATGTCGCGCCAAACATTGAGACCTTAGTTTTACAGAATAACCAACAACGCAGCATTATTACTGCTTCAGATGAATTGGTGACAATTACCGCAAACGTATCAGATCCAAATCCAACGGATGAAGTAACTGTTGAGTGGGATTCTGCGCCAGAGTTTGTAAACACTTCAAATGATCCGTTCATTTTTGAGTTTAATCCAGCCGTTGTAGCTTCTGGCATTTACAAAGTACGTGTTACTGCAAAAGATGATGCTGTACCAAGTTTGTCGACTATGAAAGATGTTTATATTGAAGTAATACCGTCACTACCTGAACTGACTGCGGTTGATAGCGATGGCGATTTAATACCTGATGATCAAGAAGGGTATGTTGACTCTGATAGTGATGGTATTCCTGATTTTATGGATGCAATCTCTGATTGTAACGTAATGCAAGAGCAAGCATTAGAGTCGTCAAAATTTTTAGTAGAAGGTGACCCTGGAGTATGTCTACGCAAAGGGGCTACGGTCCCGCAAAATAATACGGGCGGTTTGCAGTTGCTAGAAACAGAATTACCGGAAGATCCAACTGCAAGCAACACTGGTGGGCTATTCGACTTTATAGCAACGGGTTTACCACAAGTTGGTGATACCTACAGTATTGTTTTACCGCAGAGACAACCTATTCCTGTAAATGGTGTTTATCGGAAATTAATTAATGGAGACTGGCAGAACTTTGTAACTGTTGACGACAATGAAGTACTGTCAGCGCAAGGTGAACCAGGCTTCTGTCCTCCGCCAGGTAGTAATGAATGGACTACAGGGCTATCTGAAGGGGATTGGTGTGTACAACTACGTATTGTTGACGGTGGTCCAAATGATGATGATGGTGTTGCCAATGGTAGTATTGTAGACCCTGGTGGTGTTGCTGTACCAACCACAGGAAATAACGCCCCAATCGCGAATGCGGATGCTGTGACAATTGTAGCTGAAGAATCTGTCGTTATTGATGTGATCGCCAATGATGAAGACATCGACAATGATACCCTTACCATTACTGGTGCAACGGTTGATTTCGGTACTGTTGTTCTTGAGAATAATCAGCTTGTTTACACGCCTATAGTCGGGTTTATCGGGGATGCGACTATTCAATACAGTATCTCTGATGGGATGGGAGGAACGGCTAATAGTACTGCAATTGTGACTATCAAGGTTAACCAAGCTCCAGTGACACAAAATGATAGCGCATCTAGCAATGGAGAAACTATCACGATTGATGTTTTGGCTAATGACAGCGACCCAGAACAAGGTGAACTGTTCTTAGTTTCGGCTACTACAGAATTTGGTACCTCCGTTGTTAACAGTGATGGTACGTTGAGCTACTCACCAGCGAGTGGTTTTGAAGGGGTGGATACCATTAACTATATTGTGAGAGATGCACAAGGTGCGCAATCTCAGGGAAGCGTTTCAGTAACCGTTGAGTTAAAACAAACTGTTAATGTGAGCAATAAATCATCAGGTGGTGGCCTTGGCATGATCACTTTGCTCGTTGTTTCTGCTTTTGTTGTGAGACGTAGAGTGTCTAGGTTACCGAGTTTTGCTTTTCTATCCGCTAGTTGTGTATTAGCAAGTTCAGCAGCCGCGGAAGATTGGCAAGTGTCTGCAACCCTAGGTCAAGCGACAGCCCAAAGTTCATATTCATCTGAGCAGTGGGTACAAACCGCGATTGATGACGAAAGCGTTAGTTGGTCCGTTGGTGCTTTTTATAATTTAAAACCTAATTGGAAGTTGGGTATTAGATATATTGATTTAGGCGAAGCGAGTGTTAATTTTTCTAAAGAAACGAGTAACCCAGAGCAAGCGCATTCAGAGGTTTTAGACAAAGCGCCAGCCTTACCTAATGGCTTGGCAATCCAAGCTAACTACTTAGTTGATTTAGTCTCATCGCTCAAAGGGGAATTGTTTCTAGGTGCGTATCACTGGAAATATAAAATAAACAGTCGTAGAGATAATTTAAATACTATCGTCAAACGGGGTGAAGGAACTGACCTTTTTATTGGCGCAGGTATCAATTATCAAATACTTGATTCGGTTAGTATTGGTGTTGACTACACGCGGTATTTTGTCTCTAAGAATGATATTAATGAAATTGCTTTTTCAATGAACTATCAATTTTAATTGTTCAAAAGCCAGCACTTTTGTGCTGGCTTTTTTATTAGAGTTAGCCGGTAGAGCAAAAAAACACGTGGAGTTGAATTAGCAAAGCCATACTTATTTTTATAAAAAGTGTGGGCCTATAATACCAAGCTCTTTAGCGATTATGTAAAATCTTATCCAAGTTCTGTTTTGATTTAGCAACGCTTTGTAGTGGGGTTAATCCGCTCGGATATTCTTCTTGTTCAAGCACTAACCACTTGGTGTTGCCGTGAGACTCTAAAGTATCGATGATGGCAGGCCAATCAATGTTGTTTTCACCGATAATCGGGCTCATGTTGCTACCCTCAATCGTGCGTACTTTAATGTGCGTAGCAAGTGTGCGGTTAGGGTACTTTTTAATAAAGTAGATTGGATCTTTATCTGCGTAATTGACCCAGCCAATATCTAACTGTAATGGCATAGTTTTGGGTGTATTACTGGCAATGTAATCCCAAAACGTTGCGTTATTAAAAGCATTAAACTCTTTATTATGATTGTGAAAACCGATCTTCATATCAAAGCGGCCTGCATAATCACTGACTTTAGTAAGTTCTTTAACCAGAGATTTAACACCTTCTGGGTGCCATGCTCGCTCATCCCAAGGTACATAAAGTGTCGTAACGCCAAGAGTCTTGTAAAACAGCAGGGTGCTATCAATTGTGTTTTCACTGAGTGCATCAAAGCCTATATGGGCACTACTGGCGACTAAGCCTAATTCACTGAGCTTTGCTTTTAAGGCTGCTGGGTTATTTGAGTATGGGCCAAAATCTCCGGCAAACTCCACGCCGTCAAAGCCCATTTCTGCAAGAGACTTAAGCGTACCATGAAAGTCATTTTTTAAGGTGTCTTTGACTGACCATAACTGCACACTCACTGGCAGTTTTGCGAATAATTGACCGCTAAATACAAGGCTAAAAATGAGCAATAAAATGCGGGTTTTAAACATACTTAAATCCTAAAAAAGCAGGGGAGAGCTCCCCTGCATTAACTGTGTTATAAAACAACACAAGGGGGAAAGTTAATTGGTATAGGCGTACTCGCTTAAACCAAGCTCAGCTAAAACCTGATCTAAATGAGCTTTTGCTTCATCAGAAGGGCCAGGGTAATCACCTGCAATAGGCACATTGCCAAGGTAACCTATGTCTTTACAGCCTTCTGGTGTACAGAAAAAGGCTGCGAGCACTAACTCTTTAAAGCGTAAAAAGGCTTTACCAATACGCTGAAATTGCAGAGGTGTTTGCTCGTTTAAAAACGCAATATCGTCTAAAATCTCGCGATGTTGCTTTTCGTTAAGCGCAACAAATTGCTTTTTAAAACGAAGCTGTGCTTCATCGTTAAGCCACGCGAGTGAATTTAAAATTTTAATTCTATCGCGTTGTTGGCCTTCATACGGTGCGCTCACCCATTCATTAATAACTGCCGGAACTTGTAGCTCACTTGCCGAAGGAATATTTCCTTCACGCGGCACAATGTAATCAGATAAAAGCGCTACTAACGTGAGTTCGTCTGCTGTTAAGGTCAGCGGCCAAGGTGATTCTGGTGGCATCACCAAATTAGGATCTTGACCATAGCCTTTAGCGGTTACAGGCTTGATATCTAAATCAGGCCAATGCTCTTTTGCAGAAACTGCACCGCCATCTTCAAGTGCTTTTGTGCAGCCAGCAGTTAAACCAACTGCTGAGCCCGCAGCTAATAGGCCAAGCCATTTTAAAGACTCACGGCGGCTCATGTTAGAAACATAGTTATATGAGTCATGTTCGTTACGATGATGCATAATTAAAGTACCCCGTTATCAATTTGTTGAGCAAGCCAAGTTGAATTACGCATTGCCAGTGTCATGATGGTGAGCGTACAGTTTTTATGAGGGTTAGAAGCAAATACACCCGCATCCATTACAAATAGGTTATTGCAATCCCATGTTTGACCCCATTGATTGGTAACAGAATCTTTCTTTGAGCTGCCCATTCGTGTGGTGCCCACTTCGTGAATGATTTCGCCACCTTTTGAAATTGCTTTTTCAGCAGGCGGGAGTTCGCCAACGGTCGCACCCATGTTTTCTAAGATTTGCTTCGCGGTTTTTAAACCATGTTCGATTTGCTTTAATTCTCTGTCAGACCACTTAAAGTGGAATTTTGATACCGGAATACCCCATTTATCTTTCACGTTTTCGTCAATTTCCATGTAGGTATCTTTGTTCGGTAACATCTCGCCACGCAGAGCAAAACCAACGTAAGAGCCATATGCATCACGAATTTGCTGTTTAAGGGCAGGACCATAGCCTTGTTTATCACCCGATACACCCGAACCTGGTTGTCTAAAGCCACCGCCAATTTCAAAGTGATAACCACGTGGGAAATCTAATTCATTGTTAGCTTGTGCTTGATGACCCCACCAAGGAATAAATAAGTGATTAGCGGTATGTCCATCTTCGTTATAACGTGGGCGACCTTTAAGTGCCGGAATTTGCGCACCTAACCATGCACCTGTTGAATCCATTAAGTTTCGACCTACTTGGCCACTTGAGTTAGCAAGGCCTTTAGGGTGCTTTTTATTCTTTGAATTTAATAAAATACGCGCTGATTCACAGGCGCTGGCCGCTAAGATAACCACATCTGCATCAACAGCGTGTTCGGTTACTGAATGTTTATCAACATAGGTGACGCCAGTGACTTTACCTTGCTCATCAACCTTGACTGATTTAACCATGGCATCGGTAATGACTTTTAAGTTACCTGTGGCTTTTGCCATAGGTAATAGCGATGTCGTCGTTTGAAAAGCAGCACCAATTGAACAACCAGAGCCACAAGGCGTTGCATAAAAACACGCCATGCGATCATCTTTAGGGCGAGTTAAAACCGCACGGTGCATCGGTACTGCTTGAATGCCCATTTTCTTTGCAGAAGCGGCAATTAAAAGCTCAGGAACACGCGGCTTTGGTGGCGGCTGTAAAATACCCGGTGACGAATCTGGCATATCTTCATGGCCAGTATTAGTGCCACATACACCCACAAGTTCTTCGGTTTTATCGTACCAAGGAGCTAAATCAGCGTATTCAAATGGCCAGTCGGCACCGTGACCATCACGGCTTTTGCCTTTAAAATCGTGCTCACTAAAGCGTAATGAATAGCGCCCCCAGTGGTTAGTTCGACCACCAAGCATACGTGCGCGCCACCAATAAAAGTCGCTACCTTTGGCGCTGGTGTATGGCTCATCAGGTACTTGCCAGCCGCCATCTACGGTTGCATCGTAAAAGCCAAAGTTTTTGTCTTTGTTACCTGCACCCATAAGTGGGGCTTCGTTGTTACGACGAAACATCGGGCTTTCTGTTTTCGGGTCATAATTACGGCCCGCTTCAAGTAATAATACTTTGTGGCCAAGTTTGGTAAGCGTATAAGCCGCCATTGCACCGCCAGCACCAGAGCCAACAACCAATACCTTGTGTTTAAAATCAGACATCTTATAGCTCCTTGATTTTTATATTTTTAAACCACACTTTGTCACCATGGTCTTGAAGCCCGATATGACCTTGTTCAGCCGTTGCAAAGTTTTGCCAAGTTGCAAACTTACTGCCTTTAACAAGGGTGTTCCATGTTGTACTACCAATCACAATGCTGGTGGTGCTGATACCGTTTTGCCAAACTTGTAAATGGTTGTCTTGCATTTTAATACGCACATGGTTCCAGCTATTTGCTGGCTTGTGCGCCGCAATTGGTGCTGCAAATAAATCGTAAATTGACCCTGCTAAGTGCGAGTCAATTTCAGTATCTGGGTGTTCTTCGTTATCAATAATTTGAATTTCAGGCGCATGAGAGTAAATCATCTGTCCGGTTTCATCGGCCAATACAAAAATACCGCTATTGCCTCTGGTAGAGATTTTCCAATCAATCTGTAATTCAAAGTTTTGGTACTGCTTTTTAGTAAGCAGGTCGCCACCTCCTTTGGTTAATGTCATAGCGCCATCTTCAACGACCCATGCAGGATTTAAAGATTCGCTTTTAAAGTTACGCCATTGCGACATATCTTTGCCGTCAAATAACAACTGCCAGCCAGCTTGCTTTTCTTGTTGTGTAAGCTGATTGTCAGCCGCATTAGCGAGTGCACAGCTACTAACGGTGAGCATTAAAGTCAGTGCTTTAAGAGATTTAAACATAGTGTTCCTCGACGATTTACTTGCTTAAGACGCACATTTCTCGGTGCGTTTGTTGTTATTAATTACTAAATACAACCCAATGAATGCGACGATTAAAATAATTGGGAAGATCAGTAGGTTTTGTAATACAGCCTGTCCGGCTAAAATTTCAATTTGTTCAGCGCTTGCGCCACTTGCCTGTGCTGATGAGCGTGCTGTATCTATCCAGCTACCAATCACAGGGTTCCAAATGCTCATAGCAAACATGCCAGCACCGCCCATTAACGACATACCCAGCGCGCCTGACTTTGGAATGTATTCAGCAACGCAACCAAGCATGGTTGGCCAAAAGTAGGTAACCCCAAGTGCAAAAAGCATCGCTGCAAGATAAATCATGCTGCCTTCGGCTTGGCTCATCATAAAGATCCCTAAGCTTGCACAAATGGCAGAGCCAAGTAATACCCCAGTAGGGTTGAGCTTATGCACAATAGGGCCTGCAAAGAAGCGACCAACTGCCATCAGACCTGTTATTAAAGCTAATACCACCATAGGAGAGGCACCCGATGAACCTAGAATACGCTCAATCCATTGTTGTGTGCCAAACTCGGTGGTTGCTGTGAGTGTCATACAGGCAATTAAAAAGAGGTATAACGGCGTGAATAAGTGGCGAATATTGCTGCTTGTTGAGTGAGTACGCGTATCAAAGCGAGGAAATTGTGCTTTGATTAACATAGCGCCATAAATAACTGTAGGGACTAAAATTAAGGCCACTTGCCATTGCCAGTTTAAACCCGCTCCCGACATAAAATTCGACGCAAGGGCGCCAATCACAATGCCACCTGGAAACCAAACATGAAAACGGTTTAGCATGGTGGTGGTGTTTTTAGGGTACATTTCTGCAATTAATGGGTTACAGCCTGCTTCAACAGCGCCGTTGGCAAAACCAATCAAAAAGGTAGAAACCAGTAAGCCCCAAAAACCATCAGCTGTTATCGTCAAAACAAGACCAAGTAAATGACAGATAAACGCTAACGCCACTAATTTCTTCGCGCCAATGGCATTATAAATAATACCGCCGACCATAGTCGCAACCGGAAAGCCTAAAAATGCCATGGCATTAACCCAACCTAATTCGGTGTCGGTTAAGCCAAACTCACTGCCAAGTTGACCCAAAATACCAGCACGAATGGCAAAGGTCATAGAGGTCACAATCAGTGCTATACAGCAAAGCCGAAAGACAATGCGGTTATAATTATTGTTGTCCATATTGTGTGTCCTGTGTGTTCTATTGTTGTCGGTTTATAAACCTAAAATTCGATTATTACGCTCAGTGTTTGTTGCGCCACTGGCAAAATCGTCAAAGGCTTTGTCTGTTGGGTTTATTAAGTGTGCTTTAATAAACTCAGCGCCTTCTCTTGCCCCATCTTCTGGGTGCTTTAAGCAACATTCCCATTCAAGTACAGCCCAACCATCAAAGCCATATTGTGTTAACTTGCTAAAGATTTGCTTAAAATCTACTTGGCCATCACCTAAAGAACGAAAACGCCCAGGTCGGTCTTGCCAGTTTTGAAATCCGCCATAAACACCTGAGCGGCCATTTGCGATAAATTCGGCATCTTTGACATGAAACGCCTTAATGCGCGAATGATAGATATCGATAAACGCTAAATAGTCGAGCTGTTGCAATACAAAATGGCTCGGATCATAAAGAATATTAACGCGAGGGTGATTATTGGTTGCCGCTAAAAAGCGCTCAAATGTCACACCATCATGTAGGTCTTCACCCGGATGCAATTCATAACACACGTCCACGCCATGCTCGTCAAAGCAATCTAAAATAGGTAACCAACGCTTAGCAAGTTCACTAAAGCCTTGTTCAACAAGTCCTTGTGGACGCTGTGGCCACGGGTAAAAGGTATGCCATAAAAAAGAACCCGAGAAGGTCGCATGGGTTGTTAAACCAAGGTTTTTACTTGCTTTCGCTGCTAGCATCAGTTGCTCTGTTGCCCACTTAGTACGTGCAGCAGGGTTACCTTTTACATGCTCTGCGGCAAAGTTATCGAACATTTCATCGTATGCAGGGTGTACAGCAATCAACTGGCCTTGCAAATGTGTCGATAGCTCTGAAATTGTAAGTCCATACTCTGTGGCAATACCAGTGACTTCATCGCAGTATTGCTGGCTTTGAGCTGCTTTTTCTAAATCGAAAATTTCAGCGTTTGAGGTTGGCACTTGAATCGCTTTGTAACCTAAACCGCTTGCCCATTCACATAAACCTTGAAAGCTATTGAACGGGGCTTGCTCTGAAATAAACTGCGCCAAAAATATTGCTGGCCCTTTGATTTTATTCATTCTTTTTTATCCAATCTGTAATTTGTGCCATTTAGTATCTTGCTTCGATGAAGCAACAATATGCTCAATAAACGCCATGCCACGCACAGCATCTTTAATGCCAGGCACATCAAATGCTGAATTTGTTGCGTTATCGCCTTGCTTAAATGCATGAATTTGCGCTGCAAAGTTGCTGTAAATGTTGGCAAATGCTTCAAGGTAGCCCTCTGGGTGACCGGCAGGGGCGCGCAGGGCATTTTGTGTGTCAGGGTGTAATTCACCCACGCCCGCTCTAAGTAATGTGGCGGCTTGATTGTGGCCTCGTAGCCATAAGCTATTAGGCTCAAGTTGCGACCATTCAAGACTGGCTTTATCGCCATAAATACGCAGGCGTAAGTTGTTTTCATCGCCAACAGCAATTTGGCTTGCCAGTAAAACGCCTTTACAACCATTATTGAATCTAAGTAGCACAGTGCCATCATCATCGAGGACTCGGCCTTCGACTACATGGTTTAAGTCGGCGCAAAGCTCGGTGATTTCGAGATCAGAAACATATTCGGCTAAGTTAGCCGCATGCACGCCAATGTCGCCCATACAACAACTAATGCCTGACTTACTGGTGTCTAGACGCCAGCTGGCTTGTTTTGAACCTTCGTCTTCGCTGTGCGCTAACCAACCTTGAGTGTACTCAACAATCACTTTACGTATGCTGCCGAGTTCACCTGCTTTTACGCGATGTTTGGCTTCTTTGACCATAGGGTAACCGGTGTAAGTGTGGGTTAAGCCATATAAAACCTGCTGTTTTGCAATAATGCTTTGTAATTGCTCTGCTTCTGCGAGTGTGAGCGTTGCGGGTTTATCTGAGAGCACATGAAAACCATGTTCAAGCGCCATTTTCGCGACTGGAAAATGCAAATGGTTTGGGGTGACAATAGCCACAAAATCAATACGCTGATCAGCAGGTAATTTTGCTTCTTCGGTAAATAGCGTCTGGTAACTGTCGTAGCAACGGCTGCTATCAAGCCCAAGTAGTTCGCCTGTTGCTTTACATTTGTTTGCATCTGAACTGAATGCGCCTGCAACAAGCTCTATCATTCCGTCTAATCGCGCTGCAATTCGATGAATAGCGCCGATGAAGGCACCATCGCCACCGCCTACCATTGCCATGCGGATCTTAGCTTTGCTCATCTTAAGCGTTCCTAAATTTAAATAGCGTCTGCTACTGTTAATGTCATGTTATTGATAATAGGAAAGCTTAGCCAATAAGCGCTAATAAAAATTCGGTTGACAATGCAACAAAATCGGCGTTTAAAATATATAGGGCTGTTATTTATTGAGACAAAATTAAGCGATGGATATTCAAAAAATAATAAAAAAAGCTGGCGTAAATCAGCTAATTGCTGCATTTGATTTACTGCCAGATATCCTCTTTTGGGTAAAAGACACAGATAGTAGAATCTTGCATTGTAATCAGCATTTTATTGAGCATCAGGGTTATAAAACACTGGAGCAAATATTGCTAAAAACAGACTTCGATTTTTCACCAAAGCACCTTGCGTTTCAGTACGTCAATGACGATAAACGGGTGATGGAAGGCTACATAGTGACTGACCGTTTAGAGCTTAACCAAACCCAACAAGGTGAGCTTGGTTGGTTTTCAACGTCAAAGCATGCTTTAAAAGATCACGATGGCAATGTGATTGGTACTTACGGAGTGACCCGACATTTACAAAAAACCTCAAAAGCACTTTCTCATGTAAGGGCAATTGAAGAGCCGGTAAAATTTATTCGCGAGCATTATCATCGTCAGATCAGCATAGATGAATTAGCTGAGCTTGCACACTTGTCGGTAAGTGCTTTAGAGCGCCGTTTTAAAAAACACTTAGCAAAAACACCTAATCAATTTATAAACGAAGTACGCCTAGAAAATGCCCGCAAGCTACTGATTGAAACGCAACTGCCCATTTCACAAGTGGCCTACCAGTGTGGGTTTTCTGAACCGAGTTACTTCAGTAAACAATTTCGGCGTTTGTTTGGTGAAATTCCCTCACAAATGCGCTCGCAATTAGGTGATTAAATTGCAGCTCTTGCCATTAAAATAGCTCCTTGCTCAGCACTGGCAAGAGCGGGGGTTAAATGCGCTTTACTGGCATCAGGTAAGTAAGGCGTGATGGCACTGGCAATGCCGCCCATCAAGGTAACGTTTTCAATACCTTGTTTTTCAAAGTAAGTGATATAGCGGGTAATGTATGCGCACGCTTCATTGATTAATTGCTGACAAAAAGCATCGTCAGAATGGCTAAAAACTAGGGGCGCAAATTTGGCAAGCTCTGCAGGGCTTGCTGATATTAAACGCTGACTTAACGCTTGGCTTGAGTTGCAGTTAAGCTGGGTGAGTAGGGTATCTATTGCAGCAGAGCTTTTCGCAACACCATCAAGTACTTCAAATGCTTTACGGCAAAGTTGTAAGCCTAACCAACCACCACTGGCACCATCGCTCAGTAATAATCCGTAACCACCTAATTCACTAAATTGGTTTTGCTGCTGATAACCCGCACAAAAGCCTGTGCCCAGAATAATCACCGCACCATCATGGTGTTGATGTGCGCCTTTACAGGCAATCAGCATATCTGTTGATAGGGTAAATTTAGCAAAAGGGTGCAGCCATTTGGTCATGACTTGGTAAGCTGAGTCGATATTAGCTCCGGCAAGTCCTGCATGCACATAGGTGTTTTTCAGCTCGCTTAAGGCAAGCCCAGCTTCATGAAATGCAAGTTCGGTGGCGTGGAGTATAGATTCTTGGCTTTGTTGGCAGCTGGTGGCTACGTTTGCTGAGCCACTTATGGCTTCGCTAAGTAAAGAGCCATTTTCGTTTTCTAAACGAACTTTACACTTACTGCCACCGCCATCAATACCTAAAAAATACATTGCCATGCTTAATCCTTTGAAAGAAGCTTATTGATAGCCTCAGCATTAATTGCACCATTTTCGTTGTGCACGCATGAGTGTACATGCACAGCGGCCTTTGCTGAATGGTTTTTTATTAATTGCCAAAGTGCTTCCGCATTTTCTATGGTGACACCACCACCCATAACAATTTCTACCTGATTAGCACTGTGCGCTAAGTATGTGTTGAGCAGATTTAGACCATCTACAGCACTTTGACCGCTTTGCCACGGCGTGCCTGCTGTTAATATGCGGTCTACTCCTAAGCTAATGAGTTTATCAAGTGCGCTTAACGGGTTTGTTAGGGTATCGAATGCACGGTGAAAGGTCACCATTAAAGCATAATGTTTAGCTGTGGCAACTAAAGAGCGGGTCACGTCTAAATCAAGTTCGCCTCCTTTAACTGCACCAAATACTACGCCATGTGCCCCCGCATTAGCTGCCATTGTTATTTGCTTTTCCATTAATTCGTAACACTCAGCACTAACAATAAAATCGCCCGCTTCAGGGCGGACCATCACCACTAACTCTGCGCTATTGGTCAGGCTTTTTACAGCACAATCAATTGCAGACAAACTCGGAGTTAAGCCACCTAGGTGTAAATTACTGCACAGTTCAAAGCGCTTTGCGCCTAAGTTACTAGCCGTCGAAATATTGTTAGCTAGCTGCTTTAAATCGCCTTCGTTTATGCACACTTCGAGAATTTTACCATTGTTCATGGTCGTGTTTTTACCATATCTATTACACCTAGTTTTTAGTTACTCATTTTATAGCTATTCAATAAGAACAGTTTTTATTGTTTTACTATTTATAATCAGTGATTTATTTTTATTTCGGTTGTTTCATAACACTGCTTAAAAATTAAAACGTTATTGGGCTAACTATAAGTCAGAAAATACAAAAGTGAATATAAAATATTCCTTACGCCGATTTTGTTATATCGGTCACCGAATTTTTATTATCACTTTTTGACCGCTCCCCCCTATTCTGAAACTGAGTTTAACAAGCTATTAACTCCCGATAATCAGTTTAAAACCGACAACAATAAGATGTTTTATGAGATGTATAGACCTCATAAAGCTTGCAGAACACACAACTGGAGATAAGCATGGGCAAGCAAAGTGCGATAAAAATAAAAGGGCAAGGACGGCATTTTAAACACAATGCAATTGTGATTTCGTTACTCGCGGTAATCAATACAGGTTACGCGGCAGAGCAAGCGAATGAAGACGTAGAAGTGATTGAAGTCCGTGGTATTCGTTCATCAACCGCAGAAAACTTGGCAATAAAACGACTTTCAGCTGCCACGGTTGATGCAATCACCGCAGAAGATATTGGTAAATTTCCTGATAAAAACGTCGCTGATTCATTACAACGTGTATCAGGCGTACTCATTGATCGCGATGGTGGCGAAGGTAGTCGTGTCAGTATTCGTGGTACGTCACCGGATTGGACTCTCACCCAATTAAACGGTAACTATATTGCTTCGTCTGGCACAGGGAGCCCTGCACGCAGTTTCAACTACACACTATTGCCATCAAGCATGATCAAAAGTGTAGAAGTGTACAAAAGTGCAGAAGCTCGTATTGATGAAGGCGGTATTGGCGGCACGGTTATATTACACACCCGTAAACCACTTGAAATGGAAGCAAATTCAGGGGCGCTAAGCGCTGAGGTGACTTATGATGATGTGTCTGAGGACACAAAACCACAAGTGAATGTATTGTACTCATGGAAAAACGATGAGGAAAACTTCGGGATTTTAGCAGGCTTTACACGTCAAGAAAGACGGGTGGTTACTGTTTCAAATGAGTCTTTTGGTTGGCGTTTTTACTCTGATTCGGCGGAAGATGCAGATCAACCAGCTATTGTAGACCAAGCTACAGGTGAAGTTTATGATAATGTTTGGGCATCGTCTGGCATACATGTGAAAAACGCAGACCAAGATCGTGACCGTGATGGGTATCAAGTTGCTATTCAATGGATGCCAACAGACCGTTTAGATCTGAGCTTTAATTATTTTGGTGCAAAATTAAGTTATGACCAAGTCGGACAAGAAGTGTTCTTTGCCGAGTGGAATGATAATCACAATCCCTATTTTGGTGTCGAATTAGACGGCGACACAGTCGTTGCTTATGGTAATGGTGATAATGGTTTATTGAATGAGAATAACTGGGGTGATGCCGATGTAAACGGCGGCGTGCCGGTTCGCCGTGGTTTATTGTCGCCTCAACTAACGGGTCGTGAGCGTTTTGGTGAATCAAAGTCTAATACATTTGATTTTGAAGGGACTTATTATGGTGATGCATACAGCATTACGTTAAAGCTTGGGCATACAAAAGCTGACGGTGGTACATCAAAAGAAACCTATGCAAATATTGATGCTCGCCTTGGCTCTGTAAATAGCTGGCATTGGTCAACAAAAGGGGGCAAGCCATCTTATGAAGTATCTACAGATTTAGCCACCGATAAAGAAGCGTATCAATACTATGATTGGTTTGACTCTTACTCATCTGAAAATGAAGACTCTGAAAATTACATTCAAACAGACGTAAAATTTGACCTTGATGGCAGCTTTTTTACTCGCGTGTATGTGGGGGGCAAATATCGCGACCACGAAATTAAAGGCATGCGTAATGATTTTCGATGGGATGACGGCATAGCTGACAATGGCGGTTACCGTGGCTATTTACCAGGTACAGAGTGGTTCCATAATCCTGATTTTCACCCAGATGCACCAACACTGGTGAGCGATCATGTGGTGGATAATAGCGCAGGGGATACAGGCGCATTTAACTTTTTAGCGTTTGATTTCAATGCCCTTGATAATTACTTAAAAGACAATTTTAGTCGAACTGTTGTACCGTCACTTTCGGGTACTTATGCATTAGAAGAAAAGATCTGGTCTGTGTATACGCAAGCTGATTTCGAATGGCAAAACTTTCGCGGTAACTTGGGTGTACGCTATGTTAATACTGAGCTGACAACACTTACGTATGATGAAGTGATTGGCCAAGACAATAATGATACCGACCCAAATGAGCGTAGCAGTGATGACGGCGAAGTCTTACCAAGTTTTAACCTCGCTTGGGATGCCACAGAAGATTTAGTTGTGCGTTTTGCTGCGGCACGAACTATGTCACGAATTAGTTATTCAGATTTAAGCCAGTCTGAAACTTATGGTCCTCCGGTGAATATAAACTCGCCGGACTCATGGACAGGACGAGGCCGAGGAACATCTGTGAATACAGGTCTTGACCCTATGTTGTCTGATCAATTCGATTTAGGTGTCGAGTGGTATTATGGAGAAGGTTCTGCGTTAGGGGCGACGGTATTTTCAAAAGATATCTCAAACCTACCAATATCCACTCTCGAAATTGTGCAGCGAGAGCATGATTGCTGTAATGGCCCAATTGAAGTTGAAATGAACACCAAAGTAGGGGGAGGTGATGCAAAATCAGAGGGTTTAGAGCTGTTCTTTCAGCATTCGTTTGATAATGGTTTTGGTATTTTAACTAACTACACCTACACAGATACCAGCACTAGCGAAGTCTCGACAGACGGGCAAAAAACAGATGCTGAAATACCAGGTACAGCTAAGCATCAATATAATATTTCAGTGTATTTTGAGAACGATGATTTTAGCGTTCGCGCCTCTTATAACTGGAAAGATGACCGTGCTAACGGCATACACAAAGGATATAACTTTTACACCAAAGACTATGGTCAGCTAGATGTGAATGCATCATATAATCTAACTGAGCAGCTCTCGTTTACTGCATCTGTAGTAAACCTAACAGAAGAGCTTGAAGAAGGTTATTGGAAACAGAGTAATCGCTTTACCTATAACCAGTATTCGGGTCGTCGTTTTTACTTAGGCGCAAATTATAACTTCTAACCGACATGTTGTTTGTTGCAACCTAAAAAGGTACTTTTACTAAAGTACCTTTTTCTTTTTTAAGACAATAATGATTGAATTTGTAGCGGCTACCGAGCAAGACAAAGCCTATTTACTCGACTTAAGGTTAAATACCATGGTTGAACACCTTGAGAACCAAGGTTTATTTTTATCACTTGAACAACATCAAGCAAGAGTGGCGGAACACTTTGAACACAGCCACTTAGTGTTAAATGATGGGCAATGTGTAGGCGCTGCTAAGTTCATTGTTAGTGACAAAACAATCAGTTTATTACAGTTACAAATAGCACCCAAACAGCAGGGCAAAGGGCTAGGCACTCAGGTGTTAAATGCACTAAAAGCACAAACATCAGAAATTAATTTAACGGTGCTAAAAGCAAACCCAGCGTATGGGCTATATCAACGGGCAGGATTCAAAACGCTAGGTGCAGACGACTATGAGTTTCATATGCAGTGGCAGAAATAAAAAAGGGCGCTGTTAGCATTAACAAAGCGCCCAATTTTGACTATTTCTTTTCTTCTTCTGGCAGAGTCACGTTCAACTCAAGTACTGCTAAGTCATCTTCATTTTGATCAAACTGAACTTGAACAGCATCGGTATTTACATTCACATATTTGCGTATCACATCAAGAATATCTTGCTTTAGCTGTGGCAGATAATCAGGTGTACCACGTTGTGAGCGCTCGTGTGCGACAATGATCTGCAATCGCTCTTTTGCTAATGACGCACTGCTTTTCTTCTCTGAGCGGAAGTAGTCAAGTAAAGACACATTAACCTCCAAAAATCCGTTTAAATAAGCCTTTTTTCTCTACATCTAAAAAGCGGAAATCGACTGTTTCACCTAGTAGACGATTAATTGCATCAGTATAGGCTTGGCCTGCATCTGATTCACCGTCTAAAATCACTGGTTGACCAGAGTTTGATGCACTTAATACTGCTTGTGATTCAGGGATAACACCTAAAAGTTTAATCGCAAGAATTTCTTGCACATCTTCAACTGATAGCATTTCGCCTTTTTCAACACGCTCAGGGTTATAACGTGTTAATAATAAGTGTTCTTTAACACTTTCTAGGCCTTCTTCAGCACGCTTAGATTTACTGTGCAAAATACCTAAAATTCGGTCGGAGTCACGTACTGATGATACTTCAGGATTTGTTGTTATAATTGCTTCATCAGCAAAATACATTGCCATCATTGCGCCCGCTTCAATACCCGCTGGCGAATCACATACGATGTAATCAAAGTCTTTTTTCAAATCATTTAGTACACGTTCAACACCGTCACGGGTTAAGGCATCTTTATCACGTGTTTGTGACGCAGGTAAAATGTGTAACTTATCAACTCGCTTATCTTTAATAAGGGCTTGATTTAAGTTAGCTTCACCATTGATTACGTTTACAAAGTCATAAACAACACGGCGCTCACAACCCATAATAAGGTCAAGATTACGTAGACCAATATCAAAGTCGATAATAACGGTTTTAAAGCCCTTAAGCGCTAAACCTGTGCCAATTGCAGCACTCGATGTGGTTTTACCAACACCACCTTTACCAGAAGTAACGACAATTACTTTTGCCATGAGATTTATCCTTTAACCAAAGCTGAAATTTCTAATGAATCATTTTTTTGTTGGATTTGTACTGCGTTGCCCCAGTGTTCACCTTGTAGGGAATCGCTGATCCAATAACTACCATTAATTGAAACAAGTTCTGCTTCTAATTTTTGGCAAAATATTTGTGCTTCGTTGTAGCCTTTAGCACCTGCAATTGCACGTCCGCGCAATGTGCCATAAATATGAACATTACCGTCGCTGATCACCTCTGCGCCATGACTAACCGCACCAATAACAATAAGGTCACGATCTTTTGCATAGACCTGCTGACCAGAGCGAACTGTGCCGTGAATCACTTGTGCAGGTAGGTGAACGGTTTTCTCAACGATAGATGTATTTGTTTGTTGTTTAGCGGTTGCCCCCTTAACGTCCTGTGAATAATTTAGGACTGATAAGCCTGCCGCTTTGGCGTTTTCGTTTTGCTCTTGGCTGCCATTACACACACCAACAGGGTTAAACGATAGACTGGTAAGCATTGATTTTAAGAAAGAAAAATCAAACGAGTCACCTTGTACATCACTTAAGTTAATTACGATGGGCGCGCCTGCAAAAAACTTAGGTGCTTGGGCTATTTTTTCATCTAACTGCTTACTTAAAAGAGAGGTATCTGCTGAAAATAGATGCAACACAGATAAAGTAAAAAGGTTCCCTTTTAGTTCAAAAATTTGTTCCGACATACATGCTCAATTGAATTGTCTTGGTTAGCTCTTTTTTAAATAAACGCAGGCTGAACAAGGCGTATACAGTAAAAATCTAACCGAAATTTTTAATCTTCTTATAAGAGTCATGTTATAGTGTGCGCCCTCGTTAAGCAAGATATTATAGGGTCATAATGCTAACTGCGGTGTATAAAAGTAAGAAAAAAGCGGATACCTACCTTTTTGTAGAAAAAAGAGATGATTTTACGCGTGTTCCTGAACCTTTAATGGACACATTTGGTCAACCACAGTATGTGATGATAATTAATCTTGCTAGTCGTGAAAAGTTAGGTTTGGCAGACTTAGAAACGGTTAAGCAAGCGTTAATTGACCAAGGTTTCTACTTGCAATTACCACCGCCAGAAGAAAACCTGTTAACCCAATTTAAAAAAGACAAGGGAGTTGAGAGTGATTAAAAAACTTGCCGTAGTTCTACTAAGTGCTTCATTAAGCACATCTGTATTGGCAGAGGAAAAAACACAAGCTGACTTCGACGTATACGTTGCTGCATTAAAAAATGAAGCGACAGAAAAAGGCTATGATCAAGCCTTAATCGAGCAAGCATTCGCAACGGCTAAATTTAAAAAGAAGGTCATTTCAGCTGACAAAAATCAGCCTGAAGTAAAAGAAACCCTCGAAACCTATTTACCAAAACGTGTGCCGCAATGGAAAATTGACCGCGCGCGTAAACTATACAAAGAAAACCAAGAGGTTCTTGAAAAAGTAGCCAAAGAATACGGCGTTCAAGCGCGCTTTATTGTTGCACTTTGGGGCCTTGAAAGTAACTTTGGTAAAATCCAAGGTGGTCACAGTGTGATTGCATCATTAGTCACACTTGCTTTTGATGGCCGCCGCGAAACCATGTACAAAAATCAACTTTGGGCAGCGCTTGATATCTTAAAAGAGGGCCACATTACCCTTGATAAGTTCAAAGGTTCTTGGGCTGGTGCAATGGGTCAAACGCAGTTTATGCCAACTTCATTTAACGCCTACGCTGTTGATTATAACGGTGATGGCCGCAAAGATATTTGGACCACAGAAGAAGACGCATTTGCTTCAATCGCAAATTACTTAAAGCAAGCAGGTTGGAACGATGATTTAACTTGGGGTCGTCAAGTTAAATTACCAGAAGGCTTTGATAACGCAAACATTCTTAAACGTGGCACTAAAACGCGTAGCCAATGGCTAGAGTACTGGAAAGACTCCGAGCGCAGCCTTGCTGACTGGCAAGCAATCGGTGTTCGTAAAATGGATGGTAGCGACTTACCGCAAGTTGATATTACTGCCGCGATGGTGATGCCAGATGACGTAAATGGCCGTATGTACTTAGCCTACGACAATTATAAAGCACTGATGCACTGGAATCGTTCGTATTACTTTGCAACCAGTGTTGGTTACTTATCAGATCGTATCGGTTATCCAGCGGTTAAGTAATTGATTTTTAACCACCAAGTTTAATCAAAGCTTGGTGGTTAATTGAATAGAGTGTTTTGGGTATGAGGTTGTCACCTACGGCGACACATATCCGTACTTACTGCGTGCTAAAGCACTGCCTTCAAGCAAACGCGCGAAACAAGTTTCACGCCTACGATGTCAAACTCGCAAACTTTTTCCTAGTAACTCGTAACTTACTCTTTTCCGGGCTTCTTCAAAATCTTATCTTTAAAATCGAGTACCTTGCCAATACCTGAACCGAGTTTCATTAGGCTTTGGAGTTGTTCAGGGCTCAAACGTTGTAGCTCTGCCGACCATTTTGTAACGGTTTCGAGTAGGTCGTGAATTTCTTGCATTTGCTGCTGAGCAAAGCGCTCATCATCGTTGTGGGCTTCTTCTAAAATATTATCACGAAGTAAGCTAAGAGTTGGGTCTATCTCACGTTTTTTACGCTCTTCGAATACGCGGTTGGCCATGTCCCAAATACTGCCGGCAGGGCCGTAGTATTCTTTACGGTCGCCAGGGATATGATGCACCTTAATTAAACGCCAAGACTGAAGTTCTTTAATGCCCATACTCACGTTACCACGTGAAATACTTAGGGTGTCGGCAATTTCATTGGCGGTCATCGGCTCTTTCGTAATGGTGAGCAAACCACACATTTGACCAATGGTGCGGTTAAAGCCCCAACGGCTACCCATTTCGCCACAGTGCATTACAAAAGCTAGATTTTTTTCAGATAGGCTCATAATTTTTAGTATTCAAAAACTTCAGAAATTTAATGCTAGCACGGTGTTGGTATAACTAAAAGAAATAGCCACTATTCGATGTTACGCGACTAAAGTCTAAATTTCGAGCTAGTCAGTTGATTTTACTAAGAGTTAAGCAGAAAACTATATCCTGTACGAAAAATAAACAACTTGATCTGTATCAATATTGGTGACAATAGTTTGCGTTATCGTATAGGCTCAAAGTGCTCAATCAAAATAATACCACGGAGGAACGTTATGAAAGCTGCAGTAAATAAAGAATACAAAGGTAAGCTAACTATTGAAGATATTCCATGCCCTGAGGTAGGAATAAACGACGTGTTAGTTAAAATAGCGGCATGCGGTGTGTGCCACACTGATTTACATGCATGCCACGGAGATTGGCCTGTAAAACCTAAAATGCCATTAGTACCTGGCCACGAAGGGGTCGGTACAATCGAAAAGGTAGGGGCTAATATAAAGCACTTGTCTGTAGGCGATAGAGTAGGGATCCCTTGGCTGTATAGTGCATGCGGGCATTGTGATTACTGCTTAGAAGGCAAAGAAACCTTATGTCTTGAGCAGCACAATACAGGTTATTCAATAGACGGTGGTTACGCTGAATATTGTGTTGCACATGGTGACTTTGTTGTAAAAGTACCAGACGGGTTAGGCTTTGCAGAAGCTGCGCCATTATTCTGTGCCGGTGTTACGACGTACAAAGCATTAAAGGTAACGAGTGCAAAAGCAGGTGATTGGGTTGCTATAGTCGGTGTGGGTGGCCTTGGCCACTTAGCGGTGCAGTACGCAAAAGCAATGGGCTTTAATGTAATTGCCGTTGACACTGGTGAAAGCAAACTCAACCTTGCTAAAGAGCTTGGTGCAGATATTACTATTGATTTTATGAAGCAAGTACCATCAGAAACCATTTTTGAGCAAGTGGGTGGTGCGCATGGTGTTGTATGTACAGCCGTATCAAAACCAGGTTTTGAGCAAGCTTACAAAAGTGTACGCCGTGGTGGTAAATGTGTGCTTGTAGGTTTACCACCTGAAGATATGCCACTGCCAATTTTCGACACCGTATTAAATGGCGTGTCGGTAGTTGGCTCTATCGTTGGTACGCGTAAAGACTTACAAGAATGCCTCGACTTTGCAGCCAAAGGTAAAGTTAAAGCCATTATTGAAGAGAAACGTCTAGAAGACATCAACGATATTTTTGACGACATGTTAAAAGGCGATATCACAGGCCGAATCGTGATGACGCTTTAAGCTGAGTCAGTTAACGCTGTCAGGTTTGTTGAGTAATCAATTGAATCTGACAGTCTTTCGTACGCTAAAAAGTAAGTAACTGTAACTTATTATTGCCCCAAGATGAGTTAACGTAATAACTCTATAGGTCACCTTTGAGCTATCAGATACAGTGATTCACCTAATGATATTGGCTCTACTCCATAATCTGATATTGCACTGACTTTTATGTTGGTGATGACATAAATAACAGTATTAATAGACAGTTTTGTTGTTGTGCTCCCATATTCAAGAAAATGAGCGACTAGCGCATTTTCTTTTTCTAAATACCTTTAGTGCCAATAAAAATATTATAGTTGGCATTGCATTATATTATTTGTTAAAAATAGATCTATTAATCATGCACGTAACATCGGCAGAAAGATGCGCGATGGGCGCACTATAAAACTGTTAAACCCTAAAGGGACTGTATGACACTGATTGAGCTTGAAACTCTCGCATCTGAAAAGCTCTCTATTAACAACGAAGACAGAAGGACGAGCTTTCTTCGATTGTTAAGTACAGGTTTACTTGTAAATGTTGTTGACAACTTATTAGGTAATGAAAGAGAGCTTAATGAAGTAGCAAGCAGATCCTATTGCCACAACAATGGATTTTTAAAGGTTGTGTTGATAGATAAACGACCTAAATATTCTGTTAGGTTCCATATTTGGCCTGAAGAGTCATTTCAAGCACCAGATGTTCATAATCATCCTTGGGACATGACTGGCTTAGTTTTGAATGGTTCGTATGAGTGGCCAATTTATACTCTTGACCAAAATTCGGAAGGTTGTGAAAGTTTTGATTTATTTGAATGCCGGTATTTGGAAGACTATTCAGGGCATTCCTTCCATAAACTTGATAAGGTTGTTTTAAAAAAGGTGGATAAACTAAGCTTTCAGCAAGGTGACATTTTTCAATTTCCTCAGACACAGTTCCATAGTGTAAGAAAAGAAAATTCCCAACCCGCAGAATCAATTGTCATTACTGGTGACTCAGTAGGGTTGAGTGCAAATGTGATTACACATCGGAAAATCATGTGTAGCTCTATATATAAAAACTCCTCTGTTGATAGTTCGTTCTTACAATATAAACTGTCTTCATTTCTAGAGCGGAGGTTGTCTTGATTGTTAAAGATATAATAAGAAGTCCTTATAAATTAAGGGTTTATTTTGTTAGTCTGGTTATATTTTTAGTATTCATGGTAATTGCGAATTATTACTTGTTTCCGAAAGCATTTATTTACTTTGGACGCGATTATGAAGGTGCGATCCCTTCATTCATTAATAATTTAATTGCGCTGCTTGGTTCAAGTTTGATTGCTTCCGGCTTTATTTGGTTTGTGACACCCAGTGGCCTAGATAGTAATGATGTGAATGTGATTTCCTCACATGATATTAAAGATTTTCTTAATTCCATGATCAATGGAACCGAACGCTTTTCGTACTATGGTCATACGGCTAGGTGGAACAGGGCTGTTACATTTCCAAAAATTATGGAGCAGGCTGAAGATTTAAGAGTTACTAAGTATATTGATTTGATAATAATCGACCCTGATGATGCAAGTGCTTGTAGTCTCTATGCTTCATTTGGGCACGGCGAAAGAAACAAAGGTAGAAAAATACAGTCAGAGACAGATGTAAGAATTGAACTACTTACAACTTTTTTGTGTTGCCTAGAAATCAATAAATCACCATTTATCGAAATCGGATTATATGTGACAGATAGGGTTTCAATATCTAGGTTTGATATTTCTGATAACGCATTGATGTTGACCAAGCCCTATCAAGGTGATCCCGCTCTTTATTTCCCGAAAAACACATTCTTTTACTCTTCGTATAAAGAAGAGTTTAATGTCGCGAAGCAGCAATGTAAGAAAATCGTTTTGGATATTTCGGAAAAAGATATCAAAGCATCGAATTTAAAGAAGGCACTTTGTGAAGCAGGTTTTCAGTCAGACTATGTTGATAGTGAATTTGAAAAAGAACTATTAAAGGCATTTGGCAAAGTAGAAAAGCCATATTGATTTAACAAGCGTATGTTGTCGGACTGTTTTTCCGCCGTGCTCCAAACCAGCCGCAAATGCGAGCGTTACTGAATAAATACTCTAACGTGTTTTTGTCCATTGACGAGTTAAAAACATAACTCGCCTTTGCCCCAAAATAAGTTAGGTTAAATGCTCTAACTGCTGCTTTGAGCAATCAAGAAACGGTCCAAGCCCTACACATTGAATGATAAGTTAACGCATCTTTAATAATAGCTAGAAAATTTTGCTTAATGGGCTTACAACACCGTTTGCTCCTTGTTGTAAAACATGGGTGTAAATCTGTGTGGTTTTGACATCAGAATGGCCCAATTGTGCTTGAACGGTGCCGAATATCGGCGCCACTTTGCAATAGGTGCGTTGCAAATGAATGGCGCAAGGTATGAGGCGTAATAACCTTTGTAATATTGGTTTGCTTTAATGCTTTTTTAATCGCTTTTCTAACACATGTAGGGTGGAAATGGTGGCGACGTATCTCGCCAGTTTCTGGGTCATCACTTAATTTGTAGGAAGGAAATAAGTATTGCCACGCTAGTGATTTATTAGCTGAGGGATATTTACGAGTTAAAGCGTTAGGCATTCACACACCTGCGTATCGCTCGTTTTGTAAATCTAATCTTAAATATTCTTCAACTTGCAAAATTTGATTTCTAAGTAGTGGGATCAACTCCGTTGCAAGAGTAACTATACGATGCTTGTTGCCTTTTCCGTTCCAAATTTGAATGCATTTGTAATCAAAATCAATGTCCTTTACTCGCAATTGCACCGCTTCCATCACACGCAAACCACTTCCATACATTAACCCCGTGATTAAGTAATATCGCTTGGAAAGATGACTCATCAATTGCTTTACTTCATCAGGCGTCATCACTACAGGCAGCTTGGGTTGTCGATTACTTCGTGCAAAATTCAAGTTTAAAGAAAGCTCATTTTTGACAATATGTTTATATAAAAAAGCGAGCGTATTTAAAGCTGCACTTTGTGTTCTAGGTGACATATTACGTTTTAATACAATATGGTCTAAAAACGCTTTGACTTCTGCATCTCCCATTGAGCTTGGGTGACGTTTGTTGTGAAAGTGAATAAATTTTGCGATCCAACCTAAATAAGCATTAATTGTTCTTAATGAATACTGACGAGTGAGCATATAGTCTGCAATGTAGTTTAAATAAGGAGAGCGAGTTTTCATTTTCATTCCTTTGAAATGAGGCTGTATATATATACAGTTTTAGCTCAGTTGCTCGTATAGTCAAGAAAACGACCCAATCGCTCGTTTTTATCCTGAGGTAAAAGCGAGAACTCCTAAATTTTAATAACACTGGTAATTAGTTAACAAGTTTGTTAGAAATAATCTAATAAGAAAAACGAGCTACGCTGTGGTAGAAAAACGCGCGATTAGCTCGCTATAAACATGTTATACGTTTCTCATGGATAGATGGAATAATCTAAAATCGCACTTCGAACAAGATGGCTCACTGAGAGACATCATTGTAACTTCAGATGATAAAAACACTTGGAGCTTATTTTTTACTGCTTTAAATTCAGCTGAATACTCACATGTTTTCACTCACGGTGGCGTTGTTCGGGCTTTACCTGATTCAATAGATTCAATTTGGAACTTACAAAGTAGTGAGCCAACGTTACTTTCTATCCAAGTTGGTGACATCCTCATTAACTGTCACTTTTTTAAAAGCTATGAAATCGAATTTGATTTAGATCCCAAAGATATAAAATCAAAAAGTGACTTTAGTATGTTACTTAACTTCTTATCGTGGTTAAATAAATCAATTAAAAGTAGCGTGTTAGTCACTCATGAAAACTCAAGAGATGAAGTCATTTTGAGTATTGAGTAAAAACGTATAACAAGCCAATGCAGGCAGGGACTTTTAACAGTTGGCTTCCCTCACTGCGTTCGTTAGTTTAGCCAACTATTAAAAGCCCCTGATTGGGGCGTTAGCACTCATGGAGAATATATGCGCAAAATTTGTCTTTTTATCCCACTTTTTTTAGTTGGTTGTTCAAACATGTCATCTTATGGGAGTAAATCGCCAGTTGATGATGCTTTAAAGTCATGTGGGCTTGGGTACTCTTCTGAAGTTGGTGCTGTATTTAAAGCAGCATATGATATTTCAAAGAAAACTGGTGGAGCTGATTTTAAGTCCTCATTAACAGAAAACCTTAATACACAAGTTATGGCTTTTGCTACAAATGCAGAAGTAAATAAATCGGTTGATGGGAACGCTTTAGTATCATTAATCAAAAGCACACAAGAGTGTGTCATCAATGCAATTGATGCATCTAGACCAAAAACAAGGTCTGATTTTGTTGCTGAATGCGCCAGTGATTTGCAAAATAAAGTTGCAGGTAAAGGTAAGAAATGGCCACTTGTTAAACAAACTTTTGCGGCCACTAAGCACCCTGATTTTTCAGATGATAATTTACTTATTACAGCCTTTGTGGATCATGGTGGTAGAAGTAGCTACAGAGTTTTAGTTGCGTGTAATATTTCAGATAATGTGTACCAAGGTCTTGATATACTTAAGAGTAAATGAATGCTAACAAGGCATTAAAGTCGGATTCGTAATAGTTTGCTCGGCTCCGCTGCGCTACACATTTTAGCAAACTATCACTCACCGCTTAATGCGGCGTTACTGATTAAATACTCTAACGTGTTTTTGTCCAAAAACAAGGCATAACTCAAACTCGCTCTCACTAAATAAAACAAAAAAGCGCAGCTTACTAAGCCGCGCTTTTTGCTCTTATTTTACAATTAAAGTGTGTAGCTAAAGGTTAATTTAGCATTACGCTCTTCACCTGGCATACCGCCTAAGAACATTGCTTTTGAGTAATAGGTTTTGTTAAACAAGTTATTTAGGTTTAACTGTAGTTTCCAATCACCTGTTTGGTATTGAATTGCGGCGTCGTAAACTGTGTAGCTTGGTACGTAGCCATCAGGAATACCAAACGAGGTTGAGTTTGTACTGCGGTCATCAACATATTGAACGCCTGCGCTAATTGTAAGTGGCTCGGCTAAATCAAACCATTTAGCGTCATAGCTTAACCAGCTGCTTGCTGTTACATAAGGCACACCTTTTTTTCGAGCATCAAAAGAACGGGCGTCTTGATAAACCGCGTTTACGTTAAGTTTCCATTGCTCGTTTAAATCGGCATTTAAATCAAGCTCAACACCTTTAGTTTGCTCTTCACCATCGTAAAAGCTTTTTGGTACTGATGGACCTGATACGCCGGCTTCGTAATCTGGGTTGGCATACTCAAGGTTTGTGCGGGCGCTATCAAATACCACAAGTGATGCCAGTAGTTGATCGTCAAACGCTTTTACACGCACACCAATGTCGTTACTGACTGATTCGGCGTCATCACGGTCAGCTTCGGTACCTGATACACTGCCAAGTACGCTATATGCTGTACGACCTTTAGAGTGGTTTACAAAGAACGAAATATCATCGCTCAGTTTATAAGTTGCACCAAGGTTATAGGTCATACCGCTGTCTGATGTATCTGCTTCTGGTGTTGGCTCGGCGGCACTAGCGCGGTAGCGCGCATCAACACCAAAGTGTTCGTAGCTTTGTTTAATACGGTTAAACGCAACGCCTACACGGGTAGTGAAAGTGTCGTGAATATAGGCAACATGTTGAATACCTACACCCCAAGCCTGAACCTTTTTGTTGTAATCGCTGGTTTTTAGCGGGTCGTAATCATAAAAGCTGCCTTCGCCCCAGTTTGGGTTACGAATATCAAAAATGTAAGGTAATTGACCTTGGTAAATAACCTCTCCATCTTTGTTTTTAATGACCTTGTCAGCATCGTAAATTGAGTATTGTTTAAAACGAATATCGCGGTCTTCGTAGTTGGCGTTTACCAGTAGCTCGTTATCAATTCCGGCAAAGCTAAAGTCATAACGAAGATCAGCAAAGTATTGCCATGATTTTTCGTCAGCTTCTACTTGGCGGTATTCTTGGCGACGCGCTGCAAATGGGTAAAGTACGTCATCAACCACTAAAGGAGCGCGCGGGTCGGCATTGATCACGCCATTACGGTTCCAATAAACGTAGTTATAAGCACCTGTTTGGCGGGCAAAGCTCGATTCGTAATTACGGTATTGTAGTTGCTGGTTTAAAAATAAATTATCAGTAATGAAGTAGTTATGGGTTAACTTAAAGCGTAGCTCTTCGCCTTCGTTATCATTTGCCATTGGCGAGATAATACCGTTATGGCCAAAGGTGTAAGGTGTTAAGCCATCATTTGCTGCCAGTGAATCTGCTAATTGTTGGCGTTGCTGATCGGTTAGTTGCAGGCCTTTTGCTGTTGCATCGTTAATTAAATCGGCAGCTGTTACGTCACCTGCGGTTTTACCATTTACTGAGTCGCTGTTAAAAATACGAATAGGGTGGCCAATTGAATCAACGGCAATGGCATCTTTGATATAAGCGGCAGAAATCATGATGTCTTGTTTGTCGCTTAATACGTATTTTAACGCACCATAAATTTCGTCACGGTCGTCTTTTAAGTCGCGGTAGCCATCGCTGCGAGCGGTTTTTGCGTTAACGCGATAAGCAAGGTTGTCGGTTAATGCTGCTGTGCTATCAAAGCCTAATGCGTAGCTATCCCATTGACCAAGCTCGGCATTAACGGTGTGCTTTTCAGTAAATTGTGGTTTCTTTTCAATAAGGTTGATAACACCACCTGCGCTACCCATACCATATAAGCCCGTTGCAGGGCCTTTAAGTACTTCTACAGATTCAACATTGGTCATTGAGCGGGTTGGGTTAAAAGTGTTACCTAGACCTGCACCGCCGTACATGCCATCGTAGGTATAGTTAGCACCTAAACCGCGAATCACTAAGTTATCGCCAATACCGTAGTTGTTACCCGCTTGGGTTACACCACTGATGTTACGTACTAAGTCTTGTAGATTTGTAGCGCCTTGCGAGTTGATAAGCTCTTGATCAACAACCACAACTGGGGCTGGCGTTTCCATTAAGGTCATATTTGATTTAGTGGCAAGGCCAGATTCAAGTACCACACGATTTTGTTTGTCGTAAACGGTAATTCGTTCAACTGAGTCTAAATCGTTGGCGTTTGTGTTGAATGCGCTTAAGCAGGCAAGGGCTAAAATTGAGTATTTATATGTCATTATTATGGGGAATTTGTCGAAAATTTTTGGCAATGATAATACGAGCTATTTTCATTTCAAGTTTTATTTATCTAAATTAGGTATTTTTTTCGTTTTAATACAAAAAAGAGATGTTTCGTTAAAATTTATTTAACTTGTGAGCGGTGAATTGTTAAAAAAGGGGAGTGCTGGCTTCTAAATAAGAAGCCAGAAAATCAATTTATTTATAGACTTTTCCGTCTTTCATTACAAATTTTACATCTTCCAGTACGGCAATGTTTTCAAGCGGGTTACCTTTAACCGCAATGATGTCGGCTAAGAAGCCGCTTTTGATTTGACCAAGTTGATCATCCACTTTTAGCAGTTTAGCGCTATTAATTGTCGCTGATTGTAATGCTTGCAGTGGCGTCATACCAAACTCAACCATACGCGAAAACTGTTTAGCGTTATCGCCATGTGGGTAAATTGCGGCATCGGTACCAAATACCATATTCACACCCGCTTTAACGGCACGGCTGAAACTATCACGCTGCTTTTTAGATACTTGGCGCTCTTTGTTGAGGTTTTCTTCTGCAACCCCGTTTTGTTCACCGAAGGCAAGTGTGTACTCAGTGTTATAAATATCCATTGAGAACCAAGTACCATGTTTTTTAGCAAGTTTAATGGCCTCGTCATCAACAAAACTAACGTGTTCTACACTGTCTACACCAGCAATGATTGCGGCTTTTATACCACTCGTACCATGTGCATGTGCCGCAGCGGTAAGGCCGCGTAGGTGTGCTTCGTTCACAATGGCGTTCATTTCATCTTGTGAATACTGCTGAATACCTACCTTAGTGCCTTTTGAGAAAACCCCACCTGTTGCGCAAAACTTAATCGCATTGGCACCATATTTAATGTTTTCGCGTACTTTAGCTCGTACAGCCCACGGGCCATCAGCAACGCCTTCGGCGGTGTATTTCATTTCTGGTGGTAAACGGTTGTTATCACAGTGACCGCCAGTAACACCTAAAGACGGGCCAGCCGCCCAAATACGTGGGCCAACAATGTCGCCTGCATTAATACCATCACGTACAGCAATCACACTGTAGCCTTCTGCACCTAAGTTACGCAGAGAAGTGAATCCTGCGTATAAGGTTTTTTCAGCAAAGTGCGCCGCTTTAATCGCTTTACGTGGAATAGACTGACCAATTCGCTCGCTGCGCGGCACAGTTGGATCGCTCGTCAAATGCACATGCATATCCATTAAACCAGGCACTAAGGTTAGTTCTGGCAACTGTATATGTTTATCACCCTCTTTTAGCCGTGGTTCTTTATTACTATCTACACTTGTTATTTGACCGTTTTCTATACTGATAAGTGGTGATTTAATCAGTTTTCCTGAATGAACATCAACCATTTCTTTTGCAGATATATAGGTTGCAGCATTTATATTCATTGATATAAAGCCCGTTAAGCCAAGGCTTATTGATAGCAGAGTCTTTTTCATTTTTATTCAAAGTTAGATAGTCGAATCGCAACTCTAGCAACCACTTTGCATAGTGTAAATAAACTGCGATAAATTGCAGGGATACTTGCTTATTAGCAAGCTAAAGCCGCATAATTTATCTGTAATCACTATCAGGGCAAGGAAAGAATGAAAAATATAAAATTAGCAATAATCAGTTCGGCAGTTCTATTTGCATTAGTTGGTTGTAACGAACCTGCTTCTAAAAATGAAAAGCCGACGACTGAAAACGCACAAACTACGACGCAAGCAGAAGCACCCGCAGCACAACTCGACACACTATTAGCCGATTACTTTGAAGATGGTTTACAGTTTAACCCTATCGGCGGCACTTACATTGGCCGTAGCGAATATAACGACCAATTTATTGCACCTATTAATAAAGCAAACCGTGACGAGCAGCTTAACTTTGTTAAAGCATACAAAAACAAACTAGCAAATATCGACAAAGCGCAATTAACAGGTCAGTCATTATTGAGCTACGAAATTCTAGCGCGCGATTTAGACCTTGCGATTGAAGGAGCTCAGTTTCCAAGTTACTTAATGCCAATTAATCAAATGGGCGGGGCGCATAATACCTTTGCAGCTTTAGGTTCTGGGCAAAGCGCACAGCCTTTTAACACGGTTGAAGATTATCAAGTATTTGAAAAGCGTGCCGATGGTTTCATCGCTTGGTTAGAGAGTGTTGAGCTATCAATGCGCCAAGGCATGAAAGACAAAGTGGTTCTTCCTAACCCGCTTGCTGAAAAACTATTACCGCAATTTCAAACTCATATCGTAGACAAACCAGAAGAGTCATTATTCTGGGGGCCAATTGCTCAGTTACCTGAATCTTTCAGCGACGAGCAAAAAGCACAGCTAACAAGCGCGTACACGGCGATGATAAGCGAGCGTTTAGTGCCTGCGTATCAAAAAATGGCTGACTTTTTAGCCAACGAATACGTACCAAATGCCCGTGAAAGCATTGGTTACAGTGAGCTGCCAAATGGCAAAGCATGGTATGAGTATCAAATTAAACAGCATACAACGCTGAGCCTAAATGCCGATGAAATTCATGAAATTGGCTTAAGCGAAGTATCGCGCATTTTATCTGAAATGAAAAAAGTCAAAGAGACTGTGGGTTTCGAAGGCGATTTAAAAGCGTTTTTTGAACATCTAAGAACCTCAGATGAGTTTTACTACGATACGCCAGAAGAGTTAATTGCCGCGTACGAAGCAGTAAAAGAAAAAATCGACGCTAAGCTGCCGCAAATGTTCGATATTGCGCCAAAAGCACCATATATAGTAAAAGCAGTTGAAGATTTCCGCGCAGAATCAGCGGCGGGTGCTTCTTACCAGTCACCAGCACCTGATGGTTCGCGCCCAGGTATTTTCTATATCAATACTTTTAACCTAAAAGCACAGCCTAAGTTTTTACTTGAAACCCTGTCTATTCACGAAGCCGCACCTGGCCATCATTTTCAAATTGCCTTGCAACAAGAAATTGAAGGATTACCGCTGTTTCGTAAGTTTGGTGGTTACACTGTGTTTGCAGAAGGGTGGGCACTATATGCAGAAAGCTTAGGTAAAGAACTTGGCTTATTCACTGACCCTTACATGTGGTATGGCCGTTTATCGGATGAGCAATTACGTGCAATGCGCTTAGTGCTTGATACTGGTTTTCATGCAAAAGGTTGGACACGCCAACAAGGTATTGATTACATGTTGGCTAACTCATCAATGGCCGAAAGTGACATTATTGCCGAAGTTGAGCGTTATATTGCATGGCCTGGCCAAGCGCTCTCGTACAAGTTAGGTCAGTTCAAAATCCAAGAACTACGTGACTACGCGAGTAAAGAGCTAGGCGATAAGTTCGATATTAAAGCCTTCCATACGCAAGTGCTGATTGATGGCGCATTACCAATGCCAATTCTTGAAGAGAAAATTAAGCGTTGGGTTAACGAGCAAAAATAGCACCTTTGCGCGCATGCTGGCTTTACGCTAGAATGCGCGCTGTTTAGGGGCTTTGAGTAATACCATGTTAGAAGATCAATTTTGGCTTAAGCGCTCGCTTGAGCAAATGTCACAACCTGAATGGGAAGCCATTTGTGACGGCTGTGGTAAATGTTGTTTAAACACATTTATTGACAGTGAAGACGAAGATGAATTTACCGCAACGGATCAACTTCGTGAGGGTGAAGAACTTATTTTCACTAATATCGTTTGCCAGTACCTAGACAACGACACCTGTGGTTGTAGCGAATATGCGAACCGTCAAATCTTAGTGCCTTCGTGTGTAAAACTCACTAAAGAAAACCTCAAAGATATCTTTTTTATGCCGCAAAGCTGTAGCTACCGCCGTCTTTACGAAGGTCGTGGCCTTGCTTCTTGGCACCCATTACTGAACGGTGGCAGTAAAGATATGATGCATCAATTGGGTATTTCTGTGCGTGACAAAACAGTGAAAGACTGTGATGTCGACCTAGATGACTTTGACCTTTACGTCGCCGAGTGGCCAACCAGAGACATTGATTAATGAGCGCCCTTAAAGCAAGCATTGGCCTGTTAAACCCAAAAAGCCCGACGAATGTGGGTGGGGTGCTACGCGCCGCTGGGTGTTATAATGCCAAGCAAGTGTTTTTTACTGGTAGCCGATATTTACGCGCTAATAAGTACCATACCGATACCAAAAATGTGCTTGAGCATATTCCACTAACCCAAGTTGAAAGCCTAGAACAAGCCAAGCCTGAAGGTGCAACAACGGTGGTGATTGAGCTGGTTGAAGGTGCAACGCCACTGCCTGAATTTAAGCATCCTGAAAACGCATTCTATGTGTTTGGCCCTGAAGATGGCTCGGTCAGTAAAGACGTGCTGAAGTGGTGTGATGACGTAGTGTATGTGCCAACCATAGGCTGTATGAACCTAGCTGCAACCTGCAATGTTGTGCTTTACGACCGACTTGCCAAACTCGGTGGCATCGAAAGCTCTAACGACACCATTTGCAATAGTCGAGACACTAACAACTCACTTAAATGGCAACCAAATCAATCTGAGAAAGCCGACACTGAGTAATCACTCATAATAGCTTTGTTAGCGCCAGATTTAATAGTGGTAACGACACGAAATTATCGTTATCGCTTGATCATCGACTATGTAAACAAGTCTGTTAGTATCATTAATGAGTTTGTTGATGCGCTTGAGTGTTTTCTTGTCTTGAGTATTGCCAATACAGGTAGTCATCCCATGCGTCATCAGTCCACGACAGTAATCGTTGACTATCATTCATCAATTAACTCTCGTGCTGTTGTTTTACCAGCACGGTACTGTGCAATCGAACGGATTAGATGTTCAGCGTTTTTAGGTGAACGTAATAAGTGAACTGTTTCCATAAGGCTATTGTAGTAATCCAAAGACATAACCACGGCATCTTCAGAATCACGACGGGTAATAACTGTTGTATCAGCATCATTAACTACACCATCCAAAACAGCTTTGAGATCATTTTTAGCTTCAGTAAAAGATACGATTCTCATAATAACCTCAACATGTACATTTAATGGAACAAGTATAGTCTTTAGTTATCTACATATACAGTGAGTTAAACATGAAGTATTGATCAAGAAACAACTGATTTACCATCATTAGCGAGCTGCATGAATACACTTTTAAATGAAATGGGGTTTATAGTACTGAAAGAGAGTGTAAAAAAAGAGCGCTGAATTGCGCTCTTTGTGTATTTAATTAAATTAATCACTCTTTTGTGATTTGTACATTACTTTCCATGTTAATACCGTTATCAGTGATGTCGGTGGCAAAATAAACACTAACAGGTTGATGACGTAGTGAATCAAGTTCAGCCATTTCCTCATCACTTAATTGACCGGTTGCTGCAACGCTATCGAGCAAAGGTAAAAGAATTTTTTGAACGTCAAATGCCATGTTCACAAAGCCATTTTTAGTGACACTTTGCGACTCTAGAGTATCGGCAATCTGTGCTGACTTATCACCAGTGAAAATCACAATATGATTGCCCTTTAGCGCCATTTTAATGTCAAAGTTAAGTGGCACTGGTGAGGGAATGTATTCGTTGATCAGCACCGCATCACCATTGGCAGGCAGTTTTATATTGGCAAGTGGTGGTACAAAACCTTGCGCAATCGAATACAAACCATGGGCATCGGTAGCTGATAGGGTAACGATAGCATCAAGCTTATCAATTTGTGGCCCTTGGTAGTCATCAATATTAAATACAGCATCTTGAACGCTCACACTCATGCCTTGTACGCCGTTTGCAAAGCCCGACATCATGGCAAGCCCTGCTGTGCTCACATCTTGCATTTCATTTTGTAATGCGACAATTGGACCACAGTTAAACTCAGCTGACTTAATTGCACCCGTGAGTGTATTGGCAAGCGGCATTACTTTTGCGACATCAACACCATAGGCAATACTCAAAACTTGCCCGTCAAGTTGTGTAGTGTGTTTTGGCACGAAGCCACGTATTGCTTGTAAAGTATTTAGTAAGTCTTGATCTGTGCTTTGTAGAACAGCTTTTACATCAAAGTTGGCGTAATCAGTAGTGATGCGTGTTTTTGTAGTTCCTGACACAGTTGCAGGCCATTTAGCCGCAATGGTGGCGATGTCATCTTGGCATTCAGGGGTTGAAATAGCCGCTAATGCATTGTCTTGCTGTGCTTTATTAAGTAACTCTTTTAGCATTTGATGTAAGCGAGAGTTTTCTTTACCAGTAAGGGCGTTAGCAATCCGTTGATGATCAACATAGCCTACAGAATTTCCATCCAATGAAAAAGTATTGATAAGCGTTGCCAGTTTATCGGTATCTGCTAATGATTTAACAGGCTTTTCAACCCCTAAAGCAATTCGTAAGTCTTGCTCGTTTGTTAAGGGACTACTCAAAGTAAGAGTTACCCAATTATCTGTTGCAGATGCAATCAGATGAATATCATCGATACCATCTAAAGTGAGTGCAAATTGTGTGTAAGTGACACCTTGTGAAGATTCATCAGAGTAGGAAATACCTGCTTCATCAGCAGACTCTTTAATGCTATTTAAAAGTGCAGTTTGCTCACCCACTTTAATACGAAATATCGGCATTAATCCTTGGCTGTAAAATAATCCCATAGATTCATCGCTGAATCCCCATGTAGACTTGAACGTGTCATATGACGTTAACGATGTTTGGTACTTTTCTAAAAGCGCGGCAATAAAGAGGGCATTTGGATCGCCACTTGTTCTTAGCTGAGCAACAACGGGCGTTAAATCGTTGCCGCCTTTCATTGCACTCGGCATAAGCTCAAAGTATTTTGCATACGGAAATGGTTTTAATTGACCGTAAAAAATTGGCGTGTCGGCAGGGACGTGCTGAAGTTGCGACAACTCTACATTAACGCTTGTATTACTTTGTGAATAGATGAACGCGCCAGCGACAATAGCGACTGCGCCTCCTGCAAGAAGTTTGCTATTCATAGCATAAATTCCTTTTTAATAATTAGATACGCTGAAAAACATACCACGATTATCTTTAAAAGTCCTAGGTTTAGATACTCTACATATCCAGAGCATCACCTCTATCTGTTTTTAATATAGGTCTGAATTTCATCGCAAATCTTAGTAATAAATAATTGCTCATGCCATTTTAAATTGATAAAAATAACGATAAGGAAAAAGTATTTTGCAAGTAAATCAATTTGTTAAAGTAGCCACTACTGTCGTAGCATCGGCTGTGCTAGCCGCGTGTAGTTCAAAACCTATTGCATTAGATCCTGTTATTGGTGATACAGGGCAAGCTTTATCGGCAATTGCACTTAAAAGTGATGTTAGACACTACGATTTGGCACTTGAGGTATTTCCTGATAACAAACGTATTAAAGGTATTGCTACAACAGACTTTAAACTGCTAGCAGCCACTCAATTTGTAGAATTAAAATTGGATAGTCGCTTTACAATTAATGAGGTGAGCTCAAAAGGCGAGGCTCTTAAATATGAGCGAGATGGCGGTGTAATTCGTGTTGATTTAGGTGAGCAACAAGCAAAAGACAGTGTGGTTAGTGTTGCTGTAGCCTATCAAGGGTTTCCTCATATAGCTAAAAATGCCCCTTGGGATGGCGGGTTCGTATTTTCAAAAACAGAGCAAGGTGAACCTTGGATAGCAACCGCTGTGCAAGGAGAAGGCTGCGACTTATTCTGGCCATGTAAAGACCATTTTGCAGACAAAGCAGACAGTATGCGCATTCGTTTAACAGTACCGCAAGGGCTGAGTGCGGTGACTAATGGCGTATTACAAGAAGTGAGGCCAGTAGAGGGTAATAAACAACAGTTTGATTGGTTGTTATCGGTGCCTGCCAGTGATTATAACATTGCACTTAATATTGGCCCTTACACGCGTATTCAAACGGATTACACCAGTGTGAATGGCGCGACTGTACCTATCGAATTCTGGTCTCTCACAAAAAATGAGCAAAAAGCACGTGAGCTTATCGAAAATGATTTACGCCAGCAGGTTACGTTTTTTGAAAAGATGCTTGGTCCATACCCGTGGGGCGGTGAAAAGTTAGGTTTTGTTGAGACGCCTCACTTAGGCATGGAACATCAAACAGTCAACGCGTATGGTAAAAAATACAAACGTGATCCAAATGGTTATGATTGGTTACTGCAACATGAGCTGGCTCATGAATGGTTTGGCAACTTAATGACCCATGAAAAGCTCAATGATGCATGGCTGCATGAGGGGTTTGGTTTTTACATGCAACCCAGTTACAGCTTATATAAATTTGGTGACGCAGCGTATAACCACAGCATGTACTCAGCTTACCTTGGGCTGAAAAACTGTGAACCTGTTGTACTTGATGGACAAATTACATCTGACCAAGCGTTTAACTCCGATATATATGGCAAAGGTGGTTGGACATTACACACTCTTCGCTGGCTTGTGGGTGAAGACGTATTTTGGCAAGCAACACGAGAGCTTCTTTATGGTGTGAATAACACAGTGTCGTTAACATACCCAATTGCTCCTCGTTATCGTAACACCGACGAGTTTATTGCCATAATTAATCGTTTAACCGAAAAAGACTATCAATGGTTTTTTAATATGTATCTTAAGCAGGCTGAATTACCTGTATTAAAAGAAACATATAACGGCGATACGTTAATATTGAGCTGGCAACATCCACAAATTGCAGCTGAACGTTTCCCCATGCCAGTTCCTATTTCGATAAATGGTATAGAGAAAATATACCAAATGGATAAAGGAGAGCTGCGCATCACATTAAAAGAAGCTGATCATGTCGTGATTGACCCAAACATGAAAGTACTGCGTTACCTACCTATTATTGATAAATGTAAAAAAGAGCAATAATGCGGTAAAGAACACGGCCTTAACAAGCCGTGTTCATACTTGTATTATAAGTCATTTTCACTTGGCAATGACGCAAATGCGCCATAGCGACTGACTGCAAAAGCACCTGCTTTAGCTGCGTAAGCAATCGTCTCTTCGATATTGCTTTGCGTTTGGCAATATTCTTTAAAACCCTGTTTATTGGGGCAATACTGGCCAATTTTAGCCAGCATACCACCAATAAATGCGTCGCCGGCGGCTGTAGTATCAACAACTTTGGTGGCTGGTGGAGCGACTTCACCTGTAAAATCAGCATGGTAATACCGAATAGCCTCGCCACCATTGGTAACCAACAAACAGGTAACCCCAGCTTTTAAAATGGTTTTTATAGTGTGCTTGAATGGCTGGTCTTTGTGACTACGGTTATTTAAAAATTCCAGCTCTTCATATGAGAGTTTCACAATATCTGATAGCGATATGACATGCCAAATACGATCAAGTGTGTGACGCATACTTGGCCATAAATTTTCACGTAGGTTCATATCAAAACTACAAACAGCACCGGCTTTTTTGGCCTGTGTTAGGCCATAAATAGTTGTTTGATAGATGTTATGTTCCGTTAAGCTATTGCTGCATACATGCATGATGGCGTGCTCAGAAAACATGCTATGTTCAAAGTCATCAACGCGATAGAGCAAGTCTGCGGCAGGAGGTCTGTAGAAGCTAAACGAACGTTCACCGCTCTCATCTAATGAAACAAATGCAAGGGCTGTTTTCGCTGCATCGGTAAATTGGCAATAGTGGGTATTTACGCCATGTTGAGTCAATTCATCTTTTATAAAATGGCCGAACATGTCATCGCCTAACATACCACAAAAGCTTGTTTTTAAACCGAGTTTAGCAGCAGCCACCGACACGTTTGCAGGGGCACCACCGGCGTATTTGGTAAATGACTCAGGCTGTTTGCCATCGGATAGAAAGTCAATTAATGCTTCGCCAAAACACACTAAACTCATTTTGCATTCCTCAATCTAATCGTTCTTAAAACTTCGTAACAGGCACCCATAGTATGATAGTCGGTTTTACCTGCGGGGGATTTTTCATCACTATAGGGTTGGTTATCGGCAGATAAAATTCGATACCAAGCACCGTATTTATGGTCGACCATATGTTGCCAGCTGTACTGCCAAATTTTTTCGTACCATTGCCAATAGCTTTCATCATTTGTCGCATCAGCGAGTAGGGCAGCTGCGGCTAACGACTCGGCTTGCACCCAAAAATATTTATCACTATCACAAATTTGTTTATCTGGTGAAAAACCATAAAATATACCACCATACTGATTATCCCATGCAACAGTAAGTGTTTCATCAAACAAACTTTTAGCACGTTCAACGAGCCAAGGCTCATCAATATGGCGATTTAAAATTAGTAACAGTTTAGCCCACTCAGTTTGATGACCAGGTTGAAAGCCCCACGGTCTAAATAAGTGTTTAGGATCATTCTTGTTATAATCAAAATCGAGTTGCCAGTTGTGAGAATAATGCTCCCAAATAAATTGTCGGCTATGTTCAGCTAGTTTAACCGTAAAGGTTTCTGCAAGTAGCTTGGCTCGTGCTAAGTAGCGGTCATTATTTGTTGCTTCAAAACACATGAGTAAAGCTTCGCATAAATGCATATTGGCATTTTGACCACGATAGCTATCTGCTTGACTCAAGTCACCTGTTCGCTCATCTAAGTACGCGTTGTGATGTTGTTCAAAGTAATGTTTTTCGAGTAAATCCCAAACTCGCGATATTGTTTGCTCACATTCAGTTACTCCTGCCTTAAGAGCAACCGCATTCGCGAGTAACACAAATGCAAGTCCATAACAGTGGTTTGTATCATCTAAAATAGTGACGCAACCGGCTTCGTCTTGCTCTAACAGCCATGCGTAGCCACCCGAGAGTTGTTTATGAACATTTTCAAGATGATCTAGACCATGTTTTGTCAGTGTCAGGTAGTCAGGGTTTTTAAACTCGATATAAGCCATTGCATAGTTGAACACAAAACGCGTACTAGATACTAAATGGCGAGTTTGTTTGTCGTAAACTTCACCATCATTTTTAAAATATTGGTAAAAGCCACCGGCCCCATTTGAAGCCTGATCAACACAATGAGGGTGATAAAAAGCAAGCGTATCTTTTATGTGCTGCTGTAAAAAAGGCACCGATTTGAAGTTGATGGTTTGCACATCTTCTCCAGCTGAATATTTAAGATAATACAATCATAGCAGGAAATTAAATAATTGGAACGTTCCTATTAAATCCTTGTGCTATTTTTACATCAATGTGTAGAATCGAACACAACTTGTTAACGGAGTGAAAACCACGTGAGTGAAATTAATACAAACCAATCGTTTGTCGCCGATGGCTCGCAGCAAAATAAAAACTATCTGCTACCACTGACGGCAATGACAACCCTGTTCTTTTTATGGGGCTTTATCACAGTTCTAAATGATGTGTTGATCCCACGCCTAAAAGGGGTGTTCGACTTAACTTATACAGAAGCGATGCTGGTTCAGTTTTGCTTTTTTGGTGCTTATTTTATTGTGTCATTACCTGCGGGTATGTTGGTGAAAAAGCTTGGTTATAAAAATGGCGTACTAACAGGCCTTGTGGTGGCATCAATTGGCTGTATGTTATTTTACCCAGCAGTCGTTGTGCATGAATACTGGTTATTTTTAGGTGCATTATTTGTTTTAGCCTCGGGTATTACGGTATTACAAGTGTCAGCTAACCCTTATGTTGTTGCGCTGGGTCCAGAAAAAACCGCATCATCACGTTTAAACTTAGCACAAGCACTTAACTCACTAGGTACCACTGTTGGCCCTTATGTAGGGGGGATTTTATTCTTCGGTACAGCGGGCACATTAGCTGCGAATGCTGCAACAGCTGAGTCTGTTAAAGTCCCTTATCTGATGTTAGCTGCAGCACTTTTAACGATTGCAGTGGTATTTGCATTTTTTAAATTACCAGTAATTTCTGAACATTCAGAAGAGCAAGACTGCAAAGCCAAAAGTCACAGCCTTAAAGAGGCGCCACATTTAATAATGGGTGTTGTGGGGATTTTTTGTTATGTGGGTGCTGAGGTATCAATTGGTAGCTTCTTAGTAAATTATTTTGGTGAAGCACACATTGCAGGCCTTGAAGAACATGCAGCAGCAAGCTTGATTGCTTACTACTGGGGTGGTGCAATGGTAGGTCGTTTTATTGGCTCTGCGGCACTACAAAAAGTGGCACCTTCAAAAGCATTATTTTTTAATGCAATGATGGTAATTGTATTATTGCTCGTGACTATTTTCACAGAAGGTGATGTGGCACTTTACTCTGTACTGGCAATTGGTTTATTTAACTCAATTATGTTCCCAACAATCTTCTCAGTTGCAATTGAGGGCTTGGGTTCACTGACGAGTAAAGGCTCGGGCTGGTTATGTTTAGCCATCGTTGGTGGTGCACTTGTACCATTAGTACAGGGTGTTGTTGCCGACACTGTGAGTATTCAACAGAGCTTCTTCGTTCCTGTAGTGTGCTACGCATTTATTGCTTGGTATGGACTAAACGTGGTTCGCTTAGCGGATAGCTGGAAAAAGCGAATTGCATAGTCACTTTTAATGATGGAAAACCCCGCACAATGTTGCGGGGTTTTTTATGCCTAATGAACACTGGACAAGTAAATTTACATGATATAACTGTTTAATGAATACGTATTCAAGGTGCAAATATTACGTTGGTTGTAGGAACGTTCCAATTATTAATTTGAGCATATTTCATTTATTAACTTTAGAAGCAAAGCTGCCTGCCGTTAACAAAGTAATTGATTTATATAGAAAGCGTTTACTTTAAATTGGGACGTTTTTACTGTTTTAGCCTAAATTTATAAGACAAAGTGGTTTTAATTTGTTAAAAATAAATAGCTAACAACGAAAAAAATAACAAACAGGTTTGTCATGCAAAGCACTCTTAAATTTACCACCAAGGTAACTGTGGCAGCATCACTGGTTTTAGTGATAGTGCTCGGTTTATTCACCATTAACAATTTCATCTCTATGCGTAGCCAAACGCAGGAGCAGCTTTCGCTCGTTCTTCAAGAGATTTCTCAATCGGTATCGCAAAATATAGCAAATTGGCTAAACGCGAAGCTGGCTATTGTTTCATCTGTTGCCGAAACCTATCAGTTAGGAGACAGTAAAAGCCTAACACTGACACAGCTAAACACAGCGGATAAAGCAGGCGATTTTAAAAACACCTACATTGGTATTACCGATGGTACTTTTGTTTTGAATGACCAATCAGTTGTATTACCACCTGATTACGATGCCACGACTCGGCCGTGGTACAAGCTTGTTGAAAACAAAACAAACACCGCATTTACTGCACCTTATATTGATGTAACCACTAACGAGCTAACTATTTCTGCTGTTGCGCCTATGCAAGCCAATGGTGTTTTTAGTGGGGTTGCAGGTGCCGATATCGATATGAAAACTATTACAAAGATCGTTAACGAAATTGACTTTTTAGGGTTTGGTTATGGCTTTTTACTCGACAGTGAAGGGCGCATATTAAGCCACCCAGACACAAAATTTAACGATAAGAACATGCGCGACTTGTTTGGTAAAAGCCTGTCTTTACAATCTGAGTTTGTTGAAGTGCAAGTTGGTGGTTTAGAAAAACTTGTGTCGTTCACTAAAATTAAAGGAATTCAAAACGTTGACTGGTATTTAGGTGTGGTGATCAACGAAGAAATTGCTTACTCATCGGTGGCCTCATTTAGAAACATGGCGGCCATTTATATGTTAATCGGTATCGCCGCCATTGTGCTAATGATGCAGTTTTTACTTCGTTATTTAATGCGACCAATGCAGCGTTTAAACGATGCCATTAAAGACATTGCTCAAGGTGAAGGGGACTTGACCCGCCGCCTTGAGGTTGAAAACAATGATGAGTTTGGTGAACTAAGTCACTACTTTAATGCTTTTATTGAAAAAATTCATGGCTCTATCGAGCAAGTTAAAAACACCACAGTAGAGTTAGAGCGCCTGGTAGAGAGCTTGGTTAATCAAACCCAAGGCACATTAGCTATGTACGCAGATCAAACTAAACGTACTGATAACGTGGCAACTGCAATTAACGAGCTTACTTCAAGTGCAGTGGAAATATCCAACAGTGCAAGTCATGCATCAACACTTGCTACAAGTGCTAATAACCAATCGCTTCAAAGTCAGGCTGCACTGGCAGATAACCTTGCTGCAATTAATGCACTGTCACGCAATATGGAACAAGCACAAAAAACAATCAACAGCCTAGATGCACATACCGTAAGCATTGGTCAGATCCTTGAAGTGATTAAAGGGGTGAGTGAGCAAACTAATTTACTGGCACTAAATGCTGCGATTGAAGCTGCTAGGGCTGGTGAAGCAGGGCGAGGCTTTGCCGTTGTGGCAGATGAAGTGCGTCAGTTAGCACATCGTACACAACAATCGACGCAAGAAATTGAAGAGATGATTTCGCAGCTTCAGCAGGGTTCTGCCTCGGCAGTAGAAGTAATGACTGCGAGTATAAAAGACAGTGAAAAAAGTGTGGCACAAGCCAATGTTGCGGGCGAAAAAATGTCTGAAGTCACCCATGCTATAGAGTCAATAGATGAAGTAAATCATAGTGTTGCTAACGCTACGACGGAACAAAATCATGTTATAAAGAGCCTCGATAGTGATATTCACTCAATTAGTGAGTTGTCTAACCAAGGTCAAAATAACTTAAATAACACCTTGAATGAGTGCACTAAACTTAAAGCACAGTTTTATGAGCTAGAAAAGCTCGTGTTAACCTTTAAAGTTTAATTAACAACGGAATTATACTGTATTGGACCAAAATTGGCTTACAGCCGTAACCACAAAAACCGTTGACACGGCGGATAAACAACGCCGTGCCTTTACCTTGTTTACAATGGCATTTTTTGCACTTGTATTGATTACATCGTTAGTCATTTCTAATTTCCATATTTATGAAATGCCACTAACTGTGATGTTAATTGTTAGTGATATAACAATCGTGCTTTGTTTACTGTATTACTTTAAAACAGGTAACTTGATGACAATTGCCTGTATTATTATGTCGATCGTTTTACTTTTGTGTATTTCTCTTATCTACACTGGAGGAAAAGAGAATACAGCCCTTTATTGGGTTATGTTTTACCCTGTGGTTTCTTATGTCACATTGGGGTTGATGTTTGGCAGTGCATTAATGGCTGTGATGTATATCAGTACTTTATTAATGTTATTTGGCCCCAACTTTGGGCAAGTGCAGTATGGCGATGTTGAAGTTTCTCGTTTTTTGGCCTCATTTTCGCTGGTTATTTTATTTTCTGCGATAAGTGAATACTTTAGAAAAAAGAGCCATCAAAAAATTGCAGATATTACATTGATAGAGAAGCGAGATGCATTAACCGATCCCCTAACTGGCCTTGCCAATCGGCGTTATATTTATGAACACATTCAGCCAAGGCTTGATACAGAAGCGAACAGTTATTTACCTATGTCTGTGTTATTAATCGACCTAGACAACTTTAAAGTGCTCAATGACACCTATGGCCATGACTTTGGCGACCAGGTTTTAATTGCCTTTACCTCCATGCTTCACGATAAACTACGTGGCACAGATATAAAAGCACGCTATGGCGGTGAAGAATTTATGATTCTATTACCAAAAGCAAGTTTGAAAACAGCCCATGGTGTTGCTGAAAAACTACGTGAATACGTATCAAATAAGCAAATAGCTTATGATGTTGGCCAGTCTATTTCTATTACTTGCAGTATTGGTATTGCAAACCTTGAACATGGTAGCCAATTTAGTAAAGCGATAAAGCAAGCTGATGATAATTTGTATAAAGCCAAAGCAAAAGGGCGTAATGTGGTGGTGTCTGATTTCCATGAGGTGAGCTAAATGGCAAAGCTGATTTATGTATATGACCCAATGTGCAGTTGGTGCTGGGGTTATAGAGAGACCTGGTTAAAACTGAAAGAAGCCCTAGGGGATAAACTCGCTATTGAATATAAAGTGGGTGGTCTTGCGCCTGATTCTGATGAACCAATGCCTAAAGATATGCAGCAATTTTTACAGCAAACATGGCAACGTATAGAACAGCAGCTTGGCACTAAGTTTAATCATGACTTTTGGCTGAAAACTCAACCACGTCGCTCAACTTACCCTGCATGCCGTGCTGTGCTTGTTGCAAGGCAATACAACAAAGAGCTTGAGATGCTCTACGCAATTCAAAAAGCCTACTACCTAAATGCACAAAACCCATCTGACATAAGCACGCTTGCCAATCTAGCCGAGCAAATTGGTTTAGCAAAAAACACCTTTATTACAGAAATTCAAAGTGAAAAAATTAATTCTTTACTAATGAATGAAATAAACGAGGTTAGGAGCTTGCCTGTCCAAGGTTTTCCGTCTTTAGTTATTGAAAATAAAGGAACTTACTATGCTGTGCCTGTTAATTATCAAGACTGGCAAAGCACTTACCAGCAGGTTATGCAATTAGTGTCAGTGCCATCAAATTAAAGAATAACAGTCAATTTAAATAAAAATATGCCATAAGGCATGCCAATAAAAACATTGAGCTAAATGTTATAAATAAAACATAATAAAGCTTAAACCAAATCTGCAAGTTTTTGGGAACATTTTCTCTTTTCTCCATTACTTTATAGCGTTTTGCATACCTGTCGAATAGAAAGATAGAACCATAGTGCAATGCGCCGCTACCAGCAGTTATGATATTTAATGAGTAAAAACGATTACCATAATCAAGAGTATCCTCTATTAGCTGAGTTTTCTTATCTTTTATAGCTATTAGCATTGGTAATATTATAAAAAAGAAAAGGCCAGCTGATGTAAGAAATAGAGTTAAAAACCACACCTTAAGAGGTTCCATTGCTTTTCAACAACCTCATATATTAACTTGCCTGTAACTATACAACACCACAAAATAATGTTCCTTCAAAAGGTAAAACCAAAAAAATTACATTACATTATTGTATAACCTCCAAGTTAGCCTAGCCCTGCACCTTTGCCTGTCTCAACATATTTAGCCTAGTACAAGCTTACTAATTTCATTCTGTGTAATTTTAGTGCAACATAATCTATTACATCACTCTAAAATTGATTGCATATTTTCACCTAGACTATAAAATGCTGACAATATTGACATGGAATGTGGATATTCTGCGTACAACACTTTTTTACGCAATACCTCGTAATTCCATTTATAAATTAAGAGGTTCAAATGTCACTCATCGATAAACTCCAATCCTTTAGCACAATAATTCAGCCTCTTTTAGATAAGTTTGGCACATATAAAGTGCATTTGTGCCCAGAGGTTACAGGCCGCTTAACAAATAATGGTGAACCTTTGGCCAACGTAAAAATTGAGCGTGGTTTATATTTTTGTGACGGAAAAGCAAGAAAAGATGCGACTTACACAGACGCTCATGGAAACTTTAATTTTCCTGAATGGATAATACGTTCTGATCAACCAGGTATTCCTTTCGTCGATATGAGAACTGCTCAACAGATTAAATTTTTTTATAAGAGGCAGGAATATTTATTATGGGCGGCAACCCTATACAGCATACATCCTATGCACGAATACTCGCAAAAATTAAAGGAATTAAACGGAGATATTAATAATAAAGAAGTCTTTTTTAAGTTTGATAATCCAGAGCAACCAAACTTATTGCTTACAGGTTCATCAATTTGTAGGTGGGATAAAGACTTCACTATAATTGACCCACAGCAAATTATTGATGAAGCTAATAATTTAAACTAAAAATTCAACATTTTATTACGGAAGATAAATATGATTTCATTACAACCAACACAAGCAGCACATTTTGCCAACATTGCCTATGCAACTCTTGAGCAGGGCGGATTAAAAACTTCTGCTAGCTACCCCTATCTAAGCCCTTTATTTAATTTTGATAACAACAATATTACAGGTATCAGTGGCTCTATTTTAGAACGAATTTTTCGGCACCAAACTCCATTTGGCTGTATTGCTAAAGGAAGAACAGGGGCGTTTAAAGATCATTATGTACTAGCACTTCGTGGTACAGCAAAAATGCGCGATTGTCTTACTGATTTACATTGCGGTGTCGCAACAGGACCTAATAATCAGAGTGTACATGCGGGATTTAATCAAACTTTTAATTCACTTAAATCACAACTAGAGCAATACTTTTCGCAAAACCCTACGGCACCAGTCCATGTTGTTGGCCACAGCTTAGGTGGAGCGTTGGCGAATTTAGCCGCTAATTGGCTAAAACAACGCTTTAAAGTACCTGTGAAACTGTATACTTTTGGTGCACCTAGAGTTGGTTTTTTAAGTTTTGCAAGTCATACTGAGCAAGCGTTACAAGGCGTATATCGCTGTGTTCACGCAGGTGATCCCGTACCTATGGTGCCTGTTTGGCCTTTTGTACACACCACAGACGAATATATTTTAAATTCGGCACAGAATATCTCTCCTGGTGCACATAGTATGACTAACCCGACCCCTGGATATTTAAATACGGCATCAAAATACAAAAGCTATGCTGATATTCAAAAAGGGTTTGAGTTACGTCACCAAGAAGCTATTCGCCTTGATTTTGAAAAACGTCATCAAGCTCACTTTTCTGTTCGCTGGGCCAAAAAGATAGGCGCCGCGCTGCTCGACTTTTTAAATAAAAAAGGTGTATTACATTCGATACAAGCAAGTGTAACGGGCTTACTCACTATTTATGATGCTATTGCGACCTATTTAGCAAATGAGATAGAAACAACTCAGGCCTATGCAGCTGAAGTAAAAGGGATAGTGGGTCATATGTATGTATTCTGTGGCCTGCCCGCAGGAAAGTTCATAGATTTTAGTTACCGTGGTATTCGCTTGATTTTTAAGAAGATGCTTATGAAACTTTCTCAATTAGCTAAATTTTCAATAGAAATGGCTAGTCATACAGCTCCTCTACTTGTATAAACTTATCATATGCCAGCAGTTACTAGTGCTGGCATATTTAAAACAACTTCTATTATCAAAAGACATAACTTTGTGAAAAATATCTGTTGGTCGCGCTCTATAGTTGATTAAACTAACTTCAACCCAAGCGGAATTTGTTATCACTTTTCTTAACTGTAACCCCAAATAATAATCCCATAGTCTAAACAGAATAACCCTTAAACTTCATACCAGTATCACTTCCTTATTAGCCTAATATAAACGAATTGTTACAGCTGTCATATTTTTGTATTTTTTGCGCAACATGCTTGTCATTTTTCATCGTTATCCTTTCGCACATTAAAACAAACCCACTAGCAAATTAAGCTAACTTAACGAGTAAAGGTGTATGCGATGAAAGGCGTTAAACCACTGATTTTAGCAGGTATTGTAGCGGCATCTGCAACAGTACATGCAAACGATCTAGATAAAGTAATTGATAAAAGCAGCGAAATAAACAACTCTGCCGCGCAATCACAAACAAAAATCGACAAGATTGCAGATTCAATGCAAGGTCGTTTACAACAATTTAAAGCCCTTAATAAAGAAATTGACGGCTTAACAGTTTATAACGCGCAGCTAACTAAGCAATTAAACAACCAAATTGCAGAAATGGACGCGTTAAACGAGTCAATGGATCAGGTATCAGTTATTGAGCGTCAAATTACGCCGTTAATGATGCGCATGATCACAGGTCTTGAGCAATTTGTTGCACTCGACGTGCCTTTCTTAACTGAAGAACGTAGCAAGCGTATTGCATCATTAAAAGAAATGATGGACCGCGCAGACATCACTTCAAGTGAAAAATTCCGCCGCTTACTTGAATCTTACCAAGTAGAAGTTGATTACGGTCGCACTATCGAAGCGTACACATCATTACTTAATGTAGATGGCCAAGAGCGCGAAGTAGATTTCTTACGCATCGGTCGTTTAGAACTTATTTATTTAACACGTGACGGCAAAAAAGCAGGTAGCTGGGACACACAAACAAAATCGTTTGTTGAATTACCAGATTCTGCAATCAGCCAAATCAATAAAGGTTTACGCATTGCTCGTAAGCAACTTGCCCCAGATATGTTAACACTGCCAGTCCACGCTGCTGAATAAGAGGTTTGAGATGAAATTATTAACGAAAATGACAAAAATGGCCGTGTTTGCAGCTGGCCTTGGTTTTGCTGGTAGCAGCCTAGCGGCTGAGCCAATGGATTTAGACTCATTACTAAAAACATTAGAGCAAGGTAAAGCTCAGCAAAGCGTTGAGAATAAACAACGTGAACAAGCGTTCATGGCGCGTCAAAACGAACAAGTACAAATGCTTAAAGATACCCAAGCAAAGCGTACTGCAATGCTAAACGAGTCGGAGCGTTTAGAAACTCAGTTTGAAGAGAACGAAGTAAAACTAGCTAACTTAACCGAAACACTTTCAAACCGCATGGGCTCACTTAAAGAGCTATTCGGTGTGTTACAACAAGTAGCGGGCGATTCAAGCAACAAATTCATGACGTCAGTTGTTTCTGCAGAGCTTCCAGGTCGTAGTAACTTCATGGATGAGCTAGCACAAAAAATGGGTTCAACGTCAAAGCTTGCTTCTATCGATGATATCGAAAAAGTATGGTTTGAATTACAACGCGAAATGACTGAACAAGGTAAAGTATCTCGCTTTACAACAGATGTTATCGTTGAAGGTGGCAGCAAAGCACAAAAAGAAGTGGTGCGTGTTGGTGCATTTAACTTAATCGCTGATGGTAAATACCTAGAGTACACACCGGCTACAAATACAATTAGCCAGCTTACACGTCAGCCTAGCAGTCGCTACACAGCAACTGCGACTGACTTACAACAAGCGAATTCAGGTGTTGTACCGTTTGCACTTGACCCTACAGGTGGTTCAATTTTAGGTCTTTTAGTACAAGCACCAGATACTGAAGAGCAAGTTCACCAAGGCGGTACGGTTGGTTACATCATCTTAGGTGTTGGCTTAATCGCTTTACTAATCGCACTTGAGCGTTTTGTATCTCTGATGATTATGGGTAGAAAAATCCGTCGTCAGCTTAAAGACACAGTGGCACGTGATGACAACCCACTTGGTCGCGTAATGAAAGTGAAAGATCAGTACCCAGATGTAGCGTACGACACGCTTGAACTTAAATTAAGCGAAGCAATCATTCGTGAAATGCCAAAAATTACTCGTAACCTGACGCTAATCAAGATTATCTCTGTGGTAGCACCGCTACTGGGTCTACTAGGTACAGTAACCGGTATGATTAACACCTTCCAAGCAATTACTTTGTTCGGTACAGGTGACCCTAAACTAATGGCGGGTGGTATTTCTCAGGCACTTGTAACAACGGTACTTGGTCTGGTTGTGGCTATCCCTACAGTATTTTTATACACACTTCTTAACACGCGCTCTAAAAACATGCTGTTGATTTTACAAGAGCAAAGCGCAGGTATTATCGCAGAGCGAAGCGAGAAAGGAGCATAAATCATGGTGCTATTGATTGATGCAATCAATGCTCTACGTGATTTCCTCGACACAGGTGGCCAAGTTCTCTTGGTCATCGGGGTGCTCATCTTCGCGATGTGGTTATTGATACTTGAGCGTTTTATGTATTTTTTTGGTGGCTTTAAACGCTATAAGAAAGACGTAAAAAGCACTTGGAGCAATAGAGCAGAGCGTAACAGCTGGAACGCAGAGCAAATTCGTCAAGCGATGATTTCACGCGCTGGCATGCAACTAAATAATAACCTTGCGCTAATCAACGTAATGGTTGCGTTATGTCCACTTTTAGGTCTGTTAGGTACCGTAACCGGCATGATCGAAGTATTTGATGTAATGGCAATCACAGGCACAGGCAGTGCACGTTCGATGGCATCAGGGGTGTCTAAAGCCACTATCCCAACAATGGCCGGCATGGTGGGTGCACTTTCAGGGGTATTCGCCTCAACGTTTTTACAACGTCGTGCAAAACGCGAAGTGCAATTACTTGAAGACAACATGGTCTTAGACCACTAAACGAATTTTAGGGTGATGTGAGCATCACCCACTAGGAGACTAACAATGAGAGCGCCACTAGGTAACTTATTTCAAGAAGACGATGCAGAAGAAATCAACATGACGCCAATGCTAGACGTTGTTTTCATCATGCTTATCTTCTTTATCGTAACAGCATCTTTTGTAAAAGAAGCCGGTATTGATGTAAACCGTCCTGAAGCGGCAACAGCAGTTAAAAAAGAGCGTGCCAACATCTTAGTTGCTATTTCTGACAAAGGTGAAATTTGGATCAACAAACGCCAAGTCGATGTTCGTGCAGTTCAAGCAAATATCGAGCGCTTAAAAGCTGAAAACCCACAAGGTAGCGTGGTTATTCAAGCAGATAAGAAAGCCACAACCGATGTACTTATTAAAGTAATGGATGCATCGCGAGCTGCAGGCGCATTTGATGTGTCGATTGCTGCGCAAGAAGCATCATAAGGAATGTGAGCGATGCGTTATATAGTTGCATTAATCATCGCTGGTATCGTGACTGTCATGCTGTTTTTAGGCATGCAGGCACTGATCACCGGTGGTGAAGGGGCCATGTCTGAGCCCGTAAAAGGAAACGTACTTGATTTTGTTCGTCTGAAAAAAGAAGAGACAGTGCAAAAGAAAGAACGTAAACCGCAAAAGCCACCAACGCCAAAAGAGCCACCTCCGCCAATGGAATCACCGCAAATGCAAAACAGTGATCCTAACGCGAGCAATGCGAACTTTGACTTTGGTGCCAGTGTTGAAGCCGACGTTAATTTAGCCGGTGGCTTAGCCCTTGAATCAAGCGACGGTGAATACCTACCGATTGTAAAAGTAGCGCCTGTTTATCCGCGCCGAGCTTTATCGCGTGGTATCGAAGGTTATGTGATTGTTGAGTTTACAGTAACTAAACAAGGCACAGTACGTGACCCGAAAGTAGTGAAAGCTGAACCTGAGTCACTGTTTGACCGCGCTGCGATGGATGCAGCACTTAAATTTAAATATAAACCGCGCGTTGTTAACGGTGAAGCTGTTGAAGTAGCGGGCGTACAGAACAAAATTTCTTTCCAAATTAACGGTTAGAAAAGAGGAATGCGATTATGAAACCTTTAAAAGTTGCCGTGATTTGCGCGGCTGCTTTCACTAGCAGCCTAGTATTACCAAGCATTGTTAGCATGTTACCAGGTGTCACACTGGCAACAGCTTACGCTGAGGAGCAAAAAACCAAACGCGTACCTGCACTGCGCGAAAAAGTGTATAGCCAATTAGCACGAGCACAAAAGCTGGCTGATGATGGTGATGCAAAAGCAGGGTTAGCAGCCCTTGATAGTATTCAAGAGCGCTCTTCTAGCATGAACTCGTATGAAATTGCCATGATGCATAATTTCTACGGTTTTATTTACTACAACGAAAACGACCTTGATAAAGCAATTGCCTCGTTTGAAAAAGTAGTAAACGAAGATGCAATTCCAGAAACATTACGTCTAAGCACCACCTTTAGCTTAGCGCAACTTGCCATGGCTAATAGCGATTACGAAAAGGTAATCAAATATTTAGCGCAGTGGGATGTGATTAACGACAAACCTAAAACAGATGCTTATTACGTATTGAAATCTCAAGCGTATTATCAGCTTAAAGATTACCAAAAAGGCATTGAAAACATTAATCTTGCTATCGCAGAAGCTGACAGCAAAGGTGAAATGCCAAAAGAAAACTGGCTAATTTTACAACGTGCTATGTACTACTCACTTAATCAATCTGACAAAGTGGTCGAGGTACTTGAGCGTTTAGTGAAGCTTTACAACAAGCCAGAGTATTGGGTTCAATTAGGTGGTATGTACGGTGAAACAGGCGCAGAAAAAGAGCAGTTAGCGGTTTTAGAAGCGGCATATCAGCAAGGCTTTTTAACATCTAAATCTGATTTACGCCAATTATCGCAAGTGTATTTATACAATGGCCTTGCTTATAAAGCGGCGAGTGTAATGAGCAAAGCGATGCAAGATGGTATTGCCGAGCAGTCAGCAAAAAACTACGCATTCGTAGCCGAGGCTATGGTACAAGCAAAAGAGGCTGAAAAGTCGCTTACTTATTTTGCTAAGGCTGCTGATTTAGTAACGCACGGTCAGTACGAACAACGTATCGCAGAGGTGAGCATTAACCTTGAAAAATACGAAGAAGCAGCGGATGCAGCGCGTAAAGCACTTGATAAAGGCGGCTTAGAGTTTGAATCCAATGTGTATGTAGCTCTAGGTATGGCGCAATATAACTTACAAAACTTTGATGCCTCGATTTTAGCGTTCGAGCAAGCGGAAAAACACAAAAAATCACAGCGTTTAGCCGAGCAATGGATCAAGTATGTGAAGCGTGAAAAAGTGCACGCCGAAACACTACGTACCGCTTTACTCTAAATCGAATTCAACAGGTAAGCGTACAAAAGAACTCATTTATAATCGCAACACCAAAGCTGCCTTCGGGCGGCTTTTTTCGGTTCCTCAATTTTACTTAACCCTCTAATTTTAAAGTCAATTACATTGTCATTTTATGTTTATGAAAATGTAACTCGCCTGTCACAAACTGTCAGTATCTTAAGTCTTAGTTTTTTAAAGCTTAACAATAATCGAAATTCAACGGAGTACAATAATGAAACTATCTGACTTATTTAAGGTCAGCCTGCTTGCTTCTGCAGTAACACTGACAGCGTGTGGCGGCGATATCGAAATCACACCAACGGTAAATGACAACAGCACTAACACTGATAATAGTACTAATAACTCAAACAACAATACTGATAATGGTTCAAACGATGATTTTGAATGTGCTAGCTATGAGTCAGATGCTGGTACTGTTCAAGGTGTTTTCGATGGTAAAGATTGTACTTACAATGATTCTTTCGCAAGTAAATCAATAGAAATTACAAGTAATATCACATTCCAAGAAATCCCTGATGGCGGTGTTCATTTATTTGCTGATGCTTTATTAATTGGTCAAGATGGCGACACAACAAGTGGCTTTGAAGTGCCTCAAAATGGACCTACTTTAACAGTAGAGCCAGGTGCCACACTTGCTTTTCAGTCTGGAGAAGCAATAATCCGAATCGCCCGTGGCGCTAAAATTCAAGCGAACGGTACTGAATCTAAACCTATTACTTTCACATCTGCCAATGCGTTTGATCGTTTCGATAGCACAGGCAATGGCCCGCGTTACGCTGATTGGGGCGGTATCATCATCAACGGTAATGGTATTACTGACCAATGTACTGATGCAGAGCGCGCTGCAAGCACCTGTAATGTACCTTCTGAGGGTATCACAAGTTACTTTGGTGGTAATGATAACGCAGATTCAAGTGGTAGCATCAAGTGGGCTAAAATTTGGTACGCAGGTTCAGGCCCTAAAGTAGGTGGTGAAGGTGACGACCTTAACTCACTAACTCTTAACGCGGTAGGTTCAGGTTCTGCGTTTGATTATTTACATATTCACCAAGGCTTTGATGATGGTATCGAGTTCTTCGGTGGTGCTGCGACAATTAAACATATTGTTGTGACTGATACACAAGATGATTCATTTGACTTTGATGCAGGTTGGCAAGGTAAGGGTCAATTCCTCTTTATCAAACATGGCACTGTAACGCTTGCTGATGGCACAGTTGCAAACATGGGTAACAATGGGTTTGAGTCAGATGGTGTTAAAGGTGAGTCTTCTGCTGAAGTAGCACCAAGTAACCCTACGCTAGCGAACATCACGGTTATTACGACTGATGGAAAATCAGTACGTGATGATGACCCTTCACAAGCCTTTAAATTTGATGATGAATTTAACGCTAATATCTACAATGCATTGATATTTAAGAAAAATGCAGTGGATTCAAGCTGTATCGAATTTTCTTCTGATGGTGAAAAGCAAGCTGATAAAATTGCATTTAATAGTTCAGTTATGGCGTGTTCATCAAACTTCGCAGATACAGACACATTTGCAGGCGGCCCTTTAGCAGGTCAAACAAAAGCATCATGGTTTGAAAACAGCGCTAGCAATGAAATTTTAACTGATGATGTTGCAGTATTTGCTGATAATGAGTTTGCGACTAATACAGCCTCTACAGATGTAACTATCTCTGCGAATGACTTATCTATGCTTAACGATAGCTTTTTCGAAACGGTTGATTACATCGGTGCAGTATCTGATCAAGATACTAGCTCAAGCTGGTACAAATGGGTAGAAACTGCACTAGCAGCTGCTGCTCAAGACTAATACCTGCTCATTTAGAGTTATGAAATGTAGGCGCCATAATGCTTATTTCAAAGCAACTGGCGCCTGTTTTTTATCAAATTGATTAGGATGTAAATCATGTCAAAACAACATAGGCTGAGTAAACTTTCACTCGCAATTGGCCTGGGATTGTTTGTCCACACTAGTTATGTAAGTGCAGCTGAAGAACAACTCGAAAATAACGAAATTGAAGAAGTTGTTGCTGTGGGCACACGCCTTCAAGGTAGTGCTGCTGCGGTCGTTGAAGAACGAAAAAATCAAGCTTTTGTTGCGGATATTCTCGGTGCTGAACAACTTTCAAGAACGGGCGATAGTGATGCCGCATCAGCACTTCGTCGTGTTACTGGTCTAACACTCGTAGATGGTAAATTTATTTATGTGCGTGGTTTAGGTGAGCGTTATTCCAGTGCTCGTTTAAACGGTGCATATGTCCCAAGCCCTGATTTAACTCGTAACGTACTACCATTAGATATATTCCCTGCGAGTATTATTGAAAGTATGGCTGTACAGAAGGCCTACTCACCAGATATGCCTGCTGCATTTGGTGGTGGTAACATAGATATTCGTACTAAATCTATTCCAACAGAATTTACTGCGGGCGTTGAGCTTGGAGTAGGGTATAACACTTCAGCAGATGATGGGTATACCTATTCAGGTTCAGATAGTGGCATACCACAGGCGTTAAAAGACGCTATTGTGCGATACCATGGTAACTTCAGTGTCAGCAATATTGTTAACAGAGATCTATTAGTTGATAGTGAGCAAGGAACTCGTGCCGAGCAAGCGACAGCAATTAACAATCAATTACTAAAATCGTTGCCACGAAATTATGCGTTAGAAAAAGACTCTATTGATCCTGAATATGGCGTTAAAGCACATTTAGGTAATAGCTTTGAGGAGTCTTATTTCGGTGGAAAAATTGGTTTTTTACTCTCGGGTGCGTATGCCAATGAATGGGATTCTAGAACACAGTTCTCATCTGTTATTACACAAGACCAAGAAGATTTAGAAAACTGTTCAACGACATTGAAAACCGCTGATGATGTGGCTTCGTCTTGTTACAATACATTAAAAGACTCTACAGTTACTACTGAAAATGAGCGCTATAACTTAACAGGTAGTATTGGTTATTCGTATAAAACGCACAGTATTTCAGCACAGCATTTATACATTGTCGATAACGAAGATGAAACTGAAGTGTCAATTTCTCAAAGCCCTGCAGGCAGCTCTACATTTAGTATTGCAGGGAATGGCATTGCAAACCGTAATCATGAGTTTAACCTTGAACAAAGAGAGTTAAATGTTAGCCAATTTTTAGGCCAACATACTTTTCTTGATTACTGGGGGGTTGGCTTTGATTGGCAATACACTCGTTCTGAAGCAACAACAGATATCCCAACTAATGCGGACTACAAATTCAGAGATCAATACGATAGTGAAGGAAACTACGCAGGTTCGACAATTACAGGTGATGACAACCGTGTAATCATGTCTTATACAGACATGGAAGAGCATGTGACGTCATATGGTGGCAACTTTAACTTGCCACTTAGTTTTGATGCTCTGGATATTGAATTTAAGCTTGGTTATGACTTCTCAGATAGAGCCCGTGTTTATAACACGTCAAGCTTTACCATTAATAACAGCTCAGGTTCGCCTATATCGATTAACGACGGTACAAATGATCCGCTTGCAAACAGTGGCTACTTATCTGACGAATTTATTGATAATAATGGCGTCTTAGTTGACTTTAATGAACCTACAGCACCTGATGCCGATGATTATATCGCTGCACAAAAAATAGATGCAGGCTACGCCTCATTTGATGTTATTTATGAACAGTGGTTACGTATAAGTGGTGGTGTTCGTTATGAGCAGTTCCGGCAAACATCGGTTGGTACGTCAAGTTTAATCTTTGATGGTGACGATCTGCAAAATATTTGGTCTCCAGAGAATATTGAAGATGGTACTATTATTGAAGATGATTGGTATCCTGCACTGTCATTAACTTACCTCGGTGGTGAAAATTATCAAATTCGTGCAGGTTATGGTGAAACGGTCGTACGTCCTGATTTTCGTGAAGTTGTACCTGTCACTTACTTTGACCCACTCACTGATATTCGTACTTTTGGGCGTGTAGGACTTAAAAGCAGCCCAATTAAGAACTATGACTTACGTTATGAATATTACGGTGAGGCGGGTAATTCATTTAGTGTGGCTGCATTCTATAAAGATATCCAAGCACCAATCGAAACTGTATTAAGAGTTGGTGATGATGACTACTCGGCTAGCTTTGTAAACGGCGAAACAGCAAAAGTATACGGTGTAGAAGCTGAGTGGTTACAAGATCTTACAATGGTAACTGAAGGTCTATTTACTAGCGGTAATATCACACTGAGTGACTCAGAAGCGACGATAGATCCTGCATTTGCTGGCAACTTAACGAATCCTAAAAAGCGTATGACAGGTCACTCACAATACGTTGTTAATATGCAGCTTAACTATGATTCGCCTGATGGTATTCATAGTGCTTCGCTAGTGTACAACGTATTTGGTGAGCGCATACTTGCTGCAGGCGTTGCAGGACGTGATGATGCTTATGAGCAACCCTTTAATTCATTGGATTTAGTTTATACTTGGTATCCTGATTTTAATTCTAAAGTTAAATTCAAAGTGCAAAACTTACTCAATGAGGATAAAGAAGTGACTCAGTCAGATATTATTGTGCGTTCTCGTGATGAAGGCACAGAGCTAAGTATCAGTTATTCTTACGAGTTTTAACTTACTCTAGCCAAGGAAGGATATAATAATAAATCCTAACATTGATTTAGCCCTGCAATAGCAGGGCTTTTTTATTTTTGTCGAGGGATTTATGTAGCAACTATTTAAGCTAACTAGCAAAGTTAGCTACATCACTTTTGTAAAATCATTTTCAGGACAGTGATTCTATTATTGAGACGTTTTTAATAATAAAAGTAAAAGGCAGGTAAAAAATAGTGGCTAGATTACAAATACAATTACAGGATAAGAACCCAGAAAGCACTGGGTTCTTTTCTAAACGCTAATTACCACATTTTATGCTTGCATAGAGTGGGTAACACTGGTTTTTGCTCCCCGTGCTTTTTGAAACCCATGCGCTATCATACCAGTCGTATTCTGCATAAGAAGATTCATCTTCGCCACACTTTACGCTACTCCCCGTTACTTCTTCTTTATGGCCTTGTTCTTTGCAAAATTGGTTGCCAGATAATGAGCCTACGAAAAAGTTTCTATAACTGTTATTTACTCTAACTACTGGGTTTAGGTAAGTTGCAGTAGATAGGCTTGTTGCAGAACCCGCCACTTGCTCGACACTGGTTGTAGAGCGTGTGAAAGATGTATTTGCCTCCACATCAATTTCGTTAGTGTTTGCAGAAACTCCACAAGATAGCAAAGCCGCAATTAGACCAGAAAAGTATAGCTTTTTCATTTATTTGATTCCTTTTTAAAAATAAAAAATACACAGTACTTCCTACTACAAAGTGCGAAATGATTATGAATCTTGTTTATGGCATTTGTATTAAGTGCATTAAGAAATCAGCTCAGTTTTTACATCATAAGTGACTAGAGTTCGCTAGAGCTGGAAAAAGTATGAGCAACAAATTGGGTATTTGAGATGAGATTACTAAGCCAAGATGAAAAAATTTTATATTCTATGACTAGCACTAGTTTTGCTTGGGCCGCAATGCTAGATTACCTCTGTAAAAATTAAATTCTCACGCAATGGACTTTAATTTTTAACAGTTTAGGTAATTTGAATGAATCAAACAGTGGAACAAACAATGAAAAAAGTAGGATTAGTCGGTTGGCGGGGCATGGTTGGCTCTGTGTTATTAGAGCGTATGCAGCAAGAAAATGATTTTTCTAAGATCGACACGACTTTTTTCACCACCTCACAAACCGGTCAATTAGGCCCTGATATTGCGGGTCCTGCTAAGCCTCTTTTAGATGCGAATGATATTGCTGAGCTTGCGAAGATGGATATTATTGTGACTTGCCAAGGCGGTGATTATACCAAAGCCGTTTACCCGCAGTTACGCGAATCAGGTTGGCAAGGTTACTGGATTGACGCTGCATCTGCACTGCGTATGAGTGACGATAGCATTATTGTTCTTGATCCAGTCAATAAAGACGTTATAGATCAAGGCTTAGAGCAGGGGGTTAAAACCTATGTTGGCGGCAACTGTACTGTATCGTTAATGTTGTTAGCGCTAGGTGGTTTATTTGAGCAAGACTTGATTGAATGGGTTAGCCCAATGACGTATCAAGCGGCTTCTGGTGCTGGTGCCCGCAATATGAAAGAGTTAATCGCACAAATGGGTGCAATTCACGAAACGGTTGCTGACAAACTGGCTGATCCTAACGCGGCAATTCTTGAAATTGATAAATTAGTCACTGAAAAAATCGCCTCAAGTGATTTACCACAAGACCAGTTTGGTGTGCCTTTAGCAGGTAGTCTTATCCCTTGGATTGATGTACCAATGCCAAGCGGTCAGAGTAAAGAAGAGTGGAAAGCACAAGTTGAAGCAAACAAGATTTTAGGTAGTAGCCAGCAACCTATCCCTGTTGATGGTTTATGTGTTCGCATTGGTGCTATGCGTTGCCACTCTCAAGCAATGACGATTAAGCTACGCAAAGATATCAGCGTGGAGAAAGTGGAAGAGATTCTGGCTTCTCACAATGAATGGGTCAAAGTTATTCCAAACGACCGCGACATTACGGCTACAGACCTAACCCCTGTAAAAGTAACGGGCACCTTGTCTATTCCGGTAGGCCGTATTCGTAAATTGGCCATGGGCCCAGAATACATCAGTGCATTTACAGTGGGTGACCAACTTTTATGGGGCGCTGCCGAACCTCTTCGTCGTATGCTTCGTATAATTGTTGATGGCTAAATAAGGCTATGTTTGATCAATAAAGCCTTGCTCAAACATTCTATTCTATAGAGGCTCTTTTACAGAGCCTTCATATCGCAGTTTTACAGACCTTGTGTTTATTTTTATTCAATGGGCAAATAGTACACATTTGTGTGTTAGGTAATTTATGCCGTAAACAACACATAATACGCGGGTACTCACTATTTTTAAGTCTAATTTTACGCCATAAAGGGTGTGGCAAAGTAGCGCCTTTAGCGAGTAATAATGTATCTTTACTAAATAACTGGTTTAGTAAATTAAGTTTACATTCTTGAGCTAACGGCATTTCTGATAAATACCAATAAAAACAGTACGCAACATGACTATAAAATAACTTTTCTGATACCGGCGACAGGGTACTTAGTTGTTTTATAATAGGATTTATCAGCTTAACAAGTAACCGCTCTAGCAATGTGATAGCTAACTCAGTCGGTCTTTGAATTTGATCTTCTCTAAGCACTAAATAGAAACATTCTACTCGCCCCGTTTGATGATAAGTCCAATGCCAGTTTTTAAGGTTCATTGCAACATGTAATACACTCGTCTGGCTTTTTAATGCGTATTCTAATAGTGGCGGAAGTAAAAAGCCGAAAAACCATTGGCTCCACATAGAATGTAAAGCGCTAAGATCGATTGCTTCTTGCTGTTGTTGATAGCTCTTAGAAAAAGTCATAAGCGCTTTGGTATAATGTGGTTTATTTAATCGTTGTGATAATGGGTGGCAGTTTTCGGGGAGAGGTTGATGTGGCTCAATAATTTTAAAATGCTGACTATAAAATGGAGCTTGTCGCTCCAGTAAAGAGTTTAGCTCAGTGGTATCGTGTAACGCCATGTATATTTGTACTTTTATTGTGCTGGGGTGGAAGTTTCTTCATAAAATTGCGTCTTTAAAATGTATATTATGCCGCCTCATACAGAGGCGGCATAATAGCAATTCGCAATAATGTCGAGTTACTTAGAAACTATATTGAGCAGTGATGCTAAAGTTTCGTGGTGCGCCATATTGAAACTGGTTATAAAAGCCTAATTGGCTGTAATAACGTTTATCGAATGCGTTGTCTAAATTAGCGCGCAATGTTAGTTGATCGTTTACATTGTATCTTGCCATTAATCGAACAAGCCCATAACTTTGCTGGCTAACTTCCACTGAGCTTCTATCTGGCTTAGTAACATCTCTGCGGATCTCACTTTGCCAATTAACACCAGCACCCAGTTGTAAGCCATTTACCCAGTTATCTAATTCATAGGTAGTGAAGAGTTTTACTTGATGTTTTGGGCTGGTGGTCGTTACTTTTTCACCATCAGGGTCTTCTGTTTCAAATTGACTATAACCAAAATAGACATTCCATTGTTCATTGATTGAACCATTGGCTTCAAATTCGAATCCCTGCGTTTTAGTGCCGTCAATACCGCGGTATATAGGAACTGTTGTTCCTGGTAAGGTTTCTCCCGTTGCTTCACCAACGTTATCTTGACGGATCTCAAACACCGAAAGTGAGGTGTCTAACGCTTCTTCAAATAGGCTGGCTTTTATACCTGCTTCATAGTTTTTTCCTTTAACAGGATCGAGGTAACTGCCATCAGCTTGCACTCTACTTTGTGGTGTAAAAATATCTGTGTAGTTGGCATACAGTGATACATTTTTCCCAATAGCATAGGTGGCGCCGACATAGCTGGTAAATTCATTATCAACTTCGTAATCATGAACGGTGCCAAAATTGTCTTGGTCAGTTTCCCAATTATCAATACGCCCACCTATTACTATTGAAAGTGCGTCGGTTAACTCAATATCAGAGGCAAGGTATATTGCTTGTTGCTTTGTTTCCCCCCATGAACCATACAGAACTTCATCGCTCCATGTAGGGGTCGGATATGTAAAATCTTTATCTCTAAAGTCACCTAAAGGTGGAGCCTCATCTAAAGAGCCATAATATGGATTGGCAAACTCTTGCTTCTGTTGATTTGCACCAATTAGAATTTGTTGTGAGCGGTCAAAGAGGGTAAAGCGGCCCGTTAATTTTAAGTCGAATGTATGTTGGGTTCGATTACCATCAATAAATGCCAGTGAGCCAGGTATCATCCCTTCGTTGGTTATTGGGTCTGGGTGACCTGTAGCCCATAACACATCATATTCTAAATCGTTATCGCCATAGATGTAACTTGCTTTGAGTTGCCAGTCATCACTAAAGTTATGCTCAATCGTGGCAAAGCTATTCAATGCTTTGGTTTTGGATGACGCCCAGCGTGGAGCTGTTGACGTATGGTGGCTGTAGTTAGTTCTATTGCCTTGGTTGTCGAATAACGGTAATCCGCCAGACATTGAGCCTTCAGGTTTGGTGTCTTGATAGTCAGCACCTAACGTCAGCAATGTATTACGACCTATATCTGCTTCGATAATACCGTAAAGAGTTTGTCGTTGCTGCTCGTAACGATGCTGATAGCTTTCACGATCTTGATACGCTACGACGACTCGACCTCGAACACTTGCGTCTTGATTTAAGCCTCCCGATAAATCAACAATACCGCGTAACTGTTGCCATGAACCTGTACTTAAGCTTACGCTTGCTTGAAACTCTTCTGTCGGACGCTTACGAACTAAATTAATCGCAGCCGATGGGCTACCCGCCCCGAGCATCAAACCTGTTGCACCGCGAACAACTTCTATGCGCTGATAAATTGCGCTATCCATTAAGTTGTCACCATAGTTAAAGCGTGTATCGTAGGTTGTTGCCACGCCGTCATACAAAATGCTGCTTACGCCAATACCGCGGGCACTGATTGAGTATCGGTCGTTGTCAGAAGGGCGGGTATTAATCCCTGTTACGCTGTTCATCACTTCAATAACGGAATTTAGTTGTTGATCTTTTATCGCTTGCTCAGTCACAACTGTGGTTGATTGTGGTGTTTCTAGAAATGATAATTCTAAACCCGTTGCGGTACTCATTTGCTCAACTTTATAGCCTTGGGCATTGCTTTGTTCACCAACGACTGTGAGTACTTCCATATCGTGATGCTTTTTTTGCTCAGCCTGTAAAGAGTGGCTAAATATCGCTAAACAAGAAAGTGCGACAGGCGTGAGTTTAAAGTAGTTAGTTTTTTTCATTTTTATCCGTAGTCCTATTACGTCTATAAATAGTGAGGCCTATGCTTAGGCCATTGTTGTGTCATGTTGAAAGTCATGACGAGTGGCAAAATCATGCAGTGGGTTTTTGATATCCCCAGCAAAACGGAGATTTTTCTCTCTATCTTCAAGGTCAATCATCTGCTGATTATTATTCAATTGAATGCGGTTTAAGCAGGTACGCGTAAAGCGAGCCTTAAATAAGTTGTAACGTGTGTATTTTTCGGAAAATTGCGGGTTTTCATGCTGATACTGATAAACTTTATCAGCGACTAATTGCCAAAAATCATGTTCAGTTAAACAATTTTGCGCATCAAGCTGAGGTGCGATAAAGCGGAAGATACAGTCGAAAATATCTAGCAGTATATAATTTAATTTCATGTCCTCTTCTAGGCTCACCGCTAAGTCAGCGACATGACCAGGTAAAGGGGAATTGCCGTTTAGAATCGCGACTTCTTCGCCAATATCTTTCATTAAAATAGTAACTGGTTGGTGTTCTTCTAAAACAAGGATGAGGTTTTCACCATGGGGCATAAACACTAAATCATACGCAAAGAACGCATGTAATAGAGGTTGTAAATAAAGATCCAGCAATTTGCTTACCCACTCAGTTGCTGTGAGTTGAGAGGTATTAATGAGTTCAACAAGCAAGCTCTTTTGTTGGCTGTCTTGATGTAGCAAGGCGGCTAATGTCAAAAGTTGTTGGTTTTCTTTAACTAACGGTTCTCCCTGAAATGTTAAATTGAAAGGGCTTTCTCGCCAAAGTGCACTGAGCATTTTTTTATAAGGCGTGTCTTTTTCTAAAGCTTGCTCGTAATATTTATGGTGATAACCAATTGCGACGGTTTCTCTTAAAACGACAAAGCGTTTTTTAGCAAAGTATGGGTCGCTGTTTACAAGCTCTGCAACAAAGGTGTTTATTTCTGGTGTTCGGCTCATGTAATAAGGAGATAAACCGCGCATAAAGCCCATGTTCAATATAGACAACGCGGTTTTCACATAGCAACGCTTGTTGTTATTTAAGTTGAAGAATGTGCGAATCGACTGTTGTACCTGATAGTCATCTTCACTGTGACCAAGATAAACAAGTTGCTTACGAGCAAGATCAGCAGCAAAAATTCGGCTAATTTTTTCGCGCCACTGCCAAGGATGCACGGGCATAAAGTAATAGTCTTCAGCTTTTTTACCATGCTCAGCAATTATGTTATTAAATGCTGCAATTTGCTGGTTGCCTAATTCACTTTCAATAAAACGCTCGTAATTAAGCTCTTCTATCATTGCTAGGCTTGTGTTTACCCGCGCAACAGCTAACCAGACTAATTTCATTGCTTGACCACTTTCAGGTGTAAGCGCGTGGCAGTCATCCATATCAAAGCCAATACGACCATTGTTAGCAACAAATACTGGGTGGCCTTCGGTCATGGCCGCTTCGATTTGTTGATAATCGCAATGTACCAGCTCTGAAACGGGCTTATTTTGGTGAAGCAATTTAAATGCTTTACTGTATAAAGTGCTGGTAATTTCCTCTAAATAAGTTGGCAAGAGGCTATCGGTAATACCTAAACGATCTTTTAGGGCAATAATGAGCGTTACTGCATCTAAATCTTGGTTAATGCCATCTAGTTTGCAGACGATTGATTCTGGCTGAATATGTAGGTGATCTAGTTGATAGTGACGAGCACTAAAGTCATAACTTAAAAGCCCTTGGTTGCTTTCTAATAATAACTGAAATTGCTGCACTGTTTGTTTTCTATCTTCTTTTGCTGCAATAGGTTTTATTAGTTTTTCATGACTAAACTCACACAGTATTTTGGCGACTAAATGTTGATTAGCACCTTGCCATAAAGATTCAGATAAATGTTGAGGGAATGAATTTTTAATGATTTCCATAATTAGTCTCCTTGTGTTGTAGCTGCTTCAAAGCTTGCTAGATCAGCAAAACCTAGCCATGCATCTTTGTTTGTAAGGCGAACGATATGACTACTCTGAATGCCTATTTTTTTATTTAGCTTATGTATTTTTTGATTGTTAATGTCAGGCTCAACAACCAATCGAGTAAAACCTAATTTAGATAAGATGAGTTTTGCTGTTGCTGTAATAGCACGTCGACTAAAACCACTTTGCGGGGTGATTACGGGGGCAAGTAAAAGGTGCATCCCACAATCACCAGACTGGTTTTCAAAATGTTTACCGATTTCGTCAAACTGCGGGTCATACAATTCAATAAAAAAAGCAGGAGTCGCATCTTGGTAAGCTATAAGTGCTAGTTTATGAGGTGCGGGAGCAAGTTCACTTTGGCGTTGCTCTGCATTCATATTTTGCATTCCCCAAAAGTGGGCATAATCTTGAGCAAGCCAGCTATTTAATAAGGAAAAGTGCTTCTGTGCTTGGTAAATGTAAAAACGAAAGTCATCAATAACAAAGGCGTCTGTGTTTATTATTGCTTGGCACTGGCTAGCGAAGCTTTTACTGACCTCTGTGTGGTTACAACTGCTCACATAGCCTCCTGTGACATTGAAGCTGTTTTACTACGTGAGGGCGTAAAGCTCTCTTTTTTAGGAATGCCAAATTGTTGGAAAGCGATGCGCTCTTCAATGCTGTAAGGCGCTTTCCCTAATACTTGTTTTAAAATGATGGCATTGCGATAACACACCATTCCGAGATCTGGCACGGTTAATCCATGGCTGTTAAGGCCTAGGTTTTGTGCAAAAATGCGACCCTGCTCATCAATGTTATAGTTACGTTTTACTTGTAACTCGCCGTTCTCATCGAAATTTAATTTATGACGTAATGGTTCAATGAAGGTGGGTAACTGATATTGATAGCCTGTCGCCATTACAAGTGCATTAGTATTAAAGCTAAAATCTTGCTCTAGCTCGTTATGTAGGCATGAGAGGGCAAGTTTTTGGCCTTCTTGTTTAATGTTAGTTAATGAGGTATTCGTTAAAAGCTCGGCTGAGAAATCGCAATTCAGTTTCTTTTGATAGAGCAAATCGTAAATATCGTTAATGAGCTCTGAATTAATTCCTTTATAAAGCGACTTTTGCGAGTGGATAAGTTGTTGTCGCTTCGCACTTGGTAAATTATGGAAATAATCAATATACTCAGGCGATGTCATTTCAAGAGTAAGCTTGGTGTACTCTAAAGGAAAGAACCGCGGTGAACGCGTCAACCAGCGTAATTGATAGCCAAATTTATCAATATCTAGCAGTAAATCATGGAAAATCTCTGCTGCACTCTGACCACTGCCAACAATAGTAATGTCAGACTTGCTTTGTAACATTGCTTTGTTATTAAGGTACTGTGAAGAGTGAGTTATGTGCTTATCGGTCGGGCAAAATTCAGGTAGCCAAGGTTGAGTACCGGTACCAAGCACTAAATGTTTACAATAAAAATCTTGTACCTTGCCAGTCACTTTATCTTTGCCAGAGACTCGGTAACAGTCGAGCTGTTGCTCGTATTCGAGGTTTTCTACGTGAAAATTAAACTTGAGATTATTTAACTGACGGCACACCCACTGGCAATACTGATTATATTCTTGTCGCGGTAAAAAGAAGTTCTCGCGAATATAAAACGAATACAATTTACCAGTCTGCTTGGCAAAATTTAAGTAACTGAACTGACTTGTCGGGTCTGCCATCGTCACTAAATCTGACATAAAAGGGGTTTGCAGACTCGCAGAGTCTAATAACATACCAGGATGCCAATCAAATTTAGGGCGACTGTCAACAAATAGCGTCTTCAAGTCTGAAAGGGGCGAAGAAAGCGCTGCTAAGCTTAAATTAAACGGGCCTACACCTATTCCGATTAAATCATAAATTTCTGGTTTCATTGTCTTTTCCTTAAGCTGTGCACAGTTGTTTGCTTTTGCAGTCGATCACATATTGTTCGCCAATTTTGCAAATTTCATCCAATACGTCGTCTATGCTGTCTATCGATGCGTGAGGGTTCAATAAAGTGAATTTTAAATACTGAATATTGTTCACTTTTGTTGCTGCAATCATGGCACGGCTACTCTGAGCTAAGGTCCTGCGAATAGTGCGGTTGCATTCATCAAGCTGAGTTTGGCTCAAGGCGCTATCGTTAAATCGAAATACGAGTGTAGTGAGTGATGGAACTTGTGCAGCTTGTAACAGGCTATGACGTGTTAAGCGTTGGTATACCTGTTGTGTTTTTTCAAGCAAGGTATCGAACATGGCACCAATCGCATCAGGCCCTTCTGTTCTTAAGCTTAACCAGAGCTTTAACGCATCGAATCGGCGCGTTGTTTGTAAGCTTTTATTTATTAAATCAGGAACGCCGGCTTGTGCTTGAGCCTTTGGATTGAGGTAATCGGCGTGATAAGTTAGAAAGCTCAATAACCGCTTGTCTTTAACCAATAGGGCAGAGCAACATACTGGCTGGAAAAATGTTTTGTGAAAATCAATACTGACAGAGTCAGCTAAATCAATGCCTAACAAACGTTCGTTATGGCGTTGTGATACTAACAAAGCGCCACCATAAGCCGCATCGACGTGTAAATAACAGTTATGCTTTTTACATAAATGAGCAATGCTTGCTATCGGGTCGATTGCGCCAAAATCTGTTGTACCAGCCGTGGCGATTACCGCAATTGGTAATAAATTTGCTCTTTGAAGTTCATTTAATGTGTTTTCGAGGCTATGGGTATCAATACAGCGATTTTCATCACACGCAACACTGATAACAGCATCATGACCAAGACCCAATAATGCGGCTGCTTTTTGAATACTAAAATGGCTATATTCAGAACAAAGAATTCGATAACGATGTGCATTACTGCTTAAGCCAGAAGTAATATTTGTATGGCTTTGTGGTTCTAATTTGCCTGCCAACTCACGTGCAAGTAATAATGCCATTAAATTTGACTGGGTTCCGCCGGTGGTAAACACGCCGTCTGCACCTTCATCGTAACCGATTCTTTGGCATGTCCAATCAATCACTTTTTGTTCTATAAGTGTTGCGCCTGCACTTTGATCCCATGTTTCAACAGCGGTGTTTATCGAAGAGCTAAACAACTCTGCCAGCAGGGATGTAAGCATTACTGGGCAATTTAAGTGAGCAAGGTAATCTGGATGATGGAAGTATATCGCGTGTTTTAAATAAAGGTGATCTAGCTCTTCGAGGACTTGATTTATGTCACTTAAAGGTGTGTTTAGATCAATGGCAGCAAATTCTTCTTGCAACTGTGCAGGTTGCACTCCGCTGGTCGGGGAATTAACTTTTTTAATGCGCTCGCTTAGAGTGCTTATACCCAATTGCATTAATTGTGAGTAATCCTGCATTGGCGAAACACCAAAAAGTGGGGCATCAGTTTGTTTGGTTTTAGTTTGATAGTTAGAATCATTAATCCATTGATATTGCGGCGGTTTAAAATTTTCCATTCTGTATATCCTTTAACATTGATTTAGTAACCAAGAGACAAGAAAAGCTTTTTCCGTCTCCAATTAATTAAAATCCGCAACACCCTGTACCGATAATTAGGAAGGTATCATGCATTAAATGTTAATGCAAACAATTATCATTTAATTACTTTGCTCTAATTTAACGGTATCTTGATTTGTTAGTTTTCCGAATTGGTTAAAGGGCATGACACTATTTGTGCTTTAAGTTGCGGGTAAAGACTAGTAGAAAATTCTTTATCAATTACAATGATAGATTCAAACAATCAGAGCAATTTTAACAATATGAGAAAAGCATGCACACACCCAACAAGTGGAAAATGACACCAGAGCGAGTCTCACAATTTATAAAAAACTATAGCTTTGCGCTGATGATAGACAGTGAATTTGAAGCCACACATTTGCCATTGGTGTATAAACCAGACGAAGGTGAGTTTGGTACTTTATATGGTCATGTGTCACGGGCGAATCGTCATGGTAAAAGCTTGCAAGATACGCGTGTATTAGTGGTTTTTAATGGACCGCATAGCTATATATCACCCACTTGGTATGCAGAAAAGCCCGCTGTATCGACGTGGAACTACGCCGCAGTTCATACAAAAGGCAAGGTTGAATACCTTGATGACGACAATACCTTAGCTTGCTTAGATGAGTTAATTAGCCAATACGAACCGAGTATTTTAAACGACACTAATTTGCTGCCAGATGACTATCAAGCGAAGCTACTACGAGGGATTGTTGGTATTAAAATCAAACTTGACTCAATTCAGGCAAAAGAAAAGTTAGGCCAGCATAAATCAGTAGCTGATCAACAAGGTGTTGTAGCAGGGTTAAAAAAAGATAAGCATCCTGATGCGCAAAGCTTATTATCATATATGTTGAAAACTGAGGTAGGTATAGGAAAAGATATCAATAGCTAAGTTTTACTTGCTGTAGCGTGTACCTTCTCCTATTGCTAAAGCTAATTTAGCTATGGCTTAGCTGTTTAACATAGTGCTGAAAATCATCAAAACCACCAATATGTTCATCATTAATAAATATTTGTGGGACAGTTCTACGACCACTCAGTGAAACCATTTCCTGAAAAAGTCGGTCGTTATCTGAGATTTCTATTGCTGTGTATTGCCAACCTAACTTTTTAAACAGTTGCTTTGCCGCTCGACAGTATGGGCAATAGTCTTTGTGGTACATTTTGATCTTAGCCATGAGTTAGTCCTAAGTGATTTAACCGATGTGGCTAGTTTAAGCTGTGTTAATTTTTTCTCTATGTTGCATGTAGCTAAAATTATGTCTGAAAGTCCAAATATTTATTTAAATGATCCTGATCCGCTTAGTGTGTTACTTGAGCGAATGTCCTTGAGGGCCGAAGTATACGTTAATGGTGATTTTTGTGGCTCGTGGGCTGTTGATACATCGGGCTCTCGCCGGATTCCATTTCATTTAATTGGTAAAGGGCAAGCATGGCTGCATTTTGAGAATGAAACTATCGTATTGAATGAAAAAGATCTTGTTGTTTTCCCAAGAGATCATCAACACATAATATCGAGCTCACCGATTAAACCAGCAAAAAAATTAGTCAATCAGCCTGCAAAAGGGGCGGGTGAAACAACGAATATGGTTTGTGGTTTTTTTCAGTTTAATCACACCCTAGTTAATCCACTTTTAGATGCTTTACCTGAGTTTTTACACATTCCCGCTACAAGTTCATCGTGTAATTCAAGAATAATGCAATTAATTGATATGATGATTGTGGAGTTACAGCAAAGGCGCACAGGCTGTTATACCATAGTCGATCAACTCGCTAATTTGGTGTTTATAGAAATACTTAGAGAGCAAGTTGAAGCTGGTAAGTTAAATAATGGTATGTTGGTGGCGTTGTTTGATAATCGTATAGGCAAAGCACTTAATGCAATTCATCAACAACCAGAATATGCGTGGAATTTAGCGTCACTTGCCAGTAAAGCTTCAATGAGTCGTTCTAATTTTGCAGATAAGTTCACAAAACTAGTTGGCTTAAGTCCGATGAAATATTTGCTTAAATGGCGTTTAATAGAAGCCCGTAAATTGCTGATTTGTAGTGATATTAGTATTGCAGAAATAGCACAGTTAAGTGGTTACGAGACAGAAGCCGCTTTTAGAAAAGCGTTTAAACAGCACCAAGGCGAAGCCCCAGGTGCTGTTAGAAGTGCGATGGTTGGTCACTAACTATAAATTAAAGGTCATCAGCACTTACATTTTCAACATCTGGCCAATGATCATTTGCTTCTTTAATGTGTTTAGGAATGTTTTCAGCCCATGCTTTATAAACATCCATATTTTTATTTACATAGAGTTTTCCGTCTTTGATTTCAAATGCTTTGCCATCAATATCAAACTTTTTACCAAAGGTTACGCCATAAGCACAAAAACCACCGTATTGAGGCGCGTATTTCTCTGGGTTTGAATTAAACATATCTCTATTTTTAGCAGACTGAAAACGGTAAATCGCATCATTGTATACCGCTGTATATTTAGCATTCCCTAATACAGGTTTATTTTGCTTAAAATAAGCAATGACATCATGCCCCGCTAAAATTACCCCATTCTCATCTGTTTCGGTGTCATTTCCAGCGTAAGATAAAGACGATAGACCTAAAAGAGCGACAGCAGCGATCCCTTTAAATGCGTGGTAAAGTTTCATAGTTATTCTCCAATTATGTTTAACTTAGGAAACATAGTAGTGAACAATCAACGAACTAAATATATCTTGCATTACTGAAAATATGTCCGAAAGTCCTGATTACAATTTGAAGAGAAAGCAAGCTTTGACAGTTAAAGTAGAATAGGCAGCACATTAGCATCCTGCGAATGCTGCCAATATTGGTTGGATGGCACTCAACATGATTGTTATAATTATGTTAAATGCTATAGATAAATTTAGTACAGTTCATTTCAGTGTCAACTAACTGTCATATTCAAGTTCAACGACGCTCTACTTAATTCACACAGTACTTTTTCATTTTATTGAAATCTAAATCTAATAACTTGCTGAATATAAAGATGCTCACTATATTCTTGTGAGTCATACATTGGATCTAAATCATGAATATCTCTAAGAAGTTAAAGCTGTCATTTGCATCCGCAATAGTTTTACCATTAATAATCATCGCCGTTTTAGTCATCACACAAACAAGGCAACAGGCATTAGATGGTTTTGCCCAATTAAGTGAACGAGAAGCAAAGCAAGTAGATAACGGTATTAATATGTTTTTTTCAGAGATTGAAAAAAATGTAGACTACCTAGCTTCACACCCAGCTATTTTAGAAGCCAAACAAGACGTTAAAACACATATGCAATCGCCCAATGCAGTTAAACTTGCGCATATGTCTGGCAGTGATACAGAACAAGCTGCTTATACATTATTTGATCACTTTGGTGATACGCATCCAGGCCTTGCTTATATTTACATGGGGAATGAGCAAGGTGGATATATTCAATGGCCAGAAGGCGAAGTAACCGCTAATTATGATCCTAGAAAACGGCCATGGTACGAAGCTGCGAAAGCCGCTGATGGAAGCACAGTAAGAACGAATGCTTATTATTGGGCCGCTGATGATATGGTGATTGTATCAACGGTAAAAGCAATTAAACAAAATAGTCAGCTTATTGGTGTTCAGGGCATGGATGTATCTCTGCAAGGTCTGACAGATATTATAGCTAATATTAAATTAGGTGAGACCGGTTATCTTATGCTCATTGAAGACAGTGGTAACGTGCTGGTGGATGTTAAACATGCAGATTATCGCTTTAAGCAATTAGCAGAGGTTAATGAAGGTAAATATAAACAGTTAGCGAATAACAGCAGCGGTCAATTTGAAATTAACCTAGAACACACTGATTATGTAGCGAATATTTATACCTCTCAAAAACTTGGCTGGAAATTTATTGGCTTAGTTGAAAAGTCTGAAGTAATGAAAGCTGCAAATACGATGACAATTACCATTGTGATCATTAGTGCAATTTTAATCGCTGTGTTTATTTTGCTAGCCAGCTATATTTCAAAACTCATTTCTGCACCTATTGTTGAAGTGAGTGATGGGTTGACAGAAATATCGCAAGGCGGCGGAGATTTAACCAAGCGGTTAATTATTAAAACGCGTGATGAAACTGGGAAGCTGGCAAATAGCTTTAATTTATTTTTGAATTTGATTTCAGAGTTAGTCACACAAATAAATGAATGTGCGCATAATGTAAGCGACAGATCAGCGCAAACATCAGCACAAGCAGGGCAGTTATCAGGTTCTACTTCACAGCAGCAACAAGCTTTAGAAATGGCTGCAACGGCTATTAATGAAATGGCGGCTACCGCTAATGAAGTCTCGGCGAGCTGTGCAAATGCTGCTGAGCTTGCAACACAAACACAGCATGCCTCAGAGCTTGGTCAAAGTGTGATTTCAGAAACGGTAGAGAGTGTTGTATCGCTGTCTGAGGTCATAACTAAAGCTACTCAAGATATTAATCAGCTGGACGCTGAAAGTGAAAATATTATGTCGATATTGAGCGTGATTAGAGGCATCGCAGAGCAAACTAATTTGCTTGCATTAAATGCTGCAATTGAAGCCGCCAGAGCAGGGGAACATGGTCGAGGTTTTGCGGTAGTTGCTGATGAAGTTCGCGCACTGTCACAAAGAACCTCAGAGTCAACGGAAGAAATAGCAAGCCAGTTAGACACATTACGGAAGATGTCTGATCAAGTGTCAAAAGAAATGATAACCAGTTTAAACCGCACAAATAAAACAGTTGAGTTAGCCCATTCAGCACAACATCAATTTAGCGAAATAACCGCATCAATCGTTAATATCAGTGATTTAAATACTCAAATAGCGACGGCAGCAGAAGAGCAGCAACATGTAGCTGAAGATATTAATCGTAATGTTATTGAAATTAAAAATGCGGCTGATGATGTGAGTGAGATTGCAGACAGTGCACGTGGCAACGGAGATAAATTAAACTTGTTATCTAATACACTGACTGATTTAGTGGGTAAGTTCAAGGTGTAAATGCTAGTTCAGGCAAACGCGCGAAACAAGTTTCACGCCTACGTTCTTTAAACCCGTAAGAGCGGTTTTACGGCGAACATAAAGGGCTCGCTGATAAAGCGAGCCCTAAAATTTGCCATGAGTTATTCTTTACTCTTAAGTAACTGTTTTAATTCAGCTACTTCAGCCTGTAATTGAGTTATTTGCCCTTTGGTTGCTGGCATATCATCGTCGTTTATCTGCTCTTCTCGCGCGTTACGATGCTCTTCAGACATAACCTCTAAAATTGCTCCTACCATCATGTTTAAAAATACGAATGCAGTTAAGAAGATAAATGTAAGGTAGAAAATCCAGCTAAGTTCATACACGGCCATGGTTTCGTACATGACATCTGTCCAATCTTCGAATGTCGCTATACGGAAAAGGGTGAGCATGGATATTGATACATCCCCCCATAAAACGGGGTTAATGTCGGCAAATAACATGCTTCCCATGGCGGCATAAATATAGAAGATTACAAACATCAGTAGGGCAATATAGCCCATTTGTGGAATCGCTTTTAAAAGCGAGTTAACCAGCAGCCTAAGTTCGGGGATCATGGATACAAGTCGCAGAACGCGGAAGATACGTAGCAAACGAGCAATAAAAATTGTAGAGCCCGCGGCAGGGTAAAGACTACCCACTACGATGATAAAATCAAAAATATTCCAGCCTTTACTGAAAAAGTCTTTAAAGCCGCGGCTTGCAATAAAGCGGATCACAAGCTCAACAAGGAAAAATACGGTAATCCCCATATCCATCCAATAAAGAGCTAACTCTACAGTTGGGTGAAGCGAATAAGTATGAGCCCCAACGGTTAATGCTGAAATAACAATAACGGCAATAACGAATGATTGAAAAACTTTGCTTTTATCGATACGCTGAAACAGCTCTTGTAACTGCGACAACATCATATATGACCCTTTGGTGATAGTATTTAAACCCACGCAATATACAATAAATCGCAGTACCAATGTATAACTGAAGAAAGGAAATTTAATGTTTTTAAACGCTATAAAGTTTACTGGGATTGCATCAATGTTTATTTTGTTAACAGGGTGTAGTTCAAATGCGCGTTTTCATGAACTTCAGTCTGCACGCTTAACTGAATGCAATTATTTAGCTGATAAAGAATATCACGAGTGTGTAAAGCGCCAGCAAGATAGCTACGAAAACTTTAAAAAGCAAAAGTCAGAACAATGACCAAAACTGAAAAACGCTTCGATAAAGCTGTTCGGACAGCGCTAACGTCGGCATGTGAAAATCTAAAAGACATAAGCGACAACTTTTTATGGTTAACTCACACCGCTGATTTAAAGAGACTGCCATCATCTATGAAAGTAAGTTGTTATTTTGCTGAGCAAATGCCTCTATCAAATTCGCCGCTTGCAAACCAAATAAATCAAGTCATTATAAAAGAGCTGAAAGAGATAGACGTAGTGATATCAGCAAAAGCTATTCTGTTTTGTAAGGATTAAATACGCCGTTTTTTTTCCTTACAATAGACACAGCTTTGACTGACACCATGTCAAGTGCATGAAAACATACACATCAAGTGAGTTTAACATTGGTAACACAGTCGCAAATGGCTATAATCTGCAAAAATATTGTAAGAGAGTTTATTATGGCCGTACCAACACGCTCACAAATAACCCTAGGCTGTGAAGTTAATATTGTTCTTAAACAAGATCAACGCACAGGTCATTTAACGCAAGGTGTGGTGTCACGTATATTAACTAAGTCACCAAACCACCCCCATGGCATTAAAGTACAACTCGATGACGGTCAAGTTGGTCGTGTTAAAGAGATCCTATCATGAGCGTTCTAACCGAAAGTGAATTTTGGGAATTAGTGACCGCAGAAGATAAAACGGCAGAGCCAGAATCTGTGTGTAATGCACTAAGAGAAAAGCTAACACATCTATCCGATGAGCAACTTATGGAGTTTGACAAGCAGTTTAGTTTGCGTATGCGTAAAGCTTACACTTGGGACTTATTTGGTGCTGCGTTTGTAATGGCTGGTTGTAACGATGATTATGGATTTTCAGAGTTTTTATGTTGGCTTATATCTCGCGGTGAAGGCGCATTTTTAAAAGCCTTAGAGAACCCAGACTCTGTTGCTGACTGCACACCCGTTTATCATTTGAACGAACAACCTTATCCTTATTTAGATGAGTATGATTTAATCGCCGGTATGCTGTTTGAAGAGCGTAATGACGATGAGCTACCATTTATTCCATCTGGGCTTGAACAGCCAAAAGGCAAGCGTTTTAAAGATAAGCCGAAATTTTTAAAACAGGCATATCCTCGTCTGTTTGCTAAATATTGGCAGTAGCAACCATTAAAATGGCTTTTTGTAGTTGAAAGAGATATCGAGAGCTAAAGTTTATTTATTTTTGCTAGTTAAAAAGTATTAAATTTAATTGTATTATTAATTTTTAGTTCCTTAAATAGTATTATTTATGGTACTTTTGTTCATGTTGGATTCAGCAATAGTTTCAGTTGGATCTAATACAGTGCAAAAATTATTTTTTGATTAATCAGTAAGCTGCACGGAGTGGTAGCCTTGCTAAAACCAAAGTAAAACTCAAAAGGAAATGACAGTGTCAGAAAACGTTTATCAAGCTCCTGAATCAGATGTTGCTAATATTTCAACAGATACAACAACCATGAGTCGCAAAGATATCTTATTCTCTTTCCAAGGTAGAATCCCGCGTAAAACTTATTGGTTATCAGTATTAGGATTAATGCTAATTAGTGTTTTAGGTATGCTTGTGTTAAGTGGTATTGGCGCAATGATTTCACAAAATGCGGCCATTTTCCTTCCACTTTTAATTTACATTCCACTAATTTGGTCATCGCTTGCTATTCAAGTTAAACGCTGGCACGACCGCAACAAGTCAGGTTGGTGGGTACTAATTGGTTTAGTACCAGTGATTGGTGGTATTTGGGTACTGATTGAAAATGGCTTCTTAGCGGGTGATGAAGCAGAAAACCGTTTTGGTAAGCCAACGGTTTAAGCCGTATTCGTTGTGTGCTCTGTCTGAGCACACAATAACTCTGCACATAATCTTTTATGAAATACCTCACTAGCATTCAAATCGCTCGATTTATTATCAGCTTTTGTTGGCTTTATCATGGGCTGATGCCAAAACTTATTCACATTGCTCCCCTTGAACTAAAAATGACAGCCAGTTTTGGTTTTAATGCTGAAATCTCAACGCTGATTACCCAAGCAGCTGGGGTTGGTGAAATGATTTTTGCCGTGCTGTTTTTTATTTTCTATCGTTCAATCTTAATCAATATTCTCAATATAGCTGCTTTAGTAGGGTTAATGCTGTTTGTTGCCGTTTTACAACCCGCACTCTTAATCGAAGCGTTTAATCCAGTGACTACAAACCTTGCCATGATCGCGTTTAGTCTCGTGCTTTTAAATGAGCAAAAAGCTTTAAACAAAAACACTAAACCGCATAACAACGCTTAATTTCATCAATCATGGCGTTTGCTAAAGGCGAACTGGCATTTGTTTTTGAGGTAATCAATACCACAGGAATATCGTAGTGATATTTACTCGGTTGAATAGCTTTAAAAATACCTTTATCAACCCAGAACTGTGCATAGTGATCGGGTAAATAACCAATAAACTCACCCGATAAAATCAAATGTGCAATACCTTCATCGTGATAAGCAACAGCACTGTTTTGGTAGTTTAAACCGTCGTTTCGGCTTTCTTTATCTCGCATGTAGTTACTGGTAATGACTTCGGCTTCTTTAATGAGCTCATTTGTTTGCTTGTCTTCACAGTCAAATAATGGGTGACCGACTGCGCAATACAAAAAGTTAGTTTCGTTGTGTAGAGCGGTGTAATTAAGTCCGCGAATATGATGGCGGCTGACACCAATCCCCACTAATGAACGGCCATTGGCTACTGCGGTTTCTACCTCTCGTGCCTCACACACATTAATATCAAACTGAATGTTCTTACCTTTGCCTTTTAACCTTGCTATAGCACGGGGAATGGCACAGCGTGGGTCACTGACCATGGTATCTATCATGGCAATACTTAAACGCCCCGATAACTCGTTTTTAGAGCTTGCTACGGTATTAGCAAAGGCTTCGCATTGTTGAAGCAGTTCAATCGATGCCTGATAAGTGATGGCACCAGCGTCTGTAATTTCAAAACCACTGCGGCCACGTTTACATAATTTAATGCCAAGCCTTACTTCTAAATCAGATAAATGCGCACTGATGGTAGAGCGGCCAATATTCAAACGTGACTCTGCGGCTGAAAGCCCGCCACACTCAACAATTGCAACAAAAACGCGCAATAAGCGCAGGTCTACGTCATGAACTTGCATAGCTCTTCTTTTAGTTTGATAAATCTGGAATGAATAACGATAATTATGCATTTGTAAAACAACTAGAGCAAGCTAGACTCCATCTAAATAAAACTTAATCCTGTTCTTTAGGAGTTATAAATGACATTTAAGTATGGTGTTGATCAATTAACGTTAGACAGCGTTAATGCTATTGCAGCCGGTACGTTACAGGCAGAGCTTTGCCAAGAAGCTATTGATAAAATTAATAAAAGCCGCCAAAACGTAGACAAAATGGCTGCCTCAGATAAAGCCATTTATGGTATCAATACGGGCTTTGGCCCATTATGTGATACACAAATTTCTCCAGAAGAAACCAACCTATTACAAAAGAACTTATTGATCACACACGCTGTTGGTGTGGGTGAGCCAATCGCTAAACCTATTTCAAAGCTGATGCTAATCACCAAAGTACATGCATTAAGCCAAGGTTTTTCAGGTATTCGTTTAACCGTTGTTGAGCGTATGCTTAAGTTTATTGAACTTGATATTATCCCTGTTGTACCAGAGCAAGGCTCAGTAGGCGCATCGGGTGACTTAGCACCGTTATCGCACTTATTCTTACCTCTTTTAGGTGAAGGTGAGTTTTGGGTAAACGACACAATCAAGCCAGCAGCAGACGTATTAAAAGAGCACGGTTTAGCGCCTTTAGATTTACATGCTAAAGAAGGTCTAGCATTAATTAACGGTACTCAGTTTATTTTATCGCATGCCATTACTGCGCTTACTAAAATGCGTTACTTATTAGACCTTGCAGATATCGCAGGTGCTATGAGTATTGAAGGTATGCAAGGTAGTCAATCACCGTTTCGTGAAGAACTACACGCAATTCGTGCTTTTAAAGGTAACGTTGAAGTTGCAGCGCGTATGCGTAGTTTTTTTGCAGGCTCTGAAAACATGGCTTCACACACTGATTGTGACCGTGTACAAGACCCTTACTCATTGCGTTGTATTCCACAAGTTCATGGTGCATCACGTAACGCGTATTACCACTTAAAAGAGCTTGCTGAAACAGAAATGAACTCTGTAACAGATAACCCAATTGTGATCAGCGAAGAAGAAGCCATTTCGGGTGGTGGTTTCCACGGTCAACCACTTGCGATGGTATTAGATTACGCATCAATTGCAGCGGCAGAGCTTGGTAACATTGCTGATCGTCGTTGTTATTTACTGCTTGAGGGGTTACACGGCTTACCACGTTTATTAACGACATCGGGTGGCCTAAACTCTGGCATGATGATCCCGCAATATGTGACTGCGGCGTTGGTAACAGAAAATAAATCATTGTGTTTTCCGCCATCAGCAGACAGCGTACCAACATCAATGGGCCAAGAAGATCACGTATCTATGGGTAGTATCTCTGGTCGTAAGTTAAACCAGATTTTAGGTAACCTTGATAAAATCTTTGCTATTGAGTTGATGTATGCAGCGCAAGCAATCGAATTTAGACGTCCTAACACGTGTTCAGACATCATTGAAGAAAACTTTGCGCTCATTCGCAGCAAAGTTGCCAAACTAGAAGAAGACCGCTTACTTAAGCCTGACATTGATGCCATGGTTGCACTTGTGAAATCGCAAGCGTTTAAAGTTAACTAAGGGAGCAAATAATGACTTTTCAAGAACAAATTAAGCAAGGTATCCCAAGCGTATTACCAGAGCCAAAACCGTATCCAAGTGATGCAAACCGAGCTCCAAAACGTAAAGACATTTTATCGGCAGACGAAAAGCAATTAGCGATTCGTAACGCATTGCGTTATTTCCCTAAAGAATGGCACACCGACTTAGCCGCTGAATTTGCCGCTGAGCTTAAGCAATTTGGCCGTATTTACATGTATCGCTTTAAGCCCAACTATGAACTTAAAGCGCGCTCAATCAGCGATTACCCAGCTAAATGCGAACAAGCTGCTGCTATCATGTTAATGATCGACAATAACCTTGATCCAGCAGTAGCACAGCACCCTGAAGAGCTTATTACTTACGGTGGTAACGGTGCGGTATTCCAAAACTGGGCGCAGTACTTATTAACCATGAAGTACTTAAGCGAAATGGAAGAAGACCAAACGCTACACATGTACTCGGGTCACCCTATGGGGTTATTTCCATCATCAGTTGAAGCACCGCGCGTGGTTGTGACAAACGGTATGATGATCCCGAACTATTCAAAGCCGGATGACTGGGAAAAGTTCAATGCACTGGGTGTAACTCAATACGGTCAAATGACTGCGGGTTCATTTATGTACATTGGCCCACAAGGTATTGTTCACGGTACAACCATTACGGTAATGAATGCATTCCGTAAAGTACTGGAAAAAGGCGAATCACCAAAAGGTAAGATCTTTTTAACTGCTGGTTTAGGCGGTATGAGTGGTGCCCAGCCTAAAGCGGGTAACATTGCTAACTGTATCACCGTATGTGCCGAGGTTAACCCTAAGGCAGCTATTAAGCGTCATCAACAGGGTTGGGTTGATGAGCTAATCGATAACATGCCAGAGCTTGTTGAGCGTGTACGTAAGGCTCAGCAAAATGAAGAAGTGGTTTCAATTGCCTTTATTGGTAACGTGGTTGATGTATGGGAAAGCTTCTTAGCTGAAGATATTTTCATTCACTTAGGTTCAGACCAAACTTCACTTCATAACCCATGGTCAGGCGGTTACTACCCGGTTGATATTAGCTATGAAGAGTCAAATCGTTTAATTCGTGAAGAGCCAGAAGTATTTAAAGAAAAAGTACAAGCGACGCTTAAGCGCCACGCCGACGCTGTTAACAAGCACACGGCCAAAGGCACTTACTTCTTTGATTATGGTAATGCGTTCTTGTTAGAAGCATCACGCGCTGGTGGCGATGTAATGGCTGAAAACGGTATTGATTTTAAATACCCATCGTACGTACAAGATATTCTTGGCCCAATGTGTTTTGACTACGGTTTTGGCCCGTTCCGCTGGGTATGTACATCAGGTAAACCAGAAGATCTTGATAAAACAGATGCGATTGCTGCAGACGTTTTAAATAAAATCATGGCGGACTCACCTGAAGAGATCCAGCAGCAAATGCAAGACAACATCACGTGGATCAAAGATGCGAAGCAAAACAAACTTGTTGTTGGTTCGCAAGCACGTATTCTTTATGCAGATGCACAAGGCCGCGCTGAAATCGCTAAAGCCTTTAACGATGCCATTAATCGTGGTGAAATTGGTCCGGTTGTACTTGGGCGTGACCACCATGACGTAAGTGGTACGGATTCACCTTTCCGTGAAACATCAAACATTTATGATGGTAGCCGCTTCACAGCAGACATGGCGATTCACAATGTAATTGGTGATGGCTTCCGCGGTGCTACTTGGGTATCTATCCACAACGGTGGCGGTGTTGGCTGGGGCGAAGTGATCAACGGTGGTTTTGGTATGCTACTAGATGGCTCTGAAGCCGCTGAACGTCGTTTAAAGTCAATGTTACTGTTTGATGTAAACAACGGTATTGCTCGTCGTAGTTGGGCGCGTAACGAAGAAGCTAATTTTGCGATAAAACGTGAAATGGCTCGTACCCCTAAACTTAAAGTGACCTTGTCTAATAACGTTGATGATGACGTTTTATCAAATTTAGATTTCTAATTTGTATCAATTAAACAAGGCCATGTTGTAAACGCAACATGGCCTTTTTTTGTATTTTTAATTCCTGTTGGAGTGGCGCTATAAATAACGATTTACTCGCTTTACTTATATGGCCATATTATAAATAGATTGATTTTCCCTCAAACAATTAGCTTGTTTAATAGCGAAGCCTATTGGTTTACTTCTTGTATTTGTTTTTCTAATGATTCACAGAGTGTTTGGTATTGATGATAATCAGATGAATCAGCTTCGCTTAAGTTAACGCTTTTTTGGCAATGTAATAGTGCTTTATTTAATTGACCATCAGCTTTGTAAAGTTGCGTTAACCCATTTTGGGTTCTAGCCGATGATGGATTCTTGTTAGCAACGTACATTAAAATTTCGATTCCTTTCTTTAAATCACCATCTGACCACATGTGATACAAACCTGCATTTCTCAATCGTCCGAGTGTGCCTTCAACCTCGAATCCAAGCTCAGCTGATAAGTTTTTGTAATGCTGTAAAATTGCAGTAATACCTTGTTTTACTGTTGCTGTTGGTAATGGAAATTTGCGGTAAAGGGTGCGAAAAGCATAGAAAGTGCCAACTACAATAGTTGATGCATGATATTCCTGCTCCAAAAGTTCAGATTCGAATCTAAAATGGTTAGACTTATTTTGCTCTAAAAACTTCGCTAAATCTATATAGCCATTACGCATGGAAATTGAGTTTTCGTATGGGTCATCTAAACCTTCATTGCCCAAGTTCATATACAAAAATGTTTGTTGTTTGGGAATCGATTTCAAATATGCCTTAACAGATTTAACGGTTGTTTGATCATCCCAATACAGTGAAGGGCTAAAGGCAAAATAACCATTAAATAGATTGGGTTTGGCTTGCATTGCGTGAAGTGTAAATAATCCACCAAAGGAGTGACCTGCTAAAACTTGAAAGCCATTAGTTTGATATTGTTTGTTTATTACTGGGATAAGCTCCTGCTCAATATATTGTAAAAATGTGTCAGCACCCCCAGAGCTTGCAATCTTTTCAACTTTAGTCGGTGTTAAATCACGCACTCTGTTCTTATTCTCAATTCCAATGGTAATAAATTCTGGCGTTAATCCTCCTTTAGAAAGTTGATCAATAATAGTATAAAAGTGCTGAACATATTCTTTTCCGTCTAATATATAGACAACAGGGTAAGAATAATTTGAACCCGCCTTATATGTATTTGGCAGTTTTACAAAATAATTCATTTCAGTGCCGAATAACTCCGATTTTAGTGCATGTTTTGTTATTACCTTATCATCAGAGTAAGCATTTTCGGAGTATAGAAATAGGATAATCGTGCAGAATATTAAACGTGAAAAATACATAAAATACAGTTCCTTTAGTGTGTTTTTTAGTCAGCCATTATCTACTGTATATAATTAGGAACTAAATAGACAGTGATTACTTATTGAACGGTATAAATTCTATTGCATGTGTTATCTTTTCAGCTGATTGTATAAGTCATATTAGATAAGAATGGAGGAAATCATAATGACAAAGTACCTAACTGGCGGATGTTGCTGCGGTGACGTGACTTTTAAAGTAACTGATAGCTTTAAGCGTTTTTTCTTTTGTCATTGCGAGCAATGTCGAAAATTGTCTGGCACTGCGCACGCTGCGAATTTATTTACTTCACCAGAGGCTATCGAATGGATTAAAGGTGAGCATCATATTACGCGCTTTAATTACCCTGGTCGTGCGCTGTCACGGGCCTTTTGTAAGACTTGTGGCTCTGCGCTGCCATTTGCATCTCAAGACAACAAATACTTACTTGTGCCTGCAGGCAGCTTAAACGAAGAGCCAAGTAAAGAATTAGATGCACAAATATTTTGTGAAGAACAAACCGAATGGCATAAAAAAGGGTTAAGTGGCAAAAAGGTCATTGGTTTTGGTCGGTAAAAATTAACATAAATGGTATATCACAATAAGGAAATATAAGGAGTTCAAATACAGTGTATATTGTTAGCACTGTCTTTAAATCTTTCAGCCAAGGCTTGAGCTAACAGAAGGCTTAATTAATCGAGTTGTGTTGGACTCTGCAATTTATGGTTTGTTGAATAACAAAACTAAAATAAGGATATATTTGGGATGCATGATTGTATTTTTTGTAAAATAGTTAAAGGTGAAGAGCCGTGCCATAAACTCTGGGAAGATGATGAACATTTGGCTTTTTTATCTATTTACCCCAATTCGCGAGGTGCGACGGTTGTTATTCCGAAAAAACACCTCTCTAGCTATGCTTTTGCCCAAACGGATGAAGATTTATCAAAATTAATAATAGCCACTAAAAAAGTCGCTATTCTTCTTGATGATGCATTTGAAGATGTAGGGCGTTCAGGTATGCTTTTGGAAGGCTATGAAATTGATCATTTACAGAGCAAGCTGTCCCCGCTGCATGGTACTGGAAATTCGTCTGACTTCACCCATATTGAGCCTACGTTTGGCCCATTTATTGAAAAGTATGAAGGTTATTTATCATCACACGACTGCGAAAGAGCGTGTGATGAGGAGCTGGCAGCCTTAACTAAAAAAATTAGAGGTGAAAAAGCGACTTAACTCAAACGAATTTGTGACTTATTACGTATGAATGTAAATTGTTTGGAGATTCAACAAGTATCATCAGCATGCTATGCTAGTTGAACATGTATAAGCTTGCGGATTTTTAATGAGATATTACGCCTATTTAATACTTTTTTTATTTTCAACGTCGCTTTTTGCAAGTGCTTTGCTTGATGTGAAACCAAGTAATAAAACGCAGTTCTTATCTCTTATAAAGACTAAACAGGGTGATTATCAAGCGAAAGAGAGCAGTAATGCACTATGCAAAGGTGCCCCTTTCAAACTTGTTCAGCAACCTACGCAAGGCTTTAATTTAGGTACTCTTATTGATTTTAGTGATTTACATAACGGCACGCGTACGAGAAAAATACCGAACTTTTGTATTGTTAGTTCAAAACTGAAATATTTCGTAAACGGTATTGTTAGAACCAAACGTTATTTTCGTTGCGATGATGAAAGTGATGCTATAACCATAGTGGAAGATTTACGCTTTAAAGATTCGAACACTATAACTTACACACTTAACCAACCAGAAATAAGCTGCGTATATGAAAAGTTATGAGGTTATGCGCACGAATAAAGTGCGCAAAAATAGCTTATGAATGAAAAGCTGCTGACTGATCTGTCTTTTTCATGTGGCAACTGCTTTTAACAATTTCCTTCAATTTATCTGTTCTGTAAACCGATGGGGCAGAACCAAACTCTCGTTTAAATGCATTACAAAAAGTGGCTGAGTTACTAAAGCCACTCGATAGTGCAATCGCTTTCACTGAAAGCTTTTTATCATCTAACATCTTAATGGCAACAGCTAAGCGTTTTTCCATCACATAGACACGATAAGTAGTATTTAAGTTGCGCCGAAAATCCCGTTCTAGCTTTTTTCTATTGGGGTAGTTGAGTGCGTCAACTAGCCAGTTCATCGTTATTTTTTTGCCGGCAATAATGCCTTCGTTTAGGGTTTTATCTACACACTCCTTAAAGTTGTTAGAAGAAGGTGAAAGGGCTACTCGTTTACCTAAATCATTCATTATTTAACCTAAATTTATGTTAGTAATAGATGCGATTGGTCAGTATTTAGTCGTGTATTTTTGACCTGATTTTAAATTTAAAAAGGGCAGCATCCGTTTCTAAAAAGAAAACAATGAGATGATAATAAAAATCATTACTTTGTTCATCGTGTAGTCATTTTTAATTGCGACAATTACAGTAATATCTGATTTTTCTGATCTGTTTGGCTTAAAACTGCTCAGTCTAACTAGTATTTAAGTTTTAAATTGTGGATAGGGTAATAGAATAAAAAAAAGCAGCTGGCGCTGCTTTATTGTAGATCAAATTAGTATCACATTTGCGATTGCAGATAATTCTCAAGTCCTGCGGTTTTGATTAGCTGCTGTTGTGTCTCAAGCCAATCAATTTGTTCTTCTTGCTCGTTTAAAATGTTATCTAACGCTTCACGGCTAATATAGTCTTTTTTCTCTTCAGCAAGTTTAATGGCTGCTTTAAGATCAGGGAGTGAGTCAAGCTCAAAGCTCATGTTTGCTTCGATCATTTCTTCAGAGTTTTCGCCAATACGAAGACGCCCTAAGTCTTGTAGGTTAGGTAGACCTTCTAAAAATAAAATACGCTCAATTAGACGGTCAGCGTTTTTCATTTTTTGAATAGATACTTTGTAATCAGCTTTGTCTAGTTTAGAAAAGCCAAAATCTTTAAACATGCGTGCATGTAAGAAGTATTGGTTAATACCAACTAGTTCGTTGGCTAACACTTTATTTAATGCTGCAATTACGCTTTTATCGCCTTTCATACGTTTAGCCTCTATTCGCCCATTTGAGATTGATGGTAGTTCTGGCTACCAATTTTGTCGATTAAGCCAAGTTGCTGTTCAAGCCAATAAACATGATCTTCTTCGGTATCAAATAATAGCTTTTCAAGTACTTCACGAGATTGATAATCTTTCTCTTGCTCACAAATTGCAATGGCTTCTTTAACGCAGTCAACGACTTCTAGTTCAAGAGTTAGGTCGTTTTGCATCATGCTTTTCACGTCAGAACCAATTAATAGGTCACGACGTTTCGTCATGTTAGGCACGCCCTCTAAAAATAAAATACGTTTGATTAGCCAATCTGCGTGATCTTTCTCTTCTTCCATTTCATGGTTAAGGCGCTCGTACAGTTTATTTAGGCCCCAATCATCATACATGCGAGAGTGGATAAAGTATTGATCTATAGCGGCTAATTCGTTAGAGAGAAGTTTGTTAAAACTGTCTATGACTTTTTGGTTACCTTTCATCGTGCTGTCCTCAAATTCCAAGTTGCGATAATTGTAGTACATTAAAACAAGAATGCAAATATTTTTCCTTGCAAATCAGTTGGTTACTATTGATTGTGATTCTCGTTTAAGTTTGCGTTAGTGATCGATTTGTGAACAATTTATTGTTTGTATTTTCACAAATAAAAAAGCCCTTACTAGAAGGGCTTATAAAGTAATATTCAGTTAAATATTAAAAACTATATTTAGCACCGAGTGTCACTGTGGTGCCTAAACCTTTAATGTTATAGCCACCATATGTATATGCTTGAGCGCGAGCAGGGAAGTAATCATTATTAAAGAGGTTTTCTACGCCCATAAATGCTTGCCAATTGTCAGCAAAATTGTAACGACCACTTAAGTTGAAAATGTTATAGCTATCAATAGGGCCCTGATCACCTACGTAATCACCGTCTGCATTTGGTTCAAAGCGTTTACGCGAACCTACATAGAGGTAGCTCACACTTAATGAAAGCTCATCGCTTGGCTGCCAGTTTAAGTTAGCTGTGCCTTTTGGTGGGCTAATTTGTCGAGAGCCAAGGTAGATATCGTCTTCTGTGTTTTTACCTTCAACATAGCTGTAAGTAGCAACTAGACTTAAAGTTGGGTTGATAGTGTAGTCAACTATTGTTTCGTAACCCCAGATCTCTTGTGGTGCACGTACAGGCTCATAAACACCCGTTACTTCATTAAAGCTATTCGTTGTCCCAAACTCTGACGTACTACGGTAAGCTGCAAATTCAAAGCGTACATCATCAAATTGAGATGTAAAACCAACCTCATAGTTATCGATGATTGAAGCTTCAGTTTGAATTAACCCAATATCGTTCACAGTTGCAGAACGTAAAAGGCGGCCAATATCAGAAATATCAGAGCCTTGCGAGTAATTTGCAAACGGGCTAAATGCATCCGATAAGTTGTATTTTACGCCAATGTTGTAGGTTGTAGCGTCGTAATCAATGGTATCGCCTTTAACACTCAATGGTACTGAGCATTGTGTTGCTGAGCGGCAAAGCTTTAAAGTGTTGTAATCATCAACCGTTAAATCAATGCTTTCTTTACGAACACCCGCTTTAACAATGATGTCGTTGTTGATAACCCATTTAGTTTGTAGGAAGCCAGCAATACTTTCCATTTCCATTTCAGGAACCCAAACGCGACCATCTACAAGCGGTTGAGAAGTGGTATCGTTCAAAGCATCTAAACCATAAATAAATGTTGCCTCAACAGTGTCAAAATCAACAAGTGTGTTAAATGTAGCGCGTGCACCTTCTTTTTCAGAGCGGATGATTGATTGACCGCCATCGTAACCTTCGTCAGGGTTAGCAAGGTTTGGTGAAAAGAAAAATATATTCTCGATATCTTGCATATACAGATCTAGGGTCATTTGGGTGTTTTCAAATAACGCGTAGTCTGTGTATTTTAAAGTAATGTTTTCATTACCGTCAGGACCTTGCGGCTTACCACGTTTTTGTAGCTCTTTTGGTACGTGAATAGCGTATGTTTTCTCGCCTTTGTTACCATCACCAACTACATCACCTAAATCAGTTTTTTGTTGTGAGCTGAAGTAGTTATAGCTAAATTGTAGTTGCTTTTCGTCATCAAAGTCATAACTTAGCTTTGTGAAGTAGTTTTCAGTTACAGCATCAGATAAGCCGTACTGAAGGCCTAAAATATCGCCTTCTGCATCACGTTGCACACCATTTTCTTCATAACTAGCTGTAAATAAGTAGCTTAATTTATCTGCGCGACCATTAATTGCAGCTGAGATTCGTGCACCCGCACTCTCTTCTAATTTAACTGCACTAAAACGTGACGATAGGCTGATTTCACCTTCTGTTTTACCATCGCTGCTAGCTTGCTTAGTGATGTAGTTAATAATGCCGCCTGATGCGCCATTACCATATACCGATGTAGCACCTTTAATTACCTCAATGCGAGCAATGGCACTAGGGTCGAGTGTTTTAACGCCTAATGAGCCATTTCTAAGTGGTGTTGATTGTGGCACACCGTCAATCATAACCAGTGGAGCACGACCACGTAAGCTCTGACCCGTATTACTTGAACTATTTGTGTCTGGTGCAAGCCCCGGAACCATCTGTGATAGTAAGCTTTGTAGCTCTGGATTAACCTTTAAATGCTCTTCGATTTGCTTTTGGTTAATAATAGTTATTGATGCAGGAACTTCATCGATGCTTTCAAATACGCGGCTACCTGAAACAACAACGTGCTCCATTTCTTCAGCGGTTAATTTTTTATTGATTGAGTCATCAGCGAAAGAATAGCTACTTACTGCCAGTGCAATAAGTGTTAACGACGTTCTTAACATGGTTGTCCTTGTTAAAAAAAGATAAATAGACTGTTTAGTGGGGCAGAAGTGTAAATGTAAAGAAGTGTAAAGGCAAGGGTAATGATAATGATTTGCAATAATAGGTAAAAAATAAAATATAAAAATGGTTACGAGTACCTTGGCTAATAAATTAGTCTAGGTACTGTTTTAAGTCCTCAGGTACTGGCATTACTTTAAATGGATTAACGTCAGTTCCTCCTGTATTTCCCTTAGGAACCCATAAACGAGAAAATATAACCGATGCAAAAATGCGCATAAACTGGCCGATAACTTCTTTGTAATTATGTGTTTTAAAGCCAATTTTACACATCCACCAGTGCGTTAATGTGTGAGGAATAATATAAGATTGGCCTAGAATATGGGCTCTTTCTAGATGTGTAAAAGCCTGCGTGTATTCGCCGTTATTGTATGCTGATTTTGCTTGCAGCATTTCGTTATTGAACGCGTTTTTGAGTTTAGTTTTCATAATCAGTCCATATGAAAAGGAGCAATCAAGATTAAAAGCTTGCTACTTATTGTGCCTCTTGTACCAAAAGTAAACGCCCGAAACCACAAAAAATAAAGGAGAAATAGCAAGTACTAACCACAGTAATTGCACAATCGGTCCTGCAAAATCACCTATATGAAACTTATATTTAAAGTTCCATGTTTGTGTGGTCCAAGAGCTTTTACTGGCATCATAACTTGCCACAATATCCGCTGAGTATGGGTTTGCCCATACCCAACTATAAGCATGACTTTCACCTAGATTCTTTATCCTAAAACCAATGTTGTCACTTGGCTTTTTAGGTAAGTAAATTCTAAATAACTGACTTTTCGGAAATACGGTTAGTGCATTATCAAATGCTTTTTGAACTTGATGAGGTGCGTTCTCTGAAGGGGGAATCACTGCCGGTGGTTTAGGTCTGTCTTCAACAGTGCCTTGCATCACAAACTCTAATACGGCTTTTGTTTGTTCTTTCCAGTTAAACGCCATACCTGTATAAGCAATTAAAATAAGAGGAATTAAAAAATACACGCCCAGAACGGTATGCAGCTGATACATCAACACTCTAAACTTTGCTTTACGCTTAATAGCCAAGCGTTTCATACGATTTTTTGGTTTAACCCAGATATAAAAGCCAAGCAAAATTTCAATAATAAGAATGAGCGCACACACAGATACCCAATTTCTTAAAGGGCGGTTTTTATCACCATCTTCATAAAGTAGCCAACGATGCAAAGCCATGGTAAAGCCATAAATAGTGCTGTAGTAATCGTATTCATATAAAATTTGGCCGTTGTAAGGGTTAACACTTACATAACGGTTATTGGCAAGCTGTAATTGCCACGCAAGATCACTTCGCTGCTCAGGCATTAACAGAGTGACGGGTTGCTCGGTAGAAGCTGAAACGTGTTTGATAAGGCTATCAAAATCAAGTGTTGATGTTGCTGGGGTAACTGTCCACTTATCGCTTTGAGTGAGGTGTTGAATGTCTTTTGCGTAAATAAGCAACGCACCGGTCAAACTTAAACAAATTAAAAATAAACCGCTTATTAAGCCAGAGAATAAATGCGTACGACGTAACCACAACTTCAACAAGGTTTGTTCCTTCAGTTTGCTGTTAAAACAAAACTGAATAGTAAATGATAACGCGTAACATTTACACTAAAACTTGTTCAATAGTACAGCTTTCGATGGCAAAATTAGCATGTAAAAAATGACGAATTTCATCGTTATTGATGTTTTGCTTGGCACTAAATTTAAGCTCACAATGAATATGATGGTCATCTATCTGCCATGTTTTAAGATAATCAATTTCAGCCATTGTAAATTGTGCTTTCAACTGGGTTATAGCTTCTGGTGAGTTAAAGTTATCAGGGGCCGCTTGCATTAAAATTTTGCTACTGGCAATTAACAGTAAAATACCGTGGTAAATGACATAAATCGAAATCAGCATGGTGGCAATTAAATCAACGATGTACCACTGATACAAAATGATTAAGGTACCGGCGATTATCACCACCACCGAAGCCATTGCATCCGATATATTATGAATAAATGCAGCACGAATGTTCATACTGTCTTTTGCACCCGCCTTGTAAGTTAAAAGGGCGGTGACTAGGTCAATAACAAGCGCAAGGCCTGCAACCCAAATGATGATCCAGCCGTCAATGGGCTCTGGGTTTAAGTAGTTGGAGATGGCTTCAACAATTAGGTAACCGCCAATCACAATTAAACTTAGGCTGTTAAACAAGGTTGCAAGGATTTCGGCGCGTTTATAACCATATTGGTAGCGTTCATTGGCAGGTTTTGCGCCAATTTTGCGCGCAATCAAAGCAATAAAGAGTGACGACGCATCGCTTAAATTATGTAATGCATCGGCAATTAAGGATAAGCTTCCAGAAACAAGTCCGCCAATCACCTGAGCGACAGTTAATAACACATTAATCGCAACAGCCAACATAAGTTGGCGGGTGCTTTGGTTACTTGTATCGTGATGATGATGGTGGTGTCCGTGTCCCATAAAAATTACCTAGTTTTTGATTTGCCTTATTTTTATATCATGCGAATACGCGTTTTGAAATGTTTGTAATCATTTGCTTGCGTACACTAATAATTTACTGTTCAAATGCAGGTGGATTTGTTAATTTAGCATTGATGTACCAATTTTTAGGTTCTATGTGAAAGCAGCATTTTTTATTTTGATTAGCGTATTATTGCTCCAGCCATTGCTGGACAGCTTTGATGTGGCCGATCATAATGTTGCGTTTAACCAAGCTTCGGTACTGTTATCTGAAGAAATTGACCTTGAAGCCCATTGTACTGTCAATGGCGATCATCAACTACACCAATCTGAACATGCCGAGCTTGCAAAACAGTTATCTGACTCAGCTGAGAAAGGCCATTGTCACGTTTGTCATAGCCCTGCATTTGTAGATTCGCTGCAATTGTCTGAGCCTACTGATATCTATTTTACTAAAATAGAATCACTCGATTTAAACTTCAAATCAGCTGACTTAGCACCGCTACATCGCCCACCAATTTTAGCTCTTACTTAACTCTATCCTTTAGATTCGTTTTGGGCCAAGCCCATTTTAAGTAAGAGAAAATATATGTTTTTAAGAAATTTTATGCGTTACGCATTGCTGTGCGTATGTTTTATGTATGTCACAAATAATCACGCTTCAGAGCAGGCGTATGATCACCAAGAAAATGAGCAAGCTAATGAAGTAAGTTTAACTGAGCAACAACAGCAACTAGCTAATATAAAGGTTGAACGTCTTGTACTAAAAACACACAATCAAACTTTGTATGCCCCAGGTGAAATTAAAGCCAATGGCTATGCCAGTTATGTGGTATCACCGCGTGTTGATTCAATTGTTGTAAAGCGCCATGCTTTGCTTGGGCAACACGTAAATAAAGGAGACTCTTTAGTCACCTTATTTAGTGGTGAAGTTGCCAGCCAACAAACTGAATTTAGATTAGCAGAAGCTGAGTGGCAACGAGTCACCAAAATGACACGCGGCACACTGAGCGAAAAGCAAATCCTGACCGCTAAAGCCGAATATGAAGTCGCCTATAGCCGACTTGTTGCCTTTGGTTTATCGAAACAAGCCATTGCGCAAACACTTACTATAACGCCTGAAAAACTCGGTGAATACACCTTATTTGCACAAACATCGGGTGCTGTTTTAACTGATAACTTTGCCCAAGGTCAGCGAGTTGATTCGGGGATTGAGCTGATGCTTATAGCCGATGAGTCAGCGCTTTGGGTTGCTGCTCAGCTTTCAGCTAATCAAGACCGTACTATCAGTAATGGCTCTATGGTGCAATTAGAAGTAAATGGCCATCGCTATCAAGCAAGGGTTATTCAAGAAGCACATACCATTGATGAACAAACACGTTCACGAACTGTTAGGCTCGAGGTAAAAAACACCCAGCATAGTTTGCACCCAGGCATGTTTGCGGATGTGTATTTTCATTTTGAAACAGACCAAGAGGTACTTGCCGTACCTGAAAATGCCTTAACTCGCAGTGCAGATGGTGACTGGCAATTATTTGTTGTAGATGATGATGGTGGCTTTATCGCAAAAGAAGTGACTCTCGGCCGAAGCTTTGGTGATTACCGTGAAGTGTTTGATATTGAAGCAGGACTTGAAGTTGTCACCCAAGGTGCTTTTTTTATTGCATCACAGCTAGCTAAAGGCGGATTCGATCCGCATAACCACTAGAGGTGACGCATGTTTAATTTATTAATCGAGGCGGTGATAAAGAACCGTCTACTGGTGGTACTGGCCTTGCTTACAGCGATTGCGGTGAGTGTATTTATGATCCCAAAGCTCAATCTAGATGCGTTTCCCGATGTGACAAATGTGCAAGTTGCGGTGAATACCGAAGCGCCAGGGCTCGCGGCTGAAGAAGTTGAGCAATTGATCACATACCCGATAGAAGCGGTTATGTATGCACTGCCCGATGTAGAGCAGGTTCGTTCTATTTCTAAAACGGGGCTATCGGGCGTCACTGTGGTGTTTAAAGAAGGTGTTGATATTTACTTTGCTAGGCAACTGGTTTTTGAGCGTTTGCAGTCTGCTAAAGAGTTGATCCCAGATGGTGTGGGTATGCCAACAATGGGCCCTAACACATCAGGGCTTGGACAAGTCTATCAGTATTTACTTGAAGCAAAGCCGAGTGCCAACATTGATAGCATGGCATTGCGTAGTTTAAATGATTGGGTTGTTAAATTACTTATTTTACCTATTGATGGTGTGACCGATATTCTGTCATTTGGCGGTGAGGTAAAGCAGTATCAAGTGAACATAAACCCCAATAAGCTCCTTGCTTATGACTTAACACAGCAAGATGTTAGTGACGCTCTAGATGCTAACAACTCTAATGTGGGTGGCTGGTATATGAACCGTGGTCAAGAGCAGCTTGTGATTCGTGGTACAGGTTGGTTTACGCCAGGCGAAAAAGGGCTGGCTGAGATTGCACAAACGCCTATCAAAACCATTGATGGTACGGTCGTTAAAGTGGCCGATGTTGCGAATGTTGAGCTTGGCAGTGAAATTCGTCAAGGTGCTGTCACCTTGTCAAAACGCAATGAAAAAGGCGAAATAGTCAATCGTGGTGAAGTGGTTACTGGTATCGTGCTAAAGCGAATGGGCGCAAATACCAAGCAAACAATTGATGGCATCAACGCGCGTATCGAGATGATAAATCAAGCACTGCCAAAGGGGGTTGAATTTAAAGCAATTTACGACCAAGCAGAGCTTATAAGCCAAGCGGTACAAACCGTTATTGATGCACTGCTTTTAGCTTTTGTATTTATTATCATAGTATTAGCGCTATTTTTGTTAGATTTAAGAGCAACATTTTTGGTGTTATTGTCGATCCCTATTTCGATAGGATTAGCACTGAGTGTCATGGCATGGCTTGGATTATCGGCAAACTTAATGTCGTTAGGTGGTATTGCTGTTGCCATCGGTATGCTGGTAGATGGCTCAGTGGTGATGGTTGAGAATGTATTTAGGCATTTAGGGCTAAAGCATAATCAACATAAGCCTTCTTCACAGCTGGTTGCTATTGCTGCAAAAGAAGTGGCACGGCCTATCTTTTTTGCCTCTTTGATCATTTTAACGGTATTTTTACCGCTGTTTAGCTTTGAAGGCGTTGAGGCGAAGTTATTTCAACCAATGGCAGTGAGCATCATGTTAGCAATTATTAGTGCTGTGATCGTTGCCTTGGTTGTGGTGCCAGCTCTGTGTGTGTACCTATTTACTAAGGGCGTGACAGTAAAACAGAGTATTCTGTTAAAACCTATCGATATGCTTTATCAACGGGCTTTACAAAAAGCATTGCAGGCTAAGCGCAGCGTTTTAGCTATAGCAGGGTTATTACTGATTGTAGCGGCCGTTATGCTACCAAGGCTGGGTACTGAATTTGTGCCAGAGCTTGAAGAAGGCACTATTAATCTACGTGTGACACTTGCTCCCTCTGCAAGTCTTGATACGGCAATCTCAGTTGCGCCAAAGCTTGAAGCCATGTTGCTTGAATTTAGTGAGGTTGAATATGCGCTAAGCCGAATCGGTCGTGCTGAAGTGGGGGGCGATCCTGAACCGGTTAACAATATTGAAATCTATTTAGGCTTAAAACCCCATGAACAATGGGTAAATGCGAAAACGCGTGTTGAATTGCAACAGCTAATGGAAGCCAAGCTTGAGCAATTCCCTGGACTTTTGTTCAATTTTTCACAGCCTATAGCTACCCGAGTAGATGAGCTTTTATCGGGTGTTAAAGCGCAATTGGCAATTAAGTTGTTCGGTAGTGACTTGGCGGTGTTGAGTGAAAAAGGCCAACAAATTGAGCAGCTAGTTCAACAAATACCTGGCGCTAAAGATGTCGCGATGGAGCAAATAGGCGGTGAAGCACAGCTCATAGTCAAACCCAACCGTTTAGCATTATCGCGCTTTGGTTTATCGGTGGCTGATTTAATGAATGTGGTTCAGCATGGTATTGGTGGGCAATCGACAGGGCAAATCATCAATGCTAATGAGCGTTATGATATTTATGTGCGTATAGCAAAAAGCTATCGCCAAAACCCAGATGTGATTGCTGATCTTCGACTGCGAACCCCTGCGGGTGCCATTGTAAGGGTGGGGGATGTAGCCGATGTACAGATTGAATCTGGCGCTCCACAAGTTCGTCGTGATGATGTTCAAAGGCGGGTGGTTATTCAAGCAAATGTGCAGGGGCGAGATATGGGCTCTGTGGTTGCTGATATACGCGCTGCCATTGCTGATAAAATGCAGCTGCCAAGTGGTTACAGTGTGGCTATTGGCGGCCAGTTCGAAAACCAGCAACGGGCACAACAGCGGCTGATGATTGTAGTGCCTGTGGCATTGCTACTCATTGCATTATTGCTTTATTTTGCATTTAGTAACTTATCGCAAGTGTTGCTAATTTTAGTTAATGTTCCTCTAGCTGTGATTGGTGGGGTGATAGCATTATATGTTTCTGGGCAATATTTATCAGTGCCTAGTTCCGTTGGTTTCATTACCTTATTTGGCGTTGCGGTATTGAATGGTGTAGTGATGGTTGAAAGCATTAACCATCGAGTTAGTGCTGGCGATAGCAAAGATAAAGCGGTATTTGAAGGCGCTGTTTCAAGGCTTAGACCTGTACTCATGACCGCGCTCACTTCAATGCTGGGGCTTATTCCGATGCTGCTCAGTACCGGAATAGGGGCTGAAATACAAAAGCCCCTCGCTACCGTTATTGTTGGCGGTTTGGTCAGTGCAACCTTTTTAACTTTATTTGTACTTCCGGTACTTTATAAGTCGATGAGTAAGTAAAAATAAAGCAAAATGGGGCTAACTTTTAGTTGCCCCATTTTTAATGCACTGTATTTCTGTAAAGGGCGTTTACACTATGCTGAAGCCCTTATAAAATGGGCGTTACAATAATGATGTAAAAAGGAATACAGAGTGAGTAACGCAATTACAATTCGTCCAGCAGTAGCAAGTGATGCTGCAACAATCCTACATTTTATTACCGAGCTCGCTATCTACGAAAAAGAGCCTGACGCAGTTAAAACAGACGAACAAGCTATTTTAAAAACGTTATTCAGTGAAGGTGCAACGGCGCACAGTGTTATTTGTTTAGATGGGGACACACCTATTGGCTTTGCAGTGTATTTTTATAATTACTCAACGTGGCTTGGCAAAAATGGTTTGTATTTAGAAGATCTTTACGTCAGTGCAGATAGCCGTGGTAAAGGTGCGGGTAAGCAGATTATGCAATACCTAGCTAAGCAAGCTCTTGAAAAAGACTGTGGTCGCTTTGAGTGGGTGGTACTTGATTGGAATAAACCAGCCATTGATTTTTACGACAGCATTGGTGCTAAACCACAAAACGAATGGATTATCTACCGCTTAACAGGTCAAGAGCTGATTGATTTTGCGCATCAGTAAAAGCAACTAAGTTTAGCTGTAAAACAATAAATTAAAATATAAATAAAAATCATTTGCATTTGGTCTTTTCTGTGTGTAGTTTAAATACACAGGTTTTAAGTGCAGGTGATTTTATGACTCAAACAACATCCCACACAGCGCCAACATATCAACCAATTGACGATGCACTTGCCCCATGGCAAAAGGCAATTTATGAAGGAAATTTATCATTTGAATGTGGGGACTTAGTTGTTGCTCGTGACCACTATACAGTCGCTGCAAATATTGCAGAGACATTGATGGCACAGTTTACGAATATACCCTACAGCCACACAGTGGCCGATTCACTATCACATTGCTTCCCGGCGTTTGTTGTTGCAACGCATAACTTAGCAGATACGTTTAAAGTGATGGGTCAACCAGAAAAAGCATGTAATTGGTTATGCCATGCTCATCAAAAGCTTAGTTTGGTGTTATGCCATCCCAATGAAAAAATACGACATCTCGTTCTGCATCATCATCACAAAACCTATTTTGAATTGGTTAAATTTGCCCAAATGTCCGCAGATTTTCCTGAATTGATCACACGCATAAATCATGTATTGAGTGATCATCCTCACAAAACACAGTTACTTCATTAATGATAAGGAAACATGATGGCTTACACATTACCGACATTAGAATATAGCTATGAAGCACTTGAACCACATATTGATGCGAAAACGATGGAAATTCATCATACACTCCATCATCAAACTTATATCAATAAAGCTAACGCCGCATTAGAAGGCAGCCACTATAGTGAGCAGGATGCTGAAAAGTTACTTCGTACTATAGGCTCACTTCCTGAATCATTACAACAAGCGGTGCAAGAGCATGTGGGCGGTCACCATAATCATTCATTATTTTGGCAAGTGATGACACCAAACGGTGGCGGTCAGCCAAGTGGTGAATTAAATACAGCGATTGTTGAAGCATTCGGTAGCTTTGATCAGTTTAAAGAGCAATTTACCAATGCAGCGGTTAGTCGCTTTGGTAGTGGCTGGGCTTGGTTATGTGTTGATAAGAACAACCAGCTTGTTGTTGAAAGTAGCCTAAATCAAGATAGCCCTTTGATGCATAACCACACACCTATACTGGGCCTAGATGTATGGGAACACGCCTATTATTTGAAATATCAAAATCGTCGTCCTGAATACATCGCCGCATTTTATGAGGTTATTAATTGGCCTGAAGTTGAGCGCCGTTATTTAGCAGCAACTAAATAAACGTTTATCAAATAGGTTAAGGTCCGAAACTGGCTAGTCAAAAAAAATTATTCAGTTAAGCTAAGCATATTAGCGAGTAACGAGAATAATTATGACTAGCCAACAATGGCAAACAGCGAGGCAAAGCCGTGACGCTCGTTTTGACGGCGTATTTTTTGTTGCTGTTAAAAGTACGGGCATTTATTGCAGACCTATTTGCCCCGCACCGACTGCGCAAGAAAAAAATGTTGAGTACTATCAGTACGCGCATTTAGCCGCGCAAGCTGGTTTTAGACCTTGCATACGCTGTCGTCCAGACAGTGCCCCCAATAGCCCTGCATGGTTAGGGACCAAAACCACCGCATTACGTGCTAAGCAACTCATTGATAAAGGAGAAGCCTACGATTGTGAGGTATTAGCTGATAGGCTAGGGGTGTCGAGTCGTTACTTACGTCGTTTGTTTAATCAACATTTTGGACTCTCGATCACCCAATATCGATTATTTAATCAATGCAATTTTGCCAAGCAGTTATTACAAGAAACCGATTTGTCGGTGGCAGATATCGCATTTGCATCAGGTTTTAACAGTATCCGCCGTTTTAATGATGCATTTTTGAAGCAATTAAATATTGCCCCGTCCAAGCTGCGTAAGTCAGATAAAAAGCCAAGTGCGACATTAAATTTAACACTGGCTTTTAGGCCGCCTTATAATTGGCAGGCATACCATGGCTTTTTACAGCGCCGTTTGATTAGTGGCCTTGAATGGCTTACTGCAACGAGCTATGGTCGAACCTTTAAAGACAAACATTGCCAAGGGCAATTTACCGCACATTTTGTTGAGCATAAAAATCACTTTAAAGTGGTCATTGATATTGATAACACCCGTTATTTACAGCAAGTGATCAACAATATTCGACGTGTGCTAGATTTAGATGCCGATACGCACACCATAGAGCTGCATTTAAATGCAGAGCTCAAAGGTGCAATGCCGCTAAGTGAAGGGCTGCGATTACCTGGGATTTGGTCAGAGTATGAAGCGGGTATTCGCGCCGTCCTTGGTCAGCAGGTAAGTGTAACGGCTGCTCATAACCTAGTAACGCAGCTTGTGAACGAGTTTAATCAGCACAGCGACACCTCTTATTTTCCAAGCCCCGAGTGGGTCGCTAACTCAGAGCTCGACTTTTTTAAAATGCCGCAAGCACGTAAAGATGCGCTTAGGCGTTTAAGTGCTTATTGTTATCAAAACCCAGACAACCAAGAACTTGATAATTGGCTAGAACTAAAAGGTATTGGCCCATGGACAGTTAATTACGCCAAACTGCGTGGTCAAAGCCACCCTGATATTTTACTGGCTGGCGATTTAGGGGTTAAAAAAGCCCTCGCTGGAGTAAGCGAATTTGATAGCGAACGATGCGCACCTTTTCGTTCATATTTAACTTTTCAACTATGGCAGCAACTATGAGCATGCAACAAGTTATTATGCCAAGCCCCATTGGCGACATTACCATTCAAAGTACTTCAAAAGGTATTAGCTATGTAGGCTTTTACCCAGTTGAAATTATGCAAACAGATAAGGTGAATGAACATACACTAACACCGATTTTAATCTGTATTAGCGAACTGAATGAATATTTTAACGGTGAGCGTACTGCGTTTACTGTGCCGTTAGATACCAAAGGTACAGACTTTCAAAGGCAAGTTTGGCGTGCACTAATGAACGTTGAATTTGGCGCAAGTAAGAGTTACCAAGATATTGCGCTGGCTATTAATAACCCAAAAGCAGTGCGTGCAGTAGGGGCGGCAAATGGCAAAAACCCAATCAGTATAATTGTGCCATGCCATCGAATTATTGGCGCAAATGGTAAACTAACAGGCTACGCTGGGGGACTTAGTAGAAAAGAGTGGTTGCTTAGGCACGAAGGCATTTTGTAAAAATTAAGTTTGGCTTCTACACTGGTATTAATTTACTAAATTCGTAGTTTATTATGACAGTGACGTTATTTTATATTAGGTGTGTAGTAGCCATTGCCGTGTTTGCCACATTTTATTCGCAAGCCAGAAGCATACAGACTATCAATATTTGTTATGCTGATTCTGCGAAAGCGCCACTATTTTTGAACGCTCGGAATGAAATCCCCATTTTTGCAGCGCAAACCCAATTCAATATTTTAAAACATATTGACGATAACCTAGCTAAGATAAATTTTATTTTGCACAAAAAAACACGGCAATCTTGTATCGAAGCAATAAAAACAGGCGAAATGGATGCTCATCTAAGCGCATTTAATAACGAAAAGTTAAGCTATGCGGCTTTTCCTGTTAATAACAATAAGCAACCTATTAGCGAATTTGCACTTACACGATTTAGCCAATGTTTACTTGGTAATAGGCGCTTTCATACCAAGTGGGAGTCGCGGGAAGTGTTTCAGCGAAAAGCGTTCTCTCTTGTTGTGCCAAATGGGTTATTTATTGGTGATGCTGCAAGTGAAGAAACATTTTTTATAGAGCATTCATTTACGCAACAAGAGGCGGTGAATCGAGTTATAGCAGGAAATGCAGATGCAACGTTAGCAATATGCGAAATCGGTAATAACACAGTTGATTTGTCTGTATACCATAAACATAAATTAGCGCCTGTATTTCCGCCGCTTAATACGACAACGGCTTATTTAGCTTTTTCAAACAGCTTTTATTCAAAACATGAAAATGTTGTTAAACTAGTGTGGCAGCAGCTAGCAAAACAACCTATTTCCTCTCATTACGCTCAACTTCTTCATCTAAACGTGACCGATTAAAACACTGCACTTTAAAACGCAAAGGAAAGGGTGATGTTACGGCGTGATTAAGGTAGCATATTGCGACTTTATTTTATGGGCAACCTCATGGCACAGCTGTACTTTTATTATTCTGCGATGAATGCAGGAAAATCGACAACACTTTTACAATCTGCATTTAACTACCGTGAACGAGGTATGGAACCCGTTATTTTAACTGCGGCAATAGATGATCGTGCAGGGGTGGGTAAAGTGTCATCGCGAATTGGTTTACAAGCTGATGCACACATTTTTGATGCTGATAAAAACGTATTTGAATTGATTAAAACGTTGCACGCGGAGCAAAAGCGTCACTGTATTTTAGTTGACGAATGTCAGTTTTTATCAAAAGAGCAAGTTATGCAACTGACTGATGTAGTTGATGAATTAGGTATACCGGTACTTTGTTATGGCTTACGTAATGACTTTAGGGGCGAGTTGTTTAGCGGCTCACAATACCTACTTGCATGGGCAGATAAACTCATTGAGCTAAAAACGGTGTGCCATTGCGGCCGTAAAGCGAACCATGTACTGCGCACAGATGAACAGGGCAATGCAATAGCTGACGGTAATCAGGTAGAAATTGGCGGCAACGACCGCTACGTATCGGTGTGCCGCAAACATTATAAAGAAGCGTTAAACCTCGGCCGATAGCGCCGAAATAAAGCTATCAATATCTTGCTTAGTGACCCCTAAATGGGTTACTAAGCGCAGTGGTTTACCTGCTGAAAATAGTATGTTTTGCTTTTTTAGGGCTTTTACTACAGCGCTTAAATCGATACTTTCATCAACATTTGCGTAAACAATGTTGGTATCAATTTGAAACGATGATGTGTCAAAACCCGCTAACGCGTTTAACTGCTGTGCTAAATAAGCAGCGTTCTCGTGGTCATCAGCAAGTCGTGCTACGTGATGCTCAAGTGCATACTGCCCTGCGGCCGCAAGCATACCCGCTTGGCGCATACCACCACCGAGCACTTTACGCCAGCGGCGCGCTTTATCTATTAATGCTTTTTTTCCTAACAAAAGTGAGCCTACAGGGGCTCCTAGCCCTTTTGATAAGCAAATAGACACCGAATCAAAATAATGTGTGATTTCTCTAATATCAACCCCTAACTTAACCGCAGCGTTGTACACACGGGCACCGTCTAAGTGCAGAGCAAGGTTATGTTTATTTACACATTCTCTTGCTTGCTTAAGGTAGCTAAGTGGGAGTACTTTGCCGCCAATAGTGTTTTCTAAGCTCAGTAGTTTGGTTTTTGCAAAGTGAAAATCATCAGCTTTAATTGCAGCCACTACTTTGTCTAAATCTATAGTGCCATCAGTATTATTCTCAATAGGTTGCGGCTGAATAGAACCTAAAACAGCAGCACCGCCACCTTCAAATTTGTAGTTATGTGCTTGTTGACCACAAATGTATTCGTCGCCACGTTCACAATGCGCCATCAGTGCCAGTAAATTTGCTTGTGTACCTGAGCTACAATAAAGGGCGCTTTCAAAACCATGGCGCTCAGCAGCATATTGTTCAAGCTGATTAACGCTTGGGTCGTCGCCGTAAACATCATCACCGACAGCTGCGTCATTCATAACTGCGCGCATCTGTGCTGTAGGTTTAGTTACTGTGTCTGAACGAAAGTCGATCATCTTATTATCCTTATACTAGTTCGTTTAGAATGGCTTGGCGGTCGTTTTTATCAAAGTAACTCCAAGCAATGAAGCGACTTATTTTTTGGCCTTGTGCCATTTTTATAACTTTTACATCTTTCACATCAAGTGTACTAAGCAATTTTTTTAAAGCTGGCAAGGTGTCAGACTTAGAAACCAGTGACGTAAACCAAATACACTGCTCGGCAAACTCTTGGCTTTCAATGATCATTTTACTGATGAATTCGCGCTCACCACCTTCGCACCAGAGCTCATTTTGTCGGCCACCAAAATTAAGCACTTTTTGCGGGGCTTTGTTTAAGTTTTTCCACTTACGGTCAGTACCTTGTTTGGCCTGTTGTTCACTGGCATGAAACGGTGGGTTACATAAAGTAAGGTGAAATACATCTTTATGAGAAATAATCCCTGTAAACATTTTATTGGTATTGCTTTGCTGTTTTATAGTAATTTTAAGTCGATTAAATTGCACAATTTGCTTTGCAATTTTAACGGATAAGGCATCGATATCTGAACCTGTAAAGTGCCAGCCATATTCGTGATTACCAGTAAGCGGATAAATCACATTTGCACCTGTGCCTACATCAAGCACTTTTACTTGTTTACCTGTTGGAATATGCCCTTGGTTATCTTTTGCTAGTAAATCAGCTAAGTGGTGAATGTAATCAACACGCCCAGGTACCGGCGGGCAAAGGTAGGTCTCGGGCAAATCCCAAAAATCGATTTTGTAATGGCTTTTTAATAACGCTTGGTTGAGCGTTTTGACCGCTAATGCATTGGTGAAATCTATCGTATCAGTGCTCGTTGGCGTTCGCTTTATAAAAGCTGCTAGGGCAGGGGTATCTTTGCATAGCAAAGTAAAGTCGTAGCCATTTAAGTGGCGATTTCGCGGATGCATTAAGAAAAACCTATGTATTAGCCATATTAAAAGCAGATTGTAACAAATTAATCTTGGCTCTGGCGCAGTTACGGTGGATATTTTTATAACTAGCAAAAGGCAAACTGTATCTATTGCTAATTTCTTAACTTAGATATAGAAGGCTATTCGTTAACTTATCGTGTCCTAAATACGTTAAAGTTAAATACACTTAAGGTTTGCTTCGAGTGTGAAGCAAATTAGAGTAAATTTATATAACGAATTTTTACTCGGCTCTCTTTGATGATTAGTTTGGTTTCTACCAGAATATTCTTGTTGCATTTCAGTTAATAAAAGATTAAATTCGTGAGTTGTTTAGTTTAAAATTAATTGGAATGGTGTTTAGAGACTTAATAGTGGAATTTCTATACGCACTTCTAATCATTAAGCTGTTAGTATTCTCAAGGAGAGTTCGAGTTATGATGGAAGTCTTGGGTTTAGTTATCGGGGTAATCGGTACTGCAATAGCCATATATCAAGCTGCAATTATAAATGAATCAAAAAAACGTAAGAATGAGCTCCAGTACCTTTTCGCTGGCATCAACGCTGCCGCTACTCAGAAGCAGCAAGCTTGGCAAAACCAAATTTCATTAATGCCAAAGCCAAATACTCAAGAAGAGTTGAAGTTAGCTCAGTTATGTGTAAGGGCGAGAGATGATGCTGCAGAAATTGCTAACTTAACTAGTGCGCTTGAAGGAACGATAGATCCAGATAATAGTGCAATTGTGAATATGATGGACAAATACAAATTAATTGTTGAGAAGACAAAAAGGAACGCACCTCCAACAGAGTTTGATCAGGCACCATCGAATACTAACAAGCAAAATCAACCAGACGCTGAACAGCGTGCAGCTGTTTAGGGCGTTAACTTTCATTTTTAATTGGAGGGTAGTGTCTACTACTATTATTACTATATGTATGAGCGAGAGCAGTACTCACTAAAGATGTCATTTCAAGATCTTGAAGATATAACACTTTCAGATTTTGCTGATTTATTTAGTGCCTTAGATTCATCTAGCAAGTTTATAAATGAGTTAGATAATGATGCTGAGGATCTAATTGTTAAAAAGCTTAGTTTAAATTCACCATTTTCATTGGAATTGATTGCAGCGGGTTTTGGAACAGTATATATACTCGTTCAAATATTCGATAAGGTTAATTCATGGAGAAAAACACCTCACGAAATTAATAAGCTAAAGCTTGAAAATGAAAAGCTTCAGCTGGAGATGTCAAAAATTAGAAATGATAACATGGAGTTAAATAAAGTTTTGACAGAACTTAATAATATTAGATTTAAACTAGATAAACTTCAAATCGAAAAGATAGATAAGAAAAGCCAATAATCAACGGCAGCGGTCTGTAAAAGTGTTATTCAAATTGCTACGCAATTATCTACCACTTTTGCAAGTCGCTGTGCTGAGTGCTTCCACCCTCCTGTTTTGGCATTAACATAAATTACTCACTGAATTTGTTTAAGTCACAGGTAGTGATAAGCAAATTGCTTGCGCTAGTATAATTAAGCTCAATAGGATATTCTCATCGGCAATTTTTATTAAGATGTATTTTATTATAAAAGGATTTTTATGTTTGAGAGCATTTCTGCGCTATCTGGTTTACTGGCTACGATTTGGATTTCTGTCGGTGTTTTCGTAACGGCTAAGTTTTACCCAAATTACGACCATAAAAACCAATTTTGCAGTGAATTAGGCGCTGCGGGTAGCCCCACTGAAAAGTTATCACCTATTATCAATAATTATCCACTCGGTTTTATATTTTGCTTATTTGGTTGGCATTTAACACAGCTTAATAATGCTAACATTGCTCTTGTCGTTACAGGTATTCTTATAATGCTCCATGGAATAGGAACATGGGTTGCGGGTTACTTTCCAATGGATAAAGACCCTTATACCCAGTCACCAACGTTGAGCTGTAAAATACACTCATGGGCGGGTGTTATGATGCTTTTATCTCTTTTAATTGCCCCAGTAATAGTCGCATTCAGCCCTGCCTCTACTTATATTCCTTTTGAGTTCAGAGTGTTTTCAATTATTGTCGTTTTGTTAGCTATTTTTTATTTAGTAAAAATGGCTAAAGGTTTGAAAAATAGAAAATTAACTGGCTTTTATCAGCGTCTATCGTATTGGGTCAAGTTGATCTGGCTAAGTGTTTTATCTGTGTTATTAATATAAAGTTAGTAACATAGTAAAAGTCTGCTGATAGCACTAAAAATACAAACAATAGATTGACAGGAAATTTATGAGAGAAGAATTGAGAGCCAAAATACTGGAAGTTTGCGATAAGAAAATGAAGAGCAAGGGAGAGAATGTTGGTCTGTCATTTTACGCCTTTTTTAAAAATAAAAATGATTGCCCTGAATTGCTAATGGAAGCGGCTACATGGTGGATCCAAACTCATAAGTTGGATCACTTTGTTAAAGCAAAAACGATCAAAGAAATGGTAGAAAGTAATTTATAACAAGCTCTCTTAGACGCCACTAACATGTGTCTTGATATTCAACTGCACTTGGTTTAAGAATGAACGACAACCGGTATCAACTTTACAAGTATGCAGTCTTGGAATATTTTCTAAATTACTACCACATTAAAGGTACATATGAAATTTGAAGTCCTCACTAAAAGTCATGTAAGTAAACTATTGGACTTTGAATTGAAAAATAGAGAATGGTTTGAAAGTTATATTTCGCCAAGGCCTAATGACTTTTACTCTCACAGCGGTGTTAATAAACATATTGATTCTCTACTTAATCAAATAAATTCAGGTAATGCCTTTTGCGGAGTTATACTTAAATATAATGTTATTGTCGCGAGAGCTAACTTAAAAAATATTTCAGACCAAAGTGCTTATGTCGGTTATCGTGTTGGCAAAGATTTTACATCTCAAGGTGTGGCAACTTACTGTTTAGAGCAATTAATTGATATTGGAAAAAGTAAGCTTAATTTAAAACAACTCAACGCCCAAGTGCTAAATAATAATCCTACTTCAATGCACATATTGCACAAATTTGGTTTTGAAGCTGTTAGTACAACACCAAACTTTATAAAATTAAATAATAAACAATTAAGTTGCACTGAACTCATCTTAAAATATGCATGACTATGCAATCAAGAGCCCACACACAAATTTAGCTTTTAGCTAACGATTGGCTCTTTAACTGAGCCAAGCTTCGATAAAGAGCGAATCACAGAACTTTGTTTTTTGTTAACTTTATCAATTAATTACCTCGTAAAGTAAACATCCGTAAGTAGAAACGCGAGACGGTTTGAGGCAAAGAATTGAACTAATCGTTCAAATATTATTAAGGTTAAGGAGTAACATGGATATTTCACTGGAAGGAATAGGTAAATCGAATTACGAAGCTGTTTGTGATTTAGATGTAACCGATGAGCAAGAAGAGTATGTAGCTAGCAACATGTGGTCTCTTGTAGAAGCTCATTATAACTCAGGGTATATCTGCAAAGCGATTTGCCACAATGGTCAGCCAGTTGGTTTTTTTATGTGGGTTTTAGAGAACCCATCAAAAATTTCAATTTGGCGTTTTATGGTAGACCAACATCATCAGAAAAGGGGCATTGGAAGAAAAGCGTTAAAGATGGTTTTAAAAGAAATCACGACAGATTCGACAATCAAGGAAATCGAGATTTGCTACAATCCCAAAAACCCAGTGGCAAAAGACTTTTATTCTAGTTTTGGTTTTGAGGAGGTTGGCATGGACGAAGATGGTCAAGACATGCTCGCTCTTATTAAGCTATAAAAACCTAATAAAACGCTCCAACCACATTAGCTTTGGTGTTTAGGTGGTAGGCCGAAACGGCTATATTATGTTGCTCACCCTTAACGGGTAGTATTAAGATAGAGGTTAAAATGTCTTCTGTACCAAGAAATAAGATTGAATTGAAGTTAGCTATAGACTCAACATTTCCAAAATTAATGGCTGATTATCGCTCAATTCCACAAAGCAAAGCTCGTAAGCTTGGCATAGAGGGAAACGTCAAAGGTACAATCATTAGCGTTAGTGACACAGTGGCTTACCTGATTGGTTGGAGCAAGCTCGTTCTTAAATGGCACCACCTAAAATCTCAAAATCAGCATGTGGATTTCCCTGAAACCGGTTATAAATGGAATCAACTGGGGTTACTCGCCGAAAGTTTCCACGAAGAATATCGTGATTGGAAATACGATGTTCTTCTCAGGGAGCTTGAGTCTACGGTGAACGAGATACTTTTACTTGTTTCAAGTTTAAGTGACCATGAGTTATATGGTGTCGCGTTGTATGAGCAATGGACTTTAGGGCGTATGGTCCAGTTGAATACGTTATCCCCTATGAAAAATATACGTACTAAAGTTCGACGTTTCAATAGAGAGTATACATATTAGGGCGGATCAAAGGGATTCTCAGTGCTTGGCATCTTCGATTAGTTTTAACGTTAGTGTTTACAGTACAGCAAGTTAGGTCAGGTGGTTGCGTTGTTTGTACTTTTAATAGTTCACAGATTTTTCTTAACCCACTGAAATTTAATACAAATAATTTTTAATTTTAATAAGCTAGCTTTTTCTGTTGTTTTTTCTCTGCGTCTCTAAGTGCCAAGGAAGTGACGGAATTTAAAATTCGAAATACGCATACTCTGCAAATAAAATCTCAAGAAACTGGACTGGATTATAAGTTATATATTCGCCTGCCAAACGATTACTCAGAAAAACAAAAGCTACCTGCTGGTTTTATTAAACGCCATAGGTTATTCAGTTACGGTGGCAAGTGGTATGTACATTTTACTATAAACATCGTTACGCTCGCGTTTTCCAACTGCTAAAACGGTCACATGATTATATTGCCTTTAACTTCATAGGCGTGACGATAGCCAGACTGACTCAGCTTAATTTTATAAATACAGATGCATATTTTTATAAATAGGAAAGTTCAGCTTTATATTTTATCAGTATAAGTTTAAAAATTTAAATTTATACCTAGAAAATTTTCTTAAAATTAATGGAAGTGATCGGTTAATAGTATAAGTTTCTTATAGCTGCTAAACGATTTCTCACTAAATAATTATTTCTAAACCTTTCTTTATATCCAAATTGGCTTTTGTAACTTTTTGGTTTTATTTTGTTTTTTGCAAATGTAATTTAATGGGTTGTGAAAACAGTTAAATTAAGATGTTTTTTATGTTGACTTTATGCCCTTTCAAGGTATTTTTAAAGTGTACCTTTTGTAGGTGCACTTTAAAAATGTCAAATAAATTGAAGGATTTTATTATGAATATAAATAAAGAAAAATTATTTCATCCGAAAGGTGTTTTATTTACTGCAGTAAAACTGTGGTCAAAAAATGAAGTTAAGAAGTCTTAACTCTAATACTTCTCAAAGACAAAGCTTAGCTTTGTCTTTGATTTCTTGTATTTCATATATTGAAAGGTTTAAATTCCAATGGAAACACTCGAAAAATTACTGGAAAAAAAGAAATATTTTGATGAAAGAGTAACTGCCTCTATCTTATATTTGAGTGAGGCATTGAAAGTTGAAATTCATAATACTTCAGAGCTTTCTCCTAGTTGGATGACTTATGGCTACTACTTTTCGTGTTTGAAGAAAATTGAGGAAAATGATTTAGTGGCTGCTAAATCCTTCCTACAAAAAGCTATAGATAGTTATCATTATAAGTTATCAGAAATAAAGGTAACTTTTGCGGATAAAATGTTTATGAAAAGCGAAGAGCATGCATTGATTCGTTCCATATATGATAGACCTGATAACAATGAAGCAGCTTATTTATTTGGTGCTTTTTCAAATGATTTAGAGCAGGAAAAGAAAAAAATATATAAAGCACTTTCAACCATTGAAACTCACTTGCCAGAATATTATCAACAATTAGTTAACTTTATTCCTAATTTGCTAATTACTGGTCCTACGGACACGCGGTTTATTACTTCTGCTTCAACAGTTAAGTTATTCGGATGTGTGATTATTGGATCATACGGAACTAGTTCTATATGCACATATCTTGAAGATTTGATTCATGAGTTGGCGCATCATAGATTATTCTTAGAGCAAGCACATGATGAATTAATAAAAAACTCACCTAATGAAAAATATCCAGCTCCATTCCGCTCTGATTTGCGACCTATGGCGGGGCTATTTCATGCTCACTATGTGTTGGGGAATATTTTTAAAACATTTCATACTTTATCGTGTTTGGAAGAATGGAAAAAAAACGCAGAATTTCAAGAGATGTTATCAAGTGCAAAGAGGCGTTTCTATCATGGCAAAGAAATAATCGATCAGCATGGTCAATTTACTGAACGAGGTTTAAATATATACCAAACCATAAATAAAGAAGTTGATTTGATAGTCGTTTCTGCGACATAGCGTTTGATTTATTAGGCCTTAATTTATGAGCAGTTGTAAGAAAAATCAAAATATGCCATTGCTAATGATGGCTTATTTTATCTCGTCTGCTGGAAATTGGATTTTCAAATTTGCCACCCCCTTATATATATTTACTGCAACAAGCTCCGCACAGCTAATGGCTTTGGCGTATGCAGCGCAATTTTTACCTGTCGTTCTCTTTTCGTTGTTTGTTGGCTACGTATCCGAGCGCTTCGATAATAAAAAACTGTTGCTGCTTATGGATTTTATAGGATTTGTATTGTGTTTAGCTTTATTTAGTCTGTGGCATGATGAAATGCCTAGTGAGCTATATATATTATATTCATTTTTAATTGCATCTATAACAACTTCTTATCATAGCTTTTTTCATGGTGCTATCCCAAGAGCTTTCACATCAAAACAAATCCATTCTGTGTCAGGTGGGATCGCTTTTATAGATTCATTCTTTCCCATTCTGGGGCCTATGCTGGGAGCTGTTGTGGCTTCTGTTATAAGCTATAAATCTGCTTTGCTTCTTACTGGTTTTGGCTTTTTAGTTTCTTGGTTTATAACTTTATTTATTGTATTTCATGATCGTGAGCTAGAGAAAACTGGCAGCCTTTATAAAACTATTAAAAACGGATTCAAAATAATAATTGAATCAAGATTTCTCTCTTTTGCTATTCTACGGTTTTTTATGGCTGGTATTGGTTTGAATTGTTTTGTTTCTTTATTTATGTTTTTACTTAAAACAGAATATTTTCTTTCAGATGTAGATGTCGGTATTGTTTATGCCATTTCTTTTATTGGGTTATTAGTCGGTAAACGAATTACGTCTTTTATTTATAATTATAGGTTTGATATAGAATTACTATTAACGTGCACAGGCTTGGTAACTGCATTATGCATATATTTGTTATCTATTAGGATAGGTTTTGTAGCAGTGGTTGTTGCATGGAGTGTCATAACAATGATGAGTACAATCAATCTTATTATTTTATATACAGAAAGACAGAAAGAAGTTGATAAGTCTAATATTACTAATGTTGTCTCTATTTCAACAATGCTAATTTTATTGTCATTTCCCATAGGCTCTTTTAGTGCAAGTGAGCTAATAGAATTCTTGAACGTATTTGATGTTATTAATATCTCTGCTTTATATTTACTTATTTTAAGTGGTATTTTTCTTTTGAGTTGGTGTTACAGTTGGGTAAAGCGACTCTCTAGGCAAGATACTAGTGAAGAAAGCTAGGTTTATTCTTTACAAGGTAATTGTGACTTTAGAGGTTTATTTTTGCAAATTGTGAGAATTGTTTCATTAAATGGTAAGGCTCAATAAAGGAGGCAGCTTTAAAAGCAAAATTTCTAGGGTTTAACTTTTTAAACATTTGATACATATTTGGCTTTAAAAATACAATTAGAGTTCATCGCATCATGCTTGCTTTGCTTAATAGACTGGCGTAACTTAATACTGGTACGATGAGTCTCTAAGAATAAAAAGGTCAAACGTGACGATTAAACAAGAATCAGTATTTATAAAGCTCGCCGAAAGCCAAACATTACACTTACGCCGTATTAGTAGAACGGATGCCAAAGGGCCTGCAGTGTTTTTTATGCATGGTGCCGTAGAAAATGGCAAAATCTTTTACACCCACAGTAATAAAGGCTTGGCCCCTTTTTTAGCTGAGCAGGGTTATGTTTGCTATGTAGCTGATTTACGTGGTCGTGGAGAGAGTAAGCCTGCCATATCGAAGCATGCAAAGTATGGTCAAACTGAAGCTATTTTAGAAGATATTCCCGCATTTTTAGAAAAGATTAAACAGCTTGAAGGTGAGCCTGCTCGTTATTGGGTGGCACACTCTTGGGGCGGGGTGTTAATGAACAGTGTATTTGCGCGTTTTCCTGAGCTGATTGACGATGTAAAAGCGTGTGCTTATTTTGGCTCTAAGCGGTCTTTGTATAACCACCATCCGAGTAAGTATATTCAAGGTAATTTAATTTGGTATGGACTGGCGCCATTAGTTGCCCGCAAGCATGGCTTTGTTCCTGCTAAAAAACTTAAGTGGGGCAGTGATGATGAAACCCGTAAATCCCATTACCAAAGTATGCAATGGGCTAAGCGCAAACCTTGGATCGATACTGATGATGGTTTTGATTACGCTAAAGCATTAGCCGATAAATCGTTACCACCTATCATGCATGTTGCGGGGATTAAAGACAAAGCACTGTGCCAGCCCATTGATATCGAAAAGTTTATGGCTGAGTCAGGTATAGGTAAACAAACTATGACTATTTATGGGCGAAAATATGGTCATAAAGTCGATTATGACCACATTAACATGCTTACTCACCCACAGGCTCGTCAGGACCAGTTTGTTGATCTTCTGAATTGGTTTGAGGACCACTCATAAGCTTTTGCATTGCTACTTCGTAGCGTTTGTATTTTTCTGTTGCCTTTGTTGAAAGCGGTTGCCTGACAGCCGCTTTACTGAGTGTCGCTACAGGCTTGTTCGATTTATAAAAATCTAAAAAGTGGTCACTGTATTTAATAGTCAAAAACTCGCTTAAAGATTGCAATGTTTGTTTTGGCTCTGTAACAAGTTGTTCATAGTTAAGATCAAAAATCGCTTCTGGCATAATGTGCTGCCAATGTGCCATAAGCTGAGTGTATAAATCAAAGTACTGTTTGAACTCAGTGAGAGAGCAAAAGTAGGGTTCGTTTTCAGCAAAATAATTGCTAAAGACTGACCATGCAATCGCATTGTAGTCGCGCTGCATATTAATAAACTTGGCATTTGGAAATAACAAATAGATTAAGCCGAGAGATTGATAGTTAGCGGGTAGTTTGTTGATCATAAATGGGCGCACTTGGGGCGCTTGTTTTATTCGTTCAATGTAGATGTTACGGGCATGATTGATCAGCCCTTGATCAAGCTTCGCCAAGCAAGCAGGGTAAGGGGTCTGCGTTTGTTGTTCAATATACGCGACTACCTCATTACTAATGCTTGCATCTTCGCCTAAGCTTGAAAAGCTATCATGGCTTATTAACATTTGCTCAAGCAAAGTTGAGCCACTTCTGGGCATACCAATAATAAACACTGGCGTAATAGTACCACTAAAAAAGCGATCGCGAGAATTGATTAAAGCCTGGCTATTATGTTGAATAATATCGTGGTAAAACGGCGTAAGCGCTGCGGTTTTAAATGTTGTTAACTTAGACTGTAGTTTGTTGGCAAGTGTAAAGTAATTAAATGCTTGGTCTGTGTCGTCTAAAATATCGTAGCTTTTACCTAGCGCATAATAACAAACCATTTTTAAGCGTAAGTTATTTGTGAGTGTGAGAAACTGATGCAGTTCTTGTATGTAGTTTTGCTCGTGATTAAACCGTGCAAACTGCACAAGTTCAAATAAAATATAGGCTTTTACAGGGTAGTCACCCATGGTCAAAGCATGTTGCAATGTGCTGTACGCTTTATCTAGCTCGCCATAAGTTAAGTAGTGTTGAGCAAGGTAGTAATGAGGCTCAGGATTGTGACTGGCGATGGACTTTGCATACTCAAGCACAGTTAAAGCATCGTTTGGAGAGTAAACACCATTAAACGCATCTGCAAGTGCATGCAAAGGCTCAAGCATATAAGGAAGCCGCTCACAAGCGCGTTGTAATAAGTAAACAGCGGCGTCATATCGCTCTAAGCGTAGCGCAATTCTACCTAGACCAAATAGGGCTTCACCACTTTCAGGGTTGGCATCTAACAATGCTTTGAAGTGAAATTCAGCTTTTTTTAATTTGTTTTCTGCAAGGAGTTGATTGGCTTTATTTAGCAACATGACATTACGATGAAATTATTATTTTTATTCACTATAAAACGAAAAAGGCGAAATGTCTTTCGCCTTTTTATTTAGCTTGGTTAGTTCCTACTCTGTATGAAGCACAGCTAGTTACTAAGCTCGCTTAGAACGTATAGGTTGCTTTTACGTAGTAGAAACCGCCGTTAATACCAAACGGAGAGGTTTCGTAGTACTTACCACCCCAGTTGCTATTTGGAATGCCTGTGTTATCAAAGAAGTCGAGTTTTTCAGCTTCTTGGTCAAACAGGTTTTGTGCACCAACAGAGAAACTGATTTCTTCAGTTAAGAAGTACGTTACTTCTGCATCAATGGTTACAGCTGCATCAGCTGTTTTAGCTGTTGCGTCGTAATCTACGTGCACGCCTTGGTATTCACCGAAATAGTTCACACGTGTAAATGCAGAGAAATCTTCCCACTGTTGCGCCCAGCTAAGTGTTGCGCGGTGATTTGGTAAATCATTTTCAAGGCGGCTTACTTTAAATTCGCCTGTGATTGGGCTTGATTTAGTTACTTCAGTATCATTCCAGTTATAAGCTAAGCTGAATGTAGAGCTACCACCTAACAATTCAGTTGCATAGTTAGCCACTAAGTCAACACCTTGCGTTGTGGTATCAAAATCATTGGTAAAGAAACTAACTTGAGCAAGATTTTGTACGTTAGGTACGCCTGCTGCTTCTAGTGTGTCTTTATCCGCTTGGCTTAACTCAATTTTGTCTGATTGACTGATACGGTCATCAACTTGAATGTTGTAATAATCAACCGTTAAGAATAAGTCACCCAATGTCCAAACTGCACCAAATGTGTAGCTTTGCGATTCTTCTGGCTCAAGCTCTGTACCACCTAATTGCACTGCAATTGGGTTTGTTGGTGGTAATAGAGCAGAATCCACTAACACACCACTGCTTAGGTTTGTTTGCACGTTACTAACGTTAGCTTGACCAACGGTTGGAGCACGGAAACCTGTACTTAATGAACCACGAATATTTAAGTCTTCAGTTAAGTGGTATTGCGCTGTTAGTTTGTAGTTAGTGGTTGACCCAAAGGTGTCATAATCTTCGTAACGAAGTGCTAAACCCATTAAAAAGTCTTCGGTAAATGGTGCTTCAATATCGACGTAAGCTGCGTAGTTACGACGTGTGTATTCACCAGCATCAGATGGTTTGAAACCTGGGAAACCATTTGAGCCAATACCAAAACCTTGCTCTGTTAAAGGACCCGCAGTAAAAGAAGCCACATCACCTGAAACTACAGTGAATGTTTCTTCATGCCACTCTAAACCACCGGCAACGTTTACGTCGTAAGCTAAACCAAAGTCAAAGCCTTTTGATAAATCAGCGTTAAAGTTCTTTTCTAACTGTGTGTATTTACCAGGGCTAAAGTCACGCGGGCTTTCAGGGCCAAGCGAAGCATTGATTGTATCGTAAATGAAATAGCGAGATTCATTAAAACCAACAGAACCACTTAAGTCGTAGTATGCGCCTTCTAAAAAGCCGCTAGTTACTTCGCCTTTAGTACCAATTGTTAGTGCAGTATCTGTAATGTTACCGCCAAAGTTAGGTGTAAAACCGCCTGGTAGAATTTCATTAAATGCAAAGCAGTCAGGGTTGTTAGCAACACCGTTAATGTAATCTGGGTTATCTAACACGTTGTCATCAATCATGATATCAGTCGGACAGTTGCCGCTCATGTCGCCAGTTAAATCACCAACAAGTAGCGTTTCGCCGCCGTCATTTGAGTACACACCTGGGCGAGTATGTGGGTTACGATAGTAGAAACCACCGCGCACATCACGCTCAGAGTAGTTACCAAACATGTAAAATTGAGATGTATTACTTAAATCGAGACCGATATTACCGAAAATTGAAATATCGTCATCAACTTCTGGTGCACCCCAAACTTGCGCTAGAGGAGAGACATCAGGAACACCTGCATCAGCAAGTGCAGCTGCATCAGGACGCTGAACTGAGCGACTTGTAGCGTCAGCCGTTTTGTATTGGAAGCTTAAGTTTGCAAAGCCATCATCAGTGAAAGGAAGACCTACGTTACCAGAGATTTGCGTGGTATCGCCGTCGCCTTCATAGTATTCACCTTTACGGATCTCAAAAGAGCCGCCTTCAGAGGCATCTTTTAATACAAAGTTCATTACACCCGCGATAGCATCAGAACCATACTGTGCAGCAGCACCATCACGAAGTACTTCAACTTGTTTTAGAGCAATACTAGGAATTACTGAAATATCAGCACCCTGAGCACCGTCATTAATACCACCGCCTAAAAATGCAATAACAGAAGCACGGTGGCGACGTTTGCCGTTTACTAATACTAATGTACTGTCAGACGGTAAGCCACGTAAGTTGGCAGGGCGAACAAGTGACGCAGCGTCACTGATTGGGTTTTGATGCACATTAAAAGACGGAACTGAGCCTTTTAATAGCTCAAGCATGTCTGTGTTACCTGCTTTCGTTAATTCTTCACCACCGATAATATCAATAGGTACCGGTGAGTCACCAATTGAGCGTGGTGCTGAACGTGTTCCCACAACAGCAATTTTTTCAACATTTTTATTAACTTTTGTTTCTTCAGCTGTCTGCTCTGCCGCAACGACCGAACCTGATACAAATAGACCAGCAGTTGTGGTTGCTAATGCAAACTTAATTGCGTGATGTAGCGCACTATTTTTTAATTTCATTCTGACTTCCCCAGTTAGAATAGTTATGATTATGCCACCAAATAGGTATTTAAACTTGGTGTAAACAACTTATACCGACTGTAAATTTATTTTGCAAATTGTTAATGGTGTGTTGTTTTTGGTTGGGAGGAGTCTAATTTATTGTGATTATCTTTATTATGTGCATGAAAGTTAAGAAGATAAATTATTCTTAAATTGATTAAAAATAGTCAGGATTTATCGGTTTGTTAGAAAAAAAATTTAATTATTGATTGTTTGTATGATTTTTGAGCTAAAAACGGGTTGGAACGATTTACTTATTTTGTTGTGTTTTATTACTTAATTGCCATTGCTTTAATTTTTCACGGTATTCATCCCAAACACAAGGACAGCAACTACCTCCACCACAGCACTCATCTGGGGCAGGCTTTTGTGGTTTATTATCGCTGTGCTGGTTAGTTTCGTACATGTGAAATTTAAAATAGTAATAAAAGAACTGCAGGGTAATGTAAAAATTAATATAAGTAAATTATGCTTTGTGAAGTCCCCTTGCTGTGTGAGAATAGCAACATGCGATTATATAAAGTCATTCATAGAGCCCCGTTTAGGGTGGCTAAAATTACAAAAAGACGTCAGCAATTACGTTTCAAGCGCGCTATGCTGGCACTAAAAATTGCACTTGCCCAAGAAAAGCAAGAAACCAAAGAAATGTTGCATATCTACAAGCGTTACACCCAAGGCAATGCCAGCAAAGAAGAATTACACACTGCTAATGAACAATTCTTAGATATTTTAAAAGGCTTGGGTCTTGGCGTCTTTGCTGTTTTACCCTTTGCACCAATAACGATCCCCTTAGTTGTAAAGTTAGGTCATTGGGTTGGTGTAGATGTTTTACCTAGCTCTTTTAATATCAACAAGTCAATTAAAGAGATCGATCAGCAAGTAGCCAAAGAAGAGGCCGAAGAGAAAAATCAAAAATAATTTTTATTTCTTTGATTTAGCTAAATAGCTTGAATGCTATACCTTTTGTTGCTTGTTATTGGTATGCTTAATTATCTTTTCTTCATTTAGAGTCGTTTAATGAGTTCATTAATTCGTCATTCTTCATCGGGTATTCCTTTATCTTTCGTTGAAAAAGCGCAACTTTCAGATTGGCTTGAATCACAATCAAAGGCACTGCAAAATTGGCTTGCTAATTGCGATTTTAAGAATAAAGGTTTGGCTTTGGTTGCCGACAGTGAATCCGGTGAGCTTACTCACGTTTATTGTTTAGTGGCAGATCTTCAAGATTTTTGGTTAGCCGGTGAGCTATCGACAAAACTGCCTGCTGGTTGTTACCAAATACAAGGTGAAGAAAAGTTCATAGAACAGGTTGCGCTTGGTTTTATGCTAGGCGGCTATGAATTTAGCGAATACAAAGAGAAGCCTTCACCGCGCGCGCAATTAGCAATTACAAATAAAAGCCTTGTTGAGCGATTAACACAACAAGCAAATGCGATTAATCTTGTTCGTGATTTAGTAAATACGCCCGCTGCAGATATGATGCCTCAGCATCTATCTCAGGTAATGGCAGACCTAGCCGACACCTACGATGGTGATTTCAGTGAATGGGTTGGGGATGAGCTTTTAGAACAAAACTACCCAACTATTCATATGGTGGGTCGTGCGAGTGAAAATAAACCTCGCTTGCTAGATTTACGTTGGGGAGCACAAGATGCACCTCAAATAACGCTAGTAGGTAAGGGGGTTTGTTTTGACTCAGGTGGTTTAGATTTAAAACCAAGTTCGGGCATGCGCAACATGAAAAAAGATATGGGTGGTGCTGCACACGTGATTGGTCTTGCACAGTTAATCATGGCTGCCAACCTGCCTATTCGTTTACGTGTTTTAGTACCTGCGGTTGAAAATGCCGTATCACGTAATGCATTTAGACCAGGCGATGTGATCAAAACACGTAAAGGGATCACGGTTGAAATTGACAACACTGACGCTGAAGGTCGTTTGGTCTTATGTGATGCTTTAGCTGAAGCGCAAAATGATAATCCAGAACTTATTATCGACTTTGCAACGTTAACAGGCGCATGTCGTATTGCCCTTGGTACTGAGTTACCTGGTTTTTTTGCGAATAACCGTGATGTTGCCAATAAATTATTAGATGCCGGCGAAAGCTGTCATGACCCAATTTGGCAACTTCCGCTGTTTGATCAATACAAAGCACTATTAAAAAGCGATGTGGCAGATATTGCCAATTGTGCGTCAACTCCATTCGGCGGTGCAATTACCGCAGCGCTTTATTTGAAGGAGTTTATTGAACCGAGCACGCCTTGGGTTCACTTTGATGTAATGGCTTGGAATTTACGTGCATTACCAGGACGTCCTGTTGGCGGTGAAGCACTGGGTATTCGGGCGGTGTTTAATTACCTACAAGAGCGTTTTCAATAAAATTAAAGTTGGTATAGCTCTAATGGCAAATCATCGGGATCGGCAAAAAACGTAAACTGCTTCCCGGTGATTTCATCCACTCTTATTTCTTCAACTACAATTCCATGCTGTTCTAAATATGCTTTCGCTTTAGCAATATCAGCAACTTTAAACGCTAAATGGCGTAATCCCTGAGCCTCTGGATAGCTTGGCCTTTGTGGTGCATCAGGAAAAGAAAATAATTCAATCTGACTGCCATCAGGAAGTGCTAGATCTAGCTTATAAGAATCACGTGCACTGCGATACTGCTCATGAATGACAGGCAGTTTTAAAATTTCTGTATAAAAATGCTTCGAGTGAGCGTAATTACTACAAATGATAGCTGCATGATGAATGCCTAATAATTCCATTGAAACCCTCACAAAAAAGCGCGACTATTGCCGCGCTTATATCTAATTTAATTTGAATTATTCAGTGCCTTTACACGCTGCTACCGCAGGGGCCACTAACTCTAGCCCTGTCTTATCACAAGGTGGTAAAGCTGCGTCAGACTTCGCTATTGGTGTAACGCGCTCCCCCCATTTTATGTAGCTTGCAGCCCACGTTAAACCAGCACCAAAGGCAGCTGACATTATATTTGAATGCGGCTTAATTAAGCCTTGTTCTACGGCCTCACAAAGTGCGATGGCAATTGTTGCTGCGGATGTATTGCCGTAATCCGCTATGTTAACCATAACTTTTTCGTCAGCTACTTTCAGGCGCTGTTGAATTGCTTGGATAATGCGTAAGTTAGCTTGATGAGGCACTAATACATCAATATCATCAAGTTGTAACTGTGCTTGGTTTAAAACATCATCACAGGCTTCACTCATGCCTTTTACTGCACGTTTGAAAATTTCACGGCCTTCAAATAATAAATTAGACGGGCCAATTGGTTGGTACTTGTTAAGATCGCTACCAAAGTTTTCGATGTGAAGAATATCTCTGTCTTCGCTATCACAACCCGTTTTGGTTGCAAGTAAACCAGATGGCGTATCTGACGCTTCTAACACAACTGCACCAGCGCCATCACCAAATAATACCGCACTGTCACGGCGAGCCCAGTTTACATACCAAGTCATACGCTCAGCAGCAATAACGACAGCTTTTTTGATGATGCCTGCACGAATTTGTGCGGTTGCAGCTTGTAATGCATATAAAAAGCCTGAACATGCAGCGTTGGTATCCATCGCGGCGGCGCCTACCGCACCAATATTTTTTTGAACCAAAGACGCTGTGTTAGCAACCATCGTTGAAGGGGTACACGTAGCTAATAACACCAAATCAATGTCTTTAGCGTCAACACCAGCACAGGCAAGAGCTTGCTTTGCGGCAACAGTGGCTAAATCGGCAGTAGAAACATGACTGACACGACGAGATTTAATGCCTGTACGTGTTGTGATCCATTCATCATTGGTATCAACAATATTGCTAATTTCATCATTGCTGATGCTTGCTGGTGGTATACATTTACCCCAGCCAGTAATTTGGGCATAAGACATAATGTGTTCTCTTTATGTGGTCAGACGACTTTAATTTTTTCGAAGTTATATCAAAATTCACATCCTAAGACTAGCGTAACGCAGTTTCACATCGTAAATAATGGCATTTACTCGGTATTTAAGTTAAACCTAGTATAAAAAAGAGGCGATCATGAAAAAAATAAATCTAAAAATAAGCACATTATCGGTACTGTCTTTATTATCCGCATTTGCTGTTAACGCACAAACGACGATTATTTACGCTGGAAAAATGCTCGCAGGCACTGAGCAAGATGTAAAAGAGGAGCAAACACTTGTCATTGAAGACAACAAAATTGCTGCGATAAAATCAGGCTACTTAACTAAAGAGCAGTTAAATCTCAGTGATGCTGATGTTATTGATCTAAAAAATCAGATGGTATTGCCAGGTCTTATTGACATGCACGTACATGTTACGTTTGAGCGCGATGCAAAACGTAATCCACATAAATGGACCACTGAGTACGAAGCAGATAATGCACTACGTTCTTTAAAGTATTTACAGCGCACTGTGAATGCTGGTTTTACCTCTGTGCGTGACCTTGGTAGTCGCTATCAAGTTATTTTTCCATTGAAGCGAGCTATAGAACGTGGCGATATCGTGGGCCCGCGTATTTTTGCTGCAGGAGATATGATCACTCCAACGGGGGGTCATGCTGATATGCATGGCTATCGTCGAGACATCAGTGAAGCTGTAGGTGCGGGGTTAGGGGTCTGTAATGGGGCTGACGATTGCACTAGAGCAGTTCGTGATGTGATAAAAAGTGGCGCTGATGTGATCAAAATCACGGCAACTGGCGGGGTTTTGAGTAATACTGCCGCAGGTGTTAATCAACAATTTACCGATGAAGAGCTTTTTGCAATCGTTAATACAGCGCATCATTTGGGGCGAAAAGTAACGGCTCACGCACACGGTACACAAGGAATAAAAGCCGCATTAAAGGCGGGGGTTGATTCAATTGAACATGGCTCGTTTTTAGATAAAGAAACGATAAAGCTATTTAAACAGCATGACGCGTATTTGGTGCCAACCTTGTTAGCAGGTGCTACTGTTAAAAAAGAGGTTTTAAGTAATCCAAACATGCCTAAGGCCATAGCAGATAAAGTTGAGTTTGTGGCTCCAAAAATGCAAGCCTCATTTAAACTAGCGCTAAAAAATAACGTTAAAATTGCATTTGGTACTGATTCAGGCGTCTCTAAGCATGGTGATAACGCCGATGAATTTGCACTCCTTGTAAAGTATGGTATGACACCTACGCAGGCTATAAAATCAGCGACTGTTGAGGCGGCAAAGTTGTTAGGGCAGAGCGATAAGCTGGGTGACTTGAGTGTTGGTAAGCAAGCGGATATCATCAGTGTTAATACACACGTTCTTAATGATATAAGTCAGCTAAACAGCGTCAACTTTGTTATGCAGGGCGGTAAAGTGCTCAAACAGTAAGGGTAAAGATGAGCGGAAAAATTAAAGCGACGTTATTTAATCATTTGATTGATGCGGAAAGACAATTGCTAGAGCCTGAGGTGAGACAATCAACTGAGGCTCTTGATGCATTGCTCGATGATGATTTTATTGAGATTGCCGCAGACGGCACGTCATTTAATAAATTCCAAGTGTTAACCCGTCTACCTACAGAAGTTGTTCCACAGTTTTATAATCAACACTTTAAAGGCCGTATGCTGAGTGATGATATTGCGCAATTAAGTTATCAAGCCGCGTTTAGGCGCTCTGCGCGTTCAGAATTTAATTATTCTGTGCGTATGTCGCTTTGGCGTTTTAATGGCAAGCAATGGCAAATGGTCTTTCATCAAGGCACCCCCTGTGCTGTGTTTACTATTTCTATGGACGATGATTAAGTCGTAAAGAGTCCGCTATGCAAACCGATCCGGCTATAAGTCGTTTATTAGTACTTCGTAGTGCCGCTATTGCAGTGCAATTTATTGCTGTGATTGCGGTTTATTTTCTATTTGAATATCAGATTGCTTTACTGCCTCTACTCACTGTTATTTGCGTTGAAGCCGTTTTTCAACTGTTGAGTATTTTTGCTTATCGAAAAGTAACAAAGGCCAAGCCAACGGCTGTTTTAATGCAACTTACCGCTGATCTCCTGTTTTTAACTATTTTACTCTCGTTAAGTGGCGGTGCAACGAATGCATTTGTCTCGCTATTGTTGTTGCCAATAATGATAGCCGCGGTTTCTGTGAATGCTAAGGGGCTTGCCTATATCGCAGTGTTAGCAATAGCTGCCTACAGTTTTTTACTGATAAAAATGCCTGAACACACCATGCACCAAATGCAGATGACGCATCATTTTATCGGTATGTGGATAAACTTTGTTATTAGTGCCATTGTTATCGCGTTTGTCATTGGCACATTAAATAGCACGTTAAGATCAAGAGAAGCCACTATTGCTCGAACCCGCGAGCAGCAGTTAAGACATGAGCAACTATTGACACTCGATGGTGCCGCAGCCCAAGTGACGCATCAATTAGCAACACCGATTGCCAACTTACAGTTGTTATTCGAAGAGTTGCAAGAGCAACAGTCTGATGATCCTATTGTACGAGAAATGGCTAAGCCATTAGCACAATGTAAAGAACAACTTGAGCATTTCAGAGCACTTTCAAATGCCTTAAGAACCGGCGAAACTCAGCAGGTGATTAGCGCCGAAACATTACAAAACACCATTCAAGATGCTATGACACTGCATTTTCCTGAGCAACGCTTACATTGGCTAAATGATGCGCCCAAGTGCTCTATATTAAGTGATGCCATGCTGTTGCCTGCCATTTTAAATTTATTGCAAAATGCAGTCTCGGCAAATAATAATAATCAGCAAAATACTATTGAAGCCGATTGGCAAAGCGATAAGCAACAACTTTCATTGTCTTTACGTGATTTTGGTCAAGGCTTTAGTGAGCAGCAAATGGCATCATTAGGTGGTCAGCTGATGCCAAGTAGCGCAGGTATGGGTATGGCAGTCATGCTATCTAATGCGACCTTAGAGCGCTTAAATGGCTCATTAACACTATGTAATCACCCTAAGCAAGGTGCCATTGCGATGGTTAGTTTAAAAATTGTATGAAACTTTTAATTATCGAAGATGATGTAAACCTTGCTAATACATTGGCAAGGCGTTTTGCAAAACAGGGTTTTGAATGTGAACTTGCTCATAGCAGTGAACATGCATTTGAAAAAGTTGCCGCTTTTAAGGCAAGCCACTTTTTGGTGGATTTAAAACTTGGCGATGATAATGGTCTTACATTAATTAAACCAATCAGAACACAATTTCCAACGGCACGAATAGTGCTATTAACAGGGTTTGCTAGTATTGCCAGCGCTGTCGAAGCTATTCGTTTAGGTGCTGACGACTACCTGCCAAAACCTGTCGATTTTAATTCATTATTAAAAACCATGTTAGGTGACACTGAGATAAGCTCATCACTGAGTGACACTCAGCCGAGTCAGGTTATGTCGCCTGAGCGCCTTGAATGGGAGCATATTCAGCATGTGCTACACAGGAACGAGGGGAATATTTCCCAAACAGCTAGACAATTAAATATGCATAGGCGTACGTTACAACGAAAATTACAAAAAAAGCCTGTTCAGCAGTAACTCCAAACTGCTCACCTTCCATTTGTCCCATTTTATTTGCTGCTTTGTGGATCCTTAACTACATTCAGAAATAATCACTAGCTGTATGAGTCTTGGTGTATGGATTTTTCAGAGCTTAATTTTTTGGCTATCTTATTTGCTGCACTTGCTTCCTTTTTACTGGGCGCTGTTTGGTATTCTCCATGGTTATTTAAACGTATTTGGATGGAAAGTTGTGGCTTAACCGAGCTGGATTTACAGCAAATTAATCCATTTCGTGTGTTTGGCGGCAGTTTTATTCTATGTTGCGTCATTTCTTTTACCTTAGCTTTGTTTATTGGAAAGCAAATAAGTGTTGGTTTGTCTGTTGGAACAGGTTTTATGGTAGGACTATGCTGGGTGAGTAGTTCACTTGGCTTGTGCTACATCTTTGAGCAACGGCCATTAAAATTGTTTTTAGTTAACGCTGGTTATTCAATTCTACAATTTTCAGTCATTGGTTTGGTTTTGGGCGTATGGCCTTAGCCATGTTAGCATAGCTCGTCAAATTCAAGTGATGAGAGGTTCATGGCTAAACCCAATAAAAAAGGGCCGATAAAAACGGTCGATATTTTCTGCAGTCAATGTAAAACACAGTTATTCAAATATCGAAAAGGTGGCAAAGGCGCGCTGGTTAAATGTTTTATCGAGCGCATAAGTCAAGACTTTACTTCTAAACAGGGTGTATGTCCGCAATGTGAGCGCCAGTTTGCACGCGAAACAATGATCCGTGGTGCACCCGCATTAAAAATCATTGGTGGCAAGGTGACCCATAAATAGAATTTAAAATACGGACATTTATCCTCGTTTGTACATTTTGTTTTGATACCATTACTCGGTTTGCTGTTTCAACGAATGAAATCAACCCTCCCCATGGATTGGGCCAGTTATTTGGGTATAAACAAATTGAATATAATGGACACATAAACGTGATAGCACTTTTATTTGATATTATTGGCATGACAGGTACATTTCTAGTTGTTGGTGCTTTTTTCTTACTGCAACTAAACAAAGCATCTCCTACGGGGCTTGTTTACAACATGATGAACTTAACAGGCGCGATTTTGCTGTTAATTAGCCTGTGCTACAATTTCAACTTAGCCAGTTTTGTTATTGAGATCTTCTGGATTGCTGCCTCTTTAATCGGGCTGTATAAATACATCAAAAACAAACGCACAGACAGCGCAAAGCAATTTAGCTAGAAAAGTTTAATAATCTCTTTGTGGCTAAGAGATAAAAGCTCATTAATTACGCATTTAAGCTATTGTTAATGAGCTTTTTTGTGTCTTTAACTATAAAAATATTGCAAGCGTGTCTATCTTTTGTATTAATAGTGTAAATGGTGTGTTGCATGTCAGCACGTTGCTTTGATACAGGTCTTACGCAGCAAATGTTTTTAAGATGTTCAGCAATTCTCTCACTTTCTTTGTATTCGGCCGCTTCTACTGCTGAACTGGTGAATATTGAGCAAGATTTATTTAGCCTAAGCTTTGAAGATTTACTCAATGTGCAGGTTGATATCGCTAGTAAAACGAATGAAACCCTTTCTTCAGTTCCCTCAACGATGAGTGTGTTTACTCGAAAACAAATACAGGCTTTAGGGGTCGATAATGCCTATGAGGTGATGAACTTTGTTCCTGGTATGCAATCAACGCGAGGAGACTGGGTTGGCGCGGTACCTAAAGAGCATGCACGCGGCGTCTATTTAGATAATGGTAATGTCTTAGTGATGATCAATGGAGAGCGAGTCAATGAATCATCATTTGGTAAAGCATCAGTTTACATGCCATATATTCCTATTGATATTATTGAAAAAATTGAGTTTATAAGAGGTCCAGGCTCGGCCTTGTACGGTAGTAATGCGTTTCTTGGTGTGATGAATATTGTCACAAGTAAAGATCGTAATTCACTCAATCTGCTTGCTGGTAGTAACGGTCGTCTTGGGGTGACTGGGCAGTTCCACAAACAATTTAACGAACAAACATCTGCTTTTTTTTCATTTTCTTATGACAAAAAAGACGGCGAGAAATACTCACAAGGCGTAAGAGATCCTTTAGAAGCTGTTTATTTTGAAGCTGGGCTTGATATTGAGCAACTTGAACTGCGTGCCCGATACAACAAAACAAAACTGGATGAATTTTTAAATCTTGCTGGTTACTCATCTCAAAACCAACACACAAGTGATAATCAGTTTTTAGGTGCCAACTACACATGGTTTGAAAGCGAGAATTTAACCATTGATAGCCATGTATCTTATACCGAACATGCTATTTCTAGTGCAGGCTTAATTGCGGCTTTTACTGATATACCCGATTTTTTACTTGGGCCTAAGTGGCAAACGACAGACACTAAATTTGATACCGAATTAAACTACCAATTTGATAATCAATGGCAGTTAGTAGCGGGTTTAGAATATGCTCAAGCTGAGCAGGTAGAGGCGGGCGTTAGAACCACCTATTATGATAGCGAATCTGAACTAGTCATAGTTGCGCCAGAGTATTATCAACAAGGCATTGTTACTGTATTAGACTTTCCTGAATTTGACTCGTTGAAATATACTTTTGAGACTTACAGTGCCTATGGGCAGGTAAAAATTCCTTACTCTGATACGTTAACGTTTTTTGTTGGAGCACGTTATGACAACGTTAAGAACATTGATAGTAAATTATCACCGCGCTTAGCAGGTATACTTGTTATTAACCCTCAACATACATTAAAAGTTCAATATGGCGAGTCGTTCAGGACGCCTGTCACTAATGAGTTATTTTCAAACGACAATGTAACCATTGGCAATCCTTCACTTAGCTCTGAACAAATAAAAACGACAGAGCTTGTTTGGCATTACGAAACTGACAAATTACAAACGAATACAGTTTTGTTCTACAACGAATTAAATGACTTTGTAAACGTAGAACCTTACGAAGGAAATGAGGCTTTCTTTACCTTTGCTAACTCATTTAATACGCAAAATAGTGGTGTTGAGCTAGATGGCGTATGGCAAATTGATGAAAACCTACGCTTGTCTGGAACTTACACGCAGTACTTCCATGATCCAATTAACCCTAGCTTTAAGCGATTTGCTAGTTTAATTACCAGCTACAATCTTTTTGATAACTGGCAATTCAATTTAAATGTAATTTGGCGTGATACAGTAGAGGTAACTGCTGAAAATGGCGATTACTTTAAACAATCTGCATATAGTTTACTGGGTGGAAGTATCAAATGGCAGTTAACGGATAAAAGCCATTTAGCCTTAAAAGCTGAGAATTTATTTGGCAAACGCTATGACGTTTTTGATCCTCGCGTTGCCAGTGGTGCTGTCGCTGGAACAACCGAAGAATTATCGTTACACTACCAAGTCAAATTCTAGTAGTGTTATGACTTAAGGTCACAATGTCATCGTTAAGTAAAAAATTAGTGGGCGCGGTAGCGCTGTTGGTGTGCTTATTAGTACTTGTTTTTTACTTTGGTAGACAACACGATTTTGATAAAGCCAAGCAGCAAAGTGCTGTTCAAGCGTCGCAATTGAGCCATTACTTTTCAAGTGAATTGGCTCGCTTTGCAACGATCCCCTCTCTTGTTAGTGCAAATAACTTAGTTAAATCGTTCGTTTCGAATAACAAAGTTGGCGAGCAAGCCGTTAATTATTATTTAGAAGATATTCAAAGAGCCAGCGGAGCATCGGATGTTTACTTAATGGACTTAACTGGCTCGGTCATCGCAAGTAGTAACTGGCAAGTTGACTATACCTTTTTAGGAAGTAACTTTGCGTTTAGGCCGTACTTTTATTTAGCTAAAAACAAACAAAAAGTAGCCTACTTTGCCCTTGGAATGCGTTCTAGTGAACGAGGCTTTTATTTTTCGGAACCTGTGATTGAAGATGGCAAAGTAATTGCCGTTGTCAGCTTAAAAGTCAATGCAAAAAAGTTTGAACAAGATCGCCAACTACTAAATACATCTCAAAGCACACATTTTTATATTTCTTTGCCCGATAGTGTCATCGTGATGTCTGATGTAGCAAGTTGGCGTTTGACTTCGTTGAATAAGTTAAGTGAACAAGAGATGGCTAATCTCATTGATTCAAGGCGGTATTTATCGCATATCCCAGAAAGATTAGCTTATTCAGGGCAAGCGCTTAGCGAAAATGTTGCATTACAGCGAATTATGCTCAACGATAAACGCGCAAGCTTTGTTGCCGCATCCCAAAATATCGATATTATTCAAGCGAGAGCGACTGTGCTGGTTGATATAAGTCATTTATCTGCTGCACAAATCCCCAGACTTTTATGGTTTTGTTTATTTTATGTTGTTGTTGCGGCGTTAATCCACATGTCAATGGTGAGGTTTGCTGGCTATAAAAAGTTACTTTTTTCTCGTCATAGCCTGGAACAAGAAGTCATCGAACGCACACAAGCATTAGAGAAAGCACAAAAGGCGCTTATTCAAACAGCTAAGCTTGCGACAATAGGGCAGTTAAGTGCAGGTATAAACCATGAAATAAACCAACCACTTAGCGCGATGAATACTTATTTGGTGAGTGCCAAACGCCTGCTTATAAAAGGCGATATAGCGCGGGCAAGTGAAAATCTCGTTTTAGTTCAGTCATTAATTGAACGCGTTCATAAAATTGTTGCACAACTTAAGCACTTTAGTAAGCCATCACAGACTCAGTTACGCCAACATAGCCTCGCCCAGATGTTGAAAAATGCCTTGATGATCGCAAGCGCCCAACTTAAGCAAGATGCCGTTACTATTAAAAGCGCAGCTATTGATGAGCATATAAGTGTTTGGGTCGATAGCGTTAAGTTTGAACAAGTTTTGGTGAATGTAATAACCAATGCCAGCCAAGCTATGTCTGAGTGTGATCAGCGAGAGTTAAGTTTCGAATTAGAGTTATTTGATAATCGTGTGAAATTATCGATATTAGATACGGGGCCTGGTATTGATCAGCACGCCTTAGGAAATATTTTTGAGCCATTTTACAGCACTAAGACCAGTAATGGTTTAGGGTTAGGTTTATCAATTTCACGGCAAATAATAGACTCATTCAATGGCCGCTTAAGTGCCCATAACCGGCCTGCTGGTGGTGCTCAATTTATTATTACATTGCAAACGAATAAGGAAACACAATGAGCTTAGTTACGGGGGCTTGTAAGCAAGTCATTGTTATTGATGATGAGGCCATGATCCGAGATTCATTGAAGCAACTACTGGAAATTGAAGGCTATCAAGTGCAATGTTTTAATGAACCTGTGAGTGCTTTAACAAAGTTGAGCCGCCGCTTTGAGGGAGTTGTTTTAAGTGACATTAATATGCCGAAAATGGACGGCTTGGCTTTTCTTGAGCAAGTAAAAGCATTTGATAGCGAATTACCTGTTATCTTTTTAACGGGGTTTGCTGATGTCTCTGTTGCCGTAAAAGCCATGCAACTTGGCGCCTATGATTTATTTGAAAAGCCACTCACAGAGCAACTGCTTGACTGTCTTGCTCGTGCTTGTGAAAAGCGTGCTTTAGTAATGGAGAATCGCGCATTAAAACTCGCAGTCGAAAAAACCTCTGCCCCAGGTGTGCGTATTTTAGGCGAAACCGAACAAATGCAGCAAATGATGCATTTACTCAATGCCGTGATAGATACGCCCGCAGATGTATTAATTGAGGGAGAGACAGGTACCGGTAAAGAGCTTGTGGCTCGTTACCTACATGATCAAAGTAATCGTTCTAGTGCCAATTTTGTTGCTATTAACTGCGGCGCTATTCCAGAGCAATTAATCGAGAGTGAATTATTTGGTGCGGCCAGTGGTGCATACACAGGAGCGACTCAGTCGCGCCAAGGTAAGTTTGAATTTGCCAAAGGTGGGACCGTTTTTCTAGATGAGATCGAATCAACACCGGCAAGCTTACAAGTAAAGTTACTTCGTGTTCTTGAAGAAAGGAGGGTAACTCCAGTGGGGGATAACCATGCAATCGACCTTGATGTGCGTATTGTTGCAGCGACCAAAGTTGATTTGCTAAAACTGGTTGAAACGGGCGAATTCAGAGCCGATTTATACTATCGGTTAAATTTAGTTAAAGTCAGTATTCCTGCTCTTCGAGATAGAAAGGCCGATATTCCATTGTTATTTAAGCACTTTAGCTCGATTGCTGCAACACGCTTTCATAAGCCGCCCGCACCACTTAGCACCGAGGCTAAGCAGCGGCTGCTCGCCTATGATTGGCCTGGGAATGTTCGAGAACTCAGAAACCAAGCTGAACGTGCTGTGTTGCTCGGCTCTGATTTAGCATTTGCTTCTTATAACCAAAGCAATAATGATAATGAACTTGCTCAGGATTTAAGCTTAGCGGAAAAAGTCAGTTTTTATGAGCAATCATTAATTGAAGATGCGCTAGAGCGAAATAATGCGAGTATCAAAAATACCATGGCCACCTTGCAGATTGCACGCAAAACTCTTTATGACAAGATGGCAAAATATGGAATCAACCGCGAAATGTTTAAAGACTAGTGTGGATTTGGTGACAACTAAGCGTTTTAATTGTGTGGAAAACCGCACGTTTTTCGCCATGTAAACTGATTAAATAGTGACATAACACTGTTATTAAAGGTATTTAATTTAACATTCTGAGTTGGCAACCAATTTGCCTCTGTAGTTAGGAACAGCAATTTGAACCTAATAACAGGGGGCACATAATGACAACAATATTAACTCAAACAAAAACATACCTAGCGGCGAGTGTGGCGATAGCCTGTTTTGCCAACTCAGCATTTGCTGCTGATTATGCAATATACGGTAAAGCAGAAGTCCAAATCGCAAACACAGATACAGGTGTTATGCGCTATGTCGATGAAGGTACTCAAATTGAAGCACCGTTTTCTCGAATTGGCATTAAAGGTAGTCATAAACTAACCGAGTCTTTAAAAGCCGTTTTCAAATATGAAGTGCAAGTAAAAGGCTTTGAGCATGATGATACTGACGAACCGTTTTCAGCTCGCAACACCTACTTAGGCCTTGCTGGCGATTTTGGTGAAGTGGTTGTTGGTCGTAATGATACCCGTTTTAAATACTCAGAAGGTAAGATAGACGGCTTTAACGAAACCCAAGCAGATATTGCGCAGCTTATTCCAGGCCAAGATCGTATTGGTGACACGATTACATACAGTTCTAAAACCTATGGTGGCGCATCTTTAGCACTTACTTATGCGCCTAAAGATGATAGCAGTAATGATGAGGCAGGTTTTGCTGCAACTATTATTTATGGTGACCGTGCATTAAAATCAAAAACATACTATGTTGCTATAAGCCATGTTGATGCGTTAAATGAATTAACAGCAAGTCGTGTTGTTGCAACTTGGAAGTATGACAATTTGCAACTGGGTGGTTTATTTCAACGCAGTGAATCTACCGACGGCATAAAAGAAGGGAATGGTTATGCACTCAGTGCTAGTTACACGATTGATAAGTGGGTACCAAAGCTTCAATACGTGAAAGATGACTCTAAAATCCGTCATGCAGAAGAGGGCAAGCAATGGACAGCGGGACTTGACTACGTATTTGATAAACAAACTACGGCTTACTTATTTTACACTGATTTAGATCTTGAACTTGAATCAGACAACAGTATTGCGCTTGGTCTTAAATACAAGTTCTAGGAGTTAGTATGTCATTAGTTAATCAAACAAAAGATGGTACACAGCCACGTCCATTAATGAGCACAGTTATGTTATTACTAGGCCCATTAGTGATGCTGTTAACGTGTTTTATTGAGCCACCTGCTGGTATGAGTGTGCCAGCTTTAAGAACGGCAGGTCTTGCTTTTTGGATGGCTTCTTGGTGGGTGAGTGAGGTTGTGCCAATTCCTGCAACATCTTTATTGCCTCTTGTTATATCCCCTCTTGCTGACATTGCAGCAATCAAAGGCGTCGCAGCACCTTATGCACACCCTTTGATCTTTTTATTCTTAGGCGGCTTTTTGATCTCAATCGCGATGGAGCGTTGGGGTCTACATAAGCGTATTGCACTCAATACCATGCTTCGTGCGGGGACAAAGCCAAGCCTACAAGTTTTAGCCATGATGTTGGTAACGGCATTCTTGTCAATGTGGATGTCTAATACAGCAACAGCAGTGATGATGTTACCAATTGCGATGTCGATTACTATGTTGGTTAAGCAGTCAAACCCAGAAAATGACCAATTTGGTAAAGCATTATTATTATCAATCGCTTATGGTGCAAGTATTGGGGGTATTGCAACACTTATTGGTACTCCTCCAAATGCATTAATGGCCGCCTATTTATCAGACAGCTACAAGATAGATATTGGCTTTGCTGAGTGGATGAAAGTCGGTGTACCACTTGCGACCGTTATGCTTATTTTATGCTGGGTGTGGTTGACTAAATTTGCTTATAAAGTAGATACACAATGTGCAAAAGCGGCCAGTAAAGACACTAAATCACTCTTTTTGTCTCAGCTTCAAGAGCTTGGAGCAATGCAGCGTGCAGAGAAGGGTGTTGCCTTGGTATTTGCTTTAGCAGCTATTTGCTGGATCTTCAGACCTTTGATCGCTGACTACTCAGGGTTGAATGTATCAGATACTGGGATTGCTATTGCAGCTGCGCTTCTGTTATTTGTACTGCCTGCTAATAAAGGCGATGGTGAGCGTATCCTTGATTGGGAAAGTGCAGCGAAAGTACCGTGGGGTGTGTTATTACTGTTCGGTGGTGGTTTAACATTGGCAGCACAAATAAAGTCATCAGGCTTAGCTGAATACATAGCGCATATGATTGAAGGTGCCAGTGCTATACCTCTGGTACTGAGCGTATTAGCTGTAACCGCGTTAATTACTTTCTTAACAGAGATTACCAGTAATACGGCGACAGCGGCAGGCTTCTTGCCACTGTTAGGTCCGGTTGCTGAATCAGTATTTGGTACCCCACTTGTTTGGGTTATTCCAGCGGCAATTGCGTGTAGTTGTGCATTTATGATGCCTGTAGCAACACCACCAAATGCCATTGTGTTTGGTTCTGGGCAAATTCAAATGCGTGACATGATCCGCTCTGGTTTTGCACTGAATATTATCGCCATTGCGATGATCACCATAGTGACAATGACAATTGCAGCTGCTGTTTTCGGCTTCTGAACAGTCAGCGTTTAAACCAACCATCCAACCAATAAACAGCACCCAACTGGGTGCTGTTTTTCAATGTGTAATATTGCCCACAGAATTATAGAAGGTTATAGTCTGAACTTAATCTTTTAAGGGGTTCAATTTTGACGAATACTCAAATGGGTTTGATTAATCAATTCGAGCAGCTGAATAACGCTTTTTTATCTCAACCTTTCCTGCCAATACAGACACGTATAAACCTCTTAAAAACGATTAAAAAGAGGTTGATTGAGAATGAGCAACAGCTTGTTGCTGCTGCGAGTAAAGACTTTGGCTATCGAACAAGTTTTGATACTGTACTCGGAGATTTGCTCCCGACAGTTAAAGCGATTTCTGATACCATAAAACGTTTACCCAAGTGGACGCGTAACGAATCTCGTTCTGTTGGGATCAGCTTATGGCCTTCACATGCCCACATCCAATATCAACCCAAAGGGGTTGTGGGTGTTATTGCGCCTTGGAATTACCCTATTCAATTATCCCTTGTGCCTGTTATTAGTGCTTTAGCCGCTGGTAATCGGGTTATGCTAAAACTCAGCGAGTTTACCCCCCATACAAATGCACAGTTAACAGAAATATTCAAAGATGAGCTTGCAAACCATTGTGTTGTAGTCGAAGGAGGCCCTGACATTGCCGCCGCATTTAGTGACATACCGTTTGCACATCTGTTGTTCACGGGTTCAACCTCGGTTGGTCGTAAAGTGATGCAATCTGCAAGTCAGCACTTAACCCCTGTGACCCTTGAATTAGGAGGTAAATCTCCCATTGTTGTGCTTGATGATGTGAATATTAAAGCCGTTGCTCGCACATTATTATTTGGCAAACTTAATAATGCAGGTCAAATATGTGTTGCGCCTGATTATGTATTTGTTCCAAAAAACCTAGAGCACCAACTTATTCAGCAGCTTTGTGAACTTTACAAACAGCATTATCAGCAAGGTGTTGAAGGAAAAAATCTTACCTCAATAATCTCCGATGCACATTTTGCTCGTTTATCTAGCTATGTAGAAGATGCACAGGCAAAGGGCGCGCAATTGTTTACAGCTCACGAAGAGAATACGGCTGATGAGCTTAAGCATCGTATGGGTTTGCATATTCTCACTCAAGTAAGTGATGATATGAAAGTCATGCAAGAGGAAATTTTCGGACCGATATTACCAATTATGAGCTATGACTCACTCAGCCAAGTAACCACCTATATTAATGGTCGTCCGCATCCGTTGGCTTTGTATATTTTTGGTCATGATTCGACGGTCATTTCTGATCTTAGTGCGGTAATACGAAGTGGTACACTTGCGATTAATGATGTTTTGATGCAGGTAACCGCGGATCAACTACCGTTTGGCGGTATTGGTGAGTCTGGAATGGGGCATTATCATGGTATAGAGGGGTTTAAGACTTTTAGCCATGCTCGCAATACACTGGTGTCAGGAAAGTTTAATCCGCGCACATCAATGCTGTTAAAACAAAATAAATTATTAATAAAGCTATTAAAATGGATGTACTTGCGCCAGTAGGCGCAAGTACCAGAGATTACAGACGTCCATCAGGCGCATAGAGACCTGCTTGAATTTTAGCGTAAATGGCATCAGCCTTTTCTTTTGCTGCTTCAACCTCTGCTGGCATCATGTTTCGCTCGTCTAGTTTACGGCTATGACTTGCATCCATATTGCCGTTGTATTCAGCAATTGTATTCCAAATATATGATTTTTCGAGATTCTTAGGAACGCCTAAGCCATCATAATACATCAGTGCCATATTAAACTGCGCGAGGGAAAAGTTGTTCGCAGCTGCTTTTTGATACCAACTCATGGCAGTACGGTAGTCTTGTAATACACCTTCGCCATTCGCGTACATCACACCTAAATTGTACTGTGCTGCAGGGTGATTTTTTTGCGCTGCCATTTCAAAAAGTGAAATTGCTTTTTCTTTATCTAGCTTCACGCCTTTGCCTTCTTGGTAGAGTACGCCAAGAGCAAACATAGAGTCAGCATGAATTTTCTTAACTGCCTTTTGATAAAGCTCTGCTGCTTTATGGTAGTCACGTTTTACACCAAAACCACCTTCGTATAATTTACCAAGTTCATACATGGCAGGGGCATAACCTCTATCAGCCATATAATTATACGTCTGTAGAGCTTCTTCAAATCGTCCCTCGTTAGCGGCTAGTTGGGCGTCTTCGAAACTAGCACTTGCTGCTAAAGGTGAAATAATTAGTGCACTACAAAGTATGAGTGATTTTAAATTAGGCTTGAACATAGTCGGCCTCCAAATGTGTGTTTAAATATCAACTTTTATTGATAATTGCATTGCCATTGTAGCAAAGGGCGAAACATCACTTTTAGTTTAGACCCAACCACTTCAATTGCCCAATTTAGCAGCAATGGCATGCTTTAAAAATTTTAAGTAGGCCTAAGATACAGATTTTACAGAAAAATTAAAGAAATAAAAAAAGCCCTTAGCGGGCTTTTTCGTGTCATATCTACCGTCACCGATATGAGCAATGTAGCAAGTAAAGTGTAACGTTTTATGTCGATGCTTGGGTCGAGGAAGCAACTTACAATCAAGAGTTACATCTTGAACAAACTTGGCGAAGCAATATCAATCTTTTATAAGCATTGATTTTGCTGTGAGAATTTTGAAGTGAACCAAGTTGTTGATAACGATTATTACTTAGGTTCTCGCATTCGTCAATAGTTAAATGATAATTAATTTCATTTAAGTTGGCCAAATAATATTTACACAGTCTATTAACTTGCTAAAGTATTCATTAGGAACAAGGTTTAGAAAAAGAACAATGAACAATTTATTAAAATATTTCGTCATTTTATGCTTAGTTTTTGCCACGGTAGGATGCTCTGCCAGTTTTACTTATAACAATCTGGGTTGGTTATCAGGCTTTTGGATTGATGATTATGTTGATCTAAATTCTCAGCAGTCAGACAAATTTAAGCAAATAGTTAAAACCAGCAGAGATTGGCACAGGGAAACACAGTTACCTTTATACAAGAAAGATTTAGAGAGTCTAAAATCGATGCTTGATGTTGATGTTAATCAACAACAGTTAAAACAACACTTCTTGCAAGCTAAACAACATTGGCAAACGTTAGTTGAAAAGCTTGAACCTGATCTGATCAATTTAGCAAACTCGTTGTCGATAGAACAGCGCACTGAATTTGTTGCTGCTATCCAAGCCTCAATTGACGATGAGTATGAGGAATATAAAAAGAAAACACTTGCAGAGCATAAAAAAGAACGCTTAGAAGAGAACCTTGAAAATTATAAAGAATGGCTCGGAAAACTCTCTAATGAGCAAAAAAAGTTAATTGAAACAGCAGCTAACGATCGAATTGAAACCTCTTTACTTTGGCTGGAATATAAGCAAACACGTTTGGATGCACTAAAACAACTCTTTACAGCAGAGAGTAAACGAGAAGATTTTGACCTAGCCCTAGCGGTGATAATTAATAATCGCAGTTTGTATATGAGCGAAGCGCTAATTAAGGCTGATGATGAGAACCTTGATAACTATGTGGAGCTGCTCGTCGCGTTACAAGGAACGCTCACACAGAAGCAGCGACGTAGCATTCATGACGAGTTTGATGAATTAATCGAACAAGTGAGTGATCTAATTGATGACTAAATAGGTTAATTCAAGGGCTTATCTGCTGATTTAAAAGTAAGCTACTCATTGAATCAGTATGCTAGATTCATAGAACTTTTCAGAATCGTGTTTTTACAAAGTACTTAAATTGTGTGCATTATTGCATTAAATAAAAATGTTCCGAAAATACTGGTTTCGCGTTAAAATTAGTCAATAACAAAGTTAATGAGATTAATAATGGATATTGGCGCACTGCGTGGCACCGAAGCTTTACGAAATAACGTTCTTAAATGGATGGGATTTTGTTTGGGGATCCTTGCAAGTATTTTTGCTTTTTTTAATCTTTTTATAAACGACTTTTACCTACTCGGTATTTTAGAAGTTGGTTTTGCGGCTTTTTGTTTTTATATCTATTTGTACACACGTAAGCGCACTGGTCATTTGTGGCAATCGCTTACCTTATCTATTTTCCTAACTGTCTTAGTTACATTAGGTACTTATTTTAGTAATATCAAAAGCTTGTTGTTCATTTGGACGTGCTCGTTACCAATTTTGTTTTACCTATTGCTAGGTAAACAATATGGCGTTGTTTTTTCGCTTATAGTGGCAGTTGTTCAAGCATTAATTCTCGGTACTAAGCAGAGCTTAGAGCCTTTGAATACGGTTAACTTTCTACTTAATTTTTCGTTTACCTATATTTGTATCTGGGCAGTGTCTCATACCTTTGAAAATAGTCGGGCAGAGTACGGAAAACGGCTTGAAAATTTAGCACTTTTAGACCCACTTACAGGGGCTGGTAACCGTTTAGCAATGACTCACTACTTTGAAGTGGATTTGGCTGATAAACCTGGCACATATGTATTAATGATCGACATTGATTATTTTAAAAAAATAAACGATCAGTTTGGTCATGGAGTCGGTGACCGCGTATTAATTAATGTAACGGCTTTTTTTGCTGAGCGAATCAATAAAAACGTTATTTTCCGCATCGGCGGAGAAGAGTTTGCTATATTCCTTTCCCATAGTGATCCGCAAAGCGCCTATGAGTTTGCGGACATGCTTAGAGAGAATTTATCAAAGACTATTCACACTATTGATGAACAAGCGATAAACTTAACAATCAGTATTGGCGTTGCTTGTTATATGCCAAACCAAACGCTTAAAAATCTCATAAAACGTGCAGACGATGCGCTTTATCAAGCAAAAAAACAGGGGCGAAACAGGGTAGTAACAGCCTATGAGTTAAATCAACAAGCGCTTAAGTGTGATAAAGCGAGTTAAGATACTACGCACTACCTTTGTACATGCTATCAAACTCTGGAATATTCGCTTCCCATATAGGGATATCTTTACCGATGAATTCACGCATCGCATCAAAGAATAGCCGCGTTCTTACAGGTAAATCTCTGTGCGGATAAACCGCGTATACTGCGCTGTAATCGAGTAATTCCATATCGGTTAAAATAGGCACTAAATCACCACGTTTTACTTCATCATCAAGAATAAACGCTGGTGCAAGAACATAAGCATTACCTGAGATGGCTTTCATAAGAAGTACTTCGGCATCGTTAGCACGAAAAACACTTTTAATGTTTTGCTCAACAACATCGCCTTTGGCATCGCGATAGCGAATCCCGCTAATACGTTTACTTGGGCTCGAATAACTGGCAGCAGGCAGGTCTTTTAAATCTTCAACATGTTTTGGCATGCCGTAGGTTTCAATAAATTCCGGTGAGGCCAGTAGTAACATACGGTTGCGGGCAATTTTACGAGCTATAAATGACGAGTCTTTTGGCTCGCCAACACGAAAAGCCAAATCGTAGCCTTCTGACACTAAATCAATCAGTCTGTCGTCTAAACGAAGCTCTACTTCAACTTGCGGAAAGCGTTTTTGAAAGTCGTTAATTACTGGCTGAATATACCGTTTACCAATAATACTTGATGAGGTAATTTTTAATGTACCACGGGGTTCTTGGTGATAATTCTCTGCTAGTCTGACGGTATCTGATAACAAATCTCTGAGTTCGGCTGCTTTTTTTACCATTTCAGCACCCGCGGCAGTCAATGAAAACGAGCGCGTGGTACGATTGAGTAAGCGCACCCCTAATTCATCCTCAAGGCGGCTAATTTGTTTTGATATGACCGAGCGGTCTATATTCCTAGACTCTGCTGCTTTAGCAAATGAGCCTCGTTCAATCACTTCAAGCAACATTAATAAGCGGCTGGTGGTATCCATAGCAGTTCCTTAAACTTTATTGGTGCCATTCTGGCATTAATGAATTTAAAAATCTATCGTTTTTATCCGCTAATTAGTTCCGTAACATTGTCTCCAATCTATAAACAGGAGAGTCGTGATGAACAAATCTATTCTTGCAGTGGCAGTGACCATTGCGAGCTTAACGCTTGCAGGGTGTGGTACAGAAGCCAACCAAGCAGCGCAGCAACAACATTTACAACCCATTGACGTAGCAAAAGTACTTGTTAAACCAGTGCAAAATTGGCACACCTATACTACGCGTTTAGAAGCGCCACAAGAAGTTGCACTTATGCCGCGAGTTTCGGGTGTTATTGATAAAATTAATTTTAAAGAAGGCGACAGCGTGAAAGAGGGGGATTTGCTTTTCACCCTTGATGCACGTCCTTTTGCAGCAGTGGTTGATAGCCTAAAAGCACAAATCGAAAGTGCTAAGGCAGCACTTGAGCAAGCTAAAAGTGAAGCCAAACGCGCGGAGCGCTTAACAGAGCGTAAAGCGATTTCAACTGAGCAAGCTGAATCTCGTAAATCAACGCTTAGACAACGCGAAGCGCAGTTGCTAGCACTACAAGCCGAGCTTACAGCTGCTGAACTTGATTTAGAGTTTACCCAAGTACGTTCGCCCATTGATGGCGTTGTATCGCGTGCGAATATCACCAAAGGTAACAACGTACTTGCTGGTCAAAGCGTGTTAACCAGCATTGTGTCAAACCAGCAAATGTATGCTTATTTTGATATTGATGAGCGTACGTGGAACCAGTCATTTGCTGATGTGACAGCGCAAAGTGAACAAGCAGTTGTGATGCAAAAAGTGGGTGAAACCAGCTTTAACTTCAATGGCAGAATCAACTTCATTGATAACCAAATCAATCAAACTACCGGTACTCTTCGTGTGCGTGCGGTGTTCGAAAACGATGAACAACAACTGCGTGCGGGTTCATTCGCTCGCATTAAGCTTGCAGCAGATAAAGTAAGCGAAAAAGTTATTGTGCCTGAGCGTGCAATTGGGACTGATTTAAAGAATCGCTTTGTACTCACTGTGGGTGAAGGCAATGTTCTTGAATATAAATTAGTGACAGTGGGTGAGCGTTACGGCAGCTTACGAGCAATTACATCGGGTCTAAACGAAAATGATGTGATTGCTGTGAATGGCCCGGCGCGTGTTGGCCCTGGTATGCCAATTTCGCCAAACACAGTTACCATTAATAGCGATGGTATTGCGTTCACTCTTTCAAATAATCATTCAGATTTGGTTGCAAAACAGTAGGGCAAAATGAAATTTTCACACTTTTTTATCCAGCGACCCATCTTTGCAGCGATGCTGTCGCTTATTTTTCTCATCGCAGGGGCAATCTCGTTATTTCAATTGCCAGTGAGTGAGTACCCTGAAGTGGTGCCGCCAACAGTTGTTGTAACGGCAAGTTACCCAGGTGCAAACCCGACGGTGATAGCTGAAACAGTGGCAACGCCGCTTGAGCAAGAAATCAATGGAACTGAAAACATGTTGTATATGTTTTCGCAAGCAACCAGTGATGGCCGCATGACGTTGACGGTAACCTTTGCATTAGGCACTGATTTAGACCGTGCACAAGTTCAAGTGCAAAACCGTGTTAACAGTGCGCTACCACGCTTACCACAAGAAGTTCAGCGTTTAGGTGTTGTAGCTGAAAAATCATCACCAGATTTAACCATGGTGGTGCATTTGTACTCGCCTGAAAAAACGCATGATACAACTTACTTAGCGAACTATGCTGATTTGTATATCAAAGACCAAATTGCACGTCTTCCAGGGGTGGGTGATGTTCGTATGTTTGGTGGTGGTCAGTACTCAATGCGTGTTTGGCTTAACCCAGATGCACTTTCTGCACGTGACTTAACAGCGATGGATGTAGTAAATGCATTACGCGCGCAAAACCAACAGGTTGCTGCGGGTAGTTTAGGTGCGCAGCCTACGTCGAAAAGTAATCAATTTCAAATTCTAATGAATGTTAAAGGACGTTTAAACTCTCAAGAAGAATTTGAAAATGTGATCATCAAAGTGGGTGAGCAAGGTCAGCTTACACGCCTAAGTGATGTTGCACGCCTTGAATTAGGTCAAGACACCTATGCTTTAAGAGCGATGTTAGATGGTCAACCAGCCCTTGCTATGCCGGTATTCCAACGTCCGGGGTCAAATGCGATTGAGCTTTCTGATCAAGTACGTGAAACCATGAAAGTATTATCAAAAGACTTTCCGGCAGGTGTTGAATACGACATTGTTTATGACCCAACTATTTTCGTACGCGGCTCAATCGATGCTGTTATTAAAACGCTACTAGAAGCAATCGCGCTCGTGGTAATCGTTGTCGTGGTGTTCCTACAGACATGGCGTGCATCGGTAATCCCACTGATTGCAGTACCGGTGTCTTTGATTGGTACGTTTGCGGTTATGCAATGGTTAGGTGTATCGATTAATACCTTATCGTTATTCGGCTTGGTTCTTGCCATTGGTATTGTTGTTGATGATGCCATTGTTGTAGTTGAAAACGTTGAGCGTAATATCGAGCAAGGCTTATCACCACTAGAAGCCACTCGTGTTGCGATGACAGAAGTAACAGGACCAATTATCGCCATTGCACTCGTACTGTGTGCGGTATTTATTCCTACTGCTTTCATTACAGGTTTATCTGGTCAGTTTTATAAGCAATTTGCGTTAACTATTACAATTTCAACGGTTATCTCAGCATTTAACTCGTTAACATTATCGCCTGCGTTATCGGCGTTATTATTAAAAGGTCATGATGCAAAACCAGACCGTTTAACGAAGTTATTAAATCGTGTATTCGGTAATTGGCTGTTTAAACCTTTTAACCGCTTGTTTGATAAAGGCGCCAATGGCTACGAAAAGCTGGTGCAAAAACTGATTCGTATGAGTGTGATTGTATTAGTTGCCTATGTTGCGCTTGTCGGTGGCACAGTTAAATTATTTGATGCGGTACCAGGTGGTTTTATTCCACAGCAAGATAAGCAATATTTAGTGGCTGTTGCACAGTTGCCTGATGCGGCAAGCTTAGACAGAACCCAAGAAGTCGTGCAAGAAATGGAAAAAATTGCATTGCAAGTACCGGGTGTTGCAAACACAGTATCGTTCCCTGGTTTATCGGTGAATGGTTTCACTAATAGTCCTAATAGCGGCATTGTATTTACTCCGCTTGCCCCTTTTGAAGAGCGTCAAGACCCGAGTATGTCAGCAATGGCGATTGCGGCGCAGTTAAACCAAAAGTTTGCCAGTATTGATGAAGCATTTGTTGCGGTATTTCCGCCACCGCCAATTCAAGGTTTAGGTACAACAGGTGGCTTTAAACTGCAAATTGAAGACCGTGCAAACAAAGGTTTTGAAGCACTCTTTAACAGCTTACAAGCAACCATTAATAAAGCGCAGCAAGACCCTGCATTAATGGGGCTTTACTCAAGCTTTAGAATTCAAGTGCCACAAATGGATATCGATATCGACCGTGAGCAAGCGCTTATTCAAGGTATACCACTTGATGAAGTATTCAATGCCTTACAAGTGTACTTAGGTTCTATGTACGTAAATGACTTTAACTTGTTTGGTCGTACTTATCAGGTTAATGCACAAGCTGATGCTGATTATCGCCAAGATCCAGAGCAAATTTTGAATCTTAAAGTGCGTAACCGCATGGGTGAGATGGTGCCTCTTGGTTCTGTATTAACGGTCACACCAACAACAGGTCCAGATCGTGTAATGCACTATAACGGTTATCCTACAGCTGAATTAAATGGTAGCCCAGCACCAGGTTATAGCTCTGACCAAGCGCAACATGCGATAGAAGCAATCCTTGCAGAGACATTACCAAATGGTATTGAGTTTGAGTGGACAGAAGTAACGTATCAGCAAATATTAGCGGGTAATACCATGGTGTATGTTTTCCCACTGGTAGTATTGCTTGTGTTTATGGTGCTCGCTGCGCAATACGAGAGCTTAAGATTACCACTTGCTATTATTCTGATTGTGCCTATGACGATTTTCTCGGCTTTGTTAGGTGTGTGGTTTGTCGGTGATGACAACAATATTTTTACGCAAATTGCATTAATTGTACTGGTTGCGCTAGCAAGTAAAAACGCCATCTTGATGGTTGAGTTTGCACGAGATCAGCATAAAACGGGAATGTCTCACTTTGAAGCCATAATTAAAGCGTGTCGCTTACGACTTCGCCCAATTTTAATGACGTCAATAGCCTTTACGGCAGGTGTTGTACCCCTTGTTTTAGCAACAGGTGCTGGTGCTGAGATGCGTCATGCTATGGGTAACGCAGTGTTCTCAGGCATGATTGGTGTAACTGTGTTCGGCTTATTGTTCACCCCGGTATTTTATATGTTAGTCACTAAAAAATCGCAGAAGGAGCAACACGATGCATAAGCCTCTTCATGCAATCTTTAAACACGGTAAACTAGTCAGCGCGATGCTATTAGCCGGAGCACTGGCAGGCTGCGCACAAAGCGTCGATATGCAAGAGCAGCAAGTGAGCCTGACACAATTTGTTAGCGATACACAAATTGGTGAACAAAACCAAGGTGCGAGCGAAAATAACTGGTGGCGCCGTTTAGATTCAGCGCAGTTAAACAATTTAGTGACTGATGCATTAGCAATGAATCACGATTTAAAAACCAGTCAACTTCAACTGGATGCAGCCATTGCCCGTTTAGGTGCAGCCCGTGCGGATTATTATCCGCAGGGCAGCCTAAGCGTAGGCGCAGAGCGAAGCAGTTTAGATGGCGCTATTACGCGCCAATCAAACGCAGGTGTTAACGTAAACTGGCAGCTTGATTTGTTTGGCCGTATTACAGCGTTAGTCGATGCTGCTAATGCGGGAGCACTCAACCAAGCTGAGCAGCTCAGAGCATTACAGGTTGAAGTGGTTTCTGCCGTAGTGCAAGGCTATGTGAGCTATCAAGGTAATGTGCAAAAGCAAGCGATTATTGAGATGCAAATCGAAGCACTCGAGCAAAGTATTGATGTGCTCAAAGCGCGAGTAGAGGAGGGTGTTGCGAATGAGCTTGATCTTAACCGTACCCTTGCTCAGTTAAAGCAGCAACAAGCGCTTATTCCTGAGCTTAGTTACTTGCAATATCGCGATTTGGCAACCCTTGCGGTGCTAACAGGGCGACTGGCAAGTGACATATCATTGATAGAAGAGCCTGAGTTATTAAGCCACGAATTTAGCGTGTCGTTTAATAAAGCCAGTGAAGCAATGGCACTGAGACCCGATATCACCAGTGCCTTGTATCAGTTTAGTCAGGCTTATTCACTGAGTGTTGCAGCTTCTAAAGCGTTACTGCCCGATATTAGTCTGGCAGGGTTTGCAGGCGTAGTGAGTTTAACTAGCAATGGTTTAGAAGATACCGTACAGCAATGGCAAGTGACGCCAAAAGTTGAATGGTCATTGCTGAGTTATCCTGCATTATTAGCTCAACGTGATGCGCAGCAATTTTTAAGTGAAGCGGCTTATAGTGATTACCAAAGTAAAGTGTTAAAAGCGATAAGCGACAGTGAACTTACGCTGCAAAGGTTAGTCAAACAAAGTGAGCAGTTAAACTTCGCTGACGAGCGTTTTAATTATGCGAATAAAGCATTTGGTCAAGCACAAGCAATGTACGAAGAAGGGCAAATTCCTTACTTAGAGTTGTTAGATGCTCGACAGGATGTTTTAATAGCGCAAGAAAATGCTGTTGATTCAACAATTGCTTCATTACAGGCCAAAGTGAGCGCTTATCAAGCGTTTAATGGTCGCTGGAGCTTTGAACTAAACAACCTTTAACCCAGAGTATTAAATGTCACATATTCAACAAAACACTGATCTTCCTTCAACAATGCGCGCACTAGCACTGCTTGAGCCTAATGACGCTATTGCGTTATCGGAGTTATCTGTGCCAGTCCCTTGCCCTGAAGGCAACGAGCTTTTGATCAAAGTTGAATATGTGGGCTTAAACCATGGGGATGCCAACTTTGCAAAGCAGGGGTTTTGCAAGTGGAGTTATCCCCATATACTTGGTCATGATGCTGTGGGTGTTGTGATTCATGCCAATAAAGGTGTGTTTCCTGGCGTAGGCGCACGTGTTGTGTGGCACGCTAGCCTTGGCGACCAAGGTGTATTATCTGAATACACAACAGTGCCAAACTATGCAGTGTCGGTTGTGCCAGATAACGTCTCACCGTGCGATGCTGCAACCTTACCTTGTTCAGGTATGACGGCATTAATAGCCCTTGATAAATTGCAGCTAAGCGAAGGGGATTCACTGTTTATTGATGCAGGCGCAGGTGGTGTAGGTCAGTTTGCTATTCAATTTGCTAAGCAACGTGGGGCAACAGTGTTTACCACTGCCAGCAAACACAATCATAAGTTACTTAAGCAATTAGGTGCTGATGTGGTGTTTGATTACAAAGACCCTAAACTTGAAGATAAAATTCGTCGTGAGCTTGGCCCCCAAGGTTTTGATGCCGTGCTTGACTGTATTGGTGGCGATACCACCATTCGTAACGTTGAGTTAATGCGTTTTTGTGGCCACATTGCGTGTTTAAATGAACTACCTAAATTTGAACAAGAGCTCATGTTTAGGCGTGCACCTAACATTGGCATTGTATCGTTAGGTGGTGCGTGGCTTGCAAATAGCTTATGTGCTCAGCAAAGGCTAAGTTTTATGGGTAATTTATTACTTGATAATGCAGCCAGAGGCGAGATCAAATTGCCGCAAATTCATGCTGTAGATTTTACCGCTGAAGCTGTTTCAGCTGCATTAAATAAACAACTTGCTGGTGGCTTAACGGGCAAACAAGTTGTACAAGTCAGTGGTTAAGTTTGCAAACGAGCAGCCCAATTATCTTGTTTGATGGTCAGTGCAACCTGTGCCATTTTTGTGTGCGCTTTATTCTTCGCTTTGATAAGCAAATAACCTTTAAGTTATGCCCCATGCAAAGTTATAAGGGTGAACGTTTATTAAAGGCGCATCAAGTTGACGATCCACTTTCCTCAATGTTAGTGATTGATAAAAACCAGCTATATAAACAAAGTGATGCTGTGTTATTTATTGCCACTAAATTAGGTTTTCCATTTTCCCTTGCTAAAGTGTTTTATCTAATCCCAAAAGGCTTGCGTGATCGTTTTTATGATTGGGTTGGTCGTAACCGATACCGATTTTTTGGAAAACAAGCACAGTGCAGGTTGCTGACAGAAAAACAAAAACAGCATTTTCTATAAACTTTTTATTTAAAGCTTGCTATTGTCGTTATTGGGAACGAACAACAATAACAAAAAAATGAACATTCTCTATTTACTCTTAGCAACGTTTTACATCGCTCTATTGATGTTACAACCTGCGCTTCCACAAGGTGTTACTGCGCTATTAAAAGCAACGCCAATACTCTTCTTAATTGTGATGGTAGTTAAATATCGAGCGCAAATACAAAACCGTACTGTTATTACTTTATTATTAGCTCTTAGCTTTTCCGCATTAGGGGATGTACTGCTAGCCCTTGATACAGGACAGCTTTTTATAGGCGGTTTAGCTGCATTCTTTGTTAGTCACTTATTTTACATCATCACAATGCTACCCGTTAAAAAGTACCGCATTGATGTGTTGCTGCTTTATTTATTTTTAGCGATAGGGGTATTTTGCTTATTGTATCCCACTTTAAATGAAATGCTTATCCCTGTGATTTTCTATACGATTGTTTTGATGATAATGGCAAGCCTTACTTGGATGACAGATAAATCGAACGGCTTCTTAGTATTAGGTGGGGCGGTTTTTGTTATATCTGACTCAATACTGGCTTTGAATCGTTTTTATATGCCCTTTGCTTACGCTGATATCGCAATTATGTGTAGTTATTATTTAGCGCAATTTTGTTTAGTGAAAGGTTTTTTACAAGCTCCAGACAAAAGCAAATAGGCTTTGTGGCTGTGCGAGCTTAGCCGTGATAAAATACGCGCGTTTTAATTTTCGAGATTTTCCATGGCAAATACAGCGCACGCACTGCACATTCTTGTTAAGCACAAAGAACAAGCTGAAGACATCATCAAGCAACTTAAAAAAGGTGCGAAGTTTCAGACTTTAGCTAAAAAACATTCAACCTGTCCGTCAGGTAAAAAAGGTGGCGACTTAGGTGAATTCAGACGTGGTCAAATGGTGCCACAGTTTGACAAAGTAGCATTCAGCGGCGAAATCTTAGAGCCACATTTAGTGAAAACGCGCTTTGGTTGGCATGTAATTAAAGTGCTGTATAGAACGTAAAGTTTAAAGCCTTAGATTTTAACTCATTTTTGGACATAAACACGTTAGAGTATTAATTCAGTAACGCCCGCTTAACAGGCGCAAAAAGCTTGGCTAAAATTAGGAACGAAGTGACACAAGCCAAGCTTTTTGCGTCCTTTGTTGAAGCGTTTGTTAGGTGCTCAGAATACAAATTCATCAGCCTCAGATTCAAACGTCCAACTTATAGTTTTACCAGTATTTGAATGACTAGATTTTATATCGACCAGATGACCTGTATGAATGTTCCTAAAGCGATAATTATTACCTAAGAAAACATCCATTCTATTGTCATTTTTCTCAATAACCCGCGATTGAGCGTCTAATTGCTCCCACGACTCAGAATTAACAAACTTGTTATATAGGTTAGTTCCATGAGGTGTTCCAATTGGATATTTAGCGCTGTAGCGGTACTTACTCCCAAACCTATCAGTATACTGTTTTTTCACCATTGTATTCCCTTTCTAAATGTACACACAGCTCTAAAGGAGCACCTAACAATTTTATAGTGCGCTCGTCGCGCATCTTTCTGCCGATGTTACGCGCATGTATTAATAAATCTATTTTTAACAAATAACGTAATGCATTGCCAGCTATAATATTTTTATTGACACTAAAGGTATTTAGAAAAAGAAAATGCGCTAGTCGCTCATTTTCTTGAATATGGGAGCACAATAACAAAACTGTATATTAATACTGTTATTTATGTCGTCACGAACATAAAAGTTAGTGCAATATCAGATTATGGAGTAGAGCCAGTATCATTAGGTGAATCACTGTATCTGATAGCTCAAAGGTGATCGATAGAGTAATTACGTTAACTCACTTTGGGGCAAGGGCCTAAGGAGGGAACTGTGCCAACAAGAGACATTTCGTCTACTCCATTTGACTCATTCGATCTGCGGAACCACCGTCTGGTGCAGAGGGCGGTAGCTTTGGTTTATCTTCACTAATTATAAAGATCATAATCCCAATAGAAGCGCCATAGGGTATTAACCAAACGATAATAATCTGTGCAACCTTTTGAGCTTTTTCAAATGAGTCTGACCTCAATATCACAATGCTTGCTACTATATTGCAAAGTGCGGCGATTCCAATCGCAATTTCTAAGTAGTAATTTTCCATTTATCACCTCAGTCTTTAGAGTGCCACGAGTGGACGGTAATAACATAGCATTCAGCAGACAAAGATAACGGGTTAAAATGCTTTGCGAAGCGTAACATAACCCACTATTTTTTTATTTAAATGCCTTGTTAAATTCTTTCGCTACATAATTTGGGACATCTATTTTCTTGCCACCTTTCGTAAAATGATCATCAAAAGCGTATGCCATTTTCTCTAAAGGTGCTTCATAATATCCCGAAGTTTGAATTTCAGTTATGTAGCGTTCCATAAATGGTATTGCACCTAAATGCCTCCATTGTGCAACATGGACAAGTTCGTGAAAATGTAAGCGCAAATCCGATGCAAACTGAGGGAAAACATAATAAGTGTTTTTGTACGTAATTCCGTGCACTTCCATATCTATAAAGTCACCCAACCCCATATGACGTAACTCAGGAAAGTTAGGCTTGGGGATTGTATCGACAATCACAAAATATGATTGTTGAAGGAACTCTAAAGAATAAAAACCTTTGAATTCACCAAAGAATTTAGAGCAAGAAATCCTTTGTTCTTGGTACTCAATGTTCACCTGATCAATCCACTTTTCAATTTGATGCAACATACGAGAATCCAGAAAAATATAACGCCGCGTTAAGTAGTGAGCAACGCTACCACCTACACTAAACCATGACACCGTAAACACAAAACTTAACCCAAACCAAAAATGCCACGCGTTGCGAATCTGCCTTAAACGCTTTGTTAGTTTTATTGCTGGCGACTTAGTAACAAACTTGCTCCAGACATAGCCAAAAAGGTTGCGCAACCCCTATTGAAGCGCTTTGCCATTTTTGGCTTCGTAAACCACTGCCTTAAATACATTCCGAATATGGCATAAATCGATATTGCACCCATTTCTAGAATTAAGAACGTAGCCCCTAAAGTGAAGAACTGCTCATTTACGCTAGCCGAAACATCAACGAATTGTGGCAGAAAGGCTGTAAAGATTAAGATAGCCTTTGGATTACCGGCCGCTAACAAAAATTCTTGTTTAGCTAAACCTAGTCGGTTGCGAGTTTTTTCTAGTTCAAAAACAGGACTTGCTTCCGAACGCCAAAGGTTAAAGGCAATCCACAGCAAGTAAGCTGCGCCCACAACTTTAATGGTCAGAAACAGAGCCTCAGATGCATAGAGAGCAGCAGCTAAACCTGAAGCAGCCAAAGCAATCATTACAGCGAATGCAGCAATTCGACCAAGGCCAGCAATGAAAGCGGATTTAAAACCGTAACAACGCGCATTGTTCATAGACAATAGGTTGTTTGGGCCTGGAGTCATATTGAGCGCAAAACACGCAGGTATAAAGAACAATAACTTCCAGATTTCCACGATATTTCCTCCATAAAACTAACAATTTAATAGTGCGCAAATCGAGTATATTTCTACCATACAACTACTCACTTTTATCATTACTAAATTTTTATCAAATTAGCTAACCTTTTGCTAGCTAACAAAGTATTTTTATATTGGTAAAGTGGTCTGACGACAAATATGCGCTAATTGCTCATTATCCTGAATATAGGGGAAAGTTGTAAATTCTGAATATAAAAAGAAAATATTCAATGTCCGCTCATAGCAGACTTTTAAAGCAATTACGTTAACACTGTTTGGGCAAAGGCGAGTTATATTTATAACCCGTCTCTGGATAAAGATGCATTAAGTCATCGGATAGGACGTGTGCGTGGAGCCTTTGGTTAGAACACAACCCTCATTTTCTGTACTCTATTTTCGCCAAAGCATCATGGGGGCTGCATCGGGTGATAGTTTCGTTAACACCACCCAATCGGTTCCTTTACCAAACGCATCTTTCACATACCAATCCATACGAACAAAAATATCTTGAATGCCATCTCGATTAAAATCTGCGCGCGCCACTTGAACGTAATATACATCCATATCGTCAACTTCGACATGAATCTGATTGTCATTCTTTTTTTCTATAAACTTAAGGCTAGCGTCATAGGCTGAAAGTGTGCCAGTTCGCCCGTCGAGCGCTTGACCGCCTAAATAAGGGATCGCTGTTGCTGGAAACTGTTTAATTAGCTCATAGTCAAATGACCTAGGCCAAAAGCTTACAGCGTTTTCAGAGCTAAGATAAAATATTTCTACTACTTCGCAGTCGATTTTCATTGATTGCCAGTAAATGTATTCTGGCGAGCTAACTCGGTCCTCACCAAACAAAGCTAATTCAAGGCAGTTTGTAACGGTTACATTTTCGCCAGTCAGTGCAGTGAACGTCATGTCAAATTTAAAACTGTATAAGCTACCGTTGGTATGTTTTGATGCATCAAACACATCGGGGTTTATCCAGCGCATTTGTCTTTCCTGCTCATTTACCGTAGGCGCATGCTGACAAGCTGACAAACAGAGCGCACACAAAGCTAATACTGAGGATGTTGTAGAATATTTAAGGTTCATCAATATATCCTTATGGTTTTTTGGCGCTGGCTTGCGCTTTTAGAAGGAAGTTTTTTACGTAGAGATTTCGCTGAGGCTGTCTGCTAATGCGATTGCTCTGCAATGCCGCATCAGCCCATTTCTTTTTCTTTATGTGTGCATTCATATTGATATATTGACTTTTTAGTCGCGTGATACCGAGGTTAAAAGACATATCCAATAGCGCTTGCAGAACCTCAAGCAGCATCGCATCAAAATGTGTTGAAAAACCATTTTTGGTGTTGTTTATGCTGTGGCTTACTTATAAGAAATAGGCTTTTCGGAGGCTATCACTGTGCTAGCAAAATTAATCCGCTGAGCTTTTGTTATTTAAGCTTTCCCTGCATTACTTAACGCTTATTATGTATTAAATTTTCATTAATAAGCAATTATATTTTCAATGCTTTAGTCAATCTATTAAATATATTATTGACCTGTGCTAGTTTGTATGGTGGCCAGTTTAAACAGGGTGAAAACAGTTGGCCATCGCTTCGCGATTAAAGCTAACCATTTTTACCTGCTTAACGAGTATTTAGCTCTACTAGGGACGGTATTAGTATTATTTAGTGTCTAATAAATACTAAAATTTTAGCTGCAGCGCTAAGTATCATGCTCATGATAAATGTAAAAAGGAGATAAGATGGAAAGTACTACATTGTTAAAGGATATTTTGTTAGATAAGGGACAAATCCATAAATATTACGAGGGAATGGTTCCTGTAAATTTATGGAGAGGGTTAAATGTCAAAAAAATATGGAGTTATTCGAATTAATTGAAGACGACGTTATTTTATCAAACGGTCGTCCGAGACCTGCGGATATTAGTGTAATCGGTGAAGGTGCAAACGCTAAGATTAATGTTAAAGAAAGTCCTAGAGGCATAAGTACATTTGATAAGCCTAGTATTCCTCAAGGCCCTAATTGGGAACACTATAGAATATCTGCTGGGACACCCTTACCAAAGGGGTTAGCTATTATAAAAGATAACTACAATTCAAGGTTAGGCGCCTATCATTATACAATCGCCCCAGCATATAATATGCCTTTAACTGTATTTAAACTTTTACTTAATCAGTTGGCAAAATCAGTTGTTAAAGAGGTTGCATAAGATGAAAATACCTAAAGCATATGTTCCAATGCTTTTATCTGCGATACGAGATTCTGTTTTATATAACGAGCAATTATTAAAAAGTGAAACTCTACGTGACCGTGATGATTATGAAGAGCACTATGTTCATCTAACTCAGTTCTTCGAATATTTAAAAGAAGAGTATGTACTTAATGAAGAACAATACGGTTTAAAACTAGAGCAGATTCTCCCCGAAGAAGTGCCTAACAAGCAAGTTAGTAAGGACTAAAATAGTTGGTTGCTGTTGACAAGGTGATAGTTACTCAATGGAGTGTATGGATATAAATTGGGTTAAAATTTTTGATGATGGTTGTTTATATTGAAAAATTTAGCTTACAGTTATGGGATCTCCAAAGAGTCTATACACCTGCTCGCAGCATTTCCTCTAGTCAATACACAAAAAAAAGCGCCCTAGGCGCTTTTTTAAAATCAACTAACTTAATTTAGTGTGGGCTGCACATCTAAACCATAGCCAAACATTACAGCTAATACTAATACAACTGATGCTGCGACCATTAGTTTAATCAACAGTGGTAAGCAGAATCTGAACCAATGTCCGTAAGGTACGCCTGCCATGCCTAAAATACCCATAAGTACGGCATTGGTCGGAATGATCATATTGGAAAAGCCATCACCAAATTGATAAGCAAGCACGGCAACTTGTCTTGGTACACCCACTAAATCACCCAGCGGGGCCATCAGTGGCATGGTGACATAAGCTTGCCCTGAACCAGAAGGAATAAAGGTATTAAGCAGGGTTTGAATAACTAACATGCCAATTGCTGATATTTCTGCTGATACATAAGATAGTGGTAACGACATGCCATGTACAAGGCTATGCAGGATTTGGCCGTCTTCTAAAATAAGTGCGATACCCCGTGCAACACCAATTAACACTGCGGTGGTAACAAGATCAGATACGCCTTCTATAAATTTGTTTGCTGCTTCATCAGCAGAGAGTTTGCCTAAAATGGCGACAACCACACCCCACGCAATAAAAACACCACCTAGCTCGTATAAATACCAGCCCTTCGTTGCGATGCCCCATACTGCAATTGCAAGGGTAATAATAAAGCTGCCTAAAATAAGTTTATGGCGCAGGGCAAGTGCTGGGTAACTGGTGGCAGTTTGATTTTCAAGTGGGCAAGGTACGCCAATCATCATTGATTTAGAGGGATCGTTAGCTACCTTTTTGGTGTATTGCCAAACATGATGAAAACCAATGAGCACAAATGGAATAAATATAGCTAAACGTAACCACAACCCAGAGTAAACAGGAATACCTGCAATTTGCTGTGCGATTAATACGGTAAATGGGTTAAATGCCGATACACCATAACCAATACCATAACCTGCTACTATCATACCTACAGCGGTCATTGCATCTAGCCGCATTGCTTTACAAAGCGCGACGAGAATAATAACAAAGGGAATGTATTCACCAGCGGTACCAATACTGCTTGATGCTAAAGCAAAGCAAAATACCACCATAAAGATTAATCGTTGTGGCTTTTTGCCGTGGCGCTCTAAAAGTCTACCAATAAGTGCATCGACTGTACCTGTGGCACGTGCAACAGCTAAGACGCCGCCAACAATTAACACAAAGAAAATAACATCCTGAGCAGCAGCAAACGCGCGGGGAATGGCTTGTAATAAATCCCAGGGGGTTAAGTAATGGCGTTCTTCAACTGTTTGATAGGTGCCAGCAACGACCATTTCGCGACCAGATTCACTGAGTGTCGTGGTAAAAAAACCTTGTGGTACTAGCCAAGTAGCAATAAGTGCAATGACCATCATACTTAGCAGTAAGATAAGCGTATGCGGGACTTTAAAACGTAAACCCATTTATTCTCCGTAATTATGTGTGGTATTTAGGTTAAATTCTTAAAATCATAACATAATAAAAGCGGGTAAGTTGTCTCTAAAATGTCCACACTGTTAAAGATTGTAATAATTTAGATATAAAAAAGGCCAGAACACTGACCTTTTCAAAGTATTTTAATTTTACTTAGCTAAACCAAATGGGTCATCGATGCTATGAGCGGGCTTGGTAAACCAACGCGGGCCTTCGTCTGTCATATAAAAGTGATCTTCTAAGCGAATACCAAACTCATCAGGTATTACAAGCATAGGCTCATTACTAAAACACATGCCTGCAGCGAGTGGGGTAGGGTTACCACCGACAAGGTATGGCCATTCATGAATATCTAAACCAATGCCATGGCCTGTTCTGTGTGGGCAGCCTGGTGTTTGATACTCTGGCCCCATGCCATTTTCGGCTAGGTACTGTCTTGCTGCATCGTCTACTTTGCCACATGGCTCACCAATTTTTGCGGCAGCAAAAGCAGCAAGCTGGGCATTTTTCTCGTGCTGCCAAAACGTACGTTGACGTTCTGTTGCTTCACCAAATACATACGTACGGGTAATGTCAGAGAGGTAATCATGTACTTTACAGCCAGTATCAATCAATACCACATCACCTTTTTTTAGAGTTTGCGGGTTTTTAACGCCATGCGGGAAAGATGACGCAACACCAAATAGCACAATACAAAAATAGTTACCTGGTGCACCGACCTTTTGGTGCGCTTTTTTAATAAAGGCTTCAACTTCAGTGGTGGTAATGCCTTCATAAAGCATACTTGCCGTTGCTTTGTGTACTTCTAAAGTCATATCCATAGCACGCTGCATTAAGGCAAGTTCATTTGCCGATTTATGCATGCGGCAATGAGCAGTCACGCACTGCGCGTTAATAATGGTGTAATCGCTGTTCGCTTTATTAATGCCGTCGTAGATGAAAAACTGTGCGCTTTCATCAATACCAAGGGTGCCATCTTTGCTAATGCCCATCTCTGAGAGTACTTCAACACACAGTTGGTATGGGTTTTCGTGCTCTTGCCAACCACGAATTGGGCCATCAATCACCATGAAATCGTTTAAGCTGCCGATTTCAAAAAACGGCGCTATGTATTGCACATCACCTTTGGCGGGTAAAATAGCACCTACTAAACGCTCACTTGCGTACCAACGCATACCCGTAAAATAGGCAAGGTTAGTGCCTGCATTTAAATAAATTGCATCAATATTATTTACTTGCATATACGCTTGTGCTTTTGCGATACGTGCATGAAATTCGTCATTTTGAATAGGGGTTAAATCTGTTGTCATATCTGACAAAGAGTCAAGCGCCTGCTCTGGCGTTTGTGTGCCAATACCATGTGTTGTCATCGTGTACTCCTTGGTTTTTTTGTGCATTGTGGCTTGAGTAAACACTTGATGCAAACTCACTGCGACTAATCGCATAATATTCGTATTTATGGTTATTACTGTTAGCATGCGCAAAAAATAAGGAGCGACAATGCAAGTTAATTACTTAAAAAGACAAGCTGAATTTAAAGCCTTGCTAGCACAACACGATTACAGCGCCATGTTAGTACTTGGGCATGAAAATATTCGTTACTTAAGTGGCTTTAGTGGTAATGCTGCTTATGCATTAATCACTCAAAACGCGTGCGTGCTGATCACAGACTATCGTTACCATCAACGTGCAATCGCAGAAACAACGGGTTTTGAAGTTGTTTGTCGAGACAGAGACAACGAAACCCTTGGGCATTGTATTAACAGACACCTTAACCCAAACAGCCATGTCGCATTTGATGCAAGTTATGTCACAGTAGCAATTTGGCAAGGTGTGGCAGATGAGCTAAACGGCCACACTTTAACAGCTGTAAACGGTTTAATAGAAAAACTAAGACGCGTTAAAGACAACTGGGAAGTTGCGCAAATCAAAGCGGCCGCAGCCATCGCTGATGAAGCACTAGCACAAACACTGCCTTATTTTAAACCAGGTGTAACTGAGCGAGACTTGGCCTTAGAGCTTGAATTTAGAATGCAAAAGCTAGGTTCAGAAGGAATGTCGTTCGCAACCATTATGCTGTTTGCTGAGCGCTCAGCCTTGCCCCACGGTAATCCATCAGATCAGGTTTTAAAACAAGGTGACTTTGTAACGCTTGATTTTGGCGCGGTTGTGAATGGCTATCGCTCGGATATGACACGCAGTTACATTATTGGCGAAGCGTCAGAAAAACAAACCCGTATTTATAACACGGTGCTTGATGCACAAAATGCGGCACTTGAAATGGTTAAACCGGGCATTAATTGTTTAGATTTAAATGCTATATCAAACAAGGTGATTGCTGATGCGGGCTTTGGCGACTACGCCGGTAAAGGCTTAGGTCATGGTTTAGGGCTTTTTTTACATGAAGTGCCATTTATCAATACACTGACGGACTACAACCTTGAGGTTGGCAATGTGATCACCATTGAGCCTGGCATTTACATTCCAGGCTACGGCGGTGTGCGCTTAGAAGATGACATCGTTGTTACTGAAACGGGCTTTGACGTGCTAACCCATGCGCCTAAGCCATTCATAATTTAGTGCTTACTTTTTAGCATAAGCTAAGCGGGCTAAACGTTCAGTTACATGGTAACTATCGAGCCCGCTTACGGCGACTGTATCGATAGCTTCAATATCAATAAAGCCGTCTTCAGCTAGGCAATTTTCATCTAAGTGTAGGTCAGTTATTTCACCTATAATCAGTTCAGTTCCGTTAATAGCTAGGTGGTGATGTTCTTTTAAGGTAACAGCATATTTTAACCGACTGTTTGCAACAAAAGGCGCTAAAAAATCATTCAAATACTGTGTTTCTAGCCCTGTAGCATCAAACTCAGACTCTTCTTTATCATAACGTGCAGATGTTTGGTGTGCTTGATGATAAATATCTTTATTAACCTGATTAATGGTGTAACAACCCGTTGAAAGAATATTTTCAAGGGTGTGTCGCGGTACAGAATGAGGGCGAATTATCATACCCACTAGCGGAGGATGCGCGCCTAAATGAAATACTGAGCTGACGATAGCGAGGTTTGTTTGATTATGGCAATTTTGAGTACCTATCAAATTAGCGCTTTTGAACCCTGATAAACTATTGATTAAATGAGCGCGATAACGGCTATCAAGGTTTGCAATTGCTTGTTTTGTTAAATGCATGAAATTCCTTATTACCAATCTATGGGTTGTCCCTGCCAATCAAAATAAGCAGGGTTGTCAAAATTAGCTAAAAAGCGAGTGTCTGACAGAAATTTAAATAGCTGTTCTGCTACAAACGAAGGGGTAAAGAGCTTTCCTTCGGGTACATTTCCCTGAAAAGGTTTTGATAATGGTGTATCCGTTGTACCGGGATGGAAAAGCACACAACGATTTTGTTTGTAACGACGGTTAAGCTCAATTGCTGCTGATTTAAATAACATATTTAATGCGGCCTTTGATGCTCTGTAACTGTACCAACCCCCTAAATTATTATCGTTAATACTGCCTACACGGGCGCTCAGTGCACAGATAACGCTTTTAGTTTTTGTATCTAATAATCTAGAAAAGGCCGTTACGCAGCGAATTGGCAGTAGCGCGTTTGTTTGCATACTATTAATAAAATGCGTGTCAGAAATTTGTTCAAGTTTACGTTCCGGTTGGTTGTTTAGATCATGCAAAATCCCATTAAAAATAACTAACTCACTCAAAGGGGTCTGTTGCTCTGTAAGGGTTTTTGCTATCGCCGATAAGCTAGCTTCGCTGTAATCTGTTTCAAAATGAAGGTGTTTATTGCTGTGCTTTATATGTGTGCTATCAATCAAAGGTTGAGGTTGTCGACTAATTGTCACTATTAGACATGACGATAGATGTTTATTGAGTGTTGTGAAGTAGGCTTTTGCAATCTCACTACTTGCTCCACAAAGAATATATAGTTGCATTTTTGACCTGTTTTAAAAATATTTGAAAAAAATTTCGTCTAAATTATCAGCCACTAATAAAGTGACAGCAGCTCCTTTTCTCATAGGGCAAAGCTAAAGCGCAGAATAAGTGAAAGGTAAAAAGTTGACCACGCGCACATCAAGGATGCCTTAACACATGGGGATTTTACCGTTTTAATTGGTAAGTCCATTTTACCAATTAGCTGTATTGCAAAGTGCAACACTTAACCAAGCTGCGTATTTATTACACTTTTATGTTGAGAGATTGGTTATTCTTTTTTACGAGTTTGTTAGAAAATTCGATCTATTAAATTAACGCTGACAATGATATTAATAAAAAGGATCAGTATTTAGCGGCATTTTTGCAAGCTTAAATACTGTGCAGTAAGTACTTTCAACTTAGTTAAAGAAAGGAGTATGAGAATGAGTGAACAATACGCTGCACTTCGCGGTAATGTTAGTATGCTTGGACAAATGCTGGGTCAAACTATTAAAGATGCTCAGGGTCAAGCCATTTTAGATAAGGTAGAAGAGATTCGCGCTTTATCTAAATCGTCACGTAGTGGTAACGAAGCTGATAGGCAAGCACTTATCGATGTACTACACGCTCTCACAGATGAAGAACTATTACCGGTTGCACGTTCATTTAATCATTTTTTGAATCTTGCTAATGTTGCTGAACAATTTCATACAGTATCGCGCTTTAATGACGTTGGTTTTTGCCAACTAAACCCTCTCACTCAAACATTAAAAGCGTTAGCATCAGCGGCAAAACAAGGGCAGGTTGACCCTAATAACCTTGCGCAAACTCTCTCAAAACTCCACATAAACCTTGTACTGACAGCTCACCCAACAGAAGTGACACGTCGTACTATGATCAATAAACACGTTGAATTAAGTGATTGCTTAGCGACGCTTGAGCGCAAAGATAATTTACCAACCGAACGTGATGAGCTTTTAAATCGCATAGAACAGCTAATAAGCCAAGCATGGCATACCGATGATATTCGTCGCTCACGACCAACGCCAATTGATGAAGCTAAATGGGGTTTCGCAGTTATTGAAAATAGCCTTTGGCATGCTGTGCCGCGTTTTTTACGCGAGTTTAGTCAAGATGTTAAATCTCAACTAAATCTAGAGCTACCTATTGATTATAGCCCCATTGAGTTTACTTCTTGGATGGGCGGTGACCGTGATGGTAACCCATTTGTAACTGCCGAAGTGACTCAGCAAGTGCTTGATCATGGCCGCTGGATGGCACTTGATTTATATTCCCGCGACATTGAAACACTCAGTAATGAGTTATCAATGTCAGAAGCCAGTGATGAGCTAATAGCACTTGCAGGACAAGAATTTGAACCTTACCGTGCTGTTCTTAAAAACCTAAGAAATCAAATTGTTGAAACGGTTGCCCACTTGGGGGCAAAGATCAAACAAAAGCGCACTGATGCACAAGACTTGATCACTGACATAGCACAAATTAAGCAACCGATAGATGTTTGTTATCGCTCATTGCTTAAAAACAACATGAAAGTTGTCGCAGATGGTTTGCTATTAGATGTTTTACGCCGTGTAAACAGCTTTGGCCTGCGACTTGCTAAGCTTGATGTTCGCCAAGACTCATCTCGCCATAGTGATGTGTTTTCTGAATTAACACGTTATTTAGGTTTAGGTGATTATCACCAGTGGCAAGAAGATGATAAGCAAGCCTTCTTACTTGCAGAGCTTAACTCTCGTAGGCCGCTTATTCCGAAACATTGGCAACCAAGCCCAGAAGTGAAAGAGGTTCTTGATACCTTTGATGTTATTGCTGCTCAGGATTCACAGACATTTGGTCTTTATATAATATCAATGGCTCGAACAGCATCTGATGTATTAGCTGTGCAATTATTGCTTAAAGAGAGCGGCTGTACGTTCAATTTGCCTGTTGCCCCACTTTTTGAAACGCTTGATGATTTAAATGCAGGTAAAGATGTAATTGAATGCCTGTTGGATAACACTTGGTACCGTGGTCATATTCAAAATCAGCAAAATGTTATGATTGGTTATTCTGACTCGGCAAAAGATGCCGGTATGATGGCCGCAGGCTGGGCACAATATGAAGCAATGGATAAGCTCGTTCAATTAGCTGAACAACGTGGTATTGAGCTTGTTTTATTCCACGGTCGCGGTGGTACTGTTGGTCGTGGTGGTGCACCTGCCGCACAAGCATTGCGTTCACAACCGCCGGGTTCTTTAAAAGGGGGTTTGCGCGTAACTGAGCAAGGTGAGATGATCCGCTTTAAGTTTGGTTTACCAGCTGTTGCACTACAAAGCTTAAACATTTATGCCGGAGCAGTGCTTGAAAGTAACTTATTGCCACCACCAGAGCCTAAAAGCGAGTGGCGTGATGTTATGAAGCTTATCAGTAATGAGTCATGTGAGCATTACCGTGCAGTTGTCCGCCATGATGAAAACTTTGTACCTTACTTTAGAATGGCAACCCCAGAGCAAGAGCTATCGAAATTGCCGCTTGGCTCACGTCCTGCGAAGCGAAATCCTAATGGTGGCGTGGAAAGCCTACGTGCAATTCCTTGGATATTTGCTTGGAGTCAAAACCGATTGATGCTGCCTGCATGGCTTGGGGCATTAACAGGGCTTAAAGCTGCGCTTGATAAGTATGGGATTGAAACCCTTCATGAAATGAGTTTACAGTGGCCTTTCTTCCGTGCTCGTTTAGAGATGCTTGAAATGGTATTCAGTAAAGCTGATAGCTGGTTAAGTGCACATTATGACGATGCATTAGTAACTGAGCAATATCGACCACTTGGCGTAAAACTTCGCCAAGAGCTTAGTGAAGCGATTGAACTTGTACAGTCACTCAGCCCACAAAAAAGCTTACTGGCAGATCAACCTTGGATTAAAGAGTCTATTGCGCTTCGTAATCCGTATACCGATCCGCTTAACTTACTGCAAGTTGAGTTGTTGCGCCGTTCACGTGAAGCAGATGAGAGCTCTGAGGGTGATATCGACAATGCCTTGATGATCACCATGACAGGCATCGCAGCGGGTATGCGTAATACTGGCTAATCAAATGCCTCTTGATTGTTTGTAACTAAACGAATATCTAGAGGCAGAGTAATAATAAATCGTGCGCCGTGTTCACATGACTCGGCGCATATCTCACCTTTTAAGTTATATTGAACAGCGTTGAATACCACATTCAAGCCTAAACCTAAGTGTTGCTCACCTAAGTTTGTGGTGTAAAAAGGTGTAAATATCTCTGACAAAATTTCATCTTTAATACCCACGCCATTATCTTGATAGACAATATCTACGTAGTCTCCATGCTCAACTAGGTGCATATTAACACTGCCATTGTCCTGATTTTTAAAACCATGTTCATAACTGTTTATTACCAAGGTTTTAAGCACGTCTGTGATGATAGAGGGGTGCGAAACAATGGATACTTTGCTACCTGTAACAGAGTATGAGATTTGCTTACCTAAATAATTATCTAAAAAAGAGAGTTGTTGCTTCAAATAATCAGGCAATGAAATTTCAACGGGTGGTTTATCAAGAGCAATCGACACATTGAGTGCTTTAAACTCTTCGACAATACTTGCCAGACGATTAATATTACTTATGACCAATTCTTTTGCACTGGCTGTGTTAGTAATGAATTGGTGAAAACACTTACTGGTAAGCTGCTGAGCCTTGAACTTTTCTGAGATTGATAGCAAATATTCATCAATTAAAGAGCTGGCAGTGACAATTGTGCCGATAGGCGTATTTAATTGGTGCGCCATACCTGAAACCAAAGCCGTAAGAGACGCTATTTTTTCAATTTCGATTAAGTGCTTTTGGGTATCATGGAGTTGTTTGAGTGCATTGGCTAACTTTTTATTTTTATTATCAATGCTATGAATTGCGGCGAATGAGCCAAACAAAATAACAACTAAGCATATCGATATAGCAATTGTCAGTTCTTTAAAAGCCTTTGCTTTGGTTGCTTTTATTTGTTCTGCTTTGGTGAGTTCTGCAATTCGTATTTCTTTTGCAGCTAAGTCAGCCTCGGCTAATGCTTTTGCAATATTTACGCTAGCTTGTCGGGTTAACACTGCGGTTTTAATTTCATTATATTGTTTAAAAGCAGATAGGGCGCTTTCAAAGTTCCCTTGCTTTTCGTATAAGTGTGAAGAAAATTTAGCAATATCTAGCTGGGTAGTGAAATCTACATATTTATTATTTTTTAAACCAACAGAGGTGAGTATTTCTATTGCCTTTTTAACATTGTTTTGAGCATCATAGGTCGTTGCTAAGCACAAAATTGCATTCATGTATTCGCTATCAATATCTTTTTCGTTGATAAGCTTTAAGGCTTGAATTTGCACCGCTTCTGAATCAGCTAAACGGTTACTTAAGCGAAGTGCTTTTCCTCTTAATACTAAACTTGTGGCTAAATGGTTTGTGAAATTATGCTGCTCTTGTAAGGCAATTGCTTGATCTAATATTTTTAATGCCTCATCGTACTTGTTAAGTCCGATCAGAGCTAATGCTATATTGGTTGATGCAAAAGACTCATTTAAATGTTGGTTATTTTTTTTGGCATAGTCTTTATAATTTTCGAAGGTAACCAAGGCTTCAGAAAAGCGCTCTAATTTAAGGTAAATAAGCGCAATATTGTTTTCTGTTTGATAAACAAGGCGTTCATCTCTTGATTTAGCAAATGGCATGGCATCTCGATAGTAATTTAATGCCTCATTGTATAGCCCTAATCGCGCATAAATACCGCCTGATATATTGAAGTACCCATACATCAAGCTTTTTTCTTCTGAGTGTGCAACCATACTTTTATATTCAACAATGGTTTTCATTGCCTGTTCTAATTCATCAACCTCTAGTAAAAACCAAGCTTTGTAATTAGTAACCATGATGCTTTGTTCAAGCGTGAAAGATTGGCTATCGAGCAAAAAGTTTACACGTTCAAGACCTTCTATAGGGGAGCGAGCATAGCTTTGTCGAATTGACTCGCGGAGTTTATCAAATTCAGCATTAGAAATTGTTTCAGCTTCCACTGTATTTAAGCCAGCAAAAAAGAGTAGGCTTATAAAAAAGAAGATACGAGCACTCATAACGTATTATTCCGGTTAACAGTAAAAACCAAAGCATCAGGCGAGGATAGTCGATGCACAGCATAATTTGAGGTGAGTACTTTAAATTGTATTTAAACTGAGCGTTATCTGAAAAAGCTTATTCTTATCTGGGAAAATCCTTAGTTATTGTAAAAGTAAGTTAACTGTTAAAAGCTGTTACAAATGGCCTAACACTAGATAGCTATAAAGTATGGTTTTTATGTCTGGTCAGACCTATTTGGGCTTAGGCTATTGACTCGTTAGAAGATCGCACTAGAATGGCTCGGCTTTTGCCCCCCATCGCTTAAGCTTTTATATAGTCTTTTTCCCGAGTTAGTTTATGTCGAACGTGTCTACTTGTATCACTTATGATACAACGACGTCATTAGTAATGATGACGTTAAGAGGGACTGCAAGTGCACAGGATGTGATTAATTTTTACCAAATAGCGCATCAATACTCGTTATTATATGGCTCAGATAAAATTTTAGTTGATGTGTCAGAGTTAACTCATAACTTTGCTCCTGCTGAGTTATTCAATATTATGCCAGTAATTGCTCATTCATTAAAAAAAGCATGTGTAGCAATCGTGGTAAGTTTTGATGGTTTCATGCATGATTTGTTTGTTCAAAAGGCGAAGCGTTATAACTTACATGCTGAAAACTTTGAGTGTTTTCAAAAGGCCAAAACTTGGTTGGCCGCGCAATAAATTGACCTTAATTACTGATATATGAGGCTTGTTTTAGTTTTATAATGACGATGAAAACCTAGTATTTCATGATGTAACCTTTTACACTGTATAGCCAATTAATAAATATAATTTGTTATGACAGCAAGTAATAGAAAACATAGTCAAACAGAGCAAAAACAAGCGCCATTTAGCTTTTCTGAACAACAACAAGATACACTTTTCACTGAACTTAAAACTAAGCGCGGTATTTTATCCCACAGTGACATAATCCAGCTTTGCAATGAGCACCAAGTTACCGAATTAGAGCTTTTAAAAGCATGCGTGCCAGTCGCTAGCCTATTTTCTGTTGCACCTATCTCTAAATTTTATGTAGGCGCAGTTGCCCTTGGAATAACAGAACAAGGTGACAGGCAATTTTATTTTGGCGCAAACGTCGAGTTTTCCCATCAAGCGCTCAGCTTAGTTGTTCATGCAGAACAATCGGCGATAAATAATGCGTGGTTAAATGGTGCATCAAGTATAGTAAAAATAGCGATAAGTGACGCTCCGTGTGGTTATTGCCGCCAATTTATGAATGAACTAAACACCGCGGACACACTGGATATTCATCTTCCTGAGCATGATTTTACACTACGCGAGCTCCTCCCCAATGCATTTGGTCCAAAAGATTTAGGTAACAAGGTCAGCTTATTATCTAACACCAGTCAATCACTTAGCTTTGTTGATGAAGATAGCATTGAGCAAAAATTAGTTATCACCGCATTAAATTCTTATGTGCCTTATACAGGCAATTACAGTGCCGTGAAGATCGCTACCTATCAGCATGGAGATTTTTATGGCGGCTATGCAGAGAATGCAGCATATAGCCCAAGCCTTTCACCTTTACAAAGTGCATTAAGCCAACTTTATTTGGCTGGAGTCGCGTTTACTGGCGAAAATGTGGAGTCGATTAGTTTGCTCGAAACACAAGGTGCAGAGAATCAATTAGAGGTGACTAAAAGCGTGCTGGCGAGTTTTGATTTCTCACCAGCATTTGAACATGTTATTGCTGCTTTATCCGAGTAATTGTTTTGCAGCTTCAATAACTACGGCGACTGATTTTCTTTCAATCTCGCCGTGGTCTACATTAGGAATTTCTTGTTTAGTGCGGTTAACAAGCACCCCAGCTACACAGGCTGCACGTAATCCTAAAGCAGCACACATAGTGAATAAGGTCGCTGATTCCATTTCATAGTTCATTACACCCAGTTTTTGCCATTCTTCACAACTACCTTGAAAAGCGCGAGGCACATAACCTGAATGGGTATCATAGCGTTCTTGTCCTGGGTAAAAGGTGTCACTAGAGGCTGTAATGCCAATGTGAAATTGAATACCTAACTCATTACACGCATTGACCATTGCTTGTGTTGCAAAAAAGTCTGATGCAGCAGGGTAGCTGAGTGGAGCAAAATGTTGGCTTGCCCCATCTAAACGAACAGATGCTTGGCTAATTAGAATATCACCCTCATTTATATGCGGTTGAATAGCGCCAGTGGTACCAATTCGTAAAAAGGTATTAATACCAAGTTGTGCTAGTTCTTCAACGGCTATCGATGTAGATGGACCACCAATACCAGTAGAACACACAACTATATTGTGACCATTTAAGACACCACGGTAGACATGAAATTCACGGGTTTTTGCAAGACATTCAGGGTCATCTAAAAGAGAAGAAATACGTGCAGAACGATCTGGATCCCCAGGAACTATTGCAAGAGTTGCACCTTTTAAGTCGTCACGTGTTAGTCCTAAGTGAAATACCTTTTCCATTTTTGAACCTTATTTTTAGCTAAAGCGTAATACTTTATATATCTGCCGTGAATGTACAGGACAGATGTCCTGCAATGCGATTGTTGCAAGAATCGAGCAGATAACCTAAACCTTAATAGATAATGATAAATGAGGATATACTATGCCTGCTTCATCTTCTATGAGTAAACATCAACAATTTGCTCGTTGTTTACAAAGCACCCAAATTTCTGCGATGGCCCCCTTTCACTGGTTGGCGTTGGCGTTTAAAGACATCGCAAATGCACCGATACTCAGTTTAGCCTATGGGTTAGTTTTTACCCTGATACCTGCCGCGATTATGTTTTTTGTATACAGGTTCGACACGCATTTAGTTATTTTACCTGCCGTGGTTGGTTTTGCATTAGTTGGACCTGCATTTGCTGCTGGGCTGTATGACGTTGCGTGGGAGCTGGAAAAAGGCCATAAGCCAACACTACTGCACAGCTTAAAATCAATGTTCAGGAATCCCGCTGGGGAGTGGGGGTTTGCCGTTTTACTCATGGTGATCATGATAGTTTGGATGCGATTGGCAGCGCTTATTCATGCTTTATACCCTAATGTGGTTAATCCTAGCTTTGAACAGCTATCTGCTTTTTTAACATTGGGTAGTATTGTCGGTGGAATACTCCTAGTCACTGTTTTCGCCATTTCAGCATTCGCGCCTCAAATAATGATGGAGCGTCGTGTAGATATCATGACTGCGGTTATTTCTTCTATTAATGCAGTAAAAAATAATGTGGGCGCCATGATTGTCTGGGCTGCATTAATTTTGTGTTTAGTGTTTGTCGGTTTTATTACAGGCACGGCTGGCTTTATTGTAATCATGCCATTACTTAGTTATGCCAGCTGGCATGCATACATAGCCGTTATTAAAACTAAGAAGCCAAGAGGCTACGAATAATGAGTATTCACTCTGATTGAATATTAATTTAACGCAGCAACTTAAAGGGTTGCTGCAAAGTTTGACTTTAAAATCCCCCATGTTATATCTGCCAAAAGCAAGGTGCTTATGCTCGAGATAAGCCAGCAAAATCTTTCTGTTTTTAAAAAGAACTTCAATTATATCAATTGCTTGTCTTTTCAAGTTTTATTATCTTTTACCTTTGATTGAGTTGAACATAATCAAAAGTAGAGGAGAGTGTAATTTTTTGAATTACGCATGAATATGCAGATACTTACCAGCGGAGTGAAAATGAGTAACACACAAAAAGCGTTCCATGAAAAATTAAGCCAGTGTTTATGTCCACCAGGTGATGGTGTTTTTACCGTTAATACGGCAAAGGAACGAAAAGATGCATTACGTACAAAGCTTTATGGGCAAACTGATAACGTTGATGTGCTTTGGAAGGAGTCACTTGAAACACTGGCTGATTCTGATCACAAAGCCGTTATTTTGGGTATTAGCTCTGATTGTGGTGGTGGTATTTTACGAGGCGCCAACTGGGGCCCGTTATTTTTACGTTCAACCTTAATCGACCAACAGCCACAAGCACGTGCTTTTGACCTTGGTGATGTACGTGTTATCCCTCATTTACTACACGATAAATATTTAAACGATGCGACAATCACTAACTGTCAAAAGGCGCTGTACGCAGACGAAAACAGTGAATACCACGTATCACCTCTGTCGATTACAGAAGATGTGTGTGATGGTTTTTACGCTAACTACCCAGACAAAGGAATTTTCGGTATTGGCGGTGACCATTCAATTAGTTACCCGCTAACAAAAGCATATTTAAAGGCAAAACGTGATGCAGGCAAACGCACGGCAATTATTCACTTTGATGCACATACTGACTTATTAGTTGAGCGCTTAGGTATTGATTTATGTTTTGGCTCATGGTGTACACATATTCTTGAGTATTTACCTTCACCGCGTAATTTAATTCAGTTTGGTATTCGTTCGAGTGGTAAACCGAAAGAGCATTGGGAATCAACGTTTGGTGTTAAACAGCATTGGGCTCATGAAATCTTAGAACGCGGCGCGCAAGCTGTCGCTGATGAAGTAATTGCACAACTTAAAGCCGATAACATTGATGAGCTGTATGTTAGCTTTGATATTGACGCATTAGATGAAAGCTTTGCCTCAGCCACCGGCACGCCTGAAGCCGGCGGACTAACGCCGCAGCATGCACTTGATATCTTAGTTGCTATTGCTGATGAGTTTCCGATCACGGGGGCGGATATGATGGAAATAGCGCCATTTACAGATAGCTCTTTAATTGGCCAAACAAGTTCTGAGACAACGCTTCGTGAAGGGGCAAAGATTTCAGCTTTCTTAATTAACGCCATAAATAAGTAACTGGTTTAGGTGAAAGGCGTAGTTTGCCTTTCACCTATCATTGGGTACTTCAAATTTTATTTCCAAATCTTACACTTCAGACTATATTTATATAAAAAATAATTATAACTTTTTGGTATGGTCAATTTATGCTCAAACCTATTATTCTGTCACTTGCTATGTTGTTGCAACCTTGCTTTGCAGCAATCACCGTTGTGACAGAAAATCTTCCTAGTTTTCAATATCAGAATGCGCAAGGTGTTCTTGTAGGGACTGTGGTTGAAGAAGTAACTAACGCTTTAAAGAAAAGTGGTGTTGAGTATACGTTATCAGTAAATTCATGGCCCATATCATATAATGCCGCCTTACGAGATGAAAAAACGTGTATATTCTCCATCGCTAGATTACCAAGCAGAGAAGATAAGTTTAGCTGGGTTGCAAAGCTAGGTAATTTCACAGCTTCTTTTTATAGTTTTAAGTCACAACAGGTTAAAATTGAAAACCTAGAGCAAGCAAAAAAATACCGAATAGCAGTCTTAAAAGACAACTACAGCCACGTATATTTGTCTGAACGCGGTTTTAATGAACAAAATCAGCTTATTTTGCTAGGTAGCTTTGAGAACATTTATGATGTTCTCAAAAGCCGCCGCTCTAGCATTGATATGGTTGTGCTTAGCGATGAACAATTCAATTATGAGCTTAAAAAAGATAAAACCCTTTCATTGCTAAAAGCTATTTATAAAATTCCTACCGATTATCAAGATTTGTACTTTGCTTGTAATAAAAATCTTGAAAGCACCACCTTAGAAAAATTAACTAACGCCTTTTCATCGAACCAAGCAAAATAGGCTTGTTGATTATAGTAAACTAGCTATAATCAGCTGCTTTTTGAACAATTTTGCTAATCCAAATAACCGATTTTCTAGTGTTAAACATTTTAAATGTAGGCCAGTTTAATCAGGTAACTCAGCGTGAAAACGTGCAAAAAGTATTATGCATTGAAAAATTCAATGCGCCTGTTTTTTTAGGAGTTTTAAAATGAGTGATCTGCTCGTTATTGTTTTCTTAATTTTCATAAGTGCATTATTTGCGATGAGCGAAATTGCCATTGCAGCTTCACGGAAAATTAAATTACGAGTCATGGTTGATGAAGGGAATAACAAAGCCCAAGCGGTTCTCGCTTTACAGGAAAACCCAGGGGCATTTTTTGCAATGATTCAAATTTCTTTGAACGCGATTGCAATTCTTGGTGGTATTGTCGGTGAGCAGGCATTGTCGCCTTATATAGAGCAAATCCTTGTGATGATTTACCAAGGTCCTTTGCTTAGTCAAATTAGTTTTTTGATTTCGTTTTTAAGTATTACTTCTTTATTTATTTTATTTGCTGATTTATTACCAAAACGTTTAGCGATGATTATGCCTGAAGCTGTCGCTGTCAGAGTTGTGTCAATTATGCGTTGGGTCACATTTGCTTTAACGCCGTTTGTTATGTTTTTTAATGGCACAACGAATGTTATCTTGCGTGCCTTTAAGGTGCCTGCTGAACGTGAGGATATTGTTACTACCGAAGATATTGTTGCGATGATGGAAGCGGGTGCTGAATATGGCAGTCTTCAGCAGCAAGAATATCAATTGATTGGTAATGTGTTTGATTTAGAAGCGCGCTTTTTATCCAGTGTGATGACACCAAGGGATCAGATTGTTTATTTTGATGTTAGAGCAGATGCACAAGAGGTTGCTACAAAAATTATTGAGCATCCACATAATCACTTTTTAGTCTGTGACGGTAGTTTAGATAAATTAATTGGCTCTGTTGAGTCTAAAGATATCCTTCGTAAAGTGCTCAAAGGGCAAAACGCTGAAATTGATAGCGAACTTATTACTCGTGATGTCTTCTACTTACCAGAAACCTTGAGTCTTTCAGAAGCACTTAATACCTTTAAAAAAGCGGCAGAACCATTTGCGGTTGTAGTAAATGAGTATGCGCTAATGGTGGGGATTGTCACTGTTAAAGATTTAATGAAAGGGTTTATGGGCGACTTGATCACTCATCAAGGTGAAGAGCTCATTATTAAACGTGATAACTCCTCTTGGCTGGTGGATGGCCTTACACCCGTAGTTGAACTCGCTAAGGTCCTTGAGATTGAAGAGTTTCCTGAGCAATCTCATTATGAAACCGTCGCAGGATTTTTGATCTACACCATGAAACGTTTACCCAAGCGGGCAGAGTTTATAAATTTTGCCGGATACAAGTTTGAAATAGTTGATGTTGAGGGTGTGAAAATCGAACAGCTAATTGTTTCACGAGTGACTGAAAGTGAAGGCACGTAAGCGCCTTCGCCATTATTTTAAGTGTAATGAAAAATCTGTATACTGCGGCTTAGCTCCTTTAATACTAAAAGATTTTTTATGTTTCATTTTAAAACCTTGTCTCGTATTTTTCTGACCACATTTATAGCCTGTTTATCAATATTATCGATTTCAAGTTTTGCGCAATCATCAAAAAATCAAACCTTAGTAATGGTTGGTGGTGCTCTTAACGTATGTAGTAGCGCCAAAACTCATCACTGTACAAACCAAAACGAGCTACAAGGTAAACAAGCATCTCAATTTAAGATCACAGAGCGTGCTTTAACAGAATTAGAAAATGTATGGCCGAGTAATAACGAATCACACCGTAAACGCGTAATTCAGGTACTCAGCAAGTTGGCTAAAAGTCATTCACAGACAGTGACAAAGTCAGCTTTGTTATGGGCGTGGCGTGATATTGATAATGAAAGCTTGAGTCAACTTAGCAGCCATGAGTTTAACTTTATGTTGGATATGCTCGAAGTAGCTGTTCTCGATTCTAATGGGAATAGACTAAAAGAGCAGGTTTTTAACGATCTTAATCTAGAACAGGCGAACTCAGATATTGTTGACTTTGTTGGTGCAAGTATAAAAGTCTCGAGTCAAACACCAACAGTGCTTGTTATAACAGCAGCAGATCGTGACCCATATGCTTCAGCTGATTTTTACGAGTCGCTTTTTGAAAATAAAGGAATCAAAACAGAGTGGCTTGCGTTAACACCAGCCTCAGCGTTTGCTATTACACGTAATCAATGTGCTGATTTAAAAAATATTCGCCAAGCAACAATGCATGTTTATAACCGTGAACAAGTCTACGCAGATAGGGTATTAGCTGAACAAGCTTTGTGTGACGCAGGCATAAAAACTGTGCGGGAAAAAATTCAGTCGGCAACGGCTGTGATCTTTAACGATGAACAGCAAACAAACCTGCAACAAGTTTTGTTTGATAACAAAGGTAATAAATTGCCTTGGTTTGATGATTTGCAATCTCGTCCAGTGATTATGTCAACTGGAGTCAGTAGTTTATTACAAGCAGGTGGCCGGAATACATTCGGTTTTGTGCCTAGCATAATTAGTGGTGACGGTATTACTCCACTTAGAGACAAGCCCATAGAGCAAGCATGTATGGGCTGTGTGAACGAGCAAGCAACAGGTGGACTTATTTACTCATCTATTGGCGGACTCGGAACATTCAATTACGGCCCTGTTGATAGTCAATTTAGTGAAAATAATCGTATGCCTAGGCTAATGAGCATTTTAAATGCAACAGGCCAGCGAAATGGCTTTGGAATTGATGAGGCAACTGCTCTTGTTATGATCCATTCTACTGATACTCGCTTAATGACCGTTATTGGTCAAAGTGGTGTAACGCATATACAGTCAGAGGGTGAAAATAAAGGTCTAATAGACTATTGGCCAACGGGGGCTGTCATCGAGGTTAAGGATAATGATTTTACTTTATCAAAAAGTTCTACAGATAAGGCGCTACCTACAATCAAAATTCCACCACTACCCATGCAGCGATTTGGAAATATTTTTGAAGCTGAAAAATTGCGTTCTTTATTGCAAGCTATTTGCTTAACACAAGAAAAACAAGCAGTAGCGCAACAAGATGAGTTTTTACTTGCTCTTAATGCAAATAAAAATACAGAGTATCACCGTCTTAATAATTCACAAACAGGGTGTGCTGTAAGCAACCTAGCATTTTCTATTAAGACCTTTTAGTTTTTTAACTTAATGTCTGTATAGATTTTGTTATTGAGTTGATTTAGGTCATACACTTTTCTTACTAATATAAGCTAACCTGTAAAAAGTGCTTTAGCGTCAGTGGAAAATGTATGAAAAAATTACTGCTATTAACAAGTGGAGGGGATTGCCCTGGTCTCAATGGGGTGATCCGAGCGGTTGTCAAAGCCGCTGAACATGATGGTAATTGGCAAGTATATGGTAGCCGAAGAGCCTACTGCGGGGTATTAGAAACACCGAACGACATTGTCCACCTTACAAATGAGCTGATTGCAGGCATTCATGTTCGTGGTGGAACAATATTGGAAACGGTGAACAAGGGCAACCCCATTGCCTTTCCTATAAATGTTGATGGTAAACATCAACTAGTTGACCGTTCTAAGGAGTTAATTGAGAAGCTAGCAGAGCTTGGTTTTGATGCGGTTATCAATATTGGTGGTGACGGTTCTCATAAAGTCTCTCAGCACTTGTTTGAACATGGTTTAAATATCGTAGGCGTACCAAAAACCATTGATAATGATTTATATGGTACTGATTATACAATCGGTTTTCAGACTGCCGTCGACACTGCTACAGAAGCGATAGACCGCTTAATTCCAACAGCGCAAAGCCACAACCGAGTGATTATTACCGAAGTAATGGGTCGCGATGCCGGTTGGATTTGTTTGCATTCAGCTATTGCTGCTGGTGCAGAAGTGGCGCTTATCCCAGAAATTCCCTATGATATTGAGGTGATAAAAGCCAAACTAGCATCACGTTTTGATAAAGGCCATGGGTTCGCCAATATTGTCATTTCAGAAGGGGCAAAATCCCTTGCTGGTACTGTAGTTAGTAAACAATCAAATGAATTTGGCTACGAAAACCCAGTGCTTGGTGGTATTGCTGAGCAGCTTGCTTCACAAATAAGAGTCTCGCTTGACCTTGATGTCAGAGTAACCGTGTTAGGTCATATTCAACGCGGCGGTACACCTAATGCGTTTGATAGGGTGTTAGCAGCAGAGTTCGGTGTGCAGGCATTCGAGCTAGTTAAGCAGGGGCGATTTGGTTTTATTCCTGTTAGTAAAGACGGTGAAATTAAACCGATCAGTTTAAAAGAAGCAACTTCAGAATATCGTGTTATCCCTTCAGAACATCCGTTAATTACAAGTGCTCGTGCAATGGGCATTTGCTTAGGCGATTAGTCAACGGCCCCTAACTGATAGTTTTAAAACGATTTTATAATCAAAATTATCAGTTATCACCGCAAATCTGCGAATAGTAATTATTTATTGCACAAAAAACATGCTCTAAGGCAAGCTTTTTATTTAATGTAAATTAGTTTAAAGACGCTTGATCTGCGTGCTTTTTAGTTTAGAATGATCGTTCACTCTAAACTAAGGATTTAAACATGCAGCGCTCTCGCATTCCATTTTTTGCAGTGTCAGCTCTTGCTGGTGCTGTTTTTTTATCAGGCTGCGGCCAATCAGAACAGGCTCAAGGGCAGACTCAGGCAGCTCAAGCGGTTCCTGTTGGTGTAATTGAGATGCAAAGCAAACCACTTACACTTACAAAAGAACTTCCTGGTCGCGTATCAGCCTCTCGTATCGCTGAAATAAGACCGCAAGTGAACGGCATTATACAATCGCGTTTATTTGTTGAAGGTGCTGAGGTTGAAAAAGGCCAAGCTCTTTATCAAATTGACCCATCGACGTTTGAAGCGCAAGTAGCAACAAGTAAAGCGGCAATCACAAAAGCAGAAGCAAGTATTGCAAATGCAAAAGCTAAATCAGAGCGTTATAAAGAACTGTTAAATATTAAAGCAGTGAGTCAACAAGATTATGACGAAGCTGATGCGGCATACAAAGGCGCTAAAGCAGATTTGTTAACAGCACAAGCACAATTAAAAACTGCAGAAATTAATTTGAACTACAGCAAAGTGTTAGCACCTATTAGCGGTCAAATTGGTAAGTCAGATGTTACAGCGGGTGCACTTGTCAGTGCGAATCAAGCAACGGCATTAGCGACAATTACACAACTTGATCCTATTTTTGTGGATTTAACGCAATCAAGCAGTGAATTAACCCGTCTTAAAAAAGCAATTGCAACAGGTCAGCTTGATAAAGATGCCGCACAGCATTCTAAAGTTGAGCTAAAAATGGAAGACGGCACCACTTATGCTCATAAAGGGACACTTAAGTTCTCTGAAGTGACTGTTGACCCAAGCACAGGCTCTGTCACTCTTCGTGCTGAATTTCCTAATCCTGAAAAATTGTTATTACCGGGAATGTATGTACGTGCTGTTGTTGTTGAAGGCGTTAAGAACGACGCTATCCTCGCTCCACAACGTGGAGTAAGCCGTAATACTAAAGGTGAGCCAACTGCGATGGTGGTGAGTAAAGATAACAAAGTTGAGCCTCGTATTTTAAAAACAGACCGTACAGTCGGTGCTAACTGGTTAGTGACTGAGGGACTACAAAGCGGCGATAAGCTGATTGTTGAAGGTCTTCAGAAAATTAGACCTGGTGCACCTGTTAATCCTATGCCTGCTGAGTCAGTTGCAAATAGTCAGTAACGGAGAAACTTAATGTCACGATTTTTTATTGATCGGCCCATATTTGCTTGGGTACTTGCCATTGTAGTGATGCTGGCAGGTATTCTAGCAATTAGAAGTTTGCCGGTTGCACAGTATCCATCAATAGCGCCACCAGCAATCAGTATTCAAGCCAATTACCCAGGTGCGTCGGCCCGTACATTAGAAGATACGGTTACCCAGGTTATTGAACAAAAGATGAAGGGTCTTGATGGCTTGTTATATATGTCCTCTACCTCAGAATCGAATGGTTCAGCGACATTAACATTGACTTTTAGTGCTGATACGGACCCTGATATAGCGCAAGTTCAAGTACAAAATAAGTTGTCACTTGCAACACCATTACTTCCGCAAGAGGTGCAGCGTCAAGGTGTCTCTGTTGCTAAGTCTGCTAGAAACTTTTTAATGGTAGTGGGCTTTGTATCCGAAGATGGCAGCATGAATAATATTGATATCGGTGATTATGTTTCATCGAATGTACTTGATATTATTTCCCGTGTGAACGGCGTTGGTGAAGTTCAGCTTTTTGGTTCACAATATGCCATGCGAATTTGGTTAGACCCATCAAAACTGCAAAAATACGCACTAACACCAGCGGATATCAGCGCTGCGATTAGTGCTCAAAACGCGCAGGTTTCAGCTGGTCAGCTCGGTGCGCTGCCTGCAGTTGATGGTCAGCAATTGAATGCCACAGTAACCGCACAAAGCCGCTTACAAACACCAGAGCAATTCAGAAATATCTTTGTAAAAACGAATGCAGATGGTTCAGTTGTTCGCTTAAGCGATGTTGCAGAAGTGGAACTTGGTGGCGAAAACTATGGCGTTGTTGCGCGCTTTAACGGTAAACCAGCCTCTGGTTTAGGTGTTAAACTTGCCAGCGGTGCAAATGCACTTGATACTGCCGATGGTGTAAAAGCAGCACTTGCTGAGCTTGAGCCATTTTTTCCAGAAGGGCTAACAACTGTTGTTCCTTACGACACGACGCCATTCGTATCATTATCAATTGAAAAAGTAGTCAGTACATTAATTGAAGCCGTTGTATTGGTATTCTTAGTAATGTACTTATTCTTGCAGAATTTTAGAGCCACACTTATTCCAACCATAGCGGTGCCTGTTGTATTACTAGGAACCTTTGCGATTTTGCAGGTGTTTGGTTATTCAATTAACACATTAACCATGTTTGCAATGGTACTGGCAATCGGTTTGCTTGTTGATGATGCCATCGTTGTTGTTGAGAACGTGGAACGTGTAATGACCGAAGAGAACTTATCTCCACTGGAAGCAACACGTAAATCGATGGACGAGATTAAAGGTGCGCTTGTCGGTATTGCTATGGTGCTCTCAGCGGTGTTCGTTCCGATGGCATTTTTTGCAGGCTCTACTGGCGTTATTTATCGTCAATTCTCGATCACCCTTGTAACAGCAATGAGTTTATCGGTATTGGTGGCGTTAATTTTAACACCTGCTTTATGTGCAACTATGTTAAAGCCTAGCCATGTCCATAATGATAAATCACTTTTTGGTCGCTTCTTCTTAGGATTTAACCGAGGATTCGATAAAACCAATAATGGTGCGCAAAGCTTTGTGTCACGCATGATCAAGCACAGCAAACGTTACTTACTTTGTTATGGTTTGATTGTTGGTGGCATGGTATTTATTTTCTCGCAATTGCCATCTGCTTTCTTGCCAGATGAAGACCAAGGGATTTTATTTAACCAAGTGAGCTTACCTGCAGGTTCAACAACAGAACAAACGTTAAAAGTTGTTGAAAAGATGGAGCGTCACTTTTTAGAAGACCAATCTGAAGCTGTTCGCTCTATCTTTACAGTAACAGGCTTCAGTTTTGCAGGTTCTGGGCAAAATGCTGCAATTGGCTTCGTTGGCTTAAAGCATTGGGATGAACGTCAACGTGACGATCTATCTGTTGGTGCAGTAGCTGGTAAAGCAATGGGCTTTTTCTCAACTATTAAAGAAGCTTTTGTATTTGCTTTTCCACCTCCCGCTGTTGTCGAACTAGGCACGGCAAATGGTTTTACTTTATTCCTACAAGATCGTGTTGGCTTGGGGCATGACAAGTTACTTGAAGCGCGCAATATGTTCCTTGGTATGGCGGCTCAAAACCCTGTGCTTTCAGGTGTACGTCCAAATGGTCAAGAAGATAAGCCAGAGCTTGAACTTGATATTGATTTGGCTAAAGCTGAGGCACTGGGTTTAACACAGGCTGATATAAATAACACGCTATCAACCGCTTGGGGTAGTAGTTATGTAAATGACTTCATTGACCGTGGACGCGTTAAGAAAGTGTATCTGCAAGGTATCCCTGAATCACGTATGGTTCCAGAAGATTTGGATGAATGGTATGTGCGTAACTCTGCAGGTGATATGGTGCCATTTACAGCATTTGCACGTTCATTCTGGACGTATGGCTCACCACGACTAGAACGTTATAATGGTTTTTCAGCTATGGAAATCCAAGGTGCGGCTGCGCCGGGTTATAGTACTGGTCAAGCAATGATTGAAGTAGAAAAAATTGTTAAGAAATTACCGCCAGGTGTTGCCTTTGAATGGACCGGCATTTCTTATGAAGAGCGCCTAAGCGGCGGTCAAGCTCCATTATTGTATGCACTTTCATTATTAGTTGTATTCCTGTGTCTTGCCGCATTATACGAAAGCTGGTCTGTGCCTGCTGCTGTAATGCTAATTGTACCATTGGGTGTATTTGGTGCAGGAGTTGCGTCATTTGTATTTAATTTATCGAATGATATTTATTTACAGGTAGGTCTATTAACCACCATAGGTTTAGCATCCAAAAATGCCATTCTTATTGTTGAATTTGCTATTCATAAAATGGATGAAGGAATGAAGTTAGTTGATGCGGCTGTGGCAGCTATTCGTCTACGTTTACGCCCGATCTTTATGACTTCAATGGCGTTTGTATGTGGTGTATTACCTCTTGCAATAGCCTCAAGTGCAGGCTCGGGTGCTCAAAATGCACTAGGTATTGCGGTTATCGGCGGTACGCTTGCTTCATCAAGTATTGTGGTGTTGTTTGTGCCGTTATTCTTTGTATTAGTACGTCGTATCTTCCCTGGTAAGCATAAAGCGACAAATGAGGAGCAAGCATAATGACCCTTAAACTCGTTTCTGTTTCTGTGGCAGCTTTGTTACTCTCTGCTTGTAATATGGCGCCAGACCTTGAACAACGTGAATTACCCGTTGCGCAAAACTATGATGTAGAGGGTAGTGAAGGCGATATAAACGCGCTGCATTGGCAAACATTCTTTAGTGATGAACAATTACAACAGTTAATTCAACTCACGCTTGAGAATAACAAAGACATTCAAACTGCTGCACTCAATGTGCAGCAGGTGAGAGCTATGTATCAAATCGAGGATTCAAATTTGTATCCAAGTATCGATTTAAATGCATCAGGCACACGTCAGCGTTTACCAGCAGATTTATCTAACACAGGGCAAGCGACAATCACAGAGCAATACTCTGCAACGGTTGGCTTAACGGCTTACGAGCTTGACCTGTGGGGAAAAGTACGTAATCAGTCTGAGCAGGCACTGCAAAACTTATACTCAGCAGAGTATAGCTTGACCAGTGTTCGCATCAGCTTGATATCTGAACTGGTTAATGCATGGCTAAACTACGCAACTGATAAAGCGTTACTTGCGCTTGCTAACGATACGCTTAAATCACAACAAGAGTCATTAGAGTTAACGCGAAAGACTTTCGCATTGGGAGCTGCCTCACAGTTAACGCTATCTCAGTTAGAAAGCACAGTAGCAACAGCAAAGGTGGATATTGCAAATTATCAACGCTTACTTAAGCGTGATAAAAATGCCTTAGACTTTTTAGTGGGTAAAACGGTGAGTGCCGATTTATTACCTACGCAAAGTATTGATACAGTGCTTAACATGCCTGAGGTGCCTGTTGGTTTACCGTCTGAGTTATTAACACAGCGTCCTGATATAAGAGCTGCTGAGCATGACCTACTTGCTGCTAATGCAAATATTGGTGTTGCGAAAGCGGCTTTTTATCCAAGTATTAGTTTAACAGCCAATGCTGGAACAGCTTCAGCTGATCTTGATAATTTGTTTGATTCAGGCTCAGGCACATGGAGTTTTGTACCTTCGATTAACTTACCTATTTTTAATATGGGACGTAATCAGGCTAACTTAGATGTGGCTAAAGCACAGCAAGAAGCTGCGCTAACAAGTTATGAGCAAACTATCCAGCAGGCGTTTAAAGAAGTATCAGATGCACTTGCAGACCGTCAAGGTTATAAACAACAGCTTGATGCTTTAAATGATCTTTATCGTAGCAATGAGGTGTCTTTTACCTTGTCGGATGCACGCTTCCAAAAAGGTGCTGATAGTTATTTGCAAGTGCTGGATGCACAACGTAATTGGTATAGTGCAGGGCAGCAGTTAATTTTAGGTAAGCAAGCGTATCTTGCGAGCCAAATTAACCTTTACAAAGCCCTCGGTGGTGGCTGGAGTGCCCAACAGCTTGCTCAATAAACTATCAATTGCATAATTTATTTAAGGACTTGCATGATCTTAGTTGTTTTACCACCAAGCAATGATTAAGATCATGTAAACCTTATTTAAGTTATAGTTAACCCACGTCACATTACCTCGGAGACAAAATGACGCAAAAAACCAAAAGACACAACGACCCTGCGATTGCTGAGGCCAGACGGAATCAAGTGCTTTGTGCGGCTGCTGATTGTTTCCGACGCAAAGGTTACCATGGTGCGGGTATGGCTGAAATTTCTAAAACAGCGGGTATGAGTGCTGGCCATATCTACAATTACTTTGCGAGTAAAGAAGCTATCATTGAATCTATTGTCGAGCGCGACATGGAAGAGATGTTCTCTATCTTTAAAGAGTTTGCTAATAAACCCGGTGACCGTGTTACGGTGCTGCTCGATGGCCTAGAGCGAGGGGTTGAACGCCATACTGATTTAAACCAAGGTGCGCTTGATTTAGAAATGTTAGCTGAAGCTGCGCGCAATGAAAAAGTGGCTAATTTACTGAGAGAGTCCGATACCCATGCTCGTGATTCTATGCGTGAGTTACTAATCGGTGAAAGAGGTCCTTTGCAAGACACAGAGCTGTCTGAGGTAAATGCTCGTATTGAAGTAATGTTTTCAGTAATGGGCGGGTTATTGCTCAGAAAGATGCTTAACCCTTCCCTTGATACTGAGCAGATAATGAAGGCACTAAAACCCGCCATGAAGACTTTGTTAGTCCCTTTTGAGTAATATCAAATAGAGGCGCGATACGCCTCTATTTTTAAAATCGTTCTATTGACCACTGTAACGCGATAAGAGCAATTGCAACTGACCCTACTGGCATGACCCATTTTTTGTACCAATCATAATTTCGCATAGCAATAAGTAACGGTAAGCAAACAGCTAAAATTGCAAGTTGACCTAGCTCTACACCTAGATTAAATGCAAGTATGCTCATCAATTGGTAATTAGAAGATAAGCCAAGCTCACCGAGTACGCTGGCAAAGCCCATTCCATGCAACAGACCAAATGCAAAGGTTACCCATCCTAAGCGAACAATTAGTGGCCAAATATTATTAAGCGCTGCAAATAGCACTGAAATTGCAATTCCCAGTTCAACCCAACGACTATTAGGTGATACCAGTTCCAATGCAGTAGCTGTCAACGTGATTGAGTGGGCGAGTGTAAAAGCGGTGATGATCCACGCTGTATCCACGGCTATTTTCTTTTTAGAATTAATCCCTTGCCAACGTTTATCATTTCTAACGAGAACGCATGTTAATAATAGAGCCACAAGGAATAAAATATGGTCGACACCCATCCAAATATGTAACACGCCCTGATAGACATATTCGATGAATGTGTCACTGTAACTCGATTTATTGAAATTAATGACTTGCGATTGCTTGTTCTGACTAAACACTCTGCTTGAATTAGCAACAGCTGCAATCGCTTTATGATTTGAGTCTATATCAAATAGCGCGGTGTATTTTAAGGTAATTGCGGCAGACGCGCTTGGGCAAATTATCTGAACAGGGACATCAATGTATGATTGATTAAAGTGAGAGTCTACTTTTAATTCTCCATTGTAAGATAACAAGCAAGGCGCTGCAGATTGCACTGTAGAAAAATGATTACTTAGATAAGAGGTAATTGCCGATTGTTTGGTTTTAATTTCTTGCCATGTAATCACGTTATCTTGGTTTAAATCAAAGGGGATTTTTTGTTCTAAATCACCAACGGCAACCTGCCAAGAGCCCGATAACTTTAACTGCTCGGTCGAATCAGCTTCGAGATTCAAATAGGCTGTACTTAATTGGTGTGCTTTTAACGTAAAGCTACAAGCAAAAAGCATTAAAGCAATTAAAAGTGACTGTTTCATTGTAATTTCCTAGTTGTTCTTGGTCGCTAATTCGAGCAGGCGTTTATCGCTCTCTAACTTAGCATGCTGCCAGTTAACGTTTGCCCAATAAGTGGCTTTTGTAGGATCATGATTTATCATTAAATAATACCAAGCAAGGTCACTGGCATGATAGGTGTCTTGTCTCAATTCTCGTAGTGTTACTCGCTTTTTCAGCAGTGTTTGCCACTTACTTGATTGGCTGTCTTCTTTTTTTAGTTCTGCTTGTGCCAAGCGAAGTAATAAAGCATCTTCTAGATTGCTTTCATCTGCTGTAAGTTTTGAAAGTGTCACGAGCACTTTTTCGTTATTACCAAGCGCTAATTGCGCATTTGCCCACAACACAACTAAGCTGACAGGTGCTTTTGCTAAGTCAACTTCATTTAAATACTGTAAGGTTTGCTCTGGCATGTTTAATCGATAAGCCATTTCTGCAAGAACATGGCGTGTATTCATGCTTATGTTTCGCTCTTTGATAATTTTTTTTAAGCCTTCATAGCTTTTTGCCAAATCACCCATTTGACTTTTAACATCAAGTGAGCAGGTTGAAATTGTCTCAATACTGGCTTTACCCACCAGCGATAAGCAATTTGAATTTGCTGCTGCAAATTGGCCTTGTACTTTAAGAATATTTGCTTTTAGTAAAATTGAATTCACATGGCTAGGGTCGTTTTTCAATAAATCATTCAGTACCGCCAAAGCAAGTTCGAACTTGTGCTCGCGTTGCAGCAGGCGTGCATAATAGTAGTGGATATCAGGGTCATCAGTTTGGCGAATTTTTTCTGATAAGTAATTTTTTAACAGGCCTTGGTTTGATTCTGTTTTACCAGCCCATTGATTCTGCTCAAATAACGTTGCCAATTCGTATTTTGTTAATGTGGCAGGTAAAGGACTTCTTGAACTTGCTATTACATCTTCGTCGTTTGGTATATATGGCTCTGCTTGCAATAGCGTTGTTGTAAATAGTAGGAAGAAAGAAAATAATTTCATGATTTATCCTTATAAAGGCCATCCATGGCCAAGTTTGCAATTAATTTCCACTAACCAGATCATCAAAGTTTGCCTCTGCGCCTGTATTTGTAAATACACGACCGTTTAGGCTCAATGGTTTATCTGATGCACTCTGACTAAATGCAGCACGGCCAATTGTTGCAAAGTCAACTTGTAACGCCTCAATGGTGATACTCACCGTGGCTGTTGCTTGACTGTTTTTACTATCAGTCACAGCAAAATCAAAACTGTCAGAGCCTGTTGTTTCTGGATTTGGCGTATACGTATAACTACCATCAGCATTAACAACAACATCACCTAAGCTCGGTTCTGACACTAAACTGTAAGTGAGTGCATCCCCGTCAGGGTCAGACCCTTTTAGCATATCTTCAATAGCAACTTCTGTTTGTGTTGTTACCATTGCATCAATTGCACTGGGTGCATTGTTTACAGGTGTCGGTTTCATTTTGTCATCATTATCACTACCGCCACAGCCTGCGAGTACGCCTGCAAAAACGCTAAGGAGTAAGGTAGAACGATTGAATTTACACATAATTGCCTCCTTACTTAGACCCAGCAATTGGCGTTGCAAGATAAGGGAAACTAGCATCCATCATACTTGCATCCAATGGTGCACCATCTGTGAATGGAACAGTACCTACACTCGCATCATCTGATGTGCATAAACCTAAGTCTGTGTCGGTGCCGTTGACAGGGATTGGATAACACAAACGACCCATTACAACACGAAGCGCAATATCAACAACATCATCACCCGGACGACGACCGTTAGGGAAGCCAGCTAAATCATCACCTGCTACGCCAAATGCGGATTGTTCTGATTGCGCCGTTGCTGCAATAGCGGTATTTAAACGTAGCATTTCTGATGGTGTTACAGTTGCAAGCTGGTTTACACCTGGGAAACCAGTTAAAAACGCAGTTACCAAGTCAACACGAGGGAAGTTGGTTGGTGCAAGGGTTTCGATATTCGTACCTAAGGTAGTATTTACAGCATCTTTAAATAAGATGTTAAGTAGTTCGGGTAGTGAAGGGTGTGTTACATAATCAGCGAACTGACCATCATCAGCAGGAGCAGATGTAGAGAAAGTGTCTTTATCCTTAAGGCCAATGACAAGCTCGTTTACAAGTGGGTTACCAAGGCGAGACACTTGTGTTAAGGCACCCCCGTTCACAGCATTTTTAGCAAATGAAGCATTTGGGTTTAAAATACGTGCCTGAGGTAAACTTGCCGTTGTCCAGCTACCAATTGTGCCGTTACCTTCACCAGTGACACATGCTTTGGGTACTTCAACTGCGATTGCAGTGACATTTTTCATTGCTAAATCATCATTGTCTGCAGATTGCGTAATACCTCCAGGAAAGCCATTACCGTCACCTGCCCCAGGGGCACTGTCGCCTTCAACTGGCACATAATTAACTAGGTCAAAAGTTTTACCAAGGTTAACAACAAATGGGTCTTTACGCTGGCCTACAAATACTTTACCCATACCGCTACATCCTGGAATCGCAACAGTGTAGATATACTGGTTTGCATATTCTTTATAAGCAGACATCGATGAGAATGTTTTGTTACCGATGTAATCAAGTGGTTTGTAAAACTCATTACTGCTGTTCATGGTATTGGTCAGCATTGCTTTAGTGCCGGTACGTTGTGGGCCTGAAATAACACTAACAGTATATGACTCACTAAAATTTACTGCAGCGTCATTTCCAGCTGCGACACCACCTACGTTTTTAAGAGGTACTGCCACGGTTCTTTGGTTGCCTTCTGGTCCCACTGTGAGTGCAACTCCCATATTGTCATTAGGGAGCATGCTTTTGAAATTAAAAGCAAAAGTCATATCTTCTATGGCATCACCGTCATTATCGATATGAATGCTGTAAGTTGCATCAGGATCCATAGCGAAATAATTAGGGCCGCCATATGCATCCTGAAGTGGGATATAGTTAGCGATAAAGGTGACATAGTCGCCACGACCTTCTTCGTAGCTATTAAACGCGTAAAAGTCAGTTGAATCTAATGTCGGAAAGCGCGCGATGTTTGGCGCTTCACGATGACTTGAAGCTTCAGTTGGAGAGCTGAATAGGGTACTACATACTACAATTGCAATAAGAGATGGAGTTACGTTCTTCATGACTTTATCCTTAGTTTTTTAAATTAAGTCATAGTGAATACGTATTAGTAATTTAACTGGATGCAATAACTTTAAAGTTTTTTAACAAAAACATAAAAAGCCGTGCTTAGCACGGCTTATTAGTCTAAAGAACAACTAGCTCTGTGGTGTAAAGAACCTCAGTTGGTGAGCCATTTGGGGAGCCCCCTAATGGTTCAAGGCTGACTGCAAGTAAGCTTATGTCATCTGCATTAAAGCGGGCATCCTTAGGTAGTTCTATTCTTCCTGACTTTGGTAATAGGCCAAGGGAGATAGGCGCTTCTTGCCCTTTTATTATCATCCAAAGTTCATAATCCTTATCGGTGCGAGGAATTAACGCGGCAGATGCTTTCACTGATAAGTTATTTTGTTGAACATCAATAAACCATAAAGGTGTTTGCTCTTGATTTTTGAATAATGCGATTTGTTGTGCTTGAGATTTTGCAGACTCATGAGGCTGCCAAATGATCAGAGCAAGCACAATACATGCAGCAGTTGCTATTAATGACCATGCTTGGAGTATCGATGAATTCGATTTTTTTGCTTTGCTGTGAATAGGAATAACATCTGGGTCGACACGACTAACTATTTTTTCCCATACATGATCATCAGGAGGGATAGACTCAATGGAACTTGCTAAGTTGTTAAGATGCTGCTCCCACATCCATGTTGCTTCTCGGGCACGAGTTGATGTTAGCATTAACCTAGCAAACCTATCACGGGCAGGGCCTCTTAAAGTGCCAAGCACATATTCAGCGGCTAACATATCAATAAGTGTTTGGTTTTCATAATTCATAATGTTAAGCACCTTTGTAGCTGTTGTAACCCGCGTCTGATCCAGCTTTTAACCGTACCTAGAGGAGACGATATATGATCAACAAGTTCATGATGAGTCAAACCCTTATAATAAGCTAAGTGAATAACTTGTCTTTGTTGTGGATCAAGTTGTTCAATACAGTCTACTAATTTTGAGTCATCCTCATAGGACACCTGTATGGAGGTCAGATCTTCTTGCTCTTGCTCATCAGTTAAACTTTGCTCTTTACGTACTTTTTTATGACGTAACAGATCTAAGCAGCGATACCTCACGATACTTATCATCCAAGACATTACAGCACCTTTAGATACCTGATAGTCACTGGCGTTATGCCATATTTTAACAAAAGCATCTTGTAAAACTTCTTCAGCTTGAGCTCGATTACCCAGCATTTTTACGCTGATAGCAAATAACTTCGCACTGGTTGACTGGTACAAATCAGCAAAAGCGCGTTTATCACCTTTTGCTGTTGCACTGAGCAGTGCTAATAGTTGATCATTGTCCATAAAGTTCCTGTTGTTCTTGTTGTATTTAGTTAACGGTTAACTCATCTTTTTAGATGCAAAAAAACATTACTCTTAGAGAAAAGACTGTAATTAAATGATAAAACCACACCTTTTCTATTAGTTAGCCTAGCATGGATGTCCAACTTGGCAACTTTAGCTCATTTATTTTCATGCACTTATGTAAGTTATTCATAATTTTGTGAAAATATGACCTAAACTATAAGATAGATTTATTTTAAATTATTAAGTCACTGTTTTTATTAGCTCTAATTATGAGTGTTTAAGTAAATTACTGGTTTGAAACTTGCTTTTAATTAATAAATTAGAAAAACAAGGAGTGATTATGTGGGCTGCTATAAGTTATTTGGCGCTGGGAATTGCATTTATAATTGCAGGGTTGAGCGTTAAGGCTATTTATTTTGCGTTATTTTTTTACTGGACTGCTTTATCTTTACTTCTCGTAAGCGGTGCTTATTTCTTTAACTTGGCACGTATATTTCGTAAGCGTGAAAATGGCGTTATTCCCATTTATATCCGCTGGGCATTTATCCCTTTTCTGATGGGTGCACAACTATACAATGCTTGGTCTCGCAAAAATGACAAAGTTCCGCCATTACAGCAAATTGACGAGCAGTTATTTTTAGCATGCCGTTTATTCCCCTCTGACATAGACACTATGAAAGAGATGGGCATAACAGCTATTTTAGATGTTACATGTGAATTTGATGGGCTTGAGTGGTCATCTACTCAAGAAAATATTCGTTATTTAAATATCCCAATTTTAGATCATAGTGTGCCAACTAGGGCACAATTAAACCAAGCAATTAACTGGATCCATCATCAGGTTAAACAAGACCGCCGTGTTGTCGTTCATTGTGCTCTTGGCCGTGGACGCTCCGTTTTTGTGATGGCTGCTTATCTGTTAAGTCAAAATAAAGATGCAGATGTGCACGACATTCTATTGAAAATTAAAGAAACCCGCGAAACTGCAAATTTAAATAAGCGCCAATTGCGCCATCTAGTTCGTCGTCATCGAAATGGCGATTTATTAATTAAAAATAAAGCTGTGTTAATTGCAAACCCAGTTTCGGGCACCAAATTATGGGAATCTAAAAATAAGCAAATAACCTCACGATTATCGCAATATTATGATCTTACTGTAAATACAACCACTAAGGATACAAATGGAACAGAGCTTGCCAAAGAGGCGATAAAGTCACAACCTGATGTAATCATTGCATGTGGTGGCGATGGAACTGTGACAGAGGTTGCTACAGTATTGGTTAATACAGATTGTAAACTAGGTATCATCCCGCTTGGTACAGCAAATGCGCTTGCCCATGTTTTAATGGGAATTAAGTCAAAAATTATTCCCGTTGAGCAAGCCTGTGAATTAATTATAGAAGGACAGGCGACGCGCATTGATACAGCGGTTTGTAATGGCGAAAGAATGTTACTTTTAGCCGGTGTAGGGTTCGAGCAACAAATGATTGAAAAAGCCCACCGTGAAGCCAAGAATGAATCTGGTCAACTTGCGTACTTGCAAGGCTTTTGGCAGGCGTTGGGAGAGCATGAAGCACAGGACTATACAGTGACAATCGACAGTAATGAGCCGCAAGTGATTAATACCACAAGTTTGATTGTGGCAAATGCAGCACCTTTTACTACTTTGTTGGCTCAGTCAGCGGGTCAGCCTGATCATCAAGATGGTCTATTAGATGTGAATTGGTTAACACCTAATACAGATTCAAAAGCAAGCACCTTGAGTATTGCCGAATTGGTTTTCTCGAGTATTACGCAAACAAGTTTCGCGATTGACAGCCATCACACAAATGCAAGAGAAGTGACTATAAGTGCGGATGAACCGTTGAGTTATGTGATAGATGGTGAAGTTAAAACGGCCGATAAGCTGGTGGTTGAAGTATCACCGAAATCACTTTCGGTGATAACCTCAGAGCAGGCTTAACGCTACTTTTTTATACTTTTCCATTGGAACGGTGCGTCGTCATCGTTAGAGGTATTAGAAAAGGTATCAATGTATAATTGCTCTACCTTTTCGCGTGCCCAAGGTGTTTTGCGTAAAAACTTGAGGCTTGATTTAACACTTGGATCATTTTGAAAACAGCGCACATCAATATGCGCCGCCAAACCATCCCAACCAAGCTTTTCTTGCAGCTTAGTTACGATATCAGCGAGTTTAACACCATGTAGAGGATTGTTAGGTTGATTGTCCATGACTCTTCTTTATAACTTTAAACCAGTGCATTCTAACTTAGAACCGCTACCTTTGCTATTTACAGATCTAGTTAACACGAATAGTTTTTGCTGGACGTGGTCTCATAATGTTGCCATCTTTGTCAATTCTTAACCAAGATAACTCGCTGTTGTTAAAGTGTGTATGCTTTGCTGCACAAACGAGCTCGCTTTGACCTATCTGAATAATTGCGCCCTCAGTGTAGCGTTTGTTGTCATACCAACACAGCTTTGATTGGTCATATATATCTTGAGAATCAAATACAACAACAGGCTTATCTCTTGCGATTGAGCTCACTGAAAATAAAATACTAAACATTAAAAACGTATGCTTTAATAGACTCAAAATGTACCTCTGTGTATGCAGTTTTATATAACTACACTAAGCTTAATCCTTGTTACTATAAAAATACACATATCTATAATAAAAAGGAGAACACATGCAATTTGATACTAATATGCTTGATGAGTTAACGCTTCTTGCAAAGTTTCCGCGTGATTCACAAATGCAGGGTATTAAAATCCACTCAGATGCAGATACTTCAATAAGGGATGCTGCAAAGCGCCTTTATGATAAAGGCATTACTGATAGTCCAGATGGTGGCTATTTAACGGATTTAGGACTGGATTTGATCAAGCATGTAAGCGTTATTAATTCAGCGCTCAGTTAGAAAAGATAAAATTTAAAAGGCCCGATATTAACGGGCCTTTACTTTGTTCCTTGCAAGTTAGTTTAATTAAACTGCATCAGGTTGATTCTGCGGCGCAGCATCAATAAAAGCATCAAGCTTATTACATTGCTCGTAGACAGCTGCAATCTTAGGGTATTTAGTCATATCGACCTTAAAGCGCAGTGCATTAAATACTTGCGGTACAAGGCACACATCAGCAAGCGTTGGTTTGTCACCAACACAAAAAGTGTTCGCTTCATCAAGTAGCTTTTCGATGCTTTGAAAACCAACTTCTACCCAATGCTTATACCAAGTTGTTTTTGCGTCTTCATCAACACCAAGATCGTTAGCTAAGTACTTTAATACGCGCAAATTATCAATAGGATGGATATCACACGCTACGGCATAACATAAATTGCGGATCTGAGCTTTTTGCCATGCATCACCAGTCAAAAGCGGTGTGTCTGGGTGCGTTTCTTCAAGCCACTCTAAAATAGCCAGAGACTGAGCAAGTACACCCTGCTCAGTTTCAAGTGCAGGTAATAAACCTTGTGGGTTTTTTGCTAGGTACTCGTCACTTTGTTGCTCTGATTTTAATAAGTTAACTGTCACCAGCTCGTGATCAATGTTCTTCAAATTAAGGGCAATGCGCACTCGGTATGCAGCAGATGAACGAAAATAGCTATAAAGTTTCATTATGCGTCCTGTTTACCAGTGAAATGTTTTTTAATAGTACGCCAACAGTCTGTGTAATTAGGCTGACGCTCTTTACCTTCAAGGGCATATTTTGTTGGTGAAATAACGTAACGTGATTCGAACATAAATGCCAAGGTATTTTCGTAGCGTTGTGGTTGAAGATCAGCATTTGAGGCTTTTTCAAATACATCAGCTTCTGGACCATGTGGCGACATACAATTATGTAAACTTGAGCCACCTGGCACAAAACCATGCTCTTTCGCATCATACACACCTTCGATTAAGCCCATAAATTCACTCATAATATTACGGTGATAATAAGGTGGGCGGAATGTATTCTCTGCAACCATCCAACGAGGTGGGAAAATAGCAAAGTCGATATTAGCAACCCCCTCAGTCCCCGATGGTGATGTCAATACGGTGAAGATTGATGGATCTGGGTGGTCATAACTTACCGTATTCATAACATTGAAACGGGCAAGATCATATTTGTAAGGTGCACTATTACCCGTCCAAGCAACCACATCCAAAGGAGAATGGCCTATATCACAACGGAACATATTGCCATTAAATTTAGCAACTAGTTCGAAATCACCTTCTACATCTTCGAAAGCGGCTACAGGGTAGTGGAAGTCACGATCATTAGCATAACCATTAGCACCCACTGGGCCGCGTTCTGGTAAAATATAGGCATGGCCATAGTTTTCACAAATATAGCCACGGGCTGTATCTGTTAATAAATCAACTGCAAATTTAATCCCTCGAGGAATAACTGCAATTTCACCTGCACGAATGGTCAGTTTACCGCACTCGGTTCTCAGCAATAGCTCACCGTGTTGCGGCACAAACAACATTTCACCATCTGCATTATAAAAGTAACGGTTTTGCATTGATTTATTGGCTACATAAATATGAATACCAATACCTGTTTGTGCATTGGCACTGCCGTTGGCAGCCATGGTGACTAAACCATCAATAAAATCAGTTGGCTTTTCAGGTATTTCAATTGGATCCCAACGTAGCATGGTGGGTGGCGTTGGTGCTTCTGTGATAGGAGCGGTGCGAATAAGGCCATTATCAATTGGCGTGTAATCACCTTGTACAACTGATGGGCGAATGCGGTAAAACCATGTTCGTCGGTTATCAGCACGGGGCGCTGTAAATGCCGTTGTGCTGAACTGCTCAGCATATAAATCGTATTTTACTTTTTGTGGGCTGAATTGACCGATAGGTAATGCACCGGGTAATGCTTCGGTTTCAAATTCATTACCAAAGCCTGTCATATATTGTAATTCGTTATTCATCACTAGACTCCTGAAAGGTTTTAGGTAAGATACTCTCATGTGAGAGTAAATTCAAACCACACTGAATTTCATTATGTAAACATTCTTTGACAGTAGTGAAGCCATGACAACAGATAAACAGCCAACACTCGATTTACAAAAATTCTTACCTTACTCACTCACTAATATAGCTGTGCAAATGAGTGATCAGTTTAGTGAACTATATGAACAACAATTTGATTTAACGGTGCCGCAATGGCGCGTTATTGCCAATCTTGCTCAATATGGTCAGTGTAGTTCAAAAGCTTTGTGTGATATGGCACAAATGGATAAATCGACTGTATCCCGTGCAGTAAAGTCACTATTAGCAAGAGAGCTCTTAACGGCGCAGCCAGACCCGATAGATAAACGTGCAAACCTGCTTATGTTGTCTAAAAAAGGGGCCTGTTTACATGAACAAATTGTACCCGAAGCAATCGCATGGCAAGCACATTTAGTTAGTGGCTTAGATAATCATGAATTAACACAATTTTTTAACATTCTTACTAAGCTTTCCAATCACTTAAATAAAAATGTGTAAATCTGTAATCAGTGCTTTATAGCAATTGATTTAGGCAATCTATACGTATATGATAATGGCTATCATTTACAATTAGAAACTTGGATGTCTCCCTATGAAATTAGCGTTAAACACCGTGAAAACGCTAGGCCTTAGCCTAGTATTAGCATCTACTTTTATTGCCCAACCTGTATTGGCAAATGGCCCAATTGGTGAGCACGTTAATCATCTAAAAGAAAATTTAAAAGATTATTCTGAGGACGTAGAGTGGATGATCGGCAAAGTAGACACTTTGGTAACCGATTACGAAACAAAAGGTGCAAAAGCGGTAAAAAGCGATGACCTACTCGAATATTGGGAATCGGTGAAGTTTCACAGTGCGATAGAAACAAACTACGTACCGGTTTATGCATCAATTTGGCAGAGTATCTATGGCATTAAAATGGCCATTGATGATAAAAAGCCTGCAAGTGAAGTACGTACGCACCAAAAGGCCTTGAATGCTGCCTTGTGGCAAGGTTTAGGAGCTGTTAAACTGGCTGCCGACTTCCAGCAAAAAGGTTTATTAAAAGCTGTAAAAGCAACGGCTTCTGAAACAATGACGCAAAGTGCAACAATTGATGAAATTAAACACAAGTTAGATCGTGTTGTTGCAAAATATGCAGAGCGTTTAAGCGAAGAAGCAACACAGATTGTACACGATACTTACCTTCATTTATTCGAAGGTGTTGAAGGTACACTAATCGAAAAAGATGCGAAGTTAGTAGAAGTTCTCGAAAAAGATTTTAATGTAACCCTGCCAAAAGCTATTTCAGATAAAGGGTCTGTTGACCAAGTACGTGCAGTGGTTGTCGATATGCAAGAAAAACTAGATCGCGCTAAGGTGTTATTAGAAGAAGCCGAAAAAGCACGTAAGGATGTATTTTAGTGAAGCGTAGGACCTTTATTCAAGGCCTGGCTGCGTTTGGGGTAGTGGGCGCAATGCCGCTACCTCTATCACAAGCCTTTGCAGCGACTGTTGCAAGCCCAATTTCAGTGAAAGACTTACCAGCCCTTGAGGGTGATTTAACATTATATTTAGGCCGCGGCGAAGGCGGTTTGTATGAAAATGTACTGCAATCAATCCAAAAGAAAAACCCAAAACTTAATTTATCGATTCGACGTGGGCCTACTGCAGCATTAGCTAATATGATTGTTGCGGAAGCAAAAGCGGGTGTAAAACGTGCTGATTTATTTTGGGCCGTTGATTCTGGTGCAATTGGCTTAGTTACAGACGCTGGTCTGGCTAAACCTTTACCAAGTGATTTAGAAACACAGTTACAACCACAGTTTCGCTACCCTGGTTGGGCTCCAGTGACAGGTCGCATTCGTACATTACCTTATAACACTAAGCGCCTTAGCAAAGATCAGATCCCAGATAGTATTATGGCGATTGCAGATAGCGATTTATCAATCGGCTGGGCACCGGCTTATGCGTCATTTCAATCGTTTGTAACAGCAATGCGTATTCTTGAAGGTGAAGATAAAACAGCTAAATGGCTTAAGAAAGTTCAAAAGCGCTCAAAAACCTATGCGGGTGAGCTTGGTGTAGTGATGGCGGTTGAACGTGGTGAAGTTGATATTGGTTTTGCAAATCATTATTACACATTACGTCTTAAGTCAGGTAAACCAGATGCTAACCTAGACCTTGCGTTCACGAATCAAGATGCCGGTTGTTTAGTAAATGCGTCAGGTGTGTTATCGCTGACCGACAATCCTAATGCAATGAATTTCATGCGTTACTTGTTAAGTGAAGAAGTACAAAGTTACTTAGCGCGCGAAGCCTATGAAATTCCACTGATCCAAGGTATTGAACAACCAGCTGGTTTACCAGCATTAACGGATGTTTCACCGCCGAAAATCGATTTAACTCAATTGGCAGATTTAAGGCCAACACTCGACCTTATGCGCAGTAGCGGTGTTTTATAATGCGCATACCTGCTTCTTATCCCATGGCGCTGCTTGCAGCGCTTTTGGCGTTAGTGCCAGTTTATATTCTGATCACATTAGCCAGTGATGCGACGGCTGTTTTTGATAGTCATAATTTAAAAATTCTTGGTAACACCTTATCGCTTATGGTGTTAACTGTATTAGGCTCTATTTTAATTGGCGTGCCTCTGGCGTTTATTAGTGCCTATGTACAACTTCCTTTTAAAAAGCTTTGGTTAGTGTTATTTGCAGCTCCACTTGCAATTCCAAGCTATATTGGTGCGTTTACACTCTATGCGGCATTTGGCCCAGGTGGTGAAATTAACCAGCTGTTAGGGTTTGAAACCCCAGCTATGTATGGCTTACCTGGTGCTGCCATTGTAATGACCTTGTATACTTTTCCGTTTGTTATGCTAACAACACGTTCTTCTTTACTTAGCCTCGATGCGAGTATGGTAAATGCTGCTCGTACTTTAGGTATGTCGATGAGCATGAGTGTGTTTAAAGTTATTCTTCCGCGTGTAGTTAATGGGATTGCCGCTGGCTCATTACTGGTCGCCCTATACACACTATCAGATTTTGGCACGCCGGCGATGATGCGCTTGGATACCTTCACCCGTGTTATCTATGTCGAATACAATGCATTTGGTTTAAGTCGTGCTGCGATGTTATCGCTGCAGTTAATGGTGATAGTTGGCTTTTTATTGTTCATCGAATCGCAAATTAAAACCACGTCAGAGCGTCATGGTCGAGCTCTGATGTTATTTCCAACAAATGCGCAAAAACTGGCAATGCTAGTAACATTTTTGCCTGTATTGTTATTGGCAATATGTTTACCACTGGCAATTTTTACCCTATGGCTTGCCCGTGATGGGATTGCTGATTTTGATTTCAGCATTGCTTGGAATTCGGCTTATGCTTCTGGGATTGCTGCTATTGCAGCTGTGGTTGTTGCTGTGCCAGTTGCTCATGCCGCACTAAGCGGTAAAGTAGGGCGCTTTATGGAACGAGTAACCTATTTTGGTTTTGGTATTCCAGGTATCGTAATGGGAACTGCCCTAGTTTATGGTGGCTTACAATTACCGCTTTTATATCAAACATTGGCATTATTGGTCATCGCTTATGTACTGCGGTTTTTACCGCTTGCTGTTGGTTCTGTGCGTACTAGTACTGAACACTTAGATTCAAGCTTAATCAAATCAGCGCGCGTACTAGGTGCAAGTCCACGTGAAGCATTTATGCGTATCACCTTGCCTTTAACACTGCGCGGTATTATTGCCGGCGCGGCTTTGGTATTTTTAGAATCAATGCGTGAGCTTGAAGCGACACTTTTATTAGGCCCGACAGGGTTTGAAACCCTTTCAACGTATTTATGGCGTGTTTATGAAGCCGGCTATTTTGGCCGTGCTGCAATACCAGGCTTATTGTTGGTAGTGATATCAGCTTGTGGCTTGGCTATAATGCTCTCTGGTGAAAAGCGCAGTCAATTAGAACATTAAGGATCAGTATAAATGCTATCAGTTAGTAAGCTGTCTATCGATTATGGTAGCAATCGTGTGGTGAGTGATCTTAATTTATCACTTGGAAAGAGTGAGATCCTTATGCTAGTTGGTCCAACTGGCTGTGGTAAAAGTACAATTTTGCAAGCTCTGGCAGGGCTTATTCCTATCAGCGAAGGTGAAATTAATTTAGGCACATGGCGTGCTACTCCAAAGCTCAAAGTGCCGCCTGAGAAACGCAAAGTAGGTATGGTTTTTCAAGACTTTGCGTTATTCCCGCATTTAACGGTGCAACAGAACATATGCTTTAGGTTGACCGATACATCCAAAGCAGATCATTGGATAAAGTTACTGGGTCTTGAGGCGTTTCGTAATAAGAAGCCTGCAACACTATCAGGTGGCCAAAAGCAACGTGTCGCGCTTGCGCGTACATTGGCTCATGAACCTGATTTTGTACTGCTTGATGAGCCCTTATCTAATCTTGATGCAGCGCTTAAAGATACTTTACGATGGGATATTCGCAATGCATTAAAAGATGCAGGCGTTCCAGCTATTTGGGTCACTCATGACCAAGAAGAAGCCTTATCAGTCGGTGACCGTGTTGGCGTACTGAAAGAAGGCATAATTCAGCAAATAGATACCCCTGAACGCTGCTTTAGCTTACCAACAAACCGCTTTGTGGCTCGTTTTTTAGGTGAAGCGAGTTTCATAGCAGGTCAATGTGAAGGTGATATAGCTACAACAGACTTAGGTAATGCCCCTGCAATTAAAGTTGACCACAATGCCGCTGCGGTTGATGTGTTATTGCGACCTGATGATGTTCATTTAATTCAAAATGCACAATCGTCAAATGGTGTCGTTACATGGGTGCGCTACGAAGGTGGTAGCCGTTTATGTGCTGTAGAACTTGCCTGCAAAACAACAGTTACAAGCCGTGTAAGCCATGAAGTGGTTGTGCGGCCGAATGACCACGTACATGTATCAATTAACACAACCCATCCGCTGGCCGTATATTCGCGCTAACTAATAAAAAGCCCGCCTAATTAGGCGGGCTTATAATTTGCTTTTAACTATTAGAAGCTATAACGAACCCCGATACGCATCTCCCATAAAGAAGGTTCAGTTTGTACACTCGTACCAGCAGGGTTGTTGAAAGAGCTATAAACGTACTGACCATCAACAATGTCAGCTGTTACAGCACTTTGTAACGAACTACCTGATTTTAAAACACCCCAATCATCATTTAACAGATTACCGATGTTTTTAATTACGAAATAAGCAGAGCCTTTTTGATCAGACGTGAAGCCCATGAACTCTTGCTCAACTTTTAGATCGAATGTAACCCACCAGTCGCCATCAATATTATTACGTTTTTGGATCTCACCTCGTTTTAAGCCTTCACTTTCAATCCAGCTATTAAAGGCGGTTTGATCGAAGTCAGGTCCATAAACAACTGCTGCATCATCAACTTCTGGTACATATAAAAGTTGGCGACTCGCATCATTAAAGCCTAAACCACCTGAATCTCTATCAAAGGTATACGAGTATGGGTTAGTCTGTTGTGCTTGACCAAATAGGTTGAACTTAGTTTCGTAGCCATCAAAAATTTCATGGCTATAACCTAAAGATAATGTAAAGCGATGAGGTATTTCATAATTAGAAGTTGTAACACCTGGGTTCTCTGAATCAGATACCGCAATAAAGTGGTAATTAGAGAATGCTACAGAGCTTGTCATTGGGCTTACATCTTTAGCCACGGTATAAGCATAAGAAAGTGCTAAATCTATGCCATTATCAAATGCTTTATTCATCGATAAAGAAAGTACATGTGAATAAGCATCGCTGCCTTCTACGTTTGTCAGCATAAAGTCAGATACACGTGGGTGTAAAACATCGTTGTAAACAGGGCGGCCATCTGGCGCTGTGTCTGTTTGTACGTTGGCGATGTTGCGAATGATTGCTGAGTCTTGTTTATCTGTGTAGAGATAATCAACATTGAACACATAATCATTGCTGGTGATGTAAGTACCACCTAAAGAGAACTTCCATTCTGAAGGAATTTCAAAGTCAGGGTCTGTCACATTTGCGCTTGCATCTGCACCACCTTGTCCAACCTCGTCATAGAGTGATTGAGGAATGTCATAACCTGGCATACCGCCACCATTAAATGCAATGGCATCATCACCAAGAATTTGTAAACCTCTTTGGTCAATCTGAATATTTCGTACACCGTCATTAGAGTAGCTGTTCGAAACCCAAACATTTGGATTACCACCCGAATATAGACCAAAACCACCACGCAACTCTAATTGATCGTTATAAATCCAGTTGATGCCTAAACGAGGTTGAAGAAGGTCAATACCATCGAGGTTTTGGCTATTTGAAAAGCCATATCTGTCTTCAAAGTTTTGGTTATGGGTTGGTTTATCGCTGCTTGTATACCAATCATAACGTAGACCCGCTGTAATCGTGATATCGTAGTCAATTAGCTCAAACTTATCTTGAAAGTAAACGGTGTTTAAAGCGTAAGCAAATTCGCCTGCTGCATCGTCTGGATTTTGTGATGATGCGTTGCCATAGTAAACACGCGCAATACCATTTTCAAAATCTTCTATTGAACTAAAGCGATATTCGCCTTCTGTGTGCTGAACAAATAAGTTGTATACATCCAGTTCTTCACGCTCATATCCAAATGATAATTCATGATCTTCTAGATAGTATGTGCCACCTAATTTAAGTGATAGGTTGTCATAGTTTAGGATATTTGATTGGCGAGAATCATCAGGGCCGATATAAACATCAATATCACCTGTGTCGATACGGAATTCACCAAAACCAGATGCAGCATCTAATGATTGTTGGCGGTTATCGAGTTTTGAATAACCCACTCTTACTTCTGTTGAAAAGTTATCTGTCCAATCAGAGTAAACAGAGGCAACATAAGATTCTAATTTAGCGCCACGCTCATAGAAGTGGTTTGAAAGAGCTATTTCGTTAGAATCTGCATCAGATTGAGCTAGAGAGAAGCCATCATTATAGTTATACACTAGGCTTGCACGGTGGGCATCGTTAATGTTCCAATCAAGCTTTACTAAAATCTTTTCGTCTTCGACAGGTAGGCTTGTAATCATACTACCTGGGTCGTAGTTGTAGTTATCTTTTGAGATTTGTGTAATGCGATCGATCGTTGCTTGATCAATACGGTTGTCAGCAAATGGAATATAATCGAAGATTTGCGCGCCTTCTAGTTTCTCATAAGAGGTAAAAAAGAATAGCTTATCTTCAATTAAAGGTAGACCTAGGTTAAAACCATAACGTTTCTCAGTGTAGTTTCCTGTATCAAGCTTTTTACCTTCGATAGAGTCGCCTGACATTGAGTCATTGGTATAGTCGTAAAATAAACCACCATGAATTTCATTGGTACCTGATTTTGTTACCGCATTAATATTACATGATGTAAAACCACCGTATTGCACGTCGAATGGCGCAAGTTCAACAGCCACTTGGTCTATAGAATCGAATGAAAATGGCATGCGTTCGGTAGGGTAGCCGCTCGAATTTAAACCAAAGTTATCATTCATGCGCACACCATCAACAGTCAAGCTGTTGAAGCGAGGATTACCGCCGCCACAATTAATTGAGTTTGCATTTGTTTCATCAATAAAGATACGAGGGTCGGCGCGAATAATGTCTTTTAAATCACGGTTTATGGCAGGGCGAGACTCTAGATCTTCAAGTGAGAAATGACTTGCAGGACCTGTGCTGCCAGTTTGTGCGCTTATCGGTGCACCAGATACCACGATTTGTTCCATTTGCTGTGTTTGCAAACTAACAGTCACTGGGTAATCTTGACCTAAAGTCAAATAAATACCATCAAGTTGTTGATCTTCATATTGATCAGAATCGACGATAATTTTGTAAGGGCCACCTACGCGAAGGCCTTGGCTTGAAAAATTACCTTCATTTGTTACTGTCGTTTTTTTAACTGAGCCTGAAGGGACATGGATTATTGTTATTTGTGTGCCAGCAGCAGGGTTGCCATTCGGGCCTGTAACTTGTCCTTTGATAGAAGACGAGGTTTCATTAGCCATTGCAGCATGGCTGAACGTTAAACAAGTCGCAACAGCGATTGCCAGTGTACTTTTATTAAATGTTGATTTCATGAGGTTTCCCGTTATTAAATTATGATACTTACTGGGTGTAAGTACCTTTCCTTTTTTAAAATCAATGTGTGTCATTTTTATTACAGATATAAAAAAGCCCGTAATTAAACGGGCTTTAAACAGTATAGATTAGAACTTGTAACTAATACCAATTTTAGCTTGCCATGCAGAAGCACTTTGGTCGATTAGTGTGTAATTTCTTACATCGGCACCATTGTACGCTTCATCAATTATATAGCGGCCTTGGTCATCTAAACCACCAAAGTCATAAACTGATTGGTCTTGATAGCTAAGGCGTTTTTCAATACCCCAGTCGCTATTAAGTAAGTTAGCAAAGTTATCAATCATGAAATACACTTCACCGCTATGACCTTTAGCGAAACCTGGGATTTCTTGCTTAACGCTGATATCCATAGTTGTTACCCAAGGCATAGTACCTGTATTACGGTCTAAGATTTCACCACGCTCAGAAATACCCGCTCTATCAAGTAGTGCTTCAAGCTCACCCCAAGTAAGTTGCGATTCATCCCAGTTTACATTCGGGTCATCCGCACCAGTTGGAATATAAGCTAAGTATGCAGAGCTTGAGTAGAAGTCACGCGAGTCGCCTAGCGCACCGTCTTGGTACGAAGCCATTGTGTGACTGTAAGGGCGACCTGAACGACGCTCAAAGTAAAGGTCAAACTTAGTGTTATAGCCTTTAAAGAATTCAGTGTGGTAGCTGATATTCACTTTGAAGCTATGTTCTACTTCATAGGCACCACGCTGTGCTAAGTCTTGGTTACGGTTTTTAGTAACACTGTGCTGGTAGTTACTTTGCGCTTGTGAAGATGAACCTGAAGACGCTTCAGTGATATCTTGGTGTGCATAGCTTGCTGAGATGTATAAACCGTTATCCCATTCTTTTGCAAGTGCTGTTGAGAAGATAACTGAACGGCCATCATCAGATGAATTTGTTAGCATGATATCGAAGTTATCAGCTAAATCACCTGAGTAGATGCTTTCTTGGATTAAACGCTCGCCATCAGCCGCAACGCCCACAGGTACGATAGCCGTGTTGTGCCAAATTGCTTCGTTTTCTTTCTTGTGGTAAGCGATTTCAGCTTGCCATTTGAAACCATTACCAAGTAATTCAGAGTCAAAGTCATACTCGAAACCAATTTGGCTACGGATGCTTGAAGGTAATTTAAAATCAGGGTCAATGTAGTTTGTGCTACCCGCACCTTTTGTCAGTGAATCTTGAATTGCACCTGGTACAGATGTGATATCTGCAGGGTTATTTGCGTAGTAATCATTAATAACTGATTGTGGTGCATCAACAAGTGTAATACCGTCTTTTTGGTACGAGTTGTTATACCAAACGTTAGGAATACCACCTTGGAAACGACCTACACCACCGCTGATTGTTAGGTTTTCTGTTGCGTAATATTTAAACCCAACACGTGGTAGGATGATATCGACGCCATCAAGATTCTCTTGATTTGAAAAACCGTAAGTCTCTAGGAAGTTTTCATTTAGAGTTGGCTTGTCGTCAGATGCTAAACGCTCATAACGAATACCGGCATTTACTTCTAAATCGTCACCAATATAAAAAGTATCTTCTAGGTAGATTGCTAATTGGCTACGCGTTGCATCATATGCTGTGTCTGCAGCATTGTTTGTATAAGCATTTGCGTAAGAGAAGTCATAAGTACCATTAAAGTTACCCACTTCACGGTTTGCAAAACCTGCAACACTGTCAAACTCCCATGAACCTAATGAATTTGCAGCAAATAGGTTATACAGATTGAGTGATTCATACTGAATACCAAAGTTAAGCTCATGCTCATCAAGAAGGTAAGTACCATCAAATGTTAATGTTAGGTTTTCAGTTGAAGACTCATTCGCGTGGCGGTATTGGTCTGTACCAAACTCATACGCTGGACCACGGTAGTATTCTTCAACTTTTACGCTACCAATATTCGAGTTTGTTAAGCTGTTTGAACTGACATCTTTATACGCGATACCAATCTCTGATGAGAAAACATCGCTCCAATCTGAGTAAAGTTTTGTTGAGAAGTTGTTGAATTTAGTTGCATAAGTATAACGGCTTGAAGCAAGTAATACTGTGTCACCGCCAGTGCCGAAGTTGCGCTCTTCTTGGTCGTCTTGCCACTGATATGTGAAATCTAGACGATGTGCATCGCTGATGTTCCAGCTTAGTTTTACAAGTAGTGATTCATTTGTATCTTCAGGATCGCCACCTAAAGAGTCTTGGAAACCATATACATTGTCTAATACAGATAAGAAGTTATTTAGTTGCTCTTCTGTTACATCGTATTCATTCGTTGCACCAGAGCCTTCAAAACCATAATCTAAATCTAGTTCGCTCTTCCAGCTGTTGTAGTTAACAAAATAGAAAAGCGTGTCTTTAATTAATGGACCGCCCACGTTAAAACCAAAACGTTCTTCTGTTTGAATTGGTTCTACTTTGTTAATTTCAAATGTTTTATGGCCATCTTCGTCTAAAACAGGGCGACCATCAGCATAAACTTCTGAAATATTGTCTACATCACCTGCCATATCAGGTGTTGAGGTTTCGTAGAAACCTGAGAACTTAAATTCATTTGTACCAGATTTTGTTACGGCATTAATTGTACCACCACCAAAGTTACCTTTTGATGCTGAGAAAGGTGATACATCAACAGAAATTTGCTCAATTGCATCAAGTGCAACAGGTGGTTGAGCAGTAGGGTAGCCGCCATAGTTTAAACCGAAGTCATCGTTTTGGCCGATACCATCAACAGTTAGGCTATTTGTACGCGGGTTATTACCGGCAAATGTAAGCTCACCACTACCATTGATATTTGCAAGAGGGTTTAATCGCGCTACATCTTTAATGTCTTTGTTAAAGCTTGGCATATTGTTGATTGTGTCTTCACCGAAAACACTGCTTGAACCGCCAGACTGTTGAACAATTTTATAGCCAGAAACTTCAATTTTTTCCATTGCTAATGAGTTTAATTGTTCTTGTAAGCGGTAAGTATCACCAAGCTCTAAGTAGATATTCTCTACCATGCTGTCACTGTGTGTATCTGAGTCGATAAATACAGTGTATGGGCCACCAACACGTAGACCATTGGCGATGAAAGTACCGCTTTCATTTGTAGTTAATTCACTGACTGTGCCAGTTGGTTGGTGAATAACCTTTATTTTAACATTTGCAGCTGCTTCACCAGAAGGTGTTGTGATTTTACCTCTCATTGAAGATGAGGTATCTGCAGCCATAGCACTTGTTGAAACACCAAGAGCTAATATAACTGCTCCGGTTAATTTCGAAAGGCGTAACTTATTCATTATGTTATTTCCCGTGTTAGAGGTTTGTTGGTTTATAGTTCACTGTTAGCTGGCATCTTAAGTGCCTTTACTAACGGTTTTGCTGATTTATCAAATAATGAGTTTAATAAACCGGCTAATCTAATCCCGCCTTGTTGTAGACGAGTTTTTACAATTGGTAAATTTTTATAGATATAACTGTAACTTACATTTGTTTCATTTTCTTTATAGAGTGAATTAGCAATGTTGTTTGATTCAATCAACCAATCACTTGGCGAACTTGCAAGGTAATCTGATATTAATGTTTGGTTTGATGTATCAACGAACTTGGCAAACTCTGTGTAAGATAAGTTTTCGTTTTCTATTAATTTAGTGTCCCAAAGGCTGTGTAAGTTAGTATCTTGCCCAAAGAATGTGACAGAAATGCGATTGCCACCACGGTCCTCGCTGCGACCAGCGTGGAAAGGTTGATGGCTATCACCAACAAGGTGTACTAAAAAGCGTAATGCGAATTGCTTTTCAGCTAATGATGCTTTTTCGTTTTTTAATACTGAAATTGAATATTCGATACCTTCTAGGATATCTGCGACTGTTTCTTTGTTGTGATGAGAGTGTGCATCATAGCTTGGTTTTGCATCATCTTTAGAAAAGTTTATGTAGTGCCAGCGTGATGACTTTTTTTGCCAGAATTCTTCTGGTGCAGAGCGCATTTCATCAGCCCATGTGGCTATTTGAGGGAGCGATTCACCATCTAGTAAGGGAACTAAAGCGTCTCGTGTGGTGTCGGTAATATGCATTGCTGCTAATTCACCAACAATTCGATGGCCATTTTGACCCCAAGCATGTGCAGGGGCGGCAGATAAAACAGAAATTACTGGTGTAGTTAACAGCAACATCTTCATTGTTTTTAGTAACATTGGTTGAGCGTCCAAAGTGAATGTTTGCTTAATCAAATTTTCTGGTGCCAATTCTCCTGAATTTTGAGATAAATAGAAAGGACTCAATAAGATTCATAATTTCTTGTTCATAAAGTAATAAAATCATTACCTTACAGTGTTTAAGTAAAATTACTTGTTGTAATAAGTAAGAATAATTGTTCAAATAGAGGCTAGCACAAGCAAGTGGTTAGTAAAATTGAGTTTAAGAACTATATTAATAAAAAAATCATCGATTGTTACATTTTTGTTTCTGTCTATTATTTTGTTTTTCTGCATTGGTTTCATACAGGGAAGAGCAGTTGCACCTGACTTAAAATCCTTTATTGAAACCTCGTTTACCTGCAATACAAAGTCAGACAGCAACTTAAATGATTTGGTCGTTTATGTATCTGGAAAAACACTCGCTGAAGATGTAGCAACATCCTTGTGTGATGATTTAACTATTAGTAAACAGTATGGAAAAGTTACGTCTTACTGGGGCTATAAAACATCGGATTCTATCGAGTTTTTAGGCAAAGGGATTGCAGACTTAATCCTCGCCAAAGAGAATTTAATTGACGCATTCATGGCACAATCCACTTATAACTATCAAGCTGTTGTCGGTTTTCCTGATTACACCGCTTACCTTATTTCAAGTAAAGAAAAGCCACGAATTGAAAAGTCGTACTTTTTAGACAAACGTATTGGATTACTGGATTATCCAACAAGCCGTTCAGGCCACATATTACCGAAACAACTTTTTAAAACATTAGATATAAATTTAGAAAACTTAAATATTACTTATGCGAGTTCTCATACAGAATTAAGAGAATTACTGGCCAGTGGTAAAGTTGACTTAATTTCATCCTATTGGCAAGACAGTGATCAAGCTAGTTTTTCAGTTAATTATATAACACCGATAAGAGATAACATTAGTGGCAGCCGCTGGTATTTAAAAATGCAAGATGAAAACACTGACCTTTTATGTGCTGTTCAGGCACGCCTCACGGATTTAGCTCGCAATCAAAGTTCTCACTACTTTAATCATGTTGAATCATTTTGGGATTGTAAAAGCGATGCAAATAAGCACTCAGTAGAGGTCATCAATGCTTCTAAATAAAGATAAGCTTTTTAATACAATCGTGTTTTTGTTTACAACTGCACTACTAGTAGTAAGCTTCTATAGTGCAAAATTTTACAAAATACAGATGAATAATGAATTGTCTGTTGCAAAGGTGCAAAGCAGGATCGCGCTGGACTTGAACTACTTAAACTTACCTGATGATTTTTTGAAGCACTCAGGCAGTAAAGAAATGGTTTCAAATTACATTACTCAGCTAAATGCTCGAATTAATCAATCAGGGATAGCAGTTTATTCTATAGAGGGAATTTCAAATTCAACAGTGCAAGGGGCGCATTTATCAACTCAATTACAAACCCCGAACAAAAGTGTGTCGATTACTTTTACTTTTAACAATAGTCTATTAGTAAAGTCTGATATTGCCGTTTTAATTTTTGTGATTTTAATAGCGTCACTATTTACATATTTAGTTAGCCAGAGCAGGCAGTCATCTTATAGTGCAATTGAAGCGACAGCTGATGATGAACCAATACTTGCTGAGGCAGCTAAACTTGTTGTCGATTTAAACACGAAAACATTTTCATCAAGCGCACTTGAAGAAAAGTCAGTTGCGCTAGCGAATAAGCCATTGTGCTTTTATTTAGCATTGGTTGAGTTTTGTATCCAATATCCTGATGTTGTACTTAATCAAAATAAAGATGTGCCAGATGAGTTGTTAAACCTTGCTAATAAATATTTTTATCGTTTAGTAGAGCTTGGTCATACAATCAGAAAGCGCCCGAACTTTACCAATAGTCTTGAGAAAACCTTAAGTGAAATTAGGGCTGCATTGGATGAAGTTTGGCAGGATGAGCCTGAACTTAAAGAAATTTATTACCCCCCTAAAGCATATGGTGAAGGCTCTCGTTCCCGATTACATCACTATGGTTTAAAAGCAATTTCCTGTGATGATATCGAAGTAATAGGGAAGTAGCGTACTACTTCCCATGCTGTACTTATTCAGGTGCGTAATCAGCCGCTGTTAAAGGACTATTTTCTTCGAAGAAGCGCTTCAATGCTTGGGCATCCGTGTCATCTGTACTTACGAATCCCTGCCTATTCGTCAATGTTGGGTAACCATCGCCCCCTGATGCGTTGTAGCTATTGATACTCATACGATAAGTTTTGTCCATATCGAGTGCCTTACCATTAATTTTCACATCGTTGAGCTGCCCATCTTGCCTACTAAAACTAAGTTTATGGTACTGTAAATAAGCGCCTGAGTCGGGTGGGAATGAGGTCACAACTGACAGATAATCGAACAGTTCTTTTCCTGTTATATCAATGTAAGTAATGCGGTTTTTGAACGGGTGAACTTTCAAAATATCTTTATAGCTAACATCACCTGCTTGAATGCTATCCCGAATACCACCGCCACTGATCAAGCCAAAATCAGCTCCAACAGATTGCATTTGCGCGGCGATAATTACACGAGCAAGATTAACTTGTTCGTAGCGTACTTTGCTGCGGTCGCCTTCAAGTTTAGCATCGACTGAGCCAATCTTGCCCGCAATCTGAGCAGCCCCTTTTTTCTGATAAACCGCAAGCACATCTTGGACTGTCTTATCAGGTTCAATATAGTCACCAGCAAGCTGCTTATTGCCCTGTTTATTTGTGGTATACAAGTTCACAGGGATCAATTCATAATTTAGTAGAGTTAATTGCCCATTTTCTAATTTAAATACCGCTTTACCAACATACTTACCCCACTCATGAGCTTGCATAATCCAAGTACCATTTTGTTGGTCTGGTTTACAGTCTTTACCTGGCGTAAAGCTTTTATCGGCAACGTTCGCACTTGACATACAAACGGGTTCTTGCGAATGACCACCCACAATAATATCAAGTGTACCCTTTGGGAGGTTACGTGCCATCGTTACATCTCCAGGCGCGTTGATACCGAAGTTAGCGTCTACATAATGGCCCATGTGAGTTACAGCAATCGTAATATCTGGCTGATATTTGGCTTTGAGTGTCGGCGCTAAATCTGCTGTCACTTGAGTTGGATCTTTAAAATCAAGGCCGCCAATGTACTGCGGGTTCCCTATTTTTGCTGTGTCAGTCGTTGTTAAACCAATTACCGCAATTTTAAGTCCATTTTTGTCAAATATTTTGTAGCCTTGATAGCGCGCCTTGCCTGTTTCTTTATCTATAATATTGGCAGATAAAAACGGAAAGTTTGACCACTTTTGCTGCTGATCAAGTACAGAGAGCGGATTATCGAACTCATGATTACCAATTGCCATTGCATCATAGCCGATGAGTGACATACCTTTGAAATCAGGTTCTGCATGTTGAAGATCCGATTCTGGAATACCTGTGTTGATGTCACCACCCGAAAGTAATAAAACAGCATGGCCTTGAGCTTTAGCTTCAGCTCTTAGCTGGTCTATCAGAGTTTTACGGGCTGCCATACCATACTCACCTTGTTCGTTATGCCAAAAACGACCGTGATTATCATTAGTATGTAGAAGAGTAAAGTACTGAGAATTGGTATCTTTTTCTTGGAAGGTGCTGCAAGCGGTTAGTGAAAACAGCAGCGACGATAAAATAATAAAACGCATAATTGTTTGCCATATTAAAGCAGTAGGTTAATTATGCGCTTAGTTTAAACGACTTAGGTTTAAATTAAATGACTTTTAATAATTTTTATTGTCATTTTCAAAATTTAACTCACCTGTCGCAGCTAATTGACGCCGTTGAAGCTCTTGCTCAGCATAGTGTGATTTTTGATGATTATTACCTACCATCCAGTTTAAAAAACTGGCCGGTAATTTACTGTAAGGCTCACCTTGGTGTAAGCCAAAATCGCAAATAGCGCTTTCTTTATTCGCCATGGTTAATTCCTATGTGTTCATTGTTGTCGTGTGAATACTAACAAACTCAGCTAATTTGATAAGACGATTTGGCTTTAATTTATCAAGTTTTTATAACCTTAATGAATATACAGTGTGAACAAGTGTAATTAATATGTAATCAACTTGATTTGTTTTGTGTAACAACTTTTCCCTCTATTCAATAGCAGTTAGTTTTTATTTAACCTCATCATCTCAAAATAAAAACTATCAGGAAGAGACAATGAAAAAAAATTTGTTAGCGTCTGCATTACTCATAATAGGTTTTCAAGCGAATGCAACCATCGTAGAAATGCAAACGAATCAAGGCACGGTTACAGTCAATCTCTATGATCAACATACCCCTGTGACCGTTGCAAACTTTTTAGAATATGTGTCAGATGGCTCATATAATGGAAGTCTTATTCATCGTTCTGTGGACGATTTTGTTGTACAAGGTGGTGGTTTCACATTCGATACAGATTTTACAGCAATAGAAAAGAAAGCAGCCATTGCGAATGAACCAGTCCTATCTAATGTAAAAGGAACCATTGCTATGGCTAAACAAAGTGGTAATGCAAACAGTGCCACAAGCCAATGGTTTTTCAACTTAAAAGATAATAGCGCTAATTTAGACGTTCAAAACGGTGGCTTTACAGTATTTGGCGAGATCACACAAGAAAGCTTTGAAGTGCTGACTAAAATCACTGATCTTGTACACTGTGGCGAAATTCCTGTTGTTGGTTTAAACGAAAACCAGTGCCCAGAAACAACCGCTGGCTTTAATGGTGAAAATTTAGTGACTATTAACAGTGTTGTGGTTATTGATGAAAATCCTGATTCATCCGCAGGTTTGTCACCAGTAGAAAATACATTAATAGACGATGATGACAAGGGTGGAGATTCTGGTTCAAGCAGTGGCTCAATGGCTTGGTTGATGTCGATTTTGGCTGCCAGCGTTTTCTACCGTAGAAAGTTTATACAGTAGAAGGTTCATACCTTGAAAAATAATGTAAGGCGCAATTTGCGCCTTAGAAAATTCTTATTAAAATCATTAACCACATGATAAGCATGATGAAACTACTGATTACAAAGCTATAATAACGTAGCTTTAGTGTGTTTGTTGTTAAGTGAATTACACTGTGTAATAACCTTAGTCCAACATAAACCCATGCAAGAATTACAAATACAAACCCAGCTGCGTTAACCTGTAAAGCCGTTAAACAGGCAATGAAAAACAAAATCGGCATTTCAAACTGGTTTATAAAGTTTCGATCTGCGACTCTAACCTCAGAACCAGCCTTATCTAGTTCCATTGTTAAAAAGTCTTGCATTTTTATAACTTTATTTCTTGCCGCTGTGAAACGGCGCCTTCCCATAATCACCATGATAGAGAATGTAAGTAAAACCTGAGTGAACATTGCCGCAATTAGCCACTTTTCCATAGCTCATCCTTTGTTATAGTTATTCGGTTGATATTCGAGCCGTAAGTACTTATTTTTCACAATGTGTTACAAAGTTTTAGAGTCTATACCCTAATAAGCATTGAATTGCGGCCTATATGAGCACATGATAAATAAAAACACAGTCAATTTCTAATGGATACGAAATAATGAAAAAAATAATGGGCTTGAGTGCTATTGCATTTGCCGTCTTAGCAGGGTGTAGTTCAGCACCAAATCAAATTACTAACCCAAACCTAATTCCTGAATCGCTTATTGTTAGTCCTAATGACACTCGCGAATATAAAACCCTCAAGTTAGCCAATGAAATTGATGTGATTTTAATCTCGGACCCAAGTGCCGAAAAATCAGCTGCTGCATTGAGTGTTGGGGTTGGTTTGTTGCACGACCCTATGAGTCAACAGGGGATGGCTCACTATTTAGAGCATATGTTATTCCTTGGCACAGAAAGATACCCTGATACCAAGGGCTATAGTGATTTTATGACTAAAAATGGTGGTGCACATAACGCCTATACTTGGTTAGATATTACCAATTACATGTTTAAAGTTAACAACGACGCATACGACGAAGCGCTTGATCGTTTTGCTGATTTCTTTAAATCGCCCAAGCTTTATCCTGAGTACACTGATAAAGAAAAAAATGCCGTAAATGCAGAATGGTCTATGCGTCGCGAAATGGACTTTTTTGGTCAGTTTAAGCTTGCTCGTCAAATGATGGGGGAGCATCCTGCAAACCGATTCTTAATTGGTAACTTGGAAACATTAGGCGATAAAGAGGGCAGTAATCTTCATAAAGAAACTGTGGCTTTTTATAACAAGTATTACTCGTCTAACATCATGAAAGTAGCGATGATTTCAGATCGTCCGCTAGCTGAAATGGAAGCAAAAGCGAAGCAGTATTTTGCAGACATTGAAAACAAGCAGATAGAAAAGCCAACTGTGACTGATAAGCTCGACTTTAGTAAAGCAGGTGGTAAACGTGTTTATTACTCTCCGAATGAAGATGTTAAGCAATTAGAGTTGGAGTTTACTATCAAAGACAACAGCGCTGAGTTCGCTGTTAAACCTAATCGCTTTGTGTCTTATTTACTTAGTAATGAAATGCAAGGCAGCCCTGCACAAATCCTTAGAGATAAAGGCTGGGTTTCGCATTTATCTGCAAGCGATGCGCCGACTCAATATGGCAACTATGGCACCCTTAAAGTTAGTATTGAGTTGACCGATTCTGGCATGCAAAACCGTGAAGAAATAGTTGCGACTATTATGCAGTACATTGCATTAATCAAAGAGCAGGGTGTTGATAGCAAATACTTCAATGAAATTCGAACGTCTTTAAATAATGAATTTCAATTTTTAGAAAAAGGTGACGAGTTTGGTTATGTCAGTAATCTAACCGATAGTATGCAGAAATTCCCTGTAAATAATGCAATCAATGCGCCTTATTATTATGCAAAATTTGATGCTAACGCTGTGCAGAATGTACTGTCGCAATTAAATGAAGATACACTTCGCATTTGGTACATATCAAAACAAGAAGAGACAGATTCACAGCTGCATTTTTATGATGGCAAATACCGTATTGAAGATATCAGTGAAGAAGAAATTGCCAGTTGGAATAAGCCGAGTCAGTATGAATTAGCTCTACCGACTGTAAACCGCTTGCTACCCGAAAGTTTTGCAATCAAAACAGCTGAATTTAAGCAACAGGCTCATCCAGAGCTGGTGTTTGATGAACAAGGAGTGAAGGTATGGCGTCAAGCAAGTCAACAATTTGCAGAGCAGCCAAAAGGGCTTGTTGAGGTTTATATCAATACACCTGACGCACTTGTTGCTGCAAAGGCGAAAGTTCTTTACTCGGTTTGGGCGGATATCTATAACTTACAGCAAAGTAAATTAAGCACAGAAGCAGCCGTTGCAGGTATGAGTTTAGGGTTACAGCCTAGTAATGGTCTGGTTTTATCATTAAGCGGCTTTACTGATAAACAAGACGTTTTATTGGCACAAGCACTTGAAAACCTACAGCTAGAAGTATCAAAAGAAGGCTTTGAACAAGCAATTGACCGCTATAAGCGCGACTTATTGAACCAACAGCAACAGTTTCCTTTCTATCAAGCGTTTGGGGAATACTCGAAATTAACACGTAGCGGTAAATTTGACACCGAGACACTCATTGCAGCAGCCAATGCTTTAACGCTTGCTGATTTTACTGCAATTAAGCAGTCGACCTTGGCTGCTAATGATCTACGTGTATTTACCTTCGGCAATTATAATCAAGACGATGTAAATTCGATTGCCAATAAATTGATAGCTATCTTGCCTAAGACGCACAAAGTATCGAAGTTTGCTCGCAGCAAAGCGTGGTTACCTAAGCTAGGTGAGCGTATTGTGTTACAAAAAGATATTATTGTCGCTGACGTTGCAGTTATCGATATGGTTGTTCATCCGACCCCAGGATATAAGCAGCAAGCACAAGCTCAAGTATTACAAAACCACTTTAGAACAGTTGCTTTTGATAAACTACGTACTGAAGAACAACTTGCCTATGCGGTTGGTGCACTTGCCCGTCCAATTGAAGATTACTCAGCACTTGGGCTTTATATCCAAACGCCAGTTAAAGGTCCAAAAGAAATGCAAGCTCGCTTTGATGAATTTAAAAAGCAATACGCAGTTGAGCTTGATAATATGACAGAAGACACCTTTATGCAGCTTAAGAACGCCACCCTTGTGTCTTTAAAAGAGCAGCCTAAAAATCTTGGCGATGAAATGGCCCCTTTAATTTCTGATTGGTATCGCGAAAACTTTAACTTTGATTCTAAAGAGAAACTGATTGCTGAGGTTGAAAAAGTAACCTTAGCTGATCTTAAAGATTACTATAAGAAAACGATGTTAAATGCTCAAGCACCGCGTTTGAACATTCAACTGCGTGGCAGTAAATTTGCGGATAAGCCATTCGCTGATCTGGAAAATCAGATTAAAGTGGATAACTTAGAAACCTATTACAAAGGAATTCAATTCCAAAAATAGGATTTATATTTTAATGAGTCAAAGCCCAAGCATATGCTTGGGCTTTTGTTTTTATGCAATAAGTAAAAAACCAATAAATGCAGCTGTTGCTGCCAATATGGTATAGGGTAGTTGAGTAAGAGCATGGCTCACTAAATCGCAACCAGAGCCTTGTGCAGCCAGTACCGTTGAATCAGAATAAAAGCACGCTTGGCTGCCAAAAGAAGAAGCCGACAGCAATGCGCCAATCACTAAAGGAATATTGGCATCAATTGCATATGCAAGAGGCATTACAATAGGAATAGTTACTGCGAAAATACCCCAGCTTGAACCCGTTGCAAAGGCAAGTACTGCCATAGCTAAAAATACCACGGCAGGCAGGTATTGTGCTGTCATGTAGGGGCTTAATGTATTAATAACATATTGTGGCAGCATTAATTGGTCACACACATCTTTGAAAATAAATGCAGCGACTACAGTGCCAATTGCCGGAATCATACTTTTAAATCCATCGAGCATGCGTTCTACTAGCTCTGACAACGTCATTAGCTTTTGCAGCATATAAAAGGGTAATACAATGGCAAAAGTTGCGAGCAGCCCTTTAAATAGATCAATCTCAAAGTAGACAGTGAATGCCACCAGCAAAATAATGGGCACTAAAAAGTTGTAAAGTTTGCCATTACTTGCGGCAGTCTCAAAGTTCTCTTCGGCCGCTTTTACTGCATATTCATCAGCTGTCTGGATATCGGTGTATTGACTGTTTGATATCTCGATTTGATGATTCATGGCACGTAGCTGCGCTTTTTTCATCGGGCCAAAGGCTGGGATGATGTTTACGCTCACAAGTAATACAACGAGTACAGCAAACCACGCGTAGAGCATGTATGGAATTGCTTGAATATACACAGCAATGCCTTGGCCTTCAGGTGCTACATTGTTATCAACTAATAAACCACCAAAAAATACTGCCCACGTTGATAGCGGGACTAGTACACAGATAGGCGCGGCAGTTGAGTCGACCACATAGGCGAGCATTTCACGGCTGATTTTAAATTTATCGGTAATACGTTTCATGGTTTCACCAACCGTTAACGCATTAAGGTAATCGTCTATAAAAATAATGACGCCTAACACAAATGTCATAACGAGTGATGAACGTTGTCCTTTAGCAAATTTTAATGCTAATTCAGCAAATGCACTTGCGCCGCCTGTGCGCACTAATAAAGCGATGAGAGCACCGAAACCACCGCACACTAATATAAGCCAAGCAATGGTTTCGTCTTGCATTACTTTTAATGAGATCTCAGCAAAATTAGCTAATACAGCGGTAGGGCCTAGCATGGCTAAACCAAACAAAGCACCAATAAGTAATGATAATATAGGGCGGCGTAAAAATACGGCCAAAACCACCACTAATACAGGAGGTAGTAAACTTAACGCAGAAGGTTCTTGCATTATATTTTTCACACAGTTAAGCAATGCGAGATTGCTTACAGAAATCAAAAGTCTTTCGACTCAAGTAACTGCTTTACGCGAACACACTTTTATGGACCCATAAGGGAAAGTGCCTGCGTTGGCTGGCGCCAGACAGTATAGAGGGTATACTGCTTTTGTTTTGCCCAAAACATCGCACGAAAAATAATCCTGAATTTTAATTTAGTCAATAAGAATTTTTATCTTATCCAAATTAATTTAATTGCAGTATTTATGTTAGGCTATCAATTAGTTTAACGGGGGTTTTTATGGCTTTTTCAGATACATACAGATTAAGTAGTCATGCGGTAATCACTAATCCACAAGGTCAGGTGTTATTGCTGAAAGCTAATTACGGACAAAAAAGCTGGGGGCTACCTGGTGGCGCTTTAGATAAGGGCGAAACCATTCATCAAGCACTCATACGTGAATGCAATGAAGAACTAGATTGTGATGTACAGATTGCCTACTTAAGTGGTGTTTATTACCACACAGCGTTTAATTCGCATGCATTTATATTTAGAGCTTTTCTGCCTGAACATGCAAAAATAACCCTAAGCGACGAGCATACTGACTATGGGTATTTTAACCTTGATGAGCTTTCTGGCGTTCAAAAGGAACGTGTCCTTGATTGTCTCAATTTTACCTCAGATGTTGTTAGTAAAGTATTTTAGGAGCGTGTTATGAGCGATATTTTTTTACGTGCTGGGTACCCAAGTGATGATAGTTTTATTCTAAAACTGTTAAATCAGACATCGTTTTTAAAGCATATTGGCGATAAAGGTATCAAAACGCATGCTCAAGCTCAGCATTACATACAACAAACTTTTATCAATAGCCACCAGCAAAATGGCTTGGGCTGTTATATCGTTTGCCTCGCTGACGAAACACCCGTTGGAATGATTGGGCTTTTTCAAAGAGATGCATTGGCAATTCCTGATTTAGGTTTCGCCCTTTTAGCTGAGTATGAGGGGCGGGGAATTACAACAAAAGCGGCATCTTTATTGTTTGCAAAAGAGTACGTGAGAAATGTTGACTTGTTTGCTGCTATGACATCATTACAAAATGTCGCATCGCAAAAAGTGCTAATAAAATTAGGGTTTGAAGATGTTGGTGACCTTATTATCAATGATGACCACCAACCTCTGAAAGTTCTTTTAAAGAGTAAGTTTTGATAACTCTGCACCGACTTCTTGGTTAATTTCAAGCCATGTTGATTCTAACGTCATAACAAGACCTTCATAACCATCTTCGTCAAGAGGCGTAATTTCGTTAAAGTAGTTTATCGCTTTTAGCTGTCTACCCGACTCAGGTGTTGTGTAATATAAGCGCCATAATCCAGCTATATTCGCATTACCATTTTGATCACCATTAAAGTGGTGTAGCTCGTACTCTAATTCATAATAAGTTTGCTGGTCTATATCTGTAATGACAGGTAAGCCTTTAATTACCATCCAGTTTTCTAGCTTTGTATAGAGAGTTTGATGCGCACTTGCCGTAAGCATTAAATCCGGTGACTCATTCCAAAGGTGATAATTAGCTGCATTTATGCGGTTATTATCGAGCACCATCGCAATACCACGGTTATTTAATGAACCTCGTAGTTGTACCGTATTAACTCTTAGTTGAGCTTGGGTTCCGTCACTTAAACGTTTCATCGCAGTTATAGGCTGCGAGAATTGGTAATACTGCATTGTTGAAAATGACGTTTGACTACATGCAGATAGTACGAATAGCGAGCTTACAAAAGCAATTAGTTTATAGTTCATTATTGTTTCCTTGGTGTCGGATCAGCAGGAAGGTCTTTATCGAAAATCAACATATTTGGTTGCTGATTTAGGCCACGCGTTAGGGGCTGTAGCTCTTCACTTAAGCGTTTAAACTCAGAAAGAGTAGTCTGCAATTGTTGGTGAAACGCTGACCCTTGTTGATAGCTTGCCATGGTTTTTTCGAACTGTTTCATGGTCTTATCAAACTGCTGCATACTTTTGGTCATTTCTGCAAAGTTTCTATTAATATCACCCGGTAAGTCTTGCGTATCTTGCTTATTGAGCAAATCACGCATGTCATGCGCAAGCGCTTGATATTCTGAGAATGTGGTTTGCATTTGCGCTAAGCTGTCTTCTATTTTTAAATTATTTACTTTATTTAAAACATCTGAAACTTGATCGGCAATAACAGTAATACCGCTGGATATACTTGGGAATACAGTATATTCAGCAACTTTTGATAAACTGGCCGGCTCGGCGTTATTGTAAATATCTAAGTCGACATAAACTGCACCTGTTAAAAGGTTACCTGGTTTTAAAGAGGCTCGAAGGCCACTTTTTACCCAGCCATCTAAACTTGAATGCCAAAACTCACGTGCTGCTGTACTGTCGTGATATAAGCGACCATATTCAACCTTTATAAGCGCAGGAACAGCGGTGTTATCTGTTCTAAAGTGTGCAGGTTTCCCATTGATAATAACGCTTGCTGGTGCTTCAACCACGGTTCCAATTCTCATTCCTCTGTACTCAACGGGGGCACCCGCTCTTAAGCCTCTAATCGATTGCTCAAATTCAATCAAATAATAGTCAAAGTCATAAAAACGTTCTTCAAGGGCTGCTTTATAACTGTTACTTAATGAAAAGCTATGGCCATTAGTTGCAATTTCGCCCGGTGTTTGTTGCTCTGGTATACCTACAGATATTCCGCCTTTTAGAAGTTTGCTTAATGAACCCGTATTGACATTAATTCCATCCGCAGAGAGGTCAATTTCAATACCAGAGTTAACCCAAAAAATAGAATTCAATGTGATTAAGTTTTGATAAGGCTCATTAATAAAAATACCATACTTCATTGCCTGGTTTTTCCAATCGAAAGTCGCGGTTTCTATTTGGCCTATTTTGTAGTCTTTAAAGTATATTCCTGTGCTAACGTCTAGCACTTCAGCGTTATAACTCAATAAGGTGAAACGCCCTCCTTTAACGTCATTTGCAATCAAAGCAGGTTCATCTTGAAGCTTAAACTTATCCGCCAGCTTTTTGCTTTCACCAGGCGAAAACTCTAAATATACGCCCGATAATAGCGTGCTCATGCCACTGATACCTGTGTCATCAATTCGTGGCTTTACCACCCATATTTTTGCATCATCGGTGAGTAAGTCTTCATAATGTTTATCTATCTGGGCACGTGCAATGACGCTATTTTGTTTGTCAGATAGTCTAACATGGTCAACTTGACCTATTTTTACACTTCGAACTTTAATTTCTGTTTTGCCTGCGACAATCCCTTCAGCGTGAGGCATTCTTATAAAAATTGTGGTGCCTTGATTTGCCTGATATTGATATAGCATCCAGGCGCCTATCAGTAATGCCACTAATGGAATAATCCAAATAGCGGAAATATTTGGCGCTGTTTTTATTTTAGCTGTTTCGCTCATGCCAAGTTCTCTTGTTTAGCGGTTTTTAAATTAGCAGGGCTATCCCATAATAATCTAGGATCAAATGCATGGGCTGCAAGCATTTGGCAAATAACCATAGTTGTAAAAAAGACGGTACCTATTCCAGGTGTTACAGACATCAAATTCCCCAGTTGCACCAAGGCTACTAAAATTGCTACCACAAAGACATCAATCATTGACCATTTACCTATAAATTCAGTTAATTGATAAACTCGTGTGTAACTTTTGGTTTGCCTATTAGCAGGACGTGTAACCATAAAGCATAGAAAGCTCAGTACCAGTGCTTTTGCCAAAGGCACCACAACGCTTGCTAGAAAGATAATCATAGCAATGGGGTATGAGCCACTCGCCCATAAAATCATAACACCACCGATTAAAGTTGATGGCGTTTCGTCACCAAGGCTGGTTGTATACATGATAGGGTAGACATTAGCAGGGATATAACACGCAACCGACGTAATTAACCAAGCAGCCGCTTTTTGAATGCTATTGGGATTGCGGCTAAAGGTTTTAGTTTCACAGCGTGAACACACCTCTGTATTACATAATTGACCACATACATGGCAGGCTTTAAGGCCTTGATCAATTGCTCTTGTATTGGGTAGCGTTTGCTCTATATAAATAGGTTCTCTTAGTTGTTGCCATAAACGTTGTTTGTTCAAGCGCGTTGTTGCGGCCACGTAGCAGACAACAAAGGCAACATAAGACCAGAAACTAACGCCAAACGTGATATCTGCCATGGACATGATCTTCACCATGCTGACCATAACACCTATCAAAAATATCTCTGACATTATCCAAGGTTCAAGTGCAAAGGTAACCTTTAACAAGCGTTTTCCCCATTCATAAGGTAAAGCTTTAAGTAAACCTAAGTGTAAGGGAATGATCAAAACCAAAAGTAACATAGGCAGCCCGATGATACTTGTATCAATAAAGAGGCCTAAAAAGTCATTGTCGTAGTTAAATAAAATGCGAGCCGCATCAGGGAGGGTAATCGTTTGGGTTATGCCGCTACTACTGAATGATAAAAATGGATAGAACATACTGCTAAGCAGCATGAAGATAGCACTTAAGCTAAGCGCTACAACACTACTGTCTTGATTGGCTTTTGAAACCGACAGTTTAGTATTGCAGTGAGGGCATACAGCCATTTGTTTTGCACTAAGGTGCGGTATCTCGATGACAAGATCACAACTAGGACATGCTGTTTGCAAACTTTGGTACTCTTAAACAAGAACTTAGTTAATTTTGCACCAATTAACCGCTAAATACAAATGCAAGCACTCAAGTTCTGGACTAGTATTGAGCATAGTGTCAGTGAAAATATTTCGGCCCAAAACTTTAAGGTGGAATGTGAGTCGTACATTAATACTTTTGTTATTTATGTTTTCTTTTAAAGGCGAGTGCGTGTCTGAGCAGAGCCACGAAATGCAGCTTGTTGTGGCTGCAAGCTCTTTTTTACCTCCTTATATAGTCAAGCAATCAAACAGCGGTATTCAAATTGAAATTTTAAAAGCAGCGTTACAAGCACAAGGTATTGCTGACCCTACTATACACTACATGTCTAATAAACGAGCCGAGCAGCAGTTATTGCAGGGTAAAGTTGATATCGTTCTGAACTTTCCTCCGACTGCCATAGCAGACATTTATAAAAGTGAGCCACTTGTAATGTATCAGAATGTGGCAATTAGCTTGGCAACAAACGAGTTTGCTATTAATTCAGTGTTTGATCTTGCAGGTAAGAGTGTTTTAGCATTTCAAAATGCAATAAATTTTATAGAGCAACCATTTAAGTCTGTTTCAGAAAATTTGGCCTCGTACGACGAAGTCGTTAATCAAGAAGCACAAGTTGACCATCTAATGAAAGGCTGGGTAGATGTTATAATAATAGAGCGTCGTGTCTTTCTTTTTTATTTAGAAAAATATAAACAATCTAGCAAAGTACTTCCTTTTGTTGTTCACCCAATATTTAAAGAAGCGCCAAGACCTGCGTACTTTTCTAACAAAGCACTTAAAGATAGCTTTAACCTTGGTTTAGGTAAGATTATTGAATCAGGCGAATATCAAGCAATTATCCGCCTAGATGGCACTGAGTATGCGCAGCTATCAACAGAGGAATTACGCGAATAGCGCAACAGTTTGACGACTAAGTGCGATTAGTTTGCCGTCTTCACTCCAAATACAGCCATCTTCAAGGCCATAACCATCTTTACTGTGGTGAGTGATTGCCTCATAGCCTATCCATGCATCCGATGCAATGTTAGGTTCCTCAACAAACTCAAGATACCACGACATGCTACTTGCTGGAGCAGGTTGCTTATACATTTGCAGAAGCGTTGGAGGCCATGCATCAGTGAGGGCAATAATATGTGCTTCACTCATTTGCTCCGAGGTATGTTTAAATTTCATCCAGCCACCTAAATGAGAGGTATCAGCACCTGAAAAGGGCATTTGACCATCTTGCAAGCACAGTGCTACATGTTGAAAAAATGCCGGCATTACTCCTTCCTTATAAGGTAGCGTAAAACGCTCATCAACAGGTTTAAGTTGCATTACTTTAGTGACATCAACACGTACAGTTGATTGGCGCTGTGCCCCAAAGCAGGCTTGAGTAATAACACAGACAGCGCCGTTTTGAACCACTTTAGCAAGCACTTGAGCGCTGTTTTTACCTTCGCGTAATACTTCAACATCAATGGAAAAATCAGTATCAGCAATTAAAGGCCCCACAAAGTTGGTACTTAAAGATAGTAAACGACGAGAGCTATCAATATGTTGACGAATTGCTTGATACAACAAAGCGGCTGATAACCCGCCAAAGGCTGTACGGCCCTGACACCAGTTTTCTGGGAACTGCATCACTTTCGTTTTGTCGCAGCCTAGTTCACTCGCTTTGGCGAGTAATTGTTCAAAATGCATAACTTTCCTTAACATTTATTATTATATTATTGGTTATAGCATAGCAAAAGTGATCAGACCAGTTTACTTACCCTGCAATGAAGCTAAGAAAACACCTCTTTTTGAAGAAAAAATGCCCATTTGGAAAATATTTCAAAAAAAAGTAAATTTTTTTCATTTTAATAGTTGAATTCAGTTTGTTGCACCCCTATTTACTAGTCATCGAACGTTTTAACGAATTTTGAAGTTGGAGAAGATTCATGGGTAGAATTATTGGAATCGATTTAGGTACTACTAACTCTTGTGTAGCAGTACTAGACGGTGATAAAGCACGCGTTATCGAAAACGCGGAAGGCGATCGCACAACACCATCGATCATTGCATACACGCAAGACGGTGAAACATTAGTTGGTCAACCTGCAAAACGCCAAGCAGTAACTAACCCAACTAACACATTATTTGCAATCAAGCGTCTAATTGGTCGTCGTTTTGAAGACGAAGAAGTACAACGCGATATCGGTATTATGCCTTTTAAAATTGTAAAAGCTGATAACGGTGATGCATGGGTTGAAGCACGTGGCGAGAAACGTGCTGCACCACAAATTTCAGCAGAAGTGCTGAAAAAAATGAAGAAAACAGCAGAAGACTTCTTAGGTGAAGCGGTTACTGAAGCAGTAATCACTGTACCTGCATACTTTAACGATTCACAACGTCAAGCAACTAAAGATGCTGGCCGTATCGCGGGTCTTGAAGTTAAACGTATCATCAATGAGCCAACAGCCGCTGCTCTTGCATACGGCATGGACAAAAATAAAGGTGAAAACGTTGTTGCGGTATACGACTTAGGTGGTGGTACTTTCGATATCTCTATCATCGAAATTGACGAAGTTGAAGGCGAGCACACATTTGAAGTGCTAGCAACTAACGGTGACACTCACCTAGGTGGTGAAGACTTTGATAACCGCGTTATCAATTACTTAGTTGAAGAGTTCAAGAAAGACCAAGGTATTGACCTTAAAAATGACCCGCTTGCAATGCAACGTGTTAAAGAAGCTGCTGAAAAAGCGAAGATTGAACTTTCTTCTGCACAGCAAACAGAAGTTAACTTACCGTACGTGACTGCTGACGCAACTGGTCCTAAGCACATGAACGTTAAAGTTACTCGTGCAAAACTTGAGTCACTTGTTGAAGACTTAGTCACTAAGTCAATCGAGCCGCTTAAGCGTGCACTCGCTGATGCTGATTTATCAGTAAGCGACGTAAATGACATCATCCTTGTTGGTGGTCAAACACGTATGCCTTTAGTACAAAAAACAGTTGCTGAGTTCTTTGGTAAAGAGCCACGTAAAGATGTTAACCCTGATGAAGCTGTTGCTGTAGGTGCTGCGATTCAAGGTGGTGTACTAGCTGGTGACGTTAAAGACGTACTATTACTTGACGTATCTCCGTTATCACTAGGTATCGAGACTATGGGTCAAGTAATGACAGCATTAATTGAGAAAAACACGACGATTCCTACTAAGAAATCACAAGTTTTCTCAACAGCTGAAGACAATCAATCAGCGGTAACGATTCACGTACTACAAGGTGAGCGTAAGCGTGCAAGCGACAATAAATCTCTAGGTCAATTTAACCTAGAAGGTATCCGCCCAGCACAACGTGGTACACCTCAAATCGAAGTAACATTCGACGTAGATGCGGACGGTATCTTACATGTATCTGCTAAAGACAAAGATACAGGTAAAGAGCAGAAGATCACAATCCAAGCTTCTTCAGGTCTAAGCGATGATGAAGTAGAAAAAATGGTACGTGATGCTGAAGCGCACGCTGAAGAAGATAAAAAATTCGAAGAGCTAGTAGCGACTCGTAACCAAGCTGATGCAATGGTTCACGGTACACGCAAGCAAATCGAAGAAGCAGGTGACGCATTACCAGCAGAAGATAAAGAAGCAATCGAAGCTGCGCTTACAGAGCTAGAAACGGCGATTAAAGGTGATAATAAAGAAGAGATTGAAGCTAAAACTCAAGCTCTTGCTGAAAAATCACAAAAGCTAATGGAAATTGCACAAGCTAAAGCGCAACAGCAAGGTGGTGCAGATGCTGGTGAGCAACAATCATCTGCTAAGCAAGATGATGACGTTGTTGATGCAGAATTCGAAGAAGTGAAAGACGACAAGTAATTGCTCGTAACGCTTCTGCCTAATTTAAAACTAGCTGCTTTGTTGTGCTATTTAAGTTAGGATGAATCATTGAGGCGCGCCAGCGAATTCGCTTGACGCGCCTTTTGCATGTATATAGATGGTAAACAAACGTTTAGCATCATGCAGTAAAACTGCATTAAAAAGAGTAGTGTGATACATATGTCAAAAAGCGATTATTATGAAGTTCTCGGCGTAAGCAAAGATGCAAGCGAACGAGACATCAAAAAAGCGTATAAGCGCTTAGCGATGAAATATCATCCAGACCGTACTGCGGGCGATAAAGAACTTGAATCGAAGTTCAAAGAAGTAAAAGAAGCTTACGAAGTACTGACTGATCCGCAAAAACGCCAAATGTATGATCAATACGGTCACGCCGCCTTTGATCAAAACGGCGGTGGCGGGCATGGTGGCTTTGGTGGCGGTCACGGTGACTTTGGTGATATTTTTGGTGATGTGTTTGGTGATATTTTTGGTGGCGGTGGCCGTCGTCAATCTCGCCAACAACGTGGCGCTGACCTACGTTACAACATGGACTTGAGCCTTGAAGAGGCAGTTCGTGGTAAAGATGTAGAGATTAAAGTTCCTACTTGGGTTAGCTGTAAACCATGTGATGGCAGTGGTGCAAAAGCAGGTTCTAAACCAAAAACCTGTACTACCTGTCATGGTGCTGGTCAAGTCCAAATGCGCCAGGGCTTCTTTGCTGTGCAGCAAACTTGTCCGACGTGTCAGGGCACAGGTCAGATTATTTCTGATCCATGTGATAGCTGTCATGGTCAAGGTCGCGTTGAGAAAACGAAAACTTTATCTGTTAAGATCCCAGCGGGTGTAGATACGGGCGACCGTATTCGTTTATCTGGTGAAGGTGAAGCAGGTATGCATGGAGCCCCAGCAGGTGATTTGTATGTTCAGGTCTCTGTTCGTGAACACCCGATTTTCCAACGTGATGGTAATAACCTGTATTGCGAAGTTCCTATCGGTTTCACTACGGCTGCTTTAGGTGGCGAAATCGAAGTACCAACACTGGATGGTCGAGCAAAACTTAAGATCCCATCAGAAAGCCAAACGGGCAAAATGTTCCGTATGCGCGGTAAAGGTGTGAAATCGGTTCGCAGCGGTGCTCAAGGTGACTTGATCTGTAAAGTGGTCATTGAAACACCGGTTAATCTAAACGACCGTCAACGTGAATTGCTTGAAGAGCTTGAGCAAAGCATGGGTAAAGATGGATCGAAAAACCGTCCTAAAGAGAAAGGTTTCTTTGATGGTGTGAAGAAGTTTTTCGATGATTTAACTAAATAAATTTGGTTAGTTAATAAAAAGGCGCTTACTGATAAGCGCCTTTTTTATTACTAAAAATTACTCTAGTCGTTTAAAATATCTAATTTAGAACCACGTAGTAGTCGCTATTAGCTAAGCACCTGCAAAGTGTGACGTCGTCATCATATTGAGTTTTTTGTATTCTGCCTTTTTCAATTCCGAGTAACTGACATTTATTCTGACAATCCACAAAAGCATTCCACCATATATATTCATTGCACACAAAGTTAATAGCGAAGAAACAAGTTAAAAGAATGAATATTTGCTTTAACCAATACAGAGTATGTGATTTCAACATGACAATTGTCCAAAAACGATTGGTTCTATTAGTCTAGTTGATTATAAAATTCATACCCTAGTACGATTCGTTCTTTATTAAGAATTTTATGTTATGTTGAACAAAATGATTATAGAGTAACTTGGATTAGAATTAATGACACCAGCAATCAATTTGTTGAAGAAAAAAGGAATTAAATTTGATGTGCTTTCTTATGAGCATGAGCCAAATCAAAAGCAGTTTGGGCTAGAAGCCGTTGAAAAATTAAATTTACCCGCAGCACAGGTTTTCAAGACCCTGGTTGTCGAAGACAATACTCAGAACTTATTCGTTGCCGTGGTGCCTGTGAGCCAGCAGCTTAACCTAAAAATGTTAGCTAAGTTTGCGGGGGTAAAAAAAATAGAGATGGCTCCCCAACAAGCTGTTGAAAAATCCACTGGCTACATTCTGGGTGGAGTAAGCCCGCTTGGACAAAAAAAACAACTAAAAACTTATATTCATACTAGCGCAAAAAGCTTTGAAAGCATTTATGTATCCGCAGGTAAACGTGGGCTAGAGATTGCCTTAAATCCAAAAGATCTTATGACTTTAACGCGCGGTCAATACGTAAATTTTTAAGTAATAATTTAATCTAGCTTTTAATATTGTTGATCATTGTTGTCGCTGTTGATACGAATTCAGTTATCTGAGTTTCAGTTAACCCTTCACAAAGCCTAGAATCAACCTGTTGCTCTGCAACTTCTAAGCGCGAGAACAGAGCTTTACCTTGCTCAGTAAACGACAAAATCAAACAGCGCTTATCATTTTCGTCGGCACATTTAGACACCAACTCAAGCTTGATGAGATCTTTCACTAAGCGTGCTATCTGCGCCTTATCACGCCCCGTTTTCGCAACTATATCGTTCGCTGTGCAGTGCTTTGTTTCAGCAATAATGTGCAAGCAGCGTACATGTAATGCGTTAAGGCCAAGCTCATTGGCGTTAATGGCTTCGCGTACAGTAACACGGTAACTTTGTGCCAGAGTAAATAAAGCAGAAGAAAGCGAGGTTTGTGGCATGGTTCACCTAGTTATGATTAGTTGACAAAGTCAATCAAAAGCGTATAGTTGACTATATCAACTATTGGGGCGTTGTGCAATTTAACCAGCTAGGAGACTAACATGGCTAGAAAAGTTCGTCGTGCAAACGTATTAAGTACTACACGTATTTCCCCACATCTACAAAGAATTGTTGTTGGCTCAGAGGAGTTTGCTGATTTTCCACAAGATGCAAAAGGTGCGTACGTAAAGGTATTACTCCCGCATGCCGGTGAATTTAAGGTTGAACTTGATTTACACGCAGAGCATCCTGCATTAATGCGCTCTTATACTATTCGTGATATAAACCCCGTTAACGGTGCAATTACTCTTGACTTTGTTGTTAATCAACATCAAGGCGTGGCAACCAACTGGGCACAAAATGCGTGTGTAGGCGACGAGGTAGGTATAGCAGGCCCGGGCCCTAAAAAACTCACTGATTTTACGCAAACACATTATTTAATGCTGGCAGATTTAACCTCTGTCAATGCAATCAATGGCTACTTACAAGCCCTGCCACAAGATGCCACTGTCGATGTCATTATTCATGTTGCTGATAAAGCCGACATCATTCAGCTTGAGCAAATTGAAGCACACAGCCAACATAGTGTTGAATGGCTAGTTACAGATGAGCCTGAAACCGATCTACTCGACCAAGTAACACGCTTATGTGCTGGCTATAACACGCAACCTATGGTGTTTATGGCACTAGAAGCAAACTTGGTAAAAGCAATTCGCCGTTTAGTAACAAGCAGTTTTGCGATTGACCATGAACACATTGTTGCATCGGCCTATTGGAAGCGTGGTATTGATGCCGATGGCCTAAAGGTGGAAAAACAGCAACAAAGCCGTGCTTAATTAGCATTTGAAAAAAAGCCATTCGCTCTCATTAACTAATTATAAAGAGTTAAATTTTGGAGAGCGAATGTCAGACCTTAGCAATACACCTTTTTCATTGCTTGAATTGAGCCCAATGAAAGAGCACGAAACCGTTTCGCAAACACTAGCAAATAGCGTTACCTATGCACAAACAGCCGACAAACTGGGTTTTAATCGGTTTTGGATGGCAGAGCATCACAATATGCGTGGTATCGTGTGTGCCGCAACTTCTGTACTGATAGGCCACATAGCAGGCAAAACCCAGAATATCCGCGTAGGTGCAGGTGGGGTGATGTTACCTAACCACCCACCGCTGGTGGTTGCTGAGCAATTTGGCACCCTAGAAAGTTTATACCCTGGTCGCATTGATTTAGGTCTAGGCCGTGCACCAGGTAGTGACCCAATTACCAGCCGTGCTTTGCGTCGTGACGAACAACGCGCTGAGCACTTCAATGATGAGGTAACGGAGCTGCAAGGTTTACTTGGCCCATATAAGGGTGACTCTCCAGTACACGCAATCCCAGGTGAAAATACGAATGTACCAATCTGGTTACTGGGCTCAAGCCTTTATAGTGCTGGGCTTGCAGCTAAAAAAGGGTTGCCGTATGCATTTGCAGGTCATTTTGCACCGCGCTTTGTTGAAGATGCCATAGCTTTGTATCGCAGAGAGTTCCAACCATCTAAGGTATTAGATAAGCCATACGTTATGCTTGGCTTACCGGTTGTTGCAGCTGACACAGACGAACAAGCACAGTTTTTAGCAACCACAGCGAAACAACGTATTTTAGCACTTATGCGCGGCAAGCCACTTTGGCTTAAAGAACCTGTTCAATCCATGGAAGGCTTATGGACAGCACAAGAAAAAATGCAAGTAGAAAGCTTTTTAGGGCTTTCAGTTGTTGGCGGTCAAGCGAGTGTTAAGCATAAGCTGAGTATGATTAAACAAACGCTACAGGTTGATGAGTTTATTTTTACAAATGACCTGTATGAATTGAGTGACAGACAACATGCGCTGGAAATATTAGCAAGCATCATGCACTAATACGGTTTGGTAAATAGTAATGCGTGTGATGAGTTTTTTATGCGCATTACTTAAGCCCTGACACTCACTTATTAAACGGTTTTATAGATTGATTTAATTTAATTATTCCGTTTTAAGGATTGAATTTTACTTTATACAATACATTTATTAACCATTACCCTAGGAAGGTGCACCGTGAAATCTCAAACAATTGCCGCAGTAGAACCACAAACAAAAACAGCATTAATCGCTGAGGGTGGTGGGCAACGAGGGATTTTTACCGCAGGTGTACTCGATGCGTGGTTAGAAAATAATTACGATCCATTCGATTTATTCATTGGCACGTCGGCAGGCTCACAAAACTTAACAAGTTATTTAGCGCGTCAAAAAGGCTATGCAAAACGTCTGATCAGAGGTCTCTCGCGGCATAAACGTTTTTTTCAACTTGGCCGCGGACTGTTTGGTAAAAGCATTGTCGATCTTGATTGGTATTTTGACAAAACCAAAGAAGTAAACCGTGCCTTAGATTTTAAAACAGCAACGCAAAGCCTAGGTAATCGCGAACTGTTGATTACAACCACTAACGCGGCTGACCGTAAACCGTATTACTTGAGCCCGAATGGTGAAGATACCCAATGGTTGGCCCTGTTAAAAGCATCAAGCGCATTACCCTTTTTATATAAAGATGGTGTTAACTTAACTCCTTGGCTTACTACCAAAGCTGCAAATGATGCCATTATTCAAAGCTCTAATACTGATTTAGTTCATGATATGTATTTAGATGGTGGCCTAGCTGCACCTTTACCCGTGAAAGAAGCCTATAACCGTGGTGCCCGCGATATTGTGGTTATTCGTACTGTTGATGAAAACTTCCAAGTGCAATCGGAATGGGTTAATAAGCTAAAGACACTCGTTCGCGTATCAGGCTATTGCCCCAAAACATTTGATTACCTAGTTCAGCACGAACAAGCATATCAAGATGAATTAGATTTCATTGCAAACCCGCCAAATGATGCCCGTATCACACAAATTTTTGCAGGTGATAAATTACGCAGTAAGCTATTAGGTAGTTCAGATTCAGATCTTCGTTATGATCACAAATTAGGTTTAGCAGCAGGCCGTGCATTTCTACAGCAACAACTGCTAAATTAGTCGGTAACAGGCTCAGTTAATTAATCTCACTGCCTACTTGAGATATCTGTAAATAAAGTTAAAGTGGTTAGCTATTCACTTTTTGTGGTTTTTTATCTAAAGAGATTGTAAAGGCTTGCCATGTTTAATAGTGCTGTATCGACAATCAATGGTCTTCTTTGGGGAGAAGGCCAAATTCTTATTTATATTCTTCTGTTTGCTGGGATCTGGTTTTCGGTAAGGCTAAAAGCAATCCAACTGGTTAAGTTTCGCCATATGTTTAGCTTGTTAAAGTCGAGTAGCAGCACAGATAAAAACTCAATTAGCTCATTTCAAGCCTTATGTACAGGTCTTTCAGCACGTGTAGGTACCGGTAACCTTGCAGGGGTTGCCGTTGCTATTTCGTTAGGGGGCAGTGGTGCAATATTTTGGATGTGGGTGATTGCCATTTTGGGTATGGCCACAGGCTTTGCCGAAAGCGTACTTGGGCAAGTCTATAAAGTCAGGGATGCCAACGACGAGTTTAGAGGCGGGCCAGCTTTTTATATTCAACAAGGATTAGGCAGCAGAACACTTGCAGTGTGTTTTGCCTTTTGCTTGTTCCTTGGTTATGGGTTTACGTTTAGTGCCATGCAAACGAATACCATTACTGATGCCCTTAATTACGCATTTGAAATTCCAACACTCTATTCAGGTATTGTGATCACTATACTGGCAGGCTCTATTATTTTAGGTGGTTTTAAAGCTATTGCCCGCTTTGCTGAACGTATTGTGCCAGTAATGGGCATTTTATTTGTACTTGCTGCCATCATAATTACTTTACTGAATATCGGCAAAGTGCCTGCGATGATTGAAGATATTTTACTTTCAGCCTTTGGCTTACAAGAGGCAGGCGCAGGGGCTATGGGCGCAGCAATTAAAAATGGTATTCAGCGAGGGCTTTATTCGAATGAAGCCGGAGCGGGTAGTGTACCCCATGCATCAGGGTGCGCATCGCCAGTACCTAATCATCCGGTCACTCAAGGCTACATTCAAATGCTAGGCGTGTTTTTCGATACTATTGTACTGTGTAGTTGTACTGCGGTGATTATTTTATTAGCTGATATTGATATTAGTGGCGAAATGGAAGGAATACGCTTAACTCAATCTGCAATGACAGCTCATATGGCCGCTGGTAGCATTTACTTTGTAGCAGCTGCTATTTGTTTATTTGCGTTTACTTCTGTGGTTGCAAACTATGCCTATGCAGAAAGTAACCTTCATTTATTTAAACTAGATAATAAACTCGGCCGAGGTATTTATACCTGTTTATATTTATCCATGATGATTTGGGGGGCATCGGCCACGATTAAACAAGTGTGGGATCTCGCAGACATTGCTTTAGGTTTAATGACAGTGGTGAACGTTATCGCTATCATACGCTTAACGCCAACCATCTTATCTGTGACAAAGGACTACCATAGTCAACGTGAAGCAGGGCAAGAACCCAGTTTTGATTCTGAAAAAGTACAGGTTCAAGGTCAAACAGAACAAGGGATTTGGCGAAAGTAATCTAAAACAATAACGAGAAAAGTAACCATGATAGATATTTACGCAGGGCCAAGTGCTGCAAAAGTAATAAAAGAGCAAGGCCTGTCTGCCGATTTGTTTAATACCTTTTTAGGAGCAAGCGGCGGCCCCAAATGGTTTACATTATTTGGTTTGGATAAATATCTATTTGGTGAATTTTTTAAAGACCGTACCACGCCTCTAAACTTGTTAGGGTCAAGTGCAGGGGCATTTAGAGCTGCCTGTTTTGCACAAAACGACCCTGTTGCTGCAATATCTCGATTAGCAAAGTCATATTCTGAAACACGTTATTCATCGAATAAAGCAAAACCAGAAGAAATAACAACAAAAGCACGAGAGTTATTAAGCACTGTTTTTGCTGAAAATGGTATTCAAGAAATCATTAACAACCCGATTTTTAAAGCCCACTTTATAGTTGCAAAATCGAATGGCTTTACAGCATCAGAAAACAAAGTAATGCAGTTAATGGGGTTATCTAAAAGTTACTTAGCCAATAGAATGAATAGGCGTTTTCTGAGTAAGCAATATGAGCGTTATGTATTTCAGCCTGCAGATAGTCAGTTATCGTTTTCAGATAACAACATCTTCAATACCCATACTATTGAGCTTAGCGAAGATAATTTAGCCGATGCGTTACTTGCTTCAGGCTCTATTCCATTAGTCATGCAAGGCATTAAAAACATAACAGGAACACCGCCTGGTATGTACCGTGATGGCGGTATCATTGATTATCACTTTGACTTAACTATTCATAATGACGGACTTATTTTATATCCGCATTTTAATAACAACCCTAAAGCAGGGTGGTTTGATAAAAGTTTAAAACGCGGTATTACCCCTAGGAACTATGATAATGTGGTGATGATCACTCCATCAGCTGACTTTGTAGCTTCATTACCTTATAGCAAAATCCCTGATCGGAAAGACTTTACTGAGCTTGATGCCGATACACGGATTAAATATTGGCAGCAAGTATTCAAAAAAACCGAACGACTGGCAGAGGCATTTGATGCGGTGTGTACTAAAACGCACACTCCGAAAATACACCTTATTAAATAATTTGTCTTTGCCTTAACTACTTAAACTAATTAATCAAGATGTTAGTTTTGTTGTTTTACTGAGAAGTGCTTCGCAAAGCAGCTGTGATTTAACACCTTTTAGTTAAATCCTGAAGTTGTTTTGGAAGTGCGGGTACTTCATCGGCAACAAAGTCAAATCTATGGAATTGAATATCAGTTCAGGTAGCTTCAATAGCTGTATTTAAAAGCAAGTTAATAGCCTTGAATAACAATGATGTTAACCTTAAATAATATGTTTAAAATATGAATTAATGCTCAGAAGTAACAATATTTGCAATTAATCTAGTTCAAAACCAACAAGGCTTAATTAAAAATATAAATTCAATCTTCTAGAAATCTGCAGTTATAAAAAACTCGGTACTTTCACCTATTTTTGATTGGCAACTAATCGTGCCTTTGAGTTTTTGAACTACAAGGTTATAAACAATATTCATCCCAAGGCCGCTTCCACCCGCCCCTCTTTTAGTGGTGTAAAAGGGCTCAAATACTTTACTTTGTACTTCCTCGCTCATGCCTTTGCCATTATCTCTATAATGAACGGTAAGCTTAGAGCTTTGAAGTTCTGCTGTTATTGTTATCTGACCCTTTTGTCTATTTTCAAAGCCATGTATGAGTGAGTTTAGGATCAAATTTGTGAAAATATGCGCGATAACACCTGGATCAACCTTAATCACTAAGTTTTCACTACAGTTAATCTGAATATTATGGCGGCCTTTTTTAAGAGCAGGGGATAAACTACTGACTAAATCGCTTAAATATTCTTTTAAGTTAATTTCACGTTGCTCATCGTTACTGGTATCTACAGCAACAAGTTTAAAGTTAGTAACAAGTTCGGCTGCTCTATTTAAGTTACGGTAAACGATAGTACCTGCTTCATTGATATTGTCGATGCATGAAACAAAGTCTTTTCGTGTTAGGGTTTGTGATTCAAATGCAGTGCGCAGTTTTTCAGCAAGCTCTAATAAGTTCGACGATGCAGTTACACTAACACCTAATGGGGTGTTAAGCTCATGAGCTACACCGGCGACCAAACGACCTAATGAAGCCATTTTTTCTGATTCAACTAAATGGTTTTGCGTTTGTTTTAATTGTTTTAGCGATTCTTCTAAATCATTAGTTCGATCAACCACCTTTTCTTCCATTTGACTATAGAGTACAGAATTTTCGATAGATATCGCCATTTGCCCTATTAGCAAGTTGAGCATGTCTAAATGGTTTTGGCCAAATGCATCACTAGTAAGTTCATTTTCTAAATAGACAATACTATTGACCCGATTTTTGTAGATAAGGGGTAAGCACAAAATAGATTTTGGTTGATGCTTTTTAATGTAAGGGTCATTAGCGAACACTGAATCAACAGACACATTACCAATTAACGCCATACTTTCGCTACGAATTACATAGCGGATAACACTGGCTGGAATATCAATTGATTTAGTATAAGGCACAGATTTAAATTGGTAATTTGGCTCATTTAAAATGCCAATATTTTCGACCCACCATTTTGAATTTTTCTTAAGTAACAAAGCAACTTTTGAGGCACCAGAAAACTCCATAACTATAGCAATTAATTTATCTATTAACTTATTTATAACCATCTCTTCTGAAAGTACGTTAGCAGCTTGCATCATTGACTGAAGAGCAATTGAACCCGTTGACACTTCCATTGGTAAATTGGTCGGCGGCACAGACATTTTATCGTTAGTTAATAGTGAGTTTTCTTTCTTTATATTAATCGATAAGTAATTATAAACTGAATGAGACCTTTGCTGGTGGAGTACTGCATAATCGAGTTTGTTTTGACTGATAAGATAATTGGCGAATAACTCATTAGCTAATGCTTCAATTAGCCTGTAGTCGGCGGTTTTAGCAAGCTCGATTGCTTGATGATATAGAGCAAACACTTCATAGAAAGGTTGGTTATGCAAACTAGCTAATTCTGCCTCTATCAATTTTACCTTATGAAGGAAGTTATCTTCACAAGAGCAACTCCAAACTTTCAACCGTTCATACATGTGATTAAAGATGCCCTGATATTTAATGGAGTCTAGATAAGCTTCTGGTTTAGCAAGTAGAACTAAACATGAATAAAAATAGGCTTCAGGTGTTTTAATTTGCCCTGGAACACCCATTGGGATGATATTTATCTGATCAATAATCGCAAGTGCCTCACAATATTGTCCCATCAAATAAAGAGCCCTAACTTTTGCATAGAAATACCACGCCTGTGTGATAGGGGAGTCTTCGGCACAAATAAGGTGTTCATGTTCATTGAAAATATCACAGTCAAAACTGTTGTTACTATCGCATTTCCCCATAAAATGCAGTAATGGCACATATGCACCTGGTATGAAAAAACTCTTAGTAGATTCTTCATTCTTTTCCTTTAAAAAACTTAAATAGTTATCTGCCTCAGAAAAGATTTGATCGCAAGGTGCTCCTTCTATTATTAAATTTGAAATAATATTAACTGCTGCATAGCTGGCGTAGGTCCAATCGCCAGCTTGACAACTGAATTGATAGCTTTTTCGAAAACTTTTGGTAGAAAGTGAGAGATGATTACTCCAGTGACAAATCGTTAAGCCATACATAAAGTAAACTTTGCCGCGCAATGCAAGATTAGAGTAATTATCTGCAATTTTTAGTGCAACTTTGCCAAATTCATCTGCTTTATTAAATTCATTAAGTCTATTAACGCAAACGTAACCGTAAAGAATATATGCAAAAGCTGACTGCTCACATCTGCCATGTTCAAGGCAGAGCCTGCACATTTTTACTGAAGCCCACTGCACAACATCTTCATCAGATAATAAATATGCAGTGATCCAAAGGCTGGTAAGTGTATCCAATAGAGCTAATACTTTTTCATCCTTTAAAGGGGTGGAATCAGAAAGGCTATCAATAGAACGGTGCGCAAGGTATGTATCTATGAGTGAAATCTCGTTCGCTATTTGGCTATCTAAGTCATCTAACTCAGAGGGGGGAGTTAAATTTAGTACTTTTAGAGCTAAATATTGTGTATTTAGGGCCTCTTGGTAGAGCCCTTGTTGATGATAATCATCCATTTTAATCAGTAAAACTCGTGCATGATCTAAAGGTGTGTGCTTATATTTTAATAGCAATTCATAAAATTCATCAGACTCAGTATATTTGTTTAAAATACAATTTACTTTGCATAACAAAAGTAAAGCTTCAAAGGTAACACTATAATTAATTTTAAAATGCTCCAATCCTATTAAGTTTTTAGCATAACAAAGGTAACCGTGTGCGGAGTTATAAGCAGCCGAATCAAATGCCTTTTTTGCCGCTAAAAAGTTAATTTCAATTACTTGCTTTATTTCTAATGGGTTAGATATTAATTCAATTGCTTTATTAAACTGATTGGCAAGTTCAAACAAGCTTTCTTCAAGTATGTTATTATTAAGTACATATTGATAAAGCAGCCTAGCGATACTAATATGAACTTGCTGCCGTTCATTATCAGGGATAAGTGAGTAGGCGGCTTGTTGTACGCGGTCATGCAAAAACTTTAATTGTACATTTTCATTAAAGGCAGCTTGTGAAGTAATAACATTTGAAATAGGTTGAGGTGTTAATATTAGTTCTTTATCAATAGCAGGGATCAAGTTTTCAATTATCTGTTTTGCGGTGTATTGATTATCTGATAGTGCAACTAACAAATTTGTGTCGAAAGTATTACTAACACTCGCAGCATATTTTAGTAACTCACAAGCTTTGTTTGGTAGTTCGTTTATCTTTTTTGCCATAAAATCAACAACATTATCCGTAATGTTTTCTGCTAAAATTGTGTTTTTATCCCAGTACCAATAATCTTGTTCAATATCATGGTATAGAAGTCCTTTTTCATATAATTCCGTAATGAATTGTAAAACGAAAAAGGGGTTGCCTAATGTTTTTTTGAATATAATTTCACTCAAAGACTGACAATCTATCTCAGGAATATTTATGGTGTCACTGATAAGCTTATTTATTACTACTTGTGATAAGTTATTAAGGAAAGCGTGATTTATAGTTGTATTTTGTTTTTTGATGTCTGTTATAAATTTAGTAAAAACATGCTGTTCATCAACTTCGTTATCACGATATGCTTGGATTATTAATAAGTGGTGTAACTTAGAGTGGCTGAATAAAGATGCGATTAACTCTAGCGATGCTAAATCTGCCCATTGCATGTCATCTAAAAATAAAATAAAAGGGCGGTTTCTACTGCAAATTGCAGTAATAAAATTCAAAAATAAATTATGCAAAATTGTCTTGTCGATATTTTTATTTTCTATGTTTCGTTTTTTTATATTTAGAATTAAATTTAATTCAGAGATTATGTTGCACAAATATATAGCATTTTCACCTAGATGCTCATTGATAATATCTTGCCAAATCATTAACTCATCGTTAGGCTCTGTTAATATGTATCGACAAAACTTATTTAATGCATCAGTAATCGCAAAGTAGGGGATATTCCGTTGATATTGGTCATACTTACCTGAACTAAAATATCCATATTCCCCTGTCATTGGTTTATAGACTTCTCTGACCAGTGCTGATTTACCCACACCTGAATAGCCAGAGACTAAGAATATTTCACAACTTCCTGTAGCAACTCGTGCGAAGGATTGCATTAATTCATTAATTTCTTTCTCTCGGCCGTATAGTTTTTGTGGAATACTAAATTGCTCTGTTGCTTTAAGATTTTTACTTGGAAGCTCAAAATTAGTTAGTGATGAATCTTCCTTAAAGCGATTATTAATCAGCTCTAAATCTTTAGTTAAGCCCCAAGCAGATTGATAACGATCTTCCGCATTTTTTTTAAGGAGATAGGTAATAACACCAGCAAGAACTTTTGGAATATTAGGCTTTACTTTATTAACTGCAGTTACTTTTTTTGCGATATGGCAATGTACGAGAGCAAGTTGATCTTGTTCATTGAAAGGAGGCTGACCAGTTAACATTTCATAGAAACTGGCACCTAAAGAATAGAGATCAGTTCGGCAATCTATTTTACGATTAATGCGTCCGGTTTGTTCAGGTGATAAATAAGCTAATGTACCTTCTAAAACTGCTGGGCTGATTAATCTTTGTGAAGATCTACTCATTGAGGTCGCAATATGTAAACCAAATAACTTGAAGCTAAACAGATCATCACTAATTAGAATATGACTAGGGCTAATATCTTTATGGATTATTTTTTTAGAGTGTAGGTAACTGATAGTTTCTGAAAGCTTAACTGCAAGGGGCAAAAAATCTCTTACTTCAAGTGGGTTCTTATGTATACGCTCTGAAAGAAGTTTTGCAGGGAAATACTCAAAAACAATTGCTGTGCATTCATCTTCGTTGATGAAACTAATTGGTTTTAAAATATTGGGATGGTTTAGTTTTTCTAAAAAAGCATGCTCTAATACAAGTTTGTTTATTGTATCGTTGTTTCTGTTTGCCTCTTTTAATGATTTAATTATTACTAAGTCACCATTTTTTTGTGACTTAGCGCTGTGTAATAAAAAGTAGCTACCGCTGTTGATACAATCAACCAAACTATATCCAGGAACTGGCAAGATAATTCCTTACTAAAAATTAGCTAATACTAATTTAGTATAGTCAATGCTTGTTAATCTTCCATTAATCTAATAAATAAAATAGTTAATTAAATCAATGGTATAGCTTTTTGTTAGTGTTTACCTGAGTTGTATATTTAAATTTTAAAGCCTGATAACCATAACAAAATTATTTTGAAGGATAAAAGATAGCTAGCTTGAGGTTTGTACTGTTAATAAAGTAATAACCCATAAATTACGTTATGTTAAATTTAGTTAAATGATTAAAAGTGGGAGTTAGGTTGCTAACTAGCCCACTTTTAGAAGGGTTTTAAATAACTTAATTTAGCTCAGAATCTACCCAAAATTTAGTGCCTTTAAGTACTGCTTGTAACGCAAGGCCATTTTCGGTTAAAGAATAAACTGTTACTTGGTCGGCAATTGCTTCGGCAACTAAAGCGCCACCATTATTTTCATATTTAGCAGCTGCATCTGCGTTACCACCGAATGCCCAACCATGTTCAATAAAGCGATTTACAGCGGCTTGGTTATGAAAAACCATAACGACATTAAAGTCTTTAACGCCTAGACCTAAGCCTAAACCAGCTTCACCCATATTCATGTAAGTTGATTTACCTGTTAGGTTATTTTTAACTACACCATAGCCACCACCAAAGCTGGCTAAAACAACATTTACGTTGGCATTATCAAAAACTGCATAACCTGCTGAGTTAGCAATTTGCTGTTTTACATCGGGTTTTTGTGCGTAAAGCTCACTTAGTGTATTATTTTTCATGCTTTGTACTAAAGCACGTTTTTCATCGGGAGAAGCGCTTCCTGTAGTAGCACAACCAGTTAGGATGGCTGTAACTAAAATTAAACTTATAGTAAAAAACTTTTTCATACATATTCCTCGAATATTTGTATGGCAATGGTTATGATAAATATAGACTAAAAAGATAATATTTAAAGTCCAATACTAGACAGTATCGGACTTTGTGTTAGTCTTATAACTTGTTATTTTACAAGATATTTAATCATTATGCTCGTTGCTCTCGTCGATACACTTAAACAACTGCGCTACCAAATTGCCCATCTTGAAGATGATACTCTTGCTACAGAATATCCTGAACTTGATAACTTTATACATCAAGTTGGATTGACTGTTGCTGAATCAAGAAAAGACTTAACTTTTCTATATCAATTCTTGTATGTTTACGGCCGGAAATCAGAAGCAACATTTAATCGCTTTCGAAATGAACTTGAGCGATTCTGCTTATGGGCATGGTTAATTGCTGAAAAATCAGTTTTTGATCTAAAACGTGACGATATTGAAGCCTATGTTGATTTTATGGTTGAACCAGATTCAGCCTGGTTATCAAATTCAGTTCAATGGCGTTATAAAGATGAACAAGGGATAAGACGACTCAATACAAATTGGCGCCCTTTCATTAATAAAGAAAATATTGCTAGCCAACAAACACTCGCCGCTATGTTTACAGCACTCAATGTTTTTTATAAGTTCGCTATTTTAGAAGAAAAAACGTTTGCTAACTTTGTACCCGTTGTTAAAAAGAATAGCCCTTACTTAGTGGTGCAATCGCAAATCAAAATCCCTGACACACTGAGTGATATTCAATGGGAATATGTTTTTGGTGTTACTCGGGATTTATGTGAACAACAACCTGATTTAGAGAGAAATTTATTTACTCTCGCTTGCTTAAAAGGATTATATTTACGAATTTCCGAGTTATCAGAGCGACCTCAGTGGTCACCCGTTATGTCACATTTTTGGCAAGATAATGATGGTTTTTGGTTTTTAAGAATTATGGGCAAAGGTAATAAATTACGTGATGTTACTTTAAGTGAAGATTTTATCACTTATTTAAAACGTTACAGGCTTTACCGTGGTTTATCTGCCCTGCCCCGAGTTGATGAAGCCGAGCCGCTAGTTCATAAAATTCGTGGCAAAGGTGGAATGACTGTTCGACAAATCCGTCGATTGGTACAGCAAAGTTTTGACTTAGCAAAACAGTCTCTTTTAGATGATGGATTTAAAGATGATGCGGAGCAACTTGAAGCTGCCACTGCTCACTGGCTAAGACATACCGGAGCAACGCATGACGCACAAACAAGGCCGCTTAAACATTTATCTGAAGATTTGGGTCATGCAAAAATTGCAACAACAGATCAAATTTATATTCAAACAAATATAAAAGAACGCGCAAAGTCTGGAATAAAAAGGAAAGTTTAATGGAATATACAATACTAGCATTAGTTGGCTTAGCTCTTTTATTTTACTCACTGACAATCCGTCAGTTAGAGCGAACAGAAATTACTGGGCCAATGTTTTTTGTGTTAGTAGGAATTGCAATGTCTTACTTTTTGCCGAGTGAGTTTAAGTTAGGTGAAGCCGGACTCAGTGACATTTTACCTTTGGTTGAATTAACCTTAAGTATTTTTTTATTTACCGATGCAGCAAAATCAAAACTAACCGTTTTAAAACATAGTTATCAGTACCCTAGCCTGTTACTTTTTGTAGCTTTACCATTAACATTACTGTTAGGTGTTGCCGGTGCTTTGTTTTTCTTTTCTGAGTTATCACTTTTTCAATCTGCATTGATCGCGATTATTTTAACGCCAACTGATGCCGCGCTTAGTAAGGGAATTTTAGAGTGTACATCAGTACCAGAAAAAGTTCGCGAAGGAATAAATACGGAAAGTGGTTTGAACGACGGCCTTTGCGTTCCCATTTTTTTAGTTTTACTTTTATTAGCTCAAAATCCAGAAAGTGCTGTAACTACCGTTGATACTCTACTTGTTTTTGCAAGAGAGTTAGGAGTAGCACTTGTTATTGCAGGCGTGTCGATGGCCGTCTTTATTCCACTTTTAAAAATTGCATTAGCACGTCATTACTTTGCAAATAATAGCAGTCCATTTTTATTGATTGGTTTAGTCATGGCCATTTTCTCTTTAACACAAAATTTTCATGGCAGTGGTTTTATTGCTGTTTTTGTAGCGGGACTTTTATTTGATTACTTAGCACCTAAAAAAATACGTTTAACATTAGTTAAAGATTCTGAACATATCGCTGAATTCGTTGCGCTACTGATTTGGTGTTTATTCGGTTTTGTATGTGGTCACTTAATTGTGAATGATATTACCTGGCCAATTGTTTTTTATGCGCTATTAAGTGTGACGATTTTTAGAATTGTGCCGGTACTATTTTCACTCATGTTTACTAATCTAAATTTCAAAGACAAATTTACATTTGCTTGGTTTGGTCCACGAGGTTTGGCATCTATTGTTTTCACATTAATGGTGATGGATACAGATATTGTGAACAAAGAGCAAATTGCCACCGTAACATTAACAACCATTTTATTTAGTGTGTTCATTCATGGCATGAGTACCAAGCCCATCGCAAAAAGTTATCAATAAAAAAGGCGCGTTGAGCGCCTTTTTTATTTTAAAACTTAAAGTAGCTTTGCAATTAATTGCAGTGGATGCTTTGGTTTAAATTTTTCATAGCGCTTCACTTGGCTACGACAAGAAAACCCAGTTGCTAAAATAGTTTCAGGCTCATTATTAGAAATAATTGGTTGCCAACTCATTTCATAAAGTGCGCGTGAATTTTCTTGGTTTTGTTTTTCATGGCCATAGGTTCCTGCCATACCACAACAACCTGTACTAGTCGTATCTAGTTGTAAATTTAAATCAGCAAAAATAGTTTGCCAAACTTTAGATGCATTTGGCATAGCTGTTGTTTCAGTACAATGACTTAACAATTTAAATGGCGAATTCGATTTTGTGGCAAGAGTAACCTGTTTGAAGTTTTGCGTTTGAAGCCATTCATGCGCAAGTTCAACTTTAAAATCTCCACGGTTCTCTTTTAAAATTGACACATATTCATCTCGGTAACACATAACCAAAGATGCATCGAGCCCAACTAAAGGTGCATTGATTTCACTGAGTGAATTTAAAAACTCAGCTGCATTTTTTGCTGTTGTTTTAAATTCATTTAAAAACCCTTTTACATGCTGTGCTTTACCATTAGGTTTAAATGGTAATAGCATTGCTTTTTTGCCTAACGCTTTAATGACTTTAATAAAGCTTTCAACTAATTCGGCTTCGTAAAAACTCGTAAATGGATCTTGAACTATCAATACATATTCAGCTTGTTGTTCTTTGGAAAGCGAGTTAAGTAATTCAAAATTAAATTGTTGATCTTTAGAAATACGTTTTGAAAGTTGCGGTACGCTTAAACTTGGTGTATCAACATAACCAATAGTATTTTTAATTAAACCTGAAACAAGTTTTGTATTTACTATTGGATTTACCACTTTAGCAAATTTTGCCATCACAGGCGCAGTTTGTTCGATGCCTGCTACTAAGTAATCTTTTGCTGGGCGTGCATAATAACTATGGTAGAAATTTAAAAAGCGTGAACGGAATGTTGGTACGTCAACTTTAATTGGGCATGCAGTTGTACATGCTTTACAAGCTAAACATTCGTCCATTGATTCTTTCACTTCATGAGAGAAATCATAAACGCCTTTTTTCTTATCGCGACTATGTTGATAGCGCTCCCACCAAGTGATTACTTCACCATTGAGCAATTCTTTTTCAACATTGAGTAAATCAATATTTTCAGACTCTTGAAGTCGTAACCATTCGCGCATTAAACTCGCGCGACCTTTTGGTGAATATCGGCGGTCACCTGTTACTTTATAAGACGGACACATTGGTGATTTTTCATCGTAGTTAAAACACAGACCATTACCATTACAGGTCATCGCGTTATTAAATTCTGTTTTAACATCGATAGAAATTTCTTTGTCGAACCAGGCTCGCTTTTGATCGTCAACAGAAACGAGTGAGTCTTTACTTTCAATTGGCGTACAGATTTTACCAGGGTTTACTCTGTTATTTGGATCAAATGCCGCTTTAATTTTTCGAAGTTGTGTAAATAAATGCTCGCCAAAAAATTCAGGGCCATATTCACTTCGATATCCTTTGCCGTGCTCACCCCACATTAAGCCGCCATATTTGGCTGTCAGTTTAACGACTTCATCAGAAATATGACGAAGCAATTTTTCTTGCTCAGGTTCACACATATCTAAAGCAGGTCGTACGTGTAAAACACCCGCATCAACATGGCCAAACATACCATATTGAAGATTGTGGTTATCGAGAAGTTCGCGAAACTCGACAATGAAATCTGCTAAGTTTTCTGGAGGTACTGCAGTATCTTCAGCAAAAGCTAATGGTTTTTGATTGCCTTTTACATTCCCTAAAAGACCCACTGACTTTTTACGCATTGCATAAATTTTTAAAATATCAGCCTTGTCATTCGTTAACTGATAACCGATCACGCCATTAGTTTGCTTTGCAACACATTCATCAAGTAACTTACAAAGAGTGTCTACTTTGTCTTTTATGTCTTCTGGTGAAACCGCATTAAACTCAACCATGTTGAGCCCTTGCATATCTTTGTTTTCAACATCGGTTATTAAGTCCGATACTGAATGCCAAATGATATCTTCTCGAGCAAGGTTAAGCACTTTACTGTCGACTGTTTCTACTGAAGTTGCATTTGCTGCGACTAGAAAGGGTGAATGACGAAGTGCAGAATCAAAGCTATCGTATTTAATGTTAATTAAAGTCTTAAATTCTGCAATTGGTGTAATGTTAAGCTTCGCTTCTGTAACAATACCTAAAGAACCTTCGGAGCCAGTAATTAATCGGCTCATATCAAAGGTTTGTAAATCATCAGAAAAAATATGTTCTAAATCGTAACCGGTAAGAAAACGGTTTAAACGTGGGAATTTTTCTAAAATAGCATCACGGTTTTCAAGGCCAATATCAATAACTGTTTTATATAATTTACCTACAGTCGTGTTTTGTTCAGCAATTACTTTTGCTTTTTCAATAGGCATAGGGGTTGTTGACATTTCAGTGCCATCAACAAGATAAGTCGTCAGGCCTAAAACGTGATCACTGGTTTTGCCATAAACCAAAGAGCCTTGACCAGAGGCATCTGTATTTATCATGCCACCGATTGTTGCTCGGTTACTTGTTGATAAATCGGGCGCAAAGAAAAAACCATAAGGGCGTAAAAAGTCATTTAATTGATCTTTGATTACACCTGTCTGCACGCGTACCCAGTTTTCTTCGACATTGATTTCTAAGATTTCACGCATATAACGTGATAAATCAACAACTATACCGGGTGTTAGCGATTGGCCATTAGTACCCGTACCGCCACCGCGTGGACCAAATGTCAGTGATAAAAACGGATCACGTGAAGCAATTTGCATAGCAAGTTGTATGTCTTTTGCAGACTTTGGAAAGATGACACCTTGAGGTACTTGTTGGTAAACGCTGTTATCGGTCGATAAACTTAAACGTGTAGAAAAGCTTGCATCGGTATCACCACTAAAACCTTGTTTTTTAATTGTTTCTAAGTAATTAGAAACGAGTTCTGTGGCGGCTTGTTGTTGGCTTATTGTTGCTATCATGACGGTGATAAATTAAGGCATTTTGCAAATTATATCATGCTAATAGCCAAGATAAATTGAAGATTTTACAGTTTGTAACACTCTTTTTATCGATTTAGGGTGCAATACTTTTATACTGTGTATTAAAGCAGCAAATGAGATAGTAAGATGAAAAAAATTGCATTAATCAGTTTAGGTGCCTTGTGCATGTTATTGGGTTTAGTTTTTGCCATTATTCCGGGGCCCTCGCTGATCTTCTTTATTGCAGGGCTTTTCTGTTTATCTTTTTATTATCCTAAAGCGCGTGATTATTTAACCTTGTGCCAAAAGGCACTTACTAAGTCATGTGCCTATATTGATAAAAAACTTGCTCGCTGATTTAAAGGGCGTGTTGCCCTTTTAGATTGGACTTTGTTCACTCTAGGGGCGATTTAATCGCGGCGCGAGATTTGTAACCTAGTGGGCTAAGTAAAAATCGAGCAACAAAGAGTTAATCACCCCTAGAAAGAACCCGAAGGGCAGCGCGTGTTTGGCATTGATGCTGCGTTATCGCCTATTTATGTGGAAAAACCACACTACACAGGCTCTGCCTTGCCTAAATACCAAACACACTGCTGCAAAATCAATCATAAAAGGTCAACACGCCCTTCGAAGTAACAAAAATGCCAGCTAGTTGCTGGCATTTTTTATATTAGGTTCTTTATTCTGTTAAATAAAGTACTTAGTCGGCTAATTTCTTAGCAAGATATAACCAAGTTTCTAATACTGTATCTGGGTTTAGAGAAACAGAATCAATGCCCTGCTCAACTAACCAAGCTGCAAAGTCTTCGTGATCTGAAGGACCTTGACCACAAATACCTACGTATTTGCCTTTTGCTTTAGCTGTTTGAATAGCCATTGATAATAGTTTCTTGATTGCAGGGTTACGCTCATCAAATAGATGGGCAATTAAACCTGAATCACGGTCAAGACCTAATGTTAACTGAGTTAAGTCATTTGAACCGATAGAGAAACCATCGAAATACTCTAAGAACTCATCTGCAAGTAACGCGTTTGATGGTAATTCACACATCATGATTACTTTAAGACCATTTTCGCCACGTTTAAGGCCGTGCTCTTCTAGTAATTCAATAACGCGTTTACCCTCTTCAAGTGTACGAACAAATGGGATCATGATTTCAATATTAGTCATACCCATTTCGTTGCGAACGCGTTTAATCGCTTCACACTCTAACGCGAAACAGTCACGGAAATCTTCAGAGATATAACGTGCTGCACCACGGAAACCAATCATTGGGTTTTCTTCTTCCGGCTCATATTGCTGGCCGCCAACAAGGTTTGCATATTCGTTTGACTTGAAGTCAGACATACGAACAATGACACGCTCAGGTGCAAATGCACAACCTAGTGTTGCAATACCTTCAACAAGCTTAGAAATGTAGAATTCAACTGGCGATTCATAACCTGCCATCATCTCTGAAATTTCAGCTTTAAGCTCATCAGATTGCGCATCAAAGTTAAGAAGTGCTTTAGGGTGAACACCAATCATTCGGTTGATTACGAATTCAACACGCGCTAGACCAACACCAGCATGTGGTAAGCGTGCAAAGTCAAATGCACGATCAGGGTTACCCACGTTCATCATAACTTTCATTGGTAATTCAGGCATTTCATCAACACGTGAAGTAAGTACTTCGTAATCTAAAATACCTTCGTAGATGTAACCTGTGTCACCTTCGGCGCACGATACTGTTACATCTTGGCCTGCTTTAATTAAATCAGTTGCGTTACCACAACCAACAACTGCAGGAATACCTAATTCACGTGCAATGATTGCCGCATGACAAGTACGGCCACCGCGGTTTGTAACAATCGCAGCAGCACGCTTCATGATTGGTTCCCAATCAGGGTCAGTCATGTCAGTAACTAGAATGTCACCTTGTTGTACTTTGTCCATTTCATCAATTGAATCGAGTACACGTACTGTACCTGAACCAATTTTGTGACCAATTGCACGGCCTTCAGCAACAACTGTACTTGTACCGTTTAATTGGAAACGCTCCATCACGTTAGCGTCTTCGTTTGAACGAACTGTTTCTGGACGTGCTTGAACGATATACAGTTTACCGTCGTTACCGTCTTTCGCCCACTCGATGTCCATTGGACGACCGTAGTGTTTTTCAATGATCACAGCTTGCTTTGCAAGTTCTTGAACTTCAGCATCTGTGATTGAGAATTTGTTTGAAAGTGACGAATCTACATCAACAATTTCAACTTGCTTACCATGTGACTCATCCGCAGAGTAAATCATTTGAATTGCTTTTGAGCCAATATTACGGCGAACTACTGCTGGTTTACCGTTAGCAAGAGTTGGTTTGTGAACATAAAATTCATCTGGGTTTACAGCACCCTGTACAACCATTTCACCAAGACCATAGCTTGAAGTTACAAATACAACATCTTCAAAGCCAGATTCAGTATCAATACTGAACATAACACCTGAAGAAGCTTTATCTGAACGTACCATGCGTTGGATACCAGCTGATAATGCAACACCACGGTGATCATAACCTTGGTGAACACGGTAAGAAATTGCGCGGTCATTAAATAGTGAGGCAAACACGTGTTTGATTGCAGTCATTACTGAATCTATACCACGTACGTTTAAAAACGTTTCTTGTTGTCCTGCAAATGAAGCATCTGGCATGTCTTCTGCTGTAGCAGACGAGCGAACTGCAAATGAAACATCTTGTGATGCGTCGCCATGTAATTGGCTATATGCGTCGCGGATGGCTTGGTCTAGGTTAGGTTGGAATGGTGTATCGATAATCCATTGGCGGATTTGAGCACCGACTTTAGCGAGTGTATTTACATCATCCACATCCAATGTGTCTAAAATATCGTGGATTTTTGAGTTTAGCCCTGATTGTTCAAGGAACTCGTTGAATGCATCAGCGGTTGTAGCGAAACCACCTGGCACTTGAACACCAGCGTTAGCTAGGTTTGAGATCATTTCACCCAGTGAAGCGTTTTTACCGCCAACACGTGGAACATCTTGCATACCAAGCTCTTGATACCAGAGAACGTATTCTTGCACGGATCTTTCTCCATAAAACAAATTGTAGTACTAACTGTGAGAGTTAAGAAAGAAAACCTTCTAAAAAGGTCAACTTCATTCTACACTGGCAACAGACCTCACGTAAACCGTGAAGCCCCTATTTTGCAGATAAAGGTAATAAAAAGGTTAATTATGAGAACTGCATTCTATATTTCTGACGGAACAGCTATCACCTCTGAAGTCTTTGGTCATGCGACCTTATCTATGTTTCCTGTTGAGTTTAATCACAAAACAATCCCATTTGTTGAAACAGAAAAAAAAGCAATTGAAGTTAAGAACTTAATTAATTCGACTGCTCAACGTGATGGTGAGCAGCCACTCGTGTTCTTTACTTTTGTTAACCACGAGCTAAGTGAAATTATTAAATCGTCTTGCGCAGTGTGTTATGACTTTTTATCACAATACAGTGATAAAATTTCTCAAGAGTTAAAAGTTGCGCCGGTACCTAAGGTTCATAGAACGCATTCGATGCACGAGAAAAGTTATGATTTTCGTATTGATGCGGTTAACTATGCGTTGACCAATGATGATGGCGCTAATATTAAAAACTACTCTGAGGCCGACATTATTTTAGTGGGTGTTAGCCGAAGCGGTAAAACACCGACTAGTTTATACCTGGCATTACAATATGGTATTAAAGCGGCCAATTACCCGCTTACAGAAGATGATTTAGAAAGAGGCAGCCTGCCTGAGTGTTTAAAAGCTTACAAACATAAACTATTTGGTTTAACGATTGACCCTGTTCGCCTTGCCGATATTCGCCAGCGTCGTATGGCAAATTCAAAATATGCATCTTTAAAACAATGTCGTATTGAAGTGCGTGAAGTAGAAATGCTTTATAAAAAGCAAAAGATTCAATTTTTAAATTCGACTCATCATTCAGTAGAAGAAATTTCAGCGAAAATTATATCTGATACAGGTCTTGAACGACGTAAGTACTAACTAATTCTAGTATCGGACATTAAAAAAGGCTGCAATTTGCAGCCCTTTTTTGGATAACTTAAGATGTTACTTACGTGCGTCTTTTAATAAATCAGCAACTAAGAATCCAAGTTCTAAAACTTGATCTGCATTTAAACGCGGGTCGCACTGTGTGCGGTAACGCTGAGCTAAATCTTCATCAGATAAACCATAAGCACCACCCGTACATTCAGTCACGTGCTGGCCTGTCATTTCAAGGTGAACACCACCTGGGTATGAACCTTCCGCTTTATGAACTGCGAAGAACTGACTAATTTCACGAAGAATATTATTAAAGCTTCGTGTTTTATATCCTGAGCTCGCTTTTTCAGTATTGCCATGCATTGGATCTGAGCTCCAAATAACTTTACGGCCTTCTTGTTGTACTTTACGTACTAGTGCCGGTAGTTTCTCTGGAAGAACATCAGCGCCCATTCGTGTAATTAGCGTTAAGCGACCTGGAATGTTATCTGGGTTAACTGCATCGATAAGTTTGATTAGCTCATCTGGATCCATACCTGGGCCAACTTTCACACCGATAGGGTTTTTAATCCCTTTGAAGAATTCGATGTGGGCATGATCAAGTTGACGTGTACGCTCACCAATCCACACAAAGTGTGCAGAGCAATCGTACCAATCACCTGATAAGTGGTCACGGCGTGTTAGTGCTTCTTCGTAGCCTAATAATAACGCTTCGTGTGATGTAAATAAGTCTGTTTCTTTTAAGCTCGGTGCAACGGTTGAGTCGATACCACACACTTCCATGAACTCAAGCGCATCTTGAATTTTGTCTGCTAACTGCTGGTATTTTTCTTTAAGTGGATTTGCAGCAACAAAACCCATATTCCAACGGTTTACTTGATGTAAATCGGCTAAACCACCTTGCGCGAATGCGCGTAATAAATTAAGCGTTGCTGCACTGTGATGATATGCCGTCATCAAACGCTGTGGATCGGGTACACGTGCTTGCTCCGTGAACTCGAAATTATTGATGATATCACCACGGTACGAAGGCAGAGATACACCGTCAATTGTTTCATAATCTGATGAACGTGGCTTTGCATACTGTCCAGCCATACGTGCAATTTTAACGACAGGGCATTTACCGCCATAAGTTAGAACAACGGCCATTTGTAAAAGTGTTTTAAAAGTATCGCGGATATTTGCTGCATTAAAGTCACTGAATGACTCTGCACAATCACCACCCTGTAATAAAAAGGCTCTGCCTTCACATACAGCTTCTAGTTGTTTGTATAAGCTACGCGTCTCTTCAGCAAATACCAAAGGTGGTGCGCTTTTTAATTGCCCTTCAACAGATTTAAGGGCTTCTTGATCTGGGTACTCTGGCTGCTGAAGTATCGGCAGTTTTCTCCAGCTATCTGGGTTCCACGATTGCATGTTCTTTCCTCATTCCTAATATAGACCGTCAACGAAAACTAACTTATTGCACGTACTAAGTTCAAGGACAATATTCAGCTATTTACGATTATTTCGTTATTTGATAAACAGTTTCGATATTAACAATTAGAACTCCAAGATTTTATTGTTCTATACCAGTTAGTTACACCTGTTTCACGATATTTTTCGTTGATGCACTATCAAAGAACACATCTTACTTCAATCAAGCCATAGTGTAACCTCAGCTTTACATGTATAAAATATCCTTTTTTAAGTCTACATTGATCAAATTAAAAAGTTGTACTAGCAAATACCATTAAGAACACATCATACTATATTTGGCTTAAACGTTAGGTCAGCAGTAAAAAGAAATTAACTTTAAATAATCAAGTAATAAGATTAGAATTGAATTAAATTTAAGTAAGATGTGTTCCTATGAGTTCCAAGTTAGAAATACGTAGTCAGTTTGATTTAGTAAGTGAATTAACTCATTTATTTTGTGAAGAATTAAAGGAAGTGGGTTTTCATAAGGCATCATATTATCAATTGCCTGATATCGATATAAACGACGAAAAGAAGGTTCCTTCTTCAATTAGTGTGCAAAAAATTGAAGGCGATGATGCTCATAAATTAATTCTAAATTCCTTTGGTGATTTTTATAAAAAGACAGGATTAAGTAGTCGAGTATTAAAAAGACACCCAGGCTTATTAGTTTTAAAAGACGTCGATAAGCAACATTTCATTGCAAGGATAAATCAGTTAAATAAAGCCAAAGCTGATTTTAAAAATAGTGTAATAGCTATCGATAATAATGATGCGCGGTTTGAAGCGGTGCACAATGCTGTGCCTAATCTCATTACACTTGCTGCATATCGTAAGATTCATTTTGAAACTGAATCGCCCTACTCTGTTCGTTTTACTTGGATGCACAAACATGCAACTAAAACGCTAACAAAAAAAATGGCTTTAGCAATGTTGGATAAATCGGCTAGTTATTCTAATCCAAGAATGATCGACCAACACTCTTGGCAAGCGCTAGTTGCACAAGAACAAAGTCGTGTTGCAAGTTTAGGTGATAAAGAAAAATTACGAATTCGCAGGCCAACAAGAGTTAGCCCACAAGTTAATGTAAGATATACCGCTCAAAACCGATATCATGTTAGTGCTGCTTTACCTTTTATTTTGATCAATCCAGAACCTGATGTAAAACTTGGTACATTAACTGATTATCAAAAACCTGAAAGCCACCCTCGTAAAAGAGAATATGATTTCTTAGTAGATAGACTTTACTTAGAACAAGTAACAGATTGATTATGTTAAAAAGGCCACATATGTGGCCTTTTCTTTATAGTTAGCAGTATTAAAGAAATTAGTCTTCGACTATTTCTTCAATTTTGTCTTCATCGATTAAAACAGCATTTTCAACAATGCGTTTGCCGCCTTGAATTTCGATTCGTTTGTTATGCTTATTTAGTGTAAGAATCTCATCACAAAATTGATCAGATGGATGCATCTCGTAAGTGTAATCAATAATATTACCTGTTTTGTCATCTTTAACATTGGTAATGTTATATTCAGAGATTGCACCTTTCTCTATTAAATCTTTCATTGTTGTCGTCATATCACGACGTAACGCTTTTAATTTATTTTCTGTAATTTCATCTGTCGAATAAATAGAGCCATATTTTTCCATGATTGATAATAGTCGGAAATGGTAGGTCTTACCCGGTGCCGCATAACGCCATAAATGGTATAAACGAAGCATCATCCAACGAGATAAACCACGTTTTAATTCTTGAGCACTATTAAAGTAGTAACCTTTGTATTCAAGGTTATCGATCATGTTATGAACAAAAGCATTCAAACAAGCTACACATTTTACGTTACCACCCTGACCTTTTTTGCCGCTAAAATGAAGTGACGATAAAAAGTTCATGTTCGATTCGTAAAATGAGTCATCAATATCTGAGTTACGCGTATCTGTCGCTGAATATTTAAAAGAAAGCTTAGAACCTTGTAATGCTTCCAATGATTCTTTGATTTGCGGATAAGGCATCGACTGGCCAACCGCTTTCAGCTCTTGCGCTAATTCATTCATAGAAAAAACAACTGCGTATTGAATGCCTGACTTAAAATTGATTTTTACAATTTTACCTTTAGAGGCTAAACGAATTAAGGCACGTTCGACTTTTTCTTCTCGGTCAGATGGCCAAACAAGATATTCAACATCTTCACCATCTTTTCTTGTGCTTACTACCGCAGGTGTAATTTTGATTTCGCCATCATAAAGAATGCCGTCTACTTTTTCAGAAATTCTTCGTGTAACGATGGTTTTCTTTGGTGCTTCTTCAACCGGAAGCTTCTTATGACCAGAACGGACAAAACGTCCCCATAAATCATAATGATTAAATGTATTTGAGTAAGCTCTCAAACCATGTGCAGCATTTTCAATTGAAACACGCACATCTTTGTTGTCTGTAAATAGTGCAAGACTTTCATTATCAATTGCACTTTCCACCCCGTGGATCTGCCCGCGTAAGGTATCGGGTAAGTTATCTACCGAGATGTTGACCTTTCGGCTCATTGTTCTTATTTCCAATTTTTCTTCGACAGTTAATAACAACACATAAAACTTCAAAAGTTAAATGTTTAAGTTAGTATAAACTTGATCCGATCATAATTTATTTCTTCGGATCAGTTTTATACTAACTGTTTTGTAATTGCTGATTTTCAGATCAGATTTTTACTAAGTTATAGTTGATAGGTCGCGATTTTACTAACTCAGTTCAAATTATGTCCTGCTTATCACCTTTTTAAAGCAAATTAACACGACATAAATTGCTTTTTTAAAACAGCATGTGGATAAACAGCCCTTTAGTTAGCATAGATCTGATCTGTACCAACTATAGATCAGATCCATACCAACTTATTGCGCATTTTAGTCATGCTCTCGGTGTATAACTTTATAATTTAGTTAGTAAAAAATTGATCTACACCACTATTTTTGTGAGTAAAGCAGTGACTAAACTGTGCATAAGTTGAAAGCTCATCTTTTGCTTAGTAATTGGTTGATCTGCGAGTCATTAAAGATCTGATCTTTACCAAGTAAAAACACGATCTGGCTTTTTAGTAAATATTCAATGAAATCAGCTATATATTTCACTATTTTAGCATCTTAACCTTATATACCTATATACTTAACCGATATTAAACTTACTTATTTATACTTAGCATTAGTAACGTTACAAATTTTTATTAAATGTCTTATAAATAAAAGGTATGTCGCCTTAAATAGTTGTTTACAGCAATTTGAATGGACATTATACTTAAACCATAACTTTGAGGAAGAAAGTATGTCTATCAATAATAATGCGCTAGCCACTTATAGGTTACTAAAAGCGACAGCAGAAGTTGCTGAAAAATCGCTAGAAGGACGTATTCAACATTATCGTGCTCATCTTAAGTCTGAAGAAAAAGAACTTCGGACTTACACTCAAAAAGCAGCCGCGGATCTATTAGGCTGTAATAATCGTACGTTAAAAAGACGCCACGACAATGGTGATTTTGATGAACTTAACATCAAACGTGGAGCTAATGGTCACTATGCTTACACGTTAGTCAATATCTTTGCTATGGCTGACATCATGGATATTAAGCCTGATCACCGTACTGTAGATGACAAATTGCAAGTTATTGTTATCAATTCATTAAAAGGCGGCTGTGGTAAAACAACTAGCATGGTGAATATCGCTGCGGCACTTGCTACTACAAATATCAAGCGTTACCGAATTGGTATTATCGACCTCGATCCGCAAGGTTCTTCATCAAGTTTCTTTCCTCCTAGTGAGCCAGATCCGATCACTGTCGGTGACTTAATGCGTGATTGTATTGAACTTGAAGAAAACGAAACCTGGGATGAATTGGTTACTAATTCTTTTCTACCAACTCATATCCCAAATATTCGTATTTTGCCTTCTGGTATGGATGATTTTTACTTTGAGCATGAAACAGCAACTCTATTAAAAGATAGCTCTAGTTACGATAAAACACGTCATTATCATAAGTTACTTGAGAAAGTCATTGAACCCGTGAAAGATCAATTTGATCTTATCTTAATAGATACCGCACCTTCCCTTAACTTTATGTTTTACAACGCGTTAATGGCTTCAACATCCATGCTTATCCCGGTTCATCCAGAAGCTGTAGATTTTGATGCAAATAATAAATACTTAAAACGATTGGGTGAGATTTATCATACTGTTGCAGCACTAGGCCATCAAGGCTGGGATTTTATGCAATTTTTAGTAACCAATTATGTGAAAGGAAATCACTCGCAGCGTGACATTGTCAAAGATGTACGTAGTGCATTTGGTCGCCAAGTTATGAGCTATCCGATTAATCATAGCTCAGCTATTACTGCTAGTTCATCATCTTTTAATACTATTTTTGATCAAAAAACATCTGATAGCTTAGCTAGCCGAGAGTCACTCCTTCGTGCTCAAGAAAATATCAAAGATGTCGTTGATGAACTAGAAATGTTGATTCGTTCTAATTGGCAATCAACCCAATCATCTCTCAATCCAGCTAAGTAAGGTTAATAATAAAAATGGCTAAAAAACGTAAGAATGATACCAGCTTAGATCCATTTTCAACATCAATTGAAAGCAGTAGCTTAGATGCGTTACTGGAACAAGCAACAGCTGGAGATGTAGTGAGTATGCCTTCGCCTAGCGATCCTACTCGCTTAATTACCTTAGTGTGTAAGGTTATCCCTAGCTCTGAAATTGAAGCTAAAACAAAGGTATATGGTAAAAATCGTCGTGTACAATCATTATTAAATGAAAAATCAGTTGCCGATATTCTTCCAGCGATTGCCGAAGACGGTCGTAACCAACACCCTGCCCTATGCTGGGATAAAGGTGACGAAATGCTTGTTTTAGCCGGCTCTCGTCGTCGTAAAGCATGTATCTTAAGTAATTCTGATTACTTAGTTTTAAGCTCTAAAGATTTCACAGATCAAGATGCTAAAATACTTGCTGTATCATCTGATCAATATATTGCTCCAAGCCTATGGGAGCTTGGTCAAGCATATCAACAGACCCGTGATGAGCTTATTGCTGAAGGTAAAAAGGGATCTTATCGTGAGATTGCTGCGATTGAGGGAGTATCACACACAGCCATTGCTGATGCTATCAAAGCTTATGAGAACCTACCTTCAACGGTTTTAAGCCTTTACCCAACAGCAAACCATGTTGGCCGTGAAGTAGCGAAAAAGCTTATAAGTGCCAAAGAGCGTGATGAACAATTGTTTACCAAACTAGTAAACGATGTCAGCAGAGATAGCGAAATAGCGCAAATTAGTAGTGATGATAAACGTGCGTTAGCAATTACTAAGTTATTGACTGCCGAGCCTGCAGCGCCAAGCCGCCGTGAAGCGCTTATCGACAGTGAGTTTGTCAGCGTACAGCGTAACATTAAAAGCGGCGATTTATCTGTTAAAATCGATAATAAAGTGATGACAGACAAACGCTTAGAGCAGTTAACTAAGCTTTTAAATAGCTTTAATTAGTTAGTAAAAGAATGATCCCTCACGCTTTTACTGTTAGTAAAAGCGTGATCTATTCCTCTCTTTTGTTAGTAAAATAATGATCTATGACGGGCAAAATTGGTATTTATTACACTCTCAGATCAGTTTTTTACCAACTAATCACCCCTTTACAGGCTTTTTACTCTCATAATTAGATTGCTTAGTAAAAAATTGATCTGTAAAGCCCCTGCCTTGTTATTAACCTGTTTGTATCTTGTGCGATTGTTGTTTGTTAAATGCTCAGCATGTCAGTTTTCAGCTTTGATTTTATTTTAAAACAGATTTTTACCAAGTTATCAGCTCCAACCAGTCCAATATTGCCCAATAGTGCTTTAGCTCTGGGCCGATAGATCATATACTGGCAGAATTATTTTTTGTTTTTACTGCCAAAAACGTTATGTCTGCTAACTTATCTAAAAATGACTTGCTAGCTATCTTTGAAGAAATTAAACAAGAGCAAGAAACTCAGTTTCCTCTATCCGAGCGCTTCATTAAACAGCTATTTAAGCCACATGTGTTAAGTAAAGCAAAAGAATATCATCAGAACGGTCAAATCAACTGGTTAGAGCATAACAGTGACTTTAGTATTATCGATGCATCAATGTTTGGTAACGAAGGAAATACCTTTACTCAGCATATTGAGATCAGTAAATTACCAAGTGGTTTTTCGGTTGATTCGCATTGTACTTGTGGCTCTAAAACTAAATGTCGTCATGTCGCAGCTGTACTTCTTAAGCTAAAAATTGAACATTCAGGTGACTATGGCGAAGACTACATCATTAATGATTGGTTTAGTGAACTAAAAACGCTAAAACAAAATACCAGTAATACTGCTAAACAGGTTCTATTATTTGTCCTCGATGTAGAGAAGTCTGTTGTAACCCTCACTCCAAAAATTGCTAATTATGACTCAGAACACGACTATACATTAGGTCGAAACCTAACTGAGCAGCAATTAAATAGCTTTGTGACTCCTACTGATTTATTAGAATCGGATTTTCGTTTATATAGCTGGATCCGTTCTCAAAATGCCCTTGGTAAATTAGAGCTTAAAGGCCAATGGGGCTTTGCAGCACTGCAGCAATTAATTGCTACTCAGCGTTTATTTTTAGGTCGCTCTCGCCAAGCTATTAAAGCTGATAGCATGCAAGCGCTTGAGTTTGATTGGAAACAACACAAAGACTTAACATCATTGAGTATGACACTTGCAGGCCAAGATAATTGGTTATTATTAAAAACAACGCCCCCTACTTACCTCGACCCTGAAAAACTAAAGGTAGGCCGTATTCGTACTCCGTTAACGGCTGATGAGATTGCTTTACTTGCCAATATGCCAGCTATTCACACAGAGAACTTTGATCGCGTTTATCAGCAACTCAATGATAATTTTGGTGAAGGTGTTATCCCTCACGCTTTTAAACAAAGTAAGAAAAATAACTCCCGTACAGTTTTTCCTGTGATTAGTATCAATAGTGATGAGAACGTAATTACACTCTCTTTAAAGTTTAATTATCATAATTCGCTGTATGATTTAGGTCAGGCACCTGCTGATATACTGAACAAGTCGCTTGAGAATACGGTTGTAAATGAGCTAACAAATCTCGGTTTTGAACTCTGTAAAGGGGCTTTACAAACCGAGCTCATTTTTAATAGAAATTCGGCGATTCACGGGCACTGGCTTAAGTATGAAATAGTTCCTAACTTATTGAAACGTGGTTGGAAAATAGACGATAAGCTAAGCGTCAGCAAAGGCTTGAAGCAAGTATCACTCGAAGTCCAGCGTGGTAAAGGTCATCAAATAGTTAGTAAAATCGTGATCTCTGGTGTCAAAACACTACAACTATTTACTACAGAGAATCCCGACTTCCAATCTCTCAATAGACAAAGCGAACTGTTTTATTACTTCAATGTGGGAAAACGTTTTGCTGTAGTAGAAAAAAATGCAATCACACAATTAAATGACTATCGCAAGCGATTTGAGTACATTAAAACCCGTGACGAAATCTTAATGCCTTTATCGTTTTTGCCTAAGCTTATCGAGCAAAAAGCAATTAAGATTAATATTGTTGACGACGCACTCGATGCGTACTTATCTGAACTAAATAGCTCACAACAACTTATTAAAAAGTCCGATATTCAAGGCTTAAACCAAGGTGTGCAATTACGTGAGTACCAACAGCACGGTGTTGATTGGCTTAACTTTTTAAAACGTCATCAACTTGGTGGTATTTTGGCAGATGACATGGGGCTAGGTAAAACCTTACAAGTTATTGCCTTTTTAGCTAATGCCAAGCAATCACCACAAGCAGGCCCTACGTTAATTGTTTGCCCAACCAGCTTGGTCGGTAACTGGCAAAGCGAAATCAATAAGTTTGCGAGCAACTTAAAAATCACCACCGTCTTTGGTGCGGCGCGCAGCGACCAATTACAACAGTTGTCGCAAGCAGATTGTATCTTAACAACTTACCCACTGTTGAAACGTGACATTGCCTTTTATTCGCCGCTGTACTTTGAAAACATCATTCTTGATGAAGCGCAATATATCAAAAACGATGCCGCGCAGGTTTCGCGCTTGGTTAAGCGCCTTAATGCTGACTTTAAGCTCTGTTTAAGCGGCACGCCTATTGAAAATAACTTATTTGAGCTTAAATCTTTGCTCGACTTTGCAATGCCCTCTTTGCTTGGTTCGCAAACACATTTTAAGAGTTATTTTCAAACGCCTATTGAGCGTGATAACGATGTTGCCCGTGCAGATGAACTTAAATCGTTGATCATGCCATTTATCTTGCGTCGTACTAAAGCTCAGGTAACGCAAGAGCTACCAGAGAAGACCGAGCTAGTTAAAGAGTTTGAATTTGAAAGCAAACAAAAAGAAATCTACACCGGTATCACTGAATCTTTAGAACAGAAATTAGTCGACCTATTTGCGCAGCAAGGTGTGCAAAAAAGTAAGCTAGCCTTTTTAGATGCATTGTTAAAGCTAAGACAAATCTGCTGTCATCCAAAATTGATCGATCCTAGTTCACAGGCTGGCAGCGCAAAGCTTGAGTGGTTATCTAAGCATTTGCCAATCATGCTTAGCGAAGGTCGAAAGGTGATTATATTTAGTCAATTCACCATGGCACTTGATGTGATAGCAGAGCGATTAAATGAATTAGGCATCAGCTTTAGTATGCTCACAGGGCAAACACGGCACCGCGACCGTGTTATCGAAGAGTTTACCCAAGGTGATACATCCGTGTTTTTAATTAGCCTTAAAGCCGGCGGTACAGGGCTAAACCTAACTCAAGCCGATACTGTGATTCATTTTGATCCTTGGTGGAACCCTGCTGTTGAGAAACAAGCGACAGATCGTGCCTATCGAATTGGCCAAACTAACCCTGTGTTTGTTTATAAATTGATTATGGCTAACTCAATTGAACAAAAAGTATTTAAAATGCAGCAGCATAAGCAAGCCCTTGTTGATGCTTTATTTACAGAAAAATCAATGAGTTTCACTCAGTTTGATGAAGAGCAAATGCTCGCACTGATAAAAAATTAAATTTTTTTAAAGTTTTTTTGAACTAATCAAATTTTGGGGCGTCTATTATTATGCTTGTTGTTAAATTGCAGTTTACATAAGCATTATGTTGATTTCCCATTTGGTTACTAAATTTTAGTAATGTTAGAGCCAGCTCACCTTGAGCTGGCTTTTTTTATGCCTAAACCCCCTACTCTGCTGAGCACTAATTCGTTATGATGATGTGTCTTTAAGTTATTGAGTTTTCGTTATGATTACAGAGCTGATTGCACAGATTAATTGGCAAAGTGTATTGCTTGGTGCTGCTGTAGGTGCTGTTGCAAGTGGTGTTATTTTTGCCTTACAAAAAAGTCGCTTAAAAAATCAGTTAACTGATCTGCAAAATAGCCAGAAAATCCTGCAAAATCATTTAGAACAAACGCAGCTGCAACTTGAACAAAGCCAACTTACGCTTTCGCAGTTACAGCAAGATTACGCTGAACAACGTGATGAGTCTCAACACTTTAAAACCCGTTTCGTAGAACAAGAAAAACAAGCACAACAATACAACCAATTTTGGCGTCAAGTTGAAGCTGAGCTTGCTGATACAAAAGATGCACTTAATCAGCGCGATGTTGATTTAAGTACCTTACGAAGCACAGTAGAGCAAAAAGAACTGCATTTTAAAGAGCAGCTTAGTCATATCAAAGAAAGCAAAGAGCAACTCAAAAAAGAGTTTGAAAATCTCGCTAATCAAATCCTTGAAGAAAAATCGCAGCGTTTTAAAACCTTAAACCAAGAAAGTATTGAGCAATTATTAAAACCGGTTCAGGGTGAACTAAAAGGCTTTCGAGATAAGATGGAATTGATCCACGTTGAAGATCTAAAGCAGCGTGCAGCGCTAAAAACTGAGTTATTGCATTTACAGGCTAAAAGCCAAGCTATCACTGAACAAGCCGATAGGCTTAGCACCGCATTACAAGGGCAAAAGAAAACCCAAGGTAATTGGGGTGAGTTAATGCTTGAAAATGTACTCGACAGCGCTGGGCTGCGTGCTGGGGTAGATTATCAACGTGAAGTGTCGTTTAACACCGAAGGCGGTCGTTTACGCCCTGATGTAGTGGTGTATTTACCTCAGCAACGTCATTTAGTTATCGATGCTAAAACCTCATTAAACGCGTATACACGCTATGTAAATGCCGACACAGAGCTTGAGGCGCAGCAAGCGCTCAAAGAGCATGTCACGGCGGTGCAATCACGTATAAACGAGTTAGCAAGCAAAGCCTACGACAGACTCCCTGGTATTAACTCTCCTGAAGTGGTGATCATGTTTGTACCGATAGAGTCGGCATTTGTTGAAGCACTTAAATATCAAAGTGATATATATCAACAAGCTATCGAAAAAAACATTTTAGTTGCTACTCCAACGACCTTATTGACTAGCTTGAACATCGTAAAACAACTGTGGCGCTTTGAAGAGCAGACTAAATTCTCAAAAGAGCTTGCCGCCCGTGCTGAGCGTTTTTACAACAAGCTCAATGGTTTCCTAACCAGTATGGAAGGGGTCGGTAAGCAATTAGACCGCGCCAAAGAAAGCTACGACAAAGCGTTTTCTCAGCTGTATCGTGGTAAAGGAAACTTAATTAAGCAGGCCTCTGAGTTCAAAGAACTGGGGGTTTCTGTTCAAAAAGAGCTACCCGCGGAAACTGTTGAAAAAGCCCACTTAGAGTTAGATTAAATGTGATACAAAAAAGCTAACGTCAGCTGAACTTATTAATTAATAAGTTCAGCTGACACGATATCGTTGAGCATCAAAAAGTGGTTAAGTACTGACTCTTCAAGTTCGAATACCTGCGCTAGTTTTTCGCCACTTGCTGACATTCCAGTTTGCGCACCTGCAAACTCGATATGTAACCCTAAACGCTTTAGGGTTTGGGCGTCGTAACTATAAATAGCAGAATCACGTTTCTCGGTAATACCAGGCATCATACCTATGATAGTAACCGCCTGTTCTACATTAATGATATCGAAAAATTGTCGCTCTGCGGTTTGCCATTTTGCTATATAGCTAGCGACCTCGGGTGGCTGATCCATTGGCACGTATAATGGCTGTAATGAGCCGCCATGCCAGCCTATAACGGCTTGTTCCTCAACAAGTACATGTGGACTGGCGGTAAGTACATAGTTGGCACACGACGATGCACAAAGCTCGCGTACCACAACATCGAGTTGATACTCATGAATTAAGCCACCTAAATGTAAACCCGCCATCACATCACCACCTTCGCTATTAATAATTAAGGTATTGATTTGCTGATCGCTACTTACTAATAATTGTTCAAACTTTTCAACATTTTGCTTTGATGTTTCGCCTTGAAAATAAATCGTGCCCGACGATACTTCACTAATTTCAACAACGCTTTGCTGTGTTGTTTTACAACCAACCAGCAGTACGCTCAATAATAATAAAAAACGCATTAACAATGCCTTGAAGTTTTGTTTGTATACAGTGCGCAATTTAATAATATGTCATTAACGAACGCAAAAATGGCATAGTACGTTTTTTTACTTGAGAAATAAATCCACATAATAGGAACAATTGTATGAATATTGGAATTTACATCTATGATGATGCCGAAGTGCTCGATTTCTCAGGTCCATTTGAGGTGTTTAGTACCGCCAAGCGCCTTGCGAATAATGACTGGCAAGTAAGTTTAATTGCCGAAAGTGATAGGCCTGTAATTGCCCGCGGCGGTTATAGTGTAAACCCCCATCACAGCTTCGCTGACTACCCTTTGCTTGATCTACTTGTTGTGGTTGGTGGTGACCATACACGAGAGCTCGAAAAAGCAGAGGTTATTACTTGGTTAAAACACACAGCCACTAACACCAAGCGTGTTGCGAGTGTTTGTACGGGGGCGTTTTTGCTTGCTAAAACTGGGCTTTTAAACGGTAAAAATGTCACGACTCATTGGCAAGATCAACCTGAGTTGGCTGCTATGTTTCCTGATCTCAATGTGATTGCAGATACTCGCTGGGTCACCGACGGTAAGTTTACCAGTTCAGGGGGGATTTCTGCTGGCATTGATATGAGCCTAGCGTTAGTCGCTGAGTTTATTAGTTACGAACGCGCCCTACTGACTGCCAAACAGATGGAATATCAATGGCAGACTTTATAATTGTTCAGCAATATAGTCGGTTATAAACTGCTTTAGACAGGCAGCCTTTTTACTCAGTAAACGTGCGCTTGGCCAGATTGCATAAATGTCGCGGTTTTCTCCTCGCCAGTGTGGCAGTACTTGAACTAGCTGCTGAGATTTTAATTCATCTATAACCTCGAACCGAGGTAACAAAGCGATACCTTGCTCATCACAAACTAAGTATTTTACAAATTCAGTATCGTTAAAAGTAGTAGCAAAGCGACACATGTGAGTATAAGTTGCATTCGTTTGTGTATTGGTTAGCTGCCATTTATTTCTCAACGTGGTGCCAATTAACCTATGCTGTTTTAAATCAGTTGGCTCTTCTATGGCAAGTGCCGAATCAAGGTATGCTTTAGTGCTTACAAATAAGGTATCAACACTGCCTAACTTTTTCTGATGGAGCATAGAATCAGCTTGCGGCCCTATTCGTATTGCTATATCAGCTTGGCTTTTACTGAGATCTTCAAGTTGATTATTAAGCAGTAGCTCAAGTTGAATATCAGGGAACTGTTTAGTAAATGCGAGCCACATTGGCTTTAAGAAACCATGACTAATATTCAGAGGTGCTAACACTTTAAGCTTTCCTGACAATTGTGCTTTTTGCTCATTAAGTTGGCGGTGAGTTTGTTCAAATTGCTCAATTAATTCAACATAACTTTGAAAATACACCTCCCCTGCTTGCGTTAACGTGCATTGCCTTGCTGAGCGATTTAAAAGCTGCTCACCTAGGCGTTGCTCAAGTCGCTGTAAGCGTCTCGACACTGTTGCGGTAGGCAGCGACAAGTTCTTAGCCGCATTACTTAGGCCGTCTTGTTTAACAATCTGTATGAATAGAGCGATATCGTCAATCATGTTCTCATTTATGCAATCATAGTTTGTTTATCTTGCTATTTTTAGCACTTTTGCAATTAGATATCATGCCTTTTATTAAATCATTTAAGAGCATCTAATTATGAGTGTTAATGATATTTATGTGATAACTTTTGTAGGCATAGCGGCGACTTTGTTCATTGATCTTTATGCTTTTTTGCTGGCTAAAGTGTTTAAGGTACCTTCATTAAACTTTTGTTTAGTTGGCCGTTGGGGCTTGGGGTTATTAGATGGAAAGTTTATGCACCAGAATATAGCAGCTAGCCCTGTTAAGCACTTTGAGTGCGTGTTTGGCTGGTGCGTACACTACTTTATTGGTGTTTTACTTTCGTTTCTATTTATATTACTGGTCGGTATTGCTTGGCTTGAACAGCCCACCTTAATCGCTGCATGTATATTTGGATTAGCTAGCGTATCTATGCCATTTTTTGTTATGCAGCCAGCTTTAGGGATGGGGATAATGGCTACGAAAACCGCAAACCCACTTCAAGCCCGCTTAAAAAGTGGAGTTACTCACCTACTTTTTGGTGTTGGATTATATTTATCAGCTCAATTCATTCAATTTATTTAGGAGTAAATAATGGACGCAAAGCATTGGCATCAACGTTGGGAAAATAACGAAATAGGCTTTCATGAGGGAGAGGTTAATTATTATCTAGATCAATATTTTACTAACTTGAATTTACAGCAAGGTGATACTGTTTTTGTGCCACTGTGTGGCAAAACTCACGACATTCATTATTTGTTAGCGCAAGGTATGCGTGTTGTTGGGGCTGAGCTTAGTGAGATTGCCATTAAGCAGTTATTTGATGAGTTAAAGCTAGAACCCGAAATTAGCCAACATGGCGAGCTGTTACGTTACCAAGGCGCAAATCTAACCGTTTGGGTAGGCGATATTTTTGTACTTACCGCGAATGAACTTGGCACTATCAACGCGGTTTATGACCGTGCCGCCTTAGTTGCGCTGCCAAAGCCTGTACGCATTCGCTATACCCAGCATTTACTTGAATTAACCAATAGAGCTAAACAATTAGTGGTGGTATTTGAGTATCAGCAAAGTGAGTTTTCGGGTCCGCCGTTTAGTGTGGTCGCCGATGAGCTACATCAGCACTACGATGCTTTTTATCAACTAACATTACTGTGTAAAGAGCCTCTAGAAGGTGGCTTAAAAGGGCAAGTCCCTGCCATGAACGTCGCTTGGTATCTCATACCAATCCGCAATAATACTTAATCATTTTGAGGGATTAAACCTGTCGCTACCTGCGTTAAAAATTTCTGATTTAGAACAACTAAATAACGAAACTTTTGCCTTGTTATCAACGAGGTTTTATTGCCTCAAAATAGACCACTTTATTAAGCGAATTGGTATAAGTTAGTACTTACAAACTAGTGGTGTGTAAATTCACACCCTAGTTGTGCGTTTTTGTGGCTGGTTATTGTATCTCTGTGCGTGCACCATAGTTAAAAGCGAATTGGTATGAAAAGAAAGCGTATTTAAGGAGCACATTTATGCAAAAGCCACGCGTTTTATTTGTTTCTCATGGCGGCGGTCCTATGCCTTTACTTGGAGATCCAAGTCATGCCGATATGGTTACGTGTTTGCAGTCTATTGCAGCAAAAATTAAAAAGCCGTCAGCTATTTTGATGGTGAGTGCACACTGGGAAGCGAACCCTATTAGCATCACTTCGAGCGCTGCTCCTGAGCTAATTTATGATTACTATGGTTTTCCTGAGCCTGCTTACAGTATTGAGTACCCAAGTCCTGGCGAACCTGTCCTTGCCGAAAAAGTGCATCAGGCATTGGCAAAGGCTAATGTCGATAGCACATTAAACCCATCTCGTGGCTTTGATCACGGTATGTATGTGCCTTTGAAGATTATGTATCCAGAAGCAGATATACCTTGTGTGCAATTGTCGTTACATCCAAGCCTTGAGCCAAGCTTACACTTGGCAATAGGTGAGGCTTTACAACAGCTTGATTACGATAATTTATTGATCATTGGGTCTGGCTTTACTTTTCATAATATGCGCGCATTTTTCACCCCTGAAACCGCTGAAATTAAAGCGCAAAATATGGCTTTTGAGCAATGGCTAGTTGATGTATGTGGCAATACTGAGCTGAGTGAACAACAGCGACAAGCTAAGTTATTAGAATGGCAAATGGCCCCCGCGGCGCGGTTTAGTCATCCTCGTGAAGAACACTTATTGCCATTACATGTTTGCTATGGTGCGGCGATGCGCCCTTGTAGTGATATTTACGAACTAAGTATTGCTAACAAGCAAGCCAGTATGTTCTTGTGGAACGCGTGATTTTAAGTTTAAACACATTGTTTTCACGATAAATGTTAAGATTTTATTAAGTTAATTTGTTACGCTTGATTGGTTAAAACCAAGGGATAACAAAAATGAACTTAATAAAAACATCGACCCTTGCGTTTGCTGTGGTTGCGGGTTTAGGTTTGCAAGCATGCTCTAGTACAGAGCAAGCGAACACGCCATCAGCAACAGTGAACGCAACGGCTAATCCGCTCTCGCTTGAACAAATTTATAAAGAAAAAGACTTTAAAGCTGAGCGTAGCACCTATTTTACGTGGCTCGATGATGGTACTGGTTATACGGTACTTGAAGAGCGCGAAAGCGATAAAAACAACCAAGACGACAAAGCTAAAGACGATGAGCACGGCGTAAAAGGCAATGATATTGTGTTTTATAACGCCGATGGGACGGGTCGTAAGGTACTTGTTAGCTACGAAAAATTAATTCCCAAAGGTGATAAAGAGCCACTCACCGTTGAAAGCTACCAATGGTCTAAAGATGGTAAATGGCTGATGGTTTTTACCAATGGCGAGCAAGTGTGGCGCTCACGTAGCCGTGGTGATTTTTGGCTTTTAAACCTCGAAACTGATTCGCTATATCAGTTAGGTGGCGAAAACATCGAAGCGAAAAAGCTGATGTTTGCTAAGTTCTCACCTGATAGCTCAAAAGTAGCTTACGTGCGTGATAACAATATCTACATGGAAAAAGTGGGTAGCAAGGCTGTGACTGCTTTAACCACTGATGGTAACGACACCATTGTTAATGGTAATTTTGACTGGGTATACGAAGAAGAATTTACTATTCGTGATGGTTTCCGCTGGAGTCCAGACAACAAATCAATTGCCTATTGGCAGCTTGATACCAGTGGCGTGAAATACTTCACCATGATCAATAACACCGATGATCTCTACCCTACCCTTAAAGAATTTCCGTATCCAAAAGCTGGTGAAATGAACTCTGCGGTTAAAGTGGGTGTAGTAAGTCTTAGCGACAAGAAAACCCGTTGGGCTGAACTAGGTGGTGATAATCGCGATCGTTATATTCCACGTATTAGCTGGGCAGGCACTGGTGAATCATTGATGATCCAAGATCTTAACCGCCCGCAAAGCCACAATAAAGTTTGGTTATTCGACTGGCAAAAACAACAGCTGACTAAAATTCTTGAAGATAAAGACGATGCCTTTATTGAGTGGTTTTATAAAGCAAACTGGTCAAAAGACGGTAAGTTCTTTATTTGGCACAGTGAGCGTGATGGTTGGCGTCATTTGTACCGTGTATCTCGTGATGGCAAAACGGTTGTTGATTTAACACCGGGCGAGTACGACATCATTGATATGTTAGCGCTCAACGAAGATAAAAACGTTATGTACTTTACTGCATCACCGGATGATCCTGGCCAACGTTATTTATTCCGTACCTCGCTAGATGGCAGCTCTAAACCGGTGCGTGTAACGCCAGCGTCATTCGATGGTTCAAACAGCTATTACATGTCTAAAGATACCTCTTGGGCAATGCATACCTTCTCTAAGTTTGGCACCCCACCAATGAAAGAGATCATCAAAGTAAGCGATCACAGTAATGTGAAAACCTTAGTTGAGAACAAAGCATTAAAAGAGAAATTAGCGACTGAGCAATTACCGACTCACGAGTTCTTTACGGTTAATGCGCGCGATGGTGTTGAGCTTGATGGCTACATCATGTTCCCAGCGAATATGGATAAAAGCAAAAAATACCCAATTGTTTTCTATGTTTATGGTGAGCCATGGGGCTCAACAGTACAAGACCGCTGGGAAGGCGACAGTTACTTATACAAGTCGTATTTAACTCAGCAAGGCTTTATTGTTGCCTCAGTTGATAACCGCGGCACGCGCGCACCTAAAGGCAGAGATTGGCGTAAGTCTATCTACAAAAAAATAGGCTCTATTACCGTGCGTGACCAAGTTGACGCCCTTGATGCAATGGCAAAACGTTGGGATGTTATTGATACCGACCGTGTTGGTGTATGGGGTCACTCAGGTGGCGGTAGTTCAACGCTTAATTTGTTATTCCGCCATGGTGATAAATATAAAGTGGGTATTGCCTCTGCCCCAGTGCCTGATATTCGCTTGTACGATACTATCTACCAAGAGCGCTATGCGGGGAACCCAAATACCGATCCTGAAAGTTACGACAACACGTCTCCGATCACCTTTGCAAAAGACTTGCAAGGTAAGTTGCTACTGATCCACGGTACCGGAGATGATAACGTACACTACCAAGGTTCTGAGCGCTTAATTAATGAATTAGTTAAGCACAATAAACAGTTCGATTTTTTCTCTTACCCGAACCGTTCTCACAGCCTACGTGAAGGTGAAGGCACTACCCTGCACTACCACACTATGATGGCTAACTTCTTCGAAAAGCATTTACTTAACAAGTAAATATGCTTCAGTAATAAACCGCAGCTTATGCACTTAAGCTGCGGTTTTTTATGCAAACTGTAAACCCCCGTTACAGAAAGCTGGTAGAAGATACTCGTTTCTAAATTACTCAGTTGAGAAGTAATAGTATTTATCACGTCAAAATAGCTATTAGGCTATTCGATTTTTGATCAGGTATTAGGGTTAATTGATTATCTTTTTAATCCACTCAATTATGATTTTATATGTGTTTGTTGCAAATCGAGATTTATCTGGAATGTAATAACACAGCTCAGATTCAATCGCCTGGCTGTTAAATTGCGTTAACAAACCTACCTCGATGTAAGGTTTTACTAATGTGTTTGAACAAAATACTATACCGTTATTTGCTAAGGCTTGTTGAATGCCGAATAGTTCTTGATCAAACGTCTTAATTTTAAACTGTTTTGAACTTAAGTTATTTTTAGTGAGCCAGTCAGCTAAAGGTGGTTCAGGTAAGTTGTTGTTTTTCCAGTGGCAAGTGTATAGCGTTACTTGATTATTCAGCCAAGGAGCTGTTCGTAGTGTGGTTGGAGCAAATACATTAAATACTTCACTATTTATAATATCATTTTTATTAACTTTCCCTTTTTCTCCTAACCTAACGGGTAAAGTATGTAATTGTTTATCTAGAGATTCACTGGTTGATATATCCACGTTTAGGTGAGGATGTTCTGTATTTAATTCATGTAATGCAGGTATGAGTCTCAGCGCTGCAAGCGATGAAGTTGTGCTTATGTGAATTTGGTTATGCGAGCTGTTTAGCTCCTCTATTGTATCATGAATAAGTTTAAAGGCTTTTGATGCGTTGAGGCTTAAGAACTTACCCGTGTGAGTTAGGGTAATTTTTCTCACTTCGCGATGAAATAAATCAGTATTTAACCGGCTTTCTAGATTTGCGATGTGGTGTGAAACCGCTGTGGGCGTAATGGCAAGTTCAGTTGCCGCAGCTTTAAAGCTTCCAAGGCGGGCTGCTGATTCAAAGGCTTTTAAAGCTTGTAATGATATATGCATAACTAAACTCACTTATATTAATAGCTGAGTAAAACTTATTTATAGTGAATTTTAACTCGTTTGCTAAAACGTCTCAATTTGTTGATGATATCTATACATTAACTAATAAGGTTTTAATTATGACTACTCTTTTACACATTGATGCTAGTGTACGTGAAGTGAAAAATGATAATCCAAATCATAACTCTATTTCTAAAAATATTGCTAAATATTATATTGATACCTTACAAAAAAATAATGCTATAGCTGAGTATATCTATCGTGATGTAGGGATACATCCTCCCTCTTTTATTACTCAAGCTTGGATAGAGGCTGTGTTCACCCCTGTTCAAAAAAGGACTATACAGCAGCAGACACTGCTAGCTGAATCTGACGAGCTGATTGGTGAAGTGGCCAAAGCCGACACTATTGTGATATCAACGCCTATGTATAACTACGGCATGCCAGCACAATTAAAAGCATGGTTTGATCAAATTGTAAGAATTAACGAAACCTTTGATTTTGACTTAGAGCGTGGAGATTTCCCTCTAAAACCGCTGCTTAAAGGTAAACGATTAGTGATCATTACTTCCACTGGAGAGTTTGGTTTTGAACAAGGTGGAATACGTGAACATATGAGTCATTTGGTGCCTCACCTTCGCACCTTAAGTCAGTATTTAGGAGTCGATAAAATTGACGAAATTGCCTGTGAATACCAAGAGTTTAAAGATGATAGACATCAGCGTTCACTTACCAATGCTTACGCGAAAGCTGAGCAATTAGCATTCACTCAATATAAATAAAGAAAGCCGCTTGATGCGGCTTATTTAGTTTTTGTAATGGGGGTTTACAGATACGACGAGAGTTAAAATTCATATCACCGCTTTCTTAACGTCTTCTCACTTTTTGGTTTTTACTTGTTCATCTTGGTAACAAATCACTATTCAAAGATTTTGCTTTACCTCATTAGATCTTCTTTAGAACAGCTTAAAGTTAGAACATTTATCCAATAGTTTCAGCCTATAACCCAAGGCTATGATTTAAAGCTTTTTTGTCAATTGTTTAGGTTAAGTTAATTGTGCAAGGTAATGAATGGAATAATTAAAAATATAAAACAGGATGAAGAAAATGCCTTCGCAAAAGATAACAAAATACCCATTAAATAAAGTCAGTTTATCCTTATTGATTGCTCTTAATCTACTCCATATATCTGAGGTTGCAGCACAGCAAGCTGACAAGAAACAAGTTAAGACACCTGAAAATGAAGAATTAGAGATTATCAGTGTCGTTGGCTCAATGATCAAAGGGGCTAATATTGAAGGGGCACTCCCTGTGTCTGTTATTGATTCTGATGATGTTGATGCAATTGGCGCGACTTCAGGAAGTGAGTTGTTTGCATCGATACCTAGTAATGGAACAGTAAGTTTTAATGGTAACGATGTAGTGAGTGGTGTGTATGCGTCACGAGGGGATGTAGCATCAATTAACTTACGTAGTATTGGTACGGGTAACACACTTGTATTATTGAATGGGCGACGTTTGGTACAACACCCAGGCTCGCAAACAGAAAACTCAGTGCCAGTAACGACCGTTAATATGAATTCGATTCCAGTAATGGGGATTGATGCTGTTGAAGTTTTACATGATGGCGCTGCTGCTATTTATGGCTCCGATGCGGTTGCAGGGGTCGTTAATACGCAAATGAAAAAGGATTTTAGCGGTTACCGTTTTGATATGCAGTATGGCCAGGCTGAAAATACGAGTCGTGAAAAGCTCAATTTAAATGCGTTAGCTGGCTGGGATATTAATGATGGTTCAACCAATATAACAGCCTCAGTTAACTACTATCATGGTTCTGAGGTTATGGCTTCAGAAACGAAGTTTTCACGCAATAATGATTTAAGACCATTCTTAGAGGGCACGCGTTGGGAGGGAGATTCTAACTTTAGAAATAACTCCACAACAACTCCCTGGGGACGCTTTGATGCGAGTCAAGCAGTCGACGGCCTGACAAGTTCAGCCGGACGGTTTCATATCGAAGATGTGGATGCCAGTGATTCAAATCAGCGATGTGTATTAAGCAATGGCTTGTGCATTGATAGTGGCAGCATTTCAAGTGACACTCAAGGTTATAACACCAATAGTAGCCGTACGCTTATTCCTGAAACTGAACGGTTAAATTCATTTGTTTTTATTAATCATGAACTAAGCTCAGGTACCGAGTTATACAGTGAACTAGGTTATTACCAAGCCGAGTCAAACTCACAGCGAGGTGAAACCGCTACGTTAACCTCTGCACCGGTGACAATCTCAAGTGATGCATATTGGAACCCGCTAGGGAATGGTATTAATCAAGTGTCTGGTTTTGGCATTCCTGCACAAGGACTCGATGTCACTATTGATGCTTATCGTGTTGTTGATGCTGGTGCTAGAGGGATTAATGTGGACAATAAATCTTATCGTGCTTTAGCGGGTGCTCGAGGTGATCTTGATGCATGGAGTTGGGACAGTGCGGTACTTTATTCCAAAGCTAAAACAGTTGATAAAACGAATAACCGTATAAGTTTAAGTCTCTTCCAAGACAGTGTAAACCGCCAAGACAGCTCTGCATATAACCCTTTTTGTAATGCATCTTGTAACTCTCAAGAGACGATTGATAGCTTTTTAATCGATATCAGTCGTGAGGGTGAAACAGAACTCGCATTAGTCGATTTTAAAGTGTCGAATCCTGCTTTATTTTCACTACCTGCTGGTGATGTTGGTATAGCAATGGGAGCAGAGTGGCGTTATGAAAGTTTCGCAAACACTTATGATGACAGATTAAATGGCACAATAACCTACACAGATACCGTAACGGGGAGTAATTATGCTTCTGATGTTATGGGCTCTAGTGGTCAACCAAATGCTGATGGTTCACGTAATGTAGCGTCGGCGTTCGTTGAGTTTGCAGGAGCGCTGATAAGTCCTGAAATGGAAGTCCCTCTAGTCGAGAAGCTTAACTTTCAGCTTGCTGGTCGCTTTGAGCAGTACAATGACGTAGGAAGTGTATTTAAGCCAAAAGCAGTACTCAGCTGGTATCCTACCTCTAGTTTACAAGTACGAGGCTCTTATTCAGAAGGTTTTAGAGCTCCTAATCTTGAGCAACTTCATACCGCCAGTACAACTCGTGTTAATTACCCAACAGATTACTATCGATGCCAAGCGCGAATAAATAAAGGGGAGTTGAGCAACTTAAGTGAATGTAATGGCAGCGACAGCGTCTCTAATATTCGCTTAGGGAACACAAAACTAAAGCCAGAAAATGATTACAACTATGGACTAGGCCTAGTTTATACACCCGAATTTATTGACAACCTAACGCTTACAGCCGACTTTTGGCGTATAGAACAAGAAGACCTGATCGGTATACGCTCCTATCAAAATATCGCTGACTTAGATTATTTCTACCGTTTAAATGGCGCTGCTAACCCAAATGTTATTCGCTCACAGGCAACTGCTGATGATATCGCTTTTTTTGACGGTTCTGGTTTGGCAGCGGTAGGCGACATGGTTGAAGTTGTTGGGTTATATGAAAACTTAGACTCTCGTGTTACCGAGGGCCTCGATTTAAGCATCAACTATCGCTTAGCTGATACTGACTTTGGTGATTTTGATATAAAACTTAACGCGGCAAAATTACTAAAAGCATATCAAAGTGTTGATAGTGAATCGGCAAAGTTAGCTGCATTAGGTTTACCTCTTGAAGATGTGGGCGATTTAATTCAAATGGACGGCCGTCCTCAGTGGCAAGCAACCGGTACTTTAACTTGGCGCTATAACAATTGGGGAGCAGGCTTGTATGGTAAATATGTTGGTGATTTTTATGATACGAGCGCCGTTCATGATGAAACCGGTGAATATTGGCATGTAAGTAGTTGGAGTACTTTTAACGTGTATGGTCAATACACGTTTGATTCTGGTACTCGCGTTCGTTTAGGTATGCGAAATATGTTTGATAGAGAGCCACCCCTAGCAGATGAAACATATGGTTATAACGCAAGCTTGCACAATGCAGAGGGACGTTATTTATACGCTAACTTTAGTTTTAGTTTTGAATAAATAATCATTCAATTAGATGAGAAGTTGTGTGCTTCTCATCTGCTTTATGGGATAAAAAATGCGAATTAATAAACTAACAAGCATCATCGCGAGTGTTATTTTACTGGCGGGTTGTACTAAGGGAACCCCGCAATCTATCGACACAATTATTATTGGAGAGGTTATTTATAGCGGAGCATCTGAAACTCCGTTTTCTGGTGTGATTGGTATTGATAAAGGCAATATAGTCTTCGTTCAAAAACATCTACCTACTGATATCAAAGCAAAAAAGACAATTAACGCGCAAGATTTTATCATCGCACCTGGTTTTATTGACCCTCATACACATGCGTGTAACGATTTTAAAGGTGGGCTGACAAATCTAAATGCAAACTACTTAACGCAAGGTGTCAGCACCGTATTCTGTAACGTCGATGGCGGTGGCGATGTTAATGTTGCGGGAACATTGCAAGATTACCAGCAGCAAGGTATTGGCACCAATGTTGGGCTTTATGTTGGTCATGGTTCAGTCCGTAAGGCGGTAATGGGACGCGTAAATCGCGCGCCAAGCAACAGCGAGCTTGAGCAAATGAGAGAGCTTGTAAAAGAGGCAATGAACGCGGGAGCATTGGGTTTATCAACAGGGCTTTATTATGTGCCTGGTAACTATGCGACAACCGAGGAGGTTATTGAGCTGGCTAAAGTCGCAGCAGAGCATGGTGGTGTTTATGATAGCCATATTCGTGATGAAAGCTCTTACAGTATTGGTCTTATAGGCGCTATTGAAGAAGTTATTACAATTGGTGAAGAAGCAAGGTTGCCCGTTCACATCGCTCACATTAAGGCGTTAGGAACCGACGTGTGGGGAGAAAGTGAGCAAGTTATTAAACTTATAGATAATGCGAGAGCGCGGGGAATTAAGGTGTCTGCGGATCAGTATCCTTGGCGAGCCTCAGGAACCAGTGTTGCGGGTAGTTTAGTACCACGTGAAGTGCTTGCCGGTAGCAAAGAAGAGTATTTAGCGAGATTACAAGACGCTTCGCAATGGCCTGCAATTCGTACAGCCATGTTAGAAAACTTAAGGCGAAGAGGCGGCGCTGATTCTTTATTGATAAGTGACCCTACGCGCCCTGATATACGTGGCAAGACACTGGCTCAAATCGCTGAAGACTGGCAGTTGGATGCAATTGACGCAGCAAAAAAAATAATTATTTCAGGTAATGCGCGGGTTGCCAGTTTTAATATGTCTGAGGACGATATTAAAGCTTATATGCAAGCTCCATGGGTGATGACTTCATCCGATGGCAGCCCTGGTCACCCAAGAAAGTACGCCTCTTTCCCAAAAAAATATCATGAATATGTTTATCAAAAAAAATGGCTAAATCTAGCTGAGTTTATACATAAAAGCAGCACGCTAACCGCAGAGACATTTGGTTTAACTAATCGAGGAAAATTAGTTGTGGGAAATGTCGCTGATATTGTTATTTTTGATAAAGAAAAATTTGCTGCTAATGCAGATTATTTAAACCCAGAAAAGCTAAGTTCTGGTGTGCAATGGATGCTGATAAACGGCCAGTTAGCTATTGATAATGGCAAAGTGTTAAATGTATTGGCAGGCCAAACTATTCGACAAAATCAATCACTAAGGTAGTCATTATGAAAATGTTTTTTAAGGCGCTTTTCTGTTGTCTCATCATGTTTTCTTCTTGTTATGTGTTTTCTAGCGCCGCGAGCAACTTTTATAGTCCAGCAACGAATTTTAATGCAGATATAGTTTCCCCAGAGAACTTTTTGGGTCATCAACTAGGTGAGCAAATGGTTCGCAATGATCAGTTAGTTGCTTACTTTAAGATGTTATCGGAACAATCAGAACGCGTTAGTTTTGAAGTAATTGGCTATAGTCACGAACGCAGGCCAATAATTACTTTGACAATTAGCTCGCTAGCAAACCTAAAAAAGCTGCCCGAAATCCAGCAAAAGCATATGCTTTTACAGCAAGGTAATGCATTAAATACTACAAATATGCCAGTGATAAGTTGGATTAACTTTGGTGTTCATGGCAGTGAAGTAAGCTCAACAGACTCTGCGATACCTATTGCCTACCACCTTGCAGCTGCACAAGGTAAAGAAATAGAAAAGCTATTAGAAAATAGCGTTATTTTGTTAACAGCTAGTATGAACCCTGATGGCAATAGTCGTGAAGCCTCTTGGAATTTACGTTATCAATCAGAGGTAGCTATTAGCGACCCTGCGCATGCTTTACATGGTTCTCCATGGCCGTCAGGGAGAACCAATCATTATTGGTTTGATTTAAATCGGCAGTGGATGTTGCAGCAACACCCAGAGCCCGTGAGTTGGGTGAAAAAGTTCCATGACTGGCGACCAAACATCGTGGCTGATTTTCATGAAATGCGCTCTTATAAGTCGTTTTATTTTCACCCAGGCGCACCTGATAGGGTTCATCCATTAATCAATAAGCAGGCTATGGCATTGTTATCGGATGTTGTTGAGCAACCTCGCGCGTATCTAGATAGCACTGCTACTTTGTTTTTTAATGAAGAGGCCTATGATAATTTCTACCTTGGTAAAGGAGCGACTTATCCACATTTATACGGCAGTTTAGGTATTCTATTTGAACAGGCCAGTTCTGCTGGGGTTTTGGAAACACCAAGAGGGTTGCTGTCATTTCGAGAAAATATTAAAACGTATTATCATGTAGGCCTAGCGCTTCTTAATAATGCTGTAGACAAAAAACAGGCCTTACTTAATTATCAATATCAGTTTTCTAAAGAAACTAAAGAAACCGCGAAGAACGATAGTGTTAAAGGGTATGTATTTTCAGCACCAGAAGACCCTGCAAAGATCTTTCATTTCTTACAGCTACTTAGCCGCAATAAAATAGACGTTAAGCCCCTGACAAAAGACATAACCGTTAACGGTAAATCATTTTCTGCAAATCAAGCATATGTTGTTGAATCAGCACAAGCGAGTTATCCCATGCTCAAGGGGTTGTTCTCAAAAGTAACGCGCTTTGAAAATAATACATTTTATGATGTATCTGGCTGGACGATGCCGTTAGCTTTTGGCATTGAATATGAAGAGCTCAAACAAAGTAATTACCAAGTAGGTGAAGTGCTTGCGGTTACTTTTCCTCGCCAACCTTCCCCAAGCGAGGCTCAGGTTGCTTATGCATTTGAATGGAGCAATTATTACGCTCCTAAATTGATGTATCAATTACTGCAAGAAGGTTTTCGTCCCCGTGTTGCGAATAATGGCTTTCAAGCAGAAACAGACCAAGGGCAAAAAACATTTATGCGCGGTACAGTGGTGGTGCCTGTATCGAATCAAGATAAAAGCAAATTACATTCATTAATGAGCCAGGCTGCGGAGCAAGATGCGATAGCTGGCTACGCATTGCAATCATCGCATACTCAGAGTATTGGCATGGATTTGGGGAGTAATAACATCGAAGCAATTGAACAGCCTCACGTATTACTTGTTATTGGGCCTTCAATTTCACAGTATCAAGCTGGAGAAGTTTGGCATCTTCTTGATAAGCGCATGAATATTCCTAGTGTTTTAGTGACTAAATCACAGTTAGAAAAGTTAGATCTAAATAACTACAGCCACATTGTGCTTGTTGACGGTCAACACGCAAATATTAATAAGAAAACCACCGATAAGTTATTAACTTGGACCCGCTCGGGAGGGACATTTATTGGTATAGCTGACGGTGCAAAATGGGCCAGCAAAGAGTTACTAGACCTTGTTACGGTCGAGATTAGCCCGGGTATTGAGAATCAGCGAGAAAGAATCAATTATGGCCAGAAGTCACACCTTGAAGCGCAAGATATTATTGGTGGTGCAGTCATGTTAGGAGACTTAGACATTACCCACCCGCTTGGATACGGTTATGTAAGAAGAGAGATTGCCACTCACCGTAGTGGCTTACTGGCGTTTGAAATGCCAAAAAACCCTTACGCGTCTATTGTACAGATAGCTCAAAAACCGTTATTAACAGGGTTTGCTTCAGTTGAAAATCAACAGCAACTAGCAGGAAAAACAAGTTTAGTTGCACAAAGGTTAGGAAAAGGAAGTGTTATTTTATTTGCCGATGATCCAAACTTTAGAGGCTACTTTTATGGAACAGAGAAGCTATTTTTAAATAGCTTATTCTTTTCAAAGTTATTCGTATCGCCCAGATAGTGTGCATTTTTGAGCCCCAAGCGTTCGACTTCGGGCTCAAGTTGGGTGTTCATTTGCATTTCAAAAAAAGACAATAAAATGATAAGCAACAATAAACTTTTACCCTTTCTGATCCTTTTAAGTGCCATTGCAAGTGCACTGTATGTGAACTTTTTTGTCACTCCAACATGGTTAGAGCAATCTTATTTATACGATACATATCAAACTGAGCATAATCAGTATGCTTATATTTATAAAGGAAAAGAAGTCACTATAAACTCAGTTGTGGCATATCAAGACTCACCTTTAAATCAAGCCTCTTTAGATGCGAGTAAACAAACGCCGAGTTTAAAAGAGCAATGGGTTATGACTGATGATGGCGAGGTACGCTTACTAAAACCTGCCTTTCATTATGGCTTATGGTCACTACTGCCTGCATTTGTCACCATTTTATTGTGTTTGATTACCAAAGAGCCACTTACGTCTCTATTTAGTGGCATTGTTGTTGGGGCTTTATTACTTGGTCACTACGACTTAACCAATGACGTTATCATTGTGAATTTAGCAACTGAAAGTAGCGCCGCTTTGTTATTACTTTACTTGTGGTTATTAGGCGGGTTGATTGGTATCTGGTCTCGAACTGGGGCGGCTCAAGCGTTTGCAAACTTTATGACCAAGCACTTTGTGAAAGGGCAGCGCTCAGCCAAGTTGATTTCATGGTTTTTAGGCGTTATTTTCTTTCAAGGCGGTACCATGAGTACAACCTTAGTTGGCACCACAGTGCGCCCCCTTGCTGATAAAGCAAAAGTGAGCCATGAAGAAATGAGCTATATTGTTGATTCAACAGCCTCCCCTATTGCATCAATCCTCGCATTTAATGCATGGCCTGCTTATATTCAAGCGCTAATTTTTGTACCTGGGGTTTCTTTTCTTGCCACAGAATCAGAGCGAATTAAATTTTTCTTCTCAAGTATTCCATTTAGTTTTTATAGTTTTTTCGCCGTTTTAGGCACATTTTTGTTGAGCATGAATATTACGCGTTTTTCTGGCAAGCGGATTAGAGATGCTCATCAACGCGCATTATCAACAGGACAGCTTGATGCCCCAGATGCAACACCATTGAGTGCAAAAGAATTACAGCAAACCCACGTCCCTTCTCATTACTCGCCACATGTATTAGAGTTTTTATTGCCTTTGATAAGTTTGATTAGTATCGCCATAATTACTTTTTTATACAGTGGTACGCCTGAAGTTAATTGGGCATTTGGGGTTGCGTTATTAATGTCTGCGTTTATTGCGTTGTGTAAAGGTATGTCGTTAAGTGACCTGATGGACGGGTTTGCAACAGGCCTAAAGGGGGTTGTTGTTGCCTCTGTTATTTTAATGCTTGCGGTTATTATAGGAACCATTAGTAAACAAATAGGTGGAGGTTTGTATCTTGTATCTTTACTTGGGGATGGTTTGCCCTTTTGGTTGCTGCCAATACTTCTACAATTGATCACGCTCGCAATAGCTTTTTCAACAGGCACAAGTTGGGGAACCTATGCTGTCGCATTTCCTTTAGCAATGCCACTCGCTTGGGCTATTAGTCAATCACAAGAACTCGCACATCCAGAGTTATTTATGGCTGTATGCTTTGCTGCGGTTTTAAATGGGAGCGTATTTGGTGATCAGTGCTCACCTATCTCAGATACAACGATTTTAAGCGCTATGACCACTGGGTGTGATCTGATGGATCATGTTAAGTCGCAGCTTGTTCCTGCATCAATCGCAGCTGGTCTGGCAGGTTTACTTTGGACTTTGACTGTTTACTTTTTTGCCTAACTTTGGGAGTTAATAAATGCGACTGCGACATATCGAAGTGTTCCATGCAATCTATACAACGGGTTCAATAACGAATGCCGCTAAAGCTTTACATGTATCACAACCCTCGGTTAGTAAAGTTTTATCGCATGCGGAGATGCAATTAGGTTTTAAGTTATTTGAGCGGGTCAAGGGACGTCTCATTCCAACGGAGGAGGCGTCGATGCTATTCAACGAAGTTGACAAAATTTACCAGCAAATGCGGTCGATTAAAAACACAGCTGAAAATATAAAAAAAGCTGAGTTTGGCAATATAAATTTAAGTGTTACACCTGCCTTAGGTTTCGATGCACTTCCCTGTGCAATAGCAAAGTATCATCACGCGTATCCAAAAGTTAACTTTAATGTGCAGACGATTCATAACAATGAAGCATTGCAAGCATTACTTGAGCATAAGTGCGATTTGGCTGTTGTTTTTTCGCCGAGTGCGATGCCAGGCGTTAAAGCTATTAAAATTGCACAGTCAGAGCTGGTTGCGGTATTTCCTAAACGTTTATTTCCATCTATACCTGCTCAGCTGACTTTTCAGGAACTTGAAGGGGCAGAATTTATTGATATAAGTGATAGTGGCCCTTTAGGGCACCTGTTGTGGAAGCGCATGCTTGAGGAAAATATCGTACTGGACTCTACAATTAAAGTGCAAACTTACTTTATTGCTGCACGCTTGGTAGCACAGGGGGTGGGTGTATGTATCGTTGATAAGTATACTGCTATGGGAAACTTGTCAGATGACATTGCTATCGCCTCATTCAGTCCTCCTTTATTTTTCAACGTGAGTGCTCTTCATTTAGAAAATAAAGTTTTATCACATGTTTTAGACGCCTTTTTAAATGAGTTATCTAATTGTATTTAAAGGATATTTTGTCTAGCTATAAACATAGGTTATAGGTGCAATAATTCTTCCTTCTTTTCTAAATTTTAAAAAATAATATGCTCTGTTTAGTCAATTTTTCTTTCTAAATTAGAGATATATTATGGAAATTAAGCCTCCTTATTTACTATTTATCGGTGATGCGACCGATAAACTCTCAATTAAAATGGCACAAAGTTTAGCTGATTGGCGCGCTGAACTTTGTGTAGGCGAGCTGAGCGTTAACGGTTGTACAGTCAGTACTGGCCTCAATCAATGTAGCATCTGTGAAGCTGCTAAGTTAGGCGCGAAAACATTCGTTCTAGGTTTTGCTAATAGTGGTGGTGTGTTAGACAAAAAGTGGTTGCCAATTATTAGTGAGGCAATAGAGCACGGAATGAACATCGTAAGTGGGCTTCACGATAAGCTCACTAACTTTGATGAGCTGGTCAGTCTTTCGCAAAAGCACAATACAAACTTATTGGATATTCGTCATCCAAGTACAGCATTTGCAACAGGCAAGGGATATAAACGCAAAGGTAAGCGATTACTTACTGTGGGAACAGATTGCTCTGTAGGTAAAATGTATACAAGCTTAAGCCTAGAGAAAGCGATGAAAGAACAAAATATAGATGTCGACTTTAGGGCTACGGGACAATGCGGAATTTTAATCTCAGGCAGTGGTGTAGCGATAGATTGCGTTATTGCTGATTTTATTTCCGGTGCTGCGGAATCATTAAGTCCTGATGCAGAGGAAACCCATTGGGATATTATCGAAGGGCAAGGTTCGCTGTCACACCCTGCTTTTGCTGGAGTTAGCTTGGGATTGTTACATGGTTCTCAGCCTGATGCGTTAGTGATATGTCATGCTTTAAATAGAACCCATATGCGTGGCTTACCCAATACTTCCTTTCCTAGTATTGAAACGACGATAGAGTTAAATATTGCTGCGGCAAAATTAACGAACCCTGATGTTCAGGTAGTCGGTATTTCCGTTAATACATCTAGTGTTAGTATTGAACAAGGAAGTGAAATTTGTGAGCGTCTGAGTCAGACATTTGGTGTGCCATGTGTTGATCCCTTACGTGATGGCGTCGATTCAATAGTGGCCAACTTATGCTAACAGAAAGATTGTTCAATATATCCTTAGAAACGTTGTCGAGCGTCTACACTGTCTCTGTTTTTCATCAATCAATACCATTGAAATCAGACTTTAAAATTTCTAGAGGAACAAAAAAGAGCGCAGATGTGATTGTGGTTGTGATTGCAGACAAAGAATTTTACGGCTGGGCTGAATCGGTCCCCTATGCGCGTTATGGTGAATCAATAAATACATCGACAAAACAAATTAAAGCATTGTTTTGTGATCGTTCCTTCACTCGCAAAATGGAACTTTCCGAGTTAATTAATACACTTCCCGCTGGTGCTGCCCGTAATGCACTAGATTGTGCTATGTGGGATCTTCAGGCCAAACAAAGTGCACGACCAGTTGCAGAAATATTGAGTAAAACCAGTATAACGAGTATTTGCGCGCATACACTTAGCATCGATACACCAAAAGCCATGCAAGAGGCTGTATTAGCGATGAATTCCCCTCCTCTAGTGAAAGTAAAACTAGATAAACAAGACATCATTGCTAGGATGACGGCTATTGCAAACGCAGCGCCTCATAGTCAGTTTATCGTAGATGCAAACGAAGATTGGTGCTTTCGTGATTTAGAAGAGAATGTAGAGGCGCTAAAAGCACTTAATGTTGTACTAATTGAGCAACCTCTACCCGCTGGTGAGGATGAGCAACTGATTAACTTTACATCGCCAATCCCTCTTTGTGCTGATGAATCATGCCATACTGAAAATGATCTTCCTTATTTGCAGGGACGATATCAAGTTGTCAATATTAAACTCGATAAAACAGGAGGATTAACTCAAGCCTGCTCGTTAGCCAGCAAAGCCCAAGAGATGGGATTTGATATAATGCTTGGTTGTATGGTGGGCAGTTCTCTAGCGATGGCGCCAGCCTCATTACTTGCATCACAAGCTCGTTATGTCGATTTGGATGGGCCACTGTTAGTGTTAAAAGATCGAAAGCATCACTTTACTTATGCTGATGGTCAAATGAGCCCTCTTCAAAGTTGTCTATGGGGAGGTGCGCATAATAGTGAGCGCTTTTTCGTTGATTGCTTACAGCTACAGTAATGCTTTTCAATTAAGCTCCCAAAAGCTTGTCATAGCAGGGAGCTTAGAGGTATTTATTCTACAGAAATAAACACCTCGACCTCTTCACTATTCTTGTAAAACTCATAGTCAGTTTTATAAGCGCGAATATATGCGCAGTGCTCATTACTAAAGTATTGCCATACTTGCCCCCATACATCCACAACTGTTTGAGGCATGGCTCCTTGACCGCTAAAGCGAAGATATTTTCCCGTTGCAAGGTCTATTGATTCTGTATTGGCTAATTGTACAGGGGTATTGGTACAAGCATAGACATCAAAGTCACCCGTAACATCTGACTCGTAATGTGTGTATACACCATAAACTTGGCTTTCAGGAGATAATTTTGGCGCAACATTGGTATAAAACGCTTGCCATAATCTCGCTATTTTAGCGCCTTGGCCACTCATTTCATTACTGTTACAAGTGCGAACTTTTAAACCAAATAGTGTTGTGGAGTTATCGATAGTGATATGTGTTTTTTGCTGATCCATAGCGCTTTTTCCTTGTGTATTTTGTACCTATAAAATATCAGAATTTTGGATTAGATATATAGCTTTTTTGAAAAATTTTAGTCTTGAGCTTTATGGATGTATCTAACAGGCTAAAAAATAGTCATAGTATCGCAATCACCATCAGGTTAAGATGAATTTAAATTAAAATAAAATTAGCAGGTGTTTTTATGAATAAAATCAATGCTCTCATCTACTTTCTCGCATTTAGTAGTGGCTTTTGTATCATGGGGATTGAGCTTTTAGGAGGGCGAATTTTAGCCCCCTATTTTGGTAGCAGTGTACATATTTGGGGCAGTATAATTACAGTGTTTATGCTGAGCTTATCAATTGGCTATCTACTAGGCGGAAAGCTTTCTACACGTAACCCTTCCTTAACCAAATATGGCGCTATCTTTTTTATTGCCAGTATTATGGTCGTACCCATTGTTTTATTTGCTGAGCCTATTATGGCTTTTATTTTTAGCCATATTGAAGACAGCCGTTACGGTTCTTTATTAGCCTCAACAGCATTGTTTTTTATTCCAACGACTATTCTCGGAATGATTTCGCCTTATTCAGTGCGATTATTGGTTACCGATCACGAAAAAAGCGGTCAGGTTGCCGGTGGTTTATATTTTGTCAGCACTTTAGGTAGTGCTCTTGGGACTATCATCACATCTTTCTACATGGTGTTAGCTTTTGATGTAAACGATATTATTAAAACATTTGCATCAGTACTCGGTGCGTTAGGCCTGCTTGCTATTGTCGTCAGTCAAACACGTACTAAGGAGCGTACAGTATGTTTAGAGTCTTGATAGGGTGTGTAATTTTGATATTGTCGTTCGGTGTCTACAGCGAGGTAATACATAAGGAACGCTCGTTATATCGCAATATATTAGTTGAAGAGTCCGGTGATTTACTGTGTTTAAAATTTAATGAAAAAACCCGCAAAAGTACGCAAAGTTGCATGTATAAAAGTAAGCCCAAAAAGCTGGTGTTCAACTATACAAAAATGACATTTGCGAGTTTACTTTTTATCGATAACCCCCAAAATGTGCTTATTATCGGTTTAGGCGGTGGGACATTATCCAATACTATCCACGAGCTTTATCCTAACGCAAGTATAGAAAATGTTGAGATAGACCCCGCTGTTATTAAAGTTGCGCGTGATTATTTTCAATTTATAGAAACCGATAAAGTGACTTCAAAAGTACAAGATGGGCGTATTTTTATTAAACGAGCGGCATTAAAAAAGCAGAAGTACGATTGGATTATTCTTGATGCCTTTAATGGTGACTACATTCCTGAGCACTTACTGACGAAGGAGTTTTTTGCTGAGGTAAAAAGTGTGCTTGCTGAGGGAGGCATTGTTGCTGCTAATACTTTTTCTTCAAGTAAGCTTTATCAGCATGAGTCCGCTACTTATTATGATGTGTTTGGTGACTTTGTAAATGTTGTGACAGATAAAAACTCAAACCGCATAATCTTGGCGGGGTTAAATGCGATGCCAAGTGAGCCGCAAATAGCAAAGCGCGTAAAACAATTAGCGGTTAAGTTAGCGCCATATGATGTAGATATACATTCTTTGAGCGAGCATTTGCTTTATACCAGAGATAATCAGGATTGGCCTGAAGATACTAAAGTACTGACGGATCAATATTCGCCAGCAAATCTGTTAAATTATCAATAAGTACATGTTTTTTAATGAGACTGATTTAGTTGCTCTGCTGTTGGCAGAGCAATGATACCTGCCTACCCCGTTTTTGACAGGGCTAAACTAATTGAAAAAGGGCGAGAACTGAAAGGGTATTGCTTCAAATCGTTTGGCTGTGCATAAGTTTCGCAACTTTTCGTTTTTTTCGATTGATCCTATTTGTTTTATAAAATGCATTAATATTTACTTAGCATGCTAAGTAAAATATAATAGTTAGCATGCTAAGTAATTGGAGTGCATTATGTCTTCGACTATCCCCTTTCATGAAACGTTAGATTTAACCCTCTGCGGGAGCATGGGTCGTGTACATCGTTTGTGTCGTGATGCCGTCACGCTCGCTGTGGAACCTCTTGGTCTAACTCAGTCTCGTTGGACTGTTATGATTCATTTGTTTCACTTAAATCAGGGTTGTACCCAGCAAGAGTTGGCGCATAGCTTGGGTATTGAAATGCCGTCTTTAACACGCACTATCAAGCAGCTTGAACAACAACAGATTATTGTACGTAAAGCTGATGCAGAGGATAAACGCAGTAAGCGACTGTATTTTACTGAACAAGGTCTAAACTTACTGGAGACCTTGCGTGTGATCATTGCAGATGTAAAACAAAACCTTTATGCAGATTTAACAACACAACAGCTCGATACTATGGCACATGGCCTTGTTCAGATGGAAAAGAATGCCCGTCAGTGTATTAATCACTACTCAGGAGATAAATAACTTTATGACACCGGATCAAAAATTTGCCCGTTATGTAAAAATCTCCTTAGTGGGCTTCATTGTTTTATTTCTGTATTTTGTAATTGCTGATCTTTATATGCCAGTGACGCCACAGGCCCGTGTATACCACCCTGTTGTGCAAGTGACACCACAGGTAAGTGGCCGCGTGACGGAGGTCTTAGTAACCAATAATCAAGCAGTCGAAAAGCGCCAAGCATTGTTTAAGATTAATGATGAACCGTTTGAGTTGGCTGTTCAACAGGCTGAGCTTGCTTATGACGATGCTAAACTTCAAAACCAACGTTTAGATAGCAGTGTGAAAGCAATTGAAGCGCAGCTCGCGGCAGCGAAAGCAAAGCTGCATGAGCAAACATTATTGTTTGAACGTGGTGAATCGTTACTAAAAAAACGCTCTATTTCAGAGCAAGAATACGAAACAATCAATGCAAATTACCAATCAAGTAAGGCAAATGTAGCGGCAATTGAAGCTCAGCTTAGCGAAGCTAAACTTGCTCGCGGTAAAATAGGTGATGATAACTTAGCATTACGTCATGCCCTGAATCAGCTTGAACAGGCTAAACTCAACTTGTCTTATACAACAGTAACGGCTGATACCGATGGTAAAACTGCCAACTTACAAGTGACAGCGGGTACATATGCCAATAAAGGCCAACCTTTAATGGCGATTGTTGCTAACAAGGCTGACCTTGTGGCTGATTTTCGCGAAAAGTCCTTGGTGCACGTGCAAATTGGCAGTACTGCTAAAGTAAGCTTTGATGCGCTACCTGGGAAAGTGTTTACTGGCAAAATTATTAGTTTTGAAGCGGGGGTGAGTGATGGTCAACTCAATGCAAACGGTTTACTCAGTGCCACTGAAAGCAGCAATCGTTGGGTACGAGATGCACAACGTCAACGTATTCATATTCAATTAGATGAGCACCAAATGTTAGCTAAATTTCCAAGTGGTGCCCGTGCTACAGTTCAGCTTCTGCCTGACTCAAGCGTTGGAAGTTGGTTTGCGAGCATGCAAATTCGTTTTATCAGTGTTCTGCACTTCATTTACTAAGGCAAGGTAAGTTATGTCAGTATTGCAACTTGATGGTAATGGCTTGCGCCAAGCGTTGCGCATTGCCACGGGTTCAGCATTAGGGTTCGCACTGGCAAAATTGATGAATTGGCCTAATGGCATCTTTTTTACTGTCTACCCTATGTTATTGCTCGGCTTAGTCCCTGTACTTAATATGCATATCATTCGTCAGTTTTACGCTGGTGCTGTATTCAGTGCGTTGTTTGTGCTTGTTGTGCAAGGATTATTTTCCCACTTACCTGTTGTTATGACGATGATGAGTTTTGTCGCATTCGCTTTTTTGTTTTATCAAATGAGCCGTGGCGCTAACTTTTTATTTGGTGCTACAACGGTTGTAAGTTTGTCTATTCAATTACATTTTTCGACCTACACCGGCGGTGGTGTCAGTATTTATCCGTTGATCATTAGTAACGCCGTTGCCGTTGTGGTTACTGTGCTGTTTTCGATGCTAATGCATGGTTTATTCCCTGATGTTGCACCACGGCAAGGTCGGGTAATGCCAGAAAAAGCGAAAGAAAGTGTGCGCCACGAAGTATTACTTTGCTCAACCGTAGCAACCTTATCATTTGTTGTATTTCAGGTCTTTGATTTACAAGACTCAATCTCCGCGCAAGCGGCATCGGTATTGATTTTATTTTCATTGTGCTGGAAAGCGGCCGGTATGGCGGCGTGGCAGCGTGCAATTGGCACATTAATTGGCTGTAATTTAGCGTTAGTTGCGCAGCTCTTTTTATACAATCACACTGATATATTGATTTTTCCTGCGCTTATCTTATGGATTTTGACGTTTATCTTTAGTCGATACCATATAATTTCTGGCGGCATTCCTGGCGTCGGTTTTGGTATTATTACTACGTTTGGTATTTTGTTTGGTCAATCGTTAGGGCCAGGACAGGACTTGGTTTACAGTGCTTTGTATCGGTTCTCGTCAGTATCTGTGGCGATTCTAGTCAGTTTATGTGCTGTGTATATTATGCACCATATACTCAATCGTTTCGCTGTAACACGGCATCATACATTTGATTAATAAAAAAGGGAGTTACTCTGATGAACTCCCTTTTTTATTATTTGCTTCAAAAATAGTGGGCAATGATTTTAATAATTCATCTTGTTTCACCACATTGTGCACACACGTTTTTGAAACAACATCTGCAACCCATGCTCCCCACTGCGAGCTACCAGGTTCCTCACCTGGGGTGGCCCACCATCGAGCCTTGTATAAAATCTCGTTGTAGCAGGTTTCACTTCCTTGCGGATATGCACTACCGGCTTGCCAAGAGTCAAGCGCGAAACTAGACATAGGCAAAACTGACAGCGTTATCATTGCAATTGCAAAATGGTGTGTTTTGTAGTCCATGCACGGTTCCTTCAAAAGTGGGATAGTATGATTATTATAGTATTTGCTAGATTAACCATCAATTAACTTTGTTAACAAGTTACACTTCTTTACAGTTCTGCTTATTTTTGATACTAGGATATAGTTATAAAGTTATAATTTTATGTTTTTTCTTAACTCTTTTGTTTGTCCTCTTTTGGTTTTACTGTCCATCCTCTTTCGTTGAGAGTTTTTACTTGGTTTGGTTGGTCTGCGTTTCTTTTGAACCTGTGTCGCACTTATAATAAGTTCTTTTAAGCGGTTAAGTGCATCTTCTTTATTAAGTTCTTGAGTACGGTGGTTCTGCGACTTTATTACAACAACACCCTCTTTTGTGATTCGAGAATCATTTAAATTTAACAATCGTTGTTTGTAAAAGTCAGGAAGTTTGGAGCGATTAATATCAAAGCGTAAATGGATAGCACTCGCCACTTTGTTCACATTTTGCCCACCCGCTCCTTGAGAACGAATAGCGCTTATTTCGAGCTCCCATTCATCGATTGTTACAGTATTGGAAATAATTAACATTAGGTTCAGTTAGCTGTGATAAAAACTATATTCTAACATTTGTAATTAGCTGATCATAATAACCCGTTAAAACTAACTGGCGGCTAAAAATTGTACACAAGGAGAATCTGATGAAAGCGTTACTTATATCAATGAGTTTACTCGTAATGAGTTTTTCAAGCTTCGCAGAAGATATTACGGAAAACCAACTTCAAAGTTATATTAAAGCGTTACCTGCAGTGACTAATTGGTCGCAGAATCAGCCTGAGCTTAAAAACGTTGACTTAGGAAGTATGTTAAGTGGTTCTGAGGCAACGAATACATCATCAATGATGGGGTTTCTTGATCAAATAAAACAACACGAGCTATATACTGAGTTTGCGGGCTTAACTGAGCAATATGGTTTTACGCCAGAACAGTTAATTGCCGTTGGCTCTGAAGTATCAATGGCCTATTTAGCTAATTTAAAAGGTAGCTTGTCCAGTGAGAATCAAAAGCGTGTTGATCAAGCTGTAACAGGCTTACAAAGTTTCGGCGCTTCTTCGGCTAATTCGGGCACACGATCGTTGGCAGGTGCATTAGAAGGGGCAAAATCAAGCACCAACGTGAACGAAGGCAATGTGAGTTTGGTTAAGGAATATATGCCACAACTAAAACAACTATTTGCAATGTTACAGTAATCTTGTCATTCAATAAAAAAAGCGGCTAACTAGCCGTTTTTTTGTGGCCAAATAAAGGCATCTGGGTTGTCGAGTTGCAGCTTTTGATTTTCAGTTGGTAAAAAATCGGTTTGTAAAAATTGCTCAATACTGGGATGACGTTCAAAGTATAAAATATCAAAAGCAAACCGATTTAAACCATATAGGCCTCTATGAATCATATTTGCAGAAAAAATAAGTAAGTCCCCTTTTTCCAGAGCAATCGTTTTTCCGCTCTTTAGTGCATTACTATTTGAAGCCCCTTGTTTCTCTAGCCGCACTGTTAACTCCTCTTTTGAGTCCCAGTGTTTGTGGCTTGCAGGAATGACTTCAATACCAAGTTCATCCTCAAAAGCCACTCGACAATGCAAAACCTCTGGGCCCTTAAGGGCTTTTTTTTGCTCGGTTAGGTTTAAATGGTACTGCATATCTCTGTGCCAATAATTACGCTGTTCTTTTTTGTAAGGGTTAAAGAAAAGCTGGGTATTCATAAAGCACGGTGCAGCAATAATTGGTCTTACGTGGTTGAGCAAAGTATTTGAATTAATGAACTTAAATAAAATTAATTTTTCGTCATCCGTTAAACATCGTGCTGCGGTCAGTCCTGAACTATTGATGCCTTTAGTTTTGTAAAAATGTTGGTTTTCCTGTAACCAGTTATCATGAAACTTATCTAGAATTGGGCGAACCTTTGATAGGCTCTTATCATTGTAAAGGCCCTTTACATGGTAATAACCATATTCTTCATAATAGCGGTTTTGCATTATTAGCCTTTAAGTATGGAGCGTACTTTTGTACCAAGCTCGGGCAGTACTTGTTGTTCAAACCAAGGATTTTTCTTTAGCCATATATTGTTGCGGGGGCTAGGGTGAGGTAACGGAAGATGGCTTGGCCAGTAGTCACGCCATGATTTTACTAACTCTGTTAATGGCAGCTTCTTTGTTTGTGGTAAATGATAAGCTTGTGCATACTTGCCAAGAACAATAGTCAGCTGAATATTATTTAATTGCGCCAGAAGCTTCTCACGCCATGCAATAGCGCATTCTTTTCTTGGCGGTAAATCACCTGATTTGCCTTTTCCTGGATAACAAAAACCCATAGGTAAAATAGCAAAACTCTGTTCATCGTAGAATTCATCAGTACTTACATTAAGCCACTTTCGAAGCCTATCGCCACTTGCATCATTGAACGGCTTACCTGTTTGATGAACTTTAACTCCGGGCGCTTGGCCTGCAATTAAGATACGAGCGTTACTGTTAAACTGGATAACAGGGTGTGCGCCAAGTGGTAAATGAGGTTCACAGATCACGCATTTACTAACTTGTTCTATTAAAACTTTTGTATTCATGAGTTAGTAAAAATATGATCTAGGCTTGTTTTGACCAAACTGCCAGCTCATTACCGCTTGGCTCTGTGAAATGAAAGCGATAACCACCCGGAAAATGAAAAAGAGGTTTTATTATTTTACCGCCATGGCTCTCAACCTGTGATTGAGTTTCCTTAATGTTGTTTGAGTAAAGCACTAACAACGCCCCACCATTCGTTGATAGACATTTTAATGGTGCTTGATAAAAGCCTCCGTCTAGGCCTGCTGATTCACAGCTAAATGCGGTGTACTGAGGTCCATAGTCAGTAAACTGCCATTTAAACACGTGCTGGAAGAAAGCTTTAGTTGCTGTTAAATCGCTCGCAGCAAATTCAACGTAATTTAAAGTATGATGGTTTGACATTATTTATTCCTTATTAAGGCTATGCTCAAGGGCCATTTCACAATGTAGCGCAGTGCTATCAAGCAGCGGCATTGAAGTATCAGCTTGCTGTACTAGTAATGCGATTTCTGTACAACCTAGAATAACAGCCTCAGCTCCTTGCTGTTTTAGTTTATCAATAATTGCTAAGTACGCAGCTTTAGACTCTGATTTTATAATCCCTTTGCATAATTCATTATAAATAACATTATGAATGATGGCTCGCTCCTGTGCTGCTGGGATTAACACATCAATAGAAAATTTATCTGCTAGTCGTTGTTTATAGAAATCCTGTTCCATAGTGAACTGGGTTCCAAGTAAAGCGACCTTTTTATGATTATTTTGGATCAGGCTTTCACCAACTGCATCAGCAATGTGTAATAAAGGAATTGAAATCGCAGCTTGTACTTGCTCAGCTAATTTGTGCATTGTATTGGTACAAATTAATAAATAATCCGCACCTGCAGCCTCAACTTGCTTGGCTGCTTTGATCAGTATATCTGCCATCTGTGGCCAATCTTGTTGCTGTTGTAATCTTGCTATTTCGGCAAAATCCAAGCTTACCAGTACTATTTGTGCACTATGAAGTCCACCAAGGCTTTCTTTAACACCTTGATTTAAAAGCTGGTAATAACTTTGCGTTGACTCCCAGCTCATACCGCCAATTAATCCTATTGTTCGCATCCTAGCCCCCTATCCGGTTTTTATATCACCTTATGATATTAGGCTTCGCAAAGCCAGTAGATCATTATTTTACTAACTAGAGAGTACCCGATAAATTTACTTATTCTTCATGGGTACGCAAATGATAATCACTATCTTTTTTATTTTGTCGGTTTATAATAGTGCGCTTTCTATTCGTGTTTATTTAAAGGATTATCATGCATTCACAATCCATTGATGCAGTGCCTTCGCAGCGTCCTAAAAATGTGCCTAAAAAGCGCTCTGTGAGCATCTCTTATCGAATATCGGTATTCTTTCGGTTTGTTGCTGCCATCTTTGGGGGCTATGTGTTTACCAGTGTACTTATCTCTTTACTAGCCATCCTGCTTCCCTTAAATCAGCTAGACAGTGTGTTATTAACCACCACTTTGTCGGTATTTTTTTATAGTTGTGTCTTTATTTGGGTGTTTGCAGTTAAGTCATTAAAGCGTGTCTGGATCACTATTTTACTAACTACAGGTGTTCAGTTTGTAATTCTTTCGTTGATTAAGGGTTGGTTATGAAAGAGAACTTTTTTCGCTCAATGACCTGGCTACATACTTGGGTTGGTTTGTTAGTATGTTGGTTATTATTTTTAATTTTTTTTGCTGGCACAATCAGTTTTTTTAAAGACGAGATTACTTATTGGTCTGAGCCAGAAACGCACACTATTACCCATCAAGATAACCGTCTAGATAAGCAAAGACAGCAAATTAACTATGCCGTAGAGCAGTTGCAAAATAAAGCCGCAGACTCATCATCATGGCGTATTTATTTACCTGAGCCTCGTAACCCTTTATATACCTATAGTTATGCTGAGCCTAAGCAGCAAGGGCAACGACGCGCTAAATTTACTGAGACTTATTTAGACCCTGCTACAAATGAGGAAATTGCGCCGCCTAGAGAGACCAAAGGCGGGTATTTTTTCTATCGACTGCATTTTGATTTACATTACATCGATGTCAGAACTGCACGTTGGCTAGTGTGTCTAGCATCATTATTTATGCTGATTGCTTTGATTACTGGTGTTGTTATTCACAAGCGTATTTTTAAAGATATGTTTAGCTTTAGAAAAAACAAAGGAAGTCGCAGTTGGCTTGATGCTCATAATGTATCATCGGTATTAGCCTTACCATTTCATATTATGATTACGTATACAGGCTTGATAACGTTAATATTTATGGTTTTCCCCTACCCTGCTCAAACGGTGTATGAGAAGGGGCTACAACAAATGTTTAACGAGGCAAGTCCTATCAGGGCTCGTGTCGAATCGAGTGATGTTCCTGCGCCACTAGTGAGCATGAATACTATTCTAGATCAGGTTTATACTAGGTCACCTGATGCTGATATTGGCTTTTTCTTTATTCGCGATGCAAACAAAGAGTCATCACGCGTGAGTGTGTATTTGAATACAGGTAAAGAAGTTGTGGATAATGGGGCGGCATTTTTATTTTCAGGTAGTACTGGCGAATTACTCGCTGAGCAAGGTAAGGACTGGTCGGCATCAGCACGCTTTTATGATTCGATGACAGCATTACATGCAGGGCGACTAGCTAGCCCATTATTACGCTGGCTATATTTCTTATGTGGTATCGCTGGCTGCGCAATGATTGCTACAGGCTGCATTATGTGGGCTAAACGTTTAAGAGAGCGTTTAAAGCCGCAGCAACAAGCTGGGGTTGGCTTGAAATTAGTAGAAACGTTAAATCTAGCTACCCTGATGGGGTTACCATTTGCTACGGCATCATTTTTTATTGCTAATCGATTATTACCTTTAGAGATGGTAGCGCGTGCCGATAAAGAAATACTCGTGTTCTTCCTCGCATGGTTAGCAATGACTGTGCTGGCAATAATAAGTAGCTCCAAACGTCAATGGCAATTAGCAGCGTGGCTTAACGCATTGGTATGTTTTGCTGTTCCTTTAGTAAATGCTATGACAACAGAGGGTAATTGGATCAGTTATTTACTAACTCAAAACTGGGCGCTGTTTTGTGTTGATTTTGGTTTCATTATTGCGGGAAGCCTGTTTATTTTACAGGGCAAAAAATTACGTACTGCTAGCAAAAAAGTAAGTACTCGCCGTTTTCAAAAGCCCAAGGAGCTTAAGGAGCAACAAGGATGATGGAATTACTGCAGTTTAGCTTGTGCTTTATGGCATTTAATTGTTTTGCTTTAGCAAAGTTTAACCATTTTCGTGAAGTTTTTAAAAAGAAGCTAACGGATAAACAGCGACATAGCTTTTTAACTACAGGCTGGATCACTATTTTACTAAGTTTAGTGTTATCTGTATTGAGCGAAGGTGGATATGGCGCATTATTATTTTGCGGTTATATGGCGCTAAGTGTACTTATGCTCATGATTTTATATAGTTTTACCGTTTCATGGGTAAAGCATATAAGTATACTCAATTTATCAATTTTACTGTTGAGTTGCTTTTCGGTAATGATTTTCTAGCTTAGTTAGTAAAAAACTGATCTGAAAAAAAATGGGTAGGCATAGCCTACCCGAGCAGGGAATTAAATTGGGGGGATCACATGTTGCTTCAATTTAATAAAGCAGAGTTTGCCTTGGTTCAATGACAGTTGTGTTACGCATTCATGATGTTTTAAAGACAATCTGTAAATCCCCTTTACAGTTCGTCATGCTCAACGAAGATTAATTCTTCGGTTTTAAAGCCATATTTTTTAGCTGTGTCTTTAAAGTCTTTTAATTGTGCCTCGCTCACCTTGGGTGTTCTTGATAAAAACCATAAATATTCTTTGTTGTAGCCAGTGATATATGCATATTGATAATTTTCTTTATCTAATTCAAAAATGACATACGAGCTGTAGAATGGACCAAAGAAAGAAACCTCTAAATGACCTATATTAGGTTTGCTCGCAAATTTAGCTTTGCCTTGGGCTTGCTCCCATGCCTGCTCCTCAAAATTGTAGCCCTTGTTAATTACTTTTACACTGCCATCCGGATTAACTGAATATTGAGCTGTTATTCCTTCTAGGCCACGCTCAAAAGAGTGGTCTAGCCGCGCAATTTCATACCAGGTACCTGTGTATTTATTGAGTTCAAAGTTTTCAACCGGTTTTATATTCTCTGGAGTGCCAGTACAGGCAGAGAGTATCGTTGAGGTAATTGCTATAATGAGAAGTTTATGGAAGTTGCACACGTAAAGCTCCTTTTAATATCAAATATTTTAATACGTTAATAGCGGTAAATAAGTTCAATTACGGTAAACTATCTCACACTTAAAAATTCTGTCGAGAGTGCTATGAAAATTTGGGTTGATGCGGACGCCTGTCCTACCGTTATCAAAGAGATATTATTTCGCGCAGCAGAGCGCACGCAAACAGTTACAACGCTGGTTGCTAATCATGCGATGCGTGTCCCACCCTCAAAGTTTATTTCGCGTATACAAGTTTCATCAGGGTTTGATATTGCTGATAACGAGATTGTGAAACGCGTTGAAGCGGGTGATCTAGTTATCACAGGAGATATTCCACTTGCCGCAGAAGTAATAGAAAAAAATGCACAAGCGCTGAATCCTCGTGGAGAGCTTTATACCACGGAGAATATTCGCTCTAGATTAAACGTACGAGATTTTATGGAAACAATGCGTTCTAGTGGAGTTGAAATGTCTGGAGGACCACCGCCTCTAAGCCAAGCCGACAGGCAAAACTTTGCTAATAATTTAGATCGCATTCTAGCTAAAAAACTATGATGGACACAAAGAAGCAGCTACAGGGTTTTGGAGACAGCAAATTCACTGTAGCGGTATACATTGAAAAGCGCCCACCCATGGTGCCGTGGCAAACACTCAACTTTTTGCATGCAATGCAAGCAGGCGAAATTAATAGCATAAATCAAGCTTGCGGTAATGGCTGGAGAAAAGTTTTTAACGTATACGCCAAGGTATTATTTGCTCTGCCTAGTGAACATTTTAAATTTGCAAAGCAAGCGTGTGACTGGCAAACCTACCGAGATGATTTATTACTGCAAACTAACAGCCGCACTGCGCTTTTGTTTAGTCCGCCACTTTTAGATGAAGGTAACCAATTGCATATTATTGCAGGTCGTACTCATGCTAAAAAACTGATTCAATCAGGGCTGCTTAATTCACCACTAACTTGGTTAGATGATGAATTTGCCATTAGCAAGAGTGACAAGGTTATCGTATGCCCTTACTTCGATTATCGGCAATTGAGTAATATTAAGATTGCTCGACTAAGCCAATTAGTGGCTGATGTTTTGGCTTAAAGACTTCATTGCGTTATTGAATATGCAAACTAAGCTTAAGATATTATAAAAGCTAGTGTGCTTAGTATGAAAATTCTTGTCGTCGATGATATGCCTTTGATGCGCCATGTTCTAATAAACATGCTGCGTCGTCTCGACTATGATGACATTACAGAAGCGACTGATGGCAATCAAGCTATCGAATTATTAGGGAAACAACATTTTGACCTAGTCATTACTGATTTGCATATGCCAAAAATGGATGGCAAATGCTTACTTATGCAAATGCGTGATAGCCCTGATTTTCATAACATTCCTGTTTTAATGGTTACATGCGAAGACAGTAAACAGACCGTTACAGATATGATTAGCGCCAAAGTGAATGGTTTTATTATTAAGCCATTTTGCTTGAATACTCTAAATAAACAGCTGAGCCGCATTGTTAAACATGACTAGAGTGATAGACCTTGTTTGGAGTTGACTATGTTAATACGTCTTCTAAGCGTGTTGTTTTTTATATTTGTAGGGGATGTGTTTGCTAAGCAAAAAACACTGGCACTTTATACAGAGTCTTTCCCTCCCTATAATTTCGAAAAAGAAGACCAAATTACAGGAATTAACACAGAGATCATTCGGCTTCTTTGCGAAAAAGCAAATTTACATTGCACTATTGATTTATACCCCTGGAAAAGAGCGATGCAGCTCGTCTCTACGAGAGCAGATACTGGCATCTTTTCAACTTCACGCACAGTGCAAAGAGAATCTAAGTTTTATTGGGTTGGTCCATTAGCTTCTGGCCAAACATGTTTTTATAAGTTAGCGACTCGCTCAGATATAACTGTGAATAGTATGGCGTCTTTACAAAATTACACCGTAGGTGTGGCGCGAGGAGATGTATATCACTCCGTTTTAATGGATTTAAATCTGGAAGAAGGCCAGCATTTTTTAACTTACTCTAAAAAATTTGAGGAGCTAAAAATGTTTAAAAGAGGCGAGCACGACTTATTAATTGGCTCCGCTTTAACACTGGCTTCTCAATTAGAAAAAGTGGGGCTAAGTCCCAAACAGTTAACTCCTGTATTTGCGCTTAACCACCCTGCACTGGCTGGAAACTACTTAGCTCTGAATAAAAGCACATCAATTGAAACCGTAAAAGAGTTACAACGTCATTTAAAGCAGTTAAAAGCAACCAACCAAGTTGGCGATATTGTTAGTCAGTTTATACCTTCAGCGCAGCAGGGCCATCCTTATGCATCCGCTATGTTAAAAGAGTGTTTTACCGGTACCGCTATTTATTAGTTTTCTCGTGATGAGAGTCTAATGTAGCTTGGTTTCTGGCAATAGTCGTATTTTTTGGTCTTCGGACGCAAAGCTTTTGCTTAGCTTTAAATTGCTTTTTATAGTGAATAAAACAATAAAAAAGGGCAATAATGATGAAACCAACTTCACATATAAAAAGCTTAGTACTAGCGGTATGCTTAGGTACAACAGGCGCTACTCAAGCTTACGATCGCATCACTGGCCATAATTTTGCCAGTCGTTCTGAAGTCATCGCACAATCAGGTATGGTTGCCACATCACAGCCATTAGCTACGCAGGTTGGCTTACAAGTACTAAAAGACGGTGGTAATGCCATTGATGCGGCTATTGCGGCAAATGCAGTGCTTGGCCTTGTTGAGCCGACCGGATGTGGAATTGGTGGCGATTTATTTGCCATTGTTTGGGATAACAAAAGCAAGCAACTTTACGGTTTAAATGCCTCAGGCCGTTCACCACAAAGCTTGTCTTTTGATACTTTAAAAGCACAAGGTGACACTATTCCTGCTTATGGGCCCTTGCCTGTGTCGGTACCTGGTGCAGTAGATGGTTGGTTTGAGTTACATAAAAAGTTTGGCAAAACACCAATGAAAGCCTTACTCCAGCCTGCTATCGACTACGCTGAAAATGGCTTCCCTGTGTCTGAAGTGATTGCCTATTATATGCAAAAAAGTGTGGCTGCTCGTGGTAAATACCCAGGCTTTAAAGATGTTTATATGCCTGATGGGGAAATGCCAGAAAAAGGAGAGATCTTTAAGAACCCTGCCCTTGCAAACACCTATCGCAAAATTGCCAAAGGCGGCCGCGATGCCTTTTACAAAGGCGATATTGCCAAAGAAATTGGTCGCTATATGAAAGAAAACGGCGGCTACTTATCGTATGAAGATTTAGCTGCCCACCATAGTGAATGGGTTAAGCCTGTGAGCGCCGATTATAGAGGATATACTCTTTGGGAGTTGCCACCAAATGGCCAAGGTATTGCTGCACAGCAAATTCTTAATATTCTTGAAGGTTACGATATCAAAGCAATGGGTTTTGATAGCCCTGAATACGTGCACACCTTTGTTGAAGCGAAAAAGCTCGCGTTTGCAGATCGTGCAAAGTATTACGCCGATCCAGCGTTTAATACGATTCCAGTGCAAACACTTATTTCGCAGCAATATGCTGACCAAAGACGCAAACTGATAGACCCTAACAAAGCTGCAAAACGTGACCACGCAGGCCCAGTAGAAGGCGATACCATTTATATGACGACCGCCGACAAAGACGGCAACATGGTTTCGCTTATTCAAAGTAATTACCGTGGCATGGGCTCTGGTATGACACCTGCAAAATTAGGCTTTGTGTTGCAAAACCGTGGCGAAATGTTCGCCCTTAAAAAAGGCCACATGAACCAATATGAGCCAGGCAAACGACCATTCCATACAATCATTCCTGCGTTTGTCACCAAAGATGGTAAGCCATATATGAGTTATGGCGTAATGGGCGGCGCAACACAGCCACAAATGCACGCTCAAATACTTATCAACATGATTGATTTTGGCATGAACCTGCAAGAAGCTGGTGATGCACCGCGTATTCTGCACACAGGTTCATCGCAGCCAACCGGTGAGATCATGGAAGACGGCGGTTTTGTTAGCTTAGAGTCAGGTTTTTCAATGGAAACCCGCCGCGAGTTAATGAAAAAAGGCCACACCTTACAAGACGCGGTTGGCCCATACGGTGGTTATCAAGCAATATTGAAAGACCCAAAAACCGGCGTTTATTACGGCGCATCTGAAACTCGTAAAGACGGACAGGCCGCGGGGTATTAGGTTCTCGGTAGTTAACGAGTTTCAAGAGTAAAGTTAGCGAGCCTTGATGTAGCAGCGATTTTACATCGCGTAGGCGTGAAATTTATTCGCGCGATGGTTCATGGCTCGCTAACTTCCAACCACATACCCTGCAAAACCAAGCACTTTAAAATACTGTTTTGGGGTGCTGAAGCGGGTTTCATTCATTAACTCTGCAAAACGAATGCGGTCTAATGGGTAAAACTCGTGCTCTAGGTTGTGGCGTATGCGTTCTACGCCGACTTCGGTCAAACCTAACTGCGTACACAGCTGTAGTTGAGATTCGCGCTCAAAAGCGGTTTCAGGGCGCATTAAATCGGCAATGTATAAGTTGCTCGATTTTTTAAGTTTGCTGTGAATCGCTTTTAACAGCGCTTTTTTATCGCCATTATCTTCAACAAAGTGCATGACCAGTAAACACAGTGCGGCGTCACATTGAGTGTCGATGTCGTTGATATCACCGCAGTGTACTGTCACGCGGTCGCTAATGTTATGCTGGCCAAACTGTTGCTCGGCAATATCGAGCATGTCTTGTGAAATGTCTTGAGCAATAAACTGCCAGCCTGGTTTTAACGCCGCTAATTCGATGATTTCTTTACCTGTTCCGGCACCAACCACTAAAATGCACGCATCATCGTTCAGCGTTGTTGCTAATTGGGCTGCAGTTGCTTGATGTAATAGCTCATAACCTGGAACTAGTCGCAAAATACGTTCGTCGTAGTGACTTGCTTCTTCATGATTAAAAGTTGGCATGCTAATCCTTTAAATAACAGAGATGGTCGAATAACCACCTGGTTTTTTCGCCACATGCACTTGCGTGGCAACGCGTTCGGTCATTTCTGATACGTGCGAAATAACCCCCACTTTGCGGCCTTGTGCTTGTAGAGAATCAAGAGCATCCATCGCGATGCTTAACGTTTCACTGTCCAACGTACCAAACCCTTCGTCAATAAACAAAGAGTTTATCTGTACTTTATTCGACGACAACGAAGCAAGCCCTAGCGCCAGTGCTAACGACACTAAAAATGACTCACCGCCCGATAATGTATTAACAGAGCGCTGCTCATCGGCCATGTCTTTATCGATAATAGCGATATCGAGCGTTTGCCCTATGGCTGTTAATTTGTAGCGTTTATTTAGTGTTTGTAAGTGACTATTCGCATAATGCAGCAGTATTTTTAAGGTTTGCGTTTGCGCTAAATTACGCATGGTTTTGCCGCTGGCATCACCGAGTACCTTATTGAGTAAATGCCAGTGCTCATAGCTTTTTTGCTGCTTCACTAATTGCTTTTGTTTATCTTCAAGCGCTTGGCTATTTTGTTGATGGGTTTTAAGCTCAGTCGCAACTTGCAATAATGCGTTATTCGCTTGTACTTGTTGCTCTGTGGCTTGATTAAGCTGTAATTGCAGCTCATCTTCACCGAGAGCTGGCTTGTCATCTTGATGCTGAGCCAAAGCCTGTTGTCGTTGTTTTAAAAGAGCCTCTGCATCTTTTAAGCTACTCTCGCTAGTGTGATAATCTGCTAGAGTTTGTTTTATTTCAGCGGGGTTTATCGTTAATAGCTGACTAACGGCTTGCTCATCCAAGCTTGGGTGCTGCGCTTTAAAATCGTTAAACCACAGGTTAAAGCGCTCATTTAGCGCCGCTTGCTCTGCGGTGAGTTCTTTTTCACGCTCGTCAAAATTGGCGATTTGAATGGCTTGTTCGTCACGCGCCTTTACCGCGTTACTATGGGTTGTCTGGGCAAGTTGCAGTGCCTGCTGCGCTGAATCTATCGCCTTTTCAAGCTCTGCTATAAACTCATCTACCGATATCGCTGGGTTACTAAATAACCCCCCACGCTTTGATTGTATCTGCGTTAATTCTATTTGAGTTTGGCTTAGTTGCTCGTTGTACTGAGTTAAAGAGGCATGTGCTTCGTTAAGCTGCGGCGTTACATGCGCAAGGTGCTGCTCAATGGCTTTTAAGTTCGTTTTAAGTTCATCCGCTGTTAGCTGCGAAGCTTGATAAGCCTCAACGTGATCTGCAATGACCTCTAAAGAAATGCTTTGTGTATTGAGTGCCTGCCACCAAGGTGCACTAGTGAACTGTTGATTCAGTGTGGTGTGCAGCTGTTGATGCTCATCATTGAGCTCGTTTAAACGGGTTTGCAGATTATTTAGCTGTTGCTGCAATTCATTTAATTGCTGCTCTTTGTTATGTAGCGTTTGCCCTTGCTGATTATACTCAGCTTGCTTAGCTGCAAGTGTGTTTTGCAGTTGTTGTTGCTGCTCAAGGGTTTTGTAGTATTGCTGTTTTTGCAGACAGAGCTGTTGCTGACGCTCGTTTAACTGATCTTCGGTTAAATCATTTAGCTCAGTACGGCTTGCTGCCATGGTTTCTTTGAGGTTTTGTTGTTGAGTGCTCAGTTCTGAGATTTGCCCGTTTAACGAGCTTATCTGTTGGCTGCATGCCGCCAGTTCATTACTTTTAGTTTGCTGTAATGCGAGTAGAGTATTTAAATGCTGTTTGGCGTTAGTTAGCTGGCCGGTAAAGTCGTTAATAAGTTGACTAAATTGCTCATTAACCACTTCTTCATGCATAAAGGGGTGCTCTTTTGAGCCACAAACCGCGCACGGCTCCCCTGCTTTTAAAGTGGCACGTAACTGGCTGACCCCTTCACTGGCTCTTAACTGCACTTGCTGTAAGTTTTGCTCACAAAACGAAACCTGCTGCTGTGCTTGCTCTGCCCCTTGCTGCGCATCTTTTAATGCTGTTTGTAGTTGCTGCTCAGTTTGGCTTAATGTGTTTAGCTGGGTTTGCCAATTTTTTAACTGCTGATGATTAGTTTGCCATACTTGGCGCTTTTCAATCAGGTGTTTAATCGCCTCAAGCCCCGCATCAATATCCGCCATTGATTGGGTGTTTAAACTCGATTTAAAGGCAGTATCTTGCTCATTTAGGCGCTTAATTTCTTGCTCAAGGGCTTGGTATTGAGTTTTACACTGCTGCGCAGCTGCTTGCTGCTCATCAATCTTAGGCTGGAGAGACTTTACGTTTTGCTGTGATTGGCTAATTGTGTGCTGTTGCTGGCTAAAGCGGGTTAACTCACTTTTATAGAATGACCAGTCTTTCGCTAATGGTTGCCATTGTGCGTGTGTCTCTAAATAGCTATTAACTTGTGCTTGTTGATCGAGCTGTTTTTGCTGCTCTGCTTTATGGCTATTAAGAGTATTACTCAGCTCTTGATGATGGTGCTTCGCTTTCTCTGCTTGTACTTTTTGCGCCACTGCTTGCTGATTTAAAACCGCAAGTTGCTTATCTAACTCACGGGCCTGGCTAATAATAGGCTGCGCGTCTTTTTGTGCTTGCTTTGCTTGGTTTAGTTGCGCGGTTTGCTTTTCAAGTGTTTGCTCAGCGTCTTTGATCAGTGTTTTATGGTCAACGTTTAAAAGCTGCTCACGGTTTTTAATAAGTTGCCCATGTTGAGCTGTAATTGTCGCTACGCGTTCACGGTTATCTTTTATTTCTAAGCATTGCTGGGCTTGTTTGGCTTCAGTGGCTTTTTCAGCAAGCGCGTGCATTTGCAGCTGTAACTCTTGCTTTGCTTGCTCAGCTTGGTTTAGCTGTTGCTGCTGCTGAGATGCTTGCTTGTACCACGCTTGGTACTGTTCAAATTGTTTTATTTGTTTTTGCAACTCAGCAAGTTTAGCCTCAAGCGCTTTTTGTTCTGTTTGTTTAGTTTCGACCTGCTCAGGACTTAAAACCTGATAGTTACTTAAACTTAATTTTAACTGCTCTAATGCTTGCAGCTGATCACGGTGGCGTTCAAAAATTCGCTGACCAATACGGCTAAATTTATCGGTGCCCGTTAAGCATTCAAGTAGTTGCGCACGCTCATCCCCTGTTGCTTTTAAAAATGCAGCAAATTCATGTTGCGCAAGCAGCACAGCGCGTGAGAACTGCTCAAAGCTCAAACCAATAATGCGCTCGATTTCTTTACCTGCCGCGCTTCTATCAGCGATTAAGGCTTCATCAGGTAATGAATAAAGGCTATGTTGTGCAGGCTGTAATTTGCCATCGGCTTTATTACGCGCTCGGCTAAAGCTTAATCTTGCTCGGTACTGTTGTTTATCTTGGCCAATAAAGTCGACTTCGGCATAGCCCTGCCCTGCCCCACGGCGTAATAAGTTTCGCGAGTCATTGAGTTTGATATTGTCGCCGTTAAAGTCAATTTTATTGCCTGTATCGCCGCGTAACCTTGCGGTTTTGTTATAAAGTGCCAAGCAAATGGCATCGAGTAAAGTACTTTTACCCGCGCCAGTATCACCCGTGATGGCAAATAACCCCGCTTCTTTTAAAGGTGAAGCGCTAAAGTCGACTTCGGCGTCTAAGATAGAGGCGAGTTGATGAACACGAATCGCTAAAATTTTCATAGTAGGTCCTCTGCATTCAACTCATCGATCACTTGGCTTAATAAGCCCTCTAGCTCTTTTGGTACAGCCTGCCCTGCCATATCTTTATTGTTTGCAAATGCTTGCTCTAAAAGTGAATGTGGGTTCAGCGCTTCAATTTGTGAGACATCTTCAAATAGGGTTTGTTCATCGTCTTGCTGGCTGTTCTGCTGACGCACCCTTTCGATGCCGCAGAACTTAACCTGCTTCCCTTCAAGGGCTTGTTCTATTTGCTCTCTGAAAGTGGTGTCAGTGTCATGGGCGCTCAATTTAACCCGCAGGTATGGTGCTAGATCTTCATCTGTTAAATCGAGCTGTTTTATAAGCTCACAGAGTTCGTTTAGTGGCACACAGTCTTTTTCCGGTAGCAACATGACTTTACAAAAACTAGGGATGTAAAGGGGGTTTACAGAAGTACCTGAGTCACTAATCTCGACTAGCACAACTTGATGCTGATAGCGTCTTTCAGAAAATGACATCGGCATTGGCGTGCCACTGTAGCGAATGGTCTCTTTCTTCGCGACGGTTTGTGCTTTATGAAGATGCCCTAGCGCCACATAATCAGGTTGATCAGTAAATATGCTTGCCGATATCGCATCTTCACCACCAATCACTAAGTTACGTTCAGAATCAGATGAGATATCTCCGCCTTTTGCATGCAGGTGGCCCATAGCAATTAATGGCGCGCTTGGTAATTCACTTGCTGCTTGTAATGCATCTTTGTAAGCAAGAGCAACGGCTTGGTTGTAACTTAACGGTTGCTCTTGTTGGCGGTTATAACTGCTTAAATCACTACTACGTAAAAATGGCATGGCAACAACATTCGCATCGCCGTTTTTTGTGCTGATTGGCAGTACTACTTCATGAGGAGCGTTGCTATCAAAGCGGCCAACAACATGGGTATCAAACTGAGCTAATAAAGGTTTTGCCGCCATAATACGATTTGCTGAATCGTGATTACCTGCAATAATCACTATGTGTAAGTCAGGGCAATGCTGCTTAGTGGTTTTAATAAATTGATAGAGTTGGTTTTCTGCACTGGCAGGTGGCGTTGCCGTATGATAAATGTCACCCGCAACCAGTAATAAGTCGATCTGTTCTGAGACAAGCGTATCGGTTAACCAAGCTAGAAATGCTTGATGCTCATCGAATCGGGAGTGCTCGTAGAATTGCTGGCCTAAATGCCAATCAGATGTATGAAGGACTTTCATTAAACGCTCTTATTATTTATTAAGAGCGTCAATATACCTAAGCTGAGCCAAGATGCCCAGCTTGGTTTGTTAACTTAAGCTATACCAAGCGAAAACCACCATAGGTAGAGCTAACAACGCCATAATCAATGGAACTTTAAGCGCTTTGGTTTGTTTTGCTTGTAGAATTTTAAGGGCATTCGTTTCATTACATGCCGCTACTTTATCAATATAAAAATACCCTGAATCTAGGTACTGTTTACAATTTTGTTCGTCCGCTGGAATTGCAATTAGTTCTTGTTGTTTTTTTAGGATATAGAAATCCATAAGCCCACCGAATTCTAAGCTGTTTACCGACATATTTTTGGGATAAATACAGCTTCTGTATTGACCCAAAATCAAAAAAGTGGGCGATTTTAAATACAAATGGCAGTAAATTTCAATAGAAAATGTCGCAAAAATTAATTTATTGCGAAAATAATGAAAATTAGAGTCAAAATCACTAAAGATGAGCCCAAAAACAGCCCTTTTTTAGTCCATTTTGAACAGGGAGATGTGCGTGCTAATGCATCGTCTTTATCACATGCATTGATCACTTCAACATATTCAAAGCCACGTTCTTTGTACTCGTTTAAAATCGATTCTTGCGCAGGAATAGCGGCTAAACGAGAGTCTTTTTTTACAATATAAAACTTCATCTAATCACCTTTATTACTGTTAAACAAAATTTAACCAAGTTGGCTTAATACTAACTGTAATACTTTGCAATGAATTAGTGCTGAACTAAAAACAACCAATCTGTTTGTAAACCCCCTTTACACAACCCAAAAGTAGAGGCATATGGCTCCATAAACGACTCATTGCACAAAGACGAATACTAACCTAAAAAACTAGCATTTTATCGTGATTTTATTGCAACCTTGTTAGCTGTTTGAGATGGTAGGCTTACACTTAATTTACAGGATTAACAATGAAAAAAGCAGTTCTCCATTTGAGTGCTTTGGTATTGCCTTTGGCAGTATCTTCAGCAGTCATGGCGTCATCGGTAGAGCAAACTAAAGGCTCGTTTGTTGATAAGTTTCGTCAACTTGACGAAGCACTTCCAACTCCAAACGTATATAGAAGTGCTGCGGGTGCCCCTGCTGAAAACTACTGGCAGCAACAGGTAAATTACGATATTGATGCTAAGCTTGATGAAAAGAAACGTCGCTTATCTGCAAGCCAGACAATTGAATACAAAAACAACTCACCTCACACCTTAAAGTACCTTTGGCTTCAGCTTGACCAAAATATCTTTAAATCTGACTCAATTGCTGAAATGACATCAACTTTCAATGGTAAAACATTGCAAGGTGACCCTCAGCCAAAATCAACCAAATTGAGCTTAGGTCAGTTACGTCGTCAGCAATTTATGGCCGACAACGAGCTGGGTTATCAAATCGCCAATGTTAAAGACGAAGACGGAAAAGAGCTTAAAGTTACAGTCGTTGATACCTTAATGCGTATTGACTTAAACGAGCCACTTAAACCGGGTAAAGACGTTGAGTTCAGCATGGACTTCGCCTTTAACATTGTTGAAGAAGATGCCGTTGGCGCTCGCTCTGGTTATGAGCACTTTGAAGAAGATGGCAACGATATCTTCTTATTAGCCCAGTGGTTCCCTCGCCTTGCTGCATACACTGATTATGAAGCGTGGACGAACAAAGCTTTCTTGGGTAGTGGTGAATTTACCCTCGAATTTGGTAACTACGACGTTGAATTAACCGTTCCTGCTGACCACATCGTATCGGCAACGGGTATGCTTGATAATCCAAGCAGTGTTCTGACTAGTACGCAGCGCAAACGCCTAGAGCAAGCTGAAGATGCTAAACGCCCTGTTTTCATCGTGACTGAAGAAGAAGCATTAGAAAACGAGAAAGAAGGCACAGACAAAACCAAAACATGGCACTTTAAAGCTGAAAATGTCCGTGACTTTGCGTGGGCATCTTCACGTAAATTTATGTGGGATGCAAAAGGCTATCATCAAGGTGGTAAAGATCAGCCGTTAGTAATGGCGATGTCTTTCTATCCGAAAGAAGGTGGCGACCTTTGGAAGAAGTACTCTACTGAAGCTGTCGTGCATACGATGGAAGTGTATTCGCGCTTCTCGTTTGACTATCCTTACCCTGTGGCTCAGTCTGTAAATGGCCCTGTAGGTGGTATGGAATACCCCATGATCACCTTCAATGGCCCGCGTACTGATCTACAAGACGACGGTACACGTACTTACTCACAAGCAGAAAAACGTTTCTTAATCGGCGTTGTTATCCATGAAGTAGGTCACATTTACTTCCCTATGGTGGTTAACTCTGATGAGCGTCAATGGACGTGGATGGATGAAGGTCTTAACAGCTTCTTAGATGGTGTTGCTGGTCGTGAATGGGACCATACAATTCCTTGGGGTGTTGAGCCTCGCGATATCGTTGAATACATGAAGTCAGAAAACCAGGTGCCGGTTATGACGCAGTCAGACAGCGTATTACGTTTAGGCCCTAATGCTTATACTAAGCCTGCTGCTGCACTTAACATATTACGTGAAGTGATCCTTGGTCGTGAGCTATTCGACTTTGCATTTAAAGAGTATGCACAGCGTTGGAAGTACAAGCGCCCTACTCCTGCTGATTTTTTCCGTACAATGGAAGAAGCGTCAGGTGTTGACCTAGATTGGTTCTGGCGTGGCTGGTTCTATACCACAGATCACGTTGATATCTCGCTAGATAAAGTTTACCAACTACGTTTAGACACGAAAAACCCTGATATCGACTTTAGCCGTTTGCGCGACATTGAAGCTGATAAGCCAATGCCATTATTCGTAAAACGTAATAAAGAAGAAGGTAAAAAACTGTGGGTTGAAGAAAACCCAGATATAACTGACTTCTACGACGAAAATGACCGCTTTACGGTCACTAACAAAGAGCGCAATGCGTATAACAAATTCCTTAAAGGTTTAGAGCCTTGGGAACGCAAAACGTTTGAGCGTGCAATCAAAGAAGATAAAAACTACTACGTACTTGAGTTCTCAAACTTAGGTGGCTTAGTCATGCCTATCTTACTTGAGCTTACTTATGAAGATGGTAGTAAAGAAGAGCAGTACATACCGGCTGAAATTTGGCGTCGTAACCACAAGCATGTTCAAAAGCTAATTGTCACAGAAAAGGGTAAAAACCTAGTGTCAGTTACAGTGGACCCACGCTGGGAAACAGCGGATGTAGATGTAGAAAACAACAACTACCCGCGTCGTATTATTCCATCGCGTATTGAAGTGTATAAGCGTGAGAAGAGTAAAGCGAAAGTCAGCCGCGATATCATGCAAGATATTAAAACTGAGCTGAAAAAAGGTGATGAGAAAGACGCCCAGGAGCAACAATAATGCGCTTCGCAGCCATTGTTTTTGTTTTATTACTGAGTGCGCCAACCATGGCGCACCAGTTAAAAGCATCTGTGACAACGGTGCTGTTTAACAAACGCACCAACAACATAGAGCTAATGCATCGTTTTTATTTGCATGATACTGAGCATGCTGTTGAACACTTGTTTGATGGCAATGCCGATATCTTAAGTAATAAAGACGACCAAAAGCGTTTTGCTGATTATGTTGAGTCACATATTGCTCTGCAAACTTTAGATGGTAAGCCACTTGAGCTGAAAGAAGTCGGTGCGCAAGTTGATGGTAAATTCTTTTGGGTTTATCAGGAAGTCACGATCCCTGAGGGAATTCATGGCATTCGTATGAGCAACGGAGCACTTCGCGACCTTTGGCCTGCACAAGTGAATATGGTAAATATTGAGGGTAAAGGGAAGGTAAAAACACTGACCTTTAGCCAAGATGATACCTGGCTTGAAGCTAAGTTTGAGGCGTTAGAACCTCATTAGTCTTATACAAAAGGATTAAAAAACTTGGCTTTTTAATCCTTTGATCCTTTAATAAAGCTATATCGTACACTATCTTATTAGTGGGTATGAACATTTCCCTATCGCCATATACAAGGATTTATATGAGTATTTATGATAACAATATTCGTGGTGTGATTTTTGACTTAGACGGCACTTTGGTGTCATCAGAGCTGGATTTCTCACTGATCAAAGCACAAGTGGGTTGTCCTCTTGAGGAGGATTTGTTGGCGTATATTGCCACTCTTCCCTCGCCTTACATGCGCGAAGAGGCGATGAATATTGTCCATCAACATGAGCTTATTGATGCGCAGCACGCACATTTATTGCCTGGTGTGGCTGATGCGATTACCAAACTAAAAGAAAGTAATATTCCAATGGCAATTGTGACTCGTAATTACGACCGTGCAGCTGCCATTAAGTTAAAAAATAATCCACTGCCAATAGAAACTGTTTTGACTCGCTCTGATGCACCTGCTAAACCCGATCCAAGTGCATTAAATGCGATTGCCACACTGTGGGAGCTTGACCAATCTGAGTTGCTGTATGTCGGTGATTATTTATTTGATATACAAGCAGCCCACAACGCTAACATGCGAGCTTGTTTATACGCACCGCATGAAATTCCTGAATATGCAAATCAAGCTGATTATGTACTGCATCATTTTTCAGAATTGCCAATTTTGGTTGATTCATTCCAAGAAAGTAAGGTGTTATGTTAAATAGCCTTGTTTTTTATTTTTCCTGATATTAATTGTTAGTTTTTTATTTTTCAAAATGTCCTAGTACTAGCCCAAGCCGTCATGAGTTGCTAAAATATCGGCAATTATCAAATGTATTCATAGAGGCATAAGATGGGCAGAGCATTTGAAGTCCGCAAAAACGCCATGGCTAAAACAGCCAATGCAAAAACTAAAGTAAATTCTAAGTACGGTAAAGAAATCTACGTTGTTGCTAAAAATGGCGAACCAGATCCAGAAGTTAACCAAGCGCTAAAACGTATTATTGAGCGTGCAAAAAAAGATCAAGTTCCAGCACACGTAATCGATAATGCGATCAAAAAAGCAGCCGGTGGAGCAGGGGAAGACTATTCTCCAGCACGTTACGAAGGCTATGGCCCAGGTAACAGTATGGTAATTGTAGACTGTTTAACTGATAACCCTAACCGTACTATCAAAGATGTACGTTTACCGTTTACAAAAACAGATTCAAAAATTGGTACACCGGGCTGTGTAGCGCATATGTTCGACCACTTAGCTGTTTTAGGCTTTGAAGGTGATGACGACGAAGTTGTACTTGAAGCGCTAATGATGGCTGATGTAGACGTAACTGATGTAGAAGTAGAAGATGGCAAAGTGTCAGTTTTCGCTCCACATACTGAGTACTACAAAGCAAAAACTGCTCTTGAAGAAGCATTTGAAGGTATTAACTTTGAAGTAGACGAAATCACGTTTGTTCCACAAGTTCATACTGACATCACTGATCCAGATGATATCGCAAACTTTGAAAAGTTTATTTCTATGCTTGATGACTGTGATGACGTGCAAAACGTTTATCACAATGCGATTGTCAAAAACTAATTTTTAAAAAATTAGTACGTATTACTACGTAAAAAGGGGCATTTGGTAACAAATGCCCCTTTTTTAATAGATTTTCATTATGTCATGAATGATGAGTATTCACTGTCGTTATGAGTTCAATTGATATTAGTCAAAAAAAAGCAGCCCTTAGGCTGCTAGGAACGACACATCAAACTCGAAGGGAGTTAAATTGTGCTTAATTTAATGACTTATACTTTATACGGAACGCATGCAATAATGGTTCAGTATAGCCACTAGGTTGTCTAACTCCCTCTAATACAAGGGCTAATGCAGCTTGATAAGCAACACTTTGTGCTAAGGTTTCGGCTGAATCAGCCATATTATTGTAAGCCGGATCCCCTTCATTTTGACCATCAACAACCTTTGCCATTCGCGCCATGGTTTTTTGAATTTGCTCTTCAGAACAAACACCATGATACAGCCAATTGGCCATGTGTTGGCTTGAAATACGCAGTGTGGCACGGTCTTCCATTAAGCCTACATGGTTGATGTCTGGTACTTTTGAGCAACCAATACCTTGGTCAATCCAACGCACAACATAACCTAAAATACCCTGTGCATTGTTATCCAGTTCGGCTTGAATATCTTCTTTGCTTAAGTTGCTGGCATCTTTCATAAGCGGTGGAGTGAGTAAGCTTGTAAGGCTTGCTTCTTTGCGGTCCATAAGCGCTTTTTGACAAGCAAATACATCAATATCGTGATAATGCATTGCATGTAGGGTTGCAGCAGTAGGAGAGGGCACCCACGCGGTATTTGCACCACTTTTTGGGTGACCACTTTTTTGTTCCATCATTAACGCCATTTTATCTGGCATTGGCCACATACCTTTACCAATCTGTGCTTTACCACTGAGGCCAGTTGCAAGGCCAATATCTACGTTGCGGTCTTCGTATGCGCTGATCCAAGGCTCAAGTTTAATTGCGCCTTTTGGCAGTACAACACCTGCTTGCATTGAAGTATGAATTTCGTCACCGGTACGGTCTAAGAAACCGGTATTGATGAATACCACACGCTTTTTAGCTTCGAAAATACACGCTTTCAAGTTAGCTGAAGTACGGCGCTCTTCATCCATAATCCCCATTTTAATGGTGTTTGCTGGCAAGCCTAACAGCTGCTCAACGCGGGTAAACAAGGTATTAGTGAAGGCCACTTCTTCTGGGCCATGCATTTTTGGCTTAACAATATTAATGCTATTGGCCGTTGAATTTTTAAGGCTGTCTGTGCCCTTTAAGTCATGAAGTGCTGCGGTGCTAGTGATAATGGCATCCATAATGCCTTCAAACACGTCATTGCCTTCACTATCTTGGATAGCTGGGTTAGTCATTAAGTGGCCAACATTACGCACAAACATCATGCTGCGGCCTTTTAGTGAGATTGTTTCGCCATTTACACCTTGATATTGGCGGTCTTCTGCTAAACGACGTTCAACGGTTTTGCCGCCTTTATTAAATGCTTCTACAAGGTTTCCTTGCATTAAGCCAAGCCAGTTTTGATAGACGTTTACTTTGTCTTCGGCATCAACGGCAGCAACAGAATCTTCACAGTCCATAATTGTTGTAAGGGCTGCTTCAAGTAATACATCTTTAAGGCCAGCTTTATCTGCTTGGCCTATAGGGTGGTAATGGTCGATTTGGAGTTCAATATGTAGGCCATTATTTTTCAATAAGATAGCACTTGGATTTTGCGCTTCACCTTGGTATCCAATAAGTTGTTCAGGGTTTGCTAGGCGAACCTGGCTGCTGTCACGTAATGTGATTAAAAGCTCATTGTTAACCACTGAATAGCTGGTGCTTTCGATGTGCGAGCCATTTGCTAAAGGCAATGCTTTATCAAGGAACTGGCGGGCATAAGCCATCACTTTAAAGCCACGTACAGGGTTGTATGTAGAGCCTTTCTCAGCACCGTCATCATCGCTTAATACATCAGTGCCATATAGCGCATCATACAATGAGCCCCAGCGAGCATTGGCTGCGTTTAAGGCAAAGCGTGCATTGCTCACTGGTACAACAAGCTGCGGCCCCGCTGTGCTTGCGATTTCAGGCTCAACTAGCTCTGTTTCTATGCTGAAACTAGCGGGTTCAGGAACGAGGTAGCCAATCTCTTCAAGGAATGCTTGATAATTCGCTGCATCCCACACTGGTTGCTGCTTATGGTAGCCATCAATCTTAGCTTGTAGTTGTTCGCGTTTTTCTAAAAGTGCACGATTGATTGGCGTTAATTCATTGACGATATCAGCAAAACCTTGCCAAAAGGTGTCTGTGCTAATGCCTGTTCCAGGTAAAAGTTGCTGCTCAACAAACTGTGCAAGTTGTTGATCAACGCTTAAACCGTTAAGTGAGAGAGTGGTCATAATAATGTCCTTTAAACGAGCTTAATTTGATCATTCATGGTTCAACCATATCGTAAAAAAGGCTAATAAGCAGGCTATTTGTCATTCACTAAAAATATAGTGGTAATAACAACTATAAATTTACTAAATCCAAAAAATCCGCCTAATGTTGAATTAAGCGCTATGAAGCAAACGCCAAGTAGCCACTCTCACTAACAAAAAATAGATAACCCGTTCGAAGGATTTTATTATGACAACATATCAACGCGAAACCGATAACCTAGCTACTTTATGTCAAGCACAAGGCAAAACGTGGCAGTCAATCAACCCAGAATACGCAAGCCGTATGCGCTTACAAAACCGTTTTCGTACGGGCCTAGACATTGCTCAATACACAGCAGACATTATGCGTGCTGACATGGCTGCCTACGATGCCGACCACAGCCAATATACACAATCATTAGGTTGTTGGCATGGTTTCACTGCACAGCAAATGATGATGGCAATTAAACGTCACAACAAAACAACTAAACGCAGCTATGTATACCTAAGTGGCTGGATGGTTGCGGCACTTCGCTCTGAGTTTGGTCCATTACCCGACCAAAGTATGCATGAAAAAACGTCTGTTCCAGCGCTAATCGAAGAAATCTACACTTTCTTAAAGCAAGCTGATGCACGTGAACTTGACCACCTTTACAAAGACCTAGACGCAGCGAAAGCAAACGGCGGTGATGTTCAAGCCGTGCTAAATAAAATCGATAACTTCGAAAGCCATGTTGTGCCAATTATTGCTGATATCGATGCGGGTTTCGGTAACGAAGAAGCAACTTACCTACTTGCTAAAAAGATGATTGAAGCGGGTGCATGTGCTATCCAAATCGAGAACCAAGTATCTGACGCAAAACAATGTGGTCACCAAGCAGGTAAAGTAACTGTACCGCATGAAGATTTCTTAGCAAAAATTAATGCAGTTCGTTACGCATTCTTAGAGCTTGGTATTGATAACGGTATTATTGTTGCTCGTACAGACTCATTAGGTGCAAGCCTTACTCAAAAAGTGCCGGTATCTAAAACACCTGGCGACCTTGCTAGCCAATACACATCGTTCCTTGAAACAACACCAGTAAACAGTGTGGATGACTTAAACGAAGGCGACACAGCGATGAAGCTTAATGGTCAGCTTTGCAAGCCAACACGTTTAGACAATGGTTTATACCAGTTCCGCGAAGGCACAGAGAAAGACCGCGTAGTTCTAGACTGTGTAACTAGCTTACAATCAGGCGCAGACTTACTGTGGATTGAAACAGAAAAACCAAACGTTAAACAAATCGCTGAGCTTGTTAACCGCGTTAAAGAGCAAGTACCCAATGCTAAGCTGGTATACAACAACTCACCGTCGTTCAACTGGACACTTAAATTCCGTGAGCAAGTATATGCTGAGTGGCAAGAACAAGGTAAAGACCTATCTGCTTACCCAAGCATCGATGACAACAAGGCATTAATGGCTCCAGAAATGGATGACACAGAGCTTGCAGCGGCAGCAGACGTACTTGTGCAAAATTTCCAAAAAGATGGTGCACGTGAAGCGGGTATCTTCCACCACCTAATCACGCTACCAACTTACCATACAGCGGCGCTAAGCACTGATATTCTATCAGAAGGTTATTTCGGCGACCTAGGTATGCTGGCGTATGTTCGTGACGTACAACGTCAAGAAATTCGCCGTGAGCAAGCATCAGTGAAACACCAAGACCTAGCAGGTTCAAACATTGGTGATACTCATAAAGAGTACTTCTCTGGTGAAAATGCGCTTAAAGCCGGTGGTGAAGCAAATACCATGAACCAGTTCTAACCAAGTTGTAATTTCCTTTATAGCTATTCAATAATGTTGTTAGGGGCCTTCGGGCCCTTTTTCACATTTTAGCTACCAGCTATCAGACTCGTTTCTCGCACCTCGCACCTCGCACCTCGCATCTCGCACCTCGTAGGTTCGGATCACTCTTTAACCAAGTCTTGGATCAGCTATTTACTAGCTTTATAAAAATACAGATCACGCATTTACCAGCTTAAGAATTTTAGATCAGGATTTAACTACCTCCGCCTTATGAGCCTTAATTTAGGGCTTATTGGCAGAGCACAGCCTCTAGAATGGCTAAAATTAGGTCATATAAACGGCAATTTAATGCTGTTTTGTAGAATCTTGCGATTTACAAACCGATTTTTTATTAACTCACCCAAGCTATAAACCGATTTTTTACCAACTCAACAGCCTCACAAACCAAAATTTTACTAACTGAAGCTAGGTTTTTAGCGGCACAAACCGATTTTTTACTAACTCAAGTTACTGATTTTGGCTATAAACCGATTTTTTACCAACTGCTTTTTATTTAATGTCCGATATTCATTAGAGGTATGTAAGGAGTTACTCACATTTTTGACTGTAAAGGGGGTTTACAGAGAGGGAACTCGCAAGGGGCAAAGTGAGAAAGAGTAAAGTTAACAAGTAGCAGCAGGTTTACCCCGCGTTATGGTTTTATTAAATGATCATTTGGATATGGCGCGATATAGAATCGCGCCTAATACAATTTGAGATAAGTTAAGCGAAACTGCGTCACGAAATCAGTTCACCTTGCGCAAATGAAGCGTTCTTGCTTCGCTCGATGTCGTTAATCATTTCCACTGTTTTTATCAAACCACCATTGAATATAGGCTACTTTAGTCATTAGGTTTGATGGGCGCGCGGTAATACCATGTGAGGCATTAGGGATACGCACCATCGCTGTATCAACACCTTGTAGCTTTAACGCTTGGTAAAATTGCTCAGTCTCAGAAATCGGGGTGCGATAGTCTGATTCGCCTGTTAATAGCATAGTGGGTGTTTTTACATTGCCCACATAGCTAATTGGAGAGCGCTTCATATAATGCTCAATATTGTCCCATGGCTTACCTGGGAACCAATAGTCAGCAAAGAAAGGATAGAAATCAGCAGTTAGTACAAAGCTGATCCAATTAATGACTGGTTTAGCAACAACAGCTGCTGCAAAGCGGTCTGTATGACCCACAATCCATGCAGTTAAAACACCGCCACCTGAACCGCCGGTAACAAACAACTTACTCTCATCAATAAAGCCTTTATTGATAACAGCATCAACACCTGTCATCAAATCATCAAAGTCATTACTTGGGTAGTTGTGATGAATTGTTTGCGCAAATTCTTTACCGTATGAATCACTGCCGCGTGGGTTCATATAAAGCACAACATTGCCCTTGGCTGCGTATAACTGCACTTCAGGGCTAAAGTGAGGGCCGTAGTTTGCAACAGGGCCACCGTGGATCTCTAAAACAAGTGGGTACTTTTTGTTTTTATCAAAACCAGGTGGGTATGCAATCCAACCTTGAATAGCCAAGCCATCATGGCTTGATTTAACCCAAATTTCTTCAACTTTGGCCAGTTCTTTGTCGCCCAGCGCATCTTCGTTTAATTGCGTTAAACGAGCCGTTTTTCCGCGCTTAATTAATGCTACATCAGCTGGACGCTGTGTATCAGCGAGTGTGAATGCAACTTCACCATCTTCGCTCACATCAAAGTCACCACCTGAATATGGACGACCAAAGGCGACACTACCAATCTGTGAGGTAATCACTTTATGTTTACCACTACGCGGTTGGTAAGCTAGGTGTGTTTTACCTTCGCTATCGTAACTAAAATAAAGACCTTGGCCACTATCATCCCATTTAATGCTTTCGACACTGCGATCTAAATCAGCAGTGAGCACCGAGCTTTTACCTGATTTTAAATCAAGTAAATAAATGTCGTTATTTTCATAGTTAGTCTTTTTGTCATCATAGCCAGTGTAAGCGAGGTAACGACCATTTGGAGAGACTTTAGGACTTGAATCAGGGCCTTTACGGTCTGTTATTTGGCTGATTGAACGATCCGCTAAGCTAAGTTTATAGATTTCAGATTCAGTCGGATGTAGCTCATTGTCTTCATAACGATTAGCTGAAAAATAAAACGCATCGCCTTGTTCATTAAAGCTAATAGCACCACTGTGATCAAAATCTCCAGAGCTTAATTGGCGGGCATTGCCGCCTGTTGCACTAATAATGAAAAAGTGACGGTAGCCTTTTTCAGAGTAGCCACCGCCATCGGCGCGGTAATAGGTATCGTCAATATATTTAGCTGGCTCTGCCCATTTAGCGCCTTCAGGCTTGCCTGGTAAAGACACTGGACTGGCTGATTTTGCTGGCACAAATTGGCTGAACACCAATTGTTTGCCATCTGGCGTCCAAGTTAATCCGCCAGGGCTTTGCGTTAGGTTACTAATTTTTGCTACGTTACCGGTTTTTAACCATTTTACATAGATTTGGCTGCTACCATCTCGGGTAGAAATAAACGCTAAACGAGTTTCATCAGGTGACAACACCGGAGAGTAATCCATATGCACGCCAGACGTTAGCGGTAGCATGGTTTTACCATCTGGGTTTACTGACCAAATATTACTAACTTTATGGTCACTTTTGATATCCATGCGATTACGCACAAAATAAATTGTATCGCCATTTTTTGTCATTTCTATTTGGTTGGCGTATTCAAGATCAAAAACATTTTCGAGCCCAAAGGTATTGCTAGCTCCCGCATGGCTGTAAAAGCTGGTTGCTGCAAGCAGTGCTAAAGACGTTTTAAACTTCATTTTATTTCCTTGTTAGTGAGCAGAAATTAGGGCGTGTTAACCTGTTATAAAGTAACAACCATCAGAAATATAGTCCATTGCGATGAATGGAGAAATCAATAGACAGATGGTCATTTCCCTTTTATGTTGAGTACAGACACTTTTAAACGTAAGGAACACACAATGATAGGTTACATCATGTTAGGCACTAACAACCTAGCTAAAGCAGTAAAGTATTACGATGAATTGTTCGCCACCCTAAACGCCGAGCGCTTTTTAGAAACTGACCGCTTTGTCGCATGGAACACTGGGCAAGATAAACCTGGTTTTGCGGTTACCAAGCCTTACAACGATGAAAAAGCGACCGTAGGCAATGGCACTATGATTGCGTTGGCAGTCGAAACTCCAGCTCAAGTAGACGCTTTTTACAAAAAAGCCATAGAGCTTGGCGGCACAGACGAAGGCGCCCCTGGCCCACGCGAAATGCCAGGCTTTTATGCGGGATACTTCAGAGACCTAGACGGTAACAAACTTAATGTGTTTTGTTTTACGCATGGATGAGTGAAGTTAGCAAATGTAGTCGCAGCTGCAACATCCCACAACATGTTGCAGTCTCGCGTGAAATAAATTGCACGCCTATAAAGCTGACAGCTTAAAGCTCTTACACCTACCAAATTCTCCCTATTTTCATTAAACTGCTGCTATAAAAAATAACTATAAAAATAAGCGAGTTAGAATAATGTCGAAACTGTTTAAGTTACTTTCATGTGCCGTTACATTAGCGGTGGTTGGATGTGGCACAAATGAGGTGTTTACAGCATCTGCTAGTAGTGAGTTTGCCCATGGCAATGAGCTACTAAGTGCCACGGCGCTAACCGAGGATGCGAGTCACGCGTTAGTGGCAACCCAAACTGAGGTGTGCGTTTGGGATAATCAGTTAAAAGCACGTTTATACGATTGTATAACAGGGCAGGGCGCTGAGCATGTTGAGCTTGTGGGTTTTAGCGCTAACAAATCTCGTTTTTTTATTTCAAATCGGTTATCGGTGACTTTATACGATACTCGCACGGGGCGTAGTATCGGCACTTGGCTCACTGGGCAAGAAATTGCTAGAGACATCGCTATTTCATCCGTGGGCGATACGTTGGTTATTGCCTATCGTAGCGGCAAGGCTGAGGTGATAAACACCCGCACAGGTGATACTAAGCGTTTTGATATTCATCGTTTAGATATTAATAGCGTGGCGTTATCGGCTGATGGTCAGTGGGCGTTTACTGGCTCAAGCGACAAGTACGTTAAGCTTTGGTCTACGAGTGATGGCAGTATTCGCTTTGAAGAGCGTTTAGCGACTAGAGTGAATCACGTTACTTTAAATAAATCAGCAAGCTTGGGCTTTGCAATTGATTCGGTTGATGATCGTGTATTCTTTGATTTAGCCAATAAAAAAGAGCTATCAGAAGTGGACTCATACTCTAACTTTATTGAGTTCACCGCATCGCAATTTATCAACCAAGACAAATGGCTATTAACTGGCTCGCCAAAAATGAAGATGCGCTTATATCGCGTTGCAGATGGTGAATTAATCGCTGAATACGAAGCTAAACAGCAGCGTCAGCGCACGTCAGTGCTGAGTGTGGCTTACGATGGTACGCAGTTATATTCACAAACCAGTGACGGTCTATTGCAGGCTTGGCCGTTTGAGATGAAAAGCAACAAATAGCAGATAAAACAAAAACGCTTACTTAAAGTAGGCGTTTGTTTTTGAGTGCGATTAAATTAGTAATCAAACTTATGCTTGGTAAACAAGCTTTGCACTTGTTGCCAAACCGCACCAGGCTTACCATCGCCAATTAATTTGCCATTTACTTTTACGACAGGGCCAACTTCTTTAGTCGCACTGGTGATCCATACTTCGTCGGCATCAAGTAACTCGTCTTTACTAATAATGCGCTCTTGCACTTTAAAGTCGCTGTAGCTGTGTAGAATATTGAGAATTAACCAGCGGGTGATCCCAGGTAAAATTTGGTTATCAAGAGGTGGCGTACTGATCACACCATCTTTAACAATAAACACATTACTTGAACTGGCTTCGGTAATTTCTTCTAAACGATTAAATAAAATGGTTTCTTTGTTACCTGCAGCTGCACCGTGTTGGTAATGAATAACGTTGCCAAGTAGTGCCGTTGATTTAATATGGCAACGCTGCCAGCGGCGGTCTTGCTCAAGTGATACGGTATATGCTGTCGCATTATCGATGTCACTAACAGGTTCTGCTGGAATTTCAAAAGCAAATGCAAATACTGTTGGAGTAATGTTAGTTGGGTAGCCATGGGCACGTTTAGTGTCGGCACCGCGGCTTACGTGCAAATAAATCCCCAAGTTGTCACCATGGTTTTTCTCGCATAAATCATTACAGATTTTACGCCACGTATCGACACTGTAATCGAGCTTAATTTCAAGCTCGTTTAAGCCGTTATTCATACGTTCAATATGTGCGCCAAAGCCAAGCATTTTGCCTTGGTAAGATGGGATCACTTCATAGATGCCATCGCCAAATAAGAAGCCGCGATCCATAGGTGAAATTTTTGCTTCATCAGCACCAAGGTAGTCACCGTTTAGGTATACCGTGCCCATTGTTAAACCTCATTCTCTGTAATAAAGCCGCCAAGTTGGCGAAGCTGAGTTATTAATTGTTGGCCATGCATAGCATGCAAACCGTCTTCAGTGAGCTCGTTTTTATGGGTAACACCATCAACACTACCGCGCTCACTTAGGTAATGCAGAATGTCTAGTGGCTCAATATCTGCTAATAAGTCTGTGTTGTGCCAGCGGCTTAAAAAAGCAATTAGCCCGTATGCTGCCCAGTTAGATACATCGGCGAGTAACAGCTCATCGCAAGGAGTTAAACAAGGTGTAATACTAAGATCTTGCATATGCTGTGCAAGGTTACCCATGCCTATTTCATTACCGCCATCACCAATAGCAATAGTGGGGCAGTGTGCTTCTGTCACAAAAAAATCAAAGCAGCCACAATGTTCAGAAATATCAATGCCGCGCATATTGTAATAACGTTGATGCTGATTAAGCCCCGGGCGCTCTATTGATAAAACACAATCAGGCTTTAACTGCTCAAGGGCTTTAATGCTAAAAGTGCGCGCATTATCAATGTTGTTAATTGGCAGCTCAAAACAGTTAAAGTCTTTTTTCAGGGCACTGTAAAGGGGGTTGCCAGTGACCAAAATTGGCTGTTTACCAAGCTTCTCGAGTACTTTGTAAAGTGCTATAGCGCCAACAGGACCATCGGTTTCAAAGGTGTTGTTAACCGCAAAGCCTGTACCAATCAGAATAGTATGTTGTGCCTTGTGAAGTGACTGTGCGGCGCGTAAATAAGTGCCCTTGGTTTGCCTGGCATATAAATACTGCATACCTCGTGGATTTAGTTCGACCATCATGCTTTCTATTTTTAGACTGAGTGCTTCATCACTTAGACTTGGCATAATGCGTTGATCTCTTGAATGAGGGCAATGCCTGCTTCGTTATCGCCGTGAACACAAAGGCTGTCGGCTTGGAGCGTGAGCTGCTGGCCACTTCGAGTGGTAACAGTACCATGTTCAATTAATTGTTTTACCTGCTTCAAAAGAGCTGGCTTCTCTAAAACACTTCCCGCAAGAGCGCGTGAGACTAACTTTCCTTCATCGGTATATTGGCGATCGGCAAAGGCTTCTAAAATGAGTTCGATACCTAATTCACTTGCTAGTGTTTTGTGTTTGGTTGCTTGATTGGTGGCTAAAATCATTAATTTTAGTGGTTTTGGATAACGAGCAACTGCTTGCATAACGATATTTAACGTATGCTCTTCGCGCATCATATCGTTATAAAGAGCACCATGTGGTTTAACGTATTCCAGCGTTAAACCATGCACAGTTGCCATGCCATCAATTGCAGCAATTTGATAATGAAGGCAGTTAGTGAGTTCTTTTTCGCTCATTGCCATCGAACGACGACCAAAACCTTGTTTATCTGGATAGCTTGGGTGTGCGCCTATAGTAACCTTGTGCTTTTTTGCAAGGGAGAGGGTGCTTGCCATTACATCGGCATCGCCCGCATGAAAGCCACAAGCGATATTAGCCATATCAATATGTGGCATCACTTGCTCATCTAGGCCCATTTTCCACATACCAAAGCTTTCGCCTAAGTCGCAGTTTAGTTTCATCGTCATTTAAAATGCTGCCATTTTACTATTTGGGATATCGGTTACCAGCATATGCCCTGGGCTATGGGTAATACAAAAATCAGGTGCTGCATTGGCAATCGCAACTTGTGGAGTAACACCACAGGCCCAAAATACCGGCACCTCGCCTTCTTTAATGGTCACTGCATCGCCAAACTCAGGTTTGTTAATATTTTTAATACCGATTGCTGCAGGGTCGCCAAAATGCACTGGCGCACCATGTACACTTGGAAAACGGCTGCAAATCTGGATGGCGCGAATGGCATCAGCGGGTTTCATTGGGCGCATACTCACAACCATATTAGCATGGAAGATCCCCGCACTCTGACACGCTATATTGGTCACATACATAGGCACATTTTTTTGCTCGCTGATATTTCTAATTTCAAGGCCTGCGGCAATCAATGCTTCTTCAAATGAAAATGAGCAACCAATCAAAAAGGTGACTAAATCGTCGCGCCAATGGCTTGTGATATCAGTCACTTCTTCAATCATTTGTCCGTTTTTAAAAACACGATAACGCGGCAAATCACTACGAATATCGATGTTTTTGCCAACAGTCGGCATATCGGTAACGCCTGGTAAACGGCTGGTTGCTATAATCGGGCATGATTTAGGATTGGCTTGGCTAAACTGCAAAAAGTCAAACGCGTATTGTTTAGGTAAGATCACTAAGTTTGCTTGTACAAACCCAGGCGCAAACCCAGACGTATTACCACTGTAATCACCCGTGCGTACTATTTTACGAATAGCCGCTGGGGTGGTTAATGATGCATCTTTTTGCAAGTGCCTCTCCTTGAAAATTAAAACCTAACCGAGGTTATTACAATAACACTCAGTTTAGGTCATTAATAGTAACGGGCAGTTGCCCTTTTGCAGGGGCTTTCCCTAGTAAAACGTTTGCCAGCGCTGTAAAAGCAGGACCAGCAATTTTTTCATCAGTGTCAACATCTATATTGTAAGCATAGGTGGCAAGTACTGCATCGCCAAATTGTCCGAACTGCGCAATATCGTAAGGGGCACGCAAGCTTACAAATACGGTCTTTTTATTGGCTAATTTTGCTTGTTTTAATAAGGACTCTAATGCAGCTGATTGATTAGTCTTAGCAATTGCAAATTCTGGGTTATCGGCTAAATCGTCCATACCGCCCACTTCAACAGCGCTTTGTTTTGGTGACGCATTTGCGGCAATGATGATATCGGCTTCATTAATTTTTTGTAATGTTGCAAGCGGCTCGTAGCCTTGCAAACTCGTGCAGCTAAAGCTGATTAGCTGATCGGTGTTATCAATTAACGCTTGTTGCAGAGCATAGCATTTGCGGGTATCAGGCATAATAATATGCACTTTGCTGCCCGATTTAATGCTAAGCGGTAGGGTGTTTTTCTCGTTTTTAATTTCGGTGATAGCCGCTAATGCTAACTCAGCTTCTACTTTCCTGTGACTTTGATCGCCAAGTAAAAGCTGCGCTTTTTTGATGGCTGCTTCGTCATCAAGTGAAGAGCTGAGTTTAAATTTTTCTTTTAGTTTTAAAATACGTGTTGCAGAAGCGCTCACTTCGTTTGCATTTAACGTGCCGCGTTGTACTTCTTGCTCTAATCGCTCAATCAGGGCTTCAAGTACAGCTAGGTCTTTAGGGCTTCTGATTTCGATGGGCATAAGGGCAATATCCACACCTGCTGCAAAGGTATTTACTACCGCTTCAATTGGTTCGAAGAAGTGGCTGATCCCCGCCATATCGAGTGCATCTGTGATCACCACACCTTGATAACCGAGCTCTTCTCGTAATAAGTCGGTGATGATTTTGCGCGACATCGTCGCAGGTTTGATCATGGTTTTGCCTTCTTTACTGACAAATGTACTGTTATCGAGGGCTGGGTATTGGATATGTGCCGTCATGATCATACCCGGTTGTTGGTTTTTAATAATTTCTTTAAAAGGAGGTAGGTCTTGCTGCCAAATGGTTTCTTTATCATGCATTACTTTTGGCAAGCCTGTGTGGCTATCTACATTGGTATCGCCATGCCCTGGAAAGTGCTTTAGCGATGAAATAACGCCGTTGCTTTCGAACCCTGCCACTTGGGCACCACCTAGTTTTGCAACCAATTGCGGATCTTCACCGTAAGAGCGCACGTTAATAACTGGGTTATCTGGGTTCATGTTTACATCAACCGTGGGTGCATAGTTAACATTAACACCTAGTGCCAATAGCTCGTCGGCAATAATGCGTGCAGACTCAGTCGCGAAGTGGGTGCCATGTTCTTTATAGGTCGCGCCAATCGACATGTTACCGGTAAACGACGTACCAACATCACGAGGAATTCGGGCAACTCGGCCACCTTCTTGGTCTATCGAAATAAATAGCGGTAAGCCTAACTCTGACTTAGCAGCGGCTTTTTGTAGGTCATTATTAAGTTTGATCACTTGCGGCACGGTATCGATATTTTCTGCAAATAAAATCACCCCACCAATGTTATGTTTAGTGATGATATTTGCTAAATCAGCCGGCAGCTCTGTCACCGGTGTACGGCATTTTTGCTCACCCGGGTCTTGCTCGCAGTAATAACGTAGGTCAAGCATGAGCTTTTGCCCTAACTGTTGTTTTAAAGTTAATGCAGACTCAGCAAATGATGATTGTAATGGCATGAAACATCCTAATCCGATAACCAGTGACGATAGTGCAAACTTATTTAACACAGCAAGCTCCAAAGCAAAACGCTTATTTAGTTTTTAGAATAAATTATTCTTGATGTTAATGGGTTTTTAAATATAAATACAGTATTTTTTTGCTACCCTAACGGTTTTTGAGTCCGACTGCAAAAAGCTAAGTTAGATCACCAAATAGGGCTAATAGGCTTAAATAACCAAACCTTTATACTGATAAAAAGCGTGGCGAGTTGATAATTTATCAATTTAATGGGTCGCTTTTTAGTACAATTTAAAGTAATAATATATTCCATAATCATCAGCGTAAATATGACAAGCCTGGGGGCGAGATGGCTTTAACTCGATTGCACGCATTTAGACAGCAAATTAAACCTTTTTTACCAGAGTCTGCATTAATAGAAGATTACTCGCGCCGTTATGCGTACGGGACAGACGCCAGCTTTTATCGATTAATCCCTGAGTTAATTGTATTAGTGAGCAATCAAAATCAAGCACGACAAGTGATCATTGCTGCCAACGAGCAACACGTACCCATCACATTTCGCGCCGCCGGAACGAGTTTATCTGGGCAAGCAATTACCGATTCGGTATTGGTTTTGTTGTGCGATAGTTGGAGCAAGTTTGAAATCCTTGATGACGCCGAGGCAATACGGTTACAACCGGCGATCATTGGTGCTCGAGTAAATCAAGTATTAGCTCCGTTTGGTAAAAAAATTGGCCCTGATCCCGCCTCAATTAATAGCTGCAAAATAGCGGGGATGGCGGCAAATAATTCATCAGGCATGTGTTGTGGAGTGGCGCAAAACAGCTACCACACAGTAAAAGATATGACCCTCATTTTTGCCGATGGCACAGTGCTTAATACGGCTGATAGCCAAAGCTGTAATGACTTCTTGCAAAGCCATAGCCCTTGGGTTGATGAGCTAATGAGCCTTGTTGAGAGCGTAAAGCAAAACCCCGATTTGAGTGAGCGCATCGCCCATAAATACCGTTTAAAAAATACCACGGGTTATGGTTTAAATGCGCTGCTGGATTTTTCTGATCCAATCGAAATTATTAAGCACTTAATTATCGGCTCTGAAGGTACGTTAGCGTTTATCGCCGATATCACTTACCACACCGTGGTTGAGCATCAGTACAAACACACAGGTTTCTTTATTTTTGACGATATCAGCAAGGTGTGTGAGCTGGTACAAAGGCTGAGTGAACTTGATGTTGCGGCCGTTGAGCTGCTAGATAAACGTGCTCTGATGTCAGTGTCTGAGCATGCCATAATGCCAAAAGAAGTGGCTAGCTACCCTGAGCAATCAGCGGCACTGTTAATTGAGTTAAGAGCTGAAAATGCTCAGGCTCTCGATGCGCTCACTAAGAGCACTGAGCAACTTCTTGCCGAGTTTAAGCAAAGCCAATTGGCAGCGATTGAGTTTTCAGCAGACAGCGCTCGTAATGCGGCACTTTGGAATATCCGTAAAGGCACGTTTCCTGCGGTTGGCGCAGTGCGCGAAACTGGCACCACTGTGATTATTGAAGATGTTGCCTTTGCCCTTGATAAATTAGCTGAGGGCGTGAATGCGCTGCATCAATTATTTATTAAATATGGTTATGATGAAGCCATTATTTTTGGTCATGCACTTGCCGGAAATCTGCACTTTGTATTCACCCAAGCTTTTGACACGCCAGAGCAAGTAAGCCGATACGAGCAATTTATGGCTGATGTGGCGAACTTAGTGGCGGTTGAACTAAAAGGGTCATTAAAAGCTGAGCATGGCACTGGGCGTAACATGGCACCGTTTGTTGCTACTGAATGGGGAGACGATGGCTTCTCGGTGATGGTTGCGCTTAAAGCACTATTCGATAAACAAAATATTCTTAACCCTGGGGTTATTATTAATCACGACAAAAATGCCCACACTCAGTATTTAAAAGTCATGCCAAAAAGTGATGATATTATCGATACCTGTATTGAATGTGGCTTTTGCGAAGTGGTTTGCCCATCAAAAGGGCTTAGCTTAACACCGAGGCAGCGTATTACTTTATGGCGACACCGCACAGAGCTACACAATCAATTACTAACAACCGAAGATGTAGCAAGCAAACAGAAGTTAAATCAAAAGCTCAGTGTTATCGAGGCCGACTTTAAATACTTAGGTATTGATACGTGCGCGGCAACGGGCCTTTGTGGCCTTAAATGCCCGGTGGGAATAAACACGGGCGAATTTATAAAATCGCTCAGAGCAGAGCAAGCCTCATCAAACAAGGTTGCACGGTCATTATCACGCTTTGCCAGCAAGCATTTTGCGGTAGTTGCTACTGGAGCACGGTTTGGCTTATCCGTGATGCAAGTGCTCGAAAAAGCAATCGGCAGCAGTAACCTAAGAAGCCTGAGTAAACCTGCTAATAAGTTGCTTGGTACACCGCTGTATTACTCGGCATGGCCAAGAGCTGAGCAACCAATTAATAGAAAGCTTCAACAACCCCAACAAGCGAAAAAGTTGGTGTATATGCCAAGCTGCGCAAGCCGGATTTTTGCGGCTGATAAACTTGCCGATGATAAGCGCCCACTGCTAGATGTTATTTATTCACTCGCTGCCAAAGCTGGCTATGAAGTGCTACTTCCGAAACAAGCTGATTCACTTTGTTGCGGTATGCCATTTGCTAGCAAAGGCTTTAATGAAGAGTTTAAAAACAAAAGTGAGCAGTTACTTACTGAGCTCGAGGCGCTTTCTAATAATGGCCAACACCCCATTGTTTTTGATGCCAGCCCTTGTGCACTTACTACTCTTAATGCTGCGCAAAATAAGGCACTCACAATTTATGAAAGTGCTGATTTTGCAGCCCAGCATTTACTGCCTAATTTGCAGGTCACGCCCGTGAATGAGCCGGTGATGCTCCATGTTACTTGTAGTTCTAAGCGATTAGGTAAAGAGCAAAGCCTAGTATCACTTGCCAAGGCATGTAGTAATGAAGTGATTATTCCAGCTGATATTGAGTGCTGTGGTTTCGCCGGTGATAAGGGCTTTAACTTGCCAGAACTCAATGGCAACGCGTTAAAAACCCTTAAACAACAAGTACCAAACAATTGTCGTCGCGGTGTGTCAAATAGCCGTAGTTGCGAAATTGGTTTAACTGAGCACAGTGGCATTAGTTATCAGTCAATTTTGTATTTGTTAGATCAGCAGAGTAACGAGTAGAGTATTTGCTCTTTTTCTTGCGCTAAATCAAATTATGACAAAAGTTCTATAGAGGTACAAAGTAGTAGTTGCTAATATAAAGGTATTAGATGTACCCGATGCGGATATTGGGTTTAATGCGAGAAAAATACCGTGCTTAATAGTCTTAGAACAGGTTTAAACCTGCATCGTTTAATTTTGTTGCTAGCATTTTCAGCAACGCTGATTACTTTTCTTAATAGTTATTACTCAAGTTACCAAGTTCAAAAACAGCAACTTATTAATGAAACTTTGAATAACCATAAAGCTTATGCTGCAAAATTGGTGTCAGCCACTGATAACTTTTTGCTAGCTGCTCAACAACAGCTTGCTTATGTTGGTAAAATATTAGAGGCAGATTTTAATAACCAAGAGTTAATTAATGCAGAAACCGAACGCTTAAGGTTACAAACCAATAGTTTTAATTCTACGATTATTGTAAATAAAAAAGGCAATATTTTAGGCGTGTCTCCAGCGTCATTAAACTTACAAAACCTCAAAGTCGACAGTTTTGGAACTAAAGCCGCTTTATCATACCGTAGGCCAATGATTAGTGAGCCTTACATTTCCATGGCCGGCAACCTACTAATTTTTATGTCACAGCCTTTGTTTGATAAAACAGGGGAATTTATTGGCTATGTAGGTGGTACATTGTATTTAAAACGCGCCAGTATTTTGAATGAATTATTGCAAGTTCATTATTATCAAGATGGCTCATACTTGTATGTTGTTGATGAAAATAATCGCTTACTTTACCACCCTAATAAACATCGTATAGGCGAGCAAGTATTTGATAATAAAGTTATTGAATCGGTTTTAAGTGGTCACGCTGGCACACAGGTAGTTAAAAATAGTCAGGGGATTGAAATGCTCGCTGGGTATGCACCCTTGTCGGTGGCTCCATGGGGAGTCGTCACGCAAAGACCCCTTCAAAGCACACTTGCGCCGCTTGATAATCTTATGTGGCAGGTCTTTTTACGTACAGCACCTATCGGTTTGTTTACTTTTATACTTATTTGGGTGTTAGCAAGACTTATTTCACAGCCACTGAAACAGCTGGCAGAAACAGCAAGCACATTAGATAGACCAACAACATCGCAAGAGCTCAAGCAACTTCGTTCTTGGTATTATGAAAGTAACGAGTTAAGAAATGCAATGCTCAAAGGAGTTGGGCTTTTGCAAAGTAAAATAGGCCTACTGAGGCAGGAAGCGCAGACGGATCCCTTGACTTGCCTACACAACCGAAGAAGTTTGGATATCAGATTAAGCCAGTTGATAGCACAGCGATGCCCATTTGCAGTTTTAGCAATCGATATAGATCATTTCAAGCGAGTCAATGATGAGTTTGGCCATGATATTGGAGATTTAGTGCTGCAATCATTGGCTAAATTATTAGTTGATGCAACGCGAGAAGGCGATGTTGTCGCTCGCACAGGTGGGGAAGAGTTTATTGTTATTATGCCAAAGGTTACGGCAAAACGTGCCTATCAGCTTGCTGAACGCTTAAGAATGCAAGTCTCTGAATATTATATAGAACCTGTGGGCTGTATTAATGTGTCGATTGGTATTTCAGGCTGGCCTTTGGAGCAGCTCAGTATTGAAGATGTGATGAAATTAGCTGACCAAGCACTCTACAGAGCTAAAAAAACAGGTCGAAATCGTTGTGTACTTGATGCCACCTTTTGCCAAGATCTTCCACTCGTGTCTGAAGTGCCAGTATTGGAATAAGTTATTTTATATGTAATAGTAAATACCATTAGGTTATTTTGGAAAATCACATGGTATCCGTCAGTGTGTCTCGTTTAATGAAAATGGCTTGTGTGTTGAGTGTCATTTTACTCAATACATCGCCAGTGCAAGCTAAGACGAATGAGAATAAGCGTAGTGAGTTTATTGATGTTGGTGAGCTCCTTCCTAACGCGGTTTTAGATATTCGCTACTTTGGGCGTCATAACTTTGTGGGCGCTCCTATTGATGGTTACACTGCGCCTAAATGCTTATTGCACAAAACCGCAGCGAATGCGCTTAAAAACGTACAAAAGGCGGCTCAGAAAGAGGGGTTGAATTTAAAAATATTCGATTGTTATCGTCCACAGCGCGCTGTTGATCATTTTGTACGTTGGGTTAATGATTTAAGTGATACGCGCACCAAAGCTGAGTTTTATCCTAACCTTAATAAAGATCAGCTGTTAGGTGATTATATTGCTGCTAAATCAGGCCACAGCCGTGGCTCAACCATTGATTTAACGTTAGTAGATGCATATGGTGTTGAGCTTGATATGGCATCACCGTTTGACATGTTTGATACGCTTTCAAATACAGATGATCCTCGAATTAGTGCCACTCAAAAAGCTAATCGTTATAAGCTTAAAACACTTATGAGTGATGCGGGTTTTGCTCCGTATTCAATGGAGTGGTGGCATTTCACTTATCAGCCGCAGGCTTACCCTGCGACTTATTTTAACTTTGTAATAAAATAAATTAACGTATTTCGTTAATGGGTGTGTAATCCACAGCAATTTCAACAATACCGACTTCTGGGTATTTTTCTAATTCAGTTTTGACTACTTTTAAATCAGTACCTTTATCGACAAAAAAGCTGTACGTATGCTCAGCTACCTTTTTTAATTTATAGGTGTCCAGTAGTGCTAAGGATGCTTCTTCGGTTTTGAGTGTAATAAATACAGTGCCTGTCACCGTACCTTGCTCTGAATTTGCGTGGTTAAAGACGATGGTTCCTTTTACAAGCTGCTCAGAGTTATAAGTTAGTTTTTCACCATTGTTATTAACAGAACGACTGTTCGTTTTCGTTAACTCTTCAGTTTTTTTTGTTGTGGTTTGTGGTGTGTTTTGCTCTTTTTGAAGAACTGTATTTTTAGGTATGTCTTCCTTTTTATTTACATTCTCACCTTCTTGGCAACCCAAAGTTAACATGGATAACACTATAATTAGTTGTATTTTATTAATCTGGTGCATCTAATCTCCTACTATTGTTACTTTTGTTTACAGTTTTTACTGTTTTTTATTAACAGCTTTAGGTACATTATGGTTGGTTAAATTGTTAACCAAAATTAAAAATATAACAACAGGGAACTTATGCATGGCTAAATTTAAAGTAAGCGCTGTAGCAACATTAGTAACGGCTATTTTGGCATCATCACAAGTACAAGCAAGTGAACAAACTCGCTTCTACAGTGCCTCTAGTACAAGCTCACACGCGCAATTCAACCCACAAATAACTCAGCAACGTGCATTAGCTGAGCGCCGCACTGTATCGGGTCATAAATCTATTTTTGATGCTCAATTAGGCAAAGCGACATTCTTATGGCAGGCTGTTGGTCAAGCGAAACCAGATATGTCAGTTGTTTTACCAGAGCAACGCAATGCTTACGCTGCAGATTTTTATTTAAATGCGCTAACGGGTGTAAGTACAGCTAAGAAAGGTGTATCAAGTGCAGTATTAACAGATTTATCTGAGCAAAAACTGGGCTCAATCACGGCTAAATACAAGCAAAAAGTACATGATATTGAAGTATTCAACCGTGAATACAACTTAATCATGGACAAAGAGCAAAACTTAGTAGCTGGCTCTGGTTACTTTGCTAACGTTAGTTCTAATGCGACTAAATCATTTGCACCACTTGCTAAATTTGTGGGTGCTGAGCAAAGTATCAAGCGCGCTATTAAAGAGCTAGCAGATATCAATGTTTCGCTGGTTAAGTCTACTGAGCAAGGTGACTATGTTAAGTACAATGTAACTAACCAAAATGGTGAAAAGGTTGTCGTTGGTCAACCTCGTGCGAAGAAAGTATTTTTTGAAGTTAATGGACAACTTGAGTCAGCTTATTATGTTGAAGTTGAAGTTGCCGATAAAAATAGTCTAGATAGCGACTACTTCAGCTACGTTATTGGTGCTGACAACAATAAGGTTTACTTCAAAAAAGACTTAAAAGCACACGCGGTAGACTTTAACTATCGTGTATGGGCTGATGCAGATGGTTACCCTTGGGAAGGTCCACACGGCGACGTAATCCCAGCTGATGGCCCTGATCAAGTTGATGAAACTGAAATTCTAGATGCACCTTTAGTTAGCTTATCTTACTACAGCAAGCTGAGCACAATGGACCCGTGGCTTGAGGATGATGCAACGACTACATCAGGTAATAACGTTTTTGCGTATGCTGATGTTATTGCACCACAAGGTTTTACTGAGGGTGACTTTACGGCTGAAACAACGTCTGATTTTACTTTTGACTACCCATATCAAGTTGATCAGGTTGCTAATAGTTATGACAACCGTAAAGCAGCTATCGTTAACTTGTTCTACATGAACAACTTCTTACATGATTTCTTTTATGATCATGGTTTTGACGAAACATCAAATGTTGCACAGGTATCTAACTATGGCCGTGGTGGTGTAGAAGGCGATCCAATTGAAGCGCAAGCACAAGATAACAGCGGTCTAAACAATGCAAATATGTTTACGCCAGCAGATGGTGCAAGCCCTCGTATGCAAATGTATTTATACAACTCAAAAGATGCGAAAGTAGGTGTAGACTTTGGTGTTGTAGTTACATCTGATGAAACGATTGGTCTTCTTGAGTCAACGCAAGTTTCTGGTTTTGGTCAAGGTCAGTTTGCAGACGTAGCCGCTGAAGTTGTACGCCTAATCGATGGTAATGATGTTGACTCAGGGAGTGTAACGGATGGTTGTGAGCCTGCAACGAATGCAGCAGATTTAGCTGGTAAAATTGCTTTAATTGACCGTGGCTCGTGTAACTTCACTGCAAAAGTATTCCACGCTCAAGAAGCGGGCGCTATTGGTGCAATCGTTGTAAATAATGATCCTAATACTGATGATCCTGCACCTATGGGCGGTGAAGATGATGCCGTGCTTATTCCAAACATGGGACTTAACTTTGCTGACGGTCATAAAATGTATGACGCGATAGATGCAGGTAATGCTGTAACTGTAAACATGTTTAACAAAGCAACGTTAAAAGATGGCACATTAGATAACGGTATTATTGCACACGAATGGGGTCACTATATTAGTAACCGTTTAGTCGGTAACTCGTCTGGTCTTATCAACTTCCAAGGCCGTGCCATGGGTGAAGGCTGGGGTGATTTCCACTCACTTATGTTTATTGCTAAAGCAGGCGATATCAACATTCCTGGCAACGATAAGTTCCAAAAAGCTTACGGTAGCGGTACATTCGTAGAAGACTTCTATTTTGGTATTCGCCGTGTTCCATATTCTACAAACATGGAAGTAAACCCACTGTCTTTCCGTCACATTACTGAAAATGCCGGTACTGATGTAGGTATTGCTCCAACTAATGTAGGTTCACCACACGCAGCAGGTGAAATTTGGGCAACAATGTTGTGGGAGAGCTATGTTGCACTAATCAACGAGCATGGCTTTGAAGAAGCACAAAACCGCATGGCTAACTACCTTGTTGCGGGTTATAAATTAACACCAATTGCGCCGCTATACACAGAAGCACGTGATGCTGTCTTAGCTGCTGCTTATGCTGTTGATACAAACGATTACGAGCTTATTTTAGGTGCATTTGCTAAGCGTGGTATGGGCTTAGGTGCTGTTGCTCCAGAGCGTTTCAGCACAGACTTAACCGGTGTGGTTGAATCTGATGATATGGAGCTTGCCAGCTTTACTCTTAAAGATGTGAGCGTAAACAATGACTTTAATGGTGCAGAGTTAGGTTATTGCTCGAATGATAACATTCTAGATAAAGGTGAAACCGGCACACTAACTGTGAGCATTACCAATACAGGTAGTGAAACACTAACAGGTACACAAGCACAGTTGAGCGTTGTTAGTAACCATGATGTTACTTTTGAAAATGATGGCTTAATCACGTTTGATGAGATGACTCCATTCACATCGGCTACAAGTGCGCCTATTAAATTTACACTAAATGATGCGGGTACCGCAGATACGCTTGAGATCCAAGTGTCATTCCCAGAACTATCTGCTGATGATGAAATTGTTGAAGCAGCAAGCGAGACCCTCTCATATACGGTTAACATGGACTTTGAAGCAAAAGCACCTGTAGGTTCTCAAACTTCAGATAACATGGAAGTCGCAGCGACATCATTAAATGACTTTAAAGAAAACGTAATGACGGGTGGTGACCTAGCAGAGGGCACTCAAAGCATGGCTAATGATGGCAACGTAGCCTTTTTCAATACCTTTGGTTTTGGGCTTGGTGAGCAAACCATGTACCTAAATAACAATGATTTTGAATCAGACGTTGCTGTTGAAACTAAAGAGTTTGAGATTGGTTTTGCTGGCGAGTTTGCAGTGTCATTCTGGCACTTCTATCTAATTGAAGAAAATTGGGATGGTGGTGTTGTTGAAATCAGTGTAAATGGTGGTAATTGGGTTGATGTAACTGAAATGGGTGGCACATTTGATGTTGGCTATGATGGTCCGCTGACTGAAAATGATGCACAGGCAATTCAAGACCGTGATACGTTTACAGGCAATAACATTGATGAGAACGGTGCGTATGGTAATTACGAAACAATTCGATTTGGTACTGAATTAAATGGTAACCGCGCGAAGCTTCGTTTCCGTTTATCGTCTGATAGCGCTGTACGTGAGTTTGGTTGGTGGATTGATAATGTGTCATTTACCAATGTAACAACACCGATACTATCAAATGTTATCGCGGGTGATACTTTTGCATGTGATAATGCAATGCCAGTTATTAGCGTATCTGGCGATGAAAGTATTTCTGAGTCTGCAACAGGTACGTTAAGCGTAACTGCAACTGATCGTAATAGTGATGATGAATTAACGTATGCTTGGACGCAAGTGAGTGGTTCAGCTGCAACACTATCAGGCGAAGATACTGCAACATTAAGTTTCACTCCTGGCTCAATCTCAGCGGATGAAGAAGTCGTCTTTGAGGTTGTTGTTAGCGACGGTGTTGCATCCGTGTCAGAGCAAGTAACGGTTGCTGTTACAAATGAAGCTGAACCTGTGGTTGAAACCCCAGAGCCTAGAAATTCAAGCAGTGGTAGTTTTGGTTTCTTGACCTTACTACTTGCTCCATTAGCGTTAGTAGGTCGTCGCCGCAAACGCTAAGTTAATTATCAGACAGTGATAAAAAACAAAGCCCTTACAGTTTTCTGTAAGGGCTTTTTTAATATATGCTGACTTTTTATTTTCTTACTTGCCCATGTCAGGGCAAGCAAAAAGTTGCATTACAACACTATTGAACCGTCGCTTTTAAACCGCGGCGTTTTAATAACGCTGAAGTATCTGGCTCTTGGCCTCGGAATGCTTTATACGATTCCATTAAGTCGCGCGAGTTGCCCATTTCTAAAATTTCTTTACGGTATTTGTCACCCATTTTGCGAGTTAAACCGCCTTGCTCTTGTACATAAGCAAACGCATCAGCTGCTAAAATTTCACTCCACATATATGCGTAGTAACCAGCTGAGTAGCCGCCACCCATAGAGTGTGAGAAGAATGCTGATTTATAACGTGGTGGTACAAATGGTACATTTACACCATGTTTTGTAAGTGCTTGTTGCTCAAACTCTTCAATGTCTTGTAATGGTGCATCTGCAGGCAGTGAGTGCCATTCCATATCAAGAAGTGCAGCAGCAACATATTCTAACGTATCAAAACCTTGGTTGAAGCTACGTGATTGGATTACTTTTTGCAGTAACTCATCAGGAATAGGTTCACCTGTTTTATGGTGTTTCGCATAGTTTGCGATAACTTCAGGATACATTGCCCAGTCTTCTTCGAACGTTGACGGGAATTCAACGAAGTCGCGTGATACCGACGTACCTGAAAGCATAGGATATTTTACTTTTGAGAACATGCCATGTAAGCCGTGGCCTAATTCGTGGAAAATAGTCGTCGCTTCATCATAGCTGATAAGCGTAGGTTCACCATTAGCACCTTTTTGGATGTTCATTACATTAACAACAACAGGCTTTTGTTCTTTAAGGCCTGATTGTTTTACAAATGAGCTCATCCATGCACCGCCACGCTTACCTTCGCGAGCAAAGTAGTCAGCAAAGAAAATGGCTAAGCTGTTACCGTTTTCATCAAATAACTCATAGGCTTTAACATCAGGATGGTAAACTGGAATATCGTTACGTGGTTTGAATGTAATACCGTATAAACGGTTCATGGTGAAGAATACACCGTCCTCTAGCACACGATTAAATTCAAAGTATTCTTTGACTGCATTTTCGTCTAGGTTGTACTTATCTTTACGAACTTGTTCTGCGTAGAATAACCAATCCCAAGGTTGTAGTTTGAACTGTTCACCTGACTCATCGATCTTAGCTTGGATCGCTTCAGCCTCAGCATTAACGTTTTGCATTAACGCAGGGATCATACCAGCAAACATATCAAATACTGCCTGCGGCGTTTTCGCCATTTGTGACTCTAGTCCGAATGCCGCCCAGCTATCATAACCAAGTAGTTTAGCCTTTTGAGCACGTAACTGAGCAAGTTCTGCAACGATTTCACGGTTACTGTTTTCACCAGAAAGTGCACGCTCAGCTGAGGCACGCCAAATTTTTTCACGTAAATCACGATTTTTAAGTGTCGCTAAAATAGGTTGGCGTGTCGTGTTGGTGATCTTAATTAGGTATTTGCCTGAGTGGCCAGCTTCTGTTGCTGCATTAGCAAGCTGTTCGATTTGACCTGCAGGTAAACCTTCAAGTTCAGCTTTGTCATCAACAAGCACAACGTTCGTTTTAGTAAGTGCTAATAAGTTCTGCGAAAACTGAGTCGTTAAGCTTGAATGTTTTGTATTAATATCACGGATCTGTTGTTTTTCTTCCGCGGTTAGTTTCGCACCAGCACGTACAAAACGCTTGTAGTAAACATCTAAAAGACGCTTTTCTTCAGCGGTTAATGCTAGTTTATCTGACTCAGCATATACAGCAGAGACTTTCTCAAATAAGTCTTTATTTAAAAAGATATTGTCGTTATGTGCAGCAAGCTTTGGTGCGAGCTCTTTTTGTATTTCACGACGTTTAGGGTTTGAATCACTCCCTGCTAGATTATAAAAAATGCTGCGGGTGCGAGTCATTAATTCACCACTTAGCTCAAGGGCAACAATGGTATTTTGAAAGTCAGGCTTAGCTTGATTACTAATAATAGCTTGTACTTCAGCCATTTGCTCTGTCATGCCTTTATTGAAAGCAGGCATAAAGTGCTCATCTTTTATTACACTAAAATCAGGCGTTTCGTATTGTAATACGCTTTTTACTAATAATGGGTTTGCTTGCTCAACGTCAGCGGTTGTTGCAACTTGTTCAGTTGTTGTTTTATTTTCTGTTGTTTGTGGCTCAGAACAGGCCGTTAATAATAACGCTGAGCTAATCGCGGTTGCGAGTACGTGTTTCATTGTTTTCTCTTTCTTTTAAAAATTAAATTGCGCTGATAAAGCACAGTGATCGCTTAACATATGATCTGTGCTGTAATTGTGAAATTTCACAGAAGATGGCACCAAAGCGCGCCTCATGGAAGCCGATATCACGATGTGATCAATGGGCAAAGGGTACTTTGGATGACAACCTTCTACACCATCTGTTGCGATAAAAAGGTTATTAGCTGCGATAAGTGGCGAACCATCACTGTAATCTTTTTTATTTTTATAGTCAGAAGCTGCTAAAAGCTCAACTCTAAAATGGTTATCTGTGGCTGTTAAATGATGGTTAAAATCACCTAGTATAAGCCAGTTTTCGCGAGCTAAGTTTTGCTGGGCTAGGTAGCTTTTTAAATACTCAGCTTGTTTAGCGTATATTGCGCAATTTGATTTATTTGATACTTCATAATTTTCAACAAAGCAGCCACTTTTCATATGAACATTAAGTAAGTTTAATGGTTTACCCGCTTGTTCAATTTGTAAGTGAATCGCTTCTCTTGCACCCACTTTCGCTTTAGCTAACTCACTTAGATGGTTAACCTGTTTTATTAAAATAGGCTTTCTCACCACGAAGGCGACTTTTTGTTGTGTTGATGCTTGCTTGTTTTCTCTACAAGTGTAACTGGGCGAATCAGTTCGTGATGACATGATTATTTGCCATTTTGAGTCAGGAAATATTCGTTCAACAGCCGCCAGAGAGTCAACTTCTTGAAGTGCAATTACATCTGCATCAAGTGATTGAGCGTATTGGCGCATCTGAGTGTAACTTTCAGTGTCTCTGGCTTTACAGCCTTTACCATTGTGAGCTGCTAAGTGTTCGGAGTTCCAAGTGACCACGCGTAAGCTTTTGGCATTTGCAAAATTACTATTTACAACTGATAGCAGTAGTAATGCCAAGCTAGTCAAATGCGGATGCTTAATTATTTTCATCTACGACTATTACCTAAGAATAATGATGTGGTATGTTATATTGTAACAATTTAATCTGCAATCAATCTTGCCATGGAGTGCATTTTTTTACGATAAGTTGCAAATGTTGCTGAATAAGCAAGGAGTCGTATGGCTATCATAATTAAACATGTCTGCGTTGTTAATGAAGGACAGCGCGAAATAAACGATGTACGAATTGTTGGTAATCGAATCGCTGAAATTGCCAAAGATATCAGTTCCAAGATCAATGATGAGGTAATTGATGCAAGCGGTCTGTTGCTATTACCAGGCATGATCGACGATCAAGTTCATTTTAGAGAGCCTGGTCTAACACATAAAGGTACGATTGCCAGTGAATCTGCCGCGGCAGTGGCAGGTGGCATTACAAGCTTTATGGAAATGCCTAATGTCTCACCTTCGACTACCACGGCAAAAGCACTTGCTGATAAATACGCGATAGCAGCGCAAACGAGCGCTGCGAATTATGCGTTTTACTTTGGCGCGACCCCTAATAACCTCGATGAAATTAAAGCTCTTGATGCTAAAAATGTATGCGGCGTTAAAGTGTTTATGGGAGCATCAACAGGCGATTTACTAGTTGAACATCCTCATGCCCTTGAAGCCATTTTTCGGGAAAGCCCAGTACTCATTGCCACCCATTGCGAGCAAGGGGAGGTTATTCAACAAAATCAGCGCCGTTTAGAAAAACGTTATGGCGAGTTACGAATCGAACACCATCCATTAATTCGTGATGAGTTAGCGTGTTATGCATCATCATCGTATGCGGTATCGTTGGCAAAACGCTATGGCTCGCAATTACATGTTTTACACCTTACAACAGCAAAAGAGCTAGAACTATTTAGTAACGCACCCATAGAGCAAAAGCACATAACCGCCGAAGCCTGCGTGCATCATTTGTGGTTTAACCAAGACGATTACGCAAACTATGGCAATCAAATTAAATGTAACCCCGCCATAAAATCAGAGCAAGACCGCCAAGCGCTACTCTCAGCAGTACGCGATGGTCGCATTGATATTATTGCCACCGATCATGCCCCTCATACTTGGCAAGAAAAGCAGCAACAATACAGTGCTGCGCCAGCAGGCCTCCCTTTAGTAGAGCATGCATTACTGTCGTTACTTGAGCAGGTAAAGCGTGGTGAGTTAAGCCTTGAGCAAGTTGTTGAAAAAACGGCGCATAACGTGGCAAAGCGGTTTGCTATTGAAGAGCGGGGCTTTATTCGTGAAGGTTATTTTGCTGATTTAGTCCTAGTTGACCCAAATGCAGAAAAGCACGTTGAGCATACAAACACACATTACTTATGTCAATGGACTCCATTTAGTGGCACCACCTTTTCACACCGAATAACACATACCTTTGTAAATGGTGAGTGTGTCTTTGATGGGAAGCACGTATACCCGCACAAACAGGTCGCTATGGCCTTAACATTCAATCGTTAAAAGAAGTTGATATGCAATTACCCGATATTACCTCGCACTCTAATGTAGATTTTCAGTCGCCTTTAAAATGGGTGGGCATGGAAAAAATAGCATTGCCTTTGAAGCTTGCACAAACTCATGTTGATGTGCACCTTAATGCCAAAGCTGATGTGTTTGTTAGCCTTGATAGTGATGCTAAAGGCATTCATATGTCGCGGCTTTATTTACTACTTAATCAGCTATTGGCTAATCAAAGCTTATCGACTCAACGTATTAACGAGTTTATGGAGGCCGTTTTAGCATCACAAAAAGGCTTAAGTAAAGGCGCAAAACTAGTGCTGCATTTTGATTTACCACTGCTAAAACCAGCGCTCTTGAGCGACCATGCAGGTTATAATGCTTACCCTGTTGTATTAACGATTACAAAGCAACAATCACTCACCATTAACTTAAAAGTTGATATTGCCTACAGCAGCACCTGCCCATGCTCAGCGGCATTATCAAGGCAGCTATTGAGCGAGGCAGTCGATAAACAATTTAGCGATGCGAGTATAGATAAAGCATCTTTACTCAATTGGCTTGCAAGTGAACAGGGCTCAATTGCAACCCCTCATAGCCAGCGCTCTTATGCCTACATTGATGTCACCTTTAGTAGTGAAAAACTACCTGATATTAGCGGCTTTATCACCGTATGTGAGCAAGCCATTGGTACCCCAGTACAAACCGCTGTTAAACGTGAAGATGAACAAGCATTTGCAGCCCTTAACGCAAAAAACTTACTGTTTTGCGAAGATGCGGCAAGGCGATTAAAACAACGCCTCGAAACCATGCTGAGTATTGCTGACTACCAATTTAAGGTTGAGCACCAAGAAAGCTTACATGGCCACAATGCAGTAGTTCATGAGTCTAAGTATTAGAACTCATAGCCTTAAGTGTTTACAAATTTTGACAAAGGTAGTCGCAAATCATTGCTATTAATAAAAACAAGGTTAATGATATGCCTGCCAAAAATATTATAAAAAAGGATGACTATGCGTTTTAAATTTATTGCTGCTGCAGTGGGTATTGCTGTCGCAAATGTTGCCGTTGCCGACGAAGGCATGTGGCAACCTCATCAACTGCCAGAACTTGAATCAGTTTTAAAAGCGAAAGGCTTGAGCATTGATGTAGATTCAATTTCAAAACTGACTGAGTTCCCGATGAATGCGGTAATTAGCCTTGGCGGTTGTACGGCTTCGTTTGTCTCACCAAAAGGCTTAGTTGTAACAAACCATCATTGTGCCTATGGTTCGATTCAATATAACTCGACCACCGAAAACAACATTTTAGAAAATGGCTTTTTAGCAAAAAAGCACAATGATGAAGTGCCTGCAGCCCCTGGTTCTCGTGTTTATGTAACCGAGGAAGTGGTTGAAGTAACTGATAAAGTAAACAAAGGGACTGAACAGTTAACCGGTAAAGCACGTTTTGATGCTATTCAAGCAAATGAAAAAGCACTTGTTAGTGAGTGTGAACAAGACGAGAGCTATCGCTGTAATGTGTATACTTTCCATGGTGGCCTTGAGTATTACCTAATCAAATCGCTTGAAATTAAAGATGTACGTTTAGCGTATGCGCCAGCGATGGGCGTAGGTAAATACGGCGGTGATATCGACAACTGGATGTGGCCGCGTCATACCGGTGATTTTTCGTTCTATCGTGCGTATGTTGGCAAAGATGGCAAGCCTGCTGAATATTCAGAAGATAACGTGCCGTACCAAAGTGATGCATTTTTAAAAGTGAGTGCTAAAGGCGTACAAGAAGGTGATTTTGTGATGGTTACCGGTTATCCGGGCAGCACAAACCGTTACCGTATTTCGCCTGAAGTTGACTATGTGTTTAATACAGCCTATCCATTAGCGCGTAAATATAACTCTAAATATGTCTCGTTAATTGAAGAAAATGCCCCGGATGATTCAGAGGCACGAATCGCTTATGAAAGCACGATTGCGGGTTACAACAATTACATTAAAAACTATGGCTCAATGATTGAGAGCTTCAATAAAGGCTCAATGTATAGTCGTAAGCAACAATTCGAAAAGGATCTCACTGCGTGGATCAATGAAGATAGTAAACGCAAAGCTAAATACGGACATGTACTTGCTGATTTAACGGCGCTAGTTGCTGAGTCTCAAGAGCATAACCAGCGCGACCGTATGTTAGGTTACGTACACCGTTCACAAATGATGTCATCGGCTCGTATGCTGTATCGTTTAGCATATGAAAAACAAAAGCCAGACGCTGAACGCGAAAGCGGTTATCAAGAGCGTGATATGCCACGCATTAAATCACGTTTAGAAAGCATGAGTCGTCGTTATGATGAAACCGTTGATAAAGCTATCTTACTGTACTTTATTGAGCAATATGCCGCCTTACCAAACGATGAGCGCGTTGCAGAAGTCGATAAAGCACTTAGTCTGAGCAATGGCTTTGATAAGCAAAAACAACAAGCTTTACTTGATGATATGTATGCTAAATCGGTTCTTGCAGATGAAAGCAAACGTTTGTGGATGGCAGATCTTGACCTTGCTCAGTTAAAGCAAAGTAGCGATCCATTTATTCAATATGCACATGCTGTTTTTGCCGTTACTAAAGACATGGAGGATGCGAAAAAAGAACTGGCTGGTAAACAGCAAGCTGCTCGCCCTGCATTAATGGAAGCAATCATTGCTTATAACAAGGCGCTTAATAAGCCAGTTTATGCTGATGCTAACAGCACCCTGCGTGTAACTTACGGTACAGTAGGCGGCTATTCACCGCAAGATGGCTTAGTGGCAACCCCCTTTACATCTTTAGAAGGACTGCTTGCTAAAAACACCGGTGTTGAACCATTCAACTCACCAGAGAAACAAAACGAGCTAATTAAGCAAAAGCTTTATGGCGATTACACCGGCGGTATGAATACTGTTCCGGTTAATTTTTTATCGAATGTCGATACCACAGGTGGTAACTCAGGCTCACCAACGTTAAACGGTAATGCTGAGCTAGTTGGTTTGTTATTTGATGGTGTTTACGAAAGCATTATTGGTGATTGGGATTACGATGAAAATTTAAATCGCTCAATTCACGTTGATTCACGATACATGTTGTGGGTGATGGATAAAGTTGATAATGCTCAAAACCTACTTAAAGAGATGACTATCGTTAAGTAATCTAAGTTTAACATTAATTTAAGTATTAAAATGCCAGTCAAACAGACTGGCATTTTTGTTTTTATAAAAATAAAAACATTAAATTTCATAAGGTTGAAAAATATTTATAAAAATTAATTTTTCTTAAGTTTTATTTAAGTTTCGCTCGATAAATTTTACACATAACCTAAGTGGAGCGAACAATTATGCTTTCAGTTCAACAATCACATCAAACTCAAGTTCAAGAGCCTGCCTTTGTTTGCACGCGTGAAGGAGGTCAATTCCGTGACCGTCTTGAGCGTAATATCAAGCAAGGTTTTGCTGCAGCTTATGATGCGAAAATTTCGCAGTTTATGCCGCTACTGTGTGAGCTTAATATTGATGATGAAGTATGTACGTTAGGTCTTCGCTCTGCATCACAACCTTTGTTTATTGAACAATACCTCCCTGCGTCTATTGAGCACTTTGTCGGTGCCAAGCGTGAGCACATTTTTGAGCTAGGTAATTTATGCTCAACGCATCGAAAAGCCACCTTGGCACATTTTGTTTTAATGAACGAAGCACTCTATCAAGCAGGGGCAAAATATTTAGTGTTTTGTGCAACCCGCAAAGTGAGAGCGTTACTAAAAATGCTGGGTGTCAATTGCAAAGAAATCGGTGTTGCCAATGCACAAGCACTACAAGATCCAGCAAGCTGGGGTAGCTATTACGACAATCAACCAACCATTTGTGTGGTTGACCTAAACGAAGCACATCAACGTGTATTAAATACCCCCGTTTTATTCAATATCAAACAGCAGTGTTTACAGTCATCCCTTGAATTGGCTGTCTATTTGGAGGCGTTATGAGCTGGTTAACACAGTTACCGCATAAGGATAGCGACACTTTGATGGTTTGCCATCAAAGTGAGGGTGTGCGCTCACTAACTAAACAAGAATTTACAGAACAAGTGACTCGTTTACTTCCTACGTTAGCTGAATTTGATGCTCAGGGGGTTGCTTACCAATTAGATAACACACCCGCTTGGTGTGTATTAGAAGCTGCGCTTAGCGAACTTCAAAGAGTGGCGATTCCACTACCCACGTTTTTTACTGCCCAGCAAATTGCGTTTGGTTTGCAAAACAGTGGGGCAGGGTTATTTGTATGTGACCGCGCTTACGAAGGTGAGCATGCAAAATTAGTGGCGCTAGTGGATGTATGTAAGCATTACCCTTTATATGTTTATCAATTGAGTAATACACAGTTTGTACCTTATTTTGCAAACACGCAAAAGATTACCTTTACGTCTGGCTCAACGGGCACGCCTAAAGGGGTGTGTTTATCGCTTGAGAGTCAAATGCAGGTAGCGACATCACTTTATCAAAGCATTGGTTTAGAAAAACCAAACCATTTATGTTTACTGCCGCTACCGGTTTTACTTGAGAATTTAGCGGGTGTGTATGCGCCGCTATTAGCAGGTGGCACAGTTAACTTAGTGCCTTTAGCTGAACTTGGCTTTTCTGGTGCACAGTTACTTGAACCACGCAAATTGATAGCAGCCATTGAACGCACTGAGCCAAATACCCTTATTTTAGTGCCTGAGTTACTGACTTGTTTAGTGGCTTTTGCAAAGCAAGGCTGGCAAGCACCTAAAAGCTTAAAGTTTATTGCTGTAGGTGGCGCGGTTGTAAGCCAAGCGCTTATTAAGCAAGCCCGTGAGCTCGGTTTACCCGTTTATCAAGGCTATGGTTTATCTGAATCTTCATCGGTGGTGAGCCTAAATACACAGACTGATGATGACATTGACACCGCAGGGCGAGTGCTAAAGCACATTCAATACAAAATTGAAAATGGCCAGCTTTATATTAAAGGCTCATTGTTTTTGGGGTACTTAGGTCAAGCCGCGCAAAATGCTGACGATTGGTATGCAACCGGCGATCTCGTTACTGAGCAAGCAGGTCGCTTGATTATACAAGGCCGCTTGAAAAATCAGCTGATCACCAGCTTTGGGCGCAATATCAGCGCCGAGTGGCCTGAGTCGTTATTGCTTAGCCACAGCCAAGTACAACAAGCGGTGGTGATTGGCGAAGGCCAGGCATTTTTAGCCGCGCTTATCTATGCAAACCAAACGATGAGTGACGCTGAACTTGCTGCCCATATTACGGCACAAAACGCGCAACTACCTGAATACGCACGGATCAGAAAATGGCATCGAATGGCAGAGCCTATGAGCCACACGCAAGGTTTATTAACCAGCAATAATCGCCCTAAACGCGATGTTATTAATCAATTTTTTGCTACAGAGATTTCAGCACTTTATCAAGAGGCGACCAGCATGAGTCAATTTTTCAATACATTACAAGCCGAAACACAGAAAGAACGTGACTACCTTTTAGCTGCGCCGATTATTGGCCGCGTTTTTAAAGGTGAAGTAAGCCTGAGTGAATATGCATCGTTCTTAACGCAAGCTTATCACCATGTTAAGCACACAGTACCACTGCTGATGGCAGTCGGTGCAAAGCTGAGCGATAAACAAGAGTGGCTGCGCGAAGCTGTTGCAGAATACATCGAAGAAGAGTTAGGCCACCAAGAATGGGTGCTAAACGATATTGCAGCATGTGGTTTTGATAAAGAGCAAGTGCGTCATTCTCGTCCACAGTTTTCGACCGAATTAATGGTGTCGTACGCCTACGATGCAATTAATCGCGGTAACCCATTGGCATTCTTTGGCATGGTTCATGTACTTGAAGGCACTTCGATTGCATTAGCCGATAATGCAGCAGGGCAAATTCGTGAGGTTGTAGGTTTACCTAAAAAGGCGTTTACCTACCTTACTTCGCACGGTGCACTTGATATTGAACACGTGAAGTTTTTCGAAAACCTCATGAACAAAATTGATAACGAGGACGACCAGCAAGCCATCATTCACGCCGCAAAATGTTTTTATAAACTGTACGGCAATATTTTCCGTGACCTCGATATCGAGCCTTTCTTTAGCGAGGCTGACTTGGAGCAAAGCGCATGAGTAGCCCAGTTTGTGTGCTAACCGGTGCAACAGGGGGGATTGGTCGTACTATTGCCCTTCGTCTTGCAAAAGAAGGTTGGCGTTTATTACTTGTTGGTCGAAATGTGAAGCAACTCGCTGCACTTAAATTAGAATGTGGCAATGATGCTGAGTATTTTCAGGCTGACTTAAGTAACAGTGAATCTCGCGAAGATCTTGCTAAGTTTGCAAAGCAAATTGGCGGGGCAACGTTACTAATCAATAACGCAGGCGTTAATGTAATGCAGGGGTTTAGTGAAATTAGCGAGCAGCAAATTGATCACCTGTTAAATATTAATCTGCATGTGCCTATTAAATTGTGTCAGCTGTTTTTACCACAAGTGACCCGCAATAAAGGCACGATTGTCAATATTGGTTCTTCGTTTGGCAGCATTGGTTATCCGTATCAAACCTTGTACTGCGCAAGCAAGTTTGGCCTAAGAGGGATGACCGAAGCCCTTGCCAGAGAGCTCAGCCACAGCGATGTCAAAGTATTGTATTTAGCGCCTCGTGCCACCGATACCGCGATTAATTCGCCACAAGTACGCGCAATGAACAAAGAGCTGGGTAACACCATGGATCCGCCAGAAAAAGTGGCTGATGCATTAATAGATTTAATTAAATCAAAAAAACGTCGTCGTTTTATTGGTTTTCCAGAAACATTATTTGCCCGTATTAACGGTGCATTTCCATCACTCGTTGATAACGCAATAGCAAAACAACTTCCTAAAATTAAAAGTTTTTTTGCCAACTAAATTGATTAAGGTGAATGATTATGACTAAACTAAATTTTAAAGCCCTAATGATGTTAGGTGTTATCATGGCTGCGCCTGCAAAAGCCGACTTTAATAGTGATTTAAGTTCGGTGCAAAAGCAGTGGGCAGTGGTTAATTACGAATTAGTTGACGATGCGCAGTTAGATGCATTCGAAAAGTTAGCGAGCGAAACCGCAGAGTTTACAAAAGCCAACGACCAGCAAGCAGCCAGCCATATTTGGTACGGTATTGTGTTATCGAGCTATGCAGGTGCAAAAGGGGGCTTAGGTGCGCTAGGTCTTGCAAAAGATGCGAAAGCACAATTTGAAAAAGCGCTAAGCCTAGATCCAAAAGCGCTTGATGGCTCAGCATACACCAGCCTTGCAACCTTATACGGTAAAGTACCAGGTTGGCCAATTGGTTTTGGTGATGACGATGAAGCGAAAAAATTGTTTAAGCAAGCGCTTGAGCTAAACCCGCGTGGTATCGATAGCAACTATTTATATGCGTCATTTCTCTATGACGAGCGCAAGTATAAATCAGCTAGAGAGTTTTTATTGGTTGCACAGCAAGCGCCAGCGCGCCCTGATAGACCAAAAGCAGATCTTTACCGCCAACAAGAAATTACTAAACTATTGGCTAAGGTAGAGAAAAAAATAAAGAGATAAACTATGCATTTATTGCTCGTTGAAGACGACCATTTAGTGGCAGAAGGCCTGTGTCGTTCTTTACGTCAACAAGGATACAGTGTTGAACATAGTTCGACCGTTAAGTCAGCGATGCAATGGCTGCAAAATGATGAAATTGAGCTGGTAGTTCTTGATTTAGGACTACCAGACGGTGATGGCATCGACATTTTAAAACACATCAAAAAGCATCGTAAAAATCTGCCCGTGGTGATTTTAACGGCTCGGGGCAGTATTGATGATAAAGTCATGGGGCTAGATTTAGGTGCTGATGATTACCTAGCAAAGCCTTTTGATCCCGCAGAATTATTTGCCCGTCTTCGGGTTGCCAGCAGGCGTGTGACCCAAGCTCAGACCAGCACTTTAAAAGTCGGTGATGTTGAAATGGACACCGCCGCTTTTACCGTGAGTTTTCAAGGTGAGCCAGTAAACTTGCCACGTAAAGAGTTTATGCTCCTAAAAGCCTTGCTAGAAAACCAAGGCCGCGTGCAATCAAAACAGCAGTTAGAGAATAAACTGTATGAATGGGGCGAAGAGGTGGGGTCAAATACCATCGAAGTGCACATTCATCACTTGCGTAAAAAATTCCCGAAAGAGTTTATTAAAACCTTACGCGGCATTGGTTATGTGGTGGGTAAGCGCTAGTGTCAATTCGTAAAAGGCTGACTCTACTCATATTGTCTATGGTGATCTTAACCTGCTTTTTGGCATTTACTAAAGGTTACCGTGAAAGTATGAATCAGGCTGAAGCACTGCTTGATAACGAGTTGGTAACGCTGGCGCATGTGTTAATCGAACAGCCACTCAGTAAAGAAGCTCCAGCCTATACGAGTGATCTACCGCAGTTATTATTTCAAGTTTGGGTTGATGACAGCTTGGCCTCAAGCTCAAAATCATTGCAGCATAACCCTAGCAATCAAAGTCAGTGGCAAACCGGGTTTAGTGTTGAGAACTTGGCAGGGCAACGCGTCAAAGTGTATCGCTTAAGCGAAGGTAATAAGCGCGTGCTTATTGCTGAGCCTTTGAGTAAACGTGTGGCGCTAACCGAAACCGTAATTTTGTCGGCCATGACGCCGCTGTTATGGAGTGTGCCTATCCTTGCTCTCCTTATTAGTGTGTTTGTGAAACAAGGGCTTGCGCCACTAACTCGGTTATCAAATCAGCTTAAACATCGTCAAGCAAATGACTTTACTGCAATCCCTTGGCAAACCCCAGAGCAAGAAATAAAACCTGTAATAAGCCGCCTAAACGATCTATTCAAACGGGTTGAAAGTGCTTATTTACGAGAGCGCTTTTTTGCCTCTGATGCGGCCCACGAACTGCGCACGCCGCTGAGTAGTTTAAAAATCAATGTGCATAATTTAGTGGCTCAAGGTGTTGAGAGTGTTGAGCTTGATGCGATGGAAAAAGGCGTTGATAAACTGAGCAATATCGTTGAACAGATGTTGATTTTGGGTCGTACTTATCCAGAGCAATGGCAAGAGCAATTTAGCCCTATATCGGTATTAGAAATTAGCCAGCAAGTAGTGGCACAACTTTATGAGCGTATAGATGAAAAAGAGCATACCATTAGCATTGAGGGGGGGGATTTTGTTATTGCAGGTGACGAATTTACCTTGCTCACTTTGTTTGGCAATTTACTAAGTAACGCCATAAAATATACCCCCGCTGTGGGAGAAATTTGTATTACCTTGAAAGCCGAAAATAATCGTTTTATCTGGCAAGTAGATGACTCAGGCCCTGGTATTGATGAAGCTCAAAAACAGCGTATTTTTAACCGTTTCTACCGTGTGGGTGGCGATAAACATCCATCAGGTGAGCAAGGAGCTGGGCTGGGTATGGCCATTGTTGAACACATAGTGTCGATTTATAACGCTGATATTGCTTTAGCAGATAGTCACCTTGGTGGCTTGCGAGTGAGTGTCTCCTTTATGCAAGGAGAAGTGAGTGAATAAATGGATATTGGCGCTTTCTATGCTGCTACTATGTATGTCGTCTTGGCTTGCTTACGCCAAAGAGTACAAGCTGATTTTAAAAGAGCATTTGTTTTATCCTGCTGAAATTAAAGTACCTGCCAATAAGAAGTTGCGGCTTTTGATCGAAAACCAAGATGACACCCCAGAAGAATTCGATAGTTTTGACTTAAACCGCGAAAAAGTGCTCTACCCAGGTCGCACGAGTGTCATTTATATCGGACCACTCAGCCCTGGGCGTTATGACTTTTTTGGCGAGTTTTCGCCTAATACGGCACGAGGAACTGTTGTGGCTACACAGGTGAAAGATGCTGATAACTAGTTTATTAATGACCATTAACCAGCTTCTGCCAGTGGTGATTTTAGCCGTGCTTTTGAGCTTGATTGTGCCTTTAAGCCAGCGCCAAGTGAGTATTTATGCCGTTATTGGTATCTTGATGAGTTTGGTATTTGTACAAACTGCTGCTTGGCTTAGCCAGTTATTTGACCATCGAGGCTTAGAGTTCATACAAATGCTGCTGTGTATCATAATTTTTGTCGCTGCATTAATTAGCTGTCAGCAACGAAGCATAGCGGCTGCGCTGGCCTTGATTGCAACCATGGCTTTGTATTTAAGCCATTACATGATTTATTTAGTGAGTTTTTGGCACAGTAAAGATACCGCTGAGCCATTAATACTGGGTACTTTTCTAGGTGTTGGCATTTGTATTAGCTTTGGTGTGTTACTGTTCTTTTTGCTTGAAAGTATTACCAAGCGTGCTGGCGTGCAGCCTTTGATTGTGTTGCTAGCCTTCAATGCAACAGCAAAGTTACTGGTACTTCTTGATTTAGCAAGTCAGGTCGACTTACTTGATGTGACCGCAAATTATTTAGATTGGCGTGGGTTTTTAGTTGAAAACTCTGAGCTTGGGCGAGTATTAAAAGCCTTAGTGGGCTACGAAGCCACGCCGAGTAAAACCGCGCTGTGGGTGTATGTCGTTGCTACACTCGCATTTATCACCATAGTTCGCGTTTTAAAAATTAAAGAGACCAAGGAGCCTGTATGCGGTTCTTAATAGTTAGTTTAAGTTGTTTGCTGTTAGCAAGTATCAGCCAAGTCGTACATGCAGATGGCATGGTGGTTGATAAAGTATATCACCCTTATGTGCTTCCCTTTGAGCGTGAAGTTGAGTGGCGTTTGGTATCTAGGCAAACTGATAACGGTAATGTGCTAGCGCAGCGCGCAGGCTTTGGTGGTGCAATTAACGATACTATGAGCTTAGAAGGTTATCTAGTAGGAGAGCGCGATGACAATGGTGATTTTGGTTTAGCTTCTTACGAGGTTGAGCTTCGTTGGCAGCTAGTTGAGCAAGGCCGTTTATGGGCAGATTGGGGCGCATTATTTGAGCTTGAAAAACAGCACACTCTAGATGCATATGAAGCGACAAGTGGTTTCTTATGGGAAAAAGAGTTTGGTCGCACGAGTTTAACTCTTAATGCCTTTGTAGTTTATGAGTGGGGGGCTGATATTGAAAACGAGTGGGAAAGTGAATTTCGTGCCCAGTATCGTTATCGCTATCGCTCTGAGTTTCAACCATCTATTGAAATTTACGCAGGTGAAGACTTTTTTGGTGTTGGCCCAGGTTTTATAGGTTTGCACCGTTTTAGCCCCAAGCATCAATTAAAATGGGAAGCTGGTTTTATTAGTGAGCTGAGCCAGTCGGGCAAAGATCATAGCTTTCGTTTGGCGCTAGAGTTTGAGTTTTAATTATTCAAAAGTATCTGCAAGCCCTGTTTATGATGGCCTATGCGGCGTTCGATAGTGTTTGACTTATTCTAGTAACTCTATATAGTATGGCGCAGCTAGAAAGAAAGCGTGTAATTAAATCTTTATTTCGTTGTTGTATAAGTAATACTTGTAGTACCGTCCTGAAGTTTTTAAGTTCCATCTGATTTTTTGCTATACCCGCCCATTAAGGGCATTGTTTAATTTTTTATATCAGGAATATGACTATGTCTAACGTTGTTTCAGGTACAGTTAAGTGGTTTAACGAATCTAAAGGTTTTGGTTTCATCGAGCAAGAAAATGGCCCAGACGTGTTTGCACACTTCAGCGCTATCAAAAGCGAAGGTTTCAAAACTTTAGCTGAAGGCCAACGTGTAGAGTTCACTCTTTCACAAGGTCAAAAAGGCCCTCAAGCGGATAACATCACTCCGTTATAATTTTTACTTTTAGTAAAAATTAAGAAGAAGCAAGCTACGGCTTGCTTTTTTTATGCCTAAAAATTGACTGGTAGCATGAACATTTCTATAGTTAATTCAGTCGTCGTATTTGAGTATTTTAGCCATTTTTAGATATCTTGTATTAGCGTGTTTGTACATTACACCTGTTGTGTACGCCAAGCACAGTGTGACCATCTATACCGAGCAGTTTCCCCCTTATAACTTCTCTAATAAAGGCTACTTGGAAGGAATTAACCTTCGATTTGTAAGAGCAATGTGTGTGGATGCAGATATTGAATGTAAATTCATCTTATTACCTTGGTCTAGAGCATATCACTTAGCGCAAGAGGAGCCGATGGCAGGGCTGGTGTCTACAGCACGTATCCCAGATAGAGAGCCTTTATTTAATTGGGTTGGACCTATGGCTTCATCCAGTAATTATTTTTACCGCTTAAAATCGAATCCCCAAGTTAATCCGCGAGATTTATCTGAGGTGAAAGATTACACTCTAGGTGTGGTTAGAGACAGTATTTATGAGCAGTTTGTAGAAAATATTGGCTTTGAAAATGAGCAGAATTTACTTAAATTTAGCCATTATTATGAATGCATTAACTTATTCTTTAAGGGAAAGCTCGACCTTATTATCGGCTCAGAATTATCCTTCCATTATCAACTCATGCAATACGGTTATGCGGGTCAAGAAGTTGTAAAGTTAATAGAACTCCCCCTTAACGATACGACGGGTAACTTTTTAGCGTTGAATAAAAATATGCCTAAAGAAATTGTTGAGCAATTTCAAACCAGCTATCAAAAGCTAATGAAACAAGGTAAGTTAGACAAGTTAATAAATGAGTACTTGGTCAGTCAGCACTAATTATATTCAGTTTGCATCATCACTTTTCGATAAGTCTGGCTCTTTGCTACATCTAAAAAAGCGTCTTTCAGTGCTTTAATGTAATTTGGATCTGTATTCTTATTTGCTGCAAGGTAGCCTTTCATAACTAAGAAGTCGATAGTATGAGCAAAGGTGAAGTTGTGTTCGTCTTGTGCTAATTGGTCTGCCATTGCCGCTATGTAGTTTTTATCATCGACAATAAGGTCTACTTTGCCTGATATGAGCAATTGATAAGAGCGGGTTATATCTGAAGTGTATATCAGGGTATAGCCTCGTTCAGAAAGCTGCTTTGCTGAAAGGTCATCACGTTGAACTGCAACTTTATACTGCTTAGCTTGTTCGCTTGCTGTTATATTAATATCAGCGCGTTGTGTAAGCTTTACAAAGCCCATGCGGTAAGTCGCTACTGCTCCAATCCATTCGAATTTACTTTCTCGTTCAGGTGTTTTTGCCATGCTATAAATAAGCGTATTTGGCTTTTTTAGTGCCATGCTATAAGCGCGTGCCCACGGATACAGTTCAATGTTGGCTGTTAAATTAGCTTTGGCAAATATAGCCTTAACAAGCTGTGTACTGTCGCCTGCAACTTGGTTGTTAATTAGCGTTTGGTTGGGAGGAGAAAGTTCGGTCACGACTGTTAATGTCGGTTCACTATGAGCAGGCCAACTTATACATAATAAGGCGAATAAAAATAGAGAATATTTCATTTATGTACTTAAAAAGACTTAGTAATTAAATCTTAGCACATAAAACGATAAAAGGGCCTTGCGGCCCTTGGTGAAGTATCGTTCAAGTCAGATAGACCTTTAACCCCTTAAAGTCCTATCCTATTGTTTTGCAACTACGGCTCATCTCATTAAGTTTCTAAGCTAGCGAGAGGAAAAAACCTGCAATTGCTGCACTCATGAGGTTAGCCATAGATCCTGCTAACACTGCTCTGAGCCCTAAGCGTGCGATATCCTTTCGCCGACTAGGCGCCATACCGCCTAATCCACCTAGTAAAATTGCTATCGATGATAAGTTAGCAAACCCACATAACGCGAATGTGACAATCGCTTGTGTGTGCGCGCTTAACGTATCGCGATAATTAATAAAGTCGAGGTAAGCAACGAATTCGTTAACTACAACCTTCTGACCTATAAAACTGCCTGCGATTACTGCTTCGTCCCAAGGTACACCTAGTAACCATGCAACGGGTGCAAATACATAACCTAAAATTTCTTGTAGCGTTAATGTTGGGTGATCAAACCAACCACCAATACCGCCTAATAACCCATTTAGAAGTGCAATAAGTGCTACGAAAGCAAGTAACATCGCACCTACATTCAGTGCTAGTTGCATACCGTTTGCGGCGCCTGATGCGGCTGCATCAATTACGTTAACCGGTTTTTCTTCTTGTACGTCTAAATCTGCTAAATCTTCTTTTGGTGTTTCGGTCTCTGGCACAATCATTTTTGCCATTAAGAAACCACCTGGTGCCGCCATAAAGCTGGCTGCAATTAAGTATTTAAGCTCTACACCAATTGTTACATAGCCTGCCATAACAGAGCCTGCTACGGTAGCAAGGCCACCTACCATTACCGCGAATAGCTCTGACTTAGTCATGCTGGCGATAAATGGTTTAACAATCAATGGTGCTTCTGTTTGGCCAACGAAAATATTGGCGGTTGCAGAAAGCGATTCAGGTCGCGAGGTTTTCAATAGCTTTTGTAAGCCACCGCCTAGAATCTTGATTATCCAATCCATCACCCCGATGTGATACAACACAGCAACGAGTGCTGAGAAGAACACGATAACGGGCAATACTTGTATCGCAAAAATAAACCCTAAAGTATCTTGCGATGCCAGTGAGCCAAATAAGAAGCTAATCCCGTCATTGGCATAACCAATAACCGATGAAACGCCTCGTGACATACTTGCCAGTACGTTTTTGCCCACCTCGAAGAACAAGACAAAGCCACCAATTAACACTTGAAGTAAAAAGGCGATGCCCACAGTTCTTAAATTAATTGCTTTACGGTTTGTCGAAGCCGCAAAAGCAATGCCTAGTAGCACAACAATGCCTACTAAGCTCATAAATGTTGTCATACTGACTATTTCCCGTTGTTATTGTTGCAGTAAATATTTTATTTTACTTTTAATTATATCAATGGCAACGCGATTCATACCGCCGCGTGTGACTACGAGATCAGCTTTGTGCTTTGATGGCTCAATAAACTGATAAAACATAGGTCGCACTGTCGCTTGATATTGATCAACAACGGACTGTAATGTCCTGCCACGCTGCTCCATATCTCGTTGCATACGGCGCATAAGGCAGATATCTAACGGTGTATCAATGAACACCTTAATATCAAATTCTTTTCGAAGTGCCGGATCACTCAATAGCAAAATACCTTCAACGATAAGTACTTTTGCAGGTGCCACTCGACGCGTTTCATCGCTACGGGTATGCATTGCATAGTCATAAGTTGGTACGTCTACTGATTTTCCAGCGCGTAATTGAAGTAAGTGCTCATGCAAAAGCTCATGCTCGAAAGCATCAGGATGGTCGTAATTGGTTTGCGTTCGATGGTCAAACGGCAAATGCGACTGGTCTTTGTAATAAGCATCTTCTTCGATCACTGCGATCGCGCCCGGTTCAAGCTCATTGACTAATTCGTTATAAATTGTCTTGCTAAAAAGAGACTTGCCCGACGCAGATGCGCCAGCAATAGCTATAATTGTTCGTGTCACTAAAGTTCTCGCCCACACAGAAGGAAACATTGTTAGGTAGATCACAATAGCAAAAAAGACACGATTAATCTCTTTTGCTTCGCTCAGAGGTGCAAATTTATAATGTTTCTGTTTTATGAAACAGGACTTATGTCCTGTACCAAAAATTCGAAGAGCATATAAAGTATTCACATATTGATAACGAGGTACCCATGGCAAGAGCACTCATCTTAATGGCAGATAGCCTAGGAATTGGCGCAGCACCTGACGCAGAGAAGTTTGGTGACGTAGGCGCTAATACTTTCGCTCATTTACTCAAAGCCTATGCTGAAGAAACAGGTGAGCACTTATCGCTACCTAATCTTACCCGTTTAGGTTTGGCCGATGCATGCGAAGCCGCAGGTAAAGAACCGTGTTTAGTCAGTGACCGCCAAGCACCTATTGGCGCATGGGGTTACGCTAAAGAGTTATCAAGTGGTAAAGACACGCCTTCAGGACACTGGGAAATGGCCGGTGTACCTGTGTTATTTGATTGGGGTTACTTCCCAAATACACAGCCGTGTTTTCCGCAAGAATTTGTTGACGAGCTAATTGCTCGTGCAGAGATTCCTGGCATTTTAGGTAACTGCTATGCCTCAGGAACAACCATCTTAGAGCAACTAGGTGAAGAACACATGCAAACCGGTATGCCGATTTGCTACACCTCAGTTGATAGCGTGTTTCAAATAGCCGCGCACGAAGAATCATTTGGACTGGAGAAACTTTATCAGGTTTGCGAAATCGCACGGGCGCTGCTTGATGAAATGAACATAGGAAGAGTGATTGCGCGGCCATTTTTGGGTTCAAGCCGTGACGATTTTGCCCGTACAGGCAATCGTCGTGACTATTCGGTGTTACCACCGTCGCCAACCTTGCTGGATAAATTATCGCAAGACGGCGGTGAAGTGATCAGTATTGGTAAAATTGCCGATATCTATGCGCACCAAGGCATCACCCAAAAACACAAAGCGCCAGGGCTAATGAACTTGCTTGAGAAAACCTCAGAAGTGATTGCAAGCGCACCAGAGCATAGTTTGATTTTTACAAACTTAGTTGATTTTGATGAAAAGTACGGTCATCGCCGTAATGCAGTTGGCTATGCTAAAGCATTAAAAGAGTTTGATGATTACCTGCCGACCATCTTAAATCAGCTAAATAGTGATGATGTGTTAATTATCACGGCCGATCACGGATGTGATCCAACAGCAGCAGGCACTGACCATACACGTGAATACGTGCCAGTACTTGCATACCAACCGGGAATGACAAACACCCCGCTTGGAGAACGAGCTAGTTTTGCAGACATAGGTCAAACCCTTGCCCAGTGGTTTAATCTTCCTGCACTTGAATACGGTGATAGCTTTAACGACAAGCTATTAGCGAACAAAAAAGGAAACCAATAATGAGTACTCCTCATATCAGCGCCAATGTAGGCGAATTTGCAGAAACGGTATTAATGCCGGGTGATCCGCTTCGCGCTCAATACATTGCTGAAAACTTTTTAGATGACGCAAAACAAGTAACAGGCGTTCGTAATATGTATGGTTTTACCGGTACCTACAAAGGTAAACCAGTTAGTATTATGGGCTCTGGGATGGGTATTCCATCAATGTCAATTTATGCCCGTGAATTGATCGTTAGTTACGGCGTTAAAAATCTAATTCGTATTGGTACCTGTGGCGGTATTGGTAGCGATATCAAAATCCGTGACGTTATCTTTGCACAAGGTGCAAGCACAGATTCAAACGTAAACCGTGCGCGTGTACGTGGTTACGACTTTGCCGCAATTGCTGATTTTGGTTTATTACTTAACGGCGTAAACGCAGCAAAAGAATTAGGCATTGAAGCGAAAGTAGGTAATGTATTTACAACCGATACATTCTACCAAGCAGATAACACATTCTATCAAGAATTAGACAAGCTAGGCGTACTTGCTGTTGATATGGAAACAGCTGGCATGTACGGCGTAGCCGCTGAATACGGCGCAAAAGCGATGGCACTATTTACTGTAAGTGACCACGTAATCACTGGTGAAGCGACACCAAGTGAAGAGCGTCAAAGCACCTTTAACGAAATGGTTAAAATTGCTTTAGAATCAATTTAAACAAGTTCCTTGGTAACGTATTCACTGAAATTTGGAGACACGCCCAAAGTGAAGTGAGACTAACCTCAAAGCCGCATTTATGCGGCTTTTTTTATAGCTAACTTATTTACCTCGCGTAAAATCCTCTTCGCATCTCGCAACTGTCCCTTAAAACTTGAAAATTCAACCAACTGTTGCCATTTTTAATAGAGGAACAACAACTGAGGATGTGTATGTCTAATTGGGTTGAAGCTAAGGTAAAAGACGTTAAATGGTGGACCGACTCACTATTTAGCTTAATCGTTAATGCCGATGTCGAACCATTCACGGCAGGGCAGTTTACAAAGCTTGCAATGCAAGTCGGTGATAAACGGGTAGCACGTGCCTATTCTTATGTGAATGCGCCAAATAACCCAGATCTTGAGTTTTATCTTATCAACGTTAAAGACGGTCAACTTTCTCAGCAGCTGGCACAATTAAAGCCAGGTGACTCTGTCACCATTGAGCGCCGCGCCACAGGGTTTTTTACCCTTGATGAAGTGCCAAGCAGTGAGCAGCTTTATATGCTGAGTACAGGTACGGCACTTGGGCCTTTTATATCAATATTAGAGCAAGGCGAAGTATGGCAAAAGTTTGAGCATGTTCATCTTGTGCATGGGGTGCGCCTTAATGAAGATTTGAGCTACCAAGATCGCATTAAAGCACTACTACAGCAGCAGCCAAACTTGCATTATTCTCCTGTAGTCAGCCGAGAGTCAGTCACAATGGGGTTTAATGGTCGGATCACAGATGTAATTAAAGACCACCGTTTGTTTGATGTTACAGGTCATCCTGCTGTGCCTGATACTACACAATTTATGATTTGTGGTAATCCAGAAATGGTGAAAGATACAACAGCTATTTTGCTAGAGCTTGGCTTTAGCCGCAATAGGCGTCGTGATCCTGGTCATATAACTGTTGAGCAATATTGGTAAAAAGCTATGCCTAATAGCTAGAATTTGCTACTTTAGCGCCTCAAATGAGCATGGTCTGTTTAGGAAAACTATGAAACCGTTACTTTTTGCAATAAGTCTATTTATTTCATGGCAATTGGCTGCCTCAGAGTTAAGCACTGAACAAAAGCAAGCTCAGCCAGCTTCAGTAAACGAACCTGAAAAGAAAGACGTCGATAGCCTTGAATTTATTGAACAGAAGTCAGCGACTCAGCAAGTACCGAGCTCAGCCCAAGCTAAAAAACCGGTGGCTGAGGTTGATGACAGTAAGGTATTAGGTTCACAAAACCCTGCACCTGCAGAACAGCCTAAGACCGCAGAGGAAAAACAAGAGGCTGTAAATGAGGCTGAACAAGCTGTTGCTAAAGCTAAAAAAGCACTTACTGAGAAACAGCAAGAAAAGGCGCGTCAGTCACGAGAGGCAACAGCGGTTATAGAACAAGTTATTGCCGCTTATAACGCCCGTAATATTGATGCTTTTATTAAAATGTATGACGAAAATGTTGAGTTTTATACGTTTCCTAATGAGCTTATGTTCACAGGAAAAGAGAAGCTTATAGCTCGCTACGGCATCATGTTTAAAAAATTAAAGTGTATTAAATCATCGCCAATTAAACGTATTGTGCATGGCAATATAGTGATTGATCATGAGTTATCAGAAACCTGTTCAGAAGACCCGAATGTGGTTGATAAGCGGGCTGAATTTGTAACAAGTTACCAAATCGAAAACGGTAAAATAACCAAAGTGTTATTCTTCCGTTAGAAAAAAGAGCAGCTCAGCTGCTCTTTTTTTTGGGTAGATGAAAGTTACTCGATTCGTGGTAGCAGCGATTTCACATCGCGTTCTAGCACCTAGAACCAAGCGCCAGCACCTAAATCCTAGCACCTAATGACGCGGGATAAACCTGCGGCTACATGTAGGCGTGAAACTTGTTTCATGCTTTTTTGCTATCAACCTTCATTTATTTCGGGAATTACACCTTTTAAACGAGTGATATCTTCATCACTAACGTCTGCAAAGTGTTTAAAGTGAATCGGCCAATCTTTGCAATATTCTTCTATCTCTTTAATGATATTTTTTGCTGCTGAAGTTGCTAATCCAAACCGTTTTGCCTGAGATAAAAAATTGCTTTTACTTGCATAACGCCCATCATCGCCAAAACCAAGGCCATGTTGTTTTGAGTTGTTGATAGGAGTGATGTCATAGGCTGGACTTAATCGCCAATTTTTTTGTGAAAATGAATATAAGAATGCATGATTGCGAGTGTGATCATCTGTATTACCTATGTACGCATTGAACACCATCCGCTTAAACAGCTCTTCAGCATCGCCTGCATTTTGTATTGTTTGATGCCTAATGAATTCAGCTAATTGACCATATGAGTAGTTACTTGAAAGGTCACTCATAGCAATTTTGGGTTTTTGAAGTAAGCTATTTGCACTTAAAAAGTGGTGTGTTGGTAAACCATTGCATACATCAAATCGCTCAACAAGTAGCACATCACCGGTATGTGTTTCATGAATGAAGGTAGGAGCAGTATTAATGCCAAGCTGTTCTGCCATTTTCATTGCAGCATGCTCGGCTCTGACTAAATTGAATAAATCATCTTGGCGATTGAATTTTGCTAAGTAGAGTTTGTTGTCAATTTGTATAGAGGTCTTTGGTCTAGCTCCCCCCATGCTTTGGCCAAACTCAAATGCTTTCTTAGCTTCTTCTGAAATTGTTTTATTCGCCAGCAAGTCATCTTTAGCTTGGTTTAGTAAGGCTAAATCAGACAAGGTGTTTTTGTTAGTTTTATGTTTTGAGGCACTTCGAGAGAGACTAAAAACAAGAGCTCCTACACCATACCCAGAGCCTGCTAGTAAAAACTCTAGCTCGTTTTTAGGTTTTGTATTATGAAGCGAAAGAATTAACTTGCGGCCCCATGAGTTAGCTCCTGCATCACTCAATACGCCAAACACTCCTTTATTAGCGGTGTAACTAAAAATCCCTGACTTTAATGGAAGATGTATTGGGTCTAGAGCAAAGGCATCGCTTCGGGCTAAATAACTCTTACCATAGTTGAACTCACCGCGACCCGATTGATTATCTAATTTAAAGTAACCACAGATAATGGGTTTTTCTTCTAAACCATCTATAAATACATAGCACTCAGAAGTCATCATTAATTTCCTGTGGTGAATTTCGTTTACGTTGGCGAGCATTGTATCCACCTACGTCGGCTGCTAATTCATTTATTTCGTCAAGAAGCGCTCCTTGTAAGTTAAGTACAACCAGTGCTTCAAAAAGAATATCACTTTTCACGACATCACCTTGTTCTAACTTTTGTACAGTCGAACGTGATACCCCAATCATTTTCGCAAATGTACTTTGCGTATAATGAAGAGTTCGGTGCTGGCGAATCAAATCTCCCAGTTTTTGTGCCATTTTTACAGCCTGCTCAGAACGCATATTGATTACTTTATAAGTCATTAGGTGTTTAATGATTAGTTTAGCGGTATTTGTTTTTTTTACAAGAGAGGGAGACAAAGTTAGCGAGTTATAAGGGGAAAATTATTAGATTCGTGGTAGCAGCGATTTCATATCGCGTTCTAGCACCTACGGCTTAAAGCTCCTTTACGTTGGGTCTCGCTCCGCTCGACCCAACGTATCCTTCGCGCGTCTTGGCTAAGCCGTTTCGTTTACCAACGAATTGAAGCTTTCATTATCATGTAAGCTTGCAAAGGCACTTTCATGTAATAATTCATTGCGAAGATTTGGTGAATATTCCAAAGACATACGAATATCAGCAATCGCATCTGCATGTTTGTGTAATAAAGCATACGCACAGGCTCGTTGCCAATACGCATAACCATAGTCACTATCTATTTCAAGTGCTTGATTACATAACTCGATTGCTTCGCCTGTTTCGTTTATCTCAAGTAGCGCATCTGCTTTGTAGGCAATAGCTTCAACATCTTCTGGTTTACGTTTTAAAATTTCATCGAATATTTCAATCTTATTCGCAACATCACTTTCTAAATTAGCTCGCATCCATAAAGAGTGCACTTCGTTTGTGATTGAGATCTTTTGCTGATTGAGCAGAATCTCTTCAGAACGTTCACGTAGCTTCTCTTCTAATACTTTAAGACGTTCTTCATATTCTTTAGTGATCGCACTCACGCGTGTATTTACGATGTCTTCTACTTTATTTTTCACATCGCGTAATGAATTCCAGCCTACTAAAACCAAGATCGATGCAGTAATCGTGATAATGAAGAAGACATTATTTATCGTGTCCGTTGTATAAGTTAAAGCACGATCAGCAGTATCTAATTGAGTGTGAGCGACTTGTTTTGTTACATCTTCGCGTAACTTTTGTTGATCTTGGCGCACAGCTTTAAGCTCATCAAGAATATAGCGCTCTAAGAGCGGTTTATACATAGGCTCTTGTAGCTTATCGAGAGCTTGCTGTTGCTCGGCTTCTGTCAGCGCAGGGCGGTTTTCTGTTTCGTTTTGAGCACTAGCAAGGGTTGAAAGGCTCATTAATAGGGTAATTAATAGTAAGATATAACGCATAGCTTATTCATTTATAGTGAATTCTAGGCTAACTGTAACATGCGTGAGCACTGTGGACTAGGCAAAAAAAACCAGCTCGTAGGGTGAGCTGGTTAAACTGCATAAACAACATAAAGTTGTAAGGGGTATCAACAGGAGTTAGGTGTAATATAGCTATTTGTATCTGAACAACTACTTAATACTAAAAGAGTTTCTAAAAATTTATTTTCAATATGCTAGATCAGTTTTGTTCGTCTAGACTTAAAGGGTCTTACAACTAAAAGGTGAGAGTGATGCGCCAACAACTAGTCCAACTACTCTATGGAGTATCAATATCTTCAGATCTTGATAGTGGTAACGTTGAATTAGCTGAACGTTTAATTTTAAATGCAGTGTTAGACGGTCTAGAAATAGGCAGAGCGGGTATTTGGTTACTGAATGAAGAAAATACGGCTATCGAATGTCGCCTTTTACTTGATAGAGAAAATGGCAAAGAAATTCAAATGCTAGTGCTTCCAAGAGACGCCTACCCTGATTACTTTAAAGCCCTTGATACGCAACGGACTATTACCGCTGTTAATGCTCACACCGACCCTGCGACTTACGAATTTAGTGAAAGTTACCTCACCCCTTTAAACATAGGTGCCATGCTTGATGCGCCAATACGCTACAAAGGAAAAATGATAGGGATATTTTGCTGTGAACATATAGGGGGAGAACGAGAGTGGACTGAAGATGAATGTTCATTTATTGGCGCATTAGCAGATCTGTATGGGCGTGCGCTGTCGGCACAGGAGAATGAGCGAATAAATGCAGAGTTAGAAAGGGCTAACCAACATTTAGAGCACCGTGTGGCAGAGCGAACCCGCACTCTTGAAAAAACGCTAAATGAGCTTACAGAAATGCAAGAAAAGCTTATTGAGTCTGAAAAAATGGCTTCTTTGGGTAACTTAGTTGCAGGTATTGCTCATGAGGTAAATACACCGATTGGTATTGCTGTTACAGCAAATAGTTCAGCAAAAGATAAACTTACTGAGCTTGATAAACTCATAAGTGCCAATACGTTAACCAAGCACGCGTTGCTAGAAGGAATGAATCATTTAAATGAATGCATAAAAATTTCATTTACTAACTTAGAGCGTGCCGCAAAACTGATCAGCGATTTCAAGCAAACTGCGGTTGATCAATCTTCGTTAAATTTATTAGAAACTCAAATTAAAGCCTACCTCGAGAATATCGTTCACAGTTTAGTGCCTCTAACACGCAGCCATAATGTTACTGTTAATATTGACTGTGCAGATGACCTTACACTAATAACTGTTCCAGGAGCACTCAGTCAAATCATTTTAAATTTAGTGAATAATAGTTGTGTACACGGTTTTATTGGGAAAGAACACAATGTGATTGATATTAGCGTTCACCTAGATGATGAAAAGGGAATATACACACTTTGCTATAAAGATAATGGCTGTGGAATGACTGATGAGGTGATGCATAAAGTATTTGAACCATTTTTTACCACTAAGCGTGGCACAGGTGGAAGCGGTTTGGGAATGTCGATAGTGTATAACCTTGCAACCCAAGCCTTGCAAGGCGAAATTAACGTCGCTAGTCAGCCTAATCAAGGTGTCTCAGTCACCTTAAAACTGCCTATTAATATAGCTTAATAAACAAAATTTAAGCTAAATGCAGGTTAAATAATCTGGTGACTGGGTAATAAAATTAATTTTTAATCAACAGCTTTGCCAAGACAAGATAAATTATCGCATGAGTTTGTCTTGCAAAATTGCTTAATTTTTCTTCTTGAATATAAGTGATTTATAGCCAGAGGCGTCATTATCAGTGTGAGCCAAAATAAAATTGGGCTTCGAAACACCAGCCCAACAATTGAGGCAACAAGCATTCCTGTTAACATTAATAAAGGTAAATTAGCGATAAAAAAGTTAATACTTAGTTGTCTTGCAACCTGCGGGTTTATGGCTTTCATGATTTTCTCACCGTCAATGAATACCCTTATAAAATGTATGACTTTTGCCAATAACTCAAATCAGATTTTTCAATTAATACAATCGATTTAAAAATAAAGACAGGCCTAGCTTTATTTTTGCACTGCCCCTATAGTTTAAAGCAACGGGAAATTCTAAGTGATTAGTGATTCATTATTAACAGGAAATCCTTTTTTATGACAAAGACGTATCAGTATTAATACATAAATATCTGTCATATCTTTAGCTTTTGAGGAGCATACAATGAGTAATGGAAAAACGGGCGGCTGCCCAGTTATGCATGGTAGTAACACTGTCACCGCACAATCAAATACAGATTGGTGGCCAAATTCTCTTAATTTCGACATTCTTCATCAACACGACAGCAAAACTAGCCCTTACGGTAAAGACTTCAACTACGCTGAAGCATTTAAATCGCTCGATCTTGAAGCTGTAAAAACTGACTTAAAAAACTTGATGACTGAAAGCCAGCAGTGGTGGCCTGCTGACTGGGGTCATTACGGTGGTTTAATGATCCGTATGGCATGGCATTCAGCGGGTTCATACCGTTTAGAAGATGGCCGTGGCGGCGGTGGTACAGGTAACCAACGTTTTGCGCCTTTAAATTCATGGCCTGATAACGCTAACCTAGACAAAGCACGTCGTTTACTTTGGCCTATTAAAAAGAAATACGGTAACAAGCTATCTTGGGCCGATTTAATGATTTTAGCTGGTAATATGGCTTACGAATCAATGGGCTTAAAAACCTTTGGTTTTGCTGGCGGCCGTGAAGATATTTGGCACCCAGAAAAAGATGTTTACTGGGGCGCTGAAAAAGAATGGCTAGCACCAAGTGATGAACGCTACACCAATGTAGAAAAACCCGACACGATGGAAAATCCGCTTGCTGCGGTACAAATGGGTTTAATTTATGTAAACCCTGAAGGGGTGAATGGTAACCCTGATCCGCTTAAAACGGCGGAACAAGTTCGCGAAACATTTGCCCGTATGGCAATGGATGACGAAGAAACTGCGGCATTAACAGTCGGTGGTCATACCGTAGGTAAAACGCATGGTAACGGCAGCGAAGCAAACGTTGGCCCTGAGCCGGAAGCGGCAGATGTGTTTGAGCAGGGCCTTGGTTGGAACAACCATAATTCACGCGGTATTGGTCGTGATACGATGACGTCGGGTATCGAAGGTGCGTGGACAACTCACCCAACGAAATGGGATAACGGTTATTGCTACTTGCTGCTTAACTACGAGTGGGAACTTAAGAAGAGCCCTGCAGGTGCATGGCAATGGGAACCAATCGATATCAAAGAAGAAGACAAGCCAGTTGATGTGGAAGATCCATCAATTCGTCTAAACCCAATTATGACCGACGCCGATATGGCGATGAAAATGGACCCAACCTACCGTAAGATTATCGAGCGTTTTAACGATGACTTTGAATACTTTAGTGATGTGTTTGCACGTGCATGGTTTAAACTCACACACCGTGACTTAGGTCCAAAATCGCGTTACTTAGGTGCAGATGTACCAAGCGAAGATCTAATTTGGCAAGATCCGATCCCTGCGGTTGATTACACATTATCAGACAGCGAAATTAGCGAGCTTAAAACCAAGCTACTTAACTGTGGTGTAAGCCAAGCAGACCTTATTACAACTGCATGGGATAGCGCACGTACTTACCGTGGCTCAGATCACCGTGGTGGTGCAAATGGTGCACGCATTCGTCTTGCGCCACAAAAAGATTGGCAAGGTAACGAACCAAAACGTTTAGCAAAAGTACTCAGTGCGCTTGAATCTGTGCAAGCGGGTTTAAGCAAACCAGTAAGCATTGCAGACTTAATTGTACTTGGTGGTACAGCTGCGGTTGAACAAGCAGCAAAAGCAGCAGGCGTTGATATAACCGTGCCATTTGCGCCTGGTCGTGGTGATGCAACGGATGATATGACAGATGCTGATTCGTTCGACGTGCTTGAACCAATTCATGACGGTTTCCGTAACTGGCAGAAAAAAGACTACGCAGTTTCTGCTGAAGAGCTGATGCTAGAACGTACACAATTAATGGGCTTAACAGCGCCAGAGATGACAGCACTCGTTGGTGGTATGCGTGTGTTGGGTACTAACTATGATGGTACGTTACACGGTGTGTTTACTGATAACGTGGGTACATTAAGCACCGACTTTTTCGTCAATCTAACCGATATGGCTTACACGTGGAAGCCAATAAGCAAAGGTTTCTACGATATTGTTGAGCGCAGCACTGGGGTTACCAAGTGGACAGCGACACGTGTTGATTTAGTGTTTGGTTCAAACTCAATCTTGCGTTCATACGCAGAGTTTTACGCACAAGACGACAACAAAGAGCGTTTTGTACAAGACTTTGTCGATGCGTGGGTTAAAGTGATGAACGCCGACCGCTTTGATATTTAATTTGATATGATGTTACACCCAAAAGGCTACAGAACTCTGTAGCCTTTTTTTATGGTGCTCAAGTGCACTAGGCTTGCTGGGCCAGATGATCCATATACTCGTCAAATGTACCTTGAAAATCGATGACCTGTTTATCCTTAATATCGATGATACGTGTTGCCAATGATGAGACAAATTCACGGTCATGACTGACAAAGATCAACGTACCTTGGTAATCTTTTAATGCATTATTAAGTGCTTCAATGGCTTCCATATCCATGTGATTAGTCGGTTCGTCCATAATCAATACATTGATGTCTTGCATCATCAACTTACCAAACAACAAGCGGTTCTTTTCACCACCCGAGCAATTACGCGCTTTTTTATTGGCATCGTCGGCGGTAAATAATAATCGACCCAGCATAGCGCGAACCATTAAATCATTGTGCTTGGCGGTGCGCCATTGTGACATCCAATCAAACAGCGTGAGATCGTTATCAAATTCTTTACTACTATCTTGAGGACAATAACCGATGCTTGCATTTTCAGACCACTTAACCACACCTTCGTTGCTTTGTAATTCATTCACTAGGCAACGTAATAGGGTGGTTTTACCAACACCGTTTTCACCAATAACCGCAAGCTTAGCACCGGCTTCAAGTAGTAGCTCACCGCCGCTGAACAGGGTTTCGCCATCAAAGCCATGACCTAACTTAGTAAGCTCTAATGCTTGGCGATACATCTTTTTGCCTTCGTCAAAACGAAGTGATGGGCTAATGCGGCTTGACGCTTTTACCTCATCAAGCTTAATTTTATCCATGCGCTTAGCACGAGAACTCGCTAGTTTTGCTTTTGATGCGTTAGCACCAAAGCGGTTTACGAACTCTTGTAGCTCGTCAATTTCAGCGCTCTTCTTTGCGTTTTCAGCAAGTAGCTGTTCGCGTTGCAAGCTTGAAGCTTCGATCCACTTTTCGTAGTTACCAGGGTAAATTCTTAGCTCACCGTAATCGATATCGGCCATGTGTGTACATACCGAGTTTAAGAAGTGACGGTCGTGCGAGATGATAATCATCGTACACTTACGCTGGTTAAGCTCATTAGCTAGCCATGTAATGGTGTGAATATCAAGGTTATTGGTTGGCTCATCAAGCAGCAAAATATCAGGGTTTGCAAATAGCGCTTGTGCTAACAGCACACGAAGTTTCCAGCCCGGCGCAACGTTTGCCATTAAGCCGTAATGAAACGCTTGCTCAATACCGGCTTGAAGCAAAATTTCTTCTGCGCGGCTTTCTGCTGTGTAGCCATCCATTTCAGCAAAAACGCTTTCAAGCTCAGCGACTTTCATGCCGTCTTCTTCACTCATTTCTGGCAAAGAATAGATACGGTCGCGCTCTTGTTTAACTTTCCAAAGCTCTGCATCACCCATGATCACCGCATCAACCACAGTGTATTGCTCAAACGCAAACTGATCTTGGCTTAGCGTACCTAGCTTTAAACCAGGCGCAATCGACACATTGCCAGCGGTAGGTACAAGCGCACCACTTAAGATTTTCATAAAGGTTGATTTGCCGCAGCCATTAGCGCCAATTAAACCATAGCGATTACCGTTACCAAACTTGGCTGATATATTTTCAAATAAAGGCTCTGCGCCAAACTGCATGGTGATATTAGCGGTTGAAATCAACGAATTATTCCTAGAAAAAGACTGACAGGTTATGGGCGCAGCAACTGCGAAAATAAACAAGCAATAGGGTAAATAATAGGCCGCGGATTATACAGATCAGCCTTTCAGAACGCCATTAAAAAGAAGACAAAGTTGGAAACAGTACAATCTTAAGCGTATTTTACATCGCGTTGCAATTTGCCATGTCGCGGCATGAAGCCGCTGCTACCTGAAGACGTGAAACATGTTTGCCATAACAGCCCGTAGTCGCGATTTTATATCGCGTTGTAATTTGCCATTTTGCGGCATAAAGCCGTTGCTACCTATCTTTATAAAAAATATGTTTACCTATTCAATATTCTTAAAACTATTAACCATATGATTTTTAATAGACTATATTTAGTTTGAGGATCTTTTTGATCAAATGTTTAAAAAATAACTTGCTTACCTACCAACTGGTAGGTAAGATGGCTGCCATGAACACGACATATACAAATATTCTGCAACTTGCAGATAAGCTCATTCAGAGTAATGGCTTTCATGGTTTTAGTTATGCTGATCTTGCAAAAGAGCTCGATATTCGTAAAGCGAGTATCCACCACCATTTTGCAACAAAAGCTGATTTAGGTATTGCATTCTGCCAACTTAAATGTGAGCAGCTTCAGCAACTTGAGTCACATTTAAAAACATTGCCTTCAGCTAAAGAGCGTTTAAAAGGTTATTTTGATGTTTTTCAAAGCTGTGCCAGCGAAAAGCAAATGTGCGGAATATATGCCATGCAAACAGATTTACGTTTAATGGCAGAACCATTGCAAAAGCAAGTGACGAAAATGGCTGATCTTGAATTACAGATACTTAGCTCTATTTTACAAGCTGGTCTTGAAAGCAATGAGTTTAGTTTTAAAACGTCAGCTTATCAGCAAGCTGTAATAATATGTTGCGCGATTAAAGGCGCACTAATGTTAAACAGAAGTGAGCATCATCAAGGTTTATTCATACAAACTTGTGATGCATGTTTAGAAACACTGAGTTTATGATCATTTAGATCATAAATTCTGTTTCTAAAAAATTTACCCAACAAACCTACCTACTAGTAGGTAATTAAATTGTACGAGGAGCATTACTATGCAACGCATTACAACATTGACAGTAAACACCACGAGCGGCCAAGCGCAAACTCAGCTAAGTGATCTTAAGCAGGCAATGGGTGCAGAGCTTAATTTATTTGGTGCGCTCGCTAATTCACCCGCAGCGTTACAAGGTTTTTTAAATTTTAAAGCGGCTTTAGATAAAGGCTCTTTAACACAATTGCACTCAGAGCAGTTAGCGTTAGCAATCGCAGGTACTAATGGTTGTCGCTACTGTGCTTCTGCTCATTCATATATTAGCGACAAGCTAGGCCTGTCAGCCGATGAAATTAAAGCTAATTTAAAAGCAACTTCAGCAGACGATCAAACAAATGTGTTACTGAGCTTTGCAAAGCAAGTGATTGAATCACGCGGTAGTGTGTCGCAAGAGCAATTACAGCGTGTAAAAAGTGCTGGCTTTAGCGATGAACAGCTTGTTGAAGTGATTGGTCATATCGCCCTAAATAGCTTCACAAACTACTTTAACGAAGCATTTGATATTGAAATTGACTTTCCACAAGTTGAATTAACCTAATTACCCAAAGTGAGGCTAAAAGCCTTTAAACAAAAACGGCTATAGCCACAGGAGAAACTCATGAACTTAACTACAACGCAGCAACAAACAGCACAACGAATTGCAAGCAAACTAGAGAATGCTGGTTTACCACTTTTATATATTACCTTAGGTATTATTTATATTTGGTTTGGTGGAATTAAATTTACGCAAGGACAGGCTGAAGGCATGTACGGCATGATCGCCAACAACCCTCTCGTTTCTTGGATGTATGTCATTTTCTCGAAACAAGGTCTGGTAAATTTTTTAGGAACGCTTGAAATCATCATTGGTTTGCTATTTTTTGGACGCTTCGTCAATCCTGCTTTATCAGTGGTTGGTGGCCTGTTATCAATGGCGTTATTTGTTGTAACAATTAGCATGATGGTATTTCTATCCGGCATTACAACGGAAGCAGGTTTCCCTGTGCTAAGTTTTGTTGGTGAGTTTCTACTGAAAGATATCGGTTTGTTTGCAGCATCTTTATTTATTGCTGGAAATAGTCTGAAAATTATCGCTACAAACCAGGGCGATGAATAACCCTCTCCACGTTGGGGCCCGAAAGGGCCTTTTTCATTTTGCTCACTAATAAAGCACTCCTCCCTTATTTTAAAACATAAAGTCAATTTGATAAAAAAGGATTGATTTTGTAATCAAAAAGCTGCGAGCTAAAAGTTACTGCTATACTGAGTTTACATTCAAGTTAAACGTATTTTTGATTAAAACTGTTTCCTAGTTGCTAACAAAAAACCCTGAAAATATATAAATATAGTTAACAGTTTTTATAAATCGGGCGATAATACGTATAACAAGACAGCAAAGGTGAATTCAATGGCGGCAGGTATTTCTTTTAAAAACTTAAGTATTACTAAAAAAATACACGCGATTACATGTATAGCAGTGGCAGCATTTGTCATTATTGTGTTAGTAAACTACATCGCAATGAATGACAACAGAGCCTCACTTGATGAGTTAGAAAAGTCTTCATACGAAGTAGTAAAGTTAACGTCATCAAATGTTGGTTTACTTGAAAAATTAGACGAACTCTACACACAAGCAGTGACATTTGGTGAGCCAGACTTAGTTGAAAGTGCAGCACAAACCTATAAAACAATTAATGAAAATTTAAAAAATATTATTGCCATTAACGATACGTATGTTCATGATGATACAAAAGAAAAGCTAAAACAGTACGCTAATATTTCTTCCACGATCGCAAGCTCAATGATCTCAGGTACCGCTGATTTTAGTAAAATTCAGCAGCAAGCTCAGCAAAAAACACAACTCTATGAGGCTGTACTTGAAGGTTTTAAGCGTGCTCAAACACGCGCAGATGACCGTTTCTTTGAACTTGTTCAGGCGACTAAAGCACGCTCAGATAATGCGTTACAGTTAATGCTTGTGGTGTCAGTTATTTCACTCTTTTTATTAGTAATTACCTCTATTTGGATTGCCCGTGGAATTGGCTCGTCTGCCAGTGCAGCGGCAAATAATTTAGGGTTACTTGCCGATGGTAAAGGCTCGTTAAGCACACAACTTGCTGTTCATGCAAAAGATGAAATTGGCCAAGTGTCTATTAACTTTAATGCCTTTATTAAGCTTTTAAAGGCGGCGGTGATGGATGTGATGTCTGTATGTGAGCCGTTAATGGAAAACTCAACACGCTTAGTGCAAGGCATGGAGCGTGCAGAAAAAGCAACAACCAAGCAAACAACAGATGCAGAAGTGGTAAAACACTCAATGGAAGAGATGCGTCAAAGCGTTGCTGACATTTCACAATCGGCGGCCAGTGCGTCACATGCAGCACAAACTGCTGAGCAAGAGGTAGAGCAAAGCCGCACTCAAATACAGCGTTCAGTGCAAGAGTCACGCACTTTGAGCAATGAAATTAATCAAGCTGCAACGACCATTAACCGACTCGCTGATGACACAAAAAATGTGACACAGATTTTAAACGTTATTACCTCGATAGCTGAGCAAACTAACCTATTGGCACTTAACGCAGCGATTGAAGCTGCAAGAGCGGGTGAGCAAGGACGAGGTTTTGCCGTTGTTGCAGATGAAGTAAGAGAACTAGCATCAAGAACATCGCAATCTACCAACGAAATTAGAGAGCTGCTTACAACATTAACAACGGCAGCAAACGAGTCTGTTAATGCCATGACATCAGCCAGAGATATGGCTACAAACAACGCACAAGCAGCTGAAAATACAGGCCTCTCAATTGAAAAAATTGCAGAGCAAATTCTAGAAATAAATGGTATGAACTCACAAATTGCAGCGGCTACTGAAGAGCAAACATCGGTCGCGAGTATGGTGGTTGATAATGTTTCTAATATGCATATGTCATTTGAAGAGACAATGAATTCATTGTCTGAGGTAAGAGATGTTGCGAAGAACCTGCATTACCTTTCTGACTCACTACTAGATGCTACGGCTAAATTTAAGGTCGAATAAAATTACATATAAAAAGCAGGCAACGCCAGCTTTAGTAGACTCATAAAGAGCCACCTTTTAGAAGGTGGCTCTTTTTATTGAAACGCAATTAGAACGTTGCAACAACCTTCACTTTATCAGTTACTTTTGATGCATCAATATAACCAATAGCATCACCGTTTGCTGATACAAAATCGATAACAGCTTGGTCATTAGCAAGCTTTTCTGGCGGTGTGCCTTTACCTGTAAATACTAACTTTGACCAATAAGCATTAAGCTGACTGCTCGATTTACCGACTACTTTGTCGTTAAATTCATCGCTAACACTGTTACCGTCTTGGTTTACAGGGTTTACTTTAGTGCCATCATCAAATGACTTTGCTTTACCTAGGTAGATTTTTTTAATTGTGCCTTCATCAATTGCATTGCCATTCGCAGGGTTAACAATCACAGCAACATCAGCAAAAGCGGTGCTTGATAAAAGCGCTACCGCTGTAGCTAAAAGTAATTTTTTCATTATGCGCTCCAATTAAAAAACTAAGTCTACAGCAACAGCAACTACATCAGTGTCTGTATCAGTGATGTCATCTTTAAAGCGGCTAAAGTCCACTTTTAAAGCTGCTGAAGGGTGGAAGTCATAACGAGTACCAATAGTGTAAACATTACTTTTAGCTTTACCGCTTTCCAATACTTGATTAATACCGGCGTTTAAAGCGGGTACAGCAGGAAGAGCGTTGTAACGACTACTATCGTGCTTATCATCGTTATTTTCGTAAGTTAAGTGAACAGTCCACTCATCCATACGGTAGCCCACTGACGTGTAATACTGTGTTTGCTTAGCAAGCGCACTGTTATCAACTTCAAACTCAGTGTATTCGGCATCAAATAAAATGTCGTTGTAATCAATTGAAAAACCAAGCGCTAAGAAAGAGCCATCATCTTCGTTAACAGCAATATCATCAGCTTGATCAACAAACCCTGCATTACGCAATGTTTGCTCTAAGCCATTAAGTGCAATACCAGCATCGGTATCGTTTTCAATCGCGATTGACGTTTCTGCTACAAAATAAGCAGCGCGGGCACTAAACCAGTCGTAAGATAGCGTCCAGTTAATACCTGCAATATCATTTAGTTCGGTATCACCGTTTACAGAAACCACAGCAATTTTGTCGTCAAAGCTTCCATAGATAACCTGTACCGTAGAATCCCAGTCGCCTAGCTGCGTATTATGAAGAAGGCTTAAACCTTCATAAGTCGAAAATGGTAAGTTATATACCGATTGTGGTGGACGAACCCAACGATACGTGTAGCCCACATCTAAAAAGTCAGAGTAGCGATAAAAAGGCACGCGCATTTTACCTGCACTAACTTGTAGCTCATCTGTAAACTCATAGGTTAGATAAGCCCATTCAAACTCAGCATCAAAATCATCACTGCCACGAGCAACAATTTGCGCTGTTGCACTTAGTTTTTCTTGTAAATCAGCAGACAGCTGTAATGCGAACATACTCTCGTTTTTGAACGAAATGTCATCATCGTAGCCGTACAGTGTCGCGTTGTCGTCATCAAGAGTTTTACCACCAACTATTGAAGCAAAGCCGTTTATGCGAACCTCTGCTAGCGTGTTTGCAGACACAAAAGCAGCACATAGAGCTAATGCAATAGGAAGTTTTTTCATTGTGTATCCCTAATATTTAGTATGAAAATGTTGATTTCGCTTAATATTATAGTAGTAAGTTGCGAAATGGGCGACATAAGGTATGAGAAAATTGTTACCAGAGCAATAAAAAATTGTTGTTTTAATTAATAATCTTTAAAGGTGTTTTAATATTATAAATTGAGGTGGTAGTTAAAAAGTGAGTAGAAGGTTACATTTATAATTTTATAGTATTTAAAGGGCATTCTACATATAAATACTTATTTATATACTCACTACATCTGCTAAATTTATTTATGATCCTCACCTTTTAATGATATTTTTAACGCAAACACCGCTGCCACAATAAAGGATATAAAATGGCAACTAAAACAATCGATTACTACAACCAGAACGCACAAGCATTTGTAGATGCCACGCTCGATGTAGACTTAACAGAACTTTACGATGAATTTTTACCGCTAATCCCTAAAAATGGCACGTTGTTAGATGCTGGTTGTGGCTCAGGGCGCGACGCCTTCATTTTTAAAGAGCGTGGCTTTAATGTTGATGCGTTTGATATAAGCCCTGAAATTGCCAAACTCGCTTCAGAATACCTAAATCAAAAAGTGGCTGTAAGCAGTTTTAAAGCACTCAATGATGTTGATAAATACGATGGTATTTGGTGCTGCGCAAGCTTAATTCATGTCGCAAAAAATGACTTAACCGAAGCATTTAACAACCTAGCCCGTGCACTCAAGCCACAAGGAATTGTGTATGTATCGTTTAAATACGGCGACGGCGAGCGCGAGCACAACGGCCGCGAATTTACCGACCTAAACGAGCAAACGCTTGAGAGCATTATCAAAAACACCAATTTGTTTACCCTTAAGTCGTGGCAAAGCGCCGACCAACGGCCCGAGCGAGCGTCAGAGATATGGCTGAATGCTATTTTGCACAGAAGAACTATTTAAGTAATCTTTTAGTCTTATAGTCAATTATTAAAAATAATGTGGTACATCCTTAAAGTACCGCATTTTAGCTATAAAATTCCTCCCTAAAAATTAGATTTATTACCCCGCTTACTGAAAAAGTCTATATTTTTCATCACTACTTATGCTAGATTGTTTGAAAGCTTAACGCTAGCTTAACATCTAGTGAATAAGTATTGATTTAAAACCATGGAGCGGTTTTTAGTTTTAAGCCGCAGTAACAGGATTTAGTTATGCGCTTAAAAGCAGCTCTCATCAATTTTTTAAAGGCATAGTTTAGAGATGGCTATGCAGCAACAGCTCGACTTTATCGCTTATATCCAGCGCATGCTGGTGGAAGGGGATTTTAGTGCCACTTATAAGTTTGCTTTGTTACATGCGCTTGCTGATATCAGCATTGAAAAACAGCAAATAGATCCGAATGCCCAATTACAAATAACTTTTGACGAATTAGTCGAAAAGTTTATTACCTTATATTGGCACCAAGCATCTCCTTTTGCTGCTATTGGTAATAATAGAGACCTGTTGCTTTTACAAAACACTAATTCCAAAAAACAAGCCAAAATCATCACCACACTGCATGATGCAAAATTAAGAAACATTAACTCAGTTAGCCAATTAAAAAAGTGCAGTGATTGGGAAAACATACGTAAAACAACGTTAAAAACCATTAAAGAAGGACCGTTATGGTTATTACAAAAGCTAAATGGTAAGGAAGAGTGTTTTTTATACCCTCATGTTAAAGGCCAGCAATACATTACCTTAAATGCAGGTATTGCCAGTTGCTTTAGACGCTTTTACGACTTAGTTGTGTACTTAGCCAAAAATGCATGGCTACAAAAAATTCAAAGTATTAAATACAACCAAATGCTAATTGGCCCGCAAAGCCAACTTCATGACTTTTTATTTGGCTTTGATCGCAATGCACTCAATAAAGCAAAACCTGTATTAATAGAACTACAAAAAGGGCAGTGCTTTTATTGTCAAAAGGCATTAAACAGCAAAACCGAGGTTGACCACTTTATTCCGTTTACGCGTTACGCCAACGATTTAGGCCACAACTTTGTGGCAGCTCATAGTAAATGCAATAACAGCAAACGCGACTTTTTAGCTGCACAAGAGCACCGCGAGCGCTGGCAAGAACAAAACCTCGTTATAAATAACCAGCATATAACTCGTGAGTTGAGCGATTATTTTAATTGTGATGCCGAAAAATCACGCTCAGTGAGCGACTGGGCCTACCAGGTGGCACAAGCAAACAGCGCTAAATTGTGGGTAGGCATAAATAGTTTTGAGTTTGCAGAAAGTGCTGTTTATTAATAGCCAAAAATGAGCTTGGTTTAGTGGCGGAAGATAAGCAGAGGTATGACGCGTAGGCTCGATTTTATATCGTGCTTTGTTTTTTGATAACAGGTTTTAAGGCACGTATTTTTGTGTGTTTTTAGGAGTTGAGAAGAGATTTAAAAGCCTCTATTCGAGGTTTCATCGCGTTGGCGATGGCAACCAAAGAGAAGCTGCCGAGGAGCACACTTGATGTACAACATTGCCTAAAGGGGTTTAGGTACTTGGAATTTGTCGGGAACAAAATTCCGCCATGCTGTAAATTACTCATCATTAACTTAGTTTCAGGTGTGATCAAGGGGAGTTGGAGTGTGCTGGTAGATTGGTGTTTATGGATGAAGATGAGAGCTGTCTCATAAATTGTATATCTGTATTGAAGGGAAGATCATACATCTAATACACTTCTTCTAAATCAATAGCAGCAAGACAGCTTTCAAATAAATCATCTAATTGGGTAAAATCAAATCCGTGAGTGAAAGCCGTTTCCTGTTTTAATCTGCGCCATTTTCTTAACTGACTTCGTCCACAATACTTAGCTATTTTTTCGATTGCATCGTCAATATACTCGTTACTTTCTTTTGCTACGCGTATTAGCATTATTCTTTTTACACGCTTTAGTAAATCTTTTTTAGTATCAGGTTGTGGGCCCATATTGGGTATGTGAAGGGTAGCTATTTGAGCTTTTGAAGTTTCAAATAGTTTGAGAAAATTGTCTCGACCTCTAATTTTAAAAGCTAAAATAGGGTTGTCTTCAGCCAAGTCAGCTAATTTTTCATTAAGAGCTGGTATTACGCTCTCAGAAAGGTTTTCCTCTATAGAGGCTAGTTGCTCTTTGAATTTGCACTCAATAAGTTTAAGTACAGGGTTTTCTGATGAGATATTTTCTTCTGTAGGAGTAAATGAATTAAGTTTTTTGGCTGCATATTCATAATACTCTTTAGCGACTTCATCGATGGGTAAAGTTTTTAGCTTAATTGCGTGGCGAACCTCAAGCAAATGGAATAAGACTTTTTTTGCATTTCTTTTACTATCTCTGCGAGATCTATAAAAGAAAGCAACAGCGCCTGTTAATGCTATTATGAGAGCTACAGTAGCTGTAATTAGAGCTGAGATGATTTTAGTGTCTTGTAAAAAAGCTTCCATTTATAATTCCTATATAAAACTTATTACTAATCACCCAACCGCCAATTTTCCAGCCTCATGCCACATTTCGTTTGGCATGGGGCTTACTAATTCCCATGTTATGTTCATAGGCTGGCTGCCGCTGTGGCTTTGATATTTAACCTCGCCATAGTTCACAAATCCCATGGTTCGGCCGTTTTCATCTTTGCTTTGTTCACGCACAAACAGCAAGATGGTTTTGCCTGTTTGTTGGTGCTGAATGTAGCTTAGGCCGCGGCCATGTTCTGGTCGGGCGCTGTTTTGCGTTTGCCAATGAAACAAGGTTGAGCTGATTGCATAGTCGTGATACAGCGTTGTTGGTGAGTAGGTTTTTTCGCATTTATTGAGCGTGACGAATAGTAGCTCTAAATTTTGTTCTTTGAACTCTAATACACCTTCGCGAGCGGTCGATTTTTTATCAAACGTATGCGCGCCGAACGCCGCTAATATTTGTTGGCGAGTGTAGCGGCTGTGCAATTTTATTGCATGGTTTGGTAAGCACGCTAAGTCACTTTCTTGTTGCTGAATACGATTTATTAAAAGCACAATCACTTCTGATAACTCTTGTTGTAATAACGGGTTTTTTAGTGCTTGTAAGCTTTGCTTAAGGGATTTAAACCCTAGACTTGTGCCAGTGTTATCCCAAAAATTGTAATGAGCCATGAGTGAATACTGTTGATTTTGAGGTGTTATCTCAATGCTAAAGTCGCTGTTACATAAATCGCGTAAAAAGCACAAATAGCTCAGTGAATCACAGCTAAGTAATTGCGTATTTATAGCTCTGTAATAGGCACTATATATATCAACTTGATCTGCTGGAATATCATCGTCTTTTAACCAATGCCAACCGCCATGCCTTGTATCTTTCGGTTTATAAATATCTTCTAGTGTGACTTGTGGGTTTATACGTAAAAAGTTACTTAGTGTTAACTCGTCGCTTGTATGATGAGAATAACTGTTTATAAGCTGTTGCAAACGGCGTTTGCTGTTTGTTGCTTGTTGTATATTACGTAAAATAGTTTTTTGCGTGCGTTCTTGTAGCTCTATACGACAGCCCAGCGGCAAGTGCGGAAAGTTATTTTCTATTTCGGTTTTTATTGGCTGGTTACTTTTTCCAACGAGTGCGCGAAACTTATTGGCAAAGTCGTATTCGGGGCGAGCGTTACCAACAAAGTCGAGTACAGTACAACATTGCTTTTGGCTGTTGTCGGGTAAACGTAGGCCACGACCTAATTGCTGTAAAAATAGCGTTAGGCTCTCGGTTGGACGCAAAAAGAGCAGGGTATCTACTTCTGGAATATCGACCCCTTCGTTAAAAATATCAACGACGCAGAGTATGTGTATTTCACCTCGTCTAAGCGCCTGCTGTTTGTGTTTTCGTTCACTAGTATTTTTACTGGTAAGTACGTCTGCACTTATACCTGCAAGGTTAAACTTACTGGCCATAAACTCAGCATGATCTTGGCTTACACAAAATGCTAATGCCTTAATAGCGTTAATATTTGTAACGATGTCGTTGAGACTCGATATGATTTTATTCGCGCGATTATTCTCGCCTGTATATAGCTTACTAAGCTCACTAATATCGTAACGACCGCCTCGCCACGTTACCGTGCTTAAATCTGTATCGTCATCAAGGCCAAAGTATTGGAACGGGCATAAATGGCGCTGATTTATGGCTTCTGGTAAGCGGACCTCTGCGGCAATAACACCACAGAAATCTTCTAATATATTTGCCCCATCTTGCCTTTCAGGTGTGGCCGTTAACCCTAATAAAATGTTTGGCTTGAAGTAATTAAGAATGCCACGGTAACTGTTAGCACTTACGTGATGCACTTCATCAATAACAATATAATCATAAAAATCAGCACTCAATTTTATGTTGTCGATTTGGTTGTTAAGGGTTTGAATTGAGGCAAATAATTGGTCGTATCTTTGAGGTTTGTAGTTGCCAACCCAAAGCTCGCCAAAATCATTATTTTTTAGCACTCCACGATATGCGCTTTGTGCTTGAGTGAGGATTTCTTCTCGGTGAGCAACAAATAAAAAGTTGGCATTTGGTTTTTTGTCGTACACGGTTTTAAAATCAAATGCAGATATGATTGTTTTACCTGTGCCTGTTGCTGCCACTACTAAGTTTTTAAAGCGATTGTGAACGCTTCGTTCAACACTTAGTTTTTCTAAAATAGCTAATTGATGAGTTTTAGGGGTTATATCAAAATAGAACTGGTTACTTGCTTGTCCTTTACCACGCTGTTCATTCAGTGAGTTTATTAGCTTTTCTTTACATTCAACTTTACCACTAAACAGTTCAAAGTCTGGTGATTGCCAGTAGGTTTCAAAGGTGCTTTTGGTTTTAGCGATAATATGCGGAATTTCTTGCGCTGTAATTTTTAAATTCCATTCAAGGCCGCTGGTGAGTGCCGAATGCGATAAGTTAGACGAACCAATATAGCCAGTATGAAAACCGGTGTTACGCATAAATAAGTAAGATTTTGCGTGTAAACGTTCTTGCTGATTGTTATAGCTTAGTTTTACTTCAGTGTTTGGTAGGCTTGCCAAAAACTCAACCGCTTTAGCATCTGTTGCCCCCATGTAAGAGGTGGTGATAACTTTTAGTTTGTTACCACTTTTGGTAAAGGCTTCAAGTTCATTTTTAAATATTCTTAGCCCTGTCCACTTTATAAATGAAACTAACCAGTAAATAGTGTCGGCCGATTTTATCTCACGCTTTAATTCTGTCTCTAGCGATATACCCGCATTCGCGCCACTAAATAATTCGCTTTGGGAAAGCCCTGTTAATGGAAATATATTTTTGGCGTAGTCTTTGAGGTTTGCTGCAATTGGGTTTTCAGTATTGAATAGTGCAGTGAGGATTCTACCTTGGCTATCTATTAGGTTTTCACTTATTAGCTCATCATCTCGAATATGATCTTTAAGCCAAAAAACTAAGTTATTTGCTAGATTGATTTGCTCTTGTAAGCGATTATTTGAACTAGGTATAGCATCAATCGCGTGAGCAATTAACTTACCTAAAAATCGAGACAGCCAAGTAGCAGCTTCTGCTGATTCAAGTTGGCGTTCTCCGACATAAAACTGTTCACGATCTAGGTGTTGCTCGATTACTTGCGTAATCAGCTGCTCGTAAATACCAACCTGTTCCATAACGACTCCCTGTTTTCGAACAGTCAGTTTACTAAAATAAATAATGAAAACAAACAATAACTTGATTGGTAATTTGCAGGCTTTAGTTACGGTTACACCCCGTGTTCATACCCGAAATTGAATTAATTATGGGTAATTAACAGCGTAGCGGAATTTTGTTCCCGACAAATTCCAAGTACCTAAATCCTTTTAGGCAATGCTGTAACCAGCGTAGCTTGGTCATGGGTGAAAAACGTAGTTTTGAACGAGAGGATATGGATATCCGAACTGGGGTGCGTACAGGGATGTGAAAGCTGTGCCTATCTACGCTGGTTACGTTCATTTAATTAATTCAAATTGAGGAAACAGTGTGAATCTCGGGGCGCCGAGCGATTCCAAAGAAAAGTCGGCGGTTACTTTTTTTTGGTTGTTAGTGTCAACGCGACAGAATTTAAAAATTAATGTATAAATAAGCTGTTGTTAAAACAGGGAATGCTAATGGAAAACTTATTAAATCAAGGACTAAGTCTTTTATTTATTGTCCTTGGGGCCTACTCAATACTTGGTGTTTTATTCTTTAAGTTATGGGTACATCAAAAAAATGCTAAATTACCTGTTGAGCGCAAAAAGCTTTTGCGTTTAGCTGCACAGACATTGAATGACCAAGTTAATGACAAAATATTTGACGTTGTAGGTTACATATTTTTAGCAGTATTAATTATCACCTTGCCTTTTGCGCTAAAGGGTATTGCTGAGATGTTTGCAAGTGGTGAATTAAACTACTTTTTTATTAGTATTATATTTTTAGGGTTAATTTATACTGCCAGAAAGTTATGGCTTGAGTCAGACAAACTTATAAAATTAAAACTTGGGCGGGATGCTGAGTTAGCCGTTGCATCAGAGTTGATTGAGCTGCAATCACATGGTTACCAAGTATTTCATGATATTCAGGCAGATGGCTTTAATATTGATCATCTGGTTATTGGTTCAAATGGTGTTTTTGCAATTGAGACAAAAGGGCGGCATAAGCGCATAAAAGATGACATCAATTATAAAGTAAGGTTTGAAAATAACTTTCTTGCCTTTCCTTCATGGAATGAGAGTAAGCCTATTGATCAAACAGAGCGGCAAGCTCAATGGGTCTATAAATGGTTGAGTGAGGCCACAGGTTATAGTACGCAAATAACACCTATTTTGTGCTTTCCAGGTTGGTTTGTAGAATTAAAACAACGACCACCATTCCCTATCGTTTCTCATAAACAGTTGAGCAAAGCCATCTTATCGATGCGCCAAAATCAGCTAGATGAAACTATACAAAAGGCTATTTGCTATCAAGTTGTTCAAAGGTGCCTAAATAGTTCCAAAGCCTAAATTACTTGCATGGTTATTTTGAACCACGTAATTGATTATTACTTTTAAATGTAAAGGTGGGTCCTTATAGGGGGAAAGCTTTTTGTATGCTGAAAGTACATGTTTGGACACCTCATGAGGTATTGCGTTACGCTAAAGAGCTTGCAGAAACGGAAAATGCATAAATATGAAAGTTATTTATGAACCACGCTTTAACTATCAGCTAGGATTACTGAAGTATTTGCATCCATTTGATGGTGAAAAGTTTGCTAAAGTGGTATCTGAACTTGGTAGTGTGGATGTTGAAGTAATCCAACCGAATGAACCAATTTCTACTGATATAATTAACGAGTACCTCAATGAGCTAATGAGAAAATTGGTCTTGAGTCGAACGCTTATTTTCCGTGCCCTTGAAGTTCCTAAAATTCCTTTTGTTAGCTTTGATTTTCTAGATAAAAAAATCTTAACGCCTATGCGTTTAGCTGTTTCGGGTACTCTATTAGGTGCCGAAAAAGCGCTAGAGTCTGGTGAGACTATGTGGAATTTATCTGGTGGCTTTCATCATGCTAGTAATTTAAATATGGAAGGGTTTTGTATTTATAATGATATTGGCATTACCTACCAGCAATTACGAAAAAATGGCCATTTAAGCGAAACAGATAAAGTGTTGATTATTGACGTTGATGCTCATCATGGCAACGGTAATGCGTATTCATTTAAAGATAACGAAAACGTACATTTGTTAGATGTATACAATGAAGATATTTACCCAACATCGAGCTTTACCCGCAATAGAGTGAATTTTCCTGTGCCATTAAAAAGCGGTGTCGAAGGCGAAGAGTATTTGACTAAACTTAATCAAGCGCTCGAATTAGTGATTGATGAATATGCTTTGGCTTTTGTAATTGCAGGAACAGATGTACTGGCCGTTGATAAACTGGGTGGCTTTAAACTTACAATAGAAGATGTTGTTGAGCGTGAAAAGAGTGTTTTATCTCGTTTAAAAAGCCTAAATATACCAACCGTCGTTACTGGCGGCGGGGGTTACTCAAAACAAAGTGCATCAGCTATTGCTGCTGCACTTAGAGCGTGTACGGCCTTATAGAGGCGTTAATTTTTTTAAAATCACAAACACCAAGCACAATGCTGTGGTGTTTGTGTATTATAAAGGCTTTGTTTTATGCAAAGCCCGTTTCAATATCGCGGAAAGTCCATTGGCCGTTTGAGTCGGCAATATCAATTAACTCACACGCTTTTTTATTCCATGCTGCTAAGCAGGTAATGTAGTTTGTTAGTTGGTGAAAAGCGCGGTCGGGTGCATCGGGGCGAATTCTTGACATTGAGTAGCTTGAATAAGTTGCGCCACTTCCTACCCAACTTACGATTGAAGAAGCAACGCCGCCGCCAGGAATAACAAAACCCGCTGTTGTTGTAACAAGGCCAAGTATTGTTGCGGCTTTTTCTACACTGTTACCCGTTTTCATAATATCTTCGCTGAGTATAGGGTGTAGTAAAGCGAGTAAGTTAGTTGCTTGGGGTTGGTTAGAAGCAACAGCAACATCATTAGATGTTATTGGCACGTTCCCAGGAGCAGACGCACCTCCTCGCATAGCGGGAAGTAAACTGTTGAAAGATTTTTGGCTACGGTTACTTGTTGAAAAAGTCACAGATTCTGTACTTAAGCCGCCCGCTTTTACACGTTTTTGATCTTTTGGTGTGATGGTTGATTTATACGTTCGTTGTAAGCGACGATAAACAGCTGCGCTACATTGTGTCATTTGTATTGCTAGGGCTGCTTGATCTTTAAACTCTCGCCCGATTGCGCGATCTGAAAGTTGGGTTAACTGTGCTTTTTTCTTCAGCACGTGTTGGCCAATTATAATATCCATAAAATATCCTTATTAAAATCCTATGGCCAGAATTCTATCATGATTATTTGTAATGTTAATATGCTAAAAATAAATTTTGGGTACTTTATATAGCCCTAAAATAAATAGAGTTTTGTTTATTTTATGTTATAAAAGGCAGGAAAGTTCTGAGACTATTTATATTTTTTAGTCGATAATATTTGTAGGGAAAGTAATTAACAACATTGATGTGAAATTATGAATAAATGGATTTTATTACTCGCTAGTTTATTAGTGAGCCCAACTTCAATTGCCAACGAGCAATACTCTCAAAACCAATGCGATAACATTAAAGCTGAACGTGAGTCTATTCGTAAAAGAATGAATCGCGGTTATAGCGCACAACAAGGTGAACGTTGGAATAAGCGCTCCGACGAGCTGTTTACTTTGCTGGCAAGACATTGCAAAAAACCGACAAAAAGCGCAGGTAATGGCGGTAACTATAGTTATCGGTCAAACCCGACAGGGCTTTTAAATACGAAAGTATATAACTCTACGGTTTATTCTAATTCATACAATGATGATGAAAAACGTAAAGCGTGGGGAGAGTTTTATAAGCTGCCAGAGCGCTGTAGAGCAAAGAAAATCCAGCAAGCGGATTTCGTATGGTGTAGTGAAAACAAAGTTGAGCAAAAAGCCTTGTTTGAATCTACTTGGAATGCTCAGCCTTAAACCGAAATTAGGCCTGTTTTTTAGTTACTTTCTTACACACGTAGCAGTGGCTTTATGCCGCGACGGTAAGTTATTAAAAGTAGCTTATTAGAACGCGATGTAAAATCGCTGCAATCATTTTATAGCTCTATCACATCCCCTTGTAAGCTAGGGGAGTGAGCAATGCTGTTTTGCAGTTGTTCTATTAAGATCTGGGCATTGGCAGAGGGTGTGCGTGAATGTGGCCAGAGGGCGTAAATAGGCCTTGCAGGTAAATTGTGTGGCGTATCTAGGTAATTAAATTGATTAGTGTCTTTAATGCAGGCTATTTCACTCATGGGGAGTATGCCTGCAGCATAGCCTGCTTCAATCATTTTTCTGGCGATTGTAATATCAAAACAAAAGCTTATTTGTTCATACTCTTTTTTTAATTTGTTTAGCAAACCACTGGGTAGTTGTGACTCAGAGTAGGGGATTATTAAACGTGATTTAGGTACGCCTTGTTTTGTTATAAGTTTAATTGCAATCATACCTAAGCGCTTTTGGTAGTAGCTAGAGTCTTGCTGTTCGCCAATACGAATAGCTAAGTCAAAACGTTTTTGGCTTAACTGGCTATTGGCATTGCTTGGGTAAATGTGGAGGTTTAACGTAGGGTTTGCCATCGCAAATTGATTAATTGCGCCCATTAGTGGACCCGCAATGATGTTTTGTGGGCACAACAAGTAAAAGTCTTTTGCGGTAGGCGAGTCGTTTAATTGTGCTAACTGACTATTGAGAGCAAGCACTTGCTCGCCTAACTCGTTATAAAGTGACTCGCCTTTGGCGGTTAACACAATGCCTCTGGCCGTGCGTTGTAATAATGGCTCACCGAGCTTGCCTTCGAGTGTTTGAATGCGCCGAGAAAGCGTTGATAGATTCAGTCCTAAATCTTTTGCTGTTTGGCTCATGCTTTTACGGCGGGCTATTTCGATAAATAAATGCAGATCATCCAGCATACGACTCCCTCAATCTTAGTTTGCATTTTCGTGACTGTTGCCACTTGGGCTATGCAAATATAGTAACGCCAAGGAGGACATATGAAAATTCATTTTACATTTACTGCGGTATTTTCGTTTTTAATGTCGTTTTTGCTTTCGGCATGGGTTACCTATGTCAATTTAGGGCTAAGCGATACATTTTTAGCAAGCTGGATGAAGGCGTTTGCCAATGCATGGCCTGCTGCTTTTGTGGTGGCTTTTACGGTTGCGCCGCCAATAAGGGCATTGGTTTTAAAATTATACGCTAAGGAGTTAGTATGATTAATATCGTAGCAAAAATTACCCCTAAAGCGGCTTTATTTGAAGACTGTAAAGGGCGTTTACAGGGCATATTAAACGCCACTCGTGCAGAGCATGGTTGTAATCGTTTTGAGCTGTTTGCGAGTAAAGAGCAGCGTTGTCTGTTTTTAGTTGAGCAGTTTGTATCGCAAGCTGCACTTGATGCTCATTACGAGCAGCCATACACCAAAGCTGTGTTCGCTTTTTATGAAAATGCGCTGGCACAGCCTGTTGAAGTTTCAAAAGTAGAGGTGTATTAGTTAAAAGCCAAATATAAATATTCGGTTATTAAAGCGCCTCATTATAGCTCGTTTATCACTTATAAATTGGTTGTGGGGCGCTTTACTGCATGGCTATATGGCATGGCGCGCGAAACAAGTTTCACGCCTACTCAATCGCACTTTTAGATCATCGATAGTTTTTTAGTTAGGCAAAGGAGCTAGCTTTTTTGGTAATAAGAAACGATACATAGGCAAATAATCGCCCCAAAGACCGAGATTAAGTGCGCAGCTCCTATAACTTTGTCGATAGGCCTTGCATATTTAGCTACAAAACGGCCATCAAATAATGGCGTTGGGATTCTTGAGCGCTCAAAAAACATAGCAAATATATAAAACGAAACGCTTGCGCCGATACCTTTATCCCAACTAAGGGGAGAGACACCATCTTTCTCCATATGCTTATCTATATACTTCACTGACACTCGATAAAACAGCACGCCTGACGCAAAAGTAACCACTGTAAATATAATGAAGGAGTAGAAAATAAAGATTTTAAAATCCATTTTGTAAATTCTCTTTTGTTTAGAATCTATCTAAATACATGGCTGTAAATACACTGATTGTGAATCCTATCATTGTAAAAAGATGTAAGAATGCTAGTACTTTGTCTACTGACCTTGCATATTTTGCTATAAGACGGCCATCAAAAATAGGTGTGGGTAATCGCGAGCGTTTGAAAAATATTGCCATGGCATAAAAGGGGGCACTAGCGCCAATGCCTTTGTCCCAAAGCGGAGGAGTAACACTGTCGTTTAGCATTTGTTTATTTATGTACTTGATAGAGATGCGTGTAAATAAAACTACAAAAAGAAATGCTAAAGCCATGAATACAAACATGTTCGCTAGAACTAATTTTTCCAATGAGATCGTCATAATGGCGCCTCCTGTCATAGAGGTTAATGTTTAGCTTTCCTTCAGGTAAGGCTTTTAAATAAAGTAATAATGCAGAGGCAAATTATCATGCCTGCCACTGAAGTAAAATAAATTGCTGCAATTAACTTATCAATAGTCCGCGCATGTTTAGCGATAAAGCGGGCATCAAATAGTTTATTTTTAATTCTGTACTTGTTAAAAAGTATTGCAAATACATAAAACGAATCGCTTGCTCCAATCCCTCGGTCTCAACTGGGTGGGTACACGTCATCTAGTTCCATTTTTTTATTTATATGCTTAACCGACACTCTTGAAAGTAAAAGAGATGAAATAAAAAAGCTGAAAAGAAAAGTTAAAAATAAGGAAGTTAAAATAGGAGCTAGAGTAAGATCCATCTATAAAATACCCCCTATGAATAGTTTACGACCATAAATATTATCAATAACCTTTTTTTACGAAGCTATTAGTATTAATACACATATTTACTTTAGAAATAAGTAAAAAACTCAGCTACAACAAAAAGTACTCTAAAATTACCATAAGGAATACGCTAATTATAAAGCCAGATGTTGATACAAGATGCAAGAAAGCGAGAAACTTATCAATAGGCCTTGCGTGTTTGGCGACAAACCTGCCATCAAATAATGGCGTAGACTTACGAGCTCTTTTTACAAAGATAGCGAGTGCGTAAAAAGGAGCACTTGCTCCAATTCCTCTATCCCAACTCGGAGGTGAAACTCCATTTTCCTGCATTTTACTTTCGATATGTCGTATTGATATTCTGGGGAATATCACAGTCATTATCATCATGAGAGCAAAGAAGAAAATTACACAATATAGGATAAAGTTAAGTACTGCCATTGCAAAAAAATCTTGTGTTAAGGGTTATCTATTATATAAAGTTTTAGCTGTTTTGTAGTGGCTACGTCATCAGTTGCTTTGATAATATAAGGCAATACAAAGACTAACGGCCGTTCCTGTAACTGGGATGAAGTGGGCCGCTGTAATCGGCATCAAATAGTTTGTTTTTAATTCTGTACTTGTTAAAAAGTATTGCAAATACATAAAACGAAGCGCTTGCGCCGATACCTTTATCCCAACTAGGGGGAGATACACTATCTTTCTCCATATGCTTATCTATATACTTCACTGACACTCTTGAAAATAAAAGAGATGAAATAAAGCAAACACATATGAATGTTATTAGTAAGTACCCTGATAAATAAGCTATAGAGATTAAAATATTTTCTCGAGTGTAGGTTTCCTATAGAGCATGCTTAGAAGCTTAACTTTATAACAGATAAAGAAACAGGTCTATTTCCACTCCTTACGCTCTATATAAAATTAAGTTTGCTCGTAATATTTAAGCTAAAAGTCAAATTCAAGAGGGGAAATATTAACGGGAGTTATTTAGTATATAAGCAGTTAAAATGTATTAACAAAAAAGCAGTTACTTATCATCTTTTTTAGTCATTTTAGCGCTGTTTTGTTGCAGTATTATATAAAAATGTTAGGCTGTACCTCTAACTTTTACAGTGACGTAAATTTATGATCAAAAGGATTTTATTATCAGCTTTATTCATGGCTCCTTGTTTTGCATGGGGGCAGCAAGCTCTTAGTGTTGAGCAATGCGAAAGTATGCAAGCAGAGCGAGCTGAGCTGCAATCAGCCATTCGAAAAACCCACCTACTCGATAAAATTGATTCGTACAAACAACGCTTACATAATCTTTCATCGCGCATTTCAGATAATTGCTTAACCGACGAACAAATATTAAAGCGAACTCATTCGTTTTATAACCAAGATATTGCTTATCTTGAAAACCCATTAGCTAAACCCTTATCTGAGCAAGGTTATATTAGTAAACAAGCAGCGTGGGAGCGTTATTATGTTATTCCTTCTCGTTGTTTACACAGGCCTTTAAATATTCAATATTTAGATTGGTGTATCGAGAATAAACAGGTTCAGTTTCAGCAGTTTGATATGTTGTGGCAGCAAAAAAGTGCGCAGTATGAAAGAGCTGAAGCTAAATCGACAGATTCCTTTCACGAGTTTGTATTACCGAGTAAATCTGAACGAGCTAGAATAATGGCTGAACGGGAGTTAAAGCGTTATAGCTACACTAACGATACAATTCTACCAACAAATATTATTGTGTTATGTGCGTTGGCCGTAACGGTGTTCTTTTCGCTTATCTTTATTTTTCACTTTTTAATGCGCCCACGTCCTGTTATTAAAGACTAAGTTAGAGTGCAATAAACTATAAGTAGTTTATTGCACTCTAACTAATATCAACGCTAATCATCTGTTTTGAGTTGTTTTGCTCTGTTTTCTGCGTCAATAAGCGCTTGTGATTTAGGCTGTTTTTCTTTACTTTCAATCTGCGGCTTTTCGGTTGAGTTGGGATCCCACGTAGGGTCTAGAGACAAGTTAGCAAAAGGGTTTGTTGAGCTCGTTTCTTTTGTTTGTTCATCACTGATCCCTTGAGGCATGTCACTCTCATCTAAAGATAGTGTATCGTCATCATTATCTGGCAGGTTCGTGTCAGTCATAATGGGTGCCGTCTTTGGCGCATCAGCAAGCTCAGTTGTATTTTGTTGCAGCTCCTGTTCAAGTGTTTGCAGGGCTTTTGCTAAGTCATCATCGCTTATGTCATCGTCAGTAAGCGTAATTGTTGCAGGTTCGGCTAAGTGTTCAGGCTCATCTATTGCGCCTGTAAAAGACAGATCGTCATCTACTAAAGATGACAAATCGTACTCAGGTACGTCATCTTTTAGAGGTTGGTCATCGCTTTTATATTCATCAAACCCAAAAGAGCTGCGTGTACTGGTAAACTCTGGTTCATCATCGAGCTCTGATTTAATGTCATTGTCTAACTCATCACTGCCTAACTCATTATTACCTAGCTGATCACCTAATTCGTTATTATTTGACTCGTCGTATGTTGGCGCCGTTTCTGCTGGCTCTGAGGTGTTGTACTCATCAAACCCAAAAGAGCTGCGTGTACTGGTTAGTTCAGGCTCATCATCGAGCTCTGGCTTAATGTTGCTGTCTAACTCATTATTACCTAACTCATCACCTAACTCGGTATTATCTACCTCGTCGCTAATCGGCGCCGTTTCTGCGGGTTCTGAGGTGTTGTACTCATCAAACCCAAAAGAGCTACGTGTATTGGTAAACTTGGGTTCATCATTGAGCTCTGATTTAATGTCATTGTCTAACTCATCACTGCCTAACTCGGTATTATCTGACTCGTCGTATCTCGGCGTTGTTTCTGCTGGTTCTGCGGTGTTGTACTCGTCAAATCCAAATGAGCTGCGTGTGCTCTCAAATTCATCACTTTGAATAGATTCATCATTCTGTGTTTCTTCGTGGCTAATTTCAAGCTCGTTGAATTCATGCGCATGTGCAAAGTCAGTTGTTTGCTCTTCGGTGCTGGTGAAGGCGCTTTGTTCGTCGTGTTCAGCATTTAAGCGTGCAAGTTCAGACCATTCTTCATCATCGGACGTTGTCGTTTTCGTGTTAAATGTGTCATTAAATGCTCTCTCAAACTCATCTTCGTAGTGTGGTTGTGATTCTGCTGAGCTTGTTTCATGTTCATCTAATGCTTGTTGCGCTTTTATTTTGGCACTTGCAGCTTGAGCTTGAAGCAAGGTGTTTTCAAGTTCAGCATTTGAGTCAGACTGTTTACTCTTACGAAGGCGCAAAATAAATAGGCCGCCAACTAAAAGCACTAATAACACAAGCAGGCTTGGCATCAATAATGAGTTTGATGAGCTTGGTTCTGGTGTTTGTACTACAACCGGAGCCGGTTTTTTAGCAGGCTCTATAGCTTGATTTGCGTCGTTTTTAATTGCAGCAGGATCTTGTGGCTCTGCTGGTTCTGTGTTTGTAATTGGTGCCGCCTCAGTCACTGGCTCTGTTGCTGGTGGCAGTTTAGGCATTGACTGGCTATCGTTATCTTGTTGAACCGGCTCACTGTTATTAAGCTCAGAACTGAGTGAAGAGTCAATTAATTCTGGCTCTGCAGGTTGCTGTGTTTGTTGTATTGGCTCTAGAGGCGCTTGTTGAACAGGTGCTTGAGCAGGAACATCTTCAGCAGCACCTTTAATCGCACCTGAGTGCTCTGTTATGCTTGTTTTAGGTGGTGTCGGTGTTGCTTCTGAAGTGAGCTTTTGTAGCGCGGCGGTATTATTAACTGGGGTCGGGTTTTTACAGTTTTTTTCAAAATTTCTGGCTGCTGAGCGATAGTTTCGGTTGCTGGTATTATCGCGGTATTCATGCATTTGTTGTTTTAACAAAATACACATTGCTTCGTTGTACTGGGCACTACTGGTAAAGCTAAGACCAGTAAATAACAAAAAAAGGGTCGTTTTTATAATTGACATAGATTCCTGACCAGTGAGGTTTAGCTGGTGACTATATATTGAATTATTTTAAGCTCAGTCGACTAATTTATCCACATTTGGTTAACAAATTAGGTTTATTCGAGAACCATTAAAGCGCGATATTCATCGTAAGCAAATTGGTCAGTCATACCGCTGATATAATCTTGAACCAAGCGACAACGATAATAAAACTCATAAGCTGCGTAGTGACCAGGCTCAGCTTTAAGCGCATCTATGGCTTTTTGGTAGCTGTTTAAGTGCTTGTTAGAAAGTTTTTTAACAAGTCTACTTTCAATAAGTAAGTTGTTATCGCCTTTTAATGCTCGCTTAAAGCTATCGTGATCAAGTGCTAGCAAAGGTTTATAACAATCAAGTAAGCCGCTAATGATACGGTAACCTTGAAGTTCAAGTCGTTCAACTTCTTTGTGGCAGAATACGTGGTTAAGCGCGACCTGTTTCAGCGTTTTTGTGACTGCATGTAAGTGGCTGCGATCCTCAAGCAGTGCCTGATTAAAATCACCATGGTAAATAGCTTCAATATTTTTGATAAAGCGCTCAGCAGCATAATTTACTAAAGGATGTAGTAAGGTTACTCGCAGGTAAATAAAGAATTCGCTGTTAAAGTTATATGGCTGCTCAGCGGCTTTACTTAGTGCGTAATCAATTGCTTTTTCTGCAAAGTCACCGTGTTTCGTATTGTCTAATGTCAGGTTTGTGAGTGTTTTGGTATATTGTTCTTTTAGCTTGTCACAAAGTATATCGACGCTTATGATACCTTTTTCTACAGCATCTTCTATGTCGGCAAGGCAGTACGAAATATCGTCAGCAGCTTCCATTATATAACTTGCAGGGTGTCGGCAATATTGCTCTATTTCAAGCTCTGTTCGTAATGCGTCTATGAAGGTTTTTTCGCTGAAGTAGTACCCGACTTTTTTCATCAAATAATCTTTGTTAGTTGGACTATCTTTTTTAGACATACTGGCAGGGCGGGTGTATTTTAAAATACCAGCGGTTTGGCTGTAGGTTAAATTTAGTGACAATAAAGAGTGAACTATACGAATACCTTGTGCATTACCTTCAAAGCTTTTTATATCTTGCGCAAGGTGTTTAAAAATAACACTTATGCCAACCGCTTTACATGGCTCAGGAATAAGTTCATCTAAATGCTTAGCAAACCACTGATTAATAGCAGCCTCACCAAAGTGACCAAAAGGTGGGTTGCCAATATCGTGCATCAAACAGGCCATTTCAATAAGGCTTTCTAAAGGCCTTTCTAGCCCTTTAAGGCCATACTCTTTTTGCTGAGCATCGCTTAATTTATTAAAAATCGTTTGTACTATAAAGCGCCCAACTTGCTGTACTTCGAGCGAGTGAGTTAAACGTGAGCGCACAGCTGCATTACGCTCAAGCGGAAACACTTGAGTTTTTTGCTGTAAACGGCGAATGGCCGCGCTATTAATAATGCGACCACGGTCGCTTTCAAGCGCTGTATGTAAATTATTGGTAGAGCGCATTTCACGAGCGGGTGTTATTTTTTTTCGAAAATCGATCATTTCTATTCCTACCAAGTCAATTACAGTCGTGGTGATTACTTTTAGTGATTTTAAAGATTAAATTTAATCTAACAGCTTGTATCATAAATTAAAATATTAGTTTTAAGTTATAATTTTAGTTTGCGTACTTTGCTCAAACTACTTGCTATTAAATGATTGTACTTAGTTACGCTAAAAAGTTGCTGTAGCTATGATCACAAAATTTTAAAGTGAGTTAGATACACTAACTTAATGACTTAAAAAATTAATTTACAAGGATTCTTAATGCGTATTTGGCCTTTTATTTTTTTCGCTTTACTGGCATCCAGTGCAGTGGTTAAAGCTGCTGAAGAACAGAGTGTTGTACTTATTTCGATTGACGGATTCCGTTGGGATTATATTGAAAAACATGATGCTAAAAATCTAAAAATAATCAGTGAACAGGGCGTACGAGCCACCAAAATGCGCCCTGTGTATCCGACGAAAACCTTTCCTAATCACTTGTCTATCATTACTGGTTTATTGCCAGTCAACCACGGCATTGTTGATAACCGTTTTTGTGATACTGAGCGTAATGAGTGCTACAAAATGGGTAAGGGTAAAGATGACAGTACCTGGCTAAATGGTATTCCGCTTTGGAATCTTGCACAAATGCAAGGTGTAAAAGCAGCTACTTATTTTTGGCCAGAGTCTGATGCGCGCTTTAATGGCATGCTACCTGATTACTTTTATCATTATTCCAAACACAGTGATTATCAAAAGCGTGTTGATCAAATTATTCAGTGGTTAAGCTTACCAAAAGCGCAGCGCCCACGTTTGGTGGTAAGCTATTTTTCGTTAGTGGATAGCATGGGGCATGAGTATGGCCCAGATGCACAACAGACATACGATGCGGTTCAACAGCTAGATAATTTAATGGCAGACTTGCACACCCGTTTAAAAGCGCTTGATGAAAAGATTAACTTAGTGATTGTGTCTGATCACGGTATGGCGTCTGTTGATCCAAGCCTGAGCATCAAAATAGATAGTCTGCCAAAAGACGACAATTTTATGGTGCAAAACACCGGCCCTCGCGTTTTGTACTATGCAAAACCAAATAGCAAAGCAGACATCAAGGGTTTTAGTAAAAAGCTTGCTAAAGCAGCAGATGGCCGTTATATCGTTTTAACTGACCAGCAAAAGCGCGATTACCATTACGATAAAGGCCCTCGGGTTGGTGATATTGTTTTACAAACCACAGCACCGCGAGTATTTACCGATAGCAAAATGGCTTCTTATTTAGGTACGCATGGCTATGCATACACAGATGATATGGCCGCGACGTTTATTGCCACGGGCCCTGCATTTAAACGACATGTACAGCTAGATGAAGTGAATAACTTAGATGTGTATCCGCTTATTGTGAAACTATTAGGGCTGAAAATTTTAAGCCCAATCGACAGTGATGGTGAAACTTTGTGGCCAGCCATTAAATAAAAAGTTTAAATGGCTCGGTTAAATTTTTGAGACCCAGCCAAACTCGCCAAAGCTTTCAAATTTATAACTCTTATCGCCAGCGTTAAACTGCCCTTGCAACGTGTTGTCGGTAAGAGTCATTACAGCTTGATGAAATGCGTTAGTGTGATCATTCACCTTGCCAAACACACTGCGGTTACCATTACTTGCTTCAATAATATTAGTTATTTCGACAGTATAACTTTGATACTCGTCAACGATAAGAATGAAGTTATCACCGGATTGCAGTGTTTTTAGAGTGCCAAGGTCAAACTTGCTAAACGTTGTATTATTGAGCCTTTTAGGCAAACGGCCTTGTTTATAAAGGTAATCGTGTGCACGATTTGAAAGCTGATTAAGTGGTGCTGTTAGGTTAACAACGGGCTGCGGAATCGTGTGTTTAGCCAGCGTATCATTGGAAACAAAAAGCTCCTCAGCATTGGGCTGTAACTTAAAGGCACCACTTTGAATATGCCATTCATTTAAGGCAAATACGCTCAGTGGAATAATGAAGATTAATGCAAGCGTCCTGTTCACATGTTTCTCTAATCGGGTTTATTGTTAACTTACTGTGACTTTTTACCTCAATTTAACAATGTGGTCAATGTTTATTCAGTTTGTAGTCATTTTTATCATCGTGACGATAAAATTAACTTGTTTTACTCACTCCCCGATGATGAGCATAATCCGCGTTTTTTTGTCACCGAAACTCCAATATTAGAGGTACCGACTTATGCGCGGGTGGATCATTTATAAAGATAGCCAAGGCTTGTTAAAGCAAGAAACTTACGAAGTTGAACGTTTACTTGCAGCGGCGAAAGAGGAAGGCATTGATTTACAAGTTTATTCGCCTGATCAGTTTGATTTAACGATTACTCGCGAAGATGGTAAAAGTATTCTGATTGATGGCCAGTCAGTACAATTACCTGACTTTGTGATTCCTCGTATGGGCGCTAGCACAACCTATTTTGCATTGGCAATTATCCGCCACCTTGAGCGTTTAGGCGTGTATTGCGTGAATAGCTCGCAGTCAATCGAAACGGTGAAAGACAAGTTATTTGCGCAGCAAATTTTAGCTGAGTGTAATTTACCAACCCCCAACACTATGCTCGTTAAGTTTCCAGTTAATATTGATTTAGTTGAAAAACAAATCGGTTTTCCTGTGGTGATTAAAACGTTATCAGGCTCGCAAGGCAGTGGCGTATTTTTATCAAAATCAAAAGAAGAGTTTGATGATTTAATGCAGTTAATTGAGGCTGCAAATCCACAAGCAAACATTATTTTGCAGCAGTTTGTTAAGTCAAGTCACGGTCGTGATTTGCGAGTACTTACTATCGGTGGCCGTGCTGTTGCCTGTATGGAACGTAACTCGCAGGGCAAAAATTTCAAAGCCAATGTGAGTGCCGGTGGTACTGGTAAGTCATTTCCAATAACGCCAGAAATCGAATGGCTTGCAACACAAACTGCGAATGTACTTAACCTTGATGTGGCGGGCATTGATTTATTATTTGATGAGCAACATTTCAAAATATGCGAAGCAAACTCAAGCCCAGGCTTTGAAGGTTTAGAAGGGGCGTTGGGAATTGATGTTGCAAAAGAAATTTTGCACTTTATTCGTATCCGTTTAGGTATTTTTGATAAGCCTGAAGTAACCAAGGCTGTAAGTTTAGAAGTTGTGTAATAATTAGTGAGTCACCAGTTAACTAAAGAGTAAAGCGGTCACTCCTATAGTTAAAATTGCAAAAACAATAACTGCGAACGCCCAATTTTTTGCTGTGATGAAGATTTCTTTCTTATTCAAGTAAAACTGATGTTCGCAGTTTTTATATAAAGGTAAGCCAATTTTTTCGAAAAAAGCTAAGTGAGTTTGGTTAGGCTCAAGGGCTTTACTCTTGTATAAAAAAAGTATTAAAAGTGAGCTTACTAAGTTCAACAGCATTGGAAGTGAGAACCAGTAGACGGCGTCTTTTGGCGCTATTGCGAAGTATACAATGCCAAGAATAATTGAAGATAAGTAACCTATAATTTCAGATTTCAAAGTTACCTTCCACCAAAACCAGCGTGCGATTGCAAAAGGCGCAAGGCCTGCAAAAATAACTATATGAAGTTGATAGATGAACAGTAAACTGTCTATCATTCCCAGCAAAAAAATAAGATAACTGATTGCGCTTAAACAGAATACCGATAAAAAATAGACATTTTTTTTACTGATTTGTGGTTTTTCTTCAATATAGAAATCATTAGTAATAAGTGAGGCTCCCCAATTTAGGTGAGAGTCAATGGTCGACACATAGGCAGCGATGAGGCAAAAAATAAATAAGTTTATAAGTTCAGGTGGAAGTGCTTTCATAATGACATGGGCATAAACTTGGTCTGCATTTAATGAAGTATTCGTGAGAGTAATTGCAACGATACCAATTAAAACCCAAGGTAAACTTCTGATAAAAAAATGAATGACGCAATGTAGAAGAATGGCATTTTTTGCGTCTGCTTCACTTTTACAAGATATGACCCTTTGTATTAAAGGCCCTGACCCAGGTGCTTTATATACCCAAGCAATAATTAAAAACACCCAAAAGTAATGTGATTCGTTATTTGGAGCACTGTTCTCAATAAAAAGGGCTTTTTTCTCGTTAGGAACTTCTGAAATTATCGAACTCAGAGGTTGATTTTCGAGGATGAAATATAAAGCTACCCATGAAATACCTACAGCAAAGATAAGCTGAAAGATATCTGTAACTATTACTCCTTTAAGACCTGAAAGCGCTGTATAAAGTACGACAATAAAAAATATCGCACAGATACTGAGTTGAGTTTCTAATTCTGTCAGTTGTAAAAATGGATGAAGAGAGAGCACCTCTGACAAAATAATTGCAAATGCATAAGTCAGACTTGCAATGATAACCGTGTTAAGAATTCCCCCCTCAAAAATTGCTTTAATTTTTCTTAAAAATCGGGTGTTATGAGAGTCTCCGTAGCGAAGTTCAAAAAGCGCTACTTCTGTTTTAATACCACTACGATACCAGTATTTACTGAAAAAAAATGCAGTAGATAGCAGGCTCAAAATTCCTATCCACCAAATCCAATTGCCACTTATTCCAAAGCTATATACCAATCCCGCTACAATAATTGGCGTATCACTAGAAAGAGTTGTTGCACTCATCGATGAACCAGCCATATACCAAGGGATGTTTCTATTGGCAGTTATTAATGAGTCTGATGATTGCTTTTTACTTTTTAGCGATAACCAAAAACCCACTAGAAAAATGGCAATCAAAAAAAGGCATAATTGCACAGTGATACCTTTGAAATTTTATAATCTAGAGTAAATATAAATTATTTCATTAAGATGTCATATTAGTGGGTAGTACCCAAAAAATGATATATAGCGAGTGTCGTTGCCCCTCTACTCAATGGGTTGGGGTCATTATCGATAATCAAGTCTGCTTTTTTAGCTTCTGTTTCTTTGTAAAACAAGCCCTTGAAGGTTAGGGTATCTACCAGTTGTTTTCGAACGTAATAGGGTAGCTCACCTGCGAGAACGATAGCACTTGGATCAAATAGTACTTGAATATAATGTAAAGGTAACTCAAGAGCAGATGAAGCTAGTTTTAGCCATTCTAAATAATGTTGGTAATACGCTGAAGATGGATCAAGCGCATCTTGCCAATTACTGGCTCCTTTATGTTGCAAGTAACTAGTTAGAGAGCTTAAACAAGGCCGAATGGCCGTTTCTTCGGGGCTGAATAGGCCCGCAATTTCACCGGCATTACCATATTGGCCGCTTAGTAGTTGTTGCTTATTTACAAAACCACCGCCTATATTTTCGCTTAAATTGAGTAAAAAGAAGCTTTCTAAGTCACTTCCCCGAGTTGAAATTGAATAACCTACTGCGCTGGTATTTCCATCATTTTCCATAAAGCATGGAACATTAAAAGCTTGCTCGAAATAGTCAATTAAATTTAGCTTTGACCATTGTTCTACATTGTACTTATTACAGACAGAGTTTGAGGTAACAAAAAAACCTGATACAGAGATCCCTATACCTATTACTTTGTTGTCAATTTCCATACTAGAGAGCATATTTTGCAATAAACCCTTAGCCGTACTCAAGCATTCAGTTGGTGATGATAAATCAACCTTTTTAGTTGTTTCAGCTATATGTTCACCACATAGGTCATCAACTCTTATAACCAGTTTGTTGTTCGCTAACACGACCCCAACAGCAAATAATTTATTGGGCTTTATAGTGATGTTGATCGCAGGTTGGCCTCTAGAGCCAAGAACTTTCGATTGTTGTTCAATTAATTCTTGATCTAAGAGTGATTTGGTTAGCCGTGTGAGTGATTGATTGGAGACACCCATAATTTTGGCAAGCTCCACTCGACTAGCTCTATGGTTGCGCCTCAAGAAACTAAGGATAAATTTCTCATTTTTATTTAGGTTAATCAATTTCATAGTTGAGTTCTTTGGCTCTACAAGATGGTTAAACTTTTTACTCAAATTGTCATATTACAGATTAATTAACTAAAAGTTAATTATTAATTTCATATAACTATAGGATTCAGGTTAAGTGATTGAATATCGGTTTTAAATGCTATTTACTTTTAATTTTAACAATAAATTTTTATTTTTTTACTTCCAAAAATTGATTAAATAACATAATGTGATTTAAGTGTTCATTGAATGAGCAATAATTCAATAGGAGGTAAGAATGATAAAAATAAACAAGTTTAAGCTAAATCTATTTACATTAGCGCTTGCTTCAAGTGGTCTATTAGTTGGGCATAGTGCGCTGGCACAAGCTAGTAATGAAGATTCAGAGTCACAATTAGAAGTTATTGAGGTTCAAGGTGTTAGGGCCAGTCTCAATAGAGCATTAGGTCAAAAACGGGAAGCGGTTGAAGTTACAGACTCTATCTCAGCTGAAGATTTAGGTAAGTTCCCTGATTTAAATATTTCTGAATCATTACAACGCGTTCCCGGAGTAACATTGAATCGGAATAGCAATGGTGAAGGACAAGCAATAAATTTAAGGGGCTTAGGTCCGCAATTTACACGTGTCGAAGTGAACGGTATGTCGGGTACTTCAAATGGCAGCGGTGGGCGTTTCTCTACAAGTTCTGGAGGACGAGGGTTTAACTTTGAACTACTGGCGGCTGAACTTTTTTCAAATGTGACCGTGAAGAAGACACCGACAGCGAAACAAACCGAAGGTGGCATGGCTGGTGTTGTGACATTAGAAACACCTAAACCTTTAAGTTATGAAGGCACTAAGTTTACTGTTTCAGCTCAAGGTAATTACAGTGAAATACTGGATGAAGTTGATCCGCGAGGGTCATTATTTTTTAGTCATAACATTGATAATACGCTAGGTTTCTCTGCTAGTGTTGCTTATTCAGATACTCATTTTCAATCAAATACAGTGGAAAGTGGTGTTTGGCGTCCGATGAACGTTGTTGGTCGCGGCGACAGTGATGATCTTATTGCCAATGGCACCCGCTATTATATTTTTGATGAACAAAGGGACACACTAGGATCGACTTTTAGTGCTCAATATCGGCCTACAGATAACCTAGAAATGTTGCTTTCAGTTCTTTATGCAACATCAGACAGTGAAAGATTAGCAAACAGGAATGATATGCCTGTGGAAAATCCCGGTGATACGGTTAGTTTCAGTTCTGAAAACGGCATCGTAAATTCTGCGACTTTCACAGGGGTTCAGCAGCGTGTAGGAACAAACTATCTAACAACTGATGAAGACTTCACGCAGGTTACATTTGATACCAAGTGGGAGTTAAATGATCATTGGCAAATACGCCCATTTATCGGTTATTCAAAACGTGATGCTAAACGTCAATTTGACCTTTATTCATTTAGGTTAGCGGAGAATGGTGAGTTTGATCCAGGCACAGTTTCATATGATGTAAGAGGTGACTTTGTAGACTTTCAGTCGTCACATACAGACTTTACGTCGAACCCTGAGGACTTTTTATTCAATGTATTTATTTTGCGACCTTCAGTTGATGAAGATGAAGAAATTACAGGTAAGTTGGATTTCAGTCGTTATTTCTATGAGGGAGCATTAACCAGTATTGATTTTGGCTTTCGATATTCAGAACGAGAAAAAACTAGAGTACAAACTCAAGAGCGGCTTCAACGTTTACCGGGAACTAGCATTGAAGATATGCCTAGCTTAGCCGATGTGGCAATGACAATGCCTTTTGAGGTTGATGGTTCAACCGCACCGAGTTCACAGTTAGTGGCAGACCCTCGCTTAATTCAAAATGTTTTTTATCCTCAGGGCGATGCAGTCTCAGGCGCATTTATTAGACCATTACCAGGTTTTGGTGCATCTGAAAGTTGGCAAGTAAATGAAGATACGTTCAATGCATATATTCAAGCTAATTTTGATTTTGAACACACATTATTTAATGTTGGTTTAAGAGTCGTTAAAACCGATCAAACCGCAACGGGAAATACTGTCGAGAATCAATTCCAGCCAACTGAACGTATTACTCCAATTACTGTTTCAAATAGCTACACTGAGTATCTACCTAGTGCCAACTTAAGACATGAACTGAATGATGACTTGCTCTTGAGGGCTGCTTACTCTGTCACATTAACCCGCCCAGACTTACCTGCACTAGCACCATCTGAAACTATTCGTGGTATTGATGAAGGGGGTGGTACTGGTGCAAAGGGGAATCCTGAGTTAGAGCCTTTCACTTCTTCAAATTTTGATTTTGGAGTGGAATGGTATTTTGAAGAGGAGGCTCTTTTAGCTGCCAATATATTCTACAAAGATATCGAGGGATTGATTGACACAACTTCTTTTACTGAAGTGCGCTCATTTCCAAGGCAGTCTGATGGTGTCATTGTATCTGCTCCAATAATATTTACCCAACCGGCCAACGGTGTAGAGGCAAGTGTAAAAGGGGCTGAATTTGCGTTTCAAAAACCATTTACATTTTTGCCTCAAGGGATATGGCAAAACTTTGGAGGCCTGTTTAATTTAACGGTTACCGACAGTGAGGCTGACTTCAATACTGAAGATGATGTGAGAAGTAGTGGCTTACCTGGGTTATCAAAGTTAAGTTATAACGCGTCTATTTACTATGATGATGGTGCGCTTGACATGCGTCTTTCCTATGCTTGGCGTGAGCGGTATCTTGCTCAATTCTCGGATGATTTTGGTGTCCCAAGATTTATTGATGACTTTGGCCAGTTAGACTTATCTGCAAACTACCGTGTTAATGATGATCTGCAATTTCAAATGCAAATCTTGAATTTAACTAATGAGCAAATGATAAATCAGGCGACCTCGCGTTACTTGCCATATGGGGTGAGTGAACTTGATCGCAGAATTTTATTTGGTGTTCGATATAGCTTCTAGAAGCACTGATAATGGCTGATTTCCCTATTATCAGTTCCAGTAGACTGGCCTGCCCGCCAGTCTACTTTTTATAGAAAAGTTTAATGAAGCAGGTGGTTAAATTGTTAAAATTATTGAGTTGCGTCATCTTTGGTTTGTTAGTATCCCAAGTTACTTTAGCTAACACAGTTATTGAGCTTACTAAAGGTGTATATTTTGAAGAGATAGTTGTTAGAGCTTCTGATAAAGCTAGTTTTGTAATTAAAACTCAGCCGTATCAGTTGGCACACAGTGATAGTGTTGAAAAGGTCTTGGCCGAATTTTCAACAAGGCATAATCTTTCACTACAAACCGAAAAGCTAGCGTTCCCCGACCATCTAGGTAATAAAACTCTCTTTAAAAGGTTCTCTATTACTTTGGGTCGCAGCTCAGGTGAAGTAAAAAAGTTTTCTAAGGAGCTTTTATCTAAAGGTGTTCAAGTACAAGAAGTACTAGAGTGTACTGATTGCAAACACAGAAAAAACCAACTAATCAGCCTAGTGAAAGTTGATCCCAAGCTTTTTGAAGGTCGCTTGGTCTCAAGTTTGGCTAACCAGTCAGTCGTAGGCTTAGCGACCGTTAGTAAATCCAATACTGTTAATAATGCCCTTATGAGTATTAATGGTAATTTCTTTGTAATGAATTCTAAATTAGGTTTACCTGGGGATATTTCAGGGATTGTTGTTGAAAATGGAAAGCTACTGAGTGAAGCCGTTGATAATAGACCTGCATTAATTGTAAATAATGCTAAAGAGTTAAAGGTAAGCATTGCACACAATACCCGAACAAAAATGCTCTTACATAATGATAATGATCAGCTAGTTATCCATGGGCTAAACCGATTACCTAATAAAATACTCAATTGTGGTAATTTTCAAAATGGTGAATATCAATTTCCTACACATGATGTTGTTTGTACCAACAAAGATGAAGTGATTGCCTTTACTAAAGAGTTCGGGAAGTTTGATATTTTGCAGCAGTTTGATGCTGATATTTATATTTTAAATAAGTCGTTGTCAAAAATTGATGGTTATCCCACAAGAATTAGTGAGCATGAAACCTTAATCCTGGCTACGGGTAAGGCAAAGCAACAACTGAAATCTTTCCATGATAGTAGTGATAATGGGCAAGAAATTACTGTGGACTACCATGTGTTTGCCGATGATAAAGAACTTTCTTTACATGAAGGCATGTATATCATCGGAGGAGGGCCAACTTTACTACTTGACTCAAAAATTCCTTTAAATGATTGGTACAAACAAGGCTGGCACATTTCTAGTCATAAAACAGCTTTTGAAGGTCAAGATACAACAGATTTTGAGTCAAGTAATGTGTTGGACAGAAGTAGTTTCTATGACAGCTGGGTCTTTGGAAATCATCCAAGAACATCAGTGGGAGTTGATATCTTAGGAAACGTATATTTTTTTACTGTCTATGGTCGAAATTCATACTTAAGCCAAGGGATGGGGCTTGTGGAGCTTGCAAACCTAATGGAGAGTAAAGGTATTGTAAATGCGATAAATCTAGATGGCGGAGGTTCCACTGCAATGGTTGTTAATGGTCGATTGACAGGTTTACCTTCAGACTCAGTTGGTGAGAGACAAGTCGCGGATGTCATTTCAATTATTGAAAATTAGTTTGGCTGAACTTCCTAAAATGCTTTTTAATGTCTAAGTATTGTTGGTTATTTTTACACAAAAGCCATTGTCTGAGCTAAGCGATAAGTTTAGGTTATGGCGGTTGCAAATTGCTTTGACTGTTGCAAGGCCTAAACCAAACCCCTCATGTTGACGAGCTGGATCGCTGCGATAAAAGCGCTTAGTTAGTTGCTTTAAATCTTGCTCGTTAACGCCTTTACCATTATCGGTGACTGAGAAACTTTTTTCATCAAGTGCTAACGTGATGGTAGCGCCTTTGCCTGCGTATTTTATGGCATTTTCAACGAGGTTAAATATTGCTTGGAAGATGAGGTTTCTATCGCCGTTTAATTGCCAAGGAGAAGTGATATTTACACAAATTATTTGGCCATTTTGTTCTGCGCTGGGTTGTAATATCTCACATACATCGTGAGTAAGTTGGCTACTATCAATTGCTTCAAGTTTCAATGGAAACTGCCTATGCTCAAGGCGTGTGAGTTTAAGCATGGCATCAAAAGTATTAATAATATTATTGAGCTGCTCAAGCTCATAGCCCATTTGGGGTTGATCTTCTAAGCGCTTTTCTATGTTAAGCTTTAATCGTGTCAGTGGGGTTTTTAAGTCATGGGCAATGTTGTCGGTTATACCCTGAACGAGTGCGAAATTTTCTTCTACAGCATCAAGCATGGTGTTTATATGCGCTGCTAAGCGGTCGAATTCATCACCTTTATTTTTATGGCATAGGCGCGCACTTAAGTTGCCATTTTGTACTTGCTCGGCAGTTTCATTAAAATAATTAACACGGCGTAAATGCCGGCGAGAAAATAAATATCCAAATAGACCTGTCAGCACGATGGCTATAATGAAAGTCCAGCTTGCGATAGATTTAAAGTCGACAATTAAGCGTTGTAAGTGCTCTGTGGCGGTGGCAAGTACAATATCACCATGATGTGTTTTAACTTTGCCAGTTGTTAGTAGGCGGATTTGTCCGCGCCCCGTATCTAGAACAGGAAAAACAATGGTTTGCGGTAGTGCGGGAATGTTATCAGGCAAAAAACTGAGCTGCTGGCTTTGTTCATACTCGCTTTGCCAAAAAATTAAAATTTCACCTTCATTTCTAAATACATCAAGTTGTTGAAAAAAGCTTCCTTTGTCAAACTCTGAAGCAAGCGCTTCGATACGTGTTTTTTCAGCATCAAGACGCCTTTCAACTTGGCGACTTTGTTCACCCAGTAATAACTGATAGATAAGTATAATCGCGAGCAGTAAAGTAACCGCTGTGATTGCTGCAAACGCGAGCGTTAAACGCCAGACGGAGCTTTTTCTAGGGTCGAACAAACGCAGGCCATTTTCATTCATCAACTTACATTCGCCTTTAACCTGTAGCCTACACCTCGTACTGTTTCTATTTCTAATTGTGCCGATGCCTCGGCAAGCTTTTTACGAAGCCTTGCAATATGAACATCAATCACGTTAGTACCCGGATCAAAGTGATACTCCCAAACTGACTCAAATAATAAAGTACGGGTGACGAGTTTATTTTGATGATCAAGTAAGTATCTAAGTAGTTTAAATTCTTTGGGTTGCAAGTTGAGTGTTTTACCATTTACGTCAACCCGTTGATCACTATAATCAAGCGTTAGGTTAGCAAGATTAATTTTTGTAGTTAACGGTGCATGAAAGGTATGTCGTTTTATTAAGTTTTCTACTCGAATAGCCAGTTCTGAAAATGAGAAAGGTTTGGTTAAGTAGTCATCTCCGCCTGCTTTTAAACCTGTTACCCTGTCGTCAACTTTATCAAGCGCCGACAAAATCAATACAGGGGTCGTTTTTCCTGTAGCTCTAAGTGCTAGTAATACTTGCAAACCATCAAGCTTGGGAAGCATGCGATCAAGGATAATAGCGTCGTAGTTCTCACAAGTTGCCAACATAAGCCCTTGTTGGCCGTCTTCTGCGCAATCGAGTGTGTAGCCTTGCTCGACAAAGGCTTTGTATAAAAACTCGCGATTTTGTTGGTCGTCCTCAACCAATAACAGTTTCATTAATTGCCCCAACGAAGTAATGGCAAATTCTTACCTGTTTCAAGGTCAATGGCTTTTTTGTGTCGTCCTTTATCTGTTACAAACGTGGCGACCATATAGGTAATACCCATGTCTTGCTCTAATTGAGCTTCAATTAGGTAATGGGTAGGTTCGTCATCTAACTGTTTGACCAGACCATGCAATGTATACCCTTTTTTAGTCATCAGGTTTGCAGCTGCAATTTCTTCTTGTTCATCTAATTCTGGCTGTTCATATTCTTGTTCAATGATGTGTCCTGAATGGTCAAGAAGCAACTCGATAAAACGTTGTTTTTTTGTTTGGTAGAGCGTGACCTCATAAACACGTTGACCCTTTTCTATTTCAAACTCAAATTCAACAATAACTGCATTTTCAGCGTAGCGTTGTTCGATACCAAATAGCACATCAATTGGCGCAGGTGCAGAGCTTGAATCCAGCATATTGAAAATGGCTGAACTGGCAGCAAAAGCAAGGCCTGAAATTAAACATAAGCAAGTTAGAAGTAGTTTTTTCATAATATTTCGATATTGGTTAGGCAGCACATTTAGCACTGCCATTATTAAATTTTATTGTTAATCATCAAGTTGGCATGCACGTACAATATTATCTTGTACCCACTGGCATTCTAGGTCAACATATTGCTCTGTAAAGCTCGCTAAGCTGTTATCTTCGCTAATATAGCCAAATAAACTAGCTTGTTGTGATGCATTGGCAGTCACTATGCCTTTCAACTCCAGTAACTCATTACTGTTGTCACGCTCGACTTCACTGACAATATAGTTTTGACCGTCAATAATCCCTTCAAGCTCTAACCATTCACCTGAAAGTGTATCTGCTGTTAACTCATCTTCAAACACCGTTCTGTTTGTTACTTGTAAGTTGACCCCGTTGATAGTGATGTTTCCATCACTATAGCTGGCAAGACCAGAAACACTAAAGCTAGGGGTTGAACTTGGCGCAGTATGGCTTTTCTCAAGATCGATTTCGCGAGCTACGAACCAGTTATTAGCTTGTTGCCATACAGCATCTACTTCAATTGTATCTCCAATCGCTAATGTTGTGCGGGTAATGTCTTCGAACGTGGTTTGTTCTGTGATACTAACTTGCCACTGATTATTCAGCGTAACGAGGGTGATGTCATTATTAATAAACGTAATTGTGCCGTGTAATTCTGTGTCAGTGTTGTCATTGCCTTCAAAATTGCGCTCAGCGTCAACCTCATGTGCAATGATTAATTTTCCATTTAGGTAACCTTCTAGCTCAACATATTGGTTATTTTGTAATGTGCCGTCTATATCTGCATGTTGGTATTGAATGGTTAAATTACCTAATTTAAATGTAGATGCTGCGGTATTTAACTCAGTAATGAAGCCTTCAAGCTCCAATTCTGCATTATTAGTTAATGGTTGTTGGTAGGTAACTGTAAATTCACTGTGGTTATTGTTGTAACCACTTAGCTCAACAAGGCTGCCATCTGACAGGTTTTCTGTCTTTAGGTTTTTTAGTTTGATCCCCGCAATGGTTGCGCCTTGTTCGTTAATATTAATAGGGCCTTTGAAGCTTGGATCGTAGTCAATCTCTGTTGCTTCTTTTCCATTTGTTTCAACTTCTACCATCATACCAATTTTTAGATCTTTGATTGATGCGCGGTTGTCATCAATTTCAATGTCAGCATTATTTGCTGCAATTTGATGCTGATTAACGGTAATACTGGTATCAGATAGCGCACTAACTTCACCGACTAATAAACTAGGAAGAGTAAGCGTATTTTGTGCTGGTTGTTCACTGCTACCACTACTGCCACAGCCAGTAAGGAGTGCGCTGATTGTCGCTAATGTGATAATAGATAAGTGATTTTGATTGGTTAGTTTAGTCATGATTAGTCCTTAAATTAGTCAGTGTCTGTAGTTTAACTAAGCAAGGATTGCTACAAGGTGGAGAGCAAATTAAATTTTGTTAATGTTTGCAGCGAGAACTACCGTTGATTCTGTATAGTAAATAAATCTTAAAATACTACAAAAGTGTACAGTGTCATTGTGTACGCCTTGCGATAAGGTAGGTTTTTATCTGCATTTTTTGCAAGGAGTTTACCCTTTATGAGTCAACTGATCAGTCGAGCAACTGCGGGCCTCGTAGCGGTAATTATTGGTTTTACCAGCTCAATTGCCTTGATTTATCAATTAGTCATGGTGCTAGGTGGTACGCCTGATTTGATAGCCAGTTGGGTACTTATGCTTGGCCTTGCGATGGGAGCCAGCTCTATTGCGTTGTCATATTACTATAAGGTTCCCATTTTAATTGCGTGGTCGACCACGGGGGCTGCATTACTTATTTCCAGTGCACAAGGTTATACCTTAAATCAAGCTGTTGGAGCGTTTATGTTCTCGGCGGTATTGGTGTTTTTATGCGGGATCACTGGTATTTTTGAAAGAGTGATGAACAAAATTCCGAGTCAGTTAGCGTGTGCGATGCTAGCGGGTGTTTTAGTGAATTTTGGTATAGATGTATTCAATTTTATGAATGAGCTGCCATTAGTCATTGGTGTCATGGTCGCTGTTTACTTATTTGGTAAACGTTATTTTCCGCGCTTTGCGATGTTAGCTGTTGTTGTGGTTGGCTTTTTAATGGCAGGCTTTACTGGTCAAATCGATACAAGCAACTGGCAATGGAAATTAAGCGAGTTTGCGTATATTGCTCCTGAGTTTGATTTAAATGCCATGATCAGTGTGGGCTTACCGCTGTTTATTGTGACGATGACATCGCAAAACTTACCGGGCATCGCTGTTTTAAAGGCTCATCAGTACAAGGCGCCAGTTTCGGCGGCTTTGAATGTTACGGGGCTTGTAAATGTGTTTATCGCGCCGTTTGGTGGTTACTCGATAAACTTAGCGGCAATCACCGCTGCAATTTGTATGAGCCCCGAAGCTGATAAGAACCCTGATAAACGTTATTGGGCAAGTATTGCTGGTGGTGTGTTTTATATCATCATGGCGTTACTAGCAGCGACATTAGTTGGTTTAGTAGCGAGCTTACCACAAGCACTGATTTTAGCCTTAGCGGGCATAGCTTTGTTTGCCACAATTGCCAGTAGTTTACAGCAAGCGTTAACGGAAGCTTATTATACCGAGGCAGCTATAGTGACATTTTTGGTGACGGCTTCAAACTTAACATTGTTTACCGTTGGTTCGGCTTTTTGGGGGATTATAGCTGGTACAGTGACATTGGTCATGACGCGAAAAGATTAGAAGCTAAATATCAATATTAAAAAGGCCCTAGTATTAGGGCCTAACTAAAATTACTTAAGCAGAGGCTTAATAACTTCAAACATGGCGTTGATGTGATCATCACGCGTATTTAATGCTGGAATATAGCGGTATTTTTCACCGCCAGCGTGTTCGAAGTTTTCACGGTTTTCGCCCTCTAATTCTTCTAATGTTTCTAAGCAGTCAGCACTAAAGGCGGGGCTTAAAATTGCAACATCTTTGATGCCTTCTTTAGGGTAGCTCTCAAGTGTGGCATCTGTGTATGGTTTTAACCATTCTGCTTTACCAAAGCGGCTTTGGAAGGTGGTCACTGCGAAGTCTTTTTCCAAGCCTAACTTTTCGGCAACTAAACGTGTGGTTTGCATACAAAAACAGTAATAAGGATCGCCGTTTTCTAAGAACAATTTAGGCGTGCCGTGGTACGAAAAGACTAGTTTTTGTGGCGTACCATGAGCGTTTAAATCCTCGCTAATACTCGCTGCTAGGGCGTCAATGTAAACAGGGTGGTCGTGGTAGCCGTTTATAAAGTGAAACTCGGGTACCCAGCGCCATTTACGTAATACGTTCGATACAGCATCAAAGGTTGAACCGATTGTAGTGCTTGAATACTGCGGATAAAGTGGCAGCACAATCACCCGAGTAATGCCTTTTTCGCGAAGTTCTTCAAGGCCTGCTTCAATTGATGGGTTACCATAGCGCATAGCCATAACAACCTCAGTATCTTGATGGCCTTTTTCTTTTAAAAGGGCCGCCAGCTTTTTACTTTGCTCGCGGGTTATATGTGTTAATGGTGAGCCGTTTTCAGTCCAAATACTTTTATAAAGTGCTGCAGAGCGTTTTGGGCGGAGCGTCAGTACAAAGCAATACAGAATGATCATCCAAATAAAACGTGGGATCTCGACGATGCGCGGGTCAGATAAAAATTCGCGTAGATACGTTCTCAGTGCCGCTGTTGTTGGGGCATCAGGACTCCCTAAGTTGGTCAATAATATGCCCGTTTTTTTATTGAATCTGCCATCATGCGGCTTGTCTGTAATAGCGGAAAATCGCGACACTGAGCGCTCCTTTTGAAAGTAAACGTAATATAAATCATATTGTAACGAAGTAATGGGGTTATGTGATCACTTTTGTTCGTTAATTTTTGATCATGATCCTGAAAGGATTTGGTTTTTTCGCCTCAAGTTGCTGAAGCTTTGCAATCGATTTGGCACCAAAAATATGACCTTTTGGTAATAATAGGATGCCATCGTAATTTCTTAATGCATGACCGAGTACCATGCCATTTTTTAACTCATTTGCAGACAGTATTTTCATACTACCGACTTGTTGATTACTCGCACATGTGATTTTTAAATTCGCTAAAACCTCAAGTAATTTGGGGTGATAATACGTACCACTGTATAGCTGCAATTGATCTAGCGCGCTTGCAAATTTATTTTCTTGCACAGTTACATTATCTACGGCTTGCCAAAAATCACGGGCAACGGCCAAGATCATTGCCGTGATTGGGATATCTTTACCTTTTAAACCTTTGGGAGTACCAGTTCCGTTGTAATGCTCAAACTGATGGTAAATGGCTTCAGAAACATCATGCAAATGTGTTGCTGGCATGAGCATTAATTGAGCTGTGCTTGGGTGTGTGTAGAATACTTTTTTTTGATTTTCGGGTAATTCACGAGTAGGAGTCTTATATAGTGCAGGTTCCATAGCAAGTAAGCCTATTTGTGCTAAATAACCTGCCATTTCGGCCATATTAATATGCTTTTGGTCTAACCCTAAGCTCTGTGCAATTTGTTTGCAGGTGGTGGCTATATTTTGCGCTTGTATGCCATCGAGATAAGGGTTGGCGTTAATAAAATTATATAAAATTTCAAATGTTGTGCGGTGCTCGTGTTTTTCACGCTCGTTTGCATCTTCAAGCTGCTTAAGCACTTTACGTATTTGTTGTGTTCGTTTTTCTACCATTTGCTCAAGATTGTTATTGAGCTCTTTTAGTTGGTTGTTTTGCGCTTTTATTTGTTTTTCGAGCTGTTTATTTTTACGCTTTAGCGTTGTTTTTTCGATGCCATCATTCACCGTTCGTATCAGTAGCTCATTTTGCCACGGTTTTTGTATATAGGCGTGGATCTTTCCTTTATTAACCGCAGAAATTGTGCTGTCTATATCAGCGTAGCCGGTAAGTAAAACTCGGTGTACATCTGGGGCAATATCAAGTGTTTGTGCGAAAAAATCAGCACCGTCCATTTGTGGCATACGCATATCGCAAATAATGACATCAAATGTGTAAGTGTTTAACAGTTTCAATCCTTCGGTGGGATCAAGCGCTGTTTTAACACTTAAGTGATAAGACACGAGTAGCCTTTGCAAAGTGCGCAATACAATTTCATCATCATCAATGCATAAAACTTGAATATGTTCTTTGACTGCTGGTTCTGCCATGTGGACGCACTATGAATTATCTTTAATCAATAACATAGCTTCAAATTAGGGCTTGTGCTAGGTTTTAGTAGAGACGATTTTATATTTTGAGGCTAAAAATGGATGATTTTAAACAAGCCTACTTACTTGAGAAAGCAGCCAGAGAAGAAGCTGAGCAACTACTAGCAGATAAAAGTCGTATTCTAGTTGCGCTAAATAGTGAATTAGAACAAAAAATCACGGATTTGAAATGTCATCAGGCTTTATTTATTCAAGCTGAAAAGATGGCTACTTTGGGAACTTTGTGTGCAGGCGTGGCGCACGAAATTAACAATCCATTGGCCTACAGTATGAGTAATATTGATAGTCTGAAAAGCCACTGTACTTATTTCAGCGAATTGCTTGAACTGTGTGATGAGTTTGTATGTAGCACGACAGATAAAGAAACGTTTTGCCAACGACTCACTCAGTTGAATCGATCGCACTCGTTTCGAGCTGTTTCTGATGATTTACCTGAGCTTATAAGCGACACCGCGCAAGGCCTTCAGCGTATAAGTAAAATTGTGGCTAATTTATTAGACTTTTCTCGTCCCAAAAGCCATGAAAAACAGTTTTCTGATATGACAGATGCTGTTAAAAGTGCACTAAAGTTACTTGCTAATCAATTAAAGCATTGTCAACTACACAGCCATTTTAGCCCTATCTCTGTAAGTTGGTGTAATTTATCTGCAATTAGCCAAGTAATTGTAAATATAGTGATTAATGCAAGCCAAGCCTGTAAAAATAATGACAATGCTAACATCATAGTATCTGTTTATGAGCTTGATGGACGTATTCACATTGATGTTGAAGATAATGGATGTGGTATGAGCGAGCAAACGATCGCTAAAATTTACGATCCCTTTTTTACCACCAAGCCAGTGGGTGAGGGCACAGGAATGGGAATGACAATGGTGTATGCAATTGTTCATGAGCATCAAGGAGAGATCGATATCCAAAGCGCTGAGGGTATGGGGTCACGAATTAGCTGTATATTCCCCGTATTAAATCAAATTGGACTAGAAGGTTAATTATTTATTTTTTGCATTAGTATCCTTTTTTGTGTTGGTTTTTAGTGAAATTTAACCAGTGCTAATTTGTAATTTCTGTTATTTGAAAAATTTATACCTAAGTCGTAACTTTTTTTTCTTCCATTTGCTTGGTTTGTTGATAGGATGTTTCTTAAAGGTTAACTCGCAGGCTTGAGTTAGCTTTCAACACAGCGATTTAAAATCGACTATACGTGCTTAATGGTTACTTTCGTTTTTCTAAGGGGCGCCTCACTTTAACGAAAGCAAGCCTAAAATTATCAACAGGACACATATGACAACACATTCTTTTAACTTACTTGCCGTAGCGGTGAGTTTAGCGCTGACCGCGACTTCTACGCAGGCTCAAGAAGCACAGGGTACAAAAGCCGATAAAAATATAGAGCAAATATCAGTGCTTGGTTCGCGAGTGGCTAATCGGACTGCTACAGAGTCTTCATCTCCGATTGATTTAATTGATGCTGATACATTAAACAAAGGGGGCTTCACTGAGCTTGGTCAAAGCTTACAAGCAACCGCACCATCTTTTAACTTTTCTCGTACTCAGGTGTCTGACGGATCAGACTTATTTAGGCCGGCTACATTGCGTGGTTTGCAACCAGATCAAACGCTTGTGCTTATAAACGGCAAACGCCGTCATAATCAGTCTATTTTTGGTTTAAATGGTACTGTCGGCGCGGGTGCCGCTGGTACTGATATGAATGCGATTCCACTGACAGCCCTAAAAGGGGTTGAGGTACTTCGAGATGGTGCTGCTGCACAGTATGGATCAGATGCTATTGCAGGGGTTATCAACTTATCGCTAAATGATTCGACGGGGATAACTACAGGGTATGTGCAAGCAGGAAGTACAGGCGAAGGCGACGGCGATACAATATCGATTGGTTTAAATCGTGGTTTTGATTTAGGCGACGAAGGGGGTTTTATTAACTTTTCAGCCGAATATCGAGATGCTGACGGCACTAACCGAGCACAGCGAGACACAGGGGGAGCTTTAGGCGAGCCAGCAGGGGCTTTATCTGATGATGTACGTTGGGGACAAGGTAATGCTGACAGCGAATTTACATCGTTATTCTATAATATGGCTTTGCCGCTAGGCGATATTGAGCTGTATTCATTTGGCGGTTATTCAAATAGAACTGCATTAGGCAATGGTTTTTACCGTAATTACAACGAAGCCGCCAAAAATGTAGTGCAAGTATACAGTGATGGCTTTTTGCCACGTATTGATAATGAAGCTGAAGATATCTCGGTAGCCTTAGGGTTCCGTGGTGAGCTGAATACAGATTGGAGCTATGACCTATCAGCTGTGTATGGTGAAAATAGCTATGACTTTACGTCAAAAAATACCATAAATGCTTCTTATGCTGCTGAGTATGTAGCGAATAACCCCGATGCAAGTGATGCAGATATTGCCGCAAATGCGGGCCCAACAGGTGGTTATTCTGGTGGTTTTAGATTTGATCAAACCACCGTTAATGCCGATTTAAACGGTATTTTAGATATTGGTCGTAGTGAGCCTGTTTATGTATCGGTAGGTGCTGAATACCGAAAAGAGAATTATCAAATAGTGCCTGGCGAAGCAGCCTCATACGCATGCGGCTTAGCGAACACCGATACTTCATATCCTGCGGTCAATGATGAGGGGGTATTTGCTGAGTGTGGTTTTCAAGCTTATAACGGTTTACGTCCAGAAGCGTCAAACAAAGAAAGCCGCCACAGCTACGCTTTTTATGTAAATGCTGAAACCTTAATTACCGATGCGTGGCAAGTCAGTACCGCACTTCGTTATGAAGACTTCTCTGATGCAGGTGATGATATCATTGGTAAGCTGGCAACTCGATATGAAATTACAGACGACTTTGCCGTTCGTGGAGCGATTTCATCAGGGTTTAGAGCACCATCATTACAACAAAGTGCATACACTGCCTACACCACTAACCTAGGTGCTGGTGGTGTGTTGTTACAATCGTTCACTGCAACGGCGGGGTCTGATTTCCCTTCAGCACTCGGCGTGGATAATTTAGGTCTTGAAAGCTCTGAAAATTTAAGTGCAGGCTTTGTATATAACGTAAGTAGTGAATTATCGTTAACGGTTGATTTCTATCATGTTGAAATTAAAGACCGCATTACGTTAGGCAGCTTGATGTCGGCAAATGATGTGGCGTTTAGTCCAGAAGCTGTCGCTGCGCTAAATGCAACGGGTGCTCAGCAAGCTAATTACTTCTCAAACTCTGTTGATTCAACGACCAAAGGGGTGGATATTATTGCCTCTTACCGCACTGATTTGTACGAAGGTAACTTCTCTGCGACTTTTGCAGGTAATTTAAATGACACAGAAATTGATGATGTTAATGCGCCAGAAGGGATCCCTGATTCAGTTGCTCTTGATAACTTACAACGTAGCTTTTTAACTGATGGACAACCGGGTGAGCGCGCAACACTTACTTTTGAGTATGATCGCGGTGATTTCAATAGCATGGTGCGTTTCAATTATTACGGCGAAACGGATGTTAAATACTTTGGTAATGATCACATAGGTCTACCTGATGAGCTATCGCCAACAGGCAAGTTCAAAGATACCAGCACTGTTGAATCAGCTGTATTAGTTGATGTTAATGTTGGCTATCAATTGACCGATGAACTGATGCTATCGGCAGGTATTGATAATATTTTTGATGTAACACCTGATGAGTTAGGTGAAGACGAGGTGCTTGATTTTATTACTAATAAAGCTTTTAAGTATCCTGTTCGTGCTTTACCTTATGGTTTTGATGGCATGACTTATTACGCAAAACTGAGCTTTAGCTTTTAACGCAATCAAGCTGCAATTTTAAAACTTAAAATAGCGCCATTTGGCGCTATTTTCATTCCTAAATCTAAACAGATGCAAAAGCTGCACCATGCACTTTTACAAAACGTAATAAGGAAAGGTTGCACAATGATAATTGTAAAAAACGACAAGTGTCACTATAATGAATGACAGATGTCGATTTTCGGCGAGGTGAAATATGAATGTGATTGAAACAGATTACCTAGGTGTTGTTACCGATGGCAGAGTGACCGTTCACTCTAATACAATAGATGAAATCAATGTTGCCACGCAGGGGGTGACAGTCAGTGCTATTAAATCTCTTGGTAAAGAGCTAAATTGGGATGCTAATATTCTAGCGACTTCAATAGGCACAACGACGCGTACTCTTGAGCGTTATAGCAAAGACAGAAAACGCCTTAATGCTAAGCTAAGTGAAAACGCCTTAGAGGTTGCACGTATTTCTTCACAAGGTATAGCCTATTTTGGTGATGTTAAACGATGGAATGAATGGCTTAGTACTCCTAACATTCAGTTTGCTAATCAAGAGCCGAAATCGGTGATTCATACCATTCGCGGTCGAGCGCTGATTAAGCGTGTTATTTTAGGGCTTGAGTATGGGTTTACTGCTTAATGATTTGTTATCGGATCGCACCTAAAGTACATAACGACCTAACTAACGCGTTATCTGGATTAGGTGGCTTGTATGCGCAGGGACGGTGGCATTTTGTTGGTAAGCCAATTGTGTATACCGCCAGCTCACGATCACTGGCAATGCTTGAACGTTTAGTGAATGACACAACGGATATTTTAAGTAAAAACCTGAGTATCACAACGATTCAAATACCCGATGACCTAAAAGTTATCAGGTTAGTTGCTTCAGAGCTGCCAAAAGCATGGGATGATCACCCTTATATTGCTGATACTCAGGCGTTAGGCTCTAATTGGCTTGCTTCGATGGAGGCCGCGGTGCTTCAAGTTCCCTCCAGTTTATGTCCAGACGAATATAACTTTTTAATAAACCCACTACATAAAGATATCAGTCGTATTCAAAGCATTGATTGTCAAAACTTTCTTTACCCTAATCGGCTAGCCGCAAAACTTTGAGGTTACTTTAAGTAGCACTATTAATTTGGTTTATTAACATCAACTTTTTCACGTTCTTTTTGCTGTTCACTGAGAAGCTTAACTATATTAGATTTTCCTTTCATTTTTTTAATTCTTTAAGAGATAACCTTACTTTTCCTGATTGTTTTTTCATTTTATTTCCTTGATAAGTTAAACTCTGCTAATTCTTCATCCGTTAGCTCATAAAGATCTGGATCATCAGCTATTTGTTTTTGAATATCTTCTTCACTTGTATCGTTAAATTTCTTTGAATTAGATAAGCTTCTCAATTTCCTAATTTGATTTAACGACAATCGCGTTATGTTATCGCTCATTTTGAAGTCCTCTTGCAAATGTTCTTGATTCATATTGTAAAATTTCTTTTTTGTTAGCCCTACGAACAGAAATAAGCCTATTTATAGGCTTACCTAACTCGTAAACTCTAACAGTATAAACGACAAATAATATCCCAACAGGGCCCTTTCCTATTGTCTGGTAGCGAGGTTCTCCATAATTGTTTCTGATATCCCTTCTTTCTTGTCTGAGAGGGTCATCCCATTCAAACTCCATTACTCCCTCCTTAGAAAATTAATTTAGAAATGAAGATTATCACTTTACATCTGTATGAATATTGTACAAATGTGTCATGATTGTCACTACTGGTAGTTTTGATTGGACAAGAAAACAATAGATGGGTTGAAAAATAAAAAATCATCCTCAAGTTCGTTAAAGCAGTGAATAAAACAGAAATTTTTTAAAACCACTTGCGTAGCTTTAAACCGTGTATATAATCGCGGCACTTTAAATAGGAGCAATAAATGAGCAAAAAGAAACATAACCAAAGCCAAGTTGATACTGGTCGCGGTGTTATTAATGACAATGTCTATGCGGCATTGGTCACTTCAAAATTATTTAAATCAAAGGTAGAAAAAGCTAAAAAAGGTAAAGGCGCTTACCAACGTAAGGCAAAACATGCAGGGCGAGAGTCCTATTTAATCGCTGCTTAGATTTTAGTTGTGATCAAATAGGATTTTTACAGAAAAGCAAACTGGCAAAGTTTGCTTTTTTTATACCTCAAATTTGCTTCTAAGCTGAAAAGTGAACAGAGAAGAACAAAAAACACACAAAATTTTTATACATTTTTTTCTAAAAACTAGATTATTCGTTATATACCCAAATAAGAAACGTATTTTATTTGCCATTGTAACCCGTTTCTCCCTGCCTTTAATTCAAAAACCCTGTGTTAATCATAGTTAGCAAGGTTAATTTGCTGTTAACTTTGTGTTCACTTTTTAGTTGTAGAATCCTCCCTCGGTTTCATTAAGAGTAAATGGATTCATTCTTTTTGGTTTGTAACTAAGCATTTTACGCCCAAAAGGATTTGATTTTTACCTTTTATCGGTAATTTTAAGGTTGACCCATTTGTTTTTTGTGTTACTTTTAAGTTGGAAATGTAAAATAAATGTTATAACAACCTTGGGCGGAGGGAGCGAATGAGCTCACATCAATTTATAAAAAATGCCTTTAAGCTAAGTGCAATGTCACTTGGATTATATGGCTTTACAGCACAAGCTGCAGTTGATTGCAGTAATCTTGAAGTATGGCAACAAGGACAAACGCACGTTGGCGGTAGCCAAGTTCAGGCGAATAATAATGCCTATGAAGCCAAGTGGTGGACACAGTCAAACCCCGTGGAGAATTCTGGCACAGATCAAGAGTGGCGTTTTTTGGGAGCTTGTGACAGCGTTGTCACTGATAACCAAGCTCCTCAAGTCACTAGCTTAACACCTGCTGATGGTTCTTTATTTAATAGTGGTGACAGCGTTGTCATTGGTGCGCAGGCGAGCGATGTCGATGGCAATGTCGCCAGTGTTGAGTTTTTTGTTGATAATGTTTCGGTTGCTGTTGTTAGTGCACCACCGTATTCAACTAACTGGCAAGCGGTTGCTGGTAGCCATGTTATAAGTGCTGTTGCAACGGACGATTTAGGTTTAGCATCGGCTGCCGTAGCTAACACGGTGAGTGTGTCGGATGTTGTGGACCCAACAAATCAAGCACCCACAGCCAGCATTGAATTTAGTGCTGTACCCAATGAAATTACCGTTGGCTCACAGCTTGTGTTTGCACTATCTGGCTCAGACAGTGATGGCCAAGTAACAGGACTTAGTTTGTCTGAAAATGGCACCGCTGTTCACCAAGCTAATACTGCATCTTCAAGCTACACATGGCAGGCTACCGCTTTAGGTCAAGTTACTTTCATGTTAACGGTCACCGATAACGAAGGTGCGACTGGCACAGCAACTAAAGTTGTTAATGTTGTTGAAGCAACTCCACCTGGTGCAGATTGTAAACCACAAGGCTTATATCAAACTCCAGGCGTAAATACGCCGTATTGTACTGTGTATGATGCAAATGGTCGTGAAAAAATGGGCGCAGATCACCCACGCCGTGTTATTGGCTACTTCACAAGCTGGCGAAATGGTGCAAATGGTCAACCTAGTTACTTAGTAAACGATATTCCATGGGATAAGATCACGCACATTAACTATGCATTTGCTCATGTTGATGCTAACAACAAGGTATCAATTGGCGACCCTAATGCGCCTGGTAACCCTGCCACTAACATGACTTGGCCTGGTGTGTCCGGTGCAGAGATGGATCCAAGCTTTAGTTACTCAGGTCACTTTAATCTTCTCAACAAGTTTAAGAAACAACACCCAGATGTAAAAACATTGATTTCTGTTGGTGGTTGGGCCGAAACAGGTGGCTACTTTGGTGCTGATGGCACACGTGTTAATAGTGGTGGTTTTTACACTATGACAACGAATGCTGATGGTTCAATAAACCAAGCTGGTATTAACGCTTTCGCGAAAAGTGCAGTTGAGTTCATCGAAAAATATGGGTTTGACGGGGTTGATATTGATTATGAATACCCTTCATCAATGAATGACTCAGGTCATCCGGATGATTTCCCAATTTCGAATGCACGCCGTGCGGGTTTAAATGCATCGTACCGTGTTCTTATGGAAAAACTTCGTGAAGAACTTGATATTGCCGGCCAAAAAGCGGGTAAACATTACTTACTAACAATTGCTTCTCCATCTTCAGGCTACTTGTTACGTGGTATGGAAACTTTCCAAAGTGTTAAGTACCTAGATTATGTGAACATTATGTCTTACGACTTACACGGTGCATGGAACTCGCACGTGGGTCACAATGCTGCATTGTTTGATACAGGCCTTGATTCAGAGCTTGCGCAATGGGGGGTGTATACAACGGCAGAATTTGAAGGTATTGGTTACTTAAATACAGATTGGGCTGTACGTTATTTCCGCGGTGCAGTATCTGCGGGTCGTATCAACATTGGTATTCCGTATTATACCCGTGGTTTCAAAGATGTATCTGGCGGTACAAATGGATTATGGGGACAAGCTGCACTGCCTGACCAATCTAAATGTGCTAAAGGAACAGGCGTTGGTGAGAAGAACAAATGTGGTAACGGAGCATTAGGTATCGATAACCTGTGGCATGATAAAAATGACGCTGGTGAAGAAATGCCTGCTGGCTCAAACCCACTATGGCATGCTAAAAACTTAGAAAACGGTATTAACCCGTCTTATCTTGAAATCTATGGTTTAACACCAAGTACTGATCCAAATGATGTATTAACAGGCACTTATACACGTCATTACGACAATGTGGCTGTGGCTCCATGGTTATGGAATGCAGATAAAAAAGTATTCTTATCAATCGAAGATGAGCAATCAATGGCAACCAAAGTTGATTACGTTATCAACAACGGCCTTGGTGGCATCATGTTCTGGGAGCTTGCTGGTGACTTTGATTATGACTCAGCAAAAGGTGAGTACTTCATGGGTTCAAGCCTAACAACACTTGCTTACAATAAGTTTAATCAAAGTGGTGTTGCGTATGACACGCATCAAGGTAACGTTAATTTCACTGTACCGAGTGAAGCGGTTGATGTCAGCTTTACAGTGAAAGACTTCCCAATTGGTGATGATAACTACCCAATTTCGCCTACATTCTCATTCACCAACAATTCAAATATTGATTTAAGCGGTGCGAAAATCAGTTTTGATGTACCTGTATCTACATCAGCTATTTTCAAATCAAATTGGAATGCTCAAGAAAAACTGGGTATGGCTGTGGATGTGAATGGCTCGAATGCAGCTGGTAATAACATTGGTGGCTATGAAAATGAGTTCCATCGTTTTTCTATCACGCTTACAAATGAGTGGGGCGGTATCGAAAAAGCCTTTAATACAGGCCAAACCGTAAATGCCCAAGTGATGTATTACATGCCAATTACTGGCCCAAGCAACTTCACGATTGAAAAGGGCGGTAAAACATACGCGTTCAAATATGAGTACCCAATGCTACCAGATGCCGTTCCTGGCACGCCAAATTCAGGCAGTGACACAGGCGGTAACACTGGTGGAAATGGTGCGACATGTGAAGGTGTTGATGTAACAAGTATCCCTGTTTATCCAAACTGGCCGCAAACGGATTGGGCAGGTAACCCAACTCATGCTCTAGGCGGCGATCTTATGAATCACAACAATGTGGTTTACGAAGCAAAGTGGTGGACAAGCGCAGAGCCAGGCACAACAGCTGACTGGACAGTGAGTTGCACACTTTAACTCAATAAAGCGGAGCAAGGAGATTGCTCCGCGTTTCTACAGCGAGAACACAACAATGAAAATTATTAAATCGAAGGCATTGTCTTTATCGGCAGTGGCAAGCACCATGTTGCTTGGCTTTGCATCAAGCCATGTTAATGCCCACGGATTTTTAGAAAGTCCTAAAGCACGTCAGGCGATTTGTAATGCTGATGGTGGTTATTGGTGGCCTGATGATGGCAGTGGTATTCCAAATCTAGCTTGTCGAGCAGCATTTGTTGAATCAGGACATGTACAGTTTGTACAAGATATTGAGTTTTCGGCTAATACGGCTGATTACACTAACATTGCCGCAGTAAAACAAAGTGTACCCGATGGGGCATTGTGTGCCGCAGGAGATAGTGCAAAACGAGGTATGGATTTGCCTTCGCCGCATTGGCAACGCAGTGATGTTATTCCAAATGCGAATGGCGATATTTTAGTTCGCTTTTTAGCAAGCACGCCACATAACCCTAGCTTCTGGGAATTTTACCTAACAAAGCCAGGCTTCGATGGGGCAACGCAAGTTTTAACTTGGAATGACTTAGAGTTAGTTGCTGAATACGGCAACCTCGATTTTGTTATTGATGCAAACAATGATCGTTATTACGAAATGAGTGTCTCAATTCCTGCTGGTCGCAGCGGTGATGCAATCTTGTATACGCGTTGGCAGCGTGAGGATGCCGGTGGTGAAGGTTTTTATAACTGTAGCGATATTACTATTGTAACCGACGCTGGACCAACAGATTCAACAAACTGGTCTGCACTCAGTTACTTTGTTCGCCAAGGGCAAGACGCTGTTGTCGGTGGCAATGTTTCTGCACGTTTGTTTGACGAAGCAGGGCAAGAGTTAGTGACTCAACAAATGCAAATAACCAGCGAAAATCAAGCGAATTGGCAGCAAACCTTTGCTGAGTTACTCAATCTTAATTACAGTCACCTGTTGCAAGTTGGTGTTCAAGGTAGTGATGGCAGTATTGCCTTTAATGCCAACGATGTACTAACAAATCAAGTGTTTGCAACCAATGCAAACTACAGCTTTGCATTAAGTGTACAAGCTGCACCTGAAAACACAGCCCCCATTGTTCATCAACCCGATGATTTACAAGTTAATGAAAATAGCAGTACGAAAGTGCATTTGCATGCCTTTGATGATCAACAAAGCGCATTAACTTATAGCTGGAATATACCTGCACCACTGAGTTTTACAGGCACTGGAGCTGATATCACCATCGTCGCGCCAGAGGTTAATAGCGATACTAGCTACACAGTGACAGCGTCGGTATCAGACGGTGAATTAACCACTCAAACACGTTTTGTTGTGAATGTGCTAGACACCAACACAACACCTACCGAACCAAGCGTACCTACGTGGGATAGCACGCGCCAATATAACACCGGCGATCAAGTCAGTTTTGGCGGTGGAATTTACAGTGCCAAGTGGTGGAATCAAGGTGCACAGCCTGACAGCAGTGATGCATGGCAGCTTGAAGCGGGTACAGCATCTGAACAATGGACGAGTGGCAAAGCCTATCAGGGCAGTGCCGAAGTAACCTATCAAGGAAAGCGCTATCGCGCACAATGGTGGACTCAAGGTGATGTACCGAGTGAAAGCCAAGTATGGACAGAAATCTAAAGTTTTGTAGTTCAAACTTTTCAATACAGCGTAAAGCTTAATAAAAATAGAGAAAGAGAGAATCATGAATATAAAACAACTAAGCGCAGCCATTGGTGTTGCATTATTCGCAAGTGCAGCAAGTGCTGCTCCTTCAACCCCTGTTCTTAATTGGGAGCCACAAGAATACTCATTTGTTGAGGTGAATTTAGAAGGGACAGGATCATATAAAAGCCTTGTGAATCGTGTTGAACAAGTGACCATTAATGTACAGTGGAATGCATGGAGTGGTGATGGTGGCGACAGTTATAAAGTGTATTTTGACAATATGCTGGTAAACGAAGGCACGCTTGCAGCGGGTACTAAAAGTGGTGTAATTAGTTTCCCTTATAATAAAGCCGGTCGTCATACTATGTATGTCGAGCTTTGTGAAGGCGGCACGACTTGTGCGCGCAGTGAAGGCAAACCAATTGTTATTGCTGATACCGACGGCGCACATTTAGCTCCATTGCCTATGGATTATGATCCAAACAATAAAAATATTGGTACAAAGCAAGGATTAGTCACTGGTGCTTACTTTGTTGAATGGGGCATTTACGGTCGTGATTTCGATGTAACGAATATTCCTGCCCAAAACTTAACGCACATTTTATATGGCTTTATTCCAATTTGTGGTCCGAATGACTCACTGACCGGTGGACCTAAAAATGCGTTAAATACCGCTTGTGCTGGTTCGCAGGATTTTGAAGTGGTTATTCATGATCCATGGGCTGCTGTTCAAAAAGCACTTCCGGGTGTTGATGCTAATGATCCAATCCGTGGTACATATTCACAGTTAATGGCGCTAAAACAGCGTTATCCTGATTTAAAAATCTTACCATCAGTGGGTGGTTGGACGTTATCAGACCCATTCGCGTATTTCACTAACAAGGCAAATCGTGACACCTTCGTCGCCTCGATGAAAGAGTTCTTAAAAACGTGGAAATTCTACGATGGTGTTGATATTGACTGGGAATTCCCAGGTGGTGACGGCGCAAACCCTAATTTAGGTGATCCTGTCGCTGATGGTCCTGCATATGTTGCATTGATGCAAGAGCTTCGCATCATGCTTGATGAGCTAGAAGCTGAAACTGGCCGTCAATATGAGCTTACTTCTGCAATTGGTGCTGGCTACGATAAAATTGAAGATGTTGATTATCAAGCCGCGAGCCAGTACATGGATTATATCTTTGCCATGACGTATGACTTCTATGGTGCGTGGAGTGGTGTAACAGGTCACCAAACAGCACTTTATTGTGGTACGCATTTCCGCCCAGGCCAATGTGATGGTACGGGTGTAGATGCTGGTGGTGTTCCTTATAAAGGCCCTGCTTACACAACCGATAACGCAATTCAATTACTGCTTGCGCAAAATGTTCCATCGAAGAAAATTGTTGTTGGTACAGCAATGTATGGCCGTGGTTGGGAAGGTGTTTACCCTGCGGGCACAACCATTGATGGTAATCCAATGACTGCAACAGGATCGGGTCCATTAAAAGGCAGTAACGCACAAGGTGTGTGGGAAGATGGTGTAATCGATTATAAAGGCATTAAAGCACACATGATTGGTGCATCGGGTACGGGTATAAACGGCTTTGAAGTTGGTTATGATGAACAAGCAAAAGGCGCGTATGTTTGGAATCGTTCTACCGGTAAACTCATCACATATGATAGCCCTGCATCAGTTATCGCAAAAGGTAACTATGTTAACCAACATAACCTAGGTGGTTTATTTGCATGGGAAATTGATGCGGATAACGGTGATATCCTAAATGCAATGCATGAAGGTTTAGGTGGTACCGTGACTGAGCCGACTAACAATGCACCTGTTGTCTCTGTGTCAGGTTCAGTTACAGTGAATGCGGGTGAAACTGTCTCAGTCAGTGCATCAGCAACAGATGCTGATAACGACCCTCTAAGCTTTAGCTGGACTGCTGATAATGCACTTACAGTTTCGGGATCAAACTCAAATACGCTTGCGATTACAGCACCATCGGTCACTGTTGATACGCGATATATTGCAACAGTGACAGTATCTGATGGCAAAGCAAGTGTAAGCCGTAACGTGACAGTCAATGTCGTTGCGCCTGGTACAGGTGGAAACTCAGCGCCTGTTGTTTCAGCTATTACTGACAAAACAGTTGCAGAAGAGGCAAGCGTAGCCGTCTCAGTTTCTGCAACAGATGCAGATAACGATGCCCTTACTTATAATTGGACTGTACCTGCAGGCCTGACGTTAGTAGGTTCTGGTGCAAATGTGAGTTTGCAGGCAGCTAGTGTTACTGCTGATACAACCTACCCTGTATCGGTTGAGGTAAGCGATGGTCAAGCAGTTACATCAGTCAGCTTCAACGTGACAGTGACAGACTCAGGTACGACTAATCCTCCTGGTAATACAACATGGGATGAAGCTGCCATTTATGTGGGTGGTGATACTGTGATGTATAACGGTGTTTTATATACTGCTAAATGGTGGACACAAGGTGATCGTCCAGATCTAGGTGGCGTATGGGAAGCAAGTTCACAGCCTACAGATGCAAATGGTGGTGTAATTTGGCAAGCAGCAGGCACTTATAACAGCGGCGACCAAGTGACTCACCAAGGTACTCAATACGAAGCGAAGTGGTGGACTCAAGGAGACGAGCCAGGCAGTGCTGATGTATGGAAAGCACTTTAAGTGTTTTTTAGCCACATTTGAATGCGTTTCATGATAATGTGATTTCCCTCTAAAGCAGCCGTAAGGCTGCTTTTTTCATACTTGGACGTTTATTTTGGCCTTTTACTTACTATCAACCATACTTTGATAATGATTAACCATAGCTGCTGATAAGTATATTGATGAAGTTAAAAGTGTGTATTCTGCTTTGTTCGATTTTGCTTTTTACAAAAGCGCTTGGTTGTGAACGCACGTTAAAGGTTGGAATATCTCAGCAATGGGCACCTTATGTGCTTATTCGTGATAAAACGTTTTCTGGTATTGATATCCAGATCACTGAGTTTGTATTAAGTAAATCTGGGTTTTGCACACAATTTGTTTTACTCCCGTCTTCAAAGCGTGGCTTTGCTGAGCTGCGCTCAGGTAAAGTCGACTTACTTCCCGCTGCAAGTTTTAGTGAGGAGCGTGCTCAATTTAGCTACTTTTCAGAGCCTTATAGAAGAGAGGTGATGCGATTATTTTGGTATCCAAAAAAAGAGTATGCGGCACTTAGCCTAAAAGGATTATTACTCAAAGGTCAGGTTATTTTAATTAATAGTGGTAGCTACTACGGTGAAGAGTTTACAACGCTTAGCCGAATCAAAATGTTTAAAAATCAAATTATGGCGGTACCTAAATTGCAACAACGTTTAGGTATGTTATTAGCAAAAAGAGTCGACTTTTTTATAGATGACGAGCTTGCAGGTCTTTACCTTATAGAGTCCCTTAACTTAAAGGGAATTGAGCTTCATGATTATATTATTAACGATAATTGGGTGTCGTTTATGCTCAGCAAAACAACCTTAACAGAGTCTGAGCGTACTAGAATAAACAACACCATCATTGCACACCAACAAACCATTACAGGCTTGATAGCTGAGCATATTAAAAGCTTTAGCCAAGACGAGTAACACGCAGCTTTATACGCCCAGCATTTGCCCCATAAAAGCGATCAAGATCGTTTGCAAATGGGCAAAACTCACCTGATTTTGCTATACGGATATCGGCACCTTCTGCGATTTCGAAAAGGTGTTCATCGTTGTTATCAATTGCGCCAATGAGTGCAAACCATTGTGCGTGCGCTAAACGTCGAAATGGCTCGAGTAATGCCATTGGAATTTCTTTCACGCCCAGTTGTATATTATCGCGATGCCAGCCGCCTGGGCCGCAACTAATACCGTCGTCATACCAAATTTGATCAGGGTAAGGCGTAAAACGATAGGTGCCACCTTGCTCTAACATAACACCCGTGTGATTGTATTTTTCAGAACCATACACTAAAACATCCTTGCTTTGACCAATACTAAGCACAGTCATATTTTGCTTATCAAGCGCAATATGTTGGCATAACCCCTTAAATTTTAGCAGGTTGCCATCGTTATAAAGTACGTTATAGGTTAGGCTTTTAAGTGACTCAGGACGATAGCTTGTTAAGCGGTTGATCCTATGTGCGACAGTATGGTGAATAGTTGGCGGGTGGTCGCTTTGTTCGTTTTCAATAAGTACACAACATTCACGATCAACGAGTTTGAATAACGGATTGAACCAAAAATAGTTTTGTTGATGACTGAGTGCTAGTGGGTCGGGCGTAACGGTGACATCGTCTTGTGCAATTAAGTTTCGATGCTCTTGTGGAAGTAACGTGTTGTAGTTGATGTCTGCGCTGGTTAAAAGGTTTAGTGCAACTGTTTGTTCAATTAACCACTCAATTGCATATCGTAGGCAAATGTCGGCTAAACCGTCACGATAGTAACCACCGCCTACATCGGAATGGGCACCAGCAAACCAAATTTCTTCAACATGGGGCGCTTTATTAATAAGCGTTGGTTCAAAAGCTCTGCGTTTTTCATCAAGTGCAACACAATGAAGGGCGGCTTTAATATTTGTCGCTAATGTATAGTTTTCAAAAATCACATGCTCAGCGCCACGGGTTGCTTTTGTAACTTTAGAAAACCCTATTGATGCAACAGTATCAAATACACATAAGTAAACATCATCACTAATAAGTGGCTCAAGGCATTTAGCAAAACGCCGTGCTAACGCTGCGCCACGACTAAACCCCGTGAGCAGTACTTTATCGCCAACAGTGTAATAGCTTTTAAAGTCATTAATGGCGCGATTTAAGATACTGGCAACATCATCTCCTCTAGGTGCTAAAGCTTGATTGAAAAGGCGTTTAAAACGACTGCCTTGTGTGCCTATACCTTGATAATAAAAACTAATTTGATTAGGGAATGGTGTTTCTGGCTCACTATTTAGTGCGCCGCCAAATAATAAGTGAAGTTTAAGTATGTTAGAGATACTGGCATCTTCTTTGAAATGTGCTGCGCTAAATTGCTCTGCATCACGGGGTTCGCTGCCAGTGCCATCAAAGTTGAAAATCAGCGTTTTAGGGGTCATAGCGTCATTCCTTTAGTGGTTTGTCATAACATACAAGGCATTTGTTAAAATTTGAAGACAAATTATGTTACTAACAATAAAAAACGGGTTTTGTATGCAAAACCCGTTTTTTATTTAGATAAGCTAGCTTACCTTTGCTACGGTGTGCTTCTGTAAGATATCAAGTAGAGTCTTGTAATCTCTTTCAATATCGAGCAGTTTTAATTGAATATCTTTTAAATGATCCTCTTTGCTTGCAGCGAGTACTTCGAGTTCGGTGAAATGCTTATGTAGTTTTGCTGCGCCTACATCACCACATGCACCTTTTAATGTGTGGCTTGTTGTCGCTATAGCGTGATAATCCTTATCTTTTATAGCACGAGTAAGGGTGGTTATCTTAATTTGTGAGCTGTCTAAAAACATCTTACTGACTTTGTTAAGTAGCACTTCATTATTCATTAAGCGGCTTAGGGCAGCCTCTTTATCCCAATGAAGCTTTTCTTCGTTTTTTGTCTGCGATGTTTGTTCTATATGTGATAGCTCAACTGAGTCATAAGGTGCTTTTGTTTCGGTCTTAAGGTTGTTTTTTGGGTAATTAGAAGCAATCCACTTTACCGTTGTGGTAATTAATTTGTCGGCACTTATGGGCTTGGTTATATAGTCATTCATACCTGCATGTAAGCACTTTTTGCGTTCACCAAGCATTGCATTTGCTGTCATTGCGATTATAGGGATGTCAATATGGTGTTCACCAGCACTTCCTTTTCGAATTTGTGCGGCTGCTTCGTAACCATTCAAAATGGGCATTTGGCAGTCCATGAGTACACAATGAAATGGCTCATCCTCAGCCGTTTGAGCTAAAATGTTAATAGCCTGTTGTCCATTGGAAGCTATTTCAAATTGAATACCTAAATTTGCAAGCGTGCCCTTTGCTACGGCAGCATTTATTTCATTATCATCAACAATAAGAGCCTTTGCACCGGCAATATCAAGATCAATATTTACTTGTGAATCAGTTTCACGACGCATTGGTTTATCTTCTGGTTGAAAAGAGGGGGGCAATAGTCGCTCATCAACTAGTTTTAGCAAAAACTCTGAGGTTAGAACTGGTTTTGATATACGGATGAAAGAGCTGTATTTAGTTTGAGGTGCAGGCTCAGTTGGATTGACAAGTAGCACAAGTTTAAAGGGTAAACAGTAATCTGGTAAATGTTCACAAAGACTGTCTAATTTAGTAAATAACGGATGAGCTGGTTCTAAAATGAGGGTATCGAAAGGTTTCTCTTCATTTAGTTCAAAATTTTCAATCGTTACCTCTGACAGCTGCCCTCCATGTTGAGTTATTAGTTTTTCAATGCTTGATTTAAGCTCTGGTTGTTTGACTGATAAAGCAATGGTTCTGTTTTGTAATCGCTGGTGAGGTTGACGTTTTTGCGCTTCGTGACTATTCAAATTAATAATGAAGTTAAATGTACTTCCTTTCCCCTCACTTGACTCAAAGCTAATTTGCCCGTTTAGCAGGACTGCGAGTTGTTTACAAATAGATAAACCAAGCCCCGTACCGCCATATTGAGCTGCCACGCTATTATCAGCTTGTGTAAAAGCATTAAATAACTTGTTTTGGTTTTCCAGAGGAATCCCTATGCCCGTATCTTGAATTGAACAGCTGAGCGATATAATTTCATCGTCAATGCGTGTGGTAGTCGCGACTACTTCAATAAATCCAGCTTTAGTGAATTTAATTGCGTTATTAATCAGGTTTGTCAGTACTTGAGAATAGCGGTGAGGATCGGTAACTATTGAACAATATTCGATGCCGGTTATATCTAAAATGAACTCTAGATTCTTTTCTTGTGCTTTTATGGCTAGGCTTCCACTTAAGCTTTCAAAAAGTTTTATGGGGTTGAAAGCTCTGTGATCAAGGTCGAGTTTACCGGCTTCAATTTTGGATAAATCGAGAATGTCATTAATTAACACGTTCAAACTATTAACACTGACTTCTGTCATTTCTAAATAATGTTGCTGCTGGTTAGTCAGTGATTCACGTTTTATTAGGTTCAAAGTACCAATGATGCCATTTAATGGAGTACGCATCTCATGGCTAATATTTGAAATGAAAGCACTTTTAATTTTACTCGCTTTTTCTAGATCTGCTGTCCGCTTGGCAACTTTTATTTCTAGCTCATTATTAGCTTGTTTAATTTTGTCGTTTGCTACCTTCTCTACGGTTATATCACGTATGATTATAGCGGTTCCATTATGCTGGTAATGATCATCAATTATGGCAGAAAAAGCGAGGGCTAGATTTACAGGAGGCTTATTTTCAGGTTGATATTCAAGCTCTATTGTATGTTGTTTTCGATTGATTTTTAATTCATTACATTGCTTTTGAATGTCGATGTTAGGGAGCAATGTGAGTTTGTTTATATTCGTCCCTATGACTTGCTCACGCTGTAAAGCAAATAGCTCTGAGGCAGCTCTATTCCAGCTTGATACTAACCCGATGTTATTCACACCTATAATGGCATCTTTTGAGCCGCTAATAATAGCCGATGATACTGCTCGTGCTTCAGCAAGCTCCCTATTACGTTTTAAATTGCGATTAAAAAAGCTTAATATGATGATTAAAGTTATCGAAATACCTAGGAGGAAAAGGTAGGCTCCAGTTCGCTGCTCTAGCTCCATTTTGCTTATATCATCATCGGAGATGACCAGATGCGCATCAATGAAACCATTCTCTAAATCACCTGTAAGTGGAATGCGTTTACTGAGTGCTTCACTAGGTTTTTCACCTATCGTATTAGCGCTGATGCTCATTAACTTTGTATGTGTTGTTGGCTCTGACTTGTAAACCGTATTCCACCTTTTTGTTGGCATCAGATCTCGGCTAAACTCTAAATCACTATTTGGGTGAATGAGAAAGTAGCCTTTGCTGTCAGTTAAAATTAAAGAGTTAGGCCGCTGAACCATGGCATTTAAAGAGTTAAACAAGAGCTTTATGTTTATATTTGCAATGATTAACCCATAGCGCTCCATGTCATCATTAAAAATAGGTAATGCAATACGCAGCATTGGCTTGTATGGAAATTCTAACTTACCGTACTCTCGATTAAGAGTGATGGTTGATAAGTACATCTCTCCTTGAGAAAGGTCAGCGCTTTGTTGATAGTAATCACGGCTTCTTTTGTTTTGTAGTTGATTTTGTGCTTTTACGACAATACCGCCTGCAGCTCTATCTACCCGAATCAACTCTTGTCCTGTCTGTTGAGTGCTTATTATCCTTAGCTGTTCATATTCTAAGTTGGATTTTAAAAATGCTACAAAAATAGTCTCAAGTCTTTTTTTCCATTGCTCAGCGGTGGTCTTATCAAGAGGATCATTACCACTGTTAGCTGCTGCTCTTGCTAGGCCTGCAATTGGAGGTGTGGAGTATAAAAAGTGTAAGTCGTTTTTGTATTTGGTGATGTTCTCTTGGACTTGGCTATTTATAGCAGTGCTTGATTCTCTTAGTTTCTCTTCTATTGAGTTGTCGATATTTTTGCTTAGCTGAAGTTCAAAGAAGAAGATAGCGAAGCATAATATAGCAACTATAAAAAGCACTGCAAGAGGGAGTAAATATCGACCTTCTGATGTTGCTTTTGCTGTCTTATGTAGTACTGAGTAGTCCATGTTCTAGTTTACCTCTTGGTATTAAATACGTAAGGCAAAGTGGTTAGCTTATGCGATGGTGCAGGGTTTTGCAGGTAAGCATACACAGCGGTTTCTCCCTTGGTTTTTTGCTTGATATAAGGCTGTGTCGGCACATCTGATAAGGCTATCCGAATTGAGCTCTAGATGATGATCTATGAGTGTAGTACAGCCAATACTTACTGAGATGATTTTAGCGCTAGCTTTTGGGTGTTCTATGTTTAACTTGCAGATATTAGAGAGTAGTTTTTTGGTGATGAACGTTGCACCTTGCATATCTGTGTCGGGCAGAACACATAAAAACTCTTCCCCTCCATAACGAATGACGGTATCAGTTGGCCTATTTAGACTATTTTGGATTTCGTTTGCGACTTGTTTGAGACATAAATCACCTTGCTGATGACCAAATAAGTCGTTGTATTGCTTAAACCAATCTATATCAATCATTAATACCGATAGTGCAGAGTTATTTCTTTTTGCTAGTCGAATGTTTTGTTTTAAAGCCTCTTGCAAGTAGCGACGGTTATAGAGCCCCGTTAGGCTATCTCGTTGAGAGAGGCATTTTAGTAAGTCGGTTTGTTTTTTAAGTGTCAGATGGACTTTTACTCTGTTTAGTAAAGTGGCGCCGTAAACTGGTTTTGGGACAAAGTCGATCCCTCCAGCTTGCCAGCACTTATTTTGATCTTCTTGATCTAAAATTGCAGTAATAAAAATAACTGGAATGTGGCTATAAAGTGGATGGGTCTTGAGAGTTTTGCACACCTCAAGACCGCTCATATCACCTAGCACGACATCTAGTAAAATTAGGTCTGGCTTGAACTTATCACACATTGATAACACTTTTTTGCCACAGTCAACGATCTGTGTTTTATAGGGTGATAACAAACTCTCAATGACAGTCGCGTTAATTGGTTCGTCATCAACAATTAATATGACAGCTTCATCTAGGCTTAAATTAGTGTTTATGTTCAAAGGTTACTTAGCATTAGTTTTGAAAACATTGATTAAAGCATAGACTGTATTTTTGCATTTTATACAACTAAAGAATGAAATTTTTTACCTTTTTTCTGGCAGTACTCACAGGCTAGAACTAGAATTTTTTTATGAACTTTTACGGGGTGATAGTTTTGTTATTTTCTTCCCATGAAAAAAGTCTGGGCAAGATTCTTGTTGTTGATGATGAACCAAGCAGCTTGCTAATTATGACTGAAGCATTGAGTGATTTAGGTACCGTCATATGCTGTGACAATGGAATTGATGCTATTGAAAAAGCATTTGAGCTGCAACCTGACGTAATTTTACTTGATATTGAAATGCCAAATTTGAATGGCTTTGAGGTTTGTAAGCGACTAAAGAACAATCCAAAAACTGCGTATTGTACTGTGATTTTTGTTTCATCTTACAATGACAAGATATTTGAGTGCCAAAGTTATGAAATTGGTGGAATTGACCTCATCCACAAGCCTGTTGATATAAAAATTTGCCGCTTGCGTGTTATTAACCACTTAAAACTAAAACAACAAGAAGCACAAATTCGTGCTGCTAAGCACGATATTTCTACGCTTGTCTCACAGGTTCCTGTTTATATTTCGTATTGGTCTTTACAAGAAGAAAACTTATTTAATAATAATGGGCAAAGCCGTTGGTTTGCTATGGACGGTGAAAAGATGCTCGGGCAACAGGCGAAAGATATCCTACCATCGGACTTATACAAGGCTTTTCATCGTTGTTTGGAGCTGCGTATTAATGAAGAAGTGGTCAATATTCAATTTGAAAAGCCTAGAAATAATATTGAGTATGTTCGTGCGCATATTCATCTCAGGTTAAAAGCTAATCAAGTGATGGGCGTTATTTTAACGCTAACGGATATTACTTCTATAAAGCGAACAAAAGCTCTATTGGCAAATGAATCAGAACGCCTAAAGGTGATGCTTAACTCGATTGGCGATGCTGTCATTGCAACGGATAAAAACGCAATTATTCATTTTATGAACCCTATTGCTGAAAGGTTGACAGGTTGGGTTGCTCAAGATGCTAAGGGGCGGCATATTGACGAAGTAATGAACCTCTGTGATGCAACCACCACTCAAAAATCAGTTAACCCAATTACCGTTGCTTTACGAGAGCAGCGAGTAGTTGCTATGGCATTAAATACTCAACTAACAGACTTGGATGGCAGAGTTTACCGAGTAGAAGATTCCGCAGCTCCTATTCGTGACGAGGCCGGACGTATAATTGGCGGAATTATTGTTTTTCACGATGTTAGTGAGTCAGTCGCAATGGCTGTAAAAATGAGTCATTTAGCTAATCATGACTTACTGACTGACTTGCCAAATCGTATTTTACTCCACGATAGGGTTTTGCATGCTTGTAAGGTAGCAAGTGGTAAACAAAAACAAATTGCCTTAATCCTAATCGATATAGATCATTTTAAATATTTAAATGACACACTTGGCCATCATCAAGGGGATTTAATCATTAAGTACGTTGCAAAACGACTGGAGTCTCTAATTGATTTAAGTATGACACTGGCACGTATCGGCGGTGATGAGTTCGTTATTTTAATTCCAGAAGTCAAAGCTACAACAGCTGTTGATGCGATAGCATCAGAGATTATTGACACAATGAGCCAACCTTTTCGATTGGATAACCAAGCATACACCTTGTCAGTTAGTGTTGGGGTCAGCATTAACCCGACTGATTCGAACACGGCGGAGGAAATGATGACTCATGCTGATGCCGCTATGTACCGAGCAAAAGAGCAAGGACGAAACCGTTTTTGTTATTACTCTGATGATTTAGAATATCAGTTTAAACAGCGACAAAGAGTTGAAAAGCTTTTACGGACTGCGATAGAGCAAGATAAGGTTGAGGTTTTTTACCAACCAAAACTAGCTTTATCTACTCAACAAATTGTTGGAGTAGAGGCTTTGGTTCGGATCCGTGATCAAGAAAACCACCTTGTTTCACCTATCGAATTTATCCCACTTGCGGAGGAGACAGGGTTGATACTCACACTGGGAGAATCTGTTCTAAAGCAAAGTTGTGTAGCTGCTAAGGAGTGGTTTGATAGAGGACATAATATTAAAGTGGCTGTGAATATTGCTGCCAAACAGTTTACAGATAAAAACTTTTGCAGAATTGTCTCAGAAATACTTAAAAGCACTGGGTTACCGAGCGAATTGTTAGAGCTAGAGGTAACCGAAAGTTCTTTAATGCATGATTTTGAAGAAACGAAAAAAATGCTCAATGATTTAGCATCACTTGGGTTAACAATTGCGATTGATGATTTCGGCACAGGTTATTCCAGTCTGTCCTATTTAAAAATGTTCCCAGTGGATGTGTTGAAGATAGATCAATCGTTTGTCAAAGATATGTGTAATGATACCCAGAGTATGGATATTGTAAGAACTATTTCAAGCTTGGCTCATTCACTAAACTTACAAATAGTCGCAGAAGGGATTGAACAGAAGCAACACTTAACTAGCTTATTAGAGTTAGGGTGCAAGCTTGGACAAGGCTACTTATTTTACAAGCCTATGCCCAAGGCTGATTTTGAAGAGTTACTTAATTAAGCATAAGTATGACTATAAAGGATGCCACAACCAATCAAGATAAGTGCTATACCGCCAATGGCTTCGGCTTTTTTGCCAACCCAGCCACTCATTACATTGCCAAGTAGCGAGCCAATTGTCACCATGATGGTCGTCGCAAGACCTATCATTGCTGCCGCTAAGTAAATGTTTACTTTCATGAAGGCAAGGCTAATGCCGACTGTCATGGCGTCTATGCTGGTGCCAACAGCCGTTAGTAATGTTGCAATAAAAGAGCGCTTGGTATTGGGTGCAAGTTCCTTTTCGTCATCGTCATCCTCTTTACGGCTTTCAAGCAACATGTGAACGCCAAGACCAACGAGTAGTACAAATGCAATCCAGTGATCAAAGGCTTCCACGTAGTCAGCACCGGCACTACCGATAAGCCAACCAATAATCGGCGCGATAGCTTCAATACAGCCAAACAGTAACCCAAGTTTAATTGCACTGAGAATACGCGGGTTTTTAAGTGTACTGCCTTTAGTGATTGAAGCTGCAAAAGCATCAGTCGACATTGCAAGCGATAAAACGCTCAGAGTAATAATATTCAATTTTTGCGCCCCACAAAAAGAGCGCATTATACGCTTATGAGCCGTAAACCGATAGGTTAATTTTACAGCTCAATAGTGCCTATTTGGTTTAGTGAAGCTTCATCTTCGGCCTTACAACCCGCAGAACTTTTTCACTGATCCACAGTGCAAAGGTTTTAGCGCTGCCGTGAATCGCACGTTGATGCATACGGTAGAGCGAAATATACATAAAGCGCGCTATTTTTCCTTCAATGAAAAAGCTATTACTGGTTAAGTTACCCATTAAACTACCGACCGTGCTGTAGCGTGACAAGTTGACTAAAGAGCCATGGTCACTGTAGGTAAAGGCACTCAGTGGCTGGTTTTTAAGTGTGGCAATGAGGTTTTTTTCAACACATTGTGCCATTTGATGAGCCGATTGTGCTCTTGGTGGCACCTGTGAGCCATCTTCTTGGGTAAATGCACAGCAATCACCAATCACAAAAATGTCGTCGTTAACACTACTTTGCAGGTATTGATTTACCTTAATTTGGTTATTGCGGGTAAGTTCAAAAATACCAATGTCTTTAATGAAATCAGGGGCTTTTACACCCGCAGCCCAAACCATGATATCGGCTTTTATATGTTCATCGTTTTTGGTGATAAAGCTGTTTTCTGTGGCTTCTTTTACTTGGGTGCCTTCGCGTACTGTTACTCCTAACTTAACTAGCTCTCGTTTAGCCGAGTTTGCTATGCGCTCGGGTAAAGCGGGCAAAATTCGCGGCCCCGCTTCAATTAAATCAATGTGTAAGCGTTTGGCGGTCATTTTATTTAGGCCATACATTTTTAGCATGTCTGATACATGATAAAGTTCTGCCGACAGTTCAACCCCCGTTGCACCACCACCCACTATGGCAATAGTTAAGGAGTGCTGTGGGTCGTCATCTTGATGTAAACGGGTGAAGTTATCGAGTAGAGCATGCTGAAAGCGTTCAGCTTGTTGGTTTGAGTCAAGGTAAAAACAGTGCTTGTTGACCCCTGGGGTATTAAAGTCGTTACTGACACTGCCTATAGCAAGTACGAGGTAGTCATAGCTGACTTGGCGCTCGGGTAAAATTCGGTGGCCAAGCTCGTCTTTTAACTCGCTTAGGGTAATGGTTTTGTTGGTTTGATCTAAGTGGCAAAAGCTGCCGAGTTGAAAATTATAATGATGTTTTGCTGCATGAGCTGAGTATACAACGCCGTCTAAATCGGCATCAATCGACCCCGTCGCTACTTCATGAAGTAACGGCTTCCAAATATGGCTGCGGTTTTTATCGATTAAAAGTATCTCTGCTTGGCGTTTTTTCCCGAGTTTGTGTCCTAATTGTGTTGCTAGTTCTAAGCCACCAGCGCCACCACCGATTATCACGATTTTAGGAGGTTGGTTAATCATTGCGTTGCCCTCAAAAGTATAATACCTAAACACTCTTGAGAAAAAGCGCTTAGGTATTGCAAATCCATCCATCAATACCCCATGGCAATGGCCCTATTGTGCGCCTTTTTGCTTGTTTTGTCAGCAAAAGTTAAGAACAATGTGGCGCTTTTTATCCTATTTACATGCTTGGGCGATAACAGGAAACGCGTTAATATGGTATATCAGTTTTTTAAACACCTATCATTTCAGAATAAAGGAAATGAACGAAGGGATCAGGATGACTACGTCACTACATGCATCGCTAAATCAGTACTTTGGCTTTGATGAATTTCGCCAAGGGCAGCAACAAACTATTGAGCAGTTATTAAATCAGCAATCGTCGTTGGCTATTTTCCCAACTGGCTCGGGAAAGTCGTTGTGTTATCAATTAACAGCTATGCATTTACCTAATTTGACCTTAGTGGTGTCGCCATTATTGGCGCTGATGAAAGATCAAATTAGTTTTTTAAACAGTAAAGGCATCTATGCGGCAAGCCTAGATTCAAGCCAAACCAGTGAGCAAAGCCATACGGTAATGAGCGACGTGCGTGCGGGGAAGGTGAAAATTTTAATGGTCTCAGTGGAGCGCTTTAAGAATGAGCGCTTTCGTGAATTTATTAAACAAGTGCCTATTTCAATGTTGGTGGTTGATGAAGCACACTGTATATCTGAATGGGGTCACAACTTTAGGCCTGACTATTTAAAACTGCCGCGCTATCGTGAAGAGCTTAATATTCCGCTGGTATTGCTACTCACCGCTACCGCTACCAAAAAAGTAAAGCGCGATATGTGCGAGCGCTTTGCCATTGCCCCAGAATGTGTGGTGCAAACTGGCTTTTACCGTAGCAACCTCGATTTATCAGTGCTCAGTGTTGCAAGCCAAGAAAAACCTCAGCAGTTAGCAAGTATTTTAGCCAGCCAACAAGGTGCTGGGATTGTCTATGTCACCTTACAACATACCGCCGAGCAAGTAGCCGAAGGCTTGAGGGGAGCAGGCATTAATGCGGTGGCCTATCATGCTGGCCTTGACGATGATAAACGCTGGCAAATTCAAGATGATTTTATGGCGGGTAAAATTAATATAGTGGTGGCAACCATCGCTTTTGGGATGGGTGTTGATAAGTCTGATATTCGGTTTGTGATCCACTATGATTTGCCAAAATCGATTGAAAATTATAGCCAAGAGATTGGCCGCGCAGGGCGAGATGGTGCGCCTTCAAACTGTTTTACCCTAGCAAACCTTGATGGCTTAAATACCGTTGAGAACTTTGTTTATGCCGACACGCCAGAGCAAAGTGGGATTGAGTATGTCATTAATAACATTCGTAACGAGCAAACGAACAACCAGTGGGAAATGCAAGAGTACAGCTTATCGAGCGACAGTAATATTCGTGCTTTAGCGTTAAAAACCTTACTGGTGCAGTTAGAAATGCAAGGGGCTATTACGCCTTTATATGCCTATTACGCTGATTTTAAATATAAGTTTTTAACGGATCAAAATGCGCTGCTTAGCCAGTTTGATGCTGACCGACAAGCATTTTTACAACAAGTATTCAAACACACTGAGTTTAAGAAAATTTGGGGCACACTTAATTTTGATGCGTTAACCCGTGCGACTCAAGTTGACAGAAAGCGCGTGGTTGCTGCGCTTGATTATTTGGCCGAAAAGGGCCATATCGCTCTTGAAACTAAACGTATTACGCAAGTGTATGAGGTGAATAACACAGTAATAAGCCACGCTAATTTAGCACAGCAACTCCACCACTACTTTATCGAAAAAGAACAGGCCGAAATTAAGCGTATTGCCACTTTAGTACGCTTTTTTGAGTTAGATAGCTGCTTAAGTTACAACTTAGCCCGCTATTTTGATGACCAAAATGCACCCCAGCAATGTGGCCATTGTTCAGTGTGTAGAGGCCAGCAGGTAAAACTTAGTTATTCATTAGTGCATCAAATGCCTGAGCAAAATGTGATTGCCAGTAAAGTTGCTGAGCTTAAGCAGCACCTAGCAAATAAAGGGATTAGTGATGTCAGCATCGACACCCAGTGCCGTTTTTTAGCGGGCATGAGCGTGCCTTTATTTACCCGTAATAAAGTCAGGCAGCTATCAGGTTTTGGCCTTTGCGAGCAGCAACGATACAGTAACATTAAAGCCCTGCTACAGCAGTTGTAGCAGGGCTTTAGGTGTACAGTTTTAACGCTAAAAAGTGCCATAACAGTACACTTAGCCAATTTGAATACTGGTAGTAGGGTAGGTCAAAGGTTGGCTGTGCTGGCGAGCAAAACAATATGCAAACGTGAGTGGGCCAACTCGGCCTATCAACATCAGCAGTATGATAATGAGCTGACTAGGTGCGCTTAAATCACCCGTAATCCCCCGTGAAAGACCAACGGTACTGAGTGCTGAAATCGCCTCAAAGGTGATATCTAGTAACGAGCCTTGTTCAAGCTTGGCAATAACCATAATGCTAATAAAGGCGATAAATAAGTACAGTATCATGACGCTTAATGCCTTGATCACGAGCTTGTCGCTCAATTGGCGGTTAAAAACAGTGACTGTTGTTTGCTGTTTTAAATAACTGCGCATCGCTAAAATTAAGATCACAAAGGTGCCTAGTTTTATGCCGCTCGCCGTACTGACTGAGCCACCGCCAATCACCATAAGCAGCATGGTTAGTAGCGTAGAATCTTGGCTTAAGGCATCGATCGGTAAAGTATTAAATCCTGCGGTACGAGGTGTTACTGCTTGAAACCATGCGGTCAGTATTTGCTCTGACGTTGTAAGTGGTGCCAATGTAGCAGGGTTTGCGTGTTCAAATAAAAAGATAAGCAAAAATGCGGTGCTATTGATCACTAAAGTCGCAATTAATACTAGGCGTGTATTGGTTGATAGGGATGACCAACGTTTTTGTTTGTAAATATCAATTAGTACCGTGAAACCTAAACCACCGATAATGAATAAACCTGTGATCACTAAGTTTACGGTCACATCCCCTTTGAACGCAGATAAGCTATCGCCACTTAAGGCAAAGCCTGCATTATTAAATGCAGAAATCGTATAAAACAAACTGTGGTAAGCACTTTTTACTAAACCATAATCATCAAACCAACTGATAAATAATAAGCAAAACGCTACGGATTCAATAATTAATGAATAGACTAAAACGTATTTAGCGACCTTGATCACCGAGGTTAAATCGTTGGTGTCAAAAGCGCGACTGGCCAATAAGCGCTGTTGTAAACCGAGGGTTTTTCCTAAACTTAATATTGAAATCACAGCCACTGTCATAAAGCCAATGCCACCAATTTGAATCAGTAGCATCACCACGCTTTGACCAAATACTGTCAGTGCAGTACCTGTATCTATCACTACTAGCCCTGTTACTGTAACCGCAGAGGTTGCTGTAAATAGTGCTTCGAGCCAGCTAATCGGTTGGGTGCTGGCTACAGGGAGCATAAGTAAACTCGTACCCAACATGATTAGTACAATAAAGCCGATAGTGAGCACTAATGGCGGGTTAATTTTTTGCCGCTTGCGACACTTCACACCACTAAATTGTTTGGGATAAACGTTGGCTTGCCAGTTAATCATAATGCACGAAACCGTTTTGCTAGTTTAGTTAAATAAGTTTTAGAGCCAAGTAGCACCAGACTATCGCCGTGGCGCAGTTCGGTGTCATTAGTCAGCTCAGTATTGAAATAATCATCACGGCGTAGTGTGAGCGGTTTAATATCGCTATTGCGCTCTTTTAGCAGCCAGCCAATTTTGCGACCTGAAAGCTGCAGATCTATGCCCAGTTCAACAATAAACGTGGACTGGTTAAGCGGGAAATATTGATTAACCATTGGGTAGTTAAGTGCTTGTGCAACTCTCACGCCCATTTCTTCTTCTGGGTGAATGATGCGTTCAACACCCAGTTTACTTAGGATTTGATGATGGCTTTTGGTACAGGCCTTTACCCAAATTTGCTTTACGCCTAAGTTTTTTAAGTGCAATACACATAAAATACTGGCTTCAATATTCTCGCCAATGGCCACCAATACGGCTTGGCAACTGGGTAAATCGAGCCGCGCTAATTGTGTTTCATCACTGGCGTCGACTACCACCGTAAAACTGAGCTGGTCGGCATAGTGATTAACGGTGCTTTCGCTAATATCTGCGGCACATACCGTGTGCCCTTGTTTTGAAAGTTCTAAACAGGCGGTTACGCCAAAACGTCCTAATCCGATTACTGCAAACTGAGCCATTGTTTTTCTCGCTATTGTGGGTTCGCGCTAAATGTTAATGGCAAAAAAACAGAAGTCTTTAGACATGGCAGAAGCTTTATAAAGATTTTATGCTGAATGAAAAAAACTTTATAAAAACTTTATAGTGACAAAATTGAAAACCCTTTAATCTAATAGGGACAAAAAATAAGTGAAAAGATGATGCAGTCAGTATTCAAAATACAGTATTTAAAAGCCGCATTTTTAAGTGTGTTGATGCCACTTGTAGTGGTACTCACGATTTTTCCGTTTCGAGAACTGTTTACAACCACTGATATTGTGATGTTACAGCTGCTGTGGGTAACCTGGGTTGCGGTGCGAAGTAATCGTCGTGTGGCCGCGCTTACCACCTTAGTGAGTGTTGCCTGCACTGACTGGTTTTATGTGGTGCCGTATTTTACTTTTCATATCGAAAATATTGAATATGTGGTTACCTTTTTGGTGATGCTGATTGTGGGTTTAGTGATAAGCCACCTCGCTGGGGAGCTCAATACCAAGGTTCGCGATGTACAAGCTCATGCAAGTAATAGTCGCTTATTGTATGAGTTAGCTAAAAAGCTCAATGATCTCGATAGCCTTGAGGAACAAAAGCAGTTGTTTTTAAAAACTATGGCTGCGCATTTAAAGGTTGCGTGTAACTGGCAGCTAACAGGCTCTCGGCAGTTTATTTATTTAAACGAACAACAAGCTGAATTTGGCGGTATTGCATTTGCTAAAACACTGAATGCTGAGCAACTAGCTTTGGCGAATACAGCATGCTCTTTACTGTATCAGGTTCAAGAGAAAACCTTACTGCGTGAGCAATCCGCGGCGATAAAAGTGCAGGCGGAGCTAGAAAGGTCAAAAAACACTTTATTGCGCAGTTTATCCCATGACTTACGTACGCCATTAGCAACCATTATGGGTGCATCAAGCATGTTGGCTGATGATGATATCCAACTAAGCTCTGAGGTTATCAAAGAGCAAGCTGCTAATATTTATGAGCAAAGTAAAATACTTAACCAGCACTTTGATAAAGTCATGGAGCTTAGTAAAGTTAATAAGTTAGCTGAGAATATTAACTGGCAAAAACTGCCTATTTCGACTCTTGTTAGCGAAGCAAAATCACGTCGCCAGCAGCAATTACAATGCTTTAAATTGAGCATTGAGGCTCAGCCAAACAGTCTCTGCTTTGGTGATGAAACCTTACTTGAAATTGCCTTTGCCAATATGCTCGAGAACGCAGCGCGCTATGGTGATGGCACAGCAAGTATGCAATTTATTGAAACACACAATGAATATCAAATAGTGTTAATCAACCCTTTTGCCAGTAAGCATGAGACGAGTCAAGATGAAGGAGTTGGCTTAGGGAGTGTGATCTGCGATGTAGTTGCTAAGTGTCATCAAGGACGCTTTGAATTAACCCTCAATGAGCAAACAAAGCAGGCAACAGCTAAATTAATTTGGAGTAACAGCCGTGGCTAATATTTTGGTTTTAGAGGACTCACCGCCTCTGCAAAGTTTTTTAAAAACACTGCTAAAAGCCAGCAATCATAAAGTCAGTGTGTGCGCCAAAGGGCTTGATGCGTTTGCACTTTTAAGCCAGCAGCAGTTTGATTTAGTGCTACTTGATTTAGGCTTACTCGATATGGATGGGCAAGATTGGCTGGTGGAGTTTAGGCTGTGGAGTCTGCTCCCTGTATTAGTACTTTCTGCACGGGATGGCGAAACAGAAAAAGTCACCGCGCTTGATAATGGCGCTAACGATTACCTAACCAAACCATTCAGCGCAAACGAATTATTAGCACGTATTCGGGTGCTACTTCGCACACAAACAACACCAAGCCTAACTTTGCAATGTGGCGATATTCACATCGACCCACATAAGCACGTGGTCCGTAAAGGCGCTGAAGAAGTTAAACTAACTAAAAAAGAGTACGCTATATTGCTGTTGTTATTTCAGCAAAAAGATAAGGTGCTAACGCATAACGCTATCTTATCTGAGGTGTGGGGTGAGCAGTATATTAATCGTCCTGAATATGTACGTGTACACATTGGTCAGTTACGGCAAAAGCTCGAGCAAAATGCAGCGAGCCCAAAGCATATCTTAACTGAGCCCGCAGTGGGTTATCGGTTGGTTGATTAAGGCTTAAGTCTTTTTGGGTTCAATCCGTGACATAGCGATATCACCTGCTGTATTTCTACTACGAAACTTTAGTAAGTCCTTGAAGTTGAAGTCGGTAAGTTCAATTTCATCATTAGATAGCCAAGTCACCTTGTATTCGAGATGATTTGGGTGACCATCGAGTACTAGAAAGGTCGTTTTCTCGCTTGGCTCGTTTACTTTTGTGACTGAAATTTGTGTTTCAAAGTTTGTTGTAGCGCCACAATTTATTATAGAAACAACCGCTTGTTTATCTTTGTTAGGAGATAAAAATACTTCATATTGCTCTGTGCCACACCAATCAGGGGTAATAGATGAAATACCCCAAATAAGTAGCGCAACTGTACTACATCCCCAAAAAAAGGCGGCTCCGCAGTGCCATAATATTTTTAATACTGCGCCCATTATAATCCTTTATAAAATCATCCGCTTAATTAGTCAATTATACTGAATTAGACTTAAATATTGACCTGAAATATCATGTTTTCTAATTAACTTTGCTTAAATATAACGAAAATGTGGTTATCGTAAAATTGCTTATTTTTGAAAATTGCGTTTCGTAAAATGGCCTCTTGTTTGAAACCTGACTTAAGAAGCAACTGCATCGACGCTATATTATTAGAAAATACGCTGGCCAACACTCGTATAATATCAGTTTGAGTGAAGGTCATATCGATTATTTGCTTTATTGCCGATGAGGTTATGCCTTGTCGCCAGTAATCTTTTGCAAGCCAATAGCCAATTTCACCAGAACGGTTATATTCAAACTCCCCACGATTTAGTCCAATACAGCCAATTAGCTTGTTATTGAATACAATTGCTTTTATGAGGCTACCTCGACTGCCTTCGTTTATCCACCACAGTGCATCCGCATTGCTATAAGGGGAAGGTATTTTAGTTGAGAGGTATTGTGTAACGTCGCTATCGTTAAGTATAGCGACGAGTTGTTCGGCATCCGATTCTATGAAATCACGCAGTGTAACCAAGGGTTATCCCTGTTATGTTGTTACTATACGGTTATAAAGGCACTATAATGTGCCTTTATCTATTTTATCCGTATTTTTCTTCCAACTCATTAGCAGTATGATAGCTTTCATGCGTTTTAAGTTGCTCAAAATAGCGCTCTATTTCAGTAAAGTGTGACAACATGCCAGCTTCAGCGACCTTTTCAATAACAAACGACATCATAAAATCAGCCCCAGTCAATGTATCATCAACTAAATACTGTTTACCTTTTAGTTGTTGATTCACATAGCTCAGTATTTTACCAATTTCATTATCAGCATAGTCACCTATAAAGTTAGTTTTACAACCATCTTTTGTAATAAAGAGCTTTAATAAAAAAGGCACCATTGCAGAGCTTTCGGCAAAGTGAAGCCATTGCTGGTAACGAACATAGCTATCAGATTGTGGTTCTGGCATGTATTTGCCTTTACCATATGTTGTTATTAAATAATCGGTAATGGCACCCGATTCGGTAATAACTTTGCCATTATCTTCAATTACGGGAGCCTTACCTAGTGGATGAATTTCTTTTAGGTCATCAGGAGCTAAAAACGTTTCGGGGTTGCGCTGATAAGCAACAAGGTCGTAGTCAATGCCTAGCTCTTCTAAAAGCCAAATAATACGCTTTGAACGTGATTTATTTAAATGATGGAGTTTAATCATAAGTTATCCTTTTGTGGGCGTGGTTTTACTACGCCCACATAATTTGAATGGATCAGTATTACAGTGGCTTTTGTACTTGAACAACCGTTTTACCGAAGTTTTCACCGTTTAACATAGCGTTAAAGGCATCAAGTGTATTTTCAAAATCAGCTTCTAGGTGTTCTTTGTATTTAACTTTCCCTTCTTTTAGCCATTGCTGCATGTCTTTTGCAAACTCGTCATAGCGATCCCCGTAATCATCAAAAATAATAAAGCCTTGTACCTTGATACGTTTTCTTAAAATCAAGCCCATCAGCATCGATAAACGATCAGGCCCAGGTGGTAATTCAGTTGCATTGTACTGTGATACTAAACCACACAAGGGCACACGCGCTTTTGTATTGAGTAAAGGCAGCACTGCATCAAGAACATGACCACCGACATTTTCATAATAAACATCAATGCCTTGGTCACAAGCGGCTTTTAGTTGCTCATCGAAGTCGTCAGCTTTATGATCAATACATGCGTCAAAGCCTAAGTGTTCTACAGCGTGTTGGCATTTTTCCTTACCGCCTGCCACACCGACAACCTTACAGCCTTTAATTTTTGCGATTTGACCTACAGTTGCACCAACTGGCCCCGTTGCTGCTGCCACAACAACAGTTTCGCCCGCTTTTGGTTCACCAATATCCAGTAATCCCATATAGGCGGTAAACCCTGGCATGCCTAAAATTCCGAGCGCGTAAGAAGGGTTGTCTGGGTTTTCACCTAGTTTCATTAGCCCTTCAGTATTACTAATCGCATATTCTTGCCAGCCTGTGTAAGCCAATACCCATTCACCGACTTTATAATCGGGATGCGCTGATTGCTCAACCTGACAGATGGTTGCACCAACCATTACATCGCCAATTTCAACAGGATCTGCATAAGACTCCGCATCGCTCATGCGGCCTCGCATATAAGGGTCAAGAGATAAATAAATCGTTCTTAACAATACTTCACCCTCTTTAGGTGATGATACTGAGTTTGTCTTTAACGCAACGTTACTTTTCGTTGCAGGGCCATTTGGGCGTGACTCGAGAATATATTGACGGTTTTGAAGATCAGACATGCTTAGCTCCTATGACTTAGCTTTTAATTCTGTGTAATAAAGAGGTGCGGGCATGCCAATAGAAATCAATGATTAAATTGTTACCAAGTAGGGAATGTTAATTGCAGTTAAGCAACAATCCATTTTGCACCACGTATTATTACGGTGTATGCTGAAAAAATATTCAGCTGATCAAAAAGGATTGATATGAAAGGTATTTCTTTAATAATAATGGCGCTTGTTATGGGGCTTACTGCAACCAATGCACAAGCGAATTCAGGGACTTTGTCGGTTGATCCTACTTTGCCAGCAAGAAGTGCATTTGCGTTTGAAAATGATGCAAGGCGATACCCAAAAGAAAGTGAATTCAGCATTGTTCATAGCGTGTTGATGAGCAGTGAAAGTGGCAGGCGTTTAGCGGTTGTCACCGTTGAGAATAAAGCGTCAGGCTCGCGTATTTTACAAGCTGATCATATTATGGCTTTGTTTGCTGATGGCTCAAGAATACAGCCATCCTCTTTCAGTGGCGGTGTTAAGCTTGATAACGGAGAAAAACGTTCGTTAACGCTGTCTTTTGGTGAAAATGAATATCCAATTTTAGCTGTATACACCAGTTTAGATAATTAAAAGGACCATTATGAGACTTCACACACTTATTGCTCTGACTAGCTTTTTATGTACGCCGCTTGCATTGGCAATTGATAGCCAAGACTTTGTGAAAGATAACGTGTTCACTCAAGGTGTTGAAGGGCCAACCATGTACAACGATACCTTATATGCAGTGAATTATGCTGAGCAGGGGACTATTGGACGTGTTGATAACATGGGTAAGTCATCATTATTTGTGCGTTTACCAAATGACAGCGTTGGTAATGGCTTGCAATTTGATGAACAAGGTAACCTCTATATTGCTGATTATGTAAATCATAATATTTTAAAAGTACCTGCTAATACTCATCAAGTCGAAGTGTTTGCACATAACGCTAAAATGAATCAGCCAAATGATATTAGTATCACTAAAAGTGGGGCACTGTTTGCGAGTGATCCGAACTGGTCAAAAAGTACAGGCCAGTTGTGGCGTATTAATACTGATGGCAGCACTGAACTTCTTGAAAAAAATATGGGCACAACCAATGGCGTGGCTGTGAACGGTGACAATACTAAACTTTACGTAAATGAAAGTGTGCAGCGTGTGGTTTGGCAGTATGATCTTGACGATGAGCTAAACATCAGTAACAAACAAGAACTGATACGCTTTGACGACCATGGCCTTGATGGCATGCGAGTAAACAGTAAAGGTCAAATTTTCATTACTCGTTATGGCGCGGGCAAAGTGCTTAAAGTATCACCCAAAGGCAAGGTGTTAAAAACTTATAAACTAAAAGGCCAACACCCAACTAATCTAACATTTAATGAGTCACAAACTAAAATGTATGTGACTATGCAAAAACGTGGGGCTATCGAAGTGATAGAACTTTAGCCTTGCTTTGCTCGCGTAATAGCGGCTGTTATTGCCGCTTTCGCTTGCGGGCTATTCTTCCAGCAACTTGAATGCAACATCGATGCGACTCGCTCCGCAATAGTGTTTGCATCAAACCCTGCTAACTCCTCAAACGATTCAATACCAATTTCTTCAAACCGTGTTACAACCGTTGGCCCAACACCTTTGAGTGCTAATAAAGCATCTCGTTCTTTATCGTTAAATGGCATGATGTTTCTCGCTATAAATTTACTTTTTTAGGTACTTTGCCATAGTCATCTTTGCTTTAAAATAAGTCGGCGAAAAAAAAGCGCACCGGGCAGGGTGCGCTTGTGGGGATCAATCCTGTGTAGCTAAAACAGTAGGATTAATTAGAAGCTTGGAGCATATCTCAGTGATACACCGACTGAGCGGCCAATCACACTATAATCACTCACGGTGTTAAAGTGGTTTGCGCCTACCTCAGGTGTTGGCGGTTCACGGTCTAATAAGTTATCGACACCAAAGTTAACCGCAAGTTCCTCATTAACTTGCCAAGCCGCAGCAAAATCTAAGTAGTTCTGCGCTGAAATAGTTTCTGAGCGGTCAACAGCGTACTCAACTTCGCCGATTCTGCGCCAGCCAAGTTGGAAGTTCATATCGTCTAACTGCCAATCAATGCTTGCACGGTGTTTGTAATCTGCTTGCAAAATACTCGCAAAGTCACCAGAACATGCGCTGCCATAAGTGCCTTTACAGTCAATTTCTGGCACTGTACTGTTGTTTTGGCGAGTTTGTTTTGTAACAAAGTTACCTTGATACGAGAACCTGAAACGACCACCCATTTGCTCTGGTGCATCAATCACGTAGTTGGCTGCAACGTCGATACCTTCCTGTTCAATCGCGGCTAGGTTAAAGTCGTTCACGATCGCTGTACTAATAAAGCCAGTATTCGGATCGCGAAGTACCGCACCACACAATGGATTGTTCGGATTCGGATCGTCAATATAACAGCTTTGTAGTGCTGCGCCTGGTTGAATTTGGCTTACAGCATCGGTGACACGGATACTGTAGTAATCAACGGACAAATCAAAACCGTCTATATAACTTGGTGTGTATACAATGCCAAGTGTATCTGACTCTGCTTGTTCTGGTTTTATATTCGGGTTGCCACCGTAGGTATACTCAGCGGTGCTTGAATCAAACTGTGTACCAACAGCAGGTGCGCCAAAGGCTGCACATTGTGTTGCATCACCTGTGCCTAATAAGCAAGGATCGCCGTTATAGCGCCCTGCTAGACGAGGTACAAATTGGTCACTGTTTTGATCGAATAACGATAACGAAAGTGCTGTGATAGGGCTGGCAAATTCACCTAAGTTAGGTGCTCTAAATGCTGTTAAGCGGTTTGCACGAATACGAATATCACTGTTAATTGCCCAGTTGATACCTAGTTTGTAGGTGTCTTCTGCTTCTGTGTTTGAATAATCAGAAATACGGTATGCACCTTCAAAGCTAAGCTCTTCAGCAAAAGGTTGGTCAACTAAAATTGGCACTAAAATTTCGGCATAGAACTCTTCTGAGCTAAAGCTTGCATCCATATCGAATGCGCTAATTGAAGCAAAGCTGGTGCCGTTTCTAAAGGCATCGCCTGGTGTTTGTTTACCGGTTTCTTTACGGTATTCATAACCAATTGCAAAATCGATAGCACCGGCTGGTAACTCAAATAAGAACCCAGAATCACCCGATAAGGTTGCTGATATCACACTTTGTGTACGGTCGCGGGTGGTATAAAGCAAGGGATCGCTAAAGTCACTAAAATCATGGTTCGGATCAAAAATATCCACTGAGTTTGCCAGTGTAGCAAAGCGGCTGTTGCCATTATTATCATTACGGTAAGCGTTGTTGTAAATAGTCGCCACTTCATCGGTTTTACCATATTGACCGTATACATCGTAGCGTAAGTAGTCAGTAATATCGCCTTTTAAACCCAATTGAAATTGCATTGAGTCACGCACTGCTTTGGTGTGTTGAACACCCAAACCTAAATTACGTTCAACATTAACAAGGGCATTGCCTTCACTGTCAAATGTTAGTTGGTCACGTAGCTCATCAGGGATATAAGCATTATCTTGTGAAAGAGTCACTTGCTCATTAACAAAAATAGGTGTTTGACCACTCGCTCCCGCACCATTAACGGTTACTTTTGAGTACATAGCGCGACCATAAGCGATTGCACTGTCGCTTACGTCAACATCAAATAGTAACCCAGCAGAGAAACGATCCATTGGCTGTGTTAAGTAGCGGTGAGGAGTAAAATCAGAAGTTTGGCGTTCATTTGTTACAGCACCTGCATCGGTAATTGCAAGGCTATTGCCAGAAGCTACGTCAGTGTAGTAACCACCGCTATTAATTAAAGGTGTCGAGTTTTCAAGTGCATAATCACGTTCACCCGCTAATAACTCCTTACGCTCTGTGTAACCTAAATAACCGGTAATGTGGCCACGGCCATCAGCAATATCGCCACCAAAAATCGCCTCGAAATTTAGTTTTTCGTTACCACCATCAGCACTTTCATAGCTGGTTGAAAACTCCGCACCAGTAAAATCATCATCTAAAACGAAGTTGACAACACCAGCCACCGCATCGGCACCGTAAACGGCCGCGGCTCCGCCAGTTAATACATCAACGCGTTTAATTAATCCGGCAGGAATAGTATTTACGTCAACCGAGTTACGAAAACTAAATGGTACGGCGCGAGTACCGTCAATAAGTACCAATGTTCGGTTTTGACCAAGGCCGCGTAAATCAATAGTTGATGAGCCAAATGAGTCACCGACTGTTGCACCCGTGCTGTTTGCACCCGCCGCAGCTTGCGGCAGCTTTGCTGTGATATCTTCTACGTTTACTGCGCGGTCGAGATGGATTTGCGCTTCGTCAACACTGACGACAGGGCTGCTAGAGGCAAGCTCTGCACGTTGTATACGCGACCCTGTTACAGTGATTACTTCAGGCTTTTTTACTTGTTCTGTTTCTTCTGCATGGGCTACGCCGATAATTGAACTGACTGCGATCGCAAGTGGCGAGAGCAGTAAAAGCGAGCGCGTTGTGGATGTTGTCTTTGCTTTCATGTTGATTCCCTAGCGTTTTATCATTTAAATCAACGCTGGTTGGCTTATTACCTAGACCATTTAGTTAATTTAATGAGTCATACTTTTTGTTATGATGCGTTCCGTGTTCTCCTTTTGGGGAGTTCACTCGTACAGTTTTAAAGCAATTTAAAAATCTTTGCAATAATTATTCTTTGAATCTATTATTTTAAAATATAAACTATTCCAACATCCAAGCTTGTTTATTTTCATATAAAAAGCTGATTTTAAGTGATTTATTTATGCATCAACATATTGAAAAACTGTACTTAAGCGCTAAAAAAGAAAAAAAATTAATTGTTGGTCTGATGAGTGGAACCTCACTAGACGGCCTCGATATCGCGTTATGTGAGGTATCAGGACAGGGTATGAATACCCATGTTGACGTTATAAAATTCACAACAGTTGACTACGACGATGATTATAAGTCACGAGTTAAACGGGTGTTTGCAAAACGTGAGTGTGATCTTGAAGAGGTGACTCTACTGAACCCATGGATTGGTCAATTACATGGTGACATGGTTGCAAAAACCCTAGCCAAGTGGAATGTGGCGAAGGAGCTTGTCGATGTCATAGCAAGCCATGGACAAACGATTTACCACTGTCCAAAAAGTCAGCACAAACGCCCAGAATACGGCAATGCCACATTACAAATTGGTGATAGTGATCATCTTGCTGTGACAGCTGGGATCACCACGATTGGCGATTTTAGACAAAAACACATTGCAGCAGGAGGTGAAGGTGCCCCCCTTGCAGTGTATGGTGACTATTTGTATTTCACAAGCACCAGCGAAAACCGCATATTGCTTAATATGGGCGGTATTGCAAACTTGACCTACTTACCTAAATCAGCCGATGCGCGTGCTGTTTTCAGTTCAGATATAGGTCCTGGCAATACTATTATGGATGCATATATTCAGCGCCATTTTACGCCGCAGCATTATGATAAAGATGCTGCAATCGCAAGCCAAGGAAAGGTGAGTGAACCTTTGTTAAATGCGCTCTGTGATAATGCATTCTTCGGCCTTGATTTTCCAAAAACCACAGGCCCCGAAGTGTTTAATTTAGACTATTTAGCAGCGGCTCAAGCACGTACCAACACCGAGCACTTGTCTCACTTTGATGTCATGGCAACATTGGTGCATTTTTCTGGGTTAATGATTGCCAAAGCAATTACTCAATGTAGCGACGGCCTTAGTCAAGTTGCAGTGTATGCAAGTGGTGGTGGGGTGCATAACCCATTATTAATGAAAGTTATCTTAGACAACTGCCCACAACTTTCAGCTATAAAAAACACAGATGAATTAGGTATAAACCCAGATGCCAAAGAGGCGGTGTTATTTGCTATTTTAGCGAATGAATGTTTGTCGGGTGGGCAACAGCGATTTGGTAATACCGAGCAAGGGATCCCTGATATTACCATGGGGAAAATTAGCTTTGCTGACTAAAAAAAAGCCAATAAGCTAGCGCCAATACTACTAATGTAATGGCGTAAACTTTGCGTTTTATCTTGCTGTTTAGTTAAGTTTTCAGCTGTACAGCTGCTAGTAGCAAGGCTCACATCAAACTGCGCACTGTCTTTTAAGGTGGCATGCTTGCCATGTAGCATGAGTTGCAATACATACTCGCCGCTATGCGTCATATCATTTAGTGTGAGCATAATAACGTGTTGCTCTAAATCGTTTTGCGTAAGTGTATGGGCAGTAAAATAGGCAGACTCTCGCGCATCAGGACGTGTTGCACTGATAGAGATTACATCGCCCTGATGAGCATCATCTGGTAGCACGCAGCAAAATACGACACGCTTTTGCTCATCGGCAATAAAATGCAATTGTTCATATTCTACAGTATGCGCAAGTGCAGCACACATAGGATCGTCACTAGAGGGGAGTGCAAACGAAAGTTGCACCAAGGCACTGTCCATTACTTCTTCATTACGTGGGTGATTAAATTAGCGTCAATTATTGATCAGTTAAATGACAGAATTATGACTATTGTCATAAAGCGTATTATTTATTTTAGAGTCTGTTTAACTTGTTCTTTCTGTTCCAAAACTGGAATGGTTTCTGACAAGATTGGAATAGAAAGTCTTGTTTGGTAAGGGTTTTAGGGTGGAGGGAAATATCGATATTTGGGGTTTTCTGATAAGGCGTGATACCTGTATATTTACCTCAAAGCTACAGATGAATCATAATTAAAATATCAAGTACTGGAGGTAATACAAAGCTCAGTTTGGATTAATCAAAAACCTGCCTTTTTTGTGCTGTCTCTTAACTCAAAAATGCCCCGAAATAAGTTAAAGCCAATACTCTAGAGCTCTACTTTCAGAGATAGCTAAACATTGAGTTTTGCTTAAAATAAGAGTTTATTGATTTACACACTGTGCAGCTCGTGCATATATTCAAGAAAATGAGCGATGAGCGTATTTTCTTTTTCTAAATACCTTATAGTGTCAATAAAAATATTATAGTTGGCATTGCATTACGTTATTTGTTAAAAATAGATTTATTAATACATGCGCGTAACATCGGCAGGAAGATGCGCGATGGGCGCACTATAAAATTGTTATGTGCCAAAGGAACATTAACCATATGAGCACTGAGAAAGCCTTTTCCGATGAAGAGTTAATAGAGCTTTTTGAGTTCTTCGATAAAACTAATAAAGTTTTTCATCAACCCTTGAACTATGGCAGTAAAGAGATCATAGAGGAATTTGCAACTTCTCAATATCCCATTATCAAAAAGTATTATTACGAAGTTCTCTGGGAAAAGCTGCCTGCAAAGTATAAAGAAAGGTTACTCAGTGAGTAAGAAAATGGCACATAACAAACAAATTATGGCGCCCGCCGAGGCGGGCTGGGACGCTAACACGCAGGCGGCTTCGCCATTATCGCCTGCGCGTCCGCGCCCCATATTTGGGTGTTAGAGCCAAGGAATGCTAATTACAATTTCAGAGCACCTAAATAACTTGCCCGAGATTGTCTTTGCTGCCAGTTACATATTAATTTGTATTGGTAGTTCAGTAAGCTTTTGGGTAACGAATAGTAGTTTAAATATAGGTCAGCGATTATTTATCAGTTGCCATGGTTTTCTAACCCTGCTTGTAATCGGGATTCCATTATTATTCTTTGTATCAGGCTGGAGCATTTCTGCATTTACTAATGCTTTCCAAGTTAGTTGCTTTTTGCCAATGCTTTCAATTATCTATAGCTTTTTTCGCCACTCCGGCACTAAACTGCTATTTTGGTTATATCTTTTGTTAGTACCCGCCATTATGTGGGCATGGTTTATTGGTTCTATGGCTGTTTCAGGCGATTGGCTCTAACAAACGCATTAACCACTCGCTGCGCTCGCTGGGGACAAAAACACGTAGGCTCCCTTCGCTGCGCTCCGTATTATAGCCTACGTATTTTTGCCCGTTATGCGGGTGTTACCAAATAAATACTCTAAAACGTTTCTGTCCATCGACGAGTTATAAATATAGCTCGCCTTTATCCCAAAATGCTTTAACGTAAGCCTTGATGTGTATAGATTGAAAGGATGATTACGATTGTAGTTGTAATTCAGAGAGCTGCTTTGATATCAAACTCTTTTGATGAGAAATGACCTTTCTTTAATATACCCTCACTTTGATAGTTTCTTTACCAACCCTATTTTAAACTTTCAATGAGTGCAACAAGAGTTGAGAAATAATGTATTGTTGTTCAGGTTGATACTAATAATTGTTTTTCATTAAGAGAATGTCCATTAAGCTACACAGTATAGCCATTCAGGCACTTTAAAAAAGAAGGAATTTGACTACGAAGCAAACACAAGTTGTAATTCTAATTTTCTAAATTCGGCGAGCTTTTCTTCTCTTACTTTTTCTTCAGTGATTAGTACTGAGATTGAATCTAAATCTGTCACTTTGTGTCTTGCAACGGAAGACAGTTTTTCTTCAGTTACTGCAATTAGCACATTATTACTTTGTTTCACAATTGCTTGTTTAAATTGAGCATCTTCAATATCAAAAGCAGAAACACCGACTTCCAAATCGATTGCGCAAGCCCCTAAAATAGCTAAATCAAAGTGCATAGTTTGTAGTTGTTTAAGTGAGGTCGTTCCAATTGCAGCTCCCTGTTGCTTACTTATTTTTCCTCCCAACAAAACAACATCACAATACTCATGAGATTGTAATGCAATGGCGACCGATGGTGTATGTGTTACAACAGTTAATTCAAGGTGTTGTGGGATCATCTTTGCGATAGCTAAATTTGTGCTACCGGAGTCAATAAAGATGAATGCTTTTTCTTTAAAATAAGGGATACAAGCCTTTGCTAAGATCTGTTTACGATCATCATTTAAGTCTAATCGCTGGACTAAACTACCATCATTTTTCGCATTAATAACAGCACCACCGTAAACTTTTTTACATACACCTTGATTCGCCAATTCCTGTAAATCTCGACGGATCGTGTGCTCTGAAACATTGAGTTGTTTGGCAAGTTGAACGCACACAACTCGGCCTGTTTGTTGTAAATGATCTTTGATCAGTGCTTGCCTCTGATTTGGGAATGAAGCATAATCGAGCATAATAAATCATAATTGAGCATTGGTTGGTGATATTAATGTAGCATTGAGTGCTTCTTTTAGCAATTTTATGATTTATTAGGTAATAGCAGTAGATTACTCCGCAGCGTTATAACCTCGTGCAAGTCGTTTGCTGTAATCATTAGGCTATATTTAACTTAAAACTTTTGAACGGTCTGCTCGATTGTGATGTTTTATGAAAGGTTTATGCAATGTCGTTAAAAATATGTCCATTCAATAAGCGAGAAGTTTTAGCTACAAGATTACTGTTTTTGTGTGCAGGCTTAGCCACTGCAACATGGGCCTCACTTATCCCTATTATAAAAACACGTATAGGTATAGATGAGAGTACTTTAGGCTTTTTGTTATTATGTCTTGGCGCAGGTGCAATATTCGCAATGCCAATTTCTGGGGCGCTCGCTACTAAATATGGTTGTAAGCGAATCTTGCAAGTCTCAGGCATATTGATTGTTGTTTGCTTACCTATTTTCGCCTTAGTCAATAGTGTTGTTAGTTTAGCTGTTTTACTCGTTCTTTTTGGTCTATCTATAGGTACAACTGATTGTGTAATGAACATTCAAGCTGTTTTAGTTGAAGAGCGTTCGAAAATGCCATTAATGTCTGGTTTTCATGGCTTTTATAGCTTAGGTGGCATTGTTGGAGCTGGTGCTGTTGCTGTGCTGTTGATTGCAACTTTCTCTGCAATCGAAATTTGTTTGGCGATGGCTTTGGTTGTTTTACTATGTTTTCTGATTGCTAGGGGGGATTTGCTACCGTTTGCAAGCCAAACTGAAGGACCTGCATTTGCTTTACCAAAAGGGCCTGTTGTATTGATAGGTGTTATTTGTTTTGCGATGTTTTTAGCCGAAGGAACCGTTCTAGATTGGAGTGGTATTTATTTGATGGATTACCAGAATGCATCTAATGGAATGGCAGCTTTGGGGATATTCAGCTTCTCAATCACAATGACATTAGGTAGATTGTTTGGTGATCGAATTATTACTCATTTTGGACAAAGAGTCGTACTTACTATTAGCGGCTTAACAGCAAGCCTTGGGCTTCTAATAGCTATTGCATCTATGAACTTTTACCTTGCGCTATTTGGTTATGTGCTTATGGGAATCGGCTGTGCCAATGTTGTCCCTATAATGTTTTCAGCGGCAGGTAAGCAAACCTATATGTCACAGGCAACAGCAATTCCAGCGGTGACTACACTTGGCTATGTTGGTGTATTAATGGGGCCTGCAAGCGTGGGACAAATTGCACATTTCACATCACTTGCAGCTGCGTTAGTTGTAATTGCAATTTTAATTACTACAGCAACTATGCTTTCCTTTTTCGTAAAAGTTTCTCGCGTTTAAGTTATCTCTAATAATTTAAACTTCAGCCAATTTAAGTCTAAATTGGCTGGTTGAGAGTAAGCAGATAGGCTTTGAGCTAGCACGTTTATGTCCATCAACGGGTTTTAAATATAACTCAGCTTTTGCTCTTTAACGATTTAGAGCTAATAGGTTAAGGTCGCTTATGAGCCATCTAGGAGCACAACAAACCCATCAATAAATCTGGTATTCACCTTTAGGTTTATTGCTGTACATGAACGACTCGAGTTCCGACTTAAGTACTTCGACGATATCGGTTGTAAACGGTGTTCTTATTTCGCCAGAGTCTAAATACCTCAGTAAATCAACTTCATGTTTAATAGCTGACTGAATTGAGTAAGTAATAGGGTAGGTGACTTTAAACTGCTGATGTGAGATGACGTTATCAGGGTTTTCTATGTCAACGTAGAAGGTTAGCTGTTCATTTTCTTCACAAATATCACTGCAAGTACCATGGTCTCGAATGTAATCCATGACTATATTTTTAATGAAAATATCGAACTCATTCATATTAATCCCTCAATATTTGCCCATCCATTGGGTACAACTAAAATCTAGCAAAGAATAATAAATCTAGCCAACGCTATTTTGCAGATTTTTGGTTAACCCTCTCTGAATAAGGGTTAATAAAATAGTAGAAGGAGTAATTAATTCAGCTCTTTACAGTAGTTTTTCATGAGGATTTAGATAGAACGTCTTCTTCCATCCTTGGGTTTCATTTGTCATTAACCAAGGAAGTGGTAGCAGAGATAAAATTGAATAGTGAACGTGTGACGGTTTACCAATTGCGTTACCAGAATTACCTAATGTGCCGATGGTATCGCCTATTTTAACAAGGCTCCCACTCGCAACTGAAAGGCTATCTAGGTGAGAAAAGTAATGAATACGCCACTTTGGCCCTAAAATAGCAATTGCCTTACCACCTTTGTTGAAATGACCCGAAAAAACAACAATACCAGAGCTTGCAGCTGAAACGGTGGTTCCCTTCTTGCCAAATATATCGATACCTTTATGTACAACAGAAGAGCCCCAAGGCTCGAACCAAAAAGTTTCATGGTTCCAATCATTCGGTGTCGCTCCTTCAACAGGAATAATGATTTTTTCTGGTATCAACATACCAATTAAGATTATCAAGCCTAAAGTAAGGAAACTATATTTTATGTATTTCATTGTCTTATCCATGACATGTTTTTAATTAAAGCTGACCCATTTAACTCATTAATAGTCTAAAAAACAATACAAAACAACGCCACCTGTTGTTTGGAACACTCCGGCTCATAATGAGGAGGGAATTTTATGTACTTTAGAGTGAATTTTATCTTTAGTTTAAAGCGTGAGCCGTAAAAGGGAAGAAAGTGCTTCAAGCTATGATGAAGCACTTTTAATGAATAGATTAATATGTAGATTTAAGAATAACGTAGGGAGCGAGCTTATAAACTACGCGCCTAATTCAGCTCTTACGATTTCAGCACCTTGACTAAGTGCACTTAGTTTAGCCGTTGCTACATCTCTTGAAAGCGGTGCCATACCGCAGTTGGTGCAGGGGTAAAGCTTGTCAGCATCCACATATTTGAGAGCTTCGCGCAACGTTGCAGCCACCTCATCGGGTGTTTCAATATCAGTGGTTGCCACATCAATTGCACCAACCATTACTTTTTTACCGCGAATAAGTTCAAGCAGTTCAATAGGTACGCGAGAGTTGTGACACTCCAGCGAAATAATATCGATATTCGATTTTTGTAGTTTTGGAAACACTTCTTCGTATTGACGCCATTCATTCCCAAGCGTTTGTTTCCAATCTGTATTTGCTTTGATGCCATAGCCGTAGCAAATGTGTACGGCTGTTTCACAGTTTAGCCCTTCGATTGCTCTTTCTAGGCACTTAATACCCCAGTCATTTACATCATCAAAAAATACATTAAACGCAGGCTCATCAAATTGGATAATATCAACGCCAGCGGCTTCGAGCTCTTTGGCTTCTTGATTGAGTATTTTGGCAAATTCCCAGGCCAGCTTTTCTCGGCTTTGATAGTGCGCGTCATACAAGGTGTCTATCATGGTCATAGGGCCTGGCAGTGCCCATTTTATTGGCTGTTTGGTTTGTGAACGTAAAAATTTAGCGTCTTCAACAAACACTGACTTGCTGCGTGATACCGGCCCAACAACGCTTGGCACACTTGCTTCGTAGCGATTGCGAATAGTGACTGTTTTACGGTTTTCAAAGTCAACACCATTCAAATGTTCAATAAAGGTGGTTACAAAGTGTTGGCGTGTTTGCTCACCGTCGCTGACAATATCAACGCCAGCCTGTTGTTGCTCTTGCAGGGCTACACGTAGTGCATCTTGTTTGCCATCAATAAGCTCTGCACCTTGTAACTTCCATGGCGACCATAGAGTTTCGGGTTCAGCGAGCCAAGAAGGTTTTGGTAAGCTGCCCGCTGTCGATGTTGGTAATAATTTTTTCATGTTAACTCTCATTAAATCGCGTAGTTAGCCGACCACTGTTCCAAAACTGATTGATAAGGCTTAATAAAGTGCTGTTCAGTAAACTTACCTTGAGCAATAGCAAGTTGGCTGCGTTCTTCGCGGTCATAAACTATCTGTGTGATAGAGTGATCGGCATTTCGTAAATTTGGTTGATACTTGCTACCCGCTACGGCGTTTGCGTTATAGATCTCCGGTCGATAAATCTTTTGGAATGTTTCCATGGTACTGATTGTGCTGATTAGCTCTAAATTAGTGTAATCATTCAATAAGTCACCAAAGAAATAGAATGCCAAAGGTGCAACGCTGTTTGGCGGCATAAAGTAACGAACTTGTAAGCCCATCTTTTTGAAATACTGTTCTGTGAGTGACGATTCATTAGGTTGATACTCGACACCTAAAACAGGATGGTGATTTTCAGTCCGGTGATATGTTTTATTGTCAGAAACGCTTAGGCAAATAACCGGGGGCTTTTTGAAGTGCTGTTTATAAGTTTCTGAATCAATAAAGTATTTAAATAACTTACCGTGTAGATCGCCAAAGTTATCTGGAATACTAAATTCTTCTCTGCTTTTATTGTGATCAAGTAATAACACACTAAAATCATAATCACGGACATATGATGAGAAGTTGTTACCAACAATTCCCTCAATACGTTCATTGGTTTTATGGTCAATGATGTTGGTCTTTAAAACTTCAATTGAAGGAAACGCTTCACCACTGCCTGCAATATCTAAATCAACTGAGACAATTTCAAGCTCAACAGAATAGCGGTTGCCTTGTGGATTATCCCAATTTGCCAGTGCATTGAAACGGTTATCTATCATTTTTAATGCATTACGTAAGTTTTGCTGGCGACTTTCGCCACGTGCTAGGTTAGCGAAGTTAGTGGTAATACGGGTGCTGTTTGACGGATGGTAATTTTCGTCAAGACGAATACTCTTAATTGTAAATGAGAAATTGTGTTTCATGGCAATGTACCTAATGTCCTGAGATAAATGATTGCTGCTCACCTTCCTTTAATTGCTAGGTCGTTAACCTTAGGTTGCTCTGCAGCGGTAATGAATTTATACGTGCTTACTATCATGAAGAAAAACGTTTTTATTTCAGGTAAAACATGAATTTGATTCATACCTAAGTAGGGGGGTTAGTTTAGTGAGCAGCAAAGAGAGGATAATATATGGAAAAATACTTTTAAATGTCTAGATGGCTAGATGTTTTTAGCGGTGTTGTAATTTTTTCATATAAAACGTGAGTAATATTCACCACTTATCATTGGCTTCATAGTCATTTGTACTGCTTTTAGTTGTTATACTCAGCTCCCTAACTAATAACAAAGACAAGTAAAATGAATGAATTAATCGTGTTAATACTAGCCTGCGCGATACTCGGCAGTGGTGTTGGCTTTTTGGCAGGGCTCTTGGGGATCGGTGGTGGCTTAGTGATCGTGCCGATATTAAGTATGATACTGCTGCATTTTCAGATTTTACCAGCGGAACAAGTTGTACTGGTGGCTATTGCAACATCGCTCGCATCAATCCTTTTTACTTCAACATCATCAGCCATTGCTCACCATAAAAATGGCAATGTGCCTTGGCAATTGGCTCCTTGGGTTATGACAGGAGTTGCATTAGGCGCACTGATAAGTGGTTTCTTAGCAGCATTATTACCGCAAGATGTGGTACGAATTGTCTTTGCAGTAAGTGTGGTGCTTATTGCATTGAAAATGATTTTTGGCAGTAAAAATGATGCCCAAACAACTCGCGCATTACCAAATAAAGGCCTTTTAACGTTTTATACAACAATCACAGGCGGTTTATCTGCCATGATAGGCATTGGTGGTGGTGCCGTGTTAGTACCGTTACTCACGTTTTTCTCGGTCGATATGAAAAAAGCCATTGGTTGTGCCTCAGCGTGCGGTATTGTCATTGCGTTATTTGGCTCAGTGGGTTACATCAGTTCGGGCAGTCAGTACTTTACGTTAAAAGAGGGCTTTGCTGGTTTTGTTTATTTACCAGCCTTGTTTGGCATTGTTTGTACTTCGTGGTTTACCGCGCCATTAGGTGCAAAAGCAACGCATCATTTGCCAGTATCCACAGTTAAAAAAGTGTTTGCTGCGCTTTTAATCATTATGGCTATTAATATGTTATTGCGTTAATTCGATACTATTCGAGTATCGAAAGTTAAACTTTCATGTTTTCAAGAAGCAGCAGCTACGCTGCTTTTTTTATTTACAGTAGGAGCGATTTATTTAGAAACGGAGATAGTGCTTGCACTATTGATATAACAAAAATATTATATAACAAAATTGTTATGGAGTGAGTCGTGAACATTCTATTCCTTTGTACAGAAAACTCAGCACGCTCAATTATGGCTGAAGCACTACTTAAACATCATGGTAAAGATAAGTTTGAAGTACACAGTGCGGGTACTCAGCCATCAGTAGTTGATGAACGCACTTTGGCTGCAATAGCGCATTTTGGTTTAAATACCGATGGTTTTTATTCAAAGCATATTAATGAGTTTTTGCATACACACTTTAATTATGTCATTACCTTATGTGATGACGCTGCAAAAGAATGTGCCAATCGAGTCGATGGTAATCACTGCCTTGCGTGGGACTTTGCAGATCCTAAAACTCGCTCCGAACCTCACGCATTCGAAAAAACCTTGCAAGAGATCAATGAGCGAATTAAACAGTTTGTGCAATCCCATAAAAAAGAAAAACCAGCATCGATTTCGCCAACCACATTTTATAAAGCGCTTGCAGATGATATTCGTTTAAAAAGCTTATTACTTATCGCCGTTGAGCAAGAGGTTTGCGTGTGTGAATTAATGACGGCACTTAATGAGCAAAGCCAACCAAAGGTTTCAAGGCATTTAGCGCAGCTTAAAAAACAGGGCATTTTGTCGGATAGAAAACACCAGCAGTGGGTGTTTTACTCTTTAAATCCGACCTTACCAATATGGATGAAACAAACAATTACCTCGACCGTGGTAAACGAACCAAATTTCATAGAAAACGAGTTAGCAAGGCTAAATGCGATGGGGGATGATCGTCCAACCCGTGTTGCTCGCTGTTGTAATTAAACAAAGCGGTTTGCTGTTAACTGTCGGCAAACCCTGTAAAACAAGTTAGACAATTTCAAAAAGTAGGAGCTTAACAATGGCAATTAAAGTAGGCATTAATGGTTTTGGCCGTATGGGTCGTTTATCGCTAAGAGCAGCGTTTGCATGGGACGACGTTGAGTTTGTGCAAATTAATGACCCTGCGGGTGATGCAGCAACACTGGCTCACTTACTAAAATATGATTCGGTACACGGTATTTGGCCTCATGAGGTTGAAAGTAACGAAAATGCTGTGATCATCGATGGCCACGAAATTAACGTCACACAAAATAAAGCAATTGCAGACACTGATTGGTCTGGTTGCGATATCGTTATTGAAGCCTCTGGCGTGATGAAAGAAACCGAGTTACTGCAAGCCTATCTTGATCAAGGTGTGAAAAAAGTTGTTGTCACTGCCCCTGTAAAAGAAGACGGCGTGCTGAATATAGTGATGGGTGTAAATGATGATTTATACGATGTAAATCAGCACGATATTGTTACAGCAGCATCGTGCACTACCAACTGTTTAGCGCCAGTAGTTAAGGTACTGCAAGAAAAAATTGGTATCAAACATGGTTCAATGACGACCATTCACGATATCACTAATACGCAAACTATCTTAGATGCGCCGCATAAAGATTTACGCCGTGCTCGCGCATGCGGCATGAGCTTAATTCCAACCACAACAGGCTCTGCAACAGCGATTACACATATTTTCCCTGAACTTAAAGGCAAATTAAACGGCCACGCGGTTCGTGTGCCTTTAGCGAATGCATCAATCACAGACTGTGTGTTTGAGGTGACAAAGCCAACCACCGCTGAGCAAATTAACCAATGGATGCAAGAAGCCGCAGAAGGCGAGCTAAAAGGTATTTTGGGCTATGAAGAAAAGCCACTTGTTTCTATCGATTACAAAACTGATCCACGCTCAAGCATTGTTGATGCGCTATCAACCATGGTTGTCAACGAGACGCAAGTTAAGCTGTATGTTTGGTACGATAACGAATGGGGTTATGCAAACCGCACCGCCGAACTTGCCCGTAAAGTTGCGCGATCACTTAAAGGTTAAAAGCAATGACGCGTTTGGCTAATCTTCCCGCTGATATAAAGCAGTACTTAATTGTCACTGGGAATTACTGGGCATTTACGCTTACAGATGGCGCATTGAGAATGTTGGTGGTACTGCATTTTCATGCGCTTGGCTACTCGCCTTTGAGTATTGCCATGCTGTTTTTGTTTTATGAGATTTTTGGTGTTGTCACTAACTTAGTGGGCGGCTATTTAGGCGCAAGGCTTGGTTTAAACAAGACCATGAACATTGGCCTTGCCATACAGGTTGCAGCCTTGTTCATGTTGGTAGTCCCCTCTGAATGGTTGAGTGTTGCTTATATGATGTTGGCACAAGCACTGTCGGGTATTGCAAAAGATCTTAATAAAATGAGTGCTAAAAGCTCAATTAAAATGCTGGTTGCCAGTGGTCAAGAAGGCACCTTGTTTAAATGGGTGGCGATACTAACAGGCTCTAAAAACGCCTTAAAAGGTGTGGGCTTCTTTTTAGGTGGCTTACTACTCACATTAATATCGTTTAAAGGTGCCATGTTCGCGATGGCTAGCACTTTGCTGGTGGTGTGGTGTTTTAGTCTTTATGCACTTAAAAATGATTTAGGCAAAGCCAAAAACAAACCTAAGTTTAACGAGATATTTTCAAAAAGCAGTTCAATCAATATCTTGTCAGCCGCGAGGTTGTTCTTGTTTGGTGCGCGTGATGTTTGGTTTGTAGTTGCACTACCGGTGTTTTTATCACAAGCCTTTGGTTGGGATCATTGGACCGTGGGGGCTTTTATAGCTGCGTGGATCATTGGTTATGGGATAGTGCAATCTTTTGCACCTAAAATCATTAAACTTAATAAGCAAACATCACCAAGTGCAGAAACAGTTAAGTGGGCATCATTGCTTGCTTTAGTCACCTTAGTCATTGCTCTTGCTATTGGCTTTGACTGGGCCGTAAAACCAATGCTGATAGGCGGGTTGATGTTATTTGGTGTGTTATTCGCGATTAACTCATCTTTGCACAGCTACTTAATTGTTAGCATGGCGGATGCCGATGGCGTATCACTGGATGTCGGTTTTTACTATATGGCCAATGCCATGGGACGCTTAATTGGTACTGTGTTGTCGGGCTTAGTGTTTCAGGTGTATGGCTTAGCAGCCTGTTTGGCTATATCACTGTTATTTATTGTTATTACCGCTCTTATTTCGACTAAATTACCAAAACAAATTTAGTTAAATCTAAACACGTCCTACAAAGGTAAGCATGCTTTCTTGCTTACCTTATTTTCTTAAACTATTTTGCAAAAATATTTGACCTGTCTACAGCTTTACACTTCATACTTATTGTATTCAAAAGCCTTATAGGCCTATTTCATCATGTATTTAATTTCAGAGTTAGCAGCAAAGCTTGGTTTGTCGCGCACGGCTGTCTTGTATTACGAGAAGCTTAAAATCATTCAGGGGCGCAGGCTTGCAAATGGTTATCGCTATTACAGCGAGGCTGATTTACAACGCTTGGTTTTGATCCAGCAGTTACAAAGCGCGGGGTTAACCTTAAAAGAATGTCAGAGCTGTTTAGATGTAGAGCTAGATAAAGCTATTTTGCAACAGCGCTTAGCACAACTTGAAGATGAAATTACCGCTAAGTTACAAGCCAAAGATTTATTACTGAGTTTGCTTGGCGAACGCTCTCAAAAACACTTACATGATGAGCTGAATAAGCGTGCGCCAAGTGCGCATTTAAATTGGTTGTTAAAGCAAGGATACACAGAAAAAGAGGCATTGCGGCTTCGTTGGTTATCAAAAGATATGAGTGACCATGAAAGCTACATGCACGATTTCATGACTGTCTTTGAACCATTAGAGCGATGGGGGCCTGGTAGCGAAGAAGCTACATTAAAAGCTATTGCTGCTGTTCCTAACAATGCCAAACAAATTTTAGAAATTGGCTGCGGTAAAGGCTCATCAACATTACTAATTGCCAAGCAAACTGATGCCAAGATCACAGCTTTAGATAATGAGTCATCGGCACTTGCTTATTTACAGGAGCGACTGCGCAAAGAGCAATTGGCTGAGCGTGTGTCTTTGACTTGCGCATCGATGACTGCACTGCCTTTTAAAGCAAATTCATTCGATGTAATTTGGGCTGAAGGGTGCGTGTATGTCATGGGGATGCAAAGTGCATTATCAAGCTGGAAACCGTTTCTTCGCCGTGATGGGGTAATTGTGGTCAGTGATTTAGTTTGGCTTAACAGCCAGCCTGAAATGGCGGTTAAAGAGTACTGGCAAGCGAATTACCCAGATATGCAGTCAATCGAAAGCCGCACAGCCTTATTTGATGAGCTTGGTTATGAGCTTATAGAGGAGTTTTCGCTGGATCAGCAAGCATGGCAAAACTATTGGCAACCACTTAAGACGCGCCTTGCTGAGTTAGCGCCATCGATAAGTGAGTCTCAAGCTGTGAAAGACATACAAACAGAAATTGCTCTTTACGAAAATGAGACTGGGCAAAACTTTACTTATCACTATTTTATTTTAAAACTTAAGGAGTCTAAGTGAATTTTTCAATTTACGAACAGAGCCAAAAAAGCGACATTATTGCGCTTTACTTGGCAACATTTAGTGCGTCTGAGTCAAAACAAGAAGGCGAGCAAGTTGCTCGTTTAGTCACTGACTTTTTAGCTGAGCCATATCCATCAACTGATTTATATGTGTTTGTCGCGACAGATGAGCAACGGATCGTGGGCGCTATTGTGCTGTCGCGTTTACAGTTTGCGCACGCTAAAGAGGTGTTTTTACTCTCACCTGTTGCAGTGGCAACGGATTGTCAGGGACAAGGCATAGGACAAAAGCTGATCCAATTTGGCTGCGATAAGTTATCTGAACAAAAGGTCAGCCTAGTGATGACCTATGGTGATATCAACTTTTATGGAAAAGTCGGGTTTTCCGTTGTGAGTGAAGAAATTATTCAAGCACCTCATAACTTATCTTACCCAAAAGGTTGGCTTGCTAAACCGGTTTTAGATGACGAAATTTTGCCAATTACTGGTAAGCCAAGTTGCCTAAAACCACTCGATAATCCACAGCTTTGGTAAACACTATGCAAACACTATCACTGATAGAATTAGGCATGCGACCTTTCTTTCAACAACAGTTGAGTTTAGGTGAGCTAGAAAACGGCCATTTAGGGCGTGTTGTTGAGCATCACAAAACAGAGGTCGTATTGCTTGGCGAGCAGGGCACGGTGCGATTTGCTTTAACACCGAGTCTTGAACAAATTTGTGTAGGTGACTGGGTGGTATTTGATGATTCGCGTATTTTACGGGTACTAGAAAGAGCTTCAATCATTAAGCGCAAGGCAGCAGGCTCTAAACATGAGTTTCAATTAATCGCAGCGAATATTGATACCGTGTTTATTGTTACATCGCTTAATGATGACTTTAGCTTAAATAGGATAGAGCGATATTTAGCCTTGGTTAAAAATGCCCACATTGAGCCTGTGGTAGTGTTAACTAAAGCTGATACTTGCCCAGACGTTGAAAAGTACTGTCAGCAAGTGCAAAACCTCGACTCTCTTTTGAGTGTTATTGCTATTAATGCGTTAAAAGAAGAGGGCTGTGACTTACTTACACCTTATTGTCGAAAGGGGCAAACGCTCGCATTTATGGGCTCATCTGGAGTAGGTAAATCGACCATTGTTAATGCACTACTTGGTTCCGATGAATTAAAAACAGCAGGTATTCGTGAACAAGATAGCAAAGGCCGCCATACAACAACCTTTAGACCGATTAAAGGGTTGCCTAATGGTGCGTTATTGATGGACACACCGGGTATGCGAGAATTGCAATTAAGTGATTCAAAGCAAGGTATTGAACGTGCATTTGAAGATGTTGAGCTACTCGCAAGTACCTGTCGATTTAAAGATTGCCAACACCAAACAGAGCCGGGCTGCGCTGTTATTAAAGCAATTGAAATGAGCTCATTATCAACAAGACGCTTAGAAAATTACCGTAAGTTGTTAGCTGAAAATGAGCACAACAATTCCACCATGGCTGAAAAGCGCGCCAAGCAGCGCGCGTTTTCAAAAATGGTTAATACTGTTCAAAAGCAAAATAGGTCAATTAAAAAGACTCAAGAGTGACCGCTAGTTGGTTATTGCTAAGCGTGTTTTTGCAACGAAAACAATGAGCCAAATAGCAACAACGGTTTCTAGCCAAATTAATACATGCATTGCGGTTGTCATAACGTTATCGCTATCAACCGCATAATGCAGTACCGATAACATGTTCATCACAGCATAAAGATAGAGCAGCCACATGGCGTGTTTAATGCGTTGCTTAGCTAAACAGAGCAGCGCATATAAGCCAACAAAAGTCATGATAAACCAAAAGTAGTCGACCACGTTTGCTGCAAGCCAGTCAGGTTCAGGATAGTGCTCAAAATACATAATATTGTGCACATAATGTAAAATACTAGCGAGAAAGTTCGCTAGCACAATAAAGAGTAAACGAACGTGTTGTTTAAATAGCACTGCTTTGTTTTGCATTATGAGTCTTATTTAACGCGGTTAATATGTCATGCCAAATTGCTTGATTATGTTTTCTGAAATAGCCAAAGTGGCCTACTTTTTTAGCGGGTAATTGTGCAGATTGATAACGCTTAAAAGCAATTGGGTGTTTGCTGGTTACATTGCGCCAAAAGTTATGCACGTTTTGCTCGGTACAGATTTCATCATCGTCAGCGGTAAAGACATAGGTAGGAATATCAAAGTTTTTATAGGTACCTTCGGCAATCGATTTACCGTAAAATTTATTCGAGAAAAACAACTGCTTTTCTCTACACCACGCTGACCATTCACGCGTAAAGCCAACGGGTAAGTCTTCCATAAAATTCATTTTTTTTGCGGGCACGTATTTAAATAATGCCCCCGTAATCGGTGAAAATAAACGAAAGAAGAAGTTAGCTTTAATACGGTAACCGGTTGGCATATAACCAAAGTATCCAGCAGAAACAGCAACAGCAACAAGAGCATCAAGCTTTTGGTAATTGGCAGCTAAACCTATTTGCTGACCGCCAGCACTATGACCAACGCAATAAAGTGGCAGAGTTGGGTTGATGCTTTTAGCTTTATCAATCATGGCTGGTATATCAAAGCGGCCAATGTCTGAATATTGATAACTACAGCCTTTTAACTGGCTTGTTTTCGATTCGCAAAAGCCACGGTAATTCCAAACAACCACATCGAAACCTTGGCTGACTAAGAACTCCGCAAACGGTAAATAGTAGGTGGTTTTTGTTGCTGTACCTGGGTTTAATAGCACCGTTGCTTTAGGGTTGTTGGTCGCAAAATGAGTGCCATTTAAAGTGACGTTATCGGCTGTTGTAACACTAATCGATGTATTCATTTTTTTATTAGTATTGATAGAAGAATGAGTTGAGCATAAACTGTGGAGCTTACTCTATAGTCAAGCGTATTTTTATGAAAACCAAGCAAGTCACGCAATTAACCGGCCTCACAAAAGACACCATTCGTTTTTATGAAAAAGAGCAGTTGATCCCACCACCTTCAAGAGATGTGAATGGCTATCGCATTTATAGTGAGAAAACAGTTGAGCAGCTCAACATGATCACAATGGCTAAAAACCTAGGTTTCACTTTAAAAGAGATCAAAGAACTCACGCAGCTACTTGGCAAAAACAATTTAACTCAGCAGGCTATGGCCGCCAAATTGATTGAAAAAAGTAAAGAAATAGACGCCAAAATCAGCTGAGCTGACGGACATAAAAGCCTTAATCGACCATGCTTTAAAAGGCATGTGTGAGTATAAAGATAAGTTAAGCTAATCACGTTTTGGCATATAACTAGCTTTAAAGAAGATAGTTTTTAATTGGCCTTTATTGCTGGAGCTAGACAAATTATTCAGTGTAAAAGTAATTAATTCTACGCGATATAAAATCGTTACTACAACTTTGCTAACTTGCTACAAACTCACTTTTAAGCCATGCGATCAATTGTTGAATGCTAGTATGTTTTAATTTGTCAGCTTTGCAGGCATAGAAAAATGACTGCTGCGGATGGATTACTGCACTGCCTAGCTGCACTAATTCGCCGTATTCGAGCTTTTCTAAAACAAATTGCTTATGGGTAACCAGTAGGCCAAGTTCTCTCGTTACAGCTTGCAATGCTTGAGCTGTGGTTTCAAAAGAACGGTTTTTTTGTGCTTTAGGGCAGGCAATGTGGTTATACTCAGCCCAAATCTGCCAGTTATTATTTCTGCGGGCATTGAGTACCTGAATGGCTGGAAAGCGGTTTAATAGTTCATTGATGTTGTTTGTAGGTTCTGACTTTATTAAGGTAGGGCTGCAAACTAAAACAAGTTCATCATCTGCTAACTTCTCACAGTGGTACTTTTGCCAATTTTGCAGATCGCCCTGAAAAATAGCCATGTCGATGTTGCGCCTTTCGAGATCAACATCACCAACAAAGTTTGATAAGCGAATATCTAGCTCAGCATAGCAATTTTGTAGCTTATCAACTCGTGGTATCCACCAATGTAATGCCAAAGAATTCACCATGTTGAGTGAAATTGAATGATGATCTTTGTCTTTATTTTTAACTTCTTCGCTTGCCGAAATGATGGCCTGAACGGCGGGCAAAACGCGCTGATAATATAGTTTTCCAGCATCATTTAAATACACTTGTCTGCCAACTCTATCGAATAGTTTTACCTCAAGCTGTTGTTCAAGAGACTTGATTGCTTGGCTGATAGCCGAGTGACTAACGTGAATTGAATCTGCGGCTTTAACCATGCTGCCAGTCTCTGCAACAGCAATGAAACTGTATAAGGATTTGAGCGGGATATTGTGTTTCATATGTTAGTTTTTCTTACATATTAATGCGGTTTTATTCGCTTTTTTATAATTTCAGCAGAGCGTATCGTTAGTGTCATCTACTCGCTTTATAAACAATGTAAATGAATATTAGTCACCGCTCTAGTGCGTTAATGCTGCTATCTACCCTCACTCTAGCACTGAATGGACTGGTTACCCAGCTGTTAACCCCCATGCTGCCAATTATTTTACTGTTATTCTTAAGGTTGCTCTTACCTGGTTGTTTAATGTTAGCAACAGCGCGAGCACGGTTTTGGCATTATGTTAGTTTTTCTGCATTAAAAAATGTGATGCTACGCGCTGTTTTTATCACCTTGTGCCAAGGTTTTTTTATTTTGGCGCTTTACAAACTTACGCTAATCGAGGCTGTGGTACTTTTTAGCACAGGGCCTTTGTTTATTCCCTTACTCGAATACTTAATTTTCAAGCGAGAAATCGACTTATTTGTCGTGCCGACTTTGTTGTTAATGATGATAGGGTTGATCATTCAAAGTATGACCGAGCAAGGGTTTTTATTACGCTGGGAGCTACTGATAGGCTTGGCTGCAGGCTTTTTTAATGCGTGTTCACAAGTATGTTTATTTCAGATAAGCAAAGAGAAAACACCTATTTTAGTTGCTAATGGACTTTGTTTCTTGATGGCCGCATTACTCAGTATTGTGTTATTTGCTTTACCTGTAATAGCGAACGAATTGATATTTGATTTTGCTGTGCCTGAAGATATTTTTAGTAATAAAACTACATGGGTGATTGTTGGCTTACTGGTCTTAATGGCGACTTTTAGTAGTGCAACACAGTATTTCAGAAGTACAGCCTATAAGCTTGTATCAACAGGCTCTGAACTTGCTCCCTTAATTTATACTTCAGTGGTATTTTCTTACTTGTTACAACTTATGGTTTTAAACAACCCTGTAAATGGCCAGCAATTGCTTGGCATCAGTTTTATTGTTGCAGCCTGCTTAATGCAAACCCATCGCAATCGAAGCTGATGCGAGAAGTATTGAGGTTCTTATTCAGTTGAGGTTTCGCTGAGATTTTTGAAAATATAATATTGCTTGGGTAAATAATAATGAAAGTTAGAAGCTAGATTAGATATCTAGCCTCTAATATTAAGCTTTACCAATTAATTGTGACCGAAGCTGTAAGCTTCCTACCTGAGCCGTAATAACATGCGGTTAACGCCGTACAGCTTGCAACATAGCGTTTATCCTGTAAGTTAGATGCATTCAGCGAAAATTGCACACGGTAGTCATTTATCCATCCTAAATCGTAGCGTAAAGCTGCATCAATTAAAGCGTAAGAAGGAATATCTAGAGAGTTAGCTATATCGCCATACGTTTGCCCAATATAGCGTCCGCCCAAGGCTATACTCAGACCATCGGCCTTACCCTCTAATAGAGTATAGTCTAACCACAATGAGGCCATCCAATTAGGCACTCGGATCATCTGATTCCCCTTATTACCATCATTATTTTCTGTGATACTTGAGTCAAAGTAAGTTGTTGCACCGATTACACTGAGCCCGTTGAATGGTGTAATACGACCTTCTAATTCCAGGCCTTTTACCTTCACTTCACCACTTTGTACCATATAGGTTTCATGAGACTCATTAAGTGGATCTGAGGTAAGGATATTTTCTTGGCGTAGATCAAAAATAGAGGCTGATATCATGCCTGAAAATGACTTTGGCTCATATTTCATACCCATTTCCCACTGTTTTCCCTTTGTCGGATCAAAGTTTTGACCGTTACGGTCTGTGCCAGTGGCTGGTTGAAAAGATTCAGAATAGCTTATGAAAGGTACAAAGCCAGAATCAAACACGTAAGTAAGGCCTGTACGTGCAGTGAAGGAGTTATCTTTTATTTCAGAGTGAGTATTATTTAGTAGGTTAGTCGAGTCGATTGAGAATCCATCATAACGTGCTCCCAATGTTAATCGCCATTTTTTGTAATGTATCTGATCTTGTAAGTAAAAACCAAATTGTTTGTCGATTTCTGCGGTATTCATTTGGTCAAATAGCACATTTTCAAAATCAAAGTATGTGTATTCGGGATCATAAATATCGATTTGGATTTCTTCGGGTGCTACTCTTGCCATTTGGCGGTAAAAATTCCAATCTGTTTTTTGATAATCAGCTCCAAATAATACATTGTGCTTTACAGCCCCCATTCGAATAGAACCACTAAGCCTAGTGTCAACGGTTACCGCTTTTGATGCACCATCGCCTTGTACCGCTCGCCTTTTTAAGATACGTCCATTAATAAGCGTATTCACATTCTCAACACTTTGGCCTCGTACTCCAAAGCCTACAGTAACCTTATAGAGCGATTCGACATCTGTCACACGTGCACTTTGTTCAAGGCGCCAATTAGGAGTTATTTCATGATCTAACAACCAGCCTATTGACCAAATTGTTCTATCATAAGTATTCCAATTAGGTTCTCCTAAAAGGGTTGTATTATCGATATAACCATTTGCACCTGGAATAATAGAGCCATGATAAGGATAAAACTGGAATGTACTGCCGCCATTATCTTGTTGATAAATTCCTAGTAGCGTAAGCTTGGTTTTACCATTATTAAACTCAAATTGATTACTAGGTGCTAAAAACCATTGTGTGTGTTCAGTATGATCTACTTGAGTATCGCCATTGCTATAAAGTCCAACTACGCGCCAAATAGAGTCTTCGTTTTGGTTACTGCCACCTAAGTCAAAAGCTCCTTGGTAGCGCCCTGTAGCGTTAAACTGAAGTTTAAATATTTGCTCTTGATTAAGTGTGGGCAGTTTACTAACTTGATTAACCATTCCACCGGGCGCAATTTGACCGTATAGCGCGCCAGAGGGACCCTTAAGAATTTCTACGCGCTCTAAATTCCAACTATTTATGGCTGCTCTGTTCCAACTGTTGCTGCCATTAGAGGGCGCGCGCATACCATCAATCATTACATTGTTACCAAAGCTACCAGCATCAAAGCCACGAATATAAAGATCGTCCACTCGGTTATCAATTCCTTGGCTTTCAGGTAATACGCCTGATGTGTATCTAGCCGCTTCATTTAAATTATCTACACCTCGTGCATCTAATTCTATGCGCTCTATGACGGCAACAGCTTGTGGTGTTTCTAGCAGAGGAATATTACTTTTAGTTGCTGCGCTAATCTCTTTTGCAGGTTCATACGCATTAACTGTAATCACCTCTATTTTTTCTGAGTCGATGTTGTCGGTAGCGTTGGCAAAAATAGCTTGAGAAGGAAGTACGTAAATAGTCAGTATATAGGATACATTTTTTAATAACGAGAAAGACATTTAAAACCCTTTGAATTAAAATGTTAATAATTCTTATTATCTTTTTGTTTTTTGGTCTTCGCTCTTTCTGTAGCTGCAAGTTCGTTTGTATAAACGGCAAACTTATTTATTTTGGTCTCTTAATTTTGAAGGACTCATACCGAAGTGACGTCTAAAGGCAGTCGCAAAGTTGCCGGCGTTGTCATAACCAACATCTCCAGCAATTTGGGTTATCCTTCGCTCACTTGCTTTTATTGCGAGGTAGGCATTCACCATCCTTACCTTATGAATATATTCAAAAACGGTCAGTGAAAATTGTTGCTTAAATTGTCTTTGTAATGTTGAAATTGTCATATTCACTCTTGCCGCTAAGTCTGCAATGTTATGTGTCTCGCTTGGGTGAGATTGAATAAACTTTTTTAGCTCCAATAATTGCCCTTTCACTTTCGGTTGATGTTGCGTGGGTGGTTTCACGAATTCCATATCTTTGTGCAGATGTGATACAGCTTCAGCGATGATTTCAAGTGTTTTGCTTTCTAAGAAGATACTCTGTAATGCGATGGGGCAGTTTTGGTAAGTTAACATTTCCGCGGCAATATGTGCACAGTAATGGCTTACGGACCAAGAAATATAATGTAGATGTGGCATAGCTTGTAAATGTTCTTGCACGCCTGAGTAATGGTCAAATGTGTTTTCAACCCACTCACTGCTAATACCAATACTGACACGTTTACAAGCGTTACCTTGAAAGGATTGTCGACTAAAAAGTTCTGGTGTTTGACAACTAACAAGGGCTGCATTGTGAATATTTGTATGTGGCTCTGAAGATAAACATAATTGCTTATCACCATAAGACAGTCCAAGCTTTCCATTTAATACGATAATGAGGCGAAATCTGTCATTAACTGCACCGCGCCAAACCTTGTTTTCATCCTCTACTTCGTCACCAAAATGAAAGTTAAGGCCGGGCCTTAGCTGCTTGTCTTCGGCTGGATGATTAGGATGCCAGAGGTCGTTACATTTCATTAAATGTGTTTAGTCTTGTTGAAAATATGTTGGCTAGATTAAATAATACACCTGAAAATTGCAATCTAACTACTGGGTTGGGTGTTTTATATTCAGCCAACAGAGCCAATATAGAATTAAACAGCAATGGCGGTATACTAAGCTTTTTTAACGAACTTAGCTGTCACCATCATTTCACCAACACCATCAACTTTACAGTCGAGTTCGTGATCTTTTTTATCAAGCACTCGGCGGATTAACGCTTTGGTGCCGATTTTAATGACTTGTGAACTGCCTTTGATTTTTAAGTCTTTTGCAACGGTTACTTTGTCGCCATCAGCCAATAACGTGCCGTTAGCGTCTTTTACATTGATGATGTCATCTTCATTGACCGCATCAGGATTCCATTCATGGGCGCACTCTGGGCAGATAAGATTATTTTGTTCTGGATAAACATATTCCGAATTACATTGTGGACAGGGAGGATAAGACATACACTTCACTCTTAATCATTCGATTCTTTGTAGTTTAACCGTTTTGGCAAAAGGATTCGATTGTTTGCTCATTTATGAGCGTTGCTTGTTATTAAATTGACGAGTTTTGTCTAAGTTAATGTGATACAACTTTATGAAAGGGAAATATAATAATGATACGATTTTTAGCTGCTTTGTTAGTGTTATTTTCAAGTATGGTTTATGCAACGGATGCCCCTCACAGAGGAGACATTACCACCGATGATTTACTCAAAGATTACCCTGCATTTAATAAAGAGTATGAGAGCTTTTCGCCAAGCAAAGAAGAGCTTGTAAAAATCAAAGCACTGCAAGGTAAGCAAGTATTGGTATTTTTGGGTACTTGGTGTCATGACTCAAAACGAGAAGTACCGCGCTTTTTAAAATTACTCAATGCTGCAAAGGTACAGTTAGATTCGCTGCGTTTAGTGGCGGTAGGCTATGATAAACTCGACCCCAATGGTCTGGCTAAGCAATACGATGTACGTTATACACCTACCATCATTGTCAGTGATGGCGAAAAAGAGCTTGTGCGTATGATTGAGAAACCAAAGCAAAGTATTGCTGCTGATCTCACAATACAGGGTCAAATTTTATAAACTCCTCAATCGGTAAAGGCATTGATATTAAATACCCTTGCACATAATCAATGCTTTTATCGCTGACCAGCTCCCACTGCTCTGAACTCTCAACCCCTTCAGCTGTGATAGTCAGATTCAATTGATGGGCTAAGTCACTCATGGTCTGCAAAAATAAACCATCGCGTGGATTTTCAACACAGTTACAAATAAAGGCGCGGTCTATTTTTACATTATCTAATGGGAATTGTTGAATCGAGGCGAGTGATGAATAGCCAGTGCCAAAGTCATCAAGTGATAAGTCAAATCCAACGGCCTTGAGTTCATGCATTAAACTAATGGCATACTGTGTATTTTGAAATAGCGCTGATTCGGTAATTTCTAAATTAATTTTTTGTGTAGCAGGAAATAGCTGCGCTTTTTCACTTGTGAGTAGATTAACAAGGTGCGCATCTGAAAACTGTTTACGTGATAAGTTGATCGACATTTTTACATGGATATTGTTCTCCACAAGGCTGTGGCAATCTTTTGCGACTCTTGCGACAATCCAGCGTGAAAGGAGGTTAATTAGCTCAGATTGCTCAGCAATGGCGATAAACTCCTGTGGAGATACAAAACCTCGTACAGGATGTTGCCAGCGAACAAGTGCCTCGCAACCTATCAGTTTTCCATCTTTTGTATTTACAATGGGTTGATACACCATACTAAGTTGTTTATCGGTTGAAAGTGCATGCCTTAAGTCACTTTCTAAATCACTTTGTGCGATTAATTTGTCTTTAAGAGACTGACTGTAAATGGTGTAGGCTTTTTTCTGTCGATGGCATTCATTCATGGCAATTAACGTTGTGTTAATTTGCTCTGCTGCATCTAAATTCTGTAGGTGCGGATAGCCTATGCCAACATAAAAATGATAAAAATGAGCTGTGCCCGCTGTTTCAATCAGCCCTGCGACACGGTGTTGTAGTTCATCGATGAGAGTCGCAAGTTCTTCGTCAAAAACGCCTTCTTTTAGCAAGAGCATAAAGCAGCCTGACTTAATATGAGAGCAGAATGCTTGGTGTTGCTCTGCAAACTCAATTAAGCGATTGGCTAAGGCTTTTTGTAGTTCATTTGACGCCTTATATCCGTACATGTCTTCAATTTGCCTATAGCCTTTAATTTCTAGGCAAATTAGAGTTAAACCTGAGTTGTATTGGTTTTTAGGGCAAAGGCTGGTGATATATTTTTCGCTGTAGTGGCGGTTTGCTAATCCTGTTATGGAATCAAAATGAGCTTGTTGATACAGTTCATGCTGTTTTTGCTTTTCAGCACTAATATCTTCTACTGTTCCCACCAAGGTTTTTGTTTTGTTATTCCATTCAGCATACTCATGAAACCAGCGTTGTTCACCATTGATTTTTATTGTGTACTCAAGCTCACTGGGGCTGGCTGGTTTAGCGTTAATAAAATTAAGAAATGCATTTTTGTAGGTATTATCGATTTGGTCGCATACTTGTTGGATTGGCTGCTTAGGTGACTTCGTTTTAAATAATTTAGTTGCTTGCGCAGAAAGATGTCTTGATTCACTGTAAGGCGAAATGTACCAACTGCCTACACCGCTCAGTGTTTGGGCTTGTTTTAAGGCTAGGGCTTGCTCAGAAAGTTCATTGGTTCGCTTTGTTAGCAATGACTCTAAGTTTTTTTCATGTTCGCACAGGCGAAAAGTAATGCTAATTAAGTAACTTATTAAAGATGAAAAAACTAAAACAATAAAGGTTAATATGCCTATCTCAGCATAAGCACGATACGCAAATTCATCTTTTATCCCTACTACCCATAATTGATTTTTGACCGGTAGTGAACGTGTTTCCCATTTAGCATTATTAAACGCATGTTCTCCTAGTAAAGGAATGTAGTTCCCATCGTTGTTTTGCCACACCTCGATAATATGGGAGTGGGATACATGTTTTAATTTTATTTTATTAATAAACTCAGGAAAGCGAAGCACTACTATACTAAATCCCCAGAAAGAGTCTTTGTTGAATATAGGTAAGCGGGCAACTAATCCTGCTCCCCCTTGAGAGAGTTGCTTTGGGCCATCAAGCTGCATTTGCTCAGTTTGAATGGCTTTTTCTAAAGAGGGTTTTATTGAAGGGACAGCAAACAAATTACTGTTAATGACTCCTTCGTGTGTAACAAGCGGATAACTATAAGTAATAACACCATTTGGAGCGAGTTGAATGGTTTGACTACCGTCACTATGTTTAAGGATATGCTTGGCGAGTGTTTCAAACTGTGTTTTGGTATAGCTGTTATCACGCATCGCATCTCTAATTAAGTAAGGGCCGAGCAATGCTGTTTCTAGGTTTGTTTTTAAATCGCTTGTATAACTATCAAGAACAGACTCTTGCTCAATACGATGCATTGTTTGTCTGTCGAGATAAACTTTAAATGCAATAATCGAAAATAAGCAAAAAGTTAGAATGAAAGAGATCACACTAAGTGAGGATTTGTTATTATTTCGCAAAGAGTTCGTATTCCCGATTAATATTGCAATTTAAGTATTGAGCAGGCTCTTAAAAATACTAGTTTAGGGTTGTTTTATTGTCTAGTTAGTAGGCATAAAATTGGACGTTTATTACTGTTTAAAGTACAAATATTTGTACCGAGAAACAGTAACTTGAAATTGAGAAGTGTAAAAGCAATGTACCAAAGTGTGATTAAAGCCATAGATAAAGCGAATGCTGCAGACCCTAATAAAGTGACTGTAGATGGGAATCCCTATGCCAAAGAGAGTCTCTACGCGATGCGTATGAGTGAGATGTTGCAGCGTTTTAATCCATCGGCAGATGAATTGATGTGTATCGCAGCCCACGGACAACACATTGAACGTTGGCGCTCTCCTCGAAGTGATTTTCCATTAGGAAAACAAGGCTACTATCAATGGCGTACTGCTTTATATGATTTTCATGCTGAACGTGTTACAACGTTAATGCAACAGGCAGGCTATTCGTCAGATGAATGCGAGCGTGTCTATGCGGCAGTCGCTAAAAAGAATATAAAACGTAACCCCGACAGCCAACTCATTGAAGATATCGCAAGTCTTGTGTTTATTGAACATTACATGCTTGATTTTGCAAGTAGCAAACCTGATTACGATGAGCAAAAATGGCTGGGCATTATTCGTAAAACATGGCAAAAAATGTCGGACAAGGCACATGAATTTGTACTCGCTGGTAACATTAAATTACCAGAGCCGCTTAAACCATTAATTACAAAAGCACTAAGCTAAAGTAACAAACAAGGATGTAAAATGTATTGCCCGCGAACAAAAGTAGCGCTTGAAGAAACCACTATTGGTGATATTAAGGTTTATTTATCCCCAACTGGCGGTGTGTTTTTTGATAATCGACAAATCTTTCATTTCAGCGACCCAAGGTTAAAGCCCGCACAAGTGCTGGTGGCTCATTTACAAACACTGCCACCAGAGTCAATAGATTTAAAAAAACGGATCCATTGCCCTAAGTGTCCTGATGTTGTCATGATGCGGCGCTTTTTTACCCCGCTCAAAGTGGTGGAAATTGATGAGTGTCCGAACTGCGCTGCAATTTGGCTAGATAATGGGGAACTTGAAAAAATTCATGAGAATCACCTAACCCCAAAAGAGCGTGAAATGCTGCGTATCGACATGGCAAATAACAATGGCTTTATTCAAGTTAAAATCCCAAAACGGCGTCATCATATTCATGTAGAAAAGTCTGTTGCCGATGAAAATTCGAACCTGCAAAAGCTCGCAGAGCTTGCGTATTTGTCTTTATTAAGCGACTAGATGAGCAAAGCCTGCCACAAAAAAGTGCACAGGCTTTTGCTAACTTTATAACTTAACTAACATTTTACCTTTATTTTTACCCTCAAATAAGCCAAGAAATGCATCAACAGCATTTTCAATGCCTTGGTAAATCGTTTCTTCAGATTTAATTTTACCCTCACTCATCCATGCGCTCATTTGCTCAATAAATTCAGGAAACTGGTCAAAGTAATCAATAACAATAAACCCTTGAACAGTAAGCTTTTTAGAGTTTATGAAAAATAGATTACTTGGTCCAGGCTGTGCAGCATCGTTATTGTAGCCAGAGATCATGCCACATACAGGAATGCGGCCATAATCATTCATGACATTGAGCGCAGCCTCTAAGTGCTCGCCGCCGACATTTTCAAAATAAACATCAATCCCTTCTGGAGCAGCTTGTTTTAGTGCCTGAGTGAGGTTATCTACCGTTTTGTAATTAATAACTTCATCTACGCCTAACTCTTTTACCATTTGCGCTTTTTCGTCAGATCCAACAGATGCAATAACCTTACATCCTTTGAGTTTAGCAATTTGACACACTACGCTACCAACAGCACCAGAGGCAGCGGATACAAATACTGTATCGGTTTCTTTTAGTGTGATGACTTTAGTCAGGCCAGCCCATGCAGTTAAGCCTGTCATGCCCAGGGTACTCAAGAATAGTTGATCAGGTAGTGGCACATCTGGCAGTAATGTTAAATCGCTACCATCACTAATATGCTCGGTGCGCCAACCGCTAATATGGCTTACTTTACTGCCAACAGGAAATTGATCATTACGAGATTCAATCACTTCGCCGATAGCACCAGCTTCCATAACTTCATTTAACTTAAATGGGGCAATATATGATTCACGGTCAATCATACGTGGACGCATATACGGATCAACTGACATCCAAGTATTCTTGATAAGTACTTCGCCATCTTTTAAATCAGGAAGTTGGATATCAACGAGTGAAAAATTGTCATGTGTTGGGATACCTGTAGGGCGTGAAATCAAATGAATTTGTTGACTTGTAACCATAAAAACCTCGGGTGTATTAACCATTAAAAGTGATTGCTATAAATTTTGATGAGCACAAAATATTTGTGTGCAAACTATTTGCGATCAATTTAATGATCTTTTTATAAAATAGCAAGTGATCTGATAAAATAATTTGCGCGCAAACTAAATTAACGTAATAATAGCCACCTATTTCACGCAAAGGTAATACTATGAGTCAAAATCTTTCAGACAATGTATGCTTCACGCTATACAGTGCGACTAATGCATTGATCAGAGCGTTTCGGCCAATTCTTGAAGCTTATGATTTAACTTACCCACAGTACATAGTGATGCATTCTCTTTGGTACAAGAATCAAGTGAGTTTAAAAGAGCTTTCGCGTGATACCCATCTAGATTCAGGTACGTTAACGCCCATTGTTAAGCGTCTTGAAGGAAAAGGCTTATTAACTCGCCAAGTGTCTAGTGAAGATGAACGAAAAAAAGTGATTTCGTTAACAGGGCAGGGCATGCAGCTGAAAACTGACGCTGAAGAACTTACCTCACAATTAATGGCGCGCTCAAATATGAGCTTGGAACGCTTAGAGCAACTTCGCCTACTTACATTAGAGCTCCACTCAGATCTAACAAAAAGCTAAAGCTCTATTAGACAAATGAGAGTGCCTTCGATTGCGCGAACATAGGCATAGTGCTGAGCATCTTTTTTGGTTGGTGGGCATAAAGGTTCTGCCCCAGCAAGCACAGCTTTATCGTAGCTTTCAACTAAGTTCTTACAATTAAAACGTAGCTCAAATCCAAGCGCAGGTTGCTTTGGGTGGGCGCGAATGTAGCCTTGTTTAAAATACGATTGGGCATATGGGTGAGTGGCAAATGCTAATTTCACCGTGCCCGTTACGAGCTCGCCATACTCTGCATCGTCACTGATATGATTGGTATTTAAAGCAAATGCTTGATAGTAAAAGTCGAGTACTTCTTCTACGTTATCGACGTAAATAACCTGACTTATAAACTCCATTTGTACACTCTAAGTGATTATTGATTCTTTAAATAAAGCATACTTTTAACGATTTTGCAGAGATAAAAAAACCTTGTAAGTGTTAATTACAAGGTTTTCACCTTAATAGATACCGTCGTTAAGATTTATTACGGTTTTCTTTCGCAAAGGCACGTATTTTACGTTTTTGCGATAGCGTTACTTTATTAGTACGGCCTGCGTATGGGTTATCGCCTTCTCTAAATTCAATTTTGATTGGCGTGCCCATAATACCTAATGCTTTACGATAGTAATTCATCAGGTAGCGCTTGTAGCTGTCTGGTAAGTCATGCACTTGGTTACCATGAATAACGATGCGTGGCGGGTTATAACCACCGGCATGCGCATACTTAAGCTTAACACGACGACCGCGAACGAGTGGCGGTTGGTGATCTGCTTGCGCCATATCCATGATACGACGTAGCATCGCTGTGCTAATACGCTTAGTTGCTGACTCGTACGCTTCGTCTACTGATTCAAATAAGTGACCAACTCCGGTACCATGTAGCGCAGAAATAAAGTGTAAACGTGCGAAGTCAATAAAACCTAAACGACGGTCAAGCTCAGACTTAATGCGCTCTTTCACGTAATCGTCAAGGCCGTCCCATTTGTTTACCGCAACAACTAACGAGCGACCGGCGTTTAAGGCAAAGCCAAGTAAACTTAGGTCTTGATCAGAAATACCTTCGCGTGCATCAACAACCAATAATACAACGTTGGCATCTTCAATTGCTTTAAGGGTTTTGATCACTGAGAATTTTTCAACTACATCGCTTACTTTCTTACGCTTACGAACACCAGCGGTATCGATCAAGATGTACTCTTTATCGTTACGGGTCATCGGAATATAGATAGAATCGCGTGTTGTACCCGGCATATCGTAAACAATAACACGTTCTTCGCCTAAGATACGGTTTGTTAGTGTTGACTTACCTACATTAGGACGACCAATAATAGCGAGCTTTACAGGTTTATCGGCAAAGGCCTGCGCGTTGTCTTCGCCTTCTTCATCTTCACTATAAAGATCAACGAGTTCGTCATCACTTTCTTCAAGCTCTTCTGTTTCACCAGCAAGTTCAGCGATCACAGGTTGCAGAGTTGTTTCAAGTAGCTGTGTGATGCCACGGCCGTGAGCCGCCGCAATATGATGAATATCACCTAAGCTTAATTGGAAAAACTCTGCACAGTATGAGTCTGCATCAATACCATCTACTTTATTGGCAACAACAAAGCATTTTTTTTGCTGTTTACGTAAGTGATTAGCAATTGCTTGGTCTGCGGCAGTCATACCCGCACGGGCATCAACTAAAAATAGCACGATATCAGCCTCTTCAATCGCAAGCAGCGACTGCTCAGCCATTTCTGTTTCTATACCATGTTCAGAGCCGTCGATACCGCCCGTGTCTACCACGATAAATTCATAGCCATCGTAATCAGCTTGGCCATATTTTCTATCTCGTGTTAAGCCAGGAAAGTCGGCAACGAGGGCGTCACGAGTACGTGTTAAACGGTTAAATAATGTGGATTTGCCCACATTGGGTCGCCCAACAAGAGCGATCACGGGAAGCATAAACTACCTCTTAAAAAAACAACAAAAGGCTTCGCTAAGCGAAGCCTTATAAAAAGTACAAGTAATATTAATAAGTTAGTCTGGAATTTTAACCGCGCTAACTTCACCATCTCGGGTGTATAAAATTAATTTGTCACCAGCCACAACAGGCTCAACGAAGAAACCTGAGCTGTCAAAGTCTTCACGAGAAACAAGTTCACCTGTTTCTTTATTTAACCAATGTAGGTTACCTTCTTGGTCGCCAAGGGCTATATAGTTTCCTGCAATGGTTGGTCCTGTAAGGTACCAACCGCGTAGTGCTGGCTGACTCCAACGTTCAATGCCTGATGATTTATCTAGGGCATAAATTACGCCATCGCTATCGACAACGTAAATATGTTGGCTATCCATAGATAAGTCACGATAGCTGCTGTACTCTCGTTTCCAGACAACATTACCAGAACGAATATCAACAGCTGCTAAGTTACCATTATAGGCGATAGCGTAAGCATATGGGCCACTAATTAATGCTTGTGTATCAACATCAACAAGACGCTCGAATTCAGAAGCCCCTTTTGGCGTTGCAATTTCAGCACTCCATGCAGAGTAGCCATTCTCTGAGATAAGCACGCTTAATCGACCCGTTTCAAGGCCAAGTAGAACACCACCATTTGCAACGGTTGGGGAGCTTTGCCCGCGTAACGTAAGAGGTGGAACTTCTTGTTCAAAGCGCCAACGCTCTTCACCGGTATCTGGGTGAACAGCTAATAATTTACCTGAGCCTAAGTTAACAAACACTAGACCATCACCGGCGGCTGGTTTAGACAGCACTTCACCTGGCATAGTCTTACGCCAGACAATTTCACCTGTTTCGCGATCAAGCGCGGTTAAGTAGCCATGCTCAGAGCCAACAAAAATTTTGCCGTATGCTTGTAAAATACCACCTGAAAGCTTTGCGCTTTCAGTGCTTTCCCAAGGCCAAAACGCTGGGTTCTCACGTACGTCTGTTTGCCACAGTGTATCGCCATTTTCAAGCGATAGAGCTTCAACTTCACCTTCACGGTTTGCAACAAACACAACATCATTATGTACCGCAGGTGTCAGGCGAGAAAAGTAATGCTCTACACCATCACCGATTGATTCTTGCCAAATGATATCTGTTTCAAATTGATTAACGATTTCTGGCAGCACTAACTCTTCTTCGTCATCACTTGACGAACACCCTGTTAGGGTTGCAATACACAGAGCAAGTGTAGCCGCTGTTAACTTCTTCATCTTAACCCCTTACGCCGCTGGGCTAGTTTGTGCTAAGTCATCAAGTTTAATTTGTAATAAAGGGTTATTCTCAAGACCCCCTTTGTCAGCAGCTGCTTGGTACTGTGTACGAGCCTGAGCCTTATCACCTTGCGCAGAAAAAATATCACCTTTAAGTTCAGCGACAGTTGCTGCAAATGATTCAGGTAACTGCGAGTTCAAAGTAGCTAGGGCTTGCTCATATTGTTTTTGGGCAATATGAACACGAGCAAGACGTGTTGCAGCTGTTGCTTTTAACTCAGGGTTTTTCTCATTCGTGATGATCCAGTTAAGCTTTTCGCTTGCTGCATCAAGATCATTTTTTTCTACCGCTTCTTTTGCTGCAACAAATGCTGTTAGGGTACTGTAGCTTGATTCGCTATTCTCATTGATAAACGTATCTGCTTTGTCTAACACTGCGCCGCTATCAACAAGTTTTGTGAAAGAGTCTGATGCTGTTTCAGCCGTTGTGATTTGGTTTTGGTTATACGCTTTCCAACCGTATAAACCACCTAAACCAGCAACAATACCAATAGCTAGTGCGACACCATTTTCACGAAAAAAGCGTTTAATTGCTTCTGCTTGTTGTTCTTCTGTTGAATAAATATCCATGCTTACCTCTGTTGCTCACTGGGCTTATATAAGCGCAGCAAGTAGCGTCTTCGCTTCTTCTAATTTTAGGGTGACTTGTTCTTTACGCTCTCGTAAGTACTTAATAGTCACAACGCCTTGTTCTAATTCATCTTCGCCGATAATTACTGCGACTAATGCGTCGCTCTTATCTGCGCGTTTTAATTGCTTTTTAAAGTTGCCGCCGCCAGCGTGCACCATCACACGTAAGCCCGCAACATCTTTACGTAATTGAGCGGCAATAAGCGGTGCTTGAATACTGGCTTTATCGCCCATGGCTGCCAAATATACATCAGCACTACGTCGAATGTCACCAACGGATTCTAACGCTTGAAGTAACAGTACTAAGCGCTCAAGACCCATTGCAAAACCAACGGCTGGCGTAGCTTTACCACCAAGTTGTTCAACTAGGCCATCATAACGGCCACCGGCACAAACCGTTCCTTGTGCGCCTAGGCTGTCTGTCACCCACTCAAAAACGGTGCGGTTGTAGTAGTCAAGGCCGCGCACGAGCTTTTCATTTACCGTGTATTCGACGCCTGCGGCGTCTAAACGTTCACATAAATTTTCAAAATGTTCTTTTGATTCAGCGTCTAAGTGCTCAGATAGCTTAGGAGCATCTGTTAAAATAGCTTGTACATCAGGATTTTTACTATCTAGAACGCGTAATGGGTTAGTGTGCATACGACGTTTAGAGTCTTCATCAAGCACATCGACATGTTGCTCTAAGTAAGCTATGAGTGCATCACGGTATTTAGCACGTGCTTCATTTGAGCCTAGTGAGTTAAGTTCAAGGCGAACGTGCTCGCTGATACCAAATTCTTTCCATAATTGGGCTGTTAGCAAAATAACTTCTGCATCGATATCAGCAGTGGCGATGCCGAATGTTTCTAAGCCAAATTGGTGGAATTGACGGTAACGGCCTTTTTGAGGACGCTCGTGACGGAACATCGGACCCATGTACCATAAACGTTGTTCTTGGTTGTACAGCAAACCGTTTTGATTACCTGCACGCACACATACCGCAGTGCCTTCTGGGCGAAGAGTTAAGTTATCGCCATTTCGGTCAGCAAAGGTGTACATTTCTTTTTCAACGATATCGGTTACTTCACCGATTGAACGCTTAAAGAGGTCGGTTGATTCAACAATAGGAAAACGAATTTCTTGATAACCAAACGATGAAACTGTTTCACGTAAAATGTCTTCTACTTTCTGCCAAATTTGCGTATCGCCTGGCAGACAATCGTTCATACCACGCACTGCCTGAATTTGTTTTGCCACTGATAAATCCTAAATACTGTACTTGCGCTGAAAAAATCGCGCATCAAGAAAACTGAAAAATTGACCCGTTATTATACCGTTTGGGCGGTAAAGGTAAACGGCAAACCTAAGGGTTTGCCGACTATATGCGAATTATTCTACGATTTTGATGTCGATTGGCGTTTCTTTTTCTTTTTTAGCGATAAAGTCACGCACATACCCTTCAAGTTGCTCAACAATGTTATCGTTATCGATACGCGCTTTTTGACGCTCACCATTGATGTATAAGCCAGAGCGGCGATTTGCGCCTGCAAGACCAATATCACTAACCAGCGCTTCGCCTGGGCCATTTACCACGCAACCAATCACTGATACCGACATGGGTTCAACAACGTCTTCTAAACGCTCTTCGAGCTGGTTCATGGTATTTACCACATCAAACTCTTGGCGTGAGCAGCTAGGGCAGGCAATGAAGTTAATGCCGCGTGAGCGAATGCGCAGTGATTTTAAAATATCAAAACCCACTTTTATCTCTTGTACCGGATCGGCAGCAAGGGAAACGCGTAATGTGTCACCAATGCCTTCGGCAAGTAGCATTCCTAAACCTACGGCTGACTTAACAGAGCCAGAACGCATACCGCCTGCTTCGGTGATACCTAGGTGTAATGGTTGGTCAATTTCTTTTGCAAGCAATCGATACGCACCCACAGCTAAAAATACATCAGATGCTTTAACCGACACTTTGAATTGATCAAAATCTAAACGTTGTAGAATTTCCACATGGCGCATTGCTGATTCAAGCAGGGCTTCTGGTGTTGGTTCACCGTACTTTTCTTGTAGGTCACGCTCTAATGAGCCGCCATTTACACCAATACGAATTGGAATATTATGCTCGCGCGCAGAATCAACGACAGCACGAATACGCTCTTCGCTACCAATATTACCAGGATTGATACGTAAACAGTCAGCGCCATATTGCGCTACTTTTAGCGCAATTCGGTAGTCAAAATGAATATCCGTCACAAGTGGAATTGTCACTTGCTCTTTAATGCTTTTAAACGCTTCAGCAGCATCCATTGTTGGGACTGAAACACGCACAATATCGGCGCCAGCATCTTGAATAGCTTGGATTTGCGCCACTGTGGCATCAACATCAAGCGTATCAGTATTTGTCATTGACTGAACGGCAATCGGGGCGCCGTCACCAATCGGAACGTTACCTACATTGATACGTGTCGATTTTCTGCGTTTAATAGGAGATTCTGAAAACATTGTGGTTACTCTGATAACGGTAAAGTAAATTTAGCTAATCGATTTTTGGCAAAGTGTGAGGTGTCGATAGCTTCACCTTGGAAAGTAATATCAACAACTTGGTGTTTGCCTAACACAATATTAAACGGCTGTGCGCCAGTTACGGTCATCACATAGCCTGCTTTTTTTACACCAAAGGCTACACGATCGCCATTGCCGTCATGTATTTCGACCCAGCTATCTTCATTGAAGTTCATAACAATGGTGCTATGTTCAGGGTCATTTTTTTTCGTTTGTTCAATTGCTTTAGATGCCGCAGGTGTTGATGGCTCTACGGTTTGTGTCGCTGGTTTTTCATCTACCGGTGTGTTTTGCGGCGCAGATAAATCAGTTGTTTGCTCTGTATTGTGAGCTGCGGCTGTCGTATCTTCGGTCGGCATCACAGGCTCATTTTTTTCAAGCTGATTTGGCATGGCTGCACTGACCGGTTCTTCTAAGTTTGGTGCGCTATTTTGCCACCACCAAAATACGGATGAGCCAATGACTATCGCTAAAATAAAATAGCTGAATAGCATTAGTCGACTGTCGTGTGCTTCTTTTTCTGTGCGACGAGAAAAGCTCTGCATGTTGGACTTTTTAGTTGGTTCAACATGTTTTGGTAAGAGAGTGAGAATCTCTTGGCAGTCTAGCTTTAGCTCTCGACAATAGCTTTTTACATAGCCTTTTACAAAAGTAGCAGGGCCAAGAAGTGTGTGCTCGTCATTTTCTAAACGTTGTAATTGTAACACTGATAATTTTAATGCACCTGCAAGCTGCTCAAGGTTCATTCCCGCTTTTTCGCGGTGCTTTTTTAGTACTTGGCCGAGCGTTTCTTGCGGTTGTTCTGTATTTTTTTCTTCATTCATAATGCGTATGAGTCAGGGTCTACCAATAAGAGTCTATGTCCAGGTTCGAGGGCAACATCTGGACTTAATTTGTTCCAGCGCATTAATTGATCGATCAATACGCTGTGCTCAGTGGCAATGCCAAAAAGGGTATCACCGGTATTTATGTTGTGATAAATGTGCGGATCGTTTAAATAGATTTTTGTGCCGTTTTGCACGCGATCCGATTCTTTAAGGCCATTCCACTGCAAAATTTTCTGTAGTTTAACATTGTATCGCACCGAAATGCTAAACAGGTTTTCGCCATTTTGAATAATATGATAAGGGATATTCAGCGCAGGTACACTTGGGTTTAGCATCGGTAAGTTTGTATGCTCGTTCGTTACACTAAAGTGCGTTTGGGTGGTGTTTTGAGTCCCTTGTGAGTTTGCATTAAACACGCTTTCATCTTTTTCTGCTTCGTAAAAAACTACCGTGCTCGCGTCATTACTTTTCGCTTGAGATTGCCTTGTTGTTTGCTGCTTGGCAGCTGGTTTTTTTGGCGCGCCAAATGAAACAATAGTAATATCGTCACTCTGTGTTGCAACGGGAGCTGCTTCTGTAGTGCTTGGCGAAGTCGTTGCTTTAGTTGGCTCTTCTACAATTGTTTTTTGGTTTACTGAATTATCGGTTGGCGTATTTTGAACGACCGCACTTTCAGATTTTGTAGCTGATGGTTGGGCTGCTGGTGCAGCTACGTTTGTTGCTATTACTTGTGGCTGCGAAGTTTTTGGCGGTGCTTTTTTCTTCACAATGCGTATTTTAGGTTGATCTTTACTGACAGCAAAGGTGTTGTTTGAGATCTGTAGTTCTTTGAGCTGTGATTGACGATACTTTTCGCGCAAAATTTCAAATTCAGTGCGTTTTAGTTGCTCCGATGAAATTGCTTTGGCCTCAGTTGAACCTGGGTACGTTTGTAAAATAATCCCAGCGGTGGTTTGGGCTTTTTCTATGTGTCCCATGCGTTGCTGAATTAAATAACTTAGCATGAGCGCGCGTGGTGTCACTCTGCCTGTTGCTTCATATTTTTCAACCACCTCTTGTGCTTTATGTAAGTCGCTTTTAGCGTAATATAAGCCTGCGAGGCTGATCAGCGAAGAAGGGCGTTGTGAACTGTGACTTAGGGCCGATTTTAAGTATTTTTCTGCATTTTCAAAGTCATCAAATTCAATAGCACACAAGGCTAAGTTTTCATAACTTTCTGCTACCCGGATGTAGCTCGGAATCGAAATAGCTTTTAGCAGTTCTTCGGCAGCGCGGTCATATTCACCAATACCGCACAAAAACACACCATAGTTATTTAATGTATTAGGATCATTAGGGTCAATGCGTAATGCTTGTTGATAGGCTTTGTCTGCAAGTTCAGGTTCATCAACCTGTTGATAATAATAAGCTAGAGAGTAATGGACTTCAGGGAGTTCAGGAGCAAAATCAGCAGCGCGTTCTAGGTTGTATTTTGCTTGCGAGTTATTGCCAGTTTTTAGATACTGTAGAGCAAGTGCTATACGTGTGCGTGCCGCACCTGTATTGTTGATTTTGTTCTCTACAACGGGTTTATTACTGCCGTTGTAGCTGTTTTCTGTGACACATCCTGCTAATGCTAAAGTACTAACAGTTATGGCAAGTAAAGATCGCATTACCTAATCTCTTGTTTGATTCCGTATGCCTATCTTACCGAAAAGCCTTTGTGTTGCATCTATTATTTTAAAAATAACAGGCTTGCTACAAAGGCTTATCTTTTATTTTCGCGTTTAGGCTTGGTGAATGTTCACCGAAATTGCATTATCTTCACGCATTTTCTTTTTCGCTAGGCGTTTGGTGCGGTCAACAACATCACCGACTAACTGACCACATGCTGCATCAATGTCATCACCGCGAGTACGACGAACAATACAGGTAATCCCCGCAGCTTGTAATACCTTAGAGAAACGGTCTATGCGACTATTGCTCGAACGACCATATTCGTTCCCTGGGAATGGGTTAAATGGAATAAGGTTTACTTTCGATGGTGTGCCTTTGAGTGTTTTAACCAACTCATGGGCTTGATCTGTGCTGTCGTTGACACCTTGCAGCATGACGTACTCAATTGTCACGTCTTTGTTTGCTTTAGAGCCATCAATATAACGACGGCACGCCGCTAAAAACTCTTCAATTGGATACTTTTTATTAATTGGTACAAGTACATCACGTAGCTCATTGTTTGGCGCATGAAGTGAAATAGCCAGTGCGACGTCGATCTTCTCTTTTAATAAATCAAGCGCAGGCACCACACCTGATGTACTTAATGTTACACGGCGTTTTGACAGGCCAAAACCCCAATCATCCATCATCAGTTCCATCGCTGGCACAACATTTTTAAGGTTAAGCAATGGCTCACCCATGCCCATCATTACAACGTTAGTAACAGGACGTTTAGTGCTGTCGCCATCTAAACCGATGTCTTTTGCGACACGCCAAACTTGACCAATGATTTCAGACACAGCTAAGTTTCGGTTAAAGCCTTGTTGTGCTGTTGAGCAGAATGTACATTCAAGAGCACACCCAACTTGTGATGAAACACATAAAGTTGCACGATCTTTTTCAGGGATCCACACAGCTTCAACTTCTTGGCCACCTTGTAGCAAAAGAGCATATTTGATGGTGCCATCACTTGCCACTTGTTTAACTGAGATCTCAGGAGCAACAATTTCACATTCAGCTTTAAGCTTCTCTTTCAGCTTTTTGTTGACGTTTGTCATATCGTCAAAATTATCTACACCAAAATGATAAATCCATTTCATCACCTGATCGCCACGAAATGGCTTTTCACCGAACGATACAAATAGCTCACGCATTGCATCTCGGTTTAAATCTAATAAGTTAATCTTTTTTTCAGTGGCCATGAAACAACCTCAATCAGTGACGGTGATGGTATTAATAATTTGGGTGCGCGATTGTACATTATTTAATCGCTTTAGTCATTAGCTAAACAGATTTATAACAGGCTTAGCTAATGACTAAAAAAGGGCCCGAAAGCCCTTTTTCTTCTGCATCACAGACTTAGCTGTGAACTCGAAATTAACGAGTACGTGGGCAGATTTCTTCGTCAGCGAAGAAGTATGCGATTTCACGTGCAGCTGATTCAACAGCGTCTGAACCGTGAACAGCGTTTTCGTCGATGCTATCTGCGTAGTCAGCACGTAATGTACCAGCTAGTGCTTCAGCAGGGTTAGTAGCACCCATGATTTCACGGTTTTTAAGTACTGCGTTCTCACCTTCAAGAACAGTAACCATTACTGGACCAGATGTCATGAACTCAACTAAAGCACCGAAGAAAGGACGCTCGCTGTGCTCAGCGTAGAAACCTTCAGCTTTTTCTTTTGAAAGGTGAACCATTTTAGCTGCAACGATTTTAAGACCCGCAGTTTCGAAACGGTTGTAGATAGCACCGATGTGGTTTTTAGCAACTGCATCAGGTTTTACGATTGAAAAAGTACGCTCTAAAGCCATCTTTATGCTCCAATAATTTTAAATTTAAAAGGTTAAATATTAACGGCCGCGAATTATACGCGCTTTACGTTAAAATTCCTAATTTTATTAAATAGCGCATTAATGTCATTTTCATGACCTTATTTGAGGGGGAATTGCAGGTCAGTTTTTATGTGCTGGCTAAGCCATTTTTTTTGATTTTAATTGATCAGCTATTAACAACGGTTGGCTTTCTTTATTTTGTTAACTTAGTGTTCACTTTTTATTGTGTATTTTGTTTTAAAATAAAATGCCATAAATATAAGTTTTTGATTTTTTGTATTTTTAAATCTTTCCTCAACTTTATCTTACTACTTTTAACTGTCTTTCCTAATTTTAAATTGTAACTGAAATGTTAATTTTAATGTACAAAACGCTACATGGTTTTGCGTGAGTTTTAGGTGTTTATCAATCATAAAATATACGTGAATTGGTTTTCTACAAGAAACTGAATTCTTAAGTATGCATTCGATTAAAAATAAATATAAAGGAGAGAAAAATGAGATCACGCAGCCTACTTTCTAAGCTGTCTTGCGCATCCGCTATTGCGTTAAGTGCCGTGCTGACATTATCACCTGTTGCTCATGCAATGAAATTAAAACAACAAAATCTGCAAGAGATGGCGGTTCAGTCAAAAAATATTATTTCTGGCAAAGTTATTAAAGTGACGGATGGGTTTGATAATAAGCGTCCATACACAGAGGTGACATTGCAAGTAGCATCTGATGCCAAAGGAAAGTTAAAAAATGATTCTACCTACACATTTAGACAGTTTGGCTTACTGAAACCGCGTTCTATGGGTAACGGTAAGGTTTACCTAGGTGCTACACCGGAAGGATTTTCTAAATGGCGCGAAGGCGAGCAGGTTATTGCGTTTATGTATAAACCTGCTGCAATGACAGGTTTTCAAACCACGGTAGGTTTAGCGCAAGGTAAGTTTGTTGTACGTAACGGAAAAGTTCAGAACAGCTTTGCTAACGATGGCCTTTTTGAAGGCGTTGACACCAGTGATTTAACGACTGAGCAGCAAAATATTTTAACGACACCAGGCGCCGTAGATGTAGGCGTGTTTATGGGATTAGTGGGTAAATTGACTGGAGCACAACAATAATGAAATTTTCAAAAGTTGCAGCAGCCTTAACCATAGCGACCGTCACATCTGGTGCCTTCGCTGGCGGTCCTTTATATATTCATGAACCAACAATGACCCCTTACAAATGGGATACATCAAAAGGAAGTATTCCAGTTTGGACTGATGGTGGTCAACTAATCAAAGATAAAGATGGTAATGATGTACAAACGTTTACTGTACTTGATAAAGGCACAATATTTAATATTGATGTGACCTTACCTGACGGCACTGTGCTTCCTGCCAATACTGAGCTTGAACGTGACTATACGTTCTTATCAATTGAGCAAGCAAATAAAGTCACAGCAAAAGCTGTTAAAGAATGGTCTGATGTTGAAACATCGACATTTGAAATGTCTATTCAGGGCACTATTTTTGAGAAAACAGGTATTGCTGATGTTACAGCTGATAATGTGGATCAAATTTATGGTGTTGAGAATGGCTATGGTTTCTGGGTTAACTATGATACCGATGGGTCGATTCTTGAGAATTACTTCGGTGTTCCTAGAGACTCAGTGCTGGGGATTGCTTTTCCTGAGTGGGCGGACGAAGAAACAGGCGAAATTATAGAAGCAACAGCGCTGATGAATGGCTGGTTTGTGGATATTAGTGACACAGAAGGTACGCAGGTTGGGGGTGTTTTCACTCATGAATTTGGTCATGCGATTAATATGTCGCATTCGCAAGCCAATGGTCACTTAGTCTATATGTCGGCAAGTTATAGCCCTCAATATGATGGTGTACCAGGTTGTGCGGGCGTTACTAAATTCACAAACGGGTCTATGCTTGACCATTCAGGGATTGAGACAATGTTTCCATTCATTAATGTGCGTGGTTCAGCCGGTGCGAACCAGCATACGGTCAATGTGAAAGACGATATTGTTAATATTTCAGACCTCTATCCAACGGCTGAATATAAGTCTCAGTTCGGTCGCATTAAAGGTAAGCTACTTACCAAGGAAGGCGTTGAATATTCGGGGGTTAACTTAATTGCACGTAATCTAGATGACCCATATCAAGACGTGATCAGTCAACAGTCAGGTAATATGACGCAAGGCTTAATTGGTCCTGATGGCTCATTTACCATCAATGGTTTAAAGCCTGGCGCGCGCTATGCTCTGTATACTCAAGAGATTAATGCCGGTGGTTACCCTACAACACAAACCAATATTCTTTCAGAGTCAGAGTATTGGAATGAAAACGAAAGCGCAGATCCAAGTGTCGATAATGCGTGTGCAATGACAGAAATTGTTGTATCGGCAGGTGAAACAAAAGAAGTGGAGATGGTTTTCAATGGCTATCTAGATGGTATCCAATATACACCACTTATCTCAGCGTTTGTGATGGACCATGCTAAAAATGGTAAGAAGGCGCTTGGTGTAACTTCATCAGGTATTCCATTTATCTATGACAGTGCTAACAACGAAATAGATACACTTACCACACCCCAAGGCTATGCATTACTTAGTTCTACAAATGCAGCTATGAATAAAACGGCTACTAAAGCAGCTATTACAGCTCACTTTAATGATAACGGTATTATGCAAGGTGGTGTTTGGGATATTAATTCAGGCAAGGTCTCTATGCTCGAAGATTTAACAGGCAACACCTGCTCACTTTCAAGCCAGCAAGGTAATAGTTCACATAGTATTTGGGATATAGATGACTCAGGTAAGGTTGTCGTCGGTACTACGCGATTCCCATACGATGGCAGTAACAGCTGTGCGCCAGGTGAAGGCTCGTTTTCAATAGGTATCCCTACCGTATGGGATGCCAGTACAGGTAAGGCGACTCTTTTAGAAGGTGTAAAAGCGGTAGATCGTTCCTATGGCTCAGGTAAGGAAGCAGCAATCATGGATGGAGATACAGAGATCCGCCGTACTGCTTGGGTTAGAGCTGATAGGGTATCAGGCAATGGCGCAACGATTACCGGTTCGACTAATGGCTACACCCAAATAGCATGGGTAAATGGTCAACTAGTTGATACATACACTGAGTATGGGGCAATTGATAACTCTGTTATTTCTGAAGATGGTCGTTACGTTGCATTTGGTTCGATTGAAAATCGACGTCCACAAGGTGTTAAAGTTTGGGATACAACAACGGGTAACACGAAGGAAATTGGCAGCCTACGTTGGTGTGAACATGTGCCTGCAATTAACCTTTGGACTGATTATTGTGGCTTAGGCTACAGCCATGATGAACTTGTTGACTTAGGCTTTGGCCTTCCTTCAGTGACAGTGCTTGATGCAAATGAAGATCTTTCAATGATCACTGGTCGTGCAGGCAGCCCGCTAGCAGGTGGTTTTGTTGGTGCTATTTATCTTGAGGGAATTGGCTGGATGTCATCAAAAGAGTTTTTCTCAAAACAAGGTGTAAGCGAAGCGAAAGGCTTGTTAACAGACAATATATTTGGTTTGAGTGCCAATGGTTCTGAGATGATGGCCGGTATTGCAGGGTTAACCTTATCAATTGAGGTTGATGCAAACAAAGCATTCGTGTGTGATAACGGCACTGATTATGAGCTTAGCTTCCCTAAGCAAGTTGTTAAGGCGGTTGAGAAAGGCGCTGAATTTGGTCGCTGCGCACATATAGCAGACTAATATTTACTCCGTTAGATCTCAAAGGCTCACTGCTACAGTGAGCCTTTTCTAATTAAGTTATAAAAGGAGCAGGTAATGTATAAACATGCGATGCACACACTCTATCTGTTGATTTTTTGCTTCATTACATTTAGCTCAGGTGCGCAATCGAGCTTACAGCAAGATAAACTCAACACGACCAAAACCTTCCCTGAAGAGCTTGCTACAGTATGGGAGTTAGATGAAGCAGCGTCTTTAGAGTACGCTAAAAAATCAGCTTACTGGGATGAGAATATTGCTAAATTAATGCCTAAATTAATTGCAACAACCAAGCCCATAAAATACCGCTTTGTAGATGGCAAGCTGATTAGTTTGCAAGGTCAGCATGAGCAACAAATAGATATTCGCCTACAACAACAAACGCAAAGTACTTATACGTTTGAATTTCAGTTTAATAATAAAAGTGGTGCTTTAAAAGTGATGAAAGCAGCGGGTGGACGAATCAATATTCAAGCAGATGGTTTACTTGGCTATCAATTTTTACTGTGGAACAAGCGTCGTGACCGTTTGAGTGGTGTGTAACCTCAATTAAGTTAAAACTGAGTCTGCTGTAAAGAGATGGCGACCGATTTGGGCATCTCTTTACAGCAGTGTAATCGATGGTGTGTGATAAGAGAGCTTCGCCAATGATGATCTAGATCAATAAAAAAAATAGGCAGATTATTATACTCCCGCGCTCAATTATTCTATTAATTCATGCAACCGACTTGTACTCGGTTCGATGTGTGGAGCTTTCATGTCGTCACCTATTTTGACCCCTCGTCCTTTTGTGCCAGAGCTATTATCACCAGCAGGCAGTTTAAAGAATATGCGTTATGCTTTTGCCTATGGTGCAGATGCTGTTTATGCAGGTCAGCCTCGTTATAGCCTTCGTGTTCGTAACAATGAGTTTGACCTAGATAACCTACAAATAGGTATCAATGAAGCGCACGCACAAAATAAAAAATTGTATGTGGTGTCGAACATTGCTCCTCACAATGCCAAGGTAAAATCGTACTTACGTGATATTGAGCCTGTTATTGCTATGCAGCCAGATGCGCTGATCATGTCTGATCCTGGGCTTATTATGTTGGTTCGCGAAAAGTGGCCTGACATGCCAATTCACTTATCGGTGCAGGCCAATGCAGTAAACTATGCCACAGTGAATTTTTGGGCAAAGCAAGGTATAGAACGTGTCATTTTATCGCGCGAATTATCGCTTGAAGAAATTGCTGAAATTCGCCAGCTATGCCCGAATACAGAACTTGAAGTGTTTGTTCACGGTGCACTTTGCATGGCGTATTCTGGTCGTTGTTTGTTATCAGGGTATATTAATAAACGCGATCCAAATCAAGGAACGTGCACTAATGCATGTCGTTGGAATTACGATGTAAAACCAGGCACCGAAAATGAAACCGGTGAAATGGTACATAAAATCGACCCTAAAGCGGTGATCCCAACACTGGGTGATGGTGCACCAAGTAACGAAGTATTTATGCTGGAAGAGCAGGGGCGTCCTGGCGAATACATGCCTGCTTTTGAAGACGAGCATGGTACTTACATTATGAATTCAAAAGATCTACGTGCAGTTCAATATGTTGATCAACTCACTAAAATGGGCGTACATAGTTTAAAAATTGAAGGCCGTACCAAGTCTTTTTACTATGTTGCTCGTACTGCGCAAGTGTATCGTAAAGCCATTGATGATGCCGTTGCAGGCCGTCCATTTGATGCAAACTTATTTAAAACCCTCGAAAACTTAGCGCATCGTGGCTATACCGAAGGGTTTTTAAAGCGCCATGCGCATCAAGATTATCAAAACTATGAGTATGGTCATTCGGTGTCAGATAAACAGCAGTTTGTCGGTGAAGTATTAGGTCGCACTAACAATGGTTTAGTTGAAATTGATGTGAAAAATAAATTCTGTACTGGTCATTCACTTGAGCTAATGACGCCAAAAGGCAATATCAATTTTAACCTTGAGTTTATGGAAAATAAAAAAGGCGAAGCCATTAGCGATGCAAAAGGCTCGGGCCATATTGTAAAAATTCCTTTGCCAGAAGACATCGACTTAGATCACGCAATTTTGATGCGTAATTTAGATGCCGACCAAGATACCCGTAACCCATTTAATAAAGCTTAATAGAAGGTGCGCTAAGTCATACTTAGCGCATTTATCTCTTATAACTGTTGTTGCCTTAACCTTTGCATATCTTTTTGCGGAGGCAGGCCAAATAAACGGCTGTACTCGCGACTAAATTGCGAAGGGCTTTCGTAACCAACCACACCACTTGCTTGACCAGCATCAAGACCATTGATCAGCATTTGATCGCGAGCCTCTTGCAGGCGTAAGGTTTTTAAATACTGCAATGGGCTGGTGCCAGTAATGGTTTTAAAGTGCTGGCGAAATGTTGATGAGCTCATATGCGCTTGTTTTGCTAACTCTTCAATTTGTACTGGGCGCATAAAGTTGGTTTTAAGCCAGCTCACAACTCTAACGATATGACTACTTGGTGACCCCTCTGATGCCAGTTTTCTAAGGTGAGGCCCGTGAGGTCCCTGTAAAAGGCGAATAACAATTTCTTTTGCGAGTAATGGCTGTAAGCCGTCGCGAAGTGCGGGATTATATTCAAGCTCAAATAACCGAGTGAGTGCATCAGTGAGTCCTGCATCGATATTATGAATAGAAATCGGCGCAAACGTTTCGTTGCGTGATTGTTTTGGCAGTTTAAGTTCTGCGGCTGTTTGCAAAATTAAGTTGTAATCAAGCTTTAGCACCATGGCAACAAATGGCTGGTGGCGTGTTGCTTCGGTCACATGGGATACCACAGGTAAGTCGAAAGTTGTTAACATGGTTTGCCCACCAGAGCAGGGCAGTACACTGTTTTCGACTGAAAGCATTTTTGCACCTTGTAGCACCACTGCAAGGCTTAATGTGTAAATACAATGCAAGGGGTCGGTTGGTGCGTTACGAATGTGCAATGTGAGCTCTGGCGTATGAGAGGTAATATCACCCGCTTTATTAGCGAATAACATAATCTTTTGCGCGAGTGGTTTAGCAATCTCTTGATGGTTGGTGTCTATCATGTTTTAAACTCACGGTTAGTTATCTTGGCTGTCAAATTTATCAAGCATATCTTGGCTACTAATTTGAGAGCCCATACGGCCACGATTCACATACCTGTGAGAAAACGTTTTTGCGCCATTTGCCCGAACCAGCTTTTCAAAATCATCAATAAAATGCTGTTCGAACTTACTATTAAAGGTATTAAATAAAATCACATTTTTACCTGAAAAGTCATTATTTTTTGCAAACTGCCAAATCGGTGGGGCAGGGCTATAAAGCCAAATAGGCGAGCCTAAATAAATGGTTTGATACTTCTCAAGGTTTATATTGCTCGGGGTTATTGTTGCTACCTTGCTTCTGGCATCGTTTAGAGCGGCTATCCAACCAGGAATACCTAGTTCGTAATCGGTAGCCGTTATTTCAAACAGCTCCGCGTTATGCTTTTGTGCTATGTGATCTGCTAAAACCCCAGTATTACCAGAGCGAGAAAAAACCACGACGGCTGTTTTGGCATCAAGCGTGATTTTCGGCTCCGCATTTTGTAGACGTAAGCTATTTTTAGCATGCTGTGATTTTTCGGTTTGTGTGACCCAAATAGCAACAGATAAAAGCCCTAATATTACAACTGCGAGTATTATAAATAGCCATTTAATCATTCGTTAACTCCTAAAATCGCAAATTCAAATCAACAACAAAAGTAAGTTAGGCCAAGCATGAGGCCTAACTTATTTGCTTTATGCATGCTCAGCTTACAAGTGCCTTTTTATAAATGCTTGGTTAAAAAAGGCAGTATTTGCTGCATCGCTAATGCAACTGGCTCTGGGTTGTCGTACAGGTCATAGTGCGACCAATCTTCTAGTTCAACGAGTTGTCGGTCTTTTGATGCAAATGACTTTCCGTAAATTTCTTTACCGTCACGGTACGCGCCAAATGCTCCTACTTTTTGACCAATTACAGCCATCATAGGTTGAGTCATTAATGTTTCGGCAAACGCGAAAGCATCCCAAGTGAGGGTTTTTTGTGCATGAGAAAATAACATACGTGTTGCGCCGCCTTCGCTTTGACCACGCGGTGTTTTGTAGTAATCAGTCGCTTCGAAAACATCACGTTCAGTCAGGCCATTGTCGCGGGCAAACTCAATGCTTGGTGGGAGTAATTCGTTAACTTGTAAATCACCACCAAGTGCTTCAGCAGTTCGTTGTGCCGCCATCGCTTCAAGTGCGCCAAGCGGGTTAAACTCGGTGAATGCTTCTCTAAATAAACGACCTAAATTAACTGGTGTGATGCCGACCACGGCTTTTACGCGTTTTTCAGTCAGTGCAGAGTTAAATACATAAGCACCCCCACCACATACCCCAATGCTACCAATGCGCTCGTTATCGACATAAGGCAGTGTCACCGCATAATCAATAACATGGCTAATATCTTCAACACGTTGTGATGGATTTTCAATAAAGCGAGGTGTACCGCCAGATTGACCTTGATAGCTGGCATCGAAGGCAATAACCACATAACCCGCTTCAGCAAGTGCTTTACCATATACACTACTTGAGGTTTGTTCTTTACAGCTACCAAATGGGTGAACACTGATCATGGTTGGGTAGGTTTTTGACTCATCAAAATTAGCAGGTGTTAAAACAAGTGCTGAGATAGCCCATGCCATATCGTGGTTTTGAATACTAACTATTTGAATGTTCATGTTTTTCTCCTAAATACCGTTTAGGTATGAGCCCTGTTTGGGCTCATACGGATTAATAATTACAGATTGCTTGTAAAGAAAGGGGCTAATACGCTGATTGCTTCAGTGATTTCACTTTCGCCATCGTATAGGTCCATGTGGTTTGCACCTTCAACGATGTACATGTTTTTGCTGCTTGATGCTGCGCGCGCCATTAGGTCATCGCTCATCCACTTGCTGCCTGCATTGCTGCCGACGACGGTCAGTAATGGTTGCGTTAAAAATGCTTCAGCTTTAAAGAATGCATCATAAGTGATGATTTGATTTAAGCTGCGTGCAGTCGCAAAACCCGGTGCAGTGCAATAAGCTGCGCGGTCTGTGTGGTAGTATTCCCACGCTTGGCGAAGTTCTTCGTTTGGTGCATCTTCTTCTTTAAGTGGTGCCATTGGGATAGTTGCAATCTCGTTACCACTTGCATCCGATGTGCGAGAATCAGAGCCAGCTTGGATATATGGGATAGCGTCGCTGTCTTTTACATTGTTATCCCAGCCATTACGGAACATTTGGCCAATATTTACCATGCTGACTGTGCCAACGGCTTTAATACGGCGGTCGTTAATTGCAGCATTTGCGGTGTAACCTGCACCCGCACAGATCCCCATTGCGCCAATGCGATCATTATCTACATAAGGTAAGGTCGTTAAGTAATCGATTACTGCACTCACATCCTCGGTACGAACATGTGGGTTTTCAAGTTGGCGTGGCTCGCCTGTGCTTTCACCTTGGTAAGATGCATCGTATGCAATAGCGACAAAACCTTGCTCAGCTAGTTTACGTGCGTAAGTCCCTGCTGTTTGCTCTTTAACACCACCACCTGGATGCGATACGACAACGGCTGGGTATGTTTTTATTTCATCAAAATCAGCAGGTAAATTTAATAAGCCCGCGATAGTAATATCTAAACCGTTCGTGTTTGGAAAAGTAACTTTGTTCATGAGCGTAAATCCTCTTTGGGTTAATAAGTAAGGACAGAGACTATTCTCGATTGCAGAGCTGTTTGCTTTGCGTCCTTGATTGAGATTAAGTATAGGAGTGGGCTGAAACGAATGTTTGCCTAAAATGACAGGGTGTTTGTCTAAAATGCCGAAAAAGCACTATGGCAGGCAATCGGAAAATGACCAGGATAGATTGGGAATTTACTTAATTGCTTGAAATGGTCGGGTTTGTAGGGTGTTTAGAGTGCTTGCTCTACATGATGGCAGTGATGGGATTTTATTTCTAAAATCGAAATACCGCTTGCTTTCTAAGTATAAGGCTCTTAATTAGGCTGTGATTGCCTATTTTTATTGCCGTAAGCCAATTAATAGGCAGTGTAAGGACGCTTATTTTTTAAATTGACTGGCAAGCTCTGCAAGCGACACTTCAGCAAAACGTTTTAATAACAGTGCTTCTGCATCATCCATCGCATTTTGCAGGGCGCTGTTAACTGCATATTCGATAGGGCAGTTGCTGTGCTCATCGGTTAGACCAATTACAAACAGGTTCTTTTCGCCAAGCGCTTGGTGAATATCAAATAAGGTGATGTCTGTTAAGGGAGTGGCCAGTAGCCAGCCGCCATTGTGACCTTTAATTGCCGATACATAACCTGCTTGACGAAGTAGTGCCATAGTACGGCGCACAACCACAGGGTTGGTCACTAACATGTTTGCTAATGTTTCTGATGTGACAGGGTGGTTGTAGCTGTCTAAATGGATCAGCACATGCAAAACCCGTGATAATCGGCTGTCTTTTCTCATCTTAAATCGTCAATATGCGTTTTTTGCAGTGTATCACGAACTGCTTAATATTGACCGTTTGAATTACCAAACTAACGCTCACTAAACCAATTCCAAGCCAGCCAATTTGCTGAAATTGCTCATTTAAAATCACAATAGCCAGTACGGTGGCGATAATCGGCTCAAGTAAAGTAATGAGCACGGCTTGGCTAGCCGCGATGGTTTTTAAGCCAATACTAAATAGCCAATAACCTAAAAACATCGGCACTATAGCCATGTAAAGCGCCACGCTGGTATTGGTAACGGTGGCAAAAAGCGTATCTCCAGTGATTAATAACGAAGGCAAGAGTACACATGCAGCGCCGCCAAATAGGCTTGCCATAGTCGCTCTTGAATGAACGCCGTTGCTAATTAAGCGTTTGGCAACCCATGAATAACCCGCATAGGTAAGCCCTGCAATTAAGCCAAGTAAAATGCCAATGTTTTGGCTAAACAACCCCTTAGCAGCAAGGTTATGCTCTTTACCTGACGCGATTAAGCCAATGCCAATCGCACCAAAGCAAAAGCTGACTAGCCAGCGAGTTGAAATGGGCTTTTTCTCAATTAAGTATTCCAATAAGACGGTAAATAAAGGGGCGCTGGCAATCGAAACAACGGTGCCTATTGCCACACCAGCGCTATTCATCGAGGTATAAAATGCCAGCGGATAAACAGCCACACAAGCTGAGCCAAGTAGGGTTAGGCGGCAGTGCTTACGCAGTGTACTGGCATTGTTTATTAGCTGAGTGAGTGAGGTTAAGCATAGTAATATGCCGCCAAATCCCATTGCAAACGCACCTATTGCAAAAGGGCTAATGTCTGGTGCAAAGCTTGCGGCTGTGCCTGTTGTGCCCCAAAACACACTGGCAACTAAAACGGCCATGGTCGCGATGGTATGGTTCATTGATGATTCGCTTTAAATATAATATATCAAAAGCATAATTAAAATCGATGCAAAGTTTTTGACAAAAAGGACGGTTTTGTTGGCGTTAAAAACTAAAGTTATTTTTTAAACTTGCTTGGTGATAAGCCAAAGTACTTTGAAAAACTACGGCTAAAAGATGAAAGTTCATTGTAACCAACTAACTCACTAATACGCTGTAGCGGGTAATCGGTATGACTGAGTAAGGCTTGGGCTTTTTCCATTCGCTGTTTAGTTACATAGTTCATGACAGTCAATCCGGTTTGTTGCTTAAACAGTAGTTTAAATTGCGTTGGGCTTAAACAGGCAATGCTGGCAAGGTGTTTGATTTGAAGAGGAGTGCTTAAGTGACTTTCAATATAAAGCAGTGCCTCGCTAATACGGCTGTCGACCTTAGGCTGCATAATTTGCTCAGCTAACAGCAAATTGAAGGTGTTAAACATGGCAAGTTCTAATTCACGATTAACCGCTTGCTCAAGTTGCTTTGCCACAAACTGCAAAAATGCCCAAAGTGATTGATTAATAGCAAACACACAGCGTTCAGCAGTCGCTAGGTTATCTGGTAACTTTGGCATATCGGCCACCACAAATCGCGCCTCTGGCATTGCGGTAAAAAGATGCGTTTGCGAGGCTTTGACAACCACGCATTCACCGGGGGCGACTTTACCTTGAAAATCACCGACACTAATGGCAATCACACCTTTTAAGGGCAGTACAAGTTGATGATAGTCATGGCTATGACTAACAGGCTTAGTACTGTAAGAGCGGATAGATAGATTGCCTTGCATCATTTTGTGATAACCGTTTGCTGAATAAGGCTATTATGCCTGTTTGCGAGGGATGATCAATTTTAGGCCATTAACGGGGTTAGCACATGCTCGTAGGCAATCATTAACGCGACATAAACCAACAAAATAGCCATCAGTTTATTAAACACATAAAAAACACCCGGCCGTGATACTTGTTTGCCAAGCACTAAGCCCGCTAACGAGTAACTTGTTGGCGCACCAAAGGCAAGGATGGCTAAAATAAAAGACCAAAATACGATTGCAGCGCCAGTAATATCGGCGCTTGGGAATTGAATCGTAGCAATTGGCAAAGTGGCCACCAAGGCTTTTGGATTTAATAGCTGCATAAACAGGCCATCGAAAAAGCTAAGTGAGGCATCTGCTGAGGTATCACTCACCTTTACATTTGCTTTTGCGACTTTCCAAGCAATATACAAAATATAGCCGCAACCAATTAAGCTCACATAAGGCAAAAACTGCGGATTGATCACTTGCAAGCCAAGGTAGCCAAGCAGCACAAATAAGATAAACATCGCGCTACCCACGCCGATAAAAAAACCAAGGTGTGAACGAGTTTGTTTATTTAAGCCGCTGCTTAAACCGAGTAAATTGATTGGCCCAGGGGTGTACATAATGCCAATAGCATATGCAAAAATATCTGCCATAACAGCTCCAAATCAGTAATTCAGCTCTATCTACGAGCCCATTGCAGTTGAAATTGTTTTGGTGTCATACCGAATGCTCGTTTGAAGTTACGATTGAGGTGGCTGGCATCAGCGAAGCCAGATTCAACCGCCACGCTGGTGGCATCGCGGCCAACTTGTAACGCTTTACGGGCATAATTAATACGACAGTTCAAAACATATTGATGTGGAGTAATACCGAAGTGCTCGCGAAAGCGGCGGATAAAATGAAATTTCGACATGGTGGCAGCATGGGCAATGTCATCAATAGAAATGTCATTGTCGATATTTGCCAAAATGTAGTCTTTTGCACGCAGAAGCAAGCTATCAACTCGGGTGCTTAAAGTTGGCAAATCAAGACTGCCGTTGAGCCTGACTAAAGACTGCGCCATTTGCAACACTGCTGCTTCTCGCTCTATTTTGCTGGTGCTATTGGTTTGTAAAAGCCTTGATAAGTGAATCACTTGATTACGCAGTAATGGATCAGCATACAAGGTGTTTGCCATACGTAATGTGCAATCTTGCTTATACCCAAGTGCTTTGAACAAAGGCTTAAATTCATCGGGATGAATGTACAGCATAAGATACTCTAGGTTTTGCTCAGTGCCAGAGTGACCATCGTGAATATCTTCTGGGTTAAACAAAATGACATTGCCAGGTACGCTTTTATAAAACGCATTACGACAAAAGAAATCTTGCCGCCCTTGTAGAGTAATACCAATTGAATACTCTTCGTGAGCATGTTTTGCATAGGTAAAATCACTCATAGTTGCAGTCAACATCGAGATGCTCTGATGCTGTTCGTTGTTAATGTACTTAAAGTGATTGTCTTTGCTCACAGGTGCTCCTGAAGGGTGTGCGCTTCGTTATTATTCCTACGCCAATATAGCGAAGCTGGCAACCTAAAAACTTGAACAAAATTGCTGTTTTAAATTATTCAGAGGTACAGACAAGCTCTAATTCAGTGTCTTTAAATTCAGCGAGTTTTATATCGTTTTTCTTGGCGTCAGTAATTAAAACAGAAATAGCGTCTAACGCTGTCACTTTATGCCTTGCGACTGAAGACAGTTTTTCTTCAGTAACGGCGATTAATACATTATTGCTTTGTTTTACTATAGCGTGTTTAAACTGTGCATCTTCAACGTCAAACGCTGAAACACCCACCTCGGCATCGATTGCGCAAGCGCCTAAAACTGCTAGGTCAAAATGCATTGTTTGTAATTGCTTTAACGAGCAACTACCAATTGCAGCGCCTTGTTGCTTACTTATTTTTCCACCTAACAGAATCACATCACATTGTTGATGTGATTGTAGTGCAATAGCAATTGCAGGCGTGTGGGTAACCACCGTTAAGGCAAGATCGTGTGGGATCATACTTGCAATGGCTAAATTGGTACTGCCAGAATCAATAAAAACAAATGCATGCTCTTTAAAGTATGGAATACACGCTTTAGCTAAAAGCTGCTTACGGTCACTATTTAAAACCATTCGTTGCACTAAACTGCCATCATTTTGTGCATTAATGACAGCGCCGCCATACACTTTTTTACACACCCCTTGATTTGCTAATTCTTGCAGATCTCGGCGGATCGTATGTTCTGAGACATTAAGTTCTTTGGCTAATTGAACACACACAACTCGGCCGGTTTGTTGTAAATGATCTTTGATCAGTGCTTGCCTCTGATCTGGGAATGAAGCATAATCGAGCATAAGTAATCACAAATGAGCAGTTTAAACTAAAGCTAATGTAGCATTGCATGCTCGTTTTAGCAATTTTGTGATTATTTAGAGTTAATTAGCTCAATAACTAAGCCTTAGCTTAGTTATAAACTGGAATGAGGGAAGGTGACGGGTTTTAACCTAGTCACTTACCCTGCTCGATTGTGATGTTTTATGGAAGGTTTTGCTTGATGTTGTTAGAAAGGTATCCGTTTAAAAAGCGCGAAGTACTCGTTACAAGGTTACTATTTTTGTGTGCAGGTTTAGCCACGGCTACGTGGGCATCGCTCATACCAGTAATTAAAGCGCATATTGGCATAGATGAGAGTACTTTAGGGTTGTTGCTTTTGTGTCTTGGTGCAGGTGCAATATTTGCTATGCCTGTATCAGGTGCGCTCGCAACTAAGTATGGTTGTAAACGTGTATTACAGCTCTCAACGATGATGATTATTTTTTGCCTACCATTTTTTGCTTTAGTAAATAGTGTGGCTAGCTTGGCAACTTTACTGGTGATTTTTGGCCTTTCTATCGGCGCAACTGATTGTGTTATGAACATTCAGGCTGTGTTGGTTGAAGAACGTTCTAAGCTTTCACTTATGTCTGGTTTTCATGGCTTTTACAGTTTAGGTGGTATTTTAGGGGCGGGTGCTGTAGCAATGCTGCTAATTGCTGGTTTTTCGGCATTCGAAATCTGTATGCTAATGGCGGCGATAGTATTAATGTGTTTGATCTTCACAAAGAGAGACTTACTTCCTTTTGCAAGCCCTAATGAAGGTCCTGCATTTGCGCTCCCAAAAGGCCCAGTAATTTTAATTGGCACTATTTGCTTTGCAATGTTTCTCGCAGAGGGAACCGTTTTAGATTGGAGCGGAATATATTTAATTGATTATCAAAATGCATCAACAGGAATGGCGGCATTAGGGATTTTTAGCTTTTCAGTCACAATGACTTTAGGGCGCTTATTTGGCGATCGCATTATTGCAAAGCATGGGCAAAGGGCTGTTCTGACTATAAGTGGTTTAGTAGCAAGCCTTGGCTTGATAATCGCTATTGTATCAATGAGCTTTTATCTTGCGCTATTTGGTTATGTGTTAATGGGAATAGGTTGTGCCAACGTTGTACCAATTATGTTTTCTGCGGCAGGGAAGCAAACCTACATGTCGCAAGCTACGGCAATTCCTGCTGTAACAACATTTGGTTATTTAGGTGTATTAATGGGGCCTGCAAGTGTCGGTCAAATTGCACATTTTTCTTCACTTGCGTCTGCATTGGTCGTAATAGCGATGTTAATTGCTTTGGCAACTATACTCTCTTTATTTGTGAGCCTGTCTAATGCTAATACTAATCCGCAATAATACTTAATCATTTTAGGGATTAAACCTGTCGCTACCTGTGTTAAAATTTCTCATTTGGAACAACTAAATAACGAAATCTTTGTCTTGTTAACAACAAGGTTTCCTTGCCTCAAAATAGACTACTTAATTAAACGAATGGGTATAACTAGTCTGATAGTATTTGAGAGATCATCAAAAATTAAAGCATTTGGTTTGTGATATTGGCATTGAGGTGTGCTAAAAAACATTATTGAAGTCGACAGAAGATAATTAAAGCCTCAATTCGACCCCTTAACTTTGGAAGGAACGTAAGGATGCTTACATTCCTTCCATTATATGCTCGCTATGTTCTTGATGGTAACTATCAGTTCCCGCACGCCAGTACGAAGCAATACGAGTTGCATACTTTGGGTGTGATTTAGCTCTATGCATATGATCTTTTAGCCATGTCATAAGTTTGTGCTCACCTGCTGCCCATACCAAACCATTGCCTTGAGGTAAGTCAAAATCTACTATTTGATGTTTAAACTCTTCATAATTTGCAGACACATGCACGGTAACAAAGGCATTGCACTTAATTAATTGACTGAGCATTTTGATATCTAGCAAGAAAACATCAACATGGCTGTGAGTTGATAATGTTTCTAAACGTCTATTTATAGCAGGAAGTGCTGTCGCATCACCAATCAGAATTTGCCAAGGTAAATCATTACTAATCTCAACAGAAAGCCTTGGCCCTGCAATGATGAGCTCTTCGCCACATTTGACGTTTTCAGCCCAGCTACTCGCTTGGCCGTCTCGATGCATAACAAAGTCTATAGTGAGTCTGCCTGTTTCTGAATTATAGAAACGCGGAGTATAATTACGTTTTACCGTTTCTTCATTCGTATTTGTAAAAATGATTTTTACATGGTCATCAAAGCTTGGACTTTGGAATGATTTTAAAGATTCGCCTTCTAGTGTTAAACGCATAAAATTTTCATTGAGTCGTTCGGTATTAATCACCTTTACATCACGGAACTCAACAGGTAGAAGTGTTTTTTTGAACATGCTTTCTTTGTTATTCACTCAAATGTCCTCGCAACGTTGTATGGCTGTATTGTCGGCGGAAGTAGCCCCGTTCAGCTAGTAATGGAAGTAATTTTTCACAAACTAATTTCAGGCACTCCTCACTGCCACCAGGAAGCGCAATAAACCCGTCAATTGCACCTTCTTCAAACCATTCAATTATTTCATCGGCAGCTTGCTCTACTGTGCCAACTATTTGCCAATGTGCTGAAGCGGATACTTCTGGTCGCTTTCGTAGTTCAGCGAGAGTCAGTGTTTCACGTTTGACTAATCGACGTAATAACTCACTGTGAGTCCGGCTACGAACGTGATCGGGGAATGGTCCAATTAATGATGCACTGATTTTTGTTTCTTCAGTTAATTGGGTAATATCAATGCCCAGAGAGTCACAGATAAATTGATTTTTGCGACTAATATCTAGGCTTGATTGACTTTCTAGATAGAGTGCTTTTGCTTGCTCTTCACTTGCTGCCAAGTACAGGCTTAATCCTGGCAGTACCTTTACTTTATTTGCATCCCGTTGATATTTTTGCATACGAGCTCTTACGTCATCACGATAAGACTTAGCCGAGTCTATATCAGGGCAAGCAGCAAAGATCCCATCAGCTATTTGCGCTGCAAAATCACGTCCTTCTTCTGATGCCCCAGCCTGAAATAATGGAACTTCGCCACTATCGTGCATGGGCAAGCTCATAGGTCCTTTTACTGAAAAAAAGTTTCCTTTTACATCAGGTGTCGTAATGAGTTCACTTGTCACAAATTTACCTTCATTACGGTCAATTGTGAGGGCTTCATGAGGAAAACTACGCCATAATTTTTTTACTGCAATGGCAAACTCTTTTGCTTTAGCATAGCGAATTCCTACATCTGGCATATGAGGTAAACCAAAGTTCTCATGACCATCCAGTGCTGTTACGATGTTCCATGCTGCTCGACCATGGCTAATATGGTGTAATGATTGAAGCTGTCTGGCGATAATGTATGGCTCGTTAAATGTGGTGGAGGCCGTAGTCAATAAACCAATATGGGAGGTATGTGGTGCTATTGCAGCCATAAGCAAAGTTGGTTCAAGCGCACAAAAACCAACCGAATGAGACAGAGCTTTTGGATCAACAAATAAAGAGTCAGGTCGAAATAAAAAATCAACGTGGGCATTTTCTGCTAGTTTTGCAATATTTATATAGTAAGTAGGGTTTAGAATGTCCTCTACGTGGCTATCACTTCTTCGCCATGCGTTACCTGAAAACCAAGTAACAGCTAAAGATAAGCCAACACATAATTGCTGATTACTCAAAATAGGTGTCCTCCAAACTTTCAAACTCAGGAATAATTAATGGGGTATTGCTGATTGGATCCGTTATCACTGAGCAAGTTAAATTAAATAACTCAGCGATGTTCTCGCGAGTAATCACTTGTTTTGCTGTTCCCGTTGTGATTATTTTTCCGTCTTTCATTGCGATTATATGGTCTGCATAACGAGCAGCTTGATTTAAATCATGAAGTACAAGGATACAGGTACGCTTGTGGACTTTGTTGATCCAACGACATAAGTTTAGTACTTCATGTTGGTGACCAATATCAAGGTAAGTTGTTGGCTCGTCTAACAAAATGATTGGAGTTTGTTGAGCCAACACGAGTGCGATCCAGGCTCTTTGTTGTTGCCCGCCAGACAAGCTTTCGAGCGGTTGTTCCGCGAGTTTAGTTAGACGGGTCCACTGTAGTGCTTGTTTTAGTGCCAGCTCATCAGCTTCGCGCCACTGCTGCAAAAAGCTTTGATGTACGTAACGCCCTCGAGCAACGAGTTCTCGCACGGTTAAGCCTGCAGGTACATTGTTTTTTTGTGGTAAAAACCCAAGTGTGTTTGCAAAAGCTTTACGATTATATTCGCGTACGGATTTAGCATTTAAAAAAACCTCACCTTGACTTGGTTTAACAACATTAGCGAGTGCCTTTAAAAGTGTTGATTTACCACAACCATTAGGGCCAATAATTACGTTAATTTTGTTTTCTTCAAACGCAGCCGATAAGTTATCAATCACTACATGGCCATGCTGGTAACATAAAGTTAAGTCTTTGACTTCTAAATTCGTATTTAAATTATTTTGGTGCATAACGCGCTCTCATTGGGACAGCTAATAGCCACAACAGATAAAGACCACCTAATGCAGCAGTCATTCGGCCTACTGGAAAGTGGGAGTCAAGTGATAAAGCTTGTAAAAAAGAATCAGCACTGAGCAACAAAGTACTGCCCATCAAGGCGGAGCCAACTAAACTGAAACCACTCTTATTCATCAATTTAAGAGCTAATTGAGGGGCAATAAGAGCCACAAAGGCAATGGGCCCAACAGCGGCTGTGGCAAGTGCCATTAGTAGAGCTGCACATAGTAAGCTAACTAAGCGTGTTTTTGTTACATTAATACCAAGTGACGAGGCAATGGTATCTCCCATTTCGATGGTTGTAATTGCTCGTTGTAAGTAGACTAAAATAGGTAAAATAAATATTATAGGCAACGCCGAATAAACAACATGATGCCATGTGCGACCACCTAAAGAACCTGCCATCCAAAGTGTTGCTAGCATTGCTTTGTCGAGCTCACCTTTAACCAGCATTAGACCATTTAAGGCTGTGGCTATAGCTCCAATACCAATTCCAATCAGAATTAACCGGAAACTATCGTTGGCAAACTTCCTTAATGCGAAAAAATATAAAAGAAATGCTGTTGTTACTCCGCCAATAATTGCACTTGTAGCAATTAAAAGGGCTGATTGACCGATAAACATTAAACTAAAAATAACTCCTGAAGCTGAGCCTGCACTCAAGCCTAGTACGTCAGGCGAGCCAAGTGGGTTGCGCAAAACAGTTTGAAATACACCACCGCTTAAGCCAAGTGAGGCGCCAGCAAACAATGCTGTTAGTGCTCGGGGGAAACGCACGTCACCTAAAATCATTTGTTTAAATTCTGCAACTGGCTGCATGAGGAGTAGCGCAGATAGGTCAGCTAATGACAGGATTTTACTTCCTGCAACAAGGGCGTAAACCAATAAAGTAACTGTAAATAATGAGAGTACAAAAATTACTATTGCACTGCGCGTTGAAAATTGGAAACTAAAGAATCGTGTTTGTATACTCACTCGCTGCATTATTAGAGCTCCTTAATACGCTTTTGCTGAGCCAAATAAATGAAGCAGGGGCCACCAAGCAATGTCATGATAATTCCTGCACTTACTTCAGCAGGAGAGAAAATAACTCTTCCAACAACATCAGCTAAAACTAAAATAGCGGCACCCCCCAAGCTCGCCAAAATTATTAACTGCCAATGGTTTTGTACAGACAAAGCTCTTACTATGTGCGGCACTATTAACCCTATAAAAGCAATGGGACCGACAGCCGCGGTTGCTGAGCCTGCCAATAAGGTGATAACAAGTAGCGTCATTAACCAAACATACTCTGTTTTGACTCCTACAGCTTTAGCAAGCTCGTTCCCTAAACACAATGCATCAAGAGAACGACTCAAAAGTAAAGAGAAAACGATTGCAATTACACTGAGTACTGCCAAAGGCCAAAACACGTTAAAGTCACGCCCAGCGACTGATCCGACACTCCAATGGCGAAATTGATCAAATACTTGTTCGTCGCTATTTAAAATAACTAATTGTGTAAGCGCTAAAAATACAGCACTAAAAGCGACGCCTGCCAAAATAATACGTAGTGGCGAGTAATTGCGTCCTAAGGTACCTAACCAAGTAACGAGTAAAACACTGAATAAAGCGCCCATAAAACCTGCAGCCATATGCCAGTGAATTGCACTTATTCCAGTGGTTGCTATAAACAGCACGATTAATAAACTAGCACCGGCATTGATGCCAAGTACACCAGCATCAGCCATCGGATTTCGTGTCAATGACTGCATTAAAAGTCCTGCAACAGCAAGAGCCGCTCCACTCAATGCGGCAATTAAAGTGCGGGGAACGCGTAAATGATAAACTAATAAATGATCATTATTTTGAGGATCAAATTGTGAAAAAGCCGAATAAGTATTTGTTAAACTGATGTCTTTGCTGCCCAATGCAAATCCAGCAATAATGCTAGCGAAGAGGATACAAATGGCGATTGCAACAAGACTAAATAAGCTATTTTTCATTGCCAAAGTAACGTTCTATGTTGGTCAAAATTTCTTTAGCACTGTAATAGTCAATTCGAAACGAGTTGGCGCCTAACCCATATACCTGCTTTGACTTTACTGAGTTTAAGTTTGCTAATACAGGGTCAGTCATAAATCTATCTGCGGTAGGTTGTTCGGCTCGAATTAAAAAAGTGGTTGGGCTTTTTAAAAGTACCAAGTGTTCAAATTCAGCACGCACAAAATCGTTACTTTTCTGTAACCCAGAGTGCCAGCTTTGTTCTGGGTCTTCAATTTCAAAACCCAGTGATTTAATTAACCGTGCATGGGTACCAGTTGCGGTCACGATTGGATTGGGTAAACCCGCTCCATTGTAACTAACAACATTAGCTGTTCCAGCTGGGAGGCTGATGTGACTTTTAACGTCACGTATGCGTTTTTCAAACGAATCAATAAGTGATTGTGATTGTTTTTCATAACCAATCGCATGAGCAAGTTCAACAGCCAGTGACTGCCAGTCTTTGTCACCGTAATTTACGATCATTACAGGGGCAATAGATTTCAGCAGTTGCACATGTGCGAGAGCCGAATCTGCACCGTTTTCAGAAACGATGATTAAATCTGGCTGAACCGCATAGGCTGCTTCAATATTTATCGTGCCAGCAGGCCAAACATTAATTAGATTACGCTGTCTAGCGACTGTTTGCCATTGTGAAAAAAAACTACCAGTTACGGTTGCTGCGCTTGCAACAATAGGTGCATCTAATGCTAATAAAGTGCCTGTTACCGTGACAGATGTAGATAAAATACGTTTTGGGGCTTGAGGTAATGTGATTGTCGAACCATCTGGATTATTAATCTTACGAGGCCACTGCTTTGCATCAACTTGCGTTACAAAGATTACGCATAATATTGAGCAATAATTAACAAATCGTTTAAATATCATAGTTAAATCCAGCTAAACAAATAATACAGCCATATTACACTTAAATAGTAATAGTTATCATTATTATCATTCAAAGTAGGTAAAAAAACTTTGTAGGAAAACGCAATTTATTTTTTTAAAACGGCAATCTGTGAAAAAGTGAGTTTTCTGAGAGGTGTTCTGTTATTAGCCGTTCAAATTATGCTTGTTGGATATAAAAAGGGTACGAGCAATATTTTCATAACTCTATGTTTTTAGATGGAAATAAAAAAGGGAGGATCATGCATGCGCAGTCAAATAGTAAAATTTGAATATTTTTTTCTTAATACTAGGTCTTTTTAACTAGTAGTAGAGAGGGTATGAAATGAATTTAAAAATATCAAAGAATATAGTTGTAGCAATAATCACCATTAGTTTCTCATTATTAGGACTGTCTTTTATTTTGGGTGCCAATCCAAAGGCCGTTGGAACTGTTTTTGCGTTCTATGGCTTTGGCAGCCAAGTACCAGAACACCTTGCCGTTATGATTGCTGGTTTTACATTTTGCTTTGTTGGTATTACTGCTTTGCACTCACACTTAGGGTTCATTAATAAAGTTCTCCCTTCGGTGATTGTTTTTACTATAGCTTTTGTATGCTTATTAACTTTATTAGGCGAAAATCGTTGGCTAGCTACTGAAGGGGGCTTTCCTATCATTGGCTCTGGGCAAGGGGTAATTAAGTATTTTGCTATTATTCCACTGTTTTTATTTGTGTTTTACAAAGATGTTTTAAGTGATAAAGCGCATGTTGCTTTGAATTATGCATCGGTGGCATTAGTATTGGTTTGGATTGGCGCTATGAAGTTCTTTGCTTTTGAAGCAAATGCGATTGTTAGCCTCGTTGAATCTTCACCGTTTATGTCTTGGTTATACATTGTGTTTAGCGTGCAAGGGGCTTCTAATGCGATTGGCATATTTGATATTTTGAGTGTGGCGTTATTAGGCGTTGGCTTGTATATCAGAAATGCGAAACTTATCTTACTTGCAGGACTAGCCTGTTGCTCGGTATTTATCATGACACAAACTTTTTTAATTACTGCACCGAATGCGCTTAGCAGCGTTACTGTGTTTGAGCGATTAGGTCAGTTTGTAATTAAAGATCTGTGGTTTATAGGGAATTTAGTGATTATTTATCATCTAGCTGTATTCAACAATACACCTAAAGAAACAGCAGAATAAAATAAAAAGGCCTCAAAAGAGGCCTTTTAAATGATCACTAAACAACTACAACGGCTTTTTGCTTTTGAACTTTAGAAAACTCAAGCGCATCGTTGAGATTGTTAAATTCAAAGTCTGTAGGTTCTTCAACATTTAAAGTACCCGACGCAATGTCATTAAGGAGCTTTTCGCCATCAGTTACAAGGCGCTGCCATTGCTGTGTATCACCATAATCATGTAATGCACCAAGGGCAATTTCATGATAAGAAATAGTGCGTGTAAATGGCTCATCGACTGGCGTTTCAATACGCCCTAAAATACTGATCACATGACCATTTGCTTGTAGCAGTGGCACTAACTTTTTAGCTTCTTCAGGGCCATTTGCATCAAAGAGTGCAAAGTAGCCACCTTCAGATGGAGCGTCGCGTAATACTAACTTAACGCCATGCTTTTCGGCTTGCTCTGTCGTTAGGCTTTTTGATAAAGCATGAACTTCAAAGCCACTGTGGTTCAGCATTTGGGTCAGCAGTTTATTAACAGCTCCCATGCCGGTAACTAATACTTTTTCGTCTTTGCGTAATGGTATTTTGCTAAAGGCTTGCCATGCAGTAAGCAGTGGGCAAGGTAATGCAGCAGCAACATTGGCAGCTAACCCTTTTGGCACCTGCATAACACGGTCTGCATAAAGTACTGTGTGTTTAGCAAAGCTGCCGTTTTCGCTCAAGCTATGATGATAAGCGACTGTTTTACCGATTAGTTTGGTATCGACGCCATCGCCTACCTGCTCAACAACCCCAGCACCGTCTACGCCAGGTGTGTGTGTATCTGGCCAATTAATAGGATCAGCTTGGATAAACTTCCAATCAACTGGATTGATACCAATCGCAAGGTTACGAACTAAAATTTGTCCGTCTTTAAGTGCTGGTACAGCTTTTAATCCCAAAGCGAGCGCTTTATCAGCACCTTGAAATTGCCAAGCGTGAGTTGTTTTTACTTCATCATGATCCCAGTCAGGAGCAAAATCCGGGTTTGCTTGCCTGTCGCCGCAGCTAAGGGCATCAATTTGATTAATCTCGTCTTGGCTTAAGCTAAGCGAAAGGGCTTTTAAGTTGGTAGCCATATTTTCGCGTTTGGTCGATGACGGTATCGTCACCATGTCATGCGCTAATTCCCAAGCAATGACCACTTCAGCAGTGCTTACTTGGTGTTTGTTTGCAATCGCTTTAATGGTTGGATCTTTAAGTACTTTACCTACCGCAAATGGCATATAGCCGGTAACGAGAATGTCGTTTTGCGTACAAAAATCACGTACCTTTTGGTTGGTTAGGTAGGGGTGTACTTCTACTTGATTGGTAAATAACGCGCCTTTTGGCAAAATACTTAAGGCTTCTTCCATTTGTGCAATGGTAAAGTTTGAAACACCAATTTCTTTAGTCAAACCAAGCTCTTTTGCTGATTGTAACTCGGTTAAATACTCATCCATGCTTTCGCCATTGGCAGGGCTTGGCCAATGAATAAGCAGTAAATCGACGTAATCTAGTTGTAGTTTAGTCAGGCTCTCTTTTACGCTGTTAATAAAGTCCGTTTTATTTAACTTATCATTCCATACTTTGGTGGTAATAAATAACTCACCACGTGCAACACCACTGTCTTTAATCGCTCGGCCAACAGTTTCTTCATTACCGTATATTTGCGCGGTGTCGATGTGTCTAAAGCCCTCTTCAATAGCTGTTAGCACACTTTGATATGCAACTTCGTCTTGTAATCTAAATGTACCAAAACCCAGTTTTGGCATAATTGATTGTGACATCATAACTCCTTAATTATGGAACTTGGGCAAAACATGTTCGCCGATGTGCTTTAATGCCCATTCGATGGGTAATTCGTTACGTCTAAAGTGCAGGCCAATGTGATTCACACCGGCATTTTTCATTGCCTTTAGTTCTGAGATGAGTCCGTTGACGCCTGTTTCAACCCCAAAACGGTGACGTTTTATAGGCGCATCAGAATCATCTAATAAATTTAAATGAATAAAACTAACGTACGGCTTATTTCCTGCGACCTCTCGCCACAATGCGACACGCTTTTGATGATCATCAGGTGTGCCTGGGTAAGCAAGCCAGCCGTCCATGTTTTCGCCAACCCATTGAGGGCTTTGCTGAGCAAGACCTGCTACATAAAGTGGGAAATCTTTCACTTCTGGTAGTAACTTTTGGCCTATTTTTAACGATCGTTTAGGTGATCCTCTTAGTAGAGAAATAGATTCGCGTAGTTGCTCGCCACGGCTTGCAAAATCAATATCAAATAATGGATATTCAATGGGCCTGTCACCGCTGGCAACGCCTAAAATAAGCCGATCATTACTAAGCGCCTGCACTGTATTTGCTGCTTTTTTAACAAGCCAAGGCTGACGCAACGGCAAGACTACAGCTGCGGTACCAAGTAGTATATGTTTTGTTTTGGCAGCTAAATAGCCCAAGTAGCTAAATGTTTCATATACTTGAGCAGCATCGCCAAATAGGGGATCATAAATTGGCACATCACGAACCCATGCTGTAAAAAATCCAAGCTCATCGGCAAGCTGAACACGTGATTCATGGTGTGTCAAATCAGGGATCCCAAAGGTGCGGGTCGAGCCTTGCTCGAAGTGTGCCCAGTCATTATCAAGGGGAAGTTCAACTCCAATTGAGAATGGTTTTTGGGCTAATTTATCAAAACTCATTATGACTCCAAACTTTAAGGGCATAGTTAAAGAAACTTAATAGTTTAATGCGACCCTGAAAGCGATTTATGATTAAATAATGAGTGTATTGTGGCGCTAAACTTCTTTGCGAAAAATAGCAAAGATAACAAAACACCTTTGTTGTTTTTGCAAAGGTTTTTTAATCGTTATGTATTAGCTTCTTCTTTTGAAAGGGTTAAGTATGCACGAGTGACTGGGTAGGCAATTTGTGAAATCAGTGCTGTGCCCCAAAGTAAGTTGCCAATTAGCGAAGGCACATGGGGTAAAATGAGAATGGTAGCCAATGCGAGTATAACGCCAAACATAACTGCACATATGGATAAGGTCATAAAATAATTCAACCCAATGAACATGGTCATGTGAACTTTTTAAATCTAGGTGATGCTGAGGTAAGCGCCACATTGGGTGGTTTTCAAATGCCATAATTGATCCTACCTATTTCCTTTCGACAATAATTGCAGTGATGGTGGTTTCACCCTCATTTTTGACTTGATGAGTCCATGCGTCATGCCACATCACATAGCCATTAGGGATCTCAATTGTTGTTTGTGACTCTTTAGTACTGATGGTCGCTTTACCACCGGTCTCAAAATAGACTGTTTCAACATTATGTTTATGCCAATTATCTTGCTCACCTGGTGCTAAAGTCATACGCAAAACAAGTACTTCACTGTTATCTAGCAATACTTCATAGTGGTTAGGTGAAGCAATATGTGCATGGGGAAGCTGTGCTGAAAAAGCATGTGGTGAGCATACCATTATGCTCACCAAGCCAATCAGCAAAGCTGTCATTTTGCTCATGGCGACTCTCTACTTATGCAAACCGCGAATTGGGTAGTTATTTTTTGGATCGCGTATCCAGTTAAGCCCACTTACCAAAGTTGCTAAATCAGGTCTTACAAATGGGTTATTGGAATAATCAACCACATGTACATTACCTTGTTCGTTAACCACAAACAGTGCAGGCTCTGCGAAAGGGTGATCCGTTTCTTGTGGTGAACGGGGATCAGATATATAAGTACCTAATGCTTGCATTTGCTCTGTAGTCAAACCGTAAGCAAGTGGAAATGACACAGATAGCTGCTCTAAATGCGCTTCTAGCTGCTCTTTGCTATCACCTGAAACAGCAATTACATCAACACCCGTTTCTAATAGCGCCGCTTTGTACTGCTCGAGGCTATTTAAATAGCGGGTACATAAAGGGCAATGCTTACCACGATAAACAACCACAAGCTGCCAGCTTGCACCGTGTTGAGGTTGACCAAGAACAGCCTCTTCACCATTTAAAAGTGCAGCACTAATACTAGGAAATGCACTGCCCGGATGGAGTTTATTGCTATAAATAGATTCGTTACTCATGAGTGTTCCTTAAAAGTTCTCGTTTAAGTGTTTTTCAAAGCGCGCAAAGTCGCTGTCGATGTCTGCATTTTTCATCACGTCAAAACAGGCGAAAGTAGGTAACCCTTGCATACCGAAAAATTTAAAGTTCATATGCATTGGGAAAACAAGGTCATCAACACTTTTACCTTCAAAAAAGTCAGCGGCATCTGCAAATGATTCTGCAGGTGCATTTAAGGTCAGCGACATCATATATTGAGTGTTATTTAAGGTGCCGCCTTTACCGTAATTGGCTTTTGGATTGTCTTGATGGCGACCATCACCATGGCAAAGCGCTCCACCCATACCCGCGGTGTACACTTCATCCATGTATTTTTTGAATGACCAAGTCATGCCCATCCAGTTAATCGGTGATTGCAAAAAGATGATATCTGCCCATTGATGGTTCTCAAGTTCAGTTTCTACATCAAATTCGTCTTGTGTATTAACCACGCGAGTTTGATAGCCTTTTGCTTTAAAAAAAGCGTCGGCTTTTTCGATTAAAGCAGCATTTAACTTACCTTCAGAAAAAGGGTAATAGTGATGTGCGTTAAGAATTAATACGTTTTTCATAGTTGAGTATCCGTTTGCTAGTTACATTGTCGTGTTCAAAATATATTATTTGGTATATAATAGTAACCTAGATTATATAATCAACCAGTCACCTTTTTGTAACTAGGCTGAGAAATGCGAGGATGTTTTGGAAAGTTCAGTAGAAACAGATAGTAAGGGTAGAAAAAAAGTTTTAAATGCTTGCATGGAACCCTGTGCTATTGAAAAAGGCATGCGTTTGATTGGCGGTAAATGGACGGGCTCTATTATCTATCATTTAAAAGATGGCCCAGTTCGTTTTAATGATTTAACGCGTATGCTCGGTGGCGCAAGCAAAAAGATGATCGACCAACGTCTAAAAGAACTTGAAAGTAGAGCGATGATCACCCGTCATGTTATTAGCACGCGCCCGATAGCGGTGACCTATGAGCTTACTGACTTTGGCCGCTCAGCACTGCATATACTCGATGAGTTACGAGTTTGGTCTGAATCAAATGAGATTTAACGCCAGCACTATGCACTGGCGTTCATTCATTACGGAAAAGAGTAGCGCACAATTCGTTTTACGACAGAAAAGTACTGGCGAAAGAAGCCGCCGGTATTGTAGTGGATGCCGTGCTCTTTAAAGATAGCTTGCACCTTAGGGGCAATTTCGCGGTAGCGTTTTGCAGGTAAATCTGGGAATAAGTGATGCTCTATTTGATAGCTCAAATGCCCAGTCATTACATGAAACAGCTTACCCCCTTTGATATTTGATGAGCCCAATGCTTGGCGGTAATACCACTGACCTTGTGATTCATTTTCGCAGTCTTGTTGGTTAAATGTTTCTACTTCACCGGTAAAGTGCCCGCAAAAGATAATGGTTGAGGTCCATAGGTTACGTAATAAATTAGCGGCAAGGTTGCCCGTTAAAACCCACAAAAATAAAGGCCCAGCAAGCATCGGAAAGAGCAGATAGTCTTTCACTAGCTGGCGTGCCCCTTTACTAAAAAAGCGCTTTTTCAGTTCGTTGTGCGGTACTTTGTAATCGCGGTCATCTTTTTTCTTGCCAAAAAATACTCGCTCAGCTGCCATTTCATGGTACGACACACCCCATTGGAACAGCACACTGAGCAACAGGTAAGTGACAAATTGCCACAGGTTTTTTAGCCGCCAACGAAAGTCATTCGATAAGCGCAGTAGTCCATAACCAAAGTCGCGATCTTTACCAATAATATTGGTATAGGTGTGGTGCTCGTAGTTGTGAACGCGGTTCCAACTAGCTCCATCGCACGCTATATCCCACTCGTAAGACCTTGAATTTATGTATTTATCATTCATCCAGTCGTATTGGCCATGCATCACATTGTGGCCAATTTCCATGTTATCGAGGATTTTTGCAGTGGCTAAACTAAGCACACCCACGAGCCATAAAACAGGCTGAATAAAGCCTAGCATTAATAGAATTCGGCCACTCCATTCAAACACTCGCTGGCAAACAATAACGCGGCGAATGTATTTCGCGTCTTGCTCACCGAGTTTTGATTTTACATCTGCTTTCACGCTATCGAGTTGAGCTGCTAATTTTTCAAAATTGACTGTTTTTGTTGTGTTCATGCTGATAACTCCACGTCACTGACTGGTTGCGATATACAAAGTTGAATTAACTGCTCTGAGCTATCAGAGAGCTCACCGGTACGAATATCACGCACGATGCCTTGCTTTTTAACGCATTGGCATTGATGGCAAATCCCCATACCACAACCAACAGTCACCGATTGTTTATTCGCTTGTAAGTGGGTCAGTAAGGTTTGTTGGTTATCAATCGTGAATGTTTTGCCCTGAAGAGTGAGTGTTAAATCGTGCTTATCAGAGGTTGCTAAAACAGTAGGGACTGCACTGAAATGCTCAGTGTCGATTGGCGTATTTAATTGCTTAGCTAAAGCGGCAGCTTGCTTATATAAAGCAGCTGGGCCACAGACTAACCAGTGTTTATGCGCGTTTGTTGTCAGCCATGTCGTCGCATCGCCATCTTTGTTGCGCTCAAGTAAGTGATAATCAAAATTGCTCAGTGATTGCTTTAGTTGCTCAAGCTCATCTTTAAGCCAGTGGCTGTTCGGCTTTGCATAGTAAAGCAGGGTTATAGTTTGTTTGCTATCTGCAGGTAAAGATTTAAGCATGGCTATAAATGGCGTAATGCCTGAGCCACCGGCAAGCATGATTAAAGAGCGCGCGGTATTTGGCATAACAAACTGGCCTTTAGGCTCAGAAATATTAAGCCATTGCCCTGTTCTCAAGTTTGTTAGCTTTGACGTAAATGCGCCGCTCTCTTGGCTGCGGATCAATAAACGAATTTGTCGCTGCTGCCTTGCCGATTGTGGTTCGCTTGCGATGGTAAATACACGCGTTAGCATTCGACCATTCGTTTGGATTGTTAACGCAATGTGCTGGCCTGCTTGATGAACTGGCCATGTTTTTTCTGGCTCAATAATCAACTCAACGCTTTGTTCAGCAAACACCTGTACATGTTTTACTTGTGCACGAAAGTAGCCTTCGCGCCAGCCTGGTTTAAAGCACTGAACCACCGGCTCCCAGTATCCTGCCCATGACTGGTGATGCAATAAATGTTTTGATAATGAATTTAATAACGTTCTCATTTTTCGCCTTCAGCTTACAAGTGTATGCTCGTTTGGCGCACGAGTGTAAGCTGAAAAGTGATAATTGCAAGCCTAATTTGAGTATTAGCTCTAAATTGGAAGGGCTTGACCTTGCTATTAAGGGGTTATATTTAATGAAAAAAGAATGGGTTAAACTGCTGTTTCTTATATTAAATTCAAGGTTATATGTTTGTTTTTTTAGTTTGAATTGCCATGCAACTAGGGAAGGGAATTTTGAACTCTTTTACAAAGAAGCCTTTAAAAAGCTCGTTAATTTCGGCTGTTAATTAAAAACAATTTTAGCCGTTTTGGTCTACAGCTCTGCCACCGGCTCTAGTGGCAAAGCTTAATTTACAGTTCGAGGTATAATATGGGGGTATTCGTTGGTTTGTGAGCCTATTAATAACCTAGTTATTAGTTAAGCTAACATTATCGCATCTGAATCTTGTTTAAAGCGATTCTGATTCTCAACTTTACGCCACACTTTTTCGTGGAAGTAAAACGCAACTGTGTTCACAGCTGGCTCAACAATAGCAACTAAGCCGCCAATTAAAAAACTACCTGTTAAAAAGTAAGTCACTGTAAAAGCGATTGCGAAGTGCATTATTGCAAAAGTAACTGTCTTAATCATTTTGAATACCCCAACTCTCATAATTTGATGAGTTTAGTATCGCTCATTATTTTTAATCTTTAAAATAGAATAAAAAGATTGTAGTGATTGATTAAATGGAATGGTGATGCTTGTGAATTTTTAAGTCAATGTGCACACATTGATGAAGAAGTTTATAGCTGTTCGTAATTTTACTTTTCTGTTGTGGCAATACAAATGCCTATTGCCAACGATAATGTAAGGCGAGGCTTGAGGGCAATGAAGGAGTAGCGTGCTACTTCTTTTTGTTTACTTATCATTTAATGTAATTAGAAACATGACTTGTATTTTAACTTGTTTCTGCCCCATTGTGTGTTATTGGCGTTGCTGACAATTAACTCTATACCTTGTAAGTTGAGCAAATTTTAGTAATGCTAGAGAGTGCTGGCTGACTTAATCATAAGTGTTCAGAATGGCTTCGAATATATCCTTTTCAAATCACCCCTTACTTTCATCCTCTTTCACAATATCTAAAAGAGCTCTAAGGCTTCTAGACATATGACGATATCGTGGAAAATAAATTTGAAAACCTGCTTCATCAGGACACCAGTCCGCCAGAACTTGAACCAACTGCCCAGACTTGATCTGTGCTTTTGCATGAACTTCAGGGACAAAGGCTAAACCTAACCCCTGAGTAGCCGCTTTGACCATCAAATTAATATTGTCTAGTGAGAGATCACCGGGAACATCAATGGCGAGAGATTTTCCATTTTTCGAGAATTCCCAATGATAACGCTTGCCGCTCGGAAGCCGTTGGCGAATACAATCATGTTCATTCAACTCATGAGGGGTGTGAGGGGTGGAATGTTGTTTAAGATACTTAGGCGACGCGACCACAATAAAGCGAATTCTGGGGCCTAAAGGAATCGCAATCATATCTTTTGGTACAGACTCCATAAGACGAATCCCTGCATCAAACCCATCTTCAATGACATCATTGAGTCTCCCTTCGCACACAAGGTCCAGTCTGATTTTAGGATACCGTTCCCTGAATGGTGGAACGACATGCTCTATAACATAATCAATCGCCGCTTCACTACCATTAAGACGAACCTCGCCAAAGGTGTGCTCTTTGTCATGACCGACTTCAAATAGTAATTCATCAAGACTCCCCAAGATCGGGGATAATCCCGTAAGTAGCTGCTCTCCAGCTGGGGTAAATGAAACGCTGCGAGTAGTTCGTCTGAGCAGCTGAGACCCAAAATACGCTTCTAACCCTTTAACTAAATGACTCAATGCAGAACGACTCACTCCTAAATGATCTGCCGCCCTACTAAAACTCTGTTGATGAGCAACTTCTCTAAAAGCTTCCAAATCACTCAGTGATGGCTTTTTCATTGTTGAATAATCCTAAACAAGTTGTTCGTATTGTAGATCATTAAATTACCAATAAATTTCTCTATAGTGAAGTTCATTGAATACCTGACAACTTTTAGGAGAATTTAACTTATGCAAACTTGGATGATCAGTGGCGTGTCTTCTGGACTTGGTCGCATTCTTACTGAAAAACTACTGGCTCGTGGTGATCAAGTAGTTGGCTTGACCCGAGATCAGCAAAAAACAAGCGAACTAAACGAGCATTACTCTAAGCAGTTCCACGCAATAGAAGTCGACCTGCGTGACACGACAGCTGTGACACAAGCTGTTGATGAAGCCTTTAAAAAACTAGGCCGTATTGATCGAATTGTCAGCAATGCTGGGTACGGAGTTTTCGGCGCTGTAGAAGAAACAACCGACCAAGACTTACGCGATATTATCGAAACTAATTTGATCGGATCGATCGTTCTGATTCGCTCATGTCTTCCTCATCTACGTCGCCAAGGTGGAGGGCGTATTCTTCAAATCTCCAGCGAAGGTGGACAAATCGCCTATCCTGGCTTCAGTCTCTATCATGCGTCTAAATGGGGTATTGAAGGGTTTGTTGAGTCTGTCGCGCAGGAAGTAAAACCTTTTGGTATCGACTTTATCTTAGTTGAGCCGGGTCCAGCTAGAACACACTTTGTTAGCTCGCTCGTTCAGCCTAATCCATTGCCAGAGTATGAAGGTACGCCCTCTGCACTAGTCAGAGATGCACTGACCAGCGGTAGTTGGGTCATCAAAGGCGATCCTGAGCGTATGGTGGACATCATGTTAAAGATATCTGAAGAGAAATCACCGAGGCTACGACTGGTTCTGGGTGCAGACGCTCACGCAGGGGTAAGTAACACACTTACGGAACGCCTAGAATCATTGAAAGAGCAGGCAGCTCTTTCAGCAACAGCTGATTTTACCGAAGAGGAACTTGCACAATGAAAACACTACCACTAGTCGATCCTGAAATTAGAGACATTGTTGGCAGCTTCCCTCCATTGAATGCGACAACGGAAACGCTACCTGTCTTGCGCGAAGCCGTATTGCAACTTTATCCTGCATCCGACAGTGTTTTTTCTGAGCACTTTGCACCTAGTTTGAATGACGCACCGGATGTGCGAGTACTGTTGTTCCGTCCCACCGAAGCATCCGACACTCCACAACCTGCCATGCTGTACATGCACGGTGGCGGTTTCATCGCAGGGCAACCTGACATGATGGCTGAACAGTGTGCTCGATTAGCAGAGCAGACAAACACTGTGATTGCTGCTGTTCAGTATCGGTTAGCGCCTGAAACACCATTTCCTGGCCCGGTAGAAGACTGCTTTGCCGCATTGAAATGGCTAGCACATTCTGCGGATGAACTGGGCATCGACTTGGATCGACTCGCCGTCTTTGGGCAAAGCGCAGGCGGTGGGTTAGCGGCTGCGACAGCACTCATGGCTCGCGACAATAATGGCCCTTCGTTAAAAGCTCAGTTTTTGGTATATCCCATGTTGGATGCGAGAACGGCAACGGATGCAGCGCCAATTGACAATGAGAGCACCGGAGAATTTGGCTGGACTCGAGAGTCCAATCGCTTTGCTTGGTCTGCAATGCAGGGCAACCAGACGATATCAGCCTCTCAACGAGCTTATTTCTCACCAGCCGAAGCTGAAAACTTTTCGGATATGCCTGCAACGTGGCTGGCTGTAGGTTCTCTAGATCTGTTCTTTGAAGAAAATATCGAATGGACCATGAACCTTTCAAGAGCGGGAAATTCCGTGTGGTGCAATGTATACCCCGGAGCGATTCATGGCTTTGAAATGTTTCCAAGTAAAAATACAGAGCAGTTTTGGCACTCCTTCGATGATGCTGTGGAGCGTTTGCTTTAAGCCAAAACAATTTAATGGCAGGTGATTTGTTTTGCTGAAAAACTCATAACGCGCATATGGTATTTTCCATAGCGCGTTGTGAATTAATGCGACAAGAAGGTTACACGGAATGTACTTGTATGCAAAGAACATTAATTTAACCATTCGATTGCAACTTTTATAGCAGTGATGAGGTCGCCCTTATTATTTAGGCTTTTCTCAATTGCAGTAACACACTTTTTTATGTACAACACTGAAAAAGGTGCCTTCGTCTCTATACAAACCGCTTTTGCTTTAATGTATTCGGCTTTTGTAATGGGTTTATTCGTGTTTTTCATTTCTCTAAAACTCAGGTTTATTAAGCCCTGCAGGCCTGTCGTTTGATCTAGATCAACAAAATTTAGAGTGGGGTAATGTAGAATGTTCGACCGCTTTTTGCAACGGCTGCTCATAAATAGAGTGTGCTACGAATTGTGTTATTATTTATCGAATATTTTTTAAACTAAGCTTGTTTGAAAAATATATGTGTTACATCTCGGATCATGTAACCATCTGTTTTTATAGGGATTTATTTTCAGGGTCATTAAATGGCATTACTCATCAATAACAAATGTATTAACTGTGATATGTGCGATCCTGAATGTCCGAATGAGGCTATTTATATGGGCACGAAGATTTATCAAATCGATCCTAATAAATGCACTGAGTGTGTTGGCCATTACGATAATCCGACTTGCGTGAGTGTTTGCCCAATCGATTGCATTAAACCTGACTTAAACCATCCTGAAACGTTAGATCAGCTTGCAGAAAAGTTTGTAAGGTTGACCGAATTGGCTAATTAATAGAGTAAAATTTAATAGCTTATTAGTACGCGTTAACTTAAATGTTCTACACTTACTCTAGTGCATGTTAATCTCTTGAGGATCCTATGTTTTTCAGTAAGTCAGTAAACTCTGAGCTTGTGTCGTTAAAGACTGAGTTATTTCATCTACAACAAGTGCGTGATGGCCTGAATGAAGAGATGATTTCTCTGAATGTATTAGATAGTGGTGAAGTGTCTTATATAAATAAAAACTTTACCGCAGCTCTAGGTTACGACAAAGATACATTTCCTGGCACTAAGCTGTTTGAAATTATCACCAATGAGTCTAAATCAACTGAACAATTTAACCAATTTTCTTCCTCTTTAAAAAATGTTAAGCATTGGGTAGGCGCGTTACAGTTCTACCACAAAAGCGGTAAAAAAGAATGGTTAAGGATTATTTCTCATCCTGTAAAAGGGCCACAAGAACAAATCTTATTTTTCGCAATATTTGCCACTGTGCTGACTGACACAATCGCAACAGCCAGAGAACATAAAGACATTATTAAAGCTTTACATCGTGCGATGGCGGTTATTGAGTTCGACTTAGAGGGCCATGTTTTAAGTGCAAATAATCACTTTTATAATGTGATGGGCTACTCAGAAAAAGAGATAAAAGGAAAGCACCACAGGATGTTTTGTGAACAACAGGAAGCCGATTCGCAAGAGTACAAACGGTTTTGGGAACGATTGAAAGACGGTGAGTACATAGCGTCACGTTTTAAGCGAGTTGATAAATTTGGTAATACTGTTTGGCTTGAGGCTTCTTACAATCCGATTTTTAATGATTTTGGGGACCTCTATAAGGTAATGAAGTTTGCCACTGTCATTACTGATCAAGTGAACCGTGAGCATGCTATTTCTCAAGCAGCAGAAATTGCTTATGGCACCTCAACAGAAACAGACAAGCTAGCCAAACAAGGTGCACACGTTTTACAAAGCACTATGGCTGTGATGGATGAGCTTGCGCAGCAAATGGAACAGGCTGCACAGGAAATCGCAGCGCTTGATAAGCAATCACAACAAATAGCCAATATTGTGCAAAGCATTAGTAGTATTGCTGAGCAAACCAATTTATTGGCGTTAAACGCCGCTATTGAAGCTGCTCGTGCCGGAGATCAAGGGCGTGGTTTTGCTGTTGTGGCTGATGAAGTAAGGCAATTGGCGTCTCGTACGTCTAAAGCAACAGAAGAAATTGTTGATGTCGTAAAAGACAATCAGTCTCTTACGCAAAATACCGTGCGAGTGATAGAACAAGGTAAAGTTAAAGCTGAACAAGGTCTTGTTTTGTCGAATGAGTCAGGACAAGTTATGGAAGATATCCAACATGGAGCACAACAAGTTGTTGACGCTGTAGGACAGTTTGCAAACCAGTTAAATAAATAACCGTTTTTCAAGCTCAGTGGTCGCTGAGCTTTATTTTATCAAAAGCTTCGTTCCTGCTTGTTTCAGTTCTTGAAACTCCATATCATAGAAGCATAGGGATATATTGTAATAGTTTAATATTCAGTAACTTTTTAAGTAAATGAGTTCACTGTTTGAATTTTAATTTAGCAATGAAGTGATGTACCCCATGTTTTCTACCAAGCCTCTAAAAAATAAAATAACTAATCTTGAAGACGAATTGTTTAGGGTTTCTCAAATTAAGCAAAATCTTGATGAGCTAATGCTTACATTAACGCTTGATGGTAAGGGTTGTGTTATTGATAGTAATCCCCAAGTTCAACTAGAACTAGGTTTTTCGCCGAATCAACTAGAGGGAATTGCATTACTTGATTTAGTGCCGCAGTTGGCGAGAAAAACAGAACACTATCTGAACTTTAAGTACGCTCTACAAAACAAAAAACCATGGGCGGGTGCTGTTCAATTAGTGAATGCCGAAGGTAAAGAGGCTTGGTTAAGAGTTTTTGTTCATCCTGTGGTAAATAAGCAAAACAAATTTCTTCATTTTACATTGCACGCAAATGCATTAACTCGCACGATTGAATCGTCACGCGAAAACCAAGATTTAGTAAAAGCAATTCATCGCTCTATGGCCGTAATTGAATTTGATTTAACGGGTCATGTGTTAAAAGCAAATCAGCAATTTTTGCTTGGTATAGGCTACAAAGAGCAAGAAATTCTAGGTAAACATCATCGTATTTTTTGTTCACCTGAAGAAGCTGATTCGTCAGAATATGCTGCATTTTGGCAAAAACTGCAAAAAGGGGAATTTGTTGCTTCTCGATTTAAACGTATTAATAAGTATGGAGATCCGGTTTGGTTGGAAGCCACATATAACCCAGTGTTTAATGAGCAAGGTGAGCTTTATAAGGTAGTTAAGTTTGCAACAGTCATTACTGATCAAGTCAACCGAGAAATGGCGGTATCGGAAGCTGCTGACATTGCATATAGTACGTCAACTGAGACTGATCAAATAGCCCATCAGGGAGCTGAAGTACTCAGTAATATGGTTAGCGTAATGGACGAACTTGCAAAAAAAATGGAGCAAGCAGCAACGGAAATAGCAGCACTTGATAAGCAATCTCAGCATATAGCTAATATTGTACAGAGCATTAGCAGTATCGCAGATCAAACTAATTTACTTGCTCTAAATGCGGCAATCGAGGCTGCAAGGGCCGGTGAGCAAGGCAGAGGCTTTGCGGTTGTTGCCGACGAAGTAAGGCAGCTAGCTTCACGCACTTCGAAAGCGACAGTTGAAATTGTTGATGTTGTACAGCAAAACAGGGCACTGACTCAAAATACGGTAGAGGTGATAGAGCAAGGAAAAAGTAAAGCAGAGCAGGGTTACAGCCTTGCGAATGAATCCGGAAAAGTGATGAGTGACATTCAAAACGGCGCGCAAAAAGTGGTGGATGCGGTTGGTCAGTTCGCTGACCAACTTAAATAGTGTTACCTGTGCTTGTATTGGGTTTTGCAATAACCACGTAGAATATCAGGGTGGCGAAGTTTTATATGCTTACTTTGTCTCCCAGATACGCGTTTTCGCCAAAGTTTAAAACTTGAGTTTGTTAATTGCTCACGCATTAATGTGATAACGCTTTTTTCATTTAAGCCAAACTGTTGGTTTATTGCTTCAAACGGGGTTCTGTCTTCCCACGCCATCTCTATAATACGAGATATTTCATGATCTAAGTGCTGCATTACGGCTCCTTTTTGTAGCTTATACGTAGCTGCAGCGGATTTAGATTATAAGATATCTTGTTGCCAGTGCTCAGCTAAAAAGTCGATGAACGCCCTCACTACATTTTGCTGGAAGTTACGTGATAAATACACCGCCCATAAGTGAGAGCCTATAGTTGTATGCGCTGGCAGTACTTTAACAAGCTCACCTGATGCCAAATAGTCATTAGCAAGGTCACAAGGCAAATGAGCCACCCCCATGCCTTGTTTTGCTGCTTTTAAAAGTACGCCCATATCGTTGGCAACAATGTTGCCCTTCACGGTCACTTTTTGTGTGTTGTCGTCGTGTTGAAATTGCCAAATAGTGTGTTTGTTATGAACTAGGCAATTGTGTGCAGTTAAGTCACTCGGCTCAAAAATCGGTGGGTTCGCAGCTAAATAATCGTTAGAGGCACACACTGCGGTTGCGATATACATTAACTTACGGGCAATAAGACCTTCATCGGGCTGGTGGATGTAACGTAAAGCGATATCAACGCGGTCATCAACCAGCTGCGATAAACTATCTGAAAGTAACAGTTCAAATCGCGTCTGTGGATGGCGCTTGGTAAACTCTGCAATGGCATCAAACAGCTTATGTTGGCCAAGTCCAATGGGAGAGGCAACGCGAATAGTCCCCACCAATTCATTGTTATGGCTGTGCGCTCGGCTTTGTAAGTCAGACACTTGATTTAGTATTTGCTGGCAATAGCTAAGGGCTTCTTCGCCTTGAACAGTTAAACTTACTTTTCGTGTTGTGCGATGAAACAACCTTAAATTTAGCCACTTTTCAATATCTTGAATATGCCTAGAAACTTGTAACCGGCTTAAGCCTAAATGCTCTGCTGCCTGAGTAAAGCTGCCTGTACGGGCAACTTCGACAAAGCTAGTAATTGAATTGAGTTTGTCCATTAGTATCTTAAAGTGAAATAATGTGTATCTATATAGTGTATTTATCAGTAATTAGTGAACAAGTAAACTGCAATCATTGAAACAAACAACGGAGAATTCCTCATGAAATTAGCAGTTATTGGCGCAACAGGTTGGATTGGTAGCCATATTACATCAGAAGCAATCGCACGTGGTCATCAAGTAAATGCACTAGTAAGAGATGCAAGTAAAGTAACGCAAGAAAATGTTACTGTGACTGAATTTGATTTAACAAAAGACGATATCGCCAGTGCAGCAGCGGGTAGCGATGTTGTTATTGCTGCAATTGGTGGTCGTGCTTTAGGTAACCATGAAATTGTAGCAAACACAGCAAAGCAATTACTAAACGCGCTTGCAGGTACTGGCACACGCCTTTTATGGGTGGGCGGTGCAGGTAGCTTAGAAGTGGCACCCGGTGTAACACTGGTATCAAGCCCAGATTTTCCTGCTGAATACAAAGCAGAAGCCATTGCTCAAGGTGAAGCGCTTGATGTATTTAGAGTATCAACAACAGATACGCCGTGGACCTTTGTTTCACCCGCTGCGGTTATCTACCCTGGTGAGTCAGAAGGCCCATACCGTGTCGGTGGCGACAGCTTCTTTACTGATGCAAACGGCGAAAGCAAAATATCAGTCACCGACTATGCAAAAGCGATGCTTGATGTAGCACAGTCGGCAGCACATTTAAATCAACGTATTAGTATTGCTTACTAATAACGAGCCTTTCTTCAGGCTCATAAAATGGTATTCTTAAGTGATGTGTTAAGTTACCTATTTAATTTATGAGCCTGCTATTTTCTGTTGCACTTGCAACCATACCTGCCTTACCTGAGCCCGTTGCTAACAATGCTGTCGCCAAAGTTGTTATTGATGAACACGCCTACTTTTTAAGCTTTATGGGCCTGAGCTCAGGCAAAGCACATACCGATGTTCACAATAAAGTATGGGTACTCAAAGTGGGCGATAACGCGTGGCAAGCAGCTAAAGCGGTGCCAAGTACATTGCCCCTTACTGGTCGTCTAGCGAGTACCGCAGTGGGTGTTGGTCAACATGCTTATGTATTTGGTGGCTATACCGTTAGTGCCGACCATCAAGAAATCTCTACACCTGATGTATATCGCTATGATGTGCGCTCTGATTCATATACGCAGCTTGCCAATATGCCAGTGCCGGTGGATGACAGTGTGGCGCTTTCATATAAGCAGCGTTATATCTACTTAGTCAGTGGTTGGCATAACGATGGCAATGTTAACCTTGTTCAAGTTTATGATACGCAAACAGATACTTGGCAACAGGCTTCGCCCTTTTTAGGCCAACCGGTGTTTGGTCAAGCGGCGGCAATTAGTGGCAACACTATTTTAGTGTGTGATGGCGTTAAAACACAGGCGAATGCAGATAAGCGTCGTTCATTTGCTGCGGTTGCACAGTGTTTAAAAGGCACAATTGATGCTAATAACCCATTAAAAATAGATTGGCGTACCGTGCCACATCCAACAGGTGTTGCCCATTACCGTATGGCAGCAACCAGTTTCAATGGCGATATTTATATGATGGGTGGCTCTGATAACCCATATAACTACAATGGTATGGGATACGATGGTAAACCCGCGCCAGCGAGTGATCATGTTTGGCGCTTTGATGTTAATAAAAACACGTGGCAAGTGATGCCAAAAGCCGATACTGCGAGCATGGATCATCGAGGTTTATTAGAGCACCAAGGAAGCTTGTATCGTCTTGGTGGTATGGACAATAATCAACAAGTGACAGCCGATGCACTTGGTTACAAGGTAAAGTTATCTCTATGAATACACTCTATATTACTGGTGCGGGTGTGAGTGCCGCTAGCGGTATACCGACCTTTCGTGGTGAAGATGGCTTTTGGACCATTGGTAGCAAAAATTATACGCCAATGGAAATGGCAACCCGTGCTATGTACGAAAACAACCCTCGCGAATTTTTAGCTTGGTATTATCATCGTTTTGCAACCTATCGCCATCACGGCCCTAATGAGGTACATCATTGGTTGAGTGATAAAAATCTCATTACGCAAAATATCGATGGTCTTGATGGCAAAGCAGGTAATACTGATTTTATTGCTATTCATGGTCGCTTAGATCAAATGACACTGTTTCATCATCAAGGTGACGATGTGATGGCTTTTAACGCGCCGTGGGATAAAGTTAATGAAGACAATCTCCACAACTCCTTGCTTGAGGTGTTCAATATTCATAATGAAAGCCCGATGATTAACGAATCGTTTAAGCCTTACGTGTTGTTATTTGACGAATACTACACTGAGCTTTATCGTATTTCAGAGGCGCAACAGCGTATGCTCGATGCTGATAAAATCGTTTTTATCGGCACCTCGTTTAGCGTCAATATTACGCAAATGGCACTCGACATTGCACGTAGTCAAGGCACACCAATAGAAGTGGTTGACCCCGATCCTACTCATGTATTTCATTCTAATGTAACCTACCATAAGATGACTGCGCTTGAGTATGTTCAGCAGCAAGGGTAAAAAATAAGGCGCTTATATTAAGCGCCTTATTTAATTAATTTTCAGTTTTTGTTGCTGTGATGTTTAACCGTGCTTGTAAGGGGTCGGGTAAAAACTCTGCAGTCCCTGATTTGCTCATTTGCAGTATAAAAGATTCATCACTTTTATATGCTTGCCAAGTCGGTAACCCTGGGCCATTTGGTGTGCCTAATTTAATAAAGTTAGTCACATAACGGTGCATTATTTTAGCGGCTTGCTTATCTTGCTCAGTGGTGACATGCCCATATTTCGCTGCCACAGTATTAAAAAAGTACGGAATTTCGCTGGCGTGCTCTGCACCAGGTTTATCTAAGGTTTGCGCCACATAACCAAAACGATACAAAAAGGCATCTTTACCCATATCTGTCACACGTTTTGCAACGAACCTTGCTGGTTCTTGCATTAAAGTATCTTGACCAACTTGGTAATTGAGTAAAGGCAATGGCATTTGGTTATCTGCATCGTAAGTCATTTTTGCTTGTGTACTGTGCGGAGCAAAACTTGCGAATAGTGCCTCTTTTGAAGCAAAATTAGCAAAGCCTAAATCCATATCTGTTGTGCCAACCATGGTCGCAACATGGCTAAATGTGCCTTTACTCAAGCGCGCTTCTGTCGCCGAATTGATGATAGTGCCATCAATAATTGGCCCGCCAACGTAGGTAGACTCATCATCATTTTGTCGGTTTAATGTGCTCAGATTGAGGTTATCAACCACGTCTTCGGCAGATAATTCACGTAGTGCAGCAAGGGCATTTTCATCACTGCCTAAAATGGTGTGTTGTTTGGCAAAGTTTTCGCCAATTTTTTCGGCGCTTAATACAGTGTCGTTATCACTTTTAAGTGGCAATTGATTAAATAGCTCACGTCCGCCCGCTGACATAATAATCGCTTGTTGGAATAAGCCATTAGCAGCAGGGGTTTGCATCATCGCATGCACCGATGCGCCACCAGCCGATTCACCCATGAGTGTCACTTTAGAAGCATCACCACCAAATTGAGCGATATTTTGTTTCACCCACTCAAGAGCCGCAATTTGATCCATTAATGCGTAGTTGCCTAGTGCATCATTCTCAAAACGAGTAAGCGCAGGGTGTGCAAAAAAGCCAAATCGGCCTAATCGGTAATTAAAGCTAACAAAAATAACGCCTTGTTTAGCAAAACTTTCACCCGAGTAAACAGCGGGAGATGCGCCACCATTTACAAAGCCACCACCGTGTATCCAAACCACAACAGGGTAGGGAGTATCGCTGTGTTTCGTGGGTTTAAATACATTTAAATAAAGGCAGTCTTCCGAAGGGGTTGTTGTAAGCGGCGCAGCATCGCCAGTAAATGGCTTTTGCATACAGTCAGGGGCATAATCGTTAAGTACTTTTACATCTTGCCACTTGGGCACAGGTTGCGGTGCTCGCCAGCGTAAATCACCTACAGGGGGAGCGGCGTAAGGAATGCCTTTATAAGTTATTACGCGACCCTGTTGCTGTCCTTGGATTAATCCACCATTGACTTTGATATTGTTACTTTTTGGTTGCTCTTGGCAGCCTTGTAAAAAAATAGCTGAGCTTAGTAATACAGAAGCACACAGAATAGAGTTAAAAAAACGAGATGTCATTACATAGCCTAGGTAGAACTGGTTAGGCTTATAATATTAACATATTCATACAGTAACAACGAGAAAACCAGTACAGCACCAAGGGGAGTCTGTACTGGTTTAGTATTTGGCTAAACCACGCGGTGCGTTGTTCATTAAAAAGACTAAGTTAGTCTTTTATCACTTGGGCAGAAGTGAGCCAAATTTAGCTAACGCTTAAAAGCGTGTACGAATACCTAATGTAATACGACGCTCAAAGATATTTTGAGTAATCACATTGTCTGACCACTGGGCGTATATATCTTCTTTTTCTTCGGTTAAATTGCTGATTGACGTATAAATGCTCATATCTTCTGCAAATTCATAACCAGCATACATGTCATAATACAGTGTACTTTTAGTCCAAAACGGCACCACGCCTTCGCCCATAGCGGAGCTTAAGCTATCGAGGCGGTCACTACGATAGTTTGCAGCTAAGCGAAGTTGTAATGGGCCTTTTTCATACCATAAAACAGCATTAGCTGATTTTTCAGAGTTGTCTTGGATTGGTAGACTTTTACCGTAAACATCGACGTTAGCGCTGTCACTCGGGGCATAGGTAAAGTTTAGAGATGTACCTAAACCATCAAAAGGTTCTGGCAAGAAGTCGAATGCTTGTTGATAGGTAACCTCAAAGCCTTTTATTTCACCACCTTCACCATTAATTTCGGTCGTTACAGGTACTTCGCGACGAATTACGCCGTCAATGTCTGGCAGACCCAGCATTACAGTGCCACTTTCGACAAATGATTCTATATCCATTAAGAAAGCAGAAATACTTAATAAGCCACTTTCATTAAAATACCACTCGGCAGATAAGTTATAGTTAGTTGCGCGCCAAGGCTCCAAGTCTGGATTACCATTTTGCGTGCCTTGTACCGCAACGAGTAGGTCTGGGCTCACACCGAGTTCAGCTGCGAGGATATCACCAGCGCGAGTACGACCAACACTGATGCCACCCGCAAGTTTACCAATGTCTAGCGTTGTCATTGTTTTGCCGTAACCAGCACGTAGAATGAAATCTTCAGTGAGGTTTAAATTAAAGTTCATTGATGGTAAGAAGTCTGAATAATCACGACTTAACCATTTTTCACCTGTTTTTTCACTCGCGGTACATAATGAACATGGACGTGCTGAACCGAGTTGGTTTTGTAACATGTCGAGTTCTGTTTTGATGTATTGCGCACCAATATTTGCGGTGTAACTCATATCAGCCAACTCACCTGCAAAATTCAATTTAAAGTAAGCTGATTGGGTTTGCTCTTTTACTTTGTAAGTGCGTGATGGGTTAGCCAGTCGTTTATTGCCTGGGTAAATAGCATTTTGAAATGCCATAGGGTCATCCATTACCTTCGGATCGATAAGATAAAACCCTTGTCCTACACCACCTGGTCCAAAGTCATTTATTTGGTTTACCCAGCCGTCTGGTAAATCACTAAAATAGTTGGGATGACCAATAGTTAAATCACCACCCGCAACGCTGTTTTCACCATCGCCATTGGTATCGCCTAAAGAGGCCCCAGAGTCTTTCCACATGACATCAGCGGTAATATCACCAGATGTAAATGGTGCCACTAAAATATACGTTTCGCGCTCTACATCGCGTTTTGATGCCCGTAATCCAAAATCGACGTTAGTGAGGTGGTCTGTTGAAAACTCATAACGGCCATCAAGTCTAGCAACATCAAGCGTAGCTTCTTCTTCGAAGTTATTTTCTGAGTAAGTTGATACTAGGTTATATTGATTGATATCGCTGCCAAAGCCTTCCTCAAAACCTAGGGTGATGTACTCGCCAGTACGAGAGAAATCAACCATGACAGGATCTGGGCCAACACCATTTGGATTAACCGGCGTTGCACCTGTGCCGTCGTTTCTAAGTAAGCCATGTTGTGCGCCAGAGGTTAAATAACCATGCGCTACATTTTCGGTATGACCGCGCTCGGCATTACCATGAATGTATCTGAACTCACCTGAAAGAGGGCCATCTCCTTGGTATTCAAAGAGTAAGCTTGCGTTAGTTGATTCACGATCATTGGTTAAGCTTTCTGAGTAAGCACTGACACGTCGTGCTTCTAATGTGGCGTCGTTAACAGTGTAAATTTGTCCACCACGGTCGTTGTCGAGGCGTGGTATAAAGTTATCTGAATAAGCCCAAATCTCGCCGCGCGCATTATCGACCATCATCCCTTGTTTGCGATCCGCATCATCCATGTCGGTATAGAATATATCACCGGTAAAAGTCAGTGAATCAGACAACTGATATTGCACAGTGGTGTTTAAGCCGAGGCGATCTCGCTCAGTTTCACGATGCATTACGCCATAAAAACGTTGACTGTAGTAACTGTCGTTTAAGTCTCCATCACCATTGAAATCTCGAGAGGTTTCATTTTGAATCTCGTTGGAGGTTAAAATCGTGCCATTACGGTAGTTAGCAAGTGTACTTTCATCATAAGCAGCAGTGAAAATAATACCAAATTTGTCATTGTTATAGCCCGCAAATGCCACTAATTTAGGATCGGTTTCTTCTGATAAGCTGCCGCGTGTCGCTTCGCCTGTAAATGAAAAAGTCGTGCCTTGTTCTAAGTCGAATGGGCGGCGAGTTTTTAGATCTAACGTGCCTGAAATACCACCTGCGAGAATATCGGCTTGGGGAGACTTGAGTACATCAATACCCGATAAAAGCGCAGCAGGTACGTCAGTGAAGTCAGGTTGAAGTGTTGTAATTGAGCCTGCACTTAAAAATTGTTCGCCATTTAACAGCGTTGTCACTTGCGGCATACCACGAACATTAATAGTTGAGCCTTCGCCTGCTGAGCGACGAATTTGAATACCGGGTATACGTTGTAGAGTATCTGCAATGGTCACATCGGGTAATTTACCAATATCTTCTGCGGTGATTGAATCCATCACACCAGTACTAAAGCGTTTGTTATTAATATCTTGCTTGTTACTGGCTGCAATACCACGTACCTCGATGGTTTCTATTTCATCGTTTGTCAAATCACTTTGCTGCGCGGCTACTGTATTTAGGCCACTTAGCCCACAAATGACCGCTGCCACAGCCTTAGCCGTTATGCTTGGCGAGAGTGTATGTTGGTGACGGGTTTTAGTTTTCATTTTAAACGTTCCTCATCCTGTATTTTTAAAGTTAATTATTATCTTCTGTTAATTTGTAACATGTATTGACTGTTGGTGTGTTATTAATTAACATTAGATTTAACAAAATTGCAATACCCATTACATTAAATAAGTCACATTTTTTGTATGGTTTTTAATGAAAAGTAATTAACCAGCTGATTTATATGAAGAGTTTTTGAATGAAAAAATTAAGCGTTGCAAACTTGGAAACCGTAAGCCGAGCCAATAAAGGACTCGGTAATGTTCAGCAGCTTCACAAATCAGGGTGGAACATTGCACAGCAAGATGTCAGTTTGCCATGTTTGTGTCTGTATGAATCACGCCTATTGAATAACATTAGCTGGATGGCTGACTTTACCAACCAAAGCCATGTGTTATTTGCTCCGCATGGTAAAACAACCATGACACCTGCCATCTTTAAAAAACAATTAGCGGCAGGAGCATATGCAATTACTGTGGCAACCACAGCTCAAGCTGTTGCAGCAGTAACGAGTGGCGCTGAGCGAGTTTTGATGGCTAATCAATTGGTTGGTCGGGCAAACTATCAACAGCTTGATGACTTACTCAGTAGCAATGAAATTGTATTTTATTGCTTGGTCGATAACCTTGATAACGTACGTATGCTTGGTGAATATTTTGCTAATACTCAGCACACTATTCATGTACTGATTGAGCTTGGTGTTGCTGATGGCCGCTGTGGTGTGGTTAACAGTCAGTTATTGGCAGAGTTGATCGCAGAAATAGCAAAATTCGATTCATTAGCTCTAGCGGGTATAGAGGTTTATGAAGGTGTGCTGGGCGATCCCCTTGCCGTGAGTCAATTTCTTGAGTATGCGGTTGCGACCTGCAAACAGCTTATTGCCGATAATGCGTTTGATACTAAGCAAGTGATGATCACCGCTGGTGGGTCGGCATACTACGATTTAGTGTGTGAGGCATTTCATCCTGATAATTTAACCGAGAATATGATAGCCGTGTTGCGACCTGGTTGTTACGTCACTCACGATCAGGGAATTTATGAGCAAGCCCAACAACAAATTTTAGCGCGCAATGAATTGGCATGCTCTTTAGGGAGTGAGCTGACATCTTGCTTAGAAATTTGGGCGTATGTGCAGTCAATGCCCGAGGCGGGAAGGGCTATAATCGGCTTTGGTAAACGGGATGCAGCGTTTGATGCAGGGTTTCCAATCCCAACACTACATGTTGATCAGCAAGGGCAGATAAGCGCTGCAAATAGCAATTGGAAAATAGAAAAAATGATGGACCAGCATGCCATGATGAAAGTACCAAATGATACCACACTTCGGGTTGGTGACATGGTAGCCTTTGCTACCTCTCATCCGTGCTTAACATTCGATAAGTGGCGCTACATCAACGTAATAGATGATAACTACAATGTGGTTGATGTCGTCGAGACTTATTTTTAGGAGAAAGACGTTTGGATATAGTTTCAAGAATAAAAGAGCGCTTGGGTCATCTACGCCAATCAGAACAAGCTGTTGCTCAGTTAATTTTAGCTGATTTGCAATTTGCAGCCTCGGCAAGCATTAGTGATTTGGCTGACAAAGCAAACGTGAGTCATGCATCAATTACACGGCTAGCGAAAGCGCTCGGTTGTAATAATGTCCGTGATATGAAGTTACAGTTAGCGCAATCTTTAGCGGTTGGTGAGCGTTTTATCACTGAAAATAACACTCAGCGTGAAGATATACCGGCAATTTATCAGGCTATTCATGACATTTTGGATGTCAATGCAGGGCTAATTAATCAAACTGATGTTGAGCAAGCAGCTCATTTCATTGCAAATAGTCGTCATAGTTTAATTTTTGGTGTGGGTGGAGGAAGCTCAGTGGTTGCGCAAGAGTGCCACAACCGATTATTCAGACTTGATATTTTAAGCAATGCTTACAGTGACCCTGTAATGATGCGCATGACTGCAGCAAGTGTCGATGTGAGTGATGTTGTGGTGGTGTTATCACTAACAGGCTATACCAAAGACTTAATTGATGCAGCGAATATCGCGAAAGATTATGGGGCAAAAGTGATTGCGATTTGCCCAGAGAGTGAACTTGCTAACACTGCCACTATTCATTTACCAATAAAAACAAATGAATCTGACTATATTTTCACACCAAGTACAGCGCGTTATGCCATGTTAGCCGCAGTCGATGTGCTAGCAAGTGAAGTGGCAATTTTAACGCAGAAAAAATCACGCGAAAAACTACGTCGTATTAAACACGAGTTAGATGAATATCGCCAAGGACCTGATCGCGCCCCATTAGGAGATTAATAATGCACAGCAAAGACTCACAACCTGTGGATACATTGATTCTAGGGGCGAAGGTATTTGATGGCCAAGGTAATGAAGCCTCAATCACTGATGTAGCGATAAGCGATGATCGCATTATTGCAATTGGTAAGCTCAACGAACTGCCTGCTAAACAAGTTATAGATGCAAAAGGGTTATGCTTAGCGCCTGGTTTTATTGATGTACATACCCATGATGACTTGGAAGTACTGCGTAATCCTAATATGGCAGCGAAGATCAGCCAAGGTGTCACAACGGTCATTACTGGAAATTGTGGGATCAGTGCTGCCCCTGCTGTGGTAAGTGAAGCAGCCCCAGATCCGATGAACTTATTGGGGGCACTCAGTGAATTTAAATTTGCCACCATGGCTGATTATATTCACGCTTTGCAAGCAAGACCTGCAAATGTGAATGTAGCGGCTTTAGTGGGCCATACCACATTGCGTAATAATGTCATGGATGATCTTTTGCGAGGTGCAAATGACGCAGAGATTAAGCATATGTGTAAAGAGCTTGATGCTGCTCTTGCAGCTGGCGCGATTGGCTTGAGTACGGGGCTTGCTTATAAAAATGCGAATCAGGCACCCAGTGATGAAGTTCAAGCCTTTGGCCCTGTTTTAAAAGCCCATGACGCTATCTATACAACTCATTTGCGTACTGAGTTTGACGCTGTCATTGAGGCGATGGATGAAGCGTTTGCGATGGAGCAAGCTTTTGATATAAAAGTTATTATTTCACATTTGAAATGTGCTGGTAAAAATAACTGGGGACGTGCGCCAGAGCTGATTAATCGGTTTTCAAGACAAGGTTCGCATTCTCGTTGCAGTTGCGATGCTTACCCTTATGCAGCCAGCTCAAGCACTTTGGACTTAAAACAAGTGACCAGCGACTTCGAAATTTTTATAACGTGGTCAGATCCTCACCCCGAAATGGCGGAGCGTTCGCTGCAAGATATTGCAGATACATGGCAGTTGTCGTTACTTGAAAGTGCTAAGAAGCTGCAACCGGCTGGTGCTGTTTATCATGGGCTTGATGAGCAAGATGTGGCAATGATTCTAGCCTTTGAAAAAACCATGATTGGCTCCGATGGTCTGCCGTGTGATCCTCATCCGCATCCTCGTTTATGGGGATCGTTTCCTCGTGTATTAGGTAAGTACGCACGTGATGAGGGCATTTTCTCACTCGCAACAGCAATACATAAGATGACAGGACTCAGCGCTCGTAATTACGGTTTAACTGACCGTGGTGAGATTAGCGTAGGAAAGTTTGCTGATTTGGTGCTTTTTGACAGCGATGCCATTTGCGATAACGCCACATTTATTGACTCTGAATTACCAGCATCAGGTATTCACAGAGTGTGGACCAATGGTCAACCAACCTTTATTGATGACCAAGTAGTGCCTGCATATTCGGGCAAGTTTTTAACTTCAACTGGAGAGTAATATGATTAAACGTATAGGAACAGAGGGCGGTACAGGCACCGGTGGGCAGCATTTACCTTTTGCACGAGCCATCGAAGCTGGAGGCTGGTTGATGGTGTCTGGGCAAACGCCAATGAAAGACGGTGAAGTGGTTGAAGGTGGCATTATCGATCAGTCTCGTTTAGCGATTCAAAACTGCATCGATATTATGGATGAAGCGGGTTATGGCCTTGAACATGTTGCGCATGTCAAAGTGATTTTAACGGATGCGCGTTACTTTCAATCATTTAATAAGGTGTTCAAAGAGGTTTTTGGCGAGCACCCGCCTGCTCGAATTTGTGCCGTCGCAGACCTTGTTGTTGACTGCAAAGTTGAAGTCGATGTGACGTGTTATAAAGCCCCATAAATTAAAAAGTTCGACAGCCTAGGCTGTTGAACTCATACATAAAAAATAATTATAAGCACCAAAGCCGTGTAATAAGCATAAAGCAATGATAATAATTTGGCTGAGGTGAAGCAGGATGTTGTATGAAGTGGCAATTACTAATGGCCTTTTTAGGCTACCTGATTTTTATGATCTGGTTTGGCTGGTGGGTAAGTCGGAATAGCAAAACCGGTGACGACTTTTTACTAGGCGGACGAAACCTTCCTTTTATTTTAACCTTGGGTACAACCGTTGCGACTATGGTTGGTACGGGCTCCTCAATGGGGGCAGTTGGCTTTGCTTATAACAATGGCTGGGCGGGGATGATTTATGGGCTTGGTGGAGCATGCGGCATATTGCTGCTAGCAAAGCTATTTGCACCTGTCAGAAAGCATGAATTTATGACTATGAGCGAAGAGGTTTCTTTTTATGTAGGGGCTGATCCGCTTGTTAAGAATACTATCGCTATATTCATTTTTGTAGCCAGTATTGGCTGGCTTGGCGCCCATATTCTAGGTGGCGGAATGTATTTGGCTTGGTTAACGGGGTTATCACCACTGAGTGCTAAATTGTTCATTGCTCTTGGTTTTAGTATTTATGTGGTAATAGGTGGCTATGTTGCTGTTGTGTGGACAGACTCTATTCAAGCTCTAGTATTGTTTATTGGGTTTTTCTTGATGGCGGGTGTTGCGCTCTATCAAGCGGATGGTTTGATGATGATCAACGAAGCACAACCTCTACTGAATCAAAGCTTTTTATCACTCGATAAAATAGGTGTTGTACATGGTATTTCGTTGTTTTTTGCAGTCTTGGTTGGCGTACTTGTTGCACCTTCATTTCGCCAACGAATATATTCTGGCAAGCATGTTAGCAGTATTCGTCAGTCATTTTATTTATCTGGCGGTTTATATCTGCTGTTTGCAATTGTGCCTGCCATAATAGGTATGGCTGCATACAAGCTCAACCCAACCCTTGAAAACAGTGCCTTTTCATTTCCTTATATGGCCTTTGAGCTTCTTCCTTTTGGCTTGGCGGCGTTGGTAATAATTGCTGGACTCTCAGCCACTATTTCAAGTGCCAGTTCCGATGCCATTGCGGCGGTAAGCGTATTGATTCGTGATATCTATATGCTGGTATTTAAACGGATGCCACATGCCAGTGAGGTCGTTTTGCTATCACGCATAGGTTTAGTGCTAACAATTGGCACGGCGTTACTTTTGGCGTTACTTACTAACGATGTTATTGGTTACATCACCAATATGATTGCGACATTGATGTCGGGGTTGTGTGTTTGTGTGCTGCTTGGGCATTTTTGGCCCCGATTTAATTGGCAGGGCGCTATGACGGCATTATTAGTGTCATTTATTGTGTCAATGGCGGTAATTTTAACGCCACATTGGCAAGCCTATTGGAGCAATCCCATCATTCCAGCAACCTCTGCATCAATGCTACTTTGTATTATTGTTACCTTACTCACCCCAAAACAACGCTGCAGTAGCGAACAAGCATTAGAAATTTTAAATAAGCAAAGAGAGGCGATGCATCATGATTAATGTGGCCTTTTTTGGCGAAGCAATGCAAGAGCTTGGCGGTGATAACAGCATTCGATTTGGTGGCGATGTTTATAACACTGCAGTGTATTTTAAGCGCTTACAATTAAAAAATATGAAGGTAAATTTTGTAACGGCGCTGGGCAGTGATGAAGTAAGTGACGTTGCACGTTGCCTTTGGCAGGAGCAAGGCTTATCGCTTGACTACTTGCAAATAGCAGCGAATAAAACCCTTGGTAGCTACGGTATAACAACCGATAAAAAAGGAGAGCGTTATTTTAGTTACGAACGTGATGACAGCGCTACCAAGCGGTATTTTTATTTAGATACACAACACAGGTTCGTTAATGCCTTGCGCGAAGGACATATAAGCCATTGTTATTTTTCAGCGATTAGTCTAGCTATTTTAGATACACCTAGCCGACAGTTATTGTTAGATGCATTGCATACCTTTAAAACCGCAGGCGGCAAAGTGATTTTCGATAGTAATTATCGTTCTGTACTTTGGCGATCAGACGATGCTGCTGGTTACTTTAAAAAAGCATTCCAGCTTGCTGATTATTTGTTTGTTACTGATGATGATCATTATGGGGTGTTTGGTGAATGCACAGAGCAGCAGTTAGTCGCGTTTTATCAACAATATTCATCTGACCTTGTTGTAATAAAGCAAGGGCTGGCAGATACACTGGTGCTTGAGCATGGAACATTACAGCGCTTTCCAGTGACGCCTGTAACACAGGTTATAGATACAACATCAGCTGGAGATGCTTTTAGTGCTGGCTTTTTAGCTGCATTTTTACACACTGGATCCATTACATACGCCGTAGATATTGCTCAGCAATTGGCGAGTCAAGTTATCGTTGCTAAAGGGGCGATAGTCGCAACCAGCATTCAATTAGAGCATAGTGAGGGTTAAACCATGTCATTTATTTTACGCGTTGTATTTTGTAGCCTTTGGATACTAAGTGTTGCGCATGCTAAATCATTACCTTTAATGCCAATGCCTGCAAATATCACAGAACTTGAAGGCAAGTTTCTATTAGATCAAAAAAACTTAACTGTCTATTTAGCTGAGAAATACCGAGACCCTAGTGAAGGGTTATTTGAGCACTCTGCGTTTTTTCAGCAGTTTGCGAAGGTCAATTGGGCAGAAGAAAATAAAGCACAGCTGGTTATCGACGTTGATAACTGGTTACCCGCAGTCCCTACTTTAGGAGTGGATGAAAGCTACCAGTTGAGTATTAGTTCGCAAGGTATTTTACTCAAGAGCGCGACTCAGTTTGGTATGCTCCGAGGATTTAGCACCTTGTCGCAGTTAGTGTTTTCAACAAAGCAGCCTTACTTACTGAGTGCGATCAAAATTGATGATACGCCAGCATACCCGTGGCGAGGACTACTATTTGATAGCGTTAGACACTTTTTACCAATTGCAGATGTAAAGCGTACCCTTAGAGGGCTTGCTTTAGCAAAAATGAATGTATTTCATTGGCACCTCACAGATGATCAGGGCTGGCGTATAGCGCTTAAAAGTTACCCTAAGTTACATCAACACGCTTCGGATGGGCTTTATTACACACAGCAGCAGATTAAAGACGTGGTTAACTATGCCGCACAGTTAGGTATTCGAGTGGTGCCGGAGTTTGATGTGCCAGGGCATGCGAGCAGTATTGTGCTTGCTTACCCTGAGCTCGGCAGTGGCACAACTCCTACGTCGATAGAGCGCCACTGGGGGGTATTTAGACCCTTATTAGACCCTAGTAATCCAAAAGTGTATACATTTGTAGAGGACGTGATAAAAGAGCTAACGGAGTTATTTCCCGACGCTTATTTACACATCGGTGGTGACGAAGTGGATGCCCGTGACTGGCAAGAAAATAAAAAAATACAAGCGTTTATGGCTGAGCATGACTTACCAGATAGTCACGCATTACATGCTTATTTTAATCAACGTGTTGCTAAAATCTTAGCTAAATATAATCGCAAAATGATTGGTTGGGATGAAGTACTACATCCAACACTACCTAAGCAAACATTAGTGCAATCTTGGCGTGGTCATCATTCTCTTGCTGCCATTCAAAAGGCGGGGTTTGATGGTTTATTATCCAGTGGTTTTTACATCGATCAGCCACAATGGACAAATTATCATTATCGTAATCATCCTGAGCCTTTAAAGCGTGACCCATTAACCGCAAGCAACATTTTAAGCAGCGCACAGTTCACTCTAACACGCCTTAAGGGCAGTGCTGTTACCGGCGACATAAGTGTATTTACAACTGCCGATTCAGAGCTTGCCGCTCTAGTTACTATAACAGGCAAAGGGGCGTTTATAACAAAAAATGTGAAACAACGAGCAGCAGGGTTCGAAGTATTAATTGATACATGGATGGGGCCTACGATGCTGGTTGTTGCGACTAACAAAGTGAGTAGTTTACCAGCATTTGTTGGTAATACCCCGTATGACTTACAGACTACACCTGATGAGAAACCCAGTATTCAAGTGCTTAATCAAACATTACACGATACACAGCAGGTTAAAAAATCAGGCGAAGTATTGGGCGGTGAGGCAACAATATGGGCGGAGCTAATCACAACAGAAACCATAGATACACGCCTTTGGCCGCGCGTTTATGCTATTGCTGAGCGTTTTTGGTCACCCAAGAGTATGACTGATGAGCGAGATATGTATCGCCGTTTAGCGATTATGGATGAATTTGCTATACAACATGGTAGTAAGCATAAGGCGCAATTTATTTCTCGTCTTGAAAACGTGTTAGCTGATAATGCCAATCAGGCTAATATCAATACATTACTAACATTTAGCACGTTTATTGAGCCTGCACATTATTATACTTTGCACCATTTAGCCTATTTGAGAAATGAATATCACCATGATGCGCCACTTGATAAGCTTGTTGATGTACTCCCTGTTGAAAGTTTGCAGCTTCGTGCGTTTAATTATCAAGTTGAAGACTTTCGACAGCAATGCGCTACAGAGCTAAAAGAAACGTTGCAGTCACAAGTCAGCCGTTGGAGAGAATTTATAATCGACCAGCAAAAGGTTATTGAATCAATCCCTGAGTGGCAACAGGCTTACAAGCAAATAGAGGCATCTTTTAACACGAGTGATGTTCAACCTATTGCGAATAATAATGGCACAATTGCTCATGTTATCGCCTCATTGAATCATTACAAAGAAGCAAGCAAGCATTGCGAAAGTATAAAAAAGAGTCACTTTTGATACTTATTCCCATGCTTTATTGCTAATCTAAGAGCACAGCTTTTAAATGTTAAGGTGTGTATGTTAGATAAAGTATTGCATGATTTTTTAGTTATTTGGGCCACAATTGACCCAATAGGCACGATGGCACTGTTTGCTGCTCTAACGGCTAAATTACCTGCTAAAAAGCGGCGTAAAACAGCCTTCAAAACGGTGGGATATGCAGCCATTGTGCTTATAGGAGCCATTGTTATTGGTCAGTTACTATTGAGTGCAATGGGCATTAGCTTGTTATCATTTCAGGTTGCTGGTGGCATCATTTTATTTTTATTTGGCCTGCAAATGATATTTGCTGATGATTCTTCACAGGGCGATATTGAACCGCAACATGATATTTCCGTTTTTCCTTTAGCTATTCCTGCAACGGCTTCACCAGGAGCAATATTGGCAGTTATCTTAATAACGGATAACCATATATATACCATAAAAGAGCAAGTTATAACGGCGCTAAATATGCTAGGAGTGTTGTTAATAACGCTTGTGTTGTTATTGCTCAGTGGTCGCATTTTAAAATTAATAGGCACTGGCGGTGCGTCAATCTTAACACGTATTATGGGGTTGATTTTGGCCGCTTTGTCTGTTGAATTTGTTATGGAAGCGTTAGGAGTAGCGAAGTGGATTGCAAGTAATTAAGCCCGCATAGCGGGCTTAATTTGCAAGCTGAAATATTATTCAGATACAGTGAATGAAACTTCTAAATCGTCGCCAGAAGTGACTGTTATAGGTTTAACCTGATAAAGAGTGAAAGCCTCGTCTTGCGCTTCTGCATCATCAATATGTGCTGCACATGTGTATGCTAATTGATAATCACCAGGTTGTACGAATGCAAGCTCAAACTCAAATTGATTGTCATCACTATCGAATACGACATCAGCTGTTGCAAGCGGGGCATCAGCAGGGGTCACATCTTCATTTTCTTCGTAGTTATCCATTGGTACTTCTACGTCGCTGCTGTATAGGTAAACAGCATGACCAAACGAGCCATCTTCAAGAGCGATATCGATGTTATCTGTTTCGCAGTTAGCGATTAATACGTCGCTTACTGTACCTTCAATATCTTCAGATTCAGCAAGGTTTTCTAGACGCACACCTCGAGGTTTTAAGAAAATCTCGTCACTATTTTGTGGATCAACCAATGACTTTTTAAGATCAAATTCCATTACAAAATCGTTACCAGCTTGGTTAAGTGTAAAACCATCTAGCTGGATTTCGCCTACACCATCGTTGCCTTTGCGTTTTACAACCAGTGGGGCAATGCTGTCATCTTCATATACAACGTGTGAAGTCATCGTTAGGTTATTGCTGTCACCATTGATTACATCAGCACGGATCCATTGATAGTCGCCAGCAGGGACTTCTTTATCATCGAGTAGTGAGAAAACATCATCGCCGGTGTAATCGAGTAAGTTAACCATCTCAGGTAGTGTGTCATCACTCTCTTCACGAGTCTCAAATGTAAAATCTTCACCGCCTTGGCTTCTCAGTGTGATTGAATCAAAGACAACGTTAACCGCTTTTAAACCTGTTACAGGCGCATCCGATACACCTAGTGTGAACTGAGCTGTTTGAGGTGTTGGATCTGGCGTGTCGTTATCGTCGTTATCTGAGCCACAACCTACAAGTGCAAATAAAATAGCGCTGCTTAATAAAGTTGTTTTGAAGTTCATGATTGATCCCTTTTGTGTTCTAAATGTTGCATTAAGTGTAATGAATTAAACTTAATGCAACTTGAACTTAAGAAAAATTACTTTTCAGCTGAAAAGTGTGACCTAACCTAAGCCTTATAACGGCTAACGTTCTGCTCCAATTGAGTGGCTGTATCAGTAAGCTCGTGCATATAAGAGGTTGCTACATCAGTATCACTGGCCGTCTTATTTGCAATTTCAACAATAGTTGTCATGTTTTGGTTTATCGCTTCAGAGACCGATGTTTGCTCTTCAGCTGCGGTGGCTATCTGTGCATTTTGTGATGTAATCGTGTTAACCGAGTGCAACACTTCATTTAAAGCTTTTTCTACTTCACTTGCTTCAGAAACACTGGTTGCGCTACCACTCTTTATTGCCTGCATTATACTTGTAACCGTTGTTGTACCTTGCTGAACTTGTTCAATCATGCTTTCAATTTCATGGGTACTGTCTTGGGTGCGTTTTGCAAGCGTGCGAACTTCATCAGCTACTACTGCAAAGCCACGACCAGCTTCGCCTGCGCGTGCTGATTCAATTGCTGCATTGAGTGCTAATAGATTTGTTTGCTCAGCAATATTTCTGATCACATCAAGCACACTGCCTATTTGACTTGATTGTTGATTGAGCTGGTCAACCGCATTCGCCCCTTCGTCGACTTGTTTAGCAAGTCCGTTGATCACTTTTATAGCAATAAGAAGCTGATTATTAGCTTGTTTTACCAAGTGATCAGCATGCTCAGCCGCGGTTGATGCTTCTTGGGCGCTACGTGCAACTTCCATTGACGCTGCCGACATTTCGTTAATAGCGGTTGCAACTTGCTCACTTTCTTCATGTTGACGATTAATACCTGTATGCATATTAGCAAGTAGCTCATTGAGCTTGAGTGAGGCGTGATTCATCGATTGTGATGATTGGCGAATATCGATGACCATTTTGCCGACATCATCAGCAAAGCGATTGAATGAACTACCAAGCTGGCCAAGCTCATCAGTTCTTTTTTCCATGAGTCGTCGAGTGAGGTCACCATCCCCCTGAGAAATGTCATTCATGGCAAGCACAGTTGTATGTAGCGGACTTGTGATACTGCGAGATACCACAACGGCAATCGCGGCTGTTACAGCAACAGCAAGCACCGAGGCAATAATGGTGTTTACAAATGCATTATCAATCGCGTCATTAACTCTTGTTTCTGTGCTGGCAACTTGTTGCTCAAGGCCGCTTATCCAAAATCCGGTACCTAGCACCCAATTCCATTTAGGGATAAGTGCGGCGTAGCCAAGTTTAGGACTAATAACACCTTGGGTATTTTTCCATGCATACTCGACGAAGCCACCCCCGTCTTTCGCTGATGAAATGAGCTCTCGAATTAAATAAACCCCATTGGGATCTTTAAAATCGTAGAGGTTTTTACCTTCTAATGATGCATTTACACCATGGGCAACACTGACACCTTGTAGGTCATAAACAAACACATAGCCGGTATCGCCGGCATCATCGAAGCGTAAGTTTCTAAGAATATCTTTAGCCTGAGCTTGTAATTGTTGAGTATTTGTACCGTTATCCTGTGCTACTAAGTGAGAGATAGAGCTCATGGCAATTTTTTGGTAATTACTCACTTCTGCTTTGCGATCATTTTTCATTTGTGAAGCAAAGCTTTCCACTGTTTGAGCACCACTATTCTTTGACTGCACATAGTTATAAATAGTGAGCATAACAGCAATGAGTAAAGGTGGAAGAAGGGCAAGAAGCAGTACCCTTTGCTGAATTGATAGCGCCATTAATTTCTCCTTATAGAATTCTTACTACTAGTGTAGTGGGTTTATAGAATTTTATAAGTCGACTTTATGGCTATATTCACCTGAATTGACTAAATTAAGCGACTTGTTTGTAAAAATACACAGTCGCATCAAACTCCCCTGTTGAACTTTTAGCAAACCCAGGGATTGTGCCTGCTTCTATGTAGCTTAGCTTTCGATAAAGATGTGATGCGGTATCGCCAAGTCGTGTGTCTAGGACAAGCAAAGCTAGACCTAACACCTGTGCATCTGTTTCAAGGCTATTCATAAGTTGTTTTGCAATTCCTTTGCCCTGATAATCACTATGTACCATCAGTTTTTCAACTTCACCTCGATGGCTACCATTCGCCTTTGCACATAAAGCAAGCTGCACAGAGCCGATTACATCTTCACCATCGAAAGCAAGGTATAAACGACGATAGGGAGTGGCTAAATCGGCATCGACTGCTTGCCAGTAGTCATGTGCCGACTGTAATGATAACGGGGCAATAAAGCCGACTGATGCGCCATTGGCGACGCTATCAATCAGCAATGCATTAAGTGATTTAGATACCCCTTTAATAGAATGTACTGCTTTAATTTTCATTATTTATTCTTGTTGAAATGGATACACAGAGCCTAAGTTAAGCACGCTGGTTAGCTCATCAAGTGCCTGATAGCTTTCGGTTAAAAGCATTGGATCGGCAAAGTCATCACTACTTAAAGAGTCACGGTAATGCTTATTCGCCCAACTCACTAGTTGGTTATATTTTTCTTCGCTAAATCGTACAGCCGGATTAACCGCTGCCAGTTCATCCGAATTGAGTGCAACACGTAAGCGTAAACAAGCAGGGCCACCGCCATTTTGCATACTTTGGCGTAAGTCAAAAAAGCGGACTTGTTGAACTGGGTTATCTGCCACAATCATTTCTTGAATGTAATCGTGAACGGCTTGATTGCGCTCACACTCTTTAGGTGCAACCAGCATCATGCTGTTATCACTTAAGGTAATTAATTGGCTATTAAATAAATAGCTGCTAACAGCATCTGTAATGCTCACTTTATTGGTCGGCACTTCAATAATATGCAGCGGCTTGTTACCAAGGTAGGCTTGTTTAATTTGTTTTAGCGTTTCAGGCTGATTCAAAAAGGCTTGTTCATGGCATAAAAGTACATTGCCATTGGCTACCGCAATCACGTCGTTATGAAACACGCCTTGGTCTATGACATCAGGATTTTGTTGAATAAATAACTGATTTTCAGGCTTTAGTTGATGTAAGCGGGCAATGGCTTGCGATGCTTCAAGAGATTGTCTTGCTGGAAATTTTACAGGCTTTGGAAGGGCGCTATTAAAGCTACTTGCCCCATAAACAAAGATCTCAAGCCCTGTATCTGCGTGGCTGTCGCATAATCGATTATGATTTGCGGCGCCCTCATCACCAAAAAAGCCTTGCTCAGGTAAGTGCGTATGATGGCTAAAGTAACGCTCATCGTTAAACATGGCTTTTAACAACGCGGATGTTGTTACTGGCTCTAACGAACGATGAAACTTATTATTTAAGTTTGCAGCCGTAAAGTGCACTTTGCCATCAAGGGTATCAACTGAAGGTGAGATAGTGCCAGCATTGGCTGTCCACATTGCTGATGCACTGTAACAAGCTCGCAGCAAAACTGGGTCGGCTTTAAATGCTTTTTCAATAATTTGGCTATCAGTGCCTGTAAAACCTAAGCGTTTTAGCACGTTAATGTCGGGGCGAGCATGAGGTGCAAAAATACCTTGCTCAAGTCCTAATTCGTGCATCGCCTTCATTTTTTCAAGGCCTTGTAGCACGGCCTCTTTGGGGTTCGAATGCGAAGAGGCGTGACTTAGTGAAGCGACATTGCCATACGATAATCCCGCGTAATTGTGAGTAGGCCCCACTAAGCCGTCAAAGTTTACTTCTACTGCGTGCATACTTAATCCGTCATTATTGTGCGTGTATTTTAACCATACAGAAGTTGTTTAGCTGAAGCTAGCTAACTCCATTTCTACATTACGTAGGTTTTGCTTAAGACGTTTTTGAGTAGCAATTAAATACGCCTTTTGCTTGTTTAGCTTTGTCTGTTGCTGCCTTAATGCTTTGTAAATAGCTCTTTTAGGGATGTCGTATTGTTCTGCTGCTTCGGTGATTGTAAGTTGATGTACAGAAACCTTTTTTAATGCTTCGATAAATGCGGGGTCATTATTTAACATAGCGACGCTCCAAATCAGCAACATTATGCGGATCGTGTGCTTCATGAATATGCCATGTGCTGATATCTAATCGCCAAAGTAGATAAAGAGTGTGAAAAAAGTTAGTCACGTTAGTCTCCTTGTTAGTGCCAGTTCATACTAAATACTGGAAGATCTGTGCCAAACCTTTATTAAATTTAAATGTATTAGAAATCAATCGGTTAATATTTGGTGATTAGGGCGTCCCTACAAACAGGCACTAAAATAGTGAAAGGCAAGCGCAGTAATGCACTTTAATGATGCGTGCTTGTATTATTGTTTGAGCAAATATGCGATGTGAAATCGCTGCTACATGCTGGCACCTTGTAGGAATGTCTTTAGTCATGAACTATTAACCACCACACAAAGGTAAAACCTTTGGACGTAGGCGTGAAACTTGTTTCGCGCGCCAAGCAAGCGTGACGCCTACAGGTAGCAGCGGCTTTATGCCGCGACATGGGTGAGGTCGGAGAGATACGAGAATAAAACGCGATGTGAAATCGCTGCTACATGCTGGCAACTCGTATTTATTTTTCGTAGGAATGACTTTAGTCATGAACTATTAACCACCACACACAGGTAAAACCCTTGGACGTAGGCGTGAAACTTGTTTCGCGCGCCAAGCAAGCGTGACGCCTACATGCTCGTTACTCAAATCCTTCCAAAACAAGCTTTCCGCGAGCTTTATGAGATTCTAAAATTCCATGGGCTTTAACAAGGTTTGCTACGTTTATCTTACCTAAATGCTCACCCAGTGTTGTTTTGATTGTGCCGTTATCAACTAAGCTAGCAAGCTCTGAAAGAAGCTGATGCTGGGCAATCATATCATCGGTTTGGAACATTGAGCGGGTATACATAAACTCCCAATGCAGCGAAATACTTTTACGCTTTAACTTTAAAATATCAAAGCTTGCAGGGTCGTCGATCAGAGCCAATTTACCTTGTGGCTTGATCACTTCCATAATGCTATCAAGGTGTTGGTCGGTGTGCGTTAAGCTCACTACGTAATCAAATTCATTCAGGTCGGCCGCAAGACGTTGCTCGTTAAGGCTTTTGCTATGATCAAGCACATGATCAACACCTAAATCTTTAAGCCAGTTGGCGCTTTCTTCTCGTGCAGCGGTACCAACAACGGTTAAATTGGTAAGCTGTTTGGCAAGCTGCACTAAAATTGAGCCTACACCACCTGCGGCACCTATCACTAATACAGAGGCTGGCTTATTGTTTTTAGATTTTTCAATCTGTAAGCGGTCAAACAATAACTCCCACGCAGTAATACTGGTTAATGGCAGGGCGGCTGCTTCACTATTGCTGAGGCTTGTTGGTGCAAGACCGACAATGCGTTCATCAACAAGTTGCAGCTCAGCATTACTGCCTTGGCGCGTTAAGTCGCCAGCATAAAACACACGATCACCGACATTAAATAACGATACGTTGTCGCCAACAGCTTTAACTGTTCCTACAGCGTCCCAGCCAATAACTTTGTAGCCATTGTCTGGTGACACATTAGCGCGAATTTTAGTATCAACGGGGTTAACTGAAATAGCTTCTACGGCTACAAGAATGTCGTGACCTGTCGCAACGGGATTTGGTAATTCAATCGCTTGTAATGATGAGTCCGACAACGTTGGGGTTGCTGTAGTGTATCCAAATGCTTTCATGATGGTGTCCGTATTGATGAGTTTTAAACACTATAGCGTATAGAATTATATTAAAAAGAGGTGTAATCCAAATTCACTTTCAAATAATTTTTGTTAATTGAGGTCACTATTTACTAAATCGAGTAACTCGATCAGTTGCAAGGCTTGTTGCTCGTTAATGCTTGGGAAGCGACAACGAATTTGCGACGGTATCTCAGCGGCTTGATCTTGCATCGCCTTGCCTTTGGCTTCGAGCTGCACCAGTCGTTTGCGTTTATCTTGGCTATCTTTAGTGATCGACAACAATGCTTTATCGCTCATTTTTTTCAAAATTTGCGTCATCGCACCACCATCAATGGCGGTTTTTTCAAGTAATTCAGCAATACTGATCTGATCTTTTTCCCACAGCGCCATCATTACGACGTATTGCGGGTAGGTTAAATCTAATTGGTTGAGAGAATCTCTATACGCACGGGCAATCCCATTCGATGCCATATATAAGCGGTGGCATAGCTGGTTATCTAATTTTAGTTGTGGGTACTTCATACTCGATCCTCAAAATTCAATACGTGTATTTTAATTTGCATACAAAGTATTTGCAATCCCGAAAAAGCTGATCTAATATATTTTGCATGCAAAATATATTTTCACTCAATTAGGAGAGTAATCATGAAAGAACTACAAAGCGTCGCATACACAGCAAAAGCAACAGCAACAGGTGGTCGTGAAGGTACAGCAAAATCAGATGATGGTCGTCTAGATGTGGCACTATCAACACCAAAAGGGCTAGGTGGTGATGATGGTCAAGGTACAAACCCTGAGCAATTATTTGCAGCAGGTTACGCGGCTTGTTTTATCGGTGCATTAAAGTTAGTGGCTGGCCAGGCAAAAATTAAATTACCAGCTGATACTCACATTAACTCTGAAGTTTCAATTGGTCCTATCGAAGGTGGTTTTGGTATCGCTGTTAAGCTTGCGGTATCGGTGGGTGATCTTGATAAAGACACCGCTCTTGCACTGGTTAATAAAGCGCACGAAGTATGCCCATACTCAAACGCAACGCGTGGTAACATTGCTGTCGAATTATCAGTGATCTAATCGCTATTTATCAAAAAAGGCCGTGCTTTATGCACGGCTTTTTTGTTTTTCAGCAATCGATTTTGCTAAATCACCTGAACCAGTAAGCGCTGATACTAGGCCTTCGCGTGGTTCACTAAATTGTATTGGCTTAATCATGCTTGCTCTGGCTGCATTGAATACCGGTATTTGGCTCATCGCGTATTCCGACAAGGCGGTAATGGTTAATGATGGGTTTACACCTAAATTACCTGGTATGATTGAGCCGTCAATAACACGTAGGTTTTGATAGCCGAACACTTCGCCTGAGCTATCAACAACGCCGTTAGAAGAATCAGTGCCCATGGCGACTCCACTCATTATATGCGCTGTCATCGGGGCACCAAAGAGCACTTCAGATAAGGCTGAGCCTGGCACACCACCGAGTTTCTCGGCGTAGAGTTTGGTTGCTTCTTCTGCTTTTGGAAAACTAACACTAAGCGGCGTGTCATTGTCTTTTTGCACCGCAGTAATGCCGTTTTTAAATAACCGATACCATTTGCGTCGCCATTCAAGGTGAATAAACGCCTCGGATTTTTGCATCACCAAAAATAGAATCGAGCTGCGGGCTTTGCCTTTTGGCCGCAATACTTTGGCTGTTTTTATTGGATGACGCAGTGTATTCACTAAAAATTTAGCAATACGCTTGAGGCCTTTTCCAGTCACCATAGGAACGTAAGGTAAATATAGCCATGTGCCATCGGCGCCTTCTCTAAAGCGGCAAATTTCAATGTTAGTGTCTTTATCGACCGAAATAAATGAGCTGATCGCAACGCCATCATCAACTTTTTTAGTGGTGTTGTTCGCGGTGGTGAGGGTTTCTGAATTAGTGCGAATTTGCTGACCTAGCCAAGCTGAAATATTGGGCAGTGTTTTGTCTTTATCGCGCATTTTTAAAAGCAAGGGCACGGTGCCCATGACCCCTGCGCTTAGCACAACGCCACGTGTTGTTAGCGTATAAACATGGCTATTGCGATGACTGGTATCTTTAATCTTAATTTTGTATCCGGCGCTGCCATCTGCATTGAGTGGGGTGATTTTGATTACTTCAGAGCTGGGTCTTATCTCTACGCCATTGCGCTCGGCAAAGTACAGATAGTTTTTCATTAAGGTGTTTTTGGCATTATGGCGACAACCAATCATGCAGCTACCACAATAATGGCAGGTATTTCGCCTTGGACCATCGCCATTAAAGTATGGGTCGGGTAGCTCTTTGTTATAGGCTTCGCCGGGTTTTGCAAAAAGTACCCCAGTGTTCACGGTTTTGAACGAGTCACCTTGACCCATCTGCTCTGCAATCTCTTTTAGTGTGTGATCGGCAACATTGGTATAGGTATTTTTGGCACTGCCTAACATCCGCTGTGCAAGGCTATAGTAGGGCATTAGACTTTCTTTCCAGTCTGATTTTATGCGTGTCCACGCTGGAGATTGAAACACTTCATCATCAGGAATAAGGTGCACATTGGCATAAATTTGTGAGCCACCACCCACACCCACACCATGCAGCACAGTGACTTTGCTGGTAAACGAAAATTGAATGCAACCTTTTAGGCCAATTTCTGGCTGCCACATATAGTTTTTGATATCTAGGTTGGTTTTTGGAAACGCTTTATCGTCGCGGCGTAGGCCTTTTTCGAGTACTAAGACCCGATTGCCTTTTTCGCTAAGGCGAAGCGCACTCACAGAGCCGCCAAATCCAGAGCCTATAATAACTTGGTCAAAATCAAATGTGTGTTGCTGCATTATTATCACCTAGTGGCGTTTATTATTATGTGCTTATAACTTAGAACGTTTCTGGGTAAAAGATAGAACGTAATTTGAAAAAATTAAATAACCATCTAAATATAGTTAATTAATTGTGCTAAGACGTTTCGGCAGAAACAGAGTAAAGCAATTTTCATGGACTGATGGCCCTTAAATTCATACTTTTTTTCTATTAGTCCCTCTGTTGTCATGCAAATGGTCTAAACTATTAGCAAACCAACAATAAAAATGGGAAAAATCGATGCGGCAGTTAGCATTAGCAAAGAAATTATTATGGCTTACCGTAGGCAGTATTTTCATTACTGTGTTTGTTCTATCGAGTGTTTTATGGTGGCAGTTATCAAGCAGTAACCAACAGTTATCAGCACAATCAGAAAAGCTGATTGTTGCTGAAGTTGAAGACAAACTCGCCTCTAATGCAGCAGCCTATGGTGAGCAAGTTGCTGGGTTTATTAACGAAGCGTATCGTGTGCCGTACTCTTATGCGGCGATGTTGGGTGATGAAAAAGCTGCAAGTACTCTAACGCGTGAAGCTGTTGTGGAGTTAAACCGCTCATTGCTTGAAAAAAACACCTTACTGTCGTCTATTTATACTCAATTTGAGCGTAATGGGTTTGACAACCGCGATGCAAATTTTATCAGCGGTTATGATCACTCAGTTGCAGGGGCGGGGACGCTTGAAATTTATTTTACCCGTAATCGTGATGGTGCTATTGAACAGCAAGTTGTTGAAGATGCAGAAGAAAAATACGTAGATACACTCAATGAATTTGGTCAACGGGAAGCTGAATGGTACCTGTGTGTGAAAGACACGAAAGTCCCTTGCATTATGGAGCCGTACCTTTACGAAATTTCGCCTGGGTACTCAGAAATGATGACTTCTCTAACTGTTCCAATTCTTAGAGGTGAAAAGTTTATAGGCGTTGCAGGTGTTGATTTAACCCTTCCTGTTTTCCAAAAAATGACCGAAAAGTTGTCAAAAGAGCTGTATAACGGTAAAGCTCGGGTTACTTTATTAAGCTCGCTTGATTTAGTCGTTGGCAGTAGTCATTACAAAGACAAGCTTGGCAGACCTTTAAAAGAAGCTGTGCCCAAAAATATGCTTGAAAACTACAATAAGTTAAAAAAGCAAAGTGGTATTTTTAAGGTGGGCGCAGAGTATTTGGTTAATTATCCAATCACCATTAAGCTTGCAAACACACAGTGGAATTTATTAATAGAAGTGCCAGCAGAGCTTGCTCTTGAAGGCCCGCAAGCACTTGCTAATACGATGAGTGAAAATGCAAATACGTTAGGCGGTTTAATCCTGGTTACAGGACTAATCATTGCTGGTGCCGCATTTTTGATTATGCTGTTAGTGATAAGAACGATTGTTGCGCCACTGCAACAAATTCAACAACGGGTCGATAATCTTGCCAGTGCTGAAGGTGACTTAACACAAACTTTGCATGTTGAGACCCACGAAGAGCTTATTGCATTGGCTACAGGTTTTAATGCGTTTCTTACCAAACTACGAACACTGATTAGCGAGCTAAAAAACGTATCAACTCAAACAAAGCAACAGGCAGAGCTTGCAACCAGTGTGGCCGTTGATACCAAACATAATGTTCAAGCTCAGTTCCAAGAAATTGAGAGCGTCGTAACTGCAATGAATGAGATGAGCGCGACTGCACTGGAAGTAGCGAGAGCTTCGGAGCAGTCAGCTCAACAAGCTGATGAAATTAACGGGTTAGTGGTCAGCAGTGAGTCAAGCTTATCGTCTGCGGTGACACAAGTTAAAACAATGTCGAGCGAGATAAAAGAAGCTAATCAAGCCGTTGAAAAAGTAGCGGCGCGAAGTAACGACATTACACAAATTCTAGACGTGATCAGAACAATTGCAGAGCAAACTAACTTGCTTGCGCTTAATGCAGCTATTGAAGCGGCAAGGGCAGGGGAGCAAGGCCGTGGTTTTGCTGTGGTTGCCGATGAAGTGAGGGCGCTTGCATCTAAAACACGAGCTTCAACGGATGATATCAGTGGTCTAATCGACAGCTTGCAGCTTGAAGTGGGTAATGCCTCTAAAGTTATTGAGCAAGGGGTTGTGAGAGCTCAAACTGCGGTGGATGAAACCTCGGTCGCTTTTGATGCGCTGCATGAAGTTGTGGTAAAAGTTGATGAAATTACACAACAAATTACCCATATAGCAACGGCAGCAGAAGAGCAAAGCTCAGTCACAGAAGAAATTAACCGTAACCTTACGTTAATTTCGGATGCTGCATCGCAATTAGCCGAGCTATCAACACAAGCTGGAGATGGTAGTCAAACGCTTAATGCACTCGTTGCACAGCAAGATGATGAATTGAATAAGTTGAAGACGAAATAGCTCTAAGGAGCCAGTTGCGAGATACGAGTTCGAGATAAAGCGCGATGTAAAATCGCTGTTACGAACTCGTACCTCATTTCTCGTAACTCGTTTATAGCACCTCGTAGGAATGACTTTAGTCATGAATGATTAATCACAACGCAAAGGTAAAACCTTGGACGTAGGCGTGAAACTTGTTTCGCGCGCCAAGCAAGCGTGACGCTTGTTTTCTCCGACCTAATAACGTCACTGTTTGCTATTCATACAATTTATTAGACTAATAGTTAATGTGCTTTAAAAGTAAACTGTAACTTATTGTTTATCTGTCTTTTTATAAATTATATATTAAAAAGCTCTTTTATTTCATTGGTTTAACTTTTCTTTCATAATGTTCTACATTTTAAAACAGTCTTTTTTATAAATTCATACCCTACCTTTTGCCTAATCGTGTTTTATATCTCGCTGCTTTACCCTAAATGCAGAATAAAGACTCACACAATTTTCAAGATTAAGTAGTAGGAGAAGTCATGAATAAGACGCAGCATCAAGCATCAACTGCGCCTGCTGAGCTCGACCAGCAAAGCTATAAAGCACTCCACAAACCTAGCAGCGAATTTTCAAGCCGCGATGAATACCTCGAGAATGAACTGCAAATCATGCAACCTAAGCGTTGGCGACCAAACTTACCCTTTCGGGATTATCGTTTTGAGTTAGAAGATTCAATCCCAGCGATGGCAGGTACTATTGGTAAAGTGGTGATGGTGGGGGCAATTGCTGCCACATTTGCAGCCCCGCTCGGCCTTGGCGAAGCATTTATTTTAGAAAACGTTCGCTACGAGCTATTAATTGTTTCTATATTTATCTTATTGTTTTCAGGATTCTTTTTACCTACAGCAAACTTGGCTGGTACGCATGGGCCGCTGATCCCTTTAATACCTATCGTGGTTGCTGCGGGAGGGCATCCTATGGCGTTTGGATTACTGATCGGGGCATTTGGTTTATTGCTCGCACTCAGTAAAGGAGGCAGTTTACTGGCGGGCTTAACAAGCCGTGGTGTGTGTGGGGGATTACTGCTTTACCTAGGCTTTATCGGTACAATTTCACAGGTTAAAAAGCTGTTTGCATGGGCTGAGGGCATCGATATGACTCACATTGCCTTTATTGTGATTTTATCGACTATTGTTTTGTATGCACTGCTTGAACATTACAAAAAGCGTTGGTTAGCCGTACCGTTAAGTTGTTTGCTGGGTGGTTTAATCGCTTTTTTACTGGGTGCTCCGTTTGAATTTAAAACAGCCCCAGGGTTGCCTAATATGAACCCGATGTATTGGTGGGGTGAAAATACCGGTTGGATGCTAGGTTTACCAACACTTGAGAGCTTTGTAGTGGTATTGCCATTCGCGGTGCTGGCGGTTGCGATGTGGTCACCTGACTTTTTGGGGCATCAGGTGTTTCAAAAAATCAGTTACCCTGAGCGCACCGAAAAGGTACAAATGAATATAGACGATACAATGTTTAGCGCCTCAATTCGTCAAACCTTTGGTTCGTTGTTAGGAGGTTCAAACTTTACCTCGTCATGGGGAACTTACATTGTGCCAGCAGCCATCGCGAAGCGACCGATACCAGCCGGTGCGGTGTTGACGGCTTTATTTTGCATCATCGCAGGTATTTGGGGATACCCAATGGATTTAGCAATTTGGCAACCGGTATTATGTGTTGCACTTATTGTCGGGGTATTTATTCCATTACTTGAAGCTGGTATGGAAATGACGCGAGAAGGCAAAACCACCCAGTCAGCAGCAATTGTGGTGTTTTCTTCTGCTTTAGTGAACCCTGCGTTTGGTTGGTCACTGACTATGTTATTGGATAACTTGGGTTTGATTGGCTGTAAAGAACGTAGCTCTGAGTTGACTCCAATGAGTCGTTGGATTATTCCACTGGTAATGTTCGTCATTTTAACTGGAGTGATGGCTATTGTGGGTATGCTGCCAGGTATTCCAGCGTTAATGGCTGATTTTAGACATTAATTTTTAAGGGCAAGGCGAGTGTCTTGCCCTAACTTGCTTAGTTAAAAATCTTTAATTAATTTAAACATCATGTTCACTAATTCATTGCTTATCGTATGTGAGTGAGGCCTGTGCATGTAGCTTCTAAGGCCTGTAAATTGGATTTGGAACAAGCGCGCATATTCTAGCGGTGCATGGTTTGTTGCTAGTTCGTTTTGTTTTTGCGCAGTGTCAAAAATATGTGTTAAGTAACATTCAAACTGTTGCAGTAGATCATTCGTTAAGTTTTTAAGTAGTGGTTGTGAGTGGTCAAATTCAGCATTTGCTTTAATTAACATACATATTTCACAACCGGGTTCTGAATCATTCAATACAGCCTGAACAAAAGAGTGCAACCCTTCAAGTATGCTATCACTACTTGATAAGTGCTTGGCAAGTAATGTTTTAAGTTGTTCAGCGTAGTCCTTAAGTGCTTCACTATATAAGCCTTCTTTTGAGCCAAAGGCAGCATAAATACTCCCTGGGCGCATATCAACAGTGGTTTGTAAATCCCGCGTTGAGGTGGCCGAAAAGCCTTTTTGCCAAAATAGAATCCCCGCCTTATTTATTACCTTTTCTCGGTCGAACTTAACTTTATTTACCATCTTTTACACCAATTTGAGCACTTGTTCAATCTTAACTTGAGCGAGTGCTCAAAAACAACTAGGCTATGCACTCATAATTTAAAAAAGACTAAGGAGAACACATGTCAAACTTTACGTTACATACTAAAGATACCGCTCCAGATGAGGCTAAGTCACTTCTAGATAATTCAGTTTCTGCGTTTGGGATGATCCCTAACTTGCATGCTGTAATGGCTGAAGCACCAACATTACTTGAGGGATATCAAGTGTTGCATGAGCTATTCCAAAAAACATCATTCACCGCTGAGGAGCTAACGGTTGTATGGCAAACGATTAATGTAGAACATGATTGTCATTATTGTGTGCCAGCACATAGTGCAATAGCGGCAAGTATGAAAGTTGATCAAGCAATTGTGGATGCACTTGTTAATAAAACCCCTTTGGCGAGTGCTAAGCTCGAGATCCTTCGTGGTACTACATTAGCGATGACGCGAAATCGAGGAGTTATTGATAAAGAGCAACTAGACGCTTTTTTTGATGCGGGTTATTCGAATCAGCAGTTATTAGAAATTGTATTAGGCTTATCGCAAAAAGTGATGAGTAACTATACCAACCATCTTGCTAACACTGAGATTGATGAACCTTTTAAAAAGTTTGCAAAATAGCGTTTACTGAGCACGGCTTAGGTTTACTCGCTTAGACCGTGCTCAAACTGAGTGATTATTTAAACTTCACCTCTTTATTACTTCGGGTATAGATACGCTTTTCAGGTTTTGTCCATTGACCTTTCTTTAAGTATGACGTTGAAACAATAAAGCTGTTATCTTTATATTCACTCGTCGATTTTACTTTCGTGATACCTTCTTGACTGCCAGTCACATTTTCGTAAGCAACAAATTGAGTCGGGCTGAGGACGTTCATCGTTCCTTTTGTGTAAAACCCTGCGGTCGTGAAATAATAAAATACCAGAGACTGCTTGTTATTATCCCAGAAAATCATCGACTCGCCGCCATATTCACCTTCATTTATTGAATGAATAGTTTTTATTGCCATACCGTTGAGTGCGCGTTGCCATGTACTTACATCCTGTACAGCTGGCTTACCTTGTGCAACATCAAAGTCAGCTTGCCATGTGCCTAAATAAGGTTTAAAAACTTGCAAATGTTCTGATAGCTGCGGCTCTGCTGAAAATACCGAAAAAGTACACAAGCACATTGATAGTAAAAGCGATTTTAGATGTGCCATAATAATGCCTCGTTTAGTTATAATTTTGTCTAGTATAGGTGATAATTCTTTGATTAAGAAAGCACTAACGTTTTTTGCCGTTTGTTTTTTACTATTTTTATGGGTTGTATCTTGGCAGCTAAATCTATCTTACTTGATTGCTGGTATTTACTCGGGAGTAAGTCTGATAACCTTTTTGGTGTATGGCTGGGATAAACGTTTAGCAGTTGAACACGGTGATAATGTGATTAGAGTCCCTGAGCGTACCTTGCATATTTTAGGTGTTTTCGGTGGTTGGCCAGGCTCATTACTTGCTCAGCAATGGTTAAGGCATAAATCTAAAAAGCGCCGTTTTATCTTTGTGCTTTGGCTCACAATTATTGCAAATGGATGTGTTTTATCATTATTGTATTATTTGCAATATATGTAGTAGGGCATATAGTAGGGCATAAAAAAGGAAAGCTGAGCTTTCCTTTATGGTTGTTAAAAAGTAACGATATGTTATTGTGCTGATTCAGTTGCTGGGACGCTATCAAGCTCAACAGTTAATACAGTTTTTTTATTTACTTCGACCCATTTACGATAAGTTAAGTAGCCAGGTTTGCTTACCTCAATATCGTATTTACCTTCATCAAGCTCAATACCGTCTTGGTAAACAGGCTTAATATTCATAATACGCACACGCGCATCGTCAGGTGTTGTGATAACAGTTAAAGAGGTTGCTGTCTCTTCTGCTACAACGGCTGTCGCCACTGGCTCTACTACAGGCTCGGGTTCAGGAGCAACTTCGGTAGAGGTTGTCGAACAACCTGTTAAAAATAACATGACACATAACGTACTTAACTTTTTCATAACTACTCCATATTCTGTTGTATTGACGTTGACTGCATAGACTAAAATTAAATGTAACAACAAGGAAAACCAGCGCGTGAGATGTGCAAATTGAGTCTTCCTTGACGTTTGGCTAATTTATAAATAGCGCTAAATTGTATTCTCTAAACTTTTTCTTATTACTTCACTTCGTTCGACTAATTTTTCCGCGGTTCTATACATTTTGCGCTTCATTAGTTGACTTGCCATAGAAATATATTTGCTCGCAATTTCATCTTTAATTAATAAGATTGGCTCAAAGGTCTCTGGGAAAATCTCAGCTTGTTTAGAAAATGCTTCATCGAACTCCATTAGCTCTTTATAGTCTTCTATTTCAGCTAAACGAGTTTTAAAGCCTTCTAGTTTTTCATGATAAAAAATAAGCGCATCTTCAGAAGGGTAGCTTGCTGATTGGCCGTTACTTACTTTATCGTTGTAGTTAATAAGCGCAGTCATTGCTGACTCTTTCTTCCTAAGTGCAATAAGCAGAGGTTGAAGGTTATCAGCATTTTTAAATGCGAGCTCACCAACATTTAACAGTGTTTTTTGCATCGCGAAGTCGTCGTTTTCAATCGCATCCATTACAGCTAATTTATAAACATTTTCGTACTCTTCGCTTGGCTTATATTGGTAATTTAGGTCAATAATTGAAAGCTGCTTAATTAAGTTTTCAATACTATTTTCGCCACCTTCATCATATCTCCCTTGTGCAAGCAGCACATCTAAGCGGTAGCTTAAATCTGAGATAATAGATTGTCTTTCTGTTAGTAGACTATCAAGCTTGCTAGCTAATAATTGTGAATCTGGGTAATACACCCGTGCCTCATTATAAATGTCTATCGCTTTATCATAGTCTTTTGTATTAAGTGACGTGCGAGCTAAGTTGTCGACTCGTTGCTCAAACCTACCAACAATTTTGTTTTGATGAACTTTTAAAAGACCTTCTTTTAAAACATTATATTGTGGAGGTATTTCATCTAATCGTTGAGGTAGCTCATCGCCGCCCCAAGTCATCCATGCCTCTAGCTGTTCAACTTTAGCAACTGAGTTCTTGAAGTTAGCATCCAATGTTGTTTGCTGCTCTTTAACCGAGTTGATGTAGAAAAAGCTACCAGCAATAATAATGAAATAACATGCAACATGCGCAAGTAAAGGAACTCTGCTTTTAGTTAGTTCATTATTTAGTTCGGCTAAAGAATCAGCTCTTTTGGCTTCATCAAGTTGTAAGCATCTTTTTAATTTTGCCCAGAGAAAGGCTGAACAGTTGCTTGGTTTTTTAACTGTGGTGTCTTTGCTAACTGTGTTAGAGGCTTTTCTGTTATAAGGATGCTTGCTTGTTAAAAGCTCGTACGCGATACAGCCTAAAGAGAAAATATCGTCTTTCTTAGTGGCTTCTTTACCATTTAGCTGTGCAGGACTTGCATAGGTCGGGGTGTAACCAGTACTGGTTGGTTTGTCATCATTTAGGCTAGGTGCTGCATATAGATCTTCATGGCTATGGGTTTTTGCAATCCCAAAATCTAAAATCTTTAGATTGCCCTGAGAATCAAACATAACATTAGATGGTTTAAGGTCATTGTGAATGATCCCTTTTGCATGCGCGTATGACAATGCATCAATAAGCTGCTTTAAAATAGGCTTAGCACGCTTTTGAGTGAGTCCATTAGGCTTATTTCTTTTTATTAGCTGTTCTAATGTTTCACCTTCAACCCACTCCATAACAACAAAGTGGTGTGATTCATCTGAAGACGCAGAGAATACTTTTACAATATTTGGATGAGATAAAGAACGAGTTTTGACTGTTTCGTCTTTTAGAAGCGAAATGGCTTCCTCTGAGTCACAAAGCTCCTCATGTAAAACTTTTATCGCTACAAAGTTATCTTGATGGGTGCTTGTTTCTAAGTGAATGTCGCGGGCACGGTATATGTGGCCCATACCACCTTCACCTATTAACTCTTCAATTAGATATCGTTGGGCTAACTTCTTACCAATAAGATGAAGTTTATTTGAATTTTGGCTTTTGCCTTTAGTTTCAATTGAAGCAATGCGTGTTTTATCGTTATCGGTCGTCATTTAAATTCCTTTTTTGAAATCAACATTCCTGTTTGATTGGTGTGTATTTTACAAAAAACAAAATAATAAGCAATCATTCAGCTAGTATAAATAAACAAGGAACTATGTTGTTTAACTATTTTTGAGTTATTTTTATTAGATAGAACGTCTATTGTTTAGTTTTATGAAATAATTAAATTGGTTTTTTGTATATTAGACAGCGTTGACTTTGGTTAACGAAGTATTTTATTCTATTAGAATGTTTAGATTTATGGGACTAACAATCAAATGGAAGTGGTTTTAAATGTTACCAGCTATCATAGACTTTCACCTGAGATTGAGGCTACAAAAACAGTAGAACAGGAATTAACTTTTGGCCGCTCTGATCAATGTGATTGGCATCTACCTGATCCTGAAAAGGTCATCTCTGGTCAACACGGTAAAGTTGTCAAAGAAGCAGATGGCTTCTACGTTTATGATTACTCTACGAATGGTTTATTTATCAACTATTCTGTTTCACCGCTGGGTAAGGAAAATAAACATTTGCTATCGGATGGTGACGTACTATCCATTGGTGATTTTCAAATTGAAGCTAAGTTGTCTAATGAGCTTCAAAAGCAAAACTCACATCAATCAGCTGCCGCCTTTAGTCAGCCCAATCCGTCAGTAGAGAACTATAACCAGAATAATGACGTGGCTAATTCTTCGTTAAATAATGAATTTACTAATGGTATGGATGAAGCGATGATTGCGCCTTCTTTCCAGCAACCGCAAGCACCTATTTCAGAGCCTGTTAGCAGTAGCCCATTAAGCCAACCAATCCCTGAAGACTGGGATGAAATAGCGTTTATGGGTTCAAGTAACGAAGTAGCAAGTGAAAGTAGTCAACATTTGGCTAGTCCACCTGTTACTGAACCGCCTGTGCAAGTTCAACAAAAGCCAGCTCAGCCTCGCGCTACTCAACCTGCTAAAGCACCTAAACCTGTCACTAGCAATGGTGATTCGCCTTTAGTTGCTGCTTTTTTAGAGGGCTTGGGAGTGAATAGTGAACTTGCGAATGAATTAAACGATGAACGTGTTTGGGCACAAATGGGCGAGAGCTTGAGACATTTTTTAGTCGGCTCTATGGATTTAATTCGCCAACGTTCATTACTGAAAAATCAACTCAAGTTGAATCACACGACATTTCAGGTTGAACAAAATAACCCTTTGAAGTTCTCTGCTACGCTTGACGATGCTATTCAAAACTTATTTATTCGTAAAAGTTCAAGCTACTTACAGGCAAATAAAGCCGTTCAAGAGAGCTTTATCGACACCAAAGCTCATGAAAAAGGGCTGTTAGCAGGTGCCACCGGCGCGCTTTCTGGTGCATTAGAGCAATTATCTCCTGATGGTATCAAGCAGCAAGTGCGTAACAAAGAGAGTATCTTAAATTACTTACCAACTTATTCTGACTCATCGAGTTGGGATATATATCAAAAATTACACGCTGAAATTATTGAAGATGTTGAAACAAAAGGTGTATTAGCATTATCTGAAGAATTTTTGCGAGCTTACAATAATCACAGTAAAGCGTGATATAAGGGAATAAAAGCATGTTAAAGTCCAAACTTACTTTTGCTGGAGCTCTATTAGTTTTTTTAGTTGGCTGCTCAACGGTTAATAAATTTGTGCCACCGTCAACTGATCTAAATATTAATGTTGCCGCTGACGTAAACCCTGATATTTCAGGACGTCCTTCTCCTGTAGTTTTAAAAGTGTTTGAACTTAGTTCGCGAACTATTTTTGATACGCAAGACTTTTTTAGTCTTTATGATACACCAGAAGAAATTTTAGGACCTGACCTCCTAAAGAAGGATGAGTTAGAGTTACAGCCAGGGTCTAAGCTCGAGTATAAAATGAGCTTAAATAGAAACACACGATTCATTGGTGTTGTATTGGCGTACAGAGATATTGAAAAAGCACGTTGGCGTTCAGTTATTGAAGTAGATCCAACAGGTTATGACGATATCGATGTGAATGTAGAGTCGCTAGCGACTTACATGAGATGATTAAAAGGAATTAAAATGAGTGATTACACGCGGGTCGCATGGACAGAGGGCATGTTTTTAAGGCCCCAACATTTCCAGCAAGCAGACAAGCATACCTTCAGCACGATTAGGAAAATTATAGAAGCGAATGTTGCTGACTCGTGGGGCGTTGTTGATATCGATATTGACACAGGCTTATTGGTAACAGGGCAGTTCGCTGTTGATAGTCTAACGGCTGTTACCTCTGATTTGTGTCCAATCAACATGCCAAGTAATGAGCAGTTGCCTGCTCCGCTTGTGGTGCCAAAAAATACCTACAATGAAATTGTATGTTTAGCTGTTCCAGCATTGAAAAGCAGTGGTATAAATTTAGCGACTGAAGAAGATGAGCTAGTTACACGATACCGAATTGCCGATTTATCGATTAGTGATGATAACTTAGGCTCTCAAGCGCAAGAAGTTATCCAGGTGGCACAGCTTCATAGCAAACTAATGTTAATGTCTGATGATACAGCCGGTTATGTAACATTGCCCCTTGCACGTATTAGTGAAGTAACGAACGAGGGGGCGATTAAGCTTGACTCTAAATACGTTCCGCCATGCTTGCAAGTTACTCATTGTAAACCGTTAATTGGACTTGTAAGAGAGATTGGCAGTTTGATAAAACAGCGCGCTGAAAGTATCTCTGGAAGATTATGTCAAGGGTATGCTGGCAGTGCGTCTGTGGCTGACTTCATCATGCTTCAAACACTTAACAAATACGACGCTGTTTTTGAAAGCTTATTAAGTCATTCTCACGTTCATCCAAGAGCATTTTACACGCGCTTAATTGAGATGGCTGGCGAACTTGCGACATTTAGTGCGGCCAATAAGCGTGTACCTGTCTTGCCTAAGTATGATCATGCAAATTTACAGTTTGTCTTTTCTGAGGTTGTAAGCTTCTTGTATCAATCTCTGAGTCAAGTTATTGAACAAACTGCAACCGAAATTAAGCTTGAACAAAGTAAGTTTGGTATTTCTTTTGGTGCCTTAAAAGATAAAAGTATTCTTGATTCGTCTCAGTTTGTGCTTGCAGTTAAAGCCAGTGTGCCGCATGAAGAATTACGTAAACTACTACCTTCACAAATTAAGATAGGTAGTGTGGAGACTATTCGTGACTTGGTAAATAACCAAATACCAGGGATTTCGATTAATAGTCTGCCAACAGCACCGCGTCAGGTTCCGTATCATGCGGGCTATCATTACTTTGAACTGAACAAACAAAGTGAACATTGGAATAAGCTAAAATCAAGCGGTGGGATTGCAATTCACTTGTCCGGTAACTATCCGGATCTTAACTTGGTTTTATGGGCTATTAGAAGCTAACAGAGGGAAGTTTCAATGGATGAAACAATAATTAAACCACGTCCAGGTCGTTTGAGCCGAGGCATGGAGGATGCAAATACTTCAAAATCGCATTCAGATAAAACAGTCGTATCACTGAGCCAATCTGAAAGTGGAAGTGCGCCTTTAAATAATATTTCAATATTCAAAAATGGCTTGCTTGAAGCCGCTAATGACTGTTTTTCTTTAGTGATTTTCATCAACCAATCTTCGGAAGTTGAAAATTTAGCGGCCTTGAAGCACCGAGCCATTGAGTCGATTAAACGTTTTGAAAGTACTTTGCGTGCCAAATCTATCGATTTGTCAGTGATAAATAATGCCCGCTATTGTTTGTGTGCTGCACTGGATGAAGCTGCGTTAAATGCTAAGTGGAGCTCACTGGAGTGGGCAGAAGAAAGTTTACTATCAACATTCCACAAAGAGACGTTTGGCGGAGAATACTTTTTCACTCTGCTAGATGATGCCTTGCTACACCCTGAAGCAAACAAAGAGTTTTTAGAACTACAGTACCACTGTCTAAATTTAGGTTTTAAAGGTAAGTATCGGGTTGATACCGGCGGTGATAGTAAGATAGATGATTATCGAAATCGCGTATATCACATTTTAAATCAACTAGATGGACCTCAAAGTAAATATCTAACTCCGTCTTGGAAGAGCCGTGTTGCAGCCGGTATGGAGTTAAGAAACCAGATCCCACTTTGGGTCGTTGTATCTGTTTTGACCCTACTCACATTGGCCGTGTATTTATTTTTTAATATGCGTTTGAATGAAAAAGTGGCGACGACAACGGATAATTTAAATTTAGTACATCCTATTTCATCTTCACAAACCGAAGACACGAAAGATACACAGCTTGATCTACTAACGCAGTTAATGCACACCGAAATACAACGTGGTGTAGTTAGTATTGAGCGTCAATCGGATCGAATTAGAATTACCATTAATAACGAAAGCCTCTTTAATGTTGGTGAAGCATCGTTACGTCCTTCATTCCAACCAATATTAGAAAAGCTTGCGCTGAGTCTTGAGGGCACAAAAGGTAAAATTTTAATAACAGGTCACACTGATGACAGTCCAATAAGTACCAACCAGTACCCCTCAAATTGGCATCTGTCATTAGCAAGAGCAACGCAAGTTGCAAACTCTATGGCCAAAAATACAGGCTTAATGGGTAGGTTATGGCCAGAAGGAAGAGGTTCTGCGGAGCCCTTGGTGAGTAATGCCGATTCAAATCAGAAAGCATTGAATCGCAGAATTGAAATCGACTTACTTTTTTAATGGAGTTGCAATGAGTTTTATTCAAAAGTGCAAGCGTGCTATGTACGCGCTTACCTCTCGTAAAGTTATGATTGTAATTGGCTTTATAGCGCTCTTCTTATTGATCTGGTTTGGCGGTCCATTGATCTCTATTGCTGATTACACTCCTTTGGCAAGTGTTGCGGCACGCGCGATTCTGATACTCGCTATTCTATTAATTTATACCTTAACCAAGCTATTGCATCTAAGAAAGCAAAATAAACGCAACGAAAGCATGGCCGAAGAACTAATTGAGGTTGATGAAGGTGCTGGTGATGAAATCCAAGAGGAGATCAAAACATTAAAAGCACGTATGGTTGAGGCGATTGAATTACTTAAGAATGCCAAGTTATTCAATGGGCGAAACATCTACCAACTGCCTTGGTATATCATGATTGGCCCTCCAGGTGCCGGTAAAACAAATATCATCAATAACTCAGGTCTTGATTTTCCATTAAAAGATAAGCTTGGCACTGATTTAGTGCATGGTGTTGGCGGAACGCGAAACTGTGACTGGTGGTTCACCAACAAAGCCGTGATTATTGACACAGCAGGGCGCTATACAACACAAAATAGTCATGCTCTACATGATGCGAAAGCGTGGCAAGGATTTTTAGGCTTATTAAGAAAGTACCGCCCGAAAAGACCCATCAATGGTGTGGTTATTAGTATGGGCATCTCTGAATTAATGAACCAAACAAAAACAGAGAGAAACTTACACGCACGCGCCATTAAACAGCGCTTACAAGAGCTACAAAGTCAACTTGGAATGACATTCCCCGTGTATGTTATTTTATCAAAAGTTGACCTAATTGAAGGGTTTAGAGAGTTCTTTTGTGAACTCAGCGATGAAGAGTGTGAGCAGGTTTGGGGTGTTACCTTCGAACTTGATGCTAACTCTGACAATCAAATGGATGCATTTAATAAAGAGTTTCACGCGCTTATCTCTAATTTAACAACATTACTTAATCGACGTTTGATCAATGAACATGATCTAACGAATAGATCGAAGATCTTTGAGTTTCCTAAACAGCTTCGTGTTTTACAAAATGTAGGTTACTCATTCTTAAAAGAAATTTTCACACCTAATGCATACGAAAGTCTGCCAATATTCCGCGGTGTTTATTTAACAAGTTCGACTCAAGAAGGCGTACCTTCAAACCTGTTAAACGAGCAAAGTTCGGTAAAGAAAGATTATATCAATCAGACAAGAAGTTTCTTTATTAAACGCTTATTAGAAAAAGTAATTTTTCCTGAGCAAAACTTAGCAAGCACTAACAAACACCATGAGAAACAGAACAAGTGGCTACGTATATCTTGCTTAGCCGTAACAAGTGTCGTTTTATTAGGCTTGAGTATTTCATGGTATGTGAGCTTTTCGTGGAATAATGAGCTTATCGGTAAAACTGATAATGCGCTCAGTGAGTATCAAGCTCTTGATCAAAATACGGTCGATAAAGCAAATTTAATTGTGCTAAATCAGCGCTTTAATATGCTTAAAAATTTCCCTGTTAATCAGTTAGAAGCCGACGATTTTGAAGCGTATGGCTTTAGTAAAGTAGAACCTCTTACAGAGGCTTCACAGAAAGCATATATACGTTCATTAAAAACATACTTAGAGCCTTACTTATTAAATGCACTGACCTCTGAGATGACAGAGCAGGCTGATTATTTAAGTTATCTCTACGAAACCTTACGTTGTTATTTAATGTTCTTTGAACCTGAGCATTACAATAATGAAGATGTGCTTGCTTGGTTTAGTGCATACTACGAGAGAAACTTACCAGGTGATGTTAATTTCCAAACGCGTGCTGAATTATTTGAGCACACAAAAGCATTGTTAGAGCATGGTTTCTCTGAATCAGAAATTGATCATCAAGCCGTACGATTAGCGCGAGCTGAGTTAACTAAGTTACCTATTGCTGAACGTGCTTATCAAAGGTTACAAGCTGACTTTATCGACAGCAGCATTCCACCTTTCAAATTAACTGACATTATCAGCTATGAAAGTGCGAAACAGTTTAGCTTCCAAAACTCAGAATCAATCATGAAAAGTATTCCAGGCCTTTACACCTATAATGGCTATCATGGCATCTTCAATGTCGAGAAAAGTAAGATGTTGGGTAATTTGATGGCAAGTAGCTGGGTTTATGGTGAAGAAGCGTCAGGGACCTATGATATTTCGAAAGCAGATATAGAGAAAAAGCTTGAACAGAAATATTTCCAAGATTACATCTATTATTGGCGCTCGTTTATTAATGAGCTTACGCTAAATGAGTTTAACTCGCCTAATGAAGGCGTCAGAGTTACTGATGTGTTAGCGGGTCCAGAAACCCCAATAAAAAATATCATTACCACAGTACAAAAGAATGTGCGTTTAACTAAGCTACCTATCTCAGAAAATCAAAAAGCAGCCGGTAAGGTTGCGGCGAACGCTGCTGAAGTTGCAATGCATACTAAGGCTAATAGACTTAAGCGCTATTTGCCAAATGAAGCACCACAATTTGATATAAAGCTTCCAGGTTATCAGGTTGAAGAAGCTTTTAGTGATATTTTAGAAATTGATGAGCAGCAACTTGAACAGATTCAAGCAAGTTTAAGAGAGTTAAATATTTACTTAAATCAACTTGATAGAGGCGGGTTACTAAAATCATCTGTAAAAAATCAATTAAGTGGTAAGAGTAAGCCTGAGTTCCTTAGTCAATTAGAGTTCCAGAGTAAAGGGTTACCTTATCCTGCGAACAACTGGTTATTGAATATCAGTCAAGATACATCAAATATCACCAGAAGCAGTGCAAATCGTCACTTGAATGAAATATGGAAAAGTACTGTATTGCGCGAGTATAACGATGCAATTGTCGGTCGTTATCCGTTTGTTTCGACTTCATCTAAAGAAGTAAATCTTAAAGATTTCTCAGACTTTTTTGGCCCAGATGGCACAATCGATAGCTTTTTTAATACTTATATTGCACCAAGTGTCGACACCAGTAAGAGTCCTTGGCGATTCGAAAAGAATATCGGTGTAAGCAAGTCAGCATTAGAAATGTTTGAAAAAGCCGCCAAAATTCGCGAAGTATTTTTTGATGGTAACAGCAAAACTCCGCGCATTGAATTTGGTTTAAAACCATTAAAGTTAGATCAAACAGTTTCCAGTTTCATGCTAGAAATAGATGGCCAATCAATGATTTATCGTCATGGTCCACCTAAAGTTAAAAGCATCGTTTGGCCTGGTGATGTCGCTCAAAATAAAACGCGTATTGTGTTTACTCCACCATATGGAGGACGCACTATTAATGCCAGCTACGAAGGTGAATGGTCTTTGTATCGTATGCTAGATGACTTACAGGCGAAAAGAGCACAGACAGAAAAGGATTTGCAGCTGCAATTTTCATTGCAAGGAAATAATGCGACGGTTGAGTTACTGCCGAAATCGATTAGACATCCATTCTGGAACGCAAGTATAGAGAGTTTTTCATGTCCGACCAGGCTTTAAAGTTAGGCTACTTGGGTAAGGTCCCCTTTCTGGGCGACTTTGTCCAAGATGGCATTTGTCAGCAATTTAGTGAGCATTGGGAACATTGGTTACAAGCTGCTATTGCTGTAAGCAAAGAGCAGCTCGGTTCACAGTGGCAGGAGCGATACTTGACCAGTCCTGTATGGCATTTTGCATTATGTGAAAATGTTGTCACTGAGGATAGAAAAGTAGGCACATTACTGCCAAGTGTTGATGCCGTTGGCAGACATTACCCGTTTACCGTCGTGATAGACACGCAGCAGTTACCAATGAAGGCTTTACATTCAAACTTGCTTTCATTGGAGTACGAAGATGCGGTGCTATCAGTGCTTGAAGAGAGCGTTGACTTAAGTGTGTGGCGTAAAAAAGTGCTGGGTACATTACAAAATACGCCTGTGGTGAAAAAACGTTTTAGTAAGCATACTTCACCAGATGAGAATAAATCAGCGATAGCTTTTGAGTTTCAAGGGGTTGAGCTTGGCGACGAATCATTAGAGGACGTCTTACATAGCTTACTCACAAGTAAGTATGGCGACTACAGTGTTTGGTGGACACATGGTTCGATAAACATTAAACCAGTGGTATTTATTACTGCTGGATTACCGCCTGTTAATCAGGTTGCAGCAATGCTAGATGGCCGATGGCAGCATTGGGAGTGGAATTATACTCAGGTAAGAGAGCGTGAATAAAAATTATACAAGTTATGCGGTGTCTCATCGAGGTGCAGTAAGGCAATTAAACGAAGATGCTTATGTTGAGCTAAATAAGTTTAATATTTGGGTTGTCGCTGATGGTATGGGTGGCCATGAGGCGGGTGATTTTGCAAGCCAAATGGTTGTTGATGTTATTAAGAATGAAGTTGAATCATTACCAGCTTCTTCCATATCAACAATCATCCTTATTAACGCGATAAAAAAAGCAAACCAAAAGTTGTTTGAGTACAGCACTGACTACCTATCGAATAAAACCGCAGGGAGCACGGTCACTGTTTTGCTTTTGAAGGATGACAAATACTATGTACTTTGGGTGGGTGATAGTCGCATTTATCTATACCGTAACGGCGGCTTATCACAAGTCTCTCGGGACCACAGTCAAGTCAATGACCTTATAGATGAAGGTGTTTTATCTGAAGCAGAAGCAAGGCATCACCCTTTAGCGAATGTGATAACACGTGCTGTAGGTGTGCAAGATGAAGTTGATGTTGATTTTAAAGAAGGTGATTTGCGCAGCGAAGACATTTTTTTGCTCTGTTCGGATGGCTTAACTGGAGAATTGAACGACTCAGAGATAAGTCTTGCGTTAGAACCAAAAAATATTATTGATTCTGGCATGGCACTAATTCACTCTTCGCTTGTGCGTGGCGCAAAAGATAATGTGACATTTATTTTAGTGAAGAATGAAGGGGTTAACTCTTGTGCTAATCAAAAGTTAACGCTTGATGATTTGACTATCCCGATGTTGTCAAGAAAGTAAGTTTTGTTATTTTTATTAACTCCATCATAAATATGGTTTTATTATTTATTTTGGTTGTTATAATTGAAATTGTGTATTTATAAGAGCGATGTTCTCTTGTAATCTTAAATAAGAAATGTAATATACCATATCGTTTCTTTTTTAGGTGTAAAATGGAAGGTAATAAAGGCAATGGAATGTTCACACTTGAAGAATATATAGCCCCTATCTCAGAAGAGCATTTTGCGGGTATTGAACCTCGCTCAGATGTGTCTCCAACATCAACGTATTATTCTCTGAAAGATTTAAGAAATCAGTTGCGTGCAGCTGAGCGCTTAGCGCTTGTTGATGATGAAGGAATTGCATCTATAGCACGTGATTGGTTGCCATTACTTGACCAATGTAGCAATGCGTTAAAAACCGAAAGTAAAGATATTGAATACTTAGCTTGGTTCATTGAAGCAATGTGTAGAGTACACGGTTTCAAAGGCTTAGCCTTTGCTTTTCGTGCCGCGCATGAGCTAATCGAAAATCATTTCGATGAATTATACCCATTACTGGATGAAGACGATGAGATATCCGATAAAGTCTCTGCATTAATAGGTTTAAATGGTGTTGCGAGTGAAGGTGCGCTAATTATCCCTATTAAAAGTATTCCACTGACAGAAAGCCATAACTATGAACCATTTACTTTCTGGGAATATCAACAAGCTTACGACACCTCTAGGTTAAGTGACGAAAAACGTGAAAAGAAAATAGCGCAAGGCGCTATTGATTTTGATGTCATCGAAAAAGGCGCCCAAGAAACGCCCGTTGAGTATTTTGTTGATTTAAAGAATGGCATTGAAAATGCGCTGACAGAGTTTTTACAACTGAGTGCATCACTTGATAAAGCAACAAACCAATCACAGCCAACTTCTTATATTAAACAAGCGCTTGAACAATGCTTAAATGCTGTACTTCATCTTGGTGCAGATAAGCTGTCTGCGCTTGAACAGCAAGTTTTAGAAGAACAACAAGATATTGCTGAGGAAGATGAGTCTCAAGAGTCATCTTCTGCGAGCACCAGCAAAAGTGATAATGGTGCAATCACCAGCCGTGAAGGCGCAATTAAAAAATTACAAGAAATAGCTCTCTACTTTAGAAAGACAGAACCACATTCACCTATGTCTTATACCATTGAGCAAGTTATTCGATGGAGCGAATTGTCGTTACCAGAGCTATTAAATGAATTAATAACCGATAGTGATGCTAGGACTGGATACTTTAAGCTGTCTGGCATCAAAGTTAGCGAAACAGAAACCGAGTAAAAGGAGTTTTGAATGAGTATCCACGACAAATTAAAACGTGTTCGTAAACCACGAGTCCACATTACCTATGATGTAGAAACTGAAGGCGCAGTTGTAAAAAAAGAACTCCCTTTTGTTGTTGGTGTAATGGGTGATTTTTCTGGCCACAATAAAGAAGTATTAAAGCCATTAAAAGACAGACGATTTATTCAAATTGACCGTGACAATTTCAATGATGTTTTAAAGAAAATGAGCCCTTCGCTACAGTTAAATGTAGACAACACTTTAACGGATGATGGCTCACAATTCAGTGTTGATCTGAACTTTAAAACGATTGATGACTTTGAGCCTGCGGCTGTTGTTAACCAAGTTGAACCACTACGTAACCTAATGGAAACACGCAACAAGTTACGTGACTTAATGACAAAGATTGACCGCTCTGAAGAGTTAGAGAATGTGTTAGAAGAAGTACTGAGCAACACAGCGAGTCTTGACTCTATTGCGAAGGAATTAAAAGTTGAGGAGTCTGAAAAATGAGCACCGAAACGTTAGCACAAGATGTAGAAAATACAGCAACAACTGAGTCGGCGTCGTTATTAACGCAAGCGATTGGCGCAACAAAACAAACTGATGCAAGCAGAGCTGAAGAGTTATTACGTACGCTAACTGAAGAAGCATTGAAGGGCACTGTGCAATGGAATAAAAACATGACAGTGACGTTTAATGAAGCCATTCAGCTGATTGATCAAAAAATATCAAAACAGCTCAGCGTCATCATGCACCACGAAGACTTTCAAAAGCTTGAAGGTTCATGGCGTGGTCTAAGTCACTTAGTGATGAACTCAGAGACCAGCTCAACGCTTAAAATACGCGTGCTTAACATGAAGAAAAAAGAACTTCATAAAGATTTAAGTAAAGCGGTTGAGTTTGACCAAAGCCAGACATTTAAAAAGATTTATGAATCAGAGTTTGGTACACCAGGTGGTGAACCTTACGGCACGATTGTTGGTGACTTTGAATTCACAAATCACCCAGAAGATGTTGAAACATTAAGCTTAATGTCTAATGTTGCAGCAGCAGGTTTCTGTCCGTTTATTTCTGCGTCATCACCTTCTTTATTCGGTTTTGACAGCTGGGAAGAGCTAACAAAGCCTAGAGATCTAGAAAAAGTATTTGAGTCACTTGAATACACTAAATGGCGCTCGTTCAGAGACAGCGATGATTCTCGCTTTGTATCGCTTACTATGCCACGCTTCTTATCTCGCTTACCTTACGGTGCGGCGTCTAAGCCAGTAGAAGAGTTTAATTTCGAAGAGTTCACAGTTGATCCGATTGATGGCCGTTCTGTGAATACTGATAACGGTGATTACTGTTGGAGTAATGCGGCATACGCAATGGCGACCAACATGACAAAAGCGTTCTCTCAGTATGGCTTCTGTACAGCTATCCGCGGAGCGGAAGGTGGTGGTAAAGTTGAAGGCTTGCCAACCCATATTTTCACAAGTGATGATGGTGATCCGGATCTTAAATGTCCAACTGAAATCGGTATTACTGACCGTCGTGAAGCAGAGCTAAGCAAACTTGGTTTCTTACCGCTTTGTCATTATAAGAATACTGATTATGCGGTATTCTTTGGTGGCCAGTCTTGTCAGAAGCCACAAGTTTACTCAACGCCAGATGCAACAGCAAATGCTGCAATTTCAGCACGTCTACCATACTTGATGGCAACATCTCGTTTTGCTCATTACTTAAAAGTAATGGCACGCGATAAAATTGGTAGTTTCATGGAAGCAGAAGACGTTGAGTCTTGGTTAAACCGTTGGATCCTGTCATACGTGAATGCGACTGAGGGTGGTGGTCAAGATATCCGTGCGCGTTACCCATTAGCGGATGCAAAAGTATCTGTAAAAGAAATACCAGGTCAACCTGGTGCGTACAACGCAGTTGCGTGGTTACGTCCATGGTTGCAAATGGAAGAGCTAACTTCGTCACTAAGATTAGTAGCGAAGATCCCTGAGATTGGCTAATACCTATGTGCATTAAGGATGATGCAAAATGAACTCTGAAGAGTTTTCATTCATAGAATCAGATGCTGTATTGAATCGCAATACAGCATCTAATATTTGTGATAACAGTGCTTTATTGGAACGTTTTCTCAATGAGAAAGACACCTATAAGGCACTGTTGCTATGGCTTGAAGGCTCATCAGATTCACCATTAATATGGAACAAAGAATCAGTTGGTTCATATTTACAACATACCATTGTCAAAATAGACGCACTTATATCTAAGCAATTAGATCAAATTTTACATCACCCACAATTACAACGCTTAGAAGCAAGTTGGCGTAATTTGTGGTGGTTAGTAGGACAAACCGAACTTCACGACAAAGAAAAAAAAGTGAAGTTGCGTGTACTTAATTGCGATTGGATTACGCTATCTCGTGATGTAAATAAAGCGATCGACTTTGATCAAAGTAGTTTCTTTCAACTTATTTATCAAAATGAATTTGACCGCCCAGGTGGAGAGCCATTTGGTGTGCTTATTGGTGATTATGAAATTACCAATGGGTATACAAAAGGGACGATTTATAACGACATAGATACGTTAAAAGAAATATCTAAAGTAGCCGCTGCCTCTTTTTCACCTTTTATAAGTTCAGCTTCGGCAAACTTATTCGGTGCCGATAGTTTTGCTGATCTTGGCTATTACTTCGATTTGTATAATCAATTCGAACAAGTTGAATATGTTAAATGGCGAAGTTTTCGGCAGATGGAAGATTCACGCTTTGTAGGGCTTGTTTTACCCCATGTGCTGGCGCGTGCCCCCTATAAAAATGATGGCACTCGCAACCAAGATTTTGCTTATCAAGAGCGAATAACCAGCCCTGAAACCGAAATGCTTTGGGGCAATGCAGCTTATCAGTTTGTATTAACGCTTGTTCGTGCTTACTCAGAAAGTGGCTGGTTTGGTCAAATTCGTGGCATTGAGCCAGGTAAGGTTTCCAAAGGCATCGTTACAGGGCTTACAAAAAACTATTATTCGACAGATGTTTACAGAAAAGAAGCGAAACCACCGCTGGATTTAATTGTAACGAGTAAATTAGAAAAGCAATTTTCAGAGCTGGGTTTTATCCCTGCATCATCTGTGACGAATACTGAGCACTTAGTTTTTTATAGTAATGCTTCGGTGCAACAGGCTAAGTACTATGACAGTGAAGTTTCAACAGTCAATGCGCGCCTGTCATCCATGCTGCAATATATTTTATGTGTGTCACGGTTTGCCCATTATTTAAAATTACTTGCCCGCGACCGTGTTGGCTCGTACAGCACAGCACAAGCATGTGAGCAAGGGTTGCAATCGTGGGTGAATAATTACACTACGGCGTCTGACTCCGCGTCGGAGCATATTCGTAGTAAATACCCTCTTGCGAATGCAAAAGTGAGAGTGACCGAAAATAAATCGAGGCCAGGGCATTATTTTTCAGTTTTGCAACTACAGCCGCATTTTCAACTTGATCAAATGATATCGAGTATCAAATTAGTGACTGAGCTCAGTCCTCACCACCAAATAAAGGAATAAAAATGAGAGAGATCCATGCACTCATCAGAAACGGAAAATTAACAGAAGCACTTGAGTATTGTGCTGAAAAATTAAAAGATGATCCGCTTAATTTTGACATCAGAAGTGCCTACACGGAATTGTTATGTGTAAATGGTGAATTAGAAAAGGCAGATAAACAGCTTGATTTTATGGTAACCAAGTCACCAGAATTTGCTGTAGGCGCTGTTAATTTAAGACACCTGATTAGAGCAGAGCAGGCAAGACAAGACTTTTACGCGGGTAAAGCTGCACCCAAGTTATTTCATGATGCAAATGAGCTAGATGAAGCTTTTCTTGAAATGCACATCAACTTACTAGCTAACGATATTGATAAAGCAACTGAAATTGCAGCGCAAGTTGAGCTGCTTCGTACTAACACAGTTGAAGATCAACAAGCTGCCATCCGTGACCTAGATGATTCGATTAATCCGTATTTAGAGATACTTGGAACGAACGGTGAGTTTTATTTAGCTCGCTTTGATGAAATTGAAAAGCTTGAGTTCGAACCTGTTGATTCAATTGTTGAACAAATTTGGTTGCGCGCTGAAGTTATCATCAAAAATGGCCCAAGTGGTACAGCTCATATCCCTCTCGTTTACCCGTATTCTGAAACGGAGCTTGAGAAGCTAGGGCAAGTGACTGAATGGCAAGAATTAAGCGAAAACTTGATTCAAGGTAAAGGAATGAAAATGTTTTATGCAAATGATGAAGCCATTCTTATTTCTGACCTTGGTCGTTTCATCGCTTAACGAGTGTTCGCATAGTCATGATTGAAAGCAAACAGTCGCTCAAAGCTTCGATTCTAGACCGTTTAATTGACGATGAACCTGAAATTCAGGAGTCGCCACAAAGAACGGATGGAATTAGTCTATCTCAGTTAAAAAATTCAGTGCGACGAGATATGGAAGCTTTGCTTAATGCTCGTATTCAATGGCATACATGGCCTAGTCAGTATACTGAGCTTGCGACATCTTGCTTATCCTATGGGCTCCCCGACTTTTCGAGTATGTCAGTGAGCTCTCATGAAGGGCGACTCGTGTTGTGCGAAAAAGTACGCGATGCCATTTTACGATTTGAGCCGCGTTTCATTGAAGTTGAAGTGTTAGTTGACGAAGAGTTGCCAATTAATCGTGTGTTAAACCTAAGAATAAATGCATTGTTATATGCCGATCCTGAGCCTGAGTTTATTAGTTTTAACTCTGAGGTTGAGCCGGTTAGCCTTGGCATGAAAATTTTCGAGTCTTCACTATGAATGATGAATTATTAAAATATTATAACCGTGAGTTGGCGTATGTTCGCCACTTAGGTAAAGACTTTGCTGAGAAATACCCAAAGGTTGCTGGAAGACTAAAACTCAGTGATGAAACGATTGAAGATCCTCATGTTTCAAGGTTGGTTGAATCATTTGCGTTTTTGACAGCGAACATCAGACAAAAGCTTGATGATAGTTTTCCTGAACTTACGGATGCACTATTAGGTCAGCTTTATCCTGATTACCAAGCACCTATCCCTTCATTGTCTGTTATTAAGCTTGAGTCAGAAAATTTATCGACAACAGGCATCGTCATACCGAGAGGAAGTGAAGTCGAAACCAATGTTGAAAACATGAAGCAGTGTAAGTTTAAAAGCTGCTTTGACACCAACCTCTGGCCAGTTGAAATCACGGCGGCTCAATTTGATAATAGTCCGTTTATTGCACCAAAACCAACTTGGAATGAGCCTGCAAAAGCCATTTTCAAAGTACAGCTCACAGGTGAGTATGAAGGAGTACCGCTGCATGAGACTGAGCTTAATAATCTAAAAGTATTTATACATGGGCAGTGGCATTTTTCATTAAAAGTGTACGAATTATTATTCAAACACTGTATTGGTATTGCCGTTGATAATGGCGATGAAGGTGTTCACTATCTGTCAAATGAGCATTTAAAGCCTGTTGGTTTTGAGCACGATGAGGCTGTAGTGCCTTATTCATTACGCTCTTCATCTGGCTTTAGGTTATTGGTTGAACACTTTATTTTTCCTGAAAAGTTTAAATTTTTCGAATTACAAAATATTCGCCATGTGTTGCCGCGTGATTCAAACACAACGACCTTGTATTTTTATTTAGACACAGAGTCTACAGAGTTAGAAAAACAAGTTGATAAAGACATGTTCTTATTGGGATGCACACCCATTATTAATATGTTTGAACAAGAAATTGAGCCGATCAGACCTGAGCTAAGTGAGTACGAGTACAAGCTTGCACCACGTTATATCGATTCTGAAATATCTGAAATCATAAGCATTGAAGAAGTCGTGGCATTTGACCATAAGGGTAATAAACAAATCGTTACGCCTTTTTATGGGCAAACACACCCTAAATATCAAGAACATAAAGATCTATTTTGGCATACACGCCGTGAAACCGCTTTATGGGCTGGCGGCTATGCAGAGGCGGGGACAGAAACCTATTTATCTTTGGTTAATGGTGGCTTTGAAAATAGTGCCCAAGAGCTGAGTGAAGGCAATAGTGTGTTAACCGTGCGCGCTCAATGCAGTAACCGAAATCTGCCAGCAAGCTTACCGTTTGGTGATGATGAGCTTGGTTTGTCTATGCCAAAACGGGGTGATGTAATTAAAAAAATTAGGTGTTTAGTGGCACCTACTCACGCAGTCAGACCAGTATTAGGAAGTAGCACGCGTTGGCAGCTCATTAATCACCTCACCATTGATTCATTTAGCGGTGAAAACGCAGTCGATAAGTTGAAAGAAACACTTAGATTATATGATTTCAAAGCAACGCCACAATCAAAAGGCATGATCGATAATATCTACAATGTAAAAATTGAGCCTGCAACGGCGCGTGTAGTGCAAAATGGTCGAGTGGCGTTTGCATCTGGCACAGATATCGAAATTACCTTTGCAAATGATGATTTCTCGGGCAGTGGTGTATTCTTTTTTGCATCTGTTTTAGATTGTTTTTTCTCACAATTTGCTTCAATTAATAGCTTCACCCGGTTGAGTTTAAAACTTAAAGAGCAAGATCGAGTTTACCATCAATGGCCTGCTCGGGTTGGTTCTGGGATTTTACTATGATTGATAAGTTACTGCACAGTGCAACTCAAACTGATTTTTATAAAGCGGTGTTCATTATTGAATCACAGTTACAAGAATCTGCGCAGCAGTATCGTAAGGTTGGCTATGACAGTCATCCTAAGCTAGAACTTATTCGTTTTTCGGCCACTCAAAAATTTGGTTTTGCCGGCAATGCGATCACAAATCTAAAGTCATCAGGAACATACGAAGGCGCCACAAAATTTAATATGGAAGTCTCATTTATGGGAATGACGGGATGCTCTGGTGCGTTGCCTCATTTTTATAGTGAGTTGGTGATGCAAAGGTTGCGCTTTAAAGACACAACCATGCGTGATTTCTATGACATGTTTAATCATCGTTTAGTTTCTTTATATTATCGTGCTTGGAAGAAGTATAAGCCCACACTTAACTTTGCCAATAAAGAGCATGATCAACATACAAAGATCTTATCTTTGCTAAGCGGTGGTCGTGCCCCGCATCAATTGTATTTTGGTGGTTTATTTAGCCGAAGAGCACGTAATGCTGCTGATTTGCGAAATATTCTCGCTTTCTATCTCGATTGTGATGTTGAAATTGCGCAGTTTGTTGGCCAGTGGCAACCATTAAAACAAAGCGAACAAACACAAATAACCAGTACGGGTTTTAATGCAAAGCATGCGCGTTTAGGTGTAGATGCGATGGCAGGAAAGCAAGTATGGGATATTTCTACAAAAGTGAAAGTGATTGTTAAACCAAAAGATGCAAAGCAAACAACGCGTCTTTTGCCGCGCAGAGATCTATACGATCTTGCACACAAAATAACGAAAGATTTTCTCGGTAATCAAGTTCAACATGAGCTGGTTATTAAGTCGAATTTTTATGAATTAGATGCAACACAACTAAAAGAAGAGCGTTTTCAATTAGGCTGTAATAGCTTTCTTTTACCGCAAAGTGGTGTTCGTAAGGGAAACGTCACTGAGTTGTCGTTTAAAGGATAAATAAATACAAGGAAATATTATGTCTACCATGACACTAAATAAACTAGTTGAAAAGCTAAGTCCTGAATGTAAAAAAAGTCTTGAGCTAGCTGTTGCTATTTGTAATAGCCGCAGCCATTTTACTGTTGAACTAGAGCATTGGATTTTAGCATTGCTTGAACAGCAAGTTGATGACCTTAGACTCATTTTAAGTGCTTACGATATTGATGAAGACAAACTTAAGCACGACTTAAATAAGTCACTTGAATCGCATAAAACAGGGTGTAACTCATCACCTAGTTTATCAATTCATGTAACAAGCTTATTGAAACAAACTTGGCTAAGTACAAGCATTGAGTTTACAGACACACAAATACGCAGTGCCTACATTATTTATACGCTAGTGAAAGACGATACGTTAGCAAGCGTTGTCAGCCGTTGTAGTAAAGAGTTCAATAAAATTGATGCAGGGCAACTTTTACATGCTTGGCCAGAACTGGTTACTAAGTCGAATGAGGTAAACCCTGCTTCACAGACACAACACGATGCGCCGGTAAATGTGTCATCGAAAACACCTAATCTAGATCAGTTTACAGTTGATTTAACGGCGCAAGCTAAAGCAGGCAAAATTGATCCTATCTTAGGCCGCGATTTTGAAATCCGCCAAATGGTCGATATTCTTACCCGCCGCAGGCAAAATAACCCAATTTTAACGGGCGAAGCTGGGGTAGGTAAAACTGCGGTAGTTGAAGGTTTAGCACTGCGTATAGCGCAAGGAAGTGTTCCTGAAGTATTAAAAAATGTAAAAATACATACTTTAGATCTTGCGCTATTACAAGCTGGCGCAGGTATGAAAGGTGAGTTTGAAAATCGCTTAAAGTCACTTATTTCAGAAATTAAAAATGCCCCTTACCCAGTTATCCTTTTCATCGATGAAGCACACACTATGATCGGCAGCGGTGGCCAAGCGGGTCAAAATGATGCGGCAAATTTATTAAAGCCTGCACTAGCGCGTGGTGAGTTAAGAACGATTGCTGCAACAACATGGGCTGAGTATAAGAAGTTTTTCGAAAAAGATGCTGCATTAGCAAGACGTTTCCAAGTCGTTAAGGTGGAAGAACCAACACCAGAAAAAGCCATTGCTATGTTACGTGGCTTAGTGCCAGTGATGGAAAAACACCATAATGTATTTATTTCTGAGCAAGCATTAGAAAGCGCTGTTAACTTATCTCACCGTTATATCATTGGCAGACAACTGCCAGATAAAGCGGTTGGGTTACTGGATACTGCATGCGCGCGCGTTGCTATGAGCCAAGCATCTAAACCTAACTCGATCGAAAAGCTAGAAAACGAGCAGTCAGAAATTAAATCTCAAATTGCTATGTTAAGCCGTGAACAGCGTACAGGCCTTGATCACAGCGAGATACTTGCAACACTAAACGAAAAAAGTGAGCAAATCTCTCAGCAGCTTGAACCTCTAAAAGAGCAATTTGAGAGTGAAATGTCATTAATTAAAGACGTAAAAGAAGTACTTACTGCGCTTAACGATGATGACAATGACAACGCTGAGGAAATTCAGAAACTACAGCAGTATAAAGAGAACCTTGCACAATTTGATTCGAATATGGTCCATTGGCAAGTAGATGATGAATTAATTGCCCAAGTTATTTCTGATTGGACTGGTATTCCTGTAGGTAAAATGCATGAAGATGAAGTTATCAGTGTTTTAAAACTTGCTGATACCATGAAACAACGTGTTGTAGGCCAAGACCATGCACTCGATCTAATTGCAAAAGTTGTGCAAACATCGAAAGCACACTTAGCCGATGAAAGCCGCCCTAATGGTATCTTTATGTTGGCAGGCCCAAGTGGGGTAGGTAAAACAGAAACTGCGCTTTCTTTAGCGAACGAAGTGTATGGTAGTGAAGAAAATATCACCATCATTAATATGTCTGAGTATAAAGAAGAGCATAAAGTGTCGCTGTTACTTGGCTCTCCTCCTGGTTATGTTGGCTACGGTGAGGGCGGTGTATTAACAGAAGCTATTCGTCGTAAACCTTATAGCGTAATTTTGTTAGATGAAATAGAAAAAGCACACCCAGGTGTTCACGATATTTTCTATCAAGTATTTGATAAAGGTACAATAAAAGATGGTGAAGGTAGAGATATCGACTTCAAAAATACCATCATAATCATGACTTCAAACGTGGGTACCGACACCACAATGAGCTTATTTGAGGACGAGGAGACTGCACCAAGCATTGCCGGTCTGCAAAAAGCATTACAAAATGATTTGTTAGATGTGTTTAAAGCAGCATTTCTTGGTCGCATAAATGTTATTCCTTACATTCCATTAAGTAAGAGTACTCTTGCAGATATAGCAAGATTGCAATTGAATAAAATATGTAAGCGAGTTAAGAATAATTATAATTCTGAGCTTGTATACTCTGATTGCGTTATTGATTATATAGTTAGTAATTGCAATGACTCTGGTTCGGGTGCTAGGAATATACATACATTGTTGCAAAATAATGTATTGCCACTTTTATCGAAGAGATTACTTGATAACATAGTTTCAGGTGAACAGTTAAATGAGATATCATTATTTATTAATGATGGTAACTTTGATTTTAAAGTAAGTTAATTATTAATCATAAGTTTTCTTGTTTCTTTTTTTGAGTCGGATTATAATTTCTCCGTCTTCATTAATTGATGGAACATTGAGACATTGTCTTCGTCTAGGGAAAGGATTGAGAAGACCCTTTCGTTGCGCAGTTAAAGATAGTGATTTCAAAGGAATTTTGGGTAACCAAAAGTAAATAATCCAGTTTAATGGATAAAATTTATAAATTAAAAAGGAGCATTATCATATGCAAGCAAATACATATTTAAAATACGGTTCAATTAAAGGTGAAACTACAGCTGAGTCTTTCAAAGACTTAATCACGGTTTTATCACTAGATTGGAATGTAAGTCGTGAAATTTCAGCTCACACAGGTACAGCAATGGACCGTGAGTCTAGCTCAACTCGTTTAGGCGATGTAACTATCACTAAACTTCAAGATAAAGCGTCTCCGGACTTATTCAAAGAAGCAACTATTGGTAAAGGCTTACCAGCTGTTTTCCATATCACTAAACAAGGTGATAAAGTTGAAGAAATCATGAAAATCGAATTAACAGATGCAATGATTTCTAGCTACTCTGTATCAGTTCAAAACGATCGCCCAATTGAAACTATCACTATCAGCTACACTGAAATGATGATGACAGTGACGCCTACTGATGATAAAAACAACATCACTGCACCACTTGTTTATGGTTACAGTGGCGTTAAAGGTCAGCAAATGTAATTTTTTGCAAAACCGACTAGCTCTGAGTTTTACTCAGAGCTTTTTTGATCTGTAGGAATAGGAAGCAAGGAATGCAAAAAGCAACACAAGATAAAAATGTAATTCAGATAAACACCCCAGCAGGCAAAGACGCACTGTATTTGACTCGACTCGTCGCACAAGAATCGATGTCAGATTTGTTTGTGATGTCAGTGAATATGTTTACTATTGGGACGCAAATCGCACATGAAGATCTTGTTGGTAAGCCTGTTTCCATAAAAGTTCGAAATGCCGACGGTGCAGGTGAGCGATACTTTCATGGTATTGTTAGCCAGTTGGTATCTAACGGAAGCCGCACGGCTGATGTAGACGAACAAAAGAATTATATTGATTATCACGCAACGATTGTTCCTTACGCAGCGTCAATGCGTAACAGAAAAAACAGTCGTATTTTTCAAAAGAAAACCATTCAAGATATTTTTGCTGATTTATTTGGTCAGCATAATGTTGCATTCAAAGATAACACCACTAAAACGTACCCTAAGTATGAATATTGTGTTCAATATCAAGAATCTGACTTTGACTTTATTCAGCGATTACTACAACAAGAAGGGATTTTTTACTTCTTCGAACACAGTAAAAGTAATCATACTTTAGTTCTTGCCGATGATATCACTGCCTATGAAGAGTGCGCAGAGGCTAAAGTTGTGTTCAGCTCTGGTCATTTAAGCGAGTCTCATGTCAATAAATGGCAAGGTGGCTTAAGTTTAGCACCAGGCAGCTACAAACGAATTGGTTATGATTTTAAGCAACCGCCAAGATACCCAGATGGTGATCACGCTAAAGCTGATTTACCCACTCAGTCGGTTGCAGAAGTATTTGAATACACAGGCGAAGCAGAAACGCATCCTCGTGCAGCAAATTTAGCGGCACTGCAGCTAGAGTCACTCCAGCGAAATATGAAATTAAGTAGTGGTCGAAGTGACTGCCGATCTTTTTCTGTTGGTAAACTGTTTAGTTTTAAAAAGCATGAAGATCCGCGCCTAGAGGGCAAAACATTTGCAATTACCTCATTGCTAACCGCGATCACGGTGCCAAACCAATCTGGCGGACAACAATCTCAAACTGAAGAAGTTTTTTCTAACCACTTTGAGTGTGTTCCAAAAGATGTGCCTTACCGTGCAGCCCATATTAAAAATAAACCTGTTATAAACGGTGTACAAACGGCCATCGTGACGGGTGACAGTGCCGATGAAATTATGATCGACCAATATGGTCGTGTAAAAGTGCAATTTGATTGGGACCGTGAAGGTAAAAAAGATTCTCAAAGCTCGTGTTGGATTAGGGTTGCTCAAAATTGGGCCGGTAAAAAATGGGGCGCATTCTTTTTCCCTCGCGTTGGACAAGAGGTGTTGGTTGACTTCATAAATGGTGACCCTGACCAACCGATTATTAGCGGCGCGGTTTATAACGCCGATCTAATGCCTCCGTATGCTTTGCCTGCTGAAAAAACACAAAGTGGTATAAAAACTCGCTCTACAAAAGAAGGTGGGGCCGATAACTTTAATGAGCTGCGTTTTGAAGATAAAAAAGGCAGCGAATTAGTTTACATGCAAGCAGAAAAAGACAAACAATTGTATGTAAAGAACGATCAAAAAGAAAAAATTGATAACGATCGTTTTCTAGAAGTTGGCAACAACGATGACGCGAAAATAAAAGTAAATCGTACGGTTGATATTGGCGATAATGACACTTTAAAAGTGGGTAAAACACTTAATATTGAAGCTGGAAAAGAAATTGTTATTAAAACGGGCTCAGCAAAAATAACGATGAGCAGCAGTGGTAATATTGCCATTGAAGGCACAAATATTGATATTAAAGGCAGTAATGTAAAAGTAGATGGCAGTGCAATTACACTCTCTGCCGGCATGATTAAGCTGAATTAAGCTATGGAACTGATTACAACTTTTCAAACAGGTGCTGTTCATGGAGCTGCTAGCAGCGGCTTTACAGTGTATTGTCGCTATGGTTTACCGCATTTAGTGTGTTTATCGGTAAACCGTCCGGATGATCCTTTTTTGAGTCTGCCAATTGATTACTTTAAAGGCCATGATGGTTATTTTGCTGAGCAATTTTTTTATAACCTTCATCCTAATTTGAACAGTAGTAATGTGCTTTCTTATGTATATCAATATGCGACACAGACCAGCTCAATCATAAACGACTTATCGTATGATGATATCGTAGAAGAGCTAGCGAAGCTTGTGAGTGTTAATAAGTTACAAGTTATCCCTCTGTACGATTAATGGATGTGAAAACAAGGAATAGGTTATGGGTAAACCCGCTTCAACAATTGGTCATATGCACCTTTGTCCTAAAGTAACTGCAAAAGTTCCTCACGTTGGTGGCCCTATTGTGGCGGGTTCATCAAATGTATTAATTGGTAGTATGCCAGCAGCAAGAAAAGGCGATATGCTGATTTGTGTTGGCCCTCCTGATAGCATCAATAGCGGATCATCTACCGTTAAAATAAACGGAAAGCCAGCAGCTAGAATGGGCGACGGAACGTCTCATGGCGGCAAAATTATCGTTGGTAATCCCACCGTGTTGATCGGTGGTTAATCATGCTTGCTATGTTGCTAAAAGCGCATTCAAATACTTTAAATCAACTACACAGTGCACAACAGAATCCTTTTTATTCTGTTGACTATTTGATGCAAGCTCGTCAGCAACTCATATTAAAACTTCATGCTTATAATTCTGAGATTCTGCAAGTTACATTGTCAGCCGCCCAGTTACTGCAAGCTCTTCGAGACTTGAATACTGGCGAAGTATTAGCAAGCACATTGGCTGAAGCATGCTTGGTCACGTTATTAACGTCACCTAAAAAGTTAACTCATGAGTGCGTAACACACTTAAATGAAAGTGACGAAAAAGAGCTGCCAGTTAAACAGCTACTCGTTGAAAAGTTAGCAATTTATCGCGGTCGTACACAAACGGCTTATGCGCAGACATTTGATGCACTCAAGCCGATTTACTTTAGTCAGTCTGCTCAGCATGTTGAGTTATTTAAAGCATTTAAACAAGCCGCTATAGAATTACCAACAACAAAGGCGTTGTTTAAAACCACGAACGATTTTGCTGAGCTAAATTTAATTAATTCACCGTTAATGTCTGCTTATTTATTATTGCTTGATCAACAACGCGTGAATCATGTATGCAACTTTGCAAGCCAAGCGCTGTCTCGAGAAGAGGCGTTACAAGTGATGCTGCATACAGGCATGCCTAAATATGTTCCGTTAGTTGTGTCGTTATTGTCGGATATTGAAGATGCAGAGCCACTTATTAATGGTATAAAGCGTTGTTTAGGGGCTGAATTAGATAATTTAGTGACCTATGAAACTCAAGTGCAAGCACAAACAGATGCACAAGCAATCGTTGATTTCCAACAGCAGTTTAACCAGCATTGGCCTGAGCACGAGTCATATTACGTTGGCAAAACTTTAGTATATGGCTATGCATTAAATCAACCGATTGATAGAGTAAAACAGCAAGGTGTTGATCAACAAAGCTGGCAAGTATTAGCAATTTTAAATGCGCTTAAGATGGATAGTAAAAACTATCAAGAGAGTGTTCATTGAGTGCATTTAAAATTAACATCGATCAGTTTGAAACGCCGTATAAGCTCAGTCCTGAAGAATTACTATTAGAAGGTGGTTCTAGTGAAGGTTGTGTAGTTCCTTGGCATTCAACTGATGCGTTTGTGTATGACTGCATCATGAAAGCTAAGTCTGTTTTTAAAACGGATTTCGCGCAAAATGGCACTATAATGTGGCTTTTGCCTGCGTTGCCGTTCCAAAGTGAATTAAAAACACTGTTTGCAACGAGCTTACAGCAATGCTTTGGCACGCCCTTAGAACATCTGTTTTTTGAGGGTTGCCATGGTATACATTCAGCACTAATGCTGGCTCAAGAGAACAACCTTGAAAATGTAACAGTGATTGCCATTGATGGTGTCTTTAAAGCAAATAAGTGCGAACAGTTTGATTATTTAGGTGTGGCTGCAAGCACGGCTAATATTGAGTTTATAAATACTGGTTGGGTGTTACAATCAGCAGAGATGGTTGCTTCGATAGACCTTGCCAAGCATAACCCTATTCAAGGGGAGCTAAAGCGTGTTTTATCGCTTAATGAGCAGCCAATAGACATAATTTTCGCCCCAGGAAATGGCGTAGAAAGTGATGACTGGTTAAATTATTTACCAGTGTTAAGTAACAAAATTAATGAACAGACGATTTTTCAATTACCTAATTATAAATTAGGAAAACTAGGTGCATTAGAAGGGATTATCAATCTTGCAACGCTGACAAATAGCCCATTTTATAATGACAGTTTGTCTCAGGCGTTAGTGATAACTCAAGAAAGTAACAAGTACCAAGCCGTCGCGTCATACTTATGGACAAGTAAGGAAGTGTGCAACTAATGGATAGCAGAGCAGTTGTTTTACAAGGAATAAGCTACCCAATTTGTGTGGTGTTAGCTAAGCAAAAAGCCCCCAGTGGCTTTGAGCCTGTTTCGACGAGCACGCCGGATAGTGCGTACAAGTACGTTGCTGAGTTAGGCACGGCATTAAGTGGTGATGCATCGAAACGTTTAGATCTCATTCAACTACTACAAGCTGCGGGTATTCATTGTCCAAGGCAAGCATCGGCGCGTGAAACCGCCACCGCCTTAGTGAGTGCGCTTACCTCTGGCGCAGTGAGCTGTTACCGACAAAAAGCTAAAACAGTTATTCAAGTAAGCGATAATACTCGTCCATCGCAAGCCAAAAAATCACAATCACAAAGCAGCTCAAGTAGCGGTAAAAAAGCAACGCAAGCACCTGCAAGTAATAGCGGGGGGGCAAGCAATGCCACTGCCAGTGAAACCCCAATTACAGAGCAAGAGTGTCGTTCAGACCCTGTTTCAATGTTGACGGGCGAGGAAATATTGCCGTTAGTGGATTTTACGCTCGCTGCGAATAAGCCACTTAATTGGCGACGTTTGTATCGCTCATCAAAGTGTAATCAACGCTCACTGCTTGGTAATGGTTGGCGCCATGATTACATGGTGAAATTAACAGAGCATTACTTACCACCCCCAAAAGTTGGCCCTAAGAAAAAAGGCACTTACTGGTTAGAGTACCATGATGAACATGGTGCGACTCATCGATTTGAAAAAGTAAAACCAGGCCAGTCTAGCTACCAGCTGAGCAGTAACCTTGCCTTGCATTACAAAACAAATGGCAAACAAGTGTTGGTAACACCGAATGACCATCACTTAACGTTCATGCCTAGCGAGTCTGCGTGGTTACTTGAAAAAATCATTAACGAAAAAGGCCAGAGCACACGTTTTTATTATGACTCTCAAGAGCGCTTAGAGCGCATAGAGGTGAATAAAGCACGTGGTTGCGTTTTAAAATATAATAAACAAGGGCTGCTAAAAACAGTTCACGCTTATAGAACAAATGAACACAATAAGCTTGTTCTGATTGATCAGCCTCTGGCACGTTATGAATACGATGAACAGCAAAATTTAGTTGCTGCAACAAACCAACATGGTGAGCAAGAGCGCTATGAGTACAATGCTGCGCATTTATTAACAAAGCGGACCAGAGCAAGTGGTTTTAGTCATCATTTTGAATGGGATTCATACGGTTACGATGCCAAATGTATAAAACAATGGGGTGATGACAATACCTATTGCTATGAGTTTGAGTATCAAGGGAATAAAACAACCAGTATCGACTCTCGCGGTAATCAAGAGCATTTTGTTCATAACGAACAAGGTAAATTGATTGAGCATACGGATGCCAACGGTCACACTACAACCTACGGATACAATTCGCTTGGACAAAAGCTGACACAAACAGACCCCTTGGGCAATCAAACTCAGTATGCCTATACAGACTATGGTCAGCTTGCCTCTGTCACTCAACCTGATGGTACTCGTACTCAGTTTGGCTATAACCAACTCGGCCAACAAGTGTTAACTATCTTGCCAAATGGCGACAAGATCCAACGTAAGTACAGTGCTTCTGGATTACTGCAAAGCGAAACCCTAGCAGATGGTCGAATTGCCCTTTATAGCTACGATCAACAAGGTAACTTAACGCAACATATCACGCCTAACGGCCATGTTTTAAAATATACGTGGAACGAGCATGGTGAGCTACTTGCTAAGCAGCATAATAATGAGCTTATTCGTTATAGCTACGATAACTTAGGCCGCATTAATGCAACAATAAACCAAGCAGGGCTGCTTACTCAGTATAAATACAATGAGCAGGGGCAACTTGTGCAAACCACCGCGTTTGCTCAAAATGATCCAGAAAATAAACAACAACAATACTTCATATACGATGAAGCGGGTAGGTTAGTTAGCTCACAAAACAGCAACGGCGATACCACAGAGCAACACTTTGAAGGGCTAAGCCAGCCGCATTGTGTTATTCAACCCGACGGCAGCGCACTGCATTTAACTTATGATAAAGAGCGCAACTTAACGGCAATTGAGCGCAGTGACGGCCATGTATACCGTATAAACTACGATGCAAATGAAAACCCGACTCAGGTAACGGGGTTTGATGGCACGATACAACAATACAAGTATGATGCTTGTAATCGCTTAGTGTCAGTAACACAAAGCGATAAACGCCATGTAAAAATTAAGCGTGACAAACTAGGCCGCATAATTTCGCAGCACGCAAGCCTTGCCACAGGCAAACAAATCATTAATAACGCTAACCATTACACCTACACGGCAGAAGGCAAAATAGCGCGAGCTCATAATGCGCAATCAACGATAAAACAAGCGTTTGATAAAGGTGGCCGATTAATCGGTGTTGAGCAAATTCATAATCAACATCAAACACATAAACTGGCATACACCTACGATGACTATGGTAGAAGGCAGTCTCTCACTCTACCAGATTCAACAACGCTTGATTATCACTACAATGAATTTGGTCAGCTTAGTGCAATACAAGTAAAACAAGCGAATGGTGATTTAACAAAACTGGTTGAACTTGGTTACGATAACGAAAATAACATTAAAACACAGCTCTTTGGTAATGATGTCACCCTTACCCAACAGTTTGATGTATTCAACCGCTTAACACAGCAGCAGTTAACCCATCCTGCGCAAGCACTATTCGATACCTGTACGTACAATTACGACAGTCTTAACCAGTTGATTGCGCGTAAAGAAGAAGGGGTTAGTAGTCATAATATTAATTTTGAATACAACAGCCTTGGCCAGTTAATTAAGCAAAACTTAGCAAGCTCTGAGGTTGATACTACTACCCAATACCAGTGGGACAGCTTTGGTAACCCTGTTAGCCAGTCAAAACTAAAAAATGGCGAATTAACCGAATTGCAACCTGATACCAGCGATGCAATCAATCACGTTGAAAATAACGATTCAGCGTATACAAATGATGTTATTCACAGCGAATATAACGATTCGGTTACAGCATCAGATAGTAACTTAACCGATGATACTGTTATTCAAAGCGCAACCGAGGCCGACCGCCTAACACACTTTGGCGACAGCGACTTTCATTATGATGAATGTGGTAACCAAACTCGTGAAACCGGTAAAGGTATTAAAACGCACCGTGAATACAATGCGTTCAACCAATTAAGCAGCTTTAATAACAATGGTACGCTCACTCATTATGACTACGACCCACTGGGTCGCCGTATTGCCAAGCACACCGAGCATGGCAAGATTGATTACATTTGGGATAACGACCAATTAATTGGTGAATACCAGCACGGCGAGTATACCTGGTACATCAACCTACCAAATCAATTTCACCCAATCGCACTGATTAAACAGGGTGAGGTGTATTACTACCACCTAGACCAGCTCAACACCCCACGTTTTGTAACCAACAACAACGCAGAAGTGGTATGGCAAAACCACGCGGATGTGTATGGCTATGAAGAGCCTGAGGCATCTATTAAAAACAGCTTCACTCAGCCAATACGTTTTCAAGGGCAGTATTTTGATGAAGAAAGCGGCTTACATTACAACCGCTACCGCTATTACAGCCCAAAACAACAACGCTTTATAAACCAAGACCCGATAGGCTTAGTAGGTGGTATTAATCATTACCAATATGCGCCGAACCCGGTTAATTGGGTAGATCCGTTTGGGTTGATGTGTAAAGAGGGTGAAGCTTCATTAAAAGAGGCATTACATAATTGCACTCAATCGGGAATAATCAGTCCTGAGCTTTCAGATAAATTATACTTGGCCGCTCAGGATGGTAATTTAACTCCTAAAGAAATTAAGCATGGATTAGCTGCATTAGCAGTAGCTAAGGCTGCTCCTGTCCAGTCTCTAGTCAACTCCACTGCAACTACTGCTACACGAATAGCAGTTCAAACAGCAGCAAACGATGCTTTATATGTCGCTGAAAGAGCAATGTTAGCAAAAGTTGCTCCTTGGTTGGCCAGGGCTTTAGGTACAGTTTCTCTGCTTGCATATAGCCCGTCAACGGGTGGAGCTTTAGAGGAACTGACTGGGCCTGATGGAACTATTTACTCCAAGCATAGCGACGAAGTTTATTATAAAGCAGTTGGAGTAGATGGTGACGAGTGGTCTACCGATGATGTTCAAGAAGATATAGGCTACCGTACTTGGCTTGCTAATGGTGGCGATGGTAGTATTAGCGAATGGCGAGGGTTAGGTAAGCCCCAAGACCTTGATGAACGAAATTCAGGCATTAGATTAATTGACATTGATAATTTATCTGCTAAGGATGTTCCTACATATAAAAGTGGTGAATTTAATGCTTGGTTTGATTCGCTTAGTCCTGAGGAATTGGCTCTACTATATAAGAAAGATAAAAAAATTAGGCGTAAAATTGAAAATGGCTTAAGGGGAGATGGTGGTATGCATGAACATCTAATGGTTTCTAAAGCACCCCACTGGAAAAAGTGGGGAGTTACTGTTGAACAAGTTCATAATGATTATTCTGTACCAACTGAAAAGCTAAAATGGACAATACCAGGTTCCTCAACTCAAGGTGGCCATAGGATATTAAACCCAGAAACAAATGAAGTCACTGCTCCGGGCTCGTCAATATTCCATAAGCAGTTAGGGGAAGCCATAGATCAAAGTAGCTCCTTAGAACAATTTGATGAGAAGCTTAATGACTTAAAGGATAAGTGGAAAATAATAGTAGAAAAATAAAGAGAGTATTTAATGAGTACAACTATTAAAAGTTTAGAAGATATATTGTTAAAGTCCCTACCTGAGACAGAGTGGGAGGATGTTGATTTATCTGATGACGATTGCATATATCGAAAGTTTTATTTTGATTATCTTTCAAATGAACAAGCATTTGAAGCTCTATCCTTATTTCCTAATTCAAGGATGCTTTTTAATAAATATTTAGCTATCAAGTCTGGAATAATGAATAAGGAGAAAATATCTGATGGAGAGCTTGTTGAGATCGTCAAAAGATATTTATCAGACGTCAGTGTTTTCTTAGAACATGATAATGATTTTTTGACTATCAATTTTATAGATAATATTTCATCTGTTAAGGTTTCACCAGAAAAAATAAACTTTAAATCAGGTGAAAATAAGTTGCATTCTAATATTTATGGTTCAATTTCAGAGTATTTAATTGATGAGCTTCCTGATGATGATGCTGTTTTATTACTTTATGATTGGTCTTTAGAAAAAACACGTTGGGCAACTGTATCAGCCTACTTTTTAAGCTCTTTTATTGGCCTAGAAAATTCAAAAAGTCTAGATGCAGCTTTTTCGCTATGGAAAAGTGAAAACAGTAACTGTTATTGGGCTGAAAATAGCCAGCTTTCCGCAAATGGAGTTGTATACTGCAAAGCGACTCAGTAAATACTAATATGCATGGGCTCTGTAGAGGAAATAAAAGTACTTGATGGTTGTGGTTGTAGATTTAAACGCCATAAAAATGATTATAGACTCTAGTATTGAATTTGATAATACAGACATGTTCTATGAAACTTTTAATGAAAAGCCAAAGTATTTTTTAGATGAAGAGTTAGAGGAAACATATGTGCTTTTCGTCGAAAAAGGGGTTTCAATTTTATATGACGATGAAGGTGAGTTTGAGTGTTTGTTTTTTCATTTTAATGGTGATGAAGATGTAAAGCAGTGTGAATTAAATGTTTTAGGCTTCACTTTCGGTATGGATTTGGCCGATGTGGAAAATAATATTAAAGGTGGCGGATATAGCCTTGTTAAGTCTATAAGTTTGGATGGCACTGGAGGGGGGGTAAATGGTTCAAAAGTTATTAAGAAAGAAAATATTTATATAAATATAGAGTTTAATAAATTAGGATTTGTTTCTTTATTATCTTTCATGGATCAAAATAGTTATCCTAGCTAAATTTTTAACGCTTTCTTTTATAGTATCTATTAAATGTAAAAAATACTCTGTCAAATTTTAAGATAAATATGCTCTTTAATAACATGGATGTTTCAAAAGGTTTAGGGAACTTTGTTTAAACTTTTTTAGCCACGACAGCTAAAATAATATCAAAAATCAACTCAATGCGTTCAATCAATTAAGCAGCTTTAACAACAATGGTACGCTCACGAATTACGACTACGACCCACTGGGTCGACGCATCGCTAAGCATACTGAGCATGGCAAAATTGATTACATTTGGGATAATGACCAATTAATTGGCGAATACCAGCACGGTGAATATACTTGGTACATCAACCTACCCAATCAATTTCACCCAGTCGCACTGATTAAACAAGGTGAGGTGTATTACTACCACCTAGACCAACTAAACACCCCACGTTTTGTAACTAATAAAAACGCAGAAGTGGTATGGCAAAACCACGCGGATGTGTATGGCTATGAAGAGCCTGAGGCATCTATTAAAAACAGCTTCACTCAGCCAATACGTTTTCAAGGGCAGTATTTTGATGAAGAAAGCGGCTTACATTACAACCGTTACCGCTATTACAGCCCAAAACAACAACGCTTTATAAACCAAGACCCGATTGGTTTAGTGGGTGGTATTAATCATTACCAATATGCGCCGAACCCAGTTAATTGGGTAGATCCGTTTGGACTTAGTTGTAAAGAAACTAAAACAATTGAAGTGCCTGCGTATGATCATAACGACCCTATGGCTGATGCAATAACCCCTGTTGCAATTGTGCCCGTAGAGTGGTTCGTAGAAGGGCTTGCAGATGCTGCTGAGGCAATAACCCAAATGGTAGAAACAGGCGTAACAGCCGCAGGGGTTGCGACAGCGGGTATTGCACTTATACCTGGGAGAGTAGCTGACAGAGCGCTCGAGCCTGCTGTTAAAAAGTTAGACGACATTGCAGATGCTGCACAAACAACCGTAACTCAAGCTGCTAAAAAAGCGGCTAGAGAAATGGATTTACATAAAGTTGCCTGTTTCAAAAAGAATAAAAAAGGTACAGATGCTGAGTATGATCGTCAATTGAAAGGCCAGCAAGATGGCATTAATGATATGACAGTCAAGGAATACTTAGATAACCGAGAGGCATACAACAAAATTGGTCGTAAAGGTACAGGAGCTGCGCAGCAAAAAGCAAGAAAAGATTTCCAACGTAAGTTAGTCGTTAAATATGAAAGGGAGCTGCTTGAAAGCGGCGAATACTTTGGCGAAGAAGCGGTTCAAAAAGCCCAAGAGCTTGCTAGTAAGGAAATTAGCACTCTGAATGCTCTACATAACCCTGATATGATCGCAGGTGGTTATGATAACGTTGTAGATTTAGGCGATGCGAGTGTGAACAAATCTATTGGTTCACAGTGGAAGAATAATGGTAAAGATGATGCTGGGAATAAATTAAGTTCAAGCCGTGTAGAGGTAATGGACGCACAGGCTCGAAAAGCACTCGAGGAGATCGGGCCTGATGCTAAGATGAATGTAGATTTACACAGGTGTAAATAGATGAATAAATTTTTTGATAACTTTTACAATTTTAAAGGCTTTGGCCCTGCGATAAAAGCGACAATGCCAACCAAGGAGACACTTAATTTCTTTAAAGGCAAACTTCCTGACCGTTTGTTGGAATACTGGCAAGAATACGGTTTTTGTGGCTGGGGTGATGGTATTTTCTGGCTAGTAAATCCACAAGATTACCATGATATTTTGCAAACTTGGCTTGAGGGTACCGAATTCGCTGAACGTGAAAAAAACGGGTCAGACAGTTATTATGTTATTGGCCGCGGTGCCTTTGGGGATTTGATTGTTTGGGGCAAGACATCTGGAGACAGCATAACTATTAATTCAAATTTCGGCATGATTTTCCCAACCGATTATTCTGAAAAATTAAAGGAGCGAGGGGAGGAACGTTCGGTTGAATTGTTTTTTGCTACCATGAGGAAGGAGGCTTTTGAGCAAGATGATGTCAATGAAAAGCCTTTGTTTGAGCAAGCACTAAAAAAACTAGGCCCATTAGAAGCCGATGAAACCTATGCGTTTGTTCCCGCCTTGGCTCTTGGTGGTGTAAATAAGCTTGAAAATTTGCAAAAAGTAAAAGCGATTGAGCATTTGAATTTTCTCGCTGAATTAGGCGAGAAACGCATAATGGCAGATATTATCTCTTTGTCTAATGAACTACATAAGAATTAATGCTTCAGGCGGTTAACTACTTTAATTAATAATAAATTGAGTATCCCTCGGTGAACTAAATAAGCCATTTCGTTGAACGTTAATATGAAATGGCTTTGAAAATAAATACATGAAAAGGACTTTCACATGTCAGCAATAAGAATAACCCAATCTGTTGGACTCGGTGGTGTTAATACCCCAGCCGATGTAAAAACAGTACAAACCGCTTTAAATAAATTACTTAAATTTCTCCCAGGCACAAAAGCATTAGCAGTAGACGGACGTTTAAGTTCTCGCCCAGAAAACTCTAAAACTGTTGCCGCAATTAAACAGTTTCAAAGCAAAGTTGTAGGTATGGTGCGTCCAGATGGAAAAATAGACCCAAATGGCCGAACTCACAAAAAGATCAACGAGAAACTAGCGGGTTTGGCTTTGCTAAGTAAAGTTAAAACGCCTCCAGTTATGCCAGTGACAACTGCATTTTGGATGAAAACAGCTTATGCTGAAGTTGGAGAGACAGAAGTCGCTGGCAAAAAAGCAAATCCGCGTATTTTAGAGTATTTCAAGGCATCAAAGTTTTGGGGTACTGATGATAGTGGTGGGCAAAATGCTTGGTGCGGCTCGTTTGTTGCTTGGGTTATGCAGCAAAATAACATGGACCCGGTAAAAAATGCTTTCAGAGCTAAAGAGAGGATCAACTTTGGCAAACCTATTAGTAAACCAGTTTACGGCGCTATAGGTATAAAATCTAGAAAGGGTGGGGGTCATGTTGCGTTTGTAGTAGGTCAAAGTGTTGATGGCAATTATTTATATATGTTGGGTGGCAATCAAAGTAGCAGTGTTAATGTAGCAAAGTATAAAAAGGATGTATGGGATGACTTTGTAGTTCCGACTAGCTTTGATTCATTGTCAGCTAGTTTGCCTATTTATACACAAAGTGCATCAGTTGCAGGAAGTGAGGCCTAATGAAAAAAATATTTATTATTGTATTCGCTTTTTTGGCTTTAACTAAGCCTGTATTAGCTAACGTTACTGAAAGCTTAGAGCTAAATGGGTTCAAAGTAGCATCAGAAAATGTTCAGTTTCTTGCTAAAGTTAAAATCACTAAAGTAGAGGCTTTTCAAGAAGATGATAATTCGGAAAAGCATGTTTATTATGCGGATGTACTCTCTACTTACAAAGGCAAACCTATCAAGAGCTTAAACTATGATATGTATGTTGAGGCTGGGGAAGATGTTATTTTTAATTCAGAGCCTGTCTATATAGCACTTTGTGTTGATGAAAGTGGAAATTTTTACTGGCCAGGTACAGGGTCTGAATTTAAATCGTCATTAGCTATCGAGTCTTGGTTGGCCGAACATAAAAAAGAGGTAGCCACAATAAGCGACAGTATTGGTTGGTGTAAATAAAATATCTAAGAGCTTACTGAAGAGCTTTAATAAAACGGATAGGGAAATATATGAGTAAAATAAACACGGATGTTAACTATAAAACAATGGCAGGAAATGCCCGCTTGGTCATAATTGCAGAGTCTAGTCACAATCCTCTATCGTATAAATATGAGGCAGTTAAGGCACTTAAACAGCTAAAAACTGCAGGTTTTACTCACTTTGCAATGGAAATGCTGCCTTTATACATTAAAGATAAAATAGAGTTCTATCAGCGAACTGGAAAGGGTTTTGATGCTATAAAAAAACATTTCCAAGAAGACTGGAACTGGAATGATGCTGCGAGTACTGGCTACAGTGAATTAGTGAGAGCGGCCAACTCATTAGGGATGAAGATTGTTCCATTAGATATGTCAACTGAAATGATGGATGAAATCGACGGACGCTGTAACTGGGAGCAAGCAGACAACAGTACCTGTATGGATTCCCATATCCAAAGAAATCAAATGTGGGCGAATATTTTTAATGCCGAATTAAAACGAACTCAAAGTACCCGTATTGTTGCATTTATGCATCGATATCACGCATTTAACGCAGGTAATAAACATTTTGGTATCGATTCAATAATGCTAAGTTTAAATGTAAGTAGCATTAGTCTTATAGAGTATATTGGTGGAGTAACGTGCTTTAATAATGGGGTTTGTGAAGGCCAGTCTAATGCTGATAAATCTTTGAGAAAAGTTTACTTTTCAAGAAAGGGATCTTTCATACCTTCTCCTTTTCCTTCTTATACAGTACATCTTCCCGAAAAAAAGTTGCTTGAGAAGTAATATGTTTAGAATTCTTTTTTTACTGTGTGTATTTTCGCCTCTCCTATATGCCGCAGGCCCAAGATGGGATAATTCAATAGATATTAATGATCCAGACTTAACGGGAGAAGTAGCCGCAGAGCAATGCCACAAAAGTTTGATTAATGCACCTGAAAAACTAGAGCTTTGGTGTGAGAAAGCGATTGAGATGGGGTACTGGAATTCTTTAGTAACATTAAGTATGCATATTGGTGATGGCTCTCGTTTAATTGCTGAAGCCAAAAAAAGAATGGAAAAAAAAGAACCCAAAGCATACTCAATACTTGCATGGTTATATAGGACAGGTACGTTTGTGGAGCAAGATATAAATTATGCCATGTCACTTTATAAAGAGCTTATCACATTAGATATCGAGCGGCCGAACTCTTTAATAACTGCTGCACATTTTGAATTAGCATATTTATATAAGGCCCAGCAGGACTGGGTTGCAATGGGTGAACATGCTCATTATGTTTATGAAAACACGATGATTAACTATCACAAAGAGCGTGCCGCGGAGTTACTTGCACTTGCTGAACAAAACAACATAAAAAATTAAATAACATGGAGTTATAGAAATATTATGGAACAACAACACCAACAAACTCTCACACAGCTTGTAAACGATGTTTACAACAAGCCTGATTTAATTGAAGAGCATCAGCCGCTTATTGAGCCTTTGCTGACTGATTTAGTCTCAAATGCGCCTTCAGGCTTTGAAGGCATGGCTGCTATGATTAATACGCATATTTCCAATGGGTTTAAGTTTAAAAACCCTAAAATACAACAGTTTGAGCTTGAATCTGGGTTGTTAAAATTAAAAACCTACTTTCAAAAGATTAATCTTTAACAGGAATTTAGACAGGCCTTTGCTAGCAAAGAACTTAGTTTCAAGGATGACGTGTGACATTAATTAATACATGTATGTTAATGGTGATTTTACAGCCGTTGTTTGTTTATTTGGCTCTGTTTAAACAGCCAGAATTTCACCCTATGACAGATACACCGGTCAAAAATGATGATGCTCTATTTTTGTTTGTCACCCCTGGGGTATCTGTTTTCTATTTTAGCCAGTTTTTTGAGGCGCTACTTTACCTAGGTGGGGTTTGGGTATTGGGGTTATTACTCGCTGTAATTTTGGCAAGTAAAGCCAAAAAACCTGTCACAAAGGATGATGCGATCAGCTTTACGATTGCAGGCTTTATCTTTTTCGGGATTATAAAATTAATTGCTATGGCAATTGCGTACTTTTTTATGGATGACCCCGCAGAGGCCGCACAGACTGCTATACCCCCCGCAAACGATGAAAGCGTTTTTTCAGTGAGTCAGCTATTTAGTGTAGATTATTTATATAACGCATTGTGGCCTACATTGTACTTTTTAGTCCTCATGATTATAACGCTTGTGATAAAGGTTATTGAACATCATAGTTCATTTAAAAAAGCACCTTCCGGCCTGCTTATTACGCTGGGTGCAGCGCTGGCGGGGATCGCCCCGTTAGCTGGAGAAGCCTATATTGTTGGGATTATTGCTAACTTTATTATCTTTATTGTTTTTTGCTCCTTGTGTTTAAAAATTGATGTAAAAAAGGATCCATCAGCAGGGGCTATTGGGCTTTTTTTTGGGTATATACTCATGACGGGAATAGGCTTTAGTGTGATATGCAAAGTTATTTATGAGCTGTTTTTTAATTAAGTTTAAGTGAATTTGCAGTATCTTTTTTGCGCAATTTGCTTGTTATCCGACTTGTACCTTATTAGAATAAATAATTATATTTTTTAGCTGTACTAGTGTGTTTAGCGCTTAAATCGTATTTAAGTCATTATAGATTCTTATTTCACGTTTAAAGTAGCTTAATTACAGAGCCTATTTTTTATCTGAATGCTAAAAAGGAGTTTTGCTGTTGTCGCGGTTAAAGTGTTCATTGTTGGGGGTAATCGTGGCTATTATGGCGTTATTTACTGGCTCACACACTTTTGCAAATACTTTTGGTTTGTTTAATAAAGACGATTTTTTGTTATCGGCTCCTATTAAGGGGATTTTATTAGATAATGGGGTGCCCGTTGTAAATACAAAAGTTATTCGTTCACTCACCTATGGCGACGAGTACATAGATGAAGCAATAACAAATGATGACGGCTTTTTCGCCTTTGATGAAAAACGAATTCGCACCTCAAAGAAATCAAATATGTTTGATAATGATGCATTAATTCAGCATGTGTACCTTGACAATGGCACACCCGAAGGCATTGTGCTGTGGTATGCGGGTATTTCAATTTATGAAAATAGTGAAACGCTAAGGGAGCTTCTTAACGGGTTACGGTGTGATGTTGCTAAGAAACCACACACCTATGATGTGCCTATTAAAGAAGCATTAGATCATTATTTTACAATCTATGGCGCTTGTGAGTTGTGATTTTAAGGAGATTATATTGTTAATAGAGCGATTTAAATTGCCAATGCTTATTGCAGCAGTGGCGTTGCTAATTTTATTTACTACAACACAGGTTTTTGCAAATATGTTTGGTTTTTTTAGTAAGGAAGAGTTTGAACTATCAGCGCCGGTTGAAGGTCGTTTGCTATACGAAGAGCAGCCTGTTGCTGGTAAAAAGGTATTTCGTAAACTAAATTATGGCGATGATTATATTGATGAAGTAACAACGGGTACTGATGGCCGTTTTTCTTTTCCTGAAAAAGTGATCAAAACATCAAAGCCATCAAACATGTTCGACAATGAATCTGTTATTCAACATATTTACACATTAGATGAAAATGCAGAGGAAGTAACTATTTGGGCTGTTAGAGTATTTCCTTATGAGCACAAAGATACACTCACCGAATACTTGAATGATTTGGTGTGTGATATCGCACATGAACCACAAACATATGATATAGCGGCTAAAGAAGATAAGCAGCATACATTTGCTGTTTTTACCACTTGTAAGCTCTAACGTTTAAAACCAATAAAGGGATTTAAAATGAATACGTTAACACCTACTCAAGCAGTTCAATTAGCGTCACTTGCCTATGATGCTAAAGAATTAAAAAATACAAAACTTTTAAATGGGCTGTTGCATGCGTCTTTGCGAGACCAGTTTGATTTCTCTATCAATAGTAAGTCTATACAGGGCGTTTCAGGCGGCTTTTTCTCTCACCTATTTGGCTTAAGCACAGGCTTTGGTCTGGTTGCACATGGTAAAAATGCATTCCAAGGGCATTCAGTTATTACCATTCGCGGGACTGCTTCACTGAGAGACGGCCTAACTGATGCACATTTCGGTTTAAGTGGTGGCGCTAACGGCAGCATGGTTCATGCTGGTTTTAATAAAACGTTTTATACAATGAAGCCAGCTCTTCAAGAGTTTATGGCAGCGAATGTAAGAGATAAAATTACAGCGGGTGTTCATTTGGTTGGCCACAGCTTAGGGGGCGCTTTAGCAACGCTGGCTGCCGATTGGATTAAAGCTGAATATTCGTTACCAGTAAAACTTTATACATTTGGTTCGCCAAGGGTAGGTTTAGAAGACTTCTCAAGATCGGCTACTTCAAGAATAGATCACATTTACCGATGTACGCATGGTGCTGATCCGGTAACTAAAGTACCGTTATGGCCATTTTCTCATGCGCCTTATAACGGTCAAGAAATACGCCTAGACAGCGGCCAAGGCCTTAAAGGTGCGGCACATAAGCTTAGCGGAAACCCAGGTTACGTAAATACAGCCAATAGTAGTGATTGGAATAACTTAACTGTTAAAGCAAACCATTACCTTAACACGCCTGTAAGACTCAACTTTGAAGATAGAAACCAAGCATCATTTAATGCCCATTGGGCCGATAAATTAGGAGCTGCGTTAGTCACTTTATTAAAAGATGCGGGTTATTACAGTGCTGTGGCGGCACAAGCGGCAATTGGTACAGGTTTAACCTTTTACGATATGTTGGCTCGCACATTAGATAAGATTGCTAAAGCGTCTGCTTCATTTGCATCTCAGACTTTGGGCTTAATTGGTCATATGCTGGTTTTTGCAGGGAAAGTGATTGGTAAGGCGGTAGAGCTAACATACAGTGTGATTAAATGGGCATTCGACTCGACACTTGGTGCCTTATATCAAGCTGCAAGAGATGGTTTAAATGGCCTAGACTAAAATATTTAAGGGCATGCACTGCATGCCCTTTTTATTAGTTGTTATTCCCTTTTAACGTGCCGATATCGATCCCGTTTTTACTTAGCTCAGTTTTAAGTAATGCTGCACTGCTCTGTAGGTTCGGTAAGGTTTGATTTTCAATTATCGCTACTGCTTTTTTCAGCTCTTCAGATGCATATTTGGCTGACATTTTTCGGTTTATTGCGGCATCTATAATAAATTGGCTCTTACTGTAAAAGCGACGCACTTGAGTTAGAAACTCGCTTGGTGTTTCTAATGTTGTGGGCGAATATTGCATTGTTTGCCAAATGTACTTTTCGATTGTTGGCTTATTATATTCAAGCTCAGACTTAGGTGGGCTTTTAGCCAACAAGGCCGCAAACTTGCTAAGATTATCTGCGTTATCCTTCACTTCATCGTACAAAGAAGTACGAAGGTAATAGTTATCTTCCATCTTGCTAAAAGTATCAAACTTTAGCGCTTGCTCTAAACCACTTTGCGCTGCGAGATAAACACCAAAAACAGTTGATAGCACTAAAAAAACTTGATTGAGCCAAAAGCCGGTACTCTTTAGCTCTTTATTATCCACTGTTTTAAGGGCATTGCTGATCTTTGGTGGATTTTTATTACTGTTATCCATGATTAGACTCCTTTCATTTATACTATTAAAACATTGTAATAGATAAAGAAAGTTTAATCACTAGATAACAAAGCTAATCTCTTTCTAAAAGCACAGCACCCGAGTGTTCTTCACCTAAATGATCTTCTTTATTATAAATAGGGCACTTAGCCATGGATAAACAGCCACAGCCAATACAGCCGTTCACTCGGTCTCTGAGTCGTTGCATATAGTGAATTTTTTCATCTAATTGAGTTTGCCAGCGTTTTGAAAGCTCTGCCCAGTCTTGTTTTGTTGGTGTGCGTTGCTCAGGTAGAGTACTCAGCGTGTGCTTTATATCTTCTAGGGTAATGCCCATGGCCTGTGCTGCCTTTATCACGGCGATACGGCGAAGGACATCAGGCTTATAACGACGCTGATTGCCATTATTACGCCAACTACGGATTAAGCCTTTTGTTTCATAAAAATGCAGCGTTGAGACTTTAACGCCACTGCGTTTAGCCACAAAGCCAACCGATAGGTTTGCATCAACGAGTTTTTTTTCTGATCCTGACATAATTTGCTCCAAAGTGTTGACCTAAAGTTAGCTTGAGGTTTTACGCTGCGCACATCATAAAAAAAGGAGCAATAATAATGCAACAAAAACCGACTGAAAATACAGTAATCATCTATTCAAGTGCAAGAAAACAAGGAAATACGAGCTTACAAGTTAATGATTATAAAAAGCAATATGGAGGAGATATCGTCTGCCTTGATGATTATATTATTTCAGCCTACCGCTACGATAAACAGTATAAAAATGATGACTTTTATGCCGTTTTTGAAGCTCTATTAAGCTATCAACATTGGGTGATAGCATCACCGGTTTATTGGTATAACACAACGCCACAATTTAAAGCATTTTTAGACCGTATTACTGATTATATGGACGATGAAATTCTCAGACCTAAGCTTAGAACGCTTCGTGAAAAGCAGTTCTCACTGCTATCAAATGCAGGTTCGGTTAACGCGCCAAGTGCGTTTATTGATATGTTTAAAAATACCTTTAACTATTTAGGCATGACCTTTCAAGCACATCAGCATATTGAGGCTAGTTAAAGTCAGAAAAAAAGGTTAGGCTAGAGATAAAAAACAACAGGGTTACTTATGAAATTAACATTGTTGGGTTTATCTCTCGCATTGGTAGCAAATTTAAGTCATGCAGAGCAAAAAGAGCCCGCGATTAAAGGATTTGGTTTTTATTATACTGTGCCAAATCATACGGCTATTGATGAGCAAACAAGGTTTAAAATTGCCTTTGATGTGGCCGATGCCGCAGAAAGAGGTAAGCAAAATAACAGTATTAACTCGCTAGCACGTTTTATTAATATGCACATTGCCCATGGGGTGAAACCAGAAAACATTGAACTTGCTTTGGTTGTGCATGGCAGTGCAAGTGTTGATGTACTCAAAACGGGCGCTTATAAGCAACGTTTTAATAGCGATAATAAAAACCAACAATTGATTTCACAATTACTCGCGCACAACACCGTTGTTTATGTATGTGGTCAGTCGGCAACACATATGCAAGTTAAGCAAGAGCAACTGATACCTGGTGTGAAAATGGCATTATCTGCCATGACAGCGCACGCACAACTACAGCAGCAGGGCTATACCCTGAATCCATTTTAATGAATATTCTTTGTTTTGGTGATTCTAATACCTATGGGATTTCACCACTAGATGGTAAGCGCTTTGACGAACATACACGTTGGCCATGTTTGCTTGCAGACAAGCTCGGTGCTGGGCATTTGGTTATTGAAGCAGGGCTACCAAATCGTACGATAGCTGATGAGCCACCATTTAGTGGTGATAAATTAGGTGTTAAGTACTTAGAGCCATATCTTCGAGCGTATCATATTGATGTCATCATTATTCAGCTAGGTACGAACGATTTAAAGCGTCGTTTTGGATTAGCAGCCGATGATATTGCCAAAGCACTGGATACGTTAATAGTCGACATCGAAAATCATTATCTGCATCGAGAGATGCCTAAAATAGTGGTGCTGAGTCCATCTGCGGTATATGAGGTTGGGGCTTATCAGTCTATCTATGCGGGCGCTGCCAAAAAAGCGAAGCAATTAACAGTTGAGTATAAATTAGTCACAGAACGCCATGAGTGTCACTTTATAAACGGTTATGCTCTTCTTGCTCCTTGCCAAACTGAGGGCGTACATTGGCAGGCCCAAGAGCATAAGTTACTTGCCGACTATTTATTTGAATACCTTTAAAGTAGAGTTTGCGAAAGATCTTTAAAAGATTTACCTATTTTCAGGGTTTTACCTGTATTTAGTTCAACAAATTCACTGTTTACAGCTATCACCTTTTGTTTGTTTACTAAAAACGGTTTATGAATTTGGGTAAATGAATGGGATAGCTGTTCACTAAGCTGTTTTAGTGTTGTGCTCGCAAGTGTTACTTGCTCAGCTTGATGCACCTTCACATAGTTGCCATATGCCTCAATATACTCAATAGAATCTAAGTTAAACTTTCGTTTTTCTCTATCTACTTTAAGCGTAATGTTATTAGGCTCAGTTATATTTGGTTTAACTAAATGCTCACGCACCTTATTGAGAGCCTGTTCAAGCCTTGGCGCAGACACGGGTTTGAGTAAGTAATCTGTCACATTCAATTCAAACCCTGTTATAGCGTATTCTTGGTACGCGCTTATAATGATGACTTGGGGAGGGTGTGCCAAAGTTCTTAATAATTCGATTCCTGTTAGCTCTGGCATATTTATATCTAAAAACACTAAGTCAATAGTGGATTTAGCTAACCCATAAAGGGCATCTTTTGCGTTAACATATTGAGCTATAATCTTAATATCAGAATGTGCCTGTAGGTGATGTTCAATCACTTGATGGGCAAGGGGTTCATCGTCAACGATGATTGCTCTTATCATTTTGATAACTCCAAAGTTAAGGTTGTCTGCCAGTGTGTCGCGTGTTTTTTAGCTGTTAAGGTATGTTTATTTGGGTATAACAGTTCTAGTCTTTTTTGCAGATTACTAAGCCCCATGCCCGGGTGGCTTTTTTCAGTTTGGGTATTTATAGAGTTTTCACAAAAGAGAGTTAGCACAGTGTCATTTATAGTAATTGTGAGTGTTACTTTTGTTGAGTCCGATGCAGGTTCTACACCGTGTTTAATGGCATTTTCGACGATTATAATCAGTAATAAAGGCGCTATATGAAGATCGTCGACTCTATCAGGCCAAGTTAGGTTAAATAAGTATTTGTTTGCGCTTCTAATTTTTTGTAGCTCTATAAAGCTTTTTAGGTATGCCAATTCTTTTTCTAATAAAACCACTGGCTTTTGTCCTTCATAGACAGTGTATCTTAATAAATCTGCTAAATGCATAACCAACTGTGGCGCATGCTCTGATTTTGTGAGCGTGAGTGCATATAAATTGTTTAGGGTGTTAAATAAAAAATGTGGGTTAACTTGTTGTTGAAGAAGTTTTAATTCGGTTTTGGTTTGCTGTTTTGCTATTTCATTTAATTTACTTTGCTGTTGCTGTCTTTCAAAAGCAAGGATGATAGGTGTAGTAATGATCAGAAAGAAAAACATAAACTGATAATTATATTTAGCAAAAATATTTTGGTTACCACTTGGTGTTAGATTCGCAATATGTTGTGGTAAATCATTAATAGGTAATGTTAGCACCAGTGCGACAAGTAACGGGGTTAGTGTAGCCATAAAAATGAGGCATGAGGCCACAAAAGTGAAGACACCGTAGTTTGCTAATAAATGGCGAATAAGCACGTAGCGATTTATTAAATATAAGCTGTATATGATAACGGCATAAACGCCAAGTTGAAGAAAGTAAAATAAAAACTGATCAAACTCTGAAAAGAATTTGCCAACATCAAAAATTAGTTCGAATGGTTGATTTAATAAAGGGTCTTGATGGCTATTAAGTATACCTGCGAACAAAAAAGCCCAACAAATCAGTATCATTAGCACCACGTTATCTAATGATATAAAAGAGATAAACCACCTAGCAATTAAGCTGTTTTTATTGGTCTTATTACGCTGTGAAACCAGCCAAAGTAAGCTGGCTAACGAGCACAAAATCCAACATTGCACGCTTAAGTATTGCCATTGAGCGTAAGTTGAAGAAACTAGAGCAAGTGTATATACGCTGAGCGGATACAGAGTGAAGCCTGTAAGCCACACCAAGGTTGGGCTTTTATATGTTCCCTTGAATGTTAAAAGGTGGGCAATTAAAAAGGGCAGGCATTCCAATAACAGTTGCAGATTTATTTTTAAATATAAAGCAGGGGAGTCAAGCCTTAACGACAGGTAGCGTGTATGACCGTCAAGCAAAATGGCCGCAAATACTGGCAGTAACGCAATCAAATATTTGTTATTTGAATTGCCTGATAGAAGAGAAAAAATAGCCCGCAAACGCTACTCCATTTTATTTTTACAACCTAACAAACCAGCTTAATACATGATGACCTATGAGCATAGTTAAAATCATGCTGTTTCATGCCCTTATATACTCAAGTAAGATTAATGATTTTCGTTGTTAATGCACGAATGTAATGATGAAAGTACTTTTTTTATTGATGAACGCCAAATACTTACTTTTATCCTGTGCTTTTATAGTTTGATCATAATTGGCTAACCGGTTTGGTTACAGTGACTTAATGTAACGATTCGTTAATTAAGGAATGTACCTATGCTTACACTCGCAAATATTAATAAGAAATATGCAGACGGCACACATGCATTAAATAACATAACAATCCATTTGCCCAAAGGAATGGTGGGATTGCTTGGGCCAAATGGAGCTGGAAAATCAAGCTTAATGCGAACATTAGCCTGCTTACAAGATGTAGACACGGGCCAAATTAATTTTGATGGTTTAAATGTTTTAGAGTACCCAGATGAATTGCGTAAGCAGCTAGGTTATTTACCACAGCAGTTCGGTGTTTATCCTGCAATGAGTTGCCATGCTTTATTAGAGCATATTGCCATATTGAAAGGCCTTAATTCAGAGCAACGTAAGCGACAAATTAATGAATTACTGTCACTTGTAAATTTAACAGCGTTTGCAAAGAAAAAAGTGAGTAAATTTTCCGGTGGTATGAAGCAGCGTTTTGGAATCGCACAAGCCTTACTGGGTAATCCTAAACTCATTATTTTAGATGAGCCAACTGCAGGGCTTGATCCTGCCGAGCGTGAGAGCCTTAATAACTTATTGGTTTCAATTAGCAAAGAGCGTTTAGTCTTATTATCTACCCATATTGTTGAAGATATAGAAAATCAGTGCCGCTTTGTCGCAATGATCAATCAAGGCAAACTCATTCAAAGTGGCAATGTTGATGAACTAGTGAATCAACTGGCAGGTAATGTTTGGTTATTGAAATGCTTACCATCAGAGCTACCTGCAGGCTCCCTAGTATTAAGCAAAAGTTATCGCTATGGTAAGCCTATATTTCGTGTTTACGCCCCTCAATGCCCAGAACCTGAGGCAGTCGCTGCAACTGCGACGCTACAAGATAAATACTTTTATGAGTTGAAATCGCAAGGGGCTAAAAATGCGACTTCGTAATGAATTAAAGTACCTTTTTACTCAACCTATTGTTTGGTTATGTTGTGTGTTTGCGCCACTTTTTGCATTTACATTATCTTCAGGTTTGGCTATTGAAGAGGGGGATACCCTTAAACAATTTTCTTTACACCTAATATCAATACATATGATGCAGCTTGCCGTATTAGTGGGAATACTTGCCCCTGCTATTTTTTTACGGGACCAACTACACAACATGGATGAGCTGATAGGTGTAACCCCGATTACTTCAAAATACAGAGAGCTGTTTCGTGTAGCGAGTTTACTACTATGCCTTATCATGATTTCTTTTATAGGATCTTTGATAGTTTGGTATTGGCAGTTAAGAGTGCAAGGCTTTGATTGGGAAGCTGTTAACTCTCTATTCTTAAATAGTTTTTTGGTACTTATTCCAAATTGTAGCTTTCTGGTGGTTATGGCTTATTGGGTTTGTAAGCGGTTTCAAAGTACATTGGTAACTTACACTATTCTGGGTGCCATATGGGTTGGTTATTTGTTTTTCGCAAGTATTACCGGCAATCCCATTTTGGCAGGTAGTGGTATTATAAGTGAGTCTTTATATCAGGCATCTATTTGGCTTGATCCTTTTGCTTACTCCACGATTATTGCGGGCTTCGTAGAGCCTCAATATTGGGCGCTTGTAATAAATCGGTTGATGGTAGTAACACTTACAATTGTTATCTATATTGTGTCAGTTCGCACCACTAAGAAAAATATTAAACAAGGTACAAAGGCCTCAGAGCCAGTCTTAAATTTAAAAGTGCGATACCAGGGTATTGCACCAAAAGGGCATAATTGCTTCATATTTTTAACACTTTATAAAGTTTCAATTGTAAATGTACTCAAGCTTCCTATAACACAACTGACTATAGTATTGTGGTCAGTCATTGTATTTAACAGCGTTGCGTCCTCTTTTGAATATGCAGAAGCAATGAGCGTGGTTAGCCCTACGAGTATAGATGCAATTAACCATTATGCGTTTGATATGCATTTGCTCATTGGCTGTTTATTACTTGTGCTTTGGAGTTGGCAGGTTAGTTGTGCGGCAAAGCGGTTTCATATGGCTGAACTGATTTCTGCATCACCAGTAAAAACGGCAACGCTTTTACATAGCCAATTATTCACGGTAGCGACTTTAGCAATTGTTTTTTCTGTGATGAGCTTTTTGGGAGCTTCTTTTGCTGAGTGGTTTGCTGGCAGTCAGTACCATGCTAGTCAGCATATTTATATACTCGCTCTAATGTTGTTGCCACTTACTTTAGTTGCTTGGGTGAGTATATGTCTTTTCAATATTTTCCGCTCTTCCTTAGTGGCTGGCTTAGTTGTTATCGTTATCTTACTACTCAAGTTTACGCCGGTAATGACTTCCTTTGGTCTCACACATACTTTTTGGAGCCTAGCCAGGACACCGTTACAAGCTCCTAGCGAGTTTTGGGGATACCGAGCGAGTGTAAACAGTTATTGGCCATATATGAGAGTGTGGATTGTCGCGGTACTGAGTTTTGTTGTCATAAGTCAGCTTTATAATCATCGTGGTGCTGGGCTTGGAAGACGGGCCATAAAAGTGAAAGATACATGGTTAGTGCTGCCTGTCCTTTTATCTGTTTATTTATTTGCGCAGTTGCATTTTAATTTAGTGGCAGAAAAGCCGTTAACTAACTCACATAAACGTGAAGCATTTAAAGCCAACTACGAAAACACATTTGCTCATTGGAAATATAAAGAACAACCCATCATTAGTCATATTGATGCTAATATTGATTTTTATCCTGATAAACAGTTTGCACAATTTGAACTCAAATATACTCTCACCAACCCTCATTCTATTGCTATAAAACGTATCCTAGTTGGCAGAGCAGGCTTTTATAAATGGGCAGACATAAAAATTGCAGGTGCAAACCAAGTTGCTTTTTATCCATCATTAAATCAAGCGGTGTATGAATTTGAGTCTGCTATAAAACCAGGTGAAATCACAAAGCTCACCACGCAGTTTGAAGTTCACCAAGCAAAGCTTTGGCCCGCAGTGGGGCATCAAGTTCTCACTCCTGAGTTTAGCTATATTCGTGCGGTTCCCGTATTGCCAACGGTTGGGTATCAAGTAAATTACGAACTTACAGACCGCCATCTGCGCAAAGAACATGGTTTGCTAAATAAGGTAATTCCTGTACCGTCAGAGCTGTTTGCTGTTAAGGGAAATAGACCACAGAGATATGATCGCATAACCATGTCGAGCACGATATCAACCGCAATTGGCTATCATGTTGTAACGCAAGGCACACAAATAGCCCATCAGCGCGAAGATAATCGCGAAGTTTTTAAGTTTAAAACGGATACGGCATTTAATAATCTACCTGCATGGATTTCTATCCCAGAACCGCCAATAACAGAGTTACTAGATGAGGTAAAATTACAGGTATATGCACCTCGAAAAAACTTAACAGAGTCATCAGATTCAATGGCAGTTAATATGCAAGCGATGAAAGATACACTGACTTGGTTTAAAGATAATATTGTTGCTTATAAAGCAAAAACATTGAGCATAGTTGCTGCGCCCAAGTTTGGTGGAACGGGTTATGCTTTACCTGAGATTATACTTATTGGTAATAAAGTTGGCTTTAGGGCGTCTCCTAGTTTTGATGCTGGTTTTGATCAGCGCTATCGGCGCGCAGTTCATGAAACGGCTCATCAGTGGTTTGGTCATGATATAGGTAACAGCGTTCCTGATGACAGTGCCTTTTTAGTTGAATCGATGGCGAAGTACATAGAGTTAGTCATGATAGAAAAGCGTTACGGAAAAGCGGCGATGAATGCACTCGTTGATTACGAAACTAGGCGGTATGAGCAAGCTTTACGGGCAGACACTTCAGCTAAACAGGTATTTATAAATTCAACAAAAAGTTATGAGCAATATTCTAAAGCGACAATTGTGTTTGCAAAGCTAAGGAATAAAGTAGGTGATGAAGTGATCATAAAAGCACTCAAGTCTGTTTGGAAAAACTATGCATACCCAAATCGACCCGCAACTTCTATGGATTTCATACGTGCTTTGCAAGCGCATGCTAAAAGTAGCGATAGCGCATTAATTAGAGAGCTGTTTTTAGCGCCTTAGATTAGTAAAAAGCCACAGGTTATAAAACACTGTGGCTTGGGTATTGATTCTTTCAATCAAGGGGTTTGGGATAATCGCTTAAAACTCGTAGCTAATGCTTAAGCGTGTAGTACGAGGCATAATGTAACGACCATTCGGTGCATCCGCATTACGAGGGTCACCTTCAGTGATACCTTGCTCGTCAGTTAAGTTATCAACCGCTAACTGCACTTTAATACCTTCCATAGGCTCAACAATTAACCCTAAGTCTACTTTTTCGTAGCCTTCTAACACAACTGTATTTTCGTTGTTGCCGAAGCGGTCATCAACCGCTGAGATTGTGCCGTATAAGGTTGCATACATGCCACTTACTTCAAAGTCGTAGCTTGGTGTTACACGTACTTGCCATTTTGGCTGACGTTGGCTTTCGTTACCTTCGTTGCTTGGGCTTTCAGTGATTTCAGTTTCTTGAAGCGTTGAGTTTAAGTTAACTGAGAAACCAGATTCGTGGTTGTAGTTATAATCAAGCTCAATACCGTAGGCTTCGTTTGTTAATATTTCAGCTGGTACACCTGGACGACGAACAAAGGTGTCACCTTTTACTTCGTTTGTGAAAAGTGTTGCATAGAAATCGGTGCTATCAGTTAATAGTTTATAACCAAACTCGGCTTGTGTTACTTCTTTAATTAGCTTTTCGCCACCTTCGTAAGCGCTAAAGTTATCACGGAAGTCGTCGAAGTAAGGCATTTTGTAACCACGGTTTACACGGGCAAATACACCCATGTCATCGTTAATTGAGTAGTTAATACCCGTTGTCCACGATGTTTTGCTTTCGTCATATTGAACAGACTTGTCGATTACGCCATCAAGACCTTCATCAACTGAGTATTCTACTTCGTGGTTTTCAAAACGAACACCAGCATCAAGTGTAAAGTCATCGTTGAATTTATACTGAGCCGTTGTGTAAAAAGCATTGGTGCGCGCATCACCTGTAGAGTTGATATCGTAGTTGAAGTCACAACCATCAACACTTGCATTACATTCGATGCCGTCTAGCATTTCGCCGCCCGCTTCAAGTACGTGATACGCTGTGTTACCTAAGCTCCACCAGTCATTTGCTGATGTGCTTGCTGTGTAATAACCAAATGCCAGTGATAAGTTATCAAGCTTTTTAGCAAATGCTAAATCATTGGTAAATGCGCTGATTTCTTTTAAAACCACCCAACGGCCAAGTTGTTGAACCGCTGTGCCTGCATTATATTCTGTGCCAGTTACCGCACCTGTTGCTGTTTCACCATTATCAGCAACAGCGCCAACCGTTGTTGCAGAACCAGCAGGCACTAAACCATACGTGTTTGCATCACCCTTGGTGATGTTAAAGCGATCTGTGAAACTCCAACCGTTATCGAATTCAAGCTTAATGCTACCGCCAGAAACATGGCCTTTCCATCCACGGCCTTCACCTAAGTCGATTTGTTGCTCGTCATTATTTGCGCCTGTGTAAATTGTCGCTTGGCGATTTAAAGTTCCTAGTTGTGTGTAGCTTGCATCAACACCGTCAACATTTAGTGGCGTAGGTAAGTACCAAGCACCGTGGTCGTCAGTTTGACGGGTGTATAAATTAATAGTGCCGTTTTCCAACTCTTTAGTGATATTAATTGTGAACTGGCTGCCTTTTTCTGATGTGAAACCTGCATCACGAATACCTGGAGAGCGTTTAACATAACCACCCACCATGAAGTATAAGTCATCAGAAATCTCACCACTAACCATAGCGTCAATGCGTTGTAAGTCGTAATCTGAGGTTGTGTATTTGAATACGCCTTCGGTATCTTCACTACCACGTTTAAGGCGGAAGTTAGTTGTTAAACCAGGTTGGCCGTTAGATACAACAGGGTTTGGGCCACCGCGCAAAGCTTCCATTGTTTCGATGGTTTCATCTAAACGGAATAACGACGAGTTTTCTAAAAATGACAAAGTAGGCGCAGGGTAGATTGGCGAACCTTCAAGGCTTAAGGTTAAAAATGGAGCATCGCCACCGCCAGGAAAACCACGTACAAACACGTTCGCACCAGATTCACCCCCCGAGCTTTCTACCCACACACCTGGTACGGCTTTGAACAAATCAGCCGTACTCTTTGGCGATAATTTAACAATTTGATCAGCATCGATATTGGTTACGGCATAGCCTGCATCAATTTTACGTACGCCAATACCCGCTGGTGTACCAGATACAATAATACGTTCAACTTTTTCTTTAGCTGGCTGTTCAGTTTGCTCTTCGGCCATAACAGTTTGGCCACTTAAAGCTAGCAAAATTGCAGAGGCTAGCGCACTGCGTGTGTATGTAGTTGTCATTGTGTGTTCCCATTCTTTGTATTGTTGAGTGCAAAGCGATAACAGCTGTTTTAAAGATGTTAATGCAATGCTTATTTAAACCTTAGAATGTTATGCAAACGTTTGCAATTATTTTTTGCAGTTCTTTGTCGAATTTTTGAATATCATCTACGTTTGTTCATGTATACATTGGGAAAAATAATATTTCCTACGGCGCAGCGGATTGCGCTGATTAATGGTATATTGCTTATTTCTATATTTAGTAAGGCTCTGTGTTAGCATCATGAATGATAAAAAACTAAAGTTAGCTGATTTAGCCAAGTTGGCCGGTGTTTCCACATCGACTGTATCTCGTGCACTCAATGATAACCCATTGATAAAAAAAGAAACGCGAGAAATGCTTCAACGATTAGCTAAAAAACACAACTTTAGTTTAAACACAGCTGCTAGTCGTTTACGTACTCAAAAAACAAATGTTGTCGCTGTAATCATTAATCTTGATGGCGATACAGAACAGTCAATTAACGACCCATTTTTACTTAAAGTTGTAGGTGAGATTAACCTTGCTTTGAACAAGCATGGCCTTGAGCTTTTGCTATCAAACTCATTTATGGCCAGTGATGATTGGGCTAACTATTTTATTAATAGTCGCCGAGCCGATGGCATCATTGTGGTTGGTCAAGGTAAAAGCCAAGCAAATATTGAAACTGCTGCAAATGCAGGCGTCCCTTTAGTTGTGTGGGGAGATCCTAAAAGTAAAAGTAACTATCCTATTGTCGGGAGTGATAATTATTTAGGTGGTCGTCTTGCAACTGAGCACTTATTGGCAAATGGCGCTAAAGATATTTTGTTTTTAGGTGATCCTGGGCATGCTGAAATAGGAGAGCGCCACCGCGGTTATTTAGATGCTATTTCTGAAGCAAAAGCTACACCTCACGTGGTCTCTATTGATATTACCAGTAGTGCTGCTTACAAAGGAATTAACCAGTTATTGGTAGAAAAAGGGCTGTGTTTTGATGGCATTATGGCGTGTAGTGATATGGTGGCTTTTGGTGCGATGAAAGCGCTAAAAGAGCGTTATATTAGTATTCCAACCGATGTTGCACTGGTTGGCTTTGATGATATTGCCATGGCGGATATCAGTCATCCTTCTTTGTCGAGTATTAAACAAAATACCCAACGAGCCTCGGTTATTCTTGTTGAAAAGTTGTTAGCCCAGTTAGCGGGACAGTCGGTAGAATCTCAAGTTGTTGAAATAGAACTCGTAAATAGGCAGTCGAGCCAGCGCTAAGTCTATTGAATGTTAGCAGGATGTGTAATTTTAAATGCAAACGTTTGCATTTTATTTTGCACTAAACTAGACTGAATAAAAATAATCATAGGTTGAAGTGAATGAATCCTATAAGAATAACCATCGCGCTGGCATGCAGCTATTTTGTCTTTGCTATTATGCTCAATAGTGTGGGCACTGTTATTTTACAAGCAATCAATAGCTTAGATGTAAGCAAAACTCAGGCGTCTGTTCTTGAAGGATTTAAGGATCTAAGTATTGCCATTGTGTCATTTTTAGTGGCGTCATTTATCCCTCGCATAGGCTATAAAGTGGCCATGCTCGGCGCTTTATTATTGGTTGCAGTGATGTGCTTGGTTGTTCCGAGCATTGCTGATTTTTGGGTCTTAAAAGCGCTCTTTGCTGCAATAGGTTGTAGCTTTGCTGTTATGAAAATCTCTGTTTACTCTGTTATTGGTCAAGTGACTGATAATGCTAATAAACATTCAGCGTTATTAAACACCATTGAAGGGGTGTTTATGCTTGGCGTGCTGTCGGGCTATTGGATTTTTGCGCTATTTATAGACGCTGATAACCCGCAAAGTAGTCACTGGTTAAATGTTTATTACTTGCTTGCAGCAATTGTTGCAGTGGCGTTTGTTTCTGTGATTGCGGCACCAATAAAATCACCAGAATTAAAAGCCAACCAGCAATCTCAGCTGCATGATTTTATTGATATGTTAAAGCTGACTTATCAACCTCTGGTGCTTATTTTTGTTGCGAGTGCATTTATGTATGTACTAATAGAGCAAGGTGTGGGCACTTGGTTACCTACCTTTAATAATCAAGTTTTAAAATTACCTGTTGATGTCAGTATTCAACTTGCTAGTTTGTTTGCCGCTGCGTTAGCGCTTGGTCGCTTGGTAGCTGGGCAAGTACTTAGGTTTATTAGTTGGTTTAGTATGCTAATGGGCTGTTTGGTTGCCATGGGTGTGCTTATATTATTAGTGTTGCCTTTGACTCATGATGTTGATGGCAGCCAAATAAAAAGTGTGTTTGATGTGCCTTTTGCAGCATACATGCTACCGCTGATTGGCTTTTTTATGGCGCCGATTTACCCATTACTAAACTCTGTGATGCTGAGTTCACTGGCTAAACACAAGCATGCTGCTATGACAGGTTTAATCGTGGTTTTCTCAGCATTAGGAGGAACAACAGGCTCAATTATTACGGGCTTTGTATTTGATAAATTTAGCGGGCAGCATGCGTTTTATCTCACATTAGTGCCAATAACCTTGCTACTAATCACCGTTTCAGTCTTTAAAAAAATCACTCTAAAATCACAATATCAAGCGGCTTCAAGCGCAGAATAAAGGATTATCATGAACTTCGTTAATAGCCAATTATTTAAAGACGTACAGCTAGCTGAAGTGTTTGCTGATTCAAAAATGTTTGCTGATGCAGTGCCAAACTTATCTTGGCAAAGTGCCTGTGAGTTGTATCAACTTGTAGGTCCTTTAAAAGGTGATGAGCTGCGTAAATTTGTTATGTCGAACTTTGTGTTTGCAGATCAGTCCATTCCGACAGCTAAATTAGACACCGCATCTGTTAAGCAGTACATCCTTGATTTATGGCCGCACTTGCATCGCAATGCTGATACTGATTTAGCAAGCTCACTGATGCCACTTCAGTTTGACTACATTGTGCCGGGAGGCCGTTTTCAAGAAATTTATTATTGGGATAGTTATTTTACTGCCTTAGGTTTAGAAGATACTGGCGACCTAGCAACCATTGAAGCCATGGTTAATAACTTTATTGACCTACAAAAGCGTAATGGCTGTATCCCAAATGGTAACCGTGTTTATTATAGCTCTCGCTCGCAACCACCTGTTTTGGCGTTAATGATAGCGATGTTATGGGATGCGAAATATAAACATGAAGCAGATTTAACTTGGCTGGCAAACGCTGTAAAAGCACTTGAAGCTGAGTATCAATTTTGGATGCAAGGCTATAACGACCTAAGCAATGAAATGCCTGCTATTAGGCGTGTTGTAAAAATGCCCAATAAGGCTATTTTAAACCGCTATTGGGATAGTGCGGCAACGCCTCGCCCAGAGTCATTAAAAGAAGATTTACATGATGCTGAAGGGCTGACAACTGAGCAGCAACAAAGCTATTTTCAACATATCCGTGCGGCATGCGAGTCTGGCTGGGATTTTAGTAGTCGTTGGCTAAGCGATCATAGCGATCTGAAAAGTATTGAAACGACCAATATCATACCTGTTGATTTGAATAGTTTATTGTATAACCTAGAGCAAACCCTTGCGCGTTTTTACCGTTTACTTGGTGAAGAACAAAAGAGTCAGTCGATTGCTGAGCAGGCTACACTGCGCTTAGATGCAATTAATATCTATTGTTGGAATTCTGAGGCGGGTGTTTATCGTGATTACAACATTCGACTCAATCAGCAAAGCAGTGTTGATTCAATGGCAATGGCTGTTCCTTTGTTTGTAGGTGCTGCATCTGTACAACAAGCTCAACAAGTGAAGCAAAAACTGATGAGTGAGTTTTTAAAATCCGGTGGTTTAGTGACAACATTGTGTAGTACACCACAGCAATGGGATAGTCCTAATGGCTGGGCGCCGCTGCAATGGTTTGCTGTAAAAGGCTTAACTGAATATGGATTTGTCAGCGAAGCTGAAAGCATTATGGAAAATTGGCTGAGCATGATTGAAGTGCGTTTTTCTGAGGATAAGTGCCTGCTTGAGAAATACAATGTATGCAACATTAAAGACCGTGCTTGTGGAGGAGAGTACATTGTTCAGCAAGGGTTTGGTTGGACTAATGGAGTAACATCTCGATTCTATAAATTGCTTAAAAAATAACAATTTAAAATTATATTTTAACATAAGTAAATAATTTGGTTTTCTTTCCTTGTTCATAAGTATTTATAAATGCTGAGTTAATTTTGGTTGAATCATGTATCTAAACTGGGTATTGTTAATTGGGTATTTCAGGGAGGAAATAAAATGATTCAATCAACTTCTGTTTTTCTAAAGGCTCAACCATCACCACAAAACCGTAGCCAAAATTATCAATATTTAATCAAAATGTTAGATGCGTTCTTTGTACGCGTTAAAATTGATTCGCGGCTCCCATTGGAGTCATCGCGCGGGGAGTTTGATCTTTATCTTATTGATAGCGCAGGAGCTTATTGGCTTGACTTGCTTCCAGCAGAGTTAGTGCAACTAGCAAAAAAAAATCGAGTGGTTATTTTTAATGCTGAAGTTAATTCTGTGTGCGAAAAGAATTTACTTCTCAATGGTATAAAAGGTGTATTTTTTGCGGAGCAATCGCCAGAAGATATTTTTTCTGGACTAATGAAAGTGCTCAATGGCGAGCTATTTTTTAGCTCAAAGAGCATCTCCGTCGTATTTAACTATATGTGGTCGGCTATTTCACGAAACCAGTTTAATACAAACAATGATACAACTGGCACGGAAATAGACCTAAATTCACTTACCAAGCGTGAAAAATCAGTTATTCATTTACTCGCACAAGGAGCAAGTAATCGTGATATTGCTGAAAGCTTGAATATTAGCGATCACACTGTAAAAACTCACCTTTATAGTGCATTCAAAAAAACAGCGTCGCGTAATCGTGTTGAACTTGCTAATTGGGCACAAAACTATATGGCTGTGAGCTTATCTTTGCAAAGGCAGTAAAACATGGCTTGGGTTTTATAAGCCATTGTATCAATGGCGCTGTTATCAGCGCCCTAGATTAAGTTACACCGTTTTTGCTGACCAAATACCTTTATTGATGCCTTTTAGGATTAAGTCACTAAGCGCTTTTTCGATCGCTTGAGTAACACATATACTCATAGGCTCATTGTCTGTATAGCCTGCTTCTGCTTCGGCAAGTCGTTTATAACTCACATAGCGGAAAAAGCCGGCACGCATTTCTTGGCTTAGTACTTTTTTGCTGGTGGCGACCGATAGTAGTACCTGGCCCGTTCGAACATCCACAGCGCGCAAGTAGATTGAGATTGCATCTTCTCTGTACAGCTCAGATGCACCAATACCAAAATACTCCATACCAATACCACCCGTTTTAATATTGGTGTCGTAGCTAATAATTCCTCCTTCGAGAATTATTTTGGCAGTTGTGAGGGGAGGGAGTTCAGGTAAATCCTTATTTTCTGCTTGTGCAGCACGGATTATCTTTCGTTCAGTTAAGATATTTTGTAAACCTTCACGTTCAACAGGAATAAACCAATCAGATTCGTGCAAAGCTTGTACTAAAATTGAGTTTGCACCCTGCGTGACGGCGGTTGAAAATGAACTCACATTCGCTTGTGGTTTGTATTGACCTGTTTGATCTCTAAATGAATAAACAGAAACAGGAATACTGCCCATAGGATGAGGTAGTGCTTGTAGGGCTCTAAACGTTTCGGTTGGTTCTAATGTTTCGGCTAACCCCTTGCTTGGTGGAACAAGGTTGCCAATTGATGAACAGCCAGTAAGTATCAATAGTACCGCACTTAAAATTACCTTAATCATTATTCAAACCTCGGTACTTCAATAACCGTCACAGTGCCATCTAGTATGCTTGTTATTCTAACAGTGATGGTGTCTGTGGTACTGGTGATAATTTGTATTTCATAGTCTCCGGTGATAAATGACGAGTCGCCATTGAAAATGCTGTCATCTACTTCTTCACCAAATGCCATATCGGTGATTTCTCTGACCATACGGTTTAGATAAGTACGCTCAAGTGAATCTTGAAATTTATCTGCATAATTTTGCTCAATAATGGGGGCTTTATGCTTATTCTGTGATTGTGCTTTACTTAATAACATATTGCCATTGAGCGGGCTTCCGCCAAAACTGGGATTAATTGGGGTATAAACGAGTTCAGTCGCCCAGCTAGTTTGTAAGTTGAAAATTATTATTAGTGTAATGATATATTTCATTTTACCATCCATTTTTTGCCATATCCGGTGATGATTGTTGCATCTGACTGCGCGCCATCGCGTCCATAACGCTGTACATTGCTTGTTTTACACGCTCATCCAAAGGTTCAAGGCGACGGCCTAAGTAAGTGACATACACGATTTGATTATTCATTCTTAGTACGAGTCGTGTGCCTGCTCGCGGCAATACCGTTTCTTTTATTTCGATATTAAAGCCAGCCGTCGAAGGGAGATCGCGCCAGAGGTTCGCAAACTCAAAGTAAAATTGGTGCCCAAAACGGCTTATGCTTCTGTCGAGCACAAGACCATCAATCTCGAGTTCTTTCGCTTGGCTTGTAAAACAATTGAAAGCTAAAAAAATGCAATAAATACGGATTAAAAGTTGTGTTTTCATAATTGAATGAGGGAGCAGAGCTCCCTCCTAACAGTTTACTCTTGAGTTACAGTTGCGATATTGCCATCACCAATTTGTGTGATCATCACAGCGTTGTTAGAACCAATAATTGAGCCCTCAACAAGGTTCGCGTTACCTTCTTGCACAACAACAAATGAGTTATTCTCGCCACCGACCAAAAAAGCACCTTGATCAACACCTACTACAAAGTTTTCAGAGCCAGTCTGACTGATATCAACAGAATGGCCGCTACCTTCCATAATGAGGTCTATCGCATTCAACTCACCACTTTGTGCAAATGAAACTTGGTTACTGTTACTATCAAGAACGCTTGCAAATGTAAGAGCAGCTTCATTTAAGCTACCTTCTTGGTTAACGGTAATTTCGTTATTATTTGAAGTTAGAGAAGTGTCAGGGTATGACGACTGCACAAGTACAGTGTTTTCATTACCAGCTTGGCTAATATCAACGTCATTATCACTACCATTAAAGTTTGCGATATGTGCACTGTTAGCATCACCAATTTGGTTGGTGGTGAATTCATTTTCGTCGCCTACGGCGCCTAGGTAAGCGTCGTTACCGTTACCATTTTGAAATGCTGTTAGTTCATTATCATTGCCAATAGCGTCAAGAGTGACGGTATTATTATCCTGTGCTTGATTAACTAAAAGAGCGTTTCCATCACCCATCATTACAGCAGACTCAAAGCTATTACTATTGCCTTCTTGATCAGCGTTAATTTCATTATCACTGCCAGTGATTTCAGCAATAACAACACTATTTGAATCGCCATCTTGTTCAAACTCTACTTCATTGGCATCTCCACGCAATGAGGTGAGTATAGCGCTGTTGAAAGAACCGGTTTGATCAATAATAATTTCATTACTGTTTCCAACGATTTCATCCGAAGTAAATGCATTGAATACACCGTCTTGTGCTACCTCAAGTGTATTATCATCACCTTGAACTACATTGAATGTCGCTTCATTTAATAAACCTACTTGCGATGCACTAATTGTGTTGTCGTTACCTTGCATATTGAAGTTATATAACCAATGACCACCATCACCTTGATTGACTTCAATAGTATTTGCGTCACCTTCGATGATATTAATTGCCTCATTATTAATGCCAAAGAAGCCAGCACCTTGCTGTGCCACATCAATTGTATTGTCTGTACCAGTAACTTCGGATAACGCACCATTGAGTGTGCCATTTTGATTGTGGGTTATAGTATTAAAATTACCCGTTGCACTTACGAGTGATAAGTTACTCGTTTGTGTTTGAGTAACCTCAAGTAAATTACCATCACCCATACTGGTTGTTTCCGCAGTTTGACCAGTACCTTGCTGTATAACAACATGTGAGTTACCTATTCCAGATGTCGATGTTTGATCAATCGAAACTGAGCTGATTGTGCTTTGCACAGCTACTTGTGTAGCAAGCTCTGAGCTTGATTGAGCTTTATCATCAATATTAGCGTATGCAGTAAAGCTTGAGCCCAAAGCGAAGGTAATTGCGCATGTGAGTAGAGATCTTTTTAACTTCATGATTATTTCCTTTCAGTTATTATTAATCAAAGTTCTAATGTTTTTTTGGTTTAGAACTATGTACCGGCATGCCTTGCCGGATTAAGTGCGTGATATTCTTTGTGACGTTCAGAAGTGAATGAAACGTATTTACTACTCGTTGATAATCTGAATTCTAGATTAACAAGTAATTACTCTAGGCTGATTTTTAGGAATAAAAAATCATCACTTTTTGCTGTTTTTAATATTATTTATTTTCAAGGCCTTAAGTTGGGTTTGTTAATTTTTTGTTTAATTTTCAAGCTTAAGGTGGTCAAAAAGTGCTAGTTAATATGGGTTGAGTTCTTAAACAAGAAACTCATTAAAAAGTGCTTTATTTGGCGGTTTTATATTGTTTTTCTCATTTAAAAGTGTGGATTTTTTGTTTCAATAGGTATTTTCCTTGCTAGTTGAATGTGATTTGCCATTTATAAAATATGCCATGTGATATTCATTCAGAAGTAATGAGCTTTGTTGGTCGAGTCTACCTCTCGGCCAGTTCAACTAATTATGGATAGAAAATATGAAAACTAAATTATCTGTACTCAGCCTAGCTTTATTACCATGTTTAGGTGCTGCGCAAATAAGCACTCCAGCAAAAGCGACCGTAGTCGGTGCAAGCGAAGACTCAGTTTTGGTCATGTATAAAGCTGGCACCTCTGTCGCGATGCGAGAAAATGCCCGTAACCTAGTGAAAGCGACGATTAGTGATGTTAACCAAGATGGTGTTGATGACAATTACTCAGCAATTTTATCTGGTCGTTTAGCTAAATTTAAAATTGCTGGTATGAGCAGCAAAGAAGCTATCAAGCGTCTGCAAAGCCATGCTGCAATTGAATATGTTGAACCTGATTATCGTGTATCAATAGCAAATGTGCCGAATGATCCTGACTTCTCTCAATTATGGGGGTTGCATAATGAAGGACAAACCGGTGGTATAGAAGATGCTGATATAGATGCTGTTGAAGCGTGGAGTATTTCAACAGGGAGTCGTGATGTTGTTGTTGGTGTAATTGATACAGGTGTCGATTACAGCCATGAGGATTTAGCGGACAATATGTGGATAAATCCTGGTGAAATTCCAGGTGATGGTATTGATAACGATGGTAATGGTTACATCGATGATGTGCATGGTATTAATGCAATTACTGATGCTGGTGACCCTATGGATGATCAGGGCCACGGTACGCATGTATCAGGTACTATTGGTGCATCAGGCAATAACAGTACAGGTGTAGTCGGTGTAAACCAAGAAGCATCAATTGTAGGCTGTAAATTTTTAAGTGCGGATGGTACAGGCTCTACATCTGATGCGATAAAATGTATCGATTACATGGTTGATCTTAAAAACCAAGGCGTCAATGTACGTGTTTTAAATAACAGCTGGGGTGGCGGTGGCTTTAGCCAAGCATTGGCAGATGCGATCACTGCAAGCGAGCAAGCTGATATTCTATTTGTTGCAGCGGCAGGTAATGATGCGGTAGATAACGACCAAAACCCGCATTACCCGTCAAACTACGAGCACGAGAGTGTGTTATCAGTTGCCAGCACTGATAGCAGAGACAATATGTCGAGCTTCTCACAATGGGGTTTAACCAGTGTTGATTTAGGTGCACCAGGTAGTGCAATTTTATCAACTGTACCTGGTAATGGTTATGCAAGCTATTCTGGTACTTCAATGGCCACACCGCATGTTGCAGGTGCTGCGGCACTGGTGTTATCAATCAACCCTGATTTAACAGCGCTTGAGCTAAAAGAACTGTTAATGAATAGTGGTGACCAAAATGAAGCACTGCAAGGTAAAACGGTATCGGGTAATCGTTTAAATGTGCATCAAGCGCTTGAACAAGCTGATCCGACACCAAGCTTCAGAATTTCGGTTTCGCCAGGTTCGCAACAAATCACCGCAGGTGAAACTGCAACCTATACCTTTGAAATTGGCTCAATTGCCGAGTGGGAAGGCGTTGTTAGCCTAGCCCTTCAAGCTGATTTAGAAGGTGCAACGCTATCGCAAACTGAAGCAGTGCCGGGTGATGTAGTTACATTAACAGTTCCCACACAAGAAGAAACGGCTTGGGGTAGTTATAGTTTTATTGTTGATGCAACGTCAGGTGAACTTGCAAAACAAAGCACTGTGTCACTATTCGTTAATCCTGTTGGCTTAAATGATTTTACTTACTCAAATGAAACACCTTTGACTATTCCAGATAACGATGACACAGGTATTGATTCAATAATAACAGTTGCTGACGAGCTGACAGTATTCTCAACGGATGCAAGTATTGATATTACTCATACTTATATTGGTGATTTAATCGTTACGTTAACTTCGCCGCAAGGAACAACTGCAACGCTTCACAGCCAATCAGGAGGTGGCGCAGATGACTTAGTACAAAGCTATTCGCTGGCTAACTTTAATGGTGAAGTTGCAACAGGTGATTGGGTACTTAATGTCAAAGACGTACTGGCTGCTGATACAGGTACATTAAACAGCTGGTCACTTACTTTCAGCGCAATTGGTGAAGTAAGCCCGCAGCCACCACAAGCAGGTTTTGCATTTGAAGCATCAGGTTTAAATGTAACTTTCACCAATACAAGCACAGATAGCAATAATGATATTGTCTCTTGGGCATGGGACTTTGGTGACGGTGCATCATCGACAGATGTAAATCCACTACATACTTATGCCGAAGCGGGTAGCTATGAAGTGACGCTAACAGCAACAGATAGCGAAGGCCAAACAGATACGTTTACGCAAACGGTTGTGGTATCTGATGTTGAAATTGAGTTATTGCTTAAACGCTCAAGTAAAACGCGTTTAGGTACTATGCGTGTTGATTTAAGCTGGCAAACAGTCGCTGATCAAGTAAGCATCTACCGTAACGGAGAACTACTTGAAACAGTAGCTGATCGTGGTTTCTATCGTGATGTAGAGCGTAATGCTGAGTTACCAAGTTATGAGTACAAGGTATGTGTAACTGAAACCGTTTGCTCTAACCCAGTAACGGTATCGTTCGACTAATATTGTTCTACTATTCAAAGCCCAGTTTCCGCTGGGCTTTTTTTATTGTTTCGCTTTTTTATATTGCGTAAGCAAAGCAAGTACATGCTGTTGACCAAATTGTGCTGCAAATGCTTCGGCGGTTTGCCCTGCTTTATTTGCGTGCTCAGTGTCGCAGTCTTGTTTCATTAACGTTTTAGCGATGCTAAATTCACCTCTAAAAATAGCTGCCATTAAAGCGGTGTTGCCGCGTTTATCTTCAAGACACGCATTGGCGCCTAATGCTAAAAGTTGGTTTACCGTTTGTTTATGGCCATGATAAGTGGCAATCATCAGCGCGGTATAGCCTTTTTCATTAACGCTGTTGATTGGTAATCCGGCCTCAACAAATTGTTCAATGATGTCGTTCTCTGCGGTTCGCGCAGCTGCAAAATAATAGGCAAGTAAGGTTTGATACTGTGTTTGTGAATCGGTTTGCTGATCAGCATTAACAGGGTTGCTTGTTAATAAAAGGCTCAGCAGAAGAAAAGCAAAAATACGCATAGTTAACTCCTAAAAAAGAGGAAGGACGTGCCTTCCTCATCAAGGTTGGGAGAGTGAATTAAAGTGAGCTTGCTAGTTTTTTCACCGTCGCTAGGTTACCGCCGACGGCTTTGGTTAAGCGCGTACCATATTCGCTGTCTGCTTTGTAAAAGTGGCTGAGCATAATGTGCTTTACCTTGCTATCTTTTACCTTCCCTAAATCACCCGCTAAGTTGTTGATCAGGTTTGTGCGCTGTTGTTTAGTAAAGCTTTGATATAACACGCCAGCTTGAGCAAAGTTTTGCTGCTTTTTAATCGCTGCTTGTTGAACATAGCCAGCCAGCTTAGTTTGAGCCTTACGAGCAACAGGGTTTTCTTGCACGTTTTCATGGCTTGGCTGATAGTTCACATTGCTGGTGGTATGGCTAAAGTTCATCGCACCGTCTTGGTTGTAATTAACCACTTCTACTTTGGCGCGGTTAATTGGCAACTGCTGGTGGTTTGCACCTAGACGATACATTTGGGTGTCGGCATATGAAAACACACGACCTTGTAATAAACGATCTTCTGATGGTTCAATACCCGGAATGATATTCGCAGGGGCCATAGCGACTTGTTCTGTTGCTTGGAAGAAGTTGCCCGGCATACGGTTTAGTGTCATGGTACCCACTTTAGTCTCTTTAACACCTAACCACATTTTTGTTGCATCTAACGGGTTGTAATCAAAGTCATCCAGTTCAGATGGGTCTAATACTTTGATATATAAATCCCATTTCGGGAAATTACCGTTATTGATTTCTTGATACAGATCACGGGTTAAATGCTGAAAATCTTTACCTTGTACTTCAGCAACTTGCTTAGCATTTAAGTTTTCAATGCCTTGCTGGCTAAGCCAATGAAATTTTACGTATTTTACGTCACCGTCTTTGTTGATCATTTTATAAGAATGCACCCCAAAGCCATCCATTTTACGTAGGCTTGCTGGTGTTCCATGGTCACTATAAACCCATGTCAGCATATGTGTTGAACCTGGTTCATGTGAGAAAAAATCAAAAAAGCGATTTGGATCTTGAATGTTATCAACTGGAGATGGTTTTAATGAATGCACCATATCTGGAAATTTAATTGCATCACGAATAAAGAACACCGGTAAGTTATTACCCACTAAGTCCCAGTTACCTTGATCGGTATAAAACTTAGTAGCAAAACCGCGTGGGTCACGTAGAGTTTCAGGGCTACCTTTACCGTGAATAACCGATGAAAAACGAACGAATACCTCTGTTTCTTTGCCTGCTTGTGCAAACGGCGCAGCAATGGTTAGGTCTTCAAGGTTTTTACTCGCAACAAACACACCATGTGCACCTGTACCACGAGCATGAACAACACGCTCAGGAATACGTTCGCGAGCAAAACGTTGCAGTTTTTGAATTAGATGAACGTCTTCAAGTAAAACGCTGCCACGCGGGCCAGCTGTTATAGAGTTTTGGTTATCACCCACAGCTGCACCATTGTCTTTGGTAAGTGTAGCAGCGGATGCAGGAAGGCTGATTGCAAGAGCAAGTGTGCTTAAAGTCAGTGTGCGATTAAATTTCATAATAAACCTCTTCATAAGTCACCAAGGTATTGGCGTTTTGTTGCAGCCATTATATGAAGGCGTTTTGGTTTGGTAAAACTGATTGTTTCTATCAATATGATAGTTAATATCTATCAATAGGGTTTTAATTTCATTTGTATTACAAAATGAAGTTTTCGCTAAAACTGTGTATAATTTGCGCCCTTTAAATTATCTGTTCACGTGTCGTATTAATGTGGGGTTGTGAATGAAAGCATTGCTGAGACAGCATGGTGTAATTTTTATTCTTCTAAGTATGCTAACTGGGTTAATGGGAGCATTCGTTAACCCGTTGATGAGCTTATTCATTGTCGAAGGGCTGCAAACACCGCCCGTATATTTGGGTATTTATATGGTGGCGGTCACCATTACTGGGTTAGTTATTAGTCAGTGGCTAGGTGGCATGGCTGATAAAGGCACCAGTGCGCGTAAGTTATTTATGGTTGCTGTATCAGGTATGGTGTGTGCGTTAGTGACTTTTGCGAATGCCACTGCATTTTGGCAAGTCCTGCTCGCAGGCGTGTTGTTTCTTGCGATGGGCAATGCGGCAATTCCGCAAATGATGACCGTGGCAAGACAATGGGCTGGGCGTCAGCAGAACATCGATATTACTAGCTTTAATTCGCGTTTACGTGCTGCTATTTCCTTTGCTTGGGTGGGCGGCCCGCCGCTTGGTTATTTGTTAGCCGCTGGAGGCGAGTTTAGCCGCTCGTTTTATTTTGCTGCGGTGTGTGCCTTGGTTGCGCTAATCTTTGCATTTAAGTTTATTCCTGACTACAGCGCTAAAAAAGCACAACACGCTTTAGAGCCAGCAGAAGCAACAAGTTTATCATTTTGGTTGCTAGGCTTAGCTATTATGCTTGGTTCAACGGGCAATATTATGTATTCATCAGCACTGCCGCTTTATAGCATTACAGAACTAGGATTTGCTGAACATACCCCAGGGCTGTTTATGGGGGTAGTGGCACTGTTAGAAATTCCTATCATGCTATATGGAGCAAAGCTTGCTAAAAAATACAGTAAAGTCTCGATGCTTGCCCTCGCATTTTGTTGTGCCATTGTATTTTATTTAGGGGTGTTTTTTGCTACTCAAGTGTGGCATTTAATCGCGCTGCAAGTTTTAAATGGGCTGTTTTACGGTGTTTTCGCGGGTATTGGCTTAACCGTATTACAAGATCAGCTCCCCGAACGAATAGGGTTTACCTCAGCGTTTTATACCAACGCAATTAAACTCGGCGTTATGTGTGGGGCAGGGGCAGCAGGGGTTATTGCACAGTTTTATAGTTTTAGATTCGCAACCCTTGGTTCTATGCTAGCTGCAAGCTTGGCACTAGGGTGTTTGTTGTTGTTTAGCTATGTGAAGCGTCAAGAGCAGCAAGGAGCTGTTATGCCAGTGCGACAAGAAGGCCTAGTTGAGTAATTAGCTTAAATAGATAAAAGACCGAGCATTTGTGAAGTGACCCCCAATAGTTGGACATTCCAATTACTGGGGGGGTTAATTATGAGTAACTACCCATTAGCGAGTTGATCAAGTAAATTCATCACATGTTCACTGGCTGCTTCCATCTTATTAATGTGATTAATCGCTGCGTCTTTATTGCCAGTTTGCAGCATGACTAATGCTTCAACACCATTGCGATGAACTTCACGATGTGGCTCTTCTAATTGACGATAAGCATTGTGCTGTTTGAAGCTACTTGATTGCTCTGAATTATACCATTTGCCTAATCGGCACATAGTATGGTCTGAAAAGTCATCAATCGACTTGTTACTTGTGCCATTAGCAACCGCATAGACTTCACCTTTCCAAACAATGTGATCTAGTTTTACGGTTTGCACAAATGAGCGTGTGGCTGCATTAATAATCGTTTCTTTCATCGAATCACAGTGGCTCATGATTGAACCATAGTCATTGTTTAGCGTATCAAAACTGGTTGAAAGCTGAGTGTTGTTTTGCTGGATATCTTCAACCGAGGTCACTGTTTCGCTGGTTTTGTTGATGATCTCTTTTACTAGATCAGACACTTCTTGTGCTGATTTATTGGTGTTGGTTGCAAGCGTACGCACTTCGTCGGCAACAACGCTAAAGCCACGACCAGCCTCACCCGCACGGGCAGCTTCAATCGCAGCGTTAAGCGCGAGTAAGTTGGTTTGATCAGAAATTTTAGAAATGGTTGATACAAAGGTATTGATGCTATCCGCCATATCAGAAAGGCCCGTAATGTTACTGGTCATGCTGCCCATTTTGCCTGCCATACTCGCCATTTCACTGACAATATGTTGCAGAGCGTTATTCGAGTCGTTTAGTAGTTGGCTTATTTGTAAAGTAACTTGGCTTTCTTCTTCGATAACAAGGTATGAGTCGAGTACAGTTTGGCGTACGCCCTCAATTTGCGTGATACATTCAATCGAACTATTCAATAAGTTGGCAAGGAACAGTTGGTCTGCATCATCAGCTTGCTGATGTAATTTTGCTTCTAAGCGTTCGTTTTCGTCACGTAATACGTGATTGTCGGCTTTAAGTGCCTCAACTTCAGCTAATAGCGCGTTGTATTGATCTTGGAGTAAAGAGTGGCTTTTGCTAGAGACAAACATGTATGTTCCTAATTCATATGGTTGATACTTCTTGCACAAGTTGATTATAGATCAAAGTATTAACTTATTATCAATGTTTTTGTTAGAAAGAGAGTAATTAAGAGTATTTGATTAAGTGAAGTGAAAAAGCTGGTTATTAAAGCGGAAAAGCCCAGTAAATGCTGGGCTAAAACGAGGGAGGAGCGTGATTAATAAAAAGAATATTTTAAAGTAAGCGACGTTGTACGGCCGTTAATAGTACGGGCACGGATAATGTTGTTATCTGGTACTGAGCCTTCTTCTGCTTCTGTGATACCTACGGTGTCGAACAGGTTATTCACGTTAAGCGATAGACTTAAGTTTTCAGACAGGTTGTAACTTACAAAGCCATTCACTTGTGTATAGCCATCAAATTTAAGGTCGTTACTGTCTTGTGCGTAAGCATCCGTTGTACCAATAAAGCTTAGGCCAGCAGCACCTTTGTCAAAGTTGTAAGTTGCCATTAATGAGTAGATTAGGTCAGCTTGACGACGTGGTGTATTACCGACTAATTCTGGCGATAACGCATCTTTAGCAATTTCTGCGTCTGTCCAAGTAAAGTTACCACGGAAATCCCAATCACCAAGGTAGTAGGTTGATTCAACCTCAATACCTTTTGCTTCGTACTCGCGGTCAAAGAATTTTTGTGATGTCGCTTCAAAGTTTTGCTCTTCTGTTTCTGCGTAGAATGCTGTTGCAAATACTGATAGCGAATCAAAACGTTTTTTCACACCGATTTCGTATTGGTTTACTTCATCAATTGCATCGGCTTCGGCAACCGAACCATCTGCTTCTACTTTACCAAATAATAAGCGGTCTGCATTTGCGCGGCCGCCTTTACTTAAACGGGCAAATGTCGCAAAGCTTGGATCAATTTGGTAGTTCGCACCAATTGAGTATGAGCTGTAGTGCCAGTCGTAGTTAACAATGCTTGGGTTCGCGTTATCAATACCAACAACACTTTGCTCAGGAATTGAGATGGTACCGTCGCCATTCATATCAATAGTAGATGTTACTGCACCTGCGTAGTTACCGCGTGCTTCACCTGAATCATACCGAGCACTTGCATCAATGCTTAAATCGCCAAATTTAGTGGCTAAGTTAATGTAAGGTGCGCGTGTTTCGTATTCAGTATCGTAGTTACGTTGACAGCAGTTACCCCAGTAAGGTGTGCCATAAGCGTACAAGCCATTATCTGAGTAACTGTCGCCATTGGCAGCGTAAACGTCAAGTAATGCAGCGTTGTCGCCTTTAAGCTCCATAACATATGAGTTCCAAAGCCACGACATATCGATTGATTGGCTTGATGCAAAGTAACCAAAGGTTACACTGGTGTCATCAGAGAACGACTTAGTTAACTTAAGGTCATTAACTATTGAACCCATGTCGTTTAGCGTTACATCGAAAGTGTGAATACGCATTGCTAAATCGTCATCGCCATAAGTTTGGCCTGCTGAACCACCATTTGCATAAACAAGCGATGCACCATCACCACCAATACTAGAAGCAATAGAGCTTGCACTTGCAACTTCAGCTGGAATAAGAGAAATAAAGTTACCGCTTACTGATGATGTTCTGAAGCGGTTTTCGATGCGCCAGTCGTTTTCTAAATCAAATGCCGCTTCAAAACCCACTGAGGTAACAACTGGGTTCATACCGTCGGTCATATCGCCTGTACTGATTTGGTTATCACCATTTAAACGCAGAGTTTGTGTGAAAAGAGCAGAATGCGGCGTATCTGATTGCGCATCAAAACCTGGGATTGAGTCACCATTTGAATACATAGGCATAGGGAGGTAACCTACGCTTTTATCATCAAGGTGTTTAAAGTAAACACGCACATAACCGGCATCAAATTCTTTGGTCAGGTTTGCCTTAATTTGGCCACCTTTATTAGATGTATAACCAGTTTCACGAGGGCCTTCACCTTGACGCACAAAACCACCAATGTGATAACGCACGCTGTCGTTTAGGTACGTACCATACTCAAAGTCTGTACGAATTGAGTCATAATCAAGGCCAACAGTGGTTGATACACTACCTGATTCGTTCTCACCTGTTTTTGAAATAAAGTTGATAATACCCCCAGGAGCATCACTTGCTGCTGTTGAGGCTGAGCCACCACGGATTGATTCAACACTTTGTACTGTTGAATCTAAGCGCATGAAAATATCTGCGTTACCAAAGGCAATATCGCCAAACTGCATAACAGGTAAGCCATCTTCTTGCAGTTGCAAGAATTTAGCACCGCCCGATGCAACCGGTAAGCCACGCACCGCGATATTCGCGTTACCTTCACCGCCCGTCGATTCTGAGCGCACACCCGGGATTGTTCTGAAGGCTTCTGCAGTAGAACGAGGTGTTGATACTTCAATTTCAGCTAATGTCACACTGCTAACCGATGAGCTTGATGCCATGATAGTTGTGCGGCGTGGTACACCTGTTACAACGATTGTTTCAAGGCCACTTTTTTTGGCCTCTGGTTGTGCTTGCTCTTCGGCGTGTAAGTTTTGGCTTATTGCTAATGCAAGCGCGCTTAATGTGTAAAGGGCATGTTTGTGTGTTGTCATAATGTGCCTCGTCTCAATCCCAGATGGTTTGTTGTCTAAATTGTTATCTTAATCGATTAAGTGAAGATAGCAATAATTTTACACAGTGCAAGTCTTTTTAGTGAAAAACTTGCACAATTTATGTTCGATAATTGATTTTTAACGATTTTTTTTAGTGACTCAGTGCACTGTGTTGCGTTAACGCTTGCTCAGCAGGGTTACGTAAGTAGTTATATAGCATGGCTAAAAACAATAAACATGCGAAGCCTGTAGCGAGATAAAAGCCGTACCGAATGTGGCCAAAGTAGTCACTGATCACACCCATTAATAATGGGCCTGCAGCAGCCGAAAGGGCGGTAAAAAACAAAATAACCCCAGCTACCGCACCGTGCTGTTGAACGGCAAAACAAGAAATACCTTTCGAGTTTAAAGTTGGGTAGATCATTGACATGAACAGCCCAGATAAGGGGAGTAAGAATACCGCCCAATCAACGCCACCGAAGATTAAACCTAAATAACACAGTGCGATCCCTAAGCTTAAATACAGCATCGCCGCTTGCCAGCTTAAGTGATTTAACAGCCACACCGCTAAGAAACGCCCCGCAGCGCGTAAAATGAAAAATAAAGTCAGTGCATAGGTTGCCAGCAATTGCCACGGGCCAGTGTAGTCGCCAAGCAGAGTAGGCATCCATACGTATATTGCCACTTCGGTTGCAACATAAAGAGCAATCGCTAACGAAAAGCCAAGTGCGTAAGGGTTTTTCATCATGCTCATGGTGGTTGCAAGAGAGGCCGGTTTTGCGTGTTCTTCAAGTTTTTTAGGCTTTGGATAATCTGCACGCCAAGCAATTAAGGTTAGAACTAAGCATAAAACCCCAGCGATAACATAAAGGTAAGTCCAGCTTACTTGTCTGGTGATTAAAAAGCTGACAAGCGCAGGGCCTACAATAGCGCCAACACCAAAGAAGCCTTCGACCAAATTCATGGTTTTTGTATGCTCTAAATTGTTTGTAGAAATATCACCTAACAGCGCCAAAGCACCCGTTTTAAATAGGCCAATTGCAAGACCAATACAGCTAAGCAGCACTACAAATATGCTAAAACTGCTGCTAACGGCAAACAGAAAACAGCAAATAGTGAAGATGCCGAGTCCTAGTATGATGGTTTGCTTGCGCCCAAAACTGTCGGCCAAAAAACCTAAAAACAGGCCACTAAAAGCAATAAGTGCCATAGGCGCATAATGAAAGGCACTGGCTTGGGTCATAGTTAAATTAAATTCTTCGATAAGCTCAGGAATAATCATACCAACCGCATCAGAGGTCATCGCAAACATAAAAAACATCATGTATGTCAGCCATCTAATGGTTTGCAAAGGATCGTGTGTTCTACTCATTGTTGTATCCCCACCGAAAGGTCTGCGCCTTTACTATGTATATTAGTGTATAAAAACGATAAAAACTGCTTGAATAATTTGCTGTCGTGGTTAAAGATATATCTTAATCGATTAAGTTTCAACTTGGTATTAACAATTATGATCAACAATAAAGTGCAATTAATCACCTATGCAGACCGTATTACTGGTCAAGGTATTGATGAATTGAGTAATTTATTAAATGGCCCACTTAACAATGTGTTTGCAGGTGTACATTTATTGCCATTTTATAACCCGATTGATGGCAGTGATGCTGGCTTTGATCCTATTGATCATAGTGAAGTAGACTCGCGCCTTGGTAGCTGGGGCGATATTAACGTGCTTGGTGCAAACTATGACCTTATGGCTGACTTAATTGTTAACCATGTTTCAGCACAATCTTTCCAATTTAAAGATGTGCTAGCTAAAGGTAAGCAGTCTGAATTCTGGGATTTATTTCTAACCAAAGACGATGTATTCCCACATGGTATGTCTGAGGCTGAGCAACAAGCGATTTATCGTCCGCGCCCTGGTAGCTGTTTTACACCTATTGCCTGTGGTGATGGCCAAACCTATGATTTTTGGACCACATTTACCGATAACCAAATTGATATTAATGTGAAATCAACGGCGGGTATCGAGTATTTAAATACGGTGCTTGGCAAATTTGCTGACAACAATGTCAACATTATTCGTTTAGACGCGGCAGGCTATGCGATTAAAGAAGCTGGCACAAACTGCTTTATGCTGGATGAAACCTTTGAGTATTTAAATAAGCTTTCGGCGCAAGCAAATGAAGCGGGTATGGAAACCATTGCCGAGATCCATAGCCATTTTCAAACTCAGGTTGAAGTCGCAAAGCGTGTAAATATGGTCTATGACTTTGCCTTACCACCCCTTATTTTACACAGCTTGTTTAGCAATGATGCGCAAGCCTTACTTAACTGGCTAACCATTTCGCCGCGTAACTGTTTAACGGTTCTCGATACCCATGATGGCATTGGCATCATTGACGCAGGCCCAATGGGTGATAAACCCGGTTTATTGAATGCAGCAGAAATTGATAACTTGGTTGAAACCATTCATGAAAAGAGTGAAGGGCAAAGCCGCCTAGCAACCGGTGCAGCAGCAAGTAATGTCGATTTATATCAAGTAAACTGCACATATTACAATGCCTTGGGCGCAGATGACTTTGATTATTTATTAGCGCGTGCAATTCAGTTCTTCGCGCCAGGTATTCCACAAGTTTATTATGGTGGCCTGTTCGCTTGTGAAAACGATATGGAATTACTGGCTCGTACCAATGTAGGTCGTGATATCAATCGCCCTTACTTAAATGCGCAAGACATTGATGCTGCACTTGCTAAACCTATGGTGAAAGGTTTGATCAAGCTGATTCAATTACGTAATGAGCACCCAGCATTTAACGGTGAGTTTATTGCAAAAGGTGAAGGCAGTGTGTGTCGTTTAAGCTGGCATGATGATACCAGCTCAATCGAGTTAAAAGTTGATTTTGCTAGCCGTGAAGTGATCATTGTTGATCACCGTGAAGGCGAACAAAGCATTGTTGATTTGGCTGACTTTTTAGCTTAACTACTTTGACCCAATTGCAGTTGATAGTCGATTTCGGCTGTTTGCTGCTCTTTCGATAGAAACAAGGTCGCAGCAATGCGGCCTTTTTCTTCGCTATTTTGATGGACAGTGGTGAGTTTTGGCACAAATCGTTGGCCTTCATCGATGCCATCAAAGCCAACAATCCTGACATCTTCAGGAATAGATAAGCCCATTTTTAATGCTTCGCGCATGGCGGCAAGGGCGATTAAATCACTCATGCACAACAACACGTTTGGCCTTGGTGTGCTGCTAAGCGCCTCTTTAGCGGCAATGCTAGCAAAGCGTTCGCTGCTTTCTGGAATATTCCATGTTCTATCATCGCCAAGGGTAACACCAGCATCGCTGATTGCTTGGTGATAACCGCGCAGTCGTTGATGAGCAATAGACTGACCCGCTTCAAACTCATGATGTTCGTATACTCGGCATAATACGTCGTTATCGAGTAAACGCAGGCCTAAAATAGCAACCCGATCATCACTTTTGTGCAGTGCATGCTTGGCAATATCGAAACTGGCTTGTTGGTTGTTTACGTTTACTGAGGCATCGCGACCAATATTAAAATCAACCGTTACCACATGTTTTGCGACCTGTTTTAATTGTTCCACAAGTTGCTTGTTACGAGGGCGACCATAACAAATAAAGCCATCAACAAAATCGACCACGCTATTGAGGTTATCATTGTTACCTGAAAATAATAAAAGGTTAATACCATTTTTTTCGAGTACCGCCGATACACCCCGCATAAAACTGCTAGCAACTGGATCTGACACCATATATTCAACGCTGTCTGGCAATACTAAAGCAACAATATTAAAGGTGCCTCGGCGTAATGATTGCGCCGCCTTGTTAGGACCAAAATAGCCGAGCTTTTTACAGGCCGCCAAAATCTCTTCGCGGCGTGCTTTCGATAATTGATCAGGACGATTAAACGCATTTGATACGGTGGCGTTTGAAACGCCTAACTCTTGGGCAATACTTTTCAGCGTCCAGCTTTTTGGCTTTGTCATTGTCGGTTCTTAATCGATTCACTTAATGGTAAATTACCATATAAAGAGTCGAAAAAAAGTGTTTTTAGTCATTAAATTAGGCGTACCATAAGAGAATGAGTTCGAGTATGAGAAAAAGGCGAATAGCGAGTGATTTCTAAGTTACCAAAATGGGTTGAGATTGGCGCATTTATTTTGGCGCTGGTGGCTGGGTGCGTAAATGCAGTTGGTTTACTTAGTTTTGAGCATCAAGCTGTATCGCATTTATCGGGGACTGCCACCTTGCTTGGCGCAGATCTTATGCAAGGTAATAGTCTTGATGCTTTTCATTTATTAGGCGTATTACTGTCATTTTTAGTCGGATCTGGTATTGCTGGGTTTTTACTGCATAGCTCAGCACTTAAACTAGGCCGTCATTACGACACGGCATTATTGATTGAGGCAGGGCTTTTATTGGGTGCACTTTGGTTACTGTTTAATGGCTCTGGCTACGGGCACTTTTTAGCCTCTGCGGCATGTGGGTTACAAAATGCCTTGGCAACAACTTACAGTGGCGCCATTGTTCGTACCACCCATGTGACAGGTATCTTTACTGATTTAGGTATCATGTTTGGTCGGGTTTTACGTGGTGAGACGCTTGATAAACGTAAGGCTAAACTGTTCGGCCTAATTATTATTGGGTTTATTTTTGGTGGCTTAGCGGGGGCATGGTTATTTGCAAAATTGAGCTTTGCGGCGCTTTATGTACCAAGTGCTATTTGTATTTTACTCGCCTTAACCTATCGCGTTTATTCTCATCGCAATCCAGAGCTTAATGATTAGCGATACTCTTAGGTGTTGCGCCAAAGGCTTGTTTAAACACACGGCTAAAATGACTCGGGTTATTAAACCCTAATTGATAGCAAACTTGGCTAATCGCCTCACCTTTTTCGAGCAGTTTATACGCTTTTTGTAAGCGTAGTTGTTGTTGCCAAAGAGCAGGTGTAACACCAAATGCCAGCTTAAATTGCTGATAAAACTTACTACGGCTCATACAGGCAATCTTACATAACACGTCGATATCGATATTCTCAGCAAGATGTTGTTCTAGGTAGCTAATTACTTGGCTCAGTGGGGTTGCAAGTTTACCTTGCTTGCAGCTTGCGATCATCAAATCTCGGCTTTGTTGCTGTAGCAAGCGGGTTATTAGCTCATTGAGTGATAAATCAATTAAGTAATCTCGGTGTTGTTCATTTTCGCTAAACAGGGTGATCATCCGTTCAAGCAGTTGTTGAGTTTGTAAGTTATGCTGGGTATGCACCAACTTCGCTTGATATTGGAAAAAGTCATCCTGGGTAATTTGTTGATTAAAATTAAGAGCATCAACTACTTGGCTGATTTTATCGGTACTGATTTCAATCGCTAAACAGGTTGTTGGTTGATTAAGAGACGCATTAGGAAAATCGATTAGCACCCCTTGCTCTGGGGCAAGTACAAATGACTGATTAGGTAAAAACTCTTTATGATAGTCACTGTCGGCAACATGCATGATTTTTTTACCGCTGATCATGCCACAGAACAGTAATTCAGTGGAATGTAGCGCCACTTTTTGCGCGTCTAAATAGGTGTCGTAAATACTTAATTCAGCGTGCTCCCCAGCAAAGCTTACTTTATTTTCAATAAGCACATCAATACGTTGGCGTTTTTTATTTGAGCGACTATTGGTGATTGATGTGTTCATTGTTGCCTCACTTTTCCTTATTTATGGACAGATAGTCAAAAAGTCTGGACTGAGAATCAAGTGCATTTTGTGTAACTGGGCTAACGTAAATCGTTAGCGGTTAAATAAACAATAACTCACCGCTTAAATAAAATACAACAATTTGAAGAGAGAGCACATTATGATCTATGCAAATCCAGGTAGCGAAGGCGCTAAAGTCAATTTTAAGGCCCAGTACGAAAATTATATTGGTGGCCAATGGGTCGCTCCAGTAAAGGGGGAGTATTTTGAAAACATTAGCCCAGTGAATGGTAAAGTGTTTTGTAAAATACCTCGCTCATCAAAAGAAGATATCGAACTGGCACTTGATAAAGCCCATGATGTAAAAGCCGCATGGGGAACAACATCGGTCACGGAGCGCAGCAATATCTTGTTAAAAATAGCTGACCGCATTGAACAGAATTTAGAAATGCTGGCGGTTGCAGAAACCTGGGATAACGGTAAAGCAATTCGTGAAACACTTGCGGCAGACGTGCCTTTAGCGGCTGATCATTTTCGCTATTTTGCAGGCTGTGTGCGGGCTCAAGAAGGCTCAATTGGCGAGATAGACGAAACCACCGTTGCCTATCATTTTCATGAGCCACTGGGTGTAGTAGGGCAAATTATTCCTTGGAACTTCCCATTGTTAATGGCTGCGTGGAAGCTTGCACCTGCCCTTGCTGCAGGTAACTGTGTGATTTTAAAGCCAGCTGAGCAAACCCCTGCATCAATTTTAGTACTACTTGAAGTGATTGGTGATTTATTACCAGCGGGTGTTTTAAATGTTGTAAACGGTTATGGTAAAGAAGCGGGTGAAGCGCTGGCAACAAGTCCACGTATTGCAAAAATTGCTTTTACAGGTTCAACGCCGGTGGGGTCACATATCTTAAAATGCGCCGCTGACAATATTATTCCATCAACGGTCGAGCTAGGTGGTAAATCGCCAAATATCTTCTTTAACGATGTAATGGAAAAAGACGATGAGTTTTTGAGTAAGGCCATTGAAGGGGCTGTACTAGCGTACTTTAACCAAGGTGAAGTCTGTACGTGCCCATCGCGTTTATTTATTCAAGAAGATATTTACGAGCAATTTATTGAACGTGTACTTGCTCGCACCTTACAAATTAAACGTGGTAACCCACTTGATACTGAAACCATGGTAGGTGCGCAAGCATCACAAGCTCAGTTTGACAAGATTCTAAGCTACATTGAGATTGGTAAAAAAGAAGGGGCTGAAGTGCTCGCTGGTGGTGAAGTCGAGCAATTGTCGGATGAGTTTAACGGCGGTTACTATATTCAACCAACATTGTTAAAAGGCACTAACGATATGCGCGTGTTCCAAGAAGAGATTTTTGGTCCCGTTATTTCAATGTCGACTTTTAAAGATGAAGACGAAGCGTTAGCCCTTGCTAATAGCTCAGAGTTTGGTTTAGGTGCTGGTGTGTGGAGTCGAAACATGAATCGTGCTTATCACTTTGGTCGTAAGATTGAAGCGGGCCGAGTGTGGACCAACTGTTATCACATGTATCCTGCGCATGCTGCATTTGGTGGTTATAAAAAATCAGGCATTGGCCGTGAAACTCATAAGCTCGCCCTTGATCATTACCAACAAACGAAAAACCTATTAGTTAGTTACAGCGAAAACCCGTTAGGCTTCTTTTAAATTCCCTTTCTTATTGTTGTCGAAGCTAACCAAACGCCACCTATATGTGGCGTTTTTTCTAAATAAGTTATTTGAATGGCATGCTTAATAGTGTTGTTAAATATGTATTTTTCTTAGTCGCTTTATATTGGCTCAAACCAATGTCTTGCAAGTCATCGCCCTTTATTGCCACGCTGCGATAGCTTGAAAATAGCTTATCCCACCAAACTAGGCTAAATCCGTAATTACTGTTGGTTTCATCGATGTTTGTACTATGGTGAATGCGGTGCAGTTTCTGGGTAATAATAAATAGGCGTAGGGTTTTTTCTCGCTTTTCAGATAAACAGATATTCGCATGATTGAATAGCGCAAAACCATTAAGTGCAACTTCAAAGATGAGTACGGCTACCGCTGGTACACCAAGCACTGTTATGGCGATGAGTTTAACAAGAATACTCAGGGCAATTTCTATTGGATGAAAACGCAACCCCGTACTGGTATCAACGTGGCAATCAGCATGGTGAACTTTATGGAGCCGCCAGAGTAATGGGACTCGATGGAATAAACGATGCTGCCAGTAAATCAGCATATCTAACATTAATAAACTTAGTGGGATGCTTACCCACAGCGACAGCTCTAAATAGTTAAATAATCCTAGTGCTTGCTGGTGATTAAAATCAGCAAGGGCGGTAAGACTTACCGGCACCACTAAACGTGCAATGATAGAAGATACAATGACTAATGAAAAATTACCAAACCAGCGATACCTTGCTGCAATAGGCGATAATCTTGCAGGTTTTTTCCATTCAAGTAATATCATAATGATTAATATGCTGAGAAAGCAGCCAACTCGCCAATATAGTTCATTTGTCATTGTTTAGCTCTTGGTGCTTTAGGGTTGAGTAACCACCATAGATGCGTGTAATAATAGTGATGGTACAGGCCACAGCAAATAGGCTAGCTAATACAGGAAAGTAGCTAGGCCATAAACACAGCGCTATAAACAAAGCGATGGTTTCACTCCCTTCGGTTAACCCATTAAGATAATAGAAGCTTTTGTTTTTGAATTGAGGCTTCTCTAGCTGAAACTTCTCAGCAGCAACTGCAAAGGCAAGAAAGCTTGATCCTGTGCCAATAAAACTCACTAGTAAAATTGCGCCAGCAATCGCATTTTGTTGTGGGTCAGCCAAGATAAAACCGAAAGGGATCGCGGCGTAAAATAAAAAGTCGAGAGTAATATCTAAAAAACCACCAGAACTTGAGCTGGTATTGCTATATCGGGCCAGTGCGCCATCCAAACCATCAAATATACGGTTTAAAATGATAGCAGCGAGCGCCAAATTCCATAATTTAAAGGCAATAAAAGGAACGGCAAGTAGGCCTAGAATGAATCCAGTTAAAGTGAGTTGATCAGCCGTTACGCCTCGTTTATCCAATTGCGTAACAATCGGCATTAGTAGCGGTTTTATGACTGGTGTAATGTATCTATCAAGCATAGCGTTTTTCCAAGGTTGCTAAGTTAATAATATTCCCTCTGGCTGCTATGGCATCACTGTGATCATGCGTGACTATAATAGCGGGTAATTGATGTTCTCTGATTTGTTTAAAAACAATGTCACGAACTTCTTGGCGAAGCTCACTATCTAGTTTACTGAAGGGTTCATCAAGAAGGATGGCTTTTGGTTTACTTAATAAAACACGCAGTAGTGCCACACGAGCTTGTTGTCCGCCAGATAAGCTTGCTGGAGAGCGTTTTTCTAAACCACCTAAGCCAACTTTTTCTAAGGCAAGACTCACGTTTTCAAGGTCTTTCTTTTTGCTTAACTTAGGCATAGCAAATGCAATATTGCCCTCAACAGACAGATGTGGGAAGAGTAATGGGTCTTGATAGAGTAAGCCTATGTGACGCAAATGACAGGGAGTATGGGTAATATTTTGTTGGTTTAAGTAGAGATTACCGTGGGCACTAAACGTTGGTGGCAACATACCTGTTAGCCAATTGAGCAAGGTGGACTTTCCACTCCCTGATGGTCCCATAATGCTTAGGATCTCACCACCTTGAATAGATTCATTAAGTGAAAGAAGTGCTGTTTTATTACGCAAAATTGTGAGTTCTTTAATATCTAATGAGGAATACATATTAAGCCTTGTTTTGATATTTATAGACCAGCTTAGGAGTAAGCCAAGCAAGAACAAATGCTAGAGCTGGAAGCAGCATTTGTATGAGTGCGTACACTGAGCTGGTACGCCGACTTGCGCCACTGGCAAGCACCACAGCTTCTGTAGTAATTGTATTTATTTGCCCAGCGCCATTGAGTAACGTAGGTAAATATTGACTAAAACTAATTGCTAAGCCTAATGCAAAGGCGATGCATATAGGGGTAACTAGCATGGGTAATTTTACTTGCCAAAATACCATAGCCGGAGGTTTTCCCAAGCTTGCTGCCAAAGTTGTAAAGCGGGAGTCAAAGCATCTGTAGCTACTTGCCAGTGACAAAAAAACATAAGGAAGTACAAATAGTAGATGGCTAAAGATAACGTTTATATAGGCATGATGACTGTTTATTTGCTCCTGCAACCAAACTAAACCAAATAAAAATGCAACGCTAGGAACAAGTAAAGGGAGGTAAATAATAAAGCTGCTGAGGTGAGATAGTGCGTAGGCACGTTGTTGCTCAGCTTCTAATGTTACGAGTACAAGAATGATCGCAATCGCACTGGCAGCAAAGCCAATGTATAACGAATTTAACAGTGCAGGCTGTATATTTGTTAGCGCATTTTGCCAGTGGATGAATACAAGTTGATCAGGCAAAAATGCAGGGAAGCGCCAAAAACCAGCAAATGACCAAAGCACTAAGCCAAGTAAAGATAATAAAATACTCGCGACTAAGATAACCGTTATTATGCGAGTGAAGTGCATAATCGCATTACCTGCATAGTCACGCTTTCTGTTAGTCACATAAAAATAAAACACGCGCTTCACTATTATTTCTAACAGCCACCAAATTATTAATAAAGTGGCGGTGAGCATAAGTTGAGCAATTGCGCCAGCCGAGGCTTTAATACGTAGCGTTAAATCAACGTCGTTAAACCAGTTAATGATAGCAACAGAGAGAGTTGGCGGCGCATTAGGGCCTAAAATTAATGGGATCTCAACACTGGCACTGGCATAGGCCAACACAGCCAAAACAGGAAGGCGAATATAAGTGTATAAATTAGGCAGTACCACTTTAAAAAATGCAGTCATAGGGCAGTAGCCAAAGCTCATGGCAACTTTATGTTGAGCGCGCAACTTTGCACCTAAATCAGCTTGAGCAAATGCAGCTAAGGCCATCAACAATAAAAAGGGGAGCTCTTTTAGCGTAAGCCCCAAAATCATGCTTACCCCCCATATATCATGAGGGAGTAGCCAGTCTGGCGGTAATTCCCAACCAGTTAACCAAGGAGAAAATAGCCGTGAAATAAAACCCGAAGGGGTAATTAAAAAGCTAATCGCAATAGCTGCTGCGGCATGAGGTATAACTAAAATAGGGCCTAATAAGCGTTGAATTCGTTTCAGCCATGGGCTGTTAAAAAAACAAGCGAGAATCAATATGGTCATTGTAAGTGCCAATAATGTACTAATCAGTGCGCTGCTTGCACTGAGGAATACCATATGACTAAAACCATCAGTTTGTATCAAGGCATTAAAACCCTGCAAAGAGAATTCTTTCATGCCCAAAGCTGGAAGGTAACCAAAAGCAGGTAATAACACACCGATTAGTCCCCCTATAACAGGTATAACTAATAAGGCGACCAAGAGTGTTGGGCTAAGCTTAATTAAGCACGTGAATGTGTCATGAGTTTTAATCATTACTTACTGTACCGCGGTTGTAGGTGCCATAGCGTAATTGCCATTGTTGGTTTATTAATGTGCTCCAACTTGGATGTGGCTCAGCTAATGCTGGACTTTGATTGTTTGTAGCTAAGCTACTTGGGTGGGGGGCTTGTTGACTGAAAAGTGCAGCTTGCTCTTTTGAGAGTAAAGATAAATCAAGCACCGTGTTGTCTCCCCAGTTAGCGGGTTGTTGCTTTTGGGCTTGTGCTTTCACACTTAACATAAAATTGGCGACTAATTTTGCGCTTTCGCTGTGGCTTGCGTTATACGCAATAGCAACAAAGTGTGTATTACTTAAGCTGCCGTCATGCATTGCGTAACTTCTAGTCGCTAGGGGTAAATCATATCGTTCAACAGCGGCTGGTATTTCTGCGGCTGAAAATGTGAGTGATAAGCTAAGCTCCATATCGCTTACCAAGCGCTTTAATGCTGCGCTGTTTTGTACAAAAAAAGTACCTTTTCGCCATAAGGTTGGGTGTAATTCGTCTAAGTATTGCCATAAAGCGGGCAATACCTGTGCTGCACTTTTCTCAGTGGCAGGTTGATAAAGTAAGCTGCGTTGCTCTGTCGGTGTTAAGTTAATAAGCGCATATTTTAAAAAACTCACCCCGATAAAGTCGGGTGGTTTCGAATACGTAAAGCGACCTTTATTTTTTGTACTCCAATCTAAAAGCTGTTTTAGGCTTTTAGGGGGATGAATAACGGTTTTACTATCATAATAAAACGTGAGTGAGGCTTGCCCCCAAGGTGATTCCATACCTTGCGTAGGTAATCCAAAATCGTGAGTTACAGCAGGGTTTTTTGCCGGATTTGTGAGGTAGAAATTGGGAAGTTTAGTTGCCCAATCTGTTTTTAATAAACCGTGTTTACTCATAGCGGCAAAATTAGCACCATTAATCCATATAAGATCTACTTTACCTTGGGTGTGGTTACCGGCTGACTTTTCTGCAAGCACTCGGCTTACCGCTTCACTGGTGTCTGCAAGTTTAATGTGAACTAAGTCAATGTTGTACTGCTGCTTAACCTGCTTACCAAGCCTTTGAATGTAGCTATTAATCTGTGCATCACCACCCCAAGCATGAAAGTAAACAGGTTTATTTACCCCTTCATTTACTGTTGTTTGCCAGCTTTGAGCATGGCCTAAAACCGAATAAGCCATGCTTGCTAAAAACAATAAAAAACGAATTAATGTAGGTTGATCACTGAGTATCATTAAGTGCCCAATCGTAATCTAAAAACTTAATAGCCACCTTGTTTGCTTTTATTTTAGCTATCTGATTATTTGTTAAATTTAATGCGTCTGAGTAAAGCAATATAAATTCACTCAGCGAGTGGGCTCCTCTAAAGCTTTGCTCAAAGTCTTCTTTGTACCACTTAAAAATAGACGATAAGTGAAGTTTATCTTCATTTATATAGTTGCGCGTTGTGTCTGCTAAAAAGCGTATTGTTTGCTCTTCTAGCTGTGCATCAAGGTGAGTGGCGTTATAGGCTTCACCGCGCAGAGCTGGGCAGCCGATGCTGGCACAATTTACAGCAAAGTGTATGCGTGGTTCTTTATAAGTATCACTCCCTCTGATTAAAGTATGCTCTATGTTATCTAAGCTGCGTGTTTCACCTAATAAAGGGATAAACTCTTTACTCCAAGGAGAGCTAAAGAAACTGCCAAGCTCTTTTATGGAATCAATTTTTGGGTACCGAGTTAAAATAAGCTCAATGGTCCACGCATTATAAGCATTGATTAAAAAGGCCAACTGTTTGGACTTTGGCCATGCGTTAAATTCTGCTTGGCTTACTTGAGAAAGTGCACTTAAGTAGCTGCGTAATTGAGTTTGGTCGGCCTTAAATCCCGCATAATCAACTTGCGTACTCGTAGCGTTATTAATTGCAACGACATGCTTGATAAGTAATGCCTGCCAAGCAGAGTGTAACGATGCTTCTTCTTGGGCTGGGTTATCCTTTGCCGTGGCATTGCTAATAATAGTAAGTAAAATTAAAAAACCAATAAAGCGTATAAATTTCAGCATATTAACCTCTTCGCCAAGTGTGATACTTTTCAAGTAAGTTGAGTACTTTTTCGGGGGCGTGGGCACGCTTCCACTCGCCTGCAATATATTTATTTCCTTCGGCCCATGTTGGGTAGCTGTGAATCGTGCCAAGTATCTTATTCAGGCCTAGACCATGTTTCATAGCGAGGACAAATTCAGCAATTAAGTCACCCGCATGCTCAGAAACGATAGTGACGCCTAGAATTTTATCTTTACCTTTAGGTGTAATTACTTTGATGAAGCCATTCGTAGCGCTTTCTGTGATGGCACGGTCTAGTTCTGCAAACTCAAAACGAGTTACTTCGTAGTCTAGATTTTGTGATATTGCATCTTGTTCATTGAGCCCAACACGGGCGACTTCAGGGTCGATAAATGTCGTCCAAGGGATAACACGATAATCGACTTTGAACTTTTTAAAGTGGCCAAATAAACCATTAACCGCGGCATACCAACCTTGATGCGCAGCAACATGAGTAAACTGATATGGACCAACAATATCACCCGCGGCAAAAATATTAGGATAAAGGGTTTCGAGATAGTCATTGGTTTGAATAGTGCGGTTGGTTTCAATGCCTAACTCTTCAAGGCCGTAACCTGTTAAGCGAGCACTTCGACCCACAGCGCATAGTAACTCATCGTACTCAATGTCGAACTCTTTCTCTTGATGCTGAACAACCAAGTATTTTTTGTTGTTACGAACTTCGCATCGAAGTGCTTGGTGGTTGGTCAATACATTAACGCCACTGCTTTTCAGTGCTTGAGTAGCAAATTCAGAGACTTCTAAATCTTCTTTTATCATGATCCGCTCAGCCATTTCTACTTGTGTGACCTGCGAACCAAGTCGAGCGAAGCTCTGCGCAAGCTCTGAACCAATTGGCCCACCGCCTAACACAACGAGCTTTTTGGGCGGCTCATCTAACTGAGCAAATTTACTCCAAAGCGTATCACTGGTGACATAACCTGCCTCTTCCAAGCCTGGTAAAGGTGGAACAAACGGACGAGCACCCGTAGCAATCACAATTGTTCGTGCACTAAGAGTTTGTTTACCACCTGTACTTAAAGCAATTTCAACCGTCCATGGATCGATTAATTTGCCATAACCTTTAATAACTTCAACGCCCAGTTTAGTGTATCTTTCAACACTGTCGTGAGGAGCAATATCGGCAATAACTTGGTGTACTCGAGCCATCACCTTTTTGAATGAAAAGGTTGCACTGCTTTTTTCTAAGCCATACTTGTCAGCTTGTTGAAATTGTTCAACAATTTTAGCACTTTTTATAATCGCTTTACTGGGCACACATCCGTAGTTTAAGCAGTCACCACCCATTTCACCTGCTTCAATTAATGTCACTTTTGCTTTTACGGCAGCTGCTATATAACTGGTTACTAATCCGCCGGCACCGGCACCTATGACAATCATGTTGCGATCAAATTGCTTTGGTTTTGAAAAGTTCTTATAGATTCTGCGCTTTTTGATGGTATTTAATAACGCTTTGGCTATAAAAGGAAATACACCTAATAGAGTAAAAGATAAAATTAAGTTAAATGATAAGATTCCAGATAAGCTTTCTATCTGCGCTAGTTGTGTACCTGCGTTTACAAAGACAAACGTGCCTGCCAACATGCCTAGCTGACTTACCCAAAAGAAAGTCCAGGCTTTAATCGCCGTTACACCCATTAAAAGGTTAATGAGAAAGAAAGGGAAAATAGGTACAAGACGTAGCGTAAATAAATAAAAGCTACCTTCTTTTTTAACACCTGCATCTATGGCTGTAAGGCGCTCTGGGAAACGCAATTTTATTGCGTCACGCAGTAAATAACGAGAAACCAAAAATGCGATTGTTGCACCCACAGTTGAAGCAAATGAAGCGATAAGTAGACCTTCAATGAGGCCGAATAACGCACCCGCTGCCAGCGTTAAAATTGTTGCACCTGGCAGTGACAGTGCAGTAACGACAACATAAAGTAAAAAAAACGCGCCTATCACTAATAGTGGTGATTGTTCACGCCACTGACTAAATTGATCCATCGAACCTTTTAAGCCATTCAGTGTTAATAACTGATGTAAATCGAAATAGAAAAATGCAGTAACGGCAATTAAGACGCCGACGAGTAAGATTATTTTCTTTAACATGAGTAGCCCTACTTAAAAGGTATGTTGAAAGGTCAATTTGGCATGAATAGGTAGCTCAGAAAAAACTAAAGTTGAGCCAAAGTAACCGCCTTCAAAAACAGGACGCCAGTTATCTTGATTAGTCACATTTGTGATATCTAAACGTAAAGACGTTTGCTCACTGAAGGCATATCGTGTATTCACATTCAAAGTGTATTGATCGCGAATATGCACGGTTGCTAAAAAATCAAGCGGATAGCTTTTGGTGTATATACCGCCTAAGCCAATATCCCATTGAGGAGTGATAGAAAAACCACTGTTAAAGCTAAATGATTGTTCGGGAATACCTTGCACTCGCCTAGTTGATGGCGGAAAAGACGCGAAATTAGGTGCGCCAATACCTGTACCATTAATAATATCAGGACGAGAATTATCAAATGCATCAGCGACTTGGTTTGAGTCTTGGCTACTTGCTGAATTATCGTAGCGGGCATCTATATAGCTGTAACCGGCATTAAACCAGTATTGCCCAGCATCATAAAACACCTGCGTTTCAAAGCCTTTTGTACGAATACCCGTGTTACTTCCATCACGATTTCTGAGGCTACGACGTTGATTAAATAAAGCCGCATCGACATACCAAGGGCTGTCAGTGGGTGAAAATTTTAAACCAATTTCAGCAAGGGTGTTATCGGTTGCAAAATTTTGTGCGCTAATTTGGTTATCACTTCCTAAAACATTACCACCGGCCATGCTATTGGAGGTCGCTTCGTTATAGCTCCCTGTAATATAAGAGGTTAATTCTGAAGTGAGTTTATAGTTAACACTAATCTGCCCAGCGTGCAGGGTTTCATAAATATTATCGCGCGCTGCAACTTGACCTTGTGGTGCAATAGGATCCCGAGCTTCTACATCATAATAGTCAAGGCGATAGCCTAAACTTGTGCGCAATTTTTCAGTCCATTGACTGTCATGCACAAAAGCAAGCCCCGTTTGCCAACTGGTCGAATCGGTTGTATCAGAGAGTGAAAAATCTCCAACACCGTCGTTATCTAAATCGTATTGGGCTCCCGGAGATACAAATACACCTGGCTTTAATTCAACTAATCTTGATTTTTGCTCTGTTGTGAGCGGGATACGGCGGTTTTCAATCGGACCTGTTAAATCAATGGGTAAGTCAGCTTCTGTGGTAAATTGGCTGAACCCTTTTACTTTGTTAAAGCGAACATCAAACGCAAAAATAGAGTTTTGAGTATCATTCCATTGGTAGCTTAACTCAGTGCGGTTTTGGGCTGTATCAGCACCATCAATGATCTCTACAAAGCTATTTTGAGCGACTTCTTCACGTTGCAGGTGCTGAAAATAAGTTGTATTTTTAAGGGTCGTTTTATCATTTAGTTCACGTTTATAGATACTGTGAAGTAAATAGGTCGTGGCTTCATTGATATTATCGGGGTCTGTTAACACTCGGTTTCGCGGTATACGGATTTGCCCTGTGGGTGAAATAATAGCCCCCGCTCCTGCAATAGTACTGCCATTGGGTTGTATACCTTGACCAGTAATATAAAGTCCATCATCAATAAGCGCTTGAGTAGGGCGATTGATACCTGCGTTATCTGTAAATTCAACTTGATAAAGCTCGAAATTTATATCTAAACTACTTTGTGCGTCAGGCAAGAAGCGCACAGCTGCAAATAAACTATCGCTCTTATAACCTGAAAAATCATAAAAACTACCATTATCAATATGTTCAGCACTTACTCTGAAGCCACTTTTACCTTCTACTATCGGCGCTGTGTAATCGAGCTGTGCCGAGTAGTGATCCCAGCGACCAGCCGAAAACACCAGTTTGCCTTGAGATTGTTCAGTATTTGCCTTTTTTGAGCTCAGGTTTACAAAGCCCCCATTTCGTTGGCTACTACCAAATAAAACGGGTGGTGCACCTTTTACTACATCTATTTGCTCAATAGCATTGAAGGATATTGGAATGCCAAAACCGTTATTACCTGCTTGTCGGCGAACGCCATCTTGAAATAGTTCACCTAACTGCCCCCTTAAAGTTGGTAAGCTCGGATTACCAAATCCGCTAGCTGAATAGCTATTAGGTGTAATAGATAAAATATCTTGCAGGGTGGTGATATTGAGTTGTTCGATCATTTCACTGGTGATTGGCGTTACACTTCGTGCTATATCTTGTAGAAAAAGATCATCGCCAAAAGGTCCATTTATAGGCGTATCTTTAGGTGTCATTTGGGTATTTTTTAATTGCTCGCCTGATATTTGAATAACCTCAATCTCATTATTCTCGGTAGCAAGTGATACAAAGCTTGCACAAATACTCAGCGCTAAAAATGCGTATTTCAAAATGTTCTCTCTGCGATTAAATAATTTATTGACGATGAATGAGACCAACAGCCAGAAAAAATACTTTCAAAGCATTTTTATTTTATTTTTGTAATGTTTCTTTTTATTTTCGGTCTTGTTGTTTTTAAGCGTGAATAGTTCAAAGGAAAAATAATGATTCAATCAACTACATCAGATACACACAATCGCTTGCAATGGTCGCTTTTATCATTACGGTTGGGCGTGTTTATCGTTATGTTAATGTGGAGCTTGGATAAATTTGTAAATCCAAGTCATAGTGCTATTGTGTTTGAGCACTTCTATGGGTTGAGTGGCTCAACAGATACAATTGCCTATATTCTAGGAAGCTTGCAAATAATTTTAGTGTTTGCTTTTGTGGTGGGGTTTAAGAAAAAAGTCACTTACGGTTTAATATTTTTATTACACGGCGCATCCACACTTTCTTCGTATGCTCAATATATAGATGGGTTTAATAATTTACTTTTCTTTGCTGCATGGCCAATGTGGGCAGCCTGTTTTACATTATATTTAATGCGTGATGAAGATGTGAAGTATGTAGTGTGATTTTATAAACTAGTTTAAATACTCTTAGCTTAATTTAAATAGAATAAATTTATTTTCTTATTTTTATATTAATGATTTTTAATGAAAATTTTTTTAATGAAATTTAAATGGGCTAAAAATAAAAAAGCCCAGCGAACACACAAGCTGGGCCTTTTGACAACAATATGGTTGAGTCACTGCGTGTGCAATGACTCGGAATAAAAAAGCTTAGAGAACACACAAACTAAGCTTTCGACAACAATGTGGTTGAGTCACTGCGTGTGCAATGACTCGGAATAAAAAAGCTTAGAGAACACACAAGCTAAGCTTTCGACAACAATGTGGTTGAGTCACCGCGTGTGCAATGACTTCGGATATAAAAAAGCCAAGAGAACACACAAACTAGGCTTTTTGTGACAACAATTTGATTAAAGTGCTAAGTTTTTCTTAGCGCGGTTGAGGTTGTGATTAACTAAATCATTACCCGACATTTTTACCGCTTCATAAAAATCTGATAGTGCAGCTGTGTCGTTTTTCGACATAATGCGTGCTATACCACGGTTACTTAAAGCGAATGATGTAAGCTCTCGACGTTTATAGCCGCGTACTTCGCTTTTATTTAGAAGCTTGATAGCTTCGGTACACAAAGATTCCGCGTGGCTGAAATTTTTAGATTTCACGCTTGCTGCGCAACGATTGAATGCAAGTTCATATTGACTATTTAAATCAGTTGCTTGCGCTGTGCTATTTAACACCGCGTCGTATTGGCCTTGCATAATTGCTTGCGATGAATCTGAGTCGTTAATTACCATCAGTTTGTAGTCACTTTGCTCAGCGATTGCAAAAGCTGAACATGTTAGTAGTGAGCTAAGAGCAAGTCGTTTTAAAAGTGGTTTAAACATGATTAGTTTCCTCGTTAATCGCAGCATCGTTTGCTGATGAGTTAACTTTAGAGTAATCCCTCTAAATCGACAAACGATTAAAATAAACCTGATAGATGAATTTTTTTAACTTATAGAGAAAAGCCTTAATTAAACTTGCTATTCCAACTTGCAAGTAATGAAAAGTTCTTGCTTTTCTTTTTGGATCTTGTCATATGTGATTTGTGCATGAGTATTTGGCCCGTATTATAGGTATTTTTTAATTAGTGATGAGCTGCACGAAGTGTTTTGTAAAGTGAGAAATAGCTAAGTTAAAAATTAAACTTGGCGATTAGACTGTTGTTACGAGAAATAGAAACCTTCTTCCCAATGGAGGCATCCACTCGCTGTGACGCACGAGGAGTGGCCGTATTAACTTTACGTGATGAAGAAAAACATGTGCTAAATAACTAAGCTATTGCAGTGGTTGTCTCGCTTGATAACCAGTTCAGCGCAGATGTTTTAGATTTAAATATCTGCATAGTCATACCTGTTTTTTTATATAAATTGCAGTACGTATTACCCAGCAGGTTTCCACCTTCAAGCCCCTCTTTTATGATAAAGGCTGTTTTTTTCGGTGCACTATTCTGGCGTTTTAAATCAGCTAAATACATCATTAGTTTTTCAAGGGCACCAGGCGTTGCCATGCACGAGTTTTCAAACTCAACTAATTCACACCAGTCACCATGCTCTGCGATGATTTTTTCAATATAAGTTTGTTGAGTAAATGACAGGGCATCAATAATCTCTTCATTGAATGGGCCGACGGCGGTTGTAAAAAGTGTATTTTGACGTTGATAAAACTCAACAAGGCCGTGGGGCTTAAAATCTGCGTATGGATAATATTTAGTTGAGGCTATGCTGTGCATTAGTTCAATCCCTGAGCCTTTGATATTAGTTAATAATTATTAGCATTTGATAATAGCAGCGAATTCAACAAGGTCAATATTTATACTCTAAATTGAGACGGTTTAAGTCATGAGCAAAGGGTTTTCATTACCATGTTGATCCAGCTTGTATATAAATTGCATTTTGCTCAGGGCCATGCGCAACATCTACACCGATAGTTATGCCGTAATGTTCATCGACTAGATAGCGAACGCCTGCTCCGACTGTATCAATTGTATTGGCTTTGGATAAACTTGAAAAGCTGTTAGCAGTCCAGCCCATACCTGTAAACGCATTTAGCTTGATATGTTTGGTTATTTTGTAGCTGAACTCAGCTTCTGTTACAATCACATCAAACCCTTGGTATCGTGTTGCTGAGACACCACGTAAATTAATGCTGGGGGGAATGTAGACAGGGAGGCGTTTATTACTTCGATTGGTGACAGTGTCATACTGCATTCGTAATGCTAAGTTAATTCTATTGGTCAATTGCCAGTAATTAAGTGCTGTTAATTTTAGACTTGTGTAATTGACTTTACTACCAATACTTTCATCAAAGTAGAGGTACTCAGCTTTGAAATTATAGCCTTTTTCTGGGTTTAGAGGGTTATCACGACTATCATACTCAAGTAAGGGACCAATTCCCGATGTATTGATATCTAACGATAAATGCTCTTTTATTTTCGGCCCTAAACCACCTACTTCAGTAGGTGGTTATCATCATTTAGGCTTTGCCTGAAAAAATACTCATG
>SGPE01000027.1 GCA_004208945.1 Pseudoalteromonas sp. CO133X | reverse complement strand
CCTTCGCCGCACTTGCCTTCTTTGCCAGCTTTTTTATCGCCGCCACATTTACCTTCGCCGCACTTGCCTTCTTTGCCAGCTTTTTTATCGCCGCCACATTTACCTTCGCCGCACTTGCCTTCTTTGCCAGCTTTTTTATCGCCGCCACATTTACCTTCGCCGCACTTGCCCTCAGCAGCATCTAACTGATAACCAGCTTGCATTTGCTGAAACTCGAATGGGTTGGCGTGCGCATCACTTGCTGCGAAACTTGACGCACCAACAACGACTGCACCTAATGTTAATGCGATTGAATTATGTTTAATTGTGTTCATATGATGACTCTCTTTTTCATAACGGTTATTAGATTAGACCCGACAAATAAAAATTACTTTCACACTTTTTCAATTTAATCGACACTCTACAAATACAAATTACGATTTATCATAGTGGCAATAACAGGTAGAATACGCATCCATTTTTTGTTAAGTAAAATTTATCCATGCAATTAGTTTTAGCACCGATGGAAGGCGTTGTCGATTTTAAGATGCGCCAACTCCTTACAGATTTAGGTGGATTCGATTTATGTGTCACAGAGTTTGTACGTGTTGTTGACGCAACACTACCAGAACGTGTATTTCATCGCTACTGCCCTGAACTGCAAGAAGGTGGTTATACGCGTGCTGGTACACCGGTCAGAATACAACTACTTGGACAAGTCGCGAATGCTTTAGCTGATAATGCTGTCAAAGCGATCCGCCTTGGCTCACATGGCATAGACTTAAACTTTGGATGTCCAGCAAAAACTGTCAACAAAAGTAAAGGCGGTGCGGTACTTTTAAAAGATCCTGAGCACATGTACGACATTATTAAAACAGTCAGAGAGGCCGTCGATCCAGCTCATCAGGTGAGTGCTAAAATCAGACTTGGTTTTGATGATGATAGCAATAGTCAAGAAATTGTTGATGCCGTTGTTAGCGCTGGAGCATCAAGCTTGGCAATTCACGCGAGAACAAAACGTGATGGTTATAACCCACCTGCTTATTGGGAAAAAATTCCTCCTTTAATCAAAGATAAAGCGATTTCGGTTATCGCGAATGGCGAAATTTGGCAGATTGAAGATGCCCTACTTTGTCAAACAAGAAGCCACTGTAATGATTTAATGATAGGTCGCGGTGCATTGGCTATGCCCGATCTCGCAAGGCAAATTAAAGCCCATGTAAATGGTGAAGCTTATACACCAATGCAATGGGAGCATGTTATTTACCATATTATTCACTCTTCCATGCACCAAGATGAAAGTAAATGTGAAAAATACTTTGCATCACGTACCAAGCAATGGCTAGGTTACTTAAAACGCCAGTACCCACAAGCGCATGCTCTTTTTGATGAAATCAGGCGCTTGAAAGCAAAGGATGAAGTCGCTAATGTACTAAGAAAGTATGCCAAAGCGCCGAGTATTGATACAAATCATAATTAGCTAACGCATTTTGTTTGATAATGCCAGTATTGCCCACTTGGAAGAAACCGCGATGAACAATACTGAAATACAAACAAAGCTATCTGCTGAACTTGCGCAGGTAAGACAACGTTTACTTGATATGCTGGCAGATTCTGATCAAGGCTATCATCAGCAACTGCTATCGCAACTTAAGGATAACCCTCCTTCAGATTGGCTTGAGCTTACAGCAAATAGCTTAGGCCCTGAATATCAAATCCTCATCTCACGACTTGAAAAATTAGAAGCCGCCCTATGCCAAATAGATATTGGCCAATATGGCTATTGTTGTGATTGCGAGGAAAAAATTGATGATGAGCGGTTATTGGCTGACCCTGCCACTCAACGCTGTAGACGCTGCGCTCCTTAGAGCGCGGTGCCCTCTTTACTTACAAAAATAAAGCTCATACCTGGATATAATACAATATCTTCAATAAGCCACTCAGCTTGTGCTTGCTTCACGCCTAAACGTTTCATTAAGTTCACACGCGCTTGTTGCTCACTCCACGTGTGATAATGAATGCCCAGATCTGTTTCCATCATTACCTGCCAAAAGTACTGCTCACCTTGTGTTAATTCGCGTTTACTTTGTCGCGGGTCGACAAATTCCAACTGCCAGTCAAGACCGTTATGTTGATGATTATCTGAAAAATAATTCATGACTAATGGCGTCGAATGCGAGTCTGACACTGGTAATACAAAATCAGTACTTACCTGTTGTTTGAGTGACATTTGTATCTCACTAAGCCAGTTTAATGGAGGTTTAGTCTCACCACTAAAATAGTTTAATTTACTTTGATACCAATCTTTACCATTTGCTAAGCCAACTAAACCAAGTTTGCTGCGCGGCTTATATTGAGTTAAGTATTGATCAAGCTTATTTAGGGCGGTTTGTACACTCTCATCATTGTTATCAAGGTGAGATTTGACCATGTCATGTAAAAGCTTTAATTCAATTTTATTAAGCTTTAGATTACTTTGCTCTGCTGTAATTAGCTGGGTTTCTACTAATTCTAACCAACTAGCTAATGACTGTGCGGAGTAATCATCTTGCGAGCTAGCTTGACTTAGAACATCACGTTGCACAGGCCATACAAAATAACGTTCAGGGTATCGCTCGGCAATGATTAAATAGTTTAGTTGAGCCTGCTGCGACTCGGTTAATTGGGTGCTTTTTAAACCTTGATAAGCAAGATGGCGCGCTTCTAAATAGTGCTCAGAAAAAGGCCAAACACTTGCTTTTGAGGAGTTTGTTGTGTTCAGTAATAAATGATTAATATTACGAAGCTCTTGTTGCCCTTCTTGAAACGTGTGGAATTTTGTAGATTGCTCAGAGCAAGCTAGCAACATTACACTCGCAACAAGTAACAATACGATCTGTCTTAGCATTTTAAAATTCCATAAAAAAAGCCCCAGAGGGGCTTTTTAGTTTAAAACAACATCAATTAGATTTTTACACCGTTACGAGCGGCTTTATCTTTGATGAAGGTTGACCAGCTCTTCGCGAATTTACGCGTGCGTGGGTCATCCATTGCTTTAACAATAGCGTTGTAAGCTTGCTTGTACTTTTCTTGGTAGTAGTAAGCTTCAGCTAAATCAGAGTAGATAGTTCCTTTTTTATCAGAACCTAACTCTAATGCCTTATTCAAACGAATAACGGCAGCACTATAATTTTGCGATTGTAAAAGTAACGAACCAGCTTTGCGATAAAGTTCTGCATCGTCGTCAAATTTAGCTGCTTCTTCATAGTACTTAGCTGCTTTCTCAATATCTTTTGAGCGGTGGTAATTAGATGCCACTGCACTGATATTTTGCTTAGTACGCTTAACTTTTTCTTCGTTAATTGCCTTCTCAAGCACAACAGCTGCTTTATAAGGAATTTCTGTTAACGAATAAAAGTTTGAAAGTACTTTGTATTCAACTTCATTTTCAAAATAGCCATTTTTATAGGCAACTTCCATGGTCGCAAGACCTTTTTTGAAGTCTTCGGTTTGTAGGTAATATTTACCTAAACCAACCCAGGCTTTTTTGTCTTCAGGCCAAACACGAACAATCTCTTCAGCTACACCAACCATGTTTTTGTACTGTTTAAGTTCAAAATAGGCCGCTAGCTTTAATTGGTAAGAAGCTTTAGCAGGTTCTTTTGCCAATTTGATTGCTTTGTCTGCAGCAGGAAGTACGTCTTTATATTGTTTTAACTCGTAGTTTGCTTGCGCAATACGTGTATAAACTTTGTCGTCTTCCTCACCTGTGAAGTCCATCCAAGCATAATACGCATCTTTTGCTTTTGCGTATTGCTCAGTACCCGCGTACATATCACCTAGTAGCTTAAGACCTTGCTCTTGATCGGCAAAGTTTAAAACATCAGGCTTTACTGCCGCTGAAATATGCTTGATCGCTAGGTCGTATTGCTCTTTCTGAGCATACATTTGACCTAGATAGCGATCGACTGTTGCCTTATCGAATTCATCCGAAGGATCAATTTCTTTAAGAAGTGCAATCGCTTCATCAAGCTTTTCTTCGTTGTACAAGTCAAACGCTTTAATAACCTTTTTACCAACGCGCTCACCCATCACTTTAGTTTTTGCTTTTTTACGCGCTTCAATTTTCGCGTAATCTGGCGCAGCTAAAGCTGGTGCAGTGAAAGCTGCACCCGATAGTGACATAAGAATTGCAAGTGCAGTTACTTTAGATAAATTTCTCATTACTCGCCTCCTTAGTTGCCTTGGTTAAGTTTAAAGTCTAGTTGTACTTGAAGACCAAATTGCTTTTGTGGTTTTCCGTCAATAACTTTAGGACGGTACTTCCACTTACGCAATGCACGCTTAGCTTCGCGGTCGAAGATACGTTTAGGATCTGCATCGATTACCTCAACGTCTTCTACCCCACCCACTTCATTGATAGTAAATGAAAGTTGAACCCAACCTTCTTTACCATCACGCGCTGCTTGCGTTGGGTATTTTGGTTCAATACGAACGATAGGTGTCGCATCACCGTCACGTCCAAATGCACCTGGACCACTTAGGCCACCGGCTGTGCCACCCACATCGATACTTGGCATATTAAATGACAAGGCACCAGTGTTAGGGTTGCTGTTTTCCGGCTGAGGCGGCTGCGGTTTAGGCGGCTGCTTTGGCGGTGGTGGAGGCGGAGGCGGAACACGCTTCCTCTCCTGCACCTTAGATTCAGGCGGATTCGTCATAATTTCGACTACGATCTGCTCTTTTTGTTCAGTCGCACGGTCAGCTCCACCGGAGATGAGGTACGCCATGAAGTAGAACAAGCCGAAAGTAACTGCCCCACCTGCAATCAGTGAAAACAGAAAACGAATCATTACTGATCTCCAGCTATTGAAATTCTTAGGTTGTCACCCGTCGCTTTAATCTGGTCCATAACTTTAACCACTACGCCGTGTTTTGCTTCTTTATCAGCTTGCAAAATTACAACTTCAGTAGGTTGTTCTGCTAATAAACTTTCGATTTTTGCTGAAACACGTTCAACATCAACTTGCTGTTTATCAATCCAGATTGCACCGTCAGCACGAATAGCAACAAAAATGTTCGCATTTTTTTGCTTCGTAGCTTGGGCAGCTTTAGGTTTATTGACTTCGATACCAGCCTCTTTAACGAACGATGTAGTTACGATAAAGAAAATAAGCATGATAAATACGATGTCAAGCATTGGCGTCATATCAACCGCTGCTTCTTCTTCTTCACGAAAACGTTGTTTACGTGCCATATTTAATTCTCTCTCTAGTGATGAGGCATGCTATCTACAAGTTTAGCTTTCGCCATTCTCGCTCTCGCTTCAAGACGTGAGCTAAAGAATACTCCAGATAGTGCCGCAACCATTCCAGCCATTGTTGGGATCGTTGCCATTGAAATACCTGATGCCATTAAACGTGCGTTACCAGTACCTTGAGTAGCCATGGTTTCGAAAACCGCGATCATACCCGTTACAGTACCTAATAAGCCAATTAAAGGACAAACAGCTACTAATGTCTTAATCAACAACATACGCTGATCTAATTTTTCAGACGCTTCAGAAATCCATGCTTCACGGATTCTGTGTGCGTACCAAGACGTAGTGTCTTGGCGGGCATCCCACTGAGCTACAATGTTCTTCGTCATACGAGGAAACTCAGCTAGTAGGAACCAATAGCGCTCAATCATTAAAACCCACATAAGAAAGAGTGCTATCGCGACCACGTATAATACCTGGCCGCCTGTGCCAACAAAATCCCTGATAGATTCCCAGATCTCCATCAGGACTAGCATTAGGCTTTCTCCTTCTCCGCGTGAGCTGCGATGATACCAGCGCTTTGCTCATCAAGGACATGTAGAACCGACTTACTACGACCCGCAACAATTGAGTGAAGTAGAATAAGTGGTAGAGCTGCAATTAGACCTAACGCTGTAGTAACAAGTGCTAGAGAGATATTACCAGCCATGATCTTCGGATCACCTGTACCGAACAATGTGATTGTTTGGAACGTAAGGATCATACCGATTACCGTACCTAGTAGACCTAGTAATGGAGCGATTGCTGCCAAGATCTTGATGATGTTGATACCAGCTTCGATGCGAGGCGTTTCACGTAGGATTGCTTCGTCAAGTTTAAGCTCAAGGTTTTCAACGTCTTGATTCTTGTTGTCAGCATAAACCTTAAGAATACGACCCAGTGGGTTGTTTGTATTCGGCGTAGAAAGGTTTTTAAGCTGGCTCTTAATCTTAGTGCTAGTAAGCGCAAGATCAATGAAACGTACTACGAAGATTAGTAGACCAACAAGTAATAATACTGTGATGATGTAACCTACTTCAGCACCTTGCTCGTAGTATTCCATAAGAGATTTTTTCTGCGTGTTGATACGTAAGATTGCGCCACGTGTAGGGTCAACAAATACGCCTGTGTAGTTATCAGCAGAAGTGTTTTCTAAATCAGAAATACCAGAAAGGATGTAGCTATCAGGTTGCTTACCTAGTGGTTGAATTGATTTAGTTTCTGGAGAGTAAATTAAATAACCGTCGTCAGTTACTAAGTTGAAGTTACCGATACGTGTTACTTTTTTCACTGTAGCTGAACCGTCAAGACCAGCAACTTCAGTTTCGAAAGTTGAAACCTTAGCTGATTCTGTCATTTCAGTTTGAAGTGCAATCCAAAGCTCTTCTAATTCACGAACTGTTGGTAGCTCTTTAGCTGCCGCAAGTGAACGAAGTACTTCAGCACGTCCTGGTTTTTCAGCAGAAACAAGTGATGCTTCGATAGTACCGATTGCATCTGCAGCTGAACGACGTACAACACCGAACATTTCGCCTAACGTACCTTGTGCATTAAGAAGCTCTTGCTCTTTTTCTGCTAAAGTATTTTCGTTTTGCGCATATTCTTTAGATAAGCGATCGCCACGTGCTTTTTCAGCAGCTAGCTCGCTTTTCGCTTTATTAAGTAACGCTTGCTTGTCAGCACGAGCTGAAAGGAACTCTTGTTCACGTTGCTTATTTAATTTACCTTCAGAGATACGCTCTTGCTTTACTTGCTCAAGAATTTTGTCTAAAGCACCAGTGTTTGCGTGTGCATTAAGCGCGGTACCTGCAGAAACAGATAGTACTGCTGCAACAGCAAAACCTTTAAATAGTTTCTTCATTATTGATTACTCCGCGCCAAAGATTGGTAGTTTAACAAGTTCTAATGTCGCTTGTTTACGCGCCATACGGATAACTTCTTTAACAGGTTTTAGGTATTCTTCACCTAATGTTTTCCACTGTTTTGTATTGTTATCCCACACCCACGCATGCTTAAGGTCGAAAGACTGAGCTACGTATGTGATACGGCCTAAACGACCAAAGTCAACGTTGATGCTTTTACCATCAATTTCAAGTGTACCTTGAGAAGCTGTTACTGCTGAGCTGTATGCAGCTTCAACTGTGTATGCTTCTAGCACTTGGCGGAATTTTTCAGATGTAGTAACTGACGCTGATGCCATGATGTCACGAAGTCTTTCAACACGTGCTAGACGGTTTTCAAGATTGAACGGAACGTCCGCTTTGATGAATTGCTCAAGCGTATCGATCATGCGATACATCAAAGGCACAACGTTTTGTTTCGTGTTATCGATTGTCGCGATTTGACGGTCAAACGATTCGATAGATGCGTTTTGGTCAGCGACCAAACGTGCTACGTGATCGTTGTACACTTTCATAAGCTCAGTTTCATCAACAATGCTACGGTACTCAGCGATTAGCTCTTGAGTTTGACCATAGATATTGTCAATTTTAGTTTGAGACTTAACAGCAGCCTTTTGAATTTGTTGACCTGCATCTTGCACATCTTTCAAAGGATCTGCAATCACATTGCTGCTTGCAAATGCAAATGCGCCAACCAACGCAGATGCTACAAGACTCTTTCTGATTTTAACAGACATAGTTCCCAACCAATTAAGTAATGTTACTTTTATAATTTAATTATCCTCCGAAGAGGACAACCCTGATATCTTTTAATAGATATCAACCCTCCAATAATGCTAAATGCATCTAGCTCTGTCAACTTGATGTTCGGGTTTCATCGGAAAAAATTGGTTACTCGTCGTTGCAGGGAAAATAGCCAAAACAATGAATTAACAAAAAAATAACAGAGGTATTCAAAGGAAAGTTCTATAGCCCTTTACTGGTAAACATTGGGTCTTGTTTGTGTTTTTACTTAAACATAAATGTAACATTTTGTAAAAACAGTAAAGGGCCATTTAACTCGAAAAAAAAAATCTTTTAAATCGTCTAAAAAATCTCTTTTGAAGAATTTTTATGCACTCAATGAGCAATATTGTACAGCTTGCGTACAATACTGAGGTATCCACTTGGGTGAGTGTATTGACTAAACCCCATGATTTAGGATGGTCGACTAAAAAATGGCGCGGTCTTTTACAAGCTTTGCTAATGAAATGATTGAGTCAACTTCAAGCTTTTCAAATATTTTTGCTTTATAGGTACTTACCGTTTTGTTACTTATAAAAAGCTTTTCCCCTATATCCTTGTTCGACAGGCCCTGTAATAGATAGTTCATAACAGCTAACTCTCGCTCTGTCAGTAATTCATCGATATCTTTCTCTGAAGCAATTAGATGCTCTTGAGGGAAAAACGTATAACCTCGCAAAATCATTTCGACAGCAGCCGAAATATCTTCTAGGCTTTCAGCCTTGTTTACAAAGCCTTGTGCCCCCAACTTTGCAGCTGTGCGAATAATATGCTTATCGTGTTTTGCTGATAGAAAAAGTACCTTACCCGCAAAGCCATTACTCACAGCGCGCTTGTAAAGACTGAACCCATCTGAGTCTTCAAGTTCAATATCTAAAATTGCAAGTGCAATATTATGGGTTTTTAGAAACTGTAACGCTTCCTTTTGACTTGCAACAGCGTGAACTTCGTTTACGAGAGTTGATTTTGCTAGCACCATTTTAATTGCAGTAGCCACCATTGGGTGATCATCTACTAGCAGAATATCATTTCCTATGCTCATCAATTAGTAAACCTTCATTATAATTCATCAAACAACTGTCACTAAACCCAGATTTTTTTCTGTTTTAAGTTTAACTAAGTTTAGCGGGTTATTTTAAGATTGGTGAAATAAATGCAATCGAGCGTAGAACACTTCACGCTTGGCATTATCATTCCCACAACAACAGTAAATGTATTTTTTATAAAACTGTCGATACAGCATATAATACTTTAATTATAGAAAGTAGGTTTTTAAGGAATAGTTAGCTAGTTACAGGATAACTACTGAGAAGAATTTACTTAAATAAGCCTTTAGGAGGAAATGTAATTCGGGACGTTTTGATATTTTTAAGTGGGAGGAATGAATTTTGGTGAAACAGAGACTGCCCCACCAAAATATATTCAGGTTCACATAATTACTTATGCTACTTCTACATTCTCAGCTTCAGGGCCTTTTTGACCTTGTTTGATGCCGAAAGATACTTGCTGACCTTCGCTAAGAGTGCGGAAGCCTGTACCTGTAATAGCGCTGAAGTGTACAAATACATCAGGACCATTTTCTTGTTCAATAAAACCAAAGCCTTTTGCTTCGTTAAAGAACTTAACTTTACCAGTAACCGTGTTTGACATACTAAATTTTCCTGTAAGTCAATAATTAAAAATTCAGCCGTAGTGGCTCTATCCTCCCTGAGTGAATGCCCAATAAACTTGGGGTAAAGTACAGGAAGAACCAATAACCAAACCGGTAACCGTACAAGCCGCACATTATCCGTAAATTCAATACGCAAAAACTCAAAGCAACTACAGACTAACACATTAATTTTATTTTAGCTCTAATAATCGAAAATTATTTTGAGGTCAACTGCCACAGCAAAAAAATATGACGATAGTATTTATAAGCAATTAAAATATAATGAAAAAGCCCACTAAAAAAGTGGGCTTTTTAGTTGATTGCTATATAGGCTTATTTAACTTGCCAATCCATTTGTGCTTCAGCTTTGATTGGAACCACTTTTGAATCGCCTAGCTTGTAGCTTGCAGGCACCGTCCAGCTTTCTCTTACTAGCGTGATAGTGTCTTGATTTCGCTCCATGCCATAAAAATCAGGACCAAAATGACTCGCGAAGCCCTCAAGCTTGTCCAAAGCGCCCGCTTCTTCAAACGCTTCAGCATATAATTCAATCGCAGCGTGGGCAGTATATGCACCAGCACAACCACAGGCCGCTTCTTTTTTGTCTTTATAGTGCGGTGCAGAGTCTGTGCCTAAAAAGAACTTTTTACTTCCACTTGTAGCAGCTTCAATTAGCGCCTGCTGATGAATATTTCGCTTTAAAATTGGTAAGCAATAGTAATGTGGGCGGATACCACCGGCTAACATATGATTACGGTTATAAAGCAAATGATGCGCTGTAATTGTTGCAGCTACATTCTCAGAGGCCTTGTTAACAAACTCGACAGCATCCTTTGTAGTGATATGCTCAAGAACGATTTTAAGTGTTGGAAAGTCATTAACTACATCGGCTAACACTGTTTCTAGAAATACTTTCTCGCGATCAAAAATATCAATTGATGAATCAGTTACTTCGCCATGTACAAGTAACAACATACCTACTTCTTGCATTGCCTCAAGCACTGGGTAAATATTTTTAATTGACGTCACACCTGAATCTGAGTTTGTTGTCGCGCCTGCAGGGTATAATTTAGCCGCAACAATTTTACCTGTTGCTTTGGCTTTTTTAATTTCTTCAGGCGTTGTTTTATCCGTTAGGTAAAGCACCATTAGGGGCTCAAAATTACCTTGCGGGCCAGCGGCTTTAATTCGCTCATAGTAAGATAATGCGCTTTCTGTACATGTAGCCGGTGGAACAAGATTAGGCATAATGATCGCACGCCCCATATAACGGCTTGCATCACGAACAGTGTCGGTGAGTTGATCACCATCACGTAAATGAATGTGCCAATCGTCTGGGCGAGTGATTGTTAAAGTTTGCATCGAATTTAAATCTGACATTGCTGGTTTCCACGGCTAAAGTTAGAGGGATAGCGTAAACTATAGGCAAATAACCTCGCTTATTTACCCAAGCTCATATTCAGGTGACTAGTTTACACCAGTTAAGGTTTTTTTTGAAAATAACTTTGTGGATATATAAATAGTAGGTTAAGTTAATAAATTAACAGCTAATTTGAGTCAGTTTTCTTTTTATGTCTAAAAGGTTAGATACCGCATTTGCACTTGAGGTCAAAACAGACCAACTACGTATAATAAATCAGTTTTCATCGTCATTGATGCAGCTAGATACGCTAGAAGAATTACTCGATTATGTAACATCTCAGGTTGTAAACCGCCTTGGTTTTATTGAATGTGTTATCTATTTAGCTGATGACGAAACACGTACATTAAAAGAAGTTGCTTCACTGGGAACTGCGAGTTCTTCAGATACCTACCATATAGACAGAACTGAAATCAACTTTGACCAAGGGATCACCGGTTATGTTGCATCATCAGGACTCCCTCTGATGGTTGGCGATGTCACTCAAGATAGTCGTTATATAGCGGATGCCCGCCCTGCCCTTTCTGAATTATGTGTGCCCCTTGTTTATAAAGAAAAGGTCTTAGGGGTGATTGATTGCGAGCACCCACAAAAACATTATTATACAGATGCACACTTAGAGGTGCTCTCAACGGTTGCTCATTTACTGAGTGCGAAGATAAATCAAGTTCGCACCGTTGAAAATTTACAGCAAACTGTAAAGCAGTTAAATGATGCTCAAAAGCTTGAAAACAGTATGTTGCAAATTGCAAACTTAACCTATCAATCAAGCGAACTAGACAGCTTTTTTGAATCGCTTCACAGTATTATTACCTCTTTACTGCGAGCTGATAACTTCTTTATCGGTTTGTATGATAAACAACTAGATGTACTTGATTTAGTCTACATTATTGAAGAAGGTGTTCGTTCAAACGCACACAAAAAGATTTCCAAAGAATTACTCAAGGACACCGCTTCGTATTATCTTTTAACGATAGATCAATCTCTATTATTTAATAAAGAAGAGTTTGAAAAACATATAAAAGCAGGCCATTTTAAGATGGTTGGTAGGCAAGCAGAATCTTGGCTCGGTGTGCCTTTTAAAGTAAATGAACGTATCAGTGGTGTAATTGCAGTTCAAAGCTACAGTAAACATTACCATTACAGTGAACATGATCGTGCTCTTCTCACGTATGTAAGCCGGCAGATAAGTATGGCAATTGACCGTCAGCTTTCGCGCCAAGAACTTGAACATAAAGCACTGCACGACGAACTCACTGGCCTGGCAAACCGTTCATTACTTATCGAGCGAGTTAAACACGGGATTTTACGCTTAGCTCGCTCTGATGAAAAAAGCCAACATGCCCTACTTTATTTAGACTTCGATCGCTTTAAGAGTATTAACGATTCGCTCGGCCATGAGGTTGGCGATCACTTTTTAGTCAAAATATGTGAGCTAATACAAGGAACGATTAGAAATACAGATACATTCGCGCGCTTGGGCGGTGACGAATTTGCTATTTTTATGGAAAACATTACTGACAAACAACAAATTGATGATGCACTTGCACGTATCCAATTGGCACTTGCAGAGCCTCTCAATATCGATGGTCACCTATTGCAAGCTTCAACGAGTATCGGTGTTGCATTTTGTACAACTGAAAAAGACAAGGCTTATAAGTTACTGCAACATGCTGATGCAGCTATGTATGAAGCAAAATCTTCAGGTCGCGGACAAGTCAAATTTTTCAATAACACAATGCGCAAGAAATTAAAGTCACATGCAGATATTGAAAATGACCTACAACATGGCATCGAGCATAACGACTTTGAACTTTACTACCAGCCTATTTTTACTATTCAAAGTAATGAAGTTGTTGGTTTTGAAGCGCTTGTTAGATGGCATCACCCTAGCAAAGGTTTAGTGGCTCCTAATGATTTTATTCCGATCGCTGAGGACACAGGGCAGATCATTAATCTTGATTTGCACTTATTAGAACTTGCCGCAAAGCAGATATTTGCTTGGCATAAACAAGGAACACCTTTTTTACGTGTCACTGTCAATGTGTCATCTAGGCATTTTGCCAGCCTCGACTTTGTGAGTCAGATACATGACTTATATCAAAAGTATCAATTACCGCTGGGCTCTTTATGTTTAGAAATAACAGAGTCAGGCTTAATTGGTAACCTAGAATTGGCAACAAAAATAATAGAAGGCCTTGCTCCGCTTGAAGTCAAACTATGTTTAGATGATTTTGGTACAGGTTACTCTGCACTTGGTTATTTACATCAACTACCCATTCATATTTTAAAAATTGATAAAAGCTTTATTGATCATTTAAGGAAAGAGCATAACCCACTTGTTGATGCTATTCTTTCCTTAGCCCAATCATTAAAACTGGATGTAGTGGCAGAGGGAATTGAAACAGAGCAACAATTAAACATTTTAAAACAAACACAATGTAAGTTTGGCCAAGGCTTTTTAAAGGCCAAACCTATGCCAGCCAGTGAAGCTGAAAAAATAATTCTAAATGGTCTTTAAAGCCTAAGAGCGACTTAGGCTTAGTATGTTTATGAGGTTAGCCTAACTCTCGGCGTAACTCTTTAGCGGCAGTAACCATATTTTGTAATGCTAAGCGTGTTTCTTCCCAACCGCGGGTTTTTAGACCGCAGTCAGGGTTGACCCAGAGCCTCTCTACTGGCACTTTTTTAGCCGCTTTATGAATTAAGTTTTTAATCCAAGCAATATCGGGGATATTTGGGCTGTGAATATCATATACCCCAGGCCCGATATCATTCGGATAGTCAAAATCCTCAAATGCTTTTAATAGCTCCATATTTGAACGAGATGTTTCTATCGTGATGACATCTGCATCCATGTCTGCAATACCCGCGATGATGTCGTTAAACTCCGCATAACACATATGAGTATGAATTTGTGTTTCATCTGCCACTTTCGATGCACAAACACGAAACGCATAAGCAGCCCAATCCAAGTACGATTGCCAGTCACTTGATTTTAATGGCATACCCTCTCTAAAAGCGGGCTCATCGATTTGAATTATCTTTATACCAGCTTGCTCTAAATCGACAACCTCATCACGAAGCGCTAATGCTATTTGCTTAGCAATAGTAGGTTTATCTAAATCATCACGGATAAATGACCAAAATAGAATAGTCACTGGGCCAGTTAGCATTCCTTTCATTTTTTTCGTTGTTAGAGATTGTGCATAACGCGTCCATTCAACTGTCATAGATTGCTCTCTCGACACATCGCCCCAAATAATCGGGGGTTTTACACAACGCGTGCCATAACTTTGTACCCAACCAAATTGGGTGAATGCAAAGCCTTGCAAAAACTCCGCAAAGTACTCAACCATATCGTTACGCTCTGCCTCACCATGCACCAAAACATCGAGCTGTAACGCCTCTTGCTCTTCAACAGCATAGCGAATTTCTGCTTCCATCTGCTGACGATACTCAGCAGCAGGCAAAACCCCCGCTTTAAATTCTTTACGTGCTTTACGTATCGATTGAGTTTGCGGGAAAGATCCTATCGTGGTGGTCGGTAGTAAAGGTAGCCCAAGTGCGCTTTGCTGTTTGGCTATTCGATATGAGAATGGACTAGACCGTTTAGCATCTTTGTTAGTTAATGTACTCAGACGGTTTTGTACATCTTGATTATTAACTCTTGCTGATATTAAACGTTTCTTAACTGGCTCACTGTAATCGCACAGCAACTGTGTTTGCCCTGTGTTAAGCGCATTACGCAATAGTTGTAACTCTTCGCCCTTTTGTTTGGCAAAAGCAAGCCACGATTTTATTTCACTATCTAATTGCTGCTCTTGATCTAAATCGACAGGTGTATGAAGCAACGAACAAGATGGTGCAAGCCACAGGTTATCGCCTCTTTTTTTAGCTAACGCGTGTAATACAGAATACTTCTGCGTTAAATCACTGCGCCATATATTACGACCGTCAATAATACCCAGTGAAAGTACCTGTTGTTGTGTTATTAAGGTATCAAGCTTTGATATATCGTTATTTCCTGCAACACAATCAAAATGCACACCGTCTACAGGGTAATTAGCTATATCGGCAAAATAATCATTTACCGAGTCAAAATAACTGGCAAGTAGTAACTTAACACCTTGTCCTGAAAGCGTTGCAAAACTTGTTCTAAGTGCCTTTTGCTGGCCATGGTTTAATTCTAAGGCAAGAACGGGTTCATCTATTTGAACCCACTCAACACCCAGATTTGCAAGCTTAACTAATACCTGTTGATAGACAGGTAAAAGTCTTTCGAGTAATGATAACGTATCAAACGACTTTCCAGCAGGCTTAGCCAAATGTAAATAAGTCACAGGGCCAACCAACACAGGCTTCACCTTGTGGCCTAATTGATGAGCTTCTTGCACATGCTCAAATAGTTCAGTCCAAGTCAGTTCGAATGTTTGATCTTCCGATAACTCAGGAACAATATAGTGATAATTTGTATTAAACCATTTTGTCATCTCACTTGCCGCACATTGACATCCAGTAGGCGCTTGCCCTCTAGCAATTCTAAAAAGTGTATCTAAGTCAACGTTACCTTCCTCACTATGATGGCGCTTTGGAATTGCTCCCACCAAAAGTGATGTATTCAAAACATGATCATACCAAGCAAAGTCACCTACAGGCAGTAAGTCAATACCGGCATTAGCTTGTAGTGCCCAGTTTTCTTCTCGAATAGACTTACCTCGTTCGAGTAATACTTGCTGGTTTATTTTTCCTGCCCAATAAGATTCTATTGCGAACTTTAACTCACGTTTCTTTCCTATTCGAGGAAAGCCTAAATTATGTAATTGTGCCATATCCATTCCATTTAGCTGTTTAGATGTCTAAAACATTAGCGGTGAGATAAACCTAATTCAACTGATGCTTTCTCAGTTTCAACTTGAGGTAATTTCATGGATTTAAAAAACAATTTAAATAAAAAACAAATGACAACGCTGTCAATTCAAGTAATAAAAGTATATTGTAAATATGAGGTAAAATCCCTCTAAAATTTTAGACGTCTAGACGTTGAAAAAACATAATTGTAGGCGTACTATGTCCGTAATCTGAGTTTGACTCACATTTTTCATGAGATTTTTTAAAGATGATCGATATTAAACACTTAAAAACCATAGCAACCCTTAAAGAAACAGGATCTTTGGTCAATACAGCCCGAGAGTTGTTTTTAACTCAATCGGCTTTATCGCATCAAATTAAAGATCTTGAGAATAAGTTAGACTGCCAACTTTTCGAGCGTAAAACTCAGCCCGTACGCTTTACCCCACAAGGTATGCTGTTACTGGAGTTAGCAAACGAAGTTTTACCACGTGTTGAAGCAATAAAATGTCGTTTAAAAGAAAGCCTTAATCAACCAATTTCAAACCTGCGTTTAAGTGTCGAATGCCATGCTTGCTTTCACTGGTTATTACCGACGATAAAAGAGTTCAACAATTTTTGGCCAGATATTAAAGTCGATTATGAAAGAGGCTTTAGTTATGACGCTATTCCTGATTTGATCAATGATGAATTGGACTTAGTACTCACATCTGATATCCGTGAGCCAGACAAATTAGAATACGCGCACTTATTTGATTTTAAGTTAAAACTGATTGTTTCGCCTGATCATGAACTGGCTAAAAAAGCCTATGTCACCGCACTGGACTTAAAAAACGAAACGATAATTTCTTACCCCATCCCACGTGAACGCCAAGATATCTTTAAACATTTTATCCAAAATGCACGATTTGATGGCACGCTGAAAACGGTTGACCAAGGCTTATTGATATTCCAATTAGTGAGCGCAGGTATGGGGGTTGCGGCTTTGCCGGATTGGTTAGTGACCCCTTATGAAAGCCAAGGGCTCATTAAATCGATTCCGTTAGGTGCATTAGGGTTAACACGCCCGATGTATTTAGCAATGAAGAAAAATATGAAAGATAACCCTGTTTATCGTCATTTTTTAAATACGTGTAAACAAAATAACGGCCGTTAATAAAAGCCCCCTTACTGGTTTAGTCCATTTTACCAGTGAAATATGCGCCACTGGTTTGATGCAGGGGCGCAGAAGTCTCCATAGAATCAGACTGGGTTATCGATATCAATAAAGGTGACATCAAAACCATGCTGCTCAGCTAATAGCTCACCCAACGCTTTAATGCCGTAACGCTCTGTCGCGTGGTGACCTGCTGCAAAAAAATCGATACCTTGTTCACGTGAGCTGTGAATAGTTTGTTCAGATGCTTCACCTGTCAAATAAGCGTCAATATCCTGCGAGGCAGCTAAATCAATATACCCTTGTCCACCACCCGTACACCAAGCAATAGTGTCGATTTTCTCTTCTCTAACTAAGCTTGTTAACGGTGCGCGATTGAGTACTTGGGTTATTTTGTCGGCAAATTCTTCACCAGTTAATGGTGTTTTTAAACGCCCTTTTACTGGCACACTATTTGGACCGGATTCAAGCCCTCCAGTGAACTCAATATCGAGTAACTTTGCCAATTGTGCGTTATTACCAATGTCAGGGTGTATATCTAGCGGTAAATGATAGCCATATAAATTAATATCATTGTTTAAAAGCGCTGCAATACGGCGTTTTTTCATTCCCGTAATTGGCTGCGACTCTCCTTTCCAGAAATAGCCATGGTGCACCAAAATCGTATCTGCATTTTCTGCAATAGCGGCATCAATCAATGCTTGGCTTGCTGTTACACCCGTTACTATTTTTTTTACTACGCTCGAACCTTCAACTTGTAAACCATTGGGGCAAAAATCAGCGATTGAGTCAGGTTTAAGAATGTCGTTTAATAATTGAGTAAATTGTTTGCGTTGCATATAAAAATCGTTCTCCAACCCTCTATTTTGTGCAAATTTTGGCGGTTATGAGCGAAAAATGGAAGGAAAATCGCAAAAAATTGAAAAGTAAGCTAAAAATAGGTATAAATATATATTCTTAATCTGTGTTTACAACGTATAGGGTCTCTGATGAGCAAACTAGACAAAACAGAAGTGTTAAATGCCTTCGAAGCAGCATACGAAGCAGCGAATGGTAAGAAACCTGAAATTACTACAAAACCTGGTTGGTATAGCATCGATGGTGGCAAAAACTTGCGCCTAGCCGATGTTGCAGCGCTGACTGAAGAGCTTACTTCTGGTAAAACAGCTGAGCCTAAGGCAGAAGAAGCACCAAAAGCCCCAGCGAAAAAAACCAAAACTAAAACCGCTGCGCCAGCTAAAACAGCAAAAAAAGCATCGTTCACTGTTATTAAAGCAAACGATGATGGTTACAAAGCTGAAGAGCTATGGATTGTTAACCTAGCTGAAAAAGACCACGATTGTCGTTTACCGCGTGGTGTTGTGTAATCAAATTACACTTAGCAATTTTAAAAACCGCTACTCGTTAGCGGTTTTTTTATATCCATCCAGCAGAATATTTAATAGCCATTGACTAAAATAGCCAAATAACACAATAAAAACAGTGCCAATCAATACAGGCATTACTAAAAAATCCCAACTTTGCAAAGATTGCATAATCAAAATTGGGTTTGCGCCTGCCGCTGGATGTATTGTGTCTGTCAGCATCATGAGACTGATTGCCAGTCCTGTTGCTATAGCAATTTCAACAGGCCCTACACCGACATAATTTACAAATACAACGCCAATTAATGCAGTCAAAAGGTGCCCACCGATAACATTCTTCGCTTTCGCAAGCGGGCTGTGTGGCACACCAAATACCAACACGGCAGTTGCACCAAACGGTGCCATCAACCACACACCGTAATGTCCTAGTTGCTGTAAATAGGCCAACACAAAAATTGCCATACAAGCAAACACACCCGCGATTGCCGCTCTACTCACTTTATTTTCCATAACGCCTCCCAAAAGTAGACCGACTTGTCTACTCGACAAATAGTAGACAACTCGGTCTACTTCTGTCAAGATATTATTAGTTACCAATTGAGAGCTTGTTATGGATAAACGAACACATATTATTTTGACCGCCCTGTCACTTTTTTATCAAAAAGGCATTCATAATGTGGGAATAAACGAGATTATTAGTGTCGCGGGTGTCGCCAAAAAAACCATGTACCACCATTTCGCAAGTAAAGATGAATTGTTACTCGCGTGCCTTAGTGAGCGCCACACCCGATTTTTAAATTGGTTAACGCAAGCCACCAGCAAGCAAACAACTATTGAAGAATTTAAAGTCGCTTTGATCAGCTGCCATGAAGCTTGGTTTAACTCTGAGGTGACTGAGTTAGGTGATTTTAATGGCTGTTTATTTATTAACACTGCCGCCGAATTTGCTGATCCTGCAAGTCCAATTAATCAAGCCTGCAAAGAGCATAAAATGGCAGTACAGCAGTTAATAAAACAGCGTTTATCAGCGTGTAATAACATGGAAAGTTCGCAGTTGGGCTCGTATAGCCACTATTTGATGACGCTCGTAGAGGGCATGATCTGCCAAGCAAAACTTGTTGGAATTAAACAGTTTCCTCATTTAAAACAATGAATAAACAATAAAAAAGCGGCACTATGGCCGCTTTCGGTTTAGATTTTCGCTATGTTAGATTTTTTCAAAATATAACTTTTCGCGTTTTTTCTCACCCACTTCGTTCATGGTTGCAGCATCAAATAAACGACCATTAATCATGGTGTAATCGATTTTATCTGTATCACGAATATTCGTTAGTGGGTTACCGTCAATAACGATTAAATCGGCAAGCTTACCCGCCTCAAGTGAACCGATATTTTTATCAAGGCCAATGTATTTAGCAGGATCTAAGGTTGCTGCACGAATTGCTTCAAGTGGTGTCATACCACCTTGCGCAAACATCCAAATTTCCCAATGTGCGGCTAAACCTTCACGTTGGCCGTGAGCACCTAGGTTCACTAAAACACCTAAGTCTTGCAGCTCTTTTGCAACACGGGCGTTGTTAAAGTGGTTATAGTGATGATCGGGCGCCTTAACACGACGCATTGAGCGAGGTAAAAGCTGGTTCTTTGGTACAAACTTACTTAAGCGTGGGTGATTCCACACATCCGTCTTGTCGTACCAATAATTTTCACCCCAAATACCACCGTATGCGACACCCAGTGTCGGCGTGTAACCTACATCACTTTGTGACCAAAGCTGGCGAATATCATCGTAAATATTGGCAACAGGAATTGAGTGTTCAATACCCGTATGACCATCAACGACCATAGTTAAGTTGTGCTGCAGTAATGAACCGCCTTCTGGCACAACCATCATTTCAAGTTCACGACCTGCTTCAATAACTTGCTGGCGCTGTTCACGGCGTGGTTGGTTATAGGATTTAACGCTAAACGCGCCCACTTTCTTTAAGCGCTCAAGATGGAACTTAGCATCTTCTAACGAATCAATATGCGACGTGTAACCTGGCATATTCGCACCATATAAAATGGTACCCGTTGAGAAAATACGAGGAGCGACAATCATGCCCGCTTTTTGCATTTCGCTTGCAGCAAAAATCTCAGTGGTGTCGTTTGATGGATCGTGAATCGTTGTCACACCTAACGCTAAGCCTGCTAAGTTCTTCCAGTTTTGCTGTGGAATGATCTCATCGCTACCTTGCGAGCCATGCGCATGCGCATCAACAATCCCAGGTATAATCGTCTTACCAGTTACATCAATTACCTCAGCGCCTTTAGGAATAGCAACACTGTCTTTACTGCCAACCGCTTTAATATGCTTACCATCAGTAACAATAACGCCGTTTTCAATAACCTGCTCACCATTCATAGTGATAATACGCGCGCCAGTTAAAGCGAATACTGATTTAGGCTCGTCCATGGTTTTTGTAAAACCGATGTTATCACCACTTTTAACTTTAAAATCAGTCTCAGCATTTTGGTTAATATCAAATAAACCCGCTAGGCTTGCATGATATAACTCAGGGCCTAAGCTCCAATAAAGTTTATCGCTTGTGCCACTCCAGCTGATGTTTTCACCCGCGCGAACAGACAGCTGCTCAATTGGGAATTGGCTATCTTTCGGACCAATGTTAATGGTTTTGCCACGCTCAACAAATGGCGTAACAAATACTTTAAAACGCTCTGCAAACGCTAAGTATTGACCATCTGGTGATACTCTAAACTCTGTTGCATGCTCTGACTCATAAAGTTTGCGAACTTGTTTTGATTCAAGCTCAACAACGCTCAATGTTGGTTTTGGCCAAGGGCTCATCACATAAATACGGTCATTCGCTGCACCAAATTGCGGCTGATACCCTGATTTAGTGATAAGTGTTGAATCACCGCCTTTGGCACTTACTGAGTAAATACCTGGCTCTAATGACCATGTTGGGTTAAGGATACTGCCGCCAGATGCTTTACGGTAAACAACCGTTTTGCCATCAGGGCTGAAAGTTGGCTCTACATATTTACCCGGCTCTTTAGTAAGGGTATCGCCACGGCCACTGCGCGCAGACACAACACGTACCGAGCCCTGTTCGTTATCATCCCATGTGGTGTAAACAATTTTCTTACCATCACGAGAGAAATGCGGGAATAATTCAAAGTGATCGTCTTGCTTAGTCAGGCGCTTCACTTTGCCAGACTCTAAATCACGTTTATAAATATGACCAAGCGCTTCAAATATAGCCGTTTCACCATCCGGTGAAATTTGTACATTGCGCAGCATTTTCACATCAAAATTATCGCTATCGATGTTTTGTGTAAAACGCACAGCTTTTTGAATTTGCTTATTGGTCTCAACTTTAAATGGAATAGTCGAGACAGACTTATCATCCACGTCTAGCTTATGAATGGTACCACCCGCCCAAAAGACCAGCTGTTCGTTATCTGGTGTCCAAGCAATTGTTGGGTATACGCCATGAATAGCCCATGTCTCTTGCATATCACGCTCAAGCTCGCCATAGAGCTTGGTATGCTCACCGGTGTGAAGATCATATAAGTACAAGCTTGTTTGGAAATCATCGCGCTTGATATACGCAAGTTTTTTACCATCTGGTGAAGGTGTCGGTCGAATAGCCCCGCCCATACCATCAATGATAGTTTCAATCTCGCCAGTTTCACGGTCATAGCGTTTAATTTTATAAATACCCGCTACAGAGTCTTTAGAGTAATGGAATGTTTTACCCGGCGTTGCATCATGCGAGAAATAAACATAACGACCATCCGGTGAGAACATTGGCTCGCCTAAGTCTTTTTGGTCGTTTTCGCGTGCAGTTAGCTGTACACCTTTACCACCCGCTTTGTGGTAAAGCCATACTTCACCAGCCCCTAAAGAGCGGCTTGCAGTAAAGTGCTTACGCGCAACTAAGTAGTCACCATCTGGGCTCCAAGCTGGGCTGTTTAACAAACGAAAAGTTTCGTTCGTTACTGCTTTTTGGTTTTCACCGTTTAAATCCATAACCCAAATGTTATCGCCACCACCTTGGTCTGAAGTAAACGCAATGTGCTTACCATCAGGGCTAAAGCGTGGTTGCATTTGCCATGCAATATCACTGGTTAATTGCGTTGCTGTGCCACCCGACATTGGCATGGTATAAATATCGCCAAGTAGGTCAAACACCAGAGTTTTACCATCAGGGCTAATATCTACGTTCATCCACGTGCCCTGCTCAACACTAATTTTAGCGTCTAGGAATTGGCCTTTTGGTGCGTCCACCTGCCATTTGTCATCATTTGCTTGCTCAGCTGCCACCACTTGCCCAGTTAGAGCAAGTGAAACCGATACAGCTAGGGCCGTATGAAGCATTTTCTTCATTGAAGTCTCACTTTTTATTGTTTTGCTTATTTGCACACTTTTAAGATTGCACCAAATAGCATAGCAAGATTCCAGTGATTCGTGTTAAACAGACGTAAATAGTCGACTAATGCCACGCAATGGGATCAAACTGATAATAGCCAACCAGCAAGTGATAAATCTCAGGGTCAAATTGTCTCAGTTCAGCAGGTTTTTCTAAAAAGGTTTCGGTGATGACAGCAAAAAACTCTGCCTCATTGGTCGCACCATAACTATGAATAACATGAGGCATGCCGTAAGCTAAATGGGTTTTGAGTTGATTAAACGCGCGGCTAAATACTTTTGCCCATTTTTGGTAATCTTCATTACTAGCAAGCAGTGGTGTGCCCGTGGTTTTACCGGTTTCTTGGTCGAGCTGATGGGCAAATTCGTGAAACACTAAATTATGACCATCACTTGGTAAGCGGTTCCCCTCTAGGACATCATGCCAACTCAATACCAGCGTTCCGCCTGGCCATGATTCCCCTTGACGAACAGCGTTGTGATAACTTACCAAACCGGCACCATCTCGCGAGGTCTCGGGCGCATAATATGCACTAGGATACAATAAAATTTCTCTAACATTACGGTACAAAGGCCAGGGTTTATTGAGGACTAACAAGCACGCATCAGCAGCAACTATCAACTTCATAGATTCGTTAAGTTTTAAGCCATCACAACCAATAAAACGTTTTTCATTTAAAAACCAAACGATATGTCGTTCCAGCTTTTCACGATCGGCGTCGGTCATTCTTTGGTAGATGGGCATGTACTTTAGCAACAAATTCTTTTGCTGTGAGTTAAGAGCAAAACGATGGTACTTTTTTTGCCAAAAATGATTTCTAATATCATCCCAGCGCCAATAACACACAATAAAAATAACTAAGGAAAGTAACAAAAATAGGTTAAGCATTACCATCGCCTAAAAAACGGTCTTAGTAGTTAAATGTGTGCAAACAAAAAAAGATCAATACTTGATAAATTAATTGAACATTAAAAGCCGTGTTAAACACGGCTTTTACCATCATTAACGGTATAAGGGTTGCCAAGCACAGGTTCTACGTCCGTTGCGCTCAAAATAAAAGTTATTACAATTTGAATCATAGTTACTATTACCAACATCAATACGATAATTACTGATATAACGGTTATGTAATGAAACTTGCTGACCATTTTGTAATAAAGTGAAGTGCACGTGTGGACCAGATGATTGTCCGCCTTCGCACAGTGCTTGGTTATAACTATTCGCATAACGACCTAGCAACGTTCCAGGCTGCACAGTGTCACCATTATTGTATTGCAAGTTAGACATGTGGTAATAATTAGTTGCAAAGCCACTTGAATGCGTTACCCGTATATTACATGACGAAAAACGAGTGATGACTCCACCATGTGCGGCTTGAACCCAAGGCGTATTACTTCCCCATCCACCAGAACCATTGTTAAAGTCTAACGAAGAATAAGGATAACCTGAGCCAGTGTTTGAATGCGCTCCACCACTATACCAATAATACCCTTGAGACCAAGGTAAGTTCATAGTAAATGTGGCTTGAACCGACTGCTCTTCCCCTGAGAAAGTGACCTGGTCTGTGTTCAAGATAAGAGACTGTTCGGGTGATAGTTGCTCGAATATATCTAAGAAGCGAGTTAAAGAATCATTTGGCTGACCATGCAAATTATGCTGCTTACTCATCATGCTGGCAAGCGCAGCTGTAGCAGCAGTACTCACTTGTGAAGGCCTAATTAGATGCTTTATGGAATTTGAGTTTTTATCATGCTTTGCGGCTTGCTCTTGCCAGTGTTTGAAGGCATAGAAACGTTGACTTAATTTAAATACAACGTCTTTCACCTGCTCATCAAACCCTTGCTTGTCAGAGATATTGCTAAACACGCTTTCTAATTCAACCGAAGGATCAGAAAGTCCCTCACTTTGCTGTTCAATCAGGGCCAAAATCACTTTTGGGTTAATACTATAATAGCCAGCCCAGTGTAGTATAAAAGCTTGTTTACTTTGAAGTTCAGGGGCATACGATGCGAAGTAGTTGTCCCAGTCTTCATTTAATAGATCATTATTAAATACAAATGTTTGGTCATCCATAATTAATAATGAATTAAGATTCAGTTGTTCTACTGCTTGGTCTGAAAATTCAAACGTTTCATGGTTATGCACACCGGCAAACGCTATAGAAGAAAAACCAAGCCCAGTCGTAACCGCAAGTGTTAGTAAATGTTTATTCATCTTTTTGTTCCCTTTTATAAAACCCCATACGGGGAACAAAAATGTAGATCAAAAGTGAAATAATTGTTAATTTTATATTCTTATGTAAACATTTACGTAAGTAATGTACCTTTAATAACACCACCTTGAAGCCGAAAACGTGTACAAAAATAAAACATTTTATTTTGTAATCAATAGCTGATTGAGCAACTAATTATTCACTGCGGTAAATAACAACCTGATTTCGTCCTGCGGATTTAGCGCAATATAATGCCTTATCGGCTTGTGCTAAAAGCCGATCGTAATCACTTGCACTTTGACTGTCAGCTAAACCAAAGCTAACCGTAACAGACAAACCACTGGCGATATGCGAGAAATCATAGTTTGCAATCTCAAGGCGAATAACCTCACATACTCGTGCTGCCTCTTTTGCTGTTTTTTCTGGGAATAAGAGCGTAAATTCCTCGCCACCCCAGCGAGCAGCTTGACCTATATGGGTACAATTTAAAGTGAGTAAGCGCGCTATTTCACAAATTACTTTGTCACCTATTAGATGAGAAAAATTGTCGTTAACTGATTTAAAATGATCAATATCCATGATCGCAATAGAGAAGAATTTATTCTCTTTTCTAAATTTATCAAAACTTTGTGACAAACAAACATCGAAAGCGCGTCGATTAGGTAACTGAGTTAACTGATCATGATTAGCCAAATGTGCAAATGCATCCGCTTGGTTTTTCAAGTCATGCATTTGTTGCTCTACTTTTTCGGTTAACTCTATTTCAATCCGCTTGTAGTGATATAAACGAAATTTATAAATACTGTAAGCTATTAAAATAATGGCAAAAACGACTAAAAGTTTGAAGCTTGTCTTCTGCCAAAAGTAAGGGGCTATCCTAAAGCGTAAAACTTGTTCGTTATCTTGCCAATCGCTGTTGGGATAGCCTGCACGCACTTTAAAAGTATACTCACCTGGCGCTAAATTCGTGTATTCAGTAATAGCCAAGCGCCCTCTATCAACCCACTGTTCATTGTAACCGCTCAGTTGGGTCTGATAGTTAAGTCGCTGAGGCATTATAAAACTCAACCCCGCATAATTAAACGATACACGAGAAATCCCAGGCGGCAGGTTAAGTAGTTCATCACTAGGTGGCAGTGCAACCGCTCTGCCATCCACATCAAAACTTTCAATGACTGTCGATAACTGACGTGTACTGGCTTCTTTTAATCGCTCAGGCGTTGCCACAGCAACGCCACGTGCGGTCGCAACCCAGATTTGTCCGTCAGAGTGAAGGGTTGCTGCTGGAGTCGAGCCCCCATTAGCCTGGGCGCTCAGCATTCCATCACCCTCATCATAGAGTTGCATAGACACGGTCAGTGGATTAACGCGTTTAGGCTGATCTAAAAATGCGACTAACTGCGCCTTATTTACTTGAATAATTCCCCTATTACTTGTCAGCCAAAGTGAATCACCTTGCTCAACAATCTGAAATAATTTATCGACAGGTAGTCCTTCTTGACGACCAAATAGTGACATTGTGTCGTTTAGCATATTGTAACGAACCAAGCCTCTGTCAGTCGCTAACCACATGATAGTATCGTCAACATAAAAACCAAACGCATACTCAGTGCTAAAGTATTCTGGAAAAGTAATAGTGGTAAAGCTGTCCTCAGACGGCGTATAGATAGAAACACCGACTCCGGTACCAATCCATAATCGACCTTGCGTGTCCTCCGCCAAGGCCATAATAAAGTCCCCCGCTAAACCATGTTCTGATGTATAAGAATGCACTTGCCCATCTTCGGTTAACTTTGTTAAACCACTGGCTGTACCTATCCATAAATTATTTTCAGAATCAAAAAGTAACGAACGAACTTCATTACTGATTAAACCATTTTTTCTATTCTTTATAGGGTAAATTTTATTATTGACGACTTTCATTAAGCCAGCTGTATACGTGCCTAACCAAACATCACCTTTTTTATCTTCGGTTAAGCTCAATATCGATAAAGGATCACGCTCATAGGCTTGTCTTAAAGTGCTAATTTCACCCTTTTCAATGCGGTTAAGCCCATTGCTACTACCAACCCATACACTGCCATCTGAATGTGAGAGAACCGTTCTGACGTAATCAGATGCCAAACCCCGACTTTGACTCCAGTTGGTAAATGGCGCTTCTCTTAATCTAAATAGTCCTGCATTAGTACCAACCCAGATACTTTTTTCACGATCTTGCAAAAGAGATAAGATCCGGTTGTTAGGCAATCCATCATCTGCATCTAGATTCTCAAGCCCTCGCTCACTTAACCTAAAAACACCTTTATTAATGGTGCCAAACCATAAGTCCCCTTGTGCATCTTCAAGCAAACTCGATATTGATTCATTGTTTAAAATATCATTTATGGAAACGAATACATCTTGTTGCTTTTTCCAAGCTCCACTCTCAGTCCCAACAACTAGATCACCTGATTGAGTAAGCAATAAGGTAAAGACAGATGCATCAGGTAAGCCTGAACCTGGGCTCACTTTACTGACTTTTTTATTGATAATTTGATATAGGCCATCGCTCGTTGCGGCCCAGATAACATTATCATTATCTTGCAATAATCGATAAACGCTGAGTTTATCTAGTAACTGTTGTTCCGGTGCTTGTTCAGACGAGCGGTAAAGTATACCTTGCCCCTCAAGAGCGAGCCAAAGCTCTCCACTTTTTGTAATAAGGGCATGATTTACCATTGTTGATGAAGCTGGCAGTGCCTGCCAATGACCTTGCGACCTTTTCGCAATTCCTCCACGAGCTCCGACTATGTACAAATCTCCATTTTCTGTGGCAATCAAGCTTCGTAGACCAGAATCAGGTAAGCCAGGGATTTCTGTGCGTGTTAAGAGTTTGAATTCTCGTCCGTTAAAACGTGCTAAGCCTTCCCACGTTGCCACCCAAATATAACCATCTTTTGTTTGGCTAACACTATTGATACTGTTATGCGGTAGGCCAGAGCGAGTGCTCCATGTTTCAGTGAAGTAATCTGTTAATGACAGACGCGCAGGTTTGGCTGTAAGCCCAAAACTTAAAAACAACAACACACAGCAGATTACCCGCGCCATAAAATAAAACCTTGATACTTATTATCATTATTACTGTGTATAGTTTTGCAGAATAAGCGAAGATTCAGCCAACTGAGCAAATACTACCTAAGTGCTAATTTTTACTCAGTTTAATCACAATTAGCAACAATCATTTACAAAAATTATTAATTTTTTCTTGCAGTAGTTTTACAAAACGTGCGACATGTAACCCGTCCATCAATGCGTGATGTACATCGATTGATAGCGGCATCTTGCCAGTTTGTAGGTCAAACTGACCAAATACAAATTTAGGAATACCAAGACCATGACCTTCACTCACAGCGTGAGAAAAACCGGTAAAGTTTAACCACGGTAGCACTGAGATATGAATAAGATCAGGCTGCCCTTCTGTTGCAGCAAATGCATCAGAGAAAAACGGTTTTGCTTTACTTGTTTTACCCACAGTAATGGCGTGTTTTGAGAAATCTTCAATCGAGGCGTGCTTTTCAAAATAACTAAAGCGGAATGTTTCATCTTCTGCCAGCTCAACCACACTGCCACGCACAGATGACAGCTGCACAGGTAAAAAATCAACGATACGTTGACGCATTGGCGCATAGTCATGGCATGCTTCAAGTGTTAGGTAAACATAGCTATGAAAAAACGAATACGGCTCGGTTTTGCACTTGTTGTAAAGAGCTGCCATGTCGAGTGAAACACACACATTAAAATAAGGCAGAGAAAATTCTTTAAAAAAAGCGAAATGCTGTTTACGAGGCCAAGTATTAAGATCAATTGGGGTAATTTCACAAGATGGAGTTTTCATTAGGCGTCCTCGAGATTTAAAAACCGAGTGTACCTAGCAAGCATTACTTCGTCACCTTGATGCGATAAATAACAGAGACAAAAAAGGTGCGACTTGCGCACCTTTTTTGACTATAAATTTAGTCAATTTACTAAATTATAAACCGTTTTCGATAATTTCTAATGCTAGTTCATCGGCAATTAAATGCGTTGATTTTTGCTCTTTTTCAGAGCGAGCAAAGATTTCAGTTAGCGTATCAAAAATGCCTTCAACGTGTTTAGTTGATGCTTCTGCACTATAACCTTCTGGTGCAGTTTCGTAGTAAACGTTGATGATACCACCTGCGTTAATTACGTAATCTGGTGCGTATAAGATACCTTTTTCGCGGATGATCTCACCGTGACGAGACTCTGCTAATTGGTTATTCGCACAACCTGCAATAATTGTTGCTTTTAAACGCGGGATAGTCGTGTCATTTACCGTTGCGCCAAGTGCACATGGTGCATACACATCAACATCTAAGTCGTAGATTTCATCAATACCCACAGCCGTTGCATTGAAGTCATTAACAACGCGCTCAACAGCTTGCTCGTTGATATCAGTTACAAATAATGTTGCGCCCGCTTCGTGTAAGTGTTTACAAAGGCCATATGCCACAGCACCTAAACCTTGCACGGCTACTTTAATACCAGCAAGGTCTTGATGACCACGTTGATGCTGTAAAGCTGCTTTAATACCTAAAAATGTACCGTACGCTGTGAAAGGTGATGGATTACCACTTTTACCTTCAAGGCCTAATACATAGTTAGTTTCTTTATTCATGATAGCCACATCATCACAGGTGATGTTTACGTCTTCAGCTGAATAGTAGCTGCCGCTTAAACGCTCTAACTGGCGACCAAATGCACGGAAAAGTTGCTCTGATTTAATTTCTTTTGCATTACCGATAATAACTGACTTACCGCCACCAAATGGTAAACGTGCCACAGCATTTTTATACGTCATACCTTTTGATAAACGAAGTGCATCTGTTATGGCAGCTTCATCTGTTACGTAGTCCCACATTCTACAGCCGCCAACAGCTGGACCTAACTTGGTATTGTGAACCGCAATGATAGCCTTAAGGCCTGATTCTTTATCTGAACAAAACACCACTTGCTCGTGGTTATCAAAGTCGACTTTATTAAATACAGCCACAGTTAAATACTCCGAAATTTTCTTACCCCAAAGGGTGTGAGCGCTGAAATTGCCGAGACTTTATCACTTCGAATGCTCCCTTGCCACTAAATGAGATGATAAAACTAAGCAAAGTTCTCACACTGAAACAACAACTCAACAACCAACAGTTTATAGAAAAAATATACCCAGCAAGGCAAATAACAAGCATTATTAATTCAAAACAAGCGATTTACATCAGCAACTTTATTACGTGAACGTAAAGGTAAAGTATAGCGTAAAGAAAAAGTGACAAGAAAAATGTGCCTATAAAGCCTAGCAGCATCAGCTTTATAAAGGTATTCAAAGAAAAGAATTCTGACTGGTCAGAGCTGAAAAAAACGGCGCAGGTGCGCCGTTTTTATTAAAAGCATTGCAAGATGGTTATTTTAATTTGCCATCAAGTTCTTCGATTTTTGCTTTCCAAATAGCTGGGCCTTGCGTATGCGCATTTGCACCTTCACTATCAACAGCAACCGTTACTGGCATATCTTCTACTTCAAACTCGTAGATTGCTTCCATACCTAAGTCTTCGAATGCAACAACGCGTGCTTTCTTGATTGCTTTAGATACAAGGTAAGCTGCACCACCTACCGCCATTAAGTAAATAGACTTATTGTTCTTGATTGATTCTACTGTAGCAGGACCACGCTCAGCCTTACCAATCATACCGATGATGCCCGTTTTTTCTAACATCATATCAGTGAATTTATCCATACGCGTTGCAGTTGTAGGGCCTGCAGGACCTACCGCTTCATCACCCACTGCATCTACAGGGCCAACGTAGTAGATAAACTTGTTATCAAAATCAACGCCTTCAGGTAAACCTTCACCTGATTGGATCATATCTTGTAAACGTTTATGCGCTGCATCACGACCCGTTAAAATAGTACCAGACAGAAGAACCGTTTCACCCATCTTCCACTCTTGTGTGTCTTCTTTTGTCAGAGTGTTTAAATCAACGCGACGTGTACCTTCGCCTACTTCAAATGTAACTTCTGGCCAATCTTCTAGTTTAGGCGCTTTAAGATCAGCTGGGCCTGAACCATCTAACGTGAAGTGTACGTGACGAGTTGCTGCACAGTTCGGGATCATTACCACTGGTTTTGATGCTGCGTGAGTTGGTGCCGTTTTGATTTTCACATCAACTACGGTTGTTAAACCACCAAGACCTTGAGCACCAATACCTAACTTATTAGCACGTTCGAAGATATCGATACGCATTTTTTCTTCAGTTGTTTCTGCACCGCGCTCAATCAGCTCGTGAATATCAACCGGATCCATTAATGATTCTTTCGCTAGTACCGCAGCTTTTTCTGCAGTACCACCAATACCTATACCTAGCATGCCAGGTGGACACCAGCCCGCCCCCATCGTTGGTAATGTTTTTTCAACCCATGCAGCCACATCATCAGATGGGTTAAGCATAACCATTTTCGTTTTATTTTCTGAGCCGCCGCCCTTCGCTGCCACCATTACTTCTACTTCAGCGCCTGGCACTAAGTCGATATGAACCACTGAAGGGGTATTGTCTTTGGTGTTTTTACGCGTACCAGCAGGGTCTGCAACAATTGATGCGCGTAACGGGTTATCTGGGTTCAAGTATGCGCGACGTGTACCTTCATCAACCATTTGCTGTACAGTCATGTCTGTTTTATCCCACTTAACATCCATACCTACTTTTACGAAACAGGTAATGATACCTGTATCTTGACATAGCGGACGTTTACCTTCAGCAGACATACGAGAGTTAATTAAAATTTGCGCAATGGCATCTTTTGCCGCTTTGCTTTGCTCTTTGTTGTAAGCTTTTTCTAAGGCTTGTACGAAATCGAGAGGGTGATAAAAAGAAATGTATTGCAATGCATCTTCAATGCTATCAATGAAGTCTTGCTGACGAATTGTACTCATTACGGGTTCCTTAAGTTTTTATCGCGTAGCGCTGTACGTGATCCTGAGTAAACCGGTGACGAAGATTTACTCTACGGGTTAGTCATGGCATCACTATAAAGGAAATCATAACGCTGCCAATCAAATTTAACTTATGATACCCTCCTCGCCCGTTTCGGGCTAGTTATTCAGGGCAATGTAGATGATAAACGATGAAAATTTGTGCATTAAATTAGATTTAAGCGGTGATTGTATCGCGCTATTTAGTCATTTTGCTCATTTGCCCCATGCTGTGTTGCTCGATTCAGCTAATAGCGAGCATATAAATAGCCGCTTCGATATCATTGCTATTGCACCATTAAAACAATTAGAAGTGCGCGAAAATCAGTGTTTTGTCGACGGCAAAGCGCAATCAAGTGATTGTTTTAGTTTGATGAAAGCAGGTCTTCAGGAATTTAATCACACAGCAAACCCTAACAATCTGCCTTTTACGGGCGGTTGGCTTGGTTATTTTGGTTATGACTTAGGTCGTGTAATTGAAACCATGCCAAGTACTGCCGAAAACGACATTAACATGCCGCAAATGGCTGTCGGTCTTTATCCAGATGCCCTTATTTTCGATAAGCAACAACAAAGCTGGTTTTACGTTTGTCAGCCAAATCAAAATCGCTTAGCGCTATACCAGCAGCACCTAAACGAAACGCCAGCAAGTGCAGAGTTCGTGCTACAAAGCGACTGGCAGTCAAATATGAGTAAAGCCAGCTACAGCGAAAAGTTCGAGAAAATTCAGGCTTATTTAAAAAGTGGTGACTGTTATCAGATCAACCTTGCGCAGCGTTTTAAAGCTGAATTTTCAGGTTCAACATGGCAAGCATATAAACAACTCCGAGAAGCGAACAAAGCACCGTTTTCAAGCTATATAAATCACCCAGATGGCGCTATTTTATCTATCTCACCTGAGCGTTTTATTTCTATTAATGAAGGCCAAATAGAAACCAAGCCAATTAAAGGCACACTCCCTCGTTTGGCTGACTCTGAACAAGACCAAGCGCAAGCAACTCGCTTACAACAATCAGAAAAAGACCGTGCAGAAAATGTCATGATTGTTGATCTGCTGCGCAACGATTTAGGCAAAGTGGCTCGTCCAGGTAGTGTCACAGTACCTTCGCTATTTGCCATTGAAAGCTTTCCAGCTGTACATCATTTAGTAAGTACTGTGCGCGCAGAATTAGCGGATGGCAAAGATGCTATTGACCAAATTCATGCCGCTTTCCCAGGTGGTTCAATTACCGGAGCACCGAAAATTCGTGCTATGGAAATTATAGAAGAGCTCGAACCACATCGCCGTAGTGTGTACTGCGGCTCAATTGGCTATTTAAGTGCTTGTGGCAACATGGATACCAGTATCACAATTCGCACTTTAGTGTGTCACAAAGGTGCAGTTTATTGCTGGGCTGGCGGCGGCATTGTGGCTGATTCAAAGGTCGACTTGGAGTACCAAGAAACTTACGATAAAGTAAATAAAATACTGCCCTTATTAAAGTAAAAGTTGAAGTAACAACATTGAATAGTCAGCAACTAATTGCCCGTTTTAGTTTAAGTCAAACCACAGAGCGCCCTGCTACCATTCGCTTTAATGCCGAAAAGCGTGCCAGTGCCGTGATGCTGCCTCTGCTCGATGTGAATGACAAAGCGCATTTGTTGCTGTGCAAGCGACCAAGTTATTTACTTCATCACCCTGGGGAGATTTGCCTGCCCGGAGGTAAGTATGAAGAGCAAGATGAATCTTTGCTGCACACAGCTCTTCGAGAGCTTAATGAAGAGCTCAGCATTGCCAAACATCAAGTGACAGTCCATGGTAAGTTGCACCAATATGCGACCTTAACCGGTTTCACGATTGAGCCCTTTGTTTGTACGCTTAGCAAAGGCACAACATGGCAAGCGGACCCTAACGAAGTTGCTGCCAGTTTTTTAATGCCCTTGTCTTATTTGAGTAATCAACAAAACTGGCAACCTCTCCCCTTTCAGCGAAATGGTAAAACCATTATGTTGCAAGGCTTGATGACTCCGCACGGTCTGCTGTGGGGGGCAACAGCCAACATTATTAATAACTTTATCAAACAGCTCGCCCTACCAGTTTAATTATCCTGCTTTTAGGGTTACACAGACACGTTTAAACGTTATCATGTGGCACCGTTCAAAGGCAGGTAGTATGCCGTTAAAAGGAAAATGAGTAGCAAATTATGATCAGTGCATTCGATATGTTTAGTATTGGTATTGGCCCATCGTCATCTCACACTGTTGGCCCAATGCGCGCTTCGCGTTTATTTGTAAACGAATTAGAAGAAAAAAACTTACTTGCAAACGTTACCGATATTAAAGTTGAGCTGTTTGGCTCATTAGGTCAAACAGGAATTGGCCACGGCTCAGGTAAAGCTGTGATCTTAGGCCTTGCCGGCTATGATCCAGAAACCATTGATGCTGATTTAGTTGACGATATTCTGGCAAAAATCGAAAAAGAGCAGGTTATTTACTTAAACCAACGTCATAAAGCCAATTTCCCTAAGCAAGGTGCAATTGTATTCCATCGTCGTAAAACACTACCAAAGCACTCAAATGCAATGGAAATCATTGCTAGCCAAAATGGCGAAAAGTTATTTAGTAAAGTGTATTACTCAATCGGCGGCGGATTTATCGTAACTGACGAAGAATTCGAGAACGAAAAACAAAAAGCACTCGAAATACGCGAGGAAAACCCTGCACCTTATCCGTTTAACACAGCTAAAGAGTTATTAGAGCTATGTCGTGAATCAGGGTTTAGTGTATCAACACTTATGATGCACAACGAAAAAACCCTGCGTAGCGAAAAAGACATCAAAGATGAGCTATTTAATATTTGGCAAGTAATGAAAGCCTGTATTGAACGTGGCATGCGCACAGAAGGTATTTTACCGGGCGGTTTAAAAGTAAAACGTCGCGCACCAAGCTTACACCTTAAATTAAATATTGAGGTAAACAACGACCCATTACGTGCTATGGATTGGGTTGATTTATTTGCCCTTGCAGTAAACGAAGAAAACGCTGCCGGCGGCCGTGTAGTTACCGCACCAACCAACGGTGCTGCAGGTATTTTGCCAGCGGTATTAATGTATTATCACACTTTCATCAAAGAAGTAGACCGTGATATTGCGACTCGTTATTTATTAACAGCAGCAGCTATTGGTATTTTGTATAAAAAGAACGCGTCAATTTCGGGTGCTGAAGTAGGTTGCCAAGGTGAAGTGGGCGTTGCTTGCTCAATGGCAGCGGGGGCACTCACTGAAATCATGGGTGGTAACGTTGTTCAAGTTGAAAACGCTGCTGAAATCGGTATGGAGCACAACCTAGGTTTAACCTGTGACCCTGTTGGCGGCCTTGTGCAAGTGCCGTGTATTGAACGTAATGCAATGGGTTCAATTAAAGCGATTAATGCATCACGCCTTGCAATGCGTGGTTCTGGCGAGCAAAAAGTAACCCTAGATAAAGTAATAAAAACCATGCTCGACACAGGTAATGATATGAAAACAAAATACAAAGAAACCGCGCGCGGTGGCTTAGCAGTTAATATCATCGAGTGTTAATTTCAGCACAATAAAAAAGCCGCTAAAGCGGCTTTTTTATTGTTTATTTTACTGGTAACTCAATGTTTTCGAAAAGCTTATCAACATCTTCTTGGTTACGTAATAAGCTTGCTCGTTCAACCAGCTCTTTCGTTAAGTGTGGTGCAAAACGCTCGATAAAGTCATACATGTAGCTGCGTAAAAAACTGCCTTTTCTAAAGCCAATCTTGGTGGTGCTGGCTTCAAACAGGTGGCTAGCGTCAATGCACACTAAATCAGCGTCTGTTACTTGATCAATCGCCATCGATGCGACAACGCCCACACCTAACCCTAAACGTACATAGGTTTTAATCACATCAGCATCTGTTGCAGTAAATACGATATGTGGCTCAAGCCCATGAGCATTGAAAGCTTTATCTAATTCAGAGCGGCCAGTAAAACCAAATACGTAAGTAATAAGTGGGTATTTAGCCACATCAGCAACCGTAAGGTTATCAGCTTTTTGCGCAAGCGGGTGTGTTTTTGCCACTACAATACTGCGATTCCAGTGATAGCATGGCAACATAACTAAATCAGAATATAAATGAAGCGCTTCTGTTGCAATGGCAAAATCAGCGTCGCCTCGTGCTGCTGCATCAGAAATCTGCTGTGGCGTACCTTGATGCATGTGCAAAGACACTGCAGGGTACTTTTTCATGAAGCCTTGAATAACATTAGGTAATGCATAACGTGCTTGCGTATGCGTAGTCGCAATATTTAACTTTCCTTGATCAGGCAAAGTATGTTCATTGGCAACCGCTTTAATCCCCTCAACTTTCGATAGTATTTCGCGGGAAATATTAATTATCTCATGACCTGCACTAGTGACATGCGTTAAATGCTTACCACTTCGACCGAAAATCTGTACGCCAAGCTCGTCTTCTAGCATACGAACCTGTTTAGAGATCCCTGGCTGGGATGTAAATAAGCTTTCAGCTGTTGCTGAGACATTCAGTTTATGATTTTGGACTTCGACGATGTATCTGAGTTGTTGTAGTTTCATGGCTGCATTGTAAATGTTGTTATTCTTTATTTATAAAGGCTGCTAAGCAGGATGCCAAGTAATATTTACTCACATTATAATTTTTTTGTTTTCAATCTGACTTTTTATAGCAATTCTGTCTAAGGCTAACACATCCAACGTTAACTCGATAGAGATGATTCATCTGAAAATACTCAATAAACATGCTAACTTAGTCTTGAGTTAGTAAAAAATAACTAGTTATTATAACTTTATTACACATTAGTATGCGCAAAACTACCCAGATGTAATATTTTTAATGTAAGATAAAAAAATTAGATAGTGAAAACTGAGATTTAGCTATGATCGTTTCTATCATCATTATGCTCATTGTTGCTTTGATTGTCATTGCTCTTTGGGTCAGTGCGGTTCAACAGCATAAAGAAAAACAAGAAGCTGAACGCCGAAAAGAATTAGCCAAACAAAAAAAGATTATTGAAGAAGCTGAAGATGTACTTATCAATAGTACAAATATTCCTATGTCTGAAAATCTTTTGCGTATTATTCAACGTCGAGTCTACGATGCTCTAGCATCAATGGTGCAATTATCACCTACCTCAAAAGAATTAAAAAACCGCCTTAATGAATCTAAAGAACGATTAAGTGCACCAATTGATGGAAATAACTCAGAGTCATTAGTGCTACCAGATAATGACAAACAGCTAATATCACTCATTCAAGGTATAAAAAAATTACGCTCTGTACTTCGCTCTGAGCATGGAAAAGGGAAAGTTGATAGCCAAGTATTTGTTGCAGAAGATAAACGCCTCGAAAAGCTGCAACTGAGAATTAACGTAGAGAGTCAAATCAAACGAGGAATTTCCGCTCGTTCAGCGAACATGATTGGCTCTGCAAGACAATATTTCGAAAAAGCCCTTGCGACGCTCTCTTCAATTAGTTACAGCGACGAATACACAAATGCAAAGCGTAATGAAGTGGAAGGTTATTTAGAAACAATTAGCACTGAATTAAAAGCGTCAAATGCAACGTCACTGAAGAAAAAAGCAGAACAAGAGCAAGACGATTTAGATGTTTTGTTTGCACCAAAGAAAAAGTGGTAAGCCACTTTTTCTTTGGGCTTTTGGGTATTAAGTCTTACTTTATGATAAGAATGCAAACTTAATAATAAACAATGCAGTCAAAATCCATACACTCACACTGATCTCATCTTTTTTACCACATACTAATTTCACCGCAGTATACGAAATAAAACCAAGTGCAATACCGTGCGCGATAGAAAAAGTTAATGGGGTCATCAATAGTACAACACTGACAGGGATCGCATCGGTCATGTCATCCCAATTAACCAGCTTTAAATTTTGCATCATCAACACTGCAACATATAAAATCGCTCCTGCTGTTGCATAGGCAGGGATCATCGCAGCAAGCGGTGCGAAGAACATCATTAATAAGAAGCAAATACCCACAACAACCGCAGTTAACCCCGTACGACCACCAACAGAGACACCTGAAACCGATTCAATATATGACGTAGTCGTTGATGTACCTAGCATTGAGCCTGCAATAGTTGCGGTGCTATCTGCACTTAATGCGCGGCCTAAACGTGGCATTTTACCATGTTCATCGGCAAGGCCTGCTTTTTGCGTTACAGCGACAAGCGTGCCCGATGTATCAAACAAATCTACAAACAAAAACGCAAAGACAACCGTTAACATTGATATTTCAAACGCGGCGGCGAAATCAAGTTGCATAAAGGTCGGTGCGATCGATGGAGGCAAAGACATAACACCTTGGTATTCAACTAAATCTAAACCTAACGCAATGGCAGTGACTAATAAAATACTGATAAGTACACCGCTTTTCATATCGCGATATAAAAGCGCAGCAATTACAAAAAAGCTAAAAATAGCGAGTAAAGGCCCTGGAGCCGTTATATCCCCTAACTGTACAAGTGTTGCAGGACTTGCCACGATAATGCCCGCATTCTTCAAAGCAATAAGTGCTAAAAATGCCCCAATGCCCGTTGCAATTGCACGCTTTAAAACTAAAGGAATCGCATCAATAATCCACTCACGGACTTTGAATAAACTTAAGAACAGGAAAATACAGCCTGACATAAAAACAGCACCTAGCGCAGCTTGCCAGCTATAGCCCATTCCTAGCACAACACCATAGGTGAAAAATGCATTCAGACCCATCCCTGGTGCAAGAGCTAAAGGATAATTAGCCCATAATCCCATAATAAAACAGCCAATCGCAGCAGCAATACACGTAGCAACAAAGGCTGCACCTTGATCCATACCCGCTTCAGCTAACATCGCAGGATTTACAAATACGATGTAGACCATGGTGATGAAAGTGGTAATACCCGCAATGGTCTCGCGGCGAATAGTGGTGTCGTTATCGTTTAATTTGAAGAGTCTGTCGAACATGTTGAACTTTAAGTTAAGATTAATTGGCTAATTTTATCATATTTTAACTTAATTAGAGGACATTTTACCTTGCAATGTTCTAAACTAATAAGGTCTTTTATTTCAAGAAAATAACTAAACTATGTCTGATAAAACACCTGTAGGCTTAGATTTAGAACAACAACTCGATAATGTACTTGCCTTCATAACCCAACCAGACACTGGTGGGGAGCCAGCAAAAAGTACAGACTCTGTTGAAAATGTACTAAATAAAGCTTTGTATTACTTAAAAAATGATCAGCCCCCTTTAGCAGCCAAATGGATGCGCCTTGCAGCGATGGCAGCGAATCAAAGAGCGCAATTTTATATGGGGCTATTTTTTATTAAAGGGCAAGGTGTGCCCCATAGCGTTTTTCACGGTGCAGTATGGTTAAGTCTGGCAAGTAGCCAAGGCTATGAACCAGCAACAGCGGCACTTAACGATTTGCGTAAGCACATTAGCACACGCCGCTTACATGATGCACAAAGCTATGCAGCTACCCTATATGAACAAATCCACCAGCAACAGTTTGCTCATTTGATTCCCCGAGAACCTGACGCCATTTAACAGGCGTCAGCTTCTACAACACATTAATGCTGTCTTGTCAGTTTACTCTCAAATATGATGAGGCCAGCACCAATTACAACCAATAAGACACCGATAAACTCAAGCCACACATGGCCTTTGTGGGGCTTGATAATAGGTGTTTTTGAAGTATGACTATACAAATGCCATCCAGTTCATCACCTTTCACTACATCATATGATTTGTACTCATAGAACGTTGTATTGAATAGCTTTTCTTGGTGCCCTAAATAAAACATGGAACAACCTAGCGCACTTAACAGCACGGCAACATAAAAATAGATATACGAGATACGAGATACGAGATACGAGATACGAGATACGAGATACGAGATACGAGATACGAGATACGAGATACGAGATACGAG
>SGPE01000004.1 GCA_004208945.1 Pseudoalteromonas sp. CO133X | reverse complement strand
GCAACTATCGTTGAGTAATATCAACAGATAGAGCTTCACAGCTTATAAAAAGGTCGCCTAGGCGGCCTTTTTTAATGCCTAACAGAAAATTTTGGCTACTGCTCGATAAATTTATTGAGCTCATCTCTTAAGTGCGAGGGTTTGAGGTTATTAGTCATAGCATTCGCCACTTTACTATCACCATTGGATTCTAGCATTTGGATGCGCTCTGCCAGAGTCGTCGCTAATTGGTTTTTTCCCAACTGCTTGGCGCGGAAAAATTGCGCCACCAACGCACTTGCTGAAAGATTTTTAACGTACTCATTTGCATCATTTAATAATAGCTTTTGAAAATAGTCGGCTAGTTTAGGTGAAACTGCATCTAAGTGAGATAAATTCTCCAATGCTTGAATGCGTATCTTAGGCTCGTTTGTATACTCACTGATGCTTATCATGGCATCAATGGCCGAAGATTCCTGTGTATCATCCAGGTCTCGTCTCAGCATACCTAAGGTCATTCTGAGTTGTCCATAAGCTGCTAGGCGATCATCGTCGGTATTACTCATGTTTAATAACGCTGTAAATGCATCATTAATCGATTTATTCGCGTAGTTCGGATCGGCTTTTATACGCTGTCGATAATCTTCAGGTAGTTGTCGGAACCAATTTACGGAAGGATTTCTTTTCGTTGCTTCTGCGATACGTGCTTTTTCACGCTCTTCGATGACTTGTTTTATTTTTGATTCGATAAGCGAAGGCTCAATCGTGGGCGTTCTATTTTCAAGCTCGTTAATACGTGTCTCTAAGTCAAGAATATAACCGTGTAGAGCAACGAGGTTTTCTCTATCTTGTTTGGGAATAATTGAATCATCGATAGTAAAGGGAAGTGAACTAGGAGCACGTTGTTTATCCACACTGAAATGGTTGTAAATCGTTAGTCCAAGCGCAGTGCTTGCCAAAACAAGTGCAATATTTCCTTGCCAAGTCGACATATCACATCATCCAAGTTGCTTTGTAATACCAGCAGATTAAAGCAGGCAATTAGTATTATCAATCACTTGTACTGATAAAAACAAAAAGCGCAGTGAGTACTGCGCTTTGATTAGTGATTAAAAGTTAGTGGGCTTTTGCATACGCTTCAGCTTGTTGCCAAACACGTAACATATTGCCACTTAGAATCTTTTTAATATCTTTATTGCTGTAGCCTCTATCCATAAGCCCTTGAACAAGGTTAGGGTAGCTTGCTACATCTTTTAAGCCAGTAGGTAGAGAGTCGCCTACACCATCGTAGTCAGACCCAATACCAACATAATCAATACCAATGAGCTCAACGACATGGTCGATGTGATCTAGCACCTGCTCAAGGCTTGCATAAGGGAATGGATTTTTAGCACGATAAGCTGCGTCAAAATCTTTGCTTAGCTTAGTACCGTCTTTTTTCTTATCGGCTTTTGCAGATTTTAGTTGGTCATACCAAGAGCCAGCTTGTGCTGTCACAAAGCTTGAACCAAAGTTGATTTGAATAACGCCGCCATTCTTTTTCAGTACCAATAGCATGTCATCATTCATATTACGCTCAAAGCCAGGCGTATATTTACGCAGTGAAGAGTGTGATGCAATCACAGGTACTTTTGAAATTTCCATTACTTGATAAAATGCATCATCAGAAATATGTGAAACATCTACCAACATACCGATGTTATTCATTTCTTTGACTAACTCTTTACCGAATGGGCTCAGGCCTTTCCATTTACGGCGGATATCATAAGATGAGTCAGAAATATGGTTGCTCTGTGAGTGTGCAAGGGTGATGTAGCGCACACCACGATCATAAAAATGCTTAAGGTTTTTCATCTCACCTTCAATCGGCGAGCCGTTTTCCATACCCATTGCAATCGACATTTTGCCTTGTTTAAACTGTGCTTTGATATCGGCGGTTGAATCTGCAATAGCAAACTTATCAGGGGCACGTTGCACAATGGCTTCCATACTATCAATCAGCTGATTAGCAAGTTGGTAACTTTTCCCTTTGCCTTCAAATTCTAGGTTTGCAGGAATATAAATCGACATGAAAGGAGCGTTCAAACCACCTTGTACTGCGCGTGGGTAGTCAAAATCGCCGTCATCGGTGGCTTTTGTTACATCAGCCCACTTATTATGAATGCGATAAGGCACATCGATATGGGTGTCAATTAAAATAGTGTCTTTTGCCAGTTTTATGGCTTTGTCTGATGCAGTAGCCTGTTCAGCGTGTGCTTGGCTAATTAAAGCCAGCGAAACGGTGGCAACCAATGAGCTTAGTTTTTTCATTTTTAATGGCTCTTTAAGTTAAAAAGCCATTGTGAAGGGTTACAGTATAACTTACAAGTTTAGTCGTTAAACGACGCTTGATACTCAGGATCAGCTTGCAGAGCAACGAATTCAGCTTTCGATATTATTGTTACCGATTCATGTAACTCAGAAAAAAACACCATTGCTTCACCACTTTTAAGCTGTTGATGAACCTGTGCAACTTTATTTTCAATACTTACCTCTTGCTCACCATAATCGGTGCCTTCACGTAGTACATAACTTTCAATTAAGTTATATAGCGTGTCTTTATCAATTTGTTCATGAGGGATGATCATAACTGCTCTTTTTTAACGATCTGTGTGAAGTAGCTAGGCACTATGTGCTCTAACCAATAAACAGGCTTAAATGGGTTATTACCACTAATAAAGCCTACGTGCCCGCCTTTGTCTGACACTCGCAGAGTAACATAGTCACTGACATCTGTACCATTAGGCACAGCTTTTACTGATAGCATGGGGTCATCTTTAGCATGTACAATTAGGGTCGGTGTTGCGATTGTTTTTAGATAAGGTTTAGCGCTGGCTTGTTGATAATAATCTTCTGCCCCTGAAAAGCCATGTAAGGGGGCGGTTAGCATGTCATCAAACTGCCATAAGTCGTTAATTGATTTTAACTTTTCAGGTGTGAGATTTATTTGTTGCTGAATTTGTGGCAACTTTCTTTGCATTGATTTTTTCATGCGATCAAGCAGGTATTTTTGGTATATCTTGCACAAACTTTTACGAATAATTTCACATGAGGCAGACAAGTCAAATGGCGCCGATACTACCGCAGCGCCAGTTAAGTGTGAGGATTTGCCTTGTTCACCTAAGTATTTAGCTAAGACATTGCCACCTAAAGAAAAGCCGACGGCAAATAATGGGCGAGAAGGAAATTTACCTTTCAAATAATTAATAAAAAAGCGCAGGTCTTCAGTTTCACCACTATGATAGGCACGAGCCAATCGATTAACTTCCCGTGAGCAGTTGCGAAAATGCATAAGCACAACCGCAAACCCTTGCTGCTTTAGTTTTTTCATCATGCCCTTGGCATAAAAGCTATTTATATTGCCTTCAAGCCCGTGCAATACAATTGCCAGTGGTGCTTGGTCATTGTGGGGTTGTGCCCATGCAAGTTCTAAGAAATCACCATCTGGAGTGTTAAGTGTCGATAAGTTGTAACGTGTTTTATGAAAAGGGCGAAAAAAGCGCGGCATTATGGTTTGCAAATGGCGATTGCGCATCCACCACGCAGGTTTAAACTCAGGTAACATAGTTGACACTTTAAAGACAAAACAAGCGCCTATTGTAGCAAGTTTTTGCTTGTTTAGAACAGTTTAACGATTTTGGCTTATGCAAATAAAAAGCCCCTAAACAATAAAATTGGATAGGGGCTTTGTGCGTCGTGCTTAATTCTTATTTAGGAACTTCAGCGTCGTGTACTTTTTTAATGAAATACCCGACGTAAAAAAGGCATAAAACGATAACAACTGCCAAAATGCCAAATGACATAAATAAGACTGGGTCGCTAAAAAAATCTCTAAAGAATACGTTCATGGTTGTGCCTCCTAATGTCTATGGGTTAATCATAGGCTGGCTTGGCATAGCCTGACATGATCCAGATCAAGCTATTTTCCTGAAGCTACACAAGGCGATTTAGAAGTTGATTTGGATCAAGTTTGATAGGTGGTGGGCAAATAGCACGATGCGGGATATTTTTGTAATTTTCTCTATAAATGGTATTGTTTTTATAACTTGGTAAGGGTCGAGTTCGACTTTGAAAATAACACGAATAATTAAATACTCATTAGCTATAATATTGTTGCAAGCTACTCTAACAACCTCACTTTATTTAGTTTTAGGTGCAGACCGCTACACATCATCGAAAGCTGTTGATTACTTGTTTTCTGTAACTATTCCTCTCTCCATTTTATCTTTCCTATTATATGGCTTATTGGCATATCGAAGTGAAGGTAACCATTGGAAGTATGCTTTTTCTGTTTACTTATTAGTCTTTTTTATTAGTGGCGTAGGCGTTTCGTTGATCGTACAAAGGTTTTATTTTTTTCCTCCAACCTCTATTATAGAGCTGCCAATCTCGTTTATTGTTATAGCCCTTGCAACATTGACCGGTTCAAGATTGCGTATAAAAGCTGTCGATAAAATATCCTGTTGATTCTAAATACTGGATCACCACTTTTTTATATATAACCCTAAATTATCTGCTTTTGGGTTTGATGTAAGTGTGCAAGTATTCACACTATCAATGAGCATTTGCTGCTGTTGTTTTTCGAGCTTTAGTTCTGCACTGAGTAATTCTTTACGAATCGTGGCGTAGTCAGCAATTTCGATTTGATTGGCTTTTAGATAGCCACGAGCCGTGCGTAGAGGTTTTAATACCTGCTCGTCAAACTCAACAATGCATAATTCAAGCTGATTAAGTTGAGATTCGTTTAAAGCAAGCTCAAGAGAGTTTAAATAATAAAGCAACAAGCACAAATTCACATTTTTGCCTTGCTGGTTTTGATAATCTAACAGCCGTGTTTGCATGCCTTCTTCATCATAAAGCCGGCACGCAAACTGCCAAAATGCTTCGCTATTAAGCGGTTTCATCGGCGAAGGCCTGTTCTTTTTCTTCGAGTTCTTCCAACGCCATCAATAATTCTTCTTCAACGGCATTTAGTTTTGGAGTTAACTCAGCTTGCTTCGCTAGTAACTTTGTTAGCTTTGCTTTATTGTCGTCATTATATAAATCATTGTCGCCGAGTGCGGTTTCAACTTCATTAAGTTCTGTTGAGTACTTATCGAGCTGCTTTTCAAGCGTGTCGATTAGCTTTTTTAATGGCTGCACTGACTTTCTAAATTCAGCTTCTAAGCGCTTTTGTTCCTTGCGGTTTACACTTGAATGAGCTTTTGTTGCATTATCTTCTGGTGTTTTCGCCGCTTCTTTATTCGCATTTAGAAGCCACTGGTAATAAGCATCAAGGTCGTAGCCAAATTGCGTGACTTCGCCGTTATCAACAAGGTAATACTCATCGGCGGTATTTTTTAGCATATGGCGGTCGTGCGATACGGTAACCATCGCACCTTCAAATCCTTGCAGTGCCATGACAAGAGCATGTCGCATTTCTAAATCTAGGTGGTTGGTAGGCTCATCCAGTAAGAGTAAGTTGGGTTTTTGATATACCAACATCGCCAGCACTAAACGTGCTTTTTCACCCCCCGAAAATGGAGCAACTGGCTCAAGGGCTTTATCACCAATGAAGGCAAAGCCTCCTAAAAAGTCGCGCAGTGATTGCTCTGTTGCTTGCGGATTTAAACGTTGTAAATGCGTAACAGCACTGGCTGTTAAATCAAGAGACTCCAGTTGGTGCTGCGCAAAGTAACCAATATTTAAACCTTGATGCTGGAACACTTCGCCCGCTTGTGGGTCAAGTTCACCTGCTAACAGCTTGATAAGTGTAGACTTACCTGCACCATTTCGGCCAAGCAGGGCAATACGGCTACCAGGTACTAGGTTTAGCTTAATACTATGTAAAATAGTGATGTCGCCATAGCCCGCTTTGGCTTGGTCGAGTGTCATTAACGGGTTTGGCAGCGCAGTGGGTTCTGCAAATTCAAAATCGAAAGGAGAATCGGCATGCGCAGGCGCTAGTTTTTCCATTCGCTCTAAGGCTTTTACGCGGCTTTGTGCTTGTTTTGCTTTACTGGCTTTGGCCTTAAAGCGTGTAATAAACTTTTCTAGATGGGCTATTTGTTCTTGTTGCTTTTCGAACATAGCTTGCTGTTGCAGTAAACGCTCCGCTTTTTGGCGTTCGAATTGCGAGTAGTGGCCCTTGTAAACATTAATTTTTTGCTGATCGATGTGCCAAATTTGATCAACCACCGCGTCTAAGAATTCACGGTCGTGAGAAATCAGTACTAGGGTGCCAGTATAGGCGCGTAAAAAGCGCTCTAACCAGTATACGGCATCGAGATCTAAGTGGTTGGTTGGTTCATCTAACAGCAATAAGTCAGCGTCACGAATAAGCGCTTGAGCCAAGTTTAGGCGCATACGCCACCCACCTGAAAAGGCACTGACAGGGTTGTCTATTTGCTCATTACTAAAGCCTAAGCCATGTAGCAGTTCACCAGCTTTGGCTTCGATGCTATAACCTTGAATATGTTCAAGGCCGATATGCGCTTTGGCTTGTGCTGCGCCATCGTCATTTTTTTCAGCTTCGCGGAGTGCGATTCTGAGCGCATAATACTCAGGGTGGCCTTGCAAAACATAATCAAGCGCACTTATTTCCAGTGCCGGTGTTTCTTGTTTAACAGAGGCGATGGACCAATCTTTTGGGATGCTGCACTCACCCGCATCGAGCTGCAACTCAGACTTTAGCAAACTAAACAGTGTTGATTTACCACAACCATTAGCCCCAACAAGACCAACTTTATGTTCAGGGAAAAGTGTGGCGCTGGCTCCTTTAAGGAGTGCTTTACCACCACGAAGTAGTTCGATTTCTGAGATTTGGATCATTGAAAAATACTATGCTGAGTCCTAGTTAAGTTGCGTTATCATAACACGGATCCTATAAGGCTTCGCAATCGTATCAAACAGAGAATTATTAGGCTAAAATAGCGGCCTACATGCCACGGGAGATCACTTATGAGACAAAAAAAACGCTTTATTGCTGGTGCGTCATGCCCAGAATGTGGGGCTATGGATACCATGATGCTTTATAAAGAGCATGATGTCGAAAAAGTGGAGTGCGTACAGTGTGGCCATAAAATGACCCAGCCAGAGAAAGCTGTGCAAGCTTCAACACGTCAATTTGAGCAGGTAATTGGGGTATTTAAGCCGGGTGATTAACCCGGCCATTATTGTATGCTTAGTAATGTGGCGGAGGCGGCTCTTGTAACTGTGACATAAGAGAAGGCTGTTGCGCCTCTTTAATTTTTTCTGCGAGCAACTCGGTTTGGCGCTTCATTTTTGCCAATTGCTGTTGGTGCGCTTTAAGCTCATCATTCAATATTTCAATTGTTTCATCTTGAAACGCGACTTTCGCTTCAAGTTCCATGAGACGATCTTCAATTGTATTCATTCGATTCTCTTAAATTAAAACTTTCAGCGAATCCGCTGGAGCTTTCGGTTAATAACGCTTGGTTGTTATCAGTAAACGCAACATCTAACACCACGGCTGATTTCGGGCGACTTCCTTCACGAGGGAGTACTTGCCACGTTTGTAATTTTTTACCTGAGTCCAGTTGCCATAAATCCACGAGTCGATTCGGTGAACCGGTTGCAATTAAAGTGCCTTGATCATTAAAACGCACAGCGGTAAAAATTTTCTGACGCGCAATATACGCCAGTTTGCTAACAAGATCACCTGTAGTCAGTTGCCATACATTTGCTTGCTTCATACTATCTGCTGTAAATGCATATCGACCCTGTGGATCAAGCGCAACCTGAGTGACACGAGTCGGGTGATTAAAGCGGTGGATTACTTGCCCTGTGCGAGTATCCCAAAAGTAAGCTACGTAATCATTTGAGCCACTAATTGCATAGTGGCCATTGGGAGATAGATCAACAACGTTGACTTTTTCTTGATGACCGAGGAACTCTATACGCCTTCCGGTTTCTAAGTCGAGGTAAACGACTACACCGTCGGCGCGGCCATATAAAACGCTACGCCCTTGGTTACTTATGGCGATATCTCTAATAGTTGAGGCATGTATCTTATAGTAGCCCGTGTTTTCACCAGTGCTAATGTCCCACACTGCAAATGTGGACTTTTCAGCGGTGACTGCATGGCTATTGTCGTAAGAGATTGCCACTGTATGCACAAGACTATCTTGAGCTTGTTGTTGAAACCACTGGTATTTTAATACCTGCTGTTGATTATCCCACAGCGCGACCCCATGGTGTATTGATGAGATCAAGCTGTATTTGCCATCATGCGAAAGAGCAGATGCAAACGCACCTTTAGCCGCATGCTCATATCGTTCAGCGGATTGCTCATGTTGCTCAGTGCACGCAACAACTAAGCCAAAGCTTAGTAGATATAAAAAAGTACGAAATATCGACATATTACAGGTATTTCCCCTTAACTCTTAGTGATTGAGAGGTTAGACTAGGGCTCGTTAAAAGCCAAGGTTGTTAGTCTAATCACTAGATTATGCGTTTGCATAAAGTTTAGTTATTAGACAAGCAGCCTACCATAATAGGTCGTTAACCTTTAACTAGTAATAATACAATAATTGACAACTGCAAAGTGTGTCGGAGATATAAAATGAGAAAGACGATTAAATTGTCATTGATTGCAGCGTCAGTTTTAGCGCTAACAGCTTGTAATCAAGAAGCAAAAAAAGAACAGCAAGCTGAAGTTAAACTAGAGACTGAAGCACAACAACAAGCCTACGGTATCGGTGCATCTGTTGGTAACTTCTTAAACCAAGATTTAGCTGATAAAAAAGAGCTAGGTATTGAGTTAGACGAAGCGCTATTAAAGCGTGGCTTTGAAGATGCCCTTGCTGGTAACGCTAAACTAGACGATGAAAAAATTCGTGAAGTGTTAACTGCGCTTGATCAAAGCATGCGTACTAAGCAAGAAGAAAAAGCAAAAGTAGAAGCTGAAAAAAGCAAAGCCGAAGGTGAAAAATTCTTAGCTGAAAACGCGAAGAAAGAAGGTGTTACTGTTACTGAGTCTGGCTTACAGTACGAAGTGATCACCGAAGGTGAAGGCGAAAAGCCAGTAGCAACTGACGTTGTAAAAGTACATTACAAAGGTACTTTACTTGATGGCACTGAGTTCGATAGCTCATACTCACGTAACGAACCAACAACTTTCCCACTTAATCGTGTGATCCCAGGTTGGACTGAAGGTTTACAATTAATGCCAGTTGGCTCTAAGTACAAGTTCACAATCCCATCTGAACTTGCATACGGCGAGCGTGATCTTGGTAAGATTCCTGCTAATTCAACATTGGTTTTTGAAGTAGAATTACTTGAAATCCAAGACGAAGAAAAAGCAGCTGCTGCAGAGTAATTTATTACTCAGAAGAAAAGGGCCTCATGGCCCTTTTTTTGTACTTTCACTCATCTAGCTAAATGCAGTTTCCCTCATTTTAAGCGTACCCTTGTTAGCATCAAGTTCAATTAACGCACCCACAGGTAAAATAAATTGGCGTTTAATATGGCCTATCATTGCACCGCGATAAGCGGGAATGCCTAATGGTTTAATATAATCTGCAAAAATATCATCAAGTGTTAACGAGCCATAACCACGACCAGGCTTGCACTCATTACAATCACCAAATACAAAACCCGCAATCTTATCAAGTGCACCCATGAGCTTTAATGTGCTCATCATACGGTCAATTCGATACGGTGCTTCATCAATATCTTCTAAAAACAAAATGGCCCCGTTAAAGTCGGGAAGGTAATCAGAACCCGCCAAAGCGGTGAGTACTGTCAAGTTTCCACCGATTAAGCGACCCGTCGCTTTACCAGCTGTGATAGTTTGAGTCAGGTACTTGGTATTTACTAGCTCATCGTCTGCTTTGGGTAAATTTTGATAATGCATGCGCTTTTGTACTTCGAACAGGCTTTTAAATTGCTCTACATGAAATGGATTCCATTCACTAGATGCGTTTGGACCATGAAAACTAATCATGCCAGTTTTGGCAAGCAGTGCGTTATGTAAAGCGGTGATATCTGAGTAGCCCATGAGCGGCTTAGGGTTGTTGCGGATCATGGTGTAGTCGAGCAAAGGTAAAATACGTGCTGCGCCTGAACCACCACGCAAACAAAAAATAGCACCGACATCCGTATCGCTAAACAAGTTATTTAGATCGTTGGCTCGCATAGCATCTGTTCCAGCTAAATGGCCTCGTCTTGCTAGAATATTAGGTGCCAGCCTTGCTTTATAACCCAGTGCTTCAATCACCCCTTTTGCTAGTATGATATCAGTATGTTCGGCGGTTGCCGCAGAAGGACTACAGACACCGATAGTGCCTCCCTTTGTGAGTGCTTTTGGCTTAATTAAAGTGTGGCCACTGCTATTCTGTGCGGCAATTAAGGGAGCTGATGTTAGGCTTGCACCTGCTGCAAGAATTGAAAGTGACTTTAAAAATGACCGTTTATGCATGGCGAACCTCATGTTTTTATAGTATGAGTATCGCATCTAAATATTTATTTCAAATATTTTTATTTGGATGGAATAATTGATTCTTTAAAGAAAGGCAAAAGAGGCATTCAGCAGAGAATTTACTCTCTGCTGCTATGAAGTTGCACTAGCTAGTATGATTTGAATATAAGTTATCGATTAACTCATCTTCTAATTCAAAGCGTAGCTCAAGTGCTTCGCCTAGGGCAGATAAGTCTTTATCAAACTCATCCAGTAAATCATCTTTATCTACTTCAGCATATTTATCGTTAAAGTCGAGAGCAATGTCAGTTGTTTCTGAAATACGTGGGTAAAGTGCACTGGCAAGCTTTTGGCTTTCTGGGCCTTTCTCTTCACATGCTTTTGCAATGTCATCGTAAATTTCAAAATGACCAGCAGATAAGTAGTCCATTAAAATTTGACAAAAATTTTGGATTTGTAGTTGATCTGGAAGGGCATGATCTTTCTTTTCATATGGTGAAAAGCCCGCTATACGGCAGAACAGCACAAGTAGCTCTTGGCGCTCTGTGAGCCACTTATCGATAACAGAGTGGCTTCCACCCCATTTTTGTTGAGCTTTTTCCAAACGCGTCAGCATATTTCATCTCCTCGCTGAGTTGGTTTCCTTTCTATATAAAAAGGAAATATGACACAAAGATCAACTAATTCTTCGTGTTTAGTTACAACAAACTGTTAAAAGCCAACCTAGAAACATAAGACAGCATGTTGCTATATGAAAATGCGTGCCGTAATAGGTTAGGTTAATTTTTACTTTAACAGCAGTGTATGGGAAATAATTAAAAACTACTAGTGTTAATTTTTAACGTTGAAAATACTGAGGTGATTGTATAAAGCAATGATTCAAAAAAGAAAAAACCACCAAAATTGGTGGTTTAATTCTTTTTCTAGACTTGTTAAAACAAGCTTTCTTATTGTTATGGGAAGATTTTTGTTCTTATTGTTATAAGATTTTTATTATTGTTTTTGTTAACGCGGGATAAGTTATACCAAGCTTTTTTCTTTGTTGCAAATTTATTAATGAAAAGTTTTAAAAATATTTTGTTTTCGTATAAAACCTGCTCTATTTGTTGGGCAGAGCCTAAAAATCGTGATCTATATCTAGGCTTGGTTATCTATCCATAGTGGGGCGCGTAATATGGTGATACAATCACCAGCAAAATTTCATTCAGTTCTAGGATCTATACGCATGAGCGAATTAAAAAACGACCGTTATTTACGTGCACTACAAAAACAACCTGTTGATGTCACTCCGGTATGGATGATGCGCCAAGCTGGCCGTTATTTACCTGAGTACCGTGCTACACGTGCCCAAGCAGGCGACTTTATGAGTTTATGTAAAAACGCTGAACTTGCTTGTGAAGTAACGTTACAGCCTTTACGTCGTTATCCGCTTGATGCTGCAATTCTATTTAGTGATATTTTAACTATTCCAGATGCAATGGGTTTAGGTCTGTATTTTGAAACGGGTGAAGGTCCTAAATTTGAGCGTCCGATTTCTTCATTAGCTGATGTTAAAAAAATCCCAAATATCGATCCAACTGATGAGCTTGGTTATGTGATGAATGCGGTAAGCACGATTCGTCGCGAACTAAAAGGTGAAGTACCGCTAATAGGTTTCTCTGGTTCACCTTGGACACTTGCCACTTACATGGTTGAAGGCGGAAGCAGCAAAACATTCGGTAAAATCAAAAAAATGGCGTTTGCTGAGCCACAAACACTACACCTATTACTTGATAAATTAGCTGACTCAGTCATTGACTATTTAAACGCGCAAGTTAAAGCGGGTGCGCAATCGTTAATGGTATTTGACTCATGGGGTGGAGTATTAAGCCCACGTGATTACAATGAGTTTTCATTACAATACATGCATAAGATTGTTGATGGCTTAATTCGCGAGCATGATGGTCGCAAAGTACCTGTAACACTGTTTACTAAAAATGGCGGTCAGTGGATTGAAGCAATCGCGGCGACGGGCTGTGATGCTGTAGGTCTAGATTGGACAATTAATATTGGTGATGCAAAGCGTCGTGTTGGCGATAAAGTAGCACTACAAGGTAACATGGACCCCGCCATGCTACATGGTACGCCTGAGCGTATTCGTCAAGAAGTAGCGACTATTCTAGAAGACTTTGGTACAGGCTCTGGTCATGTGTTCAACTTAGGTCATGGTATTACACCTGATGTTGACCCTGAAAATGCGGGTGTGTTTATTAACGCCGTGCATGAGTTCAGCGCTAAGTATCACAAATAAGCTAAAAGCTAATGACGAAAAAGCCCGCATTAAGCGGGCTTTTTTTATTTACTTAAACAAACGATTTAAACCATTTAATGCAGCTACGCGATAGGCTTCAGCCATGGTCGGATAGTTGAACGTGGTATTTACAAAGTAATCAATGTTATTACCGCCGTTCTTTTGCTCCATAATCGCTTGGCCGATGTGAACAATTTCAGAGGCGCGCTCGCCAAAGCAATGCACACCGAGCACTTCTTTGGTATCAACATGGAATAAAATCTTTAAACTACCTACCTCAGTGCCTGCTATTTGTGCACGCGCTAAATGTTTAAATTGGGCACGACCCACTTCGTATGGAATTTTAGCTGCGGTGAGCTCTTGTTCGGTTTTACCCACTGAGCTCATTTCAGGAATAGTATAAATCCCTGCCGGTATATCAATAATCAACTTTTCTTCGCAGTTACCACAGGCAATAGCATCAGCGGCGATTCGCCCTTGATCAAATGCCGCACTAGCAAGGCTTGGATAGCCAATAACATCACCAACAGCATAAATGTTATCGATTTCTGTTTGGTAAGTTTCATTCACTTTAAGCTGGCCACGACCATCTGCTTTTAGGCCAACAGCATCAAGGTTTAATGTATCGGTGTTACCCGTACGACCATTAGCAAACAAAATACAGTCTGCTTTAACTCGCTTGCCTGATTTTAAGTGCATCACAACACAATCATCGCGAGTTTCTACTCTATCAAATTCTTCGTTATGACGAATAACAATACCGCTGTTCCAAAAGTGATAGCTTAGTGCATCTGAAATTTCTGCATCCATAAAGGCGAGTAAGCGATCACGGGTATTTACTAGATCAACTTTTGCGCCTAAGCCTTTAAAAATAGAAGCGTATTCACAGCCAATCACACCTGCACCATAAATCAGTACGCGATGTGGGTCATGTTCAAGGCCTAAAATCGTGTCACTGTCGTAAATACGTGCATGATTAAAGTCAACGCCAGGTGGACGATATGGGCGAGAGCCTGTAGCAATGACAATTGTTTGCGCGGTGAGTGTTTCGTGCGAACCATCAAGGTGTGTAATTTTAATTGTGTGCTTGTCAACAAACTCAGCATCACCCTGATACATATGAATGCGGTTACGGTCATAAAAGCTACTACGTAAACTTGACTGCTTAGATATGACATTACTAGCGTGACGCAAAATATCTGGAAAAGTTAAGCGGTTAGGGCGTTCGCTAATATTAAATAGCGGGTTTGCTTTATATTCTATATAACGGCTTACTGAGTGACGTAATGCTTTTGATGGAATAGTGCCCCAGTGAACACAGCCGCCGCCTACTGCTTCTTGGCGCTCAATAACTGCGACTTTTTTGTTACTTTTAGATAGGTTCATGGCGGTACCTTCACCGCCAGGACCTGTCCCTATGATAATCGCATCATATTGATAAGATGGAGTATCTTTTTGCTTTACTTGTTGTTTGGCCACAGCCGCTCCTATATTAACTAAAAGAGGCTTTTAATAACCTCGCATTTAGTGCAAGCCAAGCCTGCTTTTGGTTTTCCCAAGCGGCTTCAAGCTCATGATATTGTGTCATTAATGCTGATTTTTCGCATTGTTTCATCATGTTATTCTTTTTGATTTCTAACACGCGTTTTTGCAGGGCACAGAAGTGTTGCAGTTTTTTCAGCAGTAAATCGTACTCAGATTGTAATAATGTAAGCTTATCTTGCGCTAAAGGCAATTTTGCAAGGCGGCCTTGGGTTTTATTCATCAAGGTTTCTGCTTTGGCTTTTTCAATGCGCTCGACTGGTGTACGCTTTAATTTTGATGCAAGACCGACAGATGCGAGCGTGCGGATCATCCATTTGGTTGGATCATAGTGATACCATTTAATACCATTACGATAGTCACTGGCAAAAATATGGTGGAAATTATGATAGCCCTCACCATAAGTGAATAACGCTAAAAAACCATTATCGCGTGCGGTATTTTTTTCGGTGTATGGACGAGACCCCCATATATGGGCAACTGAATTTATAAAAAAGGTAAAATGCTGGCTTAATACTAAACGTAACAACCCTGCAAGTAGTAACATCCCCCATACATCACCGACCATTAACCCAAGTAAAAGAGGAATACCAATATTGGTCGCTAATACTAATTTCATGTAGTGGCGGTGTTGCCACATAACGACTTTATTTTTCTGCAAGTCTCGGCAGTTACTATAATTTCCGTATTCCTCTCCTTGATAGTCTCGCAGCATCCAACCTATATGGCTGTACCAAAAGCCATTTGTTGCGGCATAAGGGTCTTTGATTGGATCATCAACTTGACCATGATGAATACGGTGGTCGCTACTCCAGTGAAGCGCACTATTTTGCAGCGCAAATGCACCACCAAGGGCGAATATAAATTCAATCACAGGGTGTGCATCATAGGCTTTGTGTGCCCATAAGCGGTGGTAACCTGCGGTGATAGATAATCCTGCGTAGAACATGCAAGCAACAAAAGCTATCCATTGCACAGTAGTGTATCCGTAACTAAATCCATACCAAGGAACAAGTGTAATTGCGGCCAAAAATGTCAGGCTAAAAAATAACACATTGGTCCAAATAATCGGTGGTTTCTTCATCATAATAAATCTCGGCGTACAGTTGTACGCTAAAATAGTGTTTCAAACTCTTCGCGTCAAGTATTAGACTGTCTCATTAACTTAAAAATCATTAAAAGTTCACCTTGGGAGTTTTCATGTCGGGTGTTAGAGCGCAACAGAAACAAAAAACACGACAAGCACTAATCGAAGCTGCATTTAATCAATTGAGTGCCGATCATAGCTTTTCTAATTTAAGTTTACGTGAAGTTGCTCGTGAAGCAGGGATTGCGCCAACCTCTTTTTATCGCCATTTTAAAGATATGAATGAACTTGGCTTGACCATGGTTGATGAAGCGGGGTTAACACTTCGCCAGTTAATGCGCCAAGCCCGTCGGCGTATTGAAAGTGGTGGCAGTGTCATTACCACATCGATTGTCACTTTCATGGAATTTATTGATAACTCAAGTAATCAGTTCAGGTTGTTATTGCGTGAACGATCGGGTACTTCAAAAGCGTTTCGTGCCGCGGTTGCTCGCGAGATAAAACATTTCATCTTGGAGCTTGCACATTACCTTGAAAGTGAAACGCCATGCGATGCCACCCATGCCTATATACAAGCGGAAGCGATGGTCACTTTAGTATTTAACGCAGGGGCAGAGGCGCTTGATATTGAAGGGCAGCAACGTGAAGAGTTGGTAGAACGTGTTATTTGGCAATTACGTTATATAGCGCGTGGTGCATTATTGTATGTTAGGGATAACGGTGGAAATGAAAAAAGTTAATCTAAGCAGGCCGTAAGCGTTAAGAACTTTTTCTAACGACAAATAACCATTAAATTGTCATTTTTATCCTTTTTTTGTTTATTTTGTGAATTTTTATTTCTATATTTGCGTCTTTACATTGTGCTTAGTGAAAAAAATATGCTTGCAAGAGTGTGTGCTGGGTGTTAAAAATACAGCTCACTGAACACACATTTAGAAAATTAAGATGCAAATGACACGTTTAATTACATTAACACTGAACCTCTTACTGCTTAAGCAAGTAGGTGGGGCTTAGTGTATTTGCATTTGTAAATATTATAAAACCCCGCAAACGCGGGGTTTTTTTTATCTCGCTAATGGGTCATTGGGAACGAGGACAATTTATGAAAGATAAAGTTTGGATTTTTGATACAACGTTACGCGATGGTGAGCAAGCATTAAAAGCAAGCCTAACCGAAGATGACAAAATTCAGCTTGCGCATACCATTAGCCGCTTAAATGTGGATGTAATGGAAGTCGGTTTTCCGGTATCTAGCCCCGCAGACTTTCGCTCAGTACAGCGTATTGCAACTGAGGTGAAAGGGCCGATTATTTGTGGTTTAGCACGTGCTGTAGCAAAAGATATTGAAGCCTGTGGTGAGGCACTTCGCCCTGCTGAGCAAGGCCGTATTCACACCTTTATCGCAACTAGTCCATTACACCTTGAACACAAATTACGAATGAGCTTAGACGATGCAACAGCGATGGCTGTTAAGTCGATTAAGCTTGCGCGTAACTACACGGATGACGTTGAGTTTTCGTGTGAAGATGCAGGTCGTACACCGCATTGGGATTTATGCCGCATCGTTGAAAGTGCTATTGATGCGGGTGCATCAACAATTAACTTACCTGACACCGTAGGTTATGTAACGCCAGACGAATACGCTGCGATGATCCATCACTTAATGAACAATGTGCCAAACATCGACAAGGCGCGTTTAAGCGTGCATTGCCACAACGATTTAGGTTTAGCGGTTGCTAACTCAATCGCAGCGGTACAAGCCGGTGCTCGCCAAATCGAATGTACCATTAATGGTATTGGTGAGCGTGCAGGTAACTGTTCGCTTGAAGAAGTGTCGATGATCATGAAAATGCGTGAAGATCACTTAAAAGTGCATACCGATATTCGCAGTGAAGAAATTTACCGTGCTTCGCGCCAAGTCGCGAAGATTTGTAATATGCCAGTACAACCAAACAAAGCAATTGTTGGTGAAAATGCCTTTGCACACAGCTCAGGTATCCACCAAGACGGCGTATTAAAAGCGCAAAACACTTACGAGATTATGTCGCCAGAAAGTGTCGGCGTACCCAATAACCAATTAAACATGACTTCGCGTTCAGGTCGTCATGTTATTGAGCATCGTTTAGAAGAGTTAGGCTATCAAAAATCTGATTACGATATGGATAGCTTATACACCAGCTTCTTAGCATTAGCAGACCAAAAAGGCACTGTGTATGACTACGACTTAGAAGCGATGATTTACTTTAATCAAATCAAAGATAAAGACGAGAAGTACCAGCTTGAGTTTGTTAACTCTACGTCTAATTCGCAATCAGTGGCGAGCTCAACAATCGGCATGACAATTGATGGCGAGTCTAAGCAAGAGGCCGCAACAGGTAATGGCCCTGTAGAAGCATCATTCTTAGCAATTGAGCGCTTAACGGGTATGTCGGTTGAAATGATTGAATATAACCTAGAAGCAACAGGCCAAGGTGCCAGCTCGCTAGGACAAGTGAATATTATCGCTAAATACGATGGTCGCCCATATCACGGTGCGGGCATTGCAGCGGATGTGGTTGAAGCGTCGGTACGCGCCATGATCCGCGTGTATAACTTAATTTATCGTGCACAAAAAGTGTCTGATTTAAAACAACAGAGGAAAGCAGGATGAGTCAATCGAATTACAGTATCGCAGTATTAGCAGGCGACGGGATTGGTCCAGAAGTTATGGCAGCAGCAGAAACCGTCTTGGATGCTGTAAGCGAAAAATTTGGTTTTACTTTGACTCGTTATCACCACGCGATTGGTGGCGCTGCCATTGATGAGTTTGGTCAGGCGTTGCCGCAAAGCACATTAAGTGCCTGTGAAAATGCCGATGCGATTTTATTTGGCTCTGTTGGTGGCCCTAAGTGGGAAAACTTACCACCGAATGAGCAACCTGAGCGAGCGTCCTTGTTGCCATTGCGTAAGCACTTTGGTTTGTTCTGTAATTTACGCCCAGCACAATTATTACCTGCACTAAGTGCTGCGTCACCGCTGCGTGCAGATATCAGCGCACAAGGCTTTGATATCTTATGTGTGCGTGAGCTAACAGGCGGTATTTATTTCGGTGAAAAAGGTCGTAGTGGCGAAGGTGAGCAAGAAGTTGCTTTCGATACCCAAACATATTCACGTAAAGAAATTGAGCGTATCGCTCGTTTTGCCTTTGAAGCCGCTAAGCTGCGTAGTAATCATGTTACCTCGGTTGATAAAGCGAATGTGTTAGCGTCAAGTGTACTTTGGCGAGAGGTAGTCACTGAAGTCAGTAAAGACTACCCAGAAGTAAGCCTAGACTACATTTATGTTGATAACGCGGCGATGCAGTTAGTGAAACAGCCAAGCCAGTTTGATGTATTACTTTGCGATAATTTATTTGGCGACATTTTGTCTGATGAGTGCGCGATGATCACAGGTTCTATGGGCTTATTACCATCAGCGAGCTTAAATCAGTCTGGATTTGGTTTGTATGAACCTGCTGGTGGCTCAGCACCAGATATCGCTGGCAAAGGGGTTGCAAACCCGATCGCACAAATTTTAAGTGCTGCGCTTATGCTGCGTTATTCACTAGGGCAAGATGAAGCGGCGCGTACTATTGAAAAAGCGGTAGCAGAAGCGGTTGAAGCCGGTGTTGGTACGCCAGATATCTACCCAAATGCAGGGTACACCACCAGTGATGTTGCTGCGGCAATTGTGGCACGTATTTAATTAAAAAGTTGTTTGCGCTGAGCTCGTCACTCAGCGTAACTAAAATGAGGGAATAGCAAGTGGCCCAAACCTTATACGATAAAATCTGGCAAGCTCATGTAGTCGCCAACATTAACGATCAAACCGATTTACTTTATATCGACCGTCATCTAGTTCATGAAGTTACCTCACCGCAAGCCTTTGCTGGTTTACGTGAGAAAAACCGTAAAGTACGTTGTCCAAAAAAAACCTTTGCGACCATGGATCATAACGTTTCAACGAAAAGTCGTTCATTAGATGCTGCCAGTGAAGTGTCGAAAAACCAACTAATGGCACTGGATGCAAACTGCAAAGAGTTTGGTATTCAACTTTATGATTTAAATTCGATTAACCAAGGTATTGTGCATGTCATGGGGCCTGAGCAGGGCATTACCTTACCGGGCACAACCATAGTATGTGGCGACAGCCATACCTCTACCCATGGTGCATTTGGCGCACTAGCGCACGGTATTGGTACGTCAGAAGTTGAGCATGTTTTAGCCACTCAAACACTACAGCAGAAAAAAGCCAAGTCGTTAAAAATTCAAATTAATGGTCGCCTGCGCCCAACTGTTACTGCCAAAGATTTAATCATGGCTGTGATCGGTAAATTAGGCACTGCGGGTGGTACTGGCTATGTTGCTGAATTTTGTGGTGAAGGAATTGAAGCGCTGTCTATGGAAGCGCGCATGACACTTTGTAATATGAGTATTGAAATGGGCGCAAAAGCGGGTTTAATCGCGCCAGATCAAACAACTTATGATTATTTAAAAGGTCGCCCATTTGCACCACAAGGTGCTGACTTTGATGATGCCGTTGCCTACTGGCAAACACTAAAAACTGATGAAGGCGCAGAGTTTGATCATGTTGTTGAATTGGAGGCTGCTGATATTCAACCGCAAATTACTTGGGGTACCAGCCCTGAGCAAGTGATTGGCGTCGATGAATTCATTCCAGACCCTGAGCAAGAACCAGATCTAATCAAAGCTGATGCGATTCGTAGCGCACTAAAATATATGGGCTTAAAAGCCGGTGATAAATTGTCTTCAGCAACTGTTGATACCGTGTTTATTGGCTCATGTACCAATAGCCGAATTGAAGACTTACGTGCTGCCGCGCAAATTGTTGAAGGTAAGCAGGTTGCCGCGGGTGTTGAAGCACTGATTGTTCCAGGTTCTGGCCTTGTTAAAAAACAAGCCGAAGACGAAGGCCTTGCTGATATATTCAAAGCAGCTGGCTTTGAATGGCGTGAGCCAGGTTGTTCAATGTGCTTAGCAATGAATGACGATAGATTAGAAGCCGGTAAACGCTGTGCGTCTACATCAAATCGTAACTTTGAAGGACGCCAAGGTCGCGGTGGACGTACTCACTTAGTGAGCCCTGCAATGGCAGCGGCAGCGGCAATTCATGGTCGTTTTGTTGATATCAGAGGAGAAGCCTAATGAGTGTATTTTTTAGTGGCTTAATGGCCCCGTTAGATAAAAACAATGTTGATACTGACCAAATTATTCCAAAGCAATTTTTAACGTCGACCAGCCGTGATGGTTTTGATGCGGCGCTTTTTTACGATTGGCGTTATTTAGATAACGGCGAGCCAAACCCAGAGTTTATTTTGAATCGTCCTTGTTACCAAGGTGCGCAAATTCTGTTAACTCGCGACAACTTTGGTTGTGGTTCATCGCGTGAGCACGCGCCATGGGCATTAAAGCAATATGGTTTTGAAGTTATCTTAGCACAAAGCTTTGCCGATATTTTCTTTAATAACTGCGGCAATAACCAAATGCTTGCTATCGCATTACCAGCAGAAACGCTTGAGCAATTATTTGTGTTGAGTGAACAGCATGACGATATTCATATCGAAGTTGATTTAGAAAACCAACAACTTCGTAGCGATAAGTTTGACACTATTGACTTTGATATTCGCCATGACATTAAAGAGCGTTTGTTAAGTGGCTTAGACTTTATCGGTGTGACTGAAACACTTAACAGCCAAATTGATGCCTTTGAAACTAAGCTTAAAGCTGAGCGCCCTTGGCAATAAAAGGTTTTTTTACATGTGGAACCTAAACGCGGCGAAAGTCGCGTTTTTATTTGTTTCTAAAAAAGAAAGTTGCTAATTTGGTTGGTAAAATAACGAAACAATAAATAACTATGTGGCCTCTTTCTCCTAAATCTATCGGCATCGTGATGGGTGTTCTTTACGGCATCAGCATACGCATCTTTCTTGAAGTTAGCGAAACGTTTAATTTCGGTAGCCTTGTTACTATTTCGTTTATGTTTTTAGTGCCTGTTGCTATTGGGTTTATACGGGTACATTTTGAATACAATCAGGTGCCTGTGATGACATACGGAAGAATGGCAGTGATCGCTTGGCAGCCTATTTTTATCTTCTTATTTGTGAGTGTTATTACTCTTTTAGAGGGCAGCATCTGCGTTGCAATGGCACTCCCTGCATTTATGTTTTTTGCTAGTATTGGCGGTATGTTAGCAGGGCTTTGCCATCGACTTTGGGCAAAGAAAAGCAACAAAGCGGTGATGTCGGTAGCATTGTTGCCGTTAATCCTTTCCCCTTTAGAGCTCAACTTTTTACACCTATCGAAAACTTACGAAGTTAAAAATACGATTGTTATCAATGCGCCTGTTGATGTTGTGTGGCAACAATTAGCTAATGTTAGCCAAATCCACGAGAGCGAGTATCCGAGCTCATTTTCGCATTTAATTGGTATTCCAAGGCCAATTCGAGCTGATATGAGTGGTGATGGGGTAGGTGCAATAAGAACCAGTCAGTGGCAAAAAAATGTTGTATTTAAAGAAGTGATAACTGAGTGGAAGCCGAATGAGAAAATGCTTTATAAGTTTGATATAGACCCAGACTTAATTCCTGATAAGGCGCTCGATCAGCATGTGAAATTGGGCGGTGAATATTTTTCGCCGTTACATGGCGGTTATGAATTAGTTGTAAGTGGCAAGAATCAAACGCTGTTAAGCCTAAAAACGACTGTACTTGATAACACTAATTTTGGCATTTATTCGCGAGTGTGGGGAGAGGTGATCTTTCAGGATTTTCACAAATCACTTCTGAAGTTCATGAAATCGCGCGCCGAACATGACATACAACTAGCTACAAACCCGTCTTGATTATTTTTAGACAAGCAGTTTATCGTGATTGTTTTCTTTATTAGCTTTAAATCGCTAGGCTAGGGTTAAATTTTTTATTTTAGGAACACACCATGAAATACTTAGTGGCATCGATGCTCGTAGCAGCGTCATCAGTAGCGGCTGCGCGTCCAGCGCCGTTAGTATCTATTCCAAGCCATGATGGCTTTTTTGATAATATTGCTGCCCATTGTGGTAAAGCTTACGAAGGCAAAGTCAGCGTTGATAACGCGACAGGCCCCAGTTCATTTGCGGGTAAAAAGTTAGTGATGCATGTACGTCGTTGTAATGAACGTGAATTGCAAGTGCCATTTCATGTAGGTGACGATGCGTCTCGTACTTGGATCATCACAAAAACAGGCAGTGGACTGAGTTTAAAGCACGATCATCGCCATAAAGATGGTAGCGATGACGACTCAACCATGTATGGGGGCCATACCCTTGATGCTGGTTTTGCTAATGCGCAGTCGTTTCCAGCTGATCAATATTCAAAAGAGTTGTTTGTGAACCAAGGTATTCCACAATCAATGGGTAATACGTGGCAAATGTATATTTATCCAAAGCAATTTACGTATCGTTTAGTGCGTGAAGGGCGTGAATTTCGCGTTGATTTTGATTTAACCAAACCTATTACGCCGCCAAGCGCACCTTGGGGGTATGAAGACTAATACTATTTAGTATCGTCTTCGCACTGTAAAACAACCGTTAAAGGTGGCTGATAGGCACGTGGTTTAGTGGGAAAGCGTTCATACTCCTGTACGCCATCAGTCACTCTTAGCATAAACGGTTTATCTCTACACAAGCGACTTGCATGGCGCAGTAAGAATACGCTTTGATTGCGAAAGTGCTTATAGTCATCAGACTGAATTTCGAGGTGGTAGCGGCCATCGGCTAATTTAGTTTGGTAGTAGTGGACTTCTTCATCAAAGTCGAAAAGTTTTTCTGTTTTGGTTTCTTCGGCGTATGTAGCGGGAAAACCAGCGGTGAATAAAAGGGCGCTGATTGATAATGCGAATATCGAACGGGGTTTGTTCATAAACACCTAACTCCATGTGATTGATGCAATAATTCTAGCGCGTGTTGTTGAACCATGAATTAGCTTCGACAGTCAAACTAGGGTAACGTTAGTTTATATCTTATACCTAGTCTAACACTCAAAAGGTAAAAATGTGATGCTCAATAAAATAAAACAGCTATTTTCAGCGATGGACGATACTCAATCAAATATTAGTGAGCATGACCTAAAAACAGCGGTTGCCGCTTTATTAATCGAGGTTATGCGCGCCGACAGTGAGCTACAAGATGATGAGCAACAAACACTGAATGACACCTTAAAGAAGTATTTTTCTTTAACAGATGATGAAGTTCAGGAGCTCGTTGATAGTGCTGCTAAGAATTTAGATGAAGCGATTGATTATTTTCAGTTTTCTAAGCAAATAAATGCGCAGTGTAGTGCCGAGCAGCGTATTGATATTATCGAGCTGTTATGGCGCTTAGCCTATGCTGATGGCGAATTAGATAAACATGAAGAGGTTGTGATTCGCCGTGTTGCTAGCCTCTTGTATGTGACTCATGAAGATTTTATCGCTGCGAAACTGGCAGCGACAAAACTCAACTAAGGGCTATTAAATTAGGCTTACTTATTTAATTTACTTGCCACACTAACAAGTTGTTGAGCTAGGCTGGCAACTTGTTCGGCTGTATCGGCATCATTAATGCGGCCTTGTTCATCTAATTTAGTGTGGATGGCAGGTACGGCTAACTGATCCGCAAGTACTAAGCTGCCAATACCTGATAAAATATCACGCACGTGGTTTAGACCGCGTAAGCCACCTAAACCACCTGGCGAAGAAGCATACAAAGCGGTTACTTTATTACGAAATGCCGGTACTGCACCTTGCTCAGTGCGAGATACCCAATCGATAGCGTTTTTAAGTGGTGCTGTAATTGAGCCATTATATTCTGGGCTTGCTAATAAAATACCATCAGCAGCACGAAGCTTATCTTTTAACAACTGTGCGCCAGTAGGCGTACCTTGTGCTTCTATATCTTCATCGAATAGTGGTAAATCTAAATCGCTTAGTTTGAGTACTTCCACTTCAGCACCACTTTCGAGGGCGAAGCGCGCTGCTTCATTAATTAGTTTTTGGTTAAAACTGTCTTTACGTAGGCTGCCTGCGAGGGCAATAATTTTTGGTGCTGTCATGAGGGATTCCTTTTTAAGCTTCACTGTTGATATACTCACTGTAGCAAAAAACAGCTTGCAGAAAAGCCAAATAAACGCAAAACTTATGTGCGTATATGCACACAAGGAGCCGTTATGGCGATTCAATTTGATGATTGGCAAGATGTAAAAGTCGCTTATGAGGTGGCAAGGCTCGGCACGTTAACCGCTGCTGCCGAATCGTTAGGTGTTCACCACAGCACAGTACTAAGAAGAATCAACAATTTAGAAGATAACCTTGATGCACGGTTATTTCACCGCCATGCCCGTGGTTATACAGTGACAGAAATTGGCGCTAAGTTGTTTGCTACTGCTAAATCGATTAATGCAGAACTTGAAAAGCTCCATAACGATATCATTGCTGCTGACAGCCAGTTACGAGGCAGCTTATTATTAACTACGGTGAGTGGTTTTATTGATGTGCTCAGTGATGTTTGTGAGCAGTTCCAAAGTTTACACCCACAAGTGCAGCTTGAGGTTATTCTTGACCAAAATCGTCTACGACTCGACCATGGTCAAGCGCATATTGCTGTCAGAGCGGGCCCTCGCCCTGATGAAGGTGACTATATTGCCCAGCACTTAGCGGAGCTATCATCTGGGTTTTATGCCTCAAAAAGCTATATTGAAAAATATGGTATGCCAAAGAGTATTCAGCAGCTAGAGCAGCATAGTTTTGTTTCTGGGGTGGCTGGCTACAACGGTAAAGTGCCTTATTTTGCATGGGTTGATCAACATATTGAACCTTCGCAAATTAAGTTACGGGTGTCTGAAACATCAGAAGCTACAAGGGCTATTGTTAGGGGGCTTGGTATTGGTGGTTTGCAGCACGAAGTGGCAGAGCAGTACTCTGATTTAGTGCCAGTGCTTCATAAAGAACTAAACTGGCCAACAGATCTTTGGCTGGTGACACATCATTTGGTGCACCGTACTGCCAAAGTGCAAGCTTTTAGTCAGCTACTAAAAGCGTACTTTAAAAAGACAACAGGCTAGCTAGAGTGACTTCTTAACACTGATACCTAAGCGTTTCGCGAGTCGCACTAGATTGGCTCTATCCACTTTAAGGGTGCGTGCTGTGGCTGCCCAATTTAGGTTGTGTAGTTCAAGTTGTTGCATTATCAACTGATAACTAAAAGCGTCAGTTGCCTCTTTGAGTGATAAGCGAGAGGCTTTTTGTTCGTTAACTGCAACAGGGCTTGGTGCCGCAACGGCCGTTTTAGCAATATCACAATGCTCAGGCTCGATTGTGACAATGCTTTGTTGCCATTGCTGCTGCTTGGCTTTGAGTGCTGCGCGACTAATAACGTGTTCAAGCTCTCTCACATTGCCAGGCCAATTATATTGACGCAGTAGTAATTGTGTATCGCTACTAAGCTTAAGTTGTTTAATTGCCAATTTTTTAGATGTTTGCTCAATAAAAAAGCCTGCCAATAAAATAACATCGTTATCGCGCTCTTTTAACGGTGCAACATGCAATGGGTAAACGCTTAAGCGGTGATAAAGGTCTGCACGAAAGCGCCCCGCAGCGACTTCTTGTTTTAAATCGCGGTTGGTTGCTGCAATCACTCTGACATCAACATAACGGCTTTGATCTTCCCCCACAGTTTGTACTTCACCACTTTGTAATACGCGTAGTAGTTTACTTTGCATCGCAAGGGGTAACTCGCCAATCTCATCTAAAAATAGCGTACCACCATCGGCGAGTTGAAACTTACCCTGGCGCGCAGTATGTGCGCCAGTAAATGCGCCTTTACTGTGGCCGAAAAACTCGCTCTCAGCCAAGTTCTCTGGTAACGATGCGCAGTTTAAGTGGATCAACGGCATGTCGCGGCGTTTTGAGTTTAAATGGATATTGCGCGCAACGAGTTCTTTACCGACGCCTGTGTCGCCTTGTATCAATACGCTGAATTCTGAGGCAGCCACCAGCTGGATATCATTTTTAAGGGTCAGCATTGCTTGGCTATTACCAATAATTTCGACACCTTCTCGCGTCAGCGCTTCAAGATTAAGCTGTTGTGCAACTTGATGGCTGTGCTGTGCATGTTGCATAAGATGCTGCAAGGTTAGGGCATGCTCAACATAACCTGCTGCTAGCTGTTTTAGTTGATTGAGCTCATTCATTGCTAAAGCGTCAAAGGCATGTTCATCTAAACTATCAAAGGTTAAAACACCGAGTAGTTCGCTGTTGTCTTTACTGCTCTGCAGCGGCACACCCATGCAGGCATGAACAGGAAAGTCGCCATGCTGGCTTTGTAATAAACCATCGTAGGGGTCGGGTAGGCCACAATCTTTGGCAAATTTTAGCGGTTCACTGCCACGGCATATTTCAAATAAGCGCGGATGCTCCGCTATTTTAAAGCGCCTTCCTAACGTATCGTCCGACAATCCATGTAGGGCTACAGGTTTTAACACATCACCTTGTTTCAATAATAAGGCAACTGCATCACATTCAAGCCAATCATTAATGCAATTCAATAAATAGTTGAAATTGTAATCAACACTGCTTGCTTTGGTAAGGGCAAGAGCAACATCAAGAAGGGATTTTTTGATCGCCATGTCAATTTGACCTGAATGTGTTTTATTGATGTTTTTAATGGTGTGTCATTTTGACTTTTTTATCAAGCGATTAAATATAGTTGACTGATATTTAATGGCTTTTATTTTTGGCTTGAACTGTGCAATAGCTGGGGAAATTAAACGCTGAGAGTGGTAATGAAAGTCATTAATTTAACAGAGCCAATGCCAAAAAAAGTAAAGGCTCATCAAGTCAGTCAATGGCCTATTTGGGCATTGGCATTTAGGCCTTACTTTTTGGTTGCTGGTGTATTAGCCGTGGGTTCTATGAGTTATTGGTTACTCATGCTAAGCGGTTATGCCAACTGGCATTTAACTGTACCAGCTACGCTTTGGCATGCCCATGAAATGCTATTTGGTTTTTCAGGTGTTGTTGCTATGGGGTTTTTACTGACAGCAGCGCAAACCTGGACTGGTGTTCCTAGTGTCAGTGGCAGCAAGCTTTGTCTAATGACAGGTGTGTGGTTATTAGCACGTTTGAGTTTCTTTTTACCTGCCATAATAACAGCGAATTTTAATTTATATGTGGTGGGAGTGTTTCAGCTTATATGGTGGTTAGCCGGCATTATTACCCTTAGTAATATGTTGCTCAAAGCAAGTAGTAAGCAGAATTACGTGTTTATCACTATTGCCTCCATGCTATGTGCTCTTAATATTATTTTTTTGGCATTGGTGATTGCTGAAAATATGCTCTTTGCGCTCAGTGTTGCGGATACCGCGGTGATTGTGATGACTTTATTGGTTGGTATTGTTGCAGGCCGTGTTGTGCCATTTTTCACCGCGCGAGGGTTGAATCTTACCGAGCAAGTTCGCCTACCAAGGCTTGATAAACTGGTTGTTGTAAGCTCTTTATTTGCTATTGCTTGGTTCTTCTTTAGTCAATTATTCTTTAATCAAATGAGCGTAGGTTGGGTTTTTGCTTGGCTTGCTTGTTTGCATTTTTATCGCAGTGTCGCTTGGTGGCAAAAGGGGATACTAAAAGTACCTCTGTTATGGTCACTACACCTTTCATATTGGGCTTTGAGCATAGGTTTACTCCTAATTGCACTGAGCAACTATAGTTCGTTCATTTTATTTAAAGATGCGCTGCATTTTATCACTGTAGGTACGATTGGCTTAATGATCTTAGCTATGATGGTTCGTGTGTCTCATGGTCATACCGGCCGCCCCCTAAAAGTGCCATTTATCATTACCTTAGCATTTGTGTGTATTGCCGTTGCTGCGATTATACGCGCTCTCCTTGTATCTTTGATAGGTCACCACTTGGCATGGCAACTGAGTGCAATGCTGTGGATAGCTGGCTTTTTATTGTTCTTATTTCATTGCGTGCCCATTTTAGTTAAACGTCGTGTAGATGGCCGCGTGGGTTAATTACTCCCTTTATAAATAGAGGAAACTATATGTTGTCTGAAAAAACGATCGAGATTGTTAAAAGTACAGTACCGTTGCTAGCAGAGGCGGGCCCTCAGGTTACTGAATACTTTTATGATCGTATGTTTAGTTATAATCCAGAGTTAAAAAATATTTTTAATATGACCCATCAGCAATCAGGCTCTCAGCAATTTGCGTTGTTTAATGCGTTAGCTGCCTATGCTACAAATATTGATAATCTTGCTGTTTTGAAAGACGCTTTAGCGCGTATAAATCATAAGCATACTAGTTATCACATTTTACCTGAGCACTATCCGATTGTAGGTGGTCACTTAATTGCAACGCTTAAGGAGTTGTTGCCTGAGCAGTTTACCGCTGAGGTTGAATATGCATGGCGAGAAGCGTATGCACTGCTTGCAGATGTCTGTATTACAGAAGAAATGGCACTATACAACAAAACTAAGCAAGCCCAAGGGGGTTGGTTTGGTACACGTTTATTTACTATTTCACATAAGCATATCGAGTCAGAGCATATTTGTAGTTTTACTCTGACTCCTTGTGACGGTAAAGCGGTGGTGTCACATCTACCTGGGCAGTATTTGGGTATTAAAGTTAAACCTGAAAACAGTAATAATACTCAAATTCGCCAATACTCTATTTCGCAGCAAAGTAATGGCGAAAACTACCGTATTAGCGTAAAGCAAGAAGGTTTAGTCTCCTACCATTTACATAGCTTGCGCGAAGGCGAGGTAATTGAAGTTTATCCTCCAGCAGGCGACTTTGTGCTTCGCGAAATCGACTCGCCTGTCGTATTGATTTCAGCGGGTGTTGGTCAAACCCCAATGATGGCGATGCTAGAAACACTATTAGGTAATCAACCTAATCAGTCAATCCATTACCTACATGCTTGCGACAGTGAGGCGCAGTTTGCCTTTAAAGAGTATTTAATAAAGCAACAACAAGCGCACGCTTCATTGCATTGTGTTACGTGGTTAAAAGATGGCAAAGGGGGAGATTTTGCGGGCTTGATGGATGTAAACCATATCGCTGATAGCTTACCAATTAGCAAAGGTGACTTTTACCTGTGTGGTCCAGTCGCCTTTATGACAATGATAAAAGAGCAGCTGCTAAGTATTGGGGTTGCAAGTGAGCGCATTCACTATGAGGTGTTTGGCCCTCATCAAAGCCTATAATGATAAGGGCGCAGCCTGTGCTGTGCCTGATTGTTAGTTAACTTCGCACTCTACATTAGGAAGTGGAATACGGCGCTCTTTTTTGGGGTAGTAAAGCAGGCATTGCTCGCCTGCTTTTTGCAACAGAAACTTCTCAGAAGGAATTGAATGGGCGCCCATTATTGGCAATCCATCAGGTCCTTTTCCTGTACCATGATCAATTAAAAGCACAGCACTTTTGGTGAACACATCATCAGCTAAGGTCACTAAAGCCCCCCCTTTAGCTGATTGAATGGCCTGTTGTAACTCGGTAATCACGCCTGGGTTGATGCGAGTTAACGTCGCATCTAGCGGTTGCTTTGCTTGGGTACTTTGACACGCAGTTAAACTCATCAGTAATGATGAAATAAAGAGGTATTTTTTACTCATCGCTATTTCCTTTTGTTGGTAAGGGGCGTGTTAAGTCCATATTCTCTTTATATAGCGGTTGTTTAGGAACGAGTGGTAAGCCTTTATCCGCTAACGCATTGACTGAGGTGTTGGGCTGTTTGATTTTTGCTGTTTGAGTTGAAATAGGGCAGCGATTATTCGCGATATGGAAAAGTGCTGTAGATAATAAACCTTCGTTTTTATCGCCCAACTGATGGTTAAAATCGTCTGCAGCCAGACAACCTTGCACGTCAGCGTCAAACTGCGGAGTAGGAGTCGGTTTTAAGCCATCTGAATATTCACCGAACCCCTTTTCATTCACTCCCGAAAATTGAATAGTAAAGTAGGTTGTTGCACAGTTATGAGTTGGATTAAACCCGTACGGTTTACCACAAGTCTTATCACCAATTAGAATAACCTCTGCGTTGATGCCTTTGAGCCCATTAATAAATGCTTCTGATGCCGAGCAAGTTCCTTCAGTGCTAAGCACATACACTTTTGATAAGTTTAAATCGGGGAGTGTGTTGTTAGTCGCTTGAAAAGTTGAATAATCAATTTCAAAGTCAATAAATGGAAAGGGCGTATCATTGGGTTGTTTGTCGTTCCTAATGGTTTGATAATAGTCAAAACCTCTACTATTGGCAGGGCCTGCAACCATGTAAGCAAGTTGTGCAGAAAGAGCCAATACGCCACCACCGTTGTATCTAAAGTCAATCACAAGCTCATCGATCATATCGGTTTTGAACTTATTAACAGCATTAATAAGCTCAGGCTGGGCAATGCTTATGTGACTATTAAACTGCATATAACCAACTTTGGTGCCATTTTCAGTGATCAGTGTATTCACATTTTGCACAGGGGTTTGGGTAATATTACCTGCTACCACATTGATTGATTTTTCAGTACCATCATTGCTTCGTAGTTTAAGGTTATGGGTGCTGCCAGCAGTGGGGTTGAACAGTACTTCATTCAAAATTTCAATGCCAGCTTCGGTGTTGTCGTTAATACTTATATTATCCGCCGATAAAACCGTATCACCGCGTTGTAAACCCGCATTGGCGGCAGGTGAGCCATCCTCTAAATAGGCAATGCGTAGTATTCGAGGTGGTGTGTTACTAAGAAAAGCCCAGTTGATTCCGTAGCCCGATACAACACCAGATTGCGACTCTTTGAAAAAATCTTCAGTTGGCTGACTAAAATGAAAGTTGTCTTTGTTAGCGCCTGAGTCTGTCGTTTGAAATGTTTTCAGTTGAGCGTAGTAGGCTGCAACTGAGCTAAAGTCATTAGGGTTGTTGTCTTCGATTTCATCGTACCAAAGGTATGTTTCATCACTCCATGAGCGTAACCACATTTTTTCTGTAAACTCAGAACCAGCAGTGTCGGGGTAAGGCTGATTTTCATTGAATGGATCATTTCCTGTGCGAGGGACGGCGCATTGATCTTTAAACTCGCTGGATGGCGCAAATGTACCGGCTGTCCAAACAGTGGAAGAGTCAGCGGGAGGTGGAGTTACTGTATCTGTGTCAGAGTCTAACGAACTGCCCCCACCGCAAGCCGTTAAATAAAGGCTTGAAAAGAGAAAAAAAGTCGCCTGCGCGAGTTTGTTACTTTTAAACATGAGATTACTTTCCTGTAAACAGTTGTTGAAAAAGTATCAGTAAGTATACGCGATGACAATAAAGGGCGATCTAAATAGTGTAAATAAGTGTATAAATTTTCAGCGCATCATGTCAGTCTGCAGGTTCAAGTTTTTGCCATGCTTCAAAGAGCTTCTGTTGTTTGTTTGAAATAGCGAGTCCATAGGTTTTTTGCATATAGAAGTAAGTATCTGCAATGCGCTTTCGAGCATAAACTGGCGGTTCAACAACACGCTGTTTAAAGTCAACCTTAACAGGACATGCTCCGTACTGTTTGATGTTATTGGCTACCATACCAAAACGATAGTTAGAGCGATCAGCATTAATTTCACCGATGGCTGGTGCTAAGTTATTTATGTCAGCTTCCATTTGACGAAACTTTTTACTCACTTTTCGGCAATTTTTTCTACCACCTTCTTGCCAGCACTGCAGTTGATGACCAAACTCCCAAGCAGGTACAATATGTTCCCACTCAATACGGTGTGCCCGTATATTTTGTTTACCAGAACGGGTGACAGCATTTCGCGGCAGGTAGCCGCATCGCGTTGGATCAGGCACTAACTTTTTACCTTCACGTTTTATATCACAATCACAATATAGGCTCTTAGCGTCGTTTGGTAAGGTTTTTATTAGATATTTTTTGGCACTAGAAAAGCTAGAAAATTGCTCCGCAGAGGCAGTAAAACAAACCCCAAGGCAAAATAGTAAAGAGAAAAATAAACGCATATCCATCACATGTGTGAACTACAGGATTTGCTATTGTAGAGTGATAGCTCTAAAAGAAAAAGAGTTTGATTGTTATCGAGATAATCAGTCCGGACAATTCAAACTTCGACAAGTTATAAGCAAGGCACCAAAACAGTGGTGCCGATGCTGGTAGGATTATTTACTGATAATTGAAATTGACTTACGGCGTTTTATACGTAGGTTTTGTAGTAATAATAAAATGCCAGAAAGACAAAACAGTACGCTGGTGGCTGCAAAGCTTATAAGTAAGGGGTTATTAAAGTCCTCGCGCTCGTCGTAATCCATAATATGCAACATCCAGAAAAAGTCGAAAATACGCCAAATAGTGCTGCGTACTGTAATGACCTTACCTGTAGCGCTATCTAAATACAGGGTGGTTGTCAGCCAGTCATCAAAGCTGACTTGCCAAACATTCGCTTTGTATGCAATTTCTCTGGGTCCTTTTGCTAAAAGCTGTACTTGAGAGGTCTTTGCACTAATGAGTAGGTGTGCTTTAGCATTTTCAATAATCTCAGATTCACTTGGCCTAGCCATTACTTCACCCGTTATACCATCGAAGGTAAATGTACCGTTTAAAGTGGCAATTTCAATAGTGGGTTTTGTGAGTAAGTGGCTGTATTTTATATCACTAATTTGCTCAAACTGAGTTGTTATTGCATCAATTGATGCCATGTAATCATGTACTTTAAATGGATTACTGAGGCTGCGTTTAGCTAAGTGTTTGCCATGTACTTTTTCAAGTGGAATGGCGCTCATTACCAAGCCACCCAGCAGCCAAAAAAAGATTTGTATGGCGAGCAAGTAACCTAACCATTTATGCACTTTGCGGGCATATTTGAACATACGTTTATTCATAGAGAACCACTTGTTATTTTTGTATAGGCGCTATTGTAAAAGCTTAAATTAGGCTGCCAATGCGGCATAATGTCGCATTAACTGTATTCTAGATTTGGTATATAGACAAAACTGCGTTAAAGTTCCAATCGCTATTAATAGAGGGTAAAACGAAGGTATGTCGGAAATTCAATTTTTAAATGTAGACTTGGAGCTTGAATCAAAACACGATATAAGTGCACTGGTGGCTGATTTAAAGAAAAACGCCATGGTCTTACATTATGACAAAGATGAATATCGTCAACTTGCTCGTATTGAAGCAACAGCTGACATTAGCACGCCAGATAAAGCAATTAATCAATTATGCGAATTAATTGAGTCATGTTCACGCAATGCATTGAAACAGTGGCTTTCGTGTTCAAAACGAACATTTGATATTGGTTTTGAGTCAGGTGACTCGCCAAAATGTTTTAATCAAGCCCTGCACGCAGATACCTTATTACGTATTTCAGCCATTGGCGCAGGGATCGAAATTACCATTTACCCAGTTCAGAGCTAAGCTCGCTATCTTCGTTCTACCACTGCTGCGGTCATACGTGATACGCAGCACAGTTCACCTGCCGCATTACTAATTTTAATTTCCCAAACCGATGTTCTTTTCCCTAGATGAATAGGGCGTGTAATTGCTGTAAGTACGCCTTTGCGTGATGCTTTGAGGTGATTGGCATTTATCTCTTGGCCGACACAATAAAACTTTTCGAAGTCAACAACAAAATTTGCCGCATAACTGGCCACAGTCTCAGCTAGCACAACATTTGCGCCTCCGTGTACCATCCCCATTGGATTATGGTGGGCTGGTATAGCGGGCATGGTGGCAACTAGGTAGTCATCACCAATTTCGGTTATTTCAATGCCCATGGTTTTCATTAAAGTTCCTTCACCTGTAATGCCTTGTGCAAATTGCTGGCATTGCTCTAAAGTGATTGGCTGGTGCCAAATGCTCATGGTATTTCCTTAGCAAGCTAATTAAAGCTACTACCATATTGCATATAACTGTGCTGTTCAATGTTAGTTTTGTAGCAAAATGAGGTGGCTAATTTAAATTTGCGATTTTCAGATAACTGTATATACTCACAGTTAAATGTACTGTATGGAAAACCAGTTGTATGCGCCCATTAACGAAACGCCAATCGCAAATATTAGAACTTATTAAAGTATTTATTAAAGATACAGGCATGCCGCCAACTCGTGCCGAAATAGCTCAAACGCTTGGTTTTAAAAGTGCCAATGCTGCTGAAGAACATCTTAAAGCGCTGGCTAAAAAAGGCATGATAAAAATGAAGCCTGGTGCGAGTCGTGGTATTCAGTTAGTTGAAGAAGATGAGCCAGAACAACTAGGACTCCCTTTAATTGGTCGTGTTGCCGCAGGTGAGCCAATTTTAGCGCAGGAACATGTAGAGAGCCATTGTCAGGTTGATCCATCTTTGTTTAAGCCCGCTGCAGATTTTTTACTACGTGTTAATGGCATGAGTATGAAAGATATAGGCATTATGGATGGTGATTTACTGGCAGTACACAGAACACAAGTGGCTGAAAATGGTCAAGTTGTCGTTGCGCGTGTTGATGAAGATGTGACTGTAAAACGCTTAGAAAAAGCAGGTCGAAAAGTCCTCCTACATGCAGAAAATGACGAGTTTGCACCGATTGAAGTTGATCTCGAACACGAATCTTTCAATATTGAAGGATTGGCAGTGGGCGTTATTCGTAATGCTGATTGGATGTAACGCTAATATACTTAAGTAACTTTAGTGTTCTCAGTCACGCTCGTTTTTTGTTTTGATGTATTGTACTGAGTAAGATGTTTCCAAAATGGTGCGTCAAACTGATTTAATTTGGTGCGACGCCGCTTTTTACCTATTTAGCATCGATTTGTGACCCCTTAGCGTTGCTGGGAGTCCATGTATAGCGCAGTTTTCCTTTCTTTTTGAGTTTTTGCTCTTCCCCTTTTTTACAAATAACGCTCTGATTATAGTTGTTATTTTTGCACCAAAATAAACATTTCTTAGATTAAAAACTTGCTTATTGTTCATTTTTTAACTAATTGGTTAATACATTGTGTTAACACCGTTTTACTAAAAAGACACAAAATAATGTGCTGTGGTGTTAACCGATGAGCTTGTATCAGATTTCTGTCGTGTTGGTACGTGTTTGCTCTTAACAATAAAAATACGAATGGGCACCTAGCTGTACGCCTTTTCGCTTTGCGTCTTGCAATAGCATCTAAAGGAGCTGTCACATGGGTAAAATGCGTTATGCCTTGTGGCTTATATTAGTGTCTCTACCGCAGTTAGCATTGGCAAATAGTCAATTTAATATGCGTAAAGGGGTAACTGATATAAGTAATAATGTTTATGAGTTACACATGACGATATTTATTATCTGTTGTGTAATCGGCGTCATCGTTTTTGCGGTGATGTTTTGGGCTTTAATACATCATAGAAAATCAAAAGGGGCAAAGCCTGCCCAATTTCATGAAAGCACAAAAGTTGAAATTCTTTGGACTGCCATTCCGTTTGTGATTTTAATTGCCATGGCTGTGCCTGCCACAAAAACCTTAATCGCCATGGAAGATGCCTCTAAGGCGGATATCACCATTAAGGTCACGGGCTCTCAATGGAAATGGCATTACGAATATATGGGTGAAGATATTGCCTATTACTCGATTTTATCGACACCAAAAGATCAAATAGATAACCAAGCTGAAAAGACAGCAAATTACTTACTTGAAGTCGACAAGCCGCTGGTTCTTCCTATCAATAAAAAAGTACGCTTTTTGATGACTTCTGACGATGTTATTCACTCTTGGTGGGTTCCTGATTTTGCGGTGAAAAAAGATGCAAATCCGGGCTTTATCAATGAAGCATGGACACGAATTAACGAACCTGGTGTTTACCGGGGCCAATGTGCTGAACTGTGTGGTAAAGATCATGGTTTTATGCCTGTTGTGGTTCAAGCATTACCTGAAGATGAGTTTGCAACTTGGTTAGCTGATGCCAAACAAGAAAAAGCGAATGCGGCAGCAGCGGATGCTGCATTACTTGAGCAAACACTTGCGAAAGAAGAGTTAATGACACTAGGTGAGCAAGTCTACATGGCTAGCTGTGCAGCATGTCATCAGCCAACAGGTATGGGGCTACCGGGCGTATTTCCTGCGCTTAAAGGCAGCCCTATTGTACTAGGTGATGTTAAAGATCACATTGATATTGTGCTTCATGGCAAGCCTGGTACAGCAATGCAAGCATTCGATAAACAGCTTTCAATTAAGCAGCTTGCAGCTGTCATTACGTATAAACGAAATGCTTGGGGCAATGATACGGGTGATGTTATCCAGCCGAGTCAAATTCAAGCAGCGATTGATGCAGCAGCGGAGGCGAACTAATGAGTAACGTTATTAATGAGCAAGCCACTGAGCATGCGCATCACGACCATCACCCTGCTAAGGGTTTCAAGCGTTGGTTATATACAACAAACCATAAAGATATTGGTAGTTTATACCTCATTTTCTCACTAACCATGTTTCTAATTGGTGGTGCGATGGCAATGGTGATCCGCGCAGAGCTTTTCCAGCCGGGTCTGCAACTTGTTGATCCACACTTTTTTAATCAAATGACGACAGTACATGGTTTGATCATGGTATTTGGGGCTGTTATGCCTGCCTTTACTGGATTGGCCAACTGGATGGTGCCAATGATGATTGGTGCACCTGATATGGCTTTGCCAAGGATGAATAACTGGAGTTTCTGGATTCTACCTTTCGCTTTTTTAATCCTGTTAGCTTCATTGCTTATGCCTGGTGGTGGCCCTGCATTCGGTTGGACTTTTTATGCGCCACTGTCGACTACTTATAGTAACGATAACACCGCACTCTTTGTCTTCGCTGTGCATATAATGGGCATTAGCTCAATCATGGGGGCGATTAACGTTATCGTGACCATTGTGAATTTAAGAGCCCCTGGCATGACATGGATGAAGTTGCCACTGTTTGTTTGGACATGGTTGATCACCGCATTCTTATTGATTGCTGTGATGCCTGTGCTTGCCGGTGCGGTGACCATGGTGCTCACTGATAAATACTTTGCGACCAGCTTTTTTGATGCCGCAGGGGGGGGCGACCCTGTGATGTTCCAGCATATTTTTTGGTTCTTTGGGCACCCTGAGGTGTATATCATGATTTTGCCGGCGTTCGGTATTATCTCTACTATCGTGCCGACTTTCTCACGTAAAAAGCTATTTGGTTATGCCTCTATGGTGTATGCAACTTCATCGATTGCGCTGCTTAGCTTTATCGTATGGGCACATCACATGTTCACAACAGGCATGCCAGTTGCGGGTGAGTTGTTCTTTATGTACGCCACTATGTTGATTTCGGTACCGACAGGCGTAAAAGTGTTTAATTGGGTCGCTACCATGTGGCGAGGGTCAATTAGTTTTGAAATCCCCATGATGTTTGCCATTGCTTTTATCGTATTGTTCACCTTGGGAGGTTTCTCTGGCTTGATGCTCGCGATCACACCTGCTGATTTCCAATATCATGATACTTATTTTGTGGTCGCACACTTCCACTATGTACTCGTTACAGGCGCTGTATTTTCTATTATGGCGGGAGCCTATTACTGGCTGCCAAAATGGACTGGCAATATGTATAACGAAACCTTGGCGAAATGGCATTTCTGGTTATCACTGATTAGTGTCAATGTGCTGTTTTTCCCAATGCACTTTGTTGGCCTTGCTGGCATGCCACGCCGTATCCCTGATTATGCTCTGCAATTTGCAGACTTTAACGCCATTATTAGTATTGGTGGGTTTGCGTTTGGCCTGTCACAGCTGCTGTTCGTTCTGGTGGTATTTAAATGTGCCAGAGGCGGCGAAAAAGCACCTGCAAAGGTATGGGATGGGGCAGAGGGATTAGAGTGGGAAGTTGATTCGCCCGCACCTTACCACACCTTTGAGACACCGCCGGAGATTAAGTAATGAATCATGCACCTTTGCTCAAAAAGCTCCTGCTAGCATGCCTTGGTATGTTTGCATTTGCCTTTGCATTGGTGCCGCTTTACGACGTGTTTTGTGATGTTACGGGCTTAAATGGCAAACCTTCTCTTGAGAAGGCTGTAGTGAGTGACACAGTTAATACTGAACGCTCGATAGATGTAAGCTTTACAACACATGCACAAAGCGGAGCACCATTTAAAGTTGAGTCTCAGCAGTACAGTGTCGCTGTGCAGCCAGGCGCTATGCGTGAAGTTAAGTTTAGTGCTAAGAATACCAGCAGTACAGACAAAATAATGCAAGCAATCCCCTCGGTATCACCAGGAAAAGCAGCTAAATACTTACACAAAATAGCCTGTTTTTGCTTCGATCAACAGCCTATGAAAGCAGGTGAAGAAATCGAGTTTACCTTATTATTTTATGTCGATACTGAGCTACCGGATGATGTTGAAGAACTGACATTGTCCTATACCGTGTTTGATATTAGCGGGCAGGTTGTGGCTAAAAACGATGAAGCCGCCAAGCTAATTGCTAATTAGGAGCAAACAAAATGAGTCAGAATTACGAAAAATATTATGTACCAACTGAAAGTCCGTGGCCGATTGTCGGTGCAATTGCGATGTTTTTAATTGCTGTTGGCGCTGGTTTAACTGTGATGCAAGTTAGTGGCGAAGGCAGCAGTGGTCAATATGTACTGTATTTAGGCATTGCGATATTAATTTATATGGTTTTCAGCTGGTTTAGGAACGTTATTGAAGAGTCGCATAAGGGGCTATACTCAGCACAAATGGACCGTTCATTCAGGCAAGGCATGAGCTGGTTTATATTCTCTGAAGTAATGTTTTTTATGGCGTTTTTCGGTGCACTTTTTTATGCCCGTATGATTTCTGTACCTTGGTTGGGGGGGGCTGGTAACAATGCCATGACCAACGAAGTACTTTGGCCAACCTTTGAAGCCGTATGGCCTCTTTTGACCACACCAAGTGGTGACACAACACAGGCTATGGGCTGGCAAGGGCTCCCATTAATTAACACCCTTATTTTACTTACCTCTTCGGTCACTATTCACTTTGCTCATGTGGCAATGGAAAACAATAAGCGTGGTGCGCTAAAAGTATTTTTATCGCTAACCGTGTTATTAGGTGTCGTTTTTTTAGGCTTACAAGTATATGAATATATGCATGCTTATCAGGATCTCGGTTTAACCCTAGATGCGGGTGTATATGGTAACACGTTCTTTTTATTAACTGGTTTTCACGGTATGCACGTGACCTTGGGGACGGTAATTCTGTTTGTCGTACTGTTGCGTATATTCAAAGGTCATTTTAGTAGTGAAAAGCATTTTGCGTTTCAGGCCGCAGCTTGGTATTGGCATTTTGTTGATGTGGTTTGGCTGTGTTTATTTGTATTTGTGTATGTGTTGTAGCGTGACGAAGAGGTGATGGGTTGGTGTGAATAAAGCCCAATTTCATTGCGGCAATAATGATCACCAACACAACAACAGAGAAAAGTACTCTGCGTCCTAAATAGTGTGACATAGGTCGTGCGGTCTGTTTTGCTGACATCATTACAAACAGTGCTCGAAAAAGGTTAAACACAATATATAACAATAACAACACAATGATGATTTTTATCATTTTAGGTTTCCTTGATGCAGTTAATTTTATGGCGTAAACAAAAGCTTAGTTCAATTATCGCAATTTGCGTTGTGATGTTTGCGGTGCTGATTTGTTTGCGTTTAAGTGTTTGGCAGTATCAACGCGGTGAACAAAAACAGCAGCAATTAAGTCAGCTCGCTGTATCAAGCCAACAAGGTGTTATGGATTGGCAAGCACTGCAAAGCTTACCCGATGGTGTTAACAAAACGGGCTTACAGGTCAAAGTCTCTGGGGCGGTTAATAAACAACATTACTGGCTACTTGATAATCAAATATATCAAGGGCAAGTAGGTTATGACTTACTTGCAGCTGTAAGCATCGAAGGAGAAGTAGCCCCTTTAATTGTTAATTTTGGTTGGCTCAAAGCCCCCGCTGATCGCAATCAATTGCCAGCAGTGGCTTGGCCTAGCAGTGCGCTTATTACAGCGACAGTTCAAATAAAACAAGGCCAGCTTCAAGGCTTTACTTTAGCGGATGAGATTGGTGCAGAAAGAGGCTGGCCTAAACGTATTCAGGGAGTCGATTTAGCCATTTTTAGCCGTCAACTAGAGCAGCCGTTACACGCCTTTATTGGTTATCGTAAAGAAGCAGACGGCTTAGCAACCCCCCATTACAAAAGTGTTGTGATGGGTCCTGATAAACATTACGCCTATGCAGTGCAATGGCTACTAATTGGCTTGGCCTGTGTTGTTATTGCGTATTTTGCGATGAGAAGGAGACATCATGAAAATAAATCCACTTAGTTTGTTTGCTCTGTGTTGTTTTGTGCCCCTTATTCTGGCTTTTGCAGCATTAAAGCTTGAGTGGTTGCCAAGTGGCTCTAGTAATCATGGTGAGCTGTTAAAGACCGAAGTAAAACTCGCTGATTGGCAGCAAGGTGATCCTAAGCAATGGACAATTGCACTTAACTATCCAGATGATTGCCAATCAAGGTGTGAAAAGCAGCTTGCGAGTCTTGAAAACTTATACGTTGCTCTAGGAAAAAATCAGCAAAAAGTGGATGTTGCTGTGTTAAGTCGGCAGCAAAAAACAGCAGCGAATTGGCGCCATTTAGAAGAAAACGCAGATCTTCAAGCGGGGGATTTATATTTAGTCGATCATATGGGACTGGTTGTTTTGCATTACCCCTATAAAAACGAACCTGAAGAGAATCGGTTAATTCAAAAAGGCTTACTGAAAGATTTAAAAAAACTACTCAACTACGCACGTTCAAGTTAATACTCGGTAAGGGGCAATAATGTATAAAAATTATAAATATTTAGTCTTATTTACGTGTTTTCTATCTGTTTTAGTGGTGGGGCTTGGAGCATATACGCGGTTAAGTGATGCAGGGCTTGGTTGCCCTGATTGGCCTGGATGTTACGGGTTTTTAACTGTGCCAAAGCATGAAACTGCACTTTTGCATGTTGAGCAGAATTATCCAGATATGATGTTTGAAGCAGCAAAAGCATGGAAAGAAATGATTCATCGCTATTTTGCAGGAGCATTAGGCCTATTTATATTGGCGTTGTTTGTATTTGCTTGGCTAAAACGTCAATACCCCACTACCCCAGTGAAACTACCGCTAGCACTTTTATTGCTGGTGGTTTTTCAAGCGGCTCTAGGAATGTGGACAGTGACCATGAATCTGCAACCTTTGGTTGTTATGGGGCATTTATTGGGTGGGTTTAGCATCTTATCTTTAGTGTTTTTACTATATTTGCGGCTGACTTCTAAGCCTATTACTGGCGGTGATGCAGGGGCGAGGCCTTATTACAGATTAGCGCTGATAGGGTTAGTGGTGTTGGTATTACAGATAGCTTTAGGCGGTTGGCTTGCGGCTAATTATGCAGCTCCGCACTGCAATGGTTTACCACTATGTAGTTACGGACAGCCGTTTTCATTCTCAAGTGTGTTTCAGCTGCCGCTCGAGCACAGTACCTATGAGTATGGCGTGTTATCTCAACAGGCACGCATGTCTATACATTTACTACATCGCATATGGGCACTGGTAACGTGCGTGGTGCTTGCGTTGATTATGTGGCGAATCTTTTCGAAGTCCTATTCTCGAAAGATCAAGCACTGCACTGTAACAGTACTGGTGGCCTTGTTATGCCAGATTTGCTTGGGTCTTGCCGTCGTGCATTGGCATTTTCCATTAGGCGTCGCACTTGCTCATAACTTAATGGCGGCATTGTTGCTTTTGAGCATGGTTAGACTTTGTTTTCATCTAAAAGCAAGAACTTAGGGGGCTGGGATGGCACTTATTTTAACAACTGAAAAATCAGTAACAGCGCAGATCACTGAATTACTGAAGGACTATCTAGCAATAAGTAAATTTAAAGTTGTTGCGATGTTAGTACTCACGGCTTGGGTAGGATTAGCACTTGCACCTGATATGGGAAGAGATGTATTTGTTCAATTAGCAAGTCTACTAGGCATAGGTTTATTATCTGCAGCTGCGGCAGTAATAAATCATGTCGTTGATAGCGAAATTGATAGCAAAATGGCACGCACACGACATCGTCCTGTGGCAAAAGGCCGCTTAAGTAAGCTGCACGCTCTTAGTTTTGCCGCCACCATTGGCGTACTTGGGTTTATTATGTTGATGATCTGGGCGAATACGCTAACTGCTGTGCTTACGCTGTTTGCTTTGGTTGGCTATGCTTTTATCTATACTTCTTTTTTAAAACGAGCAACCCCACAAAATATTGTCATCGGTGGACTTGCTGGTGCGATGCCACCTTTATTAGGGTGGGTATCAGAAACAGGGCACATGGCAGCTGCGCCCTGGTTATTAGTGATGATTATTTTTACTTGGACACCGCCACACTTCTGGGCGCTGGCTATTGCGCGTAAAAGTGATTATGAGCGGGCAAAAATCCCTATGTTACCTGTCACTCACGGCATTGAGTTTTGCAAAACATGTGTAGTGGCATACTCAATTTTACTGGCCTTAGTATGTGTATTGCCTTACCTAATAGGCATGTCGGGGATTATTTATTTATTTGCTGCAAGTGCCTTAAATGCGGTTTTTATCTATAAAGCACTAAAACTTAAGCTTGCGCCTAAAGAGGGTATGGCAATGGACTTATTTCGTTTTTCAATCGTACATTTAATGCTACTCTTTATCGCCCTATTTATTGATAAGTGGTTTCTTGTATGAAGCATTTTTTAGCTGTGCTAATGGTATGCCTTAGCCTTATTATCATCGGTTGCGGTAGTGAGAAGTCTGCCCCTGATGTTTCTGCGCTTGTGTATGAGAAGGCAAAGCCAATAAGCCCTTTTTTATTAACTGACCAACATGGAAATCCTGCTGATAATAGTCAATTAAAGGGGCATTGGAATTTACTTTTTTTAGGTTACACCAGCTGTCCTGATATTTGCCCCATGACATTAGCAAAACTTACAAGTGTACAAAAGCAATTGAGCAACGATTATGACGTACAGGTGTGGTTTGTTGCTGTCGATCCAAAGCGAGATACAACGGCTAAACGCAAAGCTTATATTGATTATTTCAATACTGATTTTTTAGCTGTATCAGGGTCGCATAAACAGCTATTTCCTTTTGTGCGGGAGCTTGGCTTAATTTATGCGATTAATGATAGCGATGAGCAAGAGTATGCTGTCGACCATAGTGCTTCGGTGGTGATGGTTGATCAGGCAGGGGCTGTGCGAGCGATTTTTAAACCTGAATTTAAGCAAGGTAGCGTGCCTTTGATTAATGCCAAAACATTAACGCAAGAGTTTAAGGAAATTGCTGACTATTATGCTCTATAACTTGTATAGAGAAGTTAAGTATTTTAAAAGAGAGCAGATGCTCTCTTTTTTTATTTTCGGCCCTAAACCACCTACTTCAGTAGGTGGTTATCATCATTTAGGCTTTGCCTGAAAAAATACTCATG
>SGPE01000011.1 GCA_004208945.1 Pseudoalteromonas sp. CO133X | reverse complement strand
GGCTCCCCCTCCCCGACTCGAACGGGGGACCTGCGGATTAACAGTCCGTCGCTCTAACCAACTGAGCTAAGGGGGAAGCGTCATGCCTTTCAACGGGGCGAAATATTAATGACAGCTTTGCAAAGTGTCAACATAAAAACTTCATAAATTCAAAAAAGAAGGCTATTCGATGTTTTTATGTTCGATCTGAGCAAAATCTGGCTGAAAATCGCGGCGTATTTACTATGAAATACCAACATTCATCTTTTAACAGTGAATTTTTTGCATGGTTTTTATACCCGACGCGATATTTCAAAATTGCGAAAAGTATTCGTTGTATAGATTTTCATCTTCTAAGAGAGAAAACTATCATTTATCTAAGATTTTTTTATCGTGTGGAAAATTCAATCTAATCGATGACGCAATCGGGCTAGAGTGTGCAGTTAAGGGGGTCATTTTTTCTGTCGCGTGGGAATATGATTTGAAAAATGTTAGTTTTTATGACGCGAAACGCAAAGTAACAATATCGATTATTTAATATTTTCTTATTTTTAATCAGGTTGTTATGGGTGTTGTAAAAAAGAGATGAATATTCTAATCGCTTATTTAGCAAGCTAGGTAGGTGAGCTAATTATCGCTTTTATCAATTTCAAGACTAAAAGCGTCAAACACTAAACTTGTCGTGTTTTATTATTTAACTCTGCAACTCTCCTTTAGAAGCCTTGATAAATGCGGCTTCCAGAGAGTTATCCACGGTTTCTGTGGATAACTCTGTTTATTAAACTTTAAGAACAGCTATAGTGCTAGGTTTCTAGGGCGCTACAGCAATTTCAAGTACTAAAATGATTTTTTTTATAGTATTTAAAATCAAATAGTTAGTCTTTTAAACTGAAGTAAGGCTGAATTGGCAGGTAATTTTTTTACAGGCTATTAAATGGTCTATTTTATTGTGTAAAAAAACAGCGTTTACTGCATTTTAAATGTAATAAAGCTATTAATAGTGTTTTTATATTGTTTTTTGATGGGGTTGGTGGTTAATTTTGCACCAAAGTGTCAAAAGTAGCACTTTAATAACCGTTAAGTGACATCCTGAAATAATCTTACTGAAATACTCTTTGCTAATACTAAGCGTATAGCTGTTTTAAAAACTAATTCATCAAATGGTATTTCTTTATAAACGTTGCAAGCGTCTAGCTTTACATTATATAGCAATGGCAGTGTAGCTTTCTTTGAATAAAGCATGGCTTGCAAGGGCAGGATGCTTTAAACTTACAGGTTCAGTAAAAGAGGCTAAAGTATTCCCATGAGCGTGACTTCGCAAAGCAAATCTAAACCTGATCTTTTAAACTCGCCAATCTTACCTACGTTAAAAAAAATGACCATTCCAATGATTTTTGGCATGATCACACTGATGATGTTCAACCTTGTTGATACCTTCTTTATCAGCCTGCTGGGCACAGAACCTCTTGCGGCCGTCAGTTTTACCTTCCCTGTAACATTTACTGTGATTAGCTTAGCAATTGGTTTGGGCATAGGTACTTCAGCCGTAATAGCTAAAGCGTTAGGTAGCGATAAGCTTGATGAAGCACGCTTTGATGCGAGCATTGCATTATTGATCTCTGTCGTGATGGTGTTTTTTTTATCGCTGCTTGGTTATTTACTCATTGCGCCTATTTTCAAGTTACTCGGGGCAGGGCAGCAAGTATTGCCATTGATACATGACTACATGAGCGTGTGGTTTTTGGGAAGTGTCTTTTTGATCACACCGATGGTGGGAAACTCTGTTTTACGTGCAAGTGGCGATACAAAAACACCGAGTATCGTTATGGGGGGGGCTGGCTTAATCAATGCTATTTTAGACCCTATACTTATTTTTGGTTTCGGCCCCGTTCCGGCTCTTGGTATTCAAGGTGCAGCCATTGCAAGTGTCATTGCATGGTCTGTTGCTGTGGTGATTATTCTCTATATTTTAGCGGTTAAGAATGGCTTATTAAGTTTACACGCAGGTCAACAAACTGTCATAGGCGCAGTGCGTAAAATTCTGAAAATTGGTTTACCCGCAGCAGGCGCAAATATGTTAACGCCAATTGCTATGGCGGTGATGACAGCCCTTGTGGCTAAACATGGCCCAGAGGCTGTTGCAGCTTTTGGAGTAGGCAGTCGTATAGAGTCAATAGCGAGTCTTGTTGTACTGGCACTGTCGATGACATTGCCTCCCTTTGTCAGCCAGAACTTTGGCGCTAGGAAATTTGAACGTGTAAAAGAAGCTTACACCACAACGTTAAAGTTTGTGATGATTTGGCAGTTTGCTATTTATTTATTACTAATTGTGGCATCAGGATTTATTGCTGAGGTATTCGGTAAAGAGCAAGCTGTTATTGATGTTATTAAGCTATTTATTTACATTCTCCCTTTAAGTTACGGCTTGCAAGGGGTCATTATTTTATCTAATTCATCTTTTAATGCGTTACATAAACCTATGAATGCATTAATTTTAAGTGTTGTACGTTTATTTATTTTCTATGTTCCTTTTGCCTATATAGGTAACCTTATGGCAGGACTGACAGGGTTATTTATTGGTGCTGCTGCTGGTAATTTATTTACAGCTGTTGTTGCTTACAAATGGTTTATAAAGGATGTGGATCTTTTAAGCTCTGCATCGATGAAGGAGTGTCATTCATGAGCGATCATTTTCAACTAGTCTCACAGTTTCAGCCCAGTGGCGATCAGCCAACTGCCATAGCGCAGCTAAAGGATGGGTTAGAAGCCGGCCTTGCACACCAGACCTTATTAGGTGCAACGGGAACAGGTAAAACCTTTACTATGGCTAATATTATCCATGATTTAAACCGCCCCACGATAATCATGGCACATAATAAAACGTTAGCAGCACAGCTTTATGGCGAAATGAAAGAGTTTTTCCCACATAATGCGGTTGAGTACTTTGTTTCCTATTATGATTATTATCAGCCCGAAGCCTATGTGGTAGCAAGTGACACCTTTATTGAAAAAGATGCATCTATTAACGAACATATTGAACAAATGCGTTTGAGTGCAACGAAAGCACTATTAGAACGTCGAGATACTATTATTGTTGCCTCAGTATCCGCTATTTATGGTTTGGGTGATCCCGACTCTTACATGAAAATGATGCTGTTACTAAAAGTGGGTGAGACCGTTGACCAGCGAGATATGCTGCGCCGTTTAGCTGAGCTGCAATATACACGCAATGATATAGAGTTTAGCCGTGGTACATACCGTGTGCGTGGTGAAGTGATTGATATTTTCCCCGCTGAATCGGATACTTACGCAGTACGTGTTGAAATGTTTGATGATGAAATTGAACGTCTCAGTATTTTTGATCCCCTAACAGGGGCTGTAGAAAAGCATATTGTTCGCGCGACAATTTACCCAAAAACGCACTATGTAACACCTCGCGAAAAAATTCTGGACGCCATTGATAAAATTAAAGATGAGCTTAAAGACCGCCGCTCTCAATTGCTCAGTGCTAATAAACTAGTAGAGGAGCAGCGGATAGCCCAACGTACACAGTACGACATCGAAATGATGACTGAACTGGGGTATTGCTCTGGCATCGAAAACTACAGTCGTTATTTATCAGGCCGCACACCTGGCGATCCACCGCCAACATTATTAGATTATTTACCCGACGATGCATTAATGATCATTGATGAATCTCACGTTACTGTATCGCAAATTGGTGCGATGTATAAAGGTGATAGAAGCCGCAAGGAAAACCTTGTTGAATATGGCTTTCGTTTACCATCGGCATTAGACAACCGGCCATTACGGTTTGAAGAGTTTGAGGCTATTGCGCCGCAAACTATTTATGTATCAGCAACGCCGGGTGATTTTGAACTAGCACGTTCAGCAGGAGAAGTAGCGGAACAGGTGATTCGTCCGACAGGGCTTATAGACCCTGAAATTGAAGTGCGACCTGTAAGTACTCAGGTTGATGATTTATTGTCGGAAATTTACAAGCGTGTAGAGGTTAACGAGCGAGTATTGGTTACCACGTTAACTAAGCGTATGGCTGAGGATTTAACTGACTATCTAAATGATCATGACGTAAAAGTTCGCTATTTGCACTCAGATATCGACACCGTCGAACGGGTTGAAATTATCCGCGATTTACGTGCAGGTGTATTTGATGTGTTAGTAGGCATTAACTTATTGCGAGAAGGTCTTGATATGCCAGAAGTATCTTTGGTGGCGATACTTGATGCAGATAAAGAGGGCTTTTTGCGATCTACACGTTCATTAATCCAAACCATAGGTCGTGCGGCTCGTCACTTAAATGGTAAAGCAATTTTATATGGTGACCGTATAACAAACTCTATGCGTCAAGCCATTGATGAAACAGACCGTCGTCGTGAAAAACAGCAGGCTTACAACCTTGAACATGGTATTGAGCCACAAGCTTTGGTTAAAAGTATCACCGATATTATGGATGTGGGTGAAGAAGCAACGCCAAAAGACAATCTTAAATTAGTACGAAAAGAGTCAAAACAGGTATTAAGCGCGAAACAAATAGCTGAGCAGATTAAAAACCTTGAGGCAAAAATGCATGCTTATGCTAGTGACCTTGAGTTTGAAAAGGCAGCCTCTGTGCGTGATGAAATACATGAGTTACAACAACAATTAATTAACTAAGTGCAATGACAAATAAATTTTCAGCCATTTTAACTGCGTTAGCAGATGCGCCGCTTGCGGCAAATGAGTTATGCCGAGTTTTTCATGGCCGTGGCCACTCAGTGACTGAGCTTAGCCATATTAATCTTGATTTTTATCCACCAGCACTGTTTTTAGTTTCTTATCAAGAAATTGAAAATGATGAACTAACGCAATTAACAGATACAATTTGGCAATGGGCACAAGAGCATGTTCCTGAGCTTGTAAACACGCTGGTTTATCAACAACGTAGTGGAATTAATACACGTAATACTTTGATCTGCGGTGAGTTACCGCAAGAACATGTCGTAACCGAAAACAGTATTAAGTTTAAAGTTGATTTATTAAGCAGACAAAATACAGGTATTTTTCCGGATATGCGTCGTGGTCGTGAGTTTGTTCAAGCCAATAGTAATAACGCAAAGGTGCTTAATCTGTTTTCATACACCTGTGGTTTTTCTGTCGCTGCAATGCAGGGTGGTGCAGATCAAGTTATTAATATGGACATGAACAAAGGTGTGCTGCGAACTGGCAAGCAAAACCATCAACTGAATGGCTTTACACAGGGGGTGAGTTTTTACCCTCATGATATTTTAAAATCGTTTGGTAAGTTGAAAAAGTCAGCACCGTATGAATTAATCATCGTTGATCCACCTAGCTTCCAAAAAGGGAGCTTCATATTGACCAAGGACTATCAAAAAATCCTGCGTCGATTACCTGAGCTGCTAAACGAAAACACCCAGCTTTTATTGTGCGCTAATAGTCCAGAGCTTTCTGAGCAGGCGTTTAAAGATTTAATTACTGAACATACTCAAGGCGCAATTAGTTTTGTTGAACGCTTGGCGCCTACTGATGGGTTTGTTGAAGTGGATAGTGATAGAAGTTTAAAAGCACTCGTTTATAAATCGGCATAAGAATGGCTCTGAGTAAACGTTTATCTGCTATTGCCTCGATGGTCACAACTGAGTACGACGAAATTTGGGACTGTTGTTGCGATCATGGCTTTTTAGGCATTGAATTACTAAAGCAAAATAAGGCGCCGAAGATTCACTTTGTGGATATTGTGCCAGAGCTAATGCAGTCATTGCGTAATATGCTTGAACGCTTTTCGACAGATAGTCAACGAATAGCTTGGCAGGTTCATTGTCAAGATGTGGCTAAAATTGACCCCAGCCCTAATAAGCGTCATTTGGTCATAATTGCAGGGGTTGGGGGAGATTTACTTGTGCAGTTTTTATCGCAAATAGTATTGCGTAATCCACACTGTCAAATTGATTTTGTTGTTTGTCCCGTTCATCACAGTTATAAAGTGCGAAGCCATATGCAAACATTAAATATGGGCTTAGTCGATGAACAAATGGTTTGTGAAAATAAGCGCTTTTATGAGGTTATTGCTGTTAGTCCACTGTCATCAGAGCCGCTTTCACGGACAGGCAACAAGATGTGGCAATTGAATAGCAAAGAACACAAAGCATATCTACAGCAATTACGTGCTCACTACGGCCGCATGCTGAATCAAGATGCTGAGTATTATCAAGGTGTGCTCGATGAATATAAAGCGCTAGATTGTTAATTACAGCTTATTAATTTCTTGTTTTACGTTATAGCTTGAATCGGTAACAATCGCTTCAAGTGTTTGTACTCGTTGCTTTAATTCAAGTAATTCAGCGGTAACAGCAGCCACTTGTTCATTTGCTTCTTTGCTGTCTTTTAAGGTACGAGATTTAAACTCGAGGTGTTTTTTATACATATCGTAAATAACACCTGAACTGACTGAAATGAGTACAATTAATACCACCATGGTTGTACCTGACATAATTTATTCTCCTTTTATACTTGTACTTTATTCAATAGAGTATAGCTTGCATTATAAAAAGCAAAGGGGTTTCTGTTACAAGGTATTTCCTGTGTCATGCTATAACGGTGGAGATGATAATAAAAATGAGGAGATAAATACGGTTAAAGCCGCACAATAAATAAACTGCTTAGGTTAATCTGAAGCTTGTGTTAACTTTTTTTCAAAATCAGATTTTACAATTTCAAGGGCTGCGAGTACATCTTCTGCTGGCACATCGTTTTGTTCTAATAGCATGATTAAATCGACAGCAAGCTTAATATGATTTGGCGCAGCCTCCAATTCACGACTCATTATTGAGTTCCTTCTTCTTTGAAACTTGAGTGATGGCAACATCGATAGCGGTTTGTACTTGTTGTTCCATTAGCATTCGCTCTGATTGTGGCAGATAAAACTCCATATCTACATCGTAACGAATATAACGCGCAGGTAACTGATTAAGGACAGTGCAGCACAAGTCAGCCATGATGTCTTCATTGTACACTGATTCAAGATTGCGTTTTGCAATATCATCTACAACGAGCTTTTCAAAATAGTTGTGAATATCATCGTGTAACTTCATACATATCGACCCTGATTAATTAGTATTTTTAGTGTATACCAAGCTTTAGAATAAATCGACAGCGGCTTTAAAAAGCTGTTTATGTACATTAACTAAACGTTCGGTGTTACGTTGATAACCACCACCTAATGCTGCAAAAATAGGAATGTTATGTGCCTTGGCTTGGCTTAAAACAAAATGGTCGCGTTGATAAACACCCGATAAACTTACCGAAAAATGGCCTAATTCGTCATCACTAAAAATATCTGCACCTGCGTTGTATAAGATAATATCGGGTTGATGCAGTCTAGTTGTAAGCTCAAAGGCTTGTTGCACAGCTTTTAGGTAGTCACTATCTTTCGTGCCATGCTCAAGAGAAAAGTCGTAATTAGAGCACTGCTTAATGCGAGGGAAATTTTGTTCGCAATGAATAGAGCAACTAATAATCTGCTCGTGTTGATTAATAATCTCGGCAGTGCCGTCACCTTGATGTACATCACAATCAAAAATAAGTACGGTGTCAGCTTGTTCAGTTTGTATAAGGTGTGCGGCGGCAATCGCTAAGTCATTAAAAATGCAAAAACCACTGCCATGATCACTAAATGCATGATGATAACCACCACTTAAGTTAAATGCTGCACCATGCTTTAAAGCATATTCAGCGCCTTGAATCGCTGCTCCCACTGAATATAAACTACGCTCAACAAGTGATTCAGACCAAGGAAAGCCCATTTTTTTAATGGCTTTTGGTGCAAGTGTACCTGCGAGAAATGCATCTATGTAATGCTGATCGTGGCACAGGGCTAAGTGTTCTTTATTTGCTTGCTTGGGTGTTATAAAAAAATCGTCATCAATAAAGTGACTTAGCTGCTCTTTTAACAATTGGTATTTTTGAATCGGAAAGCGGTGTCGCTCTGGTAAATCAAGTGCAGAGTAGCTAGGGTGGTAGTAGTACATTATTTGAGTTGCTGTTTTTCGACTTGCTGTATTTTATCTTCAGTGGCCGAAATGGCTTTTCGGCACCGGCCAAGCCTCGCATGAAGAGCTAATATTTCTTTGTTTATTTCACTCGCTTGGGCAGTATTAGCAGCATCGAGTTTTAATTTTCTTTCTTCAATCATTAACACCAATCTGCGCTCGAACTCATGATTTTGTTTCAGTTCATCATACAGCTCATGCGATGATTGCATAATCTTTTTTACTGCTTGTTTAAAAACATGCTGTTTTGGTTTTGCTTTATAAGTGAATTTATTCTCTTTTGCCCACACAGGCGTTGATTTCATGACATTAAATACCGCCTGCACCTGTTGAGTTATGCGCTCTAGTGCATATTGATAGGCATGACGATGTTCAGCGGGTGGTAAAGTGGCAAGCTCTTCTTCTATCTCAATGACATAATCGACGAGTTTCATGCTCTTTGTCGAAAAGACCCCTTTATCAAACAAACTTGGTTGCGCTTGCATATAACGGTTTTTAGCAAAGAAGTGGCCGTTATCAAATTGTTCAGCTTGGTGCTTAAGCCTAGCAATTTGTTCATGTAGTTTGTTTAAAGCAGGTGAGTTCATTTATAGGTATGCCTCATAAATTAACTTTAAAGCTAAAATGATTACCACAGTATTAAAAACAGGGCGAATCATTTTACTGCCGAATTTTATTGCAGAATGAGCGCCAATCCACGCACCTAACATAAGAAAAAAGCCCATCGTGATACCAAGTAAAAAGTTAACATGGCCCAGTGCGACAAAGGTGATCAACGAGATAAAATTCGAAACAAAGTTCATTGATCGAGCAAGGCCACAGTTTAGCAGCAAGCTCATTTTATAAAGTAAGCTATTTGACGCGGTCCAAAAAGTACCTGTACCTGGGCCTGCTAGGCCATCAAAAAAGCCCAGTCCTAAGCCTTGTATCCATTGTTTAAGTTTTGTTTTTGCATCGAGTTTAGGCAGTTCATTATGCTCTGTCGTGCTTAAACTACCAAAGAGGCTGTAGCATGCGACTAAGATAATAACGATAGGAAGTAACTTGTTTAAAAAGTCGATACTAAGGTAATCAACGATTAAGGTACCTAACAGCGCACCTATGGCTGTGGCCATAATGGAAGCAGCCCAAAACCTAGGGTTAAATAGCTTTTTGCGAAAGTAAGTAACACTTGCAGTTAGTGAGCCAAAACTCGCAGCTAACTTATTGGTACCTAGGGTTAGATGAGGAGGAAGGCCTGCGGTCAAAAGTGCAGGTACTGTTAGCATACCGCCACCGCCTGCAATTGCATCAATAAAGCCTGCGGCTAAGGCAACAGCGCAAAGTAGTGCCCATGTGGTTGGATCTAAAGCTAATTCAAACATTAATAATCAATTTGTCTTTTAAAGGGTGGCAAGGTATCAAGCATGGCTTTGCCATACCGCTTGGTCACTAAACGGCGATCAAGTATTGTAATGCGACCTTGATCATTTTCTTTGCGCAGCAGTCTACCACAGCTTTGTACTAATTTCTTCGCTGCATCAGGAACAGTGATCGATAAAAAAGGATTGCCTCCTTTACTTTGTACAAATTCCGCTTGGGCTTCTTCAATTGGTGACGTGGGCACTGCAAATGGGATTTTTGTGATTACTAAGTTTTCGAGGTACTTGCCAGGCAGATCAAGCCCCTCTGAGAGACTTTGTGTGCCAAATAAGTAACTAGCGCGACCTAGATCAACATTCGCTTTGTGTTTTTTGAGTAAGGCTTCACGTGACATCTCGCCTTGTACGAGCACATCAATATCTTTACTGCGTAGCACCTTTACAACGTGATCCATCTGCCAATATGAAGCAAACAGGACTAAGTTAGCTTTTTTATCATCTAGGAATTTGGGTAATTGCTCAGCGAGATGATCACTAAACGATTTATCTGTGGGTTCAATATGGCTGCTTGGAATATGCAACGTCGCCTGTTTTGGGTAGTCAAATGGTGAAGGCACTTTGATGTATTTTACGCCTTCTTCTTTTGCAAGCCCGCATTCGTAAGCAAAATGATCAAATGAACCAAGCGCCGTTAGTGTGGCTGAACAGAGCACTGCACCTGCACATTGGTTCCATAATTTATCTTTTAGGTAATAACCGACTTCAATAGGACAATCGCTGAGTAAATGATCATGATGGTTCTTATACTCTAGGCGTTTTATCCACCGTGCATGGGGAATACCTTCGCCTTTTGTGGCATAACTAAACCATAATTTGTTCAGTAACTCTAAGCGATTAATATACTGACCGCTTTCAGCTAAGATAGGATCGGCTACGTAAGGTTTTATATCACCATCACTGACATCTTGTACCAAGGTGTCATGCATTTTGTTAAGAGCGCGTAGAGCATCTAAAGTGGCATCGCTGATATCTTTTGCTTTGGCATGTAAAGAGGCTGGGATTTCACCGTGCTCAAAACGATAGGTATCGTCACTGTTGTAGTTAAAATCTGCATTATCAAGAATATCACGCACCACTTTTAAATTCTTTGCCGTATCATTGATACTGTCACTGAGCTTGAAGTTTTGTCCAATGGCTTTTTGACCTACCAATACATTTGCCATTTTCCCAGCGAATTTAACCAGCTTATCAAGCCAATCTATAGTGCCTTTAATAGTTGCAGCAGCAGATGAAAAGTCTCGGGTGATGTGGGCTAAGTGATGTGCTTCATCAATAACATAAATAGTGTCATCAGGCTCAGGGAGAATTTTACCGCCGCCAAGGTCTAAATCAGCGAGCAATAAAGAATGGTTAATGACGAGCACGTCCATTTGCATAAGGCGCTGACGTGCCATGTGAAAAGGGCATAATTGATGAGCACGCATCTGCCGTTGGCATGAGTGCTTATCACAAGCAATTAAGTTCCACACTTTATCAGGAATTGTATCAGCCCAGCTATCGCGGTCGCCTTGCCATTGTTTTTTAGAGTAAGCATCATAAAGTTGCTTTAAACACTTGGTTTCCATATCAGATAATGGAGATGACAGTGTCGGCATAAACTCCATTTGTGTCTGGCTATCACCATTGACTGCAGCACTAAGCTTTTGTGCGCAAATATAGCGTTGACGACCTTTAACCAAGTCAAATTTTATATCTAGCCCTGAGTGTTCTTTAAAAAATGGCAGTTCTTTATTAATGAGCTGTTCTTGAAGGGCGACTGTTGCGGTTGAAATAACCAGCTTTTTCTTTTTTGCCATTGCCAGAGGGATGGCTCCCAAGCAATAGGCAAGTGATTTACCTGTGCCAGTACCCGCTTCTATAACGCAGATACGTTGCGATTTGTGGTATTCGCCAGCCAAGGTTTTAGCGATTTCTGCTACTAAATAATTTTGACTGCTACGAGGGCGATAATCAGTTAGGTTATCAGCAACATGCTTATGAATTTGCCTAATTGTTTTTTTTAAAGAGTCAGAAAGCATGTCCAGATAACCTAAAGTATGTATATAATTACAGTAATGAATTTTAGAGATTTAACGCGGTAACTACAAGCAACTTGTGGTTAATTTTGTCGCTCAGCGTTTGCTTTACTCTTATTTAGGCTAAAAGGTTTTTACATGCAGCTTACTTCTGGCTTTATTCTTTCTACGCAATGTTTTGATAATGCCAAAGGTATATCTATCGTAGTGTGGATCTTGTCAGAGCAAGGGCCTGTTAAACTTATTAGTTCGCCGCAAAAGGCTGTATTTTTTGTTCGTGAGCAAGATCTGAACACTGTTAATCGCCTTTTTAATGAGTACCAAATTCACTGTGAAATTAAACATATATCGTTAAAAACATTTCAACAACACCCTGTTGTAGCCTGTCATTTTTCGTCCTTAAAACATTACTATAAAGCAGCGAAACAACTTAAAGCCCACTTTGTGAATGTGTATGAAGACGATATTAGGCCGGTAGATCGCTTTTTGATGGAGCGTTTTATAAAAGGTGCGGTGTGGGCAAAGGGGCGAGTCGTTCAATCTTCACCGCTTCGCGTGTTAACAGATGTTCAGTTTAAACAAAATAATGATTTCACACCTCAGTTTACAAGTCTCTCATTAGATATTGAGTGCAGTGGGGACGGGGTCTTATTTTCTGTTGGTTTAGTGGGGGACAATGTCGATACTGTTTTAATGATAGGTGAGCCGCTTGATACATCAGAGCGTGATTTTAATATTCAATGGTGTGTTGATGAAATAGACCTGCTTACTAAGCTATGTGAACAAATTCAAACTGTTGACCCTGATGTTATTATTGGTTGGAATGTTATTGAGTTTGATTTCAGTGTGCTGCATGAGCGTGCTGAGGCGCTAGGTGTTGAACTTCCCCTAGGTCGTAATAATGAAAAAATGCAGTTAAGGGTCGGCAATTTCACGCGTGTCACAGTCCCAGGCAGAGTTGTTATTGATGGTATTGATACGCTCAAAAATGCCACATATCACTATGATAGTTTTAGCTTAGCTAATGTAGCCAGTATTGAGCTTGGTGAAGAAAAGCTAATTAGTACGGATAACCGGTTAGATGAGATTGTTCGTCAATTTAACGAGGATAAACTTTCTCTTGCAGCATACAATCGACAAGATTGTATTTTAGTACAGCGTATTTTCAAAAAATTAAAGTTACTCGAATTTGCTGCCGTTCGCAGCCAAATGACAGGTCTTGAACTTGAAAGGATGGGCGGCTCTGTAGCTGCCTTTACCAACCTTTACCTCCCTTTATTACACCGTAGTGGCTATGTGGCACCGAATTTGGGTGATCATGGTTTAAGCTTTGACAGCCCTGGTGGCTATGTTATGAACTCTGAGCCAGGGTTATATAAAAATATTGTGGTACTCGATTATAAAAGTCTTTACCCGTCAATAATGCGTACTTTTTGCATTGACCCTTTAGGTCTAGTCGAGGGACTAAAGCAACCAGAATTAGCGATTGAAGGGTTTAATCAAGCCTTGTTTTCAAGAACTAAGCACCATTTACCTAAATTAATTCGCCAATTAGCCACAACCCGACAAGTTGCTAAAGATAACAATCAACCGATGCTTTCGCAGGCCATTAAAATCATTATGAATAGTTTATATGGCGTATTAGGCTCTAAAGGTTGCCGGTTTTACGATCCGCGTTTATCAAGTTCGATTACCTTACGCGGGCATGAGATCATGCAGACAACAAAGCAATGGATTGAGCAGTGGGGCTACCAAGTTATTTATGGTGATACAGATTCGACATTTGTTAAGCTAGATGATGAATTAAATCCTGCCAGTTGTCATGAAATAGGTATTGAACTTGCTACGAAAATTAATGCGCGATGGCACGCAGAGCTTGAAAAAAATTATAATATAACCAGCTACTTAGAAATTGAATATGAAACCCACTATAGCCCATTTTTTATGCCAACAATACGTGGTAAAGCAACGGGCTCAAAAAAGCGCTATGTAGGTAAGATAGATAAAAATGGCGCCACGCACTTAGTGTTCAAAGGAATGGAGACAGTGCGCAGTGATTGGACGGAGTTAGCTCATAAATTTCAAATTGAGTTGTTTGAAATATTATTTAGCGACTCATACAGTCAAGAGTTAATCATACAAACATTTGATAAGTATGTAAAAAAGCTCTATAACGGCGAATACGATGAGCTGCTTATTTATCGTAAACGTTTAGGTCAACATTTAACTGATTACCAAAAAAATATCCCTCCTCATGTTAAAGCTGCAAAGCAATACCTAGCTGACAACCCTCACCGTGAAATTAAGCGCGGACAAACTATTGAATATGTGTACACCGCACAGGGGGCTGAATTTTATATCGGCAACCATCAATATGATTATTCTGTTTATGTAAATAAGCAATTATTGCCAATTGCTGAAATGATTGTTGGTAATTTAGTTGCAAAATTTGCGTCAATTGAAGACAGGCAAATACAGCTTTTCTAGTTATTTTTGGTGAATGGTTGGTTGTAAGTGCTGATTTTACTGGTCGTTTGTTTTTTGAGCGAAAAGGTAAGGTTGTTACAGTATAAATTCACTTTATTAAATAAATGTAAATAAAGTGCTGGAAATTTATTTTCATTTGTTTATTATTCTCTGGCCAAACCAAGTTTGGGTAACAAAAAATAAACATAACTATACTAATTATAACCACTATTGGTGGTCCAGGGAGAATCAAATGTTAAATAATCAAGTTTCAAAAGCGGTGCGCCTTGCGCTTGCTTTTGGCGTTGCTTCTACTTCGACAGGTTTTTCTATGGCTGCAAATGCAGCCGATGACGGTGTTGAAAAAGTTGAGCGCATCCAAGTAACAGGTTCACGTATCAAACGTACAGACCTTGAGACGGTTAGTCCTGTTACTGTAATGACTGCTGAAGAGATTAAATTGAGCGGTTTCTCTCGTGTTGAGGATGTATTAAACCAATTACCACAAATTGAAGCTGCGCAAAGTTCATTTCTTGCGAATGGCGCAACGGGTACCGCAACCGTTGACCTTCGTGGTCTTGGCTCAAACAGAACATTGGTATTGATCAATGGCCGCCGTATGCAGGCTGGTAGTATTACATCTCAGGTTCCTGATATTAACCAAATTCCAGCATCATTAGTTAAGCGTGTTGACGTACTAACAGGTGGTGCGGCGGCAGTTTATGGTGCTGATGCTGTTGCGGGTGTTGTTAACTTTGTGATGAACGATGAGTTTGATGGTATCTCATTCAACATGGGAGCATCAGGCTATCAACATAATAATGATAATGGGTATATTCAAGGCCTGATGGATGATCAAGGCTATGATTATGAAACGGGCAATACGGGAATCGATGGTAAGTCATATAGCTTAGATTTAACGGTGGGTAGTGGCTTTGACTCTGGTAAAGGGCATGCAGTTGGTTACGTAACTTACAACCGTCAAACAGAGCTGTTGCAGGGTAGCCGCGACTATTCGTCATGTGCTTTAAATGGTGCGGGTAACGTGTGTGGTGGTTCAGCAAATACACCAAACCCACACTTTGATATCTTCCCTGTAGTTGATGGCGAAGTGGATTATACACAAGAGTTTTGGGGCTATCTAAACCCAAATGGTCAGGGTTTTATTGAAGATGATGGCTATCGTTATAACTATGCGCCTGTGAATCACTTCTTACGCCCAAATGAGCGCTTTACATTAGGTAGCTTCATTGATTATGAAATCAATGAGCACTTTAGACCATACTTAGAGTTCTCATTTATGCACAATAGAACAGCTGGTCAAATCGCTGAGTCGGGTACGTTCTTCAACGAAGAGTTTTTAATGGATTATAACAACCCATTATTGTCGGACTTACAAAAACAGCAGTTGCAAGAGCTTTTTGGTCAAACAGGAAATGACCAATTTGTTGCTTACATCGGTAAACGTAATGTTGAAGGTGGCCCGCGTGCAGATAATCTAGAGCATACTTCATATCGTATCCTAACGGGTATGGAAGGTGAGATTAATGATAACTGGACATATGATGTTAGCTATAACTACTCTGCAACAACATCGAGCTCAGTGTATAAAAATGATTTATTAGCACCAAAAATTGGTCCACGTGTTGGCGCTGTTGGTACGTCATGTGAAGAAGCAGATGGTTGTCTTTACTATAATGTATTTGAACTAGATGGCGTAACACCTGAGCAAGCAGCGCAGCTAGCAGGTGTTGGTACGCAAACTGGTTTAGTAACACAAACAATTTATAGTGGTTATGTATCAGGTGAGCTTGATTTGACTCTACCAAGTGCATCTTTACCTATTGCAGCTGTATTTGGTGTGGAACGCCGTGAGCAAGAATATGAGCGTACATCAGATACGGTTTATGAAGAAGGTCAGCTATTAGGTCAAGGTGGTCCATCACCAAGCTTATATGGCTCGATTGATGTAAATGAAGTGTACGGTGAGCTGCAAATTCCAGTGCTAGATGAGTTTAATATTTCAACGGCTGCACGTTGGTCTGATTACTCTACAACAGGTTCAGATACAACTTACTCAATTGGTGGTGATTATACACTAGCCGATGCGTATAAGTTCCGTGCAAGCTTTGCAAAAGCGGTTCGTGCTCCTAATGTTGGTGAGCTATTCGCAGCACAAAGCATCAGCCTTTGGAGTGGTAGTGACGGTTGTGCAAGTGACAGCCCTGCATATGATTCAGCGCAGTGTGCTAACACGGGCGTAACTGGTTCACAATATGGTGCCGTTACTGCATCACCTGCAGGTCAATACAATCAATTTGCCGGTGGTAATCCAAACCTAAAACCGGAAGAAGCTGAAACCATTACGATTGGTTTAGTTGCAAACCCATTTGATAACTTCAACTTCTCTGTTGACTATTTCCAAATTGAAATGGAAAAAGTAGTGGGTGTTGTGGGGGCTGAGCGCATCTTAAATAACTGTGCTACAACCGGTGATGCTTTCTTCTGTGATAATATTCAACGAAGTGCATCAGGTAGCCTATGGTTAGGCCAAGATGGTTATGTTGTAAACTTAAGTGACAACATTGGTGGTCGTACGTGGGAAGGTGTTGATTTAACAGCTGCTTACACAATGGAGCTTAACGAAGCAACATTGAAATTTGATATTAATGGTTATTACAGCATCAAAAAAGAAGTGGAGCCAATCCTAGGTGATGAGTCACTGGCTTATGATTGTTCTGGTAATGTAAGTACGGACTGTTTTGCATCACCAAAATGGCGTCACACTGCGAATGTAAATTATATTGCAGATGATTGGCGAGTAGGCCTTAAATGGCGTTACTACGGTGGCGTAGACTATGAAGGTGATGCAGATACATCATTAATTGAAAATGGTGGTATTGATTCTTACAACTTCATCGACCTTTCAGGTAATTACTCAGTCAATGAGCATGTAACGCTGACAGGTGGTATTAATAATATCTTTGATAAAGAGCCACCTATGGTTGGTAACACTATTTCGTCAAACGCGAATACAGTGGCCGGCTACTATGACACTTTAGGTCGTTTTGTACATATGAGTGTTAACCTTAAGTTCTAATGAACTGTTAATATTTTTCCCTACTAAGGCCAAGACATTATGTTTTGGCCTTTTTCTTTGTTGCATTAATTGTTTGTTTTTAGATCATAAAACGTAGTTTCAGTTTTTTGAGGAGCTTTTTAGCGACTCGCGCTTCCTAAAGTCAATCATACAAACCTCCTTACAATTCTAAAAATAACAATAATATCAGGCGCGACGAGCTACTTATTTTTTTGTAATCGTTTAGGTTGTACACTGAGTAGATTACCAGAAAGTATCCCTTCTATGGCAAAGCTTATATGGAATGTGTAGCTGACAACTCTCATTGTCAAATTAAGCTTAGAAAAATAAGTATATATCCCAATTTATGTAAGTAATTACTAAAGTAGTTACAGCTTCAGTCTGAAGTCTTGTTCTAACGCATTGAAGTTGTTGGTTTAAATGTGGTTAAGAAAACGGCTCTGTTAAGAAGTTGCCAAATAAAACCTGATAAGTTAAATAATTATTAATATTTTGTTTATTTAATTTTTTTATTGTCAATTTAAACTTAAACGCTAAATTTTATGTTTGTATACAAAGTATAATGGAAAGTAAATTTTTTGGTTTTTAATTAAGGAACTGTAAATAAAGGGCTGGATATTTTGTTTTTTTTGTTTATTATTCGTTTGTCGTAGTTCTATACGATGTAAATAATAAACAAGTAATAAACAAGTTTATGCAATATATAGCCACAGTAATAGTGGTCCAGGGAGAATCAAATGTTAAATAATCAAGTTTCAAAGGCGGTTCGTTTAGCTATCGCTTTTGGTGCAGCTTCAACAGCTGCGTTTTCAGCGTCGACAATTGCTGCGGAAGATGAAAGCGCAGAAAGTGTTGAACGAATTCAGGTTACAGGGTCTCGCATTAAAAGAACAGATATGGAAACGCCTGTTCCAGTTACTGTCATCGGTCGTAGCGATATCGTTCAAATGGGCGCGTTAAACGTTGCTGATGTTCTTAACCAGACTCCAGTTGCAATCGCAGGATCAGACCAATCTAACTCATCATTCAGTACTACAAGTGTTGGTTTGAATACGACCTCTCTTCGTAACCTAGGCGAATCTAGAACCTTAGTGTTAGTTAATGGTCGTCGATTTGTTTCTGGTGTTTCGCCTTCATCTGGTTATGCAGTGGATCTAAATGCTATACCAGCTTCTATGATTGAGCGTATCGAAATTCTAAAAAGCGCTTCATCAGCTATTTATGGTTCAGACGCTGTAGCAGGTGTTGTTAACATTATCACTCGTGATAATGTTGAAGGTATTGAGTTCAATGCTCAAACAGGTATTTCATCTGAAAGCGATCGTGAAAAGTACACAGTAAATATTACGTCTGGTAATAGCTGGGGAACTGGTAGTGTAACTGTAGCATTAGGCTATGATGACGATAAAGGTCTTAAGTCATCTGACAGAGACTTTTCAGAATTCGATGAAGCAATTCTTTTAGATGAAAACGGCAACGAATACGTTGATAAGGTTTTCTCTTCATACCCACCACAAGGCCGTGTAGGTGGTTATAATGCGGATGGTACTCCGTATACAGGTATTGGTGGTGGCCAAGCGTTCAACCGTGCTTCTGCTCGACAACTAGTAACTCCGCTTGAGCGTAAATATGCAGCAATGAATATCAAGCAAGAGATAAATGATGATATTCAATATTTTGCAGAAGTTAACTGGAATTCATCAAAAACTTACGATTCAACAATCGAACCAACACCATTTACAACTGACGATGTTTTCCTACCTTCACGTGGTGGCGTAGGTGGTATCTCTATGAGCAACCCTTTGGTTCCAGAGCTATTACGCCAGAACCTACTTGCTGATGGTTATACAATGGATGATAACATCCCTGCATTAGTTCGTCGTATGGTTGAATTTGGAGCACGCTCAACAGATCTTGAACGAGATACAATCCGAATTGCAACAGGTGTAGATTGGGCTATTAACGACTCATGGTCTCTGAACAGCTATGTTTCTTGGGGTAAAACAGATCAACGCCAAGAAAACGGTGGTCAAGTTAACGTAGAAAGAGCTGCGAAAGCATTCGATGTTATCAGAAATGCGGATGGTGATTTGCAGTGTGCTGACGAGCTAGCTGTTCTTCAAGGTTGTGTACCTTTAGACTTATTTGGTGCAGGAACTATCTCACAAGACGCTGTTGATTATGTAAAAGTGCCAGCAAAAACAGCAGGTCAAACAGAACAGTTTATTTTCTCAACTTCTTTAGTTGGTGAGTTACCTTTAGAGCTTCCTGGTGGCTTTGCAGGCATGGCAATGGGTTACGAACATCGTTTAGAGAAAGGTTCTTATAGCCCAGGTGATTTAGCGCAAACAGGTGCATCTAGTACTAATAAAGCAGATCCAACAAATGGTAGCTATTATTCAAATGATATCTATATTGAGACTATCCTTCCTGTACTAGATAACTTAGAAGTAGATTTAGCTGCTCGTTATGCGGATCATGAAATTGTTGGTGGCCAGACTACATGGAATGCTGGCGTGCAATACTCTCCAATTGAGACATTAAAACTGCGTGCTTCTGCAGCGACAGCTGTTCGTACACCAAATATCGCAGATTTATTTGGCGGTCGTGGTGAGACTTTTGCTAATGTAACTGATCCATGTAGTGGTGTTACAGCTTCAGATACAGGTAATGTTGCGACGAACTGTTTATCAATTCCTGAAGTTGCAGCACGTGTAGCGGCTAATGGTTCTTTTGAGCTTACTCAAATCGAAGCTCAAAGCACAGGTGGTACAGTTGGTGGTAACCCGGATGTTAAAGAGGAAACTGCAGATACATACAGCTTAGGTTTCGTTTGGCAAGTAACTGACAACCTATCTATGACTGTTGACTACTACGATATTTCAGTTGAAGATGCGATTTCAACTACGAGCCGTACTACAGTACTGAATCGTTGTTTCGATGTTGCACCAGGTGAGTTTGATGCTTCTTGTCAAGGCAATGCACTTCGAGATGGTAATGGTGCTCTAACTGAAGTACATTCAGGTACAAGTAATGAAAACGACATCGAAACTTCTGGTATCGACCTTGAGCTAGCCTATAAGCTAGATACCGATATGGGTACGTTTGGAGCGAACTTACTTTGGAACCATTTACGTAAGTATGATGTGACTGGTATCGAAAGTGGTGAAACAATTGAGTATGCAGGTCAAGTATTTACACCTGATAACCGCGCAAACTTAAACTTAACATACCTTCTTGATGACTTAAGTGTTTCGTGGCGTATGCGCTACTGGGATCGTTCAGTAGATAGTGTTGATGGTGGTAACTTCAACTACACTGACTTTACACCATTAGATAAGTATAACCATTTCCCGTCAGTGGTTTATCATGATCTTTCTGGCTCTTATGCAATTTCTGATAACACAGATATTACACTAACAGTTCGAAACTTATTTGATAAGCAACCTCCAGTTGCTAACCAAAGCTCATCTAGCGGCGGTACAGGTATCAATACAGTATCTGAAGCGTATGACGTAACTGGTCAATACTTCCAGTTAAGCTTTACTACTAAGTTTTAATTTTAAATCTTAGTTACCTAAAACGGCTTTATTAACTTTAATAAAGCCGTTTTTTATTGCACATTTACAGCTCAATCACACTTCAATTCAAAGCCCTGAACAAACAAAAATTGAGTATTTAAATTACACTGCTAGAATGTAGCTAGTTATTTCTTTTTAATGGTCATGTTCTGAAAAGACTATTTATTTCTTACTTGTGTGTTGTAGCGCTTTTATTTTTTTGTACTTTTTTTACGCAAGCCGCACAAGAGGATAAACCAAAGCTCAAAGCGGGTATCGTCAATTACAACTTCTTCCCTTACCATACGCGTACAGAGGAGGGGCAATTCTCAGGAGTCATCGTTGGTTACAGTGATGAAATTGCTCGCCTAACCGATTCAAAGCTAGAGTATCAAGTGTTCGATAGTTTAGATCTTCTCCTCGATGCTCTACAAGCTGGAGAAATAGACTTTACGGTTGGTTTAAATAAAACTGAACAGCGTAAAAAGCATTTCTTATTTTCAGCTCCGTTCATGGAAGCACCTCAAGGTATTGTAGCCAACCAATCTATTGCCAATGATGCGTTAAAAAACTTGGCAAGTTTACGCTGGGTTTGTATAACCGGAAGCTCTCATTGTGAATATTTAGCACAAAATGGTGCGTTATTTATCAATCGTTTTATAAAACCCGAAGATGCCTTTGATAAAGTATCAGACGGTACTTTTGATGCTTTTTTGGGGGATTACTCGGTACTTTCCCATTATTTAAAAAAGCGCCCACAAAAGAACTTAAAAATAGTAAGCCCAATTTGGCTTGCCAGTGAAACACTTCATGTCATGTTTAACCAGCAGAAGGTCGTATTGAGAAACCAAGTTAATTCTTTACTTGCTTCTATCTCACCGACAACTAAACAGCTCTGGGAAAATTCAGCAAGTGAGGAATATTTAGCATCAAAAGCCTATAGTCAGTTTAAGCGAGACTTTAACCGAATAGGGGGGGATGAAGAAACAAACCTATTACTGACATTTTCGTTTGTAGATGACTTATTTCCAGTCAATTCGACGAATAATAATGGTGAAGCAACGGGTTATCTAAACGATACTATGATGTTACTGGCACAGCGAAGTGGTATTCAATTTAAATATATTCCTGCTGCCAATAGTGATGAGTTGGCAAAGTTGTTTCTTGCTAATAAAATTGATCTAATTCCTACCATGACACCTGATAAGCTTGATCATGGTACTCTGATTGCTCTTCCTTCACATTATAGTTTCGAGATGATCTTGATTTCTAAACAAAGAAACAATGGTTCTCGCATTGGTTATCTTGATGTATTTGCAGATCCTAAACAGAAATTAATCACAAATAAACCTATCGAAACTGTCTCGTTTAACTCAGTCAAAACACTTTTCTATGCCCTAAGAAACGATACCATTGATGGGGTGATGTTACCGCAAAGTATAGCGGCTTATCAGCTTAACCAATTTTATATTGGTGAGTTTTATATAAACCCCCGATATCAATACACACAGCCTATTTATTTTTTAATCAATCAAAATTTGCCAGATTTTGCTACATTGCTTGATAGCTTATTTAAAACATTAACAAGTAATGATTTCACTCATATTGTAAATCGGCATGGGATTTTTAGTATTGAGAGAGGTTATGACAGGCAAACGGTTAATACGACAGCTATTTTGGTCTTAATATTGATTTTTGTCTCTATTGTGTACTTTATTGGCTGGCGCTACACCATCAATCGCGAAATAGCCAAGCGACAAAAAGCAGAGCAAGTCGCGTTGGAGAAGTTAAATTTCACCCAAAAGTTAATTGATGATTTACCTACAATGGTGGTGATACAAGATAAAGATCAAAAACGCCTAATGTGGAATAAGGCTTACCGCGAGAACTTTGCGCATTTATGGGATGAGCAAAAACAATTCCTGCGCGATGATTTACCTGTTGTTAAAGACTTGATTGCACAAAACAAATATAGTTTAGACTCAGGAAAAGCTATTAATCAGCAAATTAAATATACCAACCGACAAGGAAAGCAGCTTGATTTGCTCTATACAAAGAAGCCTTATTTCGGAACTGATGAGCAATTGGCTGGAATTTTGACAGTTATAACGGATGTAACACAGCACCACAATTTACAACGAGAGACACAATCCGTGCAGCGTTTGTTACAAACGATAACAGATACGATTCCGGGCGGTGTATTTCAGTATGAGTATTATGATAATGGAGAGGGCTGCTATACCTATATAAGTAAAGGCGCACAAAGTTTACTCGGGATTACCTCCCGTACAGTCAACCAGCGTGGCATGACCGGTTGTATTTCACCGTATATTGATGATGTTGATCGCATCAAAATAGCCAAAGCGTTTAAGTCAGCCAGTAAGTTAAATAAAATAATCGACATAGAATTTCGGGTAAATAACTTAGGTCAACAAATTTGGTGTCGTTACATTGCCAACGCTGAAAGTATGACTACTTCGACAAATGAAGGAATTCGTTGGAATGGAATTTTACTCGATATTAGCTTATTAAAAAGACAGCAAGCCGATTTAAGTAAAGCAAATCAATTAGCGCATCAGGCTGAGCTCGCAAAAAGCCGCTTTATAGCCACAATGAGCCATGAATTACGTACGCCAATATCAGGGGTTAATGGCTTTATTGAACTACTAAAGTCATCTACTTTAACAGATGAACAATTCTATTTATTAGAGCACATCGATAGCTCTATTTCTAAGCTACTAAGCTTAGTGAATGATATCTTGTATTTTGCCAATACCAACTCGGGTAACATTGAATTAAATTATCAAGATGTAGATCTTGAATCACACTTGTGTCGTGTTTTTCGTGCCCATGAATACTTAGCAAAAGAAAAAGGTTTAGACTTTACGCTTTCTTGGCGAACAGCAGCTTATACATCTGCACAAATTGATGTAACTCACTTAATGCAAGTGCTTTCAAATGTTCTTAATAATGCGGTTAAATTTACTGAATCAGGTAGCATTAATTGTGACGTATTATTCGATAAACATAAATTAAAAATTGAGGTGTCGGATACGGGCACAGGAATGACTGCACAGCAACTTGCAGATATTTATACCCCTTTCGAGCAAGCTGATGGCTCCACGCAAAGGCGTTATGGCGGGGCAGGGCTTGGACTTACATTGGCTAAGCAATTAATTGAAGCAATGAAAGGGGAAATTACGATTTCCAGCACTTTCTCAAAAGGGACAAATGTATATATTTCGGTTCCATTAACTAATGTATTCAAAGATAAAAGCCCATTACCATCCCTGTATTGGTCAGTATATAGTAATAACCGTCAATTACTTGATAACTTATCGACTATGGGTATTAACTATAATCAGCTATCTTGGCCGATTGATAAAAATACATTTATCAATACGCAGAACATCCTCATTGATGAGCAGTATATGCAGCAGTTATGGGGGGATGATTGGCAACAAGCTATACCGCACTCAAGCAACAGTTATATTATTGTCGCTATCTCTGGTGAGACAAAACCACAGGTAAAATGCTGTTGTCATACTTTGGGGGTTAGCCCTATATACCCAGATCTATTACGTGAACTGTTCAATAATGTTCATGCCAACACTCAATTTATTTCCTCAAAAGGCACGGATAGTTTACATGGAAAGATTCTGATAGCTGAGGATAATAAAACTAATCAATTACTATTAGAAAAACAGTGCCAGAAGCTGGGTATTAAAGCTGTGATGGTTGAAGATGGTATTGCAGCATTAAATACTTTGCGCAATGGTCATTTTGATTTGTTATTGACCGATTGCCATATGCCACACCTAGATGGCTTTAAATTAACTGAGCAGCTTCGTGGCATGCCTGAGTTTAAATCCTTACCAATTATAGGGTTTACTGCTGATGACTCTCAAGAGTGTCTTGATAAAGCTATGAAAGTAGGGATGAATTGTGTGTTATTTAAGCCATACAAACTTAACGAGTTATATAACAGGCTAGTAGAGTTTATTGATCTACAAAAAGACAAAAACCAGGTACAAGAAACGAATATAGAGTCATCGTTAACAGGAATAAAAAGCAAACAGCATTGGTTAAATGTTTTTGGGAATGAGGCAGATGCAAAAATGTTGGCAGATGTCTTTGTAAATAGCCTGCACATTGATTTAAGTACGTTAAACGAACAACTCGAAAATAGCGAATATAGTAAGATTTCTTCAACTATTCATAAGCTTAAAGGAGCTATCGTGATGCTTCAGTATCCAGCACTCTCTGAGCTTATAGTGAATACAGAGCAAGAATTTAGCAAAAACCAAGACCCAGAAATTGTTCGAATGCTTATTGTACAATTGAATGATATCGTGGATAAAATAAAAGAATGGTCTGAATAAAATAGATAAAGTTAGGGTATATAATAGATTATTTTATATTTTCCTCATATACTGGTTGAGGTTCTATATGTAACTTAACTTTTATAATAAAGAGAGCTTTCAATGAAAGAAATTCGATCTTTTGTAAAAACTGCGTCTTTAAGTGAGCTAGAAAAAGCAAAGCAACTTATTGATACAGCTATCGAGAAAAATACTCAACAGCAAGAAGCTAAAAAAGAAGTACTCGATCTTTTAAAAGAAAAAGGACTTACATTAGAAGATCTACAAGATGTGGTAGGCACTGATAAGCGCACAAAAGTAAAACCTAAATACCGCATTGAGTATAATGGTGAAATCGTTGAGTGGACTGGCCGTGGTAAACGACCTAAAGCATTCCAAGGTGTTGATTTAACTAAACACCTAGCATAATTTCACTTTAAAGATTGAAAAGGGAAGCGTATGCTTCCCTTTTTTGTCGCCATCATACTAGTATGAAATACACACTAAGACCTTATCAGCAAGAAGCCGTAGATAGAACCGTTGCACATTTTCGAAAGACAAATGATGCCGCGTTGATTGTGTTGCCCACGGGAGCGGGTAAAAGCTTAGTCATTGCAGAACTTGCAAGAATAGCCAGGCAAAAAATTTTAGTGCTCGCCCATGTTAAAGAGCTGGTTGAGCAAAATGCGCAAAAATATGCCAGCTTTGGTTTTAAGGCGAGTATCTTCTCGGCAGGTTTAAAGCAAAAATCACTGAGCGAACAAGTGACCTTTGCCAGCGTCCAGTCACTTGCTAGAAATACTGCACAGCTTGACGAAGCCTACTCATTATTAATTATTGATGAGTGCCACCGTGTAAGTGGCGATGATAAAAGCCAATATGGACAGGTGATCAGTGCCTTAAAAAAGCAAAACCCAAAACTCAAAGTGTTAGGGTTGACTGCGACACCATTTAGAATGGGTATGGGTTGGGTTTATCATCATCATTACCATGGATTTGTTCGAGGGGAGCAAACAGCACCATTCAAAAAGTGTATTTTTGAATTACCACTACGCTATATGATTAAACATGGCTATTTAACACCTCCTCATGAAATTGATGCTGCAATTAGTCATTATGACTTTGCTTCATTACCCAGTGACTCTTTTGGTCGCTACAGTGTTGAAAACATGAATGCACTGCTCAAGGACAGTACCCGGGCAACCAAAGCCATTATTAAACAAGTGATTGATTACAGCGAAAATCGCCATGGAGTGATGATTTTTGCAGCCACTGTTATGCATGCAAAAGAAATTGTTGGCTATTTACCTGCTGAGCAAACTGCGTTGATTACAGGGGAGACCGATAACAACGAACGCGACCAAATTATTACTCAATTTAAACAAAAACAGTTAAAGTTTTTGGTCAATGTGTCGGTGTTAACTACAGGGTTTGATGCTCCTCATGTCGACTATATTGCTATTTTACGTCCCACAGAATCAGTGAGTCTATACCAGCAAATAGTGGGTCGTGGACTGCGTTTAAGTGAAGGGAAAAAAGATTGCTTAGTCATTGATTATGCGGGGAATGGTTTTGATCTCTTTTACCCAGAAGTAGGCAGTAAAAAGGGACAAAGTGATAATGAACCAGTGCAGGTACTGTGTCCTGGTTGCGGTTTTGCTAATATTTTTTGGGGCAAAACAGACGATAGCGGTAAAGTGATAGAACATTTTGGGCGACGCTGCCAAGGGTTACTTGACGATGGAGACACACAAGAACAATGTGATTATCGCTTTCGCTTCAAAGAGTGTGAGCAATGTGGTGAGCAAAATGATATTGCTGCTAGACAATGTCAGTCATGCGGCGCAATGATGGCTGACCCTGATGATAAACTACGAGAAGCCCTTAATTTAAAAGATGCCTTAGTGCTTCGTTGTAGCGGGCTGTTAGCGAAGGCACTGCCAAATGGGCTTTTAAAAATAAGTTACTTTGATGAAGATGGCGCCAGCTGCGATGAGGTTTTTAATCTAGCGAATGATACTGGGCGATTTATTTTTAATAAACAATTTAAGAGACATAAAGAGGGAGCAGGCAGCAAAAAGTGGCAAACTGCTGAACAAGTTGAATCAGCGCAGCATCTATTAGTTGCACCCGATTTTGTGATAGCGCGTAAAAATAAGAAGTATGGTTGGAAGGTAGCTGAGAAATTGTTTGATTATGAAGGCAGCTTCAGAAAAGCAAATCAATTGTCACATTAGGGCTTTGCGCGATATTGCATCGCGCAACAAACTAAATTAATTAATCTTCAGCCATCAAACCCCAACCATCACCATAGCCATTATGACCGTTGGCAATGCTTTCAAGGTATTGTTCTGTCTGAGAAAGTAAGGTGTGATCTGGCACCATTTTAACGCGAGTAATCACTTCCCATACGCCAGTATCAGGGCATTTATTGAGTTCTGTACTCGGCGCTAACTCGTCACTTTCAATGGCCGTTGCAAACTTTTCTGCATCTGGCTTTTGCTCAAACAAAATATAAAAGTCGACTTCTTGTAAACAGTTTAAATCGACACCGGCAGCCGCAATTTCAGCTAATAATTGACCATTTTCATCGTCTGGGAAATGCATTTAATCGCTCATTCATTTTAAATCTAGTTATTGTTCGCTATTGTAGCGAAAATAATAGCGTTACGTGTACTAATTTTACTATTTCCATTATGTCAGTCATTATTTCACTGTGTTAAAATTAGTTTGTACTCATTTTCGCTTCAGGCATTTCAAAAAGGTAAGGATATTTTTTGTTCTCTCGGCATTTCTTTTTTGTCTTTTTACTTTTGTGCGCCGCTTTTAGCCATCCAGCTTTTAGTGCAGCAACAATCATAAAAGAATATAAAATTCAGGGACTCAGTGGTGAACTTGAAAAAAACGTTGAACTTTACGTTAACCAGTTAATCGATGAAAAAGCGTCAAAAGCACTTAAACGCCATGCAAAAAGTCAAGTTGAAACAAGTCTAAAAGCACTTGGCTACTATAAACCCGTCATTAAAATTAATTTCGACCAAGAAAAACAGCTTATTATTGTTGATGTGGAGCGAGGACCTGTTACTCGTATTGCAAATATCAATGTAACCATTAGCGGTGCGGGAAAAAGCGACCCCGAGTTTATGGTGGCAGTTAACAGCATTAAATTAAAGCAAGGTGATTTTCTAAATCATGGTAATTACGAAGCGGCTAGAAAGCGAATTGAAGGCCAGCTCCTTGAACTTGGTTACTTTGATGCAAAGTGGCACCAACACACATTAGCAGTGTCTTTGAAAAAAAACAGTGCAGATATCACGTTTAACGTAGACACAGGTCCTCGTTATCAATTTGGTGAAATTATTATTGGTAATGAGACACCCGCTGAGAAATATATTCGCTCGCTAGCGAGTTTTAAAAATGGCCAACCTTATAAATCTACAGACGTGTCTGATTATAACTTAGCGTTGTCGAGTACGCCGTACTTCGCCAGCGTTAGGGTTTATGCTGATATCGCCAATCGTAAAGATGAACATGTGCCTGTAAAAGTAGATGTCCTTCATAAACCAGCAAATAGTTATGAAGTGGGTGGTGGCTATAGTACTGATCTTGGGCCAAAAGTGCGTTTTAAATGGACAAAGCCTTGGATCACAAGTGATGGTCACTATTTAGAAAGTAATCTGAATGTGTCACAAAGACAACAAGATATTTCACTAGGTTATACCGTGCCTGTTGATGACCCTAATGACGACTTATGGCGTTTTTCTGTGGGTTATAAGTTAGAAGATGAGCTGACAAACGATGTTTACAGTAAAATTTTAACAGGCCAAATACAACGCCAATGGTTAACTGACGATGATTGGGTGCGTACCGCCTTTATTCGTCGTGATCGTGAAACTTATCGTATCGGTGATGAAGAGCAAAGCTCAAAAATGCTGATGCCAGGCATTAGTTACGCAAAAAAAGAAACCGAGGGTGGCACAACACCTTATGAAGGCTATCAATGGCTGATCTCCGCTGAGTTTGGTTTAAAGGATATGTTTTCGACCACCAATATTTTGCGTTTACAGTTGCAAAATGCATGGTTAACGACAGTGGCTGATCGTCATTTATTTTTCGTACGTGCTAATTTGGGAGCCATGTTAGTTGATGACATTGACGATGTGCCTTTCTCACTTCGCTTTTATGCGGGTGGTGATCAAAGCGTGCGAGGCTTTGCGTATCAGTCAATTTCACCTGAAGATGAAAATGGGCGTTTGATTGGCGGTAAATATTTAATGTCTGGGACCATGGAGTATAACTATCAGTTTGCCAAAAACTGGCGTGCAGCTTTGTTTGTTGATAGCGGTACAGCAACCAATGATTTTAGTGATCGAGTAGAAGTGGGGGCTGGTTTTGGTTTGCGGTACTTAACGCCAGTCGGACCGATTCGTATAGACCATGCATGGGGAGTGACAAAAGAGAGTAAAAGCACGCGTTTAAGTATTACCATAGGGCCTGAAATTTAATGACGAAGTTTAAAAAAATAACCTCAGTACTCACGGTAACGCTTTTAAGCATTGGCGTTTTACTTTTTTGTTTGCTATTCACCGCACCTGGTAATCATTTTATTGCATACTCAGCCAATAAGTTGGTGGATGGCTTAGAGATTAAGTTACCTTCAGGTCGTTTTTTATATAATGACCCATTTGATGTGCGCTATGAAAACCAGGCTATAAAGCTAGATGCTAAACAGCTCAAAGTTGATCTTTTTTGGTGGGGATGTAATGGCATCTGCCTTGATAATATTAGTGCGCAGAACATTGATGTAAATGTTAAAAGCCAACAAGTGGTAGCAGATCAACAACCACAACCCGCTCAAGAGCAATTACAACAAGATACCGCCCCCAGCGGTGAGCAAATCACATTGCCGCTGAAAGTAACCGTTAAGCGTGTCGCAATTAATCAATTAACTTTAACGCATCCAAGTGCTGATGTTACTGTTGAAAAGCTAAACCTTTCTGCTGTTGCTGAGCTATCTGATATTCTCGTTGATGCGCTGAAAATTAATACTGTTACAGTGCAACTTCATGACGTTAAAGAACAGCCCAAAAGCCAGCCATTAACGGTACTGCCTGCATTACCAACTCTGGACTTAACTTTACCCCTTAATATACAGCTAAATACTTTAAATATCAGTAAAGTAGCGGTGACACCAGTAGCAGCCGAACGTGCTGAAGTTATTAACAATATTGCCCTTTCAGCGACCGCAAAAGGTCATGAAGTGAGAGTTGAAAAGCTTGACGCACAATACAATGATTGGCAGTTAAACACTGATTTATTTGCTGAACTTAATGCGCATAACTCAGTGCAAGGTCATGTTGCTCTAACCCACCCTAATCATCAGTTAAAACTTGATCTAACAGGGACGTTAGCTGATTTAAATGTGACGTTGCTAACACAAGGACAGTACCCTTTAAACGTGGATGCGCAAGTCAACCTGCAAAAAGATAACTTTCCATTTAGTTTAACGGGTCGTGTGAATAAGTGGTCGCTGGACGCAGGCGCTGAACAACTAAATCTTTCAAAGCTAGATTTACATGGGCAAGGGCATGCAAACGATTATAAAGTTAAAATTGATTTAATTAGCCAACTTGGCGCATATCCTCAGGTGTCAGTTAGTAGCCAATTGCAAGGAAGTTTAACAGGGGCAAAGCTTGAGCAACTAAAGTTAAATGCTAATGAAAGCCAAGCAATTATTCACGCATCGGTTGATTGGTCAAAAGGTGTAAATACTGAATTTAACGGCAAACTTGAACACTTAAAAGCACAGTATTTAACTGATGCTATGAGTAGTGATTTATCAGGTGGCTTCAAAGGATCATTTGGTTTAACAGGTACTGACTGGCAGTTGGCAGTCGAGAATACTACAATTAATGGTACTGTAAACGATGTACCCGTAAGTCTAGAATCAGACTTTAAACTTGATAGCAGCCTGCATGCGAGCTTCGATAAACTGCAACTAAAAAGTGGCAGTAATGAACTCGCTCTGTCTGGTCAAGTTGATGAAAGTTGGCGTGTAGATGGCAAGCTACGCTTAGATGCCGCCGAGCAAGAAATTTTACCCATGCAAGGCAAAGGGAATGCAGACCTTGTTATTCGTGGCGAGCGTTTAGCCCCTGTGGTTGATTTGAATTTAGCTCTTAATACCTTGAGCTATCAAGATCTTCAAATTGATGGATTAACACTTAAAGGTCAGTTCGACTATGCTGCCGACTGGCAAACAGATATATCGCTTATTCTCGATTCTGCAAACATCGCAGATAATAAGATTAATCAGGTAGAGCTTAATGTGACTGGTGACAAGGTTGATCATCATTTGAGGCTGCTTTTAGATGCGGACCAAGGAAAAGCATCTCTGGATATCAATGGGCAACTTAAAAAAGATAAATGGCAAGGTAGTTTAAGTAATATTTTAATTACCGATAATCATATACGTTTAACCACAGATAAAGCGATTAAAGCAAATGTCGATATAAATACGCTCGACTTTCATATTGCTGATCATTGTTGGCAAAGTGCAAGCTCAAAGCTTTGTGTTAATACACTTCAGCAGACTAAGCAGCTTGGTCAGCTAAATGCGCAGTTAGCAGCGTTATCACTCCCAGAGTTTAACCGATTTATACCTGAGAATATTAAAGTCAGCGGTTCAGCAAACGGCGAGTTTGTGGCTAATTGGGCTGATGGCGCGCTTAAAACATTGCGTGCCAATATGAGTACTAGCGAACTTGCAGCCACACTGATAGATGACGCAAGTGTCTATAAACTGCCTATTGAAGCGCTTAACTTGTCGGCGATGAGTGATGCCAGTATTGGCAAATTAGAGGCCACACTTGACTCTTCGGTACTTGGTAAAGTGACGTCACACCTTAATATCGATGATATACAAGCTAATCAAAATTTATCTGGCGAGCTAGAAATTGAAAAGATCTTGCTGACAAATATTCAGCCGTTTATTGGTTCGCTAGAGCAACTAACCGGAGAAATTAAAGGCAAGTTGAACGTTGCAGGCACACTGAAAGAGCCTTTGCTAAATGGTGAGTTAAATATCGAGCAAGTTAACTTAGATGGTGCGACTTTACCCGTTTCATTGCAAGACTCGCACGTTGATATTGCATTTAATAACCAAAGCGCAGAGATCACAGGCAAGCTGAAAGACGCAGAAGGTGGTTCACTCAATTTGTCGGGTGATATTGATTGGCAAGCTGAGTTGCCAGATGTGAATGTGAAACTAGAGGGGAATGAGTTTTTCGTTCGTGCGCAGCAAGATGTCACATTTAAGGTCTCGCCAGAAATTACTATGTCATTAAAAAATCGTGCATTTAATTTAGATGGTCAGGTTGTCGTGCCATGGGGCAGAATTGAAATAGAAGAGCTTCCCGAAGGTGCTGTGCAAGTGAGTGATGATGAAGTCATTGTAGATATAAAGCAGCAACAAACTGAAAAAGCCCCGTTTGATTACGCTATTAATTTGAAGCTTTTAGTGGAGAATGATGTACGTATCGATTCATTTGGCCTCAAATCAAAAGTAGCAGGTGATATAAATATTAGTATGGATCAAACCACTCCTATGATCGCAACGGGTGAGTTAAATCTAATCGACGGTACTTATCGTGCATTTGGTCAAGACTTGCAAATTCGTACAGGGCAGGTTGGTTTCAGTGGTTCGATTGATAAACCTTATCTCAATATTAAAGCAATTAGAAATCCAGAAAACACTTCAAATGGGGTTATTGCGGGGATCACTTTAACGGGGAATGTTGAGCAACCCTCCTTGAAAGTTTATTCAGAGCCTGCCATGGACCAAGCACAAGCACTGGCGTATCTTTTGAATGGTCAACCGCTAGACGAAGGGGATAGTTCAACGGATGCAATGCTTACGCAACTTTTGCTAGCTCAAGGGGTGAACCGTAGTGAAGGGGTCGTCTCTAAAATAGGAGAAAGCTTTGGTTTATCTGATGTCAGCTTGAGCTCAAAAGGCAGTGGCGATGATACTAAAGTAGAAATTTCAGGCTATCTAACTCCTGGTATACAAGTAAAATACAGTGTGGGAATTTTTGACTCGTTAAGTGAAGTGGCTGTGCGTTACCAACTGTTGTCGCAACTGTACATCGAAGTAACCAGTGGGCTCTATCAAAACGTTGATATTCTCTATAAGTTTGACTGGGACTAGTCCCTCTTAGCATTTTCGTACACTTTTACTTGCGTAATAAAGCAGAAGTTAATAGGCTGAGTTGTCAACAACTTAAAAGATAATAACAATGAAACTAACTCTATTAACGGTGTGTTTTAGCACACTTTTATCTGTCTCTTTATACGCTGCTGAGCAAGTTGAAAAGCGCTCGGCAGCAGATATCATTAAAACGGCTGATAAGTCACAGTGGCGAACAGTATCAGCAAACAACATTCTCAAACTCACCTTACCGACTGGGGCTGCGTATATAGAGTTAAATGAAATGCTCGCCCCGAAGCACGCAGAAAATATGAAGCTGCTCGCCAGAGAAGGTTTTTACAAAGGCTTGAATGTCTACCGCTTTGTTGAAGGTTTTGTCGCGCAAGGGGGGGATTCAAGTGAAACAAAAACACCCAAAACAGCAAAAACAGCACTTCCCGCCGAATTTTATTACCAAACAAAAAAACCGTTATCCATTACTCAGCTTCAAGACCCTGATGGTTATGCCACAAAAACAGGCTTTTTAAATGGTTTTGCTGTTGCTCAGAATGAAGCGCAAACACAAACTTGGCAGGCTCATTGTCCTGGTATTTTTGCGATGGCACGCGATAATGATATCAATAGCGGCGGAACCGAATTTTATGTGACGATAGGTAACGCGCAGCGTTATTTAGACCGAAATACAACGGTGTTTGGCCGTGTTCTGGAGGGGATGGAGCATTTTAACTTGTTGAGTCGAACGCCCACAAAAGGTGAAGTATTTAACCCAATCACTGACATGCAAGTGTTAGCTGATATTAGTGAGGAAGATACAAGCCAATTTAAAGTAATGAAAACTGACTCGTCGTCATTTGTGGAACTCATTGAGGCGCGTAAAAACCGGATGGGCGAATGGTTTGTGCAAAGTGCAAATTATATTGATGTATGTGCCATGCCTATTCCTACAGAGCGAGTTAAATAACCCTCTATTCAAATTCTCTTGAGTGCGTTTAATTCTCGCGCACTCAAGTAGTTTGGCTATAAATTGTTTGTTACAATACTCAGTCTAAAAGTAGATAAATATAAGGGTATCGGGTGGTTAACCTAGGTCCGCTGTTCGGCGAATTAAAAACATGCTTACGCAAAGATCAATTCATCCTCAAAAAACGCCTGCATGGCATCAAAAAAATCAACGATGAAACAAAGCAAGCGAACATAGCGCAAAAAATCGCAGAAGATATTGCCCGCTCGCAGCAATTACGTGTTCAGCGTGTAGCAGCCTTACCAACAGTAACTTACCCTGAACAGCTGCCTGTTAGTCAAAAGAAAGAGGATATTAAACAGGCGATTGCCAATAACCAAGTGGTGATCATTGCAGGTGAAACCGGCTCAGGTAAAACGACACAAATACCGAAAATGTGCTTAGAGCTAGGCCGTGGGGTTGAGGGTTATATTGGCCATACACAGCCACGGCGTTTGGCCGCTCGTAGCGTTGCCAACCGTATCGCAGAAGAGATGCAATGTGAGCTTGGTCAGCAGGTCGGTTTTAAAATTCGTTTTAGTGATCAGGTTTCAGACAACAGTTATATCAAGTTGATGACCGATGGTATTTTACTGGCTGAAATCCAACAAGATCGTTATTTAAACCAATATGACACGATTATTATCGATGAGGCGCACGAGCGTAGCCTTAATATTGATTTTATTTTGGGTTATTTAAAGAACTTATTACCAAAACGCCCCGACCTCAAAGTCATTATTACCTCGGCAACTATCGATCCTGAAAGATTCTCGAAACATTTTGATGACGCGCCGATAATTGAAGTATCGGGACGTACTTTCCCTGTGGAAGTACGTTATCGCCCAACCACAGATATTAATAAAGACGAAATGGAAGCCGATGGCGACCAGTTGCAAGGTATTTTTGATGCCGTTGATGAGCTGTGTGAAGAAGGCCCCGGTGACATCCTAATTTTTATGAATGGTGAGCGTGAAATTCGCGATACAGCTGATGCGTTATCAAAGCGTAACTTAAAGGGCACCGACGTATTGCCTTTATATTCGCGGCTCTCGAACGCCGAGCAAAACCGTATATTTGCTCCTCATTCTCGCCGCCACATTATTTTAGCGACAAATGTAGCCGAAACATCACTGACTGTACCTGGTATTCGTTATGTTATTGACCCAGGTACTGCACGAATTAGTCGTTACAGCTACCGTACTAAAGTACAACGCTTACCAATAGAGGCAATCTCACAAGCCAGTGCCAACCAGCGTAAGGGCCGTTGTGGTCGTATTGAAGCGGGTATTTGTATTCGCTTATACAGCGAAGATGATTTTAATTCACGACCAGAATTCACTGACCCAGAAATTTTACGTACTAATCTAGCCTCGGTTATTTTGCAAATGCTTGGTCTTGGCCTAGGGGACATGCAGCAGTTTCCGTTTGTACAAGCGCCAGACAGTCGTAACATCAATGATGGTTTAACCTTACTCGAAGAACTTGAAGCAGTTAAACCTGCTAAACGCCACAAACAAACAGAATTAACTAAATCAGGACGTAGTTTAAGTCGATTACCTGTTGATCCCCGTTTAGCAAAAATGGTGCTTACAGCGGATGGGCTTGGCGCTCTTCGCGAAGTAATTATTATTGTCGCGGCACTGTCAATTCAAGACCCGCGTGAGCGACCGCAAGAAAAGCGTGGCGCAGCCGATGAAAAACATGGCCGTTTTGATGATCCTGATTCAGACTTTATTGCATTTTTAAATCTGTGGAATTACCTAGAAGAGCAGCAAAGTGAGTTAAGCAATAGTCAATTCAGAAAACTGTGTCAAAAAGATTTTTTAGCTTATATGCGTATTCGTGAGTGGCAAGATATTGTTTATCAGCTTTCTACTGTGTGTAACGAAATGGGCATGAAAGCCACGACGAACGTAGCTGACAGTGATCGTATTCATCAGTCGCTATTGAGCGGTATGCTAAGTCATATTGGCTTTAAAGACGAAAAACAAGTGTACAAAGGTGCACGTAATAGTCAGTTCCATATTTTTCCAGGCTCAGCGCTATTTAAAAAGAGTCCTAAATGGATCATGGCTGCAGAGCTGGTGGAAACAAGTAAGCTGTACGCTCGTATCAATGCCCGTATCGATCTGAAATGGGTTGAGGGCTTTGCGCAGCATTTAGTCAAACGCAGCTACAGTGAGCCACATTGGGAGAAAAAACCAGGTGCTGTTATCGCCTTTGAGCAGCAAACATTATATGGCCTCCTCATTGTTAATAAACGTCGTTGTGTATACAGCAATATTGATCCTAAAGTAAGCAGAGAACTGTTTATTCGCAGCGCTTTGGTTGAACAAGAACTTGGTCAAAATGAAGGCTTTTTACAGTACAACCAAGAGCTAATTGACGATATTCAGGTGCTAGAGAATAAGTCTCGCCGTCGCGATATCCTCGTTGATGAGCAAACACTGTATGAGTTTTACGACAAAAAGATACCTGCGGATGTAAATAATCGTGCCGCGTTTAATAAATGGTGGAAGGGACAAAAGCAAAAAGATAAACGCTTTTTGCATATGTCACGCGATGAGCTAATGCAGCATGGCGCTGATCATGTCACCGAGTTTGATTACCCCGATACATGGCAACAAGATAATTTATTATTGCCATTGACCTATCATTTTGATCCAGGGCAAGCGGTTGATGGTGTGGCGGTTCAAATTCCTGTTGCGTTACTTAACCAAGTTCAAGAAATCGGCTTTGATTGGCATATCCCTGCGTTTAGACATGAACTTATTTGCGCATTAATTAAGTCATTGCCAAAAACACTACGCCGTAATTTTGTACCAGCCCCAAACTACGCCGATGCTGTACTTGCAGCAATTGAGCCAATGCAGGGCAACTTACTTGATGCCATAAGTATGCGTTTATTGCGTATGACAGGGGTACGCGTTGACCCTGAAGCTTGGGACTTAACAACGCTCGCGCCACATTTACGTTTACAGTTTGAAGTACGTGATGAACACGATAAGTTACTTGCTCGTGGGCTAAATTTAGAGAAGCTGAAAGCGCAATTACAAGGTAAAGTAACCGATACTTTATCGAAAGTAGCTGATAAAGGCATAGAGAAGACGGACTTAACACAGTGGAGCTTTGGTGAATTACCTTCTTCCTATGTTAAAAAGCAAGGTCAATATGAAATCAAGGCGTTTCCTGCTTTGGTTGACAAAAAAGACTCCGCAGCCGTTGAGCTATTCGATAACGAACAAAAAGCGCAACAAGCCCATCAACAGGGCTTGCGTCGTTTAGTGCTTTTAAATGTGCCATCTCCGATTAAATACTTACAACAAAACTTACCAAATAAGTCGAAACTTGGTTTGTACTTTAATCCGTTTGGTAAGGTCAATGACTTAATTGATGACTGTATTGCGGCCGCTGTTGATAGCTTACTAATTAAGTACGGCAATATTCGTACTGAGCAGGCGTTTGAACAAGCCAAAGAGAAAATTCGTGGCGAGCTTGGCGATACGGTTGTAGAAATTGCCACTCAAGTTGAGCAAGTGTTAAGTATTGCTCATGGACTTAATAAGCGCATGAAAGGGCGTGTTGATTTAACCATGATCACAGCTCATGGTGATATTAAAGCACAGCTGCAAAGTTTAGTTTTTAAGGGATTTGTTAGTCAACATGGCGCAGCTAAAATGACTGACTTAATTCGATATTTGAAAGCAATAGAGCGACGTTTAGAGAAGTTGCCTGTTGATCCTAATCGTGATCGTTTATGTGTTCTTGAGCTTGAAAAAGTGGCTGAGCAATATCAAAAACTTGCTAATAAAATTCCAAAGGGGATGCCAATACCACAAGAGATTGTAACGCTTTTTTGGATGCAACAAGAATTACGCGTTTCTTTATTTGCACAAACATTAGGGACACCTTATCCTGTATCTGCAAAGCGAGTTTTAAACGCAATTAAAGAATCTGAGTTATAATTCATTATAGGCGTGTATGTGCAATAAAGTTTGCGTTGTTGCGCATATAAACCACAGACATTAACTAAGGAGGTCATGTGGGCATTGAAAAGGAAAAACCGATTGCTGTTCCCGAGCGCTCACAAAGAAAGCAACAGCTTGAAATTTTAGTTGTGGATGATGAGTATTTTAATTTCGAAATGCTCAAAGCATCACTGGGCCTCGAGTTTTCTTTAAGCTATGCAAACTCAGGCACGACCTGTTTATCGTCTGCTATTGCTGATCCGCCAGATGCAATTCTATTAGATGTTTGTATGCCTGGGCTGGATGGCTATGATACATGTCGGCTATTAAAAAACACACCAGAAACTGAGCAGATTCCAGTGGTTATGGTGTCGGGTTTAGAGTCAGAGCTTGAGCAAAAAGCAGGCTTTGAGGCTGGTTGCGACGCTTATGTGGTAAAACCTTTCTCTGTGAAAACACTCATTGAGAAAATAAAAACAGTGGTTTAGGAAGGATTATTTATGTTTCATGATGAAAAACGCGATTTTAGACGTATGCAAATCCACACACCTGCCAAACTCATCCCTTTAGAAAGTGGGAATGAAATAGAGGCAACATGTACAGATTTAAGTGCCACAGGACTTGCAGTCAACCTTGATGACGTAGTGGAAGTAGGTAGCATGTTCCGCGTGCTTATTGCTTCAACGAGCACGTCAATCACATCATTTGATGCAACAGCAAAAGTTATTAGAGCAACGAAGGAGCCAGATGGCTCCTTAAGTGCAGGGCTTGAAATTATCAGTTTTAACTAGTGCCTAGTAAACTTTACATATCAAGCCTTTTAGATAAAAACCTTCTGGGTAGCTGCCAGCAATAGGGTGGTCAGCTGCTTGGTTTAATCGCTCCATGATGAGCAGCTCTTTTCCTGCATCGAGGGCTGCATCAGCTACGACTTTTTGAAATAAATTCTGTTCCATTAAACCAGAGCACGAGAAAGTGAGTAATGTTCCACCTGGTTTTAGAATTTGCATCGCAATCATATTGATATCTTTATAACCACGACATGCACCGGTGAGCTGTGCTTTATTATCGGCGAATTTAGGTGGATCCATTACAATGGTATCAAATAGTTTACCTTCATCGCGGTATTGGCGTAGTAACTTAAATACATCTTGCTTAACAAAGTCGACTTTATTTAGATCAAGGTTGTTATGCTCTACATTACGCTTAGCTGTATCAAGTGCAGGTTGTGATACATCAACATTGGTTACATGTTTACAACCGCCTCGTAAGGCATAGAGCGAAAATGTGCCCGTGTAGCTAAAGCAGTTGAGAACGGTTTTATCTTTAGAAAAGCGTTCAAGGGCTGCACGGCTATCACGTTGATCTAGGTAAAAGCCTGTTTTATGACCTTCTAAAATATCTACTTCAAGCTTTAGTCCATTCTCTTCAATAAGCACAGGCTCAGTAGGGGCATTACCCCAAAGCACGCCTTTTATTGGATCTAACCCTTCTTTAGTACGCACGTCTACATCAGAACGCTCGTAGATATCAGAACTTGGAAAAATAGCCATTAACGCAGCTACAATCTCGCCTTTATGACGCTCAGCACCAGCACTCAATAATTGGCATACTAGGACGTTATCAAATTTGTCGATGGTGATACCTGGTAGATAATCAGACTCAGCAGCACATAAACGAAAGCCTGTTAGGCCACCTTCGCTGATCACTTGCTGGCGTGCATCATAAGCACGGCGAAGACGTTTTTCGAAGAAGGCTTGGTCTATAACTTCGTGTTGGTTAAAGCTCCATACACGTGCGCGTATTTGTGATTGTGGGCTATATGCTGCAATTGCGAGAAACTTACCGTCATTATCATAAATAGTAACCGTATCGCCTAGCCCTGGTTTACCTTTTACTTTTTTGATGGCTTTAGAGAACACCCAAGGGTGCTTTCTTTTTAATGATTTTTCTCGTCCAGCTTGTAGGTAAATAGCAGATGACATAGGGATTCTCGCGTCAAATAAAAGGGGGCATAGTTTAATGAAGCACCGGCAAACATACAATGAATGTTTTGAACAAATCCAGTAACCACGGTAAAGTAAGCATAATTTCAATCAGTTAATGGTAACAGCCGCTTTATGCAGCCAAAAATAGACTTTGCAGAACTGGAAACTCAATGTCGAGATTTTATTCTATCTTTACTCCATGCCGATGTGGCACACGATATTAGCCATATTGAGCGAGTGGTGCGAGTTGCAAAACAGTTATGCATTGCTGAAAAGGCCTGTATGGAGGTTGTTCTACCGGCTGCATGGTTACATGATTGTGTAGCGGTGGCAAAAAATCACCCTGATCGCTCAAAAGCATCGACCATGGCGGCGGATAAAGCGTTAAGCTTTCTCAGCTCGATAAATTACCCAGAGCAATATTTCAATGCGATTCACCATGCTATAGCGGCACATAGTTTTAGCGCAAATATTGCTGTTCAAAGTGTTGAGGCACAAATAGTACAAGATGCAGATCGAATGGACGCACTCGGTGCTATTGGCGTTAGCCGCTGTATGAAAGTGGGCGGCTCTATTGGCCGCTATCTTTACCATAAAGATGATCCATTTTGTTTAAATCGCGAGCCAGACGATGGCAAATATACCCTAGATCACTTTTTTATAAAGCTATTACACATCAGTGAGAGCATGAATACCCCCTCTGCGAAAGATGAAGCGAATAGACGAACAGAGTATATGCAGGCCTTTTTAGCGCAGCTTAAATCAGAGATTGGAGAATGACAATGGCAGTTCCTTTGCTAAACGGGGTGGATCATTGCCACTTAAATGTTGATGATTTGGCGCAAGCTGTGACATGGTATCGAGATGTGTTGGGTTTTTCTGTGGTACCAGAGCTTGCGTTTTGGGATGAGGGAAAAGGCCCATTAACGCTTGAAGATCAAGCAAAAACGATTCGTCTGGCGTTATTTGAAGCATCAGGAAACAGTAAAGGCATTGCTTTTAGTGTAAACGCAGCGCAATTTCTAGCATGGCTTTCGCATCTATCAAAGTTCGATATTAAAACGGTGATCGCTGATCATGACGTGACTTACTCTATGTACTTTAAAGACTGTGCTGGCAACAGCCATGAAATCACCTCTCATGATTACGAGGGGATTAAAAAAGGTCTTGAATAAGACCTTTAAACCGTCTTTTAGCGAGAATAAGTATTTTTAATTTCGATGATAGAATCAATTTGACCAATAAATAAATCGATGAGTTGTGGGTCAAAGTGTTTGCCTGATTCCGTTTTTAGTAGCTCTACCGCTTTTTCAACTGGCCAAGCGTCTTTATAAGGGCGCACCGAGGTGAGTGCATCAAATACATCAGCAATACTCACTATTCGGCCTTCAATACTGATCTCTTCTCCTTTTAAACCATACGGATAACCTGTTCCATCCCATTTTTCGTGGTGCTCAAGAGCAAGCTTGTGCGCGAGTTGTAACAGGGGAGAGGTTGAGTTTTCAAGTATTTTTGCACCAATGATCGCATGTTGTTTCATATGCTCAAACTCTGTGGCATCTAAACGACCTGGCTTTAACAGTACCGAATCAGGGATGCCAATTTTTCCAACATCATGCATGGGAGCTGCTTGCCTTAACTGCTCTGCTTGGTATTCACTCATGCCATATGCTAATGCGAGGACTTTACTATAACGACTCATACGAGCAATGTGCTCACCCGTGTCGGTATCTTTATATTCAGCAGCACGACCCAGACGATTAATAAGATCAATATGCGCTAATTGAAGTTGTTCAGCTTGAATAAGTGATAAGTGTGTTTTAACTCGTGCACGCACAATTGCAGGGCTAATTGGCTTGGTGATGTAATCAACTGCGCCTAACGCAAATCCTTCAGATTCGTCTTGCTCGTGTGCAAGTGCAGTCACAAAAATAACAGGAATATGCGCAGTGTGTTGATTAGACTTTAAAACCTTACATACTTCAAAACCATTCATATCAGGCATCATGATATCGAGTAAAATAAGTTTGGGTGGTTCATTTTCAATGAGTTGTAAGGCTAATTCACCCGATTTTGCAAATGACAACCTGTAATCATTGCCAAGAACTTCACGCATCACTTTTAAATTTGCAGGTTCATCGTCCACGACGAGAATTCTTTCACGTTCAGAAATGTGGCTCATGATAACTCCTTATGTTCAGTGATACTTTGTTTTAAACTTGCTAATTCAGTGTTGGCTGCATCAAAGTCGAAATTATCGAAGTGTTTGCAAATGTCAGCAACGGTTTCTTTATACCTAGGCGGTGCTAAAGCGTACACTTGACTGAGTAGCTCATCATCTATTTCAGCATGCTCTGCTTGCGTTTGTAATGTATCAATTAAAGGTAAAAAATCATCGATAGCTACTTCATCATCTAATTGATTATCAGTGTTATCGTCCTTCGTTTGTTCAACCATTGCCAAAAGGGTCTGCCATTCTGTTTCGCACGCTGCTAATTGTGATTGAGCTTGGCTATGATCTATTGTTTTTTCTACTTGAGACAGTAAATATACTAGGTTCGTTAATGTTAAGTTACCTGCAACACCTTTTAAAGTGTGCAAAATCATTTGCCGCTCTTTTTTATCCAGTGTGGCTTCTTTTAAACGTAGAACACTGCTTTTATGATTAGCAAGGAATGCACTTATTTCAGTATTGAGTTTTTCCTTGCTGCCCCACATTTGAATGCCTTTCGCGTAATTAATATGCTGTTTTTCTAGTTGTGTGCTTTGATTTGAAATTGCATTGATCTCAAGACCAAGCACCTTGGCTATTTCGTGATTTACTTGTTGAATATCGACAGGTTTATTTGCAAAACCGTTCATGCCTGCCTGTTTAGCCGTTAGCTTATCTTGCTGTAAAACACTGGCTGTGAGGGCGATTATCGGTGTCTTTTTATGCTGTTTTTGTTGTTCAATGTCGCGAATTCTTTTAGTGGCAGTGATGCCGTCACATTCAGGCATATGAATATCCATTAAAATGACATCAAAACTCTGCTGGGTAAATAGCTCAATAGCTGCTAAGCCATCACTGGCAGTGGTGACGGTATGTCCTGACTGAGAGAGCAAAATATTAAGTAACTCAACATTTTGTTCTATATCATCAACAACCAGTATACGTAGTGGCGGTAGCGTAAGTTGGTTGTTACTCAGTTTATCTACTTTATCAATTTCACCTTCGCTCAGTGCTAGCGTAAAGAAGAAACAACTACCTTTTCCTTCAGTGCTAACAGCACTAATCGTTCCGCCCATAAGCTCGACGAGCTGCTTACTGATTGTTGTGCCAAGGCCTGTCCCACCAAAACGACGGGTCATAGTGCCATCTGCTTGTTCAAATGGCTGAAATATTGCTTTTAGTCGGCTTTTTGCGATGCCGATACCGGTATCTTGAACCTCAAAAAATAGGTGATCATTTTGAGTTTTACTAACACTAATAGTAACAGAACCTGATTCTGTAAATTTGATAGCATTGCCTATAAGGTTGTTTAATACTTGGCGTAAACGAGCCTCATCACCTATGTATACTGGTGCAATATTGTCCGCAATTCTTAAATCAAGTAGCAGGTTTTTTCTTTTTGCCTCAAGCCAAAAGGTTGAAACAATATTGTCGAGTAGGGCTTGCAGATTGAAATGTTCGTAGTGTATATCAAGTTTGCCTTTTTCTAGCTTGGCTGAATCGAGTACATCATTGAGTAAATGTAATAACGAACGTGCTGAGCTATTTACGGTCACAATATGTTTTTGCTGCTCTTTATTAAGTGGGCTGTCCATTAATATATCGCTAAAACCGATAATTGCGTTCATCGGTGTACGGATCTCATGGCTCATATTTGCCATGAAAGATTGCTTGGCTTGTGCAGCGGCTTCTGCTTCATGTTTCGCTTGCATAAGGGATTCTTCATACTCATGGCGATCTGTAATGTCTACAAGTACACCATCAATCCATTTTTCATCAGTACCGTCGGTTTCGTTGATAGAGCCTTGATCTAGAACCCATACTGTTTTACCACTGCGGTGACGAATACGATATTCAACAGCGTATTGATTATTTTTAGCGATAGCCTCGGCCATTACTTCTGAAATATGAGCTTCGTCGTCTTTATTGATGATGTCTGAAAAAGTGATGGCTTGAGATACAAACTCTTGGTGGCTATAACCTGTTAAGTCCATAACTCTTGGGCTTATAAACAACATACTCCAATGATCGTCTAATAAACAGCGAAAAACAGCGCCAGGCGTGTTATTCATTAACGTGCGATATTGCTGCTCTTTTTCCTCTAAACTCTTTTGCAGCGCGCGCTGCTGTGTTAAGTCGGTTATGAAGCCTACAAATAATGTTTCTGCATCGGGTTGCTTAGCTTCGCCAAGGCCCAAGCGAATTGGAAATTGGTGGCCATCTTTATGTTTTGCGCATACCTCTCGATTCACACCGATGACTTTTTTCAATTCATGATTTGCGCTGTTAGATAAAAAGCCATCATGTTGATTGGCAATATCATCATTCATGAGCATTTTAACATTTTTGCCTAGTACCTCTTTTTGTTTCCAACCAAAAATACTCTCTGCTGACTTATTAAAGCTCAAGATAATGCCTTTAATATCTATTGTTACAATACCATCTATAGCGGTACTTAATATGGCATCTAAGCGAGACTCCTCTGCTGATTTTTCAGCTAACAGCATGCGATAGCGGATCATTCCGTTAATAATTCCGACGATAGCGGTGAGTAATACGGTTGCAAATGAAACACTGACGGCAATGAAAATCAGGTGTGAGTTATCTTCATTTTCAGAAAGAAAGGGTGAGGTTGCGACAAAACGTGTGGCTGCCATTCCCATATAATGCATTCCCGCAACGGCCAAGCCTAAAATGGTGGCGCAGATGACACGGTTTTGTAATTGACTGAGACGCTTAAAATGATCTCTTAAATGAAAACGGGCATACAAACCAATAAAAGAGAGTAGCACAGCTACAACGATAGAGGCAGCAAACCATAGTGGATCGTAACGAAGCAAAGGGCTTAATTCCATTGCTGCCATACCAGTGTAATGCATCGTGCCAATGCCAGCACCTAACAGTACAGAACTTATCAGTAGCTTTACGGTATGAGGAATATGGCTGACATCTTTGTTACGTAAAAAAGACATACCTGTGTAACACGCTAAAAAGGCAGGTACAAATGAGAAAAAGGTGAGCCCCGGAGAGTAGCTTATTTTAGTACACAGCGAAAAAGCCAGCATACCAATAAAATGCATACTCCAGATACCACCGGAGAGTATTAATGCGCTGGTTGCATTACTTAACTTTTTATAAGAGTCAAAGCGGGTTCTGTCTGCTAGATCTATTAGGTGAAGTGAAAAATAAGCGGCAAATATAGCCGTTGCGATTGAGAGGATGACCAAGCTGGGATCATAAACACCACTAATAATTAAGTTTGGATTTTGGTTAGTAATAAAAAATTTCGCTAGCATAATAACTCTACATCGCCGCATGTAATTACAGTCTAATACAAATCTACATGAATTTAGAGAAAAACCTATTACACAGGTACGTAGGTTTTATTTCATTAGCTATATTTAATTAACAGTTGTGTAGTTATAGGTCCTTTATGCGTAGAACTGAGCAGACATTAGTAGAGCAAATGCATATAAACGATGTTGAAATTCAGCATCGAATGAGCCTTCTTGGTCTTACCTCGCAGAGTCTTAAATCTTTGAGTAATTATAAGGCAGTGATTGAGTCATCAATTGAGAATATGGTGAATGAGTTTTACCAAAAACAAACCGAAGTCGACGAAATATCTTTACTGATTGGTGACGCGGATACACTGACTAGGCTAAGAGATGCGCAGCGGCAGTACATCATTGATTTATTTTGTGGTCAGTATGAGAACGAGTATGTAAACAACCGACTGCGTATTGGTATGGTGCATAAACGAATTGGTGTTGAGCCCAAGCTATACCTTTCGGCAGTGTGTACGCTCAAAGAAATAATTTTTAAGGTTTTGCGAACAACAATAACTGATCAAGCTGAGCTTAGCCTAACATTGCAAACAGTTGATAAATTGATTTACTTTGATACCACGCTGGTTTTCGATACTTATATTGATAGCCTTGTCGGTGAAATAGAAAATGCAAAACGCCGCACAGAGGTTTATGCCAAAGGGCTTGAAGAAAAGGTGGCACAGCGCACACAAGAGCTTGAAAAGTTAGCGAAGTTAGATCCTCTAACCAATCTATATAATCGCAGAGTAATGCAAGAGCTGTTGCAGCGAGACCTCGCCAGAGCCAGACGACATAAATTGCCTTTAACCATTGTGTATTTTGATTTAGATAACTTTAAAGCAGTAAATGATACGCAAGGCCATTTAAAAGGGGATGAAGTATTAAAATATATAGGACAATATCTTCATGAAAATATTAGAGAAATTGATATTCCATGTCGCTATGGCGGAGATGAGTTTTGTATGATTTTACCTGACTGTGAAATACAAAATGCTATTACCATTTGCGATAAGCTAATAGCATCATTCGAAGCCCGTTACCCAGAACTTCATTTAAGTTTTGGTTTGGTTGCTGCCCCTCTTGATAGCACGGTTGATGCCGAGGAGTTAATTAATCGCGCAGACAAAAAAATGTATGAGGCAAAAAAACATCAAGGCTCGTTTATCGTTCACTAGCGCGTCATTCGTTTTACAAATACCACCACAAACAGCGCAAGAGAGAAACTACCACAAAATGCTTCAATAGCCGCTATAAGTCTTGAAAGGCCAATAGGCGTGATGTCTCCATAACCTAAGGTGGTAAAGGTAACGACACTAAAATAAATACTATTTAAAAGTGCTGATAAATTTTGTGAAAAGGAGTTATCAAAGTTTAGTTGCAAAACAGTATTGTCATAGCTCACGCCAAATAAGAAATAACAAATAGCACAACAGATTATCAGTGATAAGCTAAAGCGAATCACATTTTCAGGTTTTTCCCCATACCCACATAACATATCAATAAAGCTGGAGGTAATTTGCTTTGTAGAACCCTTAGGGTACTGTGCATGTCTCATGCGAAGTTCTTTATAAGTAAAGTTACCCGCGAGTTCAAAAAGACCCTGATGTTCCGATGCTTTACGAAGATTTCGATAAATCTCTTCGGATTGTTCAAATAGATCATGTGCTTGACTATGTTGTTTATTTTTTCGCGCTTTAATTGCTTGCGATTCTTGTAATAATTTTTCTCCCAAATCAATATTATCGATGCGGCTATCGTTGAGTTTAACGCCAAGCAAGTTTGTGTCCTTCAAATCACAGTAATGCAGGCTCGCGTTATGCAAATTTGCTTTCATGAGTGAGGCATTGGCAATTTTATTATTGAATAAATGTGCACCAGATAGGTTTGCTCGATAGAAATTGCAGTAAGAGAGATCATAGCCTTCTTCATCATCTTGCTTAATTAAGTTAAGCCCAGATAAGTTAGCTCTTTGTAATTGTAAGCCTTGTAATAACCCACCTTTTTTAGCGTAACGCTCCAATTTCTGCGTTAGTTCAAGCCCAGACTTATCAAATTTATTGTCGTGCCAAAAACAAAAGCCAGATCCCATATCAGTTTCTTGGCACTTTTTTCCTGTAGGAGAGGTATAACTACAACAGGGTTTATCAGGCATAAGAATGAAAACTTATTTGTTAGTCATATTTATAGATTAGCAGGTATTTTACAGGGTAAAATGTAATACCAAGATTTTATGCATTGAATTGGTTTATTTTTTGTTGGATTACACATTAAAACGCAGTAAACGTAGGAAAACAGTAGCGATTAAAGTAGCTCAGCAGCAGCTAACAGTCTACGCGCCGCATTTTGTATCACTAGGTGATATTGAGTCCTGGCTCGTGTCTAAAAAAGACTGGGTACAAGCACAAATTGCTAAGCAAGCTTCACAAGCACAAATGCAGCAGTTTCCATTGGAAACGGGTGTAATAAACTTATTTAACCAACCGTTAGCAATTAAACTTAATAAAGGCAAAAGTAGTCACTGGCAACAAAATGAACGCTCAAGTGAGCTGAGCTTATCAGTGTCATCACGTGTAAAGAATACAGAGAGTAAGTATTTGTCATTACTGGAAGACTTTTTACATCACAAGCTAGAGAGCTACCTTGAAATGCGTATTCACGACTACTGCTTGAAAATGCAGGAGGCATTGCCAGAGCAGTTAAAAGTGCAACATTATAAACGTCGCTGGGGGAGCTGTAATCAACGTCGAGAGTTAACTTTCAACCTACACTTAGCCTGTGCGCCAACGTGGGTAATCGACTATGTAATTGTCCATGAACTTGCGCATTTAAAATATATGAATCACAGTTCTGTATTTTGGCAGCGTGTGAGTCGCTTTTACCCTGATTATAAAAAAGCAAGTCAGTGGTTAAAAGTAAACGGTAGTCAGTTACGCTGGCAATGAGATAATAACAAAATAGATATAAAGAGAAGTCGTATAGAAAAGTGGTGGAGGGAGCTGGATTCGAACCAGCGAAGGCTGAGCCGTCAGATTTACAGTCTGATCCCTTTGGCC
>SGPE01000007.1 GCA_004208945.1 Pseudoalteromonas sp. CO133X | reverse complement strand
GAGCGGCACACGAGGCTCGAACTCGTGACCTCAACCTTGGCAAGGTTGCGCTCTACCAACTGAGCTAGTGCCGCTTTAAAGTAGTCAGTAATTTGTTCGTTGGTGCACAACCTTGAAGGTTGCGGTAAAACGTTCTGGCAACTGAGCTAGTGCCGCTTTATAAGTAGTCAGTAGTTTGTCCGTTGGTGCACAACCTTGAAGGTTGCGGTAAAACGTTCTGGCAACTGAGCTAGTGCCGCTTTTAAGTAGTCAGTAATTTGTCCGTTGGTGCACAACCTTGAAGGTTGCGGTAAAACGTTCTGGCAACTGAGCTAGTGCCGCATTCAATTACTTAGAGACATACCAACCCCGCGGGGGTTAACGTCTTAAGCGGGGCAGGATTCTACAATAATCCGATGTGTTTGCAAATGTTTTTTACAAATTAAAGAATTTTTCTTGGTAAACCTTTAATTCCATGATCGAATCTTTGATATCGTCGAGAGCTAGATGTGAACCTTTTTTGTTCACTTGTGCTAACACGTCAGGTTTCCAACGACGCGCAAGTTCTTTAACTGTGCTTACATCAAGGTTACGGTAGTGAAAGTAGTCTTCCAATTCAGGCATGTACTTATTCATAAAACGGCGGTCTTGGCCGATAGAATTACCACACATAGGTGAAGCACCCGCAGGTACCCATTGCTTTAGAAATGCCAATGTTTGATCAATAGCATCTTGTTCAGTGAATGTGCTTGCTTTACAACGAGCTGTTAAACCAGATTGACCGTGCTGAGTCGTACACCACTCGTCCATGCCATCAAGCAGTTCATCGCTTTGATGAATAGCAATAACAGGGCCTTCAGCCAAGATGTTTAAATCACTGTCGGTGACAACAGTGGCAATTTCGAGTATTTTATCTGTTGCTGGTTCGAGGCCAGTCATTTCCAGGTCGAGCCAGATAAGATTTGATTTATGAAAAGACATAGTTACCTTAGCGGTGCTTTCCTTTAGATCCAACGCATTTAGATATATCATATTAGTATCATCAGTCGACCTAAAGCTTTTTTTTCAAAAAGCCCGACATTTACTCAAGTTATAGGCCAAAAGTGGCAAAACAAAAGAAATTAAGTAAAGGCCAATCGCGTCGAATTAAGGCCAATCATCAAAAACGCCTCTCTAATGCAGACAAAAAGCAAGAGAAAGGGGCAACTGTGCAATGGCAAAATGACAATTTAGGCCCTGCCGAAAATGCAGTTGTGATCAGTCGATTTGGTCAACATGCTGACATCGAAACCGAATCAGGCGAAGTGCTGCGCTGTAATATACGCAGAACAGTATCGAGCCTTGTATGTGGTGATGAAGTTATTTTTCGCCGTGCAAAAGTTAGCGAAGGCGACTTAGCTGGCGTTATTGAAGCAACCCATGAACGTCGCTCACAACTAACACGCCCTGATTTTTATGACGGCGTGAAAGTCGTCGCTGCCAATATCGATCAAATTTTAATGGTCTCGGCGGTGTTGCCTGAGTTTACGCCAAACATTATCGACCGCTATTTAGTTGCCTGTGAAGACATGGGTATTGAGCCTATTTTAGTGCTTAACAAAATAGATTTAATTGACGATGAAGGCCTTGCTTTTATTGATGAAATTCTCGATATCTATCGTGAGCTAGGTTACCAAGTACTATTAGTCAGTAATAAAACCGGTCAAGGCATTGATGAGATTAAACAAAAACTGGTTGGTAAAAACAGCATTTTTGTTGGTCAAAGTGGTGTAGGCAAATCAACCTTAGTGAACACTGTACTGCCTGATGCAGACATCCTAACCCAAGAAGTCTCTGAGAATAGCGGCCTTGGTCAACACACCACAACCGTATCGCGATTACACCATTTACCAAGTGGTGGTAACCTAATCGACTCACCGGGAATTCGTGAGTTTGGCTTATGGCATTTAGAGGTTGAGCGCGTTACTTGGTGCTTTAAAGAGTTCCGTGATTTTATTGGTGGCTGTCGTTTTCGCGATTGTAAGCATTTAAACGATCCTGGCTGTATAATTCGACAAGCTGTTGATGATGGTGAAATTTCAGAACTTCGCTTTGACAGTTACCACCGAATTTTAGAAACTATGGCCGACGGCCGTGCTGGTGCACGCGCTCCTCGCGTATAACTATTTAGGAAATAACAAGTGAGTTTAGATAAATTCAAAATTGCTATGCAATATGCCATGCCAAAACATTTCATTTCGCGCATGGTTGGCAAGTTAGCAGCAGCAAAAGCGGGTGGCTTAACAACGGCCTTAATTAAATTGTTTATCAAACAATACAAAATTAATATGAGTGAGGCTAAATATCCAGATCCAGCTCATTACAAAACTTTTAATGAATTTTTCACTCGCCCATTAAAAGAAGGTATTCGTCCACTTGCTGAAGAAAGCGACATTATCGCTCACCCAGTTGATGGGGCAATTAGCCAATTAGGCGATGTAGTCGACGGTCAAATCATCCAAGCAAAAGGCCATGACTACAGCTTACAAGCACTCCTTGGTGGCAAAGAAGAAGACACAGCGCCGTTTTTAGGCGGTAAGTTTGCAACGATTTATTTAGCGCCTAAAGATTATCACCGTATTCACATGCCTGTTGATGGCACGCTGAGCAAAATGATCTACGTACCGGGTGATTTATTTTCGGTAAACCCGTTAACAGCACAAAATGTACCTAACCTATTTGCGCGTAACGAGCGTGTTGTGGCTATCTTTGAGACCGAAATTGGCCCGTTAGCCATGGTACTTGTAGGTGCGACAATTGTTGCTAGCATCGAGACTATTTGGGCGGGCACAGTCACGCCACCAGCAGGTAAAGATGTATTTAGTTGGAATTACCCAACCACAGGTGAAAACGCGATTACTCTGAAGAAAGGTGAAGAAATGGGTCGCTTTAAATTAGGCTCTACCGTTATTTTAGCCTGGGGTGCAAATCAAGCTGAGTTCTTATCAGATCAACACCCAGAAACAGTGACGCGCATGGGCACACCATTTGCGAAAATTAACGATTAATAAGTTCAATTAAGCACAATTAAGCAAACCACTTTAGCAAAAGTGGTTTGCTTAAATTCACAATAAACCGCGCCTATACCCCACGATTACACTCTGAGCATTCACTATCTTTTTGAATATTAAAGCGCTGCTGCATTAGTGTTAGCCCATCAAATTGAATAAACTCGCTGCCCGTTTTGTGGCCAAGCAATATATTGATAGCCAATAAACTTTGCATGCTTCCCATAACACCCAGTAACGGGCTCAATACCCCAACATTGTCACAATTAAGTGCTGTTTGCTGCTCCGTTTGCGGGAATACACAGCCATAACAAGGGCTCTGTTCATCACGAAAATCAAAACTCATCACCTGCCCCTGCGTTGCAATAGCAGCAGCTGATACAAGTGGGATAGATTTAGCTAAACAATAGCGATTAACCAAATAGCGAGTAGCAAAGTTATCACTGCAATCAAGGATAATATCAGCACCTTCAAGAAGCTCAGCACAGTTACTTTCATCAAGCTTTTGACATAGAGGTTTAACCGTTATTTGATTATTTAAACTGCTTAACACCTTGGCAGCCGCCTGTGCTTTTGACTGCCCTAAATGGTTTACTTTATAGAGTATTTGTCGCTGTAGATTTGAAAGCTCAACCTTGTCATCGTCAATCAAAGTGAGCGTTCCGACTCCTGCAGCCGCTAAATAAAAAAGTGCTGGAGAGCCAAGCCCACCCGCCCCGACAACCACAATATGTGCAGACTTTAACTTTTGCTGACCCGCAAGCCCCACCTCTTTTAATAGCAAGTGGCGGCTATAACGAATTTGCTCTTTGTCGCTTAACGCGCTCATATTAAGACTGACCTTCGACCAGCAGTTTTAACTTGGCAATGGCTGCTTGGTAGTCTTCGGCTTCGGTAATCGCACGCACTACGGCAACACTGCCAACCCCCGTGCTCGCAACTTGCTCTGCCCGTGATATATCAATTCCACCAATTGCCACCGTTGGATAATCAGCCATTAGCGGTACAAATTTTTCGAGCTTTTCTAAACCTTGAATTTGCCCTGTCATGTCTTTGGTGGTAGTTGGATAAATAGCGCCAAACGCCATATAACTTGGTCTGTAATTATGCGCGCGTAGCATCTCATAAAAGCCATGGGTCGACACACCTAAGCGTAACCCAGCCTCTTTTATGGCAATTAAATTAGCGGTTTGTAAGTCTTCTTGCCCTAAATGCACACCATAAGCACCGTGCTTAATCGCCAATTGCCAATAATCATTGATATATACCTGCGCATCGTACTTCTGCCCCAGCATAACTGCACTTGCAATGGCATCTTCAAGTGTTGCATCGTCTGCATTTTTCACTCTTAATTGAACGGTTTTAACCCCTTCGGCTAAACACTTCTCTAACCAATCAACCGTATCTACAACGGCATATAGCCCAAGCTGTTTAGAGTTACACTCGGCAAAGCCTGCGGCCATGGTAAAATCAACCGGGCAATCAAAGTCGAGTTCATCACCAAGCCAACTTCCCGCCTCGATGACTTGTGGGTAATCAGCTAGATTTGTTGGAAAGCACGTGTGTGCAACGGGACCAATCCCTTCACCATAACGAACGGCTGCTTTTAATCCTTGGTTGATATAGGCTTTCGCTAAAATAAAGGCATCTTTGAGTGGATACTGTTTGGCTAAACACGCGGCAATCACAGAAGCCATACTGCATCCAGTACCATGACTATGCGGAGTTTGAATTTTTTCGTTGCCAAGCCAATATGCCTGCTCACCTTGCACGCAGTAATCAATGCAGTAGCCACTTGGGTAATCCCAATGACCCCCTTTGATGATCACCGCTTTTGCACCATAGCCTGTTAACTTCTCGGCGGCTTCTTTCACTGCGCTTGGACCAATCAGGTAAACACCAGTTAATAACTGCGTTTCGTGGGTGTTCGGTGTTACAACATCGACTAATGGCAATAAACACTCTTTGATAGCACTAACAGTATCTTCTTCTGTTAATAAATCACCACTTGAGGCAATGGCAACCGGATCATAAACAACCAAAGGCGGCTCTGCCCAAGTTGCTTTGTAATGTTTTAAATGCTCACTAATAAGCTGTATTTGCTGCACATTGGCAAGCATGCCAATTTTAATCACGCTGGCAGGCATATCACTGGCTAAGGCTAATAGTTGCGACTCAATCACTTCTGTTGATATCGGGTTCAGCGCTTCTACACCTAAACTATTTTGTGCCGTTAAAGCAGTAATAACCGTACAGCCATGTACGTTAAAACTTTGCATTGCTTTGATATCGGCTTGAATTCCTGCACCGCCGCCCGAATCTGAGCCAGCTATGGTCCATACAACCTGATTCATGTTATTCCTCACATTTTATTCTTGATGCCAAAATGGCATTCCGAGCGTCGGCGTTGACGGGCTTGCGACGTCTTTTTCTGGCATCGCTTTAGCCACATAGCTATATCGCCCCGCCTCTACAGCATTCTTAAACGCTTTACTCATCGTTACTGGGCAACCTGCACCTGCAATTGCCGAATTTAATAATACGGCATCATACCCTAATTCAAGCGCTTGGCAGGCATGAGATGGTAAACCTAAGCCCGCATCAACAATCAACGTATGGTTTGGCAAGCGCTCACGGATCATTTTTAAGTTGTAAGGATTCAGCAAGCCTTTACCCGTGCCAATCGGTGCACCCCAAGGCATTAGTACTTCGCAGCCTAAATCAGCGAGGCGCTGACACAGCACTAAATCATCTGTGCAATAAGGTAAAACTTTAAAGCCATCGGCCAATAAAATTTTAGTGGCTTCGAGCAGTGCGAATGGATCTGGCTGTAAATTATATTCATCACCAATCAACTCTAACTTGATCCAATCAGTGGCAAACACTTCGCGGCACATTTGTGCCAAGGTCACCGCTTCTTTCACGCTATGACAACCCGCCGTATTTGGCAGCACCTTTAACCCGGTATTTTTTATCAATTGCCAAAAATCATCACCCGCAGCAACACTTTGCTGGCGCCTTAATGAAACCGTGACAATCTCAGCCTGTGAGGCCACTATCGAATCCTGCATAACACTAGGTGAAGGGTACAGTGCTGAACCAATCAGTAAGCGACTCGTAAATTGCTCACCATAAACCGAAAAGCAATCCATCTTAGCCTCCTTGAATTGGCGACAATAACTCAATGCTGTCGCCTTCGTTGAGGGTTTTAGCATCGCATTGGCTGCGCGGTACAAAGTCACCATTAACGGCAACGGCAAATGGAGGTCTTGCGCCAAACTGGCTCAACGCCTGAGTGAGCGATGTATTGTCGTTCACTGTCACTGACTGACCATTAATTAAAATATTCATTTTTATCCTTAAGCAATTAAGCTCACTGCATCATCAACCACTTTAGGCGCAAGTAGATAGCCATGACGGTACAAGCCATTAATACTAATCACTCGACCTTGTTTTGTGACTTTCGGGCGGTTGTCCGCAAACGCTGGACGAAGCCCCGACTGCAAACTCTCGATACGCCCTTCAGCAAAGCCGCTATGCACCGTGTAAGCAGCAGACAATAGCTCCAGCGCTGAGCGCACTGTGACTTTACCTCGGTCTTGCGATTCAATTTCAGTCGCACCAATCACAAATTGATGGTTTGGCTTAGGAGCAATATAAATTGGGTAACGCGGATGCATCAGTCGTATCGGTCTGGTTAGGTTCACCTCTGGTGCATATAAACGTGCTACTTCCCCTCTTACTCCGCGAAGTAAAGGCTCAGATTGTTTAGCACCTAAACCGCGGCAATCAAATACATAATCAAAGCTTTGACCATTCACTTGGTGGGCGTTCAATTCAACTTTACAGCCAAAGTTAAATTGCACTCCTTGCGAGGTAAGCTTTTTAAAACTCGCGCTATAAAATGCCTGATTATCGAGTTGCCCTTCACAAGGTAAATACACACCTTGATGGAACCGCCCAGCAAGTTCTGGCTCAAGGTCAGCGATTTGAGTACCAACCAATGCCTGTGCCTGATAGCTTTCAAGCGGTTTTAAGCGGCTCACAAAACTTTGTAAATCGCCCTTATCTTGCTGATGAGCAACCACTAAACTGCCTGTTTGTTGAAAATACACAGCGTCATCGAGCTCACTTAAAATTTGCTGCCAACGAGTGATACTATTAAGCCCTTGTAGGGCTAAGTCCTGTTCACACAAGACTGATTCCGCAAAGGGTGCCAACATCGCTGCAGCAACGCTGCCAGCACTGTTGCTAGCATGTTCATCATCTTGCTCAAACACCGTAACTTGATGCTGCTTACTTAACGCCAATGCCGCTAAGCGCCCCGTTAAGCCAAAACCAATCACTGCAATGTTGTAAGACATATTAACCTCAGCCTTAAACGATAAGATTTAAGCAAATAGCGCGATATAAAATCGCGCCTACAACTAGCCTAAATTGCTTTGTGGTAAATCTCAGAGCCTGTTTTTTTGAACTCATCTGATTTCGCTTTCATCTCGGCTTCGACATCAACCATTTTGATTTCAATGCCTTCACCCAAGGTATTAAAATCAATACCTCTTTGTTCAAGATCTTTAGCATAATCACGTACTTCTTGGGTGATTTTCATTGAGCAGAATTTAGGACCACACATAGAGCAAAAATGAGCTATCTTGCCTGATTCTTGCGGCAACGTTTCGTCGTGATATTCGCGGGCGCGTTCAGGGTCTAAACCGATGTTAAATTGGTCGTGCCAACGAAACTCGAAGCGCGCTTTTGATAATGCGTTATCACGCTCTTGCGCACCTGGGTGGCCTTTTGCCAAATCGGCGGCATGGGCAGCAATTTTGTAGGTGATTAAACCTTCTTTAACGTCTTCTTTGTTTGGCAAGCCTAAATGCTCTTTAGGGGTTACATAACAAAGCATGGCACAGCCGTACCACGCAATTTGCGCAGCGCCAATGCCTGATGTGAAATGGTCATACCCAGGGGCGATGTCCGTGGTTAATGGGCCAAGGGTGTAAAATGGTGCTTCTTCACAGTGTTTTAGCTGCTCCTCCATGTTCTCTTTGATCATATGCATTGGCACATGGCCAGGGCCTTCGATAAACACTTGTACATCATGTTTCCAAGCAAGTTTTGTCAGCTCACCTAAAGTACGTAATTCACTGAATTGGGCTTCGTCATTGGCATCTGCAATAGAGCCTGGGCGCAAGCCATCCCCTAATGAGAAACACACATCATACTGTTTTAAAATTTCACAAATATCTTCAAAGTGAGTATATAAAAAGTTTTCTTTGTGATGCGCTAAACACCATTTCGCCATGATTGAACCACCACGCGAAACAATACCGGTCACACGCTTTGCCGTCATCGGCACGTAACGCAGCAACACTCCTGCATGAATGGTAAAGTAATCAACACCTTGTTCTGCTTGTTCAATCAAGGTATCGCGGAAAATCTCCCACGTTAGGTCTTCAGCAACACCGTTTACTTTTTCAAGGGCTTGATAAATCGGCACGGTACCAATTGGCACTGGCGAGTTACGTACTACCCATTCACGAGTTTCGTGAATATAACGACCCGTTGATAAGTCCATTACTGTGTCGGCACCCCAACGAGTCGACCACACCATTTTTTCTACTTCTTCTTCGATTGATGAAGTCACCGACGAGTTACCAATATTCGCGTTCACTTTAACTAAGAAGTTTCGGCCAATAATCATCGGCTCAGTTTCTGGGTGATTGATGTTGTTAGGCAGCACGGCGCGGCCACGGGCAATTTCATCACGCACAAATTCAGGGGTAATAAAATCAGGAATACTGGCGCCAAACGATTCGCCTTTGTGCTGGGCAGCGAGTAACTCTTCACGAATTTTAGCGCGCCCCATGTTTTCGCGGATCGCCACATATTCCATTTCAGGCGTTACAATACCTTGTCGCGCATAATGCATTTGGGTCACGTTTTTACCCGCTTTTGCACGGCGGATCTTTGGTAGATGTTCAAAACGGATATGATCTAACCCTTCATCTGCCATACGCTGCTGCGAAAATTGCGACGTAACAGAATCTAGAATTTCAGTGTCGCCGCGGCTTTCAATCCACTTTTCACGATATTTTTCAAGACCTTTACGTACATCAAGTTGAAAATCAGGGTCAGTGTAAGGGCCTGATGTATCGTAAACACGAATTGGTGCATTGGGCTCAAATACGGGGTTCTCTTCAGTACCACCAACAAAGGTATCACTTAAAGTGATTTCGCGCATTCCCACACGTACGTTATCTTGTGTGCCTTCAACATAGACTTTATGTGAGTTAGGAAACGGTTGACCGGTTAGGTTGTAAATATAATCAGATGCAGCCGCACGAGTTTCGCGGCGAGACGGTTTAGTTGTTGTGTTTGACATGACTTACCTCATTGCTTTAAGGGTTGTCTTGTCAGATATTGCAAGCGCAATAGAGAGTGGCAAACGCCATTGGATCGTTAGTAAGATAAACACTTACTGTTGCAGCCTATGCCGCTTATGCCCCTATATTTGGCGCACAAGCGCCTAACGAGGCAGCTTGTTCCCTACGCAGGTGTTAGCCTGATCAGGTTCACGGATCCCGCTTTCGCGATCTCAGCCTTTTAAAGGCACTCCGACAAGTTTAAATTCGTTGTTTTATAAAAACACAATGAGTGTACGTGAGTTAAAAAATAGCTGCAAGCTAAGCGTTTTAGTTTTTAACGATAAAAGTGAAGTGATGCTCGCCTTGTAACACCAACTGTTCATCATTCAATGAAATTGCTGCGCCTTGCTTTAAAGTCATCAATAATTTCTGTTCTAGCTCATCCACTTTTTCACCGCATGACTTACGAGTCATACCTAGCTTATTTACTTTCAATGTGTCTTCGACGAGCTGCCCTTCACCAAAAAATTTATTACAACCCGCAAAGCCATTAATTTGCATGGCTTCAATAAAACGCATTGATGCACTTTGTGACACAGGGATAGATAAACCATTTATTTTTGATAGCTGCCATTGTGTGTATTTTAAGTGCTCGCTTGACACGCTCCCAGTTGATGAGCATCCCACACAAAATAATACAAAAAGAATTGGCAAGGCGACTAGCTTCATATATTTTTCGACTTTATTTTCAATTTAGTAATGATAACAATATTTAACGCGTTTGATCGTTAAAAAAACATGTTTTATCTGTAAAAAAATGTTCTAAGCTAGCTCTTTATAGAACAACAAGGGTTATTTGAATAACTTATCGATTTCTTCTGGTAAAAAAGGACGACCTTTTTCATTAACTGACGTGCCAATCACAAATGCTTGCAGCATCACTTTATCATCACATTTACGATAAATAGTTTGTCTAAAAGCAAATTTTATTCGGCTAACTCGCTCAGGTTCTACCACAACATAAAATTCATCGCCTGGTACTAAAGATGCTTTGTAATCCATTTCACTGCGAAGCACCACAAGATTCACTTTTTCTTTGGCTAATTTTGCAAAATCGATATCTTTGGCATGTAAAAACTCATGACGTGCGTGCTCAAGATAATTAAAATACACACTGTTGTTAACAATGCCTTGTAAATCGCACTCATAATCTCGCACTTTAAAGTCAACTTTAAAGGTCATAGTCGTATTCCTAATCAATTTACGTATAATTGCCTGCGTTTATATCATAAATACCTAAACAACCTAAAGATTCACTTTGTTTGGGTAGCAATAGCCATTTGGCCAGCAGGCTTGCTAGAATAGCAGTCCCTAAAATGGAGTTAAGAACCGCATGAAACGACGTTTATCATTATTATCTGCTGCTATTTTGCCATTATTTGCAGCATCAACAATCGCTTATGCTGAAGACGGTGAGCTAGAAAAAATTTTAGTCACTGGTGATTTCCAAAAAGAAAGTATTCAAACACTTAGCGCCAGCGCCAGCTTATTTTCTGATCATGAGATCAATCAGCGAGGCGCTAAGTTTTTAGATGAGATGCTAGCAAGTGCCGCGAATGTAAACTTTACGTCTGGCGCATCACGAGGTCGTTATGTGCAAATTCGTGGTGTTGGTTTGCGCTCACAGTTTGTTGACCCAATTAACCCATCTGTAGGTTTGGTGATCGACGGTATTAACTACTCTGGCCTTGGTGGTAGTTCATTATTATTTGATGTTGACCAAGTTGAAATTTACCGTGGACCACAAGGCACACGCTTTGGCGCTGATGCACTTGCCGGTATGATTCAAATGGAATCAGCTGCACCAACCCTTGATCCAAGTGTAAAAGTGCAGCTTGGCGCAGGTAATTACAACAGCTATGAGGCAGGTATTGCTGCCGGCACGGGTATTACCGATGACACCGCAGTGCGCGCTAGCATTTATCAACGTGAGTCTGATGGTTACGTTGAAAACCGTTATTTAAACAAAGATACCCAGCAACAAGATGAGCTCGTTTCTCGCTTTAAATTACACAGCCAGCTAACAAATAACTTACGCACAGAACTGAGTGTTCACTATATTGATATTAATAATGGCTACGATGCATTTACACTCGATAATAGCCGTTACAGTGTTGCTGATGAGCCAGGCGAAGATAACCAAGAAAGCATTGCAGTTGGCCTTGCCAATACGTACACCGGCTTCGATTTATTTGATGTAAGCCTTAATGTGTCAGGTATCGACAGTGAGCTACTTTACAGTTTTGACGAAGATTGGGTGTGTAATGATGAAGCTCAGCCAGAGCTTTGCGCCGCAGGTTTACATGAGTGGGGCTATAGCTCAACAGATACTTACTTGCGCGATCGTAAAGATCAAGCGGCCGAACTGCAATTTAATGGTAAGTCTGGCGAGTGGGTAGCGGGCATTTATTATCAAGGTCGTGAAGTTGACTTGGAACGCCAATACACATGGCTGACACAACCATTTACCTCAAATTATGAAACCAGCAACATCGCTGCATACGGGCAAGTAGCAACCCCTATAGGGCCAAAAACAACCTTAATTACGGGTCTGCGCGTTGAGCAATACCAAGGCGATTACATTGATAACAATGGCTTTATTGAAGAAACCGATGATGTCATGGTGGGTGGTAAACTTGCTCTTGAATACCAAGTGATTGATCGCACCATGATCTACACCAGTATTACTCGTGGCTACAAAGCAGGCGGTATTAACTCTGAAGCACTGGCAAAAGCAAAAGATGAAGGCTTAAATCTAGATGCTGATTTCTTTGCGAACCACACATCATTTGCCCCTGAATATTTATGGAGCGGTGAGTTTGGTGTGAAAGGCAGCTCTCTTGACGATAGATTTGTATTACGCCTCGCCGCTTTTTACATGTACCGCGAAGATATGCAGTTAAAGTCGTGGCAAGTTGAAGGTCAAAAGTTCACAGGTTATATCGATAACGCAAGCTCTGGCGAAAACTACGGTTTAGAAATTGAAGGCAGCTTCCAAGCTACTGACAACTTACTACTAACGGGTAGTGCAGGTTATCTACATACAGAAATCAATGACTTTGTTGCGCAATCAGGCCTAGATCAAGATGGTCGAGACCAAGCACAAGCACCTAAATACCAATATGCATTCACTGCGCGCTATAACTTTACGCCAGCACTTTACGCATCAATTGGTGTTGAGGGCAAAGACGATTACTACTTCTCTGATAGCCACAACTCACAAGCACCAAGCACTAACTTAGTAAATGCTTCATTTGGTTATGAAAGTGATAATTGGAGCATTAATGCATGGGCGCGTAACTTATTTGATGAAGACGTACCAACCCGTGGCTTTGAGTTTGGTAACGACCCATTAGATGGTTATGCGACTCACACATACACACAACTTGGCGAACCTATGGTTGCCGGTGTGACATTTATTTACGAGCTATAAACCGTAGGCGCGACTTTATGTCGCGCTTTTAAAATCAACGAAAATCGCGGGGTAAACCCGCTCCTACAATTAAGCCCTTTCAACATCAAAGGCAATCACGTCTTTAATCTTTTGCTTATTGGTTGCCAGCATAATGAGTCGATCAATTCCCAGTGCCACACCAGCACATTGCGGTAACCCATTTTCAAGTGCAGCTATTAAACGCTCATCCATTGGCACTTGTTTTAAGCCATTCGCTTCACGGTATTGATTATCTTCTTTAAAGCGAGCAGCCTGCTCTTTAGCATCCGTTAGTTCATTAAAGCCGTTTGCCAGTTCCATATTTTTAAAATATAACTCAAAGCGCCCTGCTACCCGCTCATCATGCTGGCAAATTTGGGCAAGAGCGGCTTGCGATGCAGGAAAATGATAAACAAAACAAGGCTTTTCTTGGCCAATCGTTGGCTCTACTTTCATACAAAATAATAGCTGCAACAAAGTATCGCGATGTGTTTCATGCGCAGCAATATCGGCAAAGCCTTGCTCCGTTGCTAGTTGCTGCAATGTGCTAATATCAGCCGTTAAAGGGTCTACAGCTAATGCATTAATAAAGGCTTGCTGATAAGTTAGTCGCTCTGCGGGTTCTACGCAGAGCACTAATTGCATAAGCTCATCCATTTCATCCATAAGCGCAAATTCATCAAAACCTGGGCGATACCACTCAAGCATTGTAAATTCAGGGTTATGATGGCTACCCGCTTCTTCATTACGAAATGCTTTACAAAGCTGAAAAATAGCACCAGAGCCAGCAGCAAGTAAACGCTTCATGGCAAACTCAGGCGAAGTTTGTAAATACAATGGCAAGCCACCAGCATGACCAGGACCAACAAACTCTGTGCTAAATGTGGCTAAATGTACATCGGTTACACTGGCAGCACTAAGACTTGGCGTTTCAACCTCCATTACATCCCGTGCATAAAAGAACTCGCGAATACGGCGGATGATGACGGCACGCTCGCGTAAAGTTTCAATATCGGCGCTTGGTTGCCAAAGAACATTAGACATAGTGTTTCCCAAAAAAAATCCCAGCATAAGCTGGGATTTTATAACAAATTGCTTAATTAAGCCTATTACTTAACACGGCTCACGTATTCACCGCTACGTGTATCAACTTTGATCACTTCGCCGATTTGTACGAATAGAGGAACACGAACAACAGCACCTGTGCTTAATGTTGCTGGTTTACCGCCAGTACCCGCTGTATCACCTTTTAGACCTGGATCTGTTTCAGTGATTTCTAATTCAACAAAGTTTGGTGGCGTCACAGCGATTGGGCTACCGTTCCAAAGTGTGATTGTACAAACGTCATTTTCAACTAACCATTTTGCATTGTCGCCAAGTGCTTTTTCGTCAGCAGCGATTTGCTCAAATGTTTCGTTGTTCATAAAGTGCCAGAACTCACCGTCAGTGTATAGATACGCTAAATCTGTATCCATTACGTCTGCACCTTCAACTGTTTCACCTGACTTGAATGTTTTTTCTAGTACTTTACCTGTGATAAGTTTACGAATACGAACACGGTTAAACGCTTGGCCTTTACCTGGTTTTACCATTTCATTTTCTAAGATGCTGCAAGGTTCGCCGTCTAACATAATTTTTAGGCCGCCCTTGAACTCATTGGTGCTATAATTCGCCATCGTTTCCTCTGTCTAAATAATTTCGAGTAATCTACGTGTCAATGATACAAAGAAATGAAGTAAATTTGCATAAAAACTGGCAAAAAGAATTGGCAAATGTTGTCACTTGTCCTGAACGCTTGCTAGAAATGCTAGGATTATCAAGCAAAGTAGACGAAAAAGACCTTAAAGCACGCAGTCTTTTTCCTCTCCGCGTGCCGCAGCCTTTTATCAAAAAAATGCGTTATGGCGACATCAACGACCCTCTTTTGCTGCAAGTGATGCCAAGGCACCAAGAATTTTTAGCACAAACAGGATACGACAAAGATCCATTAAAAGAGCAAGATAACGACCAACCTGGTTTATTACACAAGTATCGCTCTCGTGTTTTGGTCATGTTTAAAACAGGCTGTGCGGTCAATTGTCGTTATTGTTTTAGACGCCACTTTCCGTATCAAGAAAATCAATTGAATAAGCGCAGTTTAATTGAAGCCCTCGCCTATATAAAAGCAGATACCAACATCAACGAAGTTATTTTAAGTGGTGGCGACCCATTAATGGCTAAAGACGATGCTGTTAGTTGGTTTATGGATGAGTTAGAACAGCTTCCACAAATTAAACGCCTACGTATTCATAGCCGCTTGCCTGTGGTGATCCCAGCAAGAATTACCGATGAGCTGTGTGCCCGTTTTGCAGCATCACCTTTAAAAGTGGTGTTTATCAACCATATTAATCATGCAAACGAAATTGATGATGACTTTAAAGCTGCTATGCAAAAGCTAAAAGTAGTGGGGGTCACTTTATTAAATCAAGCGGTGTTATTAAAAGATGTGAATGATACAGCAAGCGCGCAAATAGCCCTTAGTGAGGCACTATTTGATGCTGACATACTGCCCTACTACTTGCACCTACTTGATAAAGTGGAAGGGGCGAGTCATTTTGATATACCTGAGCAGCTAGCAAAACAAATAATGTCAGACATGCTAGCAGCTTTACCTGGGTTTTTAGTGCCCAAACTAGTTAGAGAGATCGGTGGAGAAAAAAGCAAAACCCCTATCGACCTCAATCTAGTTTAGTTACACGTATACGTTTATGTTATTACCCAGTGTTGCGGTTACAGACTTTGCAGGTGTTTGTGTGGCGCTCGTATTTACTGCAGCACCTTCAATAAGAGCAAGTGCAGCAGCGCCTTCAGCTTTTTGCTGTTTTTTTGCAAGAGCAGCACTATAAAGCTCCGCACTTTCACCACCGCCACTCATTGCCGGTAAATTTGATCCTGATATATTCATAGTTCACTACCTGACTTTTTATAACAATCCACGTACTATATCGCCATTGCAGTCTAAAGCTTTAGGAAAAAAATGGATTCAATTATTGAACAACTCAATGCTAACCTAAAAATCGTTTATCGTCAGGCACTTGATGCTGATAAAAAATTAGATGATTTACAGCAGCAAGGCCATGGCAAATTCAAAGCCTTATTTGCAAAAGATGCAGGCTTTGATTTTGAAGCCAAACGCTTTAAACCTTATGTTCTCGATGTTGCTGCTGATGTAGAAAGCTTAAGCAACGACGGGATGGACGAAGAAAAACTGAAAAAAACAGTTTTTAAGCTTCAACAGTTATTACAACTGTTAGCGACGTTTAAGTAACGTAGAAGCCTCTATTTCATTTGTTGTAAATAGAGGCTATCGCGCGAAATAAATTTCACGCCTACATCAAACGTAGACGTCAAGCTTGCTTGGCGTGCCTAGCTGACGGCTTACAGCTTTTAGTGATTACTCGCCAAGGTTTAATGATGGTAATAGCTCATCTTCAAACCAATCAGTGATCAAACGTTTATCGTAATAATAGGCTTCATCACGGCCCATTTTCATACGATCCATAAAGCCCATGTCCTTGAGTTTTACATCGCTGGCCTCGCTTAATACCTTGCCACTTTTGTCTGTCACTGAATAATTTAAATCGATTCTAGGAAAATAAATTGGCTTAATAATGCGCAGTTCGTTCATCGAACCAAAACGAACATCACCAGCAAGATCAAGATCCGTCACCTCAACATTAAGCGTATACCCTTCTGGTAGTTTTTCAGCAAGCTTGCTAAAGTGTTTTTCAAGGTTGTTCGCTACGCTTTTATGAAATGATCCTTTAGTTGAGTTATTCCCTGGACGTACATCCCGATAATCATCAAAGTCGTGCCATTTTACCTTTGCCTCTCCCGCATAGGTGAAGGCTGGCAATACAAATATCATAGCGAGAGTTATTTTCTTTAATGTATTCATCTTTCTCTCCATCGAAATACGGTTATATAAACTAAACAGTCACCTTTAACTATAGCTTAACCACATCGTTCACTTGTAACCAATATGGTATAAAATGTAACCCAAAGCAAGACAATAGGCTCTCCTTACTATTGTAAATTTAGAATATAATTTTGCTACAAAGTATGATGAAATAGAGGCTATTCAACCACGTATTAATCATGGAGCTTTTATGACTATTTTAGTCACCGGCGGAGCTGGATACATCGGTTCTCATACAGTATTAGAGCTACTTCAACAAGGTAATGAAGTTATTGTTCTTGATAACTTAAGTAACTCATCCAACGAATCGCTTAAACGCGTTAAGCAAATCACTGAAAAAGAAATTACTTTTTATCAAGGAGATGTACAAGATAGAGAATGCCTTGATGAGATTTTCAAGCATCATAACATTGATAGCGTAATCCACTTTGCTGGTTTAAAAGCTGTAGGCGAATCTGTTGCTAAACCTATTGAGTACTATCAAAACAATGTGCAAGGTACCCTTACATTAGTGGATGCCATGCGTGATGCAGGTGTATTCAAATTAGTTTTTAGTTCATCTGCAACCGTTTATGGCAACCCTGCGAGCTTACCTATTCGTGAAGATTTTCCTGTGGGTGGCACAACCAACCCATATGGCACATCTAAGCTTATGGTTGAAATGATACTGCAAGACATCGTTAAATCAGATGACCGTTTTGCGCTAGCATTACTACGCTACTTCAATCCTGTAGGGGCGCACAAATCAGGCCTCATTGGTGAAGATCCTAATGATATTCCAAATAATTTACTGCCGTATATTTCACAAGTTGCTGTAGGAAGGCTCGAAAAACTCAGCGTATTTGGCGATGACTACAATACAAAAGATGGTACCGGTGTTCGTGATTATATCCATGTGGTTGATTTGGCGTTAGGCCACTTAAAAGCATTAGAACGCATTGCCGATAATACAGGCGCCCATATTTATAACCTTGGCACAGGAAACGGCTATTCAGTACTAGAGATGGTCAACGCCTTCGAGAAAGCCAGTGGTCAAGCCGTACCTTACCAAATATCACCACGTCGCTCTGGCGATATAGCCGCCTGTTACGCTGCAACTGAAAAGGCATTCAATGAACTAGGTTGGCAAGCTGAGCGAGGTATTGATGAAATGATGCAAGATACGTGGCGTTGGCAAAGCAATAACCCTAATGGTTATAAGTAATCAGCCAGTATTAGCACTTTAGATATGTTTTAAGCCGGTGTTTGTACCGGCTTTTTAAGCGGCGAATAATTTTTAATCTGCATTAACCCTTAGGCTGTATAAGTGAGGTTTACTTAAATGATTATTCAATATTGAATTAGTTTTCGGATGAATCATATTCCTCACGAGGTCTGTTTGATACTAACTTTTGCAGCCAATAGCCATCATGCTTTTCAAAAATATTTAGCCCTTCTCTTGTGTTCACTAAAATATTATTACCAACAGTCGTGTAATAAAGCGGGTTTGGGTCAATCGATATTAATGCGTGCACTATACCAATCAAGTCATCAGAAAGGTATTTTTCTAAAGCGTTCACATCTTTGATGCCCATTGTGATGTAATCATAAAGTTGCTTCGCTGTTATATCAGACTTTAATTTATGTACAGAGGCGTCTGCCACACCTACGCACTTATCATAAAAGTCCATACCTAACATAGTTTGCTTATCCTCACACAAAGATAAATCTGAAAACTGTGCAAAGCATGTACTTGGTAATAATAAAACTAAAAACTTTTTCATTGTGCCACCTGATAACGCTCTGCGATATTCCAGCTTCTCCAATCAGCGAATAACTTTTCAAACTGCATGGGGCTTTGCGCAAAGCTACTTTCAATCGCCTGTATATCCCACATGGTTTTAATTTGAATACCTGCACTTAATGCATTCAAAACAGCTGCTGTTTTAAATGCAGGTATACCAGTTTTTAATTCTAAAGTCTCGCCAGCAGCATCAGCTGACGCTTCGGACATAAAAGCTACTTTAGATAAATCTGAAGTTGGATCTGCAGCAGATAATAATTTGGGTATAGCTTTCTCTGTTATTAATCTAGTTAGATCTTTATATAAAGCGATTTTGATTAAATTACATCGCTGAGGGCTATTAACGATATGGCTGTATTGTGATTTAGATAGTTTTGCACCAGATAACATATCCGCGCTCGTTGCAATTGCAACACAGCCCATAACGGTTTTTGTATCTGCATTTCTAATTTTATCGCGCAATACACCTATATTTCGTTCGATCATTTTTTCAGTTGACATAACATTCCCTCGTTAATATAAAGAAAAAAAGGGTACATCAATTTTTGATTACTTTCTATACTTGAATGTTCTTGTTAGTCAAAAACAAATACAGCTCGTAAAATAGTTTGGGTAATTTCTGTTAGTAGGTCTTTACTTGGGAAGCTTTTAAAAATGGTGGCCCCTCCCAGACTTGAACTGGGGACCTAACGATTATGAGTCGTGTGCTCTAACCAACTGAGCTAAGGGGCCATGCTATTAGCGAAAGCTAATTTTTTAGATGCGTTTATAGACATAAGTCTCTAAAGCGGGTTGCAGTATAAAAACTTTTTTTAGCCTTGTCACTAGCAAAACTCTTTATTTTAACAATCAATACTCTAACTGCTCAAATAGTAAACTTATCTATTTTTCAATTACCTCTGCTATGTTGGCTAGTTTGTAGACGTTGATATTGTCCTAGATCAAATAGCAGAATGAGTAAACTCGCTAAAATAGCCACTCTATTAATTGCGGAGTGCTGACTGTGATAAATTTACCAAGCTGGGATCAATCTCTGATCAACAAGTACAATATTTCTGGGCCTCGATATACCTCTTACCCCACCGCATTGTCTTTAGCTGATGGTTATAAACAACAAGATATGATCAATGCGATTGCGGCCTCAAAGAGCCGCTCTTTATCTTTGTATATTCATATCCCTTTTTGCAGTCAGCTTTGTTATTACTGCGGTTGTAATAAAGTGATCACTCGTCATCAATCGAAAGCCGATTTATACCTAGATAACTTGGCGCTTGAGATTGCTGAGCAAGCAACACTATTTGCTGATTATAGCGTTGAGCAACTGCATTTAGGGGGTGGTACGCCAACCTTTCTATCGGCAGAGCAAATGAGCCGTTTAATGGCATTGGTTGAGCAGCACTTTAATTTTGCTGATGATGCCGAGCGCGGTATTGAAATTGATCCTCGCTCTTTAGCTGATGGCATGCTAGTACACCTGCGCAAGCTTGGCTTCAATCGTGTCTCGTTTGGTATTCAAGACTTCAATGATGCTGTACAGCTGGCAGTTAATCGCCCACAAAGCGTGCAGTCAGTAAAAGGTTTAATCAGTGAGGCTCGTGAGCTTGGCTTCAAATCAATTAATGCTGATATGATTTACGGTTTGCCATTACAAACACCAGAGAGCTTTAAAGAGACGATTTCGCAGTTAATTGAATTAAACCCAGATCGCGTGTCGGTTTTTAATTACGCTCATTTACCTGATAGATTCGCAGCGCAGCGTAAAATTAAAGATGCAGACTTACCGTCTGCTAGAGACAAGCTCACAATGTTTAAAAATACGCTTGAGCAGATGTTAGCTGCGGGCTATCAGTTTATCGGTATGGATCACTTTGCCCGTAAAGATAATGAGCTCGCCATTGCACAAAACAAAGGTCAGTTGCACCGCAATTTCCAAGGTTACACCACGCATGGTCAATGTGATTTATTAGGCTTAGGTGTGTCGTCAATTTCGCAAATTGGCAATGCCATTTTACAAAATGAAAAAGAGCTTAAGCACTATTATAAAGCTGTGCAAGAAGGTTTTGGCAGCGCGGTATGTAAAGGTGTTTTACTCAGTGAGGACGATACCTTACGTGCAGCGGTGATCAAACAACTGATTTGTCAGTTTGAGCTTGATATTCCAACAATCGAGCAACAGTTTAAAATTAACTTTACACATTATTTCCGTGAAGCTCTACTCGCTCTCGAGCCATTACGTGCTGATGGTTTAGTGTCAGTTAGCGAAGACAAGATCACTGTTACAGCCCGCGGTAACTTATTTATTCGTATTATTTGTATGTGCTTTGACGCGCACTTACAACAACAAATCAAACAAACACGTTTTTCACGGGTTATTTGATATTTTCACGCCCAAACTAAAAAGCAGAGCAATAAAATTGCTCTGCTTTTTTATAACAGCTTTACCAACCCGCTTAATTGAATACGACGTTTTCACTGCCAGGTGCGGCTTTAAACTCTTCAATTAAACGTGCGCAATCCGCTTTTATCTCGTCGCTATGTTGCTCTTCTGCACGCCAACGTGTTGTATCCATTTTGAAAACCTCTTTTTTAGAGTATTTTTTACGGGCATCGTGAGTTGGCATGTCTTTGACCACTTCGTACATTTTAAAAATGCCTGGGTAGCGCTCACTCAGTTCGAACTCTTCAGCAAAGCTATATTGAGACATCAATACCCAGATACGTAAGCAGCCTTCTGAAAATTCGCATTGCTCTTCATTCATAGCACGCGCTATCAAGTGAATGCTATCAGCCAATTTTGCGTTACGCTTCATTTTTGATGCAGCTAGCTGCTGCTCATGCTCAGCTTGCTTTTTTGCGATCGACTTTTTTTGTACATTTAACTTATACAATAATTGCCCTGCATAAAATGCAAGTCCTGCGATAATTGCCGCTCCTATAACAATGGCAATAATCAAGCTCGTGCTCATCGCTCATCCTCATCGTCTTCATCAAACCACTCATTCGCTAAATCGTCTGATAAATACTTATCAAAGTCAGACTCGCCTTCAGCATCAAAGTCATCTTCAAAGTCGTCTTCGTAATCATCTTCATCTTCGATACCTAAAAGCTTACAGAGCGCTTGGTGACGCGCAATACGGCTATTAAAGTATTTGGCATCTTTGCCTGTTAGTAACTCGCCACGTTCATGACGCTCAACAAGCTTAAGCAGACGCTCATCACTTTCAAGTGCTTCTAACTCTTGCTCTGGCGTTAACTCAGGCTCAGCCACTTTCTTAAGCTCAACCATTGGTTTTAAGTTACGTTTCATTTCAATTTTTGGTTCAGCTTTTGGTGCTACCAATGAAACAGGCTTTTTACTGCCCGTTCGCTTATCTTTAGGCTGACTGTTTGTTGTCGCTTTATCATCTTTTAAAGCATCAGGTGCATTGCGAGTACCCGCTTTTGCCCCTTTTGTTTTCTTTACTCGCTGCTCTTTTAGTGCGCGCATTTCTCTAAGCTTTTCTTTACTTAGACGTACTGGACCATTTGATGGAATCTTACGCGACTTTTTCTTTCTACTCATATCTTGATCGTCTCACTTAAGAGGTTGTGCACAACGCCTCTAGGCATTGTAATGCTGGCATAACCAGAAGAATTTGGTGTGTGCGGATGACGTTGGTCAATACGATGACCTGCGCACTTTTTATACTTATCGTATAAACGGGGGCTATTGTAACAGGACAAATAAAAAGGCGGTAGAGAAAACATCTCTACCGCCTACTAATCTGAGCGCCAATTATCTGGACACTTCTCCCTTCGACTTTTTTAGTCTTTATTATTTTTATTATTATTGTTTTCCATTTTGTTATTATTTTTACCTTCCGTGTAGCATTCCATTTTGTTTTTATTATTAGACTTCCATGAGCTTTTATTATTTTCGGTCAATCCTGACACTTTTTTGTTATTTCCTTTAGGACACCTAACCAGTGTCTACCCCTAAAGATTCGCCGCAGTTACTTTCCTTATTCACATTGTCCATGTTGTTCTATTGTTTCAGCGACAGTGGTTAATTTACTTATTAATAATTTTGTTACAACTAATTTATATAACTTTTCTTACATTGAAGATATTGAAACAAGCTCATTTCATTCAATAACAATAAGTTACATTTAAAGATAAAATAAAAATAAGACTTAGCTCACACCAAGGTATGGTCAATGTCTCACACAAGAGTAGGATATTTCGACACAGGATGTAGATAAAAAAAAGCAGCTTACGCTGCTTTTATCAAACTAAATAAATTTTAGTGCGAAACAATATAGCTCGCAATCAGACTTTAGTGTAAGCCACCTAGGTATTTTGAAAGTACTTCGATGTCTTCATCTGTTAGTTTTTTAGCAATGTCTTGCATCATGCCATTTAGGTCGTTATTGCGCGTACCATCACGGAACTTTTCAAGTTGCGACTTAATGTATTCAGGATGCTGAAACGAAATTTTCGGGAACTTCGCAAGTGATGTACCATTACCACGAGGACCGTGACATGCTGCACATGAAGGGATACCACGCTCAGCATCGCCTGCTTTGAAAAGCTGTTGACCCACTTCAACTACATCTTTAGGTGTTGTACCTTCAGACATATTTAAAGAAGAGAAGTAAGCTGCTAGGTCTTTCATGTCTTGATCGCTAAGCGGCATTGCCATGCCACTCATTACTGGATCCATACGACCTTCTTTGCCGCCAGATGTCATACCTAATTTAAACTCTTGTAATTGTTTATAGATATAATCTGCGTGTTGGCCTGCAATTTTAGGGTAGATAGTAACCGGTGCATTACCGTCTGGGCCGTGACAAGCCGCACACGTTGCCGATTTCTCTTTACCTGCGTTTACATCGCCATCAAATGCTGTTGCGTTGCTTGCTGACAACGTACCAAGCAATATAGTTAAAGATAGTGCTATTTTTTTCATGGTGAATTCTCTGTTTCCGACCCTGTATCATCTACAATATGGATGTTGTGATTTCTATATTCTACACGATAATAAATTCTCTGGCACGTTTTCTGCCCACATTAAGCTCATAATTTATAGGGATTTGACTTAGATTAAGTTTCTACCTAGAAATTTTCCTCATTCAAAGCCAGCTTAGCACCCCTAAATACGCTTTTGAATGCTGCTTTAATAGTATAAAATACGTGCCTTAGGTGGATTTAGGCCACTGACTACCATTATTTTTAAAAGACTAGGAGAGCCTGTGCTCAAATCTCGTATCAAATATAATACTGCGTCCTTTGTTACCAGCGCACCTGATATCTCACGCTTACCTGCTGATACGGGGATTGAAGTCGCGTTTGCTGGTCGTTCGAATGCAGGTAAATCCAGTGCCCTTAATACCTTAACAGATCAAAAATTAGCACGTACATCTAAAACACCAGGTCGTACTCAGTTGATCAATACGTTTGAACTTGATGCCGATAAACGCCTTATCGATTTACCAGGCTATGGTTTCGCTAAAGTTCCTATCGAAATGAAGAAGAAATGGCAAAAGTCGCTAGGTGAATACTTACAAAAACGTCAAAGCTTAAAAGGTATCGTTGTTTTGATGGATATTCGCCATCCGTTAAAAGATTTAGACCGTGACTTAATTGACTGGGCTGTGGGTAGCGAAATTCCAGTGCTGGCACTATTAACCAAGTGCGACAAACTCAAACAAGGTGCGCGTAAAGCACAAGTTTTGCACGTTCGCCGTGAGTTAAGTAGCTTAGAGGGTGATATTACAGTCCATGCCTTCTCTTCATTAAAAGGCACAGGCTTACCTGAAGTTGCTAAAAAGCTAGATGAGTGGTTTTTAGGACCAATTGAAGTACACGCACCTGAGTCTGACGAAACACCTGAAGCGTAACCTCTTAAGCCAAGTAATAACGCTTGGCTAACGATTCGATATAATAGCCCTGCTCGTCTGAGCAGGCTTTTTCCGCCCACTGATAATAAACCTTTCTCGATACCCTTGCAGCCAATCCATGGGCCAATTGTAAGTAAGGTACACTCACCCCAGTAAATTCACATAGCTCTAATGGCTGTTTTTCAGAGACTAGCCAGTTGCGCTGTAAATTATCAACACAGCAAAGCGCACGACCTTGTTCAGTCTCCTCAAAACGCCAATCAACAATAATAAACGGGACATCATCGACTGCGATAGCCATTTTCTCAACAGGCGTTTTTAAAAAATAGCTGTCAGCTTCTTTGCAAAGCACGGAGGCAAAAAGTTTAACCATTGCCTCGCGTTTTATTTCACTGCCGGCATAAAACCACCGCCCTTGCGCATCAATCGTTATTGGCACTTCCCCACAACTTTGTGGCTGCCATTGATCAAACGGTTTATCAGGTGTCTGAAGGGCGGTTTCTAACTCAGCAAGTGATTGCATTACTTTTCTTTATCAAGCGTAAGTGAAAAGGTAACAGGGACAGCTGTTGCAATGGATGGTAAACCCGCTAGCTTTTGTAATTCGCTGATGCCTTCTGTTACTTTGAAATCGCTTGCATTAATAATAACTGGCGTAAGAGATGATACGGTTACATCGCCTTTCGGTGACATGTTGGCAAGTACATCAATCGTTAACTCTTTCTTATTCCCATGAAAGTCTAATTCAGCCTTTAAACCTTTAAGTACATGCTGGCCTGGTTTAAGGGTTGCTAGTGTTTTACTGAGATCTGCCGTTAAAATTGCGTTTGGAAATTCATGTGTTTCAAACAGTAATTTAGTCATGCGCTCGTTACGAATTGGAATGAGAGTTTCCACAGACGTCAGATCAATCATTAATTTTAATTGGCCTTGCTCGTTCAAGCCTCCTGATAGCTTTTTAAAATGGTGCGCTTCAGCGATTGAATTCTTCTTGATAGAGACAAAGCTCACTTTACTTTGCTCATTATTAACTTGCCAGTTTGCGCTGGCTAAAGGGGCAACTAATAAACTCGATAATGAAAAGGCAGCAATTGCCATAGATTTAAACATAACGCATTCCTTCGAAAGTAAATAAGAATCACTTTTGATGGTACCATCTAGGTTAATTTGTGCAATGAATTGTATGATAAGAAAAGAAAAAGCGACTCACTCAACAAGGAGTGAGTCGTTATAGCAAACTGGGGAGAAGCTATCAATACGTTGCACCTTTTCAGATGCATCATCAACAGGATGTCCTACAGGATGAGGACGGCGCGGACTTTAGCAAATACTCAGTTAAAAATAAATTAAATCTGGTACTAAAAAACACGAATTGATAAACATATAACGAATCGATAAAACGGTCTTTTCTTGTTAACTTTAATTTTACAACAAAAGCCATTTTACATTATGGGTTATTCAAGTTATGGCGTAAGTAACTCGTCCTTTATAAAGAAAGGGTTTTGCCTTGAAGTACTTAATTATTTACGCGAGCAATCTTGTAGCTGTAAGTCGGCGTAAGGTGGGAGGAGCGATTGTATATCGCGCAATCTATAAAAGTGAAAGCGCGGGATAAACCCGCGACTACATTTTAATCCTGCAGAGCCACTTGTATTTTATACTCGCGGCTCCTAATTCAGCGATTAGTGAGCTTGTTGCCAGTTGTCACCACTGTCGGCTTCAACAATCAGTGGTACATCAAGCGTGGCGGCTTCAGACATTAGCTTACAAATTTCTGCTTTATAGTCGTCCACAGATTCTTCTTTAATTTCAAACACTAATTCATCGTGTACTTGCATAAGTAATTTAACAGAACCTTCAGCTTGTGCGTTCACCCACTGGTGAACTTTCAGCATCGCTTTTTTGATGATATCAGCAGCGGTGCCTTGCATTGGTGCATTGATAGCAGCGCGTTCTGCCGCTTTACGACGGGCTCCGTTTCTTGCGTTGATTTCTGGTAAATGTAATCGGCGACCAAAAATAGTCTCTACATAGCCTTTATCAGCTGCTTTTTCACGGGTTGTTTCCATGTACTCAAGCACACCAGGGAAACGCTCAAAGTATTTATCGATATAATGCTGTGCTTCATGACGTGGCACATCTAATTGACGTGATAAGCCAAATGCCGACATACCGTAAATTAAACCGAAGTTAACTGCCTTAGCTTTACGGCGCATATCGCTGGTTACGTCTTCAAGATTTACCCCAAAGACTTCTGCAGCCGTTGCACTGTGTACATCTAAACCATTAGCAAACGCGCTAAGTAGGCCTTTATCTTGTGATAAATGCGCCATGATACGTAATTCAATTTGGCTGTAATCCGCAGCCACTATCTTATGACCCTTTGCAGCAACAAAGGCTTCACGAATACGACGCCCCTCTTCCGAACGAATTGGAATATTCTGCAAGTTAGGATCCGTTGAGCTTAAGCGCCCTGTTGCTGTTACTGCTTGATGGTAAGAGGTATGTACTCGCTTCGTGCGTTCATTAACCATTAGCGGTAGTTTATCTGTGTAGGTTGATTTCAGTTTAGATAAACCACGGTGTTCGATAATCACCTTAGGTAACGGATAGTCATGAGCAAGCTCTTGTAATACTTCTTCAGCTGTTGAAGGCGCGCCTTTTGGTGTTTTCTTAATAACAGGAAGTTCTAGTTTTTCAAACAAAATAGCTTGCAGTTGCTTAGGTGAGCCTAAGTTAAACTTTTCACCAGCCATATCATAAGCTTCTTGCTCAAGCTCTAACAGGCGTTCGCCTAAGCGTTGGCTATGAGCAGCAAGCATATTACTATCAATCGCTACACCGGTACGTTCAATATCAGACAGCACAGAAACGAGTGGTAACTCAATCTCTTCGAAGACTGATTTTAACTGGCTATCGGCATCAATTTTTGGCCATAACACTTGGTGAAGACGTAGCGTTATATCGGCATCTTCTGCGGCATACGGCGCCGCTTTTTCTAGCTCAATTTGATTAAACGTTAACTGTTTTTTACCTTTGCCTGCGATATCTTCAAAGCTGATATTTTTATGGCCTAGGTATTTAAGTGCCAATGAGTCCATATCATGACGGCTACCCACACTATTAAAAACATACGACTCCAACATAGTGTCGAACTTAATACCGCTTAATTCAAAGCCGGCATTCGCTAATACGCTTTTATCGTATTTTAAGTTTTGTCCAACTTTGGCTTTGTTTTCATCCGCGAGGATTGGGCCAATTTTTGCCATAACCGTATCTAAGCTTAATTGCTCAGGCGCATCAGGGTAATCGTGAGCAACTGGAATGTACGCAGCTTCACCCGCTTTAACCGCAAAGCTCATGCCAACCAATTGCGCTTGCATATAGTCAAGGCTGGTTGTTTCAGTATCAAAAGCAAAAAGTTCAGCGTCATTTAATTGCTTTACTAAAGTATCAAGTTGCTCTTCAGTTAAAATTGTCTCGTAGTGAGCGTCAGCCACTTTAGGTAATTCGTTAGCCTCAGTAGGTACATCCAAGTGCGTGTCAGCGTCTTTAGGGTTGTCCAGTAATTCTGCCAACCAACGGCGGAACTCACATTCGCCGTAGAGTGCAATCAGTTCATCACGATTAGGCTCTTGTAGTTTGAAATTTTCAAGCTCCGATTCAACTTCAACATCACATTTAATCGTCGCTAATTCATAACTAAGTGGTAGATGATCAAGTGCTGCAGCAAGCTTTTCACCAATCTTGCCTTTGATTTCACTAGCATGATCAATCACCCCTTGTAATGATCCATATTTTTGTAGCCATTTCACCGCAGTTTTTGGACCACAACCATCAACACCTGGAATGTTATCGACTTTGTCGCCCATTAAGGCAAGGTAATCAATGATCAGCTCAGGCCCCACACCAAATTTCTCAACCACGGTTTCTGGATCTGAAATGCTATCGGTCATCGTGTTAATAAGCGTTACGTGCTCATTAACAAGCTGCGCCATGTCTTTATCGCCAGTCGATATCAGCACATGACGTTGTTGTTCAGAGGCAATACGTGCAAAAGTACCAATCACATCATCCGCTTCAACACCTTCAATACTAATAAGTGGAAAACCCATTGCTTTAATAATGTTATGCAGTGGTGCGATCTGTGTGCGTAAGTCATCCGGCATTGGCGGACGGTTGGCTTTATATTCGCTGTACATGTCATTTCTAAAGGTTTTACCTTTGGCATCGAACACTACCACCATGTGTGATGGATCATATTGTTTGATCAAACTTTTCAGCATATTAACTACGCCATAGATTGCGCCTGTCGCTTCACCTTTTGAGTTAGTAAGGTGTGGTGGCGAATGATATGCACGGAATAAATAAGAAGAACCATCAACAAGAACAAGTGGATTTTCAGGGATCTGAGCCATGGTGAAATTGGATCCTAATTGAATAACATTAAATTGTCTGTAAGCATGCCATAAGGCTATGAAGAAAACGACTGTGAATTATTAACCAATAACGGTTTCTATAATAGCAAGCTGTGGATAACTTTGTAGATAAAACCCACAAGCAATCCTCCCGAAGTAGATTTACACTTAGGAATTTTATATAAGCTCATGTTTTTATTTAAAAAAGATAATACGAGGTTCTTTTTTTATTATTTTAACCAATGTGGAAAACGGTTTTATCTATTCACGTCCTGTGTCTATTCGACAACGAATATAACGTCCCTTTCCATAACCGGAGGAGTATTCTAGCACAATGGATCAAAGATCATAGCGATCCTTTATACTTTTTTTAACGTTAGTATTTTATGAAAAGGCATAAACAGCGATTCATCGTATGTTGCGAGCATTTTAACGACAAAATTATTTTATTTTGTGGTCTTACTTAGATACTTGCTACACTAAAGCCAGTTGCATTAAGGAGAGATATCAAATGAAAAAAGTGGCTGTTATTTTAGCTGGTTGCGGTGTTTATGATGGCGCAGAGATTAACGAAGCAGTACTTACCCTGTTGCACATTGCAAAAGCAGGTGCATCTTATCAATGCTTTGCACCCGATATTGACCAACTACACACAATCAACCATTTAACCGGTGAAGAAATGGCACCTAATCGTAATGTGTTAGTGGAAGCTGCTCGCATAGCTCGTGGTGATATAAAAGCAATTACAGAGTTAAAGGTAAGTGAATTTGATGCGTTAATTGTCCCAGGTGGCTTTGGTGCCGCTAAAAACCTATCTGACTTTGCAGTAAAAGGCCCTGAAGCTCAGGTACAAAATGACGTACTAAAAGCTTGTACAGATTTTGTTAAAGCTAATAAAGCCGCAGGTTATATGTGTATTGCGCCCGCTATGCTACCTCTTATTTACGGTCAAGGTGTTAAAACAACCATTGGTAATGATGCAGACACAGCCTCAGCCATCGAAAAGCTAGGCGGCGATCACCAAGCGTGTGCTGTTGAAGATATTGTTATTGATGAGCAACATAAAGTCGTCACCACACCCGCCTATATGTTAGCGCAGAGTTTATTAGATGCTGATGCAGGGATTCAAAAACTCGTTAAAAAAGTACTCGAATTGGCATAGTGCGCTATTTAAGCAGCTAATTTTTATTGCGCTAACGCAAAAAATGACGCTTTTTATAAAGAAAAAGCCTTTCAGATCATTTTATAAATTGTGGCTTAGCGTTATAATCGTTCTAATTTCCGTCATATATATCGTGATTGATCACGTTCAAATCGAAGTGAGCAAGGCAAAATGAAAAAACTATCAGCTGCATTATTACTGCTAGCAACAACGGCATATGCGCAAGCATATGACAACTCTTTGACTGAAGATGCCATTAAAAAGCGTCTAGCGCCAATTGGTTCTGTATATCTAGAAGGTGATAAAGCGGCTGCTGCTGCTGAGCCAACAGGTCCACGTTCTGGTGAACAAGTTTATCAAGCCGCATGTTTTGCATGTCACGGCACAGGTGCTCTTGGCGCACCTAAATCAGCAGATGACTGGGCTCCTCGAATTGCCAAAGGTAAAGATACCTTATTAGATCACGCAATCAATGGTTTCAATGCCATGCCGCCGAAAGGTACATGTATGGACTGTTCTGATGAAGAAATCAGTGCAGCAATCGACTTTATGACTAGCAAATAATTGCTAAATAAATAACGACGAAGGGCTTAACTCTGTTAAGCCCTTTTTTTTGCTCTTTAACTCCTCTCAAACCCAAGCAATTCGTACCTATAATCGCATATCTTCACGACTAATAGAGACCATCATCTACTTGACGATCTACGAAAAAAGTGGAACTATAGAGAACAATAAATAAACAAAAATAATAACTGGCTCTAAATCATTGGAAGATTCAGCAACACACATTGAAAAGCTAGCCCATAAAAATGCTCGCTTAAAATCGCTTATAAAGAAATATAAGCAATCACATCACTTGCAACATGCTCTACTACAACTTTCAGAGCAAGCAAGTACTGTTGCCGAATTAACCCTGCTCTACCCTGCTATTCATAATATTCTTCAAGACTTTATACCCAGTAAAAGCTTTTATGTCGTACTAAATAACCCTGTTACAGATAACCTTGAACTTTCTTATTTTGCCGATGAAAAAGATGGCCTGTCTGTTCCTCTAAAATATGAACATTTCTTCAAAGATGGTTTAACTGGGTATGTATTTAAGCATGGCAAAACAAGCTATTTTTCTAAACAGCAAACACAAGAAGCCGTTGAGAAGGGGTTGTTTAAAGCATACGGCACGCCAGCAGAGCATTGGGTGGGCGTACCCGTTTACCGTGAGAAAGCCATCATTGGTGTCATGGTCGCGCAAAGTTATGACAAGGCACAAATCTATACAGAGCAGCAAATAGAACTACTAGAAGTCATGTCGCTTTACCTTGCAACAGCAATCGAACGGGTGAAAAAACGCGAGTTACTTGAGTCTGAAGTAAAAATTCGCACCCGTGCACTGACGCAAAGTAACCAAGCTTTAAATGATGAAATTTTACAACGTAAAAAAGCACTCGATCGCCAACAAATTTTATTCAAAATCTCAGAGCTGGCAACTTTGAGTAAAAACGTTGAAGACGTCTATGCCCATGTGCATGAAATTATTAAAACCATCACCTATGCCGATAACCTATACATTGCCTTGTATGATCAAACAACTAATTGGTTAAGCTTTCCCTATTGCGTAGATGAATTTAATGACAACGCAAAACCTAGGCCTTTCGCCAAAGGCTACAGTGAATTAGTACTTAGTACAGAAAAGTGCCAAGTGATAGATGAGCAAAGAGCAAAAGATTTAATAAAACTAGGCGTCATTGAACGCCCTATCGATGTCCCACCACAAAGAAGAGCAACCAGTTGGTTAGGCGCACCACTAAAAACGTCACAAGGGGTCATTGGTCTTATTGTTTGCCAAGCTTATTGTAATAAACATGAATTTAGCCAAGATGATTGCGAATTAATTACTTTTGTATCACATCAAATAGCAAGCGTCATTCAGGCTCATTTAGCAAGCCAAGAGTTAAAGCTGAGCCACCAAAAACTTGAGCAACGAGTTACAGAAAAAACGAAAGAGCTCCGCCAAGCAAATATGCATTTACAAATGCAAATTGAAGAGCGTAAAAAAATAGAGCAACAGCTATATCATGATGCACATCATGACTCACTAACCAGCTTGCCCAACCGTAGCTTATTCTTAACTCAACTTGAAAAAACATTACAACATTATCAACGTTATCCTGAGCAACAATTTGCGGTTTTATTTATTGATTTAGATAAGTTTAAAGATATAAATGATCAACTTGGTCACCAAGCAGGGGATCAATTTTTAATTGGTGTTGCCGAGTCTTTCTCACATTGTATAAGAGAGCACGACTTATTAGCTCGCTTAGGCGGTGATGAGTTTGTGGTACTGTTAAATCATTTAACCGAAAGACAGCAAGCGGAAGATGTTGCAAAACGTATTATTGAGATAATGAAAAAGCCTTTTTGCATGAAAGGTCAGTGCGTTCAAAGTGGCGCAAGTATTGGTATTACTTATTCAAAAGCAAGTTATAAACATACCGATGAAATTATTCGTGATGCAGATGCTGCAATGTATTATGCAAAAAATGCAGGGCGTAACCGTTTTGAGTGCTTCCATCCTTTATTGAATACAACTACTTCTCAACACGAAACCGAGAGTATGCATCATCTTGATGACCTGCCAATGCATTTTAGAAGCGCTGAAATCATTACGCTCAACGAGGAGTCTAGAGCTGAGTCATTATTGGAAGCATTTGGTGAACACCCTGTGCTTGGCAGTACTAGTTTTGAAGTATTGAAAAAGTTTGCAACTGATAGAGTTCAACATTTCGAAGTGGAGCTTAGCTTGTTGAAGCAAGCGTTCGAATTAGCCCATAATGCTAACTTACAAAAAGTACTCTTCCCATGCTCAGGGTTAGTATTAGAACGTATTAATTTTCAATCGTTACGCCAGTTACTAAAGGCAAACAATGCACAAAGAATGTGTTTACTGTTTAATGAACAAGAGATCCGTTACGCATCTGCGGTACAAATTGAAAACTTAAAAAGTTTAATTGAACAAGGGTTTTCAGTTGGACTAAACGAGTTCGCAAAAGACAGATGTGAGCTTAATTTACTGACTGAGTTTAACTTTGATTACTTACTACTTAGTTCTACCTTTAGTAAACGTGTGCTCCAACAAGATAATTATCACCTTCAATTGCAGGGCGTGTTGGCCATTACGAATATCCAAAATATTCAGGTAATCGCCAAGGGGCCATCGATTTTTAACTATCGCACTTTGTTAGATAAGCACGGTCTATCCTTGTTTATAGGCAAACAACACGCCCTAGCCCCTTTTAGTCCTTTTTCACAAACAGTACAAAGTATTACTTCTTAAGCATGGCTCTTAGATTAGCCACACGTGCTTGGCCTTTTTCCATGCGCTCAGCTTGTGAAGACGGTGGTTTTTTCGCTTCGAAGGCTAAATCATCTTGTGGTAACTCTTGCACAAAGCGACTGAGCTCAGTATCTGACGTTTCACCAAATTGACGGCGTAACTTAGCATAGGTCATTACCAGCTCTTGCTGAGCACGCGTGATACCTACATAAGCAAGACGACGCTCCTCTTCAACGTTATCTTCATCAATACTTACTTGGTGCGGTAATAAGCCCTCTTCCATGCCAACCATGAACACATACGGATACTCCAAACCTTTTGAAGCATGTAGCGTCAGTAATTGTACCGCATCAGATTCATCTTCTTCTTCGTTGCGCTCAAGCATATCGCGCAGGGTCAGTTTGCTGACCACCTCAGCAAGGTTCAGCGGTGGATTGTCTGCATCTCCTGTTAGCATGTCAGTGATCCAACGATAAAGCTCTGAAACGTTCTTCATGCGCATTTCAGCGGCTTTTGCACTCGGTGATGATTCATATAGGTATGCTTCGTAGTTAATTTGCCTAACTAACTCTTTTACAGCTTCAAGGGTATCGCCCCGTACCGCATTATCAGAAAGCTCAACCACCCAGCGAGCAAAGCCAGCTAAGGCATTAAAGCCACGGCCTTTTAATCGATGCGCAAGCTCAGGCTCAAAACAGGCAGCAAATAAGCTGATATGCTTTTCATTAGCAAGCGTACCTAGCTTTTCCAGTGTCACCGTACCAATCTCACGGCGTGGCGTATTAACAATACGTAAAAAGGCATTATCGTCGTCTTGATTCACCAGTAAACGTAAGTACGCCATGATGTCTTTGATTTCTGAACGCGAGAAAAATGACATGCCGCCGCTGATTTTATAGGGAATGCGGTTGCTCATAAGTGCTTTTTCAAACACGCGTGCTTGGTGATTACCGCGATATAAAATCGCGTAATCTTTATAGCTGGTGCGTTTCATGAATTTATGAGAAATGATCTCTGCCACCACTCGTTCAGATTCATGCTCTTCATCACGACAGCCAATTACTTTGATAGGCTCACCATAACCAAGCTCACTGAATAGTTTCTTTTCAAACTCGTGAGGGTTGTTGGCAATCAAAATATTTGCCGCTTTAAGAATTCGCCCAGCACTTCGGTAATTTTGTTCAAGCTTAATTAAACGTAAGCCCGGAAAATCTTTACTCAATAGCACAAGGTTTTGAGGCTTAGCACCGCGCCAAGAGTAAATTGATTGGTCGTCATCGCCTACCACGGTAAAACGAGCGCGTTCACCCACCAATAGCTTAACCAGTTGATACTGACTGGTATTAGTATCTTGATACTCATCCACCAGCAAGTAACGAAAACGCTGTTGCCAACGCTCACGTGCCGTAGCATTTTGGCCCAGCAACAAAGTAGGGATCATGATCAGGTCATCAAAATCAAGGGCATTATAAGCACGTAGTTGATTTTGATAGCGAGCATACAGCTGAGCAAACAAGGCTTTTTGCGGCTCACGGGCTTCCCGAATAGCACGCTCAGGTAGAATCAATTCGTTCTTCCAACTACCTATTTGCATCTTCAGTAGGTTGAGTAAGTCTTTGTCTTTTTTAAGTTCTTCTTCGGTCAACTCGGCTAATAACTGGTTGGTATCTTGATCATCAAATAGTGAGAATCCAGGTTTAAAACCTAACGTCGTTAACTCTTTTTTAATGATCTCAAGCCCGAGGGTATGAAACGTTGAAACCCATAAGCCTTTCGACTCTTGTTTACCCAGTGTTTGCGTTACACGCTCACGCATTTCTTTTGCCGCTTTATTGGTAAAGGTTACCGCCGCAATATTGCGTGCTTGATACTCACACTTTTGCACCAAGTAAGCGATTTTATTAGTAATAACACGCGTTTTACCTGAGCCCGCACCAGCTAATACTAAGCACGGCCCACTAATATACTTTACCGCTTCATCTTGTTTTGGGTTGAGTTTCATAAGCCCCTAAAGAAATTATCCAAAGACAGGACGGGCAATTTTACCGTAATCACTACACTACGCCTAGCCAATAAGGTAAGATTGTTTTTTTACGTGACTCAAGGGACGAAGATGATCAACCCAGCAAAACTTGAAGAAATCGCTAAGCAAATAACCGATAACATGCCGCAAGGCGTGAAAAACCTTGCCGAAACAGTCGAAGGTAAAACCAAGCAAGCTATTCAAAACAAACTTGCTGAGATGGACTTTGTAAGCCGTGATGAGTTTGATATTCAAAGCCAAGTACTTATTCGTACTCGTGAAAAACTCACTGAGCTTGAAGAAAAAGTGGCTTTACTTGAGCAGCAACTTGCTAGCAAACAAGACGAACAATAAGAAGGAGAGCTTATAGCTCTCCTTCTTCTATCTAACTAGCTTTTGGTATTAGCTTTTTTCAGCAACACGTTCAAAAACGCGCTTTACTGCAATACCATAGGTATCACTGGCTTCTTCAGCACAGGTTACGACCGACTCTAGGTCGTTCAAATGACCATTTGCTAAACCATACACCCAACCATGAATTGTTAACTCTTGGCCTTTCGCCCAAGCATCTTGCACAATGTTAGTACGACACACGTTACGTACTTGTTCGATAACGTTTAATTCGATCAAGCTATTTAAACGCTCTTGCTCAGGTAATGCATTAAGTTGTTCGATATGTTTTTCTTTTACATCACCTACATGGCGTAGCCAGTTATCGATTAAACCAAAGCGTGCTTCGTTTAATACCGCTTGTACACCACCACAGCCATAGTGACCAACAACCATGATGTGCTTCACTTTTAGTACTTCAACAGCATATTGCATTACTGAAAGGCAGTTATGATCGGTATGAACAACCACATTTGCTACGTTGCGGTGAACAAATAACTCACCCGGCAACAAGTCTACGATTTCGTTTGCAGGTACACGCGAGTCAGAACAACCGATCCATAAGTACTCTGGATTTTGCTGCATTGATAGAATTTTAAAAAACTCAGGGTCATTTTCGCTTGTACGTGCTGCCCAACGTCTATTATTTTCGAATAAATTTTTTAACTTTCTCATTGCGCCTCTTTACGGTTTTTAATAATTAGCTTGGATCAAGATATTCCTTGGTGTCAGTTGTTTCTCACAAAACGTGCTCACCGTTACTTGATATCCTTGTTGTTGCAAATATAAAGCACGATCGAGCACGAGCCAAACTTCAATTGCCCTTCTGAACACATGTCGGACGAGTTCAACTCGCTCGGTGACCCTTTTGCGCTTTTTGCCTATCTCTAAAAACTTATTGTAATCAATACCTTCAGGTAGAGATAATGATTTTTTCTCAGCTGCCCATAAACAAAATGATTCAAAAGAATCGGAGAAGATTGCTTTGTTCACTGACGGCACACTCACATAGTGTAATTCACCAGTGATTGATTTACGTAACGCATCAAACCCAAGACGCCATTCAACCTCTGTTTTTCTGACCTTATCTACGCGACTCGGTGCCGTTACCGTTTCTTGCAGCGCCAGTTTTAAATCGCGATGCGTAAGCGCAAGCTGACTTTGTTTTGCTGGCTCGCTCATTGCCTGATAAGCGTTATCTGTGAATAAATGATAACAACATGGTGAAAAGCTGATTTGCTGGGTTTTCGCTTTGCTTGCTTGCTGCATAAATGTTTGATGCAAACGACCACAAGCATGTAAAGCTACAGCATGCTGTTGGCTTTCAAAAAAGCCGTCAGTGTTGTCGGTTAATACATCTGCTTGTGAAAACTGCATCGCCAAGTGCTGTTGTGTAGCACTGTGCTGGCCTTGGTCACATAAGTGCTGTTGCAGCTCAATACTATGTACATTGGGCGCGCCATTGAATGCCAGCATACGACCTAAATGCCCTTTACCTGCACACCACTCTAAAACAGGCTGGTTTAATGACTGCTGACTAATCGCTGCAACAAAGTCTTGTAGCTGCTCAAATTTTCGCCCTTTAATGCCATTACTTATCCAAAACGGAAATTCACTACGCGCAGTACTGATAGCTGGCAGTTCACATAACAGAGCCAACTGGTCGATACCCTCAATTGCCTCAGCAAAATAACGATATAAAGCAGGCTGTTCGGCATCAAGCTTGCTGACTTGTTGGTCATCCAGCGTCCATAGTAAGTTAGCTAATTCAGGCCAAGGAAGATCATCAAAATCGAAGGCGGTGCATTGCCAGTATTGGCGAGTTTTAAAAAGCAGCGTATCTAAGGCAATAAATTGCTGAGCAAGCGTCATAACTTCTAAACGACAAAAAATAAAAGTGATTATAACAGTTTTTCACCCTTTAACGCCTACCACTGCTGATTAAACGTATATAAAGAGGGATGCATAAAATACTCAGTACAATAGCTAGAATAAGCATCCAAGATAATTCAAAGCCGCCATCGTCTTGATGTTGATACATAAAGTGTTTAAACGCGCGGTCAAACTCGGTTTGATCTAGACCATATAGATCAGCAATTAAGCGCCACTTTGCCATCGACATACTGCCAAGATTTACTCCTGGCGGCTTAATATAACTCGTTAATACATTTGCTTCATAAGCAAGCTCTTGTAAGCTTTTATGAGTAGCATAATCGTGTTTAGTTACAGCAATACTCTCTTCTAAATGCAATAACGCGTAACGCCAGCCTTTAATACTTGCATGATAAAAGCGCTCAACTATATCTGGATTTTTTTCTACCATCGCTTCGCTGGTATATAAAATATCGCCATAAACATTCAAACCAAACTTTTGTGGACAAATGAGTCGGTGACCCACTCCTTGTAATGTCATCGTGTATGGCTCATTGGTGACATAAACTTGCACCGCATCTAAGTCACCGGCAAGCCACTGTTCAATGCCCCCTTCATGGCTTGCAGCTATTAAACTTTGTTGATCAAGCCCAGCACGTTGCAACATCACTAACAACTCAGCGTTTTCAACTGAGCCGATTTTACTTAGCTTCTTATCGGCAAAGTCTCTGGGCTGAAAAATATCTGAGTTATTTTTTACCATCCAGCAGTAAGGTGAAAACTGCAGTATGGCTCCAAGGGCAACAACTGGTGCGCCTTGTTTGCGCTTTTGTAATATGCCTGAGTGAGTAATGGCGAAGTCGGCTTCACCGCTTAATACTTTAGGGAAGGTATCTGGCGCATTCGGATCGGCAGGTATAATAGAAACATCAAGGCCCGCTTCCTTATAAAAGCCTTTTTTTGCAGCCATATAATAGCCTGCAAACTGAAACTGGTGAGTCCATTTTAGTTGTAGGCTAACTTTATCAGCGCACTGTGCGCTCATAGATAGCAATAAACAAGTTAACCCTAGTAGGCTTTTTATACCTTGCACGCATCATCCTTGCTTGAAACCGTGCATTAACTATAGGAAAAATAGAGAGAAAATCAAGACTGCACATTAGCAGTCTTGATGATACTTAGCTACTGATTTGCCGCTTTAACTTCACTCAGTTCTTGACCTTGGCTGGTTAAGAACTGAGTGAAACATGGATTGTTCGTTTCATCTTGAACGTTGTATCCCAAACGGTTCAAATGCTCATTGAATACCTCATAATCACTCGGTTCAATCGCAAAAGCAGCCAGAACATTACCAATCGATCCACCATGATTACGGTAATGGAATAAAGTGATATTCCAATTACTACCAAGAGTATCTAAGAATCGCGCCAATGCGCCTGGATACTCAGGAAACTCAAAGCGAAGTAAACGCTCATGAAGTTGGGCTGGCGCTTTACCACCAACCATATAACGAATATGCAATTTAGCCAGCTCGTTATCTGATAGATCGCAAAATGTATAGTCGTTTTCTGTCAGTGCTGCTTTTAATTCATCGAGCTCTTGTTGGCCTTGCCTTAATGCGATACCGACAAAAATTTGTGCTTCGCCTGGGCCTGCATAACGGTAATTAAACTCGGTGATAGCTCTGCCACCTAACGAGTTACAAAACTGCTTAAAGCTGCCCTTCTCTTCTTTAATCGTCACAGCAAGGAGTGCTTCGTTCTTTTCACCTAGTGCCGTTCGCTCAGCAACATAGCGTAAGCGGTCAAAGTTTAAGTTCGCACCCGATAAAATCGCAGCCACGTTTAAGCCTTTTACACCATTTTGTTGGCACCACTTTTTCAGCCCTGCTGTAGATAGCGCTCCTGAAGGCTCTGCTATCGCACGAGTCGAAACAAAGATATCTTGCATTGCGGCGCAGATTTCATCGCCCGTTACAGTGACAACTTCATCACAAAACTTTTGCGCTAAACGAAATGTTTCTGTGCCGATAACTTTTACGGCTACACCATCAGCAAAGCTGCCAACACGGTCAAGCTCAACGGGCTTGCCTGCTTCAAGCGCTGCTTTTAGGCAGGCACTCTCGTCAGCTTCAACACCAATGACTTTGATATCAGGGCGTAACGACTTAATGTACACTGCCATGCCAGCAAGTAAACCACCACCGCCAACAGGAATAAAAACAGCATCAAGGTCATTCAGTTGCTGCATTAATTCACGGGCAACGGTACCTTGGCCAACAATCACATCAGGATCATCAAACGGTGGCACAAACACCCCATTACGCTGCTCAGTAAGCTCTAAAGCATAGGCTTTTGCTGCATCAAAATGATGGCCGTGTAATACCACTTTACCACCGAGTGAACGCACTGCATTCACTTTAATTTCTGGTGTTGTGACTGGCATTACAATCGTTGCTTTATGCCCTAAAAAAGAGGCACTGAGTGCGACACCTTGCGCATGGTTACCCGCTGAGGCAGTGATCACATCAGAGCCTTTTGGCAACTTGCTCAGTTTATGAAATGCACCACGAAGTTTAAATGAATAAACCGGTTGTTGGTCTTCACGCTTTAGCCACACATGGTTGCCTAGCCGTGCACTAAGATCAGCCATTTCGCTGACCTCAGTAACTTTTGCAAGCGGCTCCATGTTCGCTTGAATGATAGCGCGAAAATAATCGAGCTCTTGAGAAACCATAATTAACTAAGCTCCTCAAGTTTTGCTAAATCGCGCACTGCCCCTTTATCTGCACTGGTTGCCAGTAATGCATACGCTTTCAGTGCTGGTGATACATAACGGTCACGGTCCAGTGGTTTATAAGCATCTTTTCCACGTGCAAGTTGCTTTTGTTTACGTGCTTCAAGCTCTTCATCAGACAGCGCTAAAGTAATTTCACGGGTTGCAATATCAATCACTATCTTATCGCCATTTTCAACATAGGCGATTGCACCACCGCTTGCTGCTTCTGGTGAAACATGACCAATTGACAAACCTGATGTACCACCCGAGAAACGGCCATCTGTGATAAGCGCACACTTTTCACCTAAGCCCATTGATTTTAAGTAACTCGTTGGATACAGCATTTCTTGCATGCCTGGGCCGCCTTTTGGTCCTTCGTAACGAATTACCACAACGTCACCTGCCTTCACTTCACCGTTTAGAATGCCTTCAACCGAATCATCTTGTGATTCATATACAACTGCTGGGCCTTCAAAGTGCAGCATTTCTTCAACTACACCGGCACTTTTAACAATACAGCCATCAAGGGCTAAGTTACCTGAAAGTACAGCTAAGCCACCATCTTGACGAAAGGCATTTTCAACACTGCGGATACAGCCGTTTTTACGGTCATTATCAAGTTCTGGCCAGCGGCACTCTTGGCTCATTGCTTTTGTAGTACGGATACCGGCAGGGCCTGCTTTATAGAATTTTTGCGCCACTTCATTATTCGGATCGGTCGCATCCCATTTAGCCACCATTTCAGCCATACTGTGGCCTGCCACGTGATCAACCGATAAATCAACAAGGCCTGCTTTACCTAATTCACGGATAATTGCCATCATGCCACCAGCGCGGTGTACATCTTCAATGTGATATTTATTGGTTGCGGGTGCCACTTTACAAAGGAAAGGAGTTTTACGAGAAAGCTCATCGATGTGCGACATATCAAAATCAACACCTGCCTCTTGCGCTGCAGCTAATAAGTGTAGAACCGTATTTGATGAACCACCCATGGCAATATCAACCACCATTGCATTCATAAAGGCGGTGCGATTAGCAATAGCACGTGGTAACACTGCTGCATTATCTTTTTGATAATACTCACGGCATAAATCAACAATGCGCGCACCCGCTTCAACATAAAGTTGTTTACGGTCTTTATGTGTAGCAAGTGTGGTACCGTTACCCGGCAGTGCCAAGCCAATCGCCTCTAATAAGCAGTTCATTGAATTAGCAGTGAACATGCCCGAACATGAACCACAAGTAGGACAGGCAGAGCGCTCTACTTTGTCTGAGTCTTCATCGCTTACTGAGGTATCAGCACCTTTCACCATGGCATCCACTAAATCAAGTTTAATGTCGATATCAGCAAGGCGTGTTTTACCCGCTTCCATTGGACCACCTGATACGAAAATAACCGGAATATTTAAACGCAGTGCTGCCAGCATCATCCCTGGGGTAATTTTGTCGCAGTTAGAAATACAGATCATAGCATCGGCACAGTGTGCATTAACCATGTATTCCACTGAGTCTGCAATTAAGTCACGCGACGGTAGTGAATACAGCATACCGCCATGACCCATTGCGATACCATCGTCGATTGCAATGGTATTAAATTCTTTTGGTACACCACCGGCTTCGGTGATGGTTTCGGCCATTAGCTCACTGAGTTGATTAAGATGAACGTGCCCTGGTACAAACTGAGTATATGAGTTAACAACAGCGATAATTGGCTTACCGAAGTCTTTATCTGTCATCCCTGTTGCACGCCATAAAGCACGCGCCCCTGCACGTTTGCGACCTTCTGTTGTTGTTGCACTTCTTAATTTAGCCATAATTACCTCAGTTGTTGCAGTGGCATGCCACTGACTTCCTCATTCCTAATTTATTTCTCACTAAAGCATCAATCTGATTGCTCTAGTTACCTGTTGATTTTTTACTAGATTGCTTGTTGTTGAAATTGGTTTTCAACATTGACATGTTTTACATCAACCAATTTATTTAATTGTGATGTTAGTAGATAAATTGGCTTATCGCTGTCTACCGTCATAGTGACGTGAAACGCTTCATCAGCCATTTCTAAATTCATGGTTGTTAGATCAAAGCCGCGATGACGTGCAACGCGTAAAAAGCGCTCTACCGCGACACTTTGATTCTTTAGTGCAATCGTTAGGGTGTGTTTCATTTTACTGTCTCCGTCATCATTTCATCATTGGCAGCACCAGGCGGTACAAGCGGCCATACATTTTCTTTATCATCTATACAGGCATGCAGAATGTATGGGCCTTCACTATTTACTAACGCATCAACCGCAGCATCAACTTCATCTGCTTTAGTGATAGTTTGACCTGGAATGCCAAACACCGCTGCTAACTGCACAAAATCAGGATTATCTGAAAGGTTTGTTTCAGAATAACGACCTTCAAAAAATAGCTGCTGCCATTGACGTACCATGCCTAAGCGCTGGTTATCTAGGATTAGAATTTTAACTGGCAGATTGTTACGGCGTATTGTTGCCAGTTCTTGAATGTTCATCATGATTGAGCCATCGCCCGACACTGTGATCACAAAATCATTTGGGCGAGCAACTTGCGCGCCGATAGCGGCCGGTAAACCAAAGCCCATGGTACCCGCACCACCACTACTTAAATGATTACTTGGGTGGCTAAACTTCATGTGCTGTGCCACCCACATTTGGTGCTGACCCACATCACAGCACACAACACCCGTTGCTGGCATTTTTTGGCTTAGTTGGTTTAATAAATAAGGGGCAAATACTTTCTCGCCTGGATAGTCATAACGCCATGCATGTTCTTTCATCATGCTTTCGATGTGCGTTAACCACTCATCAGGCGTTACAAAACAATCAAGTTGCGGTAATGACGTTTTTAAATCTGCGACTAATGATGCTTTTGCAGGCTTGCGCTTACCAACCTCTGCCGCGTCGATATCAAGGTGTATCACCTTTGCTTTTGCGGCAAACTTGCTTAAATTGCCAGTAACACGGTCGTCAAAACGAGCACCGATACAAACCAAAACATCACACTCTTGCACTGCTAAGTTAGCCGCTTTACCACCATGCATACCTAGCATACCCAAATCATATTCATAATCAGGTAATACGCTGCCTAGCGCTTTTAATGTTGATACTGCTGGCATGTGTGTTTTTTCTAAAAACTGCATAAGTTCGTTTTGTGCATCAGCAGCTTGTACACCACCACCGATATACGCCACAGGACGCTGCGCTTCACTCAATATTTGATTGGCAATAGCAACTTGGTTTGCGTCTAATTTTGGTAAATAATCTTCGGCGGCTAACCAAGGGTGGAATGGTACTTGCGCCATTTGGATGTCTTTGGGGATATCGACTAACACAGGGCCTGGGCGGCCGCTTTGTGCTATGTGGATGGCTTCTTGTAGGATTTCGGCTAAGTCTTCAGCTCTTTCAACCATGTAACTATGTTTAGTGCATGATAACGACATACCTAACACATCCACTTCCTGAAAGGCGTCGGAGCCTATCGCTGCGGTAGGTACTTGCCCTGTGATTGCAAGTAACGGCACTGAATCCATCATCGCATCAGCAAGCGCGGTTATTAAGTTAGTCGCACCAGGGCCTGAAGTTGCAAAGCACACACCTAACTTGCCTGTGCTGCGGGCAAACCCTACAGCTGCAAAACCAGCTCCTTGTTCATGACGCGTCAAATAATGTTTGACTGGCGCACCGTACAAGGCGTCGTAAATAGGCATGATGGCACCACCTGGGTATCCAAAAACATCCTTAACGCCATGTTTGGCTAATAAATCGATTGTTAACTCTGCGCCTGTCATCGTAAATCCTCATTCCTCAGTGACATTGTGTATTTGCTGCGACTCAAACCTTAAAACGAAAAAGCCCCCCGGACTGTTAAGTACGGGGGGCTTTTTAAATGCTTCACTTTTCTCTAAGCACTAACTAGCCCCCGCGGTAATAATAATCACCACGACGTTAATCAGAATTAGAGAAAGTTTGTTTGTAAGCATTTATCTGTAACCAAATTTTGTTCATTTGTAGCGGAAATCTAGCCATCCCGCTGCCTTTTTCTATTAGTACCGCGCTAAGCCCTTCAAGTCAACAATAAAATTAATTCAAAAAAACATACAAAAAACACCCAAAAGGAAATTAATATTCAAAATATAGTTAATAAAGGGTTTATATTTCACTTTCAAACAAATATGGAAATGTCATACCTCTTTATTAGCTATTCTATGGCTGATTAATTTTTAGCTCTTGGCTCTTATTTTTTCTGCTTTCATTCGATTTAATTTAACTGCTTATGGAAAATTAGTTTAGTATTGAAAACAGTCACAATTTGAAAGGGAAAATTATGAGATTCATTCAGCGCTTTAATGCTCTGTTTTTTATGGTGCTATTACTTGGTTTTAGCCAATGTGCATTGGCAGAGCCAGGACTATGGAAAATAGAAAAAAACGGCATTTCGTCCTATTTATTTGGCACTGTGCATGTTGGTGATAAAAGCATGCAAGGTCTACCAAAGAAGGTTACATCTGCAATTGAGAGCAGTGATAAAGTTATTGTTGAGGTTGATATCAGCACCATTTCAGCAACCGAAATGCAGCGTCGTTCACTGCCTTTTATGATGCTTAAAGATGGAAAAACACTGCAATCAGAGCTTTCTGTAGATAACTTCAATAAGCTACAAAAATACTTTGCCGATAAGTCTATAGATATCGCAATGTTTAAAAACTTAGCACCGTGGGCTGTGATGGTCACCATGATGCAAATGGAGTTCCAAAACGTTGGTTTTTCAGATCAATACGGCATCGACAAACAAGTACTTGCTTATGCGCAAGCACACAATAAACCTATCGGTGAATTAGAAACTCTTGAGCTACAAATGGAAATGTTTACTCATTTAGCAATTATGAACGATAAGATGATTGAAGAAACATTTGAGCAGCTAGCTGATGTCGACACTTACTTTTTTGGCCTTATCAATGCGTGGAAATCTGGCGATATGAAAACGCTAGCAAAGTTTTATAACGAAAGCTTTGATGATTCTCAATATGGTGAACTAAGTGAGCAAGTAATGCTAATCGATCGCAATAATAATTGGGTAAAGCAACTTTCATCACGTATCGGCAAAGAAAAACTATTTATTGCCGTTGGTGCTTTGCACTTGCCTGAACAACATGGTTTGCTAAAGCAGCTAACCGATAAAGGCTTCACGGTTACACGCATCTAAATGTTCTATAATCAAATTCAAATTTTATAAGCGCCTTTTATGGCGCTTTTTTTGTGAAATCAGCCATCTCTAAATAGTGTTCAATACCTGTGATTTTGTCACTTGCATGATGATTAACGTACACGACAGTACTTGTCCCTGCGGCACAGATTTTTTCTATCAGTAATAGCACTCGCTGCCTATTTGCTTCATCAAGGCCAAGGCAAGGCTCATCTAAAATTAATAAATTAGGGTGTTTTATCATCGCCCTCGCAATCAATAATAATCGCTGATCACCAAAGGATAGCTGACTAAAAGAGCTATTTTTTTTGTCAATTAAACCCAGTAAAGCTAACCACTTAGTAGCAATTTCTAGCTGTTTATCAGTGGCTTTTTGATAAAGGCCAATACTGTCATAAAAACCCGATACAAGGGTATTGAGTGCAGTGATACTAACCCGATAATCCATATGCAGCGCATTAGAGATATAACCAATGTGCTGTTTAATTTGCCAAATACTCTCACCACTGCCACGCTGAAAACCAAACACCTTAATATCGTTGTTATAACACTGCGGGTTATCGCCAGTGATAAGGTTCAGCAAGCAGGTTTTGCCTGAGCCATTTTTGCCGGTTAACTGCCAATGTTCGCCTTGGTTTATTTGCCAGTTTAGGTTTTCAAAAACTGCCTCACCAGCATAACTCACTGAAGCATTATTTAGTCTTACCAGCATAGGTTCTGTGAGCGGGGGTGCTTGATGATCACTATCTGCGTTAGGTATTTGTAACTCCGTATGAGTGAGATGCAATAGCTTTAGTAAATCATCGCGCTGCTCGGTTGTTGGCTTTGCTAATTGCTGAGCCACATGACCTTCTTTAACATAGCCGTAGTGATCAACAAAGTCAGGTATTTCAGTTAATCTATTGAGTACAAAAATGAGGGTTGTTGTTTTACTAAGCTCTGCGAGTAGCTGATTAAGTTCGGCCATTGCCGTGACATCTAAGCCATCAAACGGCTCATCAAGCACAAGTAAATCTGGTCTCCCTATCAAAGCTTGAATTAACAATAGCTTACGGGTTTCTCCGGTTGATAAATCGCGAAACGCCTTGCTAAGCTTATCTTTAAAATCAAACATGGCAATTAATTGTTGTAGCAACTTATCATCAAGCTGTTGCTCATCACGACCAGCAATCACAGTCTCGTAAACGGTGCAAGAGGCGGTAACACCATCAACAATGTCATCTTGATCTTTTGTTAGCTCAGCCGCAAGGAGCTGCTTTTGGCTGTCTGGCGAGACCAATGCAATTCGCTCAAAGCTATTCTCATAGTGGCCTTGTTCTATTTTTGCAAAGCCAGCAATGGCAGCAGCTACCGCTGATTTACCCGCGCCATTAGCGCCAAGTAAAACCCATTGCTGCAATCGCGATACATTGATATTAAGATCATCTAAATAATAAACATCATTACCCTGCCCCTTTAGGCCAGCTCTAACATTAACCAACTGCACTTGTTGCACGTTGAATCCTCATTCTAAATTACCGTTAGCTTGACGTTACCCCATTCAATAAAAAATTAAAAATCGTTTAAACCTTTTTTGAATACAGCTGCGACTAAGGTATAAAAGGTCATTTACAGGAAAAAAACAATGAAAAAATTACTTTGTGTGGCTGCAATAGGTCTAATACTGGCAACTTCAGACTCTACAGCAAAAGATTCACGAGAGCTCAATCACACCTTTACAATTAATGGCGCAAGCCAGCTTGAAATCGATTTTCCAGTTGGCAGCTTAGAAGTACAAAACTACGCAGGCAGTGAAGTAGTGGTCACAGTGCGTATTGAGCCCAAAAACGATACAGGTTGGTTTGGTTCTGAGATGGACTTATCAGATATTAAACTGAGTCACTCACAAAACGCAGGCTCACTGAGCTTAAAGCTTGATAACGATGACATTCAACAAAATTGGTTAGTAAAAATGCCCAACACAATGGCGATTGATGTAGAGCTCGGTGTGGGTGACATTGAAATAAATGATACAAGCAACTCTGTGGATATTGAGCTTGGAGTGGGAGCTGTGCGTATCGATAGTGCACTTGATGACTACAAACGTATTGAGCTGGAAACAGGTGTGGGTGATACAAAAATTCGTGGCATGCTAAATGAAGCAAAACAAAGCAGAAAAATTGTCAGTTCACACTCACAGTATAGTGGGAATGGGCAATTTGAGATTGATGTTGAGGTGGGCGTCGGCGATATAAAAGTCAGTAACTAAAACCTTTAATGGCGCTTATTCTGCTCTATTTTCCGCAAACATAATCGTCAAGGCTTTTTCTACTGTTTCGGCTGTTATTGGTTTATATAAGTGAAGGTTTGCACCTAAAGCATAGATGCGTTGCAAATCTTCACTGGAGGTATTGGCTGTTACAGCCAAAATAGGCGTCAGTTGACATTGCTCATTTCTAATTATGTCGATTGCTTGAAAGCCATCCATCACTGGCATGTTAAGATCCATAAATATCACATCATATGGCTTAGTTTCGGTCATATCTATCGCGATTAAACCGTTTGGCGCTGTATCATAAGTATAATTAAATTGGCTCAGAATACGGCCTAATATTGTCGCATTTAAAGTGTTATCTTCAACAATCAAACAATGCAAGTTACTAGGTAATAATGCCTTAGCTGCCCCTTTAGGTACTTGCTTAAAGGCTAGCTTAACCACAACTTTCACACCATGGGGCTGGACATTAAAAAACTGAATATCCCCTTCAAGCGCTTTAATAATTTGTTTTACCCTGAACAGTCCCGTTTTTAAACCTTGAAAATGCTGCTCTGCATCTTGCTCGTCATTTAAAAAATCACTGGATGAGTGGTCAAACCCTTTACCATTATCTTGCACCTCAAATACAAAACCTTTATCTCCTTGGCAACTGGCTGTAACCGCTATACGCCCTTGTGGTGGAGTGAACTTGACAGCATTGTTTACAAGCTCTGCAAATACTTGTTGGAGTCGCCCATGATCACTAATGACCTGTTTGTTTACTGATTCTGCAAAGTTAATCGTAAAAGTAATTTTTTTATCATTACACGCATATTCAAAAGGAGTAACGGCCTGCTTAAGGCTAGTTAATAAATTCCCTTGTGCTAAATTCAGCTGCCACTCCCCTGTAGTAAGCTTCTGCAAATCAAGTAGCTCATCCAGCATTGAGACTAACCTATTTACGCAGTATAAAGCCTGCTTTTTTGTGAGTTGCTGAGTATCATTAATATCCAGCGCCTCTATTGACGCTGTCAGTCCTTGCAATGGTGTTCTAAATTCATGACTGGCGCGGGCTATAAAACGTTCTTTATTGTGGCTAACACGCTCTACAACTTCTTTTTGTTGCTGATATTGTTTTATTGTTTTTGCAATGAGCTTTTCCATTGGTTTGAAGATAAACATAAGCTCCACAATCAGTAATCCAATAGCAATAATCCAAAAAACAACCTCTAATATAGAAATGACTTTTACCTTGGTAACAGCGCTTTGCTCTAACAGATAAACAGCTTCATCTAAATCCATTAAAAGCTTTTCTAAATGTTCACTGCTAAATGGGGAGCGACCTTGAGTACCATAATTAGAGCGACTATTTAATAGTTGCTGCGCTTTGCTGATGTATTGCTTAACGTGCAAGTCTAGCTGTGTTGGAGAAGAGAAATAGTGAGCTTTTAGCGCATCATTTAAATAAAGAAACTGCCCGCTGCTATCTTTTTGAAGTAAAAACTGATGGCCCGCAACAAATTGCTCTACGGCGTGTTGCAATAGCATTCGATGCTGATTTGTTTGCTCTGACTGTTCGAAGATAAGCGCATTTCCATAAAGCGCTATTTTTTGTGACAACATACGCTGTTTACCAGCGAGATTAATAACTTGCGCGTCACCTTTTTGAATATAAAGTAGATACTGCATCAAAGACACAGATACCGAAATTAAAATGGCGATTGCCAACAATCCCCAGCGATATCGTTTTCTGATATCTACAACCAGATCTAACATATCCGACTCAAGTATTTTTTATATTCAGTGTAGTATAAAAAGATTTATAAAGCCTACAGCGGTAGGCTCTATAAATCATACTACTTACTCGTTATTACCTATTCTCTAAGCGGTTGTAATCGAATAAGCCAAACTCAACACCACGGTATTCTTTTGCCGTTTTATGCAAAATATCGCTGTACTGCCAAAACTGCGGGTGGGTTCGGCGAATTGCAAACTCACTTTTTAAATCTCGGTATGCAGCTTCATCCGTTACCTTTGCAAGCCCAGATGCAAACGCAGCGACTTGCTGTTCATTATGTAGATACCAAATAGCTTCAGGGTAATCACCAATAAAACCAGGCACAATAGTAACGGTGTCTTCCGCATAAGCACGTTGACCTTCTTCATTCAACAAGCTCGAAATATTATAGTGAGCGTTATGATGAATAAGTGTGTATGCCTTGTGTTTATCAGTGCCATCTTTTACTAACACAAACGATATTTGTGGCAATAGATTCACTGCCTTAACAGGCAAATGATTAATACTGGCTAACGGCTCTGGTACCTTTGTATAGTCAAATCGAGGGCTCAAAACAGACTGCAACTTTGCTTTTAACATAGTAAACAACTCTGCTTGCGGATCTGATGTTTTATAATCAATGCCTGTTGGCTGACTAAACGACAACTCATCTTCAAAGAAATTAGTTAAGCTAGGTGGCGATTTACGATACCACTGCGCTTTAATTTCCTTACGTTTAGCCTCTGGTAGCAATGCCAAATAATTCGCTTCACCTTCTAAACGCAAAAAATCCATATATAAACGGGTAAGTAACTGATGGCCTATATTGCCATACACGTCGAAGCCTGCCACCAGCAAGTAGTGAATACGTTCAAACAACGCATAATCAAGCACCCACGCTGTTTTTGGCTGCTGTCCTATCCAACCTTTGACAACCGTTGCGCTATCAAAATGACGGAAAACTGTTAGCGCCGCATTTTGGTTATGTCCGTCACCTTGCCAAAGTAGATCTGTTGTTAAATGTTGGCCATTTTCAAACATTTTATTGGCCAGCGCGACTTTTGCTGACAAATACTGGTTTTGACGTTTGGAGTATTTTACCCAGCTTGAAATTGGTAAAGCATTACTCTCTTCCTCAGCTGGCAATGCAAGTGCATCTTCGTGCTGTAATAATAACTCACCCACTTTAGGTGTAGCTGCCATTTCAGGCTTTGCAAAGGCCACCCAAAATTGATCATTAATAACATTTAAGGCTATTTGACCTCGGCATACAGGCCCTTTAATGAAGCCCATAATTATCAGCTCTGCTTCATCAAGCATAAATTGATAACGTGAGTTAACAGGGATTGCAGAAAATGCTTTAAATGGGTTTGATGCAACTTCAGGTTTATAACTCGGAAGTTTACTCACCTGATAATCAGCGTCAATGAATTGCGAACGTATACGTTCAAGCTTCTCATCATTAAGTGCTAAAGGCAGGTGCGTTTTCGCTAAAATAGTTGAGCGATCATGCATTAAGCGATAGTAAACTCGTTCAACTTTAGGATCTTCATAAGGACGACGAGTACTTATTACTTTGATATCTTGCCCTGGTGGGGTTGATGAACGCACAAGTTTAAAATAACTATGCTTATCAGCATGCTCAGGGAAGTAAATATGGGCCAAATACCAATGTTCATAAATATAGCGCGCAGCTAGCTGAGCTTTTAAATCATCTTGATTAAAAAATGCCTCCCAACGCTTAACCTGCTCAAGAACATCGGGCTCTGGTGGTTCGATGTGAGCTAAATATCCCCCCTTTCTTAACCACTTAGCAAGGTGCTGAAACTCTTCAGTTGAAATCCCCGGTAAACCATAAGGCATACCACTGTGAGGGTTATCTTTAGCAAATGAATCGAATTCACCCATTGTGGTGCAGGTTTGCTCGCGATCAAGGCTGAAATCAAATTCATCGCCTAAAATTGCTTGCGCCGGTAATGGGCTACTTTGCTTAAGTACTAAGGCATTATAAAGCACACTGCCTGCAAGGTTGGCTTCTTCAGTTTGAATGCGCTCATTGAGCACGGGAGTAAAGCCTTTTTCACGCCACTGAGCGGTATTTACCGCATCGAAGAGCAAACGACTAGGCTCTTGAGCAAGTAAGCGTGTACCATCATAAACACGCTCTTTACTAAGGCCACGATCAATTCCTTCTACTGATGACAGTTTTAACTGACACGGTGCATCATAACAGCCATGGCACACAACACATCGGCTATCAAGCACAGGTTTTACGTCCGTTAAAAATTCTACACCTTCAGGTGAGGCTGCTCCGACTACTCGTTCTTGCGGCTGCTCTTTACCAAAAAGCTCATCGTAATGCGCTGCCCCTAAATAAGCACAGCCGCTTAATAATATTAAACCAAACAGCGTGGTTAAGGCCCTTTTCATCCTTCTTCCTCGCTATCTTCGATGTCATCACCTAAATCAAATGTTGGCATCATATCGACCTGTGGCGATACAAAGCTATGCTCCCCTTCAGTGCTCAACATTGCACTTAGCAAGGGACCTCGAACAAGGGTTAATTGAGCATCGTGTTCTGTATCTATAAGCGATTGGTAATCAGCGCTAATAACATCAACGCGGTAATCTGTCAGCGTTATAGCTACGCTGCTATCTTGCGCAGGGTTTTGACAAAGCTGAGTCAGCAACTCTTCACTGAGCGTGACATGCAAAAGTAAATCTGGGGACTCAATATCACGACTGTGAAGGTTCTCGTCAAAATAAAAAAGGGGAAGAGTTAAATCGCTATTTTGCTCTAATTCCATGTGCTGCTCTCTACATCGATATGGCTTTCAATTGTACGAGTATAGCAAACAATAAGTTCAAAAATTAGCGAAAGTTATCAGTAGTTAGCAGCAATTTAACTACTAACTACCCTATTTTTAAACAAGGTGAGCTTAGCCTTACCAAGGCAAGGTTTCACCATTGGAGTGCCAAAAGCCTCCGGTATTACTTAGGTTTAGTTCATCAATACGTTTTATTAAACGCTCTACTGCTGTGTTGGGGCTAATATCACCTGCAAAATTAACCATTTGCGTTTGCACAAATCCCGGATGGAATAATCCGACCGCAATTTTTTTATCTTTAAGCTCATGTGCCAAGCTTACACCTGCAGCATTGAGTGCCGCTTTAGACATACGATAACCAATGTAACCACCTGAACCATTGTCAGCGATTGACCCCATTCGTGATGTGATCATCGCAACCTTCGCATCAAGGCCCAAACTTTGTAGTAATGCATGGGTGACTCGAACAGGGGCGATGGCATTCACATGAAGTTGTTCTTCAATTGCGCTAAAGTCCATGTAGTCTAAAGTTTCATTATGAAAAACACCTGCGTTGTTAATCAAAATATCAATTTTGTCACCATGAAGGTGACTCGCTAAAGTGGTAACATCATCGGCGTTGGCTACATCAATATCGCTAATAATTTTGACATCTAATGCTTTAAGCTCTTCACTTGGAATGCGAACAACGGCGGTTACTCGATACCCTCTAGCCACGTATTGCTTGCAAAAATTAAGACCAATACCTTTGTTCGCCCCCGTTACCACAACATGCTTTGTCATCACCACACTCCTAAAATTATCTTGTAACCTATAACCTTGGGGTTAATAAGAAAAAACCAAGAGCTAAAATCCATTAGCTGTGATGGCTGATCATTCTTACTAATGATGATGTTTATGTGAGCCTTGTAACTGATTGCCTTGGGCATCATAAAAACCGCTGGCGCCATGCTCAACAAAGCCTTGGTTGATCATTTTTGCAAGGAATGGGTCGCTCTCATTATCACCGATGTCTGCGTAATCTGTCGTTTGATAGCTATCCCATTTCGCAAACTGCGCCTGCACTTCTTGCTGGTTATGGTTACTGGCTGTTAAAACAATTTCACGACTATAGCTTGGTGTTGAAATGCGAATTGATTTTAGTAATTTTTGATTTGCAAGCCAGCTTAGCTCTATCTTGCTCTCACCTTGCTGCTTTGTGTAATACTCCGTTAGCTCACAGCCTTCACCTGTACTTTTCTGGTGCGTCATTGAGGCTAAAAGTTTATCGCTGACTAACTGATATTTACTACTCCAATCTTGCTTGCCTTGCACTTCTGAGGGTTGATACTCAATACCGCGTTGGGCCTCTTGAAAGTAACGAATTGGTCTTATTTGTTGATTCCGTAACTCTTGCCATAATTCAATAAACTGTGGGTTTTGTTTAGCCACTTGATGCGGCGTACGCCAAAGGGTAAAGGTGCTTTCTGTATGCTGCTTTTTAGTAATAGTATCTGTCGTGACTTTGTAGTTAGCTTGCGTAAAACCTGTATTCATGTTGCATTGGTCAGCAACGGCGAGTGGACTCATTAATGTGGCAATTAAGATAGCTGCTTTCACGGTATTCTCTTTTTATCTACGTTTTTCTATCAATAACTTACAGAGTAAGGGAGGCTCAAAGCCTCCCAAAAACTCATTATTGTGCTAATTTAGCATCGGCTTGTTTAACAAGGTCAGCGGCATAATCCATTACATGGAAAATAAGGCTTTGCTCATTAGTACCCGTTACTAAATGCGCGCCAGGGCCTACTGCATACACACCCACATCTTCTGCAGCATGTGTTTCAGAACCCAATGGTACAACAGCCTCTTGGTGGAAGCCTGGTGTTGTTGTGTCAACATCAGTTAAATCAACGCGGCCTGTCACTGGCGCAAAGTTATAACCTGCGTCAGCATCGGTCTCATCACCTAGGTCACGGAAACCGCCGCCATTGGTATAACCAACCGTTGTATACGGCATATTATCGGCGGCAAGTGATGGCTCATCACTACCCACTGGTACCACTTTACCTAAAATTGGGTTACCGCGTTTAGGGTAGCCTGCAATGGTAAATACGTGACTATGGTCAGCTGTTACGATGATTAGCGTGTCTTCAATACTGGTTTTATCAAGGGCAACTTGCACTGCTTTTGATAACTCAACAGTATCGCTTAATGCATTGTATGCATTGCCCGCATGGTGAGCATGGTCAATACGACCTGCTTCAACAGTTAAGAAGAAACCATTGTCGTTGTTATCGAGTACATCAATTGCTTTTGCGGTCATTTCAGAAAGTGACGGCTCACCAGCAACATCGTTGGCGCGGTCTGCTTCGTATTGCATGTGTGATTCATTGAACAAACCAAATACACGTTCAGTTGATTCTGCATTGATTGCATCAAAACCTGCTTGGTCCATCACATATTGACCCGCTGGGTATTTCGCTTTCCATTCTGCGGTTAGGTCGCGACCATCGGTACGGTCGCCTTCAACAGAGCTCACAGCATCTGCTGAGTTAAATGCAGCGTCTTTAGGTAAGAAATGACGACGACCGCCGCCCATCACAACTTCTAAACCATCAACATTTAAGCCTGCATAGCGTGCTTCTAAGTTCGCTTCGAAGTTCACTAACTGCGATGCAATATCTTCACAGCCAGCAGTAACTGCAGCTTCAGGCATATCTGATACATCTTCCCAGTTACGATCAGCCGATTTTGCATACGTTGCAGCAGGCGTTGCGTGCGTTATACGCGCAGTCGATACAATCCCTGTCGACTTACCAGCAATCTCAGCAAGCTCCGTCGCTGTTACCAGCTCATTACCAGCAACCGTTGCACAGTTACCACGTTCGATATCTTCATCAACGCCGATAACACCTGCATCGGTTTTTACACCTGATGCCATTGCCGTCATCGTGCCCGCTGAATCAGGTGTTTGCGCATCCACGTTATAGGTTTTAGCAAAACCAGAAAACGGTAGGGCTTCAAAGCTAAGTTGGTGCTCTTCACCTAGCTTACCTTCTAGCTGACCTGCCATAATACGTGCAGCAGTCACGGTCGAAATACCCATGCCATCACCTACAAACAGGATCACGTTTTTCGCTTTACCTGAGTCTTTCGCAACTGCAGCAATGTTTTCTTCGCTAGTAGCCACTTTGACTTGCGCTTCTTTAAACCAGTCATTATCCGTAAGCGGCGCTAGCTGTGCTGCTGTTAAGGTGGTTGCCGGTGCATTACATGACAAAGTTGTATCAGTAACTTCTGCTGAGTCTAACATACCGTTATCATTGCTATCGGTGCCAGTTAGAGTTTCTGTTCCACCGTTTACACACTGCTCTGACCCCACAGCGAGTGTGTTTTCAACAGTTAACGTTTTTGGTGAGTTGTCATCATCATCAGAACAACCCGCTAATGCCACTACTACAGCAAGAGAAATTAAATTTAGTTTTTTCATCGTCGTCGCCATTATTCTTCAATTAGTTCGAGAGCTTGATTAATGATGTGGAAAATTACATTCTGCTCCACAACCCCTTGCGCAAGTTGCGCACCTGGACCTTTCGCATGCAATGAAATATCTTCACCAGCATGTGTCTCTGAACTTAACGGCACGATGGCTTCTTGGTGATAACCTGGTGCAGTCGTATCAACCCCCACTAAATCAGCGCGGCCAGCAAAAGCAGCGTCGTTGTATGATGCATCTGCATCAGTTTCATCGCCTAAATCACGGAACCCTAAACCATTTGCATAACCAACGGTGGTATAAGGCATGCCATCTGCAGCAAGACTTGGCTCTTCGCTACCAACTGCAACTACTTGACCTAGAATTGGATTACCACGCTTAGGATAGCCAGCAATCGTAAATACATGGCTGTGATCAGCGGTAACTAGGATTAACGTTTCTTCAGGGTTCGTGTTATCGACTGCTGATTGAACCGCTTTAGCAAATTCAATAGTATCGTTTAACGCGTTATAAGCGTTGCCTGCGTGATGAGCATGATCAATACGACCTGATTCAACAGTTAAGAAAAAGCCTTTTTCATTACTCTTCAAGATATCGATTGCTTTAGTTGTCATTTGTGAAAGTGAAGGCTCACCTGCAACGTCATTATCGCGATCTGCTTCATACTGCATATGTGATTCGTTAAACAGTGCAAAGACTTTTTTCTCGTCGCCTACCAGTGCATCGAAGCCAGCTTGGTCCATCACATACTTGCCATCAGGGTACATTGCTTGCCATTCAGCAGTTAGGTCACGCTCATCGGTACGGTCACCTTCAACACTGCTGACAGCATCAGCCGAATTAAATGACACATCTTTTGGTAAGAAGTGACGACGACCGCCGCCCATTACCACATCAAGACCATCGACATCCGTACCAACAAAACGCGCTTCTAAATTTTTCTCAAAATTAACGAGTTGTGAGGCTATGTCTTCACAACCAGCTTCTATCGCAGCAGCTGGCATATCTGATACATCTTCCCAGTTACGATCAGCCGATTTTGCATAGGTCGCTGCTGGTGTTGCGTGTGTGATACGTGCTGTAGAAACAACGCCTGTAGCCAAGCCCTTAATCTCAGCTAGCTCTGTTGCCGTAATTAACTCATTACCAGCAACTGTAGAGCAGTCGCCACGCACAATATTTTCATTAACACCAATAACACCCACATCCGTTTTAACGCCTGAAATAATTGCCGTCATAGTGCCTGCGGAATCAGGTGTTTGTGCATCAACGTTATACGTTTTAATTTGCGCTGAGTAAGGGAATTCCTCAAAGCTGAGTAAGCCTTCTTCACCCGTTTTACCTTCCATTTGCCCTGCCATGATACGGGATGCAGTGAGCGTTGAGATACCCATACCATCACCAACAAATAGAATGACATTTTTTGCTTTAAACGTTTGCTCAGCCTGAGCTGCCGCTTCTTTTTTTGTTACTTTAGCTTCTGCGGCACTATACCAATCATTTTGTTTTTGACTATCTGGTAACACGCCCGCATTGGCGGTGGCTGATAATGCCAACGTTAAGCCAATTGCAGTGGCAATTTTATTAATTTTCATCGTTACGTTCCGTTAGTACGTTATTTTTTAAAGAGTTAGAGTGCTAACTAAACTGCACAAGAGTAATCAGCGCGGTTATGGTAAAACCGTTTTGTTACTTAAAAAGTGACTTTTCATGACGAAATGATGAAACAAAAGAGGAAGTCTAGTGGTAAGTTAAGCTATTAGTTTTAGAGGAATAAAAAGTAGCAATAATAATGAGTGGATGCTCAACTTATTTTCTTTAGACATTAAAAAAGGCCGCCTAGGCGACCTTTTTATAAGCTGTGAAGCTCTATCTGTTGATATTACTCAACGATAGTTGC
>SGPE01000006.1 GCA_004208945.1 Pseudoalteromonas sp. CO133X | reverse complement strand
TGTTAAAGAACGTTGCGACGTTGTCGCTAGGGATGCGTATAATACATCCTTAATTTTTCGAGTCAACACTTAATTTTAAACTTTCTTTTTAGACCGTTTTAAACCGAAGTTTCACTTAACTCTCTGTCACCTTGTTCAGCGCTTTTCATTGCTGCCCGCCGTGTCAGTGGATGCGCATTATAGGGAGATGGATTTTTAACGCAAGCACTTTTTGAAGGTTTTTTTGATTATTTTCAAATTAGTACAATAACCATACAAACAAAGGGCTACAGAGGGGTTTTAGCTCAAAAAACAGTCATTTTTCTGAGGATAAAATAGCATAGAAAAAGCGACATACTGTAAATTAGCTATGTCGCTTTTTATCTCTATAAGGCGGATTAGTTAGTCGAGATTTCCCAAACAGCGATTGAACCCGAAATTTCATTACCAACAACTAGCAATGCTTCATTCGTTGCACTTTGTTCTGCAGGTATAAATGCCATACCTTCAGGAGCAAGATCACCTGTTATATCTGCATCAGCTTCTAGACCACGATTAAAAAAGTAATCTTGGAATGTCACATTGTATGGATTAGTAATATCAAACACCATAATGCCACCCATACGCTCTAAACCAATAAATGCAAATGTACGTTCGCCAATCGTACCCAGTGCTAATGCTTCTGGCTCTGCGCCTTTGTCATCAGAACGACTATCACCGGCATTTTCATCTTCGTTATTGTTAAATGCTGCTCCGTGGACTGAAGCGGTAATGCGTGAGATTTGATCGCCAGAGTCAAAAACCACCATGCCGTTACTATCCCAGATAGTAAAAGAGCGAGCGCCGTATGCATAGAGTGACTCGTATTCACCATTATTATCTTCATCACCTTTAACAGTGGTCACTTTTAAACGGCCAATATCATTATTGTCATTGTTAAGGTAATCAAAATTACTTGCTAGAGTTAAGTCTTTCGCTCTGGTCTCATCTATATATGATAAACAGCCATCATCTTCATCGTAATCAAGACCACCTTTTGCTAAACAATCAGCTTCGTCGGTTGTATCAAAGAAGTATTCTCGTGCATCACCTTCGTTCGCTGTGACAATAAAGTTAGCACCTTTCCAGGTAAAGCTTGAAATAGTATCTGGTTGATAGATGCCATAGAGACCAGGGTACGATTTAAAATTAACGCCACCATCTTTATCTGATGCATCAAAGAGTAAATTAGACCAATCTTTAAAACCTAAACCTTTAAGCTCTAGGCTATTATCTTCAAGGTTGACGATAGCAAGGGCGTTATTTTCTTGTAGTGACACGTAGGCAAACTTATTGTCTTTCGAAACGCTGATGTATTCAGGTTCTAAATCCATAGCTACGGTTGTATTAATCAAGTTACCGTTGATTGTTCGACCTGTCGGGTTAGCAAATACAACCCCTTGCTCTTCAAGCTCTGTTTGTTTGTCGTTATAAGCTGAAAAAGTAATGCTAATAGCAGTATCAGCAATTACACCATCATTGATATTAATAATGCTGATAGAGCCTTCAGGGTCAATGCTGTAATCACCATTAGGTTCGCCTTCATTCGCAACCAATACCTTATTGCCATCATGGCTAAAAGTAACCATGTCGGGCAGGGCGCCTACCGTGACATTTTTAATAAACTGAGGCTCATCGCCACTAATGTCATAAAATGCGATTAAACCTGCATCGCCGGTATTACTGGCTGCCATTGCGACGGCTAAAAGTTCATTATTAGCATCAATAGCGATACTGTTTGCATCGCCAGCACTGTGTTCATTCAGTGCAAGGGTCATCTCTGAGGTTAAATTAGTGCCGTTTATAACCCCTTCGTTATCTTTGACTAAAGCAGCAGGGTCAAAGCTATCAGCTTTTATGATATTCACAACGGCAGAATCACCGGAACTATTAATAGCAAAAATTCGTTGTTTAGATGCTTGATAAGCGACAATCTCTGCTGCCCCTTCAGGACTTTCTGCGTTCAGCACTGTACGACCGATAAGATTTATATTTAAAGTAGAATTTGCATCTTCGCCATTTGCTCCGTCTTGACCTGCTGAACCTTGTTCACCTTGTAGACCGTCTTTGCCGTCGTCACCGTCTAATGAGCAGCCAGTAAGAATGGTTAAAAGTGATAGCGCAATAATTGATCTTTTTAACATTATTATTTTTCCTTCGTATTGTATTAACCCAATTACAACACGCAGGCATTACAGCTATATGGCACTTTTATGAGAATAAATCAGCCACAAAAAAAGCGAGTAAAACTCGCTTTCTTTATAAATTAGTAACCTAACGCTCATCTTTAGCGCTGTTGTTAGGTAGTTCACCGATTTATTTCAGATCTGGCTTTTTGAATGAGAATTTCTAATTCTTCTAACTTTGGCTCAATGCCTTTCTCATTATGTATTTCGAACCACTTATACACATCACTCAAAACGACAGAGCCGTCTTGTAAGCACAAATATTCATTTTTCAACCAAATATCAGGAGCTCTAACTGATGAACCAGTTAACCAATTGCAATAGACATACCCTTTGTCGATAAGCGTCGTCTCAACATAATAGTTAAAGGGATAAAACCCGATAATCAAAAGCAAGCAACCTGAGACACCACTTTTGATAGCTAGAGTCATGGATAATTTAAAACTATAGTTCAATAAGAACTGCAAAGTTGCAATCCAAAAGTAGAGCCAAAATGGCAATAACAAGATAAGTAGAACTGTACTACTACTCTCTTTTACAAAAAAATGATCATCATTATAAAAAAAGAGTTCTTGAAACTCAGATAAAGAAGCTGTAACTGTCAAAATAATTAAGACTGTAATTATAAAGAGTAAAATTTTTTTAGATGTTGCTTCATTTGAACGAGCTTGTGCATATTTAGCTTCAAGGTCTGTCCATTCCATTAGTTTCATCGAATAGGACTCTTATTTATAGTTGGAATCCCAAATACTTTTTTCAAAAAATCTATAGGGTTATCATTATAGTCATTTTCAATTTTTTGTATTTGGTTAGTAACTCGTATTTTACCTGCTCGGATATTTTCTTCGCTTATCCGCAAACGCTCAGATAAAAAATTTACATAACTAGAGGTATCAGGAACCAAGAGAACAAAACACCTACATGCCTGCTACGAGCGAAAAGGGTTATGATTTGTTGTAGGCGTTGTCTATATTCAATAGCACGACAAGCGTAAGCTGAGTAAACCCTTTAGTATTTCATTTGATCCATTGAGGTTATTCTAAAACAGTAAAATGAAATACATAAGGTGGGCTAAAAAAGCCCACTTTATGGAACAGGAACTCTACATCTACTTTTTAGTTGGGCGCTTCCAACCAGTTAGGTTACGTTGTTTGCCACGAGCTACTGCAAGCTGTTCGTCTTCAACTGTACTTGTAATAACTGAACCAGCACCTACCGTTGCAGTTGAGCCAATATTGACAGGAGCTACAAGTGATGAATTAGACCCAATAAAGGCGTTATCACCGATGATGGTTTTTGATTTATTTACACCATCATAGTTACAGGTAATGGTACCCGCACCAATATTGACCTTTTCACCGATCTCAGCATCGCCTAAATAAGTAAGATGATTAGCTTTTGACCCTTTACCTAAGCGGGTCTTTTTCATTTCAACGAAGTTACCAATGTGTGAGTCTTCTTCCATAATCGCACCAGGGCGAAGGCGGGCATAAGGACCTAAAGTACATTTAGCTGCAACCGTGGCCTCTTCAACAATTGAATTAGCTTTAATAATGACGTTATCGCCAATAGTGCAATCTTTAAGTACGCAGTTAGGGCCAACCTGAACATTATTACCTAATGTTACTTTACCTTCGAAAATAACATTAACGTCGATGAGTACATCTTCGCCTGTTGTTACTTCACCTCGCACATCAATACGAGCAGGATCAGCAAGTGTTGCGCCGTTCAGCATTAGTTCTTCTGCTCGCCATGCTTGATAGGCACGCTCAAGTGCCGCTAATTGCACTCGATTGTTAGCGCCTTCAACTTCCATCGGGTGCTCAGGCTGTGCAGAAGTAATTTCAACACCTTCACTGTGTGCCATCGCAACGATATCTGTAAGGTAGTACTCACCTTGGGCATTATTGTTAGATAGATTACCTAACCAACGTTTAAGTAACTCACCATTGGCAGCCATAATACCGGTATTGATTTCTTTAATTGCGAGTTGCTCAGGCGAAGCATCTTTTTGTTCAATAATGCCGACTAGCTTGCCATTTTCGCGAAGCATACGGCCATACCCAGAAGGGTCGTCTAGAGTGACCGTTAATACTGCAAGACCATTTTTAGGGGTCGCAGCAAGTAGCTTTTCTAATGTGGCACGTTTGGTCAATGGCACATCACCATAGAGAATCAACACAGTGTCGTCATCAGCAATGTGCTGCTTAGCAACAGCGACCGCATGGCCAGTACCAAGTTGCTCTTCTTGTAATACCCAGTTTACTTGATTGTGTGATAGGGCAGCTTGTAGCTGATCACGACCATGACCATAGACAAGGTTTGTTTCACGAGCACCAAGGGCAGTGGCATTATCAATCACGTGTTGCACCATAGGTTTACCAGCTACTTTATGTAACACCTTTGGTAGTGCTGAGCGCATACGAGTGCCTTTACCCGCAGCAAGAATAACGGTTGTCAGAGACATTAAAACAATATCCTTCTTTCTTTGTTTTATTTACTGATTGGAGTAAGTAATTAATTACCCAAGGTTACGTAAGTCACCTCATGTGCAAATACTCAATCCTAATGCTCAGGACTGAACCTTAAATGAAAAACCCACTTACTTTTAATACAGGACATTCTATCGGGGTTTGGTGAAGGATATAAGTGTGATAACACCATCTTTACGAAAAATTTATGCTTAGACACAAAAAAGCCCACACGAAGTGGGCTTTTCGAAAACCGAGTAGGCTTACTTTTTACGTAATTGTTGAATTACGCGAAGTTGAGCGATTGCTTCAGCAAGTTGCACTGCAGCTTGTTGATAATCTAACTCAGCAGTTGACGTATTCGCCATTTGCTCTTCAGCATCACGTTTCGCTTTTTCAGCCGCTTGCTCGTCTAGGTCTTCACCACGTACTGCAGTATCTGCAAGAATCGTGATGCGATCCGGTTGAACTTCTAGCGTGCCGCCAGCAATATACATCACGTCTTCGTGACCAAATTGCTTAACTAAACGTACCATACCAGGTTTTAGGGCAGTTAATAATGGAGCGTGACCATAGTTAACACCAAGGTCACCTTCACTACCACTCACTTGAATCGATTCAACCAGACCAGAGAACAAGCTCTCTTCTGCGCTTACTACGTCAAGATGTACAGTCATAGCCGCCATACTACCCTCCTAATTACATGCTTTTGGCTTTTTCTTGAGCTTCTTCAATAGAGCCAACCATGTAGAACGCTTGCTCTGGCATATCATCAAACTCACCGTTTAAGATACCTTTGAAGCCAGCAATTGTGTCTTTAAGTGACACGTATTTACCAGGCGCGCCTGTGAATACCTCAGCAACGAAGAACGGCTGAGATAGGAAACGCTGGATTTTACGTGCACGAGATACAACTTGCTTATCTTCGTCAGAAAGCTCGTCCATACCTAGGATTGCGATGATGTCTTTAAGTTCTTTATAACGTTGAAGAACTGTTTGAACGCCACGCGCTGTATCGTAGTGCTCTTGACCGATTACTAATGGGTCAAGTTGACGTGAAGATGAATCAAGTGGATCTACCGCAGGGTAGATACCAAGTGAAGCGATATCACGAGAAAGTACTACTGTTGCATCTAAGTGAGCAAACGTTGTTGCTGGAGATGGGTCAGTTAAGTCATCCGCAGGTACGTATACCGCTTGGATTGAAGTGATTGAACCCGTCTTAGTCGATGCGATACGCTCTTGAAGTACACCCATTTCTTCAGCAAGAGTTGGTTGGTAACCTACTGCTGAAGGCATACGACCTAGAAGTGCTGATACTTCTGTACCCGCTAGAGTATAACGGTAGATGTTATCAACGAAGAAAAGAACGTCACGACCTTCGTCACGGAACTTCTCAGCCATAGTAAGACCTGTTAACGCTACGCGTAAACGGTTCCCCGGTGGCTCATTCATCTGACCGTATACTAGCGATACTTTGTCTAGTACGTTTGAGTCGTTCATCTCATGGTAGAAGTCATTACCCTCACGAGTACGCTCACCAACACCTGCGAATACTGAGTAACCGCTGTGCTCGATTGCGATGTTACGGATAAGTTCCATCATGTTTACGGTTTTACCTACACCGGCACCACCGAATAGACCAACTTTACCACCTTTAGCGAATGGACATACAAGGTCGATTACCTTGATACCCGTCTCTAAAAGTTCTACTGAACTTGATTGTTCTTCATAAGAAGGTGCTGCACGGTGAATAGACATACGCTCTTCTTCACCAATTGGACCAGCTTCATCAATAGGGTTACCTAATACGTCCATGATACGACCTAGTGTCTTCGTACCTACTGGAACGTGGATTGGCTGACCTGTACCTTCTACTGCAGTACCACGACGTAAACCGTCAGTAGTACCAAGTGCGATACCACGTACCACACCGCCACCTAGCTGTTGTTGAACTTCTAAAGTTAAACCCGCTAAGTCGCCATCTGTTACTTTTAGTGCGTCATATACGGCTGGCACGTTGTCTTGTGGAAATTCGATATCCACAACGGCGCCGATAATTTGGACGACCTTACCTAAACTCATGTCTATTCCTCTCATTAAACTTTGCCGAAGCGTTAAACTGCTGCCGAACCGCCAACAATCTCACTGATTTCTTGTGTGATTGCAGCTTGACGAGCCTTGTTATAAACAAGCTGTAACTCATCCATAAGGTCGCCAGCGTTATCAGTTGCAGCTTTCATTGCAACCATACGGGCAGCCTGTTCAGAGGCAGCGTTCTCAACTACACCTTGGTATACTTGAGACTCAATAAAGCGTACTAACAGAGCTTCTAAAATAGCTTCTGGGTTTGGCTCATATAAGTAATCCCAAGAATGTTGAGATACTTCTTCTTCAGCTTTTGGCAAAGGGAGTAACTGATCGATTGTTGGCTCTTGCTTCATCGTATTAACGAACTTGTTAAATACGACGTATAAGCGGTCAATTTTACCTTCAGAGTATGCATCTAGCATTGTCTTTACAGGACCAATCACGTCTTGTAATGAAGGTGTATCTCCTAAGTTCGCTTTTTTAGCGACTAACTTACCGCCAAAACGTTGGAAAAAGCCAGCTGCTTTGCTACCTAAAGTAGTAAATTCAGCTTCAACGCCTTTTTCTTTCCACGCTTTCACGTCTAGGGCAACTTTTTTGAACTCATTTGAGTTCAAGCCACCACATAGACCACGGTCAGTAGAGATAACAATATAACCAACTCGTTTTACTTCACGCTCTTCTAGAAAAGGGTGAGTAAAATCAAGATTTGCTTGAGCAACACGACCAATCACTTGGCGTAAGTTTTCAGCGTATGGACGGCTTGACGCCACACGTTCCTGCGCTTTTTTCATTTTAGACGCAGCAACCATTTCCATTGCGCTGGTGATCTTTTGAGTATTCTTGATACTCCCGATCTTGCTTTTAATCTCTTTTCCGCTGGCCATGACTCTCTCTCCGAATCAGGTGGGCTTTAGTTGCCTAAAGCTCACCATTCATAACTAAATTACCAAGTTTGCGTCGACTTGAACTTCTCTAGAAGTTCTTTAAGTTGAGCTTCAATCTCAGCGTTGTAGTTACCAGTTTCATTGATTTGAGCCATTAGCTCTGCGTATGTGCTGTTTGCGTAAGAAATTAGGCCAGCTTCGAAATCCATGATTTTCGCGATTTCGATATCTTTTAGGTAGCCTTTTTCAGCAGCAAATAGCGACAGAGACATTTCAGCAACAGACATTGGTGCGTACTGTTTCTGCTTCATTAGCTCTGTTACGCGCTCACCATGCTCTAATTGAGCACGTGTTGCATCGTCAAGGTCAGACGCGAACTGCGAGAACGCAGCTAATTCACGGTACTGAGCTAACGCTAGACGGATACCACCACCTAGTTTCTTAACGATTTTAGTTTGCGCTGCACCACCAACACGCGATACCGAGATACCAGCGTTAACAGCTGGACGGATACCTGAGTTGAATAAGTCAGTTTCTAAGAAGATCTGACCATCGGTGATAGAGATAACGTTTGTCGGTACGAACGCAGAAACGTCGCCGCCTTGAGTTTCAATGATTGGCAATGCCGTCAATGAACCTGTTTTACCTTTCACTTCACCATTCGTGAACTTCTCAACGTAATCAGCGTTTACACGTGATGCACGCTCTAGAAGACGTGAGTGAAGGTAGAATACGTCACCTGGGTATGCTTCACGGCCTGGTGGACGCTTAAGTAGTAATGAGATTTGACGGTAAGCAACAGCTTGCTTAGATAAATCATCATATACGATTAGCGCGTCTTCACCACGGTCACGGAAGTATTCACCCATAGTACAACCAGAGAATGGTGCTAGGTACTGAAGTGCCGCAGATTCAGAAGCAGATGCAACAACAACAATCGTGTTTTCAAGTGCACCGTGCTCTTCTAATTTACGTACTACGTTAGCGATAGTAGATGCTTTTTGACCAACTGCAACGTACACACATTTAACGCCTGTACCTTTTTGGTTGATGATAGCATCGATTGCTAATGCAGTTTTACCAGTTTGGCGGTCACCGATCACAAGCTCACGTTGACCACGACCTACTGGGATCATCGCATCGATAGATTTATAACCAGTTTGTACTGGCTCATCTACTGATTGACGTTCGATAACGCCTGGTGCGATTTTCTCAACAGGTTCAAAACCGTCGTTATCTAAAGCGCCTTTACCATCGATAGGTGCACCTAGTGTGTTAACAACACGACCAAGTAGACCACGACCAACAGGAACCTCTAGGATACGACCAGTTGATTTAACTTTTACGCCTTCTTTAAGGTCAGCGTAAGGACCCATTACTACTGCACCTACTGAGTCACGCTCAAGGTTTAGTGCGATAGCATAACGGTTGCCAGGAAGCTCAATCATCTCACCTTGCATACAGTCAGCAAGACCGTGGATGCGGATGATACCGTCAGTAACAGATACGATAGTACCTTCGTTACGAGCTTCACTTACAACTTCGAACTGCTCAATACGTTGTTTGATCAGATCTGAAATTTCAGTGGAATTAAGTTGCATGCTCTTTTTCCCAATTACGATTGTAGTGATGTAGCTAAGCGGGCTAATTTGCCACGTACAGAGCCGTCAATTACAGTGTCACCCGCCTTAATGATAAGACCGCCAACAACTGTAGTATCTTCACTACAATTCAGCTTAACTTTGCGTGCGAAACGTTTTTCAAGTGCCGCTACCAATGATGCTTGCTGCTCAGCAGCAAGCGGTGTTGCAGAAACCACATCGACGTCGATTTCTTTGTCGTAGTCCGCTTTAAATTCAGCGAATAACTCAGCAACAGCAGGCAGTGCAACTAAACGTCCATTTTCAGCCATCACCTTGATTAGGTTCTGACCTTGTTCGTTGAGCTGCTCTGCACAGATCTTGATAAACAGATCGGCTTGTTCAGTAGCAGTAGGCAATCCAGCTAGCGCGGCAGCGGCTTGCTCATTGCTGGCAACGTGGCCAGCAAAGAACAGCATGTCGTTCCAACTTTCAACAGTACCTTTTTCAACGGCAAGTTCAAAAGCCGCTTTAGCGTATGGGCGAGCGATAGTAGCCAATTCAGACATGCTCATACCCTCCTAATTACAGCTCAGCGACAAGTTTTTCAACGATGTCACTGTGTGCGGCTTGATTGATTTCGCGCTCTAAAATCTTCTCAGCACCAACCACTGCCAGCGTCGCTACTTGTTTACGTAGTTCTTCTGTTACACGGTTACGCTCTGCTTCGATTTCAGAGTGCCCTTGAGCAATAATTTTTTCACGCTCTTGTTGACCACGAACAGTTTCTTCGTCAACGATTAGCGTGGCACGCTTTTTAGCTTGTTCAATGATATCAGCCGCTTGAGCTTTTGCCTCTTTAAGCTGCTCAGCAGCTTTCTTTTGCGCAAGTTCTAAGTCTTTTTCGGCTCTATCAGAGGCAGCTAAACCATCTTCGATTTTCTTCTGGCGAGCTTCAATTGCACCATTTAGTGGTGGCCATACGTATTTCATACAGAAAAGTACGAAAACCGTAAATGCAATTAATTCACCGATAAGAGTGGCTGTTAAGTTCACGACCGCTCCTCCTTAAAATAGTAAGCTGTTCAAAAAATAATATTAAAGTACGAACAACAATACCATTGCGATACCAACACCGATCATAGCTACGGCATCGATTAGACCAGCAAGGATGAACATCTTAACTTGTAATGAAGGTGCAAGCTCAGGTTGACGTGCACATGCTTCTAGGAATTTACCACCCATGTTACCGAAGCCGATTGCAGTACCGATTGCACCGAAGCCGATAAGTAGAGCAACAGCGATATACTTAAGACCTAATACTAGTTCCATTTTTTTCTCCAAAGTTTCAATTGTAAATTAAAATTAAATTTTAAAAGTGTAAAAAATTAGTGATTATCTGAGCTTGCCATGCTTAGGTAAACGATAGTCAGCATCATGAATACGAATGCTTGTAGTACGATTACTAAGATGTGGAATACAGCCCAAATAAAGTGCAACGGTAGTTGCATTAAACCAACTGCGCCGATCAAGATGAAAATCAACTCACCAGCATATAAGTTACCGAATAAACGCAGTGCTAACGAGAATGGCTTAGCAACTAAAGCGATTGTTTCTAGTAATAAGTTACATGGGATTAAGAACACCATCGCTAGCTTGTTATTTGAGCTAAACGGATGAAGCGTTAATTCAGCTATGAATCCGCCAATCCCTTTGATTTTGATTGCGTAACCGATCATCAGAATGAATACACCAATAGCCAGTGCAGCTGTCATGTTGATGTCTGTTGTAGGTACAATCTTCATGTAAACGTCGTGAGAATCCATACCAAATGCTTGCTCGCCAACGAAGCCAGCGAATGCAGGTAGGAAATCAACCGGGATCAAGTCCATTAAGTTCATTAAGAACACCCAAACGAAAATCGTCAGAGCTAATGGAGCGATTAATGCGCTTTTACCGTGGTATGTGTCACGTACGTTGTCGCCAACGAACTCAACGATCATTTCAATGAAGCACTGAAATTTACCAGGTACACCGGTATTTGCTTTTTTAGCGGCACTACGGAAGATCCATAAAAAGACTAGACCTAAACCGATTGACCATGCAAGGGTATCTATATTCCATGTCCAGAAACCACTGTCTGCACACGCTTTGTTGAAGGCAAGACCAGCGTCGGTCGAGCACATCTTAGCGTTCGTTAAGTGGTGCTGAATATGGCTTGATAGAGTTACTTCTTCTGCAGCCATGTTATATCCCAAAAGTTAATGATTAAAAAAAACGGGCGCAAACAATCCACTGAACAACACCAATACATACACACAAAAAAACGGTAATAAAATAACCGTATAAGACTTCAGTATTAGTGCGAACAATACGATTGTTAGCATAAATTTTAATCCGTTGCCGCGCTTGAGCGAGGCATACACTTGATTTGTCCGACTAGCACCCATATATCTAAATGCATAGACGACAAATACAAAATTAGGGAGTAGTGCAACAGCTCCGCCAGCAAGTGCTGACTGGCCGGCATTGACTCCCCAACCTACAAAAACAATTACTGCAGCAATAAGCGCTACGATACCCTGAAGACAAATTAATTTAAATGCGGCAAGCCGATATGGCTTTGCTAACTTATTAGTCACGTTTTATTAACCTTGTGAACGTTCAAATTGTCAGGGTATGAAAACTGGCGAAATTATACTGATTCCTACCAGTTTTGCAACTTGAGTCGACCCTTTGTAGTGCAAAAACACCACAAATGTCTCTTTTTGGACATGTTATTAATTAATGACGGGAATAGTCTTAATTTATACGGCTTAAAATGCCATCTAACTCATCAAGATTTGTATATGAAATAACCAGCTTGCCTTTGCCCTTTTTGTTGTAGTTTATTTCAACTTTAGCGCCTAAATTTTCAGCGAGCTTTTGCTCTAACTGTTTGACATCTGGATCTTTTTCTTGCACTTCTTTTTCAGGTGCGGGTTCTAAAATAGAGCGTACTAATTTTTCTGTCTCACGCACTGTTAATGCTTTAGCGACAGCCGATCTTGCGGCATCAGATTGCGCTTCACCTTCAAGTGCTAATAAACAGCGCGCATGACCCATTTCAATGTCGCCATGCTCTAACAATATTTTAACATCGTCGTTAAGGTTATTCAGACGCAGTAAGTTAGTGACAGTCGTACGAGATTTACCAACGGCTTCCGCGACTTGTTGGTGAGTCAGTTCAAATTCATTCAACAAACGATTAAGAGCAATCGCTTCTTCCATTGCATTTAAGTCTTCACGTTGAATGTTTTCAATAAGGGCAATAGCAACAGCGGCTTCATCTGGTACGTCCTTGATGATACAAGGCACAGTATCTAACTTTGCTAATTGGGCAGCGCGCCAACGACGCTCACCAGCGATAATTTCGTATTTATTTGCACCAAGAGGGCGCACAACAATCGGCTGAATAATACCTTGTGCTCGAATTGAGCTGGCTAACTCTTCTAGCGCTTCTTCAGACATGTCTTTACGAGGTTGATATTTACCCGACTGTAAAAACTCAATCGCTAACTTTTGCAGTTCACCTTTACTTTGCTCTGCAACAACCTCAGAGACTTGTTCTGGCTTTGCTGTAGCTTGTTGCTGATTATCTGCACTAGGGGCAGGTTTTGATGAACTTAATAAAGCATCGAGTCCTCGGCCTAAACCGCGTTTTTTAGCAGACATGTTATTTTTTTACCTCAAAGTTAGGCTACTGCTGAAGAAGTTTTCTCTTTTCTACGTAACATTTCACCGGCAAGGGCTAAGTATGCTTTAGCGCCACTTGATGCACGGTCATAATACATGGCAGGGGCACCAAAACTTGGCGCTTCTGCTAAACGGACATTACGTGGGATAACGGTACGATAAACTTTATCGCCAAAATGTTGTTTTAGTTGTTCAGATACATCATTTGCAAGGCGATTACGCGGATCATACATGGTGCGTAAAATACCTTCAATTGTTAACGCTGGATTTACTAACTTAGATAGTTGTGTGATGGTATCCATCAATGCGGTTAAACCTTCAAGGGCATAATACTCACATTGCATCGGAACTAAAATCGAATCTGCGGCAGCCATCGCATTAACCGTTAGCATATTAAGTGAAGGTGGGCAGTCGATAAAAATGAAATCGTATTGGTCTTGAATTTGTTCAAGTGCATTGCGTAAGCGTACTTCACGTGCAAACAATTCCATTAATTTAACTTCTGCGGCTGTCACATCGCCATTAGCTGCAATTAAATGATATTCACCTGACGTTTCTTTATTAATAACTTCATCAATCGGAATTTCTTCGATTAATAAATCGTAAATCGTTGCTACATCGCCGTATTTATCGACACCGCTACCCATGGTAGCGTTTCCTTGCGGATCAAGATCGATTAATAACACTTTACGCTTCGTCGCAGCCATAGATGCCGCAAGATTCACAGCGGTGGTTGTTTTACCAACTCCCCCTTTTTGGTTTGCTAATGCGATGACTTTTGCCACAGTGTCTGATCCCTAGTCTTTAGATAGAATGATTAGATGTCTTTGTGCATCTAACTCAGGTACTTCTAAGCTGATTTTTTCATCAAACTTAATACCTTTAGGTAATGAGTCTAATTCTTCGCTTGGAAATACGCCTTTTAAGGCGATAAATTTACCTGAATGATCAATCAAGTGCGCACACCAGTCAACCATATCTTGCAATGAAGCGAATGCACGACTTAATACACCATCTAATTTAACACTTGGTTGATATTCTTCAACTCTAGACTGCACTGGGGTTACATTTTCAAGGCCAAGAGCATGTTTTACTTGCATTAAAAAGCGCACGCGTTTCCCTAAACTATCTAACAACACAAATTGTGTATCAGGTAAAGCGATGGCTAATACGATACCCGGTAAACCAGGCCCCGTACCTACATCAATGTAATGTTTGCCTTTAAGGTGTGGTGCAACAACTAAGCTATCCATAATATGCTTAACCATCATTTCTTCAGGTAAACGAACAGAGGTTAAGTTATATGCTTTGTTCCACTTGTCGAGTAATTCAACATATTGCACAAGTTGTTGTTGCTGTTTTTCTGTTAGCGCAATATCAGTTTGCGCTAACAGTGAAGTTAATTGTTGTTGTAACACTGTATTCCTCACCGACTACGCAGTCTTGCGCAGTAAGCCTTGCTTTTTCAGATAGACTAATAATAGCGAAATAGCAGCAGGGGTGATACCTGAAATACGTGACGCTTGACCAATTGTGTCTGGACGACTATCAGTAAGCTTTGCAATAACCTCATTTGATAAACCAGAAACAGTTGAATAATCAAAGTCTTTTGGTAATACAGTTTGTTCATGACGTAGCTGCTTGTTGATCTCATCTTGTTGACGAGCAATATAGCCTGCGTACTTAGTATGAATTTCAACTTGCTCAAGTGCAGCTTGATTATCAAACTCTGAGCCTAAGCCATCAATTGCCATTAGGTCGTTATAACGAATTTCAGGACGACGGATCAGATCTTCAAGGCTTGCCTCACGCGTCAATGGAGTCTTAAGTAACGCATTTACTTGTTCTACAGCAACATGATCTTTATGGATCCACGTTTCTTTTAAGCGTTGCGTTTCTTTTTCGATGATTTCCATTTTTTCGTTAAAGGCAGCCCAACGAGCATCGTCAACTAAGCCAAGTTCACGGCCTTTAGCTGTTAAACGAATGTCGGCATTATCTTCACGAAGTAATAAACGGTATTCAGCACGGCTAGTAAACATACGGTACGGTTCTTTAGTACCTAATGTTGCTAGGTCATCAATTAGTACACCTGTGTATGCTTCATCACGACGAGGTGTCCAAGACTCTTTACCTTGTACTTGTAATGCCGCGTTCATACCCGCAATTAAACCTTGCGCGCCTGCTTCTTCGTAACCGGTTGTACCATTAATTTGTCCTGCGAAGAATAAACCATTAATAAATTTCGTTTCTAATGATTGCTTTAAGTCGCGTGGATCAAAGAAGTCATATTCAATAGCATAACCAGGGCGACAAATATGTGCATTTTCAAAACCAGTGATTGATTGCACAATTTCAAGTTGCACATCAAACGGTAAACTCGTTGAGATACCATTTGGATATAATTCGTATGATGTTAAGCCTTCTGGCTCAACAAAGATTTGATGTTTGTCTTTATCAGCAAAACGTACAATCTTATCTTCAATTGAAGGACAGTAACGTGGACCAATACCTTCGATAACACCTGAGTACATAGGTGAACGATGTAAGTTATTGCGGATCACATCATGTGTTTTTTCATTTGTATAAGTGATGTAACACGGGATCTGCTGTGGGTGATCCGATTGTTTACCCATAAACGAGAATACAGGAGTAGGGGTATCACCAGGCTGTTCTTGCATCTTGCTAAAATCAACAGTACGCGCATCAATACGAGGTGGCGTGCCTGTTTTTAAGCGATCAACACGGAACGGTAATTCACGTAAACGCTGTGCAAGAGCAATTGAAGGTGGATCGCCAGCACGACCGCCTTTGTAATTCTCTAAACCAATATGGATCTGGCCACCTAAGAAAGTGCCCACTGTAAGTACAACTGAAGGCGCGCTAAAACGAAGACCCATTTGCGTTACAACACCGACTACTCGATCGCCTTCAACAATCAGATCATCACATGATTGTTGGAAGATCTTTAAATTTTCTTGATGTTGTAATGTATGTTGAATAGCCGCTTTATACAAAGCACGGTCTGCTTGTGCACGTGTAGCACGTACAGCAGGGCCTTTAGATGAGTTTAAAGTACGAAATTGAATACCGCCTTTATCGATAGCCTGAGCCATAGCACCACCAAGTGCATCGATCTCTTTAACTAAATGGCCTTTACCAATGCCGCCTATTGCCGGGTTACAAGACATTTGACCAAGGGTATCCATATTATGAGTTAGCAATAGGGTATTCATGCCCATGCGAGCAGATGCTAATGCAGCTTCAGTACCTGCATGTCCACCACCTACAACAATAACATCAAAACGTTCGTGAAAAATCATTTATGGGATCCTACTTAATCGACCAGCAAAACTTTGTAAAGGGAGCGTATTCTACCTAGAAATTTAGAGAAGATAAATGATTAAACAGTGCTCAAGATCTAAGTGGGTGATCTCTAATAATATAAAGGATCTTTTAAAGAGATCTTTTGTTGTTTTTACTATTAGTACTCAGCAGATCTGTTGATAATGTCTGCTTTGCTTTTTAAAACATGATCTTAAAGCAGATCTAAAGGTGTTAATATGATCGGATCTTCCCGCGTACAAGCTTTGATCAAAAGGGCTATTTATTCACAGGGCAATATCGATTGGATCTTATCCAAGGGATAAACTAGCTTAAAATCGCAGTTAGATCAGTGTTTATCCACAATCCGATCTAAATTATCAGTAAATTGTGGGTAACTTTTATAACAACGATCAACACCGATCGGCTTAACTGAGTCCTACTGATTCGATCCAGCTTGGTAACCAGGCTAATGCCGTGTCTTCTGGCAATGCTTCATCAAGAATATTGAGCTCTAAGCGTTCTGCTACGCGGCTTGCGCCTTTATTCGCGAATAACTCATCAAGATTACGGCCAGCATAGTTATAGGTGTCGTAACTGGTGTCACCTAGACCGATCACACTGTAGTTTAATCCTTTAAGATCAGCTTGTTGGTTAATGGATTCTACGAATGGCAGTAGGTTCTCAGGATAGTCTCCCGCACCATATGTCGATGTACACATCAACCAAATAGTATCTTGCTGATCAATATCATCAAACACAGGCTGTTCATGAAGCTGCACTTGGATCCCTTGTTGTTCAAGGGCTTCTGCTAGTTGCTCTGCTACGTATTCAGCAGATCCCATTTGGCTGCCAACAATGATATTTACTGATTGCATGTGTTTGATCATGTAATTAAATAAGTGGCCACATGATAACGAAGTTAGGGTGTGAGTAAAGCGTTGAATTACGATCTGAATAAGTTTTTAAGCTCAAAATACAGGCTTTAATTTAATAATAATTTTAAAGTACTGTTTTTAATGGTTTTTTAAATATCATAATAAATTAAACCCTTTGATCAAGCTGTTAATAAATTTGGGGAAAGTTCTGATCAAGCTAAATATTGGAAAGTGTATAACTTTGCTAAGTTGTTGATCTTTAATTGTGTGTAAGCGCTTTTATTTTTAGATCAAGGTAAAGTTCGGGTCATGATCGTTTTGTGGATAGATCGCTTGTTGATAACGATCGGTTTGCAATATGCGATCAATAAAACAGATCGAAAAAATGCTAAATAAGTGCCTATAAAGGCTATTTTAAAGAAAATTAACGGTGAAAAATGGCTGTTGATGACAAATAAATTTAAATTTCTGCGTTTTTTTTATGATCAAATCAGCCTTTAGATCTAAAAAACTCCCAAATGTGGATAACATTTTTAGCTAAATTCGATCTTAAAAGCTGTTTTGATCTGATTTTTTAGTTCGCTAAGTTAGTTTTCGATCTGAGTTAAACTGGTTTTTATCGTATTCCCAACTAGATCATAGAGAGAATTACCCAATGAAAAACGTTTTGCGCCACCAGCAAAAGCGGCTTTTGCTGAGTTAAAATTATTCATTGCCATCACATTTAGTGGAATATCTATTGTGTTAGCTAAGCTGGTTATTTGCTCTATGTTAGTGAGACCGGGTACAAACAGACCATCTGCTCCTGCATCTTGATACGCTTTTGCGCGCTCTAATGTTGCTTGAAAAGGGGATTCACTTAGAAAGTAGGTATCGGTTCTGGCGTTTATAAATAAACGACCGAAGCCATTTTCGTTAAGTACTTTCTTTATCTCACTAATAATAGTGCATTGCTGTTCGATAGATCTCAGTGCGTTAGTGTCTTTGTCTGAGTCCTCTATGTTGATGCCTACAACTCCTAATCTTGCTAACGCTAAAACGTTTTGGCTAATTTGCAGCGGATTATTACTGTAGCCTGACTCTATATCGACAGAGAGCGGAATATGAAGGTGTTTGGTCAAGCTTTTAACCAGCGCTAACTGAGTTTGAAAAGAGATGTTCTCACCATCAGCTAAACCCAAACTGGCAGCAATCCCCCAGCTGGTTGTTGCTACAGCTTTAGCTCCCGCAGCTTGGATGAATTGTGCTGAACTAAGATCCCACGCATTAGCGAGTACAAAGCCTCTTTGCTGGTGGTGTAATTGATGAAAGAGTTGATATTTGTCCATGATGTCCTCCGTTTAAAAACATCGCTAGACTAATTGATATGAAATTAATTACTGGGTGATTTCGGCCCTGAACCGATAATTGATTGCTGGATTAAAAATAAAAAAGAGCCTTGCGACTCTTTTTTATCAATATTGATAACCGGAATTTATTTACCGATACAGAACGAACTAAAGATTTTCCCTAGTAGGTCATCAGAGGTAAATTCACCGGTTATCTCATTTAAGAACTGTTGAGTTAGGCGTAATTCTTCAGCGAGGATCTCACCAGCTATATGCATCTCTAATTGCTCTTTACCTGTGTTTAAATGATAGGCTGCGTGATCAAGTGCATCTAGGTGACGACGGCGTGCCATGAATCCACCTTCTGTGGCACCTTGGAAACCAATACATGCCTTTAAGTGAGTACGAACTAACTCTATACCTTCTGCATTTTTAGCACTTAAGCGGATCACCGGATATTGTTCATGTTCATCCATACCTACATTTTCACCGGAAATATCGGCTTTATTTCGGATCACAGTCACACCCATACCCTCTGGTAACTTGGCCATAAACTCCGGCCAGATATCATGAGGGTCGGTGGCTGATGTATCTGTGCCGTCTAACATAAATAGTACGCGATCGGCTTGATTGATCTCTTCCCATGCGCGTTCAATACCAATTTGCTCTACTTTATCTGGGCTTTCACGTAGGCCAGCGGTATCAATAATATGTAGTGGCATACCATCAATGTGGATATGTTCGCGTAATACGTCACGTGTTGTACCGGCTATTTCGGTAACGATAGCAGCATCACGGCCAGCTAACGCATTAAGTAGGCTTGATTTACCAGCGTTAGGGCGACCAGCAATAACAACACGCATACCTTCACGCATGATGCTACCTTGTTTAGCTTGCTGAGTTACATTCTCTAATTGATCAATAATGGCATTGAGATCTGCGGATACTTTACCGTCTGATAAAAAGTCGATTTCTTCATCTGGAAAATCAATTGCGGCTTCAACATACATACGTAGGTGAATGACTTTCTCCACCAGCGTTTCAATATGTTTAGAGAATTCACCTTGCAGTGATTGGAGGGCGCTTTTTGCTGCCTGTTCACTGGTTGCATTGATAAGGTCAGCAATTGCTTCTGCTTGAGTTAAATCTAGCTTGTCATTCATAAATGCGCGCTCAGAGAACTCACCTGGTTTTGCTAAACGTACACCGTCAATTTGGCTAATCTCTTTTAATAGCATATCTAAAACGACAGGGCCGCCGTGACCTTGTAGTTCTAGTACGTCTTCGCCGGTAAATGAATTTGGCCCTTGGAAGTAGATAGCAATACCTTGGTCAAGCTGTTCACCACTCAAGCTTTTAAAGGGCACATAGTCTGCGTAACGTATTTTAGGGCAACGGCCAATAATGTGCTCTGCCACTGTTTTTGCTAAGCTGCCAGAGACGCGAATAATACCAACCCCACCACGTCCTGGTGCGGTCGCTTGTGCTGCAATTGTGTCTTGATTAATCATGCGATGAAATAATGCCAATAAAAGAATGAATGCTGGCTCTATTGTAACCTATGGCTTAATTTCATGCGAATAGCTCTTTATTTAGTGAAGTGTTTATTATCTGATGTAAGTATTACTTTATTTAGTTTTAATTAATAATAAACGGCCATTGCAAATGATAATTATATTCATTACCATGTTTCGCATTCTAAATCTTATCGTTTTTTATTATGCGTCTTTCTGCTGTTTTTATTGCACTTGCTGCTGGTTTTTCGGGCGTTGCCCATGCTCAAAATGAAGTGACTACTTCTGATCAAAATGATTCTAAAGAACTCGAAAAAATAGAAGTTGTTGGCCGTGCGTTCTCTTTATATCGCCCAACTGAATCAAGCTTTGCTACTCGTACCAATACACCTTTGGAGAAAATTCCTCAGTCAATTCAAATTTTACCGCAGGAGCTGATCAGTGATCAGGCTGCTCGCCAAATTACCGATCTTTATAGCAATATTGCTGGTGTTAATGCTTTTAGTTATTCGGGCGTGACATTCCGTGGCTTTCGCCAAGATGAGATTTTATACGATGGTGTGAAGGGCGATCCTTTCAATGGCTTTGCTGTACCGCAATTATTTAATATTGAACAAGTTGCGGTTTTAAAAGGGCCTGCTGGTGCTATATACGGCAGTGGTAATCCAGGCGGTATTATTAACTATGTAACTAAGAAGCCTAAATTCACCAGTGAGCACAGTATTGAAGTGGAAGTGGGGAATGATGACTTCTTCAGTGGAGCATTAGAAAGCACGGGGACTTTAAGTGAGTCACTTGATAACCATGCTTATCGTGTTGGTCTTTACCGTGATACTGAAAAACCATTTCGTGCTAATACTAGCAGCGATAATACCATTGTTGATCTTGGTTATACGTGGCTTATAAATAGTGCAACCGAATTGACCACTCAGTATACCTATATAGAGCAAGAGTTGGGTGGGGCACGTTTACGTGGTGTTCCTGCTGATGATAATGGCAATTTTCTAACTGATATTAGCTGGAACCATAACGAGGCGACAGACTTTCAAAATGTTGAAGCCCATGTTTATCAGGCTACTTTAAAACATGAGTTTAATGATGTTTGGCGCACAGATGTTACAGCACGTTATTTTGATAACAAAGAAGTGCAAAACTACCATGAACCAAGAGGCCTCGTAGATACAGATGACGACGGTATTGTTGATTGGAGCCACCGTGAGTTTCGTGATCAAGTACGTGAGAACGAAGGTTTTAGCTTAACAGCTAATGCGATTGCAGAATTTATAGTTGCAGACATGCAGCATCAAGTGTTGTTTGGTAGTGATTGGTATGAACATGATTTTGAAAGCGTTTACCGTACAGCTACGCAACAAAGTAAAGGTGGCCCAGTACCAGGACTTGATCTTAACAACCCTGAGTATGGTTTAACCTCTGCTGATGATTATAACCTTGATAGTATTACACCAAGGCTTGGCAAAACGAATAGCACCCGCTTTGGTGCCTACTTGCAAGATCAGCTAGATATCACCGCTAATTGGAGTGTGACAGCTGGCTTAAGGTATGACCGTTTTGAAGATAAAGACTTGTTAAATCAAACCGAGTTTTCTGATAGCGACTTAACTTACCGTATTGGTACTAGCTATAACATTAACAACATGTTCTTCCCTTATGCGCTACATGGCACTGGCTTTGTGCCGCAAAGTGCGAGTAATCAGGAAACAGCTAAAGGCGGCCCATTCTCGCCAGAGACTAGCCGTATTAACGAGTTAGGTTTAAGAACCAAGCTATTAGCAGATACGCTTGCTGTTAATATGGCTGTGTACGATATTGTCCGCGAAAACATCCTACAGCCTAGCTTATTAGGTGATGTTGCAGGTGACGGCGTTGATGACTTAGTTGCCGTTGGTGAAGTACAAAGTAAGGGTTTTGAACTTGAGGTGGTTGGTGACATCACTGAGCGCTGGGTAGTTACTGCAAGCTACGCTTATAATGATACCCGTATTACTAAAGCCAACGACAGCATTCGTAACCAAATTCCTGATAGCGATAAATTTGCTAACGCGCCGCAAAATACCCTAGGTATATGGACACGCTATGAGCTACCTCGCTTATCATCATCTATTTCTGCTGGCCTAGATTATGTTGATGAACAGCTTAGTTTAGGTGGCCAACACGTTAAACCTTACACTGTTTACAACATGGCGTGGCAAACAAGGGTTGATAACTGGCAATGGCAGCTATCAGTTAAGAACGTGTTTGATAAAGAATACGCAAGCAGCGGCTTTATCGAGCGAACAGGGCACTTTCCTGGTGAACCGCGCCGTGTCTATTTAAGTGCTAAATATAGCTTTTAATGGTGGCGTGTGAACGCTAAAAGTTGGTTTAACTTACATTCTTGGTCAGGGCTCTTTGTTGGAGTCTTGCTTTTTGTTACCTGCGTATCGGGCACACTCGCTACGTTAAGCCATGAACTTGAGTACTTAACAGACGCAAAATACCGTGCTTTAAGTTCTTCTACCTCTACTAACTACCTTGCTCTCGAAAACACCCTTAATAAGCATTATCCGCAAGCTCAGTTACTTTATATCCAACGTCATAAGCAAGATTACCTTGCCATTGAAGCGGCTCTTAAAGTCGGAGATTCATTTCGCTTTGTTTATTTAGATGCTGCAACGGGTCGCTTACTCGGTGAAGGAGAGTGGGTGCGGATATCGCGGTTTTTACGTAACTGGCATATGAACTTGTCGATGGGCTGGACGGGTAAATTAATCGTCACGAGTTTGAGTATTTTACTCGTTATTTTATTGGTTTCGAGTTTTTATGTGTATCGGCGCTGGTGGCAAGGCTTTATGAAAAAGCCTGCTGCGCTAAGCCTAGATAAACGTAGTAGTTGGTCTGATTGGCATAAGCTGTTAGGGCTTTGGAGTTTATGGTTTATTGCTGTGATGGCCATCACAGGGGTTTGGTATCTGGTAGAACATGGGCTGCAAACCGCAAAATTGCCACACACTGTTTCTGCTCCACAAGCTGTGAGTGAGTTTAAAAAACAAAGCCCTCGTAAAGATGTATCGCCAATTAGTTTAGCTACAGCTTATAAAGCCGCTCAACAGGCGTTTCCTAGCCTTGATATTCGCTATATCCGTTATCCTAATAAAGTGAATCAGCCTATTGAAGTACGCGGCTATAACGATGATATTTTACTTCGTCTACGTGCTAATCGCGTGTATTTGGAGCCAAGCTCCGGTGAAGTTCTTGGCATACAAAAAGGGGAACAATTACCTATTGTCGCAAGAATCACCGATACCGCTGATCCACTACATTTTGGCAACTTTGCAGGAATTGGTACCAAGCTTATTTGGGGGTTATTTGGTGCATTGATGAGCTTTGTAAGTGCTGCTGGTATCTATATGAGTTGGCTTAGGGTTAAGCGTAAAACAACGGCTATAAAGTGGCTTGGTTTATCTGGGGTGATTGCAATCGGTTTGGTGGTTGCTTCGCTACTCACAACAAGTTTGAGCTTTACTGAGCGCAGTGTACCCAATCAGGTTTATTCTCCTATTCTGGGTTAGCCATTTTCAGGCATTAAAAAAGGCGCAGTTAGCGCCTTTTTTATTGGGTTAAGAGTTTAGCCTCTTACCTTAATACCTTTTTTCTCCATACCGCGGTAGATGATTAGCATCTGAGCGATTGAGATAAGGTTCGATACTAACCAGTAAAGTACTAGGCCAGATGGGAACCACAAGAAGAAAATTGAGAATATTACAGGCATAAAGGTCATCATTTTTTGCTGCATAGGATCTTGAACTGTCATAGGTTGCAGCTTCTGAGTAACGAACATACTTAAACCAAATAGAACTGGTAATACATAGTATGGGTCCATTGCTGATAAGTCATTTAACCATAAAACGAATTCAGCATGGCGTAGCTCAGTTGATTCTAGGAATACGTAGAATAATGCTAAGAAAATAGGCATTTGCAGTAAAAGAGGGAAACAGCCACCCATAGGGTTCACTTTTTCTTTCTTATACATTTCCATCATAGCTTGACCGAATTTTTGACGATCATCGCCATACTTCTCTTTTAGTGCAGCCATTTTAGGTTGTAATGCGCGCATCTTCGCCATTGACGTATATTGCGCTTTTGTAAGTGGGTACATTGCAGTTTTAACGATAACCGTAATTGCAATGATTGCCAGACCCCAGTTACCTAGGATGCTGTGTAACCACTTCAGTAATACGAATAATGGTTGTGAGATAAACCATAACCAACCATAGTCTACTGTGAGGTCTAAGTCAGGGTGAATTGCTTCAAGTACATCAGACTCTTTCGGGCCCATGTAGTAAGTAGAAGAAAGAGTAGTTTGTGTGCCTGCCTGAACGTTTACCGCTTCACCTTTAGTACCAATAATGGCTGCATTACCAGCAACTAGTTTGCTGTAAAGGGTATTTTGTTGATCTTGCTTTGGCACCCATGCACTTACGAAGTAATGTTGGATAAATGCGATATAACCGCCAGATGTGGTGATGTTGAGGTTTTTATCAGCCATGTCTGAGAAGCTATACTTTTCGTATGGCTCTTCTTCAGTACCGTAAGCTGCCCCCAGGTAGTTTTGATCTACTAAGCTACCTTTTTCTTGTACAGTACGCTTAACTTGCGTGTATAGCTGAACTTGAATAGGATCTGCTGTTACGTTGTTTACTGTGTACTCTAGACCTACAGCGTAGTCGCCTTTTTTGAATATATAGGTTTTAGTAAATGTCACACCTTTACTGTCAGTAAATTCAAGTGGAACACGCAGCTCATCACCATTTAATGTAAATGCTTTTTGTGTGGTTTTATAAACAGGGCGGCCTTTGACTGTTGCGTCGGGGCCATTTAAACCTATCAAGCCACTTTGTGAGAAGTATTGTTTACCGTCAAACACACCTAGGAGCATGTAAGGAGTATCACTACCTTTTGTCTCTTCATATTGAAGTAGGTCTGCTTCAATAATGTCACCACCGCGGGTGTCAATTTTTACAGTAAACACATCAGTTGTTACATCAATAACTGAGCGCTTTGCTGTTGTAACTGCAGGTACTTCACCGTCAGATGATGCCGGAATAAACTCATCTGATTCTGGTGTTGTTGCGCCTTGTGTTTGTGTTGTGGCACTTGGATCAGCTTTTGGTGCATTGTAGTCGTTATTCCATTCTTGGAATAATAAAAACGACACAAGCATCAAGCCGATTAATAAAAACGTGCGTTGCGATTCCATAACAGCTCTTATTTCTCGTGTTGGTGGTTAATATGATTTTTTGCCGGTACGGGATCATCCCCACCAGCATGTAAAGGGTGGCATTTTAATATGCGTTTAACAGCTAACCAACTGCCTTTTACACTTCCATGCAAATTAATTGCTTGAATAGCATAACTTGAGCAGGTTGGGTTAAAACGACAATGCGGGCCTAATAACGGGCTTATCCACTTTTGATAGCCACGTATAAGCATGACTAAACAGCGCTTTGGAATAGCAACAAGTGGTTTAAGTAACCTCATGATGTGTCAGCCCCTGCGTTAATTTAGTCAATGGATACCATGAATTTAAATTCCCAATGTAGAATTTTAAATGCATGATTAAAAGGTGAGCTAAAGATACCCTAATTAAGCCTGTAATTCTATTGCTATCAGGCTTGTTTATTAGATTTAGCCGATTTATTGGGGCGTTTTTTAAAAGGAGGTGGTTTTGGAGCACCTGGCTTGCAGCGTTCATTAATTTTTCGCCACAATTTATTCAATTGTTTGGTTAGCTCTTCGTTTGACTGCTCATCAATACCGCTTTTAACCATGAGCACTATATCAATGTTATCGAGTTTATGTTGATTTAAACGGAAACTTTCGCGAGCAAGGCGTTTAATTCGATTACGTTGACAGGCTTTTTTAACGCGTTTTTTTGCAACCGTAAGACCTAATCGAGGATTAGTTTGGTCATTGCGTTTGGCTAATAAAGTAAAGAAAGGAGTCGCAGCGCGTGCTGGTTCATTAAAAATGCGGGAGTAATGCGAGGGAGTTAACAAACGTAACTCCCTGCTGAAGCTAAAGTCTTCCACTTATATATTAAGCAGAAAGTACTTTACGGCCTTTAGCACGACGACGAGCTAATACTTTACGGCCATTTGCTGATGCCATACGAGCACGGAAACCGTGTGTACGTTTGCGTTTTAAAACGCTAGGTTGAAAAGTTCTTTTCATAACAATTCCATCCGATCGGTTAAGGTTAAAACATCCTATGCAGGTCGCGATCCTGGCACAGGTGCCATTGCGAGCGCGAGATATTATAGATGAAGACCACAAAAGTCAATCATTAAAACGCTGCAGAGGTAGTAATTATAAAGGATCCTTTACCTTGATCATATAGGATCATCATAAATAAGAAGTTTTCCACAGCCTCTGTATAAAAAGTGAATAAAAGCTTGGGAAAAGTAAATTAGATCGTAGATTTCGATCGCGATCTGCCTGTAAATTTGCTATGATCAGTGTTCAGACTTAAAAAATAAATACTCTATAAATCAGGGTGTTACTTGTTTTTTTGCGCGAGATCATATTTTTCAGAAAAATCAATCTTGTACTTGTGGATAAAGTGCCTTCATAATAGTCGGTCTGGGTCGATAAAATCGGTCAAAGATTAGCAATAAATGTTTGATTTTCCATCATTTAAGATGAACGGGAATAAAATTAAATCTCTAGGAGTTTAATAGTGTATCTGTCGGTTTGGCAAAGTTGTTTATATGTATTGCAAGATGAATTGCCGTCGCAGCAATTCAGTATGTGGGTAAGACCACTTCAAGCAGAAAGTACCGAAGATACGTTAACTATATATGCACCAAATCGTTTTGTATTAGATTGGGTGAGAGAAAAATATTTAAACCGTATTAATGAATTGCTTGTTGAAATTTGTGGCGATGAAGCACCTGAACTTCGTTTTGATGTTGGTAGTAAGCCTATTCTAAATGCCCAAGCGGCAACGATGCCCGCTGCAGCTGAAGTAAGTGCGCCAGTGAATTCACAACACACAACTGAAAAACAACAGCCAAAGCCTGAGAAAAAAGCAGTAGAGCCTGCTCCTAAATCAGGCTATAAATCAAATATTAAAGAAAATTACACCTTTGATAGCTTCGTTGAAGGTAAATCAAACCAATTAGCAAAAGCTGCAGCAACTCAAGTTGCAGATAACCCAGGTTCAGCATTTAACCCTGTATTTATATATGGTGGTACTGGCTTAGGTAAAACACATTTATTGCATGCTGTTGGTAACGGTATTATGGCTAATAAGCCAGACGCGAAAATTGTTTATATGCACTCAGAACGATTTGTGCAAGACATGGTTAAAGCGCTACAAAATAATGCCATCGAAGAATTTAAACGTTATTACCGAAGTGTTGATGCATTGATGATCGATGATATTCAATTTTTCGCTAATAAAGAACGCTCACAAGAAGAGTTCTTTCATACCTTCAACGCTTTGCTTGAAGGAAATCAACAGATTATATTAACTTCAGACCGCTACCCAAAAGAGATCGAAGGGGTTGAAGATCGCCTTAAATCACGTTTTGGTTGGGGCTTAACAATTGCTATTGAGCCGCCAGAACTTGAAACGCGCGTTGCTATTTTGATGAAAAAAGCGCAGCAAAGTAAAATAAATTTACCTCACGAAGTTGCCTTTTTTATCGCGAAAAAATTACGCTCAAATGTGCGTGAATTAGAAGGGGCGTTAAACCGCGTTATTGCTAATGCAAATTTTACTGGTCGTCCAATTTCAATCGACTTTGTAAAAGAAGCGCTACGTGACTTACTTGCGCTGCAAGATAAACTGGTAACGATAGATAATATTCAACGTACTGTTGCTGAGTATTACCGTATTCGTGTGTCAGATTTACTATCTAAACGTCGTAGCCGTTCAGTCGCAAGACCACGTCAAGTGGCGATGGCATTGTCAAAAGAGCTAACAAATCATAGTTTACCTGAAATAGGTGATGCATTTGGTGGTCGTGATCACACAACTGTATTACACGCTTGTCGTAAAGTTAAATCACTACGTGATGAAAGCCACGAAGTGAAAGAAGATTATCAAAACTTAATAAGAACCTTGTCATCTTAAGGCCGACTTTATTATGCAAATAACAATATCAAGAGAGCAATTTTTAAAACCTTTAGTTCAAGTGTCAGGTGCGATTGAGCGTAAGCACACCTTACCAATTTTATCGAACGTTTTGTTAGTTGTTGAAAACGGACAACTTTCAATGACAGGCACAGACCTTGAAATTGAGTTAGTGGCCAGTGTTTTTGTTGGTGAAGATACGGCAGATACCAAGCTAACTTTACCAGCTAAAAAATTACTCGATATTTGTAAAAGTTTACCCGATGGCTCTGACCTTACGTTAAGTAGCCAAGATCATCAGTTACTACTAACAAGTGGTAAAAGCCGTTTTTCTTTAACAACGTTGGCTGCTGAAGATTTTCCGAATCTTGAGCAGTGGGATGGTGAAGTTGAATTTCAACTAACACGTTTAGAGCTGCGTAAGCTTTTAGAAAGCACGCATTTTTCTATGGCGAATCAAGACGTCCGTTATTACTTGAACGGTATGTCATTTGAGGTTGATAACACAGATATTAAGACAGTGGCGACAGATGGTCACCGTTTGGCGATTGCACAAAAACAATTACCACAATCTTTAAATACGCAGCGTCAGTTAATTATTCCACGTAAAGGTGTGCAAGAAATTATGCGCCTAATGGTGGCTGATGATGAGCTAGTAACCATTCAATTTGGTGCTAACCATATTCGTATTATTGATACTGAATTTACGTTTACCAGTAAACTGGTTGATGGTCGTTTCCCTGATTATCGTCGAGTCTTGCCGCGTGGTGGTGACAAAGTCATTACTGCTAATCGTGAATGGTTGCGCAGTGCTTTCCAGCGTGTGTCTATTTTATCGAATGAAAAATTCCGTGGTGTACGTTTAAACCTATCTGAAGGTTTATTAAAAATTACAGCAAACAACCCTGAGCAAGAACAAGCTGAAGAGGTGGTTGAAGTAATGTACCAAGGCGGCGAACTTGAAATTGGCTTTAACGTTTCTTACGTGCTTGATGTACTTAATACATTAAAAACAGAAGATGTAACGTTTACGCTTGCAGACTCTAATAGCAGTGCGCTAATTGAAGGTGCGGGCGACGAAGAAGCTATGTACGTTGTTATGCCGATGCGCCTATAAGCTTGTATGAGTTTAAGTCATTTAAGCCTCAATAATTTTCGTAATATTGAGGCGCTGACACTTGAGCCAGTAAATGGAATTAATATAATTTATGGCGAGAATGGCAGCGGAAAAACCAGCCTCCTTGAGGCGATATATTTCCTTTCTCACGGTAAATCATTTCGTACCGCCAAACATAAAAATATTATTCAGCATCAACAAGACAAGTTTGTAATTCATGGTCGCAAAGCGCTGCATGATTTGTCTATTCCGATTGGTATAAGTAAGAACCAAGCGGGTGAAACATTTTTAAAGATCCAGGGTAAAACGAGCCGTAAAATTTCTGAGTTAGCCCAGCTAGTACCTGTGCAAGTTATTACTCCAGAAAGCTATTCATTGTTCTTTGGTGGCCCAAAAGAGCGCAGAAAGTTTCTCGATTTAGGATTGTTCCACGTGGAACATGACTTTTTTTATTTATGGCAATCCTTTAATAAAGTGCTTAAACAGCGTAATGCTTTATTGAAAAGTAAACCTAGAGATTATTTCGAACAGATCAAGTTTTGGGACAAAGAATTTGTTAGACTAGCTGAACAAATAAATAATTTAAGAATCGCGTATATAAGTAGGTTTAAGCAGCAGTTTTTTGATAAAATGTGTGCAGAATTAACGCTTGTAAGCGATTTAGAAATTAACTTTCATGCGGGCTGGAAAGAGAGTGAAACGCTCTCAGAGGCGCTTGAGCAAAGCTTTGAACGTGATGCCAAACAAGGCTTCACAAGTAAAGGTCCGCATAAAGCTGATTTTAGTTTTAGTGTTTCTGGTAACAGTGTAGAAAATACATTTTCTCGCGGTCAATTGAAGCTCTTGCTTTATGCGTTAAAAGTAACGCAAAATAGCTTAATTGAGTCAGAAACAGATAAGCAATCTATATTGCTAATAGATGACTTACCTTCAGAATTAGGTGAAGATACAAAAGAAAAAGTGGGTCAGCTTTTGACTCATTGCGATTCGCAACTTTTTATCTCATCAATTTTATCTGAAAGTATTTCTGCTGTGGTGGAACCCATGCAACGAGAACTAAAAATGTTCCACGTGAAACATGGCAACCTAATAACAAGATAAGTGGGATTAACCATGTCTGAGAATTACGATTCGTCGAGTATTAAAGTACTTAAAGGATTAGACGCAGTAAGAAAGCGTCCAGGAATGTATATAGGGGATACCGATGACGGTACAGGCCTTCACCACATGGTGTTTGAGGTTGTTGATAACTCTATCGATGAAGCCTTAGCTGGTCATTGTGATGATATTTTTGTAACGATTCACTTAGACGGTTCAGTCTCTGTAAGAGATAACGGTCGTGGTATTCCTACATCTATTCACGAAGAAGAGGGAGTGTCAGCAGCTGAAGTTATCATGACAGTACTTCATGCTGGTGGTAAGTTCGATGATAACTCATATAAAGTATCGGGCGGCTTACACGGCGTAGGTGTTTCGGTGGTAAACGCTCTTTCTGAAAAGCTTCAACTAACAATTCGCCGTGAAGGTAAAGTACATCAACAAACTTATACTATGGGTGTACCAGATGCGCCATTAGCTGTAATTGGTGATGCAACTGACACAGGTACTGAACTACGTTTCTGGCCAAGTGGTGAGACATTCACTGACCTTAACTTTCACTACGATATTTTAGCAAAGCGTCTACGTGAGCTTTCGTTCTTGAACTCTGGTGTAAGTATCATTCTTACTGATGAGCGTGAAGAATCTAAGAATGACCACTTCAAATATGACGGTGGTATCCAAGCATTCGTAGAATATCTAAACCGTAACAAAACACCTGTACATAAAAGTGTTTTCCACTTTACCCATGAGCGTGAAGAAGACGGTATTAGTGTAGAAGTTTCAATGCAGTGGAACGATGGTTTCCAAGAGAGCATTTACTGTTTCACAAACAACATTCCACAACGTGATGGTGGTACGCACTTAGCTGGCTTTAGAGCGGCATTAACGCGTACGCTAAATAACTACATGGAAAAAGAAGGCTTTAACAAAAAAGCGAAAACAACAAGCAATGCGACGGGCGATGATGCACGTGAAGGTTTAACTGCGGTTGTAAGTGTTAAAGTTCCTGATCCTAAGTTCTCATCGCAAACTAAAGACAAACTAGTATCAAGTGAAGTTAAGTCTGCTGTAGAACAAGCAATGGCAGAAAAACTAACTGAGTTTTTATTAGAAAACCCAATTGATGCTAAAACAGTTGTTGGCAAAATTATTGATGCAGCACGAGCTCGTGAAGCAGCGCGTAAAGCTCGTGAAATGACACGCCGTAAAGGTGCAATGGATTTAGCTGGTTTACCAGGTAAATTGGCAGACTGCCAAGAAAAAGATCCAGCACTTTCTGAACTATACATAGTGGAGGGTGACTCTGCAGGTGGTTCAGCTAAGCAGGGTCGTAACCGTAAAAACCAAGCTATCTTGCCACTTAAAGGTAAGATTCTTAACGTAGAAAAAGCACGCTTTGATAAGATGCTTTCTTCTCAAGAAGTCGCAACTCTAATCACAGCTCTAGGCTGTGGTATTGGTCGTGATGAATATGACCCAGAAAAACTACGTTATCATCGTATTATCATCATGACCGATGCGGACGTGGATGGTTCTCACATTCGTACCTTACTTCTTACTTTCTTCTATCGTCAAATGCCAGAGATTGTAGAGAAAGGCTTTATTTATATTGCACAACCGCCACTTTATAAAGTGAAAAAAGGTAAGCAAGAACGCTACATTAAAGATGACCCAGCGCTTGTTGATTACTTAACATCATTAGCATTAAACAATGCTGCACTTTATACAAGCGAAGGTGCATCTGCACTTGAAGGTGAAGAATTAGAAAGAATTGTTCACGACTATCAAAATACAGTTAAAGTGATTGAGCGCTTAAAACGTAAATATCCAAATTCGGTTATGGAACGTTTAATTTATCAAAGCGAAATTACCGAAGCTGATTTAGCAGATGAAGCAAAAGTTAAAGAGTGGACTAACATCCTTGTTGACGACTTAATTGCACGTGATGAAGATGCAACTATCTTCCACGCCGGCACTGAGCACGATACTGAGCGCAACATGTATTATCCTGTTGTGAATATTCGCCAGCATGGTGTGGATAAAGCACATGTACTAAACCATGACTTCATCACATCTCGTGACTACAAACGCATTGCAGCGACAGGCGTAAACATTGCTAACTTACTTGAAGAAGGCGCATATGTTCAACGTGGTGAAAAGACCTTAGCTGTTGATAACTTTGTGGATGCATTAGAGTGGTTGATCAATGAATCGAAGCGTGGTCTTTATATTCAACGTTATAAAGGACTTGGTGAGATGAACCCAGATCAGCTTTGGGAAACCACCATGGACCCAGATGCACGTCGCATGTTGAAAGTAACAATTGAAGATGCCGTAGCTGCAGACCAATTGTTCGCGACTCTAATGGGTGACCAAGTTGAGCCGCGTCGTGACTTCATCGAAACGAATGCGCTACGTGTAGTTAACCTAGACGTATAACGCTAAATTAAGAATTAAAAAGGAGCCTACAGGCTCCTTTTTTTATTGCTGAAAAAGCACAAACTGCTTAAAACCTTACTGCACACAAGGTATACTGAGAGCAATTTTCAGACTAAACGCACCAGATACTATAAGCCAAATATGCAAAAATATGACGTTAAAACCTTTCAAGGTTTGATCCTGGCTTTACAGGACTATTGGGCACAGCAAGGCTGTGTGATTGCTCAACCACTCGATATGGAAGTGGGAGCAGGGACATTTCATCCGTTAACTTTCTTAAAGTCAATTGGCCCTGAGCCAATGTCGAGCGCGTATGTTCAACCATGCCGCCGTCCAACTGATGGTCGTTATGGTGAAAACCCGAACCGTTTACAGCACTACTACCAATTCCAAGTAGTATTAAAGCCATCACCAGAAAACATCCAGGAGCTGTATTTAGGCTCATTAGCTGCTGTTGGTATCGATACACTAACTGATGAAGTTCGCTTTGTAGAAGACAACTGGGAGTCACCTACATTAGGTGCTTGGGGTCTAGGTTGGGAGATCTGGTTAAACGGCATGGAAGTAACTCAGTTCACTTACTTCCAACAAGTTGGTGGCTTAGAGTGCTCACCAGTGACCGGTGAAATCACTTATGGTCTTGAGCGTTTAGCAATGTATATACAGGGCGTAGATAGTATCTATGACCTAGTATGGGCAGACGGTCCTATGGGTCGTGTAACATACGGTGATGTATTCCATCAAAATGAAGTAGAGCAGTCAGCTTATAACTTCGAACAAGCGGATGTTGAGTTCTTATTTGCACAGTTTGATCACTGTGAAAAGGAAAGCGAAAAGCTAATTGAAGCAGGCTTACCATTACCCGCTTATGAGCAAGTAATGAAAGCATCACATGCGTTTAATTTATTAGACGCTCGTCACGCTATCTCAGTAACAGAACGTCAACGTTATATCTTACGTGTTCGTGCTTTATCAAAAGCATGTGCGCAAAGTTACTATGATGCCCGTGAAGCTCTTGGTTTCCCGCTTTGTAAGGATTAAGAATTAGCATGTCAGCAGAAAATTTATTAGTAGAAATTGGCACTGAAGAGTTGCCACCGAAAGCACTTCGTAAACTTGCTGAGTCGTTTGCTGAGAACTTAGCAGCTGAGCTTGCAAGCTTAGAGTTAAATCATCAAGGCGTTAACTGGTACGCATCACCTCGTCGCTTAGGGTTACGTGTTACTGCACTTGAAGCTAAGCAAAGTGACAAGGTTGTAGAAAAGCGCGGCCCTGCAGTTGCAGCAGCGTTTGATGCCGATGGTAGTCCAACTAAAGCAGCAATGGGTTGGGCTCGTGGTTGTGGTATCGATGTAAGCGATGCGCAAACACTAGAAACAGATAAAGGCGCTTGGTTATTACATAAAGCACAGGTTGAAGGTCAAGCAACGACATCGCTTATGAGTGATGCTGTAAACAAAGCACTTGCTAAATTACCTATCCCTAAACCAATGCGTTGGGGTGCAAATAAAACACAATTTATTCGCCCAGTGCACACTGCAACTATTTTGTTTGGTAGCACGCTAATCGAAGGCGAAATCCTTGGTAAGCAAGTTGGCAACCAATTACAAGGTCACCGTTTCCATCATCCAGAAAGAGTCACAATCAACCACGCTGATGATGTGTTTGATGTGCTGAAATCTGCTTACGTTGTCGCTGACTTCGAAGCGCGTAAAGCACAAATTCGCGAACAGATTGAAGCAGCAGCTAGCGCTGTAAATGCAAAAGTAGCGATGGATGAAGACTTACTTGAAGAAGTAACATCGTTGGTAGAATGGCCAGTAACACTGACAGCAACATTCGAAGAAGCATTCTTAGATGTTCCTTCAGAAGCCCTAATCTATACCATGAAGGACGACCAGAAGTACTTCCCGCTATTAGACCAAGAAGGCAACTTACTTAATAAGTTCCTATTTGTTTCAAATATCGAAAGTAAAGATCCAAGCGTGGTCATTGCCGGTAACGAAAAAGTTGTTCGCCCTCGTTTAGCTGATGCACAGTTCTTCTACGAAACGGATAAGAAGAAAACGCTGGAGAGTCGCCTAGAATCGCTAGATACTGTTTTATTCCAAAAGCAACTTGGTACGCTGAAAGATAAATCTGAGCGTATTAGTGAACTTGCAGGTTACATTGCAGAGCAATTAGGTGCCGATGCAGAGCTTGCTAAGCGAGCAGGTTTATTAAGTAAAACAGACTTAATGACCGAAATGGTTATGGAGTTTACCGACGTACAAGGTGTAATGGGTATGCATTACGCTCGTCACGACGGTGAAGCCGAAGAAGTTGCACTCGCGCAAAATGAACAATATATGCCACGTTTTGCGGGCGATAATTTACCAACAAATGTGATCAGCTGTGCTGTCGCAATTGCTGATAAGTTTGATACGCTGGTGGGTATTTTTGGTATTGGTCAAGCGCCAAAAGGCGACAAAGACCCATTTGCACTTCGTCGTGCTGCCATTGGTGCATTACGCATCATGGTAGAAAAATCATTACCGCTAGATATCTTAGACCTTGTTGCTAAGTCACAAACGCTATTCGGTGAAAAGCTAACAAACCTAAACGTATCAACAGATGTGTTTGAGTTTATGCTAGGCCGTTTCCGCGCATGGTATCAAGATGAAGGTATTGAAGTTGATGTCATTCAAGCTGTGCTAGCACGTCGTCCAACTAAACCAGTTGACTTCGACCGTCGTGTTAAAGCGGTAAGTCACTTCCGTACACTAGACGCAGCAGAAGCGCTTGCAGCAGCAAATAAACGTGTAAGCAACATCTTGGCTAAGAATGACATCACAACGCAAGGTGATGTAAATGAGAGCCTATTAAGCGATGATGCAGAAAAAGTATTAGCGTCACACGTTGCTAAGTTTGCAACTGAGCTTGCTCCTCTATATGCAAATGGCGATTATCAAGAAGCATTGTCACAACTTGCGGGTATCCGTGAGAGTGTTGATAACTTCTTCGATAATGTCATGGTAATGGCAGATGACGAAGCGGTTAAACAAAACCGTTTAGCATTATTAAGCCAACTAAGCCGTCTGTTTTTAGATATTGCTGATATTTCTGTACTTCAGAAGTAAGTAGTAGCCAATTAATAAAAGCCAGCTTTGTGCTGGCTTTTTAGTAGCATAAGGAACAGTAATGAAACGTGTAATTACTTTAGCATTAGCAGGTTTATTAACAGCCTGTACGAGCCAAATACAAATGCCAAGCATCGACGACATGCTGCCCAGTAAAGACTTAGATCGTACCATGTACTTGCGTGGCGACTTTACGTTATGGGATGCTGAACCACAATATATACTAGAGCAAGTTGCATCAGGTATCTTCCAAGCAGAAGTAACGTTCTCAACACCAGGAAAAGTCTATGAATTTAAAGTGGCTGATGCTAACTTTAGTCAAGGCTATAACTGTGGTTACAGTGACATGGACCCCGCAGGACAAGCACTATTATTAGGTCAGGCTGCTATTGCCGATTGTAATACTATTTACAACTACTTTAGTTTTAAACCAGCTACAAAAGGCGTGTATGTAGTGAGCTTTGATTACCGCAATAGTAATAAGCCAAAAGTGACAGTTACTAAAAAGTAACTGGAGTTTTTGAGTGGGTTTTTAATTGGTAAAGGTAACAATTAAAAACCCACTCTAATCTTGTTTATTTAGCCTATAGTCCTTTCTTCAGCAAATATCTAAATGGCGCCTGCTCAACATCTTTAGCCACTAGCGTGTGATCCATAAAAGTACAAAAGCTTGGGATATCGCGGGTGGTTGATGGGTCGTCGGCGATGATAAGTAATGTTTCGCCATCTTTCATTTTACGTACTGCACCACGCACCATCATGACAGGTTCTGGACAACGTAGGCCAAGTGCATCTAATTGGTGATCGGGATTATCAAAACTCATGGCTGACCTTTTAGGTGAAAGAGACGATTATTAAGCGGCTATTTTAACTTTCTATTGCCGCCAGTTTCAATAAGTGAAAGCAAAGCAAATAAAAAAGGCGCACTGAGCAATTCAGTGCGCCTTTTTATCACCAAGATGTTTGGTGTGAGCTCGTTATTCTACGCGCTCAAATACAGTTGCAATACCTTGGCCTAAACCAATACACATAGTTGCTAGACCGTATTTAGCGTTCTTGTCTTCCATTAGGTGAACAAGCGTTGTGCTAATACGTGAACCAGAACAACCAAGTGGGTGACCAAGTGCAATTGCACCACCATTTAGGTTAACTTTCTCATCTACCACGTCCATCAGACCTAGGTCTTTTAATACTGGTAGAGATTGTGCTGCGAATGCTTCGTTAAGCTCTGCAACATCGATATCGTCAATAGTGATACCTGCTTGTTGAAGTGCTTTTTGCGATGCTGGTACAGGGCCGTAACCCATGATTGATGGATCGCAACCTGCAACAGCCATTGATTTAATACGCGCACGAATTGGTAAACCAAGTTCTTTTGCTTTTTCTTCGCTCATTACAAGCATTGCTGACGCGCCGTCAGAAAGTGCAGAAGACGTACCTGCTGTTACGCTACCTGATGCAGGGTTGAATACAGGGCGTAGTTGCGATAAGCCTTCAACAGTTGTCTCTGGGCGGATTACTTCATCGTCTTCAACTAAGATTAAAGAACCATCTGCATCGTGACCTTCCATTGCTAGGATTTCACGACGGAAACGACCTTCAACAGTTGCTGCGTGTGCACGTTGGTGTGAACGGTAAGCAAATTCGTCTTGTTGCTCGCGGCTAATGCCGTGCAGCGTAGCAAGGTACTCAGCAGTTAAACCCATTACACCAGCAGCTTGTGCTACAGACGTTGATAAACCTGGGTGAAAATCATTACCGTGAGTCATAGGTACGTGACCCATGTGCTCAACACCACCAATGATGTAGGTATCACCAGCGCCAGTCATTATAGCGCGTGCTGCATCGTGTAATGCTTGCATTGATGAACCACATAAACGGTTAACTGTAACAGCTGGTACTGAGTGAGGAATACCGGCTAGTAGTGCTGCGTTTCGAGCAATGTTAAAACCTTGCTCTAATGTTTGTTGTACACAGCCCCAGTAAATATCATCAATTGATGCTGGATCAACGGCTGGGTTACGGTCTAACAAACCTTTCATTAAGTGAGCACTTAAATCTTCCGCACGCTTATTTTTGAATACGCCGTTCTTTGAACGACCCATTGGTGTGCGGATACAATCTACGATTACTGGATTATTCATGTTAATTATCCTTCCACCTTATAGAATACACGGCCTTCTTCGGCCCACTTGCGAGTTTCATCAGATACTTGGTAAATCGCACCTAAGTGAGCGTACTTATCTGCTGTTGCAACAAAGTTCGCTAAACCAGTTTGATCTAAGTAACGGAATGCACCGCCTCTAAATGGAGGGAAACCTATGCCGTAAATTAGCGCCATGTCAGCTTCTTGTGGAGACGCCACGATACCTTCTTGTAAACAAAGTAGTACTTCGTTGATCATAGGGATCATACAACGGTCAATGATTTCTTGTTTATCAAAATCTTTAGGTGCATCAGTGATGGCACTTAGTAACTCAGTTGCTGTTGCATCTTGTGCCTTTTTAAGGCGACCACGGCGGTCTGGTGCATATTGGTAGAAACCAGCACCATTTTTCTGACCAAAACGTTTTTCGTTTGCAAATACAGTAACTGGGTCTTTATCTTGACGAGCCATACGCTCAGGGAAACCATCTGCCATTACACCAGTACAGTGGTAAGCCGTATCGATACCTACAACATCAAGAAGGTAGGCAGGACCCATAGGCCAACCAAATACATTTTCCATTACTTTATCAACTTTCGCGAAGTCAGCACCTTCAACAACAAGTTTGCTGAAGCCTGCAAAGTAAGGGAATAATACGCGGTTTACAAAGAAACCTGGGCAGTCGTTTACAACGATTGGTGATTTACCAAGTTTTAAAGCGTAATCAACAACCGCATTAATTGTTGCTTCTGATGTTTTTTCACCACGAATGATTTCTACTAATGGCATTTTTGGCACTGGATTAAAGAAGTGCATACCACAGAAGTTTTCTGGTTTTTCAAGTGCAGATGCTAACTCGTCAATACGAATTGTTGAGGTATTTGAAGTTAGGATAGTGCCTGCTGGTAAGTCTTTTTCAAGACCTGCAAGAACGGCTTGCTTCACTTTAGGGTTTTCAACCACGGCTTCAACAACAATATCAGCGCTTTGTAAGTCTGCATCGTTAAGCGTCGGTTTGATCTTGCCTAATGTAGCAACCATCTTTTCCATCGCCATATGGCCACGTTGTACTTTTTTACCAAGTAGCTTAGAAGCTTCGCCCATACCTAAATCAAGTGCATCTTGGTTGATGTCTTTCATGATAATAGGTGTGCCTTTATAAGCAGACTGATAAGCAATACCGCCGCCCATAATACCTGCACCTAATACAGCGGCTTGTTTAATTTCAAGTTCACTGTGCTTAGCTTGCTTCTTCGCTTTACCTTTAATGTATTGGTCAGCTAAGAAAATACCTGTTTGTGCTGCTGCTTCGCTTGTTGCTGCTAATTTAGCAAAGTTAGCGTTTTCAATCGCCATTGCTTCAGCGCGTTCACAGTTTGCAGCTGCTTTAATTGTTCTTACTGCCATAACGGGTGCTGGGTAATGACCTTTTGTCTGACCCATTACCATACCTTCCGCCATCGCAAAGCTCATGCCTTGCTCAACACGGTTCATTTTCAGTGGCTGTAATTTTACTTGTCGTTTTGCTTGCCAATCTAGCTTGCCAGCAATTGCTTGTTCAAGTGTTGATATGCTTGACTCTAGAAGTTTGTCAGCACTAACTACCGCGTCAAACGCACCAACTTTAAGTGCATCCGCAGCACGGTTTTCTTTGCCTGTGGTGATCCACGTCATCGCATTATCAGCGCCAATTAGGCGCGGAAGGCGAACTGTGCCACCAAAACCAGGCATAATGCCTAACTTAACTTCAGGTAGGCCAATTTTAGCATCAGTACTACCAACGCGATAATCGGTAGCAAGTGCCCACTCACATCCACCACCAAGCGCCATGCCGTTTACAGCACTTAACGTTGGGAAAGGTAAATCTTCAATAGCGTCAAAAACATCAGTTGCATTTTTGATCCATGCAACCAATTCTTCTTGCGGTTTAGTGAATGTAGGTAAAAATTCGAAAATGTCGGCGCCGATAATGAAATGATCTTTATCGCTGGTGAACACCATGCCTTTGATATCTGAGTTTGTTGCCAATTCTTTTAATGCTAAAGCGCAATCTTGCAAGGTTTGCTGCGAAAGTTTGTTTACTGAACCGTCGGCACAGAACTTAAACTCGGCGATGTTGTCCTTGATGAAAGCAACTTCAAATGAATCGCTTTTATATAACATTATTATTCTCCCTAGTTAATTAACTAAGACTGGTACGATGAGTTTGCATTTCAATCAGTGTGCTTGCTTTAAAATGAAAATGCAACGAAAAATTTACTGCGCTTTATCGCGATTGGTTAAAATATAGCTGGTTTGGTGCTAAGGTGTAGGAGAAGTTTTTTGTTATTAATTCTTTAATTTTTGTTAAAGGTCATCATGAAAAAACAACTCTTTGGTTGGACAGCTGCCGCATTAATTTTTCCTTTTTTTGCAGCTGAAGCCAACGATAAACATGACGCTTTTTTAAAAGCAGAAAAAAAGGCGCGTTACGGTGATTATGACGATATGAAAGAGGCGGCCAATGGATTAGACCACCCGCTAAAGCCTTACGTCGAAAAAGCCTATTGGCAACGAAACCCAAGTTTGAAGCATCAAACAGAAATAGAAAACTATCTTAATGTTTATCGTAATACGCCATTAGAGTGGCCTGTGCGTAAAGCATGGCTTAACTATTTAAAACAGTACAATAAAAAAGCCGCTTATATTCGTAATTACAGAGAGACCAGTAATAACGAATTGACTTGTCCTTATTTAAGTTTTCAATTGGACTTAGGTGCGCCTAAAGAAGCAATAATGAATCAAGTTAGTGATTTATGGGTGGTAGGGCATTCTCAACCAAAAGAATGCGACACACTTTTTTCACTTTGGAAAAAAGAAGGTTATCAAACACAAGAACGTATTTGGCAACGAGTTTCTCTCGCTGCAGAAGACGGTACGTCAAGCTTATTGCCTTACCTAAAGTCATTACTCCCTAAAGATGAGCAGTACCTAGCTGATTTATATTTAAAAGTACGCAAAGACCCGAGTGCTTCGGCTGGTTTATATCGCTTTAAGAAAAAGACAGCCAAAGAAGGGCAAATAGCATTATACGGGGTGAAACGCTTAGTTTGGCGTGATAAAGAATTAGCGCTTCGAGCATGGGAAAAGCTTGAAAAAATGTTTGTTTACACGGAAGAACAAAAAGCAGATGTGTACTACAACTTTGCACTATCGCTTGCCTCAAGTGGGCATAAACAAGCTCGCTTTTGGTTAAATAAGGTGCCTAAAGAGCGTCAAACAACGAAGTTAATGCAGTGGCAGCTTGCTAATATGCTCGAACTGCAAGATTGGTCTGGTATTGTGGCATTTTTTACCGGTAAAGAAAACCTAAGCCTAGGTCAGCAATATTGGTTAGCATATAGCTTAAATCAGCGTGGCGAAGTTGAAGATGCCCGCGCTCTTTGGCAAAAAATTGCCAAAGAGCGCGATTATTACGGCTTTTTAGCGTCTGCCCGATTAGGTATTCCGGTTAGTTTAAACAATCAACAGTTGCAAATTTCTGATAAGCTCCAACTAGAGGTCGCAAATGCACCAGGCTTTAAGCGTGCGCGTGCACTCTATGAGCTTGAGCGCTACACGTCAGCTCGCAGGGAGTGGAATTACTTAACAGGTACATCAACCAAAGAAGAAAAACTCGCGGCATCAATACTGGCTGCTGAGCTTGATTGGTATGACAGCACTATTTATACCTTGGCACAAATTAAAGAATGGGATTATGTTGATTTGCGTTTCCCATTTGCGTTTAAAGATGTATTTGAGAGCTACAGTAACCGTAATCATATAGACATGGCATGGAGTATTGCAATTTCACGTCGTGAAAGCTCATTTGCGCCCGATGCCCGCTCTCATGCAAACGCCTATGGTTTAATGCAATTATTACCGAGTACTGCTAAATACATTAATAGAAGTACTGTTTCACGCCGAAAATTGTTTCACCCTAAAACGAATATTCGTTTAGGAAGTGAATACTTGAAATATTTAAAAAAGAAAAATCGTGGCAACGAAATATTAGCAACCGCTTCTTATAATGCAGGTTATCACCGTATTAAACGTTGGATCCCTGAACAAGCAATGCCTGCAGAGTTATGGATTGAACTTATACCTTATACTGAAACTCGCAATTACGTGAAGAATGTATTTGCTTACAGGCAAGTTTACCATACGCGTTTAGGGCGAGATGGTAATGTGCTTGCGCCAATTTTAGATATGAAAATGGGCGGCTGACTAATTGACCTTAACCCCCTGTGTTGGGCGTTAAGGTCGACTATGATAGACTGCGACTAAGTCGAATTTACTTATATGGGTTTACTATGGATAAATTAGCGGTGTTATATGCCGAACATATTGCAACCTTGCAACAGCGCACGCGTACAATTACAGAGCGTGAAGGTTTAGAAGGCCTTGTTATTCACTCTGGTCAGGCAAAGCGCCAGTTTTTAGATGATATGTACTACCCGTTTAAGGTTAACCCGCAATTCAAAGCTTGGTTACCTGTAATTGATAACCCTCATTGTTGGATAGTTGTAGACGGTGCATCTAAACCAAAGCTGATATTTTATCGCCCAGTTGATTTTTGGCATAAAGTACCTGATGAGCCTCGTGATTTTTGGGCTGAGTATTTTGATATTGAATTATTAGTACAGCCAGATCAGGTAGAAAAACTGCTTCCTTACGATAAGGCAAAATTTGCCTATATCGGTGAATATTTAGACGTAGCGCAAGCGCTGGGTTTTAGCATTATGAACCCAGAGCCAGTTATGAACTATTTGCACTTTCATCGTGCCTATAAAACACAATACGAGCTTGAGTGTTTACGTCAAGCTAACCGTATTGCCGTCGATGGTCATAAAGCGGCACGTGATGCTTTCTTTGCTGGTGGCTCTGAATTTGATATTCAACAGGCTTACTTAATGGCGACGCGTCAAAGTGAAAATGAAATGCCATACGGTAATATTGTTGCGCTTAATGAAAACTGTGCAATCTTACACTACACGCACTTTGAGCCTAAAGCGCCAGAGACACATCGCTCATTCCTAATTGACGCTGGTGCAAATTTTAATGGCTACGCAGCTGATATCACGCGTACTTATGATTTTAATCAGTCGGGTGAGTTTAGTGACTTAATTAAGGTCATGACGGAGCATCAAATTGCCTTAGGTAAAGCATTAAAACCTGGTATGTTATATGGCGAATTGCATTTGGACTGTCATCAGCGTGTAGCACAGGTGTTGAGCGACTTTAACATTGTGAAGCTACCGGCGGCTGAAATTGTTGAACGTGGTATTACGTCAACGTTCTTCCCGCATGGTCTTGGCCATCACCTCGGCTTACAAGTGCATGATATGGGTGGTTTTATGGCTGATGATAAAGGTGCACATCAAGCACCACCTGAAGGACACCCGTTCTTACGTTGCACTCGCTTAATCGAAAAGAACCAAGTCTTTACTATTGAACCGGGTTTATATTTTATTGAATCGTTACTGGGTGACCTTGCGCAAACCGATAATAAACAGTTTATTAACTGGGAAAAAGTTGAAGCGCTTAAACCATTCGGCGGTATCCGTATTGAAGATAATATTATCGTTCATGATGATCGCTTAGAAAACATGACCCGTGATCTGCATCTAGACTAATAAAAACGAGATTAACAAGAGGGGCCAAATGGCCCCATTTTTTTGGATAGAAGAATATGTCTGAATATCAATATCCGGCAGAGCCTGTTTTTTACCAAGAAGAAATAAAAAAAAGTACATTTATTGTGCATATTGCCCATACTCCTAACTTAGAGTCAGCAAAAGCATTCATCAAAGAAATTCAAAATAAATACAGTGATGCGCGTCACAACTGTTGGGCACATGTTGCAGGAAACCCAGGTGGTAGCCATGTATATGGCTTTTCAGATGATGGAGAACCTAATGGCACCGCAGGAAAACCAATGCTTAATGTGCTGACGGGGTCTGGAATTGGTGAGATCACCGCTGTTGTTACGCGTTATTTTGGTGGTATTAAGCTGGGTACCGGTGGACTTGTGCGTGCTTATGGCGGAAGTTTAAACAATGCCATGCGTGAGCTTAAAACAATCACCAAAGTACCGAGCGTTGAGTTAGTCGGCTACAGTGATTACAGTGCTCAGGGAGCCATAGAGCAGTTGTTGAAAAGCCAATATCAAGTATTAAATATAGAAAAACAGTTTGCTGAAAATATTGCTTGGAAAATCCAAATAGATAGTCGCCAAGTAGAGCTGGCAATCAAAGAGATACATGAGTTAACACATGGTGCCGTTGAGTTCGCCGTTAAAAAAGATACGCCATGAAATAAACATACAGCGTTTACTTACAGTTAAGCCTGTAAGACAATAAACTCTAATAGCTAAATCAGATATTTAAAAAGCGATACGCACAGATGCAATTTCGTACCATAATAAAAATCCTAGGCCAGCTGGTGGCTTTATTTAGTATCACCATGGTGCCGCCAGCACTGGTATCTTTAATCTATAAAGATGGTGGTGGTGTGCCGTTCGTTCTTGCGTTTATTTTTAGTGTTGTTATTGGTTTAGCAGCGTATTACCCAAACCGCCATGAGCATGGCGACTTAAAAGCGCGCGAAGGCTTTTTAATTGTGGTGTTGTTCTGGTTGGTACTTGGCAGCTTTGCGGCTGTACCATTAGTTTTTTTACAAGAGCCAAGTTTGTCGTTAGCTGACTCTGTGTTTGAGGCATTTTCAGGCCTTACAACAACAGGGGCAACCGTTTTAACCGGGATTGAGTACCTACCAAAATCAGTGCTTTTTTATCGCCAACAACTACAGTGGCTTGGTGGTATGGGGATCATCGTACTTGCCGTTGCTGTGTTACCCATGCTTGGGGTCGGTGGTATGCAGCTGTACCGTGCCGAAACTCCTGGCCCAGTTAAAGATTCAAAAATGACGCCCCGTATTGCCGATACCGCCAAACACCTTTGGTACATTTATGTGTCACTTACTATTGCGTGTACGCTTGCCTATTGGGGAGCGGGAATGGACTGGTTTGATGCTATTTGTCATGCTTTCTCAACGATTGCGATTGGCGGTTTCTCTACTTATGATGCGTCTATGGGGCAGTTTGATAGTCCACTGATTAACTTTATATGTGTGGTGTTTTTACTTATTGCCGCAATAAACTTCTCGCTGCACTATGCGGCGGTATCCTCGCGCAGTATTCGTGTTTATTTACGTGACCCTGAATTTAAAGTGTTCTTACTTATTCAGCTCGCTCTAGTGATTGTCTGTTTTACTGTACTGTCATCTAATAACATTTATGCAGACGGTGACGAAACATTAGATCAAGCTATGTTCCAGGCCGTGTCAATGAGTACCACCGCAGGTTTCGCTACAGATAACTTTTCTGCATGGCCATTGTTTTTGCCTATTTTATTAATATTCTCAAGCTTTATTGGTGGTTGTGCAGGGTCTACCGGTGGCGGAATGAAAGTTGTGCGTGTGTTCTTACTTTACTTACAAGGTATTCGTGAGCTTAATCGTCTTGTACATCCGCGTGCAATTTATTCAATTAAACTAGGTCGCAAAGCACTTCCAGATAAAGTGGTAGAAGCTGTCTGGGGATTCTTCTCAGCCTATGCTTTAGTGTTTGTGATTATCATGTTGGCACTAATGGGCACAGGTATGGATAACATTAGTGCGTTTTCAGCAACCGCAGCGTGTCTAAATAATTTAGGTCCAGGCTTGGGTGAAGTTGCCGCCCATTATGGGGCGATATCCGATACTGCTAAGTGGTTATTGACCATCGCAATGGTATTTGGTCGTCTTGAAATTTTTACCTTGCTGGTATTGTTCACTCCAACTTTCTGGCGTGGTTAGTGAGCCGTTTATATTTTAAAGGACTTAATGAATGGCAAAGACACAGCTACAGCGTAATTTAGATAAGCTAGCTTATATACCTGCAGGTAGTATTGTTGATGTTGAGATAATCACTCCGATAGATAGTAAGCGAGTTAAAACGGAGTTTATAGGTTTACTCAACGAACAACATATTATTCTTAATTACCCCTCAGCAAGGCGATTAATTAATAGTGGCGAGTTGATCAAAGAAGGTGTGATGGTCATTGTGCGCGCAGTGCTCGAAAGTGGCGGTGGGCAGGTGATTGCATTTCGCCAACAAATTAAGGCCGTCGCTTCGCACCCGTATCGTTTAATTTTTTTAGACTTTCCGAAACACGTTCAGTTATTCAGTCTTCGCAGTGAAACCCGTATTCCAACACTCTTCAGTGCTTGTTTAAACACCGATGAGCAGAAATACCAAGGACTCATTAAAGATATCTCTCTTACAGGCGTTCAGTTTGATATTAAAAGTGATGTCGATCTCAGCTTTCTAAAAGAACAAAGCTGTAACCTTGTACTAAATAAACATGAATTTGCTGGAAAGGTGTGCAGTGTTCGTAAAAATGCGTCTAGCTACCAACTAGGACTTCAGTTAAATACGGGTGAAGAACAAATGAAGTCATTCATGAAAGAGCACCTGATAGACTTTTCAGTACTTGACTGAAGCCATTCACTTTCCCTGATCCGCCGTTTTGCAACAAAGCGGTTGTTTTTTATACTTTTATTAGAAATAAAGTAAAAAAATTTTCGTAAATTATTAAAAAGTCAAATAAATCAGCTAGTTAAATTTAAAAAATATTTTTATTTATTTTTATTATTTTCACCGTTCATACAAGGTTTAGACTCACGTTCGAACATTTTTAGTGTTTAGGTAGCTAATTGCACTCAATGTCTCTGTTTTATATTTTTTAACTTCATGATTAATAAGGAAATAATTTTTTAAGCTTTATGTGTGTTGCTAAAAAGCAACAGAAAATTAGCTCATTTCCCACGTAAAATCACCAAATTCGCTTTAACTCAATGAAAATTAAGGAATTTTAAACTTTGGCATCGAAGTTGAAATAGTCTTAGCGAACACAGAGAAAAGTGATTAGAAGTTTCACACTTCTAACACAGTTAAGGCAACATTGAAGGAATAGTGATTATGAAAACAGTAAACAAAACATTTGCACTTTTAGCTCTAGTATCTTCTTCAGCAGCATTTGCAGCGACAGATTTCGAAACACTTGATGTTAACGACGATGGTGCAATTAGCCAAAGTGAAGCGTCAGTTGATGCAACTTTAATGAGTCAGTTTAAAGAATTAGACACAGATGGCAACGGCGAACTTTCTGAAGAAGAATTCGCAAACGCATAATTTTACAGTAGGGAAACTTTGAAAAGGATTTTCTACATAAGACAACACACTTTGAAGGAATAACATTATGAATACAGTAAATAAAACATTAGCACTAGTCGCACTTGTATCTTCATCTGCAGCATTTGCAATGAGCGATTTTGACACATTAGATGTGGATGGAAACGGTGCCATCAGCCAAAGCGAAGCATCAGTTGATGCAGAGTTAATGAGTATTTTCACAGAACTTGATACAGACGGTAACGGTGAGTTATCAAAAGAAGAGTTCTCTAAAGCTTAATGATGTATTTAGTAAACCCATTAATTTAGCTGATTAGTTCTGAGTTGCCAAAGACAACCTAAATGGATAAGGGAATCCATGATAAAGGATAGCAAGGAGAGTGTGATCAGCTAACACTTTTTTGAGTAGATATTGAAGGATTATGATTATGAAAACAGTTAACAAAGCACTAGCACTTATCGCATTAGCCTCTTCGTCAGCAGCATTTGCAGGCACAGATTTCGATACATTAGATGTAGACGGAGATGGTGTTATCAGTCAAAGCGAAGCATCTGTCGATGCTAACATCATGGCGCAATTTAAAACCCTTGATGTAGATGGCGATGGCGTACTCACTGAAGCCGAATTTTCAGAAGCAGAGTAAAACAAACTCGCAATTAACCAGTTTCCATTGAACAGGGATCTCAGAAACGGATTTCACTCTTAAAAAATGAAGGTAATTATTATGAAACAGATCAATACAACACTTGCAATTTTAGCACTAGCAACTTCATCAGCGGCATTTGCACAAGGTGTAAGCTTCTCAACGTTTGACACTAACAGTGATGGTGTTATCAGTAAAGAAGAAGCATCAGCAAATGTGCAACTAGAGAAGCTATTCCCAGAGCTAGATACAGATGGCAATGGTGAGCTTTCTAAAGAAGAATTTGCACAGATTCAATAGTTAAGTTTTTTCACTTCAAGAGTCGTAAAGCAGCTAAATCATTAAGATTTGCTGCTTTTTTTATGCCAAACACTAAAGGAATATAGCGCTTACTTGGAATAGCTTTTCAACAACCGTAATATGTTTCTTATCGATTAAGAACATAATCACATGATCTCCCGATTGAATCACTGTATCGTCATGGGCAATCAGTACATCATCGTTACGCACAATTGCACCAATGGTTGTTCCTGCGGGTAGTTTGATATCAGCAATTGCTCGGCCAACAACTTTAGAAGTATGCTCATCACCGTGAGCGACAGCCTCAATGGCTTCCGCAGCGCCCTTACGTAACGAATAAACGTTAACAATGTCACCACGGCGAACATGTGTTAACAGCGCCGATATAGTGGCTTGCTGAGGTGAAATAGCAATATCAATTTCACCGCCTTGTACTAGGTCAACATAAGCGCCACGCTGAATAAGCACCATGGTTTTTTGTGCGCCCATACGCTTTGCCAGCATCGCAGACATAATGTTTGCTTCATCGTCGTTAGTCACTGCGATGAATACATCCACTTGTTCAATGTGTTCTTCAGATAACAGCTCTTGATCAGAGGCATCGCCACAAAATACCACAGTATTATCAAGCATTTCAGATAGCTGGGCTGCGCGCTCTTTATTGCGCTCAAGCAGCTTAACGCTGTGGTTTTTCTCAAGTGAACGCGCAAGGCCCGCACCGATATTACCACCACCGGCAATCATGATTTTTTTGTATGAACGTTCGAGTTTTTGAAGTTCATTCATGACTGCGCGAATATGCTTTGTTGCAGCGATAAAGAACACTTCATCATCCGCTTCGATAACGGTTGTGCCAAGCGGTTTAATCGCTTTACCTTGACGGTAAATAGCCGCGACACGGGTTTCGACATTCGGGATGTGTTCTTTCAAGGCAGAAAGCGCATAACCCACCAGCAAACCACCGTAATAGGCTTTCACCGCAACCAGCGATAACATGCCATCGGCAAATTGTAATACCTGTAAAGCACCCGGGTAGTCGATTAAGCGACGAATATACTTAGTAACGAGTGCTTCTGGAGCAATGTAGTGGTCAACAGGTAAGTCATCGTTATGGAATAACTTTTCACGGTACTTTAAGTATTGCTCTGAGCGAATACGGGCAATTTTGGTTGGCGTGTTAAAAATACTATAAGCAACTTGGCAAGCAACCATGTTCACTTCATCAGAACTGGTTACTGCAATAATCATATCGGCGTCTTCTGCACCTGCGCGACGCAATACATCGGGATGCGCACTGTGGCCAGTAACACCTTGTAAGTCGTACTTATCTTGTAGCTCTCGCAAACGGTTACCGTCGATATCAACAACGGTGATCTCATTTTGCTCACCTACGAGGTTTTCTGCCAATGTGCCACCAACTTGTCCGGCACCGAGTATGATTATTTTCATAGCGTGTTCTTATTAGTGTTTTTTAACTAGCTTTGCATAATAGAAACCGTCACTTTCACCAGGCAGTAATTGTAGGCCAGGTAAAGTCGGGGTGTCGTTTTCATGCAGAGGTATGTGTTCAGCACTTTGATTATTGGCAAGGAACTTAGCAACTTGTTGTTGGTTCTCTTGCGGTAATACAGAGCAAGTCGCATAAACTAACGTACCACCTGGCTTAAGTAGAGGCCAGATACTATTTAGGATATCGCCTTGTAAATTAGCCAGATCTTCAATATCAGATGCACGACGTAACCATTTAATATCAGGGTGACGACGAATAACGCCGGTAGCGGAACAAGGCACATCAAGCAAGATACGGTCGAACTGCTGCTCATCCCACCAAATATGGGGTTGTGAAGCATCGGCACATTGTAGATCGGCAGCTAAACCAATACGTACTAAGTTTTGTTTAACACGTTCTAGGCGTTCGCTGTCGCTATCAAGTGCTAATACATCGGCATCGGCAAGCTCTAGGATATGGCACGTTTTACCACCTGGCGCTGCACACGCATCTAAAATGACATCATCATTTTGTGGATCTAAAAAGCGTGCTGCTAATTGTGCCGCGGCATCTTGAACTGAGCAGGCACCGGTATCAAATTCTGGTAATGCGTACACATCACACGGTTTAGCTAGTTTAATACCATCAGGAAAATCAGCATTAAGGGTATGCTCAATATCATTTGCTTTAAGCATTTCGCTGTATTCTTGGGTGCTGTATTGCGATTGGTTTACACGTAACCACATAGGTGCTTGCAACTGATTCGCTTCAAGAATTTCTTGCCAGTTATCAGGGTAAGCAGCGGTAACTTGTTTGATAAACCAACCAGGGTGGTTAAATTTGCAAACAGGAATTTGCTGCGCTTTTTCTTCAAGCTCTGCTTGTTCACGTTGGAAACTACGTAAAATCGCGTTAATAAGGCCTTTTAAACCCAGTGCACGCATTTGCTGAAGCGCATTAACTGTTTCGCTGATTGCTGCATGAGGCGGTACACGCATATGTTGAAGTTGGTAAATACCCACATACAACAAAAACTGGAAAATACGGCGCTTACCTTTTAGTGGTTGATCTAAAAGTTGCTGGCAATAATTTTCTAGGCTAGGTAAATAACGCAGCACACCGTAGCAAATTTGTTGCAGTAAGGCTTTATCTTTCGGCGATAATCCTTGGCTTGCAAAAGGCAGCTCTTGATTCAACGACGCGCCTTTATCGACCACGTTGTAAAGGGTTTCAGCAGCAAGTGCTCTTACATTACTCATTGCTTTGACCTAATACTGAGCCAGGTTCAACCCAATCACTGCGACCATTTAAAAAGTCACTCACTGCCATTGGTTTTTTACCTTGTGGTTGAAGAAGGGTGATTTTAAGTGCATCTTGCCCACAGCCAACGGTAATACCTTGCTTATCAGCAGCAATGATTTTACCGGCTTGTGCAGTTTGCGATACAACCTCTGCTTGCCAAATTTTTACTGTTTGCCCTGCCATTTCAGTAAAGCAAACAGGCCATGGATTAAAGGCACGGATATTACGCTCAATTTGCGCAGCATCCATTGACCAATCAATATTAGCTTCGTCTTTTGATAGCTTCTTGGCGTAATTTGCTAGTGCGTCATCTTGCTTTTCTGGGGTGATTTCACCTGCAGCGAGACGATTGATAGTACTGATCAGTGCATCAGGTCCAAGTGCAGCCAGTTTATCGTATAAAGAACTACTGGTTTCTGTGTTATCAATAGGGCAGCGGCTGATGTGTAGCATATCGCCGGTATCTAATCCCTCGTCCATTTGCATTATTGTTACACCGGTTTCACTGTCGCCAGCCCAAATAGCGCGTTGAATTGGTGCAGCACCACGCCAGCGCGGTAAAATAGAGCCATGCACGTTTAAGCAGCCTAAGCGCGGTGCATCTAAAATTGCTTTTGGTAGCAGTAAGCCGTATGCCACTACAATCATAATATCGGCGTTCAGGCTTGTAAGCTCTGCAAGTGCTTCATCTGATTTTAGTGATTGCGGTTGAAATACAGGTAAATCATGAGCAAGTGCGAGTTCTTTTACTTCACTGGCTTTAAGCTTTTTGCCACGGCCAGCAGGGCGATCTGGTTGGCTATAAACACCAACAATATCATGCTCGGAGTCTATTAAGGCTTGTAAGTGGCGCGCGGCGAAATCCGGCGTACCAGCAAAAATAATACGTAATGGTTGTGTCACAGGTATTCCTATTGATTAATTTATGATTTAGCTGCCAGCTTCGCTTCTTTCTCAAGCTTCTTACGGATACGTTGGCGCTTTAGAGGCGATAAATAATCAATAAATAGAGTGCCTTTTAGGTGATCAAGCTCATGCTGAATACAAATCGCTAATAGCTCGTCAGCGTCTAGGCTGAATTCCTCACCATTTTCATTCAGTGCTTTAACAGTCACTGTTTCTGCACGGTCAACTTTCGCATAAGAATAAGGCACAGATAAACAACCTTCTTCACTCACTGTTGAGCCATCTTTTTTGGTGATTTCTGGGTTGATTAATACTAGCGGTTGGTCGCGCTCTTCTGAGACATCGATCACCACAATTCGCTGGTGGATATCTACTTGCGTTGCTGCTAAGCCGATACCGTTCTCGTCATACATAGTTTCAAGCATGTCTTTGACGATTTGACGAACATCATCGTTTACTTCTGGTACTTCTTTCGCGATTGTACGTAAACGCTCATCCGGAAATCTTAAAACATCTAACCTAGCCATAGTTACCTTTTACACTTGTGATTCATTTAGGGTATTGTATGCTTTTATTTTAGCCATTCGTGTTCACCTTTAACAGGTTTTGGTTGATAATAATCTAAAAACAACACTAGGAAGCCAAATGAAATATCCGTTAGTTGCGGCTTTATTAGCCATTAGCTGTGCATTTTCAGCAGCAGCTGATGTGTTAACAATAAAAAAAGATGCTCCAAAACAATATGTTGTAAAAAAAGGGGACACGCTTTGGGATATATCAGGTATATATCTTAATCATCCATGGCAATGGCCAGAGCTATGGCAAATGAACCCGCAAATAGCCAATCCTCATTTAATATACCCAGGTGATGCGCTTACTTTAATTTACGATAAGGATGGAAAACCGCGTTTAGTTAAAAATAGCCGGTATAAAAAACTCTCTCCAGAAGGGCGTATTACACCTAAAGGTAAACAGGCTGTACCCACATTACCCCTTGAACTACTGCGCCCATATTTGACCTACGAACAAGCAATTGGTCGTCAGGTTATGGCAGATAAGCCATATATTTTAGGTGCTAGTGTGAATACAAAAATGAATACCATGGGTCATATTCTTTATGTGAAAGGTAATTTAAATTTAAATGAAGCATATGGCGTTTATCGTAAAGGAAATGAGTTAGTAGACCCTAATACAAATGAAGTGTTAGCCAATAAAGCTGAATTAGTTGCAATTGTACGTGCCTTTAGAAGTGGTGATGTTGAACATGGTGTACCAGCGTCCGTTAAGATTGAGATGGTAAAACAAGAAATTAAACCGAATGATTTCTTAATGCCTGCAATGGACGGACAAATGTTACCAGCCTATTTCAATATGAAACGTCCAGAAGGTGAGCTAAACGGTACAATTATCGCGTCAGCAAATGAGCTGCGAGAATTTAGCACTATGGATATTGTTGTTTTAAATTTAGGTGCAGAACAGGTCAAGCCTGGTTTTGTACTTGATATTGAACGTCAATCTCCAGAGGTATTTGATGGTCGAAGTGGCCCTCGTTATCGTGAAGACTCAACGAGTCTTGAGAAGCTAATCACAGATACCAATGAGTACTTTGGTGTGGAAGCAGACAAAGATAGCAAGGTATGGCACATGCCTAAAGAGAAAGTAGGCGAACTCATGGTGTTTAAGGTATACGATAACGTGAGCTATGCATTGATTGTGAAAAATCAGCATCCTATTCGAGTTGGTGACTATGCTGTCATAAACTAACCCACACTCAGGATGCTCTAAGGAGGGAGCATGGAACAGGTTTCAGGCAAGCTATCTCATTGGCTTGCCTTTTATTTATGTAAAGGGCTGGGAATTAAAAGCCTTATAGCATTGGCCCAAAACCACATCTTAAGTGAGCTTTTTTCGCTTACAAGTACACAGTTGCAGAATTTAGGTTTAACAAAAAACCAAGCTGATAATCTCGTTAATACCGATTGGCAGAAAGTGGCTTACTACGAAGAGCTTATTCATGCTTACCAAATAACCACCATTTGTTACTTTGATGATCACTATCCCACACAGTTAAAGGAAATTGCCAGTGCACCTTTATTACTATTTTGTGTGGGGAATATTGAGCTTTTAACTTCACCACAAGTTGCGATTGTTGGCAGCCGACATGCAACTCCTACAGGGCTCGAGATCGCCGCTGAGTTTGCACACCAATTAAGTTGTGCAGGCATTACAGTCACTTCTGGTATGGCACTTGGCATTGATGGTTCTGCACATAAAGGGGCTCTGGCTGGTTCTGGAAAAACCATTGCTGTGCTTGGTACAGGGTTAGATATTGCTTACCCTAAACGTCATAAACTACTGACAAAGCAGGTAGCAGAACGCGGATTGCTTATATCGGAGTTCTTGCCTGGTACAGCTGCTAATGCAGCGAATTTTCCTCGTAGAAATAGAATAATATCAGGTCTTTCACTTGGTGTTTTAATTGTCGAAGCACAAATAAAAAGCGGCTCTTTAGTCACTGTACGTTATGCACTTGAGCAAAATAAGGATGTTTTTGCAGTGCCTGGCTCAATTAAAAACCCGCTTTCAGAAGCTAGCCATTTTTTGATAAAGCAAGGTGCTAAATTAGTCGAAAATATAAGTGATATTCTTGATGAAGTGAGCTTTTTTTGTGAAAACAGTCTATATATAACAGAAGAGCCCATTACCGAAGAACACGACTGCCCCGTGTTTCAAAGTATCGGGTTTGAGGTAACAAGTGTCGATGTTATTACTCAACGCACTCAGTTACCTGTTGATGAAGTACAAGCTCGGTTACTTGACCTAGAGCTCGCAGATAAAGTAGAGCGAGTGCTAGATGGCTATATAAGACTTGGAGGACATAAACATGTTTGACATCCTCATGTATCTTTTTGAAAACTATATCCATAGTGAAGCTGAAATTTTTACTGAAGAGAACGAGCTTACTGATGAGTTGGTTCGAGCTGGGTTTAATAAACCTGAAATTTATAAAGCACTTGACTGGCTTGAGCAATTGGCTGACTTGCAGCAAAGTGACGTGTATCCGTACCTAAACGCGCAGCCGCAACATGCTATGCGTATTTATACCGACAGTGAATGCCAAATGCTGTGCACTGAGTGCCGCGGCTTTTTAATGTTTATTGAGCAAATAGGCGTCATAAATAGCATAACGCGTGAAATGGTAATAGATAGATTATGCGCGCTTGATAAACCGTTTATTTTACTTGAGGACTTAAAATGGGTGGTGTTAATGGTGCTGTTTAATGTGCCAGGATCTGAACAAGCGTATGCACAAATGGAAGATTTGATCTTTGACGAGCCTGCTGATGTGCTTCATTAGTTCGACTTTGCTTGTATCTTTGTTGAGTTTGGGTATATTAGGCGAAAATTAGCCAGCCTAACAGGAACCTTATGAGTAAAATCGATCATTCTCTTTTTTCTGCAGATAAACACGCATTAGAGAAAGAATATGAGGTTTGCCCTAAATGTGGTTCTGAATTGGTCATGCGAAATTCAAAGTCAGGGCCTTTTTTAGGCTGTGCAAGCTACCCTAAGTGTGATTTTATTCGTCCTTTGGCTCATCATGATAGTCAACAAATTAAAGTACTCGAAGACAGTGCTTGTCCTGAGTGTAGCAAGCCATTGGTAATTAAAAATGGCCGCTATGGCATGTTCATTGGTTGCACAGGCTATCCTGATTGTCATTATATTGCGCATGATGAAGAGCCCGGTGATTCAGAGGCGCTTCCTAGCTGCCCAAAATGCAAGAAAGGCCAGCTGGTTTCCCGTAGTAATAAATTTGGTAAAACATTCTACTCATGCGACTGTTATCCTCGTTGCAAATATACCCTTAATAACAAACCTGTGTCTAAGACATGTCCCGCTTGTGATTGGCCTATAATGACAGAGAAGAAAACTGCATCGGGCGTTGTGTTACAATGCCCACAAAAAGCCTGTATGCATAAGCTTGCAGAGTCTTAACATATTCGTTCCCTATTATAGTTAGGAGATATTCTTGTCCGATCCTGTTGCTCAACCAGCCAATCCTATTGAAGCCTTAAACCAAGGCGGTGTGATTATTTATCCAACTGAAGCTGTATTTGGTCTTGGTTGTGACCCTGATAACCAAGCAGCTGTAGAAAAACTTTTAGCAATTAAACAGCGTCCAATTGAAAAAGGCTTAATTTTAATTGCTGATAACTATGGTCAGTTATTAAAGTATGTTGATGATGCTAAAATCCCAATGGATAAGCGGGCAGATATCTTCTCGCAGTGGCCAGGGGCGATTACGTGGGTAATGCCAGCCGCAAAGCAGACACCAAAATGGTTAACAGGTCAGTTTGATACTATTGCTGTGCGTGTAACGAACCATCCAACAGTAAAAAAACTGTGCCAGCAATTTGGTAAACCACTGGTTTCAACAAGTGCAAATTTAACCGGCCAACCAACAGTAATGAGCATCACGCAAGCAAAAAGCGAATTTGTTGATAGCGTCGATTTTTATGTTGATGAGCCACTAGGTGGGAACACGAACCCCAGTGTAATTAAAGATGCAATGACCGGAAAAGTATTCAGAGGATAAACATGCAAAGCGAGTTACTCGAACAAGTAAAAACCTATTTAATGGCTTTACAAGACACAATTTGTGCGGGCCTTGAAAATGCTGACGGCAAAGCAAAGTTTGTTGAAGATAATTGGCAACGAGCAGAAGGCGGCGGTGGCCGTACTCGTGTTATTCAAGGTGGTAATATCATTGAGCAGGGCGGGGTAAATTACTCGCATGTGTTTGGCGCTTCAATGCCAGCCTCTGCAACTGCGCATCGTCCAGAGCTCGCTGGTCGTAGTTTTCATGCTTGCGGTGTGTCATTGGTGATCCATCCTAATAATCCACACATTCCAACTAGCCACGCTAACGTACGTTTCTTTATTGCAGAAAAAGAAGGCGAGGAGCCAATTTGGTGGTTCGGAGGTGGTTTTGATTTAACACCTTTTTATCCTGTGTTCGACGATGTACAGCACTGGCATCAAGTAGCAAGTGACTTATGTCAGCCATTTGGTGAAGACGTGTATGATAAGTATAAAACATGGTGTGATGAGTATTTTTATTTAAAGCACCGCGGCGAAACACGTGGGGTAGGTGGTTTATTCTTTGATGATTTAAATGAGCTCGGTTTTGCGCAGAGTTTTGCTTTTATGCAAGCTGTTGGAAATGGCTTTTTAGATGCTTACTTACCTATAATTGAGCGTCGTAAAAATATGCCAATTACAGAGCAGCAACGAGATTTTCAGCTTTACCGCCGTGGCCGCTACGTTGAATTTAACCTAGTGTGGGATCGTGGTACTTTATTTGGTCTACAAACTGGTGGACGGACAGAATCGATTTTAATGTCTATGCCACCACTCGCTCGTTGGGAGTATAGTTATACCCCTGTTGAAAATAGCCCAGAAGCCAAGCTTTATCAATATTACTTAAGACCACAAGAATGGCTAAATACAAAGGAATCTGAGTTAGTTGCGCGTGAATGGCAGCTTTAAAGTGCTTAGGTTGTCACTTTATATAAAGGTGACAACCTGCACGTTCAAGTATTTTATCTAGTTAAATTTAAAGCGTCTAACTTGCTCATCTAAAGAGCGTGCTAATGATAAGAGCTCTTCACTGACTTTTTGATTTTCATGAGCATCAACCAACGAATGCTCTGCGTTATCACTTATAGCGACCACACTCCTGTTTATTTCTTCTGCGGCAAGGTTTTGCTGCTCGGTGGCATCGGCTATTTGTACATTGAGTTGATTTATTTCACTCATTTGCAAAGAAATATCACGCAAGGCTTTAGCAACTTGCTTAACTTGTACAGCACGTTCATCAGCTTCTTCACATGAATTATTCATAGTGCTAACCGTTTGTGCCGCTTCGCTCTGTAGCTTATCTATTGTTCGGCGAATTTCATCAGTGGAGTCATGAGTTCTATTCGCGAGCGTTCTAACTTCATCTGCCACGACAGCAAAACCACGACCGGCTTCACCTGCTCGTGCAGCCTCAATAGCAGCATTAAGCGCAAGTAAGTTAGTTTGCTCAGCAATACTACTGATAACTTCTAATACTTTACCGACTTCTAAAGTTTGCGCCTGAAGTTCAGATACTTGATCTGCGGCTGCACGGACATCTGTCGCAAGTTGATTAATGCTATGCTCGGTATGCTCGGCAACTTGCAAGCTTTGCTGCGCAAGTTGATTACTGTGTTCTGATTTTTCAGATGCAAAATGCGTTGTATTTTTTACTTCACTTGATGAGCTTTCAAGTTCATTTATTGCCGCTGCAACAGAGTCAGTGCCTTGCTTTTGTTGTATTATGGCTTGCTCGGTGGCATCTGCTGAAGTGTATATACTCTCCGCTGAATGGATTAGTACTTTTGATGAGTGCGATACCTGGGCAATATTATCTTTAAACGCACCAATCATTTGATTAAAGCTGGTGGCGAGTGAGCTAAGTTCATCGTTATTATCATCATCAATTTTAAGGCTTAAATCTTTGTTGGTGGTTGCCAAGTGCATCGTATGGCTAATCATCTTCAAGCGCTTAATAAATACTTTTCTAAACATGACTGCTAATAAAGAGAATGCAGTTATGAATATAGTAGCGAGTAGGAAAGTGTTCATTAACGTATTTTGTGATACTTCGTGTTCAATGTCGGCTAATGAATAACTGATTTTAACTACCCCAAGCACATCGCCTTCTTGCGCTTGATGGCATCCTAAACAGTTCGTTCCTTTATAGTCACTGCTAGCAAACATCGGTTTAAGATAGGTCATCGTACTGTTGCTGTTATCTATATATAATGCTTCTGTACCCGCCAGTGCTGCATGTTCTGTATCGGTTGTGGCAACTTGATTGGCATTGCCTGGTCCATAAATTTTATTAACGATGGAGCTGCGAATAATATGTGCATCTTTGATATTTGGATGGCTTCTAAGCTTGTTGCTAAGAATTTCACGGTTTGCCATGGTGCCTGTGAGCATCATGGTATTAATAGAATCAAAGTAATTATCAGCAAGTAATTTTATGTTACTTTCAACGGTATCTTGCGCTAATTCGTGTTGTTGCTGGGCGCTGCTAAATATGCTGGCAAATAATACTAATACGCCTGTTAGTGCTAACAAGGCATAAATTTTAAATTGGATAGACTTCATTCAACGACGCTTTTTCTAAACTAAGGAAAGAGTATTATCTTTATTTAGAAAAAGCATACATTGATATAACTCAAGCTTAATGTTGATTGATCATATGGCTTGCGAGTTGCGATAACGATTGTCTTAACCCTTCGCGAAGTAGTGGGTTATCAATTTCGATATCGAGCGTTTTATTCATACAATGCATCCATTGGTCACGTAGGTCTTGATCAATAGGGAAAGGCATGTGACGCTTTCTTAGCATTGGGTGACCATATTTTTCAACGAATAGGTCAGGGCCGCCCAGCCAGCCAGATAAAAACTCAAAGAATACTTGGCGAATTCTATCTAAAGGCTGAGGATGCATATCATATAATGGTTTGGCGTATTCATCTGTGGCCATTATGTCGTAAAATCGATTTGCAATTGCTCGAGCGCCTGCTTCACCGCCAATAATTTCGTAAGGTGTTTTTTCTGGAGTAGGTGTTTCAGGCGTTGGTTTCGATTTAGAAAAAAGTCGTTTAATCATAATATTAATAAAGCTCTACAGGGCGAAGAGGTTGCTTCACTATGGACAAATACGCGGTTTTTGGAAATCCAATAAAACATTCGAAATCACCCGCAATACACGCACAATTTGCTGCATCATTAAACGAGCAAATACAATACAGCGCCATTTTAGCACCAACAGATGCATTTGAAAAAACTGTCACTGAGTTTTTCGCTGCGGGTGGTAAAGGAGCTAATGTCACTTTGCCATTTAAAGAGCTGGCGTTTGCTATGGTCGACGAGCTAACAGAGCAAGCGAAAATTGCCGGAGCCGTTAATACCATTAAACAACTCGAAGATGGCCGCTTACTCGGTGATAACACCGATGGTGTAGGGCTTGTTAAAGACCTTTTAGCCAATAATGTCACCTTAAAAGGGCAGCGAGTACTCCTTATCGGAGTAGGTGGTGCGGCGCGAGGTGTTATTCAGCCATTATTGAATGAGCATATCGAAAGCTTAACAATAGCCAACCGTACCGCTGAAAAAGCAAAGGCGCTAGCAAGTCATTTTAATGGTGAAATTGATGTGCAGGGCTTTGCTTTAAATGATATCCCAGTAAACAACTATGATGTGGTTATTAATTCTACCTCAAGTAGTGTAACTGGCGACTTACCAGGTATAGCAGAAGAGTATGTTGCTAAGTGTCAGTGCGCTTACGATATGTTTTACGCCAATGACGATACCGCATTTATCAGTTGGGTTAAGTCGATTAACTCAACATGTTTAACACTCGATGGTTGTGGCATGCTAGTTGGCCAAGCAGCACAAGCTTATTTTGTATGGCGCAATAAAATGCCAGAAATCATTCCCGTTGTTACCGCGCTTAAAGCAGGAGAAATTGCGTGAATCAAGCTATCCAATTTATAGAGCGACTCGAGTTTAAGCCTGAAGAAAAACAGTTGGTATTCTTCGCACAAGTAAGTGGCTTGATGGTGGAGTGTGTTATTGATACCAGCAAGTATGATTTTGCTGATCAAAGCAGTGCGGTTAATTACTTTGAATCTTATCGTTTCGATTATGAAGAGCTCGCCGAGCAACTGATTGAAGATGAGCAGTATAACTCGGCAGGACAAATCGAATTAACCGAGGTGTTTTAGCCCTCAGCTAAGTATTCATCTTTAAGCTGAACATAATTATCTGCAGATATTTTTAAAAAGGCGCGCTCTTGCTCTGTCAAAGGGCGAGCCTGCTTAACAGGGCTACCGACATAAAGGTAACCAGACTCTAAACGCTTGTTAGGTGGTACCAGTGAACCACCACCAATGATCACATCATCTTCAACAATAGCATTGTCCATCACAATTGCACCCATCCCAACAAGTATACGATTACCAAGTTGGCAGCCGTGTAGCATAACTTTATGACCAACAGTGACATCATCACCAATAATAAGAGGGTAGCCATCGGGGTTTGACTTAGAGGCACGTGTTAAATGTAAAACACTGCCATCTTGAATGTTCGTACGTTCACCAATACGTATATAGTTAACATCACCTCGCGCAGCAACAAGAGGCCATACACTTGAATCTTTACCAAGCGTAATATCACCGACTAAAACCGATGACTCATCAATATAAACACTATTATCGTATGTCGGAGTGATCCCTTTATAAGAACGGATAGTCATAAATTCACCTTTTAATTTTAAAATGCGCTCAGTCTAGTGTAACAGCGAAGCAAATAAATACACCAAAACAGGCCTAAATTGACTGCAAAACACTCAGTTTTAGGGTGTTTAGTTCAAAAGCTGAGCGAACAGCAGTTTTTTTTAAATTTTATTGAAAAAAGTGCTTGCGTAAAAAATCCATCTCCCTATAATGCGACCCCACTGACACGGCGGGCAGCAACGAAAGGCGCTGAACAACGTAGCAGAGAGTTAAGTGAAACTTCAGTTTCAAATAATCGAAAGAAAGTTTGAAATTAAGTGTTGACTCGAAAAATTAAGGATGTATTATACGCATCCCTAGCGACAACGTCGCAACGTTCTTTAACAA
>SGPE01000028.1 GCA_004208945.1 Pseudoalteromonas sp. CO133X | reverse complement strand
AGCGCTTTTCATTGCTGCCCGCCGTGTCAGTGGATGCGCATTATAGGGATGCGAAGAATTAACGCAAGCACTTTTTGAAGGTTTTTTTGATTATTTTTAAATTACCCAGATACCCACCAAATGCAAACAAGTTACACACAGCAAGTTGTGGATAACGTGAGTTTTTTAACAGAATAACTAAACTCTCCTCTCTTGTTATGGTAAGTTTCGCCGCAGATTCCACTCGCTCACAAGGCAAGAAAAAATGACAGATATTATAAATAGTATAAGTGGCCTTCTTTGGGGCCACATTCTGGTTTACCTATTAATAGCTGCGGGGCTATTTTTTACACTTCGACTTGGCTTTATCCAGTTCACCCAATTTCCTCATATGGTCAAAGTGATGTTCCAAAGTCGCAAAGGGTGTGGTGAAGGTATTTCTTCATTTCAAGCATTTTGTACTTCCCTAGCAGCTCGAGTTGGCACGGGTAATATGGCAGGCGTGGCCGTTGCACTTTATTTAGGTGGCGCTGGGGCTATATTTTGGATGTGGCTGATTGCACTAATAGGAATGGCGACCAGTTTTGCCGAAAGCACACTTGCACAAGCCTATAAAACCGTCGATGAAGAGGGTAACTTTCGCGGTGGCCCTGCTTATTATATGGAATACGGTTTAGGTAAGCGCTGGATGGGCGTTATTTTTTCACTTTGCTTAATTTTAGCTTTCGGTCTTGTCTTTAATGCTGTTCAATCAAACTCTATTGCAGCAGCCTTCGAAGTTGCATTTGGAATCCCTAATTATATAGTTGGTATCTCGCTTGTTCTTGGCTCTGGCATTATTATCTTCGGTGGGTTAAGAACAATCTCTCGATTTGCAGAAATGGTCGTGCCTTTTATGGCTCTAGCCTACTTCCTCGTCGCTCTTTATGTTTGTATAAGTAACTACAATTTATTACCTGATGTATTTATGCATGTAATAAATAGCGCATTTGGCATTGAGCAAGCAGGCGCTGGTGCTATTGGTTATGGTGTAATGCAGGCAATGATCCAAGGTATTAAACGTGGTCTGTTTTCTAATGAGGCAGGTATGGGTAGTGCGGCAAACGCCGCAGCGACTGCTACACCCAACCCTCCTCACCCTGCTTCTCAAGGTTACGTACAAATGCTAGGTGTATTTGTTGATACTATTATCATATGTAGCGCTACTGCGGCACTGATTTTATTATCCCAACAACTGATACCTGATTCAGGAGTGACTGGTATTGCATTAACACAAGCAGCACTAGAGGAGCATGTTGGCAGTTGGGGCGCAACTTTTATTGCTGTGGCAATTTTGTTTTTTGCATTTACCTCTATTGTTGCAAATTATTCTTACGCTGAAACTAATTTATTGTTCTTAGAACATAATCATGCAGCTGGTATGTTAGTTTTTAGATTACTTGTTCTTGGAATGGTCATGTTTGGTGCACTTGGCGAGTTGCCAATCGTGTGGACTCTTGCGGATATTTCAATGGGACTAATGGCTATTGTAAATGTAATAGCACTATTCATGTTATCTGGAGTCGTTATTTGGTTAGCTAAGGATTACAACACTCAACGCAAAGCGGGTAAGTTACCTACTTTTGATCCTTCGCAAAACAAAAAACTGGATCAAACAATTCCTAAAGGCGCATGGCGCAAATAATCTAGTTTAATAAGTACTTAATTGGGGAGCGCTTGCGCTCCCTTTTTTGTATTTGCTAACTTTTCAAAGACAGACAATATCAATGTCGTCTGCTGCTCGTTGAGTTTAGCTTTAAGTTGCTGTGCAAGCTGTTCTTTTATTTGCTCTTTTAATACTTGTTTTTGCTCAAAGGATAATAATGACTGTGTTTTTTGCTGATAAGATTGTACGGCAGTCAGCATATCCATCACTACGTCATTATCAAAATCGGTTAGCGCCGCTTTAGCATTACTAATAGCCTGTTCTGATTTATCGAAAACAGTCGATACTTTTTCAACTAACACATTAACTTCATGAATTTTAAGTACGTCATTAATGTTCGACATAATAATTGCGATAGGAATAAGCACTAATGAAATTGCTAAGCAAACCCCAAACACTGCGCCTACCCAGAACTGATTTAAGCCCCGTTTAAATTGCTCCATTATCTTTCCTTGATTCTATTTATTGAGTTCAGTTGTACTTAAAAAAGACTTAGGAAACTATAGAGCTATTTTGGCAATAAAAAAATAAGTTGATGAGATTATTAAAAGAAATATAAATGAAATAGAAAAGAGGTATTTTATATAGATGGTGCCCGGGGCCGGACTTGAACCGGCACGTCCTTACGAACGAGGGATTTTAAATCCCTTGTGTCTACCAATTCCACCACCCGGGCATCGGGTTGCTCATATGAGCGTGTGGAGTATTATATGGAGGCGGAACCCGGAGTCGAACCGAGGTAGACGGATTTGCAATCCGCTGCATGGCCACTCTGCCATTCCGCCTTATCGCTTCCAAATAATTGGAGCGGCACACGAGGCTCGAACTCGTGACCTCAACCTTGGCAAGGTTGCGCTCTACCAACTGAGCTAGTGCCGCAAATTTGTTTCTGTCAGTGTTTTGTCCGTTGGTGCACAACCTTGAGGTTGCGATGATAACGTTCTGGCAACTGAGCTAGTGCCGCAAATTTGTTTCTTTATCCAATAAACTATTTAAGTTTAAATGGTGCCCGGGGCCGGACTTGAACCGGCACGTCCTTACGAACGAGGGATTTTAAATCCCTTGTGTCTACCAATTCCACCACCCGGGCATCGGGTTTGCTATTTAAAGCAAGTGGATAAAGCTAATATGGAGCGGCACACGAGGCTCGAACTCGTGACCTCAACCTTGGCAAGGTTGCGCTCTACCAACTGAGCTAGTGCCGCATCATATTAACTCTAAGGTTAAATCTAAAAGTTTTAAAACTACACTTGGTGTTGCAGTTAACCACAAATGGTGCCCGGGGCCGGACTTGAACCGGCACGTCCTTACGAACGAGGGATTTTAAATCCCTTGTGTCTACCAATTCCACCACCCGGGCATCGGGTTGCTCTTAGAGCGCGTGGAGTGTTGAATGGAGGCGGAACCCGGAGTCGAACCGAGGTAGACGGATTTGCAATCCGCTGCATGGCCACTCTGCCATTCCGCCAAGCTAGATAATTGGAGCGGCACACGAGGCTCGAACTCGTGACCTCAACCTTGGCAAGGTTGCGCTCTACCAACTGAGCTAGTGCCGCTTTCTTTATCTTGGGGGCTATGCCCTCTCAACACGGACGCATTCTACAGAGATTATTAAACGCGTCAATATAAAAAATGCTAGTTTTGAACTGTTTGCTTATTTTTTATCTAAAACGGTGTGTAATTAGACGTTTAGGATCAATTTTTGGTCAACTCAGACCACGCAGCCATCAAATATTGCAACATAGAACTAAGCGTTAACAGTGTCGCGATATATAAAAGCCCATAACTTAAGTAGATCATCCAAGTGTCAAATTGCCAAATTAAGCCAATAATCGCTAGCATTTGTGCGGCGGTCTTGAATTTGCCCATATTTGATACGGCCACATTGTCACGTTTACCCTGCTCGGCCATCCATTCACGCAGTGCAGAAATAACAATTTCACGACTAATAATAACAAGTGCAGGTATTGTCATGTATAAGCTCTGATAGTGACTAGAAAGCGCTACAAGTGCTGCGCAAACCATTACTTTATCGGCGACAGGATCTAAGAAAGCACCAAAAGGTGTTGACTGATCAAGTCGACGAGCTAAGTAGCCATCAAGAATATCAGTGATTGACGCAAGCCAGAATACAAATGCCGCTGCGAAAAACGCCCATGAGAATGGCAAATAAAAAATCACCAAAAAAATAGGGATTAGAAAAAGTCTAAAGGTTGTGAGTGTGTTTGGAATATTCCACATAACTACTTGGAGATGTCTTTTTTTCTATATTCGCATGAAGGCTACGCCTTGTCATGCAAATGATTAAATATCTTCTCAGCCATTTCAGGGCTGATCCCAGGAACTTGTTTTAATTGTTCTATATTAGCAGCTTTTACCCCTTGCATGCCCCCTAAATATTTTAAAATTGATTGACGACGCTTTTGCCCTACCCCAGAAATCTCTTCGAGTAGTGATTGAGTTCGCTGTTTTTGTCTTTTATTACGGTGACCTGCAATAGCAAAACGGTGTGATTCATCACGAATATGTTGAATTAAATGAAGAGCCGGCGCATCTGAATCAAGTGGAATTGTTTTGCGTCCTCCATCTATGAGTAAAGTTTCTAACCCTGGTTTTCGGCTAGTCCCTTTTGCAACACCCACTAACAGTGGCATTTTATTGTGCGGCCACGTTTCAAAATACTGTTCAGCACGAGACAGTTGACCTTTACCACCATCGATGAAAATAACATCGGGTATTTTTTCTTCGTCGACTACTTTGTTGTAGCGCTTATTTAATGCAAACTCCATGGCGGCATAGTCATCTCCACCAGTAATCCCCGTTACATTAAAACGGCGATACTCTTTATTATTGGGTCCTTGCGAATCAAACACAACACAACTTGCAACCGTGTTCTCACCCATTGTATGACTGATGTCAAAACATTCCATGCGATTAATATCGTCAAGGCGTAACGTTTCTTTTAATTGCGCATAGCGTTTATTAATTGAGTCTTGGGTACTTTGTTTTACACTGATGCTATTTAATGCATTTTTGTTAGCTAGCTTTAGATACTGTGCCCGCTCACCTCGATTGGCAACTTTTAAGCTCACTTTACGCTCTGAAATAGCGGTAAGTGCCTCACTTAAAGGCTCACCCTCTTCAATACTAAACGGTAATATAATTTCTTTGGCAATACGCCCTGTTGCACCAGGCGCTAAATAATACTGGCCTAAGAAAGAAGTCAAAATTTCTTCTTGTCCTGAATCCTTTGGCACTTTTGGAAAGTAGGTTTTACTGCCCAGCACTTTATGGTCGCGGATCATTAATAAGTGAACGGCATTTAAACCATTCAGATGAGCAAAGCCCAAAACGTCCATTTCAGCATGATTACCTGAAATAGATTGTTGTTCCTGCATTTTCCTAAGTAGCATTATTTGATCGCGCACTTTTGCAGCTAATTCAAATTTCAGCTCTTTACTGGCTTGCTCCATCTTAGCAATCAAGTCAGCAATGACTTCATGTGATTTACCCAATAAAAATTTACGAACAAAATCAACTTCTTGCTTGTATTCTTCATCAGAAACTTTATTAACACAGGGTGCAGAACAACGCTTCAATTGGTATTGAAGGCAAGGACGACTTCTAGCTCGATAATAAGCATCTTCACATTGTCGAACAGGGAAGATCTTTTGCATTAACCGCAAGCTTTCGGATACGGCACCTGCACTGGGAAAAGGCCCAAAATACTCGCCTTTAATTTTGCGACTACCGCGGTGAAAAGCTAAGCGTGGATGTTTATGATCAGTCAGTAAAATATACGGATATGATTTATCATCTCGCAGTAAAATATTGTAGCGAGGCTGATATTTTTTTATTAGATTATTTTCAAGTAATAGAGCTTCGGTTTCGGTATTAGTTAGAGTGACTTCAATACCACAAATATTACTTACTAAGACACGGGTTTTACTATCAGTAACATTACTGCGAAAATAACTGCTAACACGCTTTTTTAGGCTTTTAGCCTTCCCCACATAAATTACTTGCCCTTCATTATCAAGCATCCTGTAGACACCAGGTTCGCTTGATAATGTTTTAAGAAAGCGGGCAGAATCGAAATCAGACATTGAGCAAATTAATGCGAACTATCAATATCGATCATTTTATGGCGGATCGCTAAATGAGTTAGCTCTACATCACCACCCACATTAAGCTTTTCAAACATGCGGTAGCGATAACTATTCACTGTTTTTGAACTGAGGTTAAGACGGTCAGCGATATCTTGCGCTTTTTCACCTTTAGTAATCATTAACATAATCTGTAACTCACGCTCAGATAAACTCTGAAACGGATTTTCATCTGTTCGACCACTAACCTGTGCAAGTGCAATTTGCTGTGCTATTTCTGGTGCGATGTACCTTTGCCCAGCATTTACAGCACGAATCGCATTAACCATTTCATCTGAACCTGCCCCTTTGGTTAGGTAACCATGAGCACCAATCTGCATCACTTTACTAGGGAATGGGTCTTCGCAATGCACAGTAAGTACGATTATTTTTACGTCTGGGCAATAACGACAGATTTTCTTCGTTGCTTCTAACCCGCCTATACCTGGCATATTCATGTCCATTAACACTATATCAGGTGAATTTTGACGGCAAAATTGTACTGCTTCTTCACCGGTTTTAGCTTCACCAACCACTTTAAAACCACGAACATCATCAAGTATACGTCTGATCCCTGTCCGTACAAGTTCATGGTCATCAACTAAAAGTACATTAATCAATGGAACACCCTCGAATAACCCAAATATATGCTTTCGCACAATTTAATGTGCCACATTAGCACAGAAACAGCGAAACGATAAATCAAATATCGCCTCGCAAATTAATTTTATGACGAAGCTTTCTCGCTAAAGCGATCAACCCACAATGCAATAATACCATCGCCTGTAACATTACAAGCAGTACCAAAGCTATCTTGCGCTAAATATAGTGCAATCATTAATGCAACAGCGCCTTCATTGAAGCCAAGCATACTGGTTAAAAGCCCCAATGCTGACATCACTGCGCCACCAGGTGCACCTGGTGCTGCAATCATGACGACACCTAACATCATAATAAATGGCAACATGCCGAATAATGATGGCACATCCATATTCGGTGACAAAAACATAACGGCTAATGCGCAAGTAACTATCGTAATAGTTGAGCCTGATAAATGGATGGTTGCACATAATGGTACAGTAAAGTTTGCAACATCTTCTTTTACATTATTTGCTTTGCTCGCACGTAATGAAACTGGGATCGTTGCAGCACTCGACATTGTCCCTAAAGCAGTAAAATAAGCTGGAAGCATATTTTTTACAAGTTCTATTGGATTACGTTTTAATAAAAGACCCGTACTAACATATAAAACTGTTAACCATAACCAGTGCATAATCAGTGCAGCAAGTAAGACAATACCAAACGTTTGTAGTGTATCAACGACTGTGCCTGCAACGGTCATTTCAGCAAAAACACCTGCAATATAAAAAGGAAGCGCAGGGATAATAACTTTTGCTAACAAGCCATCAATTACATCGCGTCCTTGGTCTGACACTTTTTTTAATGTATCAAGTTGCAGTTGACTCATGCCAATACCAAACACAAATGCTGTAGCCAAGGCTGTCATAACCCCCATAAGAGGAGGAATTTCTAAATCGATAAAGCTTCCTACTTCAGTCGCAATTTCAGCTTCGTAGGTTAAGCCACCGTCAAACAACGGAATAATCGTACTAACCAGTAAGAAAGCAAGTGTGCCCGCAATAATAGTCGAGCCATAAGCAAACCCTACTGTTTTACCAAGCAAGTGACCTGAGCCCTTTGGTAAGCCTGCAATACCTGATGCAATAAAGAATAAAATGATCAACGGTATCGTAAAGGTAATCAACTGACCTATTATTTCTTTTACTGTATAAAGGAGTTCAACACCTGTTAATGGCACATATAGTCCCACTAAGATACCAGCAACAATGCCAGCAATTAACTTTAGAATTAAATTCATAACGATCACTTCAATTTTTAGGTGGTAATCTTTTACCACGTTTTGATTTACTTTTGTTATAAAACAGCCAAATTTACGTTTGATTGCGCAATTTACCATCACAACTGGCAAGAATCTAATTTGAAAATTGATCTCAGTTATAATTGTTGAATTAAATACATGCCAAGTGATTGCCTATTTGAAGAAGCCGAACTAATCACTCTCTTAATTCTTTAAGGGGAAAAACTCCCCCGACTATGTGGCAGCTCTGATGATTTTTGGCTTATTCCTAAAAGCTATAAGCCTATTCGCTATATGTTATAGCCAAACTTTACTTTCGTTTTTTATTTGGCAAAGTAAAGTGTGACTATTACAGATCGGTAGCCTAAGCTATTTGATCACGATTGATAAATTGCTTCCAAGGGAACACTATGTCTAACATTTTTGAAGATAATTCATTAACGATTGGCAATACGCCAATTGTAAAGCTTAATCGCGTTACCTCAGGTAATGTTTTCGCTAAAGTAGAATCACGTAACCCAAGCTTCAGTGTAAAATGCCGCATTGGCGCTTCAATGATCTGGGAAGCAGAAAAGTCAGGTGTTTTAACGAAAGAAAAAGAGTTAATCGAACCGACATCTGGTAATACAGGTATTGCTCTTGCCTTTGTTGCTGCTTCGCGTGGTTATAAATTGACACTGACCATGCCCAATACGATGAGCTTAGAACGTCGTAAACTATTAAAAGCATTGGGCGCCAACTTAGTCTTAACAGATGGCGCTAAAGGCATGAATGGTGCTATTGAAAAAGCAAAAGAAATTCAAGCGAGTGAGCCTGAAAAATACATTCTTTTACAACAATTCGAAAACCCAGCTAACCCGAAAATTCACTTTGAAACAACGGGTCCTGAAATCTACGAAGCAATGGATGGTAAAATCGACATTTTCGTAGCAGGTGTCGGCACGGGCGGTACTATTACAGGTGTAAGCCGCTACCTTAAACTAGAAAAAGGTTTAAATGTTCAATCTGTTGCTGTTGAGCCAACAAACTCACCTGTTATTAGCCAAACTTTAGCAGGTGAAGAAATCAAACCTGGTCCTCATAAAATTCAAGGTATCGGTGCAGGCTTTATCCCAGGTAACTTAGACCTAGAAGTTGTTGATGCTGCTGAGCAAGTATCAAATGAAGATGCGATTGCAATGGCGCATGAGTTAATGAAAAGTGAAGGTATCTTGGTAGGTATTTCATCTGGTGCAGCAGTTGTTGCGGCAAAACGACTTGCAGAAAAACCTGAAAATGCAGGTAAGAATATTGTGGTAATTTTACCAAGTGCGACAGAGCGTTATTTATCAAGCCCATTATTTGCTGAAGAATTCAGTGACAAAGAGCTTGTTCAATAAATAGCTTAATTAAGATAAAAAAGGATGCATATTGCATCCTTTTTTATTATAAAATAAAAATAAACCAACCTGAAACACCTAACCTCCTTTACAAGAAAGTTATTTAGTCACACACTAAAGGCAAATTATATTTTCTAAACCATGAACAATGAAAAAAATACTTTTTATTTGTGCCCTACTAAGCAGTGTTCTACTGCTCGGATGCGGGCCTGAAGATGCTCCGAAAGGTGAAAAAAATACTCCAGGAGTAACGGCAACACTCTTCTTTGACGCTTTATATAATAAACAAGATTTAAACTTAGCGACCCAATATGCAACGCCAAAAATGGCGCGGATTATGAAATCTTATGGTACCGCTAACCAGTTTGCCCGTAATTTGGTTAATATGCAGTACGATGAAGTCGTGATCGAAGTCGACATGACGAATATGAGTTTGCGAGAGCAGTACGGTGATAAAGCCAATATCAACCTTATTTTCACTGGCTACTTCAATGGCAAAAAAATTGATGATATGCGTAGCGTTAAAATGATACGTAAGAAAGGTGATTGGTATATTGAAAAAATTAACCCCGACCCTTTTGCTAGGTAAGTGAAGACAAAAAAGCCTTGCTAAGCAAGGCTTTTTAATGAACGCATTAAAGTTCGCCAGGCGCGAAATTATCCACAGCGATTGCTTGCTTACGTAGCGCATTTGCTTCACTCATACGCTCAGCGACTGTTGCATTAATTAAGTTTTTCTCAGCAGCTTCGACGATAGCATCCTCAAGCTCTAGATTACGAGAAATCGAGCCTTCTTTTTGCCATTTTCGTAATTGTTTAAAGTCTTCCTGCGTATCTATCATAGCTAAGAACGCATTTTCCATTACACCAGTTCCCGCTTTATCATCGATATAGCATAAATGGGTTAATCTGTCCCTAAATACACCGGGGTTACTCATGTGCTCACACATAGTTTGTGCTAGCTCATCACTTGGGCGATGGTAATGGTTACCTAATGGGAAAACTATACGTTTCAGTAAAAAGTTAACAATCGGGTTCGAAAAGTTTTTGAAAAAGCCATCAAATGCTTGGCCAATGCTATAAAGCGAATGTTCTACAGCATATTGAACAAACGGTAAATCGGCTTGTTGACGCCCTTCATCTTCGTAACGCTTCAGAACACATGAGGCGAGATATAAGTGGCTCAGTACATCGCCTAAACGCGCCGATATCATCTCTTTGCGTTTTAACTCGCCACCCAATACCAACATAGCAACATCAGTACAAAATGCTAAGCCTCTACTCATTCGGCTCAACTGTTTGTAATAATGACTTGTCACTCCACACACTGGAGATTTAGCAAAGTAACTGCGTGTTAAACCATGTACAAAAGCCATACCCGCATTGCTTGTTGCAAACAAAATATGCTGTAGCAGTAATGAATCAAACTCTTTCAGTGCAAGGTCATGATCTTCCATTGCAGCGGCTTCCATTTCTTTTAAAACAAATGGGTGGCAACGAGTCGCACCTTGACCAAAAATCATCAAATTACGAGTAAGAATATTTGCCCCTTCGACGGTGATCGATACAGGGATCCCCATATAACCATGAGCAAGATAGTTATTAGGACCTACTTGAATGCCCTTGCCTGAATGAATATCCATGGCATCGTTCATTACAGTGCGACCCATTTCTGTCATATGGTATTTAGCAATGGCAGTCACGACTGATGGACTCAGTTTTAAGTCTATGGCACCAGCGGTCATTAACCTTGCAGATTCAAGGGTGTATGTTAAACCACCGATACGCGCAAGCGCTTCTTGCACGCCTTCGAATTGACCAATCGATACACCGAATTGTTGCCTTACGGTCGCATACGCCGATGTCATACGTGATGCAAGGTGGCCTGTTGCAGTGCTGAGTGCCGGCAGCGAAATACCACGACCTGCACTTAAGCACTCAACCAGCATGCGCCAACCTCGACCAGCCCCCTTTTCGCCACCAATGATCCAATCAAGTGGAATAAAGACATCTTTACCATAGGTTGTGCCATTCATAAATGCCATATTGAGAGGATAATGACGCTCACCCGTTTGCACACCTTCGTGATCAGTCGGAATAAGCGCACAAGTAATACCTAACTCTTTTTTATCGCCCAACAGACCATCAGGATCGTACATTTTAAATGCAAGACCAAGCACTGTAGCTATCGGTGCAAGGGTAATGTAGCGTTTTGACCAATTAAGCTTTAAACCGATTACTTCTTCACCATTATGCATACCCATGCAAACAACGCCAGTATCGGGAATACTACCGGCATCCGACCCTGCCTCTGGGCCAGTTAACGCAAAACAAGGCACATCATCACCTTTAGCTAAGCTTGGCAACCAGCGCTCTTGTTGCTCTTTAGTTCCGTAATGCAGCAGTAGCTCACCTGGGCCTAAACTGTTTGGTACCATCACGGTTACTGCTGCCGTTAAACTTTTGGTTGCAATTTTTGATACGATGGTCGAATTAGCAATGGCTGAAAATTCACGTCCACCAAATTCTTCAGGAATGATTAACGCAAAAAAACCTTCTTTCTTTAAATATTCCCAGACTTCTTTTGGTAGGTCTTTATCTTTTTGAACAATTTGATAATCGTCAAGCATAGCAAGTAACGTCTCAACCTGCTTACTCATAAATGCGCGCTCTTTATCACTGAGTTCAGGTTTAGGAAAACTATGTAGTTTCTGCCAGTCAGGGTTGCCACTAAATAGCTCACCATCCCACCACACGTCACCCGCTTCCATGGCTTCACGTTCTGTCTGTGATAAGGGGGGTAATACTTTTTTAAACATACTAAACGTAGGTCGAGTGATCAGATTAATGCGAATATCTTTTACAGCAAAAATCACAATCACAGCAACCAGTAACAGAATGATTACGGTCGTCATTATGCAATCCTTTTATTTAAATTAACTGTCTTCAAGTATGACTGATCGTGTAATAAATACAACGTAAGCCATGTCTCGTAAATTGTTCTCATCTACATAGTTTGTTGTTTATCAGGACGCTGCTATTATGCAGGGGCAATAAATAACAATAAACTTCTAGGGAACGTTATGAAAAAGACTCCATTTAAACTTAGTATGAGTGCTCTCATGGTGGCTAGTGCACTTGCACTTTCAGGCTGTAATGATGACGCTACAAATACCAAAACAGCTGCGGCTGAAGTCAAAAAAAGTCAGGTGACGCCGCCAGATGCTGCTAAATTTATCGCCGATACAGAAAAAGAGTTAAGTGCGCTTTATTTAGAGGCTAGTCGCGCTGAGTGGATTTATGCCAACTTCATCACGCACGATACTGCAGAGTTATCTGCTGAGGTTAATCGCAAGATGACCGAAGCTGTTGTTCGTCTTGCTAATGAAGCTGCAAAATTCGATAGTTTAGAACTGGATTACGATGCGCGTCGTAAGCTAGATAAGCTAAAATTAGCGCTAACTTTGCCTGCCCCACAGGATGCTGAAAAAACAGCAAAACTCTCACAGTTAGTTGCTGAACTAGGTGGCATTTATGGTAAAGGTAAGTACTGTAAAGAAGATGGTAGCTGCTTAAGCCTTGGCGAGATGACCGCTAAAATGGCAACAAGCCGCGACTACAATGAACTACTGGATTTATGGCAAGGTTGGCGCCAAGTTTCCAAACCAATGCGTCCACTTTATGAACAACAAGTTGCGCTTACTAACGAAGGTGCTAAAGAGCTTGGCTATGCGGATACTGGCGCGATGTGGCGTAGTAAATACGATATGCCAGCGGATGATTTTGCAAAAGAACTTGACCGTATCTGGGGTCAAGTTAAACCGCTTTATGATTCATTACATTGTCATGTTCGTGCCAAGCTCGGTGAGAAGTATGGCGAAGATAAAGTCCCTCAAGACCAACCAATTCCTGCGCACCTTTTAGGTAATATGTGGGCACAAACATGGGGGAATATTTACGATGTAGTTGCACCGGAAAATGCAGATCCTGGCTACGACGTAACAGAGTTATTAGCAAAGCATGATTACGACGAGCTGAAAATGGTACGTGGCGCCGAGAAGTTCTTTACTTCAATGGGCTTTGCGCCATTACCTGACACTTTCTATGAACGCTCACTATTCACTAAACCACAAGATCGTGACGTACAGTGTCACGCTTCAGCATGGAATATAGATAGCAAAGATGACCTGCGTATCAAGATGTGTATTCAGCGTACCGGTGAGGAGTTCTCTGTTATTCACCACGAGTTAGGTCATAACTTCTACCAGCGCGCCTACAACACGCAACCTATTTATTATCAAGAAAGTGCGAACGATGGTTTCCATGAAGCCATTGGTGACACTATTGCGCTGTCTGTTACACCTGACTACTTAAAAGAGATTGGTTTATTAGACGAAGTGCCTGATGAATCAAAAGATATCGGTCTATTAATGAAAATGGCACTGGATAAAGTTGCTTTTATCCCATTTGGCTTATTAGTTGACCAATGGCGCTGGAAAGTGTTCTCAGGTGAAGTAACACCCGAAAATTACAACAAAGCATGGTGGGATCTACGTGAAAAATATCAAGGTGTTCAAGCGCCTATCGCACGTAGCGAAGCAGACTTCGATCCAGGTGCTAAGTATCACGTACCGGGTAACACCCCTTACACGCGTTATTTCCTAGCGCATATTTTACAATTCGACTTCCACAGAAGTTTATGTGAAATTGCTGGTAACAAAGAAGCGATTCATCGCTGTTCAGTGTATAACTCAAAAGAGGCTGGTGAAAAGCTGAATGCGATGTTAGAAATGGGTTCAAGTCGCCCATGGCAAGAAGCCCTTGCTACAATAACGGGGAAAGAAGAGATGGATGCAACAGCAATCTTAGATTACTTTGCGCCATTACAAAAATACCTTGATGAGCAAAATAAAGACCGTCAGTGCGGATGGTAAAATACTAAAAACTAAAAAGCCCGCATGATGCGGGCTTTTTTACAATCAAATTAATGATTAGAACTGTAAGCTTACGTTAGCAAAGTATGCATCGTAATCTGAGTCATCCCAGTTGTTACCGTAACCCGCTTTTAAGCCAACGTTTTTATTGAAGAAGTGTTGAGCACCAAAGCTGTAATCATCTTCTTTGTTAAACGTTACAAATACTGACGTTGCTTTAGAGAAATAGTAGTTAGAACCTAACTCCCATGAGCTACCATTATCATCTGTATCAGAGATTGTACCTTCAACTGTAAGGTAGTTACCTTGTTGAAGATCTACGAAGTATTTAGCATTTACTGCGCGGTAATCAAACTCATCATCAGCAGTTAAAGTAAAACCAATGTAATCAGTGCTGTTTAACTGATGGTTATACTTAAGATCAAACATCACTGAGTTGTCACCGTCTTCAACGTCAACGAAAGTCGCTTTTAATAATAAGTTTGGATTGAAGAAGTAACCAGCAGAAACGTTAAATACATCTGTGCTTGAACCAAAATCAGAGTCATAGTTATTGTAGCCAGCGCCGAATACAAAATCTTCTACGAAGTACTCACCACCTAAGCCTAATACATCACCAAAATCATCGTCTGAATAAGCACCATAAACGTTAGTCGTTTTGTTGATGTACTCAAACTGGTCGTAAGGACCCATAGTGTTCTTTGGTGCGAAGTAATAAATTGAATCAACACTTACTGTGTCATTGCCATCGGTGTCCATGTACCCTAAGTGGCTGATTGATTGATAACTGTCCGCAGCAGTCGCGGCAGTTGAAAGAAGCATACTCGAAATAATAACTGCTAACTTTTTCATAAACAGATTTCCCTATAAACATTGTTTTAATTGCTACAAAACTAGCCAAATGGCTAAGTTGGGCACATGCTAACGTGAGAAAACTGAACGGGAACTTAACTAACTCCTTGTTTTTAATCAACTAATTGTAATAAATTGTCGGTAAATGTAAAGAAAAAGTTGGCCCGAATTTTCAATTCAACACCAACTATATTATAAATCACTTTATTTTCATGGTGTTATAATGAAAATTCGCTAATTATTCTATAAACCTCATTAATGTTATCACCGGCTTTGAAGTCTTTGCTGATCGGAGTAGGATCTGACCCTACCCAAATTTTCAGCTCTGCATCTAAATCAAAATGCCCCGCGCTTTCTTTACTAAATTTAGTAATTTTTGAGTAAGCAATACTTAGCATTTCCACTTTAGACCCCGTAACACCTTGTTTATCAATAATAATCAATCTTTTATTGGTAAAGATAAACATATCACGGATCACCTTATAGGCCTTTTGCACTGTTTCACCCGCTATAAGCGTGTTGGCAAGTAATTCTTCTAGATCATCATTATCGACTTCGCTGGCATTACCCATTAATCCACTTAGTAAACCCATAACTAACTCTCCTTATGAAAAATTTGGTTTTCGAGTGTGTGACCATTCACTAGTTGACGATACTGCCAACCTTGTTGATAACAAAACTGTAATAGATTGATATCAAATGGTTCGGCTGTCTGTTCAAATTCAATGACATATTCTTTTGCTTGGCTCATATAAACATGATGTACATGGGCAAGACTTGCAAGCTTAGCTTCTACATCATCATAAAGTTGATTCAATTGTAGTGTTATATAATGCTTATTATCTTGTGTGCTAGAACGCGCTTGATGCTCACTCAATACCCCTTTATCTAGGTGTAATACTTGCGAACATAAACGCTCAAGTTCGGTTAGATCATGGGAGCTTAAAATAAATGTGGCTTCATTGCTTAAAGAGCTCACAAGCTCACGAACCTCACGCGCGTGGATAGGGTCAAGACCTGCAGTTGCCTCATCAAGCATTACAATTTCAGGTTCACCTATTAGTGCTTGCGCAATTGTGACTCGCTTACGCATCCCGTGAGAAAGATCATCTGGGCGCTGTTTAGCCACTTCAGATAAACCAACAAGTTCCAAAACACGTGCTGTTTCTTTTTTACGAACCGCGCCACTTAAACCTTGCAGTTGACCATAAAAATTTAATTGATGCGCAATACTAAAACGCGGATCAAGCTGTGCATCCTGTGGTAATGCCGTAAGCTTACCAAATAAAGCCGCACTACCTGGGGCGTGGTCCAACACTGATAACTGCCCAGAACTTGGTAAAATATAACCGCATAACAAACTAAATAAGGTTGTTTTACCAGCACCATTAGGGCCAACGAGTGCAACTGGCGCTCCTTTATTTATTTCAAAGCTGACATTATCAAGCGCTCGCTTAGCCCCATAGTTTTTTGATAAACCTTGTGCCTGAATTAATACTGTCATAGTGAGCTCCTTGCAAAAATTCGTTCACCCACCACAAGCAGCACAACTGTTTGTAAAACAGGTAAACCGACCCCTAACATCATGCCTGCTCTTTGTCCCGCGACTACATCGATTTGGTAGCCAGGAAATAAATAATATAGAACTTCAAGTAAAGGCAGCTGCCAAGTAAGCAAACCAATAATAATGTTGCCGCCAGCAAAAAATAAAATAGCTAATACAAATGCAAGACGAGATGAGCGCGCAAACGTATTTAGAAAACTCATTAAAGCAATAAACGGCATTACAGTAATTAGCAGAAACACCAATAGTGTCAGGCTTCTTGAAAAACCAGAAAGAAATAAACTTGGCTCACGATACGTCAACATAGCAAGCGTTGCCATCAGAGTAACAAATAACAATGCTGCTAAGATTAATACTTGTCCTAAAAAGCGGCCAATTATAATCTCTGAACGAGTTGCCCGTAGTGACAAAAAGCGTAGCGTACCACGCTGCCGATCTCCCACAGTTTGGTCACTACATAAAAACAAGCAAAAGCAAGGGAAGCTATATAAAGCTATTAGCCAGTACATCGCTAGCTCTGATTCAGGCCAATCGAGCAACCGACTGATACCGATAGCACCAAAGGCCTGCCTAGCAAAGTCAGCAAACTCAGCAGAGCTAATCAAATTCACAGATTCAGCTATGGGATAGCGTAAAATAAGTAACCAACAAATGGCGAATGCAGCAACCGCTAGCAAACCACGTTTGGTCAAAAATAGTCGTACAAGTTCAAATTGAGCAATTTGCGCAAGACGTTTAGGGTGTAACTGCGTCACTCACAATCCTTAATGAATATTATTATTGGAATTACACTAAGGTGAAACAGCTTGAATTACCAGAAAAAAAAGAGCCGCATTGCGGCTCTTATGTAACAAAGTATAAACTTTTTAACTACAGATGGCTCTCGTAAACACTAAGAGCTTGATCTAGATCGGCTAGCAAATCTGTTACATCTTCCAAGCCTATATGTAAGCGGATCACTGGGCCTTGCGTCCAACCTGTTTCAGAGCGTAGCCCTTTCATCGTTAAATTTGCAGTAACTAAACTTTCGTATCCACCCCAAGAAAAGCCCATTTTAAAATGCTGCAAACTATCTAAAAACGCATCTATCGCTTGTTGATTTCCTTGCTTCATTACAAACGAAAATAAGCCATTACTCCCGTCAAAGTCACGTTTAAAGAACTCATGACCTGGGCATGTTGCAAAAGCCGGATGGCGAATATGATCAACCAATGGGTGTGTTTCAAGCCATTTAGCAACTTCAATGGCGGCTTGCTCGTGCTGTTTTAAACGCACAGCCATAGTGCGTAAGCCACGTAATGCTAAATATGCATCATCAGCAGACGTACATTGGCCTAATAGATATGAGTTTTCTCTGAGTGTTGACCAGTATTTTTTATTAGCAACCGCCACTCCCATCATTACATCGGAATGGCCAACAATATATTTAGTCGCAGCTTGGATACTAATGTCCACCCCATGCTCAAGCGGTCTAAAATGCAGGCCATTACCCCAAGTATTATCTAACATCGTCATGACACCACGCTCGTTCGCTTTTGCGACCATAGCGGGTACATCTTGCACTTCCATGGTAATCGAGCCAGGTGATTCTAAAAATAATACACGAGTATTTTCTTTTATTAACTCATCAATGCCTGCACCGATACCTGGTGGATAATAGGTTGTTTCAATCCCAAGACCGGCTAATATTCTGTCACAAAAATCACGAGTTGGTTCGTAAGCAGTATCAACCATCAAAATATGATCGCCCGTTTTCACAAACGATAATAGCGCATTGCTTATTGCAGCCGCACCTGATGGATAAAGTGCACAACCTTCTCCTCCCTCAAGTTCAGCAATAGCTTCTTGTAGTGCGAAGTGTGTGGTGGTTCCACGGCGACCATAAAAAAGCGTTTTATCGCCCCGTTTTTTAGCTGCTTCTTTTAACTCAGAAACCGAGTCGAAAACCACGGTTGATGCTCGCTGTACGACTGGATTTACCACGCCTTGCGTATACGCTTTTTTACGCCCAGCACTCACTATTTGAGTATTTTTATTTGTCTTTGTCATCGTTATTCCAATCTAGTTTACAGGTTGCGCCAATGCTCAACCAAAAATCGAGAAATAGAGTCTTGTCGGGTTAATTTTAGGTGACTGCCCTGTTCATGCCATTGGCCAAATTGATTCAGATCATCACGACTAAACCACCTAGCGTCATCTAATTCATCTTTATCAACATGAATATCTTCTGACACTGCTGTTGCCATAAAACCAAACATGATTGAAGATGGAAAAGGCCAAGGTTGTGAAGCTATATACTGAATATCAGTGACAGCAATACCGGCTTCTTCCATGACTTCTCGGGCGACAGCTTGCTCGAGTGTTTCACCTGGATCAACAAACCCCGCCAATGTTGAAAACACGCCCTCAGGCCAGCTTGCTTGACGACCGAGTAAACAGCGCTCAACACCATCAGCAAAGGTTTTTTTCACTATCATAATGACGGCAGGATCAGTGCGAGGAAACGTTTGATGCTGACACGTTTGGTTCTCACATAAGCGAGAGTGCCCTGCTTCAACCATATTATTTTCATGACCACATCGGCCACAAAAACGATGGGTTGCATGCCAAAAACAAAGACCACGAGCAAGTGCAGCAATTGAGCCTTGCTTTAGTTCAACTTGAGGGCCTAACTTGCGTATATCAACAAACTCAGTACCATCAAGAACAGAGTCAATAAGTGAATCAGGCACATTGCTTACATCTAAAGCAAAATGAGCAATTCCTTGCTCGTCAAGGCCAAGTAAAATACCTTTCGATAAATCAAGATGATCAACCTGAGATAGGCGCAAATAACACACCTCAGGGCACCCTTTAACAAATAGACTCTGATTATTTTTAACAAGTAACCAGCGACTCTGAGAATTAATTTTCGCCTTTAGCCACTTAGGATCTTTTCGATGATTAGAGGCACGGTCCAGTGGCATTTGAGAGTAATTCAGCATGGCGTTCCTTTGAAATTATTTACCCCCTAAAACTACCATAAGCTGATGATAAACCCAATTTATAACAGGCATAAAAAAAGCCCAAATGGGCTTTTTTGCTCTCTCTCACAATTTTACAAGGTCGCTAGGTGCGCTTGTAGTTTTTGGTTCTCAGCTTCAATGTGCTGATAGAACGCTAAATCTTCTAATTTACTTGCAGCCGCTTTATCAATGATGATGACAGCATCCTTATGCATTTGTAATGCAGAGGCTGGACACTTTGCCATGAGCGGGCCTTCAACCATTGCCTGTACTGCATCAGCTTTACTTTCACCCGTCGCTAATAGCACTACTTTTTTGGCTTCTAAGATAGTCCCAATCCCCATAGTGATTGATAAATGCGGTTGATATTCGCCTTCGCCAAAGAATCGTGCGTTATCATCAATGGTTGCTTTGGTAAGTGTTTTTACCCGAGTGCGCGAGGTAAGACCTGAAGACGGCTCGTTAAAACCTATATGACCGTTACGGCCAATACCAAGTAATTGCACATCAACCCCTCCTGATGCTGCAATTTTTTGCTCATATTCATTGCACGCAACTAACGGGTTGATTGCATCTCCAGGCGGAACATGCGTGTTATCTTTGTTAATATCTACGTGATTAAATAATTGCTCATTCATAAAGTATCGATAACTTTGCGGATGCTCACCTGTAAGACCTAAGTATTCATCTAAATTAAATGTTGTCGCTTGGCTAAATGAAATATCACCCGCTTTATTTTTTGCGATAAGCTCTTGGTATAACGCAACAGGTGTTGAGCCAGTTGCCAAGCCAAGTACTGATGCTGGTTTTTTTATAAGTTGTTTAGCAAAGATGTTAGCCCCGTAGGCTGCCACTTGCGCGGCATCATCAAGAATGACTATTTGCATATTGATTAGCTCTAATTATAAATTGAAAAAAAATGGGATCTAAAACCCGACCCCACGTGCAATCGAATCGGGTTTTAGATCAAACTACTGCCAGGATACGGTACAGTAGCTACAACCATTATGACAACGCTGTCATTATCACTTTTAGATTTAACTTTGTAAAGTAAAAGTGAATAAAAAATAACGTTTCTATCAGCGTTAACTAAACACTGACAAAGATTTTTCTACGGTACATCCAATGCAACACAAGCATTTGTACAGCAAGTAATGCTACCACGGCTATTAATGGCTGCCATGAATCAGGAACCGCGCGAATAACACCACCAAAAACACTTTGGCTTACATAACCCCAGTTCACTAAGCTCGAGGCTAGGTAAATAATGATCGAATTAGCACCTATAATAACAAATGGATACGCAACTCGCTGCCCTGGTAATATATCAACCAAGGCATAAAACACGGCTAATAAAATAGCGCTCCACCCTACCGTCACCAATACAAAAGAGCTCGTCCATAACTCTTTATTTACCGGAAACTGTAAATCCCAGAGCCACCCTAAGCTTACGCTAACAAGGCCTGAAATAAATAACACGCCAGACATTTTCCATTCACCAATTTGTTGTGCTCGTGCAATAAGCTGGCCTGCAAACACCCCCATAAGTGCGTTAACAATCGCTGGTAGATTAGACAACACGCCTTCAGGATCTACAACGCGATTTTGATAACTAATCCCTGGTAGTAAATACTTATCGAACCATGCATTCCAACTTCCAGCAGCAGATAAGTCTCCGGTACTGCCTCCTGGTACAGGCACAAAGCTAAGCAGTAACCAGTAGCCAAGTAAAATAGATACCGCGGTTATGACTTGGGTTCGTAAGCTTGTATGCCAAACCAACATGGCACAGAAAAACCACGCAATGGCTATTCGAGCTAATACACTGGCGTAGCGTATCTCATCAAACGCCATCGGCATGCCTGTACCCCAGCCGTGATTATATAAAATACCTAAAAAACAGAGCAGTAATAAGCGCTTAATAGCTTTGCGATAATAGACTTTACGCTCATCCCAACTTAAGTGATCAATGCGTTTGGGGGCAAGCCCCATAGCAACGCCAGATAGGAAAATAAATAGCGGGAATATTAAGTCGTAAAAAGTAAAACCGTGCCATTCACTGTGCACTGTATGTGCTTCAAATAGCTTCCAGCCTGTCCAGCCTGTTAGCACAAAAAGTGCTGCAAATATTGACTGACCACCTAAGATCCAAAACATATCCATGCCGCGTAATGCATCTAAAGAAGCTAAACGCTTTTTTGTAGGTTGTGTTGTTGTCATTTTATTACCTTTAATACAAAAAGCCCCGCGATACAACGGCGGGGTTTTTACAGGGAAGTTCTAAACTGCGTTACCTGCAATATAAGTTGCTTTTACATACTGATGCTCATCAAGTACAACAAAATCAGCATCGAAGCCATTTACCAGACGGCCCTTTTTGTTCAAACCAAGATATTGTGCAGGATACAAAGACGCCATTCTCAAGCTTTCGGCTAAACTCACATCCAATGTATTAACGGTATTGCGTACAGCACTTGCCATATCAAGCACACTGCCCGCAAGTTCGCCTGTTGTCGAATTTAAACGGTCACCGGTACGAATAACTTTTCGACCGTCAAAGAAATCAAACTCCATATCGTCAGTGCCCACAGGAGGCATTGCATCAGTTACTAACATAACCTTACCGCGTTGCTTAGTACGAATCGCTAACTTGGCTGACGATGGGTGAACATGATGACAATCAACAATTAAGCCACACCAGCTGTTATCATCCCAAAGAGCAGAGCCAACTACACCAGGCTCTCGCGAGGTAAATGCCGACATTGCATTAAATAAATGTGTAAAACCATCAGCGCCTGCGGCCAATGCTTTATTAGTCGTTGCAAAATCAGCGTTAGTGTGGCCAATACTTACTTTCACGCCACATTCAACTAATCGCGTTATGTCTTCTGCTCTGACATTTTCAGGTGCCAGCGTCACCATTTTTATGCCCAAGTCTTGACGTGCATATATCGCAAACTCTTGCTCTGAAATAGGTCTTATAAACTGTTCACTATGAGTGCCTTTCTTAGGTAAAGATAAATGTGGGCCTTCAAAATGAATACCTAACACACCCGGTACTGCTTGGGCAATTGCCTCTGCCGTTGCATCAGCAGCTTGTGCCATCACCTCTACTTTATCAGTAATGAGGGTTGGCATTATCGCAGTTGAACCAAATCGACCATGCGCTTTCGCAATATTGTGCAAACATTGTGGGGTTTGCTCTGCATTAAAAAATGCACCACCACCACCATTTACTTGCACATCAATAAAACCAGGCACCACGAGCCCCTCTAGCTTAACCGCATCGGTACTTGCTTCAGTTAAGGTGAATACCCCATTATCTACACTAAAATAACGATCGTTTAAAAATTCTTCGCCGGTAAATAGTGACTGAGCATGAAAAATCGTCATTAAATTGCTACCTCTTGGCTTTGTTCTAACACAGACTGTTGTGCGAAATATACCGCTCCCATTTCAGGTGGTTGAATTGGGTTTTCTACAAGCTTAGCGATATCAGGGTCTAGCCATTTATTTAACGGCTCTGCTAAACCACCTATCATAGACAAACGTGGTGGTTTGTTCTCTAATAAACGGTGTGCAAGTTTACTCACATACTCTGCACCGTCTTTAACAATAGCAAGTGCCACTGCATCTTGCTCATTTGCAGCATTAAACACATAGCGAGCAAGTTTTGCATAACTACTAGATGGTTGACCTGACATTTGCTCAACAATCGCCATTGCGTTATCAGCCGAGAAATGTTCGGTAATGACTTTGGTTAAACAGGTCTTTGAGCCTAACCCATCTAAATCCAGCAGCGTGGCTTTTATCGCTTCAAGTCCCATCCAGGCACCGCTGCCTTTGTCACCTAACGCAAAACCATGGCCACCAAAATTGGTGGTTTGCCCATTCACACAAGAAAAGCCGCATGAGCCCGTGCCTGTGATAATGACTGCACCGTCACTGCCTTCATGAGCGCCTATACAAGCCGTATGTAGGTCAGTCGTTAAAAACATTTGTTTGAACGGGTGTTCCCACTCCATAATTTTATCGTATAGGCTCGGCAAGTTAACACCTGCAAGGCCTAAACCTGCATAGAGTTGATGTACCGTCTCTAACGGTAACCCAGCATCACGCAACGCTAATTGAGTTGAGACCATTATAGATTCAAGTGTGCGCTCCAAACCATGTAGTGGATTTGCCGGACCGCCTAAGCCTGTCCCTAATACGCCATGTTTTACAGAGTAAATGGTTGCTCGGCACTTTGTTCCGCCACCATCGATACCAATAAACAATTGGTCCTCACTCACACTCTTCGCCATCATTTAACGACCCCTAACCTTCGTTTAGTTTTTGTATAAATCGCACTATTTTTTCTTATCAGAATGCGAAATCATCTCAACCCATGTTGATTTAATGTTACACAATAAATGACAGCGTTGTCATTACATTTTTCATAAAAATTCGTATAACTTTCATAATTATTTCTAATTTGTTGAATTAAAAAGCTTTATTAACAGAAAAGAAATTTGAAACAGACCTAGCAATTACTTGGTATGTCTTGTTCTCATTGTTTATTTGAATTAAAAGAGCCATTTCAAGTGCATATTACTATAACTATGAACGAGTCTAGCTCATATTAGCTTAGCTGAAATAATACTTTAGTTAAACAATTTATTTAAACAGGAATATTTATTGCTATTCTCTGCGGTTATTAAGTAACAATCCGTCGTCGATACAGTAAAAATTCTCAGCCGCATTTTTTAGTACATCAGCAGTCAATTGTTCTGCCCCATACACATCACAAGGAATTTGATAGTTGTGTGCTAGATGCCCTAATAACAATGCAAAGTCACCATCGCCAGACAGCAACACCATTTTGTCTACTTTGCGTGCATTTTCAAGCATATCAATAGTAATACCCACATCCCAATCGCCTTTTGCACTGCCATCACGTCGCTGAATAAACGGCTTAAGTTTTACTTCAAAACCTATTGCTCGCAAAATATTTTGAAATTGTGATTGTTTTTCATCGCCACGATAAATTGCATAGGCAATAGCATTATCAATTGTATACAGCTCCTGCATTTTTGCCCAAAAGGCGTTGTAATCGAAGTTTTTTCCATAACTTTCTTTACAGGTGTAGTAAATATTCTGTACGTCGACAAAAATAGCAACTCTCAGCTTTTCAATTGTTTGCATAATACACCTTGTATAATTTATATCTTGCTACTGTAGCACGACTTACTTGTAATTCACTCAAAAGTAACCTAAATTGGTTACATGAACAACAGTAACCAAATTTGGTTACATATAAACAAGTAACTAGTTTTAGTTACAGTAAAAGGATGCGCTATGATTGCGGTGATCACTGGGGATTTAATTAAATCACAAAGAATCCCACAACAAGAATACGATGCAATGCTATACCAACTCGATCAAAGCTTACGTTTTATCACTCAACACTTTGAAAGTAGTTTTAGCATTTATCGTGGTGATGCTTTGCAATTACAGCTACAAACACCAGAATCTGTCTGTCATGTAGCGATACTCTTATATTTACAAATGAAAGCCGCTAACTATGAATTACGTCAAAGTATGGCCATTGGCACAGTCGATAATCCTCGCGCCGATATAAAAACAGCCACAGGAAGTGCGTATACGTTATCCGGTCAGGGCTTAGATAATATGACTCATCAGCTGTTAACAATAAAAGTGGAAAATAATCATCTCGATGAAGGATTTTTACTCAATATTGCCTTAATAGAGGTATTGCTAGAGAAGATGAGCCAAAAACAAGCGAATGCTTTATTTAATTACCTTACAGCAAGCAATAATAGCCACGCAGAACTAGCAAAAGAGCTCAATACAAGCAGAGAAAATGTGACCAAATTACTAAACCTTGCTCAGTACCAATTAGTCGAGCGTTTTATCAAGTACAGCCATACAACACTCAAAGGATTGATAGCATGAGCTTTACCTTATTACTTGTCGCCCTATTTTTAGCACACTTGGTTGCTGACTTTTATCTACAGCCAATGAGCTGGGTTAATGACCGAAACAGCCGACACTTTCGCGCAACAAAGTTGTATTTGCATGTTTTAACACACGGCATTGTTTCGTTTATCATTTTAGCTCTTTGGGAGTTTAATTATGGCTGGAATGAGCTTGCACGTGTTGTCTGCGCAACACTGCTAATTATGCTTAGTCACTTCCTCATTGATTTAGCAAAATCCTATTCCAATAAAGGGGTCGTTCCATTTCTACTTGATCAGCTTGCACATAGTATTGTGCTGGTGATGCTAGCTGTATGGTTAACCGATTATGATGAATTTTATGCGCTTATTTGGCAAAAACTAATTGCTATAGATACTCTTTTTGTTATCTGTGCTTATATACTCGTATTAAATCCAAGCTCAGTATTTATTCGCATGATGCTTGAAAAAATCACACAAGGCTTTGCTACATCTGGCAGCATTCCTGCAGCTGGCCACAGTATAGGGCTTTTAGAGCGAGGACTGATGCTAAGCTTTATACTTATGGGTGAATATGCAGGAGTAGGATTCCTACTCGCTGCAAAATCAATCTTTCGCTTTGGAGATTTAAAAGCGAGCGAAGAAAAACAACTCACAGAGTATGTCATGCTTGGCACTTTATTAAGTGTTTCTGTGACATTACTCATTGGTATGAGTACTGTTTATTTAGTTAAACTCTTTTGAGTGTTAACTTAACACCGTGTCTATTTGAACATTTGTCGCCATACCTTCACAAAGATCCGTGGTTATGGTGGCGAATGCACCATTGATCAATGCAAGGTTTGGTGCAACATGACCAATATCAGCATCGGTCAAAACAGGGAATAAGTTGCCTTGAAATGCTAACTCAATCGCCTGATATTCATCAAAGTAACAGTCATTGTTAATTGCTGGGCTACGCCCAAATATAACGGCATTGACATCAGTAAACACATCATTAAGTTTTAAAGATAATAAACACCTTGCTAACGCCATCGGACTCAGTTCTGCATTTTCTAAATAAAGAATTAATCCCTCCGGTGCATACTGTTTTTTAAATTCATGCAACGCATAGTAATTTGAAGGCAGTAATAAGCCTAGTGTGTCAATACAGCCGCCAATCAAACGACCTGATACCTCTATTTGTCGCTTATCTTTATAGTTAATACAACGCCATTGGCTTTCGGCTGTGTAGTTGAATTTTGCATCAGGTTTAGTTGCGTAATCAATCTGATCTTGCTGATAAAACGGCGCAGCAAGTTGCTTAAAGGATGCTTTTTCTTCAAGGCCCATGGCGGTAAATAAAGCCGCTAGGTGTGGATCTTTATCATCGGGGTGAATCTGCATTAAATTCGCAGCATGCAGTGTAGCCCAGCCACATCGGGTAGTGAGTGCGCAAGCAAAGGTACTGATATCGGAAAAACCAACTAACCATTTAGGTTTTGCATTACTGATAGCACTAAAATCTAACAAAGGTAAGATCTCCATGGTGAGATCCCCTCCCCAAGGCGGCATAATCGCGGCAATCGAGTCATCTGTTAAAAACTGCATCAATTCGGCCGCACGTTCCTTTGCACTATTGTGTTGTTGACGTAAACAGTCTCCTTCAACAACATTAAACCCCTTCGCACTTAGCCCTTCGAGTACAACATCTAATCTTTTATGATATGCCTTATCGACACCAGAAGAAAAAGCACATATGGCGATGCTATCGCCTAAAGATAGCGCTTTAGGATATTGAATTTTCACCACTATTACCTCTTCTTTTGAATAACCAAGCAGCCAACGTACCGAATAACATACCAGAAGTAAACAGGCATAAAAAAACCGCAGTATGTAACTGCGGTTTTTATCAATGCTTGGTTAAGCTACTAAATATACTCAACTTCAATGATTTCGTACTCTACTTCACCATTTGGCGTTTTAATGGTAACGGCATCATCGACCTCTTTACCAATTAAACCACGCGCGATTGGCGAATTTACAGAGATCAGATTGTTTTTGATATCTGCTTCATCATCACCCACAATTTGGTATTTAACCTCAGCGTCAGTGTCAACATTAACGATAGTGACCGTTGTGCCAAAAATAACTTTGCCAGTTTTTGGCATCTTAGTTACATCGATGATTTGTACGTTTGAAAGCTTTGCTTCAATTTCTTGAATACGACCTTCGCAAAAACCTTGTTGCTCACGAGCGGCATGGTATTCAGCGTTTTCTTTCAAATCACCGTGCTCACGTGCTTCAGCGATATCAGCAACGATTTTTGGACGGGTAACTGTTTTTAATTCGTTAAGTTCTTCGCGCAGTAATGCTGCACCACGAACCGTCATCGGAATTGATTGCATATTATTCTCACTTAATCCCAAGGGCGATTGCCTCGCCCTTGGCACATTTCCTTAGTTCATTCGCTGGTGTAGTTCCTGAACTGACGTCACCTTGCTACGGTCGTCTGCTTGGTTTGCAGTACAGTTAGCAAATGCCGCGTTCAGTGTCGTTGTGTAGTTAGTTTTGTGCTGTAACGCACCACGACGTAACACCTTCGAATCTTCAATCGCTTGGCGACCTTCAGTAGTGTTTACAATGTAGCTGTATTCACCATTTTTAATTCTATCAAGAATATGAGGACGACCTTCGTATACTTTGTTCACGCGACGAACTGCAATGCCTGCTTCTTCTAGCGCTTTTGCAGTGCCACCCGTTGCATCTAGCTCAAAACCTAAAGCTGTCATGGTTTTAGCTAGTTCAACAATACGTGGTTTGTCACTGTTGCGTACCGATAGTAACGCGCGACCACCGCGTGGTAAAGTGTTGCTTGCACCTAATTGTGCTTTGGCGAATGCTTCGGCGAAAGTTTCACCAACACCCATCACCTCACCCGTTGAGCGCATTTCTGGACCACGGATTGGGTCAACACCTTGGAACTTAGCAAAAGGAAGTACGACTTCTTTAACGCTGTAGTAAGGAGGAATTACTTCTTTTGTAATACCTTGGCTTGCCAGTGATTGACCCGCCATACAACGTGCAGCAACTTTTGCAAGTGCAATACCTGTTGCTTTAGAAACAAACGGTACTGTACGTGCTGCACGTGGGTTTACTTCGATTAAGTAAACTTTACCGTCTTTCACAGCAAACTGTGTATTCATCAGACCTACTACGCCAAGCTCTAGTGCCATATCAGTCACTTGCTTACGCATTACGTCTTGTACTTCAGCAGTTAGTGAGTGAGCTGGTAATGAACACGCTGAGTCACCTGAGTGAACACCTGCTTGCTCAATGTGCTCCATGATACCACCGATGATTACTTGCTCACCGTCACAGATAGCGTCAACGTCAACTTCAATTGCGTTATCTAAGAAGTGGTCAAGTAGTACTGGCGCTTCATTTGATGCAGATACCGCTTCAGTCATGTAACGACGTAAGTCGTCTTCATCGTATACGATTTCCATCGCACGACCACCTAGTACGTACGAAGGACGTACAACCAGTGGGAAACCAATTTCAGCAGACTTAACAACCGCTTCTTCTAAAGAAGTCACTGTTGCATTTTCTGGTTGCAGAAGGTTCAAACGCTCAACAAGTTGTTGGAAACGCTCACGGTCTTCAGCACGGTCGATTGCATCTGGAGAAGTACCAATAACTGGCACGCCATTCGCTTCTAGTGCACGCGCAAGTTTAAGTGGCGTTTGACCACCGTACTGAACGATAACACCTTTAGGCTTTTCAACACGTACGATTTCTAATACGTCTTCTAGCGTGATTGGCTCGAAGAATAAGCGATCTGATGTGTCGTAGTCAGTCGAAACAGTTTCAGGGTTACAGTTAACCATGATTGTTTCGTAGCCGTCTTCACGTAAAGCGAGTGCTGCGTGAACACAGCAGTAATCGAATTCGATACCTTGACCGATACGGTTAGGACCACCACCGATTACCATGATTTTATCTTTGTCAGATGGATTCGCTTCACACTCTTCATCATAAGATGAGTACATGTAAGCTGTGTCTGAGCTAAACTCTGCAGCACAGGTATCAACGCGCTTATATACAGGCACGATATCTAACTGGTGACGCTTCTTACGAATTTCTGCTTCAGAAACACCGGCAATTTCAGCGATACGCGCATCAGCAAACCCTTTACGCTTAAGCTTACGTAAGAACTCAGCATTTAAACCAGCCATACCTACTTCGCTGATTGTTGCTTCGTCTTTTAAGATGTCTTCGATTTGCACTAGGTACCAAGGATCAATCTTAGTGAGTTCGAAAACATCTTCTACGCTCATACCATGACGCATTGCATCAGCAACGTACCAAATACGCTCAGCACCTGGCTCGCGTAATTCACGGATGATTTTTTCTTTTGCTTTCGGATCATCAAGGGCAACAATTGGGTTAAAGCCCGTTGCGCCTACTTCAAGACCACGTAATGCTTTATGCAGAGACTCTTGTTGGTTACGACCAATTGCCATAACTTCACCCACAGATTTCATCTGTGTTGTTAGACGGTCGTTTGAACCGGCGAATTTTTCGAAGTTAAAACGTGGGATCTTAGTAACAACATAGTCAATTGACGGCTCGAAAGACGCTGGTGTTTTACCGCCAGTGATATCGTTTTGTAGCTCATCAAGGGTGTAACCTACAGCTAGTTTCGCTGCGATTTTCGCAATTGGGAAACCCGTTGCTTTTGATGCTAGAGCAGATGAACGCGATACACGTGGGTTCATCTCGATGATAACCATACGGCCATCAACAGGATTCACACCAAACTGTACGTTTGAACCACCTGTTTCAACACCGATTTCACGAAGTACCGCCATCGATGCATTACGCATGATTTGGTATTCTTTATCAGTTAGTGTTTGCGCTGGAGCAACCGTGATTGAGTCACCAGTATGAACACCCATAGGGTCAAAGTTTTCGATAGAACATACGATGATACAGTTGTCGTTTTTGTCACGAACAACTTCCATTTCGTATTCTTTCCAACCGATTAATGATTCATCGATTAAAAGTTCATTTGTTGGTGATAAATCTAAACCACGCTCACAAATTTCATCAAATTCTTCTTGGTTGTATGCAACACCACCACCGGTACCACCCATAGTGAATGATGGACGAATGATACATGGGAAACCGATGCGGCTAAGAACATCGTGTGCTTCTTCCATTGAGTGAGCGATTTCTGCACGCGGACACTCAAGGCCAATGTTCTTCATTGCTACGTCAAAACGCTCACGGTTTTCAGCTTTATCGATTGCATCAGCAGTTGCACCGATTAACTCAACACCGTGTTTTGCCAGTACGCCGTGCTTATCTAAATCAAGCGCACAGTTTAATGCTGTTTGACCACCCATAGTAGGCAGTACTGCATCAGGCTTTTCTTTTTCAATGATTTTCTCTACCACTTCCCAGTGAATTGGCTCGATGTACGTCGCATCCGCCATTTCAGGGTCAGTCATGATAGTTGCAGGGTTCGAGTTTACAAGAATTACTCGAAAGCCTTCTTCTCGTAGTGCTTTACACGCTTGTGCACCAGAGTAGTCAAATTCACAAGCTTGACCGATTACGATCGGGCCTGCGCCTAAGATAAGAATGCTTTTTATGTCGGTACGTTTTGGCATTGTTACTCCGGTTAAATTAGTTAGAACGTGCTTGCATCAAATCGATGAAGTGGTCAAATAATGGCGCCGCATCATGTGGACCTGGGCTTGCTTCAGGGTGACCTTGGAAGCTAAATGCAGGCTTATCTGTGCGGTGAATACCTTGTAGCGTGCCATCGAATAATGAAACGTGAGTTGCACGTAAGTTCGCTGGTAATGTTGCTTCATCAGCTGCGAAACCGTGGTTTTGTGCAGTGATCATTACAACATTGCGATCAAGGTCTTTAACTGGGTGGTTACCACCGTGGTGACCAAACTTCATTTTCACCGTTTGTGCACCTGAAGCAAGTGCAAGCAATTGGTGACCTAAACAAATACCAAAGATTGGCGTGTCTGTTTCTAGGAAAGTTTTAATTGCTTCAATCGCGTAAGTACACGGCTCAGGGTCACCAGGGCCATTTGATAAGAAGATACCGTCTGGGTTTAATGCCAGTACGTCTTCTGCAGATGTTTGTGCAGGAACAACGGTTAATTTACAGCCGCGGTCAACTAACATACGTAAGATATTACGTTTAACACCGAAGTCATAAGCAACAACGTGGAACTTCTCGTCTGCTGCTTCTAGCGTTTTAAAGCCTGAACCTAACGTCCAGCTTGATTCGCGCCACTCAAAATTTTCCTTGGTTGAGACAACTTTTGCTAAATCCATGCCTTTTAAGCCTGGGAAGGCTTGCGCAGCTTCAAGCGCTTTTTTCTCATCTAACTCGTCGCCTGCAATGATACAACCATTTTGAGCGCCTTTATCACGTAAAATACGTGTTAATTTACGAGTGTCGATGTCAGCAATACCTAAGATATTGCGTTCTTTTAAGTAATCACTTAACGATTGCTCGTTACGGAAATTACTTGCTAGCAGTGGCAAATCACGGATCACTAGGCCTTTAGCCCAGATTTGACCCGCTTCTTCGTCTTCGCTGTTAGTACCCGTATTACCGATATGTGGGTACGTCAAAGTTACGATTTGTTCCGCGTATGAAGGGTCAGTCAAAATTTCTTGATAACCAGTCATAGACGTATTGAATACTACTTCACCGACTGACATACCGTCAGCGCCGATTGCAGTACCGCGAAACACTGTGCCGTCTTCTAGGACTAACAGAGCGGATTTAGTCAAGTTAACCTCCTAACAGTAAAAAACGGGAGTAAAGTCATTTGCTCTACTGCCCGTTTAAAGCGATTGGAAACACGCATTTATGAATTTTTGGCAAATTGGCGCTATTCTACAGTAAATTAGCTTTTAGATCTAACCTTAATTAATAAAATAGTGAAAATAAGCGTTATTAACTAAAAATTCACTGAAACTGCCAAAAAAGAAACTAAACTACTTCAAGTCAAGCACATCTTGCATGTCATAAAGTCCAGCTGGTTTATTTTTCAACCAGCCCGCAGCTCTTACTGCACCTAACGCGAAGGTCATTCTTGAACTTGCTTTATGAGTTAATTCTAGCCTTTCGCCAGAAGTTGCGAAGTATGCGGTGTGTTCACCTACTATATCTCCGCCCCTCATGACCGAATAACCGATTTCATTTTGCGATTTTGCGTGTTCGTCTTTGCTTCTATCAAAACGCGCGACTTCATCATGCTGCCAGCCTTTTGCCTCAGCAATTGCTTCACCAATTGCCAACGCAGTCCCTGATGGCGCATCGATTTTGTGACGATGATGAGCTTCAAATATTTCGATATCCATGTCATCGCCAAACTTCACAGCCGCAGTCTGCACTAAGTTAAGCAGTAAATTTACACCTACGCTATAGTTGCGAGCAAAAACAATCGGAATGTGCTTCGCAGCATCATTAAGCGCATCAATGTCATCTTGGTTAAGGCCCGTGGTACCAATGACCATGGCGATATTTTTTTCGACTGCTATTTTTAGGTGGTTGCGCATTCCTGCTGGCAAAGTGAAATCAATCAATACATCAGCATCTTTTACGTCGGTTTCTTTACTAAATAATACATCCGCTGACGCAGCGCTGTTTAATTGATTAACCGCTATATCTAAAAGTGGCGAGTTATCACGCACGTACGCGCCGGTTAATGTTGCATCATCTTTTTTTGAGACAGCTTCTAAAAGTGCAAGTCCCATGCGGCCGTTTGCGCCAAATACACCTATGCGGTTCATGTAGTTACCTTATCTATTCTTCTTAGCTGGCTGGATTTTATCGAAAACTCATGTAATAGTCAGGTTAGCTTATAAAAAATACAGAGCTAATTTTAGATTTTATTGAATAACAACAATAATAACAGATAGCCTTTGCATTTAGCCATCTATACATTTAAACTTCTTCCTTTGCGCCGATTTGGTCTTTGGCTTGCGGGCGCTGTTGCAGCAGTATTGCCTTTTGGTAATGCGGGCAACTAAATACAGCTAAAAGAAGTCTTTGGCTGTGTTATTGGTTATCTAACGAGGAATATGATGCAGCCATCATTTAATAAAACAAAAGCAAAACTTTCTTTGCTGCCGCTTTTGGTGTTTGTCGGCTTATTTTTAGGCGCTGGCTTATACTTACAATCTCAAGGTGTCGATTACGCCTTCTATCAATTGCCTGCGCCTGTGGCAATTTTACCTGCCATCATGCTGGCGTTTATCTTAAATAGAAATACCATCAACCACAGCGTTGAAACCTTTATAAAAGGTGCTGGCCATAGCAACATCATCACTATGTGTTTGATTTATCTACTTGCCGGTGCATTTTCTGCGGTTGCCGGTGCAACCGGTGGTGTTGATGCCGTTGTTAATGCAGGCTTATCACTTATTCCACCGGCTTTATTACTCCCTGGGTTATTTTTAATTGCTGCGGTTGTATCGACTGCGATGGGTACTTCAATGGGTACTATTGGAGCCATTGGCCCGATTGCTTATGCAGTTGCGCAAAAAACGGGGATTGATCCATCACTGATGGCAGGCACGATTGTATCGGGTGCCATGTTTGGTGATAACTTATCAATCATCTCTGACACAACCATTGCTGCAACCCGCACGCAAGGCTGTGAGATGAAAGATAAATTCCGTGAGAACTTAAAAATCGCCTTACCCGCTGCGGCATTAACTATTGGTTTGTTATTCTTCTTAACCCCTGCTGCAGAAGCGGTAGAGACGCAAGACTTCGATATTTTATTAGTGTTACCTTATGCCTTTATCTTAGTGCTCGCGGTAATGGGCTTTAATGTCTTTGTGGTGCTGTTTAGCGGTATTATTTTCGCTGCACTCATGGGCTTTACTGGCAGCTATGAAGGTGCAAGCTTTGTTAAAGATATCTATAAAGGCTTTACTGACATGCAGGAAATTTTCTTGCTGTCGATGTTTATCGGTGGTCTTTCTGAGTTTATCCGCATTAATGGTGGCCTTGATTACATTGCTAACAAAATTCAAGCAATCACTAAAATCATTGCAAAATGGCACCGTAAAGTTGCGGATCAATTAGGGATTGCAGCACTGGTTATGACCAGTAACTTATGTATCGCTAATAATACCGTGTCTATTATAGTTGCAGGCCCGATTGCTAAAAAATTAGCGGATGATGGTGAAATTACAGGAAAGCGTTCAGCAAGCTTACTTGATATTTTTGCTTGTGTTACGCAAGGTTCATTACCGTATGGCGCACAAGCGCTTTTACTCGGCGCGACTTTCAAAATTAGCCCGTGGGAAGTTTCTACCTCTTCTTACTACTGCTTTATTCTTGCTTTCACTGCGATAGCAGTAATTTGCTTACGCCGAAATAAAGCATAAGTTAAATAATTTTTCTCTCGATACGCCCAAATATGGGCGTATCTGCTATAATTATGTCTTTATATCCCCCTTTACACCATCAATATTGAGATATGAACTTGAAAAAGATCCTTTCTGTTGCTGCGCTTTGTGCAGTGAGTACTTCGAGCTATGCCGCTAATTGGAGCTCTACACAATTACACATTAATAACGGCGATCAAAAAAACCCGTTCACACTAGCCGAATCAAATACCACTGTGGTATCGCTACAGCATGCATCAGGCTATGACTATGGCGATAACTTCTTTTTTATCGACTACAGTGATGATGGCTTACAAGACGGCTATCAAGATAAAGATTTTTATGGTGAGTGGTATTCAACCTTCAGTTTATCAAAAATCTCAGGTAGTGATTTCTCATATGGCGCAATCAGTGATATGGGTTTAACGGCAGGTTTTAACGCTGCTGGCGACTCGAAAGTTCTTAAGTATTTACCCGGTGTAAAACTTAGCTGGCAAGCACCTGGGTTTAGTTTTTTATCGACTTTATTCACAGCGTATATTGATGACAGCGAAGGTGTAGCACGTGGTGGTGCTCCGACTGAAACAAACAGCTGGATGATTGATGTTGCTTGGGGCTACCCATTCACTATCGGCTCACAAAAATTCAACGTAACGGGCCATGTTGAATACATTGCAGAGCGTGAAAATGAATTTGGCGAAGACGTTAAAGCGTGGATATTAGCACAGCCAATCATCACGTGGGATTTAGGTCATGCAATGAGCATGAAAGAAAACACCCTACTGCTGGGCCTTGAGTGGCAATACTGGCACAACAAGCTAGGTACAAATACAACTGAATCAGTCCCGCAGCTTCACGTTGAGTGGACGTTTTAATTAACTAGCAATTATAGAATAACAAAAGTCTGCTGTTATCATTTACAGCAGGCTTTTTTAATTATTTCGATTACAGTTTACACTGAGGAGTTTTGCCTTTTGCTCTAGCCGTTTGTTGGGCTTTTAACGCATCTGGCATATGTTTTTGCAACTCTTTAATACGGTTACCAGGAGATGGGTGAGTCGACATAAACTCTGGTGTACCACTGCCCCCTGCTGCACTCATGTTTTGCCATAAAGATACCGACTGCTCAGGATTAAAGCCCGCTTCTGCCATTAAATCTAAGCCAACAATATCCGCCTCTGATTCATGTGAGCGACTAAATGGTAGTACCACACCGTATTGTGCTCCTAACCCTAAGGCTTGCATGATTTCACCTCGATACTGCACATTACCCATATCAAGTGCTGCGCCACCGACTTGCAGGCCCGTTTGTAAAAGAGAGTTTTGCGATACACGTTCATTTGAGTGCTCAGCGATAACGTGCGCGACTTCGTGGCCAAGTACCGTCGCTAATTGATCTTGATTAGTTGCGACTTTTAATAAACCGGTATGCACACCTATGTAACCCCCTGGTAATGCAAATGCATTTGCAGAGTCCTCTTCAAATACAACCACTTCCCATGACTGGTTAGCATATTCTTGAGGTAGCACCGCAATTACATCATTGGCAATACATTTCACGTAATTATTTACACGAGGATCGGAGTTAATCGGCTGTGTTTTTTTCATTTCTGCAAAGCTTGCTTGACCCATTTGGCTCATTTGCTGGTCTGAATAAAGTGCAATTTGCGTACGTCCCGTTGGAGATGTTTTACAGCCTGCTAAAATAGTCGTAGCGAGCACTGCCATAACTAACTTTTTCATACTAATCCTTCAAAATACTAAGAGTGGTGATAGTTAAATATACCAAAACCTTGCTTAATTTTATATGAAAATGAATAACTACCTAGGCAATTGTTATTTTTTAGTTAATTCTTTTACTTAGCAGGCAAACTAAGTTCACCCCTGCGTGCGACGCTGCTACAATAGTGACCTATTAAATGATTAATGAGTATGCAATGCCTTCCCCTGACTCGATAAATAAACGCATTTTATTACCTTTACTCGCAAGTATTGTTGCTATTACACCACTGGCGATTGATTTGTATTTACCTGCAATGCTTGTAATTGCTAACGATTTACAAACCACGATGCCAAACGTGCAGATATCTCTAAGTATCTATTTGGCAGGCTATGCTTTAGGTATGTTATTTTTTGGGCCTATTGCAGATGAGTTAGGCAGGCGGCTACTTGCAAAAGTGGGGTTAGTGCTATTTGGAATAACATCATTGGCCTTAGCTTTTTGTGATGATATTGAGTTATTTTGGACGCTCAGAGCCATACAAGCATTTACAGGTGCAGCTGCAACAGTGGTTGTTCCTGGTATTATTCGCCATATCTACCGTGAGCATACAGCCAAAGGTATGTCGTATGTTTCAATGATCATGATGGTTGCACCACTCATTGCACCAACCTTGGGTTCTTTGATCATGGGAATTTCAACATGGCAAGTGATATTTATTGCTTTAGCATCATACAGCTTTGCGATTTTAGCCTTAGTACAAATATACTTAATAGATATCCCTATTTTTAAAAGTCAACAACGTGGTTTTGCACTATTTTTTAATAGTTATAAAACCGTGTTTTCACGTAAAAGTGCATTAGCAGATATTGCCAGCTCAATGTTTGCTTCGTTTGCGTTCTTCTGCTTTTTAACATCAGTGCCTTATGTCTACCTCGACTTTTTTAAAGTTGATGAGCAGCTATTCGGTGTGTTGTTTGCGTTTAATGTCTTGGCATTAATGTTTGGTAACTTTATGAATACTCGTTTGGTACCACGCTTAGGTTCTAGAAGGCTGTTATTTATCGGCCTTGGTATTGGTTTTGTTTCTGGTGGGGCATTGCTGTTATTCAGTGTGATGCATTTATCACTTTACTTTATCGTTGCGGCAATAGCGCCACTAATGATGAGTTTAGGTATTGTAGCAAGTAATGCAGACTCGTTAATATTGATGCAATTTGAGGAAAAGTCAGGTACGGCAACGGCGGTGATTGGTACACTTCGATTTGGCAGTGGTGCTTTAGTCGGCCCTATCCTTGCGTTTGTTCATCCACAAAGTGCTATTCCATTTTCTGCGATGATGTTCAGTGCACTGATACTTATCTTACTCGTACAGCTGTGGCACAGAAAACGATACCAATCGACTTAAATATTTAATCATCCTAGCAGCTAAATGGTAGGTAACTTACCAAAAAAATGCCTGTGATTAACAGGCATTTTTATATATTTTTAAAGCTTATTCAGCTTCTTTCGATACCATTACCATCGCAGGGCGAAGTAAACGACCGTTTAGTGTGTAACCTTTTTGCATCACAGCTAATACCGTATTAGGTGCTACATCGTTACTTGGCTGAATTGACATTGCTTGGTGAAACTCTGGGTTAAACTGCTCGCCCTGTGGGTTTACAATTTCAACACCAAACTTAGCAACTGCGTCATTAAAGCTCTTAACGGTCATCTCAATGCCTTCAAGTACAGGCTTAAGCTCTTCATTTTCTTTATCAGAAAATTCAATTGCACGCTCTAAGTTATCAATCACAGGAAGTAACTCATTAGCGAACTTCTCTAGTGCAAATTTATGCGCTTTTTCTACATCTTGAGCAGCGCGACGACGCATGTTCTCAACGTCTGCGGCAGCACGTACAACACTGTCTTTTTGATCATTAATAGTCTGTTTTGCAGCTTCAAGTTCACTATGCAGTAATGCAATTTCTGCTTCAGGGCTCATTTCTTCGCCTTCCATTTGCTCTGCTGCTTCTACAGCTGCATCAACGTCCGCTTGCATCTGTTCAAATTCTTCGTTTAATTCAACTTCTTGCTCTGGTGATTTTGTCTGCTCTGACATAGCTTAAATGCTCCAATTCTTTACAACTGCGGTAATTATGGGGATAGAATCAAAAGATTCAAGAGGCACGTGACCCGATTGACTTAAATTCTTGGATGATTGCTTCAATTTGTGCTGATTTTGGACAAATAACACAAAATCTACTTTGATATTGTTGGTTGTAAAAGTACGGCACACTCAATACCATTAACTCATCACAATCAGTGAAAGGTAATTGCTCGGTATTTAATACCGATAAGCCATTTCTAAACGCCAGCTTATCTTCAACATAGTTCAAAAACGAGACCCCGATATTTAAGCTCGTTTGGCAATCAACTTGACGATATAAATAATTTTCCCCAACCACTATGCTGTTATCAGAACCGAGCTTCTGACTCAACTCTCGTGTCCACTGCGTTAAAGAATCATGGCAATTGTGGGGAGCGGTATTAGCCATCGCTTGCATACGATACAAACCTTCCATAAGTGTTTGTTGACTAAACACCGTATTCAACCAAGTAGCAAACTGATAACGAACCGTATCGCTGGCATCTTGTGGTTTAGAAATGCATATATTGTTACTTTGTCCCGCACGATCTATTAACAAAATAAGCCAATTAGAGCCGTCAAAATCTAACACTTCAACTCGAAACACTAACTGCGAACTTACCTGAGGTAAGCCAACACAACAACACACCTTGTAACGCTGACTTAAACCATGTGCAAGCTCAACTAACTGAGCTTGTTCAGGCTGCCAATATGCTGCCACTTCTGACAATGCAAAAAACTCCGACAACCAGTAATCGAAGCCCGCATTCGTTGGCACCCGCCCTGCCGATGTGTGAGGAGAATAAAGTAACCCTTCTTTTTCAAGTCTCGACATTGCATTTCGTATCGTTGCAGAACACACTGCCATGCCTTTTTGTTTTGCAATGCGCGTAGATGCTACCGGTTGGCCTTCACCATTACAGTAGAGGCTCATCACAGCTGAAAAAATTTGTTGGTCTCGAGGGTTTAATTTCATAAATTCATACATCTTATCTCTTGCAAGTTAATATCTGGGCATAGCATGTTTATTTCAAGGTATTTTCAAAGCTTTAATTTTTAATGTACTCTATCTGCATGACATCGCTAAGTGCACACAATATGGATTCACCGTTCAAAACCATCGGCTTAATCGGCAAGCCCAACCACTCAGGTGCGGCCAACACATTACAACGTCTTCATACTTTTTTGCTCGCATTAGGTTTTGAAGTCCTTGTTGAACAACGTACTGGAAGGCAACTTGAAGATGTGCCCAGTGAGCAATTAGTAAAGCTAGTCGATTTAGGCGAACGTGCGGATTTAGCCATTGTAGTAGGTGGTGATGGAAATATGCTGGGTGCGGCAAGAGTTTTAGCACGCTTTGATGTTGCTGTTATTGGCGTTAACCGTGGCAATTTAGGCTTTCTAACAGACCTCAACCCAGAAGGCTTTGAAGCCAGCTTAGAACACGTTCTTAGTGGGCAATATATTGAAGAAAAACGCTTTCTGCTAGAAGTAGAGGTGTATCGCCACGCTGAGTTAAAAAGCGCAAATTCAGCCGTAAACGAAGCGGTGCTTCATGCTGATAAAGTCGCTCATATGATCGAGTTTGAGGCCTTTATTAATAACGATTTCGTTTTTTCACAGCGTTCAGATGGTTTAATAGTCTCAACACCCACAGGCTCAACAGCTTATTCATTATCTGGCGGTGGGCCAATTTTAACCCCTGAGCTGAACGCAATATCACTTGTGCCTATGTTTCCTCATACTCTTTCAAGTCGCCCTTTAGTTGTTGATGCCGATAACGAAGTTCGCCTGAAACTGAGCCTTGAAAACACCGACAGTTTACAAGTTAGTTGTGACAGTCATGTGGTGCTGGCAGTATTACCTGGTGATGAAGTGGTGATAAAAAAAGCAGATAAACGTTTACGGCTAATCCACCCTAAAGACTATTCTTACTACAATGTTCTGAGAAAAAAACTGAATTGGGGAAGTCGGTTATTTTAAAACACATTTTTTGCTTTAAATAATTGCCAAGTCAAAGTGATTAGCGCAAAATATTCAGACTTAAAGCTGTAATTATTTAAGGAATCTAATCCGAAATGGGCTATATCGTTTTTCTTGCTCTACTGTTGCTGATCACCTTGCTAGGTTGTTACTGGATCATCGAAAGTAATCGTCAAAAAGCAATCGAAGCAGAAAAAAAGCGCTTCAATCAACGCGTAAAAGAAATCAACAATGACTTCAAAATCAAATTAATTGAATTTAGTGAAGCCAAGCTCATTCGCCCTAAAAATATAGGCAGCTTACATCAAATAACAAGTAACTATTTCGTCGTGCAAGCACATAATGAAGAAAATTTAAATCAACTCGAATATATCAGTGATTTATTTATCAATACGGTCATTGCAGAGGCAAGTCGCTTACAAAGTGAAGCTGAACATGACCAACTTGCAGACCGTTTGCAATATTTTATGGCGCAACTGCCTCGTAATGGTATCGAGTTTAATAAAACCTTTTATCAAGAAACATTCCCTTCATTGGTTGAGACTATCAAGTTCTATCCTTCTATCGAATCAATTGATGATCACCAGCAAAGTATTGCCCCCCAAGAGATTGAAGATTTAAACCAACAAGAACAGCTCACAGAATTAACCTAAAATACAAATTTAGTTTGCAAAACCCAAAAACACTGTATAAATTAACAGTTAATTAGCTGGGTGGATAAACAGTATGTTAATTGGGTTAGAAATTAAAAACTTTGCCATTGTGAGTAGTTTAAGTACGGAATGGCATCATGGTATGACAGCCATTACCGGTGAAACAGGTGCCGGTAAATCAATTGCAATAGATGCACTCTCATTGTGTTTAGGTGAACGAGCCGATGCAACAGCCGTTCGCCCTGGCACTGACCGTGCAGAAATTTGTGCGCAGTTTGATATTTCAACGCTTCCTTTAGCGCAGCAATTCTTAGAGCATCATTTGTTATCGAATGCTGAAGGCGAATGTCTGTTACGTCGTGTGATTTGCAAAAATGGTCGTAGTAAAAGCTACATCAATGGCAGCACAGTGACTGCTGCACAACTCAAAGAGCTTGGCCAGTACTTAATATCGATTCATGGCCAACATGCCCACCAGCATCTATTAAAATCTGATCATCAACTGCATTTACTTGATGCGTATGCTGGTCACACGACATTGCTTGCTGATGTTAAAGAGCGCTATAAAGCCTACCAAGCATTATTAAAAGAGTTTAATCAGCTTGAGCAACAACAACAGCAGCAAGCTGCGCAAAAGCAGTTACTCGAGTATCAAGTTGCCGAATTAGATGAGTTTGCTTTACTACCTGGTGAGTTTGAAGAAATAGAAGTCGAGCATCACAAATTAAGCCACAGCCAAACTATTTTAGAATCATGCCAACGTGAATTGCAGCATTTATATGAAGCTGATGAGCAAAGTGCATGCTCACTGCTACAGCACAGTGCCCAGCAATTTACTGAACTTGCAGGATATGATGAGAGCCTCTCAGGTATCGCCACGCTTTTAAATGAAGCCGCAGTGCAAGTCGAAGAAGCTAGCCGAGAGATCCGTGGTTATGTTGATATGACAGATCTAGACCCTGCCCGTTTAGACGATGTAGAAACTCGCTTAACTGGCATCATGGACCTGGCGCGTAAGCATCACATTAAACCTGAAGAGCTTGTTGAGTTTCATCAATCAATCGCAGAAGAATTAGCATCAATTAGCTATAACAGCGACCGCCTTGGCGCACTTGAAAGCGAAATTAGCGACGCGCTTGAACAATACAGGCAAGCGGCTCAATTATTAAGTGAAAGTCGCCATCGTTACGCTGATACGCTTAATCAGCTAATTAGCGATAGTATGGCTAATCTATCAATGGAAAATGGCAAGTTTGCGATTGATATACAACAAACACCCGACAAAGCACCTAGCGCAATGGGTTTTGACACAGTCTCGTTTTTGGTATCCACTAATCCAGGTCAACCTTTACAAGCTCTATCAAAAGTTGCATCCGGTGGTGAGTTATCGCGTATTAGCTTAGCTATTCAAGTTATTATTGCAGAGCGCGTGACCACACCAACTTTAATTTTTGATGAAGTGGATGTGGGTATTTCAGGCCCGACAGCATCCGCCGTAGGAAAGCTGCTGCGCCAACTTGGGAAATCAACTCAAGTTATATGCGTTACACATTTACCTCAAGTTGCCAGCTCTGGGCATCAACAGTTTTTTGTTGCCAAAGAAATTGCTCATGGCGAAACCTTTACACAAATGAATACACTCTCAAAAGATGGCCGTATAGACGAAATTGCACGTCTACTTGGGGGCGATAATATTAGCAAAACAGCAAGAGCAAATGCGAAAGAGTTAATAAGCGCACATGCATAATTTTTTAAGAGAAGTAATGGGCGCTTAAGCGCTCATAAATTGGACATTAAAATAATGATATTTCGCAAATTAGCTTTATTTGTGACAGCTTCAATAGAGATGACATCAACCCCAGTAAGTGCATCACAATCTGTGGATACAGCAAGCCCTTTTATATCTGTTTGGCTGTATTTAGTCGAAGCATTAGTTATTGCTTTGCCTATTGTTGCTTTACTTTTACTGGTATTTAGTCGCTGGAAACACTTAAAATTTAAATTACAGCTACAAGTAGTTCTCAATGTGTCTGCTTTTTTGATGATCACATTGGGTGGTATTTTAGGCTACTTTAGCCAAGCATTATCGACCATGATTTGGTTGTTTATAGGTAGCCACCTTATAATAGTTGGTACAGCCTATTTACTTTTAAAACGTCATAAAATGAAAGTAAGGAATGCCTTGATTGGATGTTGGTAATAACCAATAGCGTAATAAATAAAACAACTAGCCTAAAGTAAAAAAGCAAGCTGAGCGCTTGCTTTTTTACTAACCAAGAGAGTCTAATTAAACCTCTAGGTAATCCATAATACCTTCAGCAGCATTACGGCCTTCAAATATGGCTGTCACGACTAAGTCTGAGCCTCGTACGATGTCACCACCAGCAAATATTTTCGGATTGGTTGTTTGATGCGTAAACTCACCTTTTTCTGGTGCATTAATGCCGCCCCAATGGTTTATTTCAACACCATAAGGTTCTAACCAGTCCATTTTATGAGGTTTAAAACCAAACGCCATGAGCACTTTGGTAGCTTCAATAACATGTTCAGAACCGGCAACCTCTTCAGCACGACGACGACCATTTTCATCCGGCTCACCAAGTTGTGTTTTCACCATTTTAACGCCAGCGACTTTACCATGTGCGTCTACAACAATACCTTTAGGTTGAACGTTAAAAGTAAACTCAACGCCCTCTTCACGGGCATTTTTAACTTCGCGTTTTGAACCTGGCATATTTTCTTCGTCACGACGATACGCACAGGTTACTTTCGTTGCGCCTTGACGGATTGATGTTCTAACACAGTCCATTGCAGTATCACCGCCACCAAGCACGACTACTTTTTCGTTAGCCATATCAATGTAGGCTTGCTTATCCTCAGCATAACCCATAACACGATTTGTGTTACCAATTAAGAAAGGTAATGCATCAAACACACCATCGGCGTCTTCGTTCTCAAAACCTGCTCGCATACTTTGATAAGTACCCACGCCTAAAAACACGGCATCATATTCTGCCAATATTTCATCAAGGGTAATATCAACACCCACTTCAGTATTTAGCTTAAACTCGACACCCATTTCAGTGAAAATTTCGCGACGCTTTTGCATCACTTCTTTTTCAAGTTTGAATGAAGGAATACCAAAGGTAAGAAGGCCGCCGATTTCTGGATGACGGTCAAACACCACAGGTTTTACACCGTTACGTACTAAAATATCTGCACAACCTAAGCCTGCTGGGCCTGCACCAATGATAGCCACTTTTTTGTTAGACCAAACCACATACGACATATCAGGCTTCCAGCCCATCTTAAAGGCCGTATCAGTGATGTACTTTTCGATATTACCGATAGTAACAGCACCAAACTCTTCATCAAGTGTGCATGAGCCCTCACATAAGCGGTCTTGTGGACAAACTCGGCCACACACCTCCGGTAAACTATTGGTTCGATGAGAAAGCTCAGCTGCTTCTAAAATACGACCGGTACGAATTAACTTTAACCACTGTGGAATATAGTTATGGACTGGACATTTCCATTCACAATAAGGGTTACCACAATCTAAACAACGGTCCGCCTGTGAGTTAACTTGTGTCTCAGAAAACGGCTCGTATATTTCTACGAAAGATTGTTTACGTGCAGAAATTGGCTTTTTGCGCGGATCTACACGTTGTACATCGATAAACTGGTATACATTTTCGCTCATACTACCCCCTACTGAGCCTGAACACGAAGCTCTGCGCTGCTGCGCGCTCGGTGTCCGAGTAAACTTTTTACATCACTAGATTTTGGCTTGACCAATTTAAACATCGGCATGTATAAATCAAAGTTAGCTAAAATCTGCTCAGCGCGGTTTGAGCCAGTCAGCTCTAGATGCTCAGCAATTAGGCCACGTAAATGTTCTTGGTGAGATGCTAAGCCCTCAAGCGTAACGATTTCAACAAGCTCTGGGTTAATGCGTTTTTCAAAGTCTTTGCCTTCATCAAGAATATACGCAAAGCCACCTGTCATACCCGCACCAAAGTTGATACCCACTTTGCCAAGTACGCAAACCACACCGCCTGTCATATATTCACAGCCGTTATCACCTACGCCTTCTACAACCGCTTGTACGCCTGAGTTGCGAACAGCAAAACGTTCACCTGCAGAGCCAGCAGCAAATAACTTACCGCCTGTTGCTCCATATAAACAGGTATTACCTGCAATCGTGGCCTTATGGCTTTCAAACGATGAACCGAGCGGCGGACGAATTACCAGCTTACCGCCAGCCATGCCCTTACCAACATAGTCATTGGCATCGCCAACTAGGGTCATTTCAAGACCACCGGCATTCCATACACCGAATGATTGACCCGCCGTACCATGAAGCTCAATAGAAACAGGATCAGCAGCCATGCCTTGGTTGCCATGTCTTGAGGCTATATAGCCTGATAACATCGCGCCCACAGAGCGGTCGGTATTACAAATACGGCTTACCAATGAGGTGCCCGATTTTTCGTCAATTGCTTGTTTTGCTTTTTCAAGCAAGGTTTCATTTAGCTGACCTAAGTAGTGTGAGCTATTTGGCGCACTACAATACAGTGTTTCACCCGTTGGGTTGTTCGGCACAGCAATCACAGACGACAGATCCACTTTCTTTTGTTTCTCTGTCTTGCCCTCAATAGCTTCAAGTAAGTCCAAACGACCAATTAAATCTGTTAAACGAGTCACCCCTAAGCTTGCCATAATTTGACGTGCTTCTTGGGCAATAAACTTGAAGTAGTTCATCGCCATTTCAGGCAGACCATGATAATGCTTTTGACGCAGTGTATCGTCTTGCGTTGCAACACCGGTCGCACAGTTATTTAAGTGACAAATACGCAGATACTTACAACCAAGTGCCACCATAGGGCCTGTACCAAAGCCAAAGCTTTCAGCACCTAAAATAGCAGCTTTAATGATGTCTAGACCCGTTTTAAGACCACCATCGGTTTGTAAACGAATACGGTGACGTAAGCCATTTTCTACTAGCGCTTGTTGAGTTTCAGCAAGGCCAAGCTCCCAAGGACTACCTGCATACTTAACAGAAGTAAGCGGGCTTGCACCGGTACCACCGTCATAACCTGCAATCGTGATTAAATCGGCATACGCTTTGGCAACACCCGTTGCAATCGTCCCAACCCCTGGTTCAGACACTAATTTCACCGAAATCAGTGCGTCTGGGTTGACTTGTTTTAAATCGAAAATAAGCTGAGCTAAATCTTCAATCGAGTAAATATCGTGATGCGGCGGTGGCGAAATCAATGTCACGCCTGGCACTGAGTAACGTAACTTTGCAATATACGGCGTTACTTTTTCTCCCGGTAATTGACCACCCTCGCCTGGTTTTGCACCTTGAGCAACTTTAATCTGAATTACATCAGCGCTACGTAAGTAATGTGGTGTTACACCAAAACGACCTGAAGCAACTTGCTTAATACGCGAATTTTTCTCTGTGCCGTAACGAAGTTTATCTTCACCACCTTCACCAGAGTTTGAACAACCGCCTAAACGGTTCATTGCAATCGCTAACGCTTCATGCGCTTCTGGCGATAGCGCACCAATACTCATTGCTGCCGAGTCAAAACGCTTATATAGCTCAGTTGCAGGTTCTACGTCATCAATACTAATACCTGCATCTGGCACTTTTACTGCCAACATGTCACGTAAGTTGGTGATCGGACGATTATTTACTAAATCAGCATAGGCAACATAATCACTGTACTCACCAGAGCGCACTGCTTTTTGTAGTGTTTGAATAACATCTGGGTTATACGCGTGATACTCACCACCATGAACATATTTTAGTAGGCCGCCATGACTTAATAATTTACGTTTACTAAAGGCTAGCTTATGAAGCTTGCGTTGATCGTCATCAAAATCAGTAAAACACGCCCCTTTAATACGACTTGCCACACCATTAAAACAGGTTTCGACGATAGCCTCAGACAAACCAACGGCTTCAAATAACATTGAGCAGCGATAAGATGCAACAGTGCTAATACCCATTTTCGACATGATTTTATAAAGACCCTTGTTTATCGCATTACGATACGCAAGCGTTATTTCGCAATAAGTCTTATTGATCACCTTGCTATCACTCATAGCAACCAGTGACTCATAAGCAAGGTACGGATAAATAGCCGTCGCGCCAAAACCAAGTAATACAGCGAATTGATGCGCATCGCGAACACTACCTGATTCAATGATAATGTTTGATTCACAGCGCAAATTATTATCAACTAAACGTTTTTGAATAGAGCCTACCGCCATCGCAGCAGGAATAGGCAACTGTGTTTCGCTGAAGTTACGGTCGCTTAACACTAACATCACACAACCAGCAGCCGCTTTCTCTTGCGCTTCGTCACAAATACGTGTGATGGCGCTTTCAAGCCCTTCTTCTACTGTGTAAGTGATATCAATTTTGCAGTAGCTGTAATATTTATCATCAGCATTAAGTAACTGCTGCATATCTGCATACATCAGGATTGGTGTATCAAACTGCAAACGCTTAGCGTGACCTGTGGTTTCGTTAAATACGTTTTGCTCACTGCCTATACAGGTAGCCAATGACATAACGTGATTTTCACGAAGTGGATCAATCGGTGGATTCGTTACTTGCGCAAACTTTTGTCTGAAGTAATCAAATAACGAGCGATGACCTTCTGAAAGTACGGCAAATGGTGTGTCATCACCCATTGAGCCTGTCGCTTCTTGACCATTTTCACCCATCACACGAATAACACTATCAAGCTCTTCGTTGGTGAAACCAAACATCTTTTGATATTTAAGCAATGTTTCGTCATCAAATGAACGATTACCCGCATCTTTTTCAGAGAGCTGCTCGAACGGTGTTAAACGCTTAACATTTGCTTCGAGCCATGCTTTGTATGGGTGACGTGATTTAAGGTCCTGGTCAATTTCATCTGAATGCCAAATTTTACCTTGATGAGTATCAATAACTAACAGCTCACCAGGGCCAACACGACCTTTCTCAACGACTTCGTCTGGTGCATAGTCCCAAATCCCCACTTCTGAGGCGAGTGTTATAAAACCATCTTGGGTGATCACATAACGCGCTGGGCGTAAGCCGTTACGGTCAAGGTTACAGGCTGCAAAACGGCCATCAGACATAACAATACCAGCAGGGCCATCCCATGGTTCCATATGCATTGAGTTAAAGTCGTAGAATGCACGTAGGTCTTCATCCATAGCACGGTTCTTTTGCCATGCTGGCGGCACAAGCATACGCATTGCACGGAATAAATCCATGCCACCCGCTAAGAACAGCTCAAGCATATTGTCTAAGCTTGAAGAGTCAGAACCGCTTTCATTTACGAACGGTGCAGCTGATTGCAAATCAGGGATAAGTGGTGAGGCAAACTTATACGCACGGGCACGGGCCCACTGGCGGTTACCTTGAATGGTATTAATCTCACCATTGTGTGCTAAATAACGGAATGGCTGCGCTAATGGCCAACGAGGTTGTGTATTAGTAGAAAAACGTTGATGGAATACACAAATCGCACTGGTCATGCGAATGTCAGCTAAATCTAAATAAAAGTTAGGTAAGTCAACAGGCATCATCAAGCCTTTATAGACGGTTACCAAACCAGATAAGCTGGCAATATAAAAATGTTCATCGTTTTCAAGACGCTTTTCAGCACGACGACGCGCAACATATAAACGGCGTTCTAAATCTTTTGGACGCCAGCCTTCTGGAGCGCTAACAAAAATTTGTTCAAAGCCTGGTAGTTGTTTTTTTGCAATTGGCCCTAAACATGACGCATCGGTCGGTACTACGCGCCAGCCTTGAATGCTCAAGGTTTCTTTTTCGAGTTCTTCACTCAACACATCTTTAGCTGTTTGCGCAAGTACAGGATCGGCATTCAAAAATACCATGCCTACGGCGTAGTTCTTTCCTAGATGCCAGTCATGTTCGCTAGCAATAGCACGAAAGAAACTATCGGGTTTTTGCATTAATAAACCACAACCATCACCGGTTTTACCATCGGCAGAAATACCGCCACGGTGCTCCATGCGATCAAGCCCTGTGATTGCTGTTCGGATCAAGCGGTGACTCGCTTGCCCATTGACTTGGGCTATCAAGCCAAAGCCACAATTATCTTTTTCTAATTTTGAGTCGTATAACATAGACCCCTCCCCTTGCTACAACGACCAGCCCTTTAGTCTCTTGTGACAGGGCTAGCAGACGAACAAAACTATCGCCAAATAATCTCTGAGTCAATAGAGTTTTGAATACATATTCATATTCATGAATATTTCTCATTTAAATGCACTTAGTAAATTCTATGCTAATTTTTTACATTTAGACGTATTTTCACCGTTATTTTTTTATGACACTGGTGTCATATTTAACAACTTGTAAAAGAAAAATTTCAAAAACCACTCTTTACGTTAACGTAAACTGATGGTCAAAATGAATAAATATTCACTTTTTGAATGATGATGCAGAATTTAGATACCACCTACTCACATAAACCAGACTCGCTGGACACTTGCTGTAACTCTTTAGATAGCTATTTACGCTTACACCCCTAAAAGCTTGCTCTTTACGCGCACGTAAACCCACTTATTAAAAAGTGTCCGCTGCGGACACTTTTTCTGTCCGCGGACATTAAAATAACATCAACAAGATAAATAACCCCTTATAAATCAACAAAGTAAAAGTTGGCATGTTGTTGGTATATAAGATCACATCAGCAGATTTAAGGACATGACATGTTCACTTTTAGTTTATTTATTGCATCGCCACTCACCATGCTAGTAGTGGGTTTCATGATTATGTTAGTTGAAAACATTAAGGAACTATGATGATAAAAGATACCAGTGCTCAGGATATCTCGGTGACAAAGAAGAATAACTTTGCAAAACCAGTTGCACTAATTATCGGTGTATTATTAATTGGCTCGGTTGGTATAGGTAGTATTTTTGCAGACACCGAAGGCAGTATTTCCGTTGAAAAAGCAAGCCTACAAATCAGCAAAGTAACTCAGCAACCTCTCATTAGAGATGTCGCCGCAAGTGGCAAAATCGTTGCTGCAAATGCGCCCAAAGTATACAGCCCTGAACGCGGTTTTGTGGATTTGAAAGTAAAAGCAGGTGACAGCGTAAAAAAAGATGACGTCATCGCAATTGTAAAAAGCCCTGAGCTAACAAATGAGCTAAAACAGCAACAATCTGTTCTTGCAAGGCTTGATGGTGAGCTTCAACGAAAACAACTTGAAGCACGTAGACAAAAATTAAGCTTAACGAAAGCGCTCGACCTTGCTCAGGTCGAACTTAATGCTGCGGACCGTGAAAACCGTCGTGCCCAATTATCTATAAAGAAAAACTTAATAAGCCAAATTGATTTAGAAAAAGCAGTCGATGATTTAGCAAGAGCAAAACTTTCTTATAAACATGCTGAGCAAGAGGTTGCGCTTGCTAAAGATACCCTTGCCTTTGAGTTAAAAGCCGCAGAGCGAGATCTAGCAAGGCAGCAGCTTATCGTTGATGATTTATTTCGCCAAGTAAATGACCTAACTATCATAGCCAGTGTGAGCGGCATCGTGGGGAATTTACTTGTTCAACAAAAAGAGGCCGTAACTCAAAGTCAGCCATTAATGACTTTGGTGGACTTAAGTAACTTTGAAGCCGAGCTTCAAGTGCCAGAAAGTTATGCCAATGAATTAGGTTTAGGGATGCAAGTCGAACTAACGCTCGGTGCTCGTCATGTGACGGGAACATTGTCAGCAATATCACCGGAAGTAAACAACCGTGAAGTGACAACACGAGTACGATTTGATGATGAACTGGTTGGAATTCGCCAAAATCAACGTCTCACAGCCCGCATTCTCTTAGAAAATCGCGACAATGTTTTACAAGTAAAGCGCGGCGCCTTTTTACAACAAGGTGGGACGCGTGCTTATCGAATCGATGGTGATATGGCTTACTTAATCGATATAAAAACAGGCGCTAGCAGTATTAACGCCGTGGAGCTCTTAGAAGGCGTTCAAGCTGGCGATCAATTAATCATCTCTAACTACGACCGTTATAAACAAGCACCGGTACTCGTTTTACGTTAACAACAAGGAATTATAATTATGCTTAAAATGAATAACATCAATAAAGTGTATCAAACTGAAATGGTACAAACTCATGCACTTCGTGATTTTAACCTACAAGTAGATGAGGGTGAATTTATTGCAGTGACAGGCCCAAGCGGCTCAGGTAAAACCACTTTTTTAAACATTGCAGGAATGCTAGAGCCATTTAATGAGGGCCAATATCTATTAGACGGTATTGACGTCGGTAAACTCAATGACAATCAGCGTGCCGATCTTCGTAATCAAAAAATCGGTTTTATTTTCCAAGGTTTCAACCTCATCCCTGACTTGAACCTATACGAAAATATTGAAGTACCACTTCGTTACCGTGGGATTAAAGCAGCCGAGCGTAAACGTCGAATTGAGCAATGTTTAGAGCAAGTTGGTCTAGCGTCACGTGCTAAACACCTTCCTCAACAGCTCTCTGGCGGACAACAGCAACGTGTAGCTATTGCTAGAGCCCTTGCTGGTGAACCTCGTTTTTTACTTGCCGATGAGCCAACGGGTAACCTTGATAGCTTAATGGCTCGCCAAGTAATGGAATTGCTTGAACAAATAAATCGTGATGGCGCAACTATTGTGATGGTTACTCACGATCCTGAACTTGCTCGCAGAGCACCTCGAAACATTCAGGTCGTTGATGGTCAACTCGCAGACCTAACCTTGTATCAAGGCACTCAAAACTTAAAAGCTGCAGGGGTGTAGTCATGTTCCTTCATTATTTAGATTTAAGCTGGCGTAGCTTTAAGCGCACGCCATTAGTGAGCTTTTTAATGGTGCTAGCCATTGCTATTGGTATTGGTGTCACGATGACAAGCCTATCTGTTTATCACATGATGTCGGCGGATCCGATCCCTGAAAAAAGCAGCCAACTTTACAGCGTACAGCTTCAAATTATGGACGATGGCAGCACTTGGTGGACTAAGGACAACCTACCCTTACAATTGACCTACCAAGACGCTGTGAATTTGAATAAAGCGGATGCAGGTGGCAAACGTGTAACTATGGTACGCACTGGCTTTTCGGTTTATTTAGACTCAGACAAAATAAAACCTTTTATTGGCCAAGCTCGCCTCACTACACCTGACTTTTTCGATATGTTTAATTTGTCATTTCTATATGGAGGTGTTTGGAGCGAACAACAAGAGGCAAATGCCGCACCTGTTGTCGTGATCAGCAAAGAACTTAATGACAAATTATTTGCTGGCGAAAATTCGATTGGAAAAATTATCTACCTTGACGATGCCAGTTACGAGGTGGTGGGTGTTATTGATGATTGGGATATTACAACTAAGTATTACGATTTAAATAACGGCTCATTCAATAAAACAGAGCAACTATTCCTCCCTTTTAGCCTTATGAAAGCGCGTCAGCTAGAAAACTGGGGTAACACAAATGGATGGAAACACGAAAAAACCAATACATTCAACGATAAGTTAAATTCAGAGTTAGTGTGGCTACAATTTTGGGTTGAACTTAAAACGCCTGAGGAAAAACAGGCTTACCAAGATTTCTTGATGGCTTACATGCAAGAACAACAAAAGCTAGGTCGCTTCAATCGTGAGCAACTAGAGGCCAAACTACGGGACGTGAATGAGTGGATGCAGTACAACAATGTAGTCAGTGAAGATAATGAGATTCTTGTTGGTCTGAGCTTTATGTTTTTGGCTGTATGCCTTGCGAACATTCTTGGTTTACTGCTTGCTAAATTTTTACGAAGAGCTTCAGAGGTGGGTGTACGAAGAGCCCTTGGCGCGAGTAAACGACAAATTTTTTACCAGCACATCGTCGAAGTAGCCATGCTAGGATTTTTAGGCGGCATTTTTGGGATCATTCTTGCTCAAGTTGGCCTTTTAGGTGTGCGCCAAAGTTATAGCTATTATAAAAGCCTAGCAACCATGGATTTAAGCATGCTCTTGAGTGCTCCTGTTATAGCTATTAGTACTTGTGTTATTGCTGGACTTTACCCTGCTTGGCTGGTGTGCAAAACCAACCCTGCTATTTACCTGAAGAGCCAATAAGGAAAGTAACATGTTTGAAATTAAACCTATTTTTAACGCCTTATGCCGCTCAAAGGTTGGCGCAGTCTTATTACTTATACAAATTGCCATTACCACAGCAATTGTCAGTAATGCTGCATTTATTATCCAAGACAGAATTAGCTATTTAAGCCAAGAAACCGGCTACCCTGAAGAAGATATCTTGGTATTTCATGTAATGATGTTTGGTCAAGACGTATCACTGTCTCAACAGTATGAACTTGATGAAGCCATGCTTCGCCAAATACCTGGCGTAGTCGATGCTGCGTATTCAAGTAATACACCGCTTTCAGGTAGTGGCTCATCGTCTGACTTTAGCTTAAAGCCAGCGCCTGAAGAGAGTAAATCAGCCCGTACTTCTTACATGTTTATCGATGAACATGGCATCAATACTTATGGTGTGAAACTCATTGCTGGGCGCAACTACACCGAAGACGAAGTGATTGTCACTGACAATTACGATGAGCTTTCAAAAGTAACCGTTGTCACTAAAACTCTACTCGATGAGCTGTTCCCTGATGGCAACGGCCTAGGGCAAACCATTTATTTTGGTGATATCCCAATGAAAATCATCGGCGTGATTGATTTAATGAAAGGCCCATGGCTTAAAGATAGCCGCCCTGATAACGTCGCATTGCTCCCTTTTATTAAAGCCGGTAGTAATGCACGATTTGTAGTAAGAACTGAACCAGGCCAACGTCAATCTGTAATGAACCGTGTTGAAGAGGCTATGTTAAAAAACTACAACAAACGTGTTATTTCTCGCATTCGTGGCCTTGATGAAGACAAAGAGCAATATATGGCAGAAGATACGTTAATGATGCGTATGCTGATTGTACTTATTACTATCTTAGTCTTGGTGACTGCCCTGGGTATTTTTGGCCTAACGCTGTTCAATATTAGCAAGCGTACAAAGCAAATTGGTACTCGCCGTGCACTAGGTGCAAGAAAATCTGCCATCATCAGCTACTTCTTAGTTGAAAACGCCATGATTTGTAGTGTTGGTTTAGTCATTGGCATCATTGCTGCTGTTTATTTAGGGCAGCTACTTATGCAGCATTTTTCTATTGCACAACTAGAGATTAGTTATGTACTTGGTACTGCTTTGTGTGTGTTTGTTATGAGCTTATTGGCTGTACTTGCTCCAGCAAAACGTGCGGCGAACATCTCACCGAGCATTGCAACCCGAACAATTTAGTTCTCCCAACCTATGCTACACTGGATTAACAGTGTAGCATTTACCTTGCACCTGATTAGGAAAAAACTAAAACAATAATATGGAAAAAATACTTATCGTTGATGATAACCCTGCTATCTTAGATGCGTTGTCATTATTACTCGAAATTCATAATTTTGAGGTTGTTACAGCAAGCAACCCTTTTGAGGCAACTCAGGCTGTACAATACCAGCGTATTGCACTTGTTATTCAAGACATGAACTTTACCGCCGACACAACCTCAGGCGAAGAAGGCAAAGAACTCTTTTATGCCTTACGAGAGATTAATCCTCATTTACCGATCATTTTAATCACCGCTTGGACAGAGCTTTCAACGGCCGTTGAACTCGTCAAAGCAGGTGCTGCTGATTATTTACCAAAACCATGGGACGATACAAAGCTGCTTACCTGTGTAAATAATCTGATAGAACTGGGTAAGGCAAGACAACAAAACGAAACCTTTGCCCGCCACCAGCAAGAACGTGAAGCATCTGTGCATAATGCCAATTTAGTTGGCCTAGTTTATAAAAGTACGGCCATGGAGCATATCGTCAATCTTGCTATTCAGGTTGCTAAGTCGGATATTTCAGTTTTAATCACAGGCCCTAACGGCAGTGGTAAAGAGCGGATTGCACAAATAATTCAAGCCAATTCATTATTAACGGATGCACCTTTTATCACTGTGAATGCAGGAGCCCTACCAAGCGAACTTATTGAAGCTGAGCTATTTGGTGCAGAAGCTGGCGCCTATACCGGCATTACTAAACAACGTATTGGTCGTTTTGAAGCGGCCGACGGTGGCACCTTATTTTTAGACGAAATTGGTAACTTGCCGCTATCGGGGCAAATGAAACTATTACGCATTTTACAAACCGGCGAATTTGAACGTTTAGGTTCAACACAAACCCGTAAAGTGAATGTTAGGGTTATTTCAGCAACCAATGAAGATTTAAGCCACGCCATTAAAACAGGTCAATTTCGTGAAGACCTCTACTACCGCTTAAATGTGATTGAGTTAAATTTACCACGTTTAGCTGATCGCCCAGATGACATTTTAGCCTTGGTTGCACACTTTTTACCTGAGCGCACGCTGTCACTTAGCACTGAAAAAGCCCTTCTCGCCCATAGCTGGCCTGGTAATGTGCGTGAACTTGAAAACGCTTGTAAGCGTGCTGCGGTATTAAAACCAACGGGCACCATTGAACTTGCCGATTTTGGCTTACAAGTTGAAAAAGAAAATACCGTAAAGAGCAAAGCGGAGCCAACAAAACAAGACATTGAACTAGCGATGCGAGAATACCAAGGTGTAATTGCTAAGGTAGCACGCCATTTTGGTCTTAGCAGACAGGCTCTGTACCGTAGACTTGATAAATTTAAGATAGAATATTGATGCTCCGCTATAAAATCATCGCTTTATGCATTATGGCAGCGGTTCTACCGCTACTGGCCACTAGCTACTTTTTGACTATACCTTGGGCAAATATAGTACTAGCTTCTTTACTTTGTGCTTTTATATCAGGCTTTCTTGCTTATAAGTTGAGTACGCCACTGGTCAATGGCATGGCCGCCCTTGAAACTGGCTTACTGAATTTTAAAGATGGCGAACTTGCTTCATTACTTGCATATAACGGCAAGGACGAATTAGGCAATTTATGCCACCTTTATAATCAAACCGCCAAACAACTTCGCCAAGAAAAGCAATGGATTTACCAACGCGAATTAATGCTCGATAAAGTATTACAAAGCTCGCCGCAAGCGGTATTGCTCGTAAACGACCAAGACTTTATTGTATATAGCAACCACAGCGCACGCAGCCTATTTGAAAAAAAATCAGCACTTGAAGGATTAACACTCAAAAGCTTGCTTACGCACAGCTCTGAGCAACTTACACGCGCCGTCAACAAAGGTATTGATGGGTTATTCACTTTAGATAGAGCTGAGCAAGAATCACAAACTTGGCATATGGCTACCGGCCGATTATTACTAAACAACCAATTTCACCAACTACTTGTCTTTAAGCAGTTAACGAGAGAGCTCAGTCGTCAAGAGGTCGAAGTGTGGAAAAAGGTCATCCGCATTATTAGCCATGAACTTAATAACTCGCTTGGTCCTATGTCGTCGATGCTACATAGTGCTCAACTACTCACTAAAGAAGTTGATGAGCCACGTTTAAAACGAGTGTTTACAACAATAGAAGATCGTATCAAGCACTTAAATGAATTTGTACAAGGTTATGGTAAATTTGCCAAACTGCCCACCCCGCAATTAATCACAATAAATTGGACTAACTTAATTGAGCAATTAAAAAATCAGTGGCAGGTCAATGTGACTCTTAATGATGATGTATCAACTCAGGCCGATCATACACAACTGGAACAACTGCTGATAAATCTGTTAAAAAATGCCCATGAGTCAGGCTCAACCCCAGAAGATGTCAGTTTAACGGTACAACAAGAAACAAGCGGCACCCACATCACAGTAAGCGATAAAGGCAAAGGCATGAGTGAAGCCGTAATGGCAAATGCACTTATTCCCTTTTACTCAACCAAAGCAACAGGCAGCGGCCTTGGTTTGGCACTTTGCAGAGAAATAGTAGAGGCACACCACGGGCAAATTAGCTTACACAACCGTGAGCAAGGTGGTTTGAGTGTGCATGTTTTGCTGCCTGCTTAATAAAATTGCTATAAAAAAAGCCGCAATTGCGGCTTCTTTCTACACTAAATACGGTTATTCAGCGTCTTCTTCTTTGTACTTTGCAGCAGTTTCTGCAATCAGTGGTTGTAATTCACCACGCTGAAACATCTCAATGATAATATCACAACCACCGATAAGCTCACCTTCAACCCAAAGCTGTGGGAAGGTTGGCCAGTTAGCGTATGCAGGTAACTCTGCACGGATATCAGGGTTTAGTAAGATGTCGACGTAAGCAAACGGTTCACCACACGACATTAATGCTTGTGATGCTTGAGAAGAAAAACCACAGTTAGGTAATTTTGGTGATCCTTTCATATACAAAAGGATTGGATTTTCAGAAATTTGCTGTTTAATTTTATCGATGGTTTCCATTTACAACCTCAAAATACATTGGCTTACTACATTGGCCTTGAAAAAGATTCACTGTGGCCTCAGATATATTACTTAGAATGGCAAACACAGCCACAATTTTAAATAGTCGTAGCAAGAGCATTGCTGTTTGCTAAAACTTGAGTAAAATACTCAACAATTATAGTAACACTATAATACCACTTGGTATAGGTAAGTACGCTGTTTAGCTTGCTATTACCTATAACTAGGTGGACTATCAACCAAGAAGATGGAGATAAAAAATGGCATTTGAACTACCGTCACTACCATACGCAATCGATGCATTAGAGCCACATATTTCAAAGGAAACTCTAGAGTTTCACCACGGTAAACACCACAACACGTATGTTGTAAAATTAAATGGCCTGATCCCAGGCACAGAATTCGAAAATAAATCTCTAGAAGAAATCGTATGTTCTTCAGAAGGTGGTGTATTTAACAATGCTGCACAAATCTGGAACCACACTTTCTACTGGAACAGCCTATCTCCAAACGGTGGTGGTGAGCCTACTGGCGCTATCGCTGATGCTATCAACGCTAAATGGGGTTCTTTCGAAGCATTCAAAGATGCATTAAACGACAAAGCTGTAAACAACTTTGGTTCAAGCTGGACTTGGTTAGTTAAACTAGCTGACGGCACACTTGATATCGTAAACACATCAAATGCTGCAACTCCGTTAACTGATGAAGGTGTAACACCAATCCTTACTGTGGATCTGTGGGAACACGCTTATTACATCGATTACCGTAACGTTCGTCCAGATTACTTAAAAGGTTTCTGGGCATTAGTTAACTGGGACTTCGCGAACGCTAACTTCGCTTAATCTTCTGTTACTAACAGTAATCAAAAAAAGGCGCTTCGGCGTCTTTTTTATTGCTATTGCACGCCCCTTCTAAGCCGCAGCCAAGCCCTCACTCAAAAAGCCTAATCAAGATGAGCTTTTTTCAATTAAATTCTTAATTTTCTTGCGCAAAAAGTCAAAATCGTGACTAAGCTTTAAATAACCTTTGCTTTTCTCTTAATCTAATTACACGTCATTTTAGCGGGTTTTCGGAGGTCTCTATGAGTATTTTTGAGCATTACCAATCACGATACGAAGCAGCGCAAGAAGAAGAATACAGTATTGAGGAATTTCTCGAGATCTGTAAAAAGGATAAATCAGCTTATTCCAGCGCGCCTGAGCGGCTTTTAATGGCCATCGGTGAGCCTGAAATTATCGATACATCAACCGATGCGCGCTTAAGCAGGCTGTTTTCAAATCGCGTTGTTGCACGCTACCCTGCCTTCCACGATTTTTATGGGATGGAAGATGCAATAGAGCAAATCGTTGCGTACTTAAAACACGCAGCTCAGGGTTTAGAAGAGTGCAAGCAAGTTCTCTATCTACTTGGTCCGGTGGGTGGTGGTAAATCATCAATCGCTGAAAAGCTTAAATACTTGATGCAGCAGGTGCCTATTTATTCAATTAAAGGCTCGCCTGTTAACGATCACCCTCTGGCATTATTTGACCCAAATGAAGACGCTAAGCTTTTAGAAAAAGAATACGGTATTAAACCGCGTTATTTAAAAACAGTGATGTCGCCATGGGCTGCAAAACGTTTAAGCGAATTTAACGGTGACATTAGCCAATTTAGAGTGGTTAAGCGCTACCCATCCATTTTAAACCAAGTCGCAATTGCTAAAACAGAGCCCGGCGATGAAAACAATCAAGACATCTCAGCACTCGTTGGTAAAGTCGATATTCGCCAACTTGAACACTTTGCACAAAATGACCCCGATGCATATGCCTACTCGGGTGCGCTTTGTTTAGCAAACCAAGGCTTAATGGAGTTTGTGGAAATGTTTAAAGCGCCCATCAAGGTGCTACACCCACTGCTTACAGCCACGCAAGAAGGTAACTATAATGGGACTGAAGGCATCAGTGCCTTACCGTTTAACGGCATGATTTTAGCTCACTCAAATGAGTCTGAGTGGCAAACATTCAAAAACAATAAAAACAATGAAGCATTCCTAGACCGTGTTTACATCGTCAAAGTACCTTATTGTTTACGTGTTTCTGAAGAGGTTAAAATTTATAATAAACTGCTTGAAAACAGTGAATTACACGATGCACCATGCGCACCTGGTACATTAAAAACACTGGCGCAATTTACCACGCTTTCGCGAATGAAAGAGCCTGAGAACTCAAGTATTTATTCAAAAATGCGGGTATATGATGGCGAAAGCTTAAAAGACACCGATCCGAAAGCTAAGTCGTATCAAGAGTACCGCGACTATGCCGGTGTTGACGAGGGCATGACAGGGCTTTCTACCCGCTTTGCGTTTAAAATTCTATCGCGGGTATTTAACTTTGATACCACAGAAGTAGCTGCAAACCCTGTACATCTATTTTATGTACTTGAGCAGCAAATTGAGCGTGAGCAATTTACTGCCGATGTTGAAGAACGTTACTTAAGCCACTTAAAAGGCTACCTTATTCCTCAGTATGTGGAATTTATTGGCAAAGAGTTACAAACGGCCTATTTAGAGTCTTACTCTGAATACGGGCAAAACATCTTTGACCGCTACGTCACTTATGCAGATTTTTGGATCCAAGATCAAGAATACCGTGACCCAGATACCGGCCAGCTATTTGACCGCGCTGCACTTAACGCAGAACTTGAAAAGATTGAAAAACCTGCGGGTATTTCAAATCCGAAAGACTTTAGAAATGAAATAGTCAATTTCGTACTGCGTGCCCGTGCACACAATCAAGGCAAGAATCCGCTTTGGACCAGTTACGAAAAACTTCGCACGGTTATTGAGAAGAAAATGTTCTCAAATACCGAAGATCTCCTACCGGTTATTTCCTTCAATGCGAAAACTTCGGCTGAAGATCAGAAAAAACACGAAGACTTTGTCAATCGTATGGTTGAGAAAGGCTATACCCAAAAACAAGTACGTTTACTTTCTGAATGGTATTTACGCGTTAGAAAATCGCAGTAAAAAACGTTTGTTTTAAGGGGGTTGTTATGGCGCATTTTATTGACCGACGCCTGAATGGAAAAAACAAAAGTACCTTGAATCGTCAACGGTTCATCAGGCGTTATAAAAAACAAATTAAAGAAGCGGTATCTGATGCCATTAATAAGCGCAGCGTAACCGATACCACCAGCGGCGAGAGTATCTCTATTCCGCAACGTGATATCAGTGAGCCTATTTTTCATCAAGGACGTGGCGGCGACCGTGAGCAGATCCACCCAGGTAATGACCAATTTTCTACGGGCGACAAAATCAAGCGCCCGCAAGGAGGCGGTCAAGGGGGTGGTAGTGGCGAAGGTGAAGCCAGTGATTCAGGTGAAGGACAAGACGACTTTGTGTTCTCTATTTCAAAAGATGAATACCTAGATTTATTGTTCGAAGATCTTGAACTGCCTAACCTGCAACAAAATCAGCTTGATAAACTGGTGCAGATGAAAACCCATCGTGCTGGTTTTTGTAACGACGGCATGCCCAGCAATATTGATATTGTTCGTTCACTGCAGGGGTCACTTGCTCGCAGAGTAGCAATGACCGCTGGCAAAAAACGTCATCTTGCTGAGCTTGAGGGTCAGTTAGCCTTATTACAAGCTGAAGAAGAGCCAGATAAGGCCGCAATTGCTTTACTTGAACGGCAAATCGAGGAGCTACAAAGCCGTATTAAAGCAGTGCCCTTTATTGATAATTACGACTTACGTTTTCGTAACTATGAAAAACGACCCCACCCTACAAGCAAAGCCGTGATGTTTTGTTTAATGGATGTGTCAGGCTCAATGGATCAAGCGACTAAAGACATGGCGAAACGCTTTTATATTTTGCTGTATCAATTTTTAACCCGTAGCTACAAAAATATAGAAGTTGTCTATATTCGTCATCATACCCAAGCTAAAGAGGTGGATGAACAGGAGTTTTTCTATTCTCAAGAAACCGGTGGCACCATAGTATCGAGTGCATTAAAACTGATGAACGAAATCATTGCTGAACGCTATAACCCAGAGGAATGGAACATTTACGCAGCGCAAGCCTCTGATGGTGACAATTGGGCAGACGACTCGCCAAATTGTGGCGAAATTTTACGTAATAAACTGTTAAAGGCGGTGCGCTATTACGCCTATATCGAAATTACCGCCCGTGCTCATCAAAGTTTATGGCGTGAGTATCAATCTATAGCGCAAACCCACGACAATTTTGCAATGCAACATATCCGTGGCGTTGAGGACATTTACCCTATTTTCCGTGAATTATTTAAAAAGAATCGTCAGCAGCAAGGCGCCGCATAGCCTTGCGAGTGAGGTAAAGTATGGCCGATAAACGTATTAGTGACGGTCCTGATTGGACATTTGATTTATTAGCAGAATATCAAACTGAGATTGAACGGGTAGCGAACATTTATAAGCTCGATACTTACCCGAATCAAATCGAAGTAATAACCGCTGAGCAAATGATGGATGCCTATTCGAGTGTGGGTATGCCGATTGGTTATAGCCACTGGTCGTATGGTAAAAAATTCATTCAAACCGAACAAAACTATAAACGTGGGCAAATGGGTCTTGCTTATGAGATTGTTATTAACTCAGACCCGTGTATTGCCTATTTAATGGAAGAAAACACCCTGCCAATGCAAGCTTTGGTGATGGCACACGCTTGCTATGGTCACAACTCATTTTTTAAAGGCAATTACCTTTTTAAAACCTGGACTGATGCCAGTTCAATCATCGACTACTTATTATTTGCAAAAAATTATATTGCTAAGTGCGAAGAAAAATATGGCATCAATGAGGTTGAGAATCTCATCGACTCATGTCATGCCTTAATGAATTATGGTGTTGACCGCTACAAACGCCCGCAACGTATTTCGCTATACGAAGAGCAAAAGCGTCAGCAAGAACGTGAAGATTACTTACAATCGCAGGTCAATGAACTGTGGCGCACTATACCTACTTCACAGCAAGAATCTAAAAAACGTGAGCGTCGCTTCCCAGAAGAGCCGCAAGAAAATATCCTGTATTTCATTGAAAAAAATGCGCCACTACTTGAGTCATGGCAACGAGAAATCATTCGTATTGTGCGTAAAATTTCGCAATACTTTTACCCACAAAAACAAACACAAGTGATGAATGAAGGCTGGGCTACGTTTTGGCATTACACCATTTTGAATCACCTGTACGATGAGGGTAAGCTTACCGACGCCTTTATGCTCGAGTTTTTACAAAGCCACACCAATGTAGTGTATCAACCGCCCTACAACAGCAATTATTATTCAGGGATTAACCCCTATGCGCTTGGTTTTAACATGATGGTTGATATTCGCCGCATTTGTGAGAACCCGACTGAGGAAGATAAAAAGTGGTTTCCAGAATACGCGGGCAGTGATTGGCTGGAAACACTCCACTTTGCAATGCAAAACTTTAAAGACGAGAGTTTTATAAGCCAGTTTTTATCGCCAAAAATTATCCGTGATTTTAAGCTCTTTACCATTATCGATCACGAAAAAGAGCCAACGCTTAATGTCGGTGCTATTCATGATGAAATAGGTTACCACCAAGTAAGAGAGACGCTTTCAGCCCAATATAACCTAAGCAATCACGAGCCTAATATACAAATTTATAATGTTGATATAAGAGGCGATCGCTCACTCACTTTGCGCTATGTGCCTCATAACAGTATCCCCCTTGCTAAATCTAAAGATGAAGTATTAAAACATCTTTATAGATTATGGGGCTTTAAGGTAAAACTAGAGCAAGAGTCAGCAACTGGTGAGGTATCTGTAATAGGTGAGTGCCCCGCAAGTGATACAAGGCATGCTACAGAGTAGCTTGGGCTATTTATAAGTGCAGACTATCGCGACTGGTTTGTTAAAAATGAAGGTTAGCGTATGCAACCTTTAAGCTTAAAATTAGTTGGAATTTTAAAAGACTAAAGCGCTAAACACCTTTAGTCTTTTAAATCTGAATAAGCTGTTACTTTGTTTCGACCATTTTCTTTTGAATGGTAGAGCGCGTTATCTGCCGCTTCAATCCATTTTTCATAGCGGTCAAACTTTTCGTCAAAACAAGCAAAACCAATACTGACAGTTAGTTTTATTTGCTGTTCTTTGTAATAGATTGACGAGTTCTCAATTAACTCACGTAACCTTTCAGCAAATATAACAGCACCATCATAATCGGTATCCAATAGCGTAATGGCGAACTCTTCCCCACCATAACGGCCTGCTAAATCGGTTTCTCGAAGGGTTTTGCGTAGTAAATCGGCAACATGGCGTAACGCTTCATCGCCACCGCTGTGTCCGTGTTCATCGTTGACGTTTTTAAAATGATCAATATCAAACATCAATAATGTACTGCAACCACCACTTCGAACAATTCGCATGTATTCTTTGCGAAGCTTTTGTTCCCAAAACCCGCGGTTTGTAAGTTGCGTTAATGCATCTGTACGGCTCATTAATTCAAGTTTTGAGTTTGCTTCTTCAAGCTCTTTTTTATTAACTGCTTCGTCAGTAACATCGTAAATAATGATACAAATGTGAGAAACTTCACCTGTCGTCGTGGTTAGCGGTATAAAAGTCGCGTTTTGATACATATGATCCGCTTTGCCGGTAATAGGTCGGTAGTTTTTAAAACGGAAAATATACGGTTGCTGCTCCCATATAGTGAATGAGCGATTATTAAGAATAAATACCGACTCAGATTTACTTCGAAACCACTTTTCATCGATTGATGGAAACAAATCGAACAGATCTCTATCTTTCACCGCACTTGGTAATAGCCCAGAATGGTTCTCCATAAAGCCATTCCAAATACACACTTTATAGTCCCTGTCGAGCACCACAAGGCCTACATCAACTGTATTAAACATATCCATTAACCAATGGAGTTCATTCATATTAAAGTCGGCTGCTGGCATAAGTTTAATCTTCTAGTAAATAAGCTACTTTATATTTTAAGGTCTTCAACGAGTCCTCGGTGAATAGCAACATCAAATCACAATTAATATTGTGATTTTCAATGCCGTAGCTGATCTCAATGGCCAACGTTCGCTGCCAACGAGATTTATTAGCTTTGACTAAGTCAGAGACATCACAGTGTTGACCAAGAACAACGGGGTGTCCTTGGCTAAAGCGCATATCAAGCTGCTTAGAAAGCCCTGATAAAATAGCACCAATTAGAATGTTGCTGACGTCCATTAATAATTCAAGCTCAACTTTATTGTTTAACTCACCTTCATAGTTCATCAATGAGGCGATTTCTTTAAAGCTTGAATCATTTAAAAGAAGCAACGCTTCACCTGATACCCCACCACCAATAAAACCCTGGCAAACACCAGACGTTGAGGCATTGGCATCAATAGAACGAAGTGCCATATCCAGCTCGTTTACTTCTAAGACATTCACATTAGGGATAGGCAGCTTGACAAACACATTGAGTAAACGCGCGAGTAAGTCACCTGCCTGACCCATCGCTACATTTGTGAGTTCTTGATATATATCTCGTACGTCAGGATCAACCTGCTCACCCAACTTATTTGCTAAACGCTCACGCATGGCTTTGTCTTTAATGCCATGATGCTCAATGATATTGGCGAGTTTTTCAGGTGAACAAGGCTTTTGAATAAAGTCGATAGCCCCTAACTCAAGGACACGTTGATGTGCATTAGGTTGAATATCGCCGGAGACAACGACTGTTAGAACATGCAGCCCTTGCTCTTGAATGGCTTGAAGAACTTCATAACCATCCATTTCGGGCATGTTTAAATCCAGAAATAATATTTCTGGTTGGAGTTTCTTAATTTGCTCGATGCAATGAACTCCATTTTCTGCAAATTCAATTTTGATATCCCAATCATCAGGTAAAGAGCGCGCTAATTGCCTACGCGCTAATTTTGAATCATCACATACTAATACCGATGTCGACATACACTCTCTCTAAATCCGCACTTTTTAACTAGTCAGAAAAACAAAACACTAACTTTATTATTGTTATTATTAATAAAAATTGGGCTGCGTATACATGTTAATCAAACTACCCTTTATTTACAATTTTAAATTACTGTAAACCTTGGAGCTATTAACTCAGTATAATACACTGATGTAAAATGCGTTAATTTGAAGGAATGAAGTTATGATACGCCCATTGATATTTGCACTTGGCTCACTATGTACATTTAGTTACGCAAGTGAGTTACCAGAAAACACGCTTGATGCAGGTAAAGTATCTGCTCAATCAAAACCAGTTACTTTACTAGGTCAAGGTGTTGAAGTTGGTCAACAAGCACCTAATTTTAAAGTAGTAGATGATAGCTTTACACCTGTCACTCTAAATGACTACAAAGGCAAAGCAGTACTTATTAGTGTAGTGCCAAGTTTAGATACCGGTGTATGCAGTATTCAGACTAAACACTTTAATGAAAAAGTAGCTGCCGAATACCCTAGTATCGCGATGCTGACTTTAAGTGCTGATTTACCGTTTGCTCAGAAGCGCTTTTGTAAAGCGGAGAATATAGACAAAGTGACGGCACTTTCGGACTCTGTGTGGCGTAATTTCGGCGAGCAATATGGTTTAATTATTAAAGATATGGGTTTATTAACTCGCGCCGTATTTGTTTTAAATGACGAGCACAAAATCGTATACAAACAACTTGTCGATAACTTATCGAAAGAGCCTGATTACAGTGGTGCAATTGAGGCTTTAAAAAAGCTTTAAAGTTACATTAAGCAAAAAACCGCCAAAAGGCGGTTTTTTATTGCTCAGTTAATCCTAAGATTAACCAAGTAACTCACCAAGTTGTTGGCTTACTGTTTCAACAGCTTGTGTACCGTCTAATTTATGGTACTGCGTGTTACCTGCTTTTGCTTCAGCTTGGTAGTAATCAACTAATGGTTTAGTTTGGTCATGATAGATACCTAAACGCTTGCGTACTGTTTCTTCAGTGTCGTCATCACGAATGATTAGGTCTTCACCAGTGATGTCATCTTTGCCATCAACTTTAGGTGGGTTGTAAACAACATGGTATACACGGCCCGAACCTGGGTGTACACGACGACCGCCCATACGTTCAACGATGATTTCGTCAGCAACGTCAAATTCGATAACGTGATCAACTACCACGCCATTTTCTTTCATTGCATCTGCTTGAGGAATAGTACGAGGGAAACCATCTAGTAAGAAACCTTTTTCGCAATCTGGCTTAGCAATACGCTCTTTAACTAGACCGATGATAATTTCATCAGATACTAATTGACCTGCATCCATTACTTTTTTAGCTTCAAGACCAAGTGGTGTACCTTCTTTAATTGCTGCACGCAGCATATCGCCCGTAGAAATTTGTGGAATACCGTATTTGTCCATCAAAAACTGAGCTTGAGTACCTTTACCTGCACCCGGCGCGCCCAAAAGAATAATGCGCATATCATTGTCCTCTGTGTGATACTAATCTTAAAAATGGTCGATCAGTGGAGTTTTGTTTTTAAAGCCTGAATTCTTCCACAACTGAGGCTATACCTCAAGTAACTTATACCAATTGCCTATATTAACGGCAATAAAAAAGGGAGCCTTGCTCCCTTTCCCAACTCATTCAGCTAAAACGCTTATTTGCTTATATCTAGCATGAGTTTGTTTAAGCGAGTTACAAAGCCAGCAGGATCTTTTAAGGTACCGCGCTCAGCCAGTAATGCTTGATCTAGAAGTACGTGTGACCACTGGGCAAACTTGTCTTCATCTTGCTCAACATTTAAGTGTTTAACAAGCTGATGCTCTGGGTTAAGCTCAAAAATTGGCTTTTGCTCAGGCACTGTTTGACCAACTGATTCCATTAACTTTTGCATTTGTGAGCTCATATCATGCTCATCTGCAACAACACACGCAGGCGAGTCAGTTAGACGATGCGTAAAGCGTACGTCTTTAACGTTATCACCTAGTGCTGTTTTAATACGCTCAACTAGGCCAGCAACTTCTTTTTCTGACTCTTCTTGTGCTTTTTTCGTTTCTTCGTCATCCATATTACCTAAATCTAAGTCACCACGAGTGATTGACTGGAATGATTTTTCGTTGAACTCAGTTAAGTAGCTCATCATCCACTCATCAACACGGTCGCTTAGGAGCAATACTTCGATGCCCTTCTTACGGAAGATCTCTAAGTGTGGTGAGCTCTTCGCTGCAGCGAATGAATCAGCAACCACATAGTAAATTTTATCTTGCTCTGGCTTCATACGCTCAATGTATTGCTCAAGCGATACATTTTGTGTGCTTTCGTCGGTGTGTGTAGAAGCGAAACGCAGTAGCTTAGCAATGGCTTCTTTGTTAGCCGCATCTTCAGCAGGGCCTTCTTTTAACACCTGACCAAACTCATTCCAGAAAGATTGATAATCTTCTTCACGGTTTTTCGCCATTCGCTCAAGCATTTTAAGTACACGCGATGTACAACCTTTACGGATTGCTTGCGTTACTTTGTTGTCTTGCAATATTTCACGCGACACGTTTAGTGGTAAGTCGTTTGAATCAAGTAAACCTTTCACAAAACGTAAGTAGCTTGGCATGAACTGCTCAGCGTCATCCATGATGAAAACGCGTTGCACATACAGTTTTAAACCTGATTGACGCTCACGGTTCCATAAATCGAAAGGTGCTTTTTTCGGGATGTATAACAAGCTCGTGTATTCTGTTTTACCTTCAACCTTGTTATGTGCCCAGCTTAGTGGCTCTTCCCAATCATGGCCAATGTGCTTATAAAACTCTTTGTACTCTTCGTCTGTGACTTCTGACTTATCGCGAGTCCATAATGCAGTTGCGCGGTTAATACCTTCCCACTCGCCTGGCTGTGCTGGAATTTTCTCGCCGTCAGGCCCTTCAGATTCAGGTACTTCTGCTTTATACATTTCAACTGGAATAGAAATGTGGTCTGAGTATTTAGTCACGATGCTACGTAAGCGGAATTCATCAGCAAACTCTGTTTCGTCTTCACGAAGATGAAGGATGATTTCCGTACCACGTGATGGTTTATCAATCTCTTGTAAGGTGTACTCACCTTCACCCGCAGATTGCCATTCAATACCTTGGCTTTCACCCGCTTTACGCGTACGCACTGTTACTCTATCAGCAACGATAAATGCTGAGTAAAAACCAACACCGAATTGACCAATCAATTGTGAATCTTTGCTTTGATCACCTGTTAGGTTTTGAAAAAACTCTGCGGTACCAGATTTTGCAATCGTACCTAGTGAATTGATCACATCTTCACGGCTCATACCAATACCGTTATCGGTAATGGTTACTGTGTTTGCGTCTTTATCTGCACTGATACGTACTTTTAAATCTGCATCATTTTCGTATAAATCGCCATTTGAAAGCGCTAGGAAACGCAATTTATCTGCTGCATCTGACGCGTTTGATACAAGCTCACGTAGGAAAATCTCTTTATTAGAGTAAAGAGAGTGAATCATCAGGTTTAATAGTTGTTTGACTTCTGTTTGAAAGCCTAATGTTTCTTTTTGTGCTGCAGTCATTGTGTAAATCTCCAATTAACAAAGTGTCTTATCTGCACTATGACTTTTTATATGGGGCAGGCTTTTTGAACTTCAAGGCAAAAAATTAAATTTGCGGATAAAATAGCGGATAGACACAAAAAAGCCTGCATGAAGCAGGCTTTTGAGACCATTTGCGGTATTAGTTTTGGTTTACTGCGCGTCGCCCACTAAATGCATGCATTAGGGTCATGCCATCAAGTAAATCGAGCTCACCACCAACAGGAACACCATGAGCAATACGGGATGCTCCTACCTGATACTTATGACAAAGCTCAGCAATGTAGTGGGCTGTGGTTTCCCCTTCAACACTTGGGTTGGTTGCGAGGATCACCTCATTAATGCCGCCTTGTTGCAATTTGCTTTCAAGAATATCAAGGCCAATCTCTTTTGGTCCTATGCCATCGATTGGCGACAAGTGACCCATTAAAACAAAATAAAGCCCCTGATATTGACCGGTTTGCTCAATAGCCAGCACATCGGTTGGTGATTCGACCACACACAATAAACCACTATCTTGACGTTTAACACTTGAGCAAATATCGCACACGGGTTGCTCTGTAAAAGTACGACACGACTGACAATGCCCTACTTCATCCATGGCTTTAGTCAATGCATGACCAAGTTGTTTGCCACCTTGACGGTCTCGTTCAAGCAAATGAAAAGCAATGCGCTGTGCCGACTTAGGACCAATGCCAGGTTGGCATCTTAGTGCTTCAATCAGCTGTGTTAAACTAGGCGATAGTTGCATATAGAGTCACTTAGAAAGGCATTTTCATACCTGGTGGTAATTGCATACCGCCAGTTACTTTGCTCATGCGCTCTTGTGTTTCTTCTGCAACACGGCGTACAGCATCATTACACGCTGCCGCAAGCAAATCTTCGATCATGTCTTTGTCGTCTTCCATTAGGCTTTCATCTAATTCAACACGACGTACATTGTGGTTACCAAGCATAGTTACTTTAACTAGGCCTGCACCAGCTTCACCTACTACTTCTAGGTTAGCGATTTCGTCTTGGGCTTTTTGCATGCGCTCTTGCATTTGCTGCGCTTGCTTCATCATGTTACCCATTCCACCTTTAAACATAACTGTCTCTCTTTCTAAAACTACTTTAATTGGCATGAAGATAAGGGCTATTGTAACTAATTACAATGCCTGAATACTGTTTTCATCGATTATAGCGCTAAATAACTGCTGAAATTGCACTATGTTTTCATCACTATTTATTACATCAATGGCTTGTTGATGACGACCTGCATCAATCTTTTGTTGGATCAAATACGGTGAATCAATTACGCCATCAGCAAACTCGATACTCAGTTCTACATTATGACCGTAAATTTCACTTAATGCAGCATTGAGCTTTTGCCTTAGTACTGCACTGTCTAAGTGACGCTGTGATGAGTCAACTTCAATGTGCATTTGATTATTATTCTTTGTGAAAATCGAGTGCAATGCAAATTGTCGCATTCGGCCACCTAGCCCCATACGTTTTATTAAATACGCCCATTCATCTTGTTCGTGTGCAAATTTAATACTGCTGATCGGGCTTTCAAAATCATCAGGTATCGGAATACTGGCTTCTTCAATCACAGGCTCTGGCGCTTTTTGTGGATTAATTTGCTCAAGCAACTCAGGCGCTAAATTTTCGGTGATTGTTTGATGCTTTTCTCTAAAGTCGACTTTTTTTACTTTATTATTGCTCTCCCCCGTCGGCTGGGGGCTGGGCTTTTTTACTTCTGCAGCCACTTGTTGCTGCTGAGGTTGATGATTCGTAGCGGCTGTGCTTTGTTGCGCTGGCGGCTTAGCTTCAGACTGTTGTTCTGCTTTAACATTAGTTTGCGTAGCTGTACCACTTAAGCGACCAGCACCTGAGATATTGCGGTCTTGTAAAATACGAGCAATGGCCGACTGCGCCTGACTTTGCTGCTGTTGTAATTGTGCTGGTGCAGTTTGCTGTTGCTGAGGCGCTGTAGATGCTTCATTGGCAGTAAAGCCCTGATCATAAGCGCTATTCATCACATCATCGTATTGCGCTGCAAGTGATGAGTCCATTTGTGCATCATGATCATCCATGTAATCTTGCGAAGAATACTCCTGTGGAGAGTATTCAGCTGCTGGCACTTGTTCTGAGTGGCTTTGCTGTTGTGGCGCTGGTTTAACTTCTGCGGTCAATTCAGTTGTAGCGTTTTGCTGGGGCTGCTGGTTAGCATCTAGCTGTTCTACTGCTGTTGCTTCAACTTGCTGGGCTGGCTTAGGGCTATGTGCCGTTTCTGCTGCGGCAGCTTGAATAGGTTCTGCTTGAATAGACTCTGCTTCAACAGGTTCAGCTTGTATTGACTGAGGCTCTGAAGATACAGCCGTTGTCTGTGCAGAGCTTTGTGCAGTTGGTGCTTGCTCTGAAGCTGCTTGTTCACGTTGCGCCGTTGATTTTTTCAAAATATCACGCAGTGCACCGGCACCGCTAGGTTTAACCTGCTGTTGACTATTCGTTGGTGTTTGACTTTGAGCAAATTGCGTTGGTTGGAATGCGAGCAAGCGCAACATGATCATTTCAAAACCTAGTTTGGCATCCGGCGCCCATTGCAGATCTTTTTTACCATTCAACAGTAATTGGTAATAAACTTGTATCTGCTGCGCATCAGTTGTTTGCGCAACCTGTTCTATAAACTCACGATTACTCTCATCAAGTGCTGCTGCGCTGGGTACTAACTGTGCAAGCTGAATTAGATGTGTAAGTGCAATCAGGTCATCAAGCAAAGCAACAAAATTAGGGTTGCGACTGACAAGGTTTTTTACCTCAGATAACAGCGCATCTCCATCTTGGCAAAGTACTGCAGCTAACATAGTTTGACTGTAGTGAGTATCCATCAAGCCAAGCATACTTTGTACGGCCTGGTAACTTATATTACCATTCGTTTGGGCAACTGCTTGATCAGTTAAGCTTAGCGCATCGCGCATACTACCATCGGCGGCTTTCGCAAGTACTTGCAAGGATTTATCATCAAAGCTGAGTTGCTCTTGCTGTAAAACATGGGCAAGCTGCTCATGAATTTCTGATTGCGACAACGCATTCAAATTAAACTGTAAGCAACGAGATAAAATCGTCACTGGCAGTTTTTGTGGATCGGTTGTCGCTAATAAAAACTTCACATGCTCTGGTGGCTCTTCCAGTGTTTTTAGTAAAGCATTAAAACTATGCTTAGATAGCATGTGAACTTCATCGATTAGGTATACCTTGTAACGACCACGTGTTGGTGCGTATTGAACGTTATCAAGGATTTCGCGGGTATCTTCTACCTTTGTACGTGAAGCCGCATCGATTTCTAATAAATCAATATAACGGCCTGCTTCAATGTCAGTACAACTTGAGCATTGGCCACATGGCTCAGCAGAGATACCCTTATCGCAGTTGAGGCTTTTTGCGAATATACGTGCGATGGTAGTTTTACCCACTCCACGGGTTCCAGTAAAGAGGTAAGCATGATGGAGTCTATTTTGTGTTAATGCATTAACCAATGCCTGCTTAACATGAGACTGCCCCACTAACTCGTGAAAGGTTTGTGGTCGCCATTTCCTTGCTAGAACCTGATAACTCATTAATTATTCGCCTTCGAATTCAACCAACTTTAAAATTTTGATACCCATATCAGCAACTCGTTGCTCACCACCTAGCTCAGGCAAAGATACAACAAACGCGGCATCAGTTGCATTACCACCTAGTTTAGCCACTAGTTTTGCAGTCGCTTCAATTGTGCCACCTGTAGCAAGTAAGTCATCAACTAATAACACTTTATCACCAGCAACTATAGCATCGGTATGAAGCTCTAATGTATCTTCACCATACTCTAATTGATAGTTTTGTGAAATGACTTCACGAGGAAGTTTACCTGGCTTACGAACTGGAATAAATGGAATACCTAGTGCATATGAAAGTGGTGCACCAAAGATAAAACCACGTGATTCTGTACCAATTATTTTTGTAAAACCTTGATCTTTATATGCTGATATAAAGCTGTCAATTGTTGCTTTAAACGCGTCAGCATTGGCCATTAAGGTTGTTACATCACGGAACATAATGCCCGGTTTTGGGTAATCAGCAATAGTTGCAATGCTCTGTTTAATGAGCGTTGAAGTTGCTTGAGTCATAATTATACTGCTCAAAAATTTTATCTAACAAAGCTCGAGAGTATAACATCACCTTAGTAGAAAGTCGGTAGCAAGATCCAAAATTAATCCTTGAACTGCATCAATAGTAATAAAAAAGGCTGCATAATGCAGCCTAGTGTCTTAAATTTACTTTCGCAAATTAAGATAAAGCAGTGATCCAACCAAGGATAGCGTTTAGACAGCCAATACCAACAAATACAGCTAAAAACGCAATGAAATAAGTTGCATTGAACGGATCTTTAAAGTCTTTATCATTCGACATAGTTACTACCTTTATTTAAGCACGACACAATAAGGCGCACATGATAGTCGATGTATCCCTATCAATAAAGGCTTTTTGCTGTATTTTAGACCTATGATTTAGTAACGATCACGCCACGCTCAGCCATTGCACTTAAAGTATTAAGCGCCCCTTGATATAGCTGTTCTTGACTAAATTGAGGAGCGTGTCTTGCCACTTCTTGGCAGAGCAGATTTAAATTTATACCCGGTTGCGCTTCAATGATACTTAATAGCAATGCTGTCATCGCATTTGTTGATAAAAACTGCACCTCATCGTCACTATCTCGATAAACAACGAAATAACACGGCTCCGTAAGCGGGCTTTCTGGTTGGTAGTCTTTACTGATTGTATGAACGGGATATGTGTAACTTAAATTACGTGCCAAACAACTTAAAAGCAAACCTGCATTTGTAACCTGATTTGTTAGTAAAGCTGCTTCGTGTTCCTGCGCTTGTGCAACGGATACATCCAGTTCAACCCACTCATAATGTGCCAGTTCTAACATAAAATCAGGATCTGTAGATTGCTTTGAGTAACTTGTAGCTAGAAACTCTAAAAACTCACCGGCAATATCAAGAAAATATGGAGACTTACAATTATGTTGACTAAAAAAGAGGCGTATTAAATTTTGCCAACCACTTTTTGTATACAGACTTTTTAGAACAGGAAAAGCAGAACTAACAAAACCTTCAACATTATTGAAAAACAGATCACGATAAATTGCCATTCTCCGCTCTTCAATATTTATTGGCTTTTTATTGTGATTTGGGTCACGAATATGGGCCATAAATTGTTGCTGAACTTCTGTAAAATGACTAGGCACTGTATTTCACCTTATTTGCTGAAAATTGTAATTTCTCAATAATATTTAGCTCTGCTAACAGTTCCGCCATCGGTGGAATATTAAAATCGCGTTCAAGAAGAGTTGGAAACACCCCATGAAAAGCATAGGCTTTTTCAAGTAGTTGCCAAACAGGGTCAATGACAGGTGAGCCATGTGTGTCAACCAACAAATCTTCGGCTTCTGTATAGTGTCCTGCAATGTGCCCATAAGCAATTCGTTGACTAGGTAAACCTTTTAAAAATTGCTCTGCATCATAACCATGATTAATTGAGTTTACATAAATATTATTAATATCAATTAAAAGCTTACAATCAGACTCTGCTAACACGGCGTTGGTAAACTCCAGCTCTGTCATTTCTTGACCTGGCGCAGCGTAATATGAAACGTTTTCTATAGCAATCTGCTGTTCAAGAATATCTTGCACTTGCTTAATGCGCGTAACAACATGCTTGATTGCTTCTTCTGTAAATGGGATAGGCATTAAATCATACATATGCCCTTCGCCAGAGCAGTAGCTTAGATGTTCACTAAATAAACGAATGTTATGCTCTTTAAAAAAAGCCTTTAGTGATTTCACAAATTCTACATCAAGTTCAGCAGGTGAACCTATAGATAAAGATAAACCATGACAAACAAACGCGTTACGTTCAGTTAACTGCTTAAACTGTTTTCCAAACCGACCACCCAGCTTTAACCAATTTTCAGGTGCTACCTCCAGAAAATCAATTGGCCTAGGGACATCTGTTACCATTTCATCAAGCATTTCTCGGCGTAAGCCTAACCCTATTTGTCCAAACACTGATGTTGATTCAAAATACATACTACCTCCTACTAAAAAGGGCCTAGATGGCCCTTTTAAAAGCTAAGTGAATGCTTAGTGGTTTGAACCACATTTACCTTCGCCACACTTACCTTCTTTTGCAGCTTTTTTATCTCCGCCGCATTTACCTTCACCGCACTTGCCTTCTTTGCCAGCTTTTTTATCGCCGCCACATTTACCTTCGCCGCACTTGCCTTCTTTGCCAGCTTTTTTATCGCCGCCACATTTACCTTCGCCGCACTTGCCTTCTTTGCCAGCTTTTTTATCGCCGCCACATTTACCTTCGCCGCACTTGCCTTCTTTGCC
>SGPE01000003.1 GCA_004208945.1 Pseudoalteromonas sp. CO133X | reverse complement strand
TTAACACTGCAGTAAACAACGCCCCCTTCTAGGGGGCTAATGCAAAGCCACCTTCTTTAGAAGGTGGATCTTTTACTTTTCCTCTAACCTACTAAAAAAATTTACTATTTTTTAATTTAAAAAATGGCAATTTTATTAACTCAGTCTAAGCTTTTGTTATGAATTATTAAAAGCTGTGTAAGAGCGCGTTAATGATAAAGCTTCCTACTGAACTCGCAATTACTCATGTTGAGTCACTACACCAAGATTTACTACAAGAATTATCGTCAAATGATGATATATGTCTTGATATCAGTGAAGTAACGAGAGCCGATACTGCGTCAGTACAGCTACTGTGTGCATTGCAAAAACATTTGCTTTCGGTTCAGCATAAAATTATTTGGATTGGACAAAGCGAGCCATTGCAACAGGCAATTAATAGTTTGGGATTAAGTCATTACCTTGTGCTTGAAAATGCCAATTAAGAGGTTTTTATGAAAAAAATTTTAGCAGTCGATGACTCAGCATCAATGCGACAAATGGTTGGTTTTACCCTTAAAAAAGCGGGCTTTGATGTGACCGAAGCAAAGGATGGCAGCGAAGCATTGAGTATCGCAAAACAGCAGGGCTTTGATGCGGTTATTTCTGATGTCAACATGCCGGTAATGGATGGTATTACACTGATAAGAGAGTTACGCACTCTACCAAACTACAAATTTACTCCTTTACTTATGCTGACCACAGAATCGGGTCTAGATAAGAAATCTGAGGGTAAAGCTGCTGGCGCAACAGGCTGGATAGTGAAGCCTTTTAACCCAGAGCAATTGTTAGCGGTATTAAAAAAAGTGATTCGCTAACAATAGGAGCGGGGCATGAGTATAGATCTAAGCCAATTTTTTGAAGTGTTCTTCGAAGAAAGCTTTGAAGGACTCGATGCAATGGAAGCTGAGTTATTAAACCTAGTTCCAGGCGAAGAAGACTTAGAAACAATCAATACTATTTTTCGCGCTGCACATTCTATCAAAGGAGGTAGCGGAACATTTGGATTTACATCGGTAGCTGATTTTACCCACGTTCTAGAAACCCTTTTAGACCAAATTCGTGAAGGCTCACGAGACTTAACTGCTGAGCATGTAAACCTACTTTTAAAGTCAGTTGATTGTTTGCGGGCATTATTACGTTCACTGCAGGCTGAGCAACAGCCCGATTTAGCGGAAGCTGATGAACTACGTATAAAATTTGAAGAAATTTTAGGTATGCGTGCAGCAACAAAAGCCGTGGCAAGTGATACAAATAGCGAAGAGCCCGTCACAGAAAGTAGTCGCAATACCTTTCAGATAGACTTTAAGCCTCACCACCATTTATTTAAAACAGGTAACGAACCGCTTTATATGATCAGCGAGCTTGCTGAGCTAGGTGATCTTGAAACTCAGGCATTTCAAGATGATGTGCCAGATATTACTGACTTTGCACCAGAAGAGTGTTTTTTATCTTGGCGCTTCTTTTTAACCACAGATAAAGAGCAAAGCTGCATCGAAGAGATTTTTGAATGGGTCGAAGATGATGCTGACATCACCATTACGCTATGCGGTGGATTATTTGGTGATGAACTAGAAGAAACAAAAGTAGCACAAGCAGCCACAGATACAGAGATCAAAGAGGCAGAAACTGCGGCTAAGCCAACGGCGGAAGTGAAGAAATCAGCTCCTGTTAAATCAGCCGCGGCCAATACAGAGTCTACTTCGATTCGTGTTGGAATCGATAAGGTGGACTCACTTATTAACATGGTCGGCGAGCTCGTTATTACACAAGCCATGCTTAGCCAGTTGGGTGAGCAAGAGATAACTGAAGCAACCATTGCCTCTTTACAAGAAGGGCTTGCTCAACTCGCTCATAACACTCGGGATTTACAAGAAAATGTGATGCGTATAAGAATGTTGCCGATTAGCTTCGTTTTTAGCCGTTTTCCACGTTTGGTGCGTGATATTTCTCAAAAACTCGACAAGCAAGTTGAGCTAAAGCTTTTAGGTGAACAAACCGAGCTGGATAAAACTGTGATGGAGAAAATCTCTGATCCTATGGTGCATCTAGTCAGAAATTCACTTGATCATGGTCTAGAGACAGTCGAAAAACGAGTCGCAGCAGGTAAAGATCCGGTAGGTACCGTTACGTTGAATGCTTTTCATCAAGGCGGGAACATTGTTATTGAGATCATGGATGATGGGCAGGGTTTAAATACCACGAAAATCCGTGAGAAAGCGATAAAAAATGGCTTAATTTCCGAGTCTGATGATCTTAGTGATAATGAAATTAACGAACTCATTTTCTTACCTGGTTTTTCGACCGCAGATCAAGTGAGCGATCTATCCGGACGAGGCGTCGGCATGGATGTGGTGAGAAGAAATATTGAAGCACTGAGCGGGTCAGTCGAAGTATCTTCAGCCCCCGGTGTAGGCTCAACCTTTACTATTCGTTTGCCACTGACATTAGCGATTCTTGATGGCCAGTTAGTTCGTATTGCTGAGCATACTTACATCATTCCACTCATTTCGATAATTGAATCTCTCCAAATAGATATCAGTAAAGTAAGTCGGGTAGGCAAGGATTTAGACGTATTGCGCCTACGTGATGAATATATTCCTATCTTACGTTTATACACTATTTTTAATCACCAAGGTGCGATAGAGACGCTTGATAAGACCTTGTTAGTTGTTGTTGAAAGCGACAACCAAAAAGTGGGTCTATTGGTGGATGACTTACTGTCTCAGCAACAAGTGGTTATCAAAAGCCTAGAAGCCAATTATCAAAAAGTAGATGGTGTGTCTGGCGCAACAATATTAGGTGACGGTCGGGTTTCGTTGATTGTTGATATTAGTGGATTGATTAAATTATCAGGCCTGAAAAAACCGGGAAGCCAAGAGCTTATCATCGAGTCTAAAGCTAGTTTGGAGGCGTCATGATTACACCGCAAGACGACCTACATAACAAATTAACTTTAGAACAAGATCAGGATGTGAAACAGTTTCTAACGTTCATTATGGCAGATGAAGAATATGGCGTTGATATTTTAACAGTTCAAGAAATTCGCAGCTGGGAAGAGATAACCGTCATTCCAAATGCGCCAGATTTTGTTAAAGGGGTAATAAATCTGCGAGGCACCATAGTGCCTATTATTGATTTGCGGCGTCGCTTTGCGATTCCTGCTATTGAGTATGGGCCGCTTACGGTGGTGATTGTTCTTAAGGTGAAATTAGAAAGCACAAGTAAAATTATGGGTATCGTTGTCGATGCCGTCTCGGATGTCTATAGCATTGCTGAGCATGAAGCAAAAGCAGTGCCCCACTTATCAGATTCGGAGCATGCGCAATTTGTGGCAGGTTTGGTGAATGTGGGTGAAAAAATGGTCGCATTATTAGACCTACAAAAAACGATGGACATTTAATTGGGTTGATTAACAAGAAGGTGAAGGGTATGGGATGGTTTAGCAGTCCTAAAAGTGTTGAGTCAAATAATGATTTAATTGTTACTGCATTGAATAAATCACTTGCAGTGATTGAATTTCAACCATCGGGAACAATCTTGACAGCCAATGCAAATTTCTTAAGCGTCATGGGTTACCGGCTTGAGGAGATTCAAGGGCAGCATCACGCGATGTTTGTTGCTGAAGAAGAGTCTCAAAGCACCGAATACCAGCAGTTCTGGCAGCGTTTGCGAAGTGGCGAATTTATCTCTGATGAGTTCAAGCGCATCGGTAAAAATGGCCAAGAGATTTGGATCCAAGCGACCTATAACCCAATTATTGATAGTAACGGTCAAGTCGTTAAAGTCATTAAGTTTGCCAGTGATATATCAGCACAAAAAGAACGAGACAAACAATCACAGCGTGATGCAGATTTATCTAACGCGTTACGTGTTTGCCAAGCAAACGTGATGATTGCGAACAATGATCTTGAAATTATTTTTGTTAATGAGCAGGTAAAACAAATGCTAAAGGCGCGTGAAAGTGACTTGCAGTCAGTATTACCTAATTTCTCGGTAGCAAATTTAGTGGGTACCTGTGTTGACGATTTTCATAAAAAACCAAGCCATCAGCGTGAATTATTAAAGGCACTGACAGAGCCTTATAAAACCACCTTGCGACTTGCTGGTTTAATTTTTAGTTTGATTGCTACTCCTTGGGTGAATAGTGCTGGCAAGCGCTTAGGAACCATCGTTGAGTGGCAAGATATTACTGACAGTGTTAACAAAGCTGAGGCTGAAAAGCGTGAAGCTGAAGAAAACCTGCGAGTGCGTCGTGCGCTTGATAGGGTCGCAACAAATACCATGATAGCTGATGCGGGTAATAATATTATCTACATGAATGAAGCTGTATTGAACATGATGAAAATTGCTGAAAGTGACTTGCGTAAAGACTTGCCTAACTTTAATAGCAACAACTTAATCGGTCAAAATATCGATGTATTTCATAAAAACCCTGCCCATCAACGCAATATGCTGGCAAAACTTAGCAGTACCTACAGTACGGAGATTGTTGTTGGCGGACGTACCTTTGGTCTTGTGGCAAATCCTATTTTTACACCAGATAATGAGCGCATTGGTACAGTGGTGGAATGGGAAGACAGAACAGCCGAGGTTGCAATTGAAAAAGAAATTGCTGGTTTAGTCGCTGCCGCAGGTAAAGGGGACTTAGAAGCCCGTGTCGAAGAAACAGGTAAAACTGGCTTTTTCCTACGCTTAGCGCAAGGTTTAAATAGCATGGTGGCCATTGTTGACGATGCAGTGAAAGACACTGGTAATATGCTTGATGCTATGGCGAACGGCGACCTATCAAAACGTATTGAACAAGAATACCAAGGGTCATTTGAGAAATTAAAACGTGATGCCAATGCCACGGCTGATAAATTAACGGAAGTGATTAACCGTATTAATAGCTCTGCGACATTAGTTGCTAGTGGTGCTGAAGAAATCTCGCAAGGCAATGCTGACTTGAGTCAACGCACTGAAGAGCAAGCATCTTCACTTGAAGAAACAGCATCAAGTATGGAAGAAATGACCAGTACAGTTCGTCAAAATGCTGATAATGCCAAAGAAGTGAACGAACTTGCCGAGGAAACACGTGCTAAGGCGCAAAAAGGTGGTGAAGTTGTTAATCGCGCAGTAACAAGTATGTCGGCCATTAATGAGTCGAGTAAGAAGATTGCCGATATTATTAGTGTGATTGATGAAATAGCTTTCCAAACGAACTTACTTGCATTAAATGCCGCTGTTGAGGCTGCAAGAGCGGGTGAACAAGGTCGAGGATTTGCTGTGGTTGCAGGGGAAGTGCGTAATCTTGCACAGCGCTCTGCGGCAGCTGCAAAAGAAATTAAAGAGTTGATCCGCGATAGTGTGGGTAAAGTCGAAGACGGTACTCTACTGGTTAATGAATCTGGCTCAACACTACAAGAAATTGTGACTGCAGTACAAAGAGTCACAGCCATGATCTCTGATATTGCCCAAGCATCAGAAGAGCAAAGTTCAGGTATTGAACAAGTCAATAAAGCAATTGCACAAATGGATGAAATGACTCAACAAAATGCAGCATTAGTTGAAGAGGCATCTGCGGCTGGTGAGTCAATGGCTGAGCAAGCAAATGATATGCGACGTTTATTGAACTTCTTCTCGCTTTCAGAGCAAGAAGAAACAGACATAACCAGCCGTGCTTCGAGTGTATCCGTTAAGCGACCAAGCCAATCGGCGACAGTCTCGCCTAAAGGTAATAATTTTGTAGACCCAAGTGACGAGTGGGAAGAGTTTTAAAACTCTTCCCACTCTACATCGCTAATACAATGTGTATTCCCTCTAAGGCTGGTGGGTCAAATTATGAAAGAGTTTTTACTAACGGATAGTGACTTCAAAAACATTTCATCTCAGGTGTACGATGCTTGCGGTATCGTACTTGCTGAGCATAAGCGTGAAATGGTGTATTCACGCTTGGCAAGGCGACTTAGGTTACTTAAGTTAAAGAGCTTTAAGGACTATTTAGCTTTTTTAGAAGAACATAAAGAGCGAGAATTTAGTGAGTTTATCAATGCGATTACCACAAATTTGACGTCATTTTTTCGTGAACCACATCACTTTAACTATCTAAAAAATACTATAGTGCCGAGGCTATTGACTACAAATGCAAAGCAAAAGCGAGTGCGCGTGTGGTCAGCAGGCTGCTCCACAGGGGAAGAGCCCTATACGATAGCAATGACTCTAAGTGGTCTGTTCCCGACTAATTGGGATGTAAAAATTCTGGCCACTGACCTTGATTCAAACGTACTTGCTAAGGCGCAAGCTGGTACTTATACAGCGGCCAATGTAAATGGGCTCGATAAAAGTCAGCTAAAACGTTGGTTTTTAAAAAGTCATGATGGTCAGCTCTATAAAGTAAAACCACAGTTACAAGAGAATATCTTTTTTAAGAGATTGAATTTACTTGAGCAGTGGCCGATGAAGGGATCATTTGATGTCATTTTTTGTCGCAACGTGGTTATTTACTTTGACAAGCCGACAAAAGATACGCTTTTTCATCGTTACTTTGACTTACTGAGTGACGCGGGGCATTTGTTTTTGGGGCATTCAGAAACTATGGGCAAAGACCATAAAGAATTTAAAAACTTAGGCCAAACGATTTATCAAAAGGTGGTCAATGAATAGTCATTTCAAACCAGTATTATCAGGGTTTGGGCACGTAAAGCGTTTTTGGGATAGTCACAGGCAAAAGGTTGTCGCAAAAGTGTTACCGGGTGAATTCTATGTCTCTAAAAATGATGAACTGATCACCACCGTACTTGGCTCATGCATTGCTGCATGTATCTATGATCAAGGATTAGGGATTGGTGGTATGAACCACTTTATGCTGCCAATGCAAAAAGGCGTGGATCCGAGTAATGCTCACAGTTTAAATTGCCGTTATGGTAACTGGGCCATGGAGTTTTTAATTAATGAAATCCTTAAAAATGGTGCATCAAAACGTAATTTAAAAGTGAAGCTATTTGGTGGTGGTAAAATTATTCGCTCAATGACAGATATAGGCGTCGGTAATATTCGCTTTGCAAATGCATATGTACTTGAGGAAGGTTTAGATTTAATATCACATGACGTCGGTGGGCCTTGGCCTCGTAAAATAATTTTTAATCCTCAGACGGGTCAAGCACAAGTGAAAAAGCTGCGTGATCTGCATACTGATAAACTAGAGAAACGTGAAGTTAAATACTTACACGAAATCGAGCAGCAAGATGCTGGAACAGACATTGAGCTATTTTAGGAGAGTGTATGATCAAGGTACTTATTGTTGATGATTCACCCTTGATCCGTGGTTTACTGAAAGAGGTACTTGAGCAAGCGGATGATATGCATGTTGTCGGTGCAGCTGAAGACCCTTACCAAGCACGTGATCTCATTAAGCGTTTAAACCCCGATGTGCTGACGCTTGATATTGAAATGCCAAAAATGGATGGCTTAAGCTTTTTGAAAAATTTAATGCGCTTGCGACCAATGCCAGTTGTTATGGTTTCGACATTGACTCAAAAAGGCTCACCTATTACCCTCGAAGCGCTAGAACTCGGGGCTGTGGATTTTATCGCAAAACCAACGGCTAATGTGTCTGAAAACTTGCAACGCTATGCGCACTTAGTACAACAAAAAGTCCGTACAGCAGCAGGTGCAAGGATCCGAGCATTTAAAGAGCAGAAACTAGAAAAAGATAGCTCACTCGACAGTCTGCAATTTAAAAGTAATGCAGTTATGGCCATAGGTGCTTCAACGGGGGGAACAGAGGCAATCAAAGAAGTGCTTATCCGTATGCCCAAACACTGCCCACCCATTGTCATAACGCAACATATTCCACCTGTGTTTAGCACTTCATTTGCGATGCGGATGGACCGAATCTGTGCGATAAATGTTAAAGAGGCAGAGCAAGGTGACAAGTTAGAAGCCGGCTGGGCTTATATTGCCCCAGGCGATCAGCATTTAAGTGTGGTGAAAAAGGGAGCTGCGCTGTATTGCCAATTAGACTCAGGCGAGCCCGTTAATCGTCATCGACCTGCTGTGGATGTGTTATTTAACTCTTTAGCGGTTTTAAATTGCAAAACAACGGTAGCGTCTTTATTAACCGGCATGGGAAGTGATGGTGCAAAAGGGTTGTTAGCTTTACATCAAGCTGGTGCCCATACCATGGCACAGGATGAGTTATCGTCTGTGGTATGGGGGATGCCAAAAGCCGCAATCGAATTGAATGCGGCTAATGAAATTGTCAGGCTTGATAAAGTAGCAGCACACATGCTTAAACAGGCTGCTAAGGTGTAATTACCCAAGGTTGTGAAAACCAATAATAACTGCCTTTTTTATTGATAGAAGGGGCTGTACAGTTGAACCGAGAGCGGCCTTTTTTCAATTTATTAGGCGAGGTAATGTGTACTGTATCTTTGCTTATCCACTCAAGGTTAGCTTGACCAACACCCGATACATAGCATGCGAACTGACTTTTGTGGAAATCTTGCATATCGAATTGAATGCTTAAACTTGGCGGGTTTTCGCTGGTGACACTATCGGCGTAATTTAATGCTTTAATTGTAAAAGCTTGTGAGTCAAGTTTCGTCGACAGGGTATCAAGTTTAGAATAAAAGCCTGACGCAGGAAAACGCGGTAATCGCGTAAAATTAGAGTGAACTCCTACTGCACCTGAATGTTGACCAATACCAACAAAACCCAATGACTTAATTAATGCTTGTAACTCGTTATTGAACTCACCATAAGGGTAGGCAAGGTATTTATAATCATGACCTATTTCATCTTTAATGCGCTTTTGGGCATTTAAAATATCTTTTTTAGTACGAGACTGCCACTGAGCATCAGTCTCACCTTCTTGTTTTAAATGCATGTAATTGTGCACTTGCGTATGATTGCTTATTAAGGCTCCTTTATTAGCCAGCTCTTTTAATTGCTGCCAAGTCATGACATAGCTTTTACCACTATCAATAAGTTCAGGGTTTACAAAGATAGTATAGGGGTAGCCATACTTTTCGAGGATAGGGGCGGCTTGTTCATAATTATTTTTATAACCATCATCAAACGTGATTGCGACAGTTTTATCGGCTAACTCTTGACCTGCCTGCAGTTGAGAAATCAACTCATTTAATGGGATAACATTAAATTGCTGGTCTTTTAAATATTGCATGTGCTTGGTAAACGTCTCGCTGCTGACGCTTGTAACAGCTGGAAGGGTTTCACTCACGTGGTGATACTGTAAAATAACGGCGCCGTGGGCACGCACTGATAAACCTAACAGGACTGCAAATACTACATGAAACATTTTCTTAAACGTCATAAGGCACACCATAAAAGTTTGCTGTTATTAGCCGGTCCAATGATCTTATCAAATATTACGGTTCCATTGTTAGGATTAGTTGATACTGCTGTCATCGGTCATTTAGGCAGTGCTCACTACTTAGCCGGTATTGCTCTGGGCTCAGCAGTTATCTCCCTATTATTTTGGCTAGCAGGATTTTTACGTATGAGCACCACGGGGCTTGTAGCACAAGCTTACGGTCGAGACGATCATACTTTGCTAGCTGAGTTATTAAAGCGCAGTTTATTGTTAGCGACTTTCGTTGCGCTTATATTAATCGCGCTTAGTGTACCTATTCAATCCTTAATGGCATATTTATCGGGCGCAAATCAAGCAGTGTTGGAGCAAGCACATAGCTATTTTTCAATCCGTATTTTTAGTGCGCCAGCTGCTTTGTGTAATTTAGTGCTATTAGGGTGGATGTTGGGGGTACATTACGGCAGAGGGCCGTTCTATTTATTACTCATCACCAATATTACCAATATCGTGCTTGATATCTATTTTGTTGTTTTTCTTGATTGGAAAGTGGCTGGAGCGGCTTGGGCATCGTTAATTGCAGATTACATCGCTTTAGCCTTTGCACTTTGTTTAGTTTATCAGTTGGCTAAAAAGCAGGGCATTAACTTAGCGGTAAAGGCGTGGTTTAACATGGCTAAATTGCTCGAATTAGTTAATTTAAACCGTGATATCTTCATACGTTCACTGGCGTTGCAATTGTGTTTTAGCTTTATGACCTTCTATGGCGCAAGAATTGGCGAAACGACACTCGCAGCGAATGCAGTACTGCTGAACTTTTTAATGCTCGTAAGCTTTGCGCTTGATGGTATTGCATATGCAAGTGAAGCTAAAGTAGGTAAAGCAAAAGGCGAAAAGAGCACTGAGCACATACAGCTGTGGGTTAATTTGAGTTTGTTCTGGGGAGGGCTTTTTGCATTATTTTATAGCTTAATATTTTTAATTTTTGGTAATGCAATTATTCGTTTATTAACCGATGTGCCAGAAGTGATTACGATGGCAGCAGATTATTTGCCATGGGTGATTATCTTACCTATTGCAGCAATGGCATGCTTTTTATTCGATGGTGTTTTTGTTGGTTTAACGCGTGCAAAAGATATGCGAAATACGATGCTGGTTAGTGCAGCGCTCGGCTTTTTTGGACTGTTTTGGTTGGTAAGTGATTGGCAAAACCATGGCCTTTGGTTCGCAATGACCATTTTTATGCTGATGCGCGGTATAACGTTATGGTTGCGCTATCGTTATATTGTTAAACAAAATGGCTTGTTGAAATAAGCGTTTATTTCCAAAGGTCAGGATCATCATCTTTGGGAGATGCTCGCTCAAGAACCTGTGCAAAACGGTTGGCAAAAATACCTAAATAACCCCAAGCGGCAAAAAATAACGCGATGGCCAAAATAAGTAAGCCAATCAGTTGCAAGATTGCAGGGCCATAATAACCAATGGCAATAAAAATTACGGCCAGCACAAACAGTGCTAGGCCGCAAAGAAAGCGTTTTAAGCTTAATTTGGGGTCGCTACCTAAGCGAAATACCCATTGTTTAAGCATGCTTTAGATACCGATTAGTAGTAAGAGTGCTCACCAGATTGGTGATCGGTAATGTCTCTCACACCATTGATTTCATCAAACTTAGCGATCATTTCTTTCTCGATGCCCTCTTTCAACGTGACATCAATCATCGAACAACCGTTACAGCCACCACCAAATTGCAGAACAGCAATACCGTCAGCGGTAATTTCAACTAAACCAACTTGACCACCGTGGTTTGCAAGTTGTGGATTGACTTCAGTTTCAAGCATGTGTTGTACACGCTCTTGTAACGTCGCGTCGTCGCTAAGCTTACGTGCTTTGGCATTAGGCGCTTTTAGAGTTAACTGAGTGCCCATTTTGTCAGTTACAAAATCGATTTCAGCTTCTTCTAAAAAAGGCGCACTTTCTGCGTCAACAACGGCATCAAAGCCATTAAAAGGTAGACGAATATCAGTCGCTTCAACCGCGTCTTCTGGGCAGTAAGAAACACCACACTCCGCCTGCGAAGTACCTGGATTTACAACAAAAACACGAATGTTTGTTTGTTCAGCTTGGTCTGCTAAAAGTTTAGCAAAATGAGATTGTGCAGATTCAGAAATAGAGATCATAAAACGGACTATACTTGACTAAATTACTCGGATACTGTGTATCATACTCCGCTCATCGTATTGTCGCCAGTGTTGAGCGTAAAAAGTTGCATCTATTTTGTCTAGTGGTAGCGTGAAAACATCAATTAAGTACAGGTGCTATCTATGCGTTTAATAATAACAATATTAACCATGCTAGTGAGCGTTAGCGCATTAGCGAAACCCCTTTCTTATTACTTTGAACAAGATGTGAAATTTGATCCAACCATTCCAACACCTGAACAGGTGTTAGGTTACGAAGTAGGTGAGTGGCATGTTCGCCATGATCAGCTTGTGCAATATATGCAAATTCTTGCCGATAAAAGTGACCGAATGAACTTTCAAGTGATCGGTCGTACTCATGAACAACGCCCATTGGTTATGTTAACTATCACTGCGCCAGAAAAATTAGGGCAAGTTGAGGCTATTCGTAAAGCCCACCTAGCACGTTTGGACGATGAATCATCAGACTCAAGCAAACAGCCGGCGGTTGTATGGATGGGGTATAGCGTGCATGGTAATGAGTCATCAGGGAGTAATGCTTCATTATTAGTGGCTTATTACTTAGCTGCTGCGCAAGGCCCAGAAATTGATACTTTACTGAACAATACCGTTATCTTACTGGACCCATCTTTAAATCCTGATGGTTTAGCGCGTTTCGCGAACTGGGCAAACAGTAATCGCGGTATGAATTTATCGTCAGATCCAGAAACTCGCGAGCATAGAGAAAACTGGCCTAGTAGCCGTACTAATCATTATTTATTTGACTTAAACCGCGACTGGTTATTACTACAACACCCTGAATCACGAGCACGTATAGCTCAGTTCCATCAATGGAAGCCGAATATTCTTACTGACTTCCACGAGATGGGACCAAACAGCACTTTCTTTTTTCAACCCGGTATTCCGACGCGCAAGCACCCGATTACACCAGAAGAAAATGTGACTTTGACTAAAGCTATTGCTAACTATCATGCGAAGACGCTTGATGAGCATAATGCTTTGTACTTCACCGAAGAGAGTTTTGATGATTTTTACTACGGAAAAGGTTCAACTTACCCTGACGTGAATGGTGGGGTGGGTATTTTATTCGAGCAAGCCAGCTCACGTGGTCATTTACAAGATACAATCAACGGCCCGTTAAGCTTTCCGTTTACGATTAAAAATCAATTACTAACTAGTTTATCTACATTTCAGGCTGCAATTGAAAACCGCCAAGATTTGCTTGATTACCAAGCTGAGTTTTATAACAAAGCGATTGACCTTGCTGGTGATGAAGACTTTAAAGGGTATGTTGTTAAAGGCGGTGCAGATAACAGCCGCATGCAGTACTTTTTAGCGTTATTAAAGCAACACCAAATCAATGCGTATATGCTTGAAGAGCCATTAAAAGTGAATGGTCAAAGCTTCTCTGAAAACAGCTATTTCGTACCATTAGCACAACCACAGTTTCGCTTAGTGAAAGCCGTTTTTAGTGAACAACAACGCTTTGTTGATAACACATTCTATGATGTGTCTGGCTGGACACTCGCGCATGCATTTAATTTAGAGTTTGCAAAAGTAAGTAGTAAATGGGGGCTTGATGTTGCAAAAATGCCTTGGCAAAAAGGAGTTAAGTCAAGTTACGCAACATTGCCACAAAGCTATGCTTACGCATTCAAGTGGGATGATTATCTTTCACCAAAAATGTTGAATACTTTGCTAAAGCAAGGTGTTAAAGCGCGTGTTGCATTGAGCCCTCTTACCGCTAAAACGCCCAGTGGTGAGGTTGCATTTGAACCCGGTAGTATTTTGCTCCCCGCAGGTTTGCAAACAGACAGCAATTGGCTTGATTACTTAAATCAAGCACAGACTGAGTTCGGTATTGAAATTACGCCAATTAGCTCAGGTTTAACGGTGAAAGGGGCTGATTTAGGCTCTCGCTCTATGGCAGTTGTAAAAGCGCCTAAAGTTTTACTCGTGGGTGGTGCCGGAACCAGTCAATATGAGTTGGGTGAAGTATGGTATTACCTCGACCGTTTTGTAGGCACTGCGCCAACTATTGTTGAAATGCCTCGTCTTAGCAGCCTTGACCTTGAGAATTACAGCCATATTCTTTTGGCTCATGGTAATTACAATGCACTTGATGATGCGACCAAGGTTGCGATCAAAGCTTGGGTACGTAAAGGTGGTGTTATTTGGGGTCATAAAGGAGGTGCCAAGTTCCTCGCTGACCAACAATTATTAAAGGCCAGTTACTTATCTCGTCGTGATGTAGCGAGCGCATTTAATACGCAAGGACTTACTTATGCCGATAAAGATCACTTAGCGGGCCGTCAACGTATTGCCGGAGCAATTTTTAATACGTCTGTTGATTTATCACACCCGCTAACATTTTCACTTAACCGTAATACCCTGCCAGTATTTAAAAATAGTACTTGGTTGCTTGAAAAGTCAGATGCACCGTTTGTAAATGTTTTGACATACACAGATAAGCCATTATTAGCGGGCTTTACTGATGATGTGAATGTAGAGCAAGTTGCAGGTGCTGCGGGCTTAATTGCCCACTCATATGGAAAAGGCAGTGTTATTGGCATGACGGATAACCCTGTGTTTCGTGGTTATTGGTATGGTACTAGCCGATTATTGAGTAATGCTTTATTCTTTGGTAATGCCTTTCATGCAGCGGGCGATTAACCTATTTTAAGGTTCTCCTAAAGGGGTCAAACACGTCAGCATTGCCCATACGTGTTTGGCACCTGCTTTTTTTAGCTCATCGGTTGCTGCATTCAATGTTGCCCCTGAGGTCATTACATCATCAATAATGGCGACCGACTTACCCTGCAAATTTGCTTGGCACATAAATGCATTACGCATATTTTTAATTCGTTTAGCTTTACTGAGAGAAGATTGTGCAATCGTTGCTTTTTGTTTAACAAGCGGCTCTGTTACAACTAAGTTCATTGCTTTTAACACCGGTAGCCAAGTTTGGCTTACCTGATTATACCCTCGTTTTATAAAGCGTTTATTATGCAGCGGCATAATAATAAACTCATCAGGCCAAGATTCATTGACTGCTTTAGCGTGCTGTAACTGCAAATAAATAACCTGTTGTAGGGCTATTTTATAGTACTGTTTGTCACTAAACTTCAGTTGTTTAAGCCACTGTTTCATAGGGGCTTCATACCATGCACAGGCTATGAGGTGATCAAAATGACAATCGGGGAATGCATCACAAATATCAGGGCGGTGAAGTAAATTAGCATGTTTGCTTAGATCAAATAACCTTAAGTCGTTTAAACAATGCTCGCAAAGTGCATAGTTACTTTTTATATGCGTTTGACACGTAACACAAAAGTTAGGAAACAGCGCATGTAAGCTATGTTTTAATATCTTCGTTAAGTGAGCCATTGCATTCAATCCTTTAAACGCTATCATGAGCCATCAGTGTGCTTGAGAGTTTAAAAATATGCAAAATGAAATGGTGTTATTACATGGCTGGGGAATGAATCAAGGGGTCTGGCAAGTGATTTTACCAGAGCTTGAGTTTTTATATGAGGGCACTATTCGCTGCCTTGATTTACCAGGCTTTGGTGAAGCGCAGTCATTACCCAATACCTATAATTTGCATGAAGCAGCCAAGATGCTGAGTGAACAATTGCATAACGACTCAATACTAGTTGGGTGGTCGCTTGGTGGATTATTTTCACTTTACATTGCAGCTCACTGGCCAGAAAAAGTATCCAAGGTTATTTTAGTGGCATCGAGCCCTTTTTTTGCTCAAGCTGATAATTGGGCGGGTATTAAGCCTGAAGTGCTTGATGCGTTTAAAGAGCAATTAGTCACTCACACAGACAAAACTATCGAGCGATTCCTAGCGATTCAAGCCATGGGCAGCGAATCAGCTCGTGACGATATTAAAGCGTTAAAAAGATTATTAAAACAGTATCCAGCACCGCAAGAGCGAGCCCTCAGTGCAGGCCTAGATATCCTACAGCAAGAAGATTTACGTCAGTTATTTAGCAAAATAACGCTCCCTATTCGCGGTATATTTGGGCGTTTAGATGCGCTAGTTCCTTACCGTGCAATTAAGGATATGCAGGCTTTGCAGCCTAACTTTGAATATGAGGTGATCGATAAGGCATCTCACGCTCCTTTTATTTCTCATAAAACTGAATTTATAAGCGCTCTGAAATCAATGTGTTAATTAAATATTGCTCTGCAGAGCCCAAAAATAGGGGGATTTTACTTTATTTTGATTGTTTTGTGAGCGATACTTGTAGGGAAGATCTCACTGTTGGAGGATATGATGCCAATCAGTTCTGTATTTAATAATGGCGTAGAAGGTTACAACCGCGCCAGTCAAGGCATTGAAAAAGCAAGTGCCCAAATTAGCCGCGCGTCTATTGACCAGCAAGACGACGCTCAACTTGCTCAGCAAAGACAATTACAAGGTGCAAGACCAGAGGAAGCGGTTACGCCACCTGTGTCTCAACCTGCTCGTATTGATGAAGCATTGGTGAACCTGAAAGTTGAAGAGTTCAATGCTAAGGCTAACGTTAATACGATTCAAACTGCCGATGAAGTATTAGGCACGCTAATTGATATAAAAGCTTAGCTATGAATATCGTTACTCCCTTTCCCGCAATCAACATTAACACGGCGAACGTACATACCGAAAGTGCACGCCGTGATAACCAGTTGCGTGAAGTCATCCCACCTCCTGTGGCAACTAGTTCGAGTAACGCAGAAAATAAAGCACTGAGTGATGGCGAAAAAGCAAGACAGCCAAGTGGCGATGTAAGCACTTATGATGCTAAGGGTCGTCTTGAAGACGATAAAGCGATTCAAGAGCGAGAGCAAAGCGAACAAGGTAGTGACGAGAAATCAGAGCAGCAGCAACAAGAAGAGCAAAAACAAGAGCAAAAAGTTGCACAGCAAGAACAGCTAGAGCTTGAACAAATTAAAGAGCTGAAAGCGCGAGACACTGAAGTGCGTGTACATGAACAGGCGCATGCTTCGGTGGGGGGTAAATACGCAGGCTCGCCAAGTTATGAGTATCAACGAGGCCCCGACGGCACAAACTACGCGGTTGGCGGGGAAGTACAAATTGATGTGGCTGAGGTAAGTGGTGACCCTCAGGCAACAATCGATAAAATGCAAACGGTAAGAGCGGCAGCGCTTGCACCTCAAGAGCCATCCAGTGCAGACCGTGCTATTGCAGCCGATGCGACACAGAAACTTGCCGCAGCGCAGGCTGAACTTGCTATGCAGTCGCGCGAAAAAGCACAGGGTGGTGATGAATCGTCGTCATTAAGAATTGACCGTGAAGGTGCTGAAGATGAAAGTGAAGCGGTCAGCACTTCTCAGACCAAGACAGCCAAACGAGATGTGGAAGTTGATGAGCGAGCCACACGAATAGCCAACTTTTATCAAATGGCTACATCGCCTGGGGAACAGAATAATTTTTCGGCGGTTATATAATTATCAGATTTATAAAAGGCGCGGTTCAATTTGAACCGCGTTTTTGTTTTTAAGCTAAAACTATTTTTTTACTTTAGCATTTGCAAATGCATCGGCAAATGCGTTACCCATTGCCGCATTACCAAAGTCACGCTTTTGCTTAGGCGCACTTTTCGCTTTAGCCGCAGGCTTTGATTTGCCTGCAGGTGCGGTTTTATTGCTTGTATCTACATCATCATCTAAACGCATTGTAAAACTGATACGTTTACGCGCTGCATCAACCTCAAGTACTTTTACTTTAACAATATCACCTGCTTTAACCACTTCGCGTGGATCAGAAATGAACTTGTTGGTTATCGCTGAAATATGAACTAAACCATCTTGGTGTACACCCACATCAACGAAGGCACCAAAGTTGGCAACATTGGAAACCACACCTTCTAGAATCATACCTGGTTTTAGATCGTTAATGGTCTCAACACCGGCTTTAAATTCAGCAGTTTTAAACTCTGGGCGAGGGTCTCGACCTGGTTTATCAAGCTCTTTAATAATGTCGGTAACGGTTGGTAAACCAAATTTTTCATCTGTGTAGTCGTTGGCAACCAATTTATTCAAAATATCAGTGTTACCAATTAAGCTATTTACATCTAAGCTGTTCTTTTCACATATACGCTTAACAACAGGGTAGGCTTCAGGGTGAACTGATGAGTTATCAAGAGGATCTGAACCTGTGCTAATACGCAAGAAACCAGCTGCTTGTTCAAAGGCTTTTGGTCCTAGGCGCTCAACTTTTTTAAGCTCAGAGCGTTTGCTAAATGAGCCATTGGCATCACGATAGCTAACAATGTTTTGCGCTAGTGTTTTGTTTAAGCCAGATACACGAGTCAGTAACGGCACTGAGGCCATATTTAAATCAACACCGACTGAGTTTACACAGTCTTCGACAACCGAGGTCAGGGTTTGACCTAGTTGGCTTTGTGAAACATCGTGTTGATATTGACCTACACCAATTGATTTAGGTTCGATTTTTACAAGCTCGGCAAGCGGATCTTGCAAACGACGTGCAATTGACACTGCACCGCGCAATGATACATCAAGGTTAGGGAATTCGTTGGCGGCAAATTCAGACGCTGAATAAACAGATGCACCTGCTTCACTGACCATTATTTTATTTAATTTAAGTTCACTGTTGGTTTTAATCAATTCAGCAACTAACTTATCAGACTCACGTGATGCAGTGCCATTACCAATCGCGATTAACTCAACTTTATATTGGCGACAAAGCTGCTCAAGTGTGCGAAGTGATTTTTCCCAATGGTTTTGCGGCGCATGTGGGAAAATTGTTTGCGTTGTTAAAAGCTTACCAGTGCTGTCTACAACAGCGATTTTACAACCCGTACGTAAACCAGGATCAAGTCCTAAGGTTGTACGTGGCCCTGCAGGCGCAGCCATTAATAAGTCTTTTAGATTTTTTGCAAATACGTCAATCGCGCCGGTTTCCGCTTTTTCGCGCATTGCACCTAAAAATTCATTTTCTAAGTGTAGACTTAATTTAATCTTCCAAGCCCACTGTACAACACTCATTAACCAGCTGCTTGCAGCGCTATTGTTCACATCTAACCGATAGTAGTCAGCAATCATTTGTGCACACACCTGTGCTGGGTTTTCAGCACTCGGTTCTGGGTTGATACTTAATTGTAGAATGCCTTCATTGCGAGCGCGAAGCATGGCGAGAGCACGGTGTGAAGGGATTTTTTTAAGCGGCTCTTGGTGCTCAAAGTAATCACGGTATTTAGCCCCTTCATTTTCTTGACCAGCGATTACTGTACTTTCAATTTGGCCGTGTTGTGCAATATGACTACGGAATTTAGCAAGCAGTTTGGCGTCTTCAGAAAAGCGTTCCATCAAAATAAATTTAGCACCGTCAAGCACCGCTTTTGTATCAGCAAAGCCTGCGTCAGCATTAATATAGTCAGCAGCTTGCTGCTCTGGTTCGAGGCTGGGGTCATTAAATAGCGCATCGGCAAGTGGTTCAATACCCGCTTCAATGGCAATTTGTCCTTTCGTGCGGCGTTTAGGTTTGAATGGTAGGTATAAATCTTCAAGCTCTGTTTTACTGTCAGCGTTATTAATATCACTACTTAGCTCGGCGGTTAGCTTACCTTGCTCTTCAATTGTGGCAAGAATAAAGCTGCGGCGCTCTTCAAGCTCGCGTAAGTACGAAAGGCGCTGTTCAAGTAGTCGTAATTGCGTGTCGTCTAGGCCGCCTGTAACTTCTTTCCGGTAACGTGCGATAAAAGGGACTGTGGCACCTTCATCAAGTAATTTGATTGCAGCAACAACTTGTGGTTGCTGGGCATTTAGCTCGGTCGCTAAGCGTGCAGAGATATTGCTCATGCATAAACCTTTTTAAAAATAGAAAATCAGTAAACTGAAGATTAATTGCCTGAATAATATCACAATAAGAAGGCCTTAAAAGCACTGCTTTTAAGGCCTTCTAAAATTGTTCTACACAACGCAATATTTATGGCTTAGTGAGGGTGATCGATATGCTGCATCACTTCACTGAAGCTGTTTGCAATAGGGTTAATATTGACAGGAATATGTAGCTTTTTAGCAATTTCACGTGCAGAAATTAACCCACAAATTTCATGTTCAGCACTTGTTACTAAAAGAAACATCATACCTTGGTGTTCCATGGTTTGTAGTGCATCCCCAATACATGCATAGCTGATGCTCTGTAAGCTTACACCTGCTAGATTATTTAGCGGTGTCATTACATCATGCAAAGTCACTTCATCGCGATGTAAGTTCAAACGTTGTGCAAGAATCATTATTTTAGAGCTTTGTAGGTCAGCACTCGATGTGATCCCAACTAACTTGTCTGTGTCATCAACGACTAAGATGAAGTCAGAGCAGCGGTTACTTGTTTGTTTTAGCGCATCAACAATAGTGGTGCTTGCGTGAGCACGTAGTGGATCTTTTTGTGTAAAGCTATTTAGTACTTTTAATGCTGGAGATGTTAGATCAAGTGTTGGTTCTACTTCATTAACAGCGTTAGATAATGCACCATTAGATACGTCTTGAAGGCGTAATTCTTTGAAATTATTCATATTTGTCACCATAAATTTTAATTAAGCATCGATTTTTAAAAACGTAGTTAAATTAAAATACAGGTGGCCCTCGCTGGTGCGCACTGTATACAGAGGCCTTAGTCTGAGTAAAAACACGTACACCTAAGCGCACATCAGGCAGTGGTTGGGCTGCGCGAAAGTTGAGTGCTGGAGTATGTTTATCTAAATCAGTATCAAGGTTAGCAAGGTCTGCATTATCACACGCAATAAAATGTGAGGTGGGTGTAACACTATCAGAATGGTTTTCTATGTCGCTGGCGTAAGAAATCAAACTCACACTGATTAAAAGTGCGAATACAATGGCATTACTTAATATGCGATGTATTGCGTTTGACATAGTTACTACCTTCTAAACATCAAGCTTAAAACGTCTTAAGCTTCTTTAGTTATAGATCACATTTTTAGACTAAACAATCACAAATTAACCTTTTCTGAATTTATTTTATTAATTATGGCGCGTCTGGGTAGCTTATCTCATTGACATACCATTCTTTTTGGCCTTCAGGGGTCGTGACTGAAAAATCGTCATCGACTTGCTTGCCAAGGAGCGCGCGAGCCATCGGCGCATCGATAGAAATATAATCTTTGCGTTCATAAATTTCGTCAGGGCCAACAATTCGGAAGCGTTTGGTTTCTCCTTGCTCGTTTTCTATCTCAACCCAAGCACCAAAAAACACCTTCCCAGCTTGCTGTGGGTTGTAATCAACGATTTTTAGATCAGGCATGCGTTTACGCAAATAGCGCACTCGACGATCTATTTGTCGTAATACACGCTTATTGAATTGATAGTCGGCATTTTCAGAGCGATCACCAAGGCTTGCAGCCCACGTCACAATCTTGGTGATTTCAGGGCGTTTCTCATGCCATAGGTAATCGTGCTCTTGTTGCAATTGCTGATACCCTTCACGTGTGATTAAGTTGGTTTTTGCCATATCTATTAAACCTTTAAAGAAAACCTGTGCAAGGTATAAAAGTCTTTTGCCTTTGTCGAGATAGTTTTGAAATGTTCAGTAACAATCTAAGCGTTCAATTCGTTTTTTATTCTTAAGTTTTTCATTTATATTAACAAGTAACATATTACAAGAAGAATGAAAGTTATGGGACACGAAACGACAAAAGTATTGGTAGTTGATGACGATATGCGTTTGCGTAGTTTGCTTGAACGTTACTTGGTAGAACAAGGGTTTATCGTTCGTACAGCGGCAAACTCTGAACAGATGGATCGCTTAATCGAGCGTGAAAATTTTCACCTAATGGTGCTTGATCTTATGCTACCTGGAGAAGATGGTTTGTCGATTTGTCGTCGTTTACGTCAAAAAGAAAATGATATACCCATTGTTATGTTAACGGCAAAAGGTGATGAGGTAGACCGTATTATCGGCTTAGAACTTGGCGCTGATGATTATATTCCAAAACCATTTAATCCCCGTGAACTATTAGCACGTATTAAAGCCATTTTACGTCGTCGAGCAAAGGAAGTACCTGGTGCGCCAGCAGCAGAGGAGAACGAAATATCATTTGGCGAATTTACGCTTAATCTTGCTACTCGAGAAATGTCGCATGGTGATAAAACGATGTCGCTGACCAGTGGTGAGTTTGCGGTATTAAAAGCATTAGTGACTCATCCACGTGAACCGCTTAGTCGCGATAAACTAATGAATCTAGCCCGCGGCCGTGATTACAGTGCACTTGAGCGTAGTATCGATGTGCAGGTGTCGCGCTTGCGACGTATGATTGAAGTGGATGCCGCTAATCCTCGTTATATCCAAACAGTATGGGGCTTAGGCTACGTATTTGTGCCAGATGGTGAAAAGTAGCTGTTATGGGGATGTTTCCACGTAGTGCGTTTGGACAAACCGTATTTTTGGTTGCTGCACTGCTTTTAATCAATCAAATAGTGTCCTATATAACGGTTAGTTTTTATGTTGTTAAACCCACCATAGAGCAAGTTAACCTGATCCTCTCGAAACAAGTTAAAACAGTGTTTATTGAGTGGGAAGAAGGCGTTGAAGTAAGTAAAGAAGCGTCTGAAAAGTTTTTTGAAATCACTGGCATTGAAGTCATGACGCAGCGCCAAGCTATGCGTGAAGGTCTGGCGGAAACACGAGAATATTCAATGCTTTCACGTAGCATGTCGGAGCAACTTAACGGCTCTGCGCGTGTACGTATAAGCCAAACAGATCCACTTGTATACTGGGTTGAAGCACCACAAGCCCCTGGTTATTGGGTGCGAGTGCCATTAACTGGGTTACAAGAGAATAACCTTGAATTCCTCACTTTTTATTTATCTAGTATCGGCTTTTTAAGCGTATTAGGTGGTTGGTTGTTTGCGCGCCATCTAAACCGACCATTAAAAGCGCTACAGCAGGCGGCAGTTAAAGTGGGTGTTGGGGACTTCTCAACAAAGCTTGAAGAGCAAGGTTCAACTGAAGTGATAGAAGTAACCCGTGCGTTTAATCAAATGTCGCGTGGTATTGCGGCATTAGAAAACGATCGTCGTTTACTTATGGCAGGGGTTTCCCATGACTTACGTACGCCACTTACACGTATTCGTTTAGCAACAGAAATGATGTCTGACGACGAAGATTATCTGCGTGAAGGAATTATTCATGATATTGAGGATATGAATGCGATTATCGATCAATTTATTGAATATTTGCGTCATCACAAGCGCGAAGAGCTTGCTCTTGAAGATCTTAATGCCATCGTCAATGAAGTGGTTGAGGCTGAGCAAAAGCATCATCGGCAAATTAGCTTTAAAGAAAACCCCAGCATTAGTAATGTACCTGTCAGTACGGTTGCTATAAAGCGTGTTGTTACCAATATGATTGAAAATGCTATTCGTTACTCTGATGGTGATATTGAAGTGGAAACGCGCATGAGCAGTAATAAAAAGTTTGCCATGGTGGTTGTGAATGACCAAGGGCCGGGTATTCCTGAAAGCGAACTTGAAACCGTATTTGAGCCGTTCAAACAAGGTGATGCGGCACGTGGTAGTGAAGGCAGTGGCTTAGGTCTTGCGATAATTAAGCGTATTGTTGATATGCACGGCGGCCGAGTACAACTACTTAATCGCCCAGAGGGAGGCCTCAGCGCGCAAATCTATTTGCCTTTTTAAAAGTATTTAGCTTTAAGCCTTAAGCTATGAGTTTCAAGCAGCCCGAGTGGGCTGCTTTTTTATGGGTGAAGATTTACAGAGCAGTTAGTTACTTATAATTTAAGTTGCCACAGTTATGAGTTATCAATAAAACTAGTTTTAAAGTGCTTTCTTGCTTTGAAGGGGGCTGAAGCAATGATGAAATTTAAAGAAAGTAGCAAGATAACTATTAAGATAGTTAGCCAGTTTAAAGCCATCTGAATGAGAGTCGGTGGTTCATAAAAGCCAAAATGCATGAAATCGGCAATTAAAATTTTATTTTTATAAATTAAGCTGTTACAAAAATTGCCAAGTGCAAAAAAAGATACACTAACCAGAAATAGCATAGCAGTTATAGTTGCCACTTTGAGCTTTAAAATATTTACCTTTATATATTTCGTTAAAAAATATAGAAATACTAAAAACGCAATACTGCTTACAAAGAGCGTGGCACCTAGCCCCAGAGTTAGTAGATTTGAAACCACCCATACTGGCTTTACAGTTATTGGCAAATCATTCGGGTTTATGTCGTCAGTCACTAAAAAGATGTAAATAGACATATAAGTTAAAATACTGATTACAGTGATCGGAATATGCCAAAGTAATTCACGCTTTTCTTTTTTACGAGCTGTTTTATGTGCGGTATTTCTCTGTGCAAGTCTTTCTAAAGGGTCCATTCTTTACTTACCTGAGTAATCATTCAAAAAATTTACCTTTGAGAAAGGTGATTTGCAAGTAACCATAGCCATTACTAGTCCTCCTATTTCTCAAAACAATAAAAAAGCGCGACATCAAATGCCGCGCTCTTTTTTCTTGAAGCTTAAAACTTACAGCTTAGATTGCTTTAAAACGAATCGCTGTGCCGCCGCTGGTGGCAAGCTTTAACGTTAGCTTATCATCAGCAGTCACTATGCGTTTTTCTACTTTTAAGTCGTAAGGGTTATTTACCCACTGTGCTTTGTCACCATCGCGATAGATTTGCGCTTCAAACTTTTTACCTTTATCTAAGAAGTCTAACTTCACTTCTAAAGTGCGGGCTTGTTCGTCTGTAACAGCACCTAGATACCAGTCGTTACCTGAGTATTGATCACGCTTGCGCTCTTTACGTGCAAACACAACGTAATCGCCAACTTCGCCTTGTAGTGCAATACTTTGTTGCCAATCAGTTGGTACGTCTTGAATAAATTGGAATGCATCTGGTTTCGCTAAGTAGTTACGTGGTAAATCTGCCGCCATTTGAATTGGGCTGTACATTACAACATATAGCGCTAATTGCTTCGCTAGGGTTGTTTGTGGGCGGTTGGTATCGGCACCTAAACCGTTAAAGCCCATATCAAAAATACCTGGCGTAAAGTCCATTGGGCCTGCCAGCATGCGAGTGAAGGCAAGCATAGGAATGTGCTCTGGTGGGTTTGGAGGGGTTCCCCATGCATTAAACTCTTGTCCGCGCGCACCTTCTCGGGTTATCCAGTTTGGGTATGTACGGCGCAGGCCAGTATCTTTGATTGGTTCGTGAGTATTAATGCTAATCTTATGTTTTGCAGCCAGTTTTACGTTATATAGGTATTCGTTTACCATAAACTGACTATCGTGCCATTCTTTACGCACAATACCGTTTTCATCAATACGCTTTATGTTGCCGCCGTCAGCAACGTAACCTGTTTTTACTTGGCTCACATTTGATTTTTCGTACAGCGCAAACGCATCTTCCATTTGATTGCGGTAGTTAGTTACGTTACCTGATGTTTCGTGGTGCCCGATTAATTGCACGCCTTTTTCTTTGCCATAGCGAGTTAATTCTTCAATGTCGAAGTCATCATAAGGCTGTGTGAAGCTAAATACATCACCGTTATAGAACCAGTCGCCATCCCAGCCAATATTCCAGCCTTCGACGAGTACGCCATCGAAGCCATACTTAGCTGCAAAGTCCATGTAGTATTTAGTGTTTGCGGTTGTAGCACCATGAATCTTACCGCTACCCCACGTATTTTCATTGATATGCATACCCCACCAAATACCGACGTATTTGCCAGGTTTAACCCACGATACATCACCAAGTTTATTAGGTTCGTTTAGATTTAAGATAATATCTGAGTTAATTAAATCAACAGCTTCATCACCAATTTGAATAGTACGCCAAGGAGTATTGAATGCGCCGTGTTTCTTAACTGCTACGCCATCAGACCAAGGTGTTAAATCGGCTTGAAAAGTACCGTCACGGCGTTGATTTAGCACCATGCCAGCATAGTCAACAAGGGCAGCTTCGTGAATACTAATATGGATGCCATCTTTGTTTTTTAAGGTAAATGGTGTGTGTACCAGTGCCGCTTTATGTAATGGTGTGGTGTTATAAACATATTCATAGCGGTTCCAACCGCGTGCAGGTATCCACCAAGCCGTTGCATCTGATGAATCTGTAATAGCAAATTCAGTGAGTTCTTTTGTGATCTCTATGTCTTCAAAGCCTGCTTGCTTTGGTAATTCGTATCGAAAGCCAACCCCGTCGTTAAAAGCACGAAAGCGCACTGTAAATGTGCCGCCTTGAGGTTGTGGCTTTTTAAATGTAACAGCCACTTCATTGTGGTTATCAACAACAATTTGGCGTTCACCCCAAGGTTGCTCCCAGCTGCTTTTTACAGAATCAGTTGTCTGGCTGCTAATTTTGTAGCCTTCGCTCATTGCTGGTTGTTGCTTGAACACCAAGCCCAGCGCAGAGTTTGCAATAATTTGTTTACCTGCAAAGCTAACTTCGTAGCTAGGTGCGTGTTGTTCATCGGAAATCGTGACTTTTATTTGCCCATCAGGAGAGCTGACAGTCGTGGTTTGTGCTAGGCAAGTACCTGAAAAGGCTGCTAACATTAAAGCTGTAAATCGCATTGTTGTTCCTTGGCGGCTTATGATTGTGAATTGTTGTCACAATAAGCATAAATTGACTTGCGTGTTAATACGAGGTATCTGCATACGTATTCAGCAAAGTACGCACTGATTTTAAAAAGCCAAGCATATGAAAAGGTTCATCAAAAATGATAAGAATAATCCTGTTATTACTTACCTTTAGTCCAACACTTATGGCACAGAAAATTCAAGTTGTTGACCAAAACAGTCAGCCTGTTGCTAATGCTGTTGTTTGGTTGAAAGACCATTCTCAAAGTCCATCAACGGAAGCTAGTTACACCATGAGCCAAGAAAATAGAGCTTTTTCTCCTCATATATTAGTGGTGCCTAAAGGGGCGAATGTTGAGTTTCCGAATTTAGATTCTATCATGCACCATGTGTATTCATTTTCTAAAGCAAAACACTTCGAATTAAAACTTTACCGAGATAAACCTGAAAAGCCGGTTCGTTTTGAGCAGACAGGGGTTGTTGAACTCGGGTGTAATATTCATGACTGGATGCTGGGTTATATTGTTGTGGTTGATAGTCCATCATTTGCGCAAACTGATGAACAAGGTTTTGTTGATTTAGATCTCCCTGAAGGGACGTTTGAGTTAGCGATATGGCATGATCGGTTGTCTGACATTAGCGAACCAGAAATTACTTCGTTTAATAGCAAAAACAGTGTGTTACGTTATCAATTAAAGCAGGCGCTTTTACCAGCACTTGAATTAAGCAGTGACGAGTTCGATGATTATGAATAAGTGGCAAGTATTACTGTGCTCTGTGCTTGTTGGTTTACCTAGCTCTGTACTTGCAGAGCATGAAGGATTAATCGCAATATCCGCACTAAAAGGCGATCAATTAGCCAGCTACCAGCGTACCGGTATTGGTTTATATCGCTATGATAATGACCATGATGGTATTCGTCTTTCTCAAGCGATGCTCAGCAGTCGCTTAGAGTTAGATAGAGATTGGTCTGTGCACACAACTGTTAATGTTCATGCTGACCCTTCTATGACAATCGGTTTTAGCCAAGCTTATCTACAATACCAGCCGTTGACAGAAAGTCGTTATAAGTTAGCTGTTAAAGCGGGTGGTTTTTATCCGAAAATGTCGCTTGAGAACCCACAAAGTGGCTGGATGTCGCCTTATAACTACACCAACTCAGCCATTAATAGTTGGTTAGGTGAAGAAGTACGTACTTTTGGTGTGGAAACAAGTATAAAGCGCCCAGGTCGACAGTTTCGTAGTGACCATAGTTTTGAGGCCGTTGCAGCGGTTTTTAAAGGTAACGATCCTGCAGGAACGCTGTTGTCTTGGCGTGGTTTTGCACTTCATGATAGGCAAACAACATTTAATGAGCGTATCGACTTTTCTGTGCCAGCATCTTTTTCTAATTCACAGCTCATCAAGCAGGCCGACTATGTGCAGCCTTTTGAAGAAGTCGATGGTCGGTTTGGTTACTATGTTGGCGCACATTGGGATTATCAAAAGCGCTCACAATTTCGTATCTACTACTATGATAACAATGGTGATCCAAGTGCAATAAATACGCGTACCGGTCAGTATGCTTGGGATACGCGCTTTTTGAGTGCTGCGTGGTTGTACAAGTTTACCAAGCAGACACGCATTATTATGCAGCTCTTAGATGGTAAGACCGCAATGGGTAAAAACCGAGGCGTAAACAATAGTTTTTACAGTCATTTTATTATGTTAAGCCACAAGTTAGACCAGCATCGTCTCACAATTAGGTATGATTACTTTAAGGTTAGTGATCATGATGATTGGGTGTTTGATCCTAACCAAAGCCGAGGAGAAGCTTTAACCGCTAGTTGGCGATATCAGTTGTCAACACAGTGGCAAGTGGGTGCTGAATATTCAGTACTGAGCAGTGACGCTCAAAATAGACCAAGTATGGGATTTAATGAGCGCAATTCACAACAACAATTTATGCTTTCTGCACATTGGCGCTTTTAACTTCATACACTTTTAATGTATTTCAGCTAAGCTCTTACAAATATGCTGATTAAGAATTTGATTAGGAAAATGTATGAAATTACATAGCATACGTGTCAAAAGTTCACTGCCTATCGTTTTACTCGCAATTGCTATTGTGATCTTGATAGCAGGTTACACCTACTTAATAAACTTACAAAGAGTAGCAATAGACGCACAGTCAGAGCGGTTTGTTAATGCTGTATCAGTAGTCGTAAATGCAGACAGAGATTTATACCAAGCAAAAGTGGCTGAACTTCACTTAGTGACCACAGATAAAGGTGATAAAGCTTATTTAGATGATCATCAAGAAAATGCAAATCAAGTGGCTGATCGTTTCAAACAGTATCTATCTTATATGTCTGCCTATCCTGAGGTAACAAGACAATTTGGTGGTTTTAATAAAGCCTTTGATTCATGGTTTTCAGCATCCACTTCTTACATAAATGATTCATTGAGTAGCGAGAAAAAACAAAACGCTGAGCGCGCATTTTCAGCGCTTCGAGATATCCTTGATAAAGCGGGGGAAGCGGCAGATAAAACCTCACAAGCTGAAACCGAGAAGCTGATGAGCAAAGTGATTAGCTTTAAAGTGATGTTAATGATCATGATCGCCGTTGTATTAGCCATTGCAGGTTGGTTTAGTTATTTTGTACCGCGTCAATTAACTACACAAATTAATTATGTCACCGAGCGCATTAATGAAATCGCTTCTGGAGATGGTGATTTAACGGGGCGAATTAATGTAAAAACACAAGACGAATTTGCTGAGCTTGCGACTGCTTTCAACCGCTTTTTAGATAATTTGCAGCAGTTGATTAAAGACATTTTAGAACAAGCTAAAGAGTTAAATGACTTAGGTAACGACTTAGGCAGTTTTGCTAATCAAAACCATCAAGTTAATCAAAAGCTCAGCCAAGCATCTGAGTCGATTGTCAGCGCAGTACATGAAATGAGTGTCGCTAGCCGTGAAGTGGCAAATGTAGCGCAAAACTCATCCCATGAGGCTGATAACTCACAACAGCTTGCCAAGCAGGGGTTGTCGGCAGTTGATAACTCAAGCAGAAAAATTACCGCATTATCCGAAAATATGGAGCATGCAAGCCAACGCTCTACAGAGTTACAACAAAGCTCAGATAATATTGCCAAAGTACTTGAAGTAATACGTGCTATTGCTGAGCAAACAAATTTACTCGCTTTGAATGCGGCCATTGAGGCTGCTCGAGCAGGCGAACAAGGCCGTGGGTTTGCTGTTGTAGCAGATGAAGTACGCACCCTTGCAACGCGAACGCAAGACAGCACGAATGACATACAAACGATGGTTGAGCAGTTTGCAGCAAGTGTGGAGCAATCACTACAGGCTATCAATAGTGGTAAGCGTTATGCCGATGAAGCGGTTGAATCATTCACGCAAACAAATGATGTATTAAACTTGATGCAAGAATCATCAGTGAAAGTCAACGACATGGCAATGCAGACGGCTCAAGCAACTGAAGAGCAAACCGCAGTGGCTGATGAAATAAGCCAAAACTTGTCAGACTTAAACGATCAAACTCAGCAAGGCGGAGGCTTAGCAAGCTCGACTCAAGAGGTGGCTAATCGTATGAGCCAATTAACTAATGAGCTTAATCATTTAGTTAATCGATTTAAGGTTTAAAACCAATTGGTAACAAAAAAGGGCTCAATGAGCCCTTTTCAATTTAGGTAAAACTACTTTTTTTCAAAAGCACGTTTCATATAATTTGGTGTGGCTAATGCACCGTGGTGAATGCCTGCGTTGTAGTATTCTGTGCTTTGTGAAAGAGTATTAGCATCGTTTTCACGAAAACCATTGAAAGCTTCTGATTTACGCGCAAGCGTCACTGACCATAAACCACTTGGGTAGATTGGTTGTGGGAAAGGCAGTGTTTGCAGGTCATTAAAACCAACTTCAGTCATCGCGTCGCGCATTTCTACTAACAGTGGCATGTGCATAAGCGGTGATTCACTTTGTTGAATTAAGATACCACCAGGGCGCAAGGCCGTTAAACAGCTAGTATAAAAAGCATGGTTAAATAAACCTTCACCCGGACCAACAGGGTCTGTACCGTCTACAATCACAACATCGATTGACTCAGGTGCAGCTTCACGCATGTATTTGATACCGTCGTCAAACATCACAGTGGCGCGTGGATCTTGGTTTGATTCACATAATTCTGGGAAATATTTTAGTGACATTTGTGTCACGACTTCATCAATATCAATTTGCGTCACGCTTTCAACACCAGGGTGTTTTAATACTTCGCGCAATGTTCCGCAGTCGCCACCACCAATGATAACTACATTTTTAGGAGCGGGGTGTGCAAGCAATGCTGGATGGCTGATCATTTCGTGATAGAAAAAGTTTTCACGGCTACTTACCATAGTGCAGCCATCAATAATCATAAGATTACCAAAGTCAGTCGTTTCATACATTTCTACTTTTTGAAATGGTGACTGCTGTTCATCAAGCTTTTTGTTTATGCGAAGTGAAAAGGCACTACCATCACGGTCACTAATTTCAGTGAACCAGTTGTTTTGATCTAAATTAGCCATCTTGCTTATACACTTTTGGTTAATGGTAAAAAAGGGTGCAATTCTGCCAGTGCTTGGCCAATTGCTCAATCAAATTTTAATCAGTATAGCGAAAATTTTTCTTCACCTTGTAGTTGGCACCTTTTTAATCGTGATAAAGGTTGTGTCGTTTTATCGAGATAAACAATTAATAATTATTTAAAACAATAAACTACAGGCATTACAAAAATAAACCATTATCCAAATAGTAAGACTAATTAAAATTTAATATTAATGCCAAGAGCCACATTAATATCATCAGCCTTATCAGCATCGAAATAACGTTTTCGAATTTCTACATAAGCGTGTTTTTGCGATGCAAATCGATAGTCGTTACCAATGACAAGGGCGCGTTGCTTCGCTCCTTTTATGTCATTAGCGCCATAAGCATACTCTAGACTGCCATAGATTCGGTGCTGGTCAAATAAACGATAACGAGCGCCAAGTGCGTAGTGTCGAGATTCTGCGGTTTTAGATTTGTGTAAGTCTTTGAGTGAGTGTGTTGCGCCATAAATAGAAACTTGCAAATTTGAGCTTGCTTGCCATTTAGCAGAAGCGATGTGGGTATGATACTTGGCTTGTTCGTAATAGCTGGCTTGATAACCAGCTTCAAGCTCGATATTTTTGAGACCTGTGTAATGAATACCTAGTCCAACCCCGTAATCTAGCTTAGTATCTTTGACTCTCAATCGCTGGCTACCAATTCTCAATTGCGGTCTATTTTCCAGTGTGCGGCTGAAGTTGTATTGACCTGAAAGGCGAAACTCATCAAAGCGAGTGTGATATTGCATGGTATGAGAAGGGCGCTTGGTGTTTAACTCGTCTTTTGTTAAATGAACCGATGCGCCCACACGGTGGCTACGGTCAAAGTTGTCGTAGTTTTTTACAATCGCATTTTGTTGCCCATACTGTAGTTTCCCCCATTGGGTGCGTACACCTAAATAGGCTTGCCGAGTTTTAAAAAAGGGCGTGTCATCAGTATTAGCATTGGTTCCCAATTCATAACGACCGTAGATCTTGCTTTGGGCAACAGGGTAATTAAATTTAACTCCTGCTTTACTGGCATTATCTTTTAATTGCCACTGTTGAGAAGAACGGTTTGACCGTTCATTTGTTTTTTCTTGCTTATTGCTATAAGTCGCGGCAATTTTTAAATTAGCGTAAGGTGAAATATCAAGCTCATTTATTAAGTCTTTTAATTGTATGTCACTGCTGCTGACTTGTGCACTTGTGAGTAGTAGGGTTACAGGGAAAATAGTGTATGAGTATCGCATGTTTTGTCTCTTATTAAATAAATAAGAGACATAGTAAAAAACCTATCCTGACAAGATACTTAGAGGCGTTGTAAGGTGAGTGTCAGGTTATTAATTGGCTGTGGTTGCGCTATCGTGGTGAGGATCAATAAACCAAACATCAGGTGTTTTTTGGCATAAATTGATAGTACGCTGCTGTTGTATCGCTTGACGCTTAAATTGTAATTTAACAATGCGGCACTGCGCTAAGCCAAAAATGTGGTGAATAGGTAATACATAGCCATCGCGGGTTAGATCGTTATCATATGTTACTTTTAGCTCATACGGACGGCTGTTTAGAAAATCTCGCTTTTTGATTGTATTTTCAAAATCGGCATATTTTGCATAGCCGATGAGCTGGTTATCTCGCTCAATTAATGCCCATTCTTCATTAAGTTCTAAGGCTAGCACTTTCACTAATTCATTCTTGGCAATTTGACCCATTGGTGCTGAATCAGGCGATGGAGCCTGAAAAAGGGATGTTTTATTTTTGCTAATCACCGGTATATCAAGAAACATGAGTTCAAAATTGGTTTTTATACTTTCTTGACCAACACGTTGCAGCTGAAAGGCTTGTAAAGTGGTGTCGTCGATGGTTGCCGTCCAGCGAGTTTTAGTCACTGAGTCTTGATTAACTATTTTACTGTGTGTGGGTTTTTTAAGGCTATGAGCCAACTCACGAAACAGGTGCTGACGACCTTGATCACTTAAAAACAGATCAAGCTCTTCGTTGATCGCCAATGCTGCTAAGGCATGCTGTTTTTTTAGTTGTGTTTCAATTGTCCCAGGATCTTTAATTAATTCAGTGAGCTGGCATCCAGTTAAGGTAAATAAAGCAATTGATAAGATTAATTGTTTCATAAGAACTCCGAGTGTCAATCCATGATTATTTGCGTGCCAGGTAGTAGCAAAGTGATAGCTAAACCTGTTTTTGAAAGTGTACTGTCATGCAAGGAAATAGTGCCGCCATACAGTAGAACAATATCTTGAACTATATTGAGGCCTAAGCCACTGCCTTGTGTTGTTTCATCTAAGCGCTTGCCAGGAGCAAACACAGTTTGGCGTTCAGTGATTGGAATACCTGGGCCGTCATCTTCTATGCATATTTCTATGCCACGCTCAACATGTGTTGCTTTAATAAATACACGTTGTGTGGCCCATTTACAGGCATTATCGATTAGGTTCCCTAAGACCTCATCAAGATCATGGTTATCGCCATTAAATTGCAGATGAGGGTGACAAGAGAAATCTATTTTCAAGCCTTTTCGCTTATATAAAAGCTCAAGGCTAAAAATCAGCTCACTGAGTGTGTCTGCGACATTGGTTCTTGCAGCCAGTTTTTCAAATGAGCCCGCCAAACGAGCGCGTGCCAAGTGGCTATGCGTGCTTTGACTCAGCTTTTCAGCTTGTTCGAGAATGATTTTTGCGTCGCTTTGAGGTAACTGATTTGCATGATTCTTCAGCACTGAAATTGGATTTTTCAAAGCATGAGCGAGATTTGATGCTTGCAAACGAGCTCGTTCTAATATTTCTTTATTGTTTTGTAGCAAATGATTAAGTTCAGTTTGTACTTCATCAAGCTCATTCGGAAGAGATAAAGTCAAGGAGTCTTGCTGTCCATCTCGAATGGCGCGAATTCCTCGTTGTAACTCTTTTATCGGATGAAGCATTTTTTTTAGTTGCCAGAGTAAAAGGCTGGCAAATACTAAGCCTAAAAGTGCAAACGCGACTATTAAGCGTGTTGCAAAAGCAATTACATCACTATGAATATCATCTTTTGGACCACTGACAATGATGAATACCGTTTGATCGATAGCTTGAAAATGAACACGACGAATGGCCCCTCGTAAGGCTAAGCCTGTGGGTCCTTCAAATTCAATAAAAGTTAGCTGCGGGTTATTATGCTCAGCAATTAAAGGAAACGGGGCGTCGGCATATAAAGAAGCTGATTGCTGTTTTACCTCACCTTGATGAATGACTTGCCAATACCAACCAGATAAAGGTTCTTGAAATCGCGCTGCCGCAGAGATGTGATCCAGCTGTAACTCCCCAGATGCGGTGAACTGTGTGGCAGCCAATAACGAGTTTGATTTATTTGTTAGCGTTCGGTCAAATCGTCGCTCTATATATGAGTCGAAAAGCATGACTAGTGCCACCGATAACACACTCAGCGCAATTATCATGAAAATGATCATGCGCTGGATTAAACGACCGCGTAACGAGTAAGTTTTATTCGTCGGCATTGAGAAGATATCCTTGTCCGCGTCGGGTTTGAATATGCGTGGTGCCTAGCTTTTTACGTACACGGTTGACCAAAACTTCAATAACATTTGAGTTATGTTCAAAGTCCATTTGATATAAATGCTCTGTCAGTGTTGCTTTGGAGACAACCTGATTCTGTCTATTCATTAAGTAGGCGAGTAAACGATATTCTAATGCGCTTAGATCAAGATGAGTTCCTGCCAGTGTCGCACGTTGAGTTGCGGTATCTAATTCCAAAGAACCGGCACTTAAAACGCTGCTAGCATGGCCATTGCTGCGCCTAACAAGGGCTTCTACGCGTGCGAGTAATTCTTCCATTTCAAATGGTTTGATTAAGTAATCATCTGCGCCAGCTCTTAACCCTGTTACCCGCTCACGCCACGTGTCACGCGCGGTTAAGATAATAACGGGCATTTTATTACCATTTCTTCGCCAATCAGATAAGACACTTAAGCCATCACGTTTTGGCAAGCCAATATCTAAAATAGCGATATCATATTCTTCCGTATCACCTATAAACCACGCTTCTTCACCATCATGACATTGATCGACTGCAAATCCATGTTCAGTTAATGCGTGACTAATTTGCTCGGCAGCTTGAGTATTATCTTCAACGACTAACGCGCGCATATTGCTTCCTTTTATGGTTGTTCCTTGCTGCTACTCTTATCACCAACCAGTTTATCTAATTCTTGAAAAACACGGTTAATGGGATCCCATTGCTTTTTACTATCATCTAATATCAACTCAAAGGTGTCGGTTTGGTAATAGCGATGACTGACATCACCACTACGATTAACAATTTTGACCTTAAAGACTGGTTGACAGTCGAGTTGCTGCACATTTGATTTCAAAAGAGTCTCCCCATTTAATAAGTCTTCAGCTTTAAACTTTTTAATAAAGCGATAAAAAACTTTCGCTGAGGGAGTGTTGCTTTGAACTGTGCACTGCTCATCTTGACCATAAGCGAACCCTGTCAGCAAAAATAAAACGATTGCTAAAGGGATAAAATGGCATTGTTTATTGTTGGATAACGACATAGCCCGCCTAAAAAAGAAGATAGCAACAAAGGAGTATACTTAGCCTTAGCTTACAACAACCTTACAGTCACCACTTAGATTTACTAATTTATTATTTTAATAAAAAATAAATAGTTATTTATTTGATTTGTAATGTCTTTTTTGAATATTACAGCAAGCTTACTGGGTATATAACATAGCTGTCAGGGTGATGCTTTTAAGATGTACTCATTGATTGGCAATGAGGCCAATTATAGTCACTTAATGTATAGGAATTATATTATGTCAGCATCATCTTACACTATGTCACAGCGCCTTCAGTCTGCAAAGCGTGCTTTTGTAACGCGCCGAGTAGACAGCAATGATTTGCAGGGATTAAGCACAAACCAGTCACCTAAAAGTGGTGACCTTGTATTAGCAAGAGTGACAGAGATTGGTCACCACACAAAAATAGAACGAATTGATGGTCGTAAAGCAACTTTATATGAAGGCGATGAGATTATTCTCGCTTTTGGCAATCGTTATGCTCCAGACCAATTTGAAGCGACCGTACCCAATAACTTAGATGCTTGTCATATGGTTGCTGCTGGTGGTATTGCTGGTTTAGCGCTTGGTTGGCACAGTCGCATTTCAGTACCCACTGCTATTCAACCAATAGGATTAATCACCAATAAACATGATCAGGTTATAAATGTCGCTGATTATAAACTGCCCAGCCATCAATATGGACTCGTAGCCAATAGTGTGCCAAGCGTGGTGGTGGTTGGTACTTCGATGAATGCGGGTAAAACAACCACAGCGGCCCATTTAATTCATGGTTTAAATGCTGCTGGTCACACTGTGGGGGCAATGAAAATTACAGGCACTGGAGCAGGTGGTGATCTTTGGCTAATGAAAGATTCAGGTGCCGCGCACGTACTTGACTTTACTGATGCAGGTTATCCAACAAGTTTTAATATTGGTAATGAACAAGCGAAGCAAATTTATCCTGTTCTAGCGGCAGAACTAATACGCAAGGGTTGCACTGCAATTGTGATTGAAGTGGCTGATGGTATCTATCAACAAGAAACAAATGCGATTCTAGAAAGTCCTGACTTTAAACAACATTTTCCAAATGTTTTATTTACTGCACGCGAAGCTATGGGTGCACAAAGTGGTGCCAGTTGGCTGGTGAACCAGGGATACAATGTGCAGGGAATTGGTGGACGTATCTGTGCTTCTCCATTAGCCACACGTGAGGCGGCAAATGCATTAGGGATGACTGTGTATGATTTAGCTGATTTACGCGACCCTACAACAGCTTGTTATATTTTAGGAACTGACGCTTACACATCAGGTACAGCCTAGTATGAACAGTGGATTTCCTACATTTTTGTCGGGGATTGGGCCGTTGCGGCTTATATCCCTCACTCTATTAGCATTGCTAAGTGTAGGAGCGAGTAGCTACAAGTTAATTTGGTTTTCAAATGCTTGGCAAAGCGAGGTGGTCTCGCTAACCATAGCACTTTTGGGTGGCGTTTTAGTTAATCTTGTAGCCAGATTTTGCCTCAGTGTTCTTGCCGAGCAAAATGGACAGAAACTCGTTTTAGCATATCGTAATGCGCTTTTTCAGCGGATGTTGAGTGCAGATATAGAGCATGGGCCCAACCGTCTTGGCGTGGCTATGAACCGCTTAATAAGTGACGCCAATGGTGTTGCTCATTTTGCAGGACGAGGCTTAGCTTACGGACAAATGGGAGGAATAGGGCTAATCGTTTTTGGTTGGCTGCTGTTTATGCAGAATCAAAAACTGGCTTTTGATGTACTACTTGCTGTGATTATAGTGTTTGCTTTTATTGCGTCCATTACGCTGTGGGCTTTGCGGGTCGCGGGTAATATTCGTACTAGTCGTGGTCGCTTAAGTGGGCATTTGAGCGAGCGTTGCTTTGGTTATCTCAATGTTGCTCGGATGAGGAATCAAGGTAAAGAAGTGAAGCGTATTGATCGTCGAGGACGTGATTTAGCATGGCAGCTTGTGTATTGGCGAGGAGGTATTTTAATATGCCGAAGCTTAGCACCACTCACAGTGACCACTTTAATCGTACTGAACTCAAAAGATATGAACATAATGGCGTGGTCAAGTTTAGTTCGTGTACTTATTTTATCTCTATGTTTATTGAGTATCGATTATTTAATTAGAAGCTGGGCCGATTGGGTTAACTTTTATGTTGCTCGAAGGCGTTTAAAATTAGCTCATGATCGGTGCACGATAACAACAAAGCGTGCGGAGCATCGTTTAAAGCGTTTTCAACGCTATGATTTAAAACTACGTCAGTTACGTATTTTGAGTGCAATGCCAGAGTGTAATGCTGTGATTGCTGCTGGCGAGCGTATTTTAATTCGTGGGCAAGCTGGTAAGTCAATGCTATGTCGCGCTCTTGCGCAACAACTAGAACCCGCCTCTGGGTTTTTAGTGTTAGGTCGAAGACGGTTTGAAAACCTAGACTTTAGACGTTTACAGCAGTTGATTGTTGTTATTGATGAATTTTCTCAGCTTTTTAAGGGATCAATTTACAGCAATATTTTATACGGCACGGGAAAAAAGCGCAGTGCAGAGGTTGAAGCATTCATTGCAAAATTAGGATTTAATGAATCTTTACTAAACAACCCAGTTGCTGAACTTGGACGCGGTTGTCCACAAAGCTTAGTCGCCAGAATTTTATTAGCCAGAGCACTACTTATACAACCCGCGGTATTGGTAATCGATTTGCCGGTGTTTATTGCTCACCCTGAGATCAGGCAGTTACTGAATGATGTTGCTGAGCAGCACTCTTTCACGCTTTTACTCGTAAGTGAGCCAGAGCTGGCACCCATAGCCTATACAGGTGTTTTGAATGTAGATAAAGGCCAGCTAACGGCGCCCTAATATTATTCATTCTACAGCTGATAGGTTTATTACTTTCGGAATTTTAAAGGGTGACTTAGATAATAAACATCATTTAATTTGACTTGTCTTTGGTCTAATCAGTATTTTTTGTTAGCGTGGTGGCGGGTAGCGTATTAAAATATGCGTTTATATTAAAGAAACTACAGAAGACAATGCCATGACTTGGGGTTTAGATAAAGCACGCAACACGTATAATGTCGCTCATTGGAGTGACGGCTATTTTGACATTAATGCGCAGGGAGAGCTGGTTGCTTACCCTGATGGTGATCAAGCTAAGGCGGCGATTTCCTTATCTGAACTGACTGAACAATTTAAAAAGCAAGGTTTAACATTACCTGTTCTAGTGCGTTTTACCGATATTCTGCAAAATCGTGTTGGCACTTTAACGAGTGCATTTACCAAAGCACGCGATGCACGAGATTATCAAGGTAGTTATACTTGTGTATACCCAATTAAAGTAAACCAACAGCGCTCTGTGGTAACTAAACTTCTGGCTCATCCAAGCGGCTTGGTTGGTTTAGAAGCAGGTTCTAAACCTGAATTAATGGCGATCTTGGGTGTTGCGCAAAACCCTATTACCATTGTTTGTAATGGTTACAAAGACAGTGAGTTTTTGCGCCTAGCCTGCATAGGTCAAGCCCTTGGTCATAAAGTTCACATTGTCGTTGAGAAGCTTTCTGAGTTAACAACGCTATTAACTGAAATTGATGACTTAGGTATTGAACCCTCAATTGGTATTCGTATCCGTTTAAACTCCGTGGGTAAAGGTAAGTGGCAAAACACAGGTGGTGAAAAAGGTAAGTTCGGCTTAACGGCGGGACAGGTGCTTTCGGCTGTTGAGTTATTAAAGTCACATAATAAATTACACCTGATGCAGCTAGTGCACTTTCATATCGGTTCACAAATTGCCAATATCCGTGACATTCATAGAGCGTTACGCGAATGTGCCCGCCACTTTGCTGAGCTAACACAACTCGGTGTGCCTCTTAATACCGTTGATGTTGGTGGAGGACTGGGTGTTGACTATGAAGGCTCTGGTTCACGTAGCGCATGTTCAATGAATTATAGTGTTGAAGAGTATGCACGTAATGTTGTGAATGCGTTTGCTGAAGTATGCCAACAGCATGACTTAAAACATCCAGCTATTATTACAGAGTCGGGTCGTGCGTTAACTGCGCACCACGCGGTATTGATTACTGACGTGATTGACGTTGAGCGTGCGCCTAATCATGCTAACCCTACGCCTCCAGAAACAAATAGTGTGTTAGTGCTTGAAGATATGTGGCAATGCTTACAGCGTTTAACACCCCGTATGGCCTTAGAAATCTATCATGATGCTATGCATTTATTTAGTGAAGCTCACGACCAATATGTGCATGGCTTACTGAGCATGCTTGAGTGGGCTAAGCTAGAGCAGCTTTATTTTACTATTTTACATCGTGTTCGTGCTTCGCTTAGCGAAAATGCACGTGCGCATCGTGAGGTGCTCGATGATCTCAATGAAAAGTTGGCTGACAAACTGTTTGTTAACTTTTCATTGTTTCAATCATTGCCAGACGTGTGGGGGATTCAACAGTTATTCCCCGTCATGCCTGTTGAAAATTTACATCAGCCACTAACACAACGCGCCATTATTCAAGATATTACCTGTGATTCTGATGGGCAAATCCGTAATTATGTTGAAGGCACGGGAATTGAGAGCAGCCTACCTATCCCTGAATATAAACCAGGACAGCAGTATCATATTGCGATGTTCTTAGTAGGGGCATATCAAGAAATTTTGGGTGATTTACACAACTTGTTTGGTGATACTGACTCGGTTCATGTGGAACTCACCGACAGCGGCTACCAGCTAACGAATGCAATAAAAGGTGATAGCGTTAAGGACGTATTAAAGTTTGTTGATTATGATAGCGAAATTCTTGCTGAAAACTTCGCAAAAAGGGTCAGTGAACTGGCAATTGATGAGCAATATAAGGCACAATATTTGTCCGAACTAAATGCTGGCCTTGCAGGCTACACGTATTTTGAAGATTAAGCATTAAAGGAATAAGTTGTAATGTCCGTTATTCGTTGTGTGTTAAGTATTTTCTTTTATACCATCAATACACTTTTTTGGTTTGTGCCGATTTTTATTTGCGGTCTGATTAAGTTGATTCCAATCAAGCCATTGCAAAAACTAATGAGCTGGCTTGCCAAGCAGTGTGCGACAGTTTGGGTTTCTGGTAACAGTGTTAATCAAAATATATTTGCCCCTTACAAGCTTAATGTTACAGGGCTTGAGCAATTACAAGCAAAAGACTGGTATTTAGTGATTGCAAACCATCAAAGCTGGGTTGATATTTTGGTGATGCAACGCATTTTTAATCGACGCATTCCATTTTTAAATTTTTTCTTAAAAAAAGAATTAATTTATGTGCCTTTTTTAGGTTTGTCTTGGTGGGCACTCGATTTTCCATTTATGACCCGCACTAGTAAAAGTCAGTTGAAGAAAAACCCCAAGTTACGTGGTAAAGACTTAGAAACAACACGTAAAGCCTGTGAAAAGTTTAAAGAGATGCCAGTAAGTGTTGTTAACTTTGTTGAAGGAACACGGTTTACGGCTGAAAAACATCAACGTCAAAATAGCCCATTTGAGTATTTACTAAAGCCTAAAGCAGGTGGTGTAGCGTTTGTTATGCAAGCGATGGGGGAGCAAATCTCAAAAGTGGTCAATGTCACCATACATTACCCTGATGGGATCCCGAGCTTTGTTGATTTTGCGAGCGGTCGTGTAAAATGCATTGATGTCCGTGTTGAAGTGATGGATGTAAGCCCTAATTTAATTGGTGATTACACCAACGATGCAGACTTTAGGGTGAACTTTCAGGCTGAATTGAACCAAATCTGGTTGCAGAAAAATCAGCAATTAGCGCAATTTGAATCGCAAGTAAAGTCATAGTTACTTGCGCCATTGAGAGCACACATATGTTAAAAAAATTTTTACCTAATTGGCTAACAGGGCTACTTGTCAGTATTGTGCTGTTTGCCAATGTCATTCTATGGGGCACGCTTGTGCTGCTATTAGGTGTGCTCAAATTGGTTCTACCGTTCAAGGTGGTTAGCCATACTTTGCATTTAGCTTATAAAGGCTGGTGTAATGGTAACCGTCTTGCACTATGGCTTGGGTGCCCCAGTATAGAAGTTAATATTCAAGGCTCATTAAATCGTAAAGGTTGGTACTTACTTATCTCAAACCATATGAGCTGGCTTGATATTGTTGTATTGAGTGCGATTGATGCACTACCAGCACCTAAATTTTTTCTAAAAGATGAATTAAAGTACGTGCCTTTCATCGGCACGGGGGCATGGGCAATGGGTATGCCATTTATGAAGCGTGTAAGTAAGTCGCAGCTGGCTAAAAACCCCAAACTCAAAGGCCTTGACGTTGAGAGAACCAAGCGCAGCTGTCGAGATTTTAGAAATCACCCAACAACCATTATTAACTTTGTCGAAGGCACGCGTTTTACCACTCAAAAGCACCATAAACAAAATAGTCCCTTTACCCACTTACTCAAACCAAAAGCTGGCGGGATTGCTTTTGCCCTTGAAGTATTGGGAGAGCAATTTGATGCACTTTTGAATACATCGATTATTTATCAAGGAGAGGGAGAACATATCTGCCGCAATTTAATTCGTGGTCGTCTTGATGCGATAAAAGTGGATATGCAAGTGCAAGCAATTGCTGCACAAATGATTGGCGACTATCAGCATGACCGTGACTTTAGAACCTCTTTCCAGCAACATATTAACGATTTATGGTTGCAAAAAGATGCTCAGCTAATAAGTTATCACCAAACGCAACAAGACAACTATATGGCAACGATGAATGAGGAAGTTGAAACACCATGAAGCAAACTAACCTGCAAAAATTAGTCATGCCTTGGTTTGAAAATATGCCTGATGCACAGCTGCTTAGCGCACTTACTGCAACGGCTATTGGCGTGTGTGCATTACTGTTTGTGTATGTTTTTACACGCAAACTTATGCTTCCTGGTATTCAAAAAGCAGTGACGCGTTTATCACCTGAGCGCATTGGCGCTTTAGCCCCTTTGTTGACTAAGCTTAATGGCCGTTTTGCCGGTACGTTATGTTGTGTATTATTTTTAGCTACCTTTGACAATGTATACCCTGTAACTGATGTTGCAGCCCTTATACTTAAAACGATAGGGCAAATAGTGCTAATTATTTACGGCGGCTTCATCATAAGCAGTATTGTTAGTGTCGCAGGCGGTATTTACAATCAACTTGATTTCGCAAGAGAAGTACCGATTCAAGGTCTTATTCAAGTGGTAAAACTTATCACGTTTATGATCTGTGCAATCTTAATTGTCAGTATTTTACTTGAGAAGTCACCGACCTATATTTTGTCTGGCTTTGGTGCAATTGCTGCGGTGACCTTGTTAGTATTTAAAGATACGATTTTAGGTTTTGTTGCCAGTATTCAAATTGCAGCTAATCGGTTAGTTACTTATGGTGATTGGATTCAAGTTGACAGTTATGGCGCGGATGGAGAAGTCATTGATCTAGGCTTAAATACGGTGAAAGTTCGTAACTGGGATAACACAATTACAACGATCCCGACTTACATGCTTGTTGCTGGCTCTTTCAAAAACTGGCGAGGAATGCAGGAGTCTGGCGGGCGTCGCATCAAGCGTTCTTTGAACATTGATATGAACAGTATTCGCTTAGTTGATGAAGCATTTCGCGAGCAAATCGACAGTGCGATTCCATTGCATGATTATATTCGTGTTTCTAGTTTACCTGAGCCTGTTACCAATCTTGGTTTGTTTCGTCGTTATGCTGAAGGCTATTTAAAACAGCATGAAAAGATAAACCGTGATCTCACGTTGATGGTGCGTGAGTTACAACCGCTCAACCATGGGTTACCGATTGAATTTTATTGCTTTAGTGAAGATAAGCGTTGGATTTCTTACGAGCATCTTCAAGCTGAAATTATGGACCATTTGCTAGCAGTGATTCCGATTTTTGGACTACGCCCATATCAAAGTGTCACGGGGCAATTTAGCGCTAATGATCAGAGCAGTATCAAACCGAGCATTAAGGTAAATAGCACGGCGAGTTAAATATATACAAACTTACCGAACTTTAGATAATAAATTTATATTCGAGCTACTTGTAAGTAGCCGAAGCGTAAACTCAACTTTTTATCTTTATCAGTACTCAGCAGTAACCTAATGAGGATACGTATCCTGCTATAAAACGTCTATATCGGTAGAGGTTTACTTTGGTATTATTGGACAAATTGCTTTTGTTGGAAAAGCTTCTTCAGAATCAAGGTAATTTAGTTGGACATATTGAAATTTCCAAACACCGTTATGATTTAATAATTCAAAATATAAAGAAGTCGGCTCACCTTCAGAGTCATATCCAAAAACGGTTAAGCAGGATTTTGATTTTTCCATTACTTCAAAGTGTTGTTTCTGATTCACTACAACAGTATCTAAAGATGAAAAAAATGGAAAGAACTCTTCAAATGTTTCATTAGTTAATTTGTTTTTGAAGCGCTTTTGATTGTACGGAGTGAGTAAGTCGATTGCGTCATCGTAGTTTTGTGTTTTTAATAACTCTACATATGTATTGTACTGTTGATATGCAGAAACAGAGTTATTTGTGCTTGAACATGAAACAAGTAGAACTAGAAGAAATAAAATTAATGGTAACTTCATTGTTAATGTCCCATTATTTTTTGTAACTGTGCTTCATAAGCTGCATGACGCCCTTTCAATGCTTTAGCAGCACGGCAAAGGAGTCCAGAACACGATAAAATAAGTTCTTCAATGTCGAATGACCCTGAAACCGAAATGCTCGCTGCAGAAATAAAATTAAATGTTGCCGTGTATTTTATATTGTTGCTGTCACCTTTTGTGAACGATATGGATGCATTTTTCAATTTGGCACCTAAACCTTGTAAGGCAGAGTCTCCTTTGAAGGTCAGCATACCTACACTACCAGATAATGAAACTGTGCCTTTTTCATCCACCGTTAATTTATAATTACCTTTGCTTCGGACAATCTTTGTAGTTACGCCTTTATTCTTGGAGTATGCAACCTCTAGCAGTTTAGCAATTGTAACTTTGATTTCAGCTTGCTTTGACATATTATTTCCTTATAGATGCCTTTTTGAATTTCGATAAATATCACTTTATGTATCTGTTTTTTATACTACGCCTAGTAGTTTTAATTCGTCAACTTTTTGTAAAAACTTGATGCGCAGGTAACTCTAGAAAAAGCTTTTAGCTAATATACTGCTGCCCCAACGCCAGCATAATAAAACCTATCAATAGCCACCAAATTGGTGGCTTTGCAAGTCTAAGCCAAGCAAATGCGACTAACACAATGATGATATGCCACACAGAGTGTATTGCTGATTGCCAAATCGGAGAGTAAAGCGCAGCTGCTAAAAAGCCGACTACCGCGGCATTTAATGCAGCAATACTTCCTGCAAAACGGGGTTTATCAGCAAGGTGCAACCAGCTTTTCAAAAATGCGAACATTAATAAAAAACCAGGTAAGAAAATTAAAAGTGTTGCGATGATTGCGCCTGTCAATGAGGAGTTGGGCATCACTTGTGCGCCTAAGTATGTGGCAATACTAAACATAGGCCCAGGGATTGCCTGTGCACTAGCATAAGCCGACAAGAATTGCTCGGTCTCAAGAGTTGGTACGCCAGCTTGCAAAATGGGGAGCACTACATGACCACCGCCAAATACCATCGCGCCAGTTTGGTAAAATGGTGCGAACATTTCAAACCATTCACCTAAAGGCAAAAAGCTAAGTAACAGTAAGGTACCGAATAGCCCAAGGGGGAGCCACGCGATAGTCACTTTTTTACTATTATTGGTGAGGGGAAGTTTAATGGGCGGGGAAAACCAGCCAATTACAGCTGCCACAATAAGCACAAAAACTTGGCTTGATAACTGTGAAAAGAATATTAGCGCAAGTGTACTCATCATCGCGATAAGCTTGTGTAAGTGGGTTTTACAAAAGCTCACTGCCATACTGTAGGTTGCATCGGCGACAATCACTACAGCAAAAAGTTTAAGACCTGCAATCACGGCAAAGTAAAGGTTACCAAATTGATGGGCGCTCAACGCGAGGAAAAACATAATTAAAAATGAAGGTAGGGTAAAGCCAATAAATGCGCTAAGGCCACCCAGCAATCCTGCTTTTTCGACCCCAATAGCAAAGCTGACTTGGCTGGACCCCGGTCCAGGTAGAGCTTGGCTAAGGCTAATTAATTGCGCGTACCGTTCGTTGCTTAGCCAGTTCAGATTGTCAACAAAATGCCTTTTGAAATAACCAAGGTGAGCTGCAGGGCCACCAAAACTCATACAGCCTAGTAATAAAAATTGTTTAAATATAATGAGTAACATTGCTTTTGCCATACAGGTAATCCACTCTATTATGACAACATTGTATGACATTTTTGTGGTTTTTATGACATTAACGTGTCTTTCATTATCAAAAATGAGCGAACTTGGTGTGAGTAGCCCTTTGAAACAATATTTTACTTACCTGCTATTACTACTTAGTACAGAAGCTGCTTTTGCTTCGCCGTTGCCTAAAGTAACGGTCGGGTTAGATCACGCGCCACCTTATAGCGTAGCGACTAAAGATGGAAAATTTAGTGGTGTAGTAGTTGATATAATGCGCGACATGCAAAAAAGCTTACCATTTAGAGTTGATTTTGTTGCTTGTCCATTTCCTCGCTGTGTGAAAATGCTTCAGCAAAATGAAATCGATGTTAAAGGTGGATTAATCCGCACCGCTGAGCGTGAGAAAACAATGCACTTTTTAACACCTCCTTATATGGTGCTGACGTCTTCATTTGTGTTTTATGCTCGTGTTAGTAGCGTATTTACTGTCAATAAATATCAAGACTTACGTGGTAAACGCATAGCTGTAACGCGTGGTGCTGTTCACTTTCCTCGCTTTGACCAAGACAAACGATTGATAAAAGTGGAAGCGCTTAGTGAAAATAATGCCTTCGAGATGTTACTTAAAGGACGTGTAGAGTTAGTTATCGGTGTCGAAGATACTGCCGATAATGCGTCAGTGTTTTTACATCGTCCCACAAAACAAATTATTAAAATGCCTTATCGTTTTGATGATGTAATCTACGGGCACCTTGCGCTTAGTAAGCAGTTTGCTAACACTGAATTAGCACGGCAGTTTCAAGAACACCTGAATGCAATTGTTGAAAGTGGTCGGCTGAGCGCGTTAGTTAAGGTTTATAACCTGCCGGCTGTTACAAAACTAAATGTGAACAATTAACCTATTCTTCATGGTTTGTTCATTGTTATTTGTTCATAATTGTTAATAATTCAATATTTAGTAATAGCCATGGAGAGACACATGACTTTTAGCAAATCGGTTCTAGCAGTAGGTGTATTCGCTGTTTTATTAACAGGTTGTGAGACAACAAATACAGGTAAAGGCGCAGCTATTGGCGCAGCAACGGGAGCTGTTTTAGGTAAAGCGACAGGCGATCATGATGATAAACGTATTTTCATTGGTGCAGCAATCGGAGCCCTAGCGGGTGCAGCTGTAGGTGATTACATGGACAAGCAAGAAGAGGCTTTCCGTGATGAGCTGGCAGGCTCTGGCGTTGAAGTTGTTCGTGAAGGCGATAATATTCGTCTAGTTATGCCATCGAATATTACATTTGCAACTGACCAATCTTATATCACATCGGGCTTTCATAATACGCTGAATGCTATTGCTCAGGTGATGAACAAGTACGAAAAAACCTATTTAAGTGTTGAAGGTCATACTGATAGCACAGGTCGTGATAGCTATAATATGACGCTTTCTCAACAACGTGCACAAAGTGTTAAAGATTACCTTGTGAATCAGCAGATATTATCTGCCCGTATAAGTACACGAGGTTATGGTGAAACACGTCCAGTAGCAAGTAACGATACGGCAAACGGTCGTGCTCTGAATCGTCGTGTAGAGATTCAAATTGTACCAAACACACAAGGTTAGGCTTTAAGCCTGAGCTTGTGGTCAGGTTTGATTTGCCCTTTCAAACCTGACAATCCCTTTTTGTTAATCACGATTAAATTGAAGCTCGCACAACTGCTTATACAAAGGATTAGCAGCTAGTAATTGCGGATGTGTTCCTGTCGCAATCACTTCCCCTTTATCCATTACCACGATTACATCAGCATGTTTAACTGTTGCTAAACGATGTGCAATGATCAGTGTTGTTCTATCTTGCATTAAATGTTCAAGTGCGGCTTGTACATGAAACTCACTTTGCGCATCAAGAGCACTGGTGGCTTCATCAAGTAAAAGAATGGCAGGATCTTTTAATATTGCCCGTGCCAGCACAATGCGTTGTTTTTGCCCACCAGAAAGCCTGACTCCTTGTTCACCTAAAAAGCTTTGATAACCATCCGGTAATTGAGTAATAAACTCATCAGCATGAGCATATTTTGCCGCCGTATAAACTTGTTCATCAGTTGCACAAGGGTTGCCATAGCGAATGTTATGCATCACATCTGAACTAAATAAAATAGGGTTTTGTGCCACCATACCCATTTGCTGACGCAAGCAATTTAGTGAAAGAGCTTTAATATTAACCCCTGCTAGTGAAATACTCCCTGAACTTGGATCGTAAAAGCGCTGTAGTAATTCAAACAGTGTGGTTTTACCCGCCCCTGATGGGCCGACAATCGCCACTGTTTGCCCTTGTTTTACGGTTAAATTAAGCGTATTTAATGCGGCGCTATCTGGCCTTGAAGGGTAATGGAAAGACACATTTTCAAACTGAATTGCAGGGTGTGCTACTTTATTCGCATGAAATTGTGCATCACTGTTTTTGTCTGGGCTTTGGATCATACTTTCAACGGCAAGTAGCTCTAGCAAGCGCGCGGCAGCACCAGCGGCTCTTTGTAATTCACCGTAAACTTCGGCAACCGTTGCCACAGACATCGCCACCATAATGGCATAAAACACGAAAGCACCAAGCTCACCGCCTGTCATCGTGCCCGCAAGTACATCACTGCCACCAATCCAAAGCATAATACTAATAGCTGTAAAGGTGAGGAATATCACTGCTGCAATTAAAAATGAGCGTTGCTTGATGCGGCTTTTAGCCACCTGAAAGGCTTTATTGGTCTCGTTAGCAAAGGCCGCTTTTTCACGTTCTTCATGGCTGTAGCTTTGTACAACTTTAATATTCTGGATTATTTCGCCTGCGTAGGTACTGATATCGGCAATGGCATCTTGGCTAGAGCTTGCGAGCTTCCTCACTTTTCGGCCAAAAATCATCATTGGAAGTAGTACCACAGGTACGCAAGCAATAACCACAAGGGTTAGCTTTAAGTTGGTGATAATTAGCATAGCCAAGCCACCAATCAGCATTAAGCTACTGCGTAATGCCATTGAAAAAGAGGAGCCGATGATAGATTGTAATAAGGTTGTGTCGGTGGTCAGGCGTGACATAAGCTCGCCGCTGCGGTTTTCTTCAAAGTAGCTTGGGTGCAAAGTGACGATACGGTCGAACACCGCTTTACGAATATCATTACTGACTCGCTCGCCAATCCACGACATTAAATAAAAGCGGCAGAATGTGCCAACAGCTAATAAGCTAATCAAACCAATGAGTACCATTACAGCTTGTTGAAGCTGGGTTTGTGAGCCAGCAATAAAGCCATGATCAATGACAAATTTAACGCCTTGACCAAGTGATAGGTTGACACCTGCGGTGAGTAACAAAGCTGCAAGGGCGGCTAATACCACCCACTTATAAGGCTTTATAAACGCTAAAATGGGTAATAAGCTTCGAAAAGCGGCCTGCTCTTTGGTTTTTGCCATGCTAGATTCTTTTAAGTGAATAGGGTATAGATATGGTTATCTTTGTTTTAAAAATCAACAGTAAAGTAAGGGATTAGTATGGAATCAATAACTGTTAGTGGTGAATTCACCGTTAAATTAAACCCAATCGGTGGTTATGCGACAGGTCAAGATGGTGTGAATCTTGGACGTATGTCAATAGATAAAGAATTCTCTGGTGCACTTGAGGCATTGAGTCAAGGTGAGATGTTAAGTGCCATGACGGCAACCCAAGGCAGTGCAGGTTATGTTGCAATTGAACAAGTGGTAGGAAAGCTCAATGGCAAGCAGGGCAGTTTTGTTTTGCAACATTTTGGCACGATGGATAAAGGGGCAGATCGTTTGATTTTAGAAGTAGTGCCTGACTCGGGGGCCGGTGAACTTGAAGGTTTAACAGGAAAAGTGCACATTCGGGTCGAAGAGGGGATTCATTATTACGATTTTGAGTACCAGCTGTAATGACATTACCTTTATGGCTTAGCTTAGCCGCCGTTTGTATTATGGGCGCAATGTCACCGGGGCCGAGTTTAGCTGTGGTATTAAAGCACAGTCTGCATGGTGGCATGAAAAACGGTATGTTAGCAGCACTTAGCCATGGTATCGGGGTCGGGTTTTACGCCTGTGCTTCGTTGCTAGGGTTAGGGGCATTGATGACTCAACTGCCAACACTTTATCAAGTACTTGTTTATGGCGGTGCAGCATATCTTGCCTATTTAGGGATTCGTATTTTATTAGCTAGGTCCAGCTCGCAAACACTGAATGTTGAGAAAGCGAAGCCAAGCCCTCGTGCAGCTTTGCAAGATGGCTTTGCCATTGCCTTTTTGAACCCAAAGCTTGCGATATTCTTTTTGGCGCTGTTCTCACAATTTATTGACCCAGAAAACCTCACGTTTCAGGTTGGGTTGATCATGTGTTTAACGGTGTTTGTGCTCGATACGGGGTGGTATCTACTTGTTGCACTGTTAACCGAAATATCAAAAAAACGTGTTGGTTTTACCAAGGCAAATCCTTGGTTTGAAAAGCTACTGGGGGTGATTTTTATTGCTCTGGCAGTTCGCGTTGTCGTCACTTTATAAGGAATTCGAAATGACAGAAAGCAGTTTATTGAATGCCAGTTTTAGCCCTAAAGTAAAACAGTATTGGCTATTACTGGGTATGTTTACCTGTGTGATTAGTATGGTAGGTATTCCTTTCATTCCCATTGTTGCGTTAATAATCTGGCTGGTGGCAGGGCGTATTTTAGCGGCGATGTCAGCCACATTATTAACGCGTAAGTTGGTAGTAAAACGCGGTGTATTCTTTAAAGAAGAAAAGTCGATTCCACTTGAAAAAATAACCGATGTGGCACTAAGCCAAGGTCCTTTGATGCGTCAATTTGGCATTTATCGACTTAGCTTTGAAACAGCAGGTCAATCAGGGCAAGGTGCATTAGTATCATTGCTTGGAGTGGTTGATGCAGAGACGTTTCGCGAAGCAATTTTGAAACAAAAAGATGAAATATCTCAAACCAGTGCTAAAGCTGAGCATCAACCAGAAGATAGTCAGTTAGAACTGCTGCGCTCACTAACTTATAGCGTAAAAAACATTGAGCAAATGTTAGTTACGCTACTAGATGAAAAGCGTTAAGCCATGTGTAAAGTAGGGCTACCAGCTTGTACGCTGAGCGCTTTTTGCCGTTCGTTAAGCAGTGTGTAATCGGCTGTTTTAACGCTACTTATATAATGCCACTGGGCAAGCGCTTGCTGTTGAGTAAAAGTGACGATTAAGTAACCACGTTCAACTAAATTATTATAAGCTAAGTCGTTAACCAGCAATGCAATGACTTGCTCAATTTGTGCGACAGCTTCACTCGATTGCGTATTTAACGCTAAGTAGTTTTCAAGGCCTGGTGAAGAAACTGAAGATGTTGCAAATTCAACACCAGCTGCAGCTTTAGCAGAAACAGGGTTACTTGCATCAGTGACTAATTGTCCTGCCCAGCTGTTATGCGTATCACCAGCTAAAACCACCAAGTTCTTTTGCGCTGCAATTGCTGTCCCAAGTATTACCTCTCGTTCATAAGCATAGCCATCCCATGCATCAAGATTATAAGGCGCTGTTGTTTCTACGCGTGCTCGCTGCTCACTAGTAACCGTTGGATCGCCAGCTAATATACGTCCTTTAATTTGCGCAAGCTCACTAAATAGCGTGTTTGCTTGAGCAAGTAATGCAGATGGGTCAGCACCGCTTGCTTGAGTTACTTGAATATTCATAAGTAACTGCAAAATCTCAAATGGCAAATGCATTTTGGTCATCAGCACTTGTTGCCCCAGTACTTGCCATTGTGTCGTTGCTGTTGTTAAACCATCTGTCAGCCATGTGAGTTGCTCATTACCTAATAGAGCACGAGTAGGTGAGCTGATTGTTGCAACAAAGTCAGTTTGTCCTTGGCTGCTGGTTAAGTCGAAATCGGCATAATTAACTTGTTCATCGCGAGCTAAAACACGGGTATCTAGCATGTGTAATGACACTAAATTACCAAACTCGAAGCGTCGATAAATACGTTCTTTATCGGCTACATTACGGATAGGCATCCATTCAAAGTAGGCTTGTAAGGCATGCATTTTGCGCTCGCTAAATTCACCTTCGCCGTCGTTGTGATTTTCAGCGCCACTGTGCCACGTATCATTAGTTATTTCATGGTCGTCCCAAACCGTAATAAATGCACAATGACCATGAGCAGCTTGCAGGTTTTCGTCTTTACGATAATGGGCGTAACGTTTGCGATAATCCGCTAAAGAAATGATTTCATCGCTATTGTCATCAGGCAATAAACGACCAAGTTCGGCGGCATCTTCAGTCGCATAACCTGTATTACCATATTCATAGATGTAGTCACCAAGGTGTAGTACTGCATCTAAATCGGTTTGTTTTGCGATTTCACCATACACATGGAAGTAGCCAGCAGGGTAGTTAGCGCAAGAGACAACGGCAAATTTTACTTGTTCTATGTTGTCGGTTGGAAGCGTTTTACCTGCTCCAGTAGGTGAGGTTTTACCATTACTTATGAAGCGGTAGTAATAGGTGGTGTTGGCATCGAGACCTTGCAGATCAACTTTTAAGGTGAAGTCGGTTGCATCGCTTACCTGTGTTTCGCCATCGTGGCTAATAGTTGTGAAGTTAGCATCTGTGGAGGCTTGCCAAACTACGTTAACACTCGTGACGTTTTCAAGAGGTGTTATACGAGTCCAAATAATGAGACTGTCAGCGAGCGGGTCGCCACTGGCAACACCGTGATCAAAGCTGACGGGAGTAAGCTTTGTAGTTTCGTCATCATCGTCATTAAGACTACAGCCCGTTAAACCAAAAGATAATACGGCGGCGCCAAAACCCGCCGCCGATGCTTTTAAAAAACGTCTCCGTGTAAAAGTCATTGCTCTGTACCTATGAGTAGAAAAGTACGAGCTTATCCGACCAGTGTTACTATTCTATGAAGCTAAAAGACTTGGCAAATTTGTTCTGTATTACAGGTAATTACCGTAACATTTTTGTAGCCAACACGAGTCAGCGCTTCGGCACTGAGTGTGGCACGGGCACTACTTGCACAGTGTAAATAAATGGGTCTTGCAGGATCTTTTTCAATTTCCATTAATTTCATTTCAAGTACACCGCGTGGGATATTAATTGCACCTGTTGCTGCTTTAGTGGCGTGCTCAGCAGGCTCACGTACATCAATTAATAAACCATGGTTTTCGCTTAATTCTTGTTTTGCTTGGTCAGCGCTAATTCGACGCTGGTTTGGAGCAATAATTTTCATTAAGTCAGGAATTGGGGTCAGCATACTAATCCTCCATGCCAAGTTTGCGTAAAATGGTGATCATTGGGCACCACTTAGTGAATGCCGATTGAATTAAGTTTAGAGCAATAAATACCGTAAACCAAATCCACAGCGGACTGTGAAACTGTTGTAGCAACAATGAAATACAGATCATTACACCAGCAATTAAGCGAAGCGCGTCATTTAGTTTCATAATAAGACCTCGATAACAGAGTGGTGTATTTAATATATTAGATAACACTACATTAGTAAATTCTAATATTAGACTTTTCTAATATATCAATCTATACTTTAGCGGTATTTTAAGAATATAGAGTAGTGTGATTATGAACATCGATTTTGCGGCTATGGCCGACAATGTGGAACAAGCAGAGCAAATGCTAAAGATACTGGCGAATAAAAATCGCTTGATGATCTTATGTTCCCTACAAGATGGTGAAATGAGCGTGAGCGAATTAAACGAAGCTGTGCCGTTGGCGCAGTCAGCATTATCGCAACACTTAGCGGCGCTGAGAAAAGCTCAGATCGTCGCGACTCGACGCGAAAGCCAAACCATCTATTACCGTGTAATAGATAAGAATGTAGTGGCTATTCTTGCAACCTTATATGGTTTATTTTGCAAAGGTAGTTAGGTAATGAATGCTATCGATAATGCAGTAAAAAACAGCTTGAGCGGTCGCCTCCCTGTCATTATTTTTATTATGTCGGTGCTGCTTGGCTTAATGGCATTAAAGCAAACCCCGCGTGAAGAGGAACCGCAAATTGTGGTTCCTATGCTTGATATATATGTGGCAGCGCCAAACGTTGAAGCGCCAGAAGTAGCTAGGCTGGTAACTGAGCCATTGGAGAAGTTATTGGCGCAGTTAACGGGCGTTGAGCATATTTACTCGACTACACAAAGTAATGCTGCTGTTGTTACTCTTCGCTTTGAAGTCGGTCACGATCGTGAGCAAGCCATCCTCGACACTTACGCTAAACTCTATAGCTATCAACACACGATGGCGTCAGTGATCAGCTCATGGCAAATACGTCCGGTTGAAGTGAACGATGTGCCCATTGTGATGCTGGGCTTATTTAGTAAAGATCCAAAACTTTACGATGACTATCAACTAACTCGTTTTGCCAACGAAATCGCTAACAGTTTACAGCGCATCGAAAATACCAGCGAAGTGAAAGTGATTGCTGGTAGAACTCGTCAATTAACGATTAACCTTGATGCAAGCGCCCTTGCTGCACATCAAACAACCCTAACCGATGTGTATTATGCGCTTAGCGTATCTAATCAATTGGTGAACGTGGGCAGCGTTGTTGAGGGTAAGCAGCAAATTGCCTTACAAGTGGGTGATGTTTTACGCTCTCAATCTGCGATAGAACGGCTTGTTGTCAACGTGGTAAACGGTAAGAGTGTTTACCTAAGTGATGTCGCCGAGGTGAGTGATGGTCCAAGCGAAGCGCAAAGCTATCAATGGCTGGCTCAATCAGATAACCAGCAACAACTTCCTTTAGTGACCATTAGTGTCGCTAAACAAGCTGGCACCAATGCGGTCGCTGTGGCCAACGAAGTGCACAGCATGATGGACACGTTATCGGCTAATCTATTGCCAGATGAAGTGGGCTACACTGTACTGCGTGACTATGGCCAAACCGCGAACGAAAAAGTAAATAACCTTACCTCAAGCTTAGTGTTTGCGGTATTTACCGTGGTTATTTTTGTTGGCGTATTTTTAGGTTGGCGACCAGCGATTGTGGTTGGTTTAGCGGTGCCTATTTGCTACGGCATCACCCTGACACTTGATTTTGCCTTTGGCTATACAATTAACCGAGTCACACTGTTTGCACTAATACTTTCTTTGGGGTTATTAGTTGATGATCCTATTACGGGGATAGACAACATAAGTCGTTTTTTAACCCACAAAGGCGATAAAAAACAACGCATAGTTGATGCCATGAGCGAAATTCGTGTGGCGCTGTTTATGTCTACATTGACCATTATGGTGGCGTTTATCCCACTTGCGTTTATCACTGGCATGATGGGGCCGTATATGGCACCAATGGCATTTAATGTGCCAATTAGTGTAATGGTTTCGACCATAGTGGCATTTTTTGTTACGCCTTGGTTGGCCATGAAATTACTGAAAGCGCCAGTTGATGACAGCGTACAGCTCGATGCCAATCAGCATGGCTTATACGAGCGCATATTATCACCATTACTTGAGTCTAAAGGCCGCGCCAAACTTGTTTTATGGAGCACATTAGCCTTGTTTATCGCAAGTGCCATGTTACCCGTAATGCGTGCAGTGCCTTTAAAGCTATTACCGTTTGATAATAAAAACGAGTTACAAGTTTTAATCGATATGCCAGAAGGCACAAGCCTTGAGCAAACCGCCGCTTTCACTCGACAAGTACAAACCATCACTTGGCAATTAAATGAAGTAAGCGAGGCGGCAGCCTACGTTGGTCAGCCATCAAGCATGGACTTTAATGGCATGGTGCGTGGCTATTATCGACGTGAAGCTGCTAATTTAGCTGAGCTCAGAGTATTACTGCTCGATAAAACTGAGCGTGATCATCAATCTCATGGCGTGGTCATGCGCTTGCGAGCGGCATTAGCGCCACTGGCAACCGATGGCATTGTAATTAAAGTGGTTGAAGTGCCACCAGGTCCGCCGGTTTTAAGTACCTTAGTGGCCGAAGTTTACAGTGAGCCATTTGTTGATACAGACACTCACTATCAAGCAGCCCTTGCCGTTGCAGCAAGGTTAAAACAAGAGCCGCATGTGGTTGAAGTTGATACCAGTATTGCTGCCAATGCGCTGTTACAACGTTTTGTTACTGATAAAAGTAAAGCGTCATTGTCGGCGGTGTCTACGCAAGATATTGCCCAGACTTTAGCCATTGCCTCGCATGGGCAAAATGTTGGGGTGTTATATGTTAGCGGCGAAACAGATCCTGTCGATATAAAACTGCAACTACCATATCAAGACCGTAACCAATTTGCTCAATTGCTGGCATTACAAGTTCGTGGCGATAGGGAGCTTGCAAAAAGCAGTGATGAATTTGGACTGCGAAGTGCACCGCGGCCGCTGGTGGCGCTATCTGAATTAGGTGAATTTCAGCATCAAGATGTTGCCAAGCCAATTATGCGTAAAGATCAGCGTAATGTTGTATATGTTATGGCTGAGCTAAATGGCCGTACACCCGCTGAAATTATTGCTGACGTCAATGCTGACTTAGGCATTAGCGCTGACGAATTTAGCCAAACTGATTGGCAAAGTAGGCACTTTTTCAATAATGGTGGTAGCCAAGCTTGGCAATTACCTGTTGGTACTGACGTGACCTTTAGTGGTGAAGGTGAATGGCGAATTACCATTGATGTATTCAGAGACATGGGGATTGCCTTTGCGTTTGCGCTCACTGCCATTTTCATCATCTTACGCATTCAAACACACTCTGCGAGTTTGTCACTGATTATTATGTCGGCTATTCCATTAACCGTAATAGGGATCATGCCGGGCTTTTGGCTATTAAATCAATTTGGAGAGCGCAGCATTGCTGGTGCTCCTGAGCCGGTGCTATTCACCGCAACAGCCATGATAGGCATGATTGCACTTGCCGGTATTGTGGTTCGTAACTCACTTATTTTAGTTGAGTTTATTAATCAAGCTCGCGGTCAAGGTATGGCAATTAAGCAAGCTTTGATTGCCGCAGGTACGGTGCGTATGCGCCCTGTGTTACTCACCGCGGGAACCACCTTATTAGGTAACTTGGTGATCACCCTAGATCCGGTATTTAGCGGTCTAGCGATTGCGATTATTTTTGGTATTGTGGCATCAACATTGTTCTCATTATTTGTTGTGCCGCTGGTTTATTATTTAGTGTTTGCAAAGGATGCAGCCAAAGAGGAACAAGCTCATGCAGGGTAAATCGAAACTTATTGGTTCAATTATCGCGTTATCAGTGATTATTGTGGCGGTACTTTACATGGCGGGCAGTTTTTCCGATAAGCAAGCTGCAGGCATGAAAAACCCATCAGCAAATGATTACACTGGTCAGTTAGTGACAGTGACACTGGCAGATATTGCGCGTGATGAAGTTGTACCGGGCACCGTGATTGCAAAACAAAATACGCAAATCTCATCACGGGTTATGGCACAAGTTGAGCGTTTAAATGTACGCGCTGGTGATACTGTAAAACAAGGTGACGTGCTAATTACCTTGCAGCAAGATGACTTTAAAGCAGGGCTTGCTCAAAGCGAAGCACAAATAAATGCGATTAATGCATCGCTGACTCAAGCTGAAAAACAACTAAAGCGTATTAACGATTTATACCAACAAGGCTTGGTATCTGTTAGTGAATACGACGATGCAAAAGCAAGGTTCGATAATTTAACTGCGAACCTAGCGATTGCTAAACAGCAGCAAACACAAGCGCAAGTTGCATTGAGTTTTACGCAAATTAAAGCGCCGATTTCAGGTGTTGTGGTTGAGCGTTTTGCAGAGCCTGGCGATACCGCAACTCCTGGCACACCATTACTCGCTCTGTATAACCCGCAGCAATTGCAATTAGCATTTAATGTCAGAGAACAGCAAGCAATTAAGCTGAATGTTGGCCAAACTTTAAGGGTCAAATTACCAGCTTTATCAACGTCAATGCCTGCCACAGTGACAGAAATTGTGCCCGTTGCTGATAGTGCTGCGCGTAGTATGGAAATCCGTTTAGAAACAGATGCCCAAACTGGCTTAATGCCTGGTCTTTATGCGCAATTACAATTACCGCTCGCCACTGAAAAAGGGGTGTTGATTGAGCCAAGCTGGGTGCATCAATATGGCCAATTGAGTATGGTTTACTTACTTGAAAATAGTCAGATAGTGCGTCGCTATGTGCGCCTTGGCGAAATGGTCGATGGCCAGCAGCACATCGTTTCAGGTTTAAACCCAGGTGATGTGCTGGCTGTTGATTTTAAAACTAAATAAAGGTCGCTATTTCGTCCAGCGACTTTTTCACTAAGGCATGCTCAGGGATGGTTGCATCTGTGCTTGGGTAGCCTGCAATTAGCAGCATGTAAGGGCGCTCATTATCTTTATCACGGCCACAAATCTCGGTTAAAAAACTCATTGGTTTTGGTGTATGTGTAAGGGTTGCAAGGCCCGCTCTGTGTAGTGCTTGAATTAAAAAGCCGGTTGCTAGGCCAACAGATTCATGAACATAGTAATTGGTATTTTTGTCATCGGCAGAAATACCGCCTTTCTTTTGACTAAACACGGCAATGAGCCAAGGTGCATGCTCAAGGTAGGGTTTACTAGCATCGGTGCCAAGTGGTTTTAACGCATCTAACCATTCTTCACCTGCGCGACCTTCATAAAATGAGCGCTCTAGTTTTTCAGCTGCTTCTCGAATTTGTTTTTTCACATCGCTGCTGTGTATTGCTACAAAGTGCCAAGGTTGATGATTGGCCCCACTTGGTGCAGTGCCAGCCGCTCTAATACAAGTTTCGATTATTTCTTTTGGCACTGGGCGGTCGCTAAAGCTGCGAATACTGTGGCGACGCTGACTCACGGCTAAAAACTCTTCGGCGCGTTTAAGCATCTCGTCATGAGGGTACTCAATAAAGTCATTGAGTGGCTTGTTTTTGTGTTCTTGCATGGCTTTTCGCTTCTTGTGTGTTGATGATAAAATAGTGTTATTGTTGTCTATGCTGGTTACGGCGATAGTCTGCCAACTCATTACTTAACCAGTCTTTTGCATTAATTAAAGTACCGTCGCTAAATCTTACCTTGTAAGGCTTACCGCTCCATGAGCTTTTACTCGCCAAATTTTCAATAAACTTTTCGGCAGTTTTTGCATAGCGGGTCGCTTTTCGATACTTCATAGCAAGGTGTTCGGCTGCATCTTGGCTTGAGTGCTCGGTGCCGTTGCGAATAAATACGGCATCGCTTTTAGCGACAAAATCAATGAGGTGATTTATCTCTTGTTCTGGGGTTGCTGCATCACTGAATTGGCTAATGCTCAATAACATTAATGCGATTAACCAATATCCTTTCATTGTTACTTTCACTGTACTTTTTGCTCTATGGTTAGGGTTGCAATTATTGGATTATGATCTGAGCTTACAAGCTCAGGCACTATAGTTGTTTCTATTTTGACACCACGTACCCATACTTGGTCAAGTGCTAATCCAAATGCTTTTGTACGTTTATCATCTAAATAAATAGCTTCATGTAGCCCTAACTTGTTAAGTGTTTGTTTTAAAAGAGACTGTCTTCGGTCGCTCCAAGTATTAAGATCACCAGCAAATATGATCGGTCCTTGATGCATACGCATGATGCTCGCTGCATCTTCAAGCTGTTGTTTAAAGTCATTCACACCTATTGTGAAGTTAATGCCATGTAGATTAATACTTAGTAATAACTGTTGATTAGGCAGGGCATATTCAACAATGTTGGTCGCTTTTGGACTACGTAACCAAGGCTCTATATGGGTGAGTGTGCAATGCACCGCGGCGGGCCAGCGGCTGAGTGTCATAACACCAGATTGCACACTGCCACTTTTATACCCTTTAGCAAAACGCCAGTAAGGTTTTAGTTTGGTTAGAGTAGGCTCTTTGATAGCTTCTTGTAGTAACACAATATCAGCATCGGCATTTAGCTTTTGCAAATCTGTGAGTAAGCCATCTATTTGTGCTTTGTAGATATTCCAGCTCAACAATGTGAATTGATAGGGCAAAATATAATGTGCTGCGTAAGTTTGCACACGGCTTTGTGCTAATTGTTGTTGGCAGTTTGCTAGGTTGGCTGCAGTTTTGGTAATGCCTTGTTGCTCATCAGAGTTTGGAGTATTTGCAAGACTTTGCCAAGACAATAAACTTAAGAACAATAAATGTAGATACGACGTCATAATTACCTTTACTTGCAGATCTTCCTGATTAGTCTTTATCCTTTCCAGTTTAGTTCAAACTGAGCCTGTAAGAAACTGTAGCTTTTTTACAATTTAAATACACAGAGTTACTCAATTAGAAAACGATACCCTTTATAATTAAAAGAACTATTTAGTTATTTTTTGAGGTTAATGGCTATACTTTAAGCCTGTTTAACAAGCCCTCTTAAATAAGTTTGTGAGATTTTCTAATGAAGAAAATATTTTATTCTTTCACTTTAATTACGAGCATTTTCTCTCCTCATATTCTAGCTGAAGAGTCTTCTTCATTTAGTGTTGGTGTGACAGGTTGGGCTGTATTTGACAATTTTGATCATTTTGCAATACATCTAGATTATGAGTATGAAGCAATAGAGAGCCTATGGGGTATACAACCTAGAGCGATTATGATTTTAGCTGAACAAAATCAACAATATATTGGTATTGGTGCAGCTAAAACTTACACCATTAATAAAAACTGGGATTGGGGTATCGCTACTCATATGGGCTATGCTCGAAATATTGATGTCCTTGGATACGACTTAGAGTTTTATAGTTTCATTTTTGCAAAATATAAAATATCAGAAGTTCATCGCCTACGGGGTGAGCTTGGGCATATTTCTAATGCAGGATTTGGTAAAACTAACCCTGGTTCAGAAAGTATCGTTCTGAGTTACTCTTATCATTTTTAGCTTTAAAATGGTCAAGATTTATGCCGGTTGATTATTGCATTTTTTTACAATTTCATATAGTTTTTTACCCATTATAGAAACTTCATGTTGTACACTTCAACTTCAAAAAATATCTGAAGGAAAACACATGAAGCAGTTAGTGTGCGTGTTACTTACATTATCGTTAGTAGCATGTTCATCGGTGACTATAGTGCCTAATAAGGCAGATAAATTAACACGAAATGCCGACTATCAAGATAGTCGACCCTTCTACTTGTGGGGGTTAGTTGGTGAACAGCGTGTTGATGTTAAAGCGGTCTGCCAAGATAAAAAAGTAATGCAAATGCAATCCCAGCAAACATTTACAGATGGTGCACTGGGGTTGGTTACATTGGGTATCTATGCGCCTCACACAGTGAAAGTATGGTGTGAACAATATGGGCAGGAGCAATTATGAAACATGTATGCTTAACTGTAATTCTTGCTGCTGCTTTAAGTGGTTGTACACATATTTATTTTGATAATGGTAGTCCTATCTTAGCAAATAAGGGAGCAGTTACAGAACGTTGGCATCATAATTTTGCTGCTGCGTTGTATGAAGGCTCCAAGCCAGTGGACTTATCAACATACTGCCCAAATTCCGAGTGGCAAAGTGTACATACTTACAAGTCATTCCTTAATGTTGTAGCAGGCGAGGCGGTTAATGAAATTGGTGGGCCTATTTGGTACCCGAAAACAGTGGAAGTGAGCTGTGCTCAGGTACCCTATAAAGCCGATTAATTATTCGTATCGCAAAGCATCAATTGGGTTTAAGCGTGCCGTTTTAATAGCGGGCGCTAAGCCAAACACAATACCAATCAATGAAGTAAAGCCAAATGACAGTATAACTGTCCAACCCGGTATGTAGGCATCTGGCATGCTCGGCACTGAAAACGAAATCAGTGCCGCAGCACCATATCCATTAATATCCTGATTTTTGATTCTTTAGCAATTTTTGTAACAGTATGTTAACAGTTGTGATTAGTAAATCTATGATATGGTTAAAGGATTAATTTGAGTCGTATTTATTAGGAAAAGTAGGTCGTTATGACGAATAACAATAGACGTTGTATTGATGAGTTGGTGTTAGGGTTCTGGCGCTTGTTAGATTGGCAGATAACGCCACAGCAATGCTTAAATTTTTTAGAAAAAGCAATTGATATGGGTGTTTCACATACCGACCACGCTGACATCTATGGAGAATATGGCTGCGAAGCCGAATTTGGTAAAGCGCTCAAGTTGAAACCAAGTATTCGTGATGAAATTAAAATAATTACCAAGTGTGGTATCAAACCCGCATTTGCAAGTTTAGGATTACAAGGTAAGGCTAACCATTATGATTCAAGTGCCGCGCATATAATTGCCTCAGCACAGCAGTCACTTAAAAACTTCAACACTGATCGTTTAGATGTATTACTTATCCATCGCCCTGATTACTTGATGAACGCCGATGAAATGGCAGAAGCATTCAATACCCTCAAATCGAATGGTGATGTGATTGACTTTGGTGTATCTAACTTTACGTCATCTCAACTCAGCTTATTACAATCCCGTTTAGATTTTGAATTGGTTACCAATCAGATTGAGTTTTCGCCTTACGAAATGAAAGCCCTTGATGATGGAACTTTAGATCAATGTCAATTGCTCGATATCAAACCAATGCTTTGGTCACCATTAGCAGGTGGACGTCTGTTCTCAAGTGATGATGAAAAAGCGATACGTTTACGCGCAGTGTTAGAGCAGGTCGGCACTGAAGTTGGTGCAAGTTCTCTTGATCAAGTGGTGTATGCCTGGTTATTGATGCATCCGAGTGCGCCATCTGTAGTGCTAGGTACGGGTAATATTGAACGCGTTAAATCAGCTGTTGCAGCTAAGGCTCTTAAGATAAGCCGTGAGCAGTGGTATCGTATTTGGCAGGGCTCAACAGGCCACAGTGTTCCTTAAGCTTCTAAACTAGAAAAGGGCCTTGCGGCCCTTCGTGTTGCAGCAAGTAACACATTCTTTTTTAAAGTGTAAAATCTACCGCGTAAGCGACATACACTTTCACATCTGTTCCATCAATGTCAGTATCTGAAACGCCTAATGTAAAGCCGTCTTTAGATACCGAAACACCGTAGTCGATGATATTGTCATCACCAATGAAATCACCTGAGTAATGGCCGACATGCAGCGCCAGCTCTGTGCCATTACTTCCGATTGGAAAGCTATAATCGGCATTTAAATACAGTGAATCTCCAAAGTCGGTGCCATCGCCGCTTGCTGCTGATGAAGCTAATACGGCTGCGCCAAACGTGAAGCTACCCATACTAATGCTACCGTAGATCTCTGAAAAATCTGCATCGGTAAACGAGGCCGCATCTGGGTATGCATAATAGATGTAGCCTACATCGTAGCTAAAGGTTTCGTTGATATCGCCGCCAAAACCAGCGTAGAGATCCAGCTCGTAGGTCATATCTTCTGCCCAGCTAGCATTTGATATCCATGTACCCGCATAAAAGCCAGATTCACTTGCGTAATCAATACCACCTTGAATTGCGGCATCTCCGCCTGTCTGTTCTTGACCACGCCATAAGTAGTTTGAGGTTGCTGCCGCGTTAGCTGTTACTTCTGCAAAGCTATACGTCGAGCTTAAAGTAAGTAGCGTGAGGGCGCTGGCCGCGACCACTTTTTTTAGTTTTAGCATGTTTTGTATCCTGTTGTTATGTTGATTTTGCCCATTTCAGATTGCAGTCTGGTTATTTGTCGGGGCATTATTTTTATGTGTTGTCTGGATACGATATAGCACTGGTTGTGCCAAGTTAATTTACGGTGGGAATTTTTATGCTTTATTTCTTTTAAAACAGTCTTGTAAGTATTCTTTTGGTTAAAGTTGACTTGTATTTGAATTATTCATGCGCACTTGCATGGTGCAATAAATTTCCTGGTTGCACAATGAAGACGCAACCAGGTTTTTCTTACTTGATAGAGACTTAGCCGAAAATGGCACGCATTAAATTAATGGTTTCTTCAACGCTACGGCCTTTTTCAACTTCACTGATGATTGAGTCGCGTTTTGCTTTAATATGTTCAGGGATATCATCACTTGCAAGGGCGCGATCTACCAGTATTTCAGCCGATTCTTTACCGCGGCGTACAGTCTTCTTACCCGCAGAGCTAGTGTTGCTTTTAGGTTTGTTTAGTAACTTAATATAGTTAGAGTTATCAGCGGTACTTTTATCTGCATAATAAAAGAAGCTGGGCAATAGGGCTTTGATTTCAACTAGAGATTGCTCAAGCTCATTTGCCGCACTAGCCATTTTGAACCAAGGCATACTATGAATGGCTTCGACAACATCTTGCCAGTAGCGCTCGAAATCGCGGTTATTTAGCTTCGTAATGCCAAGGGCTGCACAAAGGGCATCCAGTTTACTATTTACGATTGGTGTAAACACGTCAGGTCGGCGCATCGCAAGCAAGCGAGTAGCAGGAGCAAGCGTTGGCTTTTCATCGCTGCCATTAAACGCCATGAAGTAAGCAACCATAAAATGCTGATAATGTTCTTGAGTTACTTCACCCTCAAGTGGAATGTGTGCAAGAGCCTCATCGAACGCACCAGGTAAATCACTCAACATTTGATGGAAACCTTTGGCGTTTTTAGTAGGAGCAAACCATTCAACGTCAAAGTTATAGCTGCTTGGATCGAGCGAGGCACTGTGCTTACCTGAAAACGCTAAACGGTCTTCTGGGATCATCTCTTTTAGTGATTGCGATTTAATTGCAGCAATGTAATTAGCTAAGCGTAGTTGCTCATCAAGCGCTACAAGCTCTTTATGCTGCTCGATGAAACTTGCGATAACTGGCCATGGCGCAACTCTTAACGTTTTTAACTGCAAAAAGCTGATTGCAGAAATTAATAAGTCATGAAGTTTTTTAAGTGTCGGTAATTGCTTATCTTCCAATAGATCGTAATTAATGCGATCACGGCTTGCACTCAATAGCTCATAGCACCAACCTAAAAAGTCTTCAGGGTGGTTTTCTACTTTAACTGCCATTAGATTTAAGCTGATATCAGAGGCTTGCTTGAGGATGTTTTGATAAATTTGACTTTCTTGCTCGCCAAGCGCCATTTTTGACGGTGAAATAAGCAGTTTCTTCATGCTTAATCGATACTCCAGTTTTGACCAAATTAGGTTGTTTAATTTTAGTACACAGGGTGCAAAAACAACAGGGTCGTGCATCATACAGAAGTCACCCCTTAGATGTAACCTACAGTGAAGACTTTTCATTTAATAGTAAAAAGCATGCTTAGAGCACCTCGATTGTTCATTAAACTATTTATTTATATTTGTGGGTTATTTTTCTCTATATATGGCTCTAAGTTATTTCAGCGTTGATTCATATTCTTATACCTAAGCTTGTTTACAAACCTTTTTATGTGTTGGGCAATGCAATTGCGTCTAACTCCCGCTATGATAAGAACATTGTTTGCCCATTTTTAAGGATGATTATGAAAACCTTACTGAAAATCGTTGGTGTCATCTTAGTATTACTGATTGCATTAGTAGTCGCAGCACCATTCCTCATACCTACAGACGCGATATTTAACAAAGTATCGGAGCAAGTAGAACAAACCACAGGTCGTAGTCTGACTATTAATGGTGATAAAAAGTTGTCGGTATTTCCATCATTAACGCTTGAGCTCAACGATGTACATTTTGCAAATATGCAAACAGGTTCACAAAAAGACATGGCGAGCATGCAACAGTTGGCTATCCGTATTCCATGGATGTCTTTATTTGGCGGTGATTTCAAACTAGATAAGTTTGTTATTAATGAACCAACAATATTATTAGAAACCGATAAAAATGGTAAAGCAAACTGGCAATTATTTGATGCGGTTGCTGAGCAACCACAGACAGAGCAGCAAAAGAGTTCTGGCGCTGTTAACTTACCAGATAACTTTGATATCGAACTTGGTGAAGTAGCAATCTATGGCGGGACTTTCACCTACCTTGATGGTAAAACTGGGGCAAAGCAACAGATAAGCGATTTAGAGTTAGCCATCTTACTACCCTCTCTTCGTAAGACTCTTGAGTTAAAAGGCGGTATTACCTATATGGGTGAACGTTTTGATTTAGATGTCACCTTAGATACACCGGTAAAAGCGATTGAAGGCGAAACTTTTAATGTCAGCACCGAGGTTGATTCACGTTTAGTGGATGTAAACTTCAAAGGCGCGATCGCCCAAATGGGTAAAGATGTGCAAGGTCAGTTATCAGTAAGTGGTGACTCAGTTAAAGAGATCGCAAGCTGGCAAGGTGTTGAACTTAATGCAAAAAAAAATGCGTTTAATGCCTTTAATGTAAAAGGGTCAATGCACTTAAAAGGTGATAAATTTAAGCTCACTGAGTTACTTGCCACCTTAGATGAGCTACAAATTAAAGGTAAAAGCGACATTAACTTAGGGAGTCGCTTAGCTGTGAATGCCGATATTGATTTAGGTATGCTTGATTTGAACCCTTACCTACCAGAGGGTGTGGCTAAAGAAGAGCAAGCAGAACCAGCCACAGATACGCCTGCACAGCCAATTGTTTGGGATGATACACCAATTGATATGAGTGGCTTAAATGCACTTGATGCAAATATTGTTGTGCGTTCAAGTGGTCTAAAAGCAAATGATATTACACTTGGTGAAAACCAGTTAACGGTGAACCTTAAAAATGCACTAGCAAAAATTAGCTTAGATAAATTTGTTGCTTATGAAGGCAGTGGTAAAGGTGTGATCACAGTCAATGCCAAGCAAACACCCTATAAAATTAGCACTAATTTTGCTTTAGATAAAATTGATGCACAGCCCTTACTGACTGATGCAGCAGGTTTCGATAAGCTTATGGGTAAAGGCTCTTTAAACTGGGATCTAGCGACCACAGGACAAAGTCAAAAAGACTTTGTTAATGCATTAGATGGTCAATTAGCATTTGAGTTTGCAGATGGTGCAATTAAAGGTGCGAATGTGGCAGAGATGGTGCGCAAAGGTAAAGAGCTCATTAAAGGGAACTTAAATGCAGTGTCTGAAGGGTTAGATACTGGCTTCGATAACTCTCAGCAAACAGACTTCTCAGCACTTACAGGTCGCTTTAATTTTACAGATGGGGTAGGGACAAACAATGACTTATCATTACTTAGCCCATTAATTCGCATTACAGGGGCAGGTAAAGTGAACTTGCCAATGACTAATGTCGATTATCGTTTAGTGACAGGAATTGTTGATTCAATTGAAGGCCAGGGCACGACTGATGACAGTACAGGCTTTAAGATCCCATTACGTATAAAAGGTCCTTTCCATGATGTTGGTTTCAAGCTTGACGTTAGTGACGCAGCGAAGGAAGAAGTAAAGGAAAAGGCAAAAGATAAAATTAAAGATAAATTAAAAGGCCTATTCGGTAATTAATAAAACTTTAATATGTAAATCAAAATAGGGCGCATTGGCGCCCTGTTTGTTTTATAATCAATAACAAGTGCTGATATTCCATACAGACCCCCTCAACTTAGCAACACTTAATTATAAAATTAATTAAAAAATAACCTACCACTTCACTGTCATTGCTGATACAATTGCCCGCCCTTAAGAGACAACTCGCGTGTTTTTTGAGTGGAATTTAACCGAAATGTCTTGATTTTAAACAAAATTAAGGCGTGTTGTAATTTCTACACCGGAGGTCATTAACATGATCCAAATGCAAACTCAGCTGGACGTTGCTGATAACAGCGGCGCTCGCAAAGTGCAGTGTATTAAAGTCCTTGGCGGTTCGCACCGTCGCTATGCAGCGGTTGGCGATATCATCAAAGTTTCTGTAAAAGAAGCAATTCCTCGCGGTAAAGTGAAGAAAGGTGATGTTAAAAACGCAGTAGTTGTGCGTACTAAAAAAGGCGTTCGTCGTCCGGACGGTTCATTGATCCGTTTCGATAGCAATGCGGCTGTTATCTTAAATGATAACTTACAGCCAATTGGTACTCGTATCTTCGGCCCTGTGACTCGTGAGCTTCGTACTGAAAAGTTCATGAAAATCGTTTCACTAGCCCCAGAAGTACTATAAGGAGTCTATCATGGCAGCAAAAATCCGTCGTGATGACGAAGTAATCGTACTAGCCGGTAAAGACAAAGGTAAGCGCGGTAAAGTGCTTTCAGTTGTTACTGAGTCTGGTCGAGTATTTGTCGAAGGCATCAACTTAATCAAGAAGCACCAAAAGCCTGTTCCTCAGTTGAACCAAGCTGGCGGTATTGTTGAGAAAGAAGCGTCTATCGACGTATCAAACGTTGCGATCTACAACTCGGAAACGGGTAAAGCAGATCGTGTAGGTTTCAAGATTGAAGATGGTAAGAAATTACGTATCTTTAAATCTACTGGTAAAACTATCTAATAGTTGGAGTAGAATGATGGCGAAACTGCATGAAGTATATAAAGACAAAGTAGTTGCTGAGCTTCAAGAGAAGTTTGGTTTCAGCTCTGTCATGCAAGTCCCTCAGATCGAAAAGATCACATTAAACATGGGTGTGGGCGAAGCTCTAGCTGACAAGAAGATCCTAGATAACGCTGTTGCGGATCTAGAAGCAATCTCTGGTCAGAAACCTCTAATCACTAAAGCACGCAAATCAGTTGCAGGCTTCAAAGTGCGTGAAGGTTACCCAATTGGTTGTAAAGTAACCCTACGTGGCGAGCGTATGTGGGACTTTTTTGAGCGTTTGGTTTCAATCGCTATCCCACGTATCCGTGACTTCCGTGGTGTAAGTGCTAAGTCTTTTGATGGACGTGGTAACTACAGCATGGGCGTACGTGAGCAAATCATCTTCCCAGAAATCGATTATGATAAAGTAGACCGTGTACGCGGTATGGATATCACAATCACTACTTCTGCGAAATCTGATGAGGAAGGCCGTGCGTTGTTAGAAGCGTTTAACTTCCCATTCAAGAAATAAGGGTAGGGTTATGGCAAAGAATTCTATGAAAGCGCGCGAAGCAAAGCGCACTAAATTAGTTGCTCAGTATGCTGAAAAGCGTGCGGCACTAAAAGCTATCATCAGTGATGTAAATACATCTGACGATGATCGTTGGGACGCGGTATTAAAGCTACAGTCTTTACCGCGTGATTCTAGCTCTTCACGTCAACGTAATCGTTGTAACGTTACGGGCCGCCCACATGGTTACCTTCGTAAATTCGGCATGAGCCGTATCAAAGTTCGCGAAGCAGCTATGCGCGGTGAAATTCCTGGCCTTAAAAAGGCTAGCTGGTAATAGAATCACGGGAGTAAGACTATGAGCTTGCAAGATCCTATTGCGGATTTGTTTACACGTATCCGTAACGGTCAGTCAGCGAAGAAAGTATCAGTATCGATGCCAACTTCAAAACTGAAAGTAGCAGTAGCTAAAGTACTAAAAGATGAAGGTTATATCGCAGATTACGCTGTAAACAGCGAAGCGAAGCCTGAGCTTTCTATCGAGTTAAAATACTTCGAAGGCAAAGCTGTTATTGAAAATATCCAGCGTGTTAGCCGCCCTGGTTTACGTATCTATAAGAAACGTGACGAATTACCAAAGGTAATGGGTGGTCTTGGTATCGCTATCGTATCAACTTCTAAAGGCCTAATGACAGACCGCGCAGCACGCAGTGCAGGCGTTGGTGGTGAGATCATTGGCTTTGTAGCTTAATCGGAGGGGAACTATGTCTCGCATAGCAAAGGCACCAATCAATGTTCCTGCCGGTGTAGAAGTTACATTAAAAGGCCAGGACATCACAGTTAAAGGCAAAAACGGTGAATTAACTCGTACAATCAACGACGCTGTTGAAGTACAAGTTAACGATAACGTTATTACAACTTTACCTCGTGAAGGCGTAGCAAATGCATGGGCACAAGCAGGTACTGCTCGCGCTCTAATCAACAACATGGTTGTTGGTACGCATGAAGGTTACGAGAAGAAACTTCAGTTAGTAGGTGTTGGTTACCGTGCAGCAGCTAAGGGCAAAGTATTAGACTTAACTCTTGGTTTCTCACACCCGGTAAACTTCGAAGTACCAGAAGGTATTACGGTTGAAACACCAAGCCAAACAGAAGTTCTAGTTAAGGGCGTAGACAAGCAGTTAGTTGGTCAAACAGCTGCTAACATCCGTGCATACCGTAAACCTGAGCCTTATAAAGGTAAAGGTGTTCGTTACGCGGACGAGAATGTACGCCGTAAAGAGGCTAAGAAGAAGTAAGGTAAGACGATGGATAAAAAAACAGCTCGTCTACGTCGTGCTAAACGCACTCGTAGAAATTACATTGAACAAGGCACAACGCGTCTTGTTATCCACCGCACGCCACGTCACATTTACGCTCAAGTTGTAAACGCTGAGGGTACTGTACTGGCTGCTGCTTCTACTGTTGAAAAAGCAATTAGCGAAACAGTTAAAGGCACAGGTAACGTTGCAGCTGCTCAAGCAGTTGGTAAAGCGGTTGCTGAACGTGCAGCTGACAAAGGCATCGAAAAGATTGCTTTTGATCGCAGTGGCTTTAAATATCACGGCCGTGTGAAGGCGCTTGCTGATGCAGCGCGTGAAGCCGGTCTGCAATTCTAGGAGTAGACAATGGCTAACGTAGAAGCAAAGCAACAACAGCCTGATTTGGCTGAAAAGCTAATCGCGGTAAACCGTGTGTCTAAAGTGGTTAAAGGTGGTCGTATCTTTAGCTTCACTGCACTAACAGTAGTTGGTGACGGCGCAGGTAAAGTAGGTTTCGGTTATGGTAAAGCACGTGAAGTTCCAGCTGCTATTCAAAAAGCAATGGAAAAAGCACGTCGTAACATGATCAGTGTAGACCTAAACGGTAACACGCTACAGCACCCAATCAAGGGTCGCCACGCGGGTTCTAAAGTATACATGCAGCCTGCTTCTGAAGGTACAGGTATCATCGCCGGTGGTGCGATGCGTGCAGTACTAGAAGTAACTGGTGTACAGAACGTATTGTCAAAAGCATACGGTTCAACTAACCCGATCAACATCGTTCGTGCAACGATTGCAGCTCTAGAGAACATGAACTCTCCAGAGTCAATCGCTGCTAAACGTGGTCTTAGCGTTGACGAAATCACGGGGTAAACCATGGCTAATAAAACTGTAAAAGTAACACAAGTAAAGAGCTCTATCGGTCGTTTACCGAAGCATAAAGCTACATTACGCGGTCTTGGTTTACGTCGTATCAATCACACTGTTGAGTTAGAAGACACAGCATGTGTGCGTGGTATGATTAACCAAGTTTCTTACATGGTAAAGGTTGAGGGTTAATTCGATGCGTTTGAATACACTTTCACCTGCTGCAGGTGCAAAAACTGAAAAGAAACGTCTAGGTCGTGGTATCGGTTCTGGTCTTGGTAAGACTGGTGGTCGTGGTCATAAAGGCCAAAAATCACGTTCTGGCGGTAAAGTTCGCGTTGGTTTCGAAGGCGGTCAAATGCCTATGCAACGTCGTCTACCAAAATTTGGTTTCACTTCACGTAAATCACTAGTATCTACTGAAGTTAACCTTTTTGAAATCGCTAAAGTTGAAGGCGATGTAGTAGACGTAAACGCGTTACAAGCAGCTGGTCTAGTTAAAAAGAACATCCAGTTCGTTAAAGTAGTTAAATCTGGCGAAGTTTCACGCGCAGTAACCGTTAAAGGTCTTAAAGTGACTAAAGGTGCTCGCGAAGCTATCGAAGCTGCCGGAGGCAAGGTAGAAGACTAAGGAAGTACTAATGGCTAAACCAGGTCAAGATATGAAAAGTGCACAAAGTGGGCTTTCGGAATTGAAGCGTCGATTACTATTTGTATTAGGTGCTATCATTATTTACCGTCTAGGTTCATTCGTGCCGATCCCTGGGATTGACGCCGCTGTACTTGCCGATTTCTTCGAGCAACAAAAGGGCACCATTGTTGAAATGTTTAACATGTTCAGCGGTGGTGCGCTTGAGCGCGCTTCAGTGTTAGCACTGGGTATTATGCCGTATATCTCGGCTTCGATTATTACGCAACTATTAACGCATATGTATCCGCCGTTTATAGAGCTTAAGAAAGAAGGTGAGCAAGGGCGTAAGAAAATTAGCCAGTACACACGCTACGGCACGCTTGTGCTTGCTACTATCCAATCAATCGGTATTGCTACCAGCTTACCGGGTATGATGGACGGGTTAGTTGTTAACCCAGGTATTGGTTTCTACTTCACTGCTGTAGTGAGTTTAGTAACTGGTACTATGTTCCTGATGTGGTTGGGCGAACAAATTACAGAACGCGGTATCGGTAACGGTATCTCTGTTCTTATTTTTGTTGGTATCGTAGCTAACCTGCCGTCTGCTATTGGTTCGACAGCCGAAATGGCGCGCCAAGGTGATCTGAATGTACTTGTACTGTTATTGATTGCTGTAATCGTATTCGCTGTTACTTACCTCGTTGTATTCTTTGAGCGTGGTCAACGTCGTATCGTCGTTAACTATGCAAAGCGTCAACAAGGTCGTCAGGTATTTGCTGCTCAAAGCACGCACTTACCATTAAAAGTAAACATGGCGGGTGTTATTCCACCAATCTTTGCTAGCAGTATAATTCTGTTCCCTGGTACAATTGCAAGCTGGTTCGGCCAGGGTGAAGGTCCGGTCGCTGATGTGCTACAAGCAATCGCTACAACGTTGACTCCGGGTCAGCCTTTATATGCGATGGTTTTAGCTGCGGCTATTATCTTCTTCTGCTTTTTCTACACCGCGTTGGTATTTAACCCGCGTGAAACAGCAGATAACCTGAAAAAATCTGGCGCATTTATCCCAGGTATTCGTCCAGGTGAGCAGACATCTAAATACATTGATAAAGTGATGACACGCCTGACATTGGCAGGTGCTTTGTATATAACCTTTATCTGTCTGGTGCCCGAATTCATGACTATGGCATGGCAAACGCCATTCTATTTCGGCGGTACATCAATTTTGATTATCGTTGTTGTAATCATGGACTTTATGGCACAAGTACAGACGCATCTGATGTCACATCAGTATGATTCTGTGCTGAAAAAAGCAAACCTTAAAGGCTACGGTCGATAAGGTCAGTTTACGGAGTTGAGCAATGAAAGTACGTGCTTCCGTTAAGAAAATATGCCGTAACTGTAAAGTTATTAAACGTGCTGGTGTAGTACGCGTAATTTGCAGTGAGCCTAAGCATAAGCAAAGGCAAGGCTAAGTAAACAGTCGTGCAGGCTGAGTTATTCACTCGGCCTGTGTTTTTAATGTGATTTGGTCTTCGTTTGAGTATCCTTGCGGGCTTTTCAAACAGATGATAACCAAATTCAAATATAGGAGATGTGTTAGTGGCCCGTATCGCTGGCATTAACGTCCCTGATCATAAACATGCAGTTATTGGTTTAACTGCTATTTATGGCATAGGTAAGACTCGCTCTAAGGAAATCTTAGCAGCGACTGGTATCGCCGAGACCACAAAAATCGGTGAACTTTCAGACGAAACACTTGACGTATTGCGTGAAGCAGTTGGCAAGTACACTGTAGAAGGTGACCTTCGTCGTGAAGTTACATTAAATATCAAGCGCCTTATGGACCTTGGTTGTTTCCGTGGCCTACGTCACCGTCGTTCGTTACCACTACGTGGTCAACGTACTAAGACTAACGCGCGTACTCGTAAGGGTCCTCGCAAGCCTATCAAGAAATAAGGTGGGGTAGATTATGGCTAAAGCACCAATTCGTCGTAAGAAGGTTAAAAAGCAAGTTGCTGATGGTATGGCTCACGTTCATGCTTCTTTCAACAACACTATTGTAACAATTACCGACCGTCAAGGTAATGCACTATCTTGGGCAACAGCAGGTGGTTCAGGTTTCCGTGGTTCACGTAAATCTACTCCATTCGCGGCTCAGGTTGCTGCAGAGCGTGCAGGTACTGCAGCTCAAGAATACGGTTTAAAAAATCTAGAAGTTTTCATCAAAGGTCCAGGTCCAGGTCGTGAATCTGCTGTACGTGCTTTGAATGCTGCTGGTTACCGTATCACCAACATCACTGACGTGACGCCAATCCCTCATAATGGTTGTCGTCCACCGAAGAAACGTCGCGTTTAACAATAGGTTAGGAGAAATAACATGGCAAGATATTTGGGCCCTAAGCTCAAGCTGAGTCGTCGTGAAGGTACTGACCTGTTCCTTAAGAGCGGCGTAAGAGCTATCGACTCTAAGTGTAAACTTGAGACTGCACCTGGTCAGCACGGCGCTCGTAAAGGTCGCTTATCTGATTACGGTTTACAGCTACGTGAAAAGCAAAAAGTACGTCGTATCTACGGTGTATTAGAAAAGCAATTCCGTAACTACTACAAAGAAGCTGCTCGCCTTAAAGGTAATACAGGTGAAAACTTGTTACAGCTTTTAGAGCAACGTTTAGACAATGTTGTATATCGCATGGGTTTTGCTAGCACGCGCGCTGAAGCACGTCAGTTAGTAAGCCACAAAGCGATTCTAGTTAATGGTCGTGTAGTGAACATTCCTTCATACGTAATTACTCCAGAAGATACTGTTGTAATTCGTGAGAAGTCAAAAACACAAGCACGTATCATCGCTGCTCTAGAGTTGGCTGAGCAACGTGAAAAGCCGACTTGGGTTGAAGTTGACGGTAAGAAAATGGAAGGTAGCTTCAAGCGCCTACCTGAGCGTTCAGATCTGTCTGCGGACATTAACGAACAACTAATCGTCGAACTTTACTCTAAGTAAAGTTAAGAGTTAAGAGAGGATAAAATGCAGGGTTCTGTTACCGAATTCCTAAAACCAAGGTTAGTCGATATCGACGCTATCAACCCAACGCGTTCTAAAGTAGTTTTAGAACCACTAGAGCGTGGCTTTGGTCACACTTTGGGTAATGCCTTACGCCGTATACTGTTATCATCTATGCCTGGATGTGCAGTAACTGAAGTAGAAATCGACGGTGTATTGCATGAGTACAGCGCGAAAGAGGGCGTACAAGAAGACATCATTGAAATTCTGTTGAACCTTAAAGGTCTAGCAGTAACTTTAGAAGGCAAAGATGAAGTTTTTCTGACCCTGACTAAATCTGGTGTAGGCCCTGTGACTGCGGCTGATATTCAGCACGATGGTGATGTAACTATCGCCAACCCAGATCACGTTATCTGTCACCTTACGACAGATAGCAGCGAGATCAGCATGCGTATTCGTGTTGAGCGCGGTCGCGGTTATGTGCCGGCATCTAGTCGTTTATCCTCTGATGACGATGAGCGTCCAATTGGTCGTCTGCTGCTTGATGCATCATTCAGCCCAGTTGAACGTATTGCGTACTCGGTTGAATCAGCCCGTGTTGAGCAACGTACAGACTTAGACAAGTTAATCATTGATATGGAAACGAACGGCACTTTAGATCCTGAAGAAGCGATCCGCCGTGCGTCTACTATCTTAGCTGAGCAATTAGATGCATTCGTAGATTTACGTGATGTAACTGAGCCAGAAGAGAAAGAAGAGAAGCCAGAATTCGATCCTATTCTACTTCGCCCAGTTGATGATCTTGAACTAACAGTACGTTCAGCAAACTGTTTGAAAGCCGAGCAAATTCAATATATCGGTGATTTAGTTCAGCGCACTGAAGTTGAGCTTCTTAAAACGCCTAACTTAGGTAAGAAGTCTCTAACTGAAATTAAAGACGTGCTAGCTTCACGTGGTCTTTCTCTAGGTATGCGCCTAGAAAATTGGCCGCCTGCAAGCCTAGCTGAATAATCTAAATCACTATATTAGTTTAGTTAGAAGGATAGGGTCATGCGCCATCGTAAGAGTGGTCGTCAATTAAACCGTAACAGCAGCCATCGCAAAGCGATGTTCAGCAACATGGCTGGTTCTTTGGTGAAACATGAAATCATCAAAACAACTTTGCCTAAAGCTAAAGAGTTGCGCCGTGTAATTGAACCTTTAATCACACTGGCTAAGACTGACAGTGTAGCAAACCGCCGTTTAGCGTTTGCTCGCACGCGTGATAATGAAGTAGTTGGTAAATTATTCAGCGAAATCGGTCCACGTAATACAGACCGTCCTGGTGGTTACACTCGTATTCTTAAGTGTGGCTTCCGTGCTGGTGATAATGCACCAATGGCTTATATTGAACTAGTTGGTCGCCCAGCGACAAACGAAGAAGTTCAAGAAGACGCGCAGTCTGCAGAGTAAGTCGTAAAGACACCAAAAAGCCGAGCTTATGCTCGGCTTTTACTTTCTGAAGTTCACTATCAATAAATTACCTCTATCAATCCCCAAACATCACCATACAATCTTAAAGCAACTAGCAACTAGCAACTAGCAACTAGCAACTAAGATCACAGATAAAGATCACACCGCGTTCTTTAATAGCTACATCTTCTTTTATAGAAGTTAAAAACAGGCATATATATAAAATACAGTGGCTATATAGGCCTAATACGAGTGATTTAGTGCTATTTTTACGCGTTTCGTTCGTAATTTGCGCGAACAGTCATTTTTTTCATAAAAACTTAAAAAAACAGTTGATCTCAATTCGGATCTGCCTATAATGCCCATCCACCGACACGGCGGACTGCTTACAAAAAAGCAAAACGACGAGTTGGTTGAGTCAAGTAAGACTGAATTTTGAAAAAATAAACTTTTCTCAAAATTAAGTGTTGACTCGAAAAATTAAGGATGTATTATACGCATCCCTAGCGACAACGTCGCAACGTTCTTTAACAATATAAAGCAATCATCTGTGTGGGCACTCGTACAGATTGAGTTCTAACAGCGACGCTTAGTTT
>SGPE01000014.1 GCA_004208945.1 Pseudoalteromonas sp. CO133X | reverse complement strand
TGCTCCACTTAGTAAACTAAGCGTCGCTGTTAGAACTCAATCTGTACGAGTGCCCACACAGATGATTGCTTTATATTGTTAAAGAACGTTTATGAGACTTTTGCGTCTCAAGGGCTGTGCATTCTACGCAAGCCGTTATTTTTGTCAACACTTAATTTTGAGAAAAGTTACTTTTTTAAGAAACGTTTCAAAACTCAGTTTTACTTGACACCCTGAGTTGCTCTTGCCTCGCTAAGCGTTGCTGTCTGCCGTCTCAGTGGGGTCGCATTATAGGGAGATCCGAATTGAGATCAACTGTTTTTTGAAGTTTTTATGAAAAAAATGACTGTTCGCGCAAAATACCAACGAAACGCGTAAAAATAGCACTAAAAAAGGCCCTAATGGGCCTTTTATCGTCATTTTACTATAAGCTTCCAACCTACTTTTGCTTGCAGCTTGGACTCTAGTTGCAGCTCACTGGCCATTAATGGGTGATATTTTAACCAATCGCCATCAAATGTCAGCGTCAGAGTATTTTCATTTGCACTCAAATCAAGCAGCGGCAGTACATCATCTTGTCGACGCATAGATAAGATCACTGCGACCCTCACTATTTTAGTCAAACATTCCGCTAGTTGTTTATGACACCCTAAATGATCAAAACTGTGTTTGATCAGATCTGAGCGATGTTCATTCGCAACGGCAGTGATCAGCTTATGCTCCGATTGTGAAAAACCAGGCATATCTGTGTTCTCTAGTATATAGGCGGTATGTTTATGATATTGTTTATACTCGATTAGCAAACCAATCTCATGCAATTTTGCCACTGTCTTTAATAACGCGATTGCATTGCTATCAATTAATTGCCATTGCCCTTTCACACTTTTTGCCAATTGTTCAGCAAGTTGTGCGACACGACAAGCCTGCTTTTGATCTACATGGTAACGATTCATTAAGCCATCAACTGTACGCTTGCGAATGTCATGGTTATGTAGCTCAGGCACCATGCTATATAAAACACCTTCACGTAATGCACCACGAGCAAGACCCATTTGCTTTATATTTAACGACTCGAATAAAGCAATTAAAATGGCTAGTCCTGAAACGAATACTAAACGCCTCTCTTCTATTAAGCCTGGAAGCTCAAGATCAGCAATTGTGTCATATTGGATTGCTTGCTCTTTGATAGCTAAAAGCTTATCAAGCGTTAAGAGTTCATCTTGATTTTGTGCAACCATGATTTCTTGAATTGCTTGCACTGTACCAGATGCACCGCTGGCGATTTGCCAACCAGATTTTTTATACTCTGCAACAATATCTTTAACAACATCATGCGCTGCTTTTATAGCTGCATTGAAATTCTTTTCATTAAGCTTTTGATCTTTGAAGTAACGCTCAAGAAAAGTCACGCACCCCATATTAAGACTTTTATAGTGTAATGCCTCAAAACCTTTACCAATGACGACTTCAGTACTTGCCCCACCAATATCGATAACAAGCTGTTTGCCATTGCACGCTGATGTATGTGCCACGCCTTTATAAATTGTCTTAGCTTCTAGCTCACCGCTGATGACATTGATTTTATGACCAAGGATCTGTTCAGCTTTTTGCTTGAATACATCGGCATTGGTAGCAAGGCGTAAGGTTGCGGTTGCAACGATGGTGATATTATCTTTTGGTATGTCTTGTAAACGTTCAGCAAACAAGGCTAGGCATTCCCAACCTCGTTGCATGGCTTCTTTGCTAAGCACGTTGTTTTCATCAAGCCCAGCAGCTAGCCTCACCTTACGTTTGACTCGACCGATCGTTTGCAGACCGCCAGCAATTGATTTAGCAATTAACATATGAAAACTGTTAGAGCCTAAATCAATAACTGCATACACATTTTTTTGCGGTTGAAGTTGCCCCACCGTTCAAAAACCTCTAGTTACTACTAAGTCTTAAAAACGGCCGTTTATGACGACCGTGATTTTTGGTAACTATTGTTTGGGCGACGTCCGTTGTTATTACGATTACGTGGGCCTGTAGAATAGTTCCGCTTTTTCTGAATAGTAGGCTTAGTTAAATCATCAAGCAATGCACTTTTATCATAATGTGATAATGGAATGCTGTGCTCTATATACTGTTCAATCTCATGAAGGTTATATGCATACTGCTCACAGGCAAAACTAATCGCGTGGCCTGATGCACCAGCGCGGCCTGTACGCCCTATGCGATGTACATAATCTTCACAATCATCTGGTAAATCAAAATTAAATACATGGCTTACTTCTGGGATATGTAAACCACGGGCAGCTACATCTGTTGCCACTAAAAAGTCTAAATCGCCTTTGGTAAATTGAGCCAAAATTGATTGACGCTTTTTCTGGTTCACGTCACCGGTTAATAACCCAACTCGATGACCATCCGCTTTCATCCAAGCATAAACATTTTCACAACTGTGTTTTGTATTTGCAAACACAATTGCTTTGTCTGGCCATTCTTCTTCAATTAACGTTAACAGCAACTTAATTTTGTCATCTTGTGATGGATGAAATAGCTCTTCTTGAATACGTTTGCCTGTTTTAACGTCTGGCTCAACTTGTACGTGCTCAGGGTTTGTCATATGTTCGAATGCCAACTCTTGTACGCGATAAGACAAGGTTGCTGAAAACAATAAGTTCAAGCGTTCAGCTGTTTCTGGCATACGTCTAAACATATAACGAATGTCTTTAATAAAACCTAAATCGAACATGCGATCGGCTTCATCAAGTACTACAACTTCAATTTCGTTCAGGGTATAACAACCCTGTTTGTAAAGATCGATGAGGCGTCCGGTGGTGCCAATTAAAATATCAACGCCTTTTTCTAGTTGTGCACGTTGTTTTTCGTAATCTTCGCCACCATATACTAACCCTAAGTTAAGATTACAGTGTGGCGCTAAAATTTTTGCATCTTTGTGTATCTGAATCGCCAGCTCCCGAGTTGGGGCCATGATCAGGGCTCTTGGATGTTTACTAGATGCTTTGCTAGATTGTAATAACCGATGGCACGTGGCAGTTAAAAACGCCAACGTTTTGCCCGTACCCGTTTGTGCTTGGCCAGCAATATCGCGGCCTTCACAAATAAAAGGTAGGCATTTAGCTTGAATGGGAGTGCAATATTCAAACCCATTTTCGGTTAAACCGGCAACCACTTCCGGTGCGATAGCAAAGTCTGAAAACTTTTTATCGGTCAAATGTGTCTTAGTCATAGCGTTTAAGCATAACGTTTAAACTTGCAATAAGAAACAAGAGTGTTTAAATACGCATTAAATATTTCGCCTAACTTATCGGAGATCGCAATGAGCGAGAAAATTATTCAATTAACTGACGATAGCTTTGAAGCTGACGTACTTCAATCAGACAAACCTGTACTTGTTGATTTTTGGGCTGAATGGTGCGGACCTTGTAAAATGATCGCCCCAATTCTTGACGAAGTAGCGGGTGAATTTGACGGTCGTGTGACAGTGGGTAAACTTAATATCGACCAAAACGCAGGTACACCACCTAAATTTGGTATTCGTGGTATCCCTACGTTACTTCTTTTCAAAGATGGTCAAGTCGCAGCGACTAAAGTAGGTGCACTTTCTAAAACTCAATTAGTTGAGTTTTTAGAGAACAACATCTAATTTTGACTGTAAAAAAGGGCTTTTTGCCCTTTTTTTAACTTTATTTTGTTTAAAGACTGGACGCCTAGCTAGTGACCTGCTAGTTTATAAAGCCAACTAATCCTTAGTTATACCAACAAACCTCACTCATGTATCAAACGATGATTTGAGTATGATAATTGTAATAAAGAACCCACCAATATGCATTTACGCGAATTAAAAGACAAGTCGATCAAAGAGCTTGTGAACCTAGCTGAGTCCATGGGGCTCGAAAACGTAGCCCGTTTAAGAAAACAAGACATTATTTTTGCCATTCTAAAAGCACACGCTAAAAGCGGTGAAAACATTTTTGGCGGCGGTGTACTAGAAATCTTACAAGATGGTTTTGGTTTCTTAAGATCATCAGAAGCATCTTATTTAGCAGGCCCAGATGATATTTATGTATCTCCGAGTCAAATCCGCCGATTCAGCATGCGTACTGGTGACTCAATTTCAGGCTTAATTCGTCCGCCAAAAGATGGTGAACGCTACTTCGCACTCCTGAAAGTCAATGAAGTTAACTTCGACAAACCTGAAAACTCACGCACTAAAATCCTTTTTGAAAACCTTACTCCACTTCACGCAAACGAACGTTTACGTATGGAACGTGGTAATGGTAGTACTGAAGACATTACAGCGCGTGTACTTGATTTGGCCTCACCAATTGGTAAAGGCCAACGCGCACTTATCGTTGCACCGCCAAAGGCAGGTAAAACGATGCTGCTGCAAAATATTGCGCAATCAATCAGCTATAACCAACCTGACTGTGAGCTAATGGTTCTTCTAATCGACGAACGTCCAGAAGAAGTAACTGAGATGCAACGCCTTGTTAAAGGTGAAGTGATTGCATCAACATTTGATGAACCAGCAAGCCGACACGTTCAAGTTGCCGAGATGGTTATCGAGAAAGCAAAACGCCTTGTAGAGCACAAAAAAGACGTGGTTATCTTACTTGATTCAATCACTCGTCTTGCACGTGCTTACAATACAGTGATTCCTTCGTCTGGTAAGGTATTAACCGGTGGTGTTGACGCTAATGCATTACACAAACCAAAACGTTTCTTTGGTGCAGCTCGTAACGTAGAAGAAGGCGGTAGTTTAACAATCATCGCAACTGCGCTTATCGATACCGGTTCGAAGATGGACGAAGTCATCTACGAAGAGTTTAAAGGTACAGGTAACATGGAACTACACTTAAATCGTAAGATTGCTGAAAAGCGTGTATTCCCTGCAATTGACTTTAACCGCTCAGGTACACGTCGCGAAGAGTTACTAACTAAACCTGATGAACTACAGAAAATGTGGATTTTACGTAAGATTGTCCATGAGATGTCTGAAATAGATGCGATGGAGTTCTTAATTGATAAGCTCTCAATGAGTAAAACCAATGATGAGTTTTTCGACTCAATGAAGCGTAAATAAACGCGGATAGACTTCAAAAAATGCCTGTTTAAAACACAGGCATTTTTTATATGCCATTCTAATAATACCAATACATTTTATTAAGAACGTTATTTTGAGGCATTGTTATTAATTAGTATAAATTGGAATATACATTAAAGCTGTTCTATACCTAATAAGATTAAAGGTAAAGGACACTTCAATGATTCGCTTTAAAGTAGCTATAACTCTGTTTGTAATAAGCCTACTTAGTTGTATTGCCTGTTTTTCTTTTTTTAACTTAAGCCCTCTTGCCTATATTACACTCAGCACTATCATTATTTTTCCCTGGCTTATCATGCTAGGTTTTTTATTCATAAATGATAAAAAGCAACGCGATCACTTAACTCATTTCGTCTCAAGTATTACCTCTGAACATGGCGTCAACTTTACCTTCAGGTTTGACGAAAGCAATGAACAGCTCCCCAAGGCATGTCATGCACTAAATGCCAGCCTAACTCTCGTCGATCACATGCTAAGTGAGATTTACGCATCCTCAGCACGATTATTACCGATGGCTGATGCTTTACGGGATACTTATGCCTCCATGACCCAAAAAGCGACAATTCAAAATGCTCATGGTGTTGACCTAGCAAACACAATAGAAAGAACAATTGATGTATCAAGAGAATTAGATGCCAGCTTAGAACAGATTTACCATGCAGTATCCGATGCTACAGACTCAGTAAAGCAAACACGTGTAGATGCAGATAAAAGCCAAGCAAGCTTGGTAAAATTAGCAGAAAATATTAATCAGACGAGTGAGCAAATAATTCTTCTCAAAAAAGACAGTGATGCCATTGGCTCTGTGATAGATGTGATCAACGGTATTGCCGAACAAACGAACTTGCTGGCATTAAACGCAGCGATTGAAGCTGCCCGGGCTGGTGAGCAAGGACGAGGCTTTGCAGTAGTTGCTGATGAAGTACGAAACTTAGCAGCTCGTACCAGCCAATCAACGCAAGAAGTACAAGAAATGGTGTCTAAAATTCAACAAAGTACTGAACGTGCGAATCAGCTAATGCAAACGGCATTAAAAGAAACCGAGCAAACGGTTAAGCTATCGGAAGAGTCCACCAAAGAAACCAATAAAATCGAACAAGCCATGCTTGCCATTAATGCGTTATCTGAAAATATCCATGAGCAAGTTGCCATACAAAGTCAGATGTCTGATGAAGCGCAAGCGAGTATTGAGTCAATGGTAGAGCTTAATTCAAATGCGTTATCCAGCTCACAGATTCAAGCCGTTTCAAGTCAAGACTTAGTAAAATTAGCACATACATTAGATGAAAAGTTATCGATATTTAAAATCACTCACCCGTCAACAGATGTAGTACAGCGAGTTGATCGTTCCCGATTTGAAAGCTCCCACGATAAAGCTATCGAACAAATTCAAGAGGGTGACATTGAGCTATTTTGAGCCTCTGATGCACTGTGCAGGTGATCAAGTAATTGAGCAACTAAGCTTGGTAACTCTATAAGTTGATTATGCTTAAGTGCCGACTCGAGTGCCATTGCGCTGCTGGCGACTTCATCGAGGGCAAACATTTTTGCTGCGCCCCCAATTCGGTGCGCATCTTGTTGTAGGTTAAATAAATCGTGCTCTGAGAAGTGCAACTGAACTTGTGAGGCTTCGTAGTCAAAACTACCAATAAAACTTGCAACTAAGTCGCTCATATCCTGTTGCTCGTCCATGACATTAAGGGTATTTTTACAGTGTTTTGCAAGCTGAGTGTAAAACACTTTTTTGTCAATTGGCTTGCCTAAATAGCCCGTAAAACCAGCTTTTAAATAGGCTTCGACTTCATGGCTAATGGCATTCGCTGTCAACGCATAAACAGGTTGAGTAAACCCACAATCACGTAACAATTTAAGCGCACTTAACCCGTCGAGCACCGGCATTTGAATATCAAGTAAAACAACGTCAGGAAAAGTTTGTAGACACTGTTCAACGGCTTGTTCACCGTTTTCTACTGCAATGACTTCTAATCCCATCGACTCTAAATAACGGTGAATTAACCTGCGGTTATCAACATGATCTTCCGCTAGGAGTACTTTTCCACTGAGCCCTGATGGCGTTTGTTGAGCACTTGCATCATGCTCTATTTTATCGATAGCTGGAATATGTTCTTTACAGGGTAAGTAAAAAGAAAACTCGCTGCCTTTGTTTACTTCACTCTCAACGCTTATATAGCCACCCATCATCATTGCAAGCTGCTGTGATAAGCTCAGTCCCAATCCCGTTCCGCCAAAACGTCGGCTAATACTATTATCTGCCTGACTAAAACATTCGAAGATCAACTTTAGCTGCTCTTCATTCATACCAATGCCTGTATCAGTTACTCGAAACCATACTCCATGTTGCGATAAAGAAACATATAACCTCACCTCGCCTTGATGAGTGAACTTGATAGCATTTGCACATAGATTGATCAAAATTTGTTTAACCCGAGTAAAATCTAAATAACTATAAAATTGCTCGCCTAACTCGTTATGGAATGTGAACTGCAGGTTTTTATCTATGGCTTGTCCACTAAGCATGGCATGAACGTCCGTTGATAATTTAACGAGATCACCTTCTTTTAGGTTTAATTCCAGTTTGTTTGCTTCGATTTTACTGATATCTAGCACATCATTAATAAGTTCTTTTAAGTGCTCACTTTGCTTATGAATGACACGCAATTCGTCATTGAGGGATTCAGGTTTATAAAGGCCATTCATCAAGTTATCGGTCTGACCTAAAATGGCTGTCAGTGGGGTACGTATTTCGTGGCTTATATTCGCTAAAAACTGACTTTTTATTTCATTAGCTTTGCGTAGCTGATCCGCTGTTTTTTCTAACTCTTTAGTGCGCTTGGCAACCATCAGAGACAGCTGCTCTTTTGCTCTTTTTTCTATGCTACGTCGATAAACAGTGACCCCTGTCACCACCAACATAATAAATAGAATAAACAGCATAATAGCCAACTGTCGCTGCTTAGACATTTCTAGCTCTTGCACACTTTGCTGTTGTTTTAAATCAAGGATCTCTTGATTTAGCTGGCTTGCTTGTATTTGACTTTGTAGCTCACCCAGGGATTTCAGTAACTTTTCATTTTTAGCAGTATTTGTGTCGCGCACAAATTGATCAAACAAGGCCACTGACGCCTTATAATCCCCTTGCCCTGCTTTAATTAATGCACGCATGCCCAAACCGTCAAGAACGCGTAATTCATCCTTAAATTCTTCTGCCATTTTTGTGGAGGCATTAAGGGTTTGCTCTGCCTTTGCTAACTTCCCTTGCAGTAACTCTATTTTTGCAAGCGAAAATAGGCCCGCTAACTCCAATGACTTATTATTTATCTGTTGGGCAAACTCTACCGCTTTCTCTGCATGACTAATAGCAAGTTCAAGATCACCTGTGCGCAAGTAAACATTGGCGATATTGCCATGTCGTGATGATAAGTAATAGGCATTATTTGTTGATTGGTAATAGCGTAAAGCTCGCTGATAATAATGTAGTGACAACTGATATTGCCCTAACTCAGAATATGCGACCCCCATATTGCCATAAGACTGTGCCACTCCATCTTTATCACCTAGCTCTTGATAGATCTCAAGCGTCTCTCGATACATATCAAGTGCTGTACTATAACTCGATAAACGAATATAAATGCCTGCAATATTGTGCAAAATATCAGCTTTATCTTGAGCAGTGCCGTATTGCTCAAACAACGTTTTAGCTTGTTTATAGTAATCAAGTGCTTGATGCATATTGAACATATTAAAATAAGCAAGGCCAATATTACTGAGCAAATTTGCTTTAGAAATAGGATCTTTCATGTTTTCCGCGACTTTCAAAGCACGTAAGTACGTCGCGACTGCTTGTTGCATTAAACCTTGGTAATAATAAGTGACGCCTTGCATTTTCATTGCTAAAAAATACCCCTCAGGATCCGATTCAAGGGTCGTACTTTTCTCAGCTAACTGGTAATGCTCAACGGCAGCCGCAAAGTTGCCCTGCTCGAGTGCCAAATCGCCTAGTTGCATATGAATATCATGCTGTTTGTGTGAACTTAACACAGAAGAAGCCAACAGTTTTTTTCCTAACTGCAGCTTTTCATCCCATTGCTGAGATTGATTAAAACGCTCCAATACTGAAGGGTGGGCATGCACAATATCGGTAAATAAAAACAAGGAACAAAAGAACATCAAGTTAATTAAGCCGCTGCGCAATTTTATAAGCATATTGTATATATCCCTAAAAGCTTAGTATGCATTAAGCCACTAAAATTAAATCTTGATTAACTGCGCCAACGATTAAAAACACAAGCGTGGTTTTAGTAACGCTGCTGTGATAGCGTGTATAAATTAAAGATTACACTAAACATCGGCTTACGAACAATGGTTAACCCACTGATTGACGAGATTTTTTGCTTACTTATAAGACAGCCGATTTGGAAAGTCCATACATTAGCAAGCGCCTTATCAGAAACTAATTACATCAAAGCACTCGATGATGACCCGCAAAAAGACTTGTTTAAGCGCAATTTTCTAGTCATGAATGCACTTTATCAGCTGCAATTACAGCTGTTCCCTGACTACCATCTACGTATCGCTTCGCTGCATATAGAGCTTGTAAATACACCGTCACATACAGCATTACTGCAAGCGGAACCTTTAAGAGATTACTACCTCGATTGGCACAATTACGACACATCTAACGATGAAATTGAAGCTCTTCTTGATAATTTCTGGCAACGTTTTGCTCAGCAAACTTACGTAAACACGGCAAAACTCACTCCCTTGCAACACCAACAAATACGGGAGCGGTGGAATTTAAATACTGAATATTCATTAAAGGATGTACAAAAGCGTTGGCGGCAACTTGCATTAAAACACCACCCAGATAAGCAGGGCTCTGCGGCGGTGTTTAAACAAATACAAGATGAATATGAGCAACTTAAATTATATTGCTCATTATGATCAGTTAACGAGTGAGGCGACGCGCCCGGATTTTACGCTTTTTGATATTGCCTTCTGTTAATTTTCGTAAAGCAGGTTTTGCAGCAACACGCTCAACAGCAATAAAAGCGACATTATCCAGCACATTAATTTTACCAACTTGATGGCCTGCAACCCCTTCTTTACCAGTTAATGCCCCTAAGATATCACCCGCACGAATTTTTTGCTTTTTACCCGCATCAATCATGATGGTTGCCATCGTTGGCTTATAAGCTGGCTTTTCGAGTAAACTAAACGGCGGTAGTGGTTCAGGGTCAAAGTCACGCTCATAGTGGTCACCGATTTGCGCTACCTTGAATTGTTCTGCTTCCCCATAAATTGAGCAAGCAATGCCTTTTTTACCTGCCCGCCCAGTACGGCCAACTCGGTGAACATGAGTTTGTGGGTCATGAGCAAGGTGGTAGTTCACCACCATGTCCATATCATTAATATCCAGTCCACGAGCAGCCACGTCTGTCGCCACTAAAATAGAAGCACTCTTATTCGCAAAACGAATTAATGTACGCTCTCGCTCTCGCTGCTCAAGGTCACCATGCAGTGCAACTGCACTGAAGCCCTCAGCAAAAAGGTCATCACAAATCTGTTGCGTCTCTACCTTGGTGTTACAAAAAATCACACAGCTTTCTGGTTGAAACTTCAGTAACAGTAGCTTTAGGGTATTAAAACGCTGCTTGTTGTTATCCAACTTATAAAAATATTGCTTAATTGTGCTTTTTTCTTGCTCTTCTTCAACCTTAATCATTTCAGGGTTGCTAAGTACTCGCTCAGCAATAGCTGCTATCGACTTTGGATAGGTCGCGCTAAACAACAGTGTTTGACGCTGTGCTGGAATGCAATCAACAATCGCGTCTAACGTATCTTGAAACCCCATATCAAGCATTTGATCGGCTTCATCCAGTACCAATGTCTCGACATCATCTAAACTCAATGTCCCTTTACGAATATGGTCATCTACACGGCCAGGCGTACCTACTACTATGTGAGCACCATGTTCAAGTGAACCTATTTGAGGACCAATAGACACGCCCCCACATAAAGTTAATACCTTAATATTATGAATGCTGCGCGCTAGCTTACGTACTTCTTGGGCCACCTGTTCGGCTAATTCACGAGTAGGGCATAAGATTAATGATTGAATACGAAAACGCTTTACATTCAGCTTAGCTAATACACCTAAGCTAAATGCAGCTGTTTTACCTGAACCAGTTTTCGCTTGCGCAATAATATCTTTTCCTTGCAAAATCACAGGCAAGCTTTGTGCTTGCACTGGGGTCATTTGTGAATAACCTAAGGTCGATAAATTTTCGACTAGCTCTTGCGGTAAAGCCAATGATGTAAAAGCAGTTGCTGTCACAGTAAAATTCCACACTTGATAATTGAGGGACATCCTCGAAGATGTAGGTGATCATAGCAGACATTCGCTCTTTTCTCTAAAGCAAAAATAAGTACGACTCTCACCACGCCTGCAGTTCATATTTCGTTACAGTTTGCTACTTTATAACTCACTGTATATGTTCTAACTTAAGGGTATTACCAAGGAAGAAGCTATGTTACTTTTTAATACCGCTGTTGCTGATGTTTTCTATAAACAGGCTACAACTTGCCCTCACTGTCAGAGTAAACATTTTTCACTGATTAATAACAGTAAACTGCTTCGGTTTACTATTTTACCTGTTGCCCCTTTATCTATTAGTTATCAACGCCAATGTGATGATTGCGGTCATATAACTGATGTGCCTTGGTACTCTCTGCCCGTTTTAGAGATCATTTCATTTATAAAGTATTTCATAGGACTTTTAGTTATTAGCTACCTCTTAACGACGTTTATATTAAGTAGCCAACGCCAGAGCGAAAATGAAATACACTACCTAGATACACCAAAGCAATTTGATACTTACTTTGTTCTTTCGGAACAATTTACGGGCCATCCCAAACGCGTTAATAACTTAAAGGTCGCCCAATTAATTGAATTTGATGATAATACGATGACCTTTCGTGTAGGTAACTACACTTATAAATACAATAAAGATATCGAAATTGCGATGCGAACCAGCATGCTGGTACAAGATAATTACTTTGCCAGTAAAACAATTACCTTAACAAAACAGCAAGTTCATAACTTTTACCGCGATAACATCATCTATAAGATTTTACGCCCAGAGCTTTATAGCCTATTTGGTGGCTTTGTGATGCACCCACCTAAACCTAAACCTCTTTATACAGGCGTAAAGCTTGATAAAAATAACCAGCAAGGGATCACTTACTTTAAGGATGGTCTTTATAAGGAAGCGATTGAGAGCTTTACCCTCTCAGCAGAAGCGGGATACTCATGGGGACAACTCAACCTTGCTCAGATGTACCGAGATGGGCAAGGAATCCCTCAAGATACTGCTAAAGCTGCTTACTGGTTAAACAAAGCAGCACTACAGAGCAACCCTAAAGCAAAAATTGAACTCGCAGAATTGTGCCAATCTATCGACTGCACCCATTTAGAATAATCTAGAAAGATTCACGCAAAATAGTATTTACAACATAATTGATACAATATAACATAACCATATCATTACTTAAGTTTAATCAGTAAATCGCTCATTAAACTTAAGGTAGACCCTGCACACTAGCACGCTAACGTTCCCGTGCTACACTCTTGCCGGCGGGGTTATCTCGCCGGCCTTTTCAATTAACCTTTTAGTTTATGCCAACCTTGTAGACACACCACCATTATAAGTCCTGCAAGTATGCCGAGCATGCCATCAAATAAAACAGGAGCAATAAACTCTCCTGCAGCACCTGCATGTTGCAATGCAAAATGAGTAACGGCTTGCTGAGTATGATGTAACAGAGCAATACCATGTACTAAAATACCACCACCAACTAAAAACATCGCAATGGTCCCTGCAATAGCTAAGAAACGCATTAATTTTGGCGCCAATGCAAGTAAAAATTTACCGAGTAACTCTTTTAGCCTACTACCACTATTTTCTGCAGTTTGAAGCAAATACAGTCCCGCATCATCCAACTTAACGATACCTGCTACTAAACCATATACACCAATCGTCATGATCACCGCGATAACACTCAGCACTAACGCTTGGTTAATAAGTGTGGCACTCGCAACAGTACCTAGCGTAATGACGATTATTTCGGCTGAAAGAATAAAGTCGGTACGGATAGCTCCTTTAACCTTCTGCTTTTCATACTCTGTTAAATCTTGATGTTCTAAGGATAGCTGCTCGGAACTCTCCTTATGACCCAATAACTTTTCGACTATTTTTTCAGCCCCTTCAAAACATAAAAATAAACCACCAATCATTAGCAAAGGGGTAATAAGCCAAGGAAGCCATGTACTGATTATTAGCGCGGCTGGTACCAGTATCGCTTTATTAAGAAAAGAGCCTTTAGCAACAGCCCAAACAACGGGTAATTCACGGTCAGCTGTCACACCAGTAACTTGCTGTGCATTGAGTGCAAGATCATCGCCAAGCACACCCGCCGTTTTCTTAGTTGCGACTTTACTCATAGTCGCAATATCATCTAAAAGTGTAGTAATATCATCAAGTAATGTGAGTAAGTTAGTGCCTGCCATAGTAATTCCTTGCCAATTAATTACACTCACAACATAACTTATCTAGTCATTTTCACCAACGGTTAATTTTTCTTTGTTAGGCTTATACTTCATTCAGTAAACAGGGGGTGTTGCAATGATAAGACCACTTCTCTCAGGACTCGTTCTCGTTAGCTTATGCGCATGTGCAAAGCAAAGTGATCCAAATAATTACACATGTGGCGAAGACTCCACTGTGAGCATTGCTGACATCAGCGAAGATGAAGCCGAATTGTTGTTCAAAGAACAGAGCTTTGTATTAAACCGACAAGTAAGTGCATCTGGCGTTAAGTACAGCAATGACACTGTTCTTTTTTGGTCAAAAGGTGCTGAGGCTATGCTCATTTTAAAAGGAAAAAAATATCATTGCGCACTAAACCAATCCTAGCAAAATCTGATTGTTGAAATTCGCTTAATCACTGGTTTTGAGTATAATGGCGACAGTTTATCCAGCGTTTAAGTAGCCATAATGAAATACAAAGATCTTCGCGAGTTTATCGAATTATTGGAACAAAAAGGTGAATTAAAACGGATCAAGCAAGAAATCGATCCTTACCTTGAAATGACCGAGATTGCCGACCGTACTTTGCGTGCCGAAGGCCCTGCATTGTTATTCGAAAACCCTAAAGGTCACTCTACCCCTGTATTAGCAAATCTATTTGGTACCCCAAAGCGTGTTGCAATGGGCATGGGACAAGATGATGTTAGTGAACTACGTGAAGTAGGTAAACTGCTCGCTTTTTTGAAAGAGCCTGAGCCTCCTAAAGGTATCAAAGAAGCACTTGGACAAATCCCAGTATTTAAGCAAGTGCTAAATATGCCAGCAAAGGAAGTAAAAAAAGCCCCTTGTCAACAAGTGATACTGGAAGGTGATGATGTTGATTTAACAAAGCTTCCAATTCAGCACTGCTGGCCAGGCGATGCAGCACCTTTAATCACATGGGGACTAACTGTCACTAAAGGGCCTTATAAAAAACGCCAAAACTTAGGTATTTACCGCCAGCAGCTACTTGGCAAAAATAAAATTATTATGCGCTGGTTATCTCACCGTGGTGGAGCACTCGACTTTAGAGAGTGGTGTAAAGAGCACCCTGGTGAGCCTTACCCTGTATCAATAGCACTTGGGGCTGATCCTGCCACCATATTGGGTGCTGTTACACCAGTGCCTGACACCTTGAGTGAATACGCCTTTGCCGGCCTGTTACGAGGAAGTAAGACAGAGGTCGTTAAATCTATCTCAAATGATTTACAAGTACCTGCAACAGCTGAATTTATTCTTGAAGGCTATATTATGCCGGATGAAACGGCACCTGAAGGCCCCTATGGCGATCACACTGGTTACTATAACGAAGTTGATGAATTTCCAGTGATGACGGTTACCCATATCACACACCGTGAAAATCCAATTTATCATAGTACTTACACAGGTCGTCCACCTGATGAACCTGCCGTTTTAGGTGTAGCATTAAACGAAGTATTTGTGCCGATTCTACAGAAGCAATTTCCTGAAATTGTTGATTTTTACCTACCACCCGAAGGCTGCTCTTATCGTATGGCTGTGGTCACTATGAAGAAACAATATCCAGGACATGCTAAGCGAGTCATGATGGGGGTGTGGTCTTTCTTACGTCAGTTTATGTATACCAAATTCGTCATTGTTTGCGATGATGATGTAAATGCACGTGATTGGAATGATGTCATTTGGGCGATCACCACACGTATGGATCCTGCGCGTGATACCACACTGATCGAAAACACTCCTATCGATTATTTGGATTTTGCCTCGCCAGTATCTGGCCTTGGCTCAAAAATGGGTATGGATGCAACCAATAAATGGCCTGGAGAAACAGACCGTGAGTGGGGTGAACCCATTGTGATGAGCCCTGAAATCAAACAACGTGTTGATGAAATATGGGACAGCTTAGATATTCTCTAGCCTGTGTCTATGATAAACTGTTCAAAAATTAACGGTTGTATAAACCTACAACCGTAAAATGCGTTTCTGCTTATTAAAGGTAAACTATGCAAACATTACTCGCTGACGTTGTTGCGATCAGCCCGCTTACAGACCATGTACATAAGGTCATTTTGAAACCACAGCAGCCTGTGTCATTCGAGGCAGGCCAATATATGCAACTTGTATTAGGCGAAAAAGACAAGCGTGCCTTTTCAATTGCTAGCCGCCCTTCTCAAACGGATCAGGTTGAACTACATATTGGTGCATCTGGTGCAGACTCATATGCTATGCAAGCACTTGAGCATTTACGCCAAGCACATACAGAGCAGCAGCAAGTAAACGTGGAAGTGGGCTTAGGTGTATCGCAACTTCGTGCAGAAGGTGAGCGTCCAATCATTTTACTAGCTGGCGGAACAGGCTTCTCATACGCAAAGTCAATGGCTGATCACCTCGCAGAAATTGGTTGTGAACGCACCGTATTGTTTTACTGGGGTGTCCGCGAACAAGCAGCATTGTATGCTCATGATGAAATGCAAGCATGGGCTAACAGTAACCCACACTTTCAATATATCCCTGTCGTTGAAAATGCACCAGCAAGCTGGACAGGTAAAACTGGCTACGTTCACAAAGCTGTTATGGCAGATATCGTGTCACTCGAACCCTATGATATTTATATGGCAGGTCGTTTTGACATGATTGGTATTGTACGTGATGACTTTATTAATCATGGAGCAATCCGTGAGAATATGTATGCCGACGCATTCGCATTCATCAAATAAATAGTCAAAAAGCTCTCTAGGCATTCAATATAGAATGCCTTTTTTATTAATCTCTTCAACAAACTACTTTGTGCAATTAATGATCAATTAAATCCATACAAACGATTTCACAAACTGCATTTCCTTGACCATACTTTGTTTAGAATAACGAATGGGGAGAAACCCACATGCTAAACACTAAAGTACAAGACTTCATGCAACGTAAGTTACCGCATATTACACCAGAAACAGAAATGACTGCGGCCATCAGTGAATTACAAAAATTTAAACTTTTGGGTGCGCCTGTTTTTGATGACAAGCAATGTTTGGTCGGCTTTATTTCAGAGCAAGAATTGCTGCAACCTTTAATGCAAAATAGCTATTTCTGCGATGGTGTTGTAAAAGTTAAACAGCTCATGCGCACCGACGTGGTTACTGTCAGTAGCGATCAAAATATTATTGAGCTTGCTGATAACATGAAAACAGGAAAACCCAAAAACTATCCAGTTGTCGAGGGAACAAAAGTGGTCGGTATGATCAGTCGCGGAGATGTGCTCAAAGCATTATATGAAAATTACCTTTCATGCCAAGAGCACCAAGTATAAATAGCCCGCGATTATCGATTTGCAGCTAACTGCTGTAACGCTGCTTTATCAGTATCGCTTAAGTATGCTATTTCAAGCGCATTTGTTTGTGCTTTTTCCATATCAGCTTGACTTAAACCAGCGGCAGGAGCAGCAATTTGATATTCATGCGCAATTTCAATACCTTCCACAGCGGGATCATCGGTATTAATTGACGCTAGAATACCATGATCCAAAAAGGTTTTTAGTGGATGAGTAGCAAGTTCGGCTACCGTACTGGTTTGAATATTACTGGTTAAGCAAGACTCAATACCAATACGGTTGTCACGTAGGTAATCCATCAGCTTCGCATCCTCAATCGCTTTTACGCCATGACCAATACGGGTTGCACCCAACTCGTTAATTGCTTGCCAGATACTTTCGCTGCCACGTGCTTCACCGGCGTGAATAGTCGCTGCCAAGTAAGCATTATGCACTTGCTTAAAATGACCAACAAACAACTCTCCTGGGAAGCCCATTTCGTCTCCTGCCAAGTCAACAGCGACTAAGTCATTTTTAAATGCTAATAAGGCATCAAGCTCTTGCTGACAAATTTTAGTGCCATAGGTACGCGACATAATACCAATCAGATTCACCTTAATTGGAGCACCTTGGCAAGCACTTTTAATACCATCGACCACAGCCTCAACAACGCCTTCTGGGTGTAACCCTTGGCTCTGAGCCATATAGTAAGGACTAAAGCGTAGCTCTACATAATCAAGTTTTTGGGCTATGGCATCTTCAACATTTTCAATAGCAATACGGCGACACGCATCATAATCACCGAGTACCTTTACGCCCCAATCTAATTTTTGTAAAAAAGCCACTAAATTAGGTTCAGGGTCTATCACTTGGACATGTGGGATTAATGCTTCTACATTATCTGCTGGCAGCGCAAGGTTAAACTGACGACCAAGTTCTAAAATGGTTTGTGGACGAACATTTCCATCAAGGTGACGGTGAATATCAAGCAAAGGCAGTTTGTTATTGATCATAATTAGCACTCAGGTTCAGTAAATTTGCGCGGATCATACGTACCCACAACGATATTTCAAGTTTAGATGATTTTATTTACTTTTTTGAGGCCAAATGTCTGCCTCTGTCTATTAGCGTTGTTTTTGTATAAACCGCCAAATAGTTTTGAAAAGTTTTTCTGCATCAATCGGTTTGGTTAAATAACCATCCATGCCGCATGCAATGCCTTTTTTATAGTCATCATCATGGGCATTAGCAGACAAACCAATAATGGGAAGTTCTGTCATCATCAGCTCTTGGCGAATCACTTTAGTCGCTTGCAAGCCATCCATATTAGGCATTTGAATATCCATAAGCACAACATCATATTTATGTTCGCTGATCATCTTAATCGCTTCATACCCATCCTTAGCGACATCAGGCTTACAGCCTTTAGTTTCTAGAATAGCGCACGCCACATGTTGGTTTAATGGATTGTCTTCAACCAATAAAACAGCGAGTTCTGCAAATGAAACAGCGCTGATATCAATATCATTTAAATCGTCATTCGCATGTTTGATAGCTTCTAAAGGTGACACAACAGGCAAAGTAAACGTAAATTGTGCCCCTTGTCCTTCTGCGCTTGATAACGTTATATCACCGCCCATCATATCGATAAGCTTTTTACATATGCTTAATCCAAGCCCTGTGCCACCAAAGCGACGTGAGGTCGAGCTATCGGCTTGTGAAAATGGCTGAAACAGTGTTTCTTGCACCTCTTTTTTAATTCCTATACCAGTGTCGATAACACTAAAATATGTTGTATCGTTTTGCTGCCAAATTTTTAAGGTAATGGTTCCTTGCGGCGTAAATTTAACTGCGTTATTCAGCAGATTTAGTAATATTTGTTTCAGTCGAATGGCATCGGTATGAATCACCAGCGGCTGTGTATTATCGTAATCGACAACAAACTGCAATGAACGCGAATTCAATTCAAATTGCAGTAAATTACTCATTTCACTGACCAAGTTACAGACATTAATTGGCTCTTGATGTAGGTCTAAGCGACCTGCTTCAATTTTTGAAAAATCGAGCACATCGTTCAACACGCGTAACAAAACATTAAGCGCACTATCAGCTTGCTCAATATAATTACGCGCTTGCTGCCAGTCTTGCTCTTGTAATGCCAAATAGTGAAGCCCTTTAATACCGTTAATAGGCGTGCGAATTTCATGGCTCATATTGGCTAAAAATTCACTTTTGATTTGGCTTGCTTTATCCGCTTTTAATTTTTCATTACGTAGGCTTTGGGTTTGTTTCGCAACCTGTTGGCGTATTTGTATATTTGTGCCCGTTACTGAAATTAAAAAAATAATCAATAACCAAACAAATAGCATGCCTACTATCTGTGCAAACCAATACATTAGCCAGGATGACTGCTCCACTGACTCCCATAACTTTATTTGCCACACCCGTTCGCTAATATGAAAATCAAAATGTGCAATTTGCTTGGTCCCAATGCGCCCAGAGCTTGAAATTTCAATGGGGTTTTGAGTATCACTTACATCATAAAAACTGGCTTCAATATCGGTCGTTTGATTGTAATTAAGCGTTTGTGCCAAAGCATCTAAATTAATGACCGCCACGACATACCCTTTGAAACCAACCTGACGATGTAAATCAGCATAAACAGGGTTAAAAAATAACACCCCACGTTCATTTCCATCACCTTGCATTAAACTAATGGGTTCACTAACAGATATATTTTTTGTTAAACGGGAGTTTGTCAGCGCTTCTCTTCGCACTTCACTTGAGGCTAAATCAAACCCTTGAGCTGACTCATTTCCTTGTAGTGGATGAATATATTGAACAGGGAAATAAATAGCTCGCTGAGAGACGCCTTGCCATTCGCCCGCCACATTTTTTTCTTTCACATAAAATGTTGGACCCAGTTCTTCGCGTAGTGACTTTTCGTAATCAGGTAATTGTGACTGAACCACTTTTGGGGCCCACTCAAAGGCTGCAATTTCATTACTGTCTTGTAATTGTCGAGAAGTAAAGCGCTTGAACTCTTGAAAGTCGACATCATCACTACTGGCAAAAAATGTCGCAAGTAAAGCTAGATGAGACTGTATTTCACTTACTTTGTGCTCTAGGTTGGCTTTAATCGCACTCACCTTCGCCTGTTGGCGCTGCTCATCTTTGTCCTTTTTCACACTTGCTGCACCATAAAAGCTAATACAAATGATCAAATAGATAAGCAGTGAAGGAACAATAATCTGAGCCCGCTGTTGCATAAGGTTATAACTAAATGCCGCCAACACAAGTGGTGTGAAAATCAACACACCAATGCTGTCGCCTATCCACCAAGCAATAAAGTTATTCAGGGCCATGTAGTTAGGTATAACCTGATTTATTATTAATAGTGCCGTCCCTGTCAATGGAGCAATTAAACAACAGATAGGGCCACCTATAACGAGCCCTTGTACGCTGTTTTTAAGGGATGACAACTCAAGCGGTATTTTTATGATATGGGTGATAATGTAGTACGCAGCCCAAGCTTGGAAGGTAGACGCTGCAGTTACGCCAACAGCTTGGAGCATGATCTGCCAATGAAGAATATCAGAGACACGATCTAGGTGAATCAAATTAACTAAAAAAGCACCAAGAATAATCCCCGCTAAGGCTCGGTTGCGTTGTAGTAAAATACTCGCAAGGGCAATCCCTGCGGGTGGCCACGCTGCAACCGCATAACCATCAATAGCGAGTAACGAATTACTTAAATACCCTGTAAGAAAGTAAGCAAGCGCAATACTTATTGTCAGCGTAAACAAGTTCTTCAAGCCATTTAACTCCTTTTTTAGGCAAATGGGGCTCTATTGATATAACACCAGCGCTTTATCTGGTTGGGCACTTTTACTATAACTAAGCGCAGCCTGCTGAAGGTATTCATGGCGATTATTGGCATTCAGTGCTTTATCAAAAACACGCGCAGCTAAATCGTACTCACCATGGGCATTCGCAAGACAAGCTAAAGCTAAAAGCAACTGGGTATTGTCAGTGTCTTTTTTCAACACATCCTGCAAACTTGCCTGTAATTTTAATGCATCCCCTGCAGCACTGGTTTTCAAAATGTGTGCTAAGTCTTTATGTTGCTGCGGATTTTTAATCATTTTAATTAAGCTTAGCTCAATTTTATTTAAATCGCCTGCTTTCGCCATGGCAGTGAAGTAACTAACTTCAGCCAAGGGTTTCAAATTCTTTGCTAATTGTTCAAATCGTTCTGTTAATGTGCTGCTAGATTCTGCGTCAAAATAGCGATTGAATAATTGCTGCCATTCTTTGTCTGTGAGTGCTTTTTTACGAAGTAGACGCGGCATAAAGTCATTAAGTGCAGACCACTTTTTCTCTTGAACTAATACATGAGCATACATTTTCAGTTCAAGATTTGATGCTTTTTTATGCTCAGCTAATGCTTTCAAATCGGCAAAAATCGTGCTGGTTTCACCACTAGCAATCCATAGGTTTGCCACTTTCAGTTGCTTACTTTGACTAATTTTATCAAGGTAACTAATCGCTTTTTCGCTGTCATTTTCAGCCAGCGCAGCTTTTGCAAGTAAGGCATAACGGACATCAACCCACTGCTCAGCGACACTGTTATTATTCAGTGCTAATTCAACTTCAGTGTAATCATTGTTAATAAGACTCCACACACCTTGCTCAATAGCCGCTTGCTTTCGCTCTTCACTGCGCGCAAAAAAGCGATGACGTGTATGGCTGTACAAAGACCATAAATAACGCACCAATTTGTAGAGTAAAAACCCAGCACCAGATATCAAAACGATCAGTGCACAGACGCCCCAAATAGTGCCCTCTACGGTCGTTTTATTAAATGAGATTAATACATAGCCTTTTTGATCGATGAAAAAAGGGGCGATCCCTAAACAGATTGCAACAGCAATTATTAATAGTAAAAAGCGGATCATTGTGCCCACTCCTTCACCTGCTCAGTACTTTTCAGCGATACATTAGGGTTAAAATCAAGTTGCTCTTTTGAAAGCTCAAGCAAACTCTTCAGAGCAGCTTTAGTAACCGTGTCATCTTGCTTGAAATAGTCCTGTACTAAGTCATGCGCAGCATCAACGGCAGTGAAGTAAACGCTACTTTGTTTCGATAACACAGCATCTTGTGCTTGAGCTAGATACAAGCTCAAACGCTGCTTCACTAAATGACGTTCTTGCTCACTTAAAAATGGCGCAACAACCATGTCTTCACGGGTACGCACGGTAACAAAGAAGTCTTTAAATTGTTGCCATGACTTAGCTAGGTTTTGACGCCACTCACTAACATTTTCACTCAGTTTACTAGGGTCTTCTTGGCTCACTTCTTCAGGTAAAGAAATCGCGTTAAAAACAAGTTCATCAATATGCTGCGCAACACCATGCAATTTTAGATAGATAGCTTCAACTGCAACAGGCTCAATAGCATTTAATGTTTGTAAATCTTGATGAATTGCCTGACGTATGTTCCCTGTACCTGGGTGTTCAGCTAACAAAGAGTCTAAACGTGTTAACACAGCAGCCGCCCCCTGATAGTCATGCTCTGCCCAAACCTTAAACTCAGCCATACGCTGTAAACTTGTTACTTCTTGTGGGTTTAACGTATAGGTCTGCTGCTCAGCACGTTTTAATGCAGCGTCTAACTGTTGTTGAGTTTGCTGCACATTTTCGTTCAATGCAGCCGCTACTTTTTGCTCACTGTTGTACAGTGAATGCTGTAATGTTTGCTGCGCACTTTTAACAGCATCAAGTTGTTGTTGTAAGCGTTGGTTTTCGGTTGTCAATTCAGTCAATACACGTGAAGATTGCTGATCACTATTAAGTTTTTGATAAAACTCATAACCAACTGCAGAAGCAACTATTACAGAGATAAGTAGAGCTAAGCTACCGGTTTTACTAATCCCTTTTTTGTGATGAACCGTTTGCCCTGAAGCAGCCTTACCTGCTTGCGCCTTTTTCGTGGACTCGGCTACTGGTTTAGTTGACTGTTTTAAATCTGATTCACTCATTTTGCTACCTTGCTCATTGATACAGGCGAACATCGCATTATCGCTTGCCCCCGCAGCAATATGTATATGTGTTCTTGTTACATTTTTTTGCTGTAAATAATCAGCAATACGTTCACTTGCAACATAAAACTGACGCTTAATTAACCACGCTAACTGTGACCCATTTTGGCCATTAAAAATGGCGTCCACAGCGGCATTACTTGTAATGACTATACCTTCAACATCAATTGTTTGCCAGTGGTCCATCCACTTACCAGGTTCACTTTCGATGGCGCTACGCTTATACACAACCAGTTGATTTAATAATGCACCACGTTGCTTCAATGTTTTAGCTATGGTGGTGCGCCCACCTTCGCCTTTCACTAAAACAATATTACTCAGTTCAACATCTTGTAGTGTTTTTAGCTCAAGCAACCCTTCAGAATCGTGCTGCTTTGGCACCGCAGCACGACGACCAAAGGCCTCATAAATGGCATCCGCAGTTTGTTGTCCAACGGCATATAGCTGAGCAGCTTTATTTATAACAGGAGTGAGGTGAAGTAATGCATGAACCGCATCTTGCGATATAAAAATAATTTTATCTGCATTTTCCAGTGGCGCGAGTTCTTCACTATTCGGCGTTAAGTAGTCAAGGGTCAATACTGGGCAGTGGGTTGTTTGATAACCCGCCTGCTGAAGCTGAAGAGCAAGCTCAGTGCCTTTACCTTCTGGACGAGTTATCAAAATATGCATATTACGCGTCTCTGTATACGTCAGCTAAGATTTTATCAGCGCCTTGAGCAAGTAACTTTTCGGCAAGTTCAATGCCTAGTTTCTCTGCATCAGCGGCAGGGCCAGTTACTTCATCACGGAGCATTTGACTACCATCAACCGCGCCAACTAAACCACGTAAATGGACCTGTTCACCATCAACGAGTGCAAATGCCCCAATAGGTACCTGACAACCACCTTCTAAACGTCGATTCATCGCACGTTCGGCATTTACACGAATGCGTGTTTCACTATGCTCAAGAGGTGCTAACAGGGCTTTAGTCATGTCATCGTCAATACGACACTCTATGCCTACTGCGCCTTGGCCGTTTGCTGGCAGAGATACTTCTGGCTCAATAAATGCGGCGATGCGCTCCTGCATTTCAAGTCGAATTAGACCCGCAGCAGCGAGAATAATTGCATCATATTGGCCGTTATCAAGTTTTGCCAAACGCGTATTAACGTTACCGCGTAAATCATGAATAACAAGGTCTGGGCGGGCTTCGCGAATTTGACACTGACGTCGAAGACTTGATGTGCCCACAATCGCGCCTTGTGGCAACTCATCTAAGCTTTTGTAGTTATTTGATACAAACGCATCACGTGGATCTTCGCGCTCACAAATAGTATTAAGTTCTAAACCATCCGGAAACTCAACCGGCACATCTTTCATTGAGTGAACAGCAATATCCGCTCGCCCATCTAACATAGCTTGCTCAAGCTCTTTAACAAATAAACCTTTACCACCAATCTTGGCAAGAGGTGTATCAAGAATGATATCGCCCTGCGTTGACATGGGAACAAGTTCAACGGTGACATCATCATGAAAGTGCTCAAGCTGAGCTTTTACAAATTCAGCTTGCCATAAAGCGAGTGCGCTTTTACGTGTCGCAATTCGAACGTATTTTGTTGTCTGAGTCATGAAAAATCCAATTATTTACTAAGCTGACGCTAGTCAGCTAAAATTCTAAATTCTTTTTGTGCAAGCAAGTTGCCGTCGGTATCAATAACCTCAACACGCCAATCACCTACTTGCTCAGGCATAATATTTTTAGTCGAGTAAGTGCGAAAACGCGGACTGCTTATCGCTAACTCTATCGAAGCCAGTTGCTGATTTTGGTAATACCATACATGACGTACAGCTTGCCCCTGCATATTCTTAAGCTCACTGAAAAAGCTAAGGCTTTGGCTAATATCAAGCAATTTTACATCGCTTTTTAGAACATTGACTGGTTCTCGATCAACAACATCTGTCGTTAATACCGCTCGACTCACTTTATCCGTATCTATCTTAGCGCCAATTGCCACACTCGCGATATGGGCTGTTTGAGCAAACTGCTGTTTGTTTTGAACAACTTCAGGCTGTGCTTCGTCTTTTGGCTCACTAAATTCAGGTGGCGTTTCATCAACGCTTGCTAACACGTCGTCGTTTTGATCTGACTCTACCTCAACAGCTTGTGCTGTCACTTGCGGTGAGTCGCTTTGTTGCTGCAAATCAGTTTGCGCTTGAGTATTAATTAACGAGCTAGGTTCATCTTGCAAACTTATTGTTGCAGGGGCTTTGGCCTGCTCCGCGTTATGCTCCAAGCGCGGCAGCTCGTCAAGTTCGCGACTTAAATCTGTTTCAGTGGCCAATGATGCTTCTTGCTGAGTTTGCTGTTCTGATTGCTCTGCATTTACCGCGCCTAAAAAGCTATACGCCACAATAGCAAGTGCGATTAACAACACACTACCAACTAAAACTATGCGCCGCCAATGCCATTGATATGTTACTGAAGAAGGTGCAGCACTGACTGATTCGGCACTTCCCATATTTGCTGTTATTACCAGTTTTTTTGTCATATTGGCCTCTTTACAAGCTATGTTAGCTCAAGCGAGCAATTAACCACTCTCTGATTGCCATCAGTTCTTCACCACACACCTGATGCGCCATCGGGTAGTCTTGCCAGCTTACTTCCATGTTATTCGCACACAATACGTCAAACGCTTGCCTACCCGCACTATGCGGTACTACATCATCAAGACGACCATGCGCCATAAATATATTTAAATTTCTTTGTTTCGCTTCGTCAGCAAGCTTATCAGGTACGCACATATAAGTTGATAGCGCCATCACCCCCGCTAGCTTTTGATCTAAGCGAGGTGCTAAATGCAGTGATACAACACCGCCTTGTGAAAACCCAGCAAGGACAATCTTATTGGCAGGAATACCTTTCGCTATTTCTACTTCAATAAGCTCGGCGACTTTTGCTGCTGAGTCTCTGACACCTTGCTCGTCAGCACGCTTATCTAAATCCATCGACTTTATGTCGTACCAAGAGCGCATTGCCATTCCACCATTAATGGTGACCGGTTGCACAGGCGCATGTGGAAATACAAAGCGTATTCCCAGCTCTTTTGGTAAAGCTAACTGAGGAGCAACAGGGGCAAACCCATCACCTGAGTCGCCCAGACCATGCAGCCAAATAACACTTGCTTTATGCTCCCCTTGAGCAGGGTACTCTACGAACGCTAAACTCATAGTTCAGAGCGCCACTCAATAGGCTGTCCTGCTTGACGAGTCGCAGCATCACACATAAATTGCCAAAATTCAGCACCTGAACGGTTATCAATCCACTTATCGTCACGTAATTCAAAGTGATGACCATTAAATTTAGTCGCAACCCACACCTGATGCAGTGGTGCTTGTTTATTGATCACAATTTTACTGCGATCTGCAAAGATAATTTCTAAAATACCTGATGCAGACTCGTAGTCTAAATCAGCATCACAATCATCGATTTGCTCTTCAATCGTTAGCATTAATGCATCGGCTAATGTGTGGTATTCATGATCAGTCATTTTTATGTCCTTTAACTGGCTTATAAGCCTAGATCTGGGGGCAGATTATGTACATCAAGTGTAACAGGAATAAATTCATCCGCGAATAGCTGCATTTTTTAAATATTCTGTTACTCTGCGATTATAAAGCCAGCAACCGTATTAATCTAATGAAAGAGACTCATAGCCAAAAATTAAAGATCATTTTACCCTTTGCCCTTGTGCTCACCTTAGTCGGCTGTGGACAAAGTGGTGCTCTTTACCTACCAGATGATACGCCGCAGTCAACAGAATCTCAGCCTGAGGCTACTCCATCCGAACAACCAGAACAAAAACAGGACTAATAGATGGACTTTTTTAATTACAAAGATAATCAGCTGTTCGCTGAAGACATCGCTGTCAAAGAGCTTGCCGAACAATATGGTACGCCTTGTTATATCTACTCACGAAAAACCTTTGAACGTCATTACTTGGCCTTTGCCGAAGCCGCAAAATCACATAAAAGCTTGGTGTGCTATGCCGTAAAAGCGAATTCAAATATTGCTGTACTCAACATCTTAGCGCGCCTTGGTTCTGGTTTCGATATTGTTTCAAAAGGGGAACTTGCTCGTGTAATTCAAGCCGGTGGTGATGCATCTAAAGTGGTCTTTTCAGGGGTTGCCAAAACAGCTGATGAAATCGCCTATGCACTTGAATTGGGGATCAAGTGCTTTAATGTTGAATCAGTGGCGGAACTTGAGCGTATCTCAGAGGTCGCCACTTCACTAAATCGCATTGCCCCCATTTCGATTCGTGTAAACCCTGATATCGATGCAAAAACCCATCCGTATATCTCTACCGGTTTAAAAGAGAATAAATTTGGTATTGATATTCAAACCGCTGTTGCTGTTTATCAGCATGCTGCATCTTTACCAAGCTTAAAAATAACAGGTGTTGATTGCCACATAGGTTCACAGTTAACAGAAATAAAACCCTTCTTAGCAGCGCTTGAAAAAGTGCTTACTTTAATTGAACAACTAAAAGCCGTTGGCATCAAACTAACTCACCTTGATATTGGCGGTGGCCTTGGCGTGCCTTATAACGGCGAAACCCCACCTCACCCAAGCGAGTATGTTGACAAAATCACGGCCCGATTAGCTGATTATCAAGATCTAGAGCTTATTTTCGAGCCAGGCCGTGCCATTGCAGCCAACGCGGGTATATTAGTCACCAAGGTTGAGTTTATTAAACAAAATCAAGACAAATACTTTGCCATTGTTGATGCTGGCATGAACGATATGCTTCGCCCATCACTTTACCAAGCGTGGCAAAGTATTGTTCCTGTTATCCCACGCGCAGACGATACTAAAAGCCACAACTACGATATTGTGGGTCCTGTGTGTGAAACCGGTGATTTTTTAGGTAAGGATCGTCAACTTGCTCTTCAAGCAGGCGATTTACTCGCACAGCGCAGTGCGGGGGCTTATGGCTTTACGATGAGTTCAAACTATAACTCACGTCCTCGTGTTGCAGAGATAATGGTTGATGGAGAACAAAGTTATTTAATCCGTCAACGTGAAACTCTTGAAAGCCTTTGGCAAGGTGAGAAAATTTTACCATAAACGTTTTTATAACCGCCCTGCTCTGTGGCATGATTAGCTCAGAGCAAACCCGAATTAGAGCGTTATGTTAGTTAATTTCTCAAAAATGCACGGCCTAGGTAATGACTTTGTTGTTATTGATAACATTACTCAAAATGTTTTCTTATCGCGAGATCAAATTAAAAAGCTGGCAGATCGCCACTTCGGCATAGGTTTTGACCAATTACTCATGGTAGAGGCACCCTATTCTCCGGACCTAGATTTTCACTACCGTATTTTTAATGCTGATGGTAATGAAGTCGAGCAATGTGGTAATGGTGCCCGCTGCTTTGCTCGGTTTGTGCGTATGAAAGGCTTAACAAACAAGCACAAAATCACCGTATCAACCAAATCGGGAAATTTGACTTTATATATTGAGAAAGACGGCCAAGTAACGGTCAATATGGGCCACCCGACTTTTGAACCAAGTAAAATTCCACTTAAAGCCAGTAAACGAGAGCTCACTTATATTCTTCGCACTGAAGAACACACCATCTTTAGCGGTGCAGTCTCAATGGGTAACCCACACTGCGTATTAGAAGTCGATGATATTCAAACAGCTGATGTTGACACTTTAGGGCCACTGCTTGAAAACCATGAACGTTTTCCACAACGAGCCAATGTGGGCTTTATGCAGGTAATTTCGCAAGATCATATTAAACTAAGGGTGTGGGAACGCGGTGTTAGTGAAACCCTTGCTTGTGGAACAGGTGCATGTGCAGCAGTAGTGATCGGTCAAGCCCAAAGCAAGCTAGCAAACACAGTACAGGTCGATTTACCAGGCGGTAGCCTGCAAATTCGCTGGCAAGGTGAAGGCCACCCCGTAAGAATGACCGGTCCTGCGGAGCATGTTTTTGATGGGCAAGTAGCACTATGAGCAAACAAACAGAACAACAAATTGCAGAATACTTAAAGGCACACCCTGATTTTCTAGTTAATAACCCTGATGTGCTTGCAGGGCTTGAACTGCATCAACAAACAGAGGCGGCAACGTCGTTAGTACATATCCAGCAACGCCAACTGCGAGAGCACAACACCTTGCTGAAAAACAAAATTACGACGTTAATTGAGCAAGCAAAAGAAAATGAGCTCATTTATCGCTTATTTAGTGAATGCCATCGTCAGCTTTGGACCAATTACGACTTTACAACACTGGCAAGTAACCTGCGCAATATAATTTGTACCAACCCCTCAATAAATGAGTGCCACCTTGTTAAGTATGATAAAAAGTTTGATGATTTAATCGCGCATCGCTTACAAGATACAGGCACTTATTTAGGTCGTGTAAATCAACAAGAGCGCGACTTACTGTTTTCTGATTCAACGCAATCTACCGCATTATATTTAATTGGTAACACTAAACATCCAGTGGCCATTTTGGCGTTTGGCAGCGATGATGTGAATCATTTTGAACCTGCTAAAGATAGTTTCTTCGTACTCGATTTTGTGCGCTCATTACAGCTACGCTTACTGGAACTTGCATGAGTGAGGAAATTGCGCCAAATACAGACGAGTTAAGCGATGCTTGGCGCACGCCTATCCAACTTTTTGCAGACTACTTGCGCTATGAAAAACAATATTCAGCGCACACCATAAGCCAATACACCAGCCAACTAGGCTTTGCTGCTTTGTACTTTAATAAGCTTTGTGAAAGCTGGTTTGATGTACAAGGTGAGCATATTCGTCGTTACAGTATGCAATTGCGAAGTAAACAATTAAGTGGCCGCACGATTAGTTTAAAACTGAGCTGTATTCGTAGCTTGTATAAATTTTTAAAAGCCAAAAACATTGCAAACCAAACACATTACCACAACCCTGCCGAAGCCATTAAAGGACCTAAATTTTCTAAGCCATTGCCCAAAAATTTAGACGTTGATCAAATGGCAAAGCTCTTAGAACTCCCTGATGATGAACCATTGGCTATTCGCGACAAAGCAATGATGGAGTTAATGTACTCATCTGGCCTGCGCATTAGCGAGTTAGTTGGCGCTAACATACAAGATATTAACCCCACAGAAGGGGAAATGTTAGTACGCGGCAAGGGTAATAAAGAGCGCTTACTCCCTGTTGGAAATAAAGCCCTCAATGCTTTAAAGGCATGGCTAAAAATTCGCCCACAATTTGCATACCCAGATGAAAGCGCAGTCTTTGTTAGTAGCCAAAAAAAGCGTATTTCAGTACGCCAAGTGCGCCTGCGCATGCAAGAATGGGGCATTAAACAAGGCATAAGCTCGCAAGTACATCCGCATAAGTTACGCCACTCATTTGCCTCACATATTCTAGAATCATCCGGTGATTTACGTGCTGTGCAAGAGTTATTAGGGCACAGCAGTTTATCGGCAACACAAGTTTATACACACCTTGATTTTCAGCATTTAGCCAAAGTCTATGACAACACCCATCCACGCGCTAAAAAGCGCTCAACACAAGAGTAACCCGTTGTAATTATGATCCGATTTAATCGTGCCTTATCGCCAGTATCTGTGTTAAGTTTTGATTTAGATGACACGCTATACAATAACCATCCAATCATAAAATCAGCTTTGCAAGCGCAAGCCAATTACCTCGCTAAAATAGAGCAATGGCCAACCGATAGCACGACTTATTGGCTAAAGTGTCGCGATAATGCCTTAAAACAAGATACAACATTAATCGATGATGTAACTCGTTGGCGACAAGCCGCCTTGTTGTATGCCATGACAGACTTGGGGTTTGATAAAGAAGCTGCTCAGCAGCATGCACATCAAGCCTATCAAGCTTTTGCCAATGCCCGCAGCCAAGTAACCGTTGCTAATGATGTACTTAATTTACTTGCTAACCTTAATAAACAGTACCGTTTAATTGCCATCACCAATGGGAATGTTGAGGTAGAAAAATTTAATCTCAACGGTGTTTTTGAGCTTGTTTTACAAGCAGGCCCGCACGGTAAAGCAAAACCACACAGCGCCTTATTTGATAGTGCAGCTGCCAAGCTAAACGTCCCTCATAATGAGATTTTGCATATTGGTGATAGCCTAGACACGGATGTACAAGGGGCTAATAACGCAGGCTGCCAAAGCGTTTGGCTGAATAACCAAGAAGCTCAATACCAATATAAAGGCCTAGCAGATATCGAAATCAGTAACATTCTAGCCCTTCGTTACTTAGTTAAAAGCTAACTATTTTTTAATTTGTTTTATGCTGATAAAGTAACCAAGTTAAGAGAAGGCTTTTTACAGGCAAGATAGATGAATACTCTACTCAAATTAATATTGGTGTGTTCTCTTTGTTTAAATACTTATTTTATATGGCAAATAAACTCTCAATACGCCCCTGAAGTAACGCCAGAGCAAGCCACTACTAAGACGCTAGAAAAAACCACTGTTTTGCCCAGTGAGTTTGAACAAGCTATTGTATTTTTTAATAACCAACAATTTGATAAAGCAATTGAGTTTTATACACAACTTCTTGCAAACGACCCTCACCAAGCCAAACAATTAAAACAAGCTTGGCAACAAGAGGTTGAAGCTTGGCTCTCAGGTCACGATGAAGATTTAAGCGAGCTGTTTCTAAGCACATTTTTAAAACGTCATCCTTATGACATTACAATGCTAAAACTTGATGCTAAACGACTTATCAATCAAGGCCATCTTCAGCAAGGGATCGTGAGCTTAATGGCATTAGCAAATAGATTGGATAGCAATCAACAAGGCTCTTTAGCTAAACAGATTGAGGAATTAGTCACTTTACAGATCAATGCCCTCACTCAGGCACAACAATGGCAACAACTACTAGAGCACAGCTTACAGTGGCTAGACTATGCGCCACATAACCCACACTACTTATATACTTATGCGATGGCTTATTATCAGCTAGGAGACTATGTTGCCAGTCAAGTAGCCCTTGAGCAACTACCTGAAAATCATGCATTTATAAACCAAGCCAATGAGTTACGTCATAAATTACAGCAAGCATTAACTGGCGTGGATATCATTGAACTCACCCCTCGTGGCGCGCACTATTTGGTTAACAGTGTTATTAATGACACTCTGCACATTAAATTAATGATAGATACGGGGGCTAGCTTCACCGTGATAAACCAAGCGCAGCTGGATAACCTCACAGAGCCAGCCATTTTTATAGGTACGCTACAAGTCAATACTGCAAATGGCATCGTTGCAGCTAAGCGTTATAGACTACGCTCTTTTCAAATTGGTCAACAATATATAGATAATTTTGATGTATTAGTGATAGATAATCACTCTGGCGTTGGATTACTAGGTATGAACTTTCTCGGAAATTATAAGTTTAATATCAATCAACAACAGGATGAGTTAGAGTTAATAAAAAGTAACAATTAAGGATGAAGCATGACACTCAATGAATTTTTAGCAAAACTAGCAGATACACCCACATTGATTGAATTCACTGATACCATGGCCGTTATCGAGCAAAACTACCATTTCACTCCCAGTGGGTTTAATAACCATGGGCTTATTAGCTCAGCAAATGAAAATAATGGCTCATGTAAGATCTTTGCCTTTGCCAAACTAAACCAATTGAGTAAACAAAACACATTAGATTGTTTCGGTGCTTTTTACCGTGACGATGTGCTTAAGCATCCTGATGCACATGATCACATGAATATTCGTACATTTATGCTCGCACCAGAAGCCACGCCCTTTTTGGGAGTAACATTCACGGAAGAAAATGTCCTAACGGCCAAATTTGAGCTATAGGCTTTTTTCCATAAAGTAACGGCAACCATCAAGTGGGTAATTGGCCATTTGGTATTTCACTTGGTAACCGTTTTTCTCATAAAAAGGCTTTGCTTGGAAGTCGAGTGTATCAAGTTGAGCTATATTTGCGCCAAGCGCAGTAGCTTTACTTTCAAGCTCATTCAACAGTCGCGAGGCAAGGCCCCTACCTCTAACAGAGTCGTCACACCATAGCCAATTTATTAATAACCAATTGCCAAATACTTGGCCGCTAATACCTGCAACCATTACTCGCTTTTTATCAACAAACTTAAAGCCTAATGGAATACGTTCTGCGTTAAAATGCTGCTTGTTATAAGTAACAATATGCGCTCTTAGCTCATCACTTAACTCTACTGAATCATCACTTTTTAATTGATACATAGCATACCTATAAAATGTTATGACTCAGTATACGCTTTAAAATCAATCAGTATAGATGATTCTTGCCATAAGGAACCTCAAGCATATTGCTGGCGAGCTTCTCTGGCTGCCCACACATTTCATCATAAGCACTGGTGTGGCGTAAAACCATATCACCATAACTTAAGTGATCGAGGCGCTTTTGAATGTGCAACGGGCTAATATCGCGAATAAACTCACCTTGCTCATCAGTGACATAATATTCAACGTTATTGATCACCACAGACACCTGATACAGTGCCATTTCCAACGAATGAAGGATAACCTTTTGCAGTGGTTGGTGCGCTGCAAGTTCAGATAACTTAATTGCCATGTCGAACCCCCTTTTTTCTTCTTATACGCGGGTTTGATATACTGTGATCAAATTAACTGTACAAAAATCACCCATGTCAGAAAAAGTACGACTTGCTAAATTTATTGCCCATGCAGGTGTTTGTTCTCGAAAGCAAGCATCGCGCTTGATAGATCAAGGTAAGGTAACAGTAAATGGCCGTGCTGCAAATCATATAGATCATGTTGATGAGCACGATGATGTGATGGTACTTGACGAGAAAATTTCAGCAAAAGCACCACTTACCTACTTTGCGTATCACAAGCCTGTTGGTATAGATTGCAAATTAAATGCTGACGACCCAACAAGCCTTATTCATAGCCTGCCTAAAACCACTCGCGTTTACCCAATTGGTCGGCTCGACAAAGATTCACGAGGTTTGTTGATTTTGACCAATGACGGTGAGTTTTGTAATCAATTGATCCACCCTGATTACCACCAACCTAAACGCTATTTAGTCACCGTTGATAAACCACTTGATAGTGATTTTTGTAAAAAAATGGCGGGCGGTGTGCCTGTCGATAAACAAATAACCCTCCCTTGCGAGGTGACTCAAGTCGACGAAACGCAGTTTTGCATCGTCTTAAAACAAGGTTTAAATCGGCAAATACGTAAAATGGCACGTTTTTGTGGCTACAAAGTCATCGATCTTTACCGCACAGATATCGCAAAGCTTTCACTCACCACGCTGGATTTGCCCGAAGGACAGATAATCAGTATCAAAAAAAGTGACATTATCTAACAAAAAAGTTTGCATTAATTGATTACGCGTGTAATCTTAAATTAAAGATTACATCTGTAGGCATAAAAATGATTGAACTTTCTAAGGCTGAATTCGAAGTATTAGATGCTGTGTGGATTAACTACCCTGCCACGGCAAGTGAAGTAATTGCGCGTTTAAGTGACGATAAAGAATGGCACGAAAAAACCATCAAAACGCTACTAAGTCGTTTAGTTAAAAAAGGCGCACTAAGCTTCGAAAAACAAGGTCGTCAATATAACTACACTCCCTGCATTGCCCGTGAAGAATACACATTAAAAGAAAGCCAAAGCTTTATTGAACGATTTTTTAACGGCCGCATTGCACCATTAGTGAGTGGTTTTGCTAAGTCAGAGCAACTCTCGCAACATGATATTGATGAGCTAAAAAAGGTCATTGATGATTGGGAAAAACAGCAAAAGTAAGGCGTTGTTATGTTAGATGCATTTTTTAATTGGCTGTTAGATCAACAGCTTTTGATCTCATCTGCAATTTTGTTTTTATTGCTGCTAGAGCGAAAGCTACTAAGCCAACTGTCGGCACGCTTAGTTTATACACTGTGGGCGCTATTACCGATTAGTTTATTGTTAGCGAACTTACCTGATCACTTAAAGCCAATTCAAAACGACTTTATCAGTAAGCTGACTATCACGCCAAACACAGAAGTAATGCCGCAATTTACGCTAACTTGGTTTGCTATTTATGGTTTTATTAGTGCAGCACTGCTGATCACTGCCGTGTATTTTCATTACCGCTTTTTAGCAAAACTGCAATTAGCACCAATTACGGTTGATCATCACAGCAACCAAAACATGCGTTTATACCAAAGTAAACAAGTGAGCTCACCGATGGTTGTAGGAGTTATAAATACTAAGCTAGTGCTGCCAACAAACTACCAAAGCCACTACGATAGCCATGCTTTAGCGCTAATTTTAGAGCATGAATCAGTGCACATTAAACGCAAAGATAACCTAATTAATGCCCTCGCTTTAAGTGCCACTATTTTGCTGTGGTTTAACCCTGTCGCTTGGCTTGGTTATGCAAGTCTTCGCCGTATTCAAGAGCTTTCATGTGATGAGCAAGTACTCAAAAATAAATCAACTGAACAACGAATTTTATACAGTAAGGCATTAGTGCACTGTGCAAGCTTTAGCAGAGCAGGCTTAATGGCTTATTCACAATACGGAGATAAAAACACCATGTTACAACGTCTAAATCAAATAAAGCAGATCGACAACAGCTCATTTATCGCAAAAACAGCGTTAGTTATTTTTACAACAGGCATGCTTAGCAGTTTTGCCATTGCAAAACAGCCGATGTCAGTTGAAAAGACAAAAGACTATCAAGCGGTTATGCGCGTAGAGCCGATATACCCCATTCAAGCAGCGGAGCAAGGCATTAGCGGTTCAGTCGTTTTGAAATACGATATTTTACCAAGTGGCGCCACCAGCAATGTCAGTGTGGTAAGCGCAGAACCTGAAGCTGTTTTCAATCGAGAAGCGAAAAGAGCCTTAAAAAAATGGCAGTATGCGCCATCTGAATCTGGCTATAAAAACGCCTTAGTGCAACTCGATTTCGCCTTAGACGAAAACTATCAAGCAAAGGATTTAATAGAGAAAATTAAAGTTAGCTCTAAGTAAGAGTAACCACTTAAGACCCTAAAGCAAGCGCCTTATTTAAGCCGCTTGCTTTGTGGTTTTTGACTAGAGGCAAAGAGCAATCATTGCCACAGCACTTACATAGCCAACAAGCCAAACTAACGAGCGCAAAATATCTTGGTTTATATAGTAAAAAATACAATATAGGACACGAGCAATTATATGCGCAACAGCTAACATTTCAGTGGCTTGATAAACATTGTTGGTCGCAATTACCACCGCTAAAGCAACAGCAAAAACGGTTAATGACTCAAAACTATTTTGATGAGCAGCCAGCGCCCTCGCCCCAAAACCTGTCAACTTACTTTGTTGATCTCTTGGGTGTTTATTGTCATATCCTTCAAGCTTATTTTGCGCAAAAGCCACGGGAGCTTTAGCTAAATAAGGTATGAGCACTGCGATGAGTGCGCAGATAATAAGTGTGGTCATGATATTTCCTTATTTTGTTTGTAACACTACCCTATCGCAAACAAAAAAAAGCCGCTACTTATAACAGCAGCGGCCAGCAATAGCATCTTTGTCACTATAGCCTAATAACCGCATAAAAGCCCTGCGGCATATTGTCACAGCTGAGTTTTCCTCAAGTTGGTCGATAAGCTGATGCCCTCATACTTTGGTTTTGTTACTCTATACCCAAGCCCCCTCATTAATGTATTTTCAATATGACTTGGATTTTCTTAACTATTTTTGCGGCATTTATGCAGTCGTGGCGCAACGCTCTGCAAAGTCAACTCAGTGCAACAGTGAGTGTTGCAGGGGTAACGCTTGCTCGCTTTATCGTTGCCAGCCCAATTGCTGCCCTGTATTTATTTGCACTTTATCAGTATCAAGACGCCGCACTTCCTGACTTTAATCTGGCTTTTATTGGCTACATTGTTGGCGCCAGTATCGTCCAAATTGTTGCCACAGGTTTAATGGTAAAACTGTTTAAAATGAATAACTTTGCAGTCGGTGCAGGGCTTGCTAAAAGTGAAGCACTGATGGCCGCTATTTTAGGTGTTATGTTCTTTGGCTCAGTACTGTCATTGCTAGGTTGGGTTGGGGTATTTATTGGTGCAATTGCGGTATTGCTATTAAGTGGCATTGCGAATGTAAAACACTTTAATTTGGGCACTGCACTCCTTGGGCTTGCTTGTGGTACTTCATTCGCCCTTTCATCGTCATGGATCCGTGAGGCAAGTTTAAATTCAGGACTGACTTTCCCGCACTCTGCAGCTTGGGTACTGGTACTGATAATCAGCTTACAAACGCTGATGCTGTGCGCTTATATTGCACTCAAGGAGCGCGATACATTTAAGAAAATGTGGCATCACAAAGGCACCACTACCGCTGTCAGTGTTTGTAGCTGTTTAGGTTCCATTGGTTGGTTTAGCGCCATGAGCTTGCAGCATGTTGCTTATGTAAAAACACTGGGGCAAATAGAGGTATTCTTTACCATTTTGGTATCGATTCTTTGGTTAAAACAGCCGTTAAAGCGCCAAGACACAGCGGGGCTTGTGTTAATTGCGCTGGCAGCCATTCTGGTAATGCTACCCAACTAGGTGCGTTTCTAGTCATTAAAAAAGCGGCTATGCCGCTTTTTTAATGACTAATTTTTAGCGTTATCACACCACTGATTATCAGCAATACTCCGGCAATGCGGCCAAATGTGGCGGCATCACCATAAAATAAAATACCGACCAAGAAAGTGCCCGCTGCACCGATCCCTGTCCATACTGCATAGGATGTCCCCATCGGAATATCCTTTTGCGCCAACCACAACATAAAGCCACTAGCGACCATAAAGGCGACGGCTATCGCAATGCCTAACCAGCGACTCTCTGATTCTTGAGACATTTTAAGACCGACTGGCCAGCCTATTTCTAACAACCCTGCGACAATTAAATACAACCACGCCATTATTGATCTCGCTTTTTCAGGATCACGTCATATAAATCTTCACGGCGATCTTTTAAGTTTCTTACTGTGCCTTCACTGTGAAGAATTTTTAGTTTATCCATATCTAAATCACTGAATAACAGCATTTCGGTATTCGGTGTTGCTTCATTCAAGGTCGCATCATGCGGGAATGAGAAATCAGAAGGGGTAAGCACTGCCGATTGCGAGTACTGTACGTCTAAGCTCTCTACCTCAGGTAGGTTACCAACCGAGCCTGCAATCACAACATAACACTCATTTTCGATTGCACGTGCTTGCGCACAATGGCGAACACGCAAGTAGCTATTTTTAGTATCCGTCCAAAATGGTACAAATAAGATATCAAGCCCTTGCTTAGCGAGAATACGTGACAGTTCAGGGAACTCTACATCGTAACAAATTTGAATACCGACACGACCCGCATCCGTTTCAAATACGGCAATCTTGTCACCCCCTTGGATTACCCAGTCATTTTGCTCATGGGGCGTGATATGTATTTTGCGCTGCTCATCAATTTTACCGCTACGGTGGCACAAATAGCTGACATTATAAATCTTGTCATCTTCAGCGAGCGGCATTGAGCCGGTAATAATATTGGCATTGTATTCAACTGCCATGCGTGACATCGCATCACGGAACGTTTCAGTGTATTCGGCTAAATAACGAATGGCTTCCGTTTGAGTGCACTGCTCGGTTAAACCCATTAACGGCGCATTGAAAAATTCCGGAAATAAAATAAAGTCGCTTTTATAGTCAGACACCGTATCAACAAAATACTCAACTTGCTTAAGTAACTCCTCAACTGAGTCGACGCAGCGCATTTGCCACTGTACAGCACCAACACGCACTATAGATTTAGTTGATTCAAGTACCGTATCAGTGGGTTCAAACATAATGTTATTCCACTCTAGTAAAGTGGCATAACCCACTGACTCCTGATCTTCTGGTAGGTATTTTTTAAGTAAGCGCTTTACTTGGAAATCGTTAGAAAGTTGAAAACTTAGAATTGGATCATAAAGCTCTTTGTGGTCAACTTTTTCGATGTACTCCATCGGAGACATCTCTGCACTGTGATTGTAATATCGCGGAATTCGCCCACCCGCTAAAATAGCGCGTAAGTTATACTGACGGCACAGCTCTTTTCGTGCATCGTATAAACGTCTGCCAAGTCGCATCCCTCGATGAGTCGATGAAATAACCACATCCAAACCATAAAGTGCATCACCCTCAGGATCACTAAATACTCGGTCGTGACCATCAACAATGTCTTCGTAGGTATGAGGGTTAGAAAAGCGCGCGTAATCTACCTGCACACTCAAGGCGATGCCCACAAGCACACCGTCATCAACAATGCCGATTTGACCTTCAGGGAACTGATCGATTAAACGAAAAATGGTGTGGCTTGGCCATGCTCCACCTAGGCCTGGGTACGCTTGATCCATCAGAACTTTGATTTGTGGATACTGCTCTTTGGTTAAATTACAAATCTCTAGATGCGTTTTTTCAGCCGACATACATACTCCTTTAGGGCATTACAGGAAACACAAAGCAAACTATACGGTAGCACGTTTAAAATAGCTCTTTTAGAGTGGCATCAATTACACACTATGCCAAGTATCAGCATAATAAACATCGTATGAATATGCGTTTAATTAAATCCACTCACAATAAACTTATCAATGATTCAAGGTGATATTGGTGATTTATTCATCAGCAAGGCTATTTTCATCTATACTTTGTGTTTAAACGCCTGCTTGTATGAGGTTCATTTGATAAAACATTTACTAAAACAATCAAAGCAGTCAGGTTTAGAAGAAATAGAACAAGTAAAGTTTTTAATCATTTCTAAAATCGCATATTTCGCACTGGTAGTGCATGCGTTGCTCATTCCACTTTTTGCCCATGTGGGCGCTATTACTTTAGCTTTAGTCAATATTCTTAGTGTCGTTGCTTGGGGCAGCGGTATCTTTCTAATAAAACAAGGCTTGACCTCTTTAGCATTGAGGGTATTTTGTTTAGAAGTGCTTATCCATGCTGTAGTGGTATGCGCCACATTAGGGCTCGATTTAGGGTTTCAATTTTATTTATGGACTATCTCCTGTATTTTGATGATTGATTACCAATTATCACTAAAACGCGCTGCACTATACAGCTTATTGATGATCACTACCTTTGCTCTTCTATACATCTTTTTCAACGATGTACCTTATCAATATACCTACCCGCAGCTTATTCCTTATATACATTTAACAAATATTATCATTGCTGGTTTGCCTATGGTTTACGCTATTGGGCTGATCAGAGAAATTACGCTTTCACAACGTATTGAATTAACCGAAATGGCATCACGAGATCCACTCACCAAACTTTATAATCGCCGCTTTGCTAAAAAATTAATTTTAGCAACATACAGAAAAAGCATCGAAGCGGAACAAAGTTTGTGCCTTGTCATGGCTGATATCGATCACTTTAAACAAATCAATGATACCTATGGTCATGACAAAGGCGATACGATTTTAGTTAATATTACACAAGCAATATGTGAATTTTTAAATGAAACAGATATAGCTGTACGTTGGGGGGGTGAGGAGTTTTTGCTCTTACTCGATAATACCGATGAGCATCACGGGTTACAAAAAATAGAGGCCTTGCGTGAACATATTGCGACACTAGACGCTCACCAAGAGCTGCCAAACTTATCGGTGACAATGAGTTTTGGCTTAATTGAATGGCAACCGCTTGCATCTTTAGAGAGCATGTTGCAGCAAGCTGATGCAGCGCTATATGACAGTAAAGATGCAGGAAGAAATACTACCACGGTTGTAAAAGCATTCTGTTTACAACTGGATGATACTGATGCGGTTAATTAACCGCATCTATCGTAATACTATGCATAATGCTCTGTGGCATTAGAGGGGTGAGACCTTCACTAACATAGTCATCAAATCCCGCACGATAAAACTCAGACAGTGGATGCCCAGACTGACCGCCAGGAATTGCCATTATAGCCTTATCTAAGTGCCCAGGCTGTACAATAAATCGTTGTGAGGCACCAAAACTACGCCCTTGTACGGCTGGCATAAAGGTATCACCAAACCCTGGAGCTGCTGGCATGTTGAGCAACTTTTTGAGTACGGGAATTTGTTTTGCGAATGGGTGCTCAATAACGAGTTCATTCACGCTTCCCCACTGCCAATTTTGCATGTTCTGTCCATATTGAGTGGTCAGCTTATCAAGGGTACGATCAAATGCTGCTCGCATTTGCTCAGACCAATCAGCATAATCAGGATTTAGCCAACCTTTCGGTTGAGTATTTATTAGTTGCCAAACAGCAGGTTCAAGATCTCGCTTCACGTGCTTTAAGCTGCCATCAAACGTTTGCAGTTCGTTTTCCAGCGGGCTGAAGAGGCCATTAATCACTTCATCACGGTAGTACTTCACTAACGTATAACCAATTGAATCTGCACATGCACATGCTTGCCAATTGTTTAACTCTGATAGATAAGCTTTATACTCATCGGGTCTACTTTCAAGTTGCTTTACAAGTAGGTTATGCCATTTTGTTAAAAAGCGAGCTTCATTATCATGCTGCAACTGATAAAAATCACTCTCTGTGAATTGCTGCTTTTCAAATAAACGGTTGCGGATCTGAGCTGAACGTGCGCCCATCGCATAAGCACCATTACCAAAGCGTTTATTATCTTCAGCCGAAACAACACGTGAGTTCCCAGTCCAAAGTCGACCACTTGCAGGGTTTTTAACATAGGGTCGCTCAGTTTCATTTTCGTGCCACCCTACAGGGTAATTTTGCTCCGAGACAGCAAGTTCACTAGGGACTTTGCGTGCAGGAATCGCCCCCATGTTCTTCCAAGCAGCATTCCCACTATCATCTACAACCATTAGATTTTGTACAGGAATACCCACATCAGCTGCAAGCGCTAACGCATCATCAACATTGTTTGCTTGCTCAAGCTTTATTAGGTCCATATTAACCGCATAATCATGATGTGCCACCCAACTTAGTGCATAAGGCTTACCGTTAATATTTTTTACTGGACCATACTCACTCATGGTCAGTGCATAGTTTTCACTACTACCATCATTAAGTAAAATCGCTTCATCTATCTGCCATGTTTTGTCGTGCCCGTCGAGTGCAATCCAATCAGCTGTATCCAAGTAGCCATTGGTAAAACCCCAAGCGACTTTATTGTTCGTGCCAACCACAATTGCAGGGGCACCAGGTAGCGAAACACCTGTTATTTGTTGCATCTGCCCATTTAAAGGATAATTCAACTGCGCCCTATACCAAATAATCGGCACCGCAAACGACAAATGCATATCATCAGATAACATCCCAGCACCTGTTTGCGTTAAATCCCCCGTAACAGCCCAATTATTACTGCCTAACTCCTTCGTATCTTCAATATGCGTGATCATACTCAAAGGTGCTGATAAGGAAGGGATCGAGTGATTGTAAGGTTCTAGCTGACTATTATCGAGAGCAGCCTGATACATGCTAGGTTGCGTAATAAAAGCAACCATCTCTTTACCAAATATTTGCTCTATTTGAATCAGGGTTTTATCTCGTTCAAAAGTCGCTGTTTGCAAATCTAAATACATACTAAAAATAGTCAGTAAGCTGTCTTCACTTTGCCATGGTTTCGCTGTAGCAGCTGTTAGTAAATATTCAAAACTATCAAAGCCCGTTTGCGCGTGTCCCTCATTCACACCTTTCGCATATGTCGCCAATAGTGCTCGATCTGACGAAGGCAATTGCTCGAATAAAATTTGGCTTCGTTTTCTCAACTGATGAAAGCGCATTGTTTTATCAAGTTCCAGCGCGGCTTTGCCAAATAATTCACTTAACTCTCCGGCTGCATTTCGACGCAATAAATCCATTTGGAAAAAGCGATCTTGTCCATGAGCAAAGCCAAGCGCATATGCCGCATCTAAACGACTTTGTGCATGAATCACAGCTTGACCAAGCACATCTCGTTCGATTTTAACGGACTGTTCAATTGCTGTACTTTTTCCTTTGCCATCCAGCGCTGGCAAGCTTAAGTTCAACGCCCCATAAATAAGGCCCGTAGCCAATAACGCAACGATGAGTAGACTCATCAACAACCATTTAATTATTTTAAACATATTAAATACGCTTCCGCAGGAGTTATAGGCCTATAGTAACCAGTGTTTTATGAAAAAATAGTGTTTCGATACAAATAATTAAATTTAGTTTTACGATTGTGTGCTTCATTTTTATTTACGACAGAAATTGTCTATAGTAGGTAGATAGTATAAAAACCGATACCTCTCATGCCACTAGCTACTGAAAATGATAATAAAAAGCTAAAAAAACTAAAGCTCACCTTCTGGCTTTCTTTAGGTTTGATTATCCTAATCGGTCTAGTCATTGACCATATCAATTATACTCGAGAGAAAGACGCCTACCGTTCACAAGAACTTGCGAAAATAAGTACTTATCGCGCTGAGTTGGAATCAACGCTGATATCAAATATTCAACTCGTACGGGGTCTTGCTGTTGCTGTTGCTGCAGAGCCGAATCTTAACCAAGCCCGCTTTTCACAAATAGCAGCACCACTATTTGAAACTTCCTCTGAGCTCAGAAACATCGGCGGTGCACCCGATATGATAATAAGAATGACCCATCCCCTTGAGGGAAATGAAAAAGCAATTGGGTTAAATTTTTTAAAAAATAAAGCCCAACGCTCAGATGCCATAAAAGCACGGGATGAGAATAAAATTGTTATGGCGGGTCCCCTAGAGCTGGTACAAGGCGGCCAAGCACTCATTGCTAGAGTGCCCGTATTTACCCAGCCAAACAATCAATTTTGGGGTCTGTTATCTGTCGTTTTAGATATAAATAAAGTGTATAAAAACGCTGGACTCACGTCGCTTAGTAATGAGTATGAACTTGCACTGCAAGGACGAAATGGCAAAGGGCTGGATGGCGAGTTCTTTTATGGTGATGAACAAATTCTAGAGACTAACCCACTTAGCTTTAGCATTTCATTCTCAGGCGGTCAGTGGCAAATGTACGCCACACCTAAAAAAGGCTGGCAGCCTGCTAATTCTTCTATTTGGCCATTACGGCTAGCGATTATTCTAATTTGTGCTTTATTCGCAGGTGCATCTGTTTTTTTACTGAAAATGCTTGAACGCCAATATAGAAACGAGCGCATGCTCGAAACCATGAGCGGTTTAGCAAAAATAGGGGCTTGGTCCTTTAATCTCGAAACTAAAACAGTGTATTGGTCAGAAATGACCAAATTGATTTTTAAATTACCTCTTTCAAGCCAGCCAGAATGGCCCAGTAATTTTAATTACTTCAAACCTGGCTACAGCAGAGACAAAATTCGTCATCTAACAGAGAAAGCGATTAAAAATGGCGAGAGCTTTGAAACACAAGTACAAATATTAACGAATGAGGGCAATCCTGTTTGGGTTCTTGTCAATGGCGAAGCCGAACATCACAACAAACGATGCGTGAAACTGTTTGGCTCTTTACAAGATATAGATGCCCGTAAACGTGTTGAACTTGAAAACAGCAAAATAGCCCTCCACAACGAAATTTTAGCCTCTTTAACTGTTAATGATGCGGTTTTAACAGGTAACCTCAACCTATCAAAACATATTATTGTGCAAGCAATTTGCCATGCGCTTGGTGTTGACCGTGCAGGAATCTGGCTCTTCAGTGATGATAGACAATCACTTAATACGTTTGCGATACACGACCAAAGCAACCCCCAATTCAGCGAATCTATTGCTCTACAGCAAATCGACTTCCCTAATTATTTTGACGCCATAAATAATCATGCTGTGATAAGCGCAAGTGATGCACAATGTGATTCTCTTACAAAAGACTTATCTGTTGATTACCTAGAACACTTTGATATTCGTTCGATGCTAACTGTTATCATTCCCACAGGTAGCAAAACGATGGGGGTGGTTTGCGCAGAAATGTGTCACAACCGACGTAAGTGGAGCAAAAATGAGGAAAGCTTTTTAATTGCGGTGGCGGCACTCATTGGCAGTTTACACGCCAGTCAACGACGAATTGAAACCGAACAGCAGCTTGTCCAAGCAAAAGAAGCGGCGGAGCAAGCGGTAAAAGCCAAAAGCGAATTTTTAGCCAGTATGAGCCATGAAATCCGAACCCCAATGAATGGCGTGATTGGCATGCTTAATATAATTAAACAAAGCAAGCTTGATGTTCAACAAAGTCATCACATTGCACTTGCTCAGTCATCGGCTGAATCTTTGCTGCATATCATTAATGATATTTTAGATTTCTCAAAAATCGAAGCCGGCAAACTAGACATAGAGAATGTATCGTTCAATGTATCGAAACTACTGGGAGATACCATTGAGTCCTTTGCAATCAAAGCAGAACAAAACAACACCAAGCTGATTCTTGATGCCACTAATATTAAACATGAATTTATCATTAGTGATCCAAATCGAATTCGTCAAATTATCAATAACCTACTAGGAAATGCCGTCAAGTTTACTAACGACGGTGAAATAATCGTCATAGCCAGCTACGAAGAAGCAGACAACGACAGCTTCTTGTGTTGTTCCATCATTGATTCAGGGGTTGGGATCAAAGCAGATAAACAAGCCACATTGTTCGACTCTTTTACTCAAGCCGATGCATCAACAACTCGTCAGTATGGCGGTACAGGACTTGGGCTTGCAATTGTGAAGCAGCTCTGTCAACTAATGGAGGGAGATGTTGGGGTAGTAAGTGCGCTAGGTGAAGGCAGCACCTTTAATTTTACTGTAAAAGTAAAACTAGACCATGCACAACAACAACCCGAGCCGAGTCATATTATCGACAAGAAATTGATCCTCATTGCTGACAACTGCAAGCTAAGCAGCGGTATTGCTAAAAAACAATTACAGCTATGGGGTGCTAAAGTAGAAGTTATTAATAATATTGACGACTTACTTGCCCGTGCACAACAACCAACTGGCTGTCATTTTGATGCTATTTTTATCGACTACGCGCTATTCGCTAAAGCCTCTAAAGTTCAACAAAAAGCGTTTCAAACTCACTTTAATGCAAGCCGTTGTAAACGTATTTTAATGGCACCGATGAGTTTAACGGAAAAGCAAACGAGACATGTGTTAAAAGTAGAGAGTATTATTTTTAAACCCCTCACCCCTTCGGACTTATTTAACTCGCTTGCTAATGAAAAATACATTGAGCAACAGCACACGAACAAAGAACCGGTAAACGCAAAAATAGCAGAAGTTAACACTGACACTGAGTCGCAAGTGCTTTTAGTAGAAGATAATAAAGTAAATCAAATGGTGGCAAGTGCCCTGTTGAGACAAGCCGGAGTGAGCTTTGATATTGCAGAAAATGGCCTTGAAGCAATCTCATATTTGAGCAAGCGAGAAGACACTCCTTACGAGCTTGTATTAATGGACTGCCAAATGCCTGAAATGGACGGTTATCAAGCAACACGCTCAATTAGAGCTTCAGAAGCGGGTGTGGCTCATCAAGACGTTAATATCGTGGCCTTAACCGCGAATGCAATGCAAGGCGATAAAGAACGCTGTCTCAGTGCTGGCATGAATGACTATTTAACCAAACCACTTAACTTTGATGCTTTAAATAAAAAATTACAAATGTGGCTAAGCCCGCATAAACACAGAGAGTAAAACAATGCACTTATCATCAAACCAACAACGCGTTATTGGCTGCTTACTTGAAAAGCAAATCACAACCCCTGAGCACTACCCTCTCTCTTTAAATGCATTAACGAACGCTTGCAATCAAAAGTCAAACCGTGAACCGGTTTTATCGCTGAGCGAGTCTGATGTACAAAACATCATAGATGAACTGACCAATTTACGTTTAGTCACTGTTGATGAAGGCCTTTCGGGTCGAGTAAACAAATACGCGCATCGCTTTTGCAATACTCAGTTTGGCAGCTTACAGTTTACTGAGCAACAGCGTGCGATTATTTGCTTATTATTGCTAAGAGGGCCGCAGACCCCAGGCGAGTTACGCACCCGTAGTAATCGCCTCGCCGAGTTCTCTAATGTGAGTGAAGTTGAAATCGCCCTTGATGCCCTGATCGAACAAGAACATGTTGCTCGTTTAGCCCGTGAACCAGGTAAACGAGAAAGCCGTTATATGCACTTATTTGTTGACTCAGATAGCTTAGCAAAAGATATAGTTGATCATGAGCCTGAACAGGCCAGCGACAGCGAAGTTCAACAATTGCGTGCCGAAATCGAAGAACTTAAGCAACAAATTAACGCGATAAAAGCGCATTTAGGTCTTTAATAAAAGCGTTGCTCGTAACATAATGTACAAGACGCTGAACAACCACAACGAAAATAGGAGCTCAACCATGCGTGCCGATATTCTGGCAGAAATGAAAGTCCAACCCACGATTGATGTGAAGGCGGAAATTACGCGCCGCGTCAACTTTCTAAAAAGCCGACTTCTAGCTGCGCATTCACGTTCGCTTGTATTAGGTATTAGTGGTGGTGTTGACTCATCAACATGTGGTCGTTTATGCCAATTAGCCATTGATGAATTAAACCAAGAACACAACACCAACGAATACCAATTCATCGCGGTGCGCCTACCTTACGGTGTACAAGCAGATGAAGACGAAGCACAAATGGCCGTTGATTTTATTAACCCCAGTAAGCGCATGACCGTAAACATCAAAGCAGCGGTTGACGGGATGCACGAACAAGCGATGGCGGCTGTGGTCGGTGGCGGCGTTGAGCTTCCTGATCAAGCAAAAATTGACTTTATTAAAGGCAATGTGAAAGCACGCCAGCGAATGGTAGCACAGTACGAAATTGCTGGTTTTAGCCAAGGTTTAGTTGTGGGCACTGACCACAGTGCTGAAAATATTACGGGGTTTTATACTAAATTTGGTGATGGCGCATGTGATTTAGCCCCTTTATTTGGTCTTTCGAAGCGTCAAGTAAGAGCCCTTGCAGAGCAGTTAGGAGCGCCTGATTTACTGGTTCATAAAGCACCAACAGCTGATTTAGAGTGCGATCGCCCAGGTTTAACAGATGAAGAGGCGCTAGGCCTAACGTACGAACAAATTGATGACTTTTTAGAAGGCAAAGATGTGACAAGCGAAGTAGAAGATAAACTAACCGCTATCTACTTACGTACCCAACATAAGCGCCAAGCTATACCCACTATTTATGACGAGCTTTAAGCTCAAAATATCGAAGGGCGATTTATAGCAATCAGCAAATAAATTGCCCTCTTTTCCTCGCTACACTGATGCACCTTCCCTAGTATTACCGGCGTTTTCTCAATATGATAAATGATCGGTGTGAAAACTTTGCCCGTAAAAAGTTTTGCAACATAATTGCAGTAAAGATGAAATCGTTCTGTAATTTGGTTTATAGTGGCTAGAGTACAAACTAAATAGAAAGCTTAACACACAGACATCTAAGGATTTATACATAGTTTATGTCATCGCCTATTTTAATTACTGGCGCAGGCCAACGTATTGGACTCGCTTTGGCCGAGCACTTTTTAGCGCAAGGACAAGCAATCATAGTCACATACCGCACTCGCCACGATGCTATTGATATCCTCGCAGGTAAAGGAGCAACGTGTATTCATGCTGACTTTGATAGTGATGCAGCAATTACACATTTTATTGAACAACTAAAAAGCCATACTAATCAGCTAAAAGCAATTATTCATAACGCGTCGAGTTGGGACTGTGAAGCCAACAACCAAGATTATGCGACGCTGTTCGATAATATGATGCGCATTCATGCTAAAACCCCTTACTTAATCAATCTAGCTGCAGCTGATCTATTGCTTCATTATCAACAGAATACAGGTCAAGCTGCCGATATCATCCACATGACAGATTATGTGGTGGAAAAAGGCAGCCCTAAACACCTAGCCTACGCAGCAAGTAAAGCAGCACTCGATAACTTAACTAAATCATTTTCAGCGAAATTTTCACCGGCAATTAAAGTGAACGCAATTGCACCATCACTCATTATTTTTAATGATCATGACAGTGAAGAATACCGAGCCAAAACCATCAAAAAGTCTTTAATGGAAATAGAACCTGGCTGCACAGAAATTATTAATAGCGTCGAGCTACTACTTAACAGCCACTACATCACAGGACGTTCATTACCTGTCGATGGTGGCAGACATTTAAAATAACGTATTACTGAGAAATCTATGCACGATGATTTAAAAAAGAGCTATCAAGACATAATTAGCGCAGTAGGCGAAGACCCTCAACGAGAGGGCTTACTTGATACGCCGAAACGCGCAGCAAAAGCGATGGAATACCTAACTAAAGGTTATCGCCAAACTCTTGATGAAATTACCAATAACGCCGTCTTCACCTCTGATGCTGACGACATGGTATTAATTCAAGATATTGAACTTTACTCTATGTGCGAACACCATTTACTGCCATTTGTTGGTCGTTGTCACATTGCTTACATTCCTGATGGTAAAGTACTCGGTTTATCTAAATTTGCTCGTATTGTCGATATGTTTGCACGACGCTTCCAAATTCAGGAACAGCTTACTCATCAAATTGCAAAAGCTGTTGAAGAGGTCACAGGTGCAAAAGGTGTTGGTGTTATTGTTGAAGCAAAACATATGTGTATGATGATGCGCGGTGTTGAAAAACAAAATTCAAGCATGCGCACCTCAGTTATGCTTGGCAGCTTTAGAGCCGATCCAAAAACCCGTAATGAGTTTTTGCAGTTAGTTAGAGGGTAATCATGGCCAATGCAATTATCAATGTAACCAACCTCAGGCTAAGAACCTTTATTGGCTTTAACCCTGAAGAGCGTGAAAAAAAGCAAGATGTCGTGATTAACCTTGAAATTCACTACCCTGCCGAGCAAGCTTGTGAAACTGACGCTGTTGATAAAGCACTTAACTACAAGACCATTACTAAAGAAGTTATCGCTTTAGTCGAAGAAGGTCACTTCTTACTGCTAGAAAAGCTCGTTGCCGAGATTTTAGCTATTTGCCACCAGCATAAAAGTGTTCATTACGCCAAAGTCCGTGTTGATAAACCACATGCGCTGCGTTTTGCGGACTCAGTATCGCTGACTCTCGATTGGCAGAAAAACTAAAAAAACTTTTCAAGCCCAACAGCAAAGGCAAGCACAGCTAAATAACGTGCACCTTTGCCAAGGGCGACAAGTACCAGAAAAGTTAAGAACTTAACGCGAAAAATTCCACCGACCACAGTAAGTGGATCGCCCACCACTGGCAGCCAAGCAAACAATAGACTGTAAATACCGTATTTATTGAATTGTTTTTCAGCTTTTTCAATGGACTTTTTAGAGACCGGAAACCATTTACGATCTTTAAAACGCATGACCTGTGTGCCAAGCCAATAGTTAACACAACTACCAAGCACATTACCGAGTGTTGCACTAAGCCATAGCAACCAAAGAGAGTAGCTCCCTTTGGCAATCATTGCCGTCATTACCAACTCTGATGAACTAGGTAACAAAGTTGCTGAAATAAATGCAGTAAAAAAAAGCGAAAGATAGGCCATACATACCCAAAAAAAGAAAAGCTCAGCAACACTGCTGAGCTTTTCTAGTATATCTAATTTCTCAGTTTCATTTTATAAATTCAATGCTCAGCGGATAATCCACTTCTTTACCATCATTGGCTTTGATTGCCGATACAACAACCATAATAAAAGCGAAAATTGCGATGACAGGTAATAAAATGACGCCGATGACAACAAACATCAACAAGAAACTAATGATATATGCAATCATCATCGTTAGCTGAAAATTTAATGACTTACGGCCATGCTCAGCCACTAACGGCATTTCATCCTTTTTAGCAAGCCACACAATGAGTGGCCCGATGACAGATCCGAAAGGAATTAATAATCCAGCAAATGAGCTTAAATGACATAGCATTGCCCACGTTCGATGATCCTTATTATCCGTTATAACTTCAACCTTTTGATTATCGTCCATTATGACTCCTTGTTATTTTTTCTCATCTTCACTATAGCGTTATATTTACCTAGTTAATATACCTATGAGTTGATTTAACCCGCTGTTTTCACCCCACCTCGTTACTGTGATAAAAAAGTGATAACTTCGTGAGGCTTTTATGATATTGCTATTTGATACTGTTTTTGAACAGTCAAAAACAGGAACAAATAATGAAAACTTTATCTTTAACTTTGCTTGCTGCAACAGCAATTTCTAGCTTCACGAGCCAAGCTGCTGAGCTAGATATCAAACTAACAAATCTCACTCAAGGTGTGCATTTTACACCTATTCTGATTACAGCCCACAGCAGTGATACATCACTTTTTGAAGTCGCAACACCAGCATCTACAGCGCTACAAACAATGGCTGAAGGTGGCAACATTGCACCTCTTGTTGATGAAGCAACAGCCGCAAATAGCGATATGGTTGCCAACCCAGCTGAAGGGTTACTTGTTCCGGCCGCATCGACAATGGCAAGCCTAACAACAACTGAAGGTAACGACTACTTATCTCTAACAGCCATGTTGTTGCCAACAAATGATGGTTTTGTCGGCTTGAATAGCTGGAAAATACCTACCGAAGCAGGTACTTACACTATTTACTTAAATGGCTATGATGCAGGCACTGAAGCAAATGATGAACGCGTTGTTGAAGGCTCAGGGGCTTTGGGCGTTCCCGGTATTCCTGCCGCACCAGGCGGAAATGCAGGCACTGGCGGTAGTGGTGTCACAAGCAGTGAAAGCAACACAATGGTACATATTCACCCTGGTAACTTAGGTGATGATGATCTTGAAGCAGGTATTAGTGACCTTGATAACACAGTACACAGATGGTTAAACCCAGTTGCTAAATTGACAGTAACGGTTAAGTAGGAGAGCTATTATGCTTCGTTTAACAAAAAGCTTGATCATCATTGCTTTTGGCGCCAGCCTCGCGGCCTGTGGTGACTCAAATAATAATCGCTCAGAGACTCCGCCTGAAGTCGTGTCACCTCCCGTTGTTAGTCCAGTCGTTACATACGAATTTACAATACAAGTAAGTAACTTAACTGCCGCACAACCATTATCACCAATTGCTGTGATTTCTCATACCGAAAACATGCTTTGGGAAATAGGTAGCCCTGCATCGACAGCACTTGAGGTAATGGCTGAAGGAGGAAACAACAGCGACCTATTAGCGGTTGACTTTGCAACCGCAGTTGCATCTGCCGATGCACCTCTTCCGCCAGGAAGTCAGGTAACATTATCACTCTCAACAGAGCAACTAGATTCATTAAAAATAAGCTTAGCAACCATGCTGGTGAATACAAATGATGCATTTACCGGTCTTAATGCAATAGATGTGTCTTCGTTAGCTGTCGATGAAGCGCTTACCTTTACTACATTTGCTTATGATGCTGGAACAGAGGCTAATTCAGAAGCCGCAGGGACAATCCCTGGACCAGCTGATTCAGGCGAAGGGTTTAATGAAGAGCGTGATGATGTTAACTATGTGGCTATGCACCCAGGTGTCGTTAGTCAACATGATGGTCTAAGTAGCTCAGTACTTAGCAGTCAACATAAGTTTGATAACCCATTGACTCAAGTTGTCATTACGCGGACGCAATAACATAGCACTCACTTGCGCTAAGGGCATAAGGAAGTGCCTTAGCGATTAGGACAAGACTATGCGCCCAGAAAAACTTTTAATTGTTGAAGATGACCGTGCTATACGTCAACTTGTAATAACTCAACTTAGCAACCTAAATTTACATATTGATGAAGCCGATTCTGCTGAATCAGCATTAAAAAAACTAGCAAGCAATGATTATGGACTTGTTATATTAGATATAAACTTACCGCAAATGGATGGCTTAAGTTTATGCCGCAAGATTAAAGAGCACTACCCCACGGTATCGGTTATTTTACTTACCGCTTTGAGCAGTGACATGGATAGAGTTATTGGTTTAGAAATGGGTGCAGATGACTATATATGTAAACCATTCTTTGCAAGAGAATTACAAGCGAGAGTAAAAACTCAATTGCGCCACCGAGAGCAACTACTTATAGCTCAATCTTCCATAAAAAAGAAACCCGATGAAGCACAACTTCAACTCGGAGCCTTACACATAGAGTTTTCGAGTCATCAAGCTTACTTAGCAAATCAAGCCGTCAACTTAACCGCGACAGAGTTTGATTTACTGGTACACTTTGCAAAGCACCCTAACCATGTTTTCAGTCGCCAGCAGCTACTTGATCAAGTTTGGGGGTACCAACATAGTGGTTACGAGCATACCGTTAACTCCCATATTAATCGCCTTCGCAGTAAGTTTGAACAGCACCACCGTGCTCTATTTATAGAAACAGTTTGGGGTGTCGGTTATAGATTAAATCCAGGGCAGTTAAATATACAATGATGTTTTCGATGACCCTTTACCAAAAACTAGCTTGGTCACTAGTTATTATTTTTAGCCTGCTGTGTGCGCTTATATTTAATTGGAGCAAAAAGCTTGAACAACACTCTCAGCACCAAGCACAACAGCAATTACACATACACCTCGCTGAGCACCTTGTAAACGACAATCCATTAATAAAACAAGGTGTATATGACTATAAGGCGCTGGAAAATTTATTTCATACCCTAATGGTGCTGGGACCTGCTTTCGAATATTACTTTGTAGACCCAGAAGGTAATTTGCTGACCTATTCAGCCAAACCAGGCAAGGTAGTGAGACAAAAAATAAATCTAAGCCCAATAAAAAAATTAATTTCACAACCAAGCTCTACACCTATTTACGGTGATGACCCCCGCAACATTGAGGGTCAAAAAATATTTTCTGCCGCCCCTGTTTATAATCAACAAAAACTACAAGGTTACTTGTATATGATTATTGGAGGTCAAGCTTTTGATGCAACGCTACACGAGGTAAAACGTGATAATCCAGTTTGGCTAGGGGCAATGTGGTTTGTAGCTGCTATGGTCGCGCTATTTATCACTATGTTACTGTTATTTCGCTTTTTCACCTCACCACTTAAACAATTAAATAAAGAGGTAAGTCGAATAAAAGCTGCCAACTACAGCCTCACAGAAATGACGCTTAGCCCGAGCTATATGGGGAATAACGAAATTGGCAACTTAAGTAAAGGGATTTATGGCATGCTATCTCGTATTGATGAGCAGTTTAAATCTTTGCAGCAAATAGATAAACAGCGCCGAGAATTACTTACTCATTTATCACACGACTTAAGAACGCCACTTGCTTCATTACATGGTTTTCTTGAGGTTATGAAAAAGCCATATTCTCAGCTCAGTCATCAAGAGCAACAACGTTACCTAACCTTGGCAATGGATAATTGCCAACAATTGAAGCTGTTAATTGAACAAATTTTTGAACTGGCTAATTTAGAGTGTGGGCAAGTAAAGATAAAAACTGAAACGTTTAATCTTGGCGAATTAATTTACGACTGTGTCGCCAAACTAGCATTAAACGCTGAAGCAGCAGGGGTAACAATAAAAGTCACTCCCAAAATTTGCGACTTTCCAGTTACAGCAGACATTGCCAAACTAGAGCGTGTACTTACTAACCTTATAGAAAATGCGATACGCCATACCCCCTCTAAAGGATTAATCACTGTAGAAGTGTCTCAACTCAACGAACAAGTTTTTGTCTCAGTCTCTGACACGGGTGTAGGCATTCACGCTGATGAGTTAACGGCAATCTTCGAACCTCATTACCAAGCACGTAATAGCATTAAACGGGGTCAAGGTGGACTAGGCTTAGCTATTTGCAAACAGTTACTTAAACTAATGAATAGTGATATTGAAGTACAAAGTACCCTGGGTAAGGGGACCCAATTTCGCTTTAACTTAACGAAGCATGCACCAGTTTAAGGTTGAACCACCCACTGGTGCGTATATTGATTATTGTTTGATACCTGCCAAATCAAGCATAAAAGCATAATACAGTGCGGTATCTTCTAAACTTTTGAATCGTCCTGACGCACCACCATGTCCTGCTTCCATATCGGTTTTAAAGAGCAATACATTATTGTCAGTTTTCAGCTCACGCAATTTTGCCACCCACTTTGCAGGTTCAAAATATTGTACTTGTGAGTCATGTAGCCCCGTTGTGATCAACATATTTGGATAGGCTTGTTGCTTCACTTGATCATAAGGTGAATATGACAACATATAATCATAATACTTTTTATCATTAGGGTTGCCCCATTCATCATATTCATTGGTAGTAAGCGGTAAGCTGGTATCAAGCATCGTTGTTACAACATCAACAAAAGGAACGGCTGCAATCACTCCTTTATAAAGTTCTGGCGCTTGGTTTGCTATCGCCCCCATTAGCAAGCCACCTGCACTGCCCCCCATTGCAAAAATAGTGTTTTTGTCACCATACTTTTGTGCAACTAAAGATTCTGTTACATCTATAAAATCGTTAAATGTGTTTTTCTTATGAAGCAACTTGCCATCTTCGTACCATGGGCGCCCTAGCATTTGTGAGCCGCGGATATGCGCAATTGCAAATACGAACCCGCGATCAAGTAAGCTTAATCGCGAACTCGAAAAACTTGGATCCATCGTCGCACCATACGAACCATAGCCATACTGTAATAACGGATTAGTACCGTTTTTATCAAACTTATCTTTACGATAAACGAGGCTCACAGGTACATCGACACCATCTCGCGTTGTCACATACATCCGCTCAGATGCATAATTATCTGGGTTAAAGCCACCTAACACTTTACGCTGCTTGAGAAGCGTTTTTTCACCGTTTTCTAAATTAATATCGTAACTTGTACTTGGCGTGGTCATACTTGAATAGTAAACACGTAAGTTAGGGTTATCTAGCTCATAGTTGTCATAGCTAGAAACTGTATATGTCGGGTCCTTGAAGGCAATCACTTGTTCTTGCTGATCACGTAAATCACGAATTGTTAAATAGGTTTGCCCCATTTTTCGCTCTTCGTATACGAGGTGATTACTAAATAACTCAATACTTTCCAGCTTGATGTTTTCGCGCCCAGCAACCAGCGTTTGCCAATTTGCTTTATCGTGAGCTTGTTCACGACGCACCTTCATTAATTGAAAATTTACGGCGTTTAAATTTGTGATTATGTAGTACCAATCACCTAATTTCTTAATGTCATACTCAAGTCCAGTTTCACGTACAATTAAACGTTTTGGCATGGCACTGATATCGTTTGCATCAATAACCGATACCCCTGAGGCACTCGTGCTACTATGCTTGATATAAATTTCTTGGTGATCTTTACTCTTCTCAATACTGGTATAATAGCTAGTGTCATGCTCTTCGTACACTAACTCATCATCCGCTTGAGACGTGCCTAACCTGTGCCGAAAAACTTGGTATCCCAGTAAGGTTTGTAGGTCTTTTTTAATATAATAAAAGGTTTTATTATCATTCGCCCAAACAACATCACCTTCGCTGCCTTCAATTGTATCCGGCAATAATTGATTAGTAGTCAAGTCCTTAACTTTTACCGTGTATATACGTCGACTTAACGTATCTTCACCATAGGCCAATAAAGCGCCATTTGGGCTTACATCAAGCCCTGTTACTGCAAAATAATCATGATTCTGTGCAAGCTTATTTACGTCTAAAATAACCTGCTGATGCAGTCCTTGCTTATCAGTACTTCGTATATAAACAGGGTATTCATTATCACCATGAGTTTGTGAAAAATAATAATGGCTTCCCATTTTTACAGGTACTGATTCATCATCTTTTTCAATACGTCCTTTCAACTCTTCAAATAACTTTTTTTGTAAAGCATCTGTATGAGCCATCATTTTTTCTACATAACTATTTTCAGCTGCTAAATGGGCAAGAACTTGTGGGTCAGTGCGAGTATCGTCACGCATCCAATAATAGTTATCAACCCTGGTATCACCATGAAGAGTCATCTCATAAGGTACTTTGTTAGCCACAGGTGCCAACGTGTTCACTTTTTCTACAGCAGAAAATGCGCTGGATTCATGTACAGAATTAGGAATTTTGTTACACGCTGCAACAATGGCGAGTGGTACAGCCAATAAACAAAGAGAGTGACTAATTTTCATAGGGTTCCTGAGTTATTTTTTATCCCGACTTTAATATAAGTAAAATTAAGTCACGATATAAGTAGGCTTTGTGAAGCTATGTAAAAAGGGAGCTACAGCTCCCTTTATTCAAACGTATTGATTATCTACTTTTGTTTACGGCGACGCACAAATGCAAACGGCGCAGCTAAAAGAGCTAACCATGCAAGAGAACCCGATGAACGCGATCTATTTGCTGTAGGAGCAGGTTCTGCTGGCATCTCAGATGCTTCATCTGCAAGATTATTTACAAGTACAGTAACCATGGCGGGATCCGAGATATTGCCTGACTTATCACTGACAACAACTTCAAGTTCAATGGCTGTCATTCCTGCATCATAATCCAAAATATCTTGTTGCATTACCACAACATCACCTTCGGAAGTGACTGAAACAGCTGTAGAAGTCGAGCTGATTACAATAAACTCAGAAACAGGGCTGGCAAGGTCTGCACCAAAACTAGCTTCTAACGTGCCAATTACCGTGCCATTTTCTGCATTTTCATCCACTGAGAACTCAGCATCCGCTAAAACAGGCGAAGTGTTAGCATCACTTTGCGGAGTAGCAACATATGCTTTCGAACCTGAATCAGATAAAATTAAAAAATCAGCACCAGCATTAAGCATAGTTGCAGACTCTCCAGGTGCTAATGAGTTTACAGCATTCCCTGCGTCATCAATTAAGGCCGCGTAGACATTTTCAGATGCATCACTGAACGTATAAGTTCCCATTGCAACATCACCTAGGTTTGTCGCCAGTGGTGTCCACAACTCTTCCTCTGTTCTAAAACGAACATTTGCAGTTACATTGTCTAGGTCATCCGCCGTTAAGCCAAACGCCTCCAAACAACTTTGTAAGGTCAAATGATTATTACCTATAATTTGAAAGATATTATCCAGTTGTCCAGAAGCGCTGCCATAACCATGAGTGAAAGTGATTGCTGTGCCCGGCTCAATATCTTCAAAAAACCATTCAAGCTTACCATTTTGTACTGTTACATCGTATGTACCATCTTGATCAAGGTCAAAGTCAGCCATTAAGCCCGCAACGTATGAGTGAGTAATACCCTCATTTAGAATAACGGTTGTTAAAGTCACATAACCGCTTTCACAGATATCCGCCGTAACTGGGAATGTTTCAATCGATGCTCCCGCTAGATCAAAGCGATGCGCTTCATCAATATCATCAGTCATCACTGTTGGTGCAAAAACAGGGTTTAGCGTTGTCGCGCCTGTATTAGTCAACTGATGCGCTACACCACTTTCAGTTTCAACTGGTGTAAAGCTCATGGCAGCATTTGCTTTTGGTAATACGTGATAAACCAAGTGGAAAGCTGGCTCATCGCCATCAGAGAAAACTAACGCACCATCTAACTCCAAGTTAGTTAGATCTGCTGTTGTCGCTTGCGAACCAATATTATCATCTGTCAATGTCCACTCAGGCAACGTAGCAGGGTCGATTGTTGCCGTCACATCAAATGACATTGTTTGACCAGCAGGAACGGTGATGGTTTCAGGGTACTCTAATGAAAATGAACCACGCTCTATGTCATTTTGATAACGCTGATTAAGTGATAACGAATATACTTTCACTTCGTTCGAGAAGTTTTTAACTTGAATAGTTTTTGTTAATTCAACAGTCTCAGAAGCGTTAACCAGACCAAATGAAAGTGCCGCTTGTTTAGTATCAGCAGCCCATGCAGCAACAGGTAAGTTAGCAGCTTTATTAACATCAACTAAACCTGCACCAATATAGCTAATAGGCGCAAGTTCAGCATCTGGGTTTATTGCACGAGGCTCCATGGTGACATCTAAATTTGCTGTGTTCATTAGTGTCGCTTTAAGCTCTAACGCATTGCGCTCTGGTTGTGCTTCTTTTAAGAGGCTCACAGCACCTGCAGTAATAGGCCCAGAGAAAGATGTACCCGATACACCCGTTAAACCATTGCCGAGTCCAGGCTCAGCCGTCATAATATTCACACCAGGAGCCGTAATTTCAGGCTTAAGCAAGCCACCCATTGATGGACCGCGAGAAGTAAATCCTGCGATAGCACCTGAAAGCACAACTTTATCTAACTGAAAACGGTATACTGGCTGCTCACCAGCCGCTAACTGCTCTTTTAATTGACGCCCTACTCCTTGTGTTACCGAGATAACACGAATAGTTACTTGGTCTGCCTCTGGGCCTGCAGCCATGCCAGGTGCGCCTCCTTCTGCATTATTTGCAATAATGACATAAGCAGCCCCGCGTTGCTGTGCTCGCAACGCCTTAGCAGAAAAACCACATTCACCACGATCGATAATGACACCTTTACCGGTAAAATCGACATCTTCGGCAAAGTCAACACATGCCGTTGCATTGTCACTTGGGTAAACTAACTCATGGTCTTCGCTGGTCAAGACAAACGCATCTGTATTTCCGAACGATGCTAAACCCGTTTCGATTTCTTCGCCATTTAAATCATTGGTGAATACATTATCAGGTTCACTAGGGTGAGTCATTGCACCCACTGAAAGTGCATTTTCACTGGTACTTGGGCCACCAACAATAAATGGATATGCACCATCATTACCAGCAGAGATAACTACATTTGTGCCTAGCTTTACAGCTTCATTTATAAATAAGCCCACAGCATCATTGGCAACATCACCATAATCACCACCTAAAGACATATTAATTACATCTACACGGTCAGAAATATCACCATCGCCATTCGGGTCCATTGCGTTTTCTAATGCCAGTAATTGCGCTAAGCCAGGACAATTAGCCGCACAAACAGAGTAAACAAATAAGTCCACATTAGGCGCAATACCATTTACCGAGTGAGATACATGGGTACCATGGTTAGTTGTAACATCAATCGGATCAGCATCATTATTTATATAATCATAGCCACCTAAAACTTTACCCTGTGGCCAATCAACGCTTGTTGGGTCTGCCGTCGCTGCCGCATAGGCTGCATCTGTGCCTTCGCCGCCAAATGCCGTATGGGTGTAGTCAATACCTGTATCAAGTACAGCTACGCGTACCCCTTGGCCTGTTGCTAAGCCATTTGAGACAAGTGGGGTTGCTTCAATATAATCCGCACTACCAGCAACATGTAGCTCATAGTCATAGACAGGATATATCTCTTCAACTTGAGGATTCGATAAAAGCATTGCGACATTTTGCTTGCTACCATTTACAACAACTGAGCTAACAAGTGTTGATGTTTTAGCAATAACTTGCACAGGTAAATCCATACTCTCAATAGTTTGTTCTACTGATGCTTGCGCCGTCTTAGCAACCGCTTGTACTGAGGCAATATCAGCCCCCATGGTTTTTGCGCTAACTGTTGCAGGTGCTTTGAGTTTAACCAACCAGCTTGTTGCTTCACCTTTTACATTTTTTTCTTGTTTAGTAACAGCAACTGGCTTAATTAGTTTTTTACCCGCTAGGTTATACTTTGAAAAATCATTTGCCTGAGCACTTGCACACATTGCGCTTGCAACAGCGAGTGCGACTGTTGTTCTTTTTATTAGATTATTAGACATAGGGTCCCCTAGGATATGTTATGTTATCGTTTTGACAGTGATTGAAACTGAGTTTCGACGTCAATATAAAACGGGACGACAAATAGGAACAACAAAATAATTACACTATGATTACAATAACCACAAAAATAGACACAACATCGTTTCAAACCCATTGTTTTTAAAATAATTTATAAAAAACAGTGGGTTGTAAATGTTTGTAAACGAATATTGTATTTTTTAACGTAAAGCGAGACGAAATGAACTCAGACGTCATTAACATTTTAACGATGGCAAAGGTAATCCAAACAGCCGTAGCCCCCGTTTTCTTAATTACTGGTATTGCTGCAACACTGGGGGTTTTATCTAATCGTCTTGCACGCATTACCGACCGCGCAAGACAGCTTGAGCGAAAGCTAAAAGTAAGTACCGACGAAGATTTTAATCTATCATTAACGACCGAATTAAGAGCTTTGCTCAAACGCTCGCGCTGTATCCATATTGCATTTAGCTTAAGCGTACTTAGTGCTCTACTTGTCTGTGCTGTGGTCATGTGTCTGTTTTTATCACACATTCAATCTATTAATTTAAGTGTGACGATTGCCAGCTGCTTTGTTGCAGCAATGGCATTACTCATTTTTGCCTTTTTATCACTACTTGGTGAAGTTTTCTTAGCAACACGAAGTATGCGCCGTGGTATGATCTTCGCAGACATAGACATAAATGATTAAATTAAACTTAAGTTAAGATTAACCGCATTACACTTGAATAATCTATTTAGCTGAGATAAAACTCGGTTAATTTATCTTTATGACATATTAAGGGGCAAAAGGAATGAAATTAAAACAATTAGTATTAGGTACGATACTGTCGACTATGGCACTTAGCGCATCGGCAGACTCTGTATTTGAAGAGCCAAGTGACGCTATCGAATACCGCCAAGCGGCATTTTCAATGATTCGCGTACAAATTGGTGACATGGGCGATATGCTAAAAGGAAAAGTACCTTTTGATGCAGAACGTTTTCAGATGCGTGCAAACAATGCAGCAGCACTATCAAAAATGCCTTGGGAAGCTTTCGTAGCGGGTTCTGATAAGGGCGATACATCTGCACTTGCAGCTGTATGGAGCGACAACGAAACCTTTATGAAAAAAGCCGTTGCTTTCCAACAGTATGCTGATGAACTAGCAGTTGCAGCACAAAGTGGCGACCAAAAAGTTATTGGTAAAGCATTTGGCGCATGGGCTAAAGGTTGTAAAGATTGCCATAAGTCGTTCAAAGACTAGCAAAAAACGTTGACCAAAAAAGGCGCTTATCAGCGCCTTTTTTAATGTTTTGAAGCACCTTAGCCAAACAAGTAATTTAAAGGCTCTGCTCCCCAAGTCGTAAATAATACCACTAAGCACACGGCAAAAATAACGAATGCCATAACGGGTGATTTAGTCACAGGCTCCGTGACTGAGATTTGATCGCTACTGCCCGTAAGCATAGGCTTTACCAAGTTCTTACCCTTTATACGATAAATAACAATCGCCAAAACATGCAACACAATGGCATACAACAAAATATCAAAATTAAGATGATGCAACCAACCTGCAAACTCCACGGTATCTGAGGATACATGCGCCACCAGCGGACCATCCGTTAATATATCGTCACTCGTCATTAAGCCAGAGGTTAATTGCACGATGAGCAAAGCAAAAAAGGCTATCACCATATAGCTACCCGCCGCACCATGACCCGCTTTGTGCTCATTACTCGTGAACGACTTAATCGCAGCAACAGGAGAGTGAATTAGTGCTGAGAGCCTCGCAGTTTTACTACCAATAAGACCCCAGATAAGACGAGTAACTAGCAATGCAAGGGTGAAATACCCTGCTGCAAAATGCAGCTCAAGCATGCCCTCTTCGGCACTAAAATAAAGTGTCGCGATAGCCGCAACCAACAACCAATGGAAACTTCTTATAAAGCCATCCCATACTTTAACTTTAGACATTGTAACCCTCCCTAAGAAATGTATATTATTGCAAACTTCAACGATTTTGACACACTCCAATAATAGGTGTTTTGATCTGAGCCATAACAACAAACAAGAGCGATAAGATGCAAAAACCCATTCTAAGAGCCTTACTTAAAGGTTTTTTTGACATGCTTCCTTTATGTCTTGCGGTATTACCTTGGGGAATTTTATGTGGCTCTTTAGCAATTCAAAATGGGTTTAGCGCATTTGAAACACAAGCGATGTCGTTACTGGTATTTGCAGGGTCTGCGCAGTTGGTCGCCATAGAATTAATGGCTGGCAATACGCCGCTTTTAACTATTTTGTTTACCACACTCATTATTAGCTCGCGGCACTTTTTATATGGCTTGGCAGTACGCCACAAGGTCATCGATCAGCCTTTTCGTTGGCGGCTTCCTGTTAGTTTTGTTCTCACTGATGAATTATTTGCTTTTTCGCACCATCGCAAAGCTTATCAAACAAAAGTACGCCTTATTTATGCTTTAAGTGCTGGGTTTAGCTTTTATATTGCATGGAATATTTGGACCCTGCTAGGCATAGTCGCGGGAAGTTTGCTCCCCGATTTAACAAATCTTGGCCTTGATTTTGCCATTGCAGCCACCTTTATTGCTTTAGTTATTCCTGGCGTAAAGAATCTTGCTACCTTGGCGACCGTGATCACCGCAGGTGCAGTTGCAACGCTATTGAAAAGCCAAGGCTTTCAACTGTGGCTAGTCACAGCGGCCCTTATCGCTATGACGGTGGGTTATGTAATTAGTCGCTGGCGAGCAAAAGAGGAACACGTACAATGATGATGACTATTTTATTGATGGCGTGTATCACCTTCTTCACCCGTTACTTATTTTTACACCGTGCGCTACCGTTTAAAGTCGGTCCGAAAATGCAGCAATTTTTAAGTTTTAGTGCCCCTGCAGTACTTACTGCAATTTGGGTACCCATTGTGTTTATTAATGACGAAGGGATAAATCTAGATTGGCAAAATCCCTACCTAAGTGCTGCAATCGTATCCGTTATTGTCGCTTATAAAACACACAATATTTACTACACAACACTGGCAGGGATGGGATTATTTATAATCTTAAGTTAGACACTTGCAAGTAAAATCGCGCGGCTTTTCTCAAGCGTAACTTGCTCGCGCTCACCGAGAGCCGTCATACCATGACGCTCAAGCTGAGCCACAAGTTTATCGGCAACACTTTCATCCAACTCGTAATCGCTTAAGCGGGTTGGCATTTTAACACTATGGAAAAATGCTTCTGTTGCAGCTATCGCGTTATCAATTGCCGTATCTTCATCGCTAGTATCAAGGCCTAACACTCGCTCAGCATATTGCAATAACTTGCCACGCTTAGTGTCTTTTTGCTCTGCCATCATACGTGGTAATACAATCGCTAATGTTTGAGCGTGATCCAAGCCATACACAGCAGTCATTTCATGACCAATCATGTGAGTTGCCCAGTCTTGCGGAACGCCAGCACCAATTAGACCATTGAGTGCCATAGTCGCTGACCACATAATATTAGCACGCACTTGATAGTTATCGGGTTCAGAGAATGCTTTAGGACCTTCTTCGATAAGTGTCATTAAAATCCCTTCAGCAAAGCGATCTTGTAATTTGGCACCCACATCATAAGTTAGGTACTGTTCCATCGTATGCACAAACGCATCAACAATACCATTCGTTACCTGACGCTCAGGTAATGAGAATGTCACAGCAGGGTCTAGCACAGCAAAACGAGGACGCACAAACTCACTAGCAAACGGCAGTTTATCTTGTGTCTCTAAGTTTGATACCACGCTGAAGGTGTTCGATTCAGACCCTGTTGCAGGTAAGGTTAAAACAACACCCAATGCGACTGCTGACTTTACTTCAGCGCCTTTTGCTAAAATATCCCATGGTTCGCCAGCAAACTCAGCTGCAGCTGCGATGAATTTGCTACCATCAACTACAGAACCACCACCAACCGCGAGGATGTAGTCAATTTGCTGCTCTTTAACTAGTTCGACTGCTTTCATACACGTTTGGTAGCTAGGGTTTGGTTCAATACCAGCAAACTCAAACCAAGTATGCTCGCTTAATGCGGTTTTAACTTGATCATACACACCATTTTTCTTAATGCTGCCGCCGCCATAAGTAACCAGTACCTTGGCATTTTTTGGGATCTCATTTTGAATTTCTTTAATTTGTTGTTCACCAAAATGAATTTTGGTTGGATTCTCAAAGCTAAAATTTAACATGCTTACTCTCTCATATTTGTGAGTATTAATCAGTGACTCGGCTATTGTAGTTATTTTTATATAGGGATAAAGGATGGAAATAAATAATCACTTTTGCAGACATGCAACAATAATCATCATAAACTAGTCGTAATTAAATGCAGCATCCTAAGGGTCGAAAATGTGGCAAGGCTTAGAAGAGTTCTTATATGTCGTTGAGCATGGTAGCTTTACGCATGCAGCCAAGGCTATGGAAGTATCCACCTCACACATAAGTCGGCAAGTACAACAGCTGGAGAACCGTTTAGGTTCCGTATTATTTCAACGCACCACACGAAAAATTAGCCTCACTGATGCAGGGCGTGAATACGCCGTTAAATTAAAAGCGATACGCCAAGAGTTGATTGATGCAAACAATCAATTACAGGGCGAGCAACGCCAACCAAAAGGCCTAATACGTATTACAGGTGCTGGCGAATTTGTAGCAAACCAAATCGCCCCCAAAGTCGCAGAGTTTGTCAAACGCTACCCTGAGGTTGAAGTCGACCTCGACTTTAATAGTCGTAACGTTAACTTAGTTGAAGAAGGTTTTGACTTAGCTATTCGCTTTGGCAGAATGCAAGACTCAAATTTAATTGCACGACCACTCTGTAAACGCGTAATGACACTCGTAGCAAGCCCAGAGTATTTAGCTAATCACCCAACTCTTAATACGCCTTTTGATCTCACTGAGCATAACTGTCTAATTACCATGCGAAAACGCTGGCGATTTAATATTGATAATCAAGTTAAAGAGGTTCGCATTGATGGTAATTGGCGTAGCAACCATCCACAAGCTATTTTAAATGCTGCTGTTGCGGGTGTTGGTATTGCACACCTTGCTCTGGATATTGTTGAACCTTATTTAAGTAATGGCCAATTAGTGAGTGTACTTGATGAGTTTCAAGTCAGCGATAATGCATCTTGGTTAGTATACCCTCGCAAAGATCTATTACCGTTTCGCGTACGTTTGCTGATAGAACATTTAACCGATGCATTCGCTGATTAAAATTTACGCTTTTAGAAAAATCTCAAGCAAGTTAGAATCAGTGTAACAATAATAAAAAGTTATCATTATGAGCGAATTTTACCAACTTTCTGCTACTAGCCTTCAAGGCCAAACTATCGACTTTTCCGACTTTGAAAATAAGGTTGTGCTCGTGGTAAACACAGCCAGTGAATGCGGTTTTACGCCACAGTATGAAGGACTCCAAAAGCTACATGAAAAATACCATGATAAGGGCTTAGTAATTATAGGTTTTCCCTGTAATCAATTTGGTAAGCAAGAACCTGGTGACGCTAAAGAAATAAAAGAGGGCTGTCTAATCAACTATGGTGTCAGTTTTTTAATGATGAGCAAAGTTGATGTAAACGGCGAACACGCACACCCCGTTTTTCGACATCTAAAGTCCGAATTGCCTGGCTTTATCACCCGTAAAATAAAATGGAACTTTACCAAGTTTTTAATTGGCAAAGATGGTAAAGCCATTAAACGCTTTGCACCACTAACAAAACCAGAACAAATAGAATCAACCATTGTAGCAGCATTACATAAATAAAGCGTACGTCAAAAAGCAATAAAGAGGCGCAGCGCCTCTTTATCTAAATTTATACTTAGTCGTTCAAATAATCATCAAAATCATCTTCACCTAAGTTTCTTCGCAAGCGTTTTTGTTCAAGATAGTCTTCCAACTTCTTCTTAACGCGTTGCTTTTTCTTGTCGTGTTGATTACGCCCGACCATTTCGTACTCGTCTTCAACAAAATCGTCATCTAGCGCGTCATAACTAAATGTCTTACCCACAACCCACTCCATAAAGTGTTTGAGACCAATTCAACGGTTTTAAATTTATTCCATGAATTGGCAAAGTTTAAAAAGCTCAGTAGTAATTTAGTACCTAAAAACTACCAAAATAAGGCCATACCCCCATGCTAAATAGGTGATATGTCAATATTGTGAATAAATAGCGCTAAATTCGATTTCTGAAAAGTGAGAGTTTTTTATCGTTTCGATAAAACTCATTTATGCATATGGATTTTTTGGTTAATTTGACCAAAAAATGGTTAAAAATTAATTTTTATTTCTTATTTATGAACAAATAAAAACAAGCAAGCTATTGATATTAAATAATTTTAAAAGCTTGGCACTCTATTTGATTACTAAATTTTGTCATTTCAAACAGGAAAGAAAAAAATGAAAAAGTTATTGTTAGCAAGTTCTTTATTTATCGCCACAAGTGCTATGGCTCATAACGATAATGATACAAATATTTCATTCAGTGGTGAGCAATGTGATGTTGAATTTAAAAATGATGTTCGTATTACGCCAAGCGAGTTAGAAGTTTACACAGCTGATAATCGTACTATGAAAATCATCAACCAAAATAATCTATATATTGATGGTCAAAGCGTATCCCTCAATTCTTCTCAGCAAGAGGCTATTGCCGCTTATTCCGACAGCTTACGCAGCCAACTCCCTGAGGTGGCAAACATCGCGCTTGATGGGGTAAAAATCGCAGGTGTAGCAATCGAAGAAGTTGCTAATGCTTTTAACATTGACGGCCTAAACGACATATCTGAATTAATGGATGACATTAGCGTAGAAGTGCAGAACGCTTTCTATCAACAAGGTGCATTCACTATGGGTCAGCAAAATTTCGAAAAGTTTGGCCAAAACTTTGAGAATCAGTTTGATGAGCAAATCGAATCAGCAGTTGAGTCAGCCATGATGCAATCAATGGGCAGTATTTTAGTTGCTCTTGGCTCTGAATTAATCGGCTCAGGTGGTGATATGGATGCTTTTGAAAAACGCATGGAAAACATGGGTGAACAAATCGAAGCACGCGTAGAAACTCAAGCCGCACAACTAGAAGAGCGTGCCGATGCACTCTGTGGCAGTTTTGCAGATATTGCCCATAAAGAGCAAGAGCTAGTCGCTTTAGTACCTGAATTAAAAGAATACCAGCTGTTCACATTTAAACAGCATGCTGAGTAAGATATCCCTGAACCAACGCACTTGGTTTTGCGCAGAGCTTGCTCTGCGCTTTTTATTTTTTGGCTAATACTGTGAGCTGTGACAAGGTTTTAATTGCTTGTTCTAAATGCTCAGACCAAGGTAAACCATAGCTTAAGCGAAAACAGCTGCGGTATTTTTTACCCGCTGAAAATATTAACCCTGGAGTAATGCTAATCCCCGCCTCTAACGCTAAATGGAATAACTTTACCGCATCATACTGCCCCCCAAGATCAATCCAAATCACACAGCCACCTTGCGGATTACTAATGCGCGCACAGCTTGGCATATATTGCTGTAAGCACCAAATCATACGTTCTTTATTTGTACTCAAGCGCTGCCTCAACAAACGCAGATTACGATCGTACTCACCACTGGCGATAAATTCATACAAAGTCCATTGATTAATAAGTGGCGCGGAGCAACTCAGAGCACGTTTATAACGCCTTGCTTGCTCTGCAAACTTGCCCGCAATGATCCAACCAATACGATAGCTTGGTGCAGCTGTTTTTGAAAACGACGCACAGGTGATCACTAAGCCTTTTTTTGAATAAGCTTGCGCTGGCGTAGCACGTTTAGCAGTAAAATGTAGATCGCCATAAACATCGTCTTCTATGAGCACAACGTTACGCTCTTCTAAAAGAGTCACTAACTGCTCGCGTTTAGTCTCTGGCATAAAACTACCAACGGGGTTATTTAACGACGTTGAAAAAACACACGCTTTGATATCATGCTCATCGAGGGCTTGAGCCAAATCATCTAGCCAAATCCCTTCATCAGGACACAGGGGGATTTCCAGCGCCTTTAAGCCTAAGCTTTCAATTAATTCAATAATGCCAAAATAACAAGGCGATTCGATGGCGATGATATCGCCAGGTTTAGCGACACATTTAAGTGCTATTGCCAATGCCTCTTGTGCGCCATTAGTGATCACCAATTCATCACTATCAACACCAATGCCAAAATCTAAATAGCGGTGGATCAATTGCTTTTTCAATGGTGCAAAACCATCCATTGGGCCGTAGTTGATTGCCGATGCGCCAGCCAGTGTCATTACACGTCGCATTGTTCGTGCTAGCGCTTTATCTGTAGGTGCTGCTGCAATAGGGTTTGCAATACCGAATGGCACAACATTGGCTTTATGTATGGCACTATAAACTTGCTCAATCAAGCCTTGCTTATTCACCATCATTGGTTCGCGACTTAGCTTCACTCGTTTCGGCCGCGATTGATTTAATTGAGAAGACTTTAAAAAGTATCCTGACTTTTCTCTGGCTTCTATCAACCCTTGCCCTTCTAAAAGTTGATAAGCTTGTTTCACTGTTGGGATACTTACGTTTAACTTATCAGCCATTTTTCTTAGCGACGGTAACTTCTCTCCAGGCAATAACGACCCTTGAGAGCAAAGATCTCTTATTAGCTGAATCACCTGTTGATATAAAAACTCACTATTACTGCGACTGATTACTTGTGACATCGGACACCAAACTGTATAGGTTATATTTTTAGTTTTCTGTATATGTTAAGTATACAGAAGAGGCCTAAAATGAACATACTTTAAACTTTTGAGTACTAACTATGAAAAGTGCCGCTCTTTACCTCGTCACGGTACTAATTTGGGGGTCAACTTGGCTAGCGATTGAGTTTCAATTAGGCAATGTTGCCGTTGAAATCTCCTTGTTTTATCGCTTTGCTATTGCAGCCGTTTTAATGTGGACTTTCGTGCTGATAAAAAAGCTACCTATGCAATATTCACTACGTGACCATGGCTTTTTCGCTTTGCTGGCATTGTTCAACTTTGGTTTAAACTATCTTGTTTTATATTGGGCACAAAATTACCTCACTTCAGCCATGGCATCGATTGCTTTTTCCATGCTGTTATTGATGAATATCATCAACACACGGTTATTTTTTGCCAAACCTATCGCCAAGCGAATTTACTTTGGTGCACTTCTTGGCGTGATGGGGATTGCTAGCTTGTTTTGGCCACAAATTCAGCAATTCAACTTGAGTAATGGTGCGTTGGTCGGGTTACTACTTGCGCTATCAGGAACCTTTGTGGCTTCATTGGGAAATATGGTCAGTGTTCGAAACTCTCAGCGTAACATTGGCGTACTACAAGGCAACGCGTGGGGTATGTTATATAGCGCTTTAGGCTTGGCTGCTTATGTTTTAGTAAGCGATGTAGAGCTTACCTTGAATGCGCCAACAAGTTATTGGGTGTCGCTACTCTATTTGGCTGTGTTCGGTACAGTAATCGCATTTGCTTGTTATTTTGCACTACTAAAAAATATCGGCCCAGAACGGGCAAGTTATGTGATCGTATTATTCCCACTGGTTGCAGTGGTACTAAGTACCTTATTTGAAGGATTCGAATGGCAAGCGAACACCTTTATCGGATTTAGCTTAGTTTTATTTGGCAATGCCATTGTGCTAACACCGACAAAACAAATTAAAGCTTTTTTTGCTGCTCGCAGTATTCAGCAAAAAGGCTCCGTCCCCAGTTAGAAGTGACTATGTCGCCTCTAACACCAAGCGCTGGCAAATTTTGCCGGCGCTTTTTTATGGCACATGAAAACGAAGTGCTTGCGGGTGAATACTAACCTTCGCAGGCGTATAACCCACCAGCTCACCATCGGCCTCAATAAGCTGTCCAGTGGTGGTTACTTCTGCACTGACTAGCTGTGAATATTCTAGCCTTTTCAAACTATGATGCTTTACCAGTAGTAAATACACAAAACTGAGCAGGTTCTTCAGCAAACCACCTGCGGGCATGCAGTAACAGTCAAGCTGACCATCATTTAGCTGTGCTTTTGGGGCAATCTTTAAGCCACCACCAAAGTAATGATGATTGGCAAAAATCGTCGCTAAGTTACTATAGTTGAGTGCTTTACCATTAAACTCACCCTGAAGTGGCCGTGCCTGAAATAAAAATAGCTGCTTAATGCCCTGCCAAGTGTAGCCAAACGAGCTAAAAGTTCCGGCTTTGTTTAGTTGAGCCACCACTTCAGCGTCAAAGCCTATACCCGCAACATTGATAAAATAGCGCTGGTTTATTTGTCCAACATCGATTAACTCTGTACAGCTATTAAAAACGGCTTCATACCAAGCCTGTTGTTTACACGCAAAGCCACGAGCAAAATCATTACCTGTGCCAGCAGGAATTAACGCAATTGAACAATCACTCTCTATGACTGCATTAACAGCTAAGTGTAAAGTTCCATCACCACCAATCACCACGATTTGAGTTTGGTTCTTAGCCAAAAGCGCAATATCAGCGCAATCATTCTCAAAGTTACCTGTGGTTAAATACAATTCAGGCTCAATCTGTCTTTTTTTACATTCTTTTAGTAGCCAATCAACACTGTTTTTATGATTTTTTTTGTCGCTTGGCTTTATTATTATCAACATCAACGATTACTTCTTTTCAAGCAGGGCAAAAACAGCCACTCATTCAAATTATATTAATCTGAATATTTAGTCACTTTATAAATTTAAAAACGCATAAACAAAACAACATAAAACAAAAACTCTTTATATACCTGACGTTAATAAAAAAGCACCTTGCATAACCATGCAAACCATAGCAAAACAGAAAGCTTAACCCATTGTTAATAAAGCAAATTCGGATTAAAAAAAGTTATCCGATAGACTCAATTTTTATCGTTTTATTTTTGCCCAGTTTGGTTGCAAAATACCCATGTTTTCAACCAAACACAACCTGGAGCAAAGTAATGAACCCGATTAATACACTAAATCAAAGTGCAGCAACTCATGTTGCCGTAAAACCAACTAACAGAAAAGCAAAAATGCTTGCTAAGTTAAACCGTTACGGAAAAAAACTGGCACTTGGCGGCGCAGTACAACACAAGTAATCCCCAACCATGGTTACTTTATCGGTGCAGTAAACACCCAACCACTAATGAAGATCCTTCTTTAGCTCCTCCGTTTACTGCTCCAACCCTTCTTTTAAGTTAAAAACAGCAAATAATTAAACCTTTTTACAAAAAACACCCTCTTTACGCTCAAAAAACAAGCAAACGAACTTTTTCCTATTTACACAGCCGATTCAGCTAAGTATTATTCTCGCATCACGATGTGGAGAGATGGCAGAGTGGTCGAATGCACCGGTCTTGAAAACCGGCAGGGGTTTGTAGCCCCTCTAGGGTTCAAATCCCTATCTCTCCACCACTTATTTTTATTTGTTGATTTATTTCAGCAAATTACAATCAGAATTATGCGCTGGAGAGGTGGCCGAGTGGCCGAAGGCGCTCCCCTGCTAAGGGAGTATAGGGTTTGTAGCTCTATCGAGGGTTCGAATCCCTCCTTCTCCACCATTTTATTATTAAAAACCGCTTTTTAGCGGTTTTTTTATGCTCGAAAAACTTGCACACCTCATTATATTTCATGCATGCTAAGTATCTATTTGCTACACAAAGTGATGCTATGTTTCGTTTTGTATTTGTTACTCTTGCTCTATTTGCCAGCGCCAACAGTCAAGCCACTATTTATCAGTGTATCATTGACGGGGTTGCCACCTTTACCGAGCAGCCTTGTGGTAAAGATGCAGCAATCGTGAAAATTACACCGCCACCAGCAAGTAATCAAATCCCAGCCACAGAGCAGCCGCAAAAACCAGCAGACTTAAGTGTTGAGGATTATTTAAAAATCCAAAAAGTCGATCGCGAAATAGACCGCCTCCAATTAGAGCTCAAAGAACTACAAAAACAACAAAGTGAGCGCATCGATAAACTCAAAAATATGACGCAAGATGCCGCCAATAGATTGGGGGCAGCGTCCATTGACGATGCTATTAGCAAACAAAGCGAACGTATTAACGCTTACTATAAAAGTCAAATCGCCACCCTAGAAAAGCAAGTAGCACAGCTAGAAGAAAGCAAAAAACAGCTCAAAGAGCGAGGTACACAATCCAATTAGCTTAGCTTACCAAAACTGGTCAGACATGATATAACTGATTTGCTGATTAAGTTTAGGGATCAATCGTTTTGCAAATTCACACGCTCGAAGGTTATATCCAAAATATCTATTTGGTTGAATATCCAGATAAATTGATGCTGCTTGATGGTTGTTGCCGTGCTGATGTGAATACTGTATTTGACTATATTACCGAGCAACTAAAGCGCCCTGTCACTGACTTAAAGCTTATTGTGGTGACCCATATGCACCCAGATCATGCCGGTGGAGCACACGCATTAAGAAAGTTAAGTGGTGCTAAAATAGCCACGTCAAACGCCCCAGGACAATGGTATAGAGGCATTGATGGTTTCTTAATGCACTTAACCGATATCGCGCTTGCTTGGTGGGTCGCAGGTAGGTTAAATAAAAAACGCCACAATCTTTGGTACAGCCGCCATCTAGATGCTGATTATTACCTTGGGGCAGATGCAACCCTACCGGGCTTTGAGGATTGGCAAGCACTACATAGCCCAGGTCATACCGACCGAGATATTAGCCTGTACCATATTCCCAGTGAGCGAATTTACATTGCTGATTTATTGGTAAAAGTAAAAGGGCAGCTCGTGCCACCCTTTCCTGTTTTTTACCCAAAGCTGTATTTAAACTCTTTGCTCATGCTAAAAGCGCTGCAACCCAAACGAATTATGTTTGCCCACAGTAACGAAGTCGGTATCGAAGACATCGACTTTGCGCAAGTTTTAGCATTGGTCCCCGAAAAACCAATGACGCACTGGCGTTCAGTCAAAGCAAAGGCTCGACAAGCACTTAACGTAATACCAACTCGCAATAATACTTAATCATTTTGAGGGATAAAACCTGTCGCTACCTGCGTTAAAAATTTTTCATTAAGAACAACTTAACTACGAAATTTTTGCCTTGTTATCAACAAGGTTTTATTGCCTCAAAAGAGCTCACTTAATTAAGCGCGTTGGTATAAAGCGCTTTTCACAGTCGTAATAAAGGCATCTATATCCTGCTGATCATTGTAAATATGAGCAGAGACTCTTAAGCCTAAGTGACGTTCATCAACCGCAATATTCGCTGCAATAAGCGCAGCTTTAACAGCCGCTTGTTGCTCGCCAAAATGCATAATGGCCGTTCCAGAGCATTTGTCAGCCTGTATTGGTGAACCCATATAATCAGCTAATTGATCATGAAACTGGGCAAGCATTGCTAAGTTATGTGCGCGCACTTTTTCGATACCAAGCTCTGCAAAGTAATTAATACTATGCGAAGCCAGGATATAAGGTGCAACTGAAGGGGTACCACCCCAAAAGCGCAACGCGGTTTGATGATAAGCAAAGTGCTTAATATCAAATTCAAACGGATTTTGATGAGAAAACCAGCCAACATCTTGTGGCTGACAAAGTGATAGCTGTTTGCTGTTAACCCACAAATAAGCAGCACCAGGCCCACCACATAGCCACTTTACACTCGAGCCCAACATAAAATCGGCATCAAGCTTAGTTAAGTCGACTTCTAAAATCCCCGCAGACTGCGCAATATCAAGTAAACTCAATGTGTTGTGTTGCTTCGCTATATTTATAATCTCGTGAATAGGCGCTTGTTGACCCGTGTTTGAATAAACATGGCTAATGAAGACTAAATCAATATTATTATTCGCTAAATATGACTGCCAAACCTGCACATCTGTTAAATCTTCATGTTTACCAATAAACACAATTTCAGCACTTTCAGGTAGGGCTTTTTGCATTGCAAAACCCATACTTGGAAAGTCACTTTCGGCCATCAACACTTTGCAATTTTCTTGCTGAAGTCGCGGGTGTGACATCAAAAGCTTGGTTAAACCGCTCGATAAGTTAACCTGTGGGCAAAACAACTCACTTTGCGAGTTAAATAATTTAGCGAGACTACTCGTAAATGCCTCGACACCTTGCAGCCACTGTTGCCATGGTTCTTTATTTTCATTTTGCCAAGCTGCAAAAAATTGCTGATGAAAATGCTGCTCAGCAGATTTTAAGGGTCGCCCCACAGAGTGGTTAAGCAAATAGCTGCCTTGTGGAATTAGAAAATCGTTTTTGTTCATTACTTAATCCACTGTTTTAACTTAGTTAAATCATCAAACCGAGTGCGAATATCATCCCGCTTTGCTGCCGCACGGCGATCACGCAACTGCTCTAGTGAGTTTAGTAACACATGCAAAGGCGGCCCACTGGCTGTGACTTTATCCATATGTTGTTGCTGCATTTGCTGTGAAGGTTGCGCAATGTATTTACTGACCAATTGATTATGGTGGCCAATCGCAGTATCACCATGCAATTTACACACTTGAATAAACAGTTTTAAGTTAGTTTGTAGCCATTCGCTATCGCGCTCAGCTTCTGCCGCTAAAAAGTCATCCATAATACTTGTCATACGCATGCTTTCGCGCAGAATCTGCTGATCTTCAGGCATCATATACAAGAATTTATCCACCAGCATTTGCGAGTAGCTAGGTTCATTGGCAAAACAAAGCCCAAGCAATAAATCGATGACATTAATGCCCGCAAAATCACCAGCATTCGCGCCACGATATATCTCTTTACCTACTCGATACGGCTTGTAATACGGCCTTACACAATAGAAAAAGCGGTCTGTATCGAGCTTGTTGTATAGCGCATTATTCGACTCAATCACATCAAGCAGCGCTTGTTTTGCCACTGCAAGTAAATCTGCCGTGATAGGATGCGATATTCCTAACGGCTGAATTTTTAATAAAGCATCCGCCGCACGCTTATACGCTAAAATACCCTTGGTATTGTAATCGATAAAGATTTTCTCATCTTCAAGGTCAGTAAAGCGCTTATACACACCATCAACCGCTTTATTGTGGGTGGTTAAATGCGCCGTAGCAAAACGCGGGGTTACACCAATTGATGCACCAATGTGCATTGCCAGCGCAGAAGCTTCAACAAGCGGTGAACTTGTTTCACGAGAAGGCTCTGTTATCTCATGTCGACGGCATGCCGCCATATACAAACCAACATTACCTAACAAGTCAAAGGCGTTATCAAAGCCTTCATCAGTATTACCCTCTGCAAGTAAGGTGCGAATATGCTCATTACCTTCTTGCTCTAATTGATGCTTTAAGTGCTCACCGACACCCTCTACATTCGCTTTATCGTCTTGTTGCCAATATAGTTTTTCTAATTCGCTGTTGATCTCAACAAAACGGGTGCGAAGCCAGCTATCAAATGCCTTGGTGTTCTCAGTCACAGGCTCACTCCAAAATAATTATATTGCGATAATGTTAACAGAGTTCAATGAGTGCTAATCGCCAAAATATAGACTAGAATCCATCTAGATTAGTGAAAATCACTCAAATAAAAATGAAATTAGACAAAAAAGACCAACAATTACTTAATGCGCTACAAGATAATGCGAGAACTTCTGTCTCAGAGCTTGCACACTCGGTTAGCCTGTCAGATACCCCTTGCCTACGCCGCATTAAAAAGCTCGAATCAGCAAATGTGATCAGTGGTTACCATGCTGCCATCAATCCTAAAGCGGTTGATTTAAATGTCTCTGTGTACGCCTTTGTTCGCTTAAACCAAAACTCAGTTGCTGCTGCTGAGCAATTTGAACAACAAGTTGAGAAGCTTGAACATGTACTTGAGTGTTCTGTTATTTCAGGTAGTTATGATTATCTACTCAAGATTATTGCTGCTGATTTAGAAAGCTATGAAAGCTTTGTGAAACATAAATTAGGCAGTATTAACTGCATCGCTAATATCGAGTCGACGGTGGTATTAAAACAAGCATTTACCAAGCGCCATTTACCGCTCGCTTGACGCAGCTTGCTTGCAAATAAAACATAACTCGATAAGCTAAAAAAAGCTTTAGAAGGACGCTTAAAATATGAAATTCATCACCTTAGTTGCTATCTCTTTGGCCATCTGTGGACTATTTAGCAGCCCATTAATGGCACAGCAACAAACCTGCCTTACTCAGCTTGAAGACCAAGCACTGATGATGAAAAGTAAGCGCGAAGGGCTATTTAGAGAACCGCTACCTCGAACACAAAGTACTTTTAGCTTTAATACCGAGCAGGCATTTAGTGACTACTTAACCGCAGCTTATTTACAAATTAGCAGCGAAAACCCACGCGCAAACTTGCCATGCCCTGTTTATACCGACACCTATCAACAACTGGTTGCACAAGGTTCGCGACCCGAAAATGCCACTATTGCCGACTTAATAAGCCCGTTTGAGCTAAAGCATGGCAATAGCCGTAAGGCGGTACTATTGATTCATGGTTTAACCGATTCTCCCTTTACCTACCATGACCTTGCACAGGTCTATTACCAACAAGGTTATACGGTACGCACTATCCTCTTGCCAGGTCACGGTACTGCGCCTGCAGCACTTAGAGACATAGATGCCGATGACTGGCGAACAGCCAGCACCTACGCTATAGAGCGTACATTGAAAGACTTTGATCAGGTCATATTAGGAGGTTACTCAACAGGGGCAGCACTGGTGATTGATTATTTAACGCAAGGCCCTACCAATGAAAAAATTTTAGCAGCGATGCTATTTTCTCCAGCCACAGAACCCCATAATAAAAATGGTTGGCTAGCCAAATGGATTGACGCTATACCTTTTGTCAACTGGATTGATAAAGATGCTGATCTCGACTTCGCAAAATATGAGTCATTCCCCTTTAGTGCTGCAACAGCAAGTCATCAAGCCATGAGTCGTATCAATATTGATGAACTTGCACCGCGTCAGTTACCAAATATCGCGTTATTCACTACCTTTAGTGATATTGATACCACTATTGATAACCAAGTTACTTTCAAACTTCTGGCCGCTTTACATGATCCTAAAAAGCGCATAAATAATAAATTAGATCGCCTCATTTATTATGGCGACGATAGCAATATCCCAACTAACTTTCCGACTGATTACAAAATTATTCGTGATGATTGCGACAACGATACCTGTAAAAAAATACAAGGTATGTCACACATAGGCATCGTTAATAAACCTAGTAATCCTTATTACGGTCAGCACGCCTATTATCGTAATTGTGGCAGCTATTTAGATGATGACACCTTGTATAAAGCCTGTAAGTTTCAGGAAAATATTGTTTTCGGAGAGCGCACAGAGGCCAATTTAGCAAAACATAAACCCTTTGCACGGCTTACTTTTAATCCCTATTTCGATAAGCTCGCTATGCATATCAACGACTTTATCAACGATATTGAATCGGCTGCGCGATGAGTGAATTTAGCCACCGCTGGTTTAATCAAATAAGCGAGATTGATGCCGCTCTTTGGCAGTCATTTTTTGATGATACACCCTTTACGAATCACGCATTTCTAGCTGCCCTAGAGCAAAGTGGTTGTGTTAGTGAAGAGTCTGGCTGGCAACCCATGCATTTGGCAATTTACCAGAAAGAACAGGTCATTGCCTTACTACCCGGGTATCTAAAACATCACTCTTATGGTGAATATGTATTTGACTGGGCTTGGGCTGAAGCCTATCAACAACATGGCCTAGATTACTATCCTAAATGGCTGTGTGGCGTGCCATTTACCCCAATTGCAGGACAAAGAATTGGTACCAACGATACTGACCCCGCTGATGTCTATGCCTATATTAATAATGTACTCACAGCAACAGCAGCGCAGTTAGGCTGGTCAGGGTGGCATATAAACTTTTGCCATCAACAGCAAGCCAATGCGTTAACTAGCGACACCGTAATGCAACGTCAGGGCGTGCAGTTTCAGTGGTTTAACGAAGGCTATCATTGCTTTGATGACTTTTTAGCTTCACTCACCGCAAGAAAGCGTAAATCAATTAAAAAAGAACGTGGTAAAATCAGTGAACAGCAAATAACTATAGAATGGCTTGAAGGTGCTGACATCTGCAAACAACACATGCAGCAATTTAGTCACTTTTACCGACAAACCTATTTAAAACGCTCTGGCCACAATGGTTACTTGAATACCGCCTTTTTTGAGTTATTACAGCAAAGCATGACCGAAAAACTGGTGTTAATGTTCGCTAAGTATCAAGGCGAGGTGATTGCCGCCACGCTCAGTTTTAAAGATCAGAACTGTTTATATGGTCGTTACTGGGGAACAAATTATGAGCTCGATAGTTTGCACTTTGAGCTTTGCTATTACCAAGGCATTGAGTACTGTATTGCCAACAAACTTAAACAGTTTCACTCTGGCGCGCAAGGTGAGCATAAAATAAGTCGTGGCTTTAAGCCCGTAAATACTTATTCACTGCATCATATTCAGCACGGTGAGTTTGCAGCAGCCGTTAGTGATTTTATTACTAGAGAACGCCAACATATGGCGCTCTATAAAGCCCAATGCGAAAGCTTACTGCCTTTTAAACAGCAATAATTGGTTATTCGCTGGCATTTGCACATCTTCAACAAAGGATAAGCCAGTTTGCTCTGCAAGTTGGCAAATCGCTTCAAAATCACGAATTGCACTATTGGCATCTTGCTGTTTTAAAAAAGCATCGAATTCTGCATTACTGGCACTGGTATACTTACCTTGGTACTTAAATGGTCCATAAATACATAATTTACCTTTAGGCGCTAAATGCTTTGCTACACCTTGGAAAAAACGCTCTACCAGTGGCCAGCTAATTATGTGCATTGTATTCGCCGTAAAAATAGCATTCACAGTTTCAACCGGCCAAGGGTTATTAAGGTCGAGTGTGAGTGGCGCATGCAAATTCGTTAGTGCAGCTTCTTGATGCCACTGTAAAATCCCAGGGTGATTAACCTCGCGATCACTACAATGCCACTGTAAATGTGCTAAATGCGTTGCAAAATGCACACTATGTTGCCCAGTACCTGAGCCGACCTCTAATACATCCGTCACATCACAAAAGAACGCTTCTAATACGTTTAAAATAGGTAATTTGTTGTTTTCACAGGCTTGAGAGAAGGGTTTATCCATACAAATTAGTGCACCATGTTTGGTAATCAGTGCACAACAGTAAAGCAAAAATAACCCGTAAAGTCGCGGGTAATTTATAGCTTAAAATTATAAATTCAATATTTTCATTGGGTTAAGGGCTTTTATAAAGACTGGTACAGCTTATGCTATTTATTCTATGAATTAACCAACTGGAGATACATTATGTATATTTCACCCTACACCGCTGTAGATGCAGCACTTGCCGCCAGTGAGCGAGCAGAAAGCGAAAAAGCCGCCTTAACAAGTTGTGATGACAGAGCAACTGTAATTGATCTTCTTTCTCAATGTAATAAAGAAAATGTACAGGCGCCGAAAAAACATGAAACAGACCAGATTTTTATTCTTGGTTACAATTAAACCAAAACAGTTAGTCACTTCAAGCTTTATAACTCTACATAAAACTTGCACTAAAACCGATTAACTGTAATGATAACAATTATCATTACAGTTAATCGGTTTTCTATGCACACTCACAATGCTATGCTCCATTATCAATGGCAAATGAAATGTGTTTGCCAAAGACCTGGGTTACACGCCCCAGCACTTGTTGCTAACTATGTTGAAGCGGGCTTAAACGTTGCACGCTATTACGAAAAGCACCACAATTTTATTTTACAAGAGCTTTATTTAAGACGTACCTTTCATGAGCTACTTGAAAAAATGTGTGATTCATTAATACATAATGCAATTCGTAAACAATGTTTAGCTCAGCTTTACAAGCCGCAACTTGCACTAAAGCGTTACTACAAAACTCATAACTGTATTGAAAAGTATTTCAGTTTGGAGCGAGAAGCGTGCCTTCTCAGCCAAGAATTTAACCCGATTTAGGAGTGTTTATGAGCCAATTTAGAACCGAATCTGATAGCATGGGTGAATTACAAGTCCCTGCCAATGCTTTGTATCAAGCTCAAACGCAACGCGCTATCAACAACTTTAAAATTAGTGGCTTAGCCATGCCTAAACAATTTATCACCGCCCTCGCGTACATTAAGCAAGCCGCTGCACAAAGTAACGCAGCATTAGGCCATTTAAGCCAAGGTAAAGCCAAAGCCATTGAGCAAGCATGCCAAGCGATTATCGACGGTAAACATTTTTCAGAGTTTCCTGTTGATGTATTCCAAACAGGTTCAGGCACAAGCTCAAATATGAATGCTAATGAAGTGATTGCCACACTAGCCAGTGAATTAGCAGGCGAGACTATTCACCCCAACGATGATGTGAATATGGGACAAAGCTCAAATGATGTGATCCCTACGGCTATTGCAGTAAGCAGCGCCATTAACATCATTTATGAACTGTTTCCTAAACTCGATAGGCTCAGTCAAAGTCTACAAAATAAACAAGCCGAAGTGGGCCATATCGTTAAGACCGGCCGTACTCACTTAATGGACGCTATGCCTGTGAGTTTTGCACAAACACTCGCTGCATGGCAGTTACAAGTGGATCATGCAATGGCTGGCATTCGCCAAACACTCGAACGAGTTTGTGAGCTTGCGCAAGGTGGTACAGCCGTTGGTACCGGCATTAATGCCGACCCAGCATTTGCCAGTGAATTTTGTCAGCATTTAAGTGAGAATGTAGGAATTCGCTTTAGCCCTAGCAAAAACTTTTTTTATAACATAGGGTCACAAGACGCCATTGTTGCGCTTTCAGGTCAACTCAAAGTTTTGGCAGTAGCACAAATGAAAATAGCCAATGACTTACGCTGGATGAACTCAGGTCCACTTGCAGGTCTTGGTGAAATTGAGCTTGAAGCCTTACAGCCAGGTTCTTCAATTATGCCAGGTAAAGTAAACCCTGTGATCCCAGAAGCTGCGGCTATGGTCAGCGCACAAGTAATTGGTAATGATGCCACCATAACCGTAGCTGGCCAAGCGGGTAACTTTGAGCTCAATGTGATGCTACCTGTGATTGCCTTAAATATTCTGCAAAGTATCGAACTGCTTGCCAATAGCAGTGAAGCTCTTGCGGACAAAGCGATTGCTAGCTTTAAAGTAAACCAAAGCAATGTTGATAAAGCTCTCGCGAAAAACCCTATCCTAGTTACCGCGCTCAATCCGGTGATCGGCTATAGCAAAGCAGCAAAAATTGCCAAATTAGCTTACCAAGAAGGCCGTCCAATTATTGATGTTGCTGCAGAGCATACTGATATTTCGCGCGAAGAACTGAGCGAGTTACTTAACCCTGCCAAACTAACCCAAGGTGGTTTGTAATACCTACTTATTGTGGAGTGGTATAAAACTTTCATCTTACTGTAGCTCTGTGAATACAGAGCTACTCACTGAAAGCTAACGTTTTTATTGCCCCACTTTGAGCAATGTGTATGATAGTGAGTACTTATTCAACGATTTTTAGGTATGTTATGCGCTATCCTCTATTGGCTATTTTATTTCCTGTTTTACTCACTGCCTGCTCAGATGCAGTCATTAATGAGCAAGCCGAAACTACAAGCAATCGCAATAAAGTTATTGATCCTCAAAAAACCGTTGAAGTAAAAAAATCAGCTGTTGATGTTAACAAAATTGCGCCAGACCAAGCCACGATTAAGTCTACACATGAACAACTAAACCAACTTATTGATGACCCTAGCTGTGATAACAGCAGCCAATGTAAAGTGCTCCCTGTAGGTAGTCGCGCTTGTGGTGGCCCAAGTAACTTTATTGTTTATTCAACTAAAACAGCTAACACAGCTGAGGTTGAAAAACTTGCAAAAGACATCACAGCCCTCGAAAAACAATTTAATGCAGTGAACGACATGATGAGTATTTGTCAGCATTTAACCACACCCAGTACGCAGTGTTCTAATAACACTTGTGTTAAAATCGATGGCTCTGCGCAAAGTGTGTACTAAGGAATAAGCAATAATGGTTCGTTCGACGTTAAAAAAACTTTTCATCACTACTGGTATATTTGCGGTAATAGCATTAACAGGTTGTGAAACAACAACATCAAGCAATTCTAGTAAGGTTGATTTAAGCGATTTAAATGAACAATTGAACGAATTAGCGAGCAACAATAGCTGCACAGCAACTTTCCAGTGTAAGGTATTAGAAGTTGGAGAACGAGCATGTGGAGGGCCAAGCCGCTACGTTGTTTATTCAACCTTAAACACAGCGCAAGAACAGGCTGAGCAACTTGCCGAGCGAATTACAATGGCAGAAAAAAACACAGAACAGTCTTTAACTGTGAATGATTGCTCGCCTGTATTGCCTGTACAGTCGCTGTGTATTTCACAGCAGTGCCAAGCAATCGAGATTAAGTAAATAATGCAATAAGGCCGGATATTATCACCACACTGATGATGCAAATACCGGCCTTATAAATGTATTTTATGTGCATCGTGTTATGCACCCAGTAAGCGTAAATGTAACGTACAAAGTAACTTGCCGCGGTGCCAAATAATGCAAAAATAACTAAATAAGCAAGTAAAATAATATCCACAGTTATGCCACTTCGTTAAAACATCTTTTCTCAGTGTAAGGGCTTAAAGAAGTAAAGGCAAAACCTTAGCTTTTTTTACTGTGTGCAATCAGTAACTCAGCAACTTGTTGTTTCACTGAGCGCTTATCATCAGCAGCAACCCCAAACCGCTCAGCCAATAAGGCAATTTCTTCATCATTTAAGTTAAACGATAAACGCTGTCTGGTTTTTTTCGACTTAACATCGAGTTCCAAAATCTTACGGATCATATCTGAGGGGGTAAGCTCTTGGTCAATGGCTTGCTTCTTAATTGATTTTTGCACTTCAGAGCTTAAATCAAACGCCATTTGCGTTGCTCTAACTGCTTGCTCCTGACGCTGCCACTTGGCTTTTGCATCACTCACTTGGCATCCCCAGGAAATAAATCAACAATATCACTTATTGGTCTGGTTAACGTCAGTGATACTTCTGTTTCACCCCCTTCCCAAACCTCAATATTTAAACCATGTGATTCATCATCAGAGCTTAAACAGATCATTTCGCACGGCTCCCCGCCTTCGTCTTCATAACGAGGTAAAGGCTTATTACGGTAATCTTTGTTGTGGAAATAACACACATAAGGTGCTTCTGTTTGTTTGTAGCTTGATGCTAAAAAGTGACTAAAACGCTCTGGGCTATTTTGCACATTAATTGCCGTTAATTCGTCTTCATCAAAAATACGAGCGAACTCATCAAGGGTAAAAATCTCATCAACATCATCACGTTGAATTTTGATCGCAAAGTTTGCCCATTGCTCACCGTCATCAGACTCAATTTGCAAAAACACCACTTGTCCTGACTCGCTTTCAAGTACCAACTCATACTCCGCACTACGTTGATACTGATACGTTTGTACATCAACAACACGTAATGTTTGCCCCTTTAGCCAGCTCGGATAAGCAAATGAATCTATGACGCTTAACATATCACCAACTTGCAATTGGCTAGGCTCAGTGAGTTGACGCTCCGGTGCTTTTTTCGATTTGAAAAAGTTAAACATTGGCTGACTCCTTGTTGAAGCAAAAAAGGTAACCCAGTGCATGGGTTACCTTTTGTCTTTGTGCTAACTAATTAGCTATTTTGTTTTGCTTTAATACGCGCCAAAATATCTGCGCTTTTCGGATTGGTATCACCAATGCCCGCTTCAGCCATTTTCGCTTTTAAATCATCGCCGTTAGTATCCGCTTCTAATTGCTTAGCCGCACCTAACTGGTCTTGACGGTCTTGCTGACGCTGCTTAATACGCTCTAGAGACTCACGCGCAGATGTCATTGATGAGCTATTCGTATTTAGCGTGCTGTTTACAGCCATTGTTGCTTGCTGCACACTTTCTGTCGTTTTAACCATTGTTAATTGACGTTGGTTTTCTTTAATCGACTTTTCAGCTTCTTTAACTTGCTGCTTTAGTTGCACAATGTGGTTACTAAAACCAGCTAACACTTCTTCGTTCTCTGCTTTTTCAGCTTCAAAATCACCGATTTTTTCTGCGATTTCTAATGCAAGAGCTTCGTTACCTTTTTCAAGTGCTTGGCCTGCATATGCTTCATGTTCAGCAATTGATGCATCTAGTGCGCTAATTTTACGCTTCGTTTGCATCTCTTTTGCCATTACTTCAGTCAGGCTTTTCTTAGCGCGTTGTAGGGCATTTTGTGCATCAGCAATTTCTTGTTCAAAGATACGGATACCGTTTGCATCAACAATTGCTTGTCCTGCTTCACGAGCGCCACCACGTACAGCTGTAAATAGTTTCTTTAAAATACTCATAATCTTAACTCCAGAAATTGCTAATTAATCGTTTAAATAAATGGTCACGGCCTCAAGTGCATCAATCGCATTGTCTGCCAGTGTTACCAACTCATGGGTAATATCATCAAACGATGAATTAACCGATAACGCGCCAAAAATAGCGTATTTATCATCAATTTTTGCAAATGCGCTTAATGGGATTGGTACATTTAAACGTAGTAACGTTTCGTTTAACTCATTACGCATATCTGCTTGTACTTCGTCTTCAGCAAACAGGTAGCTAATACACAGTAATTGCTCTTCTGTTTGAGTAACAAAGATAGGTAACTCATCATTCCCATCGACGATAACTTGTAACACATCTTGCTCACCTGGATTGGCAATCAAGAAAGACTCAAAGCTCACACCTTCGGTTTCAAAAGACGCTAATTTGATTGATAGTTCATTTAATTCCATGTCTCACCTTTTTCGTTTTGACATATTATGTCTTGAGTTAAGATTTGCATAGCCGACATATTATGTCAACTGTAAAATATCAATTTTTGTACAATTCGGTTTCAACTTGCCATGCTTGGCGGTAATAATCGTACAAGGTTCCAGAGCCTAATCTATTGACTTCAATCGTATTTATTTGTTCAAAAAAATGATTCGGAAATACAAAAGAAGCTAATAAATATTCTTTGCTTACCCAACGAGATGGCACGGGTAATTCATTAGTTTCACGAATTCGTTGACTTGCTGATTTACCAGCAGTTGTCGCGATTGTCCAACCCCACTGACCAAATGAAGGAATATTTTGTTGATATTGCTCAACATAACCAAAGCCCGCAGCTTTCATTGTTTTAGCGATACTCAAAAAGGCTTTCTTCGCATGGTAAGGCGATGTTGATTGCACGGCCACAGCCCCGTCAGGTGCGAGCAACTGACGCACATGATTATAAAAATAGTCACTGTACATCTTGTTGAGATCAGGGTGATTAGGGTCTGGTAAGTCAATTAAAATAGTGTCAAAACGCTCGCCCTTTGCCAGCATAGCTTCAACTTCTAAAAAGGCATCAGCAGTACGTATTTCAGCGCGAGGATCACTCATAGAGTGATTATTAAGGGTTGCTAAACGTGTTCTGATCTTTTCTGGTGCATCATAGTCGCCCACATCATTACCAAATAAGTTTAACAGTTGACCATCTAGGTCAACCAAGGTGACATGCTTTACTGGCCACTTCAAAACATCACGCAATGCAAGCCCGTCACCACCACCGATGATCAGTACGCGGTCGTGACGATTTGAGGCGAGCATTGCAGGATAGACAAGCATTGAATGATAAATTTGCTCATCCACACTTGAGAACTGTAAACGACCATTGAGATAAAGATCGGTAATTGCATTCGGCTGATTGCGACTCAAACGCTCAGTTAACACCAAGTGCTGATACTTAGTTGCTTGCGAGTAAATGACTTTGTCTTTGTATAAAACATTACTGAGGTTTTTCATCCAGCTAGTACCAAGTACAAGTACAAATGCAAAAAACACTAACAACAGGACATGGCAAACTAACAGTAGCTTAGCAAAACGAACATGTTGATGATAACGCCATAAAAATACCAGACCGGCAATAATATTAAACAATGCCGTCCAAGCTGCGGCTTGCATAATTGGCATCGCGAGCATAATGCTCACCCAAATCGCAGCACCTATACCGGCACCAATATAATCAGCGCCATAAATGGTACCTGCATTATTTTCTAAAAAGCGGCCATACACTTGCTGGCGAATACGCGCAATTAGCGGGATCTCCATACCGATTAATAGTCCAAGTAATAGACCAAACACATAGGGTAAAAAACGAGACCACTCTTGTAGCTTCTCGAACACGTAACCATTAAGTACGGTGTCTGCAGGCAGGTTAAATATTTCGGAGAAAATATGCGGCAATGAATAACTAACGGCGATAACACTGGCAATCGCTAAAATACAGCCCATGCCGACCAAAGCAATAAGACTCTCTAACCAAGCAAAAGCAGTAAATGCATCTTTAAACCAGCGCGCTAAAAATGCACCTATCCCCATAGCCACAATCATGGTGCCGATCATCGCATAAATAGCACTCTCAACCGAGCCTAAGACACGACCTGCGTAATGAGAGAGAAGGTATTCATAAATAAGGCCGCACCCAGCGAGTACGGCCATTACAGTAATTAATAAAAAATCATGCCCAAGTAGATTAGCTCTACTTGGGGCTGTAGTTGTAGTAGACACTTAACTAGGCACCTAACAGGGTTGCCATGGTCGAACCAACCGCAAATGAAACCGCCGCAGAGATAGCCGCTACACCCACGTTCTTTTGGCGATTTACTTCGTCTGAAATATCACAACCAGCTAAGATGATTTTAATAGTCACTAAATGCAGTAAAATGAAGGCAACTAAGCTCACTGCTGCACTCAATGCCCAGTAACCTAAACTAGCTACAATGTTGTCAGCGGCATAAGGAGCAATACCTGATGCAGCAGTTAATGCCAATGCACTACCCACTAAAAAGCCAGCGTAACGAATACCCACCGCTAAGTTGCCATCAATAACCGCTTGTTGTAGGCAATCACCACTGCGGTTAGTACGTTTAAATAACTGTACTCGATATTGGCTGATCAGTAGCATCGCGATGCTACCAATCGCAAAGGCTGCGATCACAATTGGAATACCATGCCAGCCTTCGGTCGCCACCCAAAATAAAGCTGAGCGAATAACGATAGCCACACTCACTACATGGCCAAAATCAATGAGTGCAGCAGTCGCATTACCTTTTACGATTTCGTCGTGCAGGCTCACTTTACGTAGCGCTACTTTGTCTTGGAAGAAATGACCTAGCTTAATAAGTACAATCGCCATCACACCATAACCAAGCATTTGTAATGCTTCTTGTTGCAAGGTCGGTGCAAATGAGCCACTGCTCACGCCACTTAGAACAATAGCCAGTGCCACTAGTCCTGCCGCAAAGCTAATACCAAATGCAAAGTTATCACGTTCAGTAATTTCATCATTGGCGTGTAAGTTAGATACCCAGCCTTTAATAAATTTTAAGCTTACAAATAAAGCGATAATGATTGCAAAGTCGATTGCTAAAGCTTGCAAAGACCAAGTTGTTATTCCATTAAATTCATACATATGTTGTAACTCCGGTGGTTATTCTTTTCACTACTTACCGCGGCTAATGCCACGTGATGTTCTGCTCGAGCTGTTACGTAATGACCCAGAGCTTTTACTGTAACTACTGCTAGAAGCATAGCTACTACGTGTGCGTGGCGGCGTATAGCTGCTACGGCTTAATCCAGATGCGCCACTGCGCTTAGTTGCATACGGACTAGTGAATTGTTTACCTTGGCGTTGATAAGACTGACGAGTACGCGTCTCTACCGTTTGCTGTGCTTTAATCTGTTTTGGGCTTGAATAACGATAACGGCCATAGTCATTGTAATAGCTGTACTTTCTATGACGGCTCCAACGACCATATTCAACTCGGTCGAATACATCGCCCAACATACGATACATCCCGTACCAAACCCAAAAGCTGGTGCCGCTGCTATTCGTTTGCCACTGCCCATAGTTAGGGTTACCAACTAACTGGTTACCAACACTTTCGCCTTCAGCTGCTCCACTAATTGCGCCAACACGTGCAAGCGTGCCATTCGACATATCTGCAAGCATATTGATGGGATCTGTGAGTGCATCTTGAAATAATGACGGTTTTGCAGCATCACGTATTAAATCAAGTTGATGAAGCGTATCTTCATAGGGTGGAATTAAGTATGTTGATTTAGCGTCAGCTAAACGCTGAGTAAGGCCAGAATAGATAGCACCTTCTCGAGTCGCATCAAGGCTAATAACACGGGCGATCTCAGAAAGTTGCGGTTGCTGCTCAGCTAAAACCTTTCCGTATTGTTTTAGTATCGTCGCATTGCGAAGTGAGCCATTATCAAGCGCTGTACCTAGCTGGTTCAACTCGACTTCAGCTTTTTCTATAGATTGTTGAATTGTTTGTTTTAGCTGCTCTTCTTTAGACTGACAGCCCATAAGCAAGCTTATCAAACAAAACAGGCTTATAAGTTTCCAAGCTTTAATTTGAGACATTCATGTCACCTGATTGAGGTTTAAAAATCCCAAATAGTTTTACATAGCTCAGGTACTAAACCAAGATTAAAATTGCAACAAAGAGTAAATATAGTGGAAGGTTGTGGAGTGAGTGAAAATCAAATATACAATCACGCCTACGCTTTGGCATTTTGATAGTGAGTAGCAGTGGGTTTATCCCGCGTCATGGGTTGTCTGTTCGCGGATAGAGCACGATGACACACAGCAAAAAACCCGTTGCATCGCTGCAACGGGTTTCTTTAATTAGGAGCCTGGCGATGTCCTACTTTCACATGGCAAATGCCACACTATCATCGGCGC
>SGPE01000010.1 GCA_004208945.1 Pseudoalteromonas sp. CO133X | reverse complement strand
GAGCTGGATTCGAACCAGCGAAGGCTGAGCCGTCAGATTTACAGTCTGATCCCTTTGGCCGCTCGGGAACCCCTCCAATGCAACGGCGCTGATAATAGCAAACTGATTATTTAAGTAAAGAAAAAAACTAAAGAAAAATGGATTAATGCCGATAACTGGTTAATCTTGAAACTATTCGGCTAAAGTCTATGCAAATTGATGGTTTGTTACTCAATGAGAGTCAACTTGATAATCGTCTTAATAAAAGTGTTCATGAGCAACGCAGTGGAGAATTTGCTTTACTATTGGCAATGCTCTCTCATGATGTGCTCGACTTTAGTCAGTTTCACCTACCAAAATCAGAGTTAGCTAACACCCAAATATCTGAGCAAGCGCTACGTAATGAATTAGGGGCGGGACCAAAGCAAGCATTAGCACCAGAGCAATTTGACATGCTAATTGGCGAGCAAAATGCATTTCGTCTTCTAAGTGGTGGACTTACAGACATTCGTTTACGTCAATGTTTAAACCCAGAGCCACTGACAATTCGTGATGATAAATGCCATGTGCCATTAAATGTCATTGATAATTGCGAACCTGCGGTTAGAAAACGTTATTACACTAATAATAGTGTTACAGAGCGACCACAAATGGATGCAGCGGCTTTTTATGATGGCTTAAAAGACGAATTAATTCATCAGCCTTTGTACTTAGCGACAGCTTAAATAATTAATTCAATTGTCATAACTTTCTTGTACGCTACAATAGGTAATATAGGGAAATTTCAGCGTATTATTAAAAACTACAGCTAATTTTAAATGTGCTTGTTATAATGCGACCTAGTGGCTTTATGCCATGACTATTGAATCAAGTTATTAGGACCATAATGAAAAAAACATTCACGCTTAACCATGAGAAAATCAAATATCCTCGTATGGTTGATGCAGCCAAACACGAAGTAAAAAAATACTTAAAACGTGAACGCAACAAAACACTTCCTGAAGGGGCTGATTATTGGGCGTTTGACTGTAAGTTTGGCGAATCTGCAGAAGATGCACAGGTTGTGCATGTGGCAGAGATCAACAAATGCATTAGCGATATTGAAGCCAAAGGACTTATGACGTTTTATGTTGAAATCTTAGCGCGTCCTGCACAGCGACAATTACAAGAGTTTGACGAAGAGTAAACGTCAAACGAGCGAATCTAAGAGTGGGCCTTATGGCCCATTTTTATTGCCTAGCTATGGATTAGTATGCGCCGTTTTTTATTACTACTCGTTATTTGCGGATGCCAAGTCCAAGCAAATACTATTTATGATGAGCTTCCCAGTAGCTTCAATAGCAATGAGCATTATGTTTTTTATTCTCATGGTTACATCGTCGAAGGTGAGCACACTCGTCCACGCCATCCAAAATATGGCATTTATGATTTTCCTGCAATTAAAAAAGCACTAGCAGATCCAGCCTATAACTTAATTGCATACCACCGAAAAAAAGGCACAGCCCCATTTTTATTTGCTAAAAAGTTAGCTGCTGATGTCGACATTTTATTAAAGGCAGGTGTTCCTGAGTCGCATATTAGTCTGGTCGGTTTTTCACGAGGTGGGGCATTATCGGTACTGGCAGCCAATGAACTTAAACGCACAAATATCAACTTAATAATATTAGCAGGGTGTGCCGGTTTAATTAAAAAGCATCCATCAGTTAGGGCATACGGTAAGGTTTACTCAATCTTTGAACGTTCAGATCAGGTTGGCTCTTGCCAATTTTTAATTGATAGGAGTGAAGTTACTAAGTTCGAAGAAATAAGCATTAATACAGGGCTCTCTCATGGCGCATTTTATGAGCCAAAAGATGAGTGGGTGTTACCCATTAAGAAATGGCTAAAGGATTAACGATGCCTAATATACTTTTTATTTTGATGTTCTGTATTTTTGGGACAAGCTTTACCGCTTGGGCTGAACCCTTTACTCTGCCGCGCACTGATACAGTTTTGCTAAAAGGTAAACATACAGAAAACGAATACCCCATTACTATCAAACTGCCACGTAGCTATCAAAAACAAAACCAGAAACGTTACCCTGTGGTTTATCTGTTAGACGCCAATTACAGTTTGCCTATAGCCTCAGGTGCTAGCCGTTTTATGATGAATTCAGGCTCCATTGAGGAAGTAATTCTTGTTGCCGTTGGTTATCAAAAGGGCATATCAGGGCTAAATAGCCGAATTCATGATTACACACCGTTTGTTGATAAGACATGGAAACGTGCTACAGGGGGCGCAAAGCAACATTTAAATTACTTAAAACACACTGTTATTCCTTATATTAACACCCATTATCGAACTGGCACGCAAAAGACACTTGTCGGTAATTCATTAGGGGGCCTGTTTGCTGCTTATACCTTATTTACCGAGCCGACGCTTTTTTCAAGCTATATTATTGGCAGTCCATCAGTGTGGTTTAAAGAAAACTCAATATTAGCTATGGCTGTAAAACCAGCTACCAACACTACAAAAGTTTACATCGCAGTGGGTGAGCTTGAAGAGAGTGAAGGTGAAAAAATGGTTTTTGGTACTAAACAATTAGTAGATAAAATTAATAAGCAAAGTGGCGAACACGTGATGACAAATTTATTTGTTATTCCACATGCCCACCACGCAACGGCTTTCCCTACAACGGCCAGTCAAGGTTTAGATTGGCTATATAAAAAGTGAATAGCCGTGATTTAAATTGCGTGACACTTTTTATATTTTTTGCCGCTACCACAAGGGCACTCGTCATTACGGCCAATTTTAATATCTGCAACGGGTGTTATATCACCATCAAGGTAACGCCATAGTCCATCTTCTTTAATAAAACGCGACTTTTCGTGTAACTCACAATACAAGTTTTGGTAAAAGTAATTTGCTTTAAATTCTACAAAACCTTCTTGCTCGTTATATTCAGTATCTAAAACGTTTAGCTTGGTAAAACGACAGCTATTTGAAAAATCTTTAATTTCGCGAACCGAGTTCGCGGCTTGCTGGCTTTGTACATAAGTACTAAATACATATTTTGCATCTTTTAGCGCGTATGCACTAAAACGAGAACGCATAAGTTGCTCTGGGGTATCAGCTTGGCTTGCACCGGTATGAAAAGGCTGGCAGCAAAGCTCGTAAGTCGATTCGCTGCCACAAGGACAAAGGGGGTGTGTGAGTGATGTCATAACAACTTACCTAAAACTGTAAATTGTTATTTTAACAAGCCTATTGTGGCTGGGGTACTAAATTGTTTAATTGAGCGCTTTTTGTAAAGCAATAAAACTTAGCTGATGCCTGCTCAAGGTTTAAGTTCATCGAATCAAGTTGGTGATTGTTTACAATATCTGTCCATGTGATCACAGCAGCAAAATTACCGTTATGTAATGCTGAGCTAAGTACGTACTCAAGGTTAACTAAATGCTTTTGTCTGATCACAAGTAGTTTGCTGGTATCAATCGAACACGAATCTAATAATGCTTTGCTAGGTACATGGTCAGGGGCAATTAATAGTGTCCATGCATTTTGGCTATTGTAATGATGCAATACTTTTAATAACTCAAAGGTTGCTGATATTTCGTCTTCAATTTGAATTAAATTAACAGACGCTTTGTCGTTATCTTGTTGGTAGCTTTTAACTGTTCTTAATGTAATTGGCTGTAACATAACTTTCACTCACTGGTTGTTTATACAGTATGTGTATACAGTAGTTTATACAGTGTTTTTGCGCAAGTACTTTTTTGCTATTTTTTAACCAATAGTTCAGTTTTATTTTAATTAAAAATATTTAGTTGTTATTAAACATGTAGCTATGATTTTCTTTGAAGAGCTAAAAAGGTGAAAAATCTACCACTAAATTCATACAGTATTTCGTACAGTACTGTATGAAATACTAAATTTTGCTTGTATACAGGTATTTTGCATAAAAAAGCCGGTATAAAACCGGCCTTTAACCTTTACTGTTTTACTACTTATCTAAGTAGGTATTTAAAAACTCAAGGTATGCGTTTGAGGCTTTAATACGGTTTTCCTTTTTAGTAAAACCATGGCCTTCATCATCAAATAACACATAGTCGACAGGCACACCATTTGCCTTTACAGCGGCAACAAGTTCATCGCTTTCAACTTGTAAAACCCGTGGGTCGTTAGCACCTTGGATCACCATTAATGGCTTAGTGATGTTTTTAGCATGAAAGAGCGGCGAAATTGCACGGTGACGTTCGCCGTCTGTCGCGGGGTCGCCCATTTCATCATACAGCGCCTTTTTAAAACTCTCCCACCATGGTGGGATCGAGTTTAAGGTTCTAACCCAGTTTGTTACACCAAAGATATTAATACCTACTTTGAATTCTTCAGGTTCGAAAGCAAGTGCTGCAGCAGTCATGAAACCACCGTAACTCCCTCCCATGATGCCAATTTTGTCTGCATCAACCCAATCTAAGCTTTGCAGGTGTTTTTTACCATAAACGATATCTTGTAAATCGTCAGTGCCATGCTTTTTGTCATCTAAATGAAAGAAGGTTTTACCATAACCTGAGCTGCCACGGTTATTGACTGCAAAAATGGCATAACCATGATTGACTAGATGCTGCTGCATTGCACTATAACCTGTGCGGCTTTGTCCGCCTGGGCCGCCATGCACCCAAACTAAAGCTGGTACTTTGTTGTTGCTGTTAGCTTGCTTAGGCTTATATAAAACCCCAGGGATTTCTAAACCATCAAAACTTTTAAAGCGTACAATTGTGCTTTCAACTAAGTCATTTTGATCAATCGCATCACTTAATGTGTTGGTTAACTGTTTCGCTTTCGACTCACCAAGTTGCCACACAAATAAGTTGCTTGGTGAGGTATCTGAATTCAAGTAAAACGCCATGGTTTTTTCATCAGCAGAGAAGTTTACACCACGTAAGTTACCAGCCGGTAATGATGGCATAGCAATGCCTTTACCTGTGGTGGTATCGATTATCGACACCTTAGTGCTCGCGTCAGCATTAACACCACTTACTTGATAACGACCAGATTTAGAGAAGTAAATAAAGCTCACATCCCATTCATCTTTGAGGGCAGGGCTATGCTCGCCAGTCGTTAAATCATAGCGCCAAATTTCTGCAAACTCACCTTTGGCATCGGTTGAGTAATACAGTGATTTACTGTCTCTTGAGAAGGTTTCAGGGCCGTATTTGGCATCGTTGTCATGGCGAGTGATGAGTTCTGGTTTAAGCGTTTTTTTGCGAGTATCAAGAATGAATACATCGCTGTCTTTGTTCGAATTGTTTTTCGATAAAGCAATAAAACGGCCATCAGGGCTGATTGCACCGACATCAAGCCCCATAGTATTTTGATAAACAGGGGTCACTTCATAGCTGTTAGTATCAACGCGGTACAGATCCATAAATTTAGCGTCGCGTTGATTGCTGGTTATAAAGAAGTGTTTACCGTCTTCAGTAAAGCCAGCAAACCCTGCTCTAGTTTCTTCACCTGGAGTGAGGTCTTTAACTGTGCCATCTGTTTCACGAACATAGATGTGATAGCGCTCGTTACCGCCTGAGTCTTTAGTAAATAGTACGCGCTCATCGTTAGGGAAATAAGCGACTGCATAAGTACTGTCTTCAAAATCTGTTAAACGGGTTTTCTTGGCGGTTTTAATATCGACTTCGTACAAGCTATAAATACCGCTTTCGTCGCTGCTTATTAGTACTTTGTCGCCCTTCGGTGAAAAACTGCTACCCATAATTGAGGTTGTATCAAAAAAGGTCTCAGCATCATATTGTTTAACTGTTTGGACTTGCTGTTGGTTATTAGTATTAGTTGTTGATTGGTTTGACTGTGAACATCCTGCTATTGCAAGGCTGAGCGCACAAGCAATGGCTGCTAATTGGAAACTCGGTTTCATTGTAATTATTCCTTTTTATTTTTCCGCAATAGAGTCTTACTTGTTCAATTTATAAACGCAAGCCTTCGAGCGTCGATATTTGTTACAAATCATGTAACTAAATGTGGACACCAGTGTGTTAGTATTTTTCCACAATTAAAGGAATAATCATGATAGAAATTAAAGACCTCAATAAGCGTTTCGCTTCAGCTCAAGTTTTTAAAAATTATAATAAGCAGTTCAACGACAAAAAAACCTGTTTACAAGCAGCTAATGGCAAGGGAAAAACAACATTACTGATGATCATTGCAGGCCTCGAAAATCCACAATCAGGGTATGTTTTGTTCAATAGTGAAACAATTGAATCTGTTCAAAGTTATGTTTCGATTGCCAGTGACCGTATTGCGCTGCCCAATTTTTTAACCGCGCGACAAATTATTGAACTTAGTTGTAAGGCGTTAAAGAAAGAAATGCCAGAGCAACTTATTACCGGATTTAGGTTTGATGAGCACCTCAATACCCGTTTTAGTGCTTTGTCGAGTGGTAATCAAAAGAAGTGCCAGCTTATTATTGCTTTTTTAAAGCAAGCCCCATTTTTGTTGTTAGATGAACCGAGTGCAGCATTAGACCAAGAAAGCATTCGATTTTTACTCAAATTGCTTAATAGCTACCTCAATGATAAACCTAATGGGCAGATCATCATAACAAGCCATGAACCGGAGGTATTTTTACAGCACGGTTTTGAGTGTTCATCATTATGATTGACTACTTTGCCAGATACATCCCATTCCTCTCTTTTCGATATCTAGCATATACGACTACCCTTAAAAGTATGCTGTCTCAGCTAAAGAGTTTTAGCTTGCTGTTCGCACTCGTACTGGGTCCTGCATTTCTTGGTTTGGCTTTACTGTTGTTTTTAGGGCTTGGAAAAATAGTTGATAGCCATGCAGCACCTGCTTACGGTGCAAAATTAGCAGTGGTTTATCTTTTACTTGAATCTGTGATGTTATGGGCCATGGCCCCAGCCATTAAAAATGCGCAAAACAGGGCATTTCAGCGCAGTTTATTTAAATCTTCTTGGCGAGTGTGCGTTGACTGCAAATTACTATTTTTAAGTAATGCTTGGCTTATTGCGAGTTTATTAATAGCAATGGATCTATCACTAAAGCAATGGCTACAAGTGCCTCATTTTCTTTTGTTCATGTTGTTGCAATGGTTTTGTGGGGTATTTGTTCTTTATAGGCCACTTGCGCTCTTTTATAGCTTCTTAATAAGTTTTGTATTGGTATTACTGCCTGTAAGTTTTACTTCGCTGCACTACTTTTTGGGTTTTGTTGCTATTTTCTGCTGTTCGACTTTGCTCCCACCTGTAAGAATGAGTCATAAATTGAAAGTGCAATCGTTTGGTTTATTCTGGCTTAGCTACTTTATACAGCACAGTTGGAGCTTAATTTGGCGTGGAGCAGTACTAGTTGCACTGTTGTTAGCTTTATTGCAGCTAATTACAATCCGTAACGACTTTAGTGACCTGATACAAGCTACTGCTTTTTCAGTATGCGTGTTGCTAGCGAGCTCACTGCAGTTTGATTGCATGGCTGTTTTTAATAAATATCGGTTATTTTTTCAAAGTGTCAGCCAAGGCAAGCAGTTTTATATAAGCCACTTTTTACCTAGCCTAGTATTTTTTGTTCTGGCTCTCGTGGTACTTATAAGCATGCTCGGCACTAACATGCTTTTAATAATTATCGGGGCAGTATGGTGTTTATTACAGCAATATTTAGCGCAAAAAAAACCAGCGCATTATGCGCTGGTTTGGTTTGTTATAACAATTGGAATACTGTTTATTGCTTAAGCGGCATCCGCTTTTTTATTGCCTTCGCCACGAGCAACTTTACCAGCAACTAAGTCAGCAGGGTCAAAGTCGTCAACGTTAATAACGTCAAGACGGGCTTTTTCAACTGCGGCTAGTTTGTCGGCTTCTGCTTGGCTTAAAATGCCTGCTTCCAGACCCATTTGCGCTACTTTATCAAGTTGGAAGAAAGGCAGTTTTACGCCTTTTTCACGACATACCTTATTAAACAGCGGTTCAACTTCGAGTACGTCTTTAAGCGTTTGCTCTTGACGACCCACAAGGTTAAGCGGCTCGTTTTTAAGGTAAATGTAGTTAGCTAAACGGTTACGAGTTTCGCTTGGTACTTGTAATAAGTGAGCAAGTTTGTGCTCAAGTTTATCAGTAGGCTTACGAACAGGACGACCGAATGGGAATAACATGATTTTTAGCATTGCACGAAGTGGTGCAGATGGCATGTTATTGATTAAGTCAGCAAGTGCACGTTGGCAGTGGTAAAGGTGATCTTGGCAGCTCCATTGAACAAGCGCAAAATCTTCTTTTTTACGGCCTTCATCGTTGTAGCGTTTAAGTGTTGCAGATACAAGGTATAAGTAGCTTAGTAAGTCACCTAAACGTGCAGAGATACGCTCTTTACGCTTTAATGAACCACCAAACACCGCCATGCTGATATCCGACATTAATGCTAACGACGCACTGAAACGAGATGCAATACGGTAGAATTCCGCTGTTTCGTCTTTGTATGGCGTGCTTGTGAAGCGAGCATTAGTAAAGGCTAACCACTTAGTACGAACTAGGTTCGAAATTGTAAAGCCAATGTGGCCCATTAACGCTTTATCGAATACTGACAATGCTTCTTCACGGTCTTCAATCGCACAAGCACCTAGCTCTGTTAACACGAATGGATGGCAGCGAATCGCACCTTGACCATAGATGATCATGTTACGCGTTAAGATGTTTGCACCTTCTACGGTAATTGCAATTGGCGCACCTTGGTAACCACGACCTAAGTAGTTGTTTGGACCAAGCATAATGCCTTTACCACCGTGAACATCCATGCCGTGAATTGTTGCTTCACGCATTTGCTCAGTTAAGTGATATTTGATAATCGCAGATACAACCGATGGCTTTTCACCAAGGTCAACAGCACCTGTAGACATGCTTACAGCTGCATCAGAGCTGTATGCGTAACCTGCCAGTTTTGCTAATGACTCTTCAACACCTTCCATTTGACCAATAGGTAAACGGAATTGACGACGAATACGGCTGTAAGAACCTGTTGCAAGCGCAATTGTTTTAATGCCACCTGTTGAGTTAGACGGCAATGTGATTGCACGACCAACAGATAAACATTCAACAAGCATACGCCAGCCTTGACCCGCCATTTTCGGGCCACCAATGATGTAATCAAGTGGTACGAAGATGTCTTTACCGCGAGTAGGACCATTCTGGAATGGAACATTTAGCGGGAAGTGACGACGGCCAATTTCTACTCCTGGAGTATCTGTTGGGATAAGCGCACAAGTAATACCAGGTTCTTTGTCTTCACCGAGTAAACCGTCTGGATCTTGTAGTTTAAATGCAAGGCCAAGTACAGTAGCAACTGGGGCAAGAGTAATGTAACGCTTGTTCCACGTTAGGCTAATACCAACAACTTCTTCACCGTTCCATTGACCTTTACATACAACACCGTAATCAGGGATAGCACTTGCGTCAGAACCTGCTTCTGGTGATGTTAAAGCAAAGCATGGAATTTCTTGACCACTTGCAAGGCGTGGTAAGTAATGATCTTTTTGCTCTTTAGTACCATAGTGCTGAAGTAGCTCACCAGGACCTAACGAGTTAGGTACACCTACGATAGAAGATAGTAACGTTGATTTACTTGTTAGCTTTTGCAGTACACATGATTGTGCATAAGCAGAAAACTCTAAACCGCCGTATTCTTTTTTGATGATCATGGCAAAGAATTTGTTGTCTTTTAGGTATTGCCAAACATCTTGCGGTAAATCAGTTAGTTCGTGTGTTGCGTGCCAGTCATCTAGCATGCTACATACTTCTTCAACTGGACCATCAATAAACGCTTGCTCTTCGATTGTTAATTTCGGAGCAGGGTACTGATGTAATTTGTTCCAGTCAGGACGGCCACAGAATAGATCCGCTTCCCACCATGTAGTACCAGCATCAATGGCTGATTTTTCAGTATCCGACATAGTCGGTGTTACTTTTTTAAACGCAGCAAAGATTGGTTTAATGATGTATTGTTGACGAATGCTAGTCACAGAAAGTGGCACAGCAATAAGTAAGAATAGTAGCCAACTAATTGCGCCAAACGCGCCAGCAAATGTGCCAACAAGTAAAGTCGCAATGGCAATACCTAAACAGGTATTCCAGCTTGATCTGTGGTAACTCGCAACGCTAAGCAGCACGAGTAAACCTAGTAAAAATATGAGAGTCATTGATTATTCCTTAATAGAGGTCAGACCACCTCTTTTAGAGTAGCGCTAGAACAAGCAATTATCAAGAGGGGAACAAGGATAAAACAGTAATTACTGCTGTGTTTATTTGAACAAGTTGTACATTAGATCAAAGTAAGCTGATTTAAGCGGTTATTTTTGAAATTACCATCATATATTTAATAGTTTACCCATCGAGTTTATAAAAAATTAGGGAGCTAGTTGCTAACAGTGCCACTATGTTTAACAATAGCTGCGAGCAAAACTGCATTGCGATGCAATTCTTTCATTATGTATAATAGGTATAGAGTTTTATGTGTGAGTTGCTTGGCATGTCGGCCAATGTACCAACGGATATTTGTTTCAGTTTTTCAGGGTTATTAGAGCGTGGGGGGAATACTGGGCCGCATAAAGATGGTTGGGGTATTACTTTTTATGAAGGAAAAGGCTGTCGTACGTTTAAAGATCCAGAGCCAAGTTGCCAGTCTGAGATTGCCAAGCTTGTGAAAGCTTACCCAATAAAGAGTATTTCGGTGATAAGCCATATTCGTCAGGGGAATCGTGGTCGTGTATGTCTTGAAAATACCCACCCATTTACTCGTGAGCTATGGGGGCGTGAAATTACGTATGCTCATAATGGTCAACTTTCTAATTATCATGATTTAAAACCTGAGCATTATAGACCGGTTGGAAATACCGACAGTGAATTAGCATTTTGCTGGTTACTTGATAAAGTGCGAGAAAAATACCCAAAACGTCCTTCAAATATGGCATCCGTATTTCGTTATGTAGCTAAACTTGCGCACACTTTACGTGAAAAGGGGGTGTTTAATATGTTGCTTACTGACGGTGTGTATGTGTTGGCATATTGCACTAATAATCTGCACTGGATCACACGCCGTGCGCCGTTTGGCAAAGCGACATTAATTGATGCTGATATGGTGGTTGATTTTCAAAAAGAAACCACACCGAACGATGTGGTTACTGTCATTGCAACAAGGCCGCTCACTAATGATGAACGCTGGCAAAAAATGGAGCCAGGTGAGTTTGCGTTGTTTAAAATGGGCGAATTAATCTAAGGTAGTAGCGGGTTTACCCCGCGACTTTTAATAGATAAATTTACCCAAACGCTGATACCTTAGTGTGATGTAGACGCTTTTCGCGATGTAAAATCGCGACTACTTATCATTAGCTACGGTAACAGGTGTTGTGACAGTGAATGAGTTAAGTTGTACTTCAAACTGTTCGACACCTTTTTCACCTTTCCACATGCGAACCAACATGTAGTCCATTTCAGGGGCAAACCAAGCAAGGGCTTGACGTTTATTGTTGTCGTATAAGCGTTTTACTTTAATTGCATCTATATTACCAATTGGCAATGAAATCATTTCTGTTCCAATGACTTCAAAATCATAATTACGCAGGTTGCCTTTTTTATCTACTAGAGGATAAGAAAGCTGCGTTTTACCTTGCTTTAATTCTTCGCGAACCTGTACTTGATACGATAAAGAGTCTTGGAAATCATCTGACCAATCGAATTTCAGTGGGTATTTACTTTGGTTACTGTTGACCTGCTTGTGAACAGGATCGAACTTGAGCGTATATTCTTTATCTGGCCCTGTTCCTGTTCGCTCCATAGCGTAGCTAAGAGGTGATATTTTATGATCTTGGTAACTAAATTCGGAGGTTTCTTTTCGTGAATCAGAAAAAATCATCCATTCAATTTCACTATGATAGGTAAGTACATAGTTGCCATCGTTGATTTTTTTTAGTTCACGTACCGCTTTACCATGGGTTTCACCTTTACGAAGTACATCGTATTTGGCTTGGTATTGAGTGAGGTCGCCAGCTAAAACACTGGTAGGAAGTAATAAAGTGCCCACACATGCGAGTAGGGCACTTCGTTTTTTATTCTGGGTAATGTGCGCCGTGTGCAGGAAGTTTCTTTTTGTCAAAAACTGCATAATCTGCTTCCATCTTGAGTCGTTGTTCACTGAACCACTTGACCACCAAAGGATAGATTATATGTTCTTGTTGATGAACACGTTGCGCAAGTGTGTCTGCGGTATCGTTTTCGAGTACCGGCACTTTGGCCTGAAGCACAACGGGACCGCCGTCTAGCTCTTCAGTTACAAAGTGAACACTTACGCCGTGAACCTCATCTTTTGCATCTATTGCTCTTTGATGGGTATTCAGCCCTTGGTACTTAGGCAACAAAGAAGGATGAATGTTCAACATTTTTCCTTTAAATTTTTGCACTAAGCTAGGTGTTAGAATACGCATAAAACCAGCTAATACAACCAGATTTGGTTCAAAACTGTCAATAATGTCCATTAACTCAGCATCATAGGCCTCACGCGAGTCAAAATCTTTATGGCTAAGTACACGTGTTTGTATACCTGCTTTTTTAGCTCGCTCAAGGCCATAGGCGTCGGCTTTATTACTAATTACAGCGGCGATGTCGGCCTTGATTTCACCGCGCGCACAGGCGTCGATGATGGCTTGAAGGTTTGAACCGCTACCAGAAATTAATACAACAAGACGACAAGGGGTCATTAGTCACGACCACCTAAAATTTCTACTTGCTCTTCACCTGCTTTTGCATCTTGGATCTCACCGATGTGCCATGCATTTTCGCCAAGATCTTTAAGAATTGTTAAGCTTTGCTCAAGTTTGTCAGCAGGAACAACTAAAACCATACCTACACCGCAGTTGAATGTACGGTACATTTCGTGAGTTGTGATGTTGCCGTTTTCTTGTAACCAGTTGAAAACAACAGGCCATTCCCAGCTGTCGCCTTTGATTACTGCTTTTGCAGACTCAGGAAGTACGCGCGGGATGTTTTCCCAGAAACCACCACCCGTGATGTGCGATAACGCGTGAACGTCAACCTGCTTGAATAACTCAAGTAGTTGTTTAACGTAAATGCGAGTTGGCTCTAAAAGGTGATCGCCAAGTGTTTTGCCTTCAAGCTCTGCGCTTGTGTCTGCACCAGATACTTCAAGTACTTTACGAATTAATGAGAAGCCGTTTGAATGAGGACCGCTTGATGCAAGTGCGATTAATTGGTCGCCTGCAGCCACTTTCGTACCGTCGATAATTTTTGATTTTTCTACAACACCCGTACAGAAACCAGCCATGTCGTAGTCTTCGCCGTCATACATACCAGGCATTTCAGCAGTTTCACCGCCGATTAATGCACAGCCAGAAAGCTCACAGCCTTTACCAATGCCAGTTACAACATCAGCCGCAGTATCTACGTCTAATTTACCAGTTGCATAGTAGTCAAGGAAAAATAGTGGCTCAGCACCTTGTACGATAAGGTCGTTTACACACATAGCAACAAGGTCAATACCCACTGTGTCGTGCTTTTTAAGATCAATAGCTAAACGTAGTTTTGTACCAACGCCGTCTGTGCCAGCAACCAGTACAGGCTCTTTATAGCCAGTTGGTAGTTCGCAAAGTGCGCCAAAACCACCGATACCGCCCATTACTTCAGGACGTCTGGTTTTTTTAACTACGCCTTTAATACGCTCAACAAGTGCATTACCGGCATCGATATCTACGCCCGCGTCTTTATAGCTAAGAGACTGTTTTTGTTCGCTCACAGGTTTTCCTCAAAAAAGTTGCATGTGGGTTGCTTAGAAACGCGCGTATTTTACAACAATTGCAATGGCGCGGCTAGTTGAAAAATCACTTTAACCGACTTGACAAGGACAGTTGTCCGCTAAAAAAGGAATTAGCTATTGGGTTTTAGGCTCTTGGTTTGTTCAGAGCCTAAAACCGAGAGCCAAATTTGGCTTAAGCTTTCGCGGTTAAAATAGCGCGAAGAGGGGCAGGGTAACCTTCGATGGTTTTGCTGGTGTCATTTGGATCTAAAAAGTCGACCAGTGATTCGTTTTCCATCCACTCGGTTTTACGTTGTTCTTCAAGCGTTGTGATTGCACAGTCTTTAACTTGTACATCTTTAAAGCCAACACGCTCCATCCATAGTTTTAATGCCGCGGTGCTTGGAATAAACCACACATTACGCATTTTGGCATAACGGTCAGTTGGCACTAAGACTGTATGCTCATCACCTTCAACAACCAGGGTTTCAAGTACCAGCTCACCACCTGGGCGAAGCTGCGCTTTTAACTGTGCTAAAAAGTCGATAGGTGAGCGGCGGTGATATAAAACACCCATCGAAAACACAGTATCGAATGCTTTTAGCTCAGGCAGAGCCTCTACACCTAGCGGTAATAAATGCACGTTTTCATCTTGGTGGTAGTGTTTAATCGCTTGGAATTGGCATAAGAATAAATCGGATGGATCAATACCCACCACAAAATTTGCGCCTTCACCGCGCATGCGCCATAAGTGGTAACCGGAGCCACAGCCAATATCAAGCACAGTGCGGCCTTTTAACGGTTCGATATGCGGCAGTAAACGATCCCATTTCCAATCACTGCGCCACTCAGTATCAATCTCAATACCGTGCAAGCTAAATGGCCCTTTACGCCATGGCATCATGCGCTTTAATAAATGCGTTAACTGTTTTTGCTGACCTTCAGATAGCTCATCACCGGTGCCAATTTGTACTTTATTCTGAAGGTTTACATGGTTGGTGCTTACTTCAGGTAAGTTTTTCAGCACTTTTTGCCATTTAGGTAAATCGCCGTGGCTGGCTTCTAGTTCCCAGTGCTTTAATTGACTTGGCAAAGTTTCGAGCCAGTGACTAAGCGGGCTTTGTGCAATCGCAGCGTAAAATTGGTTAAACCATTGAGACATGAAATACTCTTTTATATCGTTGTGATGATTACTTGATTGCAATCATCGAGCAGAAGTTAAAACATTGATACCACACTTGCGTTTGGCTAAAACCAATTTCACTTAATCGGTTTAAGTGGATAGATAAATGATCAGGGCGCATGACGTTTTCGATAGCCGTACGCTTTTGGCTGATCTCAAGCTCCGAATAGCCGTTATGACGCTTAAAATCATGGTGTAAATCAATGAGCAAATTATCGCATTGCTCATCTTCACCTTTAATTTTTTCGCTAAGCAACAAAACGCCGCCAGGTTTTAAATTTGCATAAATCTTTTCAAGCACCGCTTGGCGCTTTTCAGGTGGAATAAACTGTAGAGTAAAGTTCATCGCGACCACAGAGGCATTCTCGATTGCTAAATCGTTTATATCACCCAGCGTAACGGTGACCGGCACGTCAGAGCGAAAACCTTGTAAGTGTAATTTACAGCGTTCAACCATCGCTTGTGAGTTATCGACCGCAATGATATTACAGTTATCGGTGCGAATATTACGGCGCATACTTAACGTTACTGCACCAAGTGAACAGCCTAAGTCGTATAGGTTTGAATTGCTTTGCGCGTACTCGCCAGCCAGCTTACCCATGGTGCTTACTATGGTGGCATAGCCTGGCACCGAGCGCTGGATCATATCAGGGAAAACTTCTACTACATGTTGGTCAAAGCTAAAGTCTTTAACCGCTTGCTCAGTGGCATAAATACTGTCTTTTTGCGTCACGTGAACAGTCTCTTTAAAAAATAATACCGCTATTTTAGCATTTTTAACTGGATAGTCAGTGATAAATTCAGTAGCTTGGCTAGAATTATCAATAACAAGTACAAAAAAGAGAAGTTTAATGACTAAAAGCAAAGTGATCAGTACCGAAGATATCTTATCAACTCTGTGTCATTCAGTAACTGGTGTATTGTCATCAGCAAGTGGTAACAATATTAGTTATTCTGCGATGGTGCAAAAAATTACCCGTACCTGTATGCGCCCAGATATTGGCTGTTTTGTATTGTTCGATGGTGGCTTTACAGGCCTAGTTGTTACTAATTTCACAGCGCAAGCAGCCATGGAAATCTACCATGACTATATGCGTAATATGGGGATGCCAGAAGATGAAATTGCGCAAAGCCATTTATCAGATGATGTTGCTAATGTATTAGGTGAGCTGATGAACCAAATTGTGGGCGACTTTACCTCTAAGGTAAGAGAGCAGCTGCATACATCAATCACTCAAAACCAACCTAAAATGATGGCGATTAACAAGCAGGTGCAAATCTCTGTTGATACTACCATGGATAGACCACAAGCTCGCCGTGTAACATTCACTACAGCGAAGCAAAATATTTTCTATCTAGAACTAGCAATGGATAAAACTGAATTTATCAAACTACATGACTTTGATATTTCAGAAGCCGTTGATCCAGATGACATCATCGAAAACGAAGCTAAACAAAAAGCTGAAAAGCAAAAAGCATCATCACAAGTTGATGACGCAGATGATGATTTTATGGCAGAGTTAGGGCTGTAACCCAACGACTTTGGCTTTCAGCCGTCAGGGAAAATAGAGGCGCGGTTTAAACCGCGCTTTTTTGTGCTTTAGAGCAATTGATAACATCTTTGTCTGGGATCCCAATTAACGTAATAGTCTCATCGTCTATTTTTTTGATTTTTGATTTAACTGTCACTGAAGGCCCTCGAGTAAAGCTTTTCACAGACTCTGGTGAAAATAAATTTAGATCATCTTTGATTAGTTTTGTTTTATGGGTATAGGAATCAAAGCTGATCATGATATCACCCTCAAAATCCATTTTTTCTGAGGATTCTACAGAAATAATAGAGGCCACATTAGGGTTTTGTTTGAAGTAAATTTTAAAAAAGCTTCTTGCGTATGAGTTTAAATCTTCGATTGAAGTAGTTATATGGCTATCAACTTCTAGTATTGCATCGTCTGGTAATACTGATTTCATTTTGCAATTCCATTCACCATTAAAAAAACTATAATCTTCAAATGCATTTGCAGTTATACACTTAGAGAGTAATAAAAGCATTATCAAGATCCTATATAACATTCCATTTGTTCCTTTTTGAAAATAATACTTATTGCTTGTTAGCTTCATCTAAATGTCTAACTGCATTGAACTAAAAGCTCGTTTTTAAAGCCTACATTCATCCAATTTATGCTTTAATCACATACTCTTAAACGGATTTTATGATTGCATGAATTACTTAAAAGACTTTATAACAAAATTTGTCATAGCAATGCAAAAGCGCCCTGGTCTTATGGCGGTGTTGGCTTTTTGCAGTGGGGTTGCAAGCTTTATATTCGTTGAGCGAAAAGAGTCATTCTCGCAAGTTATTTCTATACTTTTACTTGTAAGCTGGGTTTGGTTAATTCTAGATAACTGGTTACGGGATAAAGTTGAACAGCAATTTGGTTTGGCTGTGTCTCCCAATTTTATGCGTTTTGCATTACAGGTTGTGCAGCAAGAGAGTTTGTTTTTTGCACTGCCGTTTTTTTTAGCGGTAACAACGTGGGATCACCCTCAGGCTGCATTTACTGGTTTAATTGCACTGTGCGCATTTATCTCTGTTGTCGATCCGCTTTATTATAAAAAACTCGCTAAACACAGTGTGTTATTTACTGTTTTTCATAACTTTTCGTTATTTGTTGTAATCTCAGTTACTTTACCTATTTTATTCCAACTTACCACCAGCCAGAGCTTTGAAATTGCGCTCATTACAGCTGTTATCTTTACCATACCAAGCTTAGGTAACTTAATGCCTAATGCAAAATGGTGGCGTTTTCCATTACTTGTCTTGCTATTAGGAGCGCTCAGTGCAGGTTTATGGCAGTTACGTAGCTTTGTGCCGCCTGCGGCACTGCGCTTAACCGATATGAGCATGTCGTATCAGCTTGACGAACAAGCCCGTAAACCAATAGAGCCGATTCAAAAATTAACCGAGCATGCTTTACATCAAAAAGGTCTATATAGCTTTAGCGCTGTTAAAGCCCCGAGAGGCTTGAATGAAAAAATTTACCATGTATGGGTGCATAACCGTAAAGAGGTTGAGCGTATTCCATTAGAAATATCGGGTGGACGGGAAAAGGGCTATAGGGCGTGGAGTCATAAAACGAATTTCCCTGCAGATTCATCTGGCAAATGGATAGTTAAAGTGGTTACAGAATCAGGGCAGCTAATTGGTCAAATAAGGTTTGAAGTTGAATAAAGCGCTGCCGATTTCACTTAAACTAGGCAGTCTAGTAAGGATTTTTTCCTTCACCGACTAATACGTTGAATATTCTTAAATCCAGTTCTAGTTGATGGTATTGCGGCTCCATGTGACAACATAGTTGATAAAATGCTTTGTTGTGGTCTTTCTCTTTAAAATGAGCCAGTTCATGTACGACGAGCGCTTTGAGTAAAGGCTCAGGTGCGCGAAGTAAATCGCTATTAATGGCTAGGTCGTGTTTACGGGTTTTACCTTGCATACGAAAAGTATGGGTACCTAATGCATTGGTGACCATATCGCCTTGTTTTTTGAACGCGGCACGGCCAAAAGGCAGGGCATTTTTAAGATAACGCTTTTTTAGCTCCGTGGCGTAATTGTATAAAGCTTTGTCGCTGGTAATGCTATGTGCGTCAGGGTATTTGCCCTTTAGATAGTTTGCAGCTTTGTCGCCATTAAATAGCTGTAACACTTGCTCAATAATATGGGGCGGGTAACCTTGAAAATAACGGCTGTAATCTTTCATATGCACTCTGAAATTAAAATAAACTGCTTTGGCTTGCTTCGCGTTCACCTATAAAAGGCGCAAGCACGGGGTGATTGTAACCTAAATCTTGGCAAAATTGTCTTGCTAAAAGTGGTGACTGGCGATTATCTGCGGTATGAAAAAATACATAAGGTGATTTACCTTCTTCGAGCCATTGGTTTATTTTTTTGAGCCAAGGTTGGTAATAGGATTTGTATTCGTGATCTAAGCTTGCAATAACAAAACGCACCAGTGGGTTATTGTTTGTAGCGATTGCATGCACAGGTAAATGAGGCTTTTTCTTTTGTGCATCAATCAATGCATCGTTATCGGCGGGTACAGCAAATAAAGCGCGAGTATCCATGCTGATGCGGTTTATATTATTTTCAATCAATAGCTGATTTAAACGAATTTCAGCCTCTCCTTTTTGGAAAAAGGCAGGGTGACGAACTTCTACGCCGTAATTAAGCTGTTTTGGTAACTGGGCAATAAAGTTAGTTAGTAGTGGCAGGGCATTCGGGCCAAAGGCACTGGGTAACTGCAACATAATTTGCCCTGTTTTGGCAAAAATTGGCTCAAATAAGTTTAGCCATGCATTCAGCTCACTATTTATATTAGTCAGTTGTAATTCGTGACTAAAACGCCGATGAAACTTAAAAGTAAATTTAAAGTCTTCGGGTACCGCATCATGCCAGCGTAACAATGACTCATGACTTGGGTCAGCATAAAAACTGGTGTTGCCCTCAACTGAATTAAAGCATTGCGCATACTCACTGAGCATGTCGGCGCTTTTACAGTGACTAGAGAGTAAATTTCCTTTCCATGCGGTGCTAGACCACTGCGGACAACCTAAATACAGCATTAAATCAACCAATAAATTTAAACTTTGCTTAGTGTAACAAAAGAAATGTTTGCTCAGAAGTCGGGGTGTATATTTAGCCCCTGACAGGCACTGCTGGCACTCGCATTTTGCGATGGTTTGGGTATAATGCTCTGCCTTAAATGATTACTTTGTATAGTGGCTTTTGCTCTCAAAATAGCGAACTCTTAAGAGCAGGCGGCTATAAGTCTTTAACTGACAGGAATACTATGCGCTCTATATATTGCGGACAGCTAAATAAATCTCACGTAGATCAAGAAGTTGAACTATGTGGTTGGATCAACAAACGCCGTGACCTTGGTGGCCTTATTTTCGTCGATTTACGTGACAGAGAAGGTCTAGTACAAGTGGTATTTGATCCGGAAGTAGAAGGATTAATGGATACTGCTAATAAACTACGCCAAGAGTTTTGTGTGCAGTTAAAAGGTGTTGTTCGCGCACGCCCTGATAGCCAAGTAAATAAAGACATGGCAACAGGTGAAGTTGAAATTTTAGGCACAAGCTTAACTATCATCAACCGTTCAGAGCCATTACCACTTGATTTTAATCAGCAAAACTCTGAAGAGCGCCGTTTAAAATACCGTTACCTAGATTTACGTCGTCTTGAAATGAGCGACCGTATTAAACTTCGTGCAAAAGCGAGCAGCTTTGTGCGTCGTTTCTTAGATGACAACGGTTTCTTAGACATTGAAACTCCAGTGCTGACAAAAGCAACACCAGAAGGTGCGCGTGATTACTTAGTACCTAGCCGTGTTCACAAAGGTAGCTTCTACGCTTTACCTCAGTCGCCACAGTTATTTAAACAATTATTAATGATGTCGGGTTTCGACCGTTACTATCAAATTGTTAAATGTTTCCGTGACGAAGATTTACGTGCTGACCGTCAGCCAGAATTCACACAAATCGATTTAGAGACGTCATTCATGAGCTCTGATGAAGTGCGTGCAATGACTGAGAAAATGATCCGCGAAATGTGGCAATCATTACTAGACGTTGACTTAGGCGACTTCCCAGTAATGCCTTACAGCGAAGCAATGCGTTTATATGGTTCTGATAAACCAGACCTACGTAACCCAATGCAACTTGTAGACGTTGCTGATTTAGTAAAAGACGTTGAGTTTAAAGTGTTCTCTGGTCCTGCTAATGACGAAAAAGGCCGTGTTGCGGTATTAACTGTACCAGGTGGTGCTGAGCTTTCTCGTAAACAAATCGACGATTACACTAAATTCATCGGTATCTATGGCGCGAAAGGCCTAGCATGGATGAAAGTTAACGACCGTGCTGCGGGCGTTGAAGGTGTACAATCACCAATCGCTAAGTTCTTAAATGAAGAGGTGATCAACCAGTTACTTGAGCGCACTAACGCGCAATCTGGCGATATCATTTTATTCGGTGCTGACAAGCGCAACGTTGTAAACGAAGCGATGGGTGCACTACGTCTTAAGATTGGTGTTGATTTAGGTATCACTGATCTTGATAGCTGGAAACCTTTATGGGTTGTTGACTTCCCAATGTTCGAAGAAGACGATGAAGGTACACTGCATGCGGTTCACCACCCATTCACTGCACCAAAAGGTATTTCTGCCCAAGAGCTTGAAGCAAACCCAGCAGGTGCATTATCAGATGCATACGACATGGTCTTAAACGGCTATGAAGTTGGTGGTGGTTCGGTACGTATTCACAATGCAGACATGCAAGAAACAGCATTTAGAATTTTAGGTATCGAAGCGCAAGAGCAACAAGACAAGTTTGGTTTCTTACTTGACGCACTTAAATACGGTACTCCACCGCACGCAGGTCTTGCGTTTGGTCTTGACCGTTTAGTTATGCTGTTATGCGGTACTGATAACATTCGTGACGTTATTGCTTTCCCTAAAACAACTCAAGCATCATGTTTATTAACAGATGCACCAAGCAAAGCAAATGCAGATGCATTAACTGAGCTTGCCATTGATGTTGTAGCGAAAGACACTGAATAATTCATAATAAACTGAATTATAAGGTTTAATGAAAACCCTAAGGTGTATGCCTTAGGGTTTTTTTGTGCTTAAATGTTTTTAAATATGTTCTTCAAGGAGTGGGCATGAGCGTAAGTGGAAGCTTCATCGGTTTTTTCATTTTGATTTTAATCCCGTTTTTTGCCGTTATTAGCTATTACTTAGGTAAACGTAAAACGACAACACCTGTAATCGTCGCCATAATCGGTGGGCTTTTAGGTTTTATGCCATTATTTGGCCTAATTTTTATTGCTGTACTGGCGCTTAAAAAAGATATTGAGACGAGCGCGTGATCAAAAGTCATTCACTTTATTTTGAACAAACCTTTGAGGTTAATTTAGCGGGACAAACGTTTTCACATTGCGAGTTTGAGCAATGTGAATTTATTGACTGTGACTTTAGCAGTAGCCAGTTTGAAAATTGCCGATTTATAGAGTGTGAGTTCAAAAACTGCAATTTAGCTGCGCTTGGGCTGAGATACACCTCACTCGAAGAGGTCAGCTTTAAACAGTGTAAATTAACCAGTGTGCGTTTTAATGATGTTGATTGGCCGCTACTCGCCAGCCGTGCCCCTGTGAGTTTTGTTGGCTGCGAGCTTAGCCACAGCAGCTTTTTTGAGCTTAGTTTAAAGGCTTTAAAAATGCGCAGCTGTTTTGCCAAAGATGTTGATTTTAGGCATGCAGATTTAACATCTGCTGATTTTACTGACACTGATTTTCGTGACAGCTTGTTTCAACAAACAAATCTCAGTAACGCTAATTTTATTGGTGCCAGCCATTTTACCATTGATATAACTGCTAATAATATCAGCAAAGCTAAATTTGAACGCTATGCAGCTTTGGATTTATTAGCAGGGCTCGATATAGAGCTGGTTGATTAAATATTATTGCTAATTAAGGTTAAGGAAAGTTATGGATTTAAGTCCCATCACCTTAGAAGGTCAATTTGTTAAATTAGTGCCGTTAACGCTTGAGCACCGTGATGCTTTAGTAAATGCCGCTTCAGATGGAAAGCTTTGGGAGCTTTGGTTTACCTCGGTGCCCAATGAAGAACGTGTTGACGATTATTTAAGTATGGCGTTTGAACAACAAGTACTTGGTCGCGCATTACCATTTGCTGTCATCGATAAACACACCGATGAGGTGATAGGCTCAACTCGCTTTTGTAATATCGACAGTAAAAACCGCCGCTTAGAAATTGGCTATACCTGGTATGCCAAGCGTTTTCAGCGTACTGGGGTTAATACTGATTGTAAAAAACTGCTGCTGAGTTATGCATTTGAAACACTTAATGTGATTGCCGTTGAGTTTCGTACCCATTGGCATAACCAGGCTTCGCGCAATGCCATTGCTCGCTTAGGAGCGAAACAAGATGGGGTGCTTCGAAATCACCAAATAATGGCCGATGGATGCGTACGTGATACCGTGGTGTTTTCAATTATTGATGGTGAATGGCCTATGGTTAAACGTAGCTTAGAATTCAAATTAGAGCAGTTATAGTATGTTAAATATTAAAAAAGCGGCGCTAATGCTCGCGTTAACCCTTAGCGGGCAAACAGCCTTTGCAAATCAAACAGAGACGCTGTTTGATACTGAGCGGGCGCGCCATATTCCAGTAACTATCACAGCAGCTGATAGCACATGCACGGTAAAGAAAAAATGCCCCGTGGCGTTTATTGGGGCAGGCTATGGTATGGCACATACAGACTATCAATTTGCTCAGCAAGTTTTTCATCAGCATGGTTATTTAACGGTTGAAGTTGCACATGAATTAAAAGGCGATCCGAGTTTAAACCCTGAGCCACCATACATGACCACACGCATGGAAAACTGGCACCGTGGCGTGCAAACCCTTGAGTTTTTAGCCGTAGAACTTGCAAAGCATTATCCTGCGTATGACTTTAATCAGCTCACTTTATTTGGGCACTCAAATGGAGGTGATATTGCAGCATTATATGCCGCTATTTATCCTGCTAAGGTCTCTAAGCTGATCACCCTTGATCATCGTCGTATGCTGATACCTCGAAACAAACATATTGCAGTGCTTACGCTACGTGGTAGCGATTACCCAGCGGATGATAGGGTGTTATTAACTGATGAGGAGCTAGTTGTGTATCCTGTAACGCAAACTGTAATTCCTAATTCTCGCCATAACGACATGTATGATGGCGGGCCGAAATGGTTAGTTGAAGAGATGACAAAGCAACTGACGCTTTTCTTAGAAAAAACAGTTAAGTAGAGTTAGCGCGTTATTTTTTAACGCGCTAACAGGTTATTTATTCACGAGTTCACTAATCACTAATGGATTGTTATGAAGGGTTTTATGCACAGGGCACTTATCTGCTATTTCGAGCAAACGCTGTCGTTGTTCACCCGTAAGGTCACCTACTAGTGTAATCTTACGCGTGATTGCTTCTAGCTTATTGTTGTGTTCACAATCATCGCAATCTTGGTGGTAGTCACGTGTATGATTAAGCTCAACTTTAATATGTTCTAACGGTAAGTTTTTGCGACTAGCGTACATTCTAAGAGTCATTGATGTGCAAGCGCCAAGGCCTGCAAGTAAGTGGTGGTAAGGGTCGGGTCCTAAGTTACTACCCCCTACCTTTAATGGTTCATCAGCAAGCCAAGTATGATCTTTTGTACTGACATATTGGGTAAAAACGTGATCTTTTTCTTCAACAAGTACACTCCCATTCAATAATTGAGCCGTGTAACTTTCTTTTTCATAATCAATATAACGCGTTGCCCATGATGCGATTACCCCTGCAGCATAATCAGCATCCACTTTGTTGCTGAGTAGGTGGTCGGCGTCATCTAAACTTATAAAGCTTTTAGGATGTTTCGCTGAGGCGTAAATTTTTTCTGCCTCGCTAATATCAACGGTTGTATCGATAGGGGAGTGCATCACTAATAAAGCACGTTTTAATTTACTGATATGGCTTCGATCATACTGTGCTATGTCATCCAAAAATTGCTTTTTAATGGTAAATTCACGACCTGCCAAGTTTACTTTTGCTTTTCCTTGGCTGTTAATTTCATCTATTTGGGCTGCAAAGTTATGACTTACATGCTGAGCATCCGATGGCGCACCAATAGTCACAATGGCTTGTACTTCATTAATTTTATCAGCGGCTGCAAGCACTGCAGCACCTCCCAAGCTATGGCCAATGAGTAACTGTGGTGCTTTAAAGTTTTCACGTAAATGCTCTGCTGCGGCGATCAAGTCTTGGATGTTGGAGGAGAAATTGCTGTTAGCAAAATCACCATCGCTATTACCTAAACCGGTAAAGTCAAAACGTAACACGGCAATGCCTTGTTGAACTAGTGCGCGGCTTATTCTGGTTGCAGCTGCTATATCTTTTCCACATGTAAAGCAGTGAGCAAATAGAGCGTAAAACTTTACATCGTTTGCAGGGTACTCAAGTTGTCCTGCAAGTGTTAGCTCACCGCTTTGAAATGTTATTTTTTTGCGCATGATATAAACCCTACTTTTATTTAATATTTAAGAATAGACCCGTTGAACTTGTTTTTACTTTTGAACTTTTCCTTAAATTTTTGAAGTGGTTGATCTGTATCAAAACTAAGGCGTTAACAAAACAGGAGCGGACATAAGTCCTTATGTTTTTACTTGTGTTTCTCTATCCTCGCGAAGCGCTATAATGAAGAAATGCTAAGCTTAGCACAGACTTCTAGAACCTTATTCACTGGAAAAGACAATGCAACATTTACCTACCGTTGATTATAAAGCGAGCGATGCGGCCGCTCAATTTGTTGAGTCACTAAGAAACACAGGTTTCGGTGTATTAAAAAATCACCCAATCCCTCAGTCATTAGTTGAGTCTATTTACAAAAATTGGCAAGAATTCTTTAATTCTGAGCAAAAGCACGAGTTTTTATTTTCAAAAGAAACACAAGATGGTTATTTCCCACCATCAGTGTCAGAAGTTGCAAAAGGCTTTACCGTTAAAGATATTAAAGAGTATTACCACGTTTATCCAAAAGGCCGTGTTCCAGCACAGTTAGAAGAAGAAATCCGTGAGTACTACCGTTTAGCTAATGAGTTTGCAGCTACATTATTAAGCTGGGTTCAAGCTGAAGCACCAGAAGATGTGCGCGCTAAGTTCTCTATCGACCTTAAAGATATGATTGCTAACTCTGAGCAAACACTTTTGCGTATTCTTCACTACCCACCAATGACAGGTGATGAAGAGCCAGGCGCAATTCGTGCTGCGGCACACGGTGACATCAACTTATTAACTGTTTTACCTGCGGCCAATGAGCCAGGTTTACAAGTACAAAAAACAGATGGTGGTTGGTTAGACGTACCATGTGATTTTGGTAACTTGATCATCAATATTGGTGACATGCTACAAGAAGCGTCAGGTGGTTACTTCCCATCAACGATTCACCGCGTAATCAACCCAACGGGTAAAGCGTCTACGAAATCACGTATTTCGTTACCATTGTTCTTACACCCGCGCCCTGATGTTGTACTCTCTGAGCGCTACACAGCCGACAGCTACTTACAAGAGCGTTTACGTGAGCTAGGCGTAAAGTAATTGTTTAAATTTAAAAAGGTGGATTAAATAATCCACCTTTTTATTAAATGAGACCGTTTTAGAATTTTGCGCTCAGACCAAAATAGAGATTACGTTCAGGTGCTGGCTCAAAGTAACCGCGTTGGCTCACATCTCTATTAGCATTTGCGTTAATACGTACATTTGCAAAATAATCTTTTGAGAATAAGTTACGTATCCCCGCTTTTATCGATACAGAAGGTGATAGCGAGTAGGAAGCGCGTGTGTTAAATAGCCAATTTTGTTTTATTTGTGTGTCGTTACTATTTTCGGCATAGAACCGACCGGTATAACTTGTCTCAAATTCAATTCGCCATTTATTATACTGCCAGTTAATTTGACTGACCCACTGTTGCCTTGGTAAGCCAGGCATACGATTTCCGTTTACATTATCACCGCTTAGTGGAGTGAAGTTATCGAATTGATAGCGAGCCAATGTCAGCGCATTTCGCCATTGCCATTGTTCATTGAGTTGCCACTTAAAAGCTAACTCAAGGCCTTTTCGGTCAGTTTTGCCAGCATTTTCAAAAAATCTTAGACCGTCAATTTCATAGGGAATTATTTCATCAGTCACTTTGGTTGCAAACAAAGTGATGTCGTATTGAATGTCACTCAACTCACCTCGAACACCTAACTCACGGCTTAAAGAATCTTGAGGTTTTAAAAATGGGTTAAAGCCTGCACCTTGTGGGTTGGCAAACTCTGTAAAGGTTGGTGATTCATAAGAGGTGGCTAAATTAGCATACCACTGATGCCTTAAACCCAGCCGGTAGCTAAGCCCTAAATTGCCATTCCACTCATGATAGTTACGTTGACCTGAACCAACACCACTTTGCGCTAAGTGAGCGTCAATTGACATTTTTAAATCATCGTAGCGTACCCCAGTGGTTAAAATTACAGCGTCGTTAAGGTGCCAATCTACAATACTAAAGGCACTCATTGACCTTGCTTCTTGCAGCTCATCAACCGTTTGCCTTGTTATTTCAGCGTTAGGGGAGACGCTAAAGCGTTGCCGGTCATCCTCTTGCTTACGTATTTCAACCCCCGATGTATGGCGAATCGGTCGTTTATTTGCTCGGAAGTCTTGGGTTATTTCAAAACTACTTCCATAAAACCAGCGATCGTAGGCAATTAAACTACTGCCAGGAAATGGCAGTTGTTGTTCAAAATCGCGATGGGTTGTAAATAGATTAATCATCCACTGGGTATTTTCGAACGAACTATCTCGTAAAGTTAAACCTAGGGTTTGTTGCTCGACCTGCTGTCCGCTGTCTAATCGTTTAGCCATAAAAGTGGCTTGACGTCGATCTTCATTAACTTGGGTTCTTGTTAGCCCGCCTGGGTCTTCGGATGTTGGCATGTCCATGAGTGAAGTGATTACAGTGAGTGTTTTACTGTCGTTAATATTCCAAATAAACTTACCGCGCAAAGTGGTTTTTTCAACCTGACTTTGCTCTCGATAGCCATTAAAGTTGAGATGGCTTGCACTGATATAGGCACTGCCAGTGTTGTTGCTGGTTCCTGCTTGTGCGTTTAACTTATATAAGTCATCACTACCGACATCAAGGTTTAAAGTGACACCTTTGAATGTTTCGCCATTTTTTGTACTGATATTAATTGCCCCTCCTGCGCCGTTACCGTATTGGACGGTTGCTGCGCCGCGAGTCACATGTAATTGGTCTATACCGTTAAGTTCAATATCATCTACTTGAGTTTGCCCATCGGGTAAAGTGTAGGGGATATTATCTACTTGTAATTGCATTCCTCTTACACCGAACGGTGCGCGAGAACCAAAGCCACGAATAGAAATACGTAGATTTTGCGCAGAATGATAGCGGTTTTGAAAGTACACACCAGGCACAAATTGCAGAGCTTCATCCAACTGTAAAGCTTCTTGTAGTTGAAATTCACGTTGCCCATCAACAAGTGTGACAGCTGCGGGAGTGTTGTAAAGCTCCCTTGGTAATCGTGACGCGGTGACATCAATAATTTCCAATGGCAGGGTGTGTGGTTGATTAGCTGCAAAAGCATCGACGGGTATTGACCAAGCGCAGATTATCGCTGATAAATACAAAGGTATTTTTTTATAATTAAGGGCCATGGTTGACCTCCTTTGTGTAAATCTTGTTGTATTTGGGTGTTTTATTCGCGTCGAAATTTAACGTGATGTCGTTGTAATTGACTGATGTTGGTGCAGCCCATGAGTTTCATATCTCGCTCAATTTCACTTTGCATCAAACCAAGTACTCGCTCAACGCCTGGTTGGCCTGCAGCTGCAAGTGCATAAAGATACATTCGACCAATCCCAACCGCTTTTGCGCCAATCGACAACGCTTTGAGTACGTGTGAGCCCCGTTGTACGCCGCTGTCAAATAACACATCAATGTCATTGCCAACCGCATCTACAATCTCAGCCAGTTGATCAAACGAGCTGCGTGAGCCATCTAATTGTCGCCCGCCATGATTTGATACCACAATACCCGTGCAGCCTATTTCAACAGCGCGCTTAGCATCTTCGACGCTGATAATACCTTTAAGGCAAAATTGACCATTCCAATACTTGACCATATCTGCGACATCTTGCCAGTTCATTGAAGGGTCTAGCATATTGGTAAAGTAGTCACCGATTGAAGAGCTATTTCCTTTCATATCTATGTGCTCTTGTAGTTGCGGGAGCGAAAACTTTTCATGCAGTAAATAGTTTATGGCCCAGTTCGGCTTACGAATAAACTCCCACATACCAGACATAGTTAACCTGAAAGGAATTGAAAACCCTGTGCGTAAATCTCGCTCTCTATTTCCACCTGTAATTGAGTCAACAGTCAACATCATGACTTCAACACCACAGGCTTTTGCACGGTCCATCATTGCTTTGTTTAAATCGCGATTTTTATGAAAATAAAACTGATAAACTTGAGGAATATCAAAATCTTTTGCTATTTTCTCCATTGATACGGTGCCTAGGGATGACACGCCAAATAGGGTGCCAAATTTTTCAGCTGCACCCGCTACAGCATGTTCGCCTTGGTGATGAAATAAGCGTTGCAAAGCTGTTGGAGAACAATAAATAGGTAGTTTAAGTTTTTGCCCCATAACTTCGGTGCTAAGGTCAACGTGCTGAACACCTCTGAGTACATTGGGCACTAAATCACATTGATTAAATGCTTCAGTGTTGCGTCGCATGGTTACTTCATCATCGGCACCCCCCGCAATATAGTTATAAATAGGGCTAGGTAGGCGTTGTTTAGCGAGTTTTTCAAAATCATGATAGTTAACACATTGGTTTAAATTCATATTTATCAATTCCTTTTTATTTTCGATACTTTTTAAGGTTAGCTGTTAAGTCGGTAGTGATATAAATAAATTGATTGGCAGGTACATTTGTAAAAGTACTTACTGTGTTTGTTTTATCAGGCCATACAATTTTGATCGTGTCAGCTTGCGAGGCCTGTCCTAAACCAAAGTGCAGGGTGGAAGGGGCGCCACTTAGAAAGCTTCCGCCTGCTTGAACTTCCTGTAATTGAGTTGTTTCGCCAACAGTAACGTACACTTTAGCGCCTAGTGCGCGCGTATTTTTTGTTGTATCGCGCAAGCTAATGGAAAGGTAACTGTCTTTACTTTCATCATTATGTCGATTTTTATAGAGCAGAGGAGCCTGTTGATGATTATTTATTACAATATCGATATCGCCATCCCGATCATAGTCGACACACGCAACGCCTCGGCCAGAGAGTTGATCGCCAATCCCCCAAAGCTTACTTTGTTCTGTAAAGGTACCATCTTGATTTGAAATGAATAAGCGGCTGTGTGTTTTTTCAAACTCAGCCATAGCGAGTTTTAGTTTTTGATAAGCGCGAGGGTTAGCAAAGCGTTTGCTTAGCTGTTTGGGCAGATCAAAACCATTAACATGAAATAGGTCTAGCCAGCCATCGTTGTTAAAATCAGCAAAGCATGCTCCCCAAGCCCATAACCCTTTGTCTACACCCGCTTGTTCAGTGATATCTATAAACTGATTGTTTTGGTTACTGTATAGACGATTACCTATCACTCCCCAGCTACCTTCAGGCTGACCATTTGGATCCCAAATACTGCTTACAAACCAGTCTAATGTGCCATTGTTATCAAAATCAGCTATGGCTGCGCCCATTCCATTTTGATCATGAATCGAGTGTTCATGCGTCACTTTTTCAAACCGCCCATTTTGCAGGTTTTTATAGACTTGGCTGGTTTCAAAGTCCGCAGTAAATAATAAATCTAGCCAACCGTCATTATTAAAATCCGAAAAATTAGAGGTAAAAGTAAAGTCGGTGCTTCCTATCAAATCAAGCAAACCTGCTGTCTCATCTTGCGCTTGAAATGTCAGCGTATTTTCTTGGCTTGTGTTTTCCCATAAGTGATTAGGAAGCTGGCCACCAAGGCCAGGCCCACGCCAATGGTTGGTTAGCATATCGACATCCCCGTCTTTATCATAGTCGGCAAAAGCGAAAGACCAGCTAGTAAGCTGGGTATTCAAACCAATATCATGACTTACAATAAAGCCGTGTTGCTGCTCATTAAGATAGAGAGTGGGGCTTTGATGGTGAGGGTGTTTGTTTACTTGACTGTTAACGGAAGGTAGATGAGGGTGAAGCAAGTTTGAGGTGAAAATATCTAAATCACCATCGCCATCAATATCCACCATCGCTGCGCCATTGGATAGCTCCTTTTGGGTAATACCCCAAGAGCGAGTAATATCTGAAAAATGCCCATTACGCTGATTTTGATATAGTTTATCAGGGGCACCGTCACCCGTAGGAAAGAAGATGTCAGGCCAGCAGTCACCATCTATGTCACCCATAGCAACGCCGCCACTAAAAAGTAGCCGTTGCGCTGATAATAGGGTGTAGTTTTGCCAAGTTATATGGTGTTGATGACTTATGCCAGCATCAAGTGATACTTCATCAAAACGTTTTGCAGCGCTCGTGTTTTGTGGTGGGATTGAAGTACGGGATTTACAGCCAAATTCCATATCACTTAATAATAACGCCGGCTTAATATTCGCGTTGTCGAATGACATTTGCGGTAAATTACTTTCTGTGTGAGATATTCTGCTTATTGGCTGAGGCGGTGCTGTAAAAGGTTTAAACCGTGCGTTTAAACGGTGTATATCTGGCGCTTTATCCGTTTCAGTGGGGACCCATTTAGACATACACTCTCGACTATTGATGCAAGGGTCGGTGAGGCTATTTAAGAAGGCAATTAAATCAGAGAGCTGAGCATCAGATAAGGTAATGCCTGATGCCAGTAGACTGACTCCTTTTTGTTGTTCATTTTGTAATTGCTCTAGTGCACGGTGAGAATTGAGTTTGCTATTTGATAATAAGCTCGCGACATAACTTAGTTGTGGGTTGTCGGCAAAGCTGTAATCAAAATTCTGCAACGACTTGGCAGGATCAAGGTGGTGCTTAATGACCGATTCTAAATTTATAAACGCACCAGAGTGAGTGTAGGGTGCTGTTGCTGCAACATTTAACAGAGATGGTGTTCTAAATTTATAACGATCGTCGTCTTTTTGTGTAACCCCTCGCCGACCGTAGTCCTCACCACTTGGCTGTTTGCCGCGACCGACCTGTACCGCAGCAATATTGTGAAATTTCTCGTCAGAAAAAATAGGGGGCGTATGACATTCTATACAGCCAGCACCACCTTGTTTAGCTGACTTCAAGAATAACTGTGCCCCCCGTTTTTGGCTGGGAGTCATTGCATCACTCTCTCCGTTAAGGTAATTAAACCATGGAGTGTTAATCAATAGTTGGGTTGATTGGTAGTAAGAAATTGCGGTTGCAATATTCTCAAAGGTAAAAAGCTGCTCTGGTGCGGCATGTAAATCATTAAAGGCATTGCGAAATAGCTTAAGCCATTGTTGGTTTTTATCGTGTTGCTGTAAGCGTTTTGTTAATTTGTGTCGGGTGTCTTCATTGGTGCTGGCAGCTGCGAAAGTATAGCCTCGCATTTCATCACTTGAAACAACAGGGAAACGAGCTTGTGTTGCAAGTAAGTTTTTTCCTGCTAACTGATCTCCTTGCCATAAATTACTGTCAGGGGTGCGGTGAGGTAGGGGGGTATCCGCTTTGTTAGTATCATTTTCAAGTACAAAAATACGGCCATCATAGAACATGGCTTCTTTGTACAAAGAAGCATTAATAATTGTTTGTGAATGCCGTGCTACATTCGGGGCGCCATCTGCTTTTGGATCTGCTGAGCGTTGCCAGTCATGCCAGCGGCCAGGGCCAATTATATCCTCATCATAGGGAGCTTCACCTATGGGTAAGCTAAGGCTGTCACCACCTGCTAGAAATGGGTGGTGACAGCTTGCACAGGCTACATCTTGATTGCCACTCAACGCTTTGCTAAAAAATAGCTCCATGCCTAGTGTAAACATGGGAGTATTTAAATGAGGAGCGGTGACGTCAATTGTTAACTTATAACTATCATTTAGGGTGTTTAGCAGTTGCTTAAGTGCTTGTTCTTCTTCATTGTCTTTGTTACTAGCCGCTGAGTAATTAAACAAACAAGCTGCTGCTAAAGCGCTTAGCGTGAAAGCAAGATAATAACGTGTGTCTTTCATTGCTTACTCGCTTTGCATCGCAAGATCAGTACAGCTATTGCTACTGAAAAGTGCATTGTTAGCAAGACGTATTTTTAGGCTTTTAGGTGTTGCTTGTATGTGATTTATTTTAACTTCACCTTGATAAATGCTTTTTGTTTCACCTACTTCTGTGCCAATATTCCTACAATTAGGGCTGTAATAAGCGCTATAGTGGGGTGTTTGCAATTGTTTGTTTTCAAATACTGTTATTACACCTGTGCCACACTCAGCCATGGCATAAATATCGTCACCTTCAGAATAAACAAGCGTGCGCTCTTTTTGTTGATCCCTTATCCAATGGATATGTTTATCTGGTGTAAGGATATAAAAGCCTTCTTGGCAGCTCACACCTGTTATAGGTTTAGCCGCACTAAGCGCTTTCATGGGCATTAAAATAATGATGATTAGGGTTATTAAATTGAGTAAACCTTTTTGAATATTCATGATGCTTCTCCATTATTTGGGTCTTTTGCCAAAACCAATCCAGCTATTAAATGTATTGGTTAGGATAATTTCATCGGCTTCAATTTTTAGCCCAATTGCAGGTAACCCGCGTGTAGCAGGACCAGACACAACGACGCCGCTATCTTTAGGATTAAAAACAGATTGGTGACAAGGGCACATGTAGTTTTTTTCATCAGCCATCCAACCGGTGACAGGGCAACCGGCATGTGTACAAATTGCTGAATAAGCGATAACACCTTGGTCTGAACGTTTTTTTGTTTCTGCTGAGAGTAATTCACTGGGTAACTTTTGAAGCAGTATTTGGTTGTAGCGAGAGCCATCTTTAACCACATTATTCTCAACATCAAAAGGAACAACCAGCAGAGGTTTATCTAATTCTTTTAAATCCGACAGCTTAATAATCTGCCCACGTTTTGATTTTTGGAAATACGTGAGTCGATCTCCTGCTTGAGGAGGACGTCGTTCAGGCTTAGTGGTTGCATTTACCCCAGAGCTTAAAGGAAGATTCATTATTGGGATTGCGATAGCGAGATATTTTACAAAATCACGACGAAAATAATTGTCAGGGTGGTTTTGAGCTACATCGTCGTCGTTAATTTTTTGTGAGCATGGCAAATCGATGATTTTCTTTGAAGATGCATTTTGTGTCATAAGATACCTTTATTTTTATAAGATTAGCGTCTTTGTTATTAATACGTGAAAGCGAAAAGCACGCGTGCTTTTCGCTTAGTTGGTAAATTAATTAGGTAAAGCGAATACCCAAATCACGCCACCTTCAGGTACATCAGCAATCCACTCGCCTGATTTATCTTTTTCTGCCAGCACGCTATTTGTCCAATGTGCATCCACACCGTAACCTGCGGTAATGGCAATGTATTGTTTACCGTCGACTTCATAGCTCACTGGTGGGGCAATAGCTGTCGAGTTAAGAGGGAACTCCCACAACACATCGCCAGTTTGCGAATCAAACGCGCGTAAAATACGATCGTTAGTACCTGCGTTAAATACAATGCCACCAGCAGTGGATAGCACAGAGCCCCAATTCATGGTTTTGCCAAAGTCATGTTGCCAAACTTTTTTACGTGTATTGATATTCCACGCTTGCAGTTGACCTACTCCTTTTTTAGGATTGTCTAGGTAAACATCTAGATCGGGTATGTCGATACCAGCCCAGAACTGTCCTGAAGCAGGCTCGACATCATCTTGAAATTTACCAATAAAAGAATTACAAAGATTGTTGTTGGCAGGAACATAGATGATGCCTGTTTCGGGGTTATAGGCTTCATATGGCCAGTTTTTACCGCCCCATAGACTTGGGCAATAATCAACGCGTTTGCCTGTTACAGGCACATGTTTGTAATCATAAGTAGGACGTCCAGTTTCTTTATCTAATGATTTAAATGCGTTATTTTTTACAAACGGCTGTCCTTCGACATAGCTAATTTTTCCCTCGTTGCTACGCTCTAGCCAATATAAATAACCATTTCGCTGGGGAGAGACTAAGCCTTTAACCGTCTTATTACCCTTTTTGAAATTAACGAGCATAGGCGCATTCATGGCTGCCCAATCCCACGAATCATTGTGATGATATTGGAAATGACCAACAATTTTGCCACTGTCGGGGTTCATAGCAATGGAGGAGGCAACGTATAAATTGTCCCCTGGGCGTTGATCACCTAACCAAGGTGAACCGTTACCCACTCCCCAATAAAGTACATCCGCTTCTGGATCATAGTTACCAGGCATCCACATGCTGCCACCACCATACTTCCATGCATCTGGGCGCTTACCTTCTTTTTTCCACGTTTCGTGTCCTGCCTCTCCAGGGCCTGGTACACTGTATGTGCGCCAGGCTTGTTTACATGTTTTAGCGTCCATTGCTTCCAAAAAACCACGGACACCATATTCACCACCCGAGGGGCCCACAAGAATCTTGCCCTTTACAGGTGTAGGTGCAGAGGTGATATATGCACCTGTACTCCAGTCGCCGATTTGTGCTTGGCAAACTCGCTCACCGGTTTTTGCATCAAGGGCATTTAACGTGCCATCAAGTCCTGCTACGTAAACCTTATCATCCCACAGAGCGATGCCGCGGCTAGTATTGTGCATAACTGATAAATCATAAGGGTTGTCGTGCGTATAGCGCCAAAAAACTTGCCCTGTTTTAGCGTCTAACGCAATTACATGATTGTAAGGCGTAGAAACAAACATAACGCCATTGTTTACTTGGGCAGGGGCTTCGTGACCAGAATCTAAGTTTGTTGAGTACGTCCATACTGGCTTTAAAGACTTAACATTCTTTTTGTTTATTTGCGTCAGCTTGCTATACATCCATCCTTCGTAATTGCCTTTGGGTAGTAGCCAGTCTTTTGGGTCTGCTTCATTCAGCCTTTTTTGCGTAACTGGTTTATAGTTTTTAATTTCTTTTGTGAGCTTAGTTAAACTGGCCGCTGATGCGTGTGTGTTGATCAACATCCCAGTGAATATTAAACAGCAATTTAGGTAAGCCAGATTCAAATTTGTCATTTTTTTCATTGTAACCTCTGAAGGTGTTTTAGTTTGAATGACCTTAGTACCAAATTATATGCCAACAGTTTTTAGTAATTTCAAGGTCGGTAACTATTTGATATTTAGTTGATATTTTTCTTTTGGTGGTTATTGAATGTATTTTTTCGTACGAAAAGAGAAACAGGTGTCGCAACTTAAATGCAACAATGAGACACCTATATGCAGAATAATTTATAGCTTGAAGAGAGGATGCTAAGAGTTTGACACTTGTCTCAAAAATAAATCAATGTGAGCGGCTTTTTTAACCGAGATACATGTTTTTGTATTGCAAAATTATCATGAATCAAAATTAAAATAGGGTAAAAGGCGTATTGTTAGATTAAATTTCTGTGATAGTTTTAGAAACAAAGACTGAGGCTTTTATAGTTCCAGCCTAATGCTGCTACTTAAATTGCCCGACAACAATAGAACGGAGTAGCAAGGTGATGAAACACACTCCACAACCTATGGACGTTAGTAGTGCTCAGTCGTTTATGTCCGCAGAATTTCAACTACGTAACATTCAACCATCTAAATATATCGCGCGATCATGGAAGCGAAGTTTGCTCAATTATGGCTTAGACCCCTATGCGTCTAATGAAGTTGAGGTACTTTCTTCCAGCGAAATGCGATCGCAACTCCAGCTCCGAGAGACCTTTTTAAATACGGGGAAGTGCGGCCTTGTTGGTTTAGCTAATCGTATTGCCGATGCCGGCTACTCTGCAATTTTAACTGATGCCACAGGCTTAACCTTAGCAACGAGTTTATCTACTCAAGAGGAAAGTTTGAGTAAGCAATCAGGCCTACTTATTGGTGCAAGGTGGGCTGAAAATCAAGTAGGTACAAATGGTATTGGCACATGTCTTATTGAAAAAACCCCTTTGATCATTCATAAGGCTGAACATTTTTATGCAAGTCATAAAGAGTTAAGTTGCTCCGTTACACCTATTTTTGATCCCATGGGAGAGTTGCTGGGTTGCTTAAACGCGTCGTGTATTGGCGCTGACCAAAATAAGCACCATCAGCTCATGACACTCAAAATGGTGATGTTATATGGGCGCATGATTGAAAATAGCTATTTGCATACAAGCTATAAAAACCAACTTATATTAAGTATAAAGTCGGCTGAAAGTTTTTTTGATATCACCCAAGAGCAACTCATCGCGATTAATGAGAAAGGTACAATTATTGGTGCAAATCACGCGGCATTTTTTTGTTTTATGTCTCATTTTCAATCGCATCAATCGTTGCTAGGTATTAATGTTGAGCAATTTATTGGTTTGTCTCTTGATCGTTTACTAAGTAAAACAAATGGAGGAAATAATGCGGTTAATGTGCAACTTCCATTGCTGTCAGAAAACGTCGAAATAACCTTAAAGGTGCCAAAAAGTAAGGTATTGCCATTGGCACAAGCAGAGCCAAAAGTGCAGAGTAAAACATTCACTAAACACCCGCCGATTAATGAATTGAATGGTGAAGATGCCTCTATGCAGCAGCTTGTTCGTAGGGCACTTTTGGTCGCTGATAAAGATATACCTATTATGATTACCGGTGAGACAGGAACAGGCAAAGAGGCGTTTGCGCGCGCTATTCATGAATCGAGTCCTCGTGCTGATAAACCATTTGTGGCGCTAAACTGTGCCGCGATACCTGAAACATTAATAGAAAGTGAGCTGTTTGGTTACCTAGGCGGTAGCTTTACGGGGGCACACAAAAAAGGTATGAAAGGTAAGCTTGAGCAGGCAAATGGCGGCACACTTTTCTTAGATGAAATAGGTGATATGCCGGTACAACTTCAAACTCGGCTATTACGAGTTTTAGCTGAGCGCGAAACTATGCCTCTTGGGGGGATTGAGCCTATCGCATTAGATTTACAAGTGATTTCTGCAACACACCAAGATCTAAAAACACTTATTGAATTAAAAGAGTTTCGAGAGGATTTTTATTATCGTCTTAACGGTATGGTTTTAAAGTTACCAGCACTTCGAGAACGGTCTGATAAATCGTTTATTATTGACAACATACTCGAACGAGAATGCATGGCGGTGCATGGTTTGAGCATAGCCGATGATGCAAAAAGAGCACTCGAATCTTATTTTTGGCCTGGCAATATAAGACAACTGATCAGCGTAATTAAGTATGCGGTAGCTGTGTGTGAAGGAGCTGAAATAACCATTAATTGTTTTCCAGATGATTTAATCGAACACTTTTCTTCACTAACAGATCATAAAACGGCGGGCTCTTTTAAAAAGGAAAAAGCCTTAGCTAAATTTACTGCCTGCCATGAAGAGCAATTACTAATTGAAACGCTTAAAAAACATCGTTGGAATATAACGTCTGTTTCTGAAGAGCTTAATGTGTGTCGCTCTACAGTGTATAGGAAAATGGAAAAGTATAAGATTGTTCAGCCTAATAATGCTTGCTAAGAGTGGGTTTTGTTTGCTGTCGATGTATGTAGCAAAATGTGACAATTGACCTGCGACATTAGTTTGATTTTAAGGAATTAAACTGAATACGCTTCAATGTATTTAATGCAAAAAATACTTTGAAATCAATTTGTTGTTTGTTTTTATTTCAATGGCATAGTCTTTGCCATCCCTTATGTTCGAAGTACACTTCATAAGGGAAACATAATAATGAAATTAAATAAAATAGCAGTAGCAACGTCATTGAGTTTAGCCTGTTTTAGCGCTATGAGTGCGGAAAGTTGGCTAGACAGAATTGAATTATCTGGTGGCATTATGCAAAGTTGGCAAACTGGGATGGAGGTTGAGGGGGCAGCAGCAGATCCAGGCAATGCTAAAACTGACTCAGGGTTTCATCGCTTACGATTTGGCCTCAATATTAATGCACAAGTCACGGATCAACTTTCTATTTTTGCAGAGCTTGCTGAAGAGCCGAATGATTGGAATGATGGCAGCGCGAGTATTAGTCAAGATTTAGCGTGGATCCAATACCAGATTAATCAAGATGTAGGTGTGAGGCTTGGTAATGTTGTTTCGACCACACAAAACTTTTTGCGTTATTCCGATGGCGCATCAGTGCAAACTAATCCGTTTGTGGGAAATAGCCTTGTCGATATGATCACTGCCGAAGAAGGTATCTGGTTTTATGGTGTACATGCATTAAATAATGGCAGTACAGTAACTTGGGATGGAACTATTTCAGTACCTGATTTTTTTGCGGATTTTTCAGATAATCGGGGGTACAACCTTGGCTTACGTGGTACTTATAATTTAACTAATGGCCTATCGTTTGGCGCAGGTGTTTTTTCCACCAATCACGAAATAAGTGCAGTTACAGGCAAATCTGCGGGGTCGTTAATTGCGGTTGGCGACGGCGATAATTATCAGTTTGCCAGCACAGCGCCTAATGCACGAGCTACACATCCTCTCATTGTGCCTGGGGTGGATGCGTTTATATGGCAAGCTGACATTCAATACATGACTGACACTATTTTACTGCATGCTTTGTATGGTCGAGCCGAGGACGATGTTAGTTGGGCTAATGGGCAGGGGAGTTTTCAGACTAGTTACATTGAGCAAGAGTCAGAAATGCAATTTTGGTCTATTGAGGGGCGATATACTTTTAACAAGCATTTTTATCTAGCCGCTCGCTATGCTGAGTCTGACAACGAAAGTGGCAATATCAACAATAATAATACCGCGACTCGACTCCAAGTTGGGGGAGGCTGGTGGATGAATGATTCCACCTTATTCAAATTAGAGTATGTTAGACAGGAAGAAGAACAATTTTCAGGGGGAGGAACGACGTTATTTGGGGTTGGCGACGGCACAGAGTGGGATGGTGTTATTGTTGAAGCATCAGTTAGCTTTTAAGCTTAACTGGATGGCTTAAATGATTCAGTATTAGCCGCAACATGTGTTGCGGCTTTATTTTTTGATAAATTAACTTAGATTAGTTCTGCATATACACGACGTGCGTTTGCGTAAATTCATACAAACCGTGTTTGCCATCAGCGCCACCAATTCCTGATTTTCTGGTGCCTGCATGGAATCCCTGTATAGCTTCAAAGTTTTCTCTATTTATATAGGTTTCACCATAATTGAGTAATTCTATGGCACGCATAGCTTGGCTAAGACTTTGAGTATAGACAGAAGAAGTGAGTCCGTATTCTAATGAGTTTGCAAGTTCAATGGCTTCTTCTAAACTGCTAACGATTTGAATGGGCAGTACAGGACCAAAAATCTCTTTGCGCATAATTTCCATATCGGCATGGCAGTTAACCAACACAGTGGGTTGGTAATGGTAGCCACTGTCGGTGTCGGCTACCTTTGCGCCAGTTGCCACTTTTGCCCCCTCTGCAATAGCTTGTTCAACCATACTGGCTACTTTATTCAAGCAAGATTTATTAACCAGCGGGCCCATTTCGATATCAGGGTCTAGTTGTGGGTCACCATAACGTGTTGATGCCATGGCATCGGATATTTTTCTAATAAACTCATCAGCAACCTTAGCGTGTACATAGACAAGCTCGGCGCAATTACATACTTGTCCTGTGTTGGTTATACGTGATGCTTTGATGGCACTTACTGCAAGATCTATATCAGCATCATCAAGCACAATTGCGGGTGCTTTCCCTCCAAGCTCTAAGTTTACTTTGGTGATATTTTTTGCTGCGGCAGACATAATAACAGAGCCTGTTTCTACACTCCCTGTAAAGCTAATCATGTTTATATCTTCGCTAGAAGAAAGGGCTTGGCCAACATTTCGTCCTGATCCGCATACCACATTAAACACACCTTTAGGTAAACCAACTTCATCGAGGAGTTGGGTGAATTGAAAGCAGTTATTAGGGGTTTCTTCACTTGGTTTGATGACGATGGTATTACCGGTAACTAAAGCGGGTGCCATCTTCCTTGCAATGAGAAAAAAGGGGAAGTTCCAAGGTAAGATACCGGCAACAACACCTAGCGGTTTTCTGAATAGAAAAATATTTTCACCTTTTCTATCACTGGTAATGATCTCGCCTTCGATATGTCTAGCCCAACTCGCCATATAATCGAGGTAGTCGGCAGTGAAGTTGACTTCTACCTTGGCTAAGCTCAACACTTTCCCCTGTTCTTGCGTTATCACAAGAGCGAGCCTGTCAATGTTTTGCCGTATTTTTTCAGCAATTTTATGGAGGTATTGCGCACGCTCGATTGCGGGTCTACTTGCCCACTCTGGTTGTGCTTGTTTTGCTGCATGGATGGCTTGTTCTACTTCAACCTTGTCTGCGCTGGGAACTTTAGATAATACGTCTCCGTTAGCAGGGTTCATTACTTCAATATAGTTGGCTGAATGCTGCACAAACTGGCCATTAATATAATTTTGATATACTGGAATATTAGACATAGGTCATTCTCTTAAATTAGATAAAAAAGCTTCTGACACATGGATTTAGCTAAAACAGTTGTGTCGTTGCAAAGGGCATTCAGCAATCTGCGCACCATGTTTAACTATTTTTTGTTGGAGATTTCAACCATATGATTTTTAGAACTTTTTATAATAAACTGGTGAGGGCTTCACCGATTCATAAAGGTATACCTTGCAGCAGGTGTAGCACTGCACGTGTAGCATTTGTTTCACATTACCTTTGGAAAATACACAAGGAGCGAAGCGCTAAACATGTGCTTCAGGTGCTAAGGTTACGTTTGTGCCGAAATTTCCTTTAATAAAATAATTCCATGCATTATTGACTATCCTAGGTATAATGCGCGCACTTCGGCAATTCAGCTGATTTTTTGAATTTGAGAGACACTATGAGTTTTGATGGCTTAGGATTATCACAGTCTTTAGTTAATGCGGTTTTAGAAAAAGGCTATGAAACACCTACGCCTATTCAAACACAGGCAATTCCTGCAATTATTGCTGGCCGTGATGTTATGGCGGCAGCGCAAACAGGAACGGGTAAAACGGCAGGTTTTACATTGCCACTCATTGAGTTATTAGCAAAGGGTAAAAAAGCAGGTGCAAATCGTGCGCGTGCACTTGTTCTGGCTCCAACGCGAGAGCTTGCTTTACAAGTGAGCGAAAACGTCGAGCAATATGCTAAGCATTCAAATGTAAGCTCATTTGTTGTTTACGGTGGTGTTAAAATTAATCCGCAAATGATGCGTCTACGCAAAGGCGTTGATATTCTTGTCGCCACACCTGGTCGCTTGTTGGATTTACATGACCAAAATGCGATTAAATTTGATGATTTAGAAGTGCTTATCCTCGACGAAGCAGACCGTATGCTTGATATGGGGTTTATTCATGATATTAAGCGCATCATTGCTAAATTACCTGCTAAGCGTCAAAACCTGATGTTTTCTGCGACCTTCTCAGATGAAATCCGTGCGCTGGCAAAGGGCTTAATTAACGATCCGGTAGAAATTTCAGTTGCAGCAAAAAATACCACTGCAAAAACAGTGACGCAATCAGTTTATGCTGTTGATAAGTCAAGAAAAACAGCTTTGCTAAGCCACTTAATTCGCGCCAATGATTGGCAACAGGTGTTGGTTTTTAGTCGCACGAAACACGGTGCTAATCGTTTGGTTAAGCAACTTGAGCGCGATGATATCAGTGGTGCAGCTATACATGGTAATAAGTCGCAAGGGGCGCGTGTCAAAGCACTTGAAGGTTTCAAAAATGGTGATGTAAGAGTATTAGTTGCCACTGATATCGTGGCACGAGGCTTAGATATTGTTGAGCTACCGCATGTAGTTAATTATGACTTACCAAATGTATATGAAGATTATGTTCATCGTATTGGTCGAACGGGTAGAGCTGGCGCGTCGGGACATGCAATTTCATTTGTAACCGCTGATGATGCAGATGACCTTTATGGGATTGAACGTTTTATTGGGCAATTAATTCCGCGTGCTACAGAGTCAGGTTTTGAGCCAACTAAGCCAGTTGCAGAAAAGCCACTTGATACACGACCAATAAAGCCTAAAAAACCAAAGAAACCAAAAAAGCCGAAAAGTCCAGATCAAGAGCAAACACAAAAGCCAAAACCTAAAACGGCAAAGCGGCCACAGCAAAATAAAGGGCAACAAGGCACAAATAAACCAACAGGTGGAAAGTCATCTGCGGCTAAAACTCAAAGTAAAAAACCTTTTAACAAGCGAACACGCGTGTCAGGCACTGCACATTCTCGTAAAAAGTCGACTGGCGAATAATATGACGATGAACCTTGAAGCGAACTTCAACTCACTTCAAGGTATTAATTCAAGCTATTAAAAGGGTTATTAAATTACTTTAATCACCGTATTTTTATCTAATCGTGATTTTGGTAATGCCGCGTTGTAATCTTGTTCAGGTTCATGGTAGCCGATAGCAAGGGCTACTTCACAAATATACCCTTCTAACTCATCAGCGAATAACTCACTCAGCAGTTCTTTATCAACACCTTCCATCGGCGTTGAATCAATACCTAAACGCGCCACTGTGTGCATAGTATTACCCAAAGCGATGTAAGTTTGTGACTTGGTCCATGCAGCATTATTGCCTTGTTCATCGGTATTTAAATCGACAAAGGCAAACGCCCCAAAGGCTTGCTCTTTATTTTCAGCTTTAGTTCGGCCGTTAGCGATATCAGCATCAATTACTTTTTCATAATCTTCACGTTTATAGCTTGGATTATAGGCAAATAAAATAGTGTGTGATGCCGCTTTTGCATGCACCTGATTAAATTGAAACTTGTTAGCAAAACTATCGTGAAGACGTTGTTTTGCTTGCTCAGACTCAATGACAACAAATTTCCAAGGTTGAGAATTTATTGATGAAGGCGATAAACGTAACGCTTCTAAAATAATGTTTAAATCTTCTTGGCTAACGTGTTTTGATGCATCGTAGCGTTTACTTGTATAACGGCGTTGTAAGTCAGAAATAATAGGGTGTGTCATGTAATTGCTCCCGCATGTATAACATTAGGTGCAGTGTACGCCTTGCATACTTTACGATAAAGCGCATAATCAAATAAACATTATCAAAAATTTTAGTTAATATGCAGGTTGAAGATCTCAAATTAGTCCTTAAGGTGGCGGAGTTTCGTAGTATAACTCAAGCTTCGGCTAAGTTAGATATGCGCGCTGCGACCGCGAGTGCTGCAATAAAGCGAGTAGAGGCAGCCCTTGGCGCAGAGCTTTTTGTTCGTACCACTCGTCACTTAAGATTATCAACTGCGGGAGAGCGTTTTTTACCGCAATGCCAACAAGCATTAGCGACACTTGAGCAGGCAACACTTGCGCTAAAAGGCGAGCATGATGAAATAGAAGGAGAGCTAAGGGTTGCACTTTCTTCAGATTTGGGGCGCAATATTATTATCCCTTGGTTAGATGAGCTTTTGGATGAGTATCCCAAACTCAGCATGCGACCGCATATCAGTGATAGTAATGTCGACTTTTACCGAGACTCAGTTGATTTTGCACTACGTTATGGCTCGCCATCAGACTCAAACCTATATGGATTTAAAATATGTAATGTGCCAAGGCTGCTATGTGCAACACCAGAGTATATTGCTGAATATGGCGCGCCGACACATCCCGATGAGTTAAATCAGCATCAAGGCCTATTTTATCAACTGCAAGATATCATCAATAATGTCTGGGAATTTACCAATGGAGCCGAGCGTTTTAAGGTGAAAATGCAAGGCCGCCGTGCGTCTAATGATGGTGACCTAGTAAGGCGTTGGTGCGTGGCTGGTAAAGGCCTTGCTGTGAAATCATGCATAGATATCAGTGATGATTTGTTAACAGGGCGGGTCGTACCTGTTATGCAAAATTACCCACACCTTTGTGCAGAGCTTTGGCTAATTTGCCCAAGCAGGCAGTCAATCACACCTGCTGTTCGTTTAGTGAGAGATATATGTCGAGAAAAAACGAAGGCGATTCTCAATCAACTGATTGAAAAAGGCATTTTAGATAAGCAGGTACTCGATAACTAATTATTTTAGGTATAGAATAACCGAGCTTATTCGTCTTTATGATTAAGCAACATTCTCAGGGCGGGGTGAAATTCCCCACCGGCGGTATACTTATCGATGTTAAGTGAGCCCGCGAGCGCTTTAACTTTGGTTAAAGGTCAGCAGATCTGGTGAGAGGCCAGAGCCGACGGTGATAGTCCGGATGAAAGAGAATATAGTTAATCTATAAAACAGTAATTGGCTGCCCTCGGGTGGTCTTTTTTGCTGTGCCTTTCAATGTCCTGAATCTTTTCATATTTAATTTAATAGGTATTAAAAATGATGATTCAGTCTTCTTTACTAAGCCAGTTTGGCGAACCACTTGAACGCGTTGAACGTGCTATTGCTGCATTGCAGCAAGGTGAGGGCGTGCTTGTGGTAGATGACGAAAACCGTGAAAACGAAGGTGATTTTGTGTATTCAGCACAGCACCTAACAACCGAACAAATGGCCATGATGATCCGTGAAGGCAGCGGTATTGTGTGTCTTTGTATGGGCGATGAGCGTGTTAAACAACTCGACTTACCGCAAATGGTTGAGCATAACACCAGTCAGAACAAAACTGCGTATACTGTCACTATTGAAGCTAAAACGGGTGTAACAACAGGCGTTTCAGCGGCTGATCGCGTCACCACAATTAAAGCAGCCACAGCAGAAAAAGCAAAACCAGAAGATTTATCTCGCCCAGGCCATGTGTTTGGTTTACGTGCGCAAACAGGCGGGGTGCTTGTTCGTAGAGGTCATACTGAAGCGTCAGTTGATTTAATGCAGTTAGCGGGATTAGCGCCTTTTGGAGTTATTTGTGAATTAACAAACCCAGATGGCTCAATGGCTCGCTTACCAGAGGTAAGCACGTTTGCCACTGCGCATGCTATGCCTGTCGTCTCGATTGAAGACTTGGTAGCCTATATCGAGCTTAATCAAAAACAGGCGTGCTAAAATTAAAAGAAGCCACCTTCGGTGGCTTCGTCTTTATTGAAGTTGCTTAATAGCGTTTTTTGCACTTTCACTTTCAGGATCTAACTCAAGGGCTCTTTTATAACTGATGAGCGCTTTTTGCTTTTCCCCAACTGCTAAATAGGCTTCACCTAGGCTGTCATGGGTATTGGCAGAGTCGGGATAATGCTGACTATTGAGTTCAAATACTGCCACCGCTGCATTTAATTTATTCATTTGCATTAATTCATAGCCAAAGTAATTAATCGTTCGTTCACGAGGCGTTTTATGATGAGTGACGAGCTCTGCATATTTTTCTTTTAGTGCAGCAATACCGCCAACCTTAAGTGCTTTGTATAGTATGCTATCAGCATGCTCAGTAGCCGCTTCATAAGGCTTTTCGTAATAAATATTGAGAAGCCCATTAGTCATGGAGGTTAATGGTGCACCACCTGTGTTATTTAAAATAACGATTAGGAGTTTATCTTCAATAACTCGGCTAATGAATGCATTAAAGCCATTAATACCACCGCCATGCTGTATTTGAGTCAAAGCTTTACCATATTGATCTTTATCTAACTTTTTAACCTCCCAGCCGAGCGCATAATCTCGTTGGTTAGATACTTGGTACATTTGCTTTTTATATTCAGCAGTCAACAGTTGGTTAGAGTAAAGAGCTTGATCCCATTTTAATAAATCACGTGCGGTTGAGTACATTGCACCTGCAGCATAAGGAATGGACATATCTAGATAGTCAGTGTTGCTATAACCTGCTAGGTTATTAGCATAACCCGATGCACGGTACTTTATTATTTTACTGTGAGAATCGTAGCCTGTATTAGCCATTTTAAGTGGTGTTAGAATATTTTCCTGCAAGACATCTTGGTAGCGTTTTCCTGTTATTTTTTCGATTACTGCCCCTAAAATAAAATAGCCTGAGTTGCTATAGCGAAATTGTGTGCCAGGCTCAAATAATAAATCATCACTACATAACAGGCGGATAAACTGATCAACGCTATATGGGTTTCTGCTGTATTTCTCGCCAAAGTCTTTTGTTTGTGTGTAATTACCAAGACCTGATGTATGGTTAAGTATTTGGCGAATAGTTATTTTCTTCGCGGAATCTTGCCTATAATCGGGTAGGTAGGTTGCTAATGGTTCGTCAAGCTTGAGTTTGCCTTGTTGAGCTAGTTGTAGAATTAGCATCGCTGTGAATTGCTTTGTAATTGAGCCAATCCTAAACTTACTATTTTTGCTATGTTTTATATCCCATTCGAAGTTGGCATAACCATAACTTTTTTCAAAAAGTATTTTGCCTTCTTTAGCAACTAAGACGTTACCATTAAACTGTTTATAATTATGAAACTCTTGAATAAAGTCAGCCATTTGCTGTGCTTTTTCTTTACTAAAAGCAAGGTTTGCAAAGAGCAATACAGATACCAGCATTAATGGCTTTAAATAGTTCTCTAATGTTTTCATTTTTTTCCCTTGTTGTGATTATTGTTCTATTTTATTTTTTAGGTTTAACTCCTTGTTTTTCATCTATTGAAAGTGTTTTTTACTATACGATTGATTAACTTTTATACCGTACCTGAGTTTTGGTGCTATGTCGCATTTATTTCTCTTTATATGACAAAACGCTTGGCAAGAAACTTACCAAGCGTTTTAGGTTGGGATGAGAAAGATTAGTGACTGCTTGTATGTAACTCAGCTTCAGGTGCAGCCTTTTTACCTTTTAGCTTGCTAATTAAGCGCTTAAAGTCTTCTAGTGCTACGTACTGACATGGAATTAAGATAAGTGTGATCACCGTGGCGAACAGCACACCAAAAGCAAGTGAAACCGCCATAGGAATGACAATTTTCGCTTGTAAGCTTGTTTCCATTATAATCGGTAAGACACCGATAAATGTGGTAATTGAAGTAAGTAGTATTGCTCTAAAACGACGAGCACCTGCTTGCATGACAGCATCTTTAATCGCAACTCCTTCGGCGCGCGCTTTATTAACAAAATCAACCATAACCAGCGAGTCATTCACTACCACACCAGCAACAGCGATGATACCGAATACCGATAGGCTACTCATGGTCATACCTAAAATCATATGACCGAACATGGCACCTATCACACCAAATGGAATAACCGACATAATAATGAACGGCTGTGAATATGAACGCAGTGGAATGGCTAACAATGCAAAGATAATCAGCATAGATAAAGCAAAATCACGTATTTGCTCTGCAACGCTGTCCATTTCTTCTTGAATGCGACCGGCTACATTACTTTCAACTCCAGGGTAGCTTTTCAGTAGGCTAGGTAAGTATTCATCGCGAATTTCTTTCGCAATGGCAAATGGTTCTGCTTGGTCTGTGTTAACCGCAGCCCAAACGTTTACAGTACGTTTTGCATTTTCACGACGAATACGGTTTACACCATCAACAATATTTACTTTTGCGACCTCTGCAAGGGGAACTTCTACACCAGTTGGTGTAATGATCCGTGCATCTGTGATGTCACTTACCGCGTTACGAGATTCACGAGGGTAGCGGATCATCACTTTAATCTCTTCACCGTCACGTAAGATACGTTGTGCTTCAAGACCGTAGTAGCTAAAGCTGACTTGTGATGCAACGTCTGATAACGTTAAACCAAGGCTGTAAGCAAGCGGTTTAAGCTCAAGTTGTACTTCATCGGTTGCTGATTGCAGTGAGTCATTAACATCACCCACACCTTGCATACCATTAAGCTTTTCTTTTAGTTTAGCGGCCACTTCTTTGAGCTTATTGATGTCTTTACCTTCTAAGCGGAAGCTAACATCGCCATCATCACGACCGCCATTCATGATACTGTCTTCAATGTTTAGTGTTTTCACGCCAGGCAGTGGTGGCATTTGCTCACGCCACATTGCACTTAATTGGAAGGTATCAATAGGGCGTAAGTCTGGTTCAACTAAAATCGCCATAATGCGTGCACTTGTTCGGCCGCGCAGGCTAACCGATAAGTCGCGGATCATCGCTTGTCCATATTGCTCTTCAAGTTGCTTATCGACATCTAAAATTAGTTTTTCAATAGTTTGAGCTGTTTCGAGTGTAGCTTGTTCAGAAGATGACAGGTTCATTTCTATAGAAATTCGTGGAAAATCATGTGGGATCTTAGGGTTTGCCACAAATTTTACTAATCCACCTGCAAACATGCCGCCGCTGACAATCAATACACATATAAAGCCTACGATCACGGTATAACGGTAGTGTATGCAGTGACCAATAAATGGTGTGTAGTAATTATCAATAAAACTTTTTAAGCCATTATCCATTCCTAAGCGTAAGCGATGTAACGGATTTTTGGGATTCGCTGGTTTATTTTTCATTGCTGCTAAGTGAGCAGGCAGGATCAGTTTTGATTCAATCAAAGAGAAGATTAAGCAAAGGATAATCACACCACCAATAGCTTTAGAGAAGGCTGAGCCTGGGCCAGATGCCAGCGTTTGTGGTAAGAAGGCTGCAATTGTGGTTAGCACACCAAAGGTGGCAGGAATGGCAACGCGTTTTACGCCGCGTACTACGTTATCAAGGCTGTGGCCGTGTTTTTCAATTTCAGCACTGGCCGATTCACCGACTACAATGGCATCATCAACCACAATCCCCAGCACCAGTATGAATGCAAATAAAGAGGCTAAGTTGATGGTGATATCTAAAAAGCCCAAAGGCATCATTAAAAATGCACCAAGGAATGAAACAGGCAGGCCCATCATGACCCAAAATGCTAAGCGTAATGGTAAGAATAGGGCAAGTACTACCATAACTAAAATACCACCCCAAACCATGTTGTCGATCATCATGTTTAGACGACCTTCAAGGTAGTAAGTTAAATCTACAATAGGCGATAGTTTTACACCTGCAGGTAATTGTGGGGCTTTATCTGCTAGGTATTTTTTAAGAACAGCGGCAACTTTGGTTATATCTTGATCTTTTGATGCATTGACTTCGAATGTCAGTGAGTTTTTGCCATTGTATTTAGAGTATTGTAAGCCTTCTTCAAAGCCATCATTAATCGTTGCTACGTCGCCCAGTAATACTTGCGCGCCATCTGGAAGGTGTAATAAAGGAAGGTTTTCGAACTCTTTACCACGATATGCTTGGTTTTCAACTCGCATCGAAATATAACCATTTTCAGAGCGAATTTGACCTGCGGACATATTCGCTGAAAAACTACGCACTGCGGTTGCGATATCACGGAAAGTTAAACCATATTCACGCAGTTTATCTGGGCTAATTTCAATGCCAATTTCGTAGTTCAAACCACTATAAAAGTTGACCAAGTTGATTTGCGGTAAAGCTTGTAGCTCGTCTTTTATGTCGTTACCAAGTTCTTTGAGTTGGTAGTTGCTCATATCGCCATATAGCGCAAGGATCATCACTTCTTGTTCAAACTTGTCGCGGCGAACAATAGGGCGTTCCATCTCGGCAGGGAAGGTGTTTATTGAATCCACTTGCATCTTGATTTCATCGAGTACTTCTTGCGGGTCGTATTTTTCTTCTATTTCGACCCATGCTTGTGAAAAGCCACGATTTGAATAAGTGATTAAACGCTTTATACCTTCGAGCCCTTCTAAAGACTCCTCGACCTTAATGGTAATACCTTCTTCAACCTCTTGTGGCGCAGCACCTGGGTAAATTGCTTGAATGCTGATCCAATTACTTTCGAATTGTGGAAACATTTGTTTTCGAACTGACATTGCAGTAAGCAAGCCGCCCACTAAGATGAAAATCATCAGCAAGTTTGCCGCAACAGGGTTACGAGCAAACCACGCTATCAGGCCTTTTTCTCTATGTGTGGTCATGGCCTTATTCCTCTTTCAGTGCTAATTGTGTTGTAGGTACACTCAATTCAGCGTTATCGAGTTTTACAGCCATACCTTCTGTGGGATACTCAAGTGCAGAGGTAATTAACTTTTCACCATTAGCCAAGCCATTATCAGCGATCACCATGCCATTTTGCTCACGCACGATATTCAGCGTTTTGAATGTCAGTGTTTCGCCATCTTGTAATACAGCGACTTTTTTATCTTTAACTAAGTGGTGCGGTACGATAATAGCATTATCGAGGGCACGGCCTTCAATCGTCGCATTAATATATGAGCCAAAGCGTAAAGGTTGTTTTTGCTCATAAGGCGTTGCGACTTGAGCAACCAAGTAGTTCATACGGCTACGTTGGTCAACAACGCCTTCGCTGCGAACAATAGTTGCTTGCCATGTTGTTTGTTTACCTGCAAATTCAGCACTGATTGACACATTTGCACCAATGCCCTGGTTGTTTAGGTATTGCAAGTCTTTATCAGCAACTGGAAGACGAACCTCTGCTATAGAGGTTGAGCTTAAGCTACCAAAGCGACTGCCAGGGTTTACCACACTGCCTAAGCTAATTAATCGCTCGTCGATAATGGCATCATAAGGTGCTTTAATGTAAGTGCGCTCTAAATTACGTTTTGCACGTTTTACACTCGCTTGTGCAGCGCGGTAGCTTGCTAATTTTTCAGCAAGCTGAGGTTTGCGTAAATATAACTTTGACGGAATAACTTGGTTTGAGTCACCTTTGATGCGATCCCATTCAGCTTGCGCTACAGATACCTGCGCACGTTCAATTTCAAGAGCCGAACTGGCTTGAGCAAGGCCTGCTTCTGCTTCGATTAGTGCTGCTTCGTAATCATTTGGATCAATACGTGCTAGAATGTCGCCTTGCTTAACAAATCCACCTTGTACAAATTGCTCAGACAGTGACACAACTTGGCCACTGACTTGTGCGACTAACTCCGTGTGGTTTTTTGGCTTCACGATTCCATGTGATTTTACATCGAGCGTAATAGCATCAAAGTTCAATGGTTTTATTGATACAAGCGGACGGTTGTCTTGTTCTGGTTTTTCGACCGGCGCTTGTTTCATTGAAGCAAACGCAAAAGCCATTCCTAGGCCACCGACTAATACGGCGATAGGAAGAATGATTTGTTTTTTACTAGCCACGGGATAGTCCCTCACGGTTGACGGTAATTAAAATAAACTTGATAGGCTAAGCATACGCAATAAAGTGTTTACAAGGCGTTTGAAGATGTAACAAAGCATTGCACATATTACAAAGACGCTACAAAGGTTCTAAAAGGGGTACTCAATGACAGATAAAATGGCATGTAGATTAGGCTGTGGCGCCTGTTGTATTGCACCCAGTATTAGCTCACCGATACCAGGAATGCCAAACGGGAAAGCGGCGGGAGAGCGCTGTATTCAACTTGACGATAATAACCTATGTAAATTATTTGGTGATGAATCAAGGCCTAAGGTGTGTAGCGACTTTTCTGCCACTATTGATGTGTGTGGCACCACTAACGAACAAGCACTGTATTTAATTACTGAACTTGAGCAGATGACTTAAAAAAGATTAAACCTTTAACATTTTTTAACGGTTAGTGGGATCAGTTGTGTTTTTTATAACCAAAGTTTTATTTATGGCATTTAATATAATTTTGGTTATGGTTCGTTAGATATCTTAGACGGTAACGCGATAGGAGAATGCCAGTCAATTGACTGGCATTGTTGTTTTTGGTTACCAAGTATAAGTCGCGCTTAGCGTGTATTGTTCGCCGCGGCCTGGAGTACCTGGGACTTCTTCGAATGATTCATCCCAAATGTTGTCAGCAGCAAAAGTGATAAATACATTCTCAAGCTGAGCTGGCGTGAATTTTAGCGTTAATTGAGTAAAGAAGGCTTCATCGTCAGAGCTACGTAGGCGGTTACTTTGTTGCTTACGCCATTCGTTATCAATGCGCAGTTCAAGTACATCCATAGGCTGCCATACTGCACCCAGTGTTACACGGTGGTCAGGGTAGTTAAGCGCATAAAAGCTGGCATCAATATCAGCCGTGCCATAGTCTTCTGATTTTTCTAAATAGGTGTAACTGGCAATCAACTCAGTGCTTTCAAACGATTTATTCGCTAGAAATTCAACGCCTAAGGTGTCTATGTCAACTGGGTTTGCAAAACGTGCTGAGGTTGCATCAAAGCGATAAGTCCAGTCCGTAAGGTTTTTATCTTTACGATAGAAGATAGCTGAATCTAAACGCCAAGATGATTCTTCAATCAATAAACCTAGCTCGAGGTTATCGGTCGTTTCGCGCTCGAGGTTGTAATTACTTCTAAATAATCCGCCCGTTTCACTGCCGCCAATTGCGGTGTAACCAGGCACTTGTGTTGCTTCTGCGTATGATGCATACCAAGTATGTTCACTGCCATTTTGATTAACCACTTTCAGGCTTGCATCGGCAATAAAAGAGGTATCTGAGCTATCACGGTTAGTATCATCAAATGCAGCACCAACACGAACAGTAAGTTCTTTATTAGATGCAAGGGCAGTCTTGTACTCAGGCAAGATACTTAGTTTAGTGTAATTGCGTGAGGTAAAGTTGTTTTCAAGTGATGTTGATTCAATTGAATCAGCAATAAACTGTCCTGAGTAGTTAACTGCAAAGCTATTATTGAGCGAATGACGACCCGACAAACCCAATGATTTAACAGTGGTTTCGTGAAACGCTTCAAACATAGCTGGGTTTTCACGAGACAATATGTAATGGTCGTTATGTTTACGATAATAACCTGTTACTTCAAAACTATTGTTCTCACCGTACATTTGTTTGTGGTTTAGCATCAATAGCTTGGTTTCAAGCTCTTCGGTTTCGTTAAAATTAAATGGTGTGTAAAGGTTCGGCCAACCAAAAAATTTCTCTTGGCGTCCGAACATTAAATCAGTTTGTGATGAGTCACTGGCAAGTTGAATGCGCGCTGAGGCACGTTCAAAGTCGTGATCGCCATTATCAATTGAGCCATCACTTTGCGAGTTTGAATATTCACCTTCAAACCCTAACCGCCAATCCGGCATACTTTCAAGCTTTTGGCTGTGGGCAGCATGAATGCTTAATAAGTTAAAGTCATTTGTGCCAGTGCCAAGTGAAACACTCCCAGTGCTTGTGATAGGGCGCCAGCCAAATGAAACTGTACCAACAGAGCTGTTCATGCCATACAGTGCGTTATCAGCACCTGTTAAAATGGCAGGGCCAGTAAGCATTTGTGGCGCAACAGGAATTTCAGCGAAGTAGTGACCCGATTGTGGGTCGAATAAGGTACTACTGCCAACACGAAAGCCGGTATTTTCGAAAATACCACCACGGATGGTTACATCAGCTTGTGCTTCAGCCATATTGCGCGATTGCAAATCTACACGGGGGTCATATTCTAAATTTGATACAGGCGCATCAAAAGTGCCGACAGGCTCCTTGTTTGCGGTTGCTGAGACTTCAACGGTGATTTGTTCAATATTGTTTGCGTCTTCTGCTAGCACTGAGCAAGTGACGAATAAAGCGGGAAGTGTAAGCTGTACTGCGCGTACCATCTAAAACTCTCTTGAATGTATTTGATTTACCTAGGGCAGTGAACACTATAAGCGCTCACTGCAAAATTGCGGCTATTGTATCTGAATCACTCAGTTATACCACTCCAACCAGATTTCAAAAGGTAATAAAAAACCATGCTGGGGGTCACTTCAGGGCGCGATCAACTAAAATGGCGTTTAGTTTTAGTAAACTTATTTTGTATTTCTGTGATTTGATTTTTGGTCTTTCTTGCGGGGAAAGTGTTTTCTAAAAAGATAGGGCGCTGCTAAACAATAAGCGCCACCCCCTAAGTAAAAAAGGAGATTAAAGACATATGAAAAGGGGGTCGTCGAGAAAAAATAAATGTCAGAGTCGGTTCGGTAATCTGTAGGAGTCAAAATATAACCTTCATAGATGAATCTTATAGCAAGAGTTATTAAGGTAACTCCCGTGACCCATAAAAATAATGTAAAGGCGATTTGATTCAGTAGTACTCTAGTATCACTGATATCAGCATACTTTACTTTTAACTTTCTTTTATTTTTTAACCGCGTCATATTTACCAAAGAAAGTGATGATGAGTGCAATAAAAATGCCTATAAAACCAATGATCGAAAAAGCTAGGCTATATTCAGTTTTAATATTAAAAATATTAAGTAAGCTAGTTATTAACAATAAAGAAATACCAACGATTTTTAAAATCGTCTGTGTTTTATTTAAGCAAAACCATGCTTGACAAGAGGGACATTGATTTTCAATAAAGAGGTTGTTTTTGTTAACCTTTTTTATATCTTTAGTCGCTATTATAGTTTTACAGTTTGGGCAAGTTAATTTCATTTTATTCCTTTTTGGGTCTTTCTCTAAGACCCCTAATTCCATTTAGAGTTACTTTCAGCATCATAGCAAACTTTAATCATCACAAACAAAAAAGCTCACAATTTGTGAGCTTTTAAACGATGTGTGTTAACACTTTACTGCTGAGGTTTTGGCGGGAAGTTACTTAGAATATTAGCAACTGTCTCTTTAATTATCTCAGTGCGTTTTTCAGGTGTTTGGTTTTTTTGCAAACGACCTTCTTTTGCACCACGCCAAACTAGTTGGTTAGAAGCGCGGTCTACCACGTCTAAAATCAGTGTGCCTACTTCATATTCGCGAGTAGTTGTTTGCGTGTTGTAACCCATGCCCCAATAGTTCCAGCGTGCGCCGTAACCGACATTAAAGGTATCAACGTCGATTTTTTTATCAACCGATGCATGGTAGTTAATAAGTACATCTGCTTGTGCCATATCAACAAGTTTCATACCGTTTTTTTCAAGCTCAGCATTAACGGCTTCACGTACACGTTTTTCCATTAACGGGCTAATTTGGTAGTTTGCAACATTCTTAGTTAGGCTCGCGTTAGGAACCCAAGAGAAAGTTTGATAGTTGCTAAAGTCTGCTGATTTGTCGTAATCCCAATCAGGGGTTTTGGCACAAGCCGCTAAAAGTAATACAGCCGTGGCGATTAATAAGTTTTTCATACTGTTTGCTCCTTGGCAAAATTTCCACTACTTATTTGATAACATAACACAAAAATAATTCAACTGAATGATTATTTATTTACTATGGCACATTTCAAAAAAAGTACTGTAATTGATTGTAAATACAGTCATCCATGACATGTTGTATTAAGTACTGTGTTCTACTTCGATCCAGTCTTTTTCGTCTACCCAGTTTTGTGCGCCATCTTTTACTGTACGAATAGGTACAATGTAGTCGCAACTTACTTGTGGTTTAACAGAAGCAAAAATAGGCACAAAACCAAAGCTCAGAGCCGTTTCGATAATTGCTTTTTGGTTTTGTGGGTCGATATCTGCCGCTTCATCAATATAAATAGGAATACGATACAGGTTTTGTTCTTGATCACTTAATAGATAGCGAATGAATAGCATGCCGCATAATAGTTTAATAGTGATACGTGTACCGTTAGAACCTGCTGAATCGATTTTTTCGAAGTGCTCAGTGTCACCAGCACGATTCACCACTTCAAAACGAATATCGAATAAGTCGGTCAGTGTTAAACCGGCTTTTTCTGAAGCAAGCTTAATTAAATGATCTTTTGCTTCGTTTACCGCAGATTCGCTATAAGGCTCTTGGCTTAATAAATCGAGGGTATCGCCTTGCTCAAACTGATTTGAGGTACTGATAATGGTATCAATACTATCAACCAGCATCTTGCGCGGAATAACATTAATTTTGAATGCTTGAAGGTTAGAGATTCGGTGCTGGCTAATCCCTTTATTAAAGCTATTCATTTCGCGGCGTAGGCGGTCTAAGTCTTCGCGCAAGCCTTTAATGGTGGCGGCGACTTCGGTTAACGCAACGCGGCCTTGACGCTCAACGGCATCACGCTCGTTATCAATGTTATGAAACGCGCTAATAAGCTTTTCGTATTTAGTAAACTCATCGTTTTCGTTATCAAATTTAGTAATACCCGCATTGTAAATATGCATGTAGGTGTTACGTACGTTGATATCAAAGTTTCGTAGCTCTTGGCAGTCCTTGTTAAAGTGATGGATGAGATCGCTTAAGTTATCAAAATCAATACTGATTTCAATCATGTATGGAGTCACTTTGCCAGAGTAAAAATCAAGCGTGTGATCAATACGTTCAGATTTAACTTGACGTAAACGGTCAGCTTGGCGCGCAAGCAAATCTTTTTTCGATTTGATAATTGAACGACGGTCGCTAATTGAGCCACTGTTCTTTTGAATGTCTTGCAGGTAGTCGTCAACTTGTTCGCGCTCTGCATTTAATTGCTCTTTTAGCAAAGTTTGCGCATCCACAGATTGCTGCATCACTTCAAATTGTTCAAAGCGTTTTAATGCTTCTTCAGAGGCCATTAGTTCATCATATAAGGCATCTTTTTCTTTTTGCTTTTCGGCGACATTAGCAGCCACTTCGCGCTGTTGTTTAAACTCTTTTAATGAATTTTCAAGTGCAGCGAGTTGCGCGGTTAGTTGCTCTTTATTTTCGCCCGTTTGCATTTGCACAGGACTTAGTTTTTTCAGTTTAATGCTTGCGCCAGGAAGAGTCAGTACTCCGCCTTTCACGTTTGCTGATAACAGCTCTAAAAACTCACCAAAGGCATCTTCGTCTGTGATATCAACATCACCATTGCTGGTGGTGGCAAATGATAAGATATCAGGGTTTAGAATACGCGAAATTTCTTCCACTTCTTTTAAAGACAAATCTTCACGCATACGGGTGAATAAATTGAACTCGAGGTTCTTCAGCTGCAGTTTTAAGCTCTTAATTTGCTTTTGTGTTTCGCTAATACGGTAATCTAGCGTGTGCAAGCTTTGACCTTGGGCACTGCTTAACGAATGCGATAGCGATTCATAATCTTGCTTAAGCTGCGTAAGGCTTACTTTTAAAGTGGCCTTGTTAACTAGTTCAAACTCAGATTTAAGCGCTCGATAGTCTAAAAACCATTGTTCAATTTGAGTTTGTTTACGCTCAATATCACGCGATTGCTGAATATACAGCTGTTGCTTTTGGTCGAACTCGTGCTTTTCGTGTTCGATATCTTCAAGGGCAATATTTAGCTCAGTGAGTTGCTCTTGTTGATAGGTTTCAAAGTCAATCAGTGCTTGGTCAATTTTTGGCGCATAGGCAGCAAGCTTACCTTTTAAAACTGTTTGGTTTTCAAGCATAGATTCAAGAGCTGCGATTGGCTCTTGCATTGACTCAAGGGCTTTTAATTCACGTTTGGCGCGATTCACTTTATCAAATGAGCGACGCCACACTTCATAAAAATCGACCCGTGAGTTTGACATATGACGCTCAAATACACGCAACATAAAGCGTTTAACATCACTGGCACCTAACTTATGCAAGTTAAGGATACGGCGAAAAATTTCTTTATAAATCGCTGAATCTTGCACGTTGTTAAGCGGGATCATCTTTAAGTTGATATCGCCATCAAACGGGGTTGCGCCGCCAGTGAGTAGGGCGTTTAGCTCTTGCGCTTTTAATTCAATTGGATTGAAACCTTGGTCTTTTAAGTGATTAAAAAGCTTGGTGAATTTTACAATGGTTTTGCCTTGGGTGTAGTGCTCAAGGTTCAACTTACCTTGATAGCAAAAAAACTGATGCGCGTAACCAGCAATTTTACCAAGGCCAGCAACACCAATCACCACTGGGCCGTTTGGTAAATCGGCTTCGAGTAAAATATAGGATTGATCTGACGAAAAGTAGAATTTTCGGGTTTCGTCTAAATCGTGGCCATCCCATTCTGTTAGACGTAAATCATTGATCAGTGGAAATTGCAGGGCATTAATTACCGAGCTTTTACCAGTATTGTTGGGTGCACAAATTGAGCTGCTTTTATCCAAAGGGATCACGCATTTTGCATAGCCAGCGGTATTTAAAAGTGCAAGTTTGCTGAGTCCGTAAAGGCTTTGGCTTTGCATTATTCGTCCTCTCCTAGGTAGGTTTCTTCGTTTACTTCCATTAATGCATCGATATAACGATAAATGGGTGCTTGCAGCATAAAGCCGTTTTCTACTTCGCGAGCAAGGCCTAAACGCACCATGCGAAGGTACACGTCTTTACGTAAATCTGAGCCTGAGAAGATTTCTAATTGATCAAACAAGTGCTTGTTGATTTGCACTAAGGTTTGCATTAGTTCAAGGTCGTTTACCTCGTCAAACAAGGCACGCATTGGATCTTTACCGGTATTGGCATAGTGCTCAATCAAGATGTAGATAGTTAGTGCGATAGCACGCGAAATTTTCCCCATGTTTGGGGTGCTTTCGTCGCTGCCAAAATAGTAAAAGCCACGGCTATCGTGTTGTAAGTCATGGCCAAGGGCATTAAATAACGCGCGATAAGCATCAATGTGTTGATCAAGCTCTTGCCACATCAGCGTGTCTTGTTCGCTAATGTGGTAGCCTGATGTGAGCTTTTTATTAATAGCTTGCAGATGTGTTAAATCATCTAAATTAATATCTGTCATGGTTATTGCTCTGTTGCTTTTTGATCGTCAGCAATCGATGAGTTAAATGGGTAAAGAGAGAAGTGTTGCTGGGCAATTTTTATTTTTACTTTCTCTTGGCTTTGGCTAATTTCAAGGTCGCCATCGCTAATTAATTTTTGATACAAGAACAGCATTTCGTCAGCTTCTAAATCTGGGTAGCTTTCATCTAAGAAACTAAGCAGCGGCTGAGCTTTTTTGCTGGCTTTTTTAAAGCGTTTTTTAAATTGTGTTTTAACGTCGTTGTAATCAGGAATATGCGGGCTTTGATAGGCAGGCACATCATCATGTTCTGGTAGTTGATATTCATCGTGTTCAAAGTCAACTAAGCCTGCCATATAGGCCACGATATGACGTTGCTGACCAAGTGAAAAGCGTTGCGCGTCTGAGACAAAGTTAGGCTGTACTGCACTTAACATGTTATCGACGCCATTTTTACGCACTAAACCAAGCACTTTAGCTGCTTGACGCGTAATTAGATTATTGCGGCGTAACTCTTCACGCAGTGGCATCAACATATCGGCGCTTTTACGTAAACTTTCACGACCAACTAAATGCATTTCTAAAATACGGGTACGTAATTGCTCAAGCATGCGCTTGTCTTGATATGACTTACCAAGACGATCAATTTGCTCGATTTGCGCGCTAATTTGCGCTTCGATGGTGTTAAAGCACGCGTGGAAGTCACCACGAATATCTACCATTTCAAGCATAGGTTCAATGTACTCATCAAACGCTTCAATCACTGCTTGATAGCGTTTTTGCAAAGATTGCACGGCGTTGTCTGCTTTCGCTTGCTCAACAATGTTTAATATCGCGTTTTCATTGTGGGCAAACAATTTCATTATTTTGCGTACCCGATCATCCATAATCCGGCTGAAACGGCGAAGCTCGTCGTAATCTTCAATTTCACCCGCTTTGGCAAGGCGGTTGCCTAGGCGCGCTAAGTCATCAACTAACACGCTGATTTCTTGGGCAAGACCTAGGTGTTCTTCTTGCAATAAAAAGGTCGCAAAATCAGCGATAGCACGGTTGATTTCTAATTGTGACGACTTCGCAAGAGGAATAATGATATCTTGATTCAATAAACGATTTGTTTCTTTATAAATACGTTCATTTGACCAGCTTGGCTGTTTTTGTTTTATCGCATTTTGTACGTCTTTTAAGCTGAAATCAGCCATCTTAAAACGTTTAAATAATAGTTCTAACACCCCCCAATGCTCTGTAAGGGTATTTAATAACTTTTTAGCTGGGATCATATGGCTCCAGTAAATCAAAATTTTGGTGTTAGCGTTTAGTAGTAATTTATCTAATTGAGAATAGTTTTATGACTTAGATACTGCTAGAATCCGCGCCGAAACACTCGAATTACAATTTTTACATTATTATAAAGGTTGTTCAAACACCATGGTAACCCCACTTATCCTAACCCTGATAGCGGTGGCATTTTTGCTTATCGTTATAGAGGATATTATCCATGTAAACAAGGCCAAAACGACGCTTTTTTTTGGCACTTTATGCTGGATTATCTTGTTTATCTCTCCAATTCATGGGCAAACCCCAGAAACTATCCAACATCAACTTGATCATAATATTTTAGAAATAGCGACGTTGTGGTTATTTCTTATGGCTGCAATGACCTTTGTCGCTTATTTAAACTCGAAAGGGTTTATTCAAAATATTGTGCATAAAATTATGCCAAATCAAATCAGTGAACGGAAGCTGATGTTTTTGATTGGTGGTTTTGCGTTTTTATTTTCATCGATTTCAGACAATATAACCGCAACTTTGATCTCGCTTGCGGTGGTGATGTCACTGAAGTTAGACCCTAAAAAATTAATAAAATACGCAACCTTAATTGTATTTAGTGTGAACTCGGGTGGGGTATCGCTTATTACAGGTGATGTAACGACCTTAATGATTTTCCTCGATGAAAAAGTCACTATTGGTAACTTGTTATTACTTATTGCGCCTTCGCTTGCAAGCGTTGCGTTACTGGCTGTGATGTTATCAGCAGGAATGTCGGGTAATGTGGTATTTGAAAAGCAAATGGCTCGTCGTATTGAAAAAACCGACATTACCATTGCGGTTATCTTTTTCTCGACCATTATTGCCACCTTAACTTTGAGCGTACTTTATAGTGTGCCACCGCTATTAACCTTTTTATTTGGTTTGTCGCTGATGTTTTTGGTTGCGCAATTCTTGATGCGCAAAAAAGACGTAAACAAAAAAATCATCGATTATATTCGTGAGATTGAATACGACACACTGTTGTTCTTCGTTGGGGTATTACTGTTAGTTGGTGCACTGAAAGAAGTGGGTGTGTTATCTCAATTTACACATTTATATGAGCTTATGGCTCCTGAGTATGCGAACTACTTAATGGGCTTGTTATCGGCTGCGGTTGATAACGTGCCACTAACAGCTGCATTACTCAAAGCCGACATTGTTATGAGCCCTCAGCAGTGGTTGTCATTTACCTATGCGACAGGAGTTGGTGGTTCAATGCTCATTATTGGGTCTGCCGCGGGTATTATTGCGATGAGTAAAGTCAAAGCATTAACGTTTATGAGTTACTTAAAAATGTCGCTGTATTTATTAATAGCCTACACAGCGGGTTATTATGGCTCACACCTAGCGGGAAGTTTTATTTAACACTTGACAGCTAGACGTCTAAACGATAACTTTCAAAGCCTGCTTTTAACAGCAGGCTTTGTTATTTTAACCAAGTGTTAACTTAACATTCAGAAGAGGTGCGATACTTAGGTAATTAATGTGAGGTGACGAACGCCAATGACCATTAATGAGGGAAGTACTCGCCGAGAAAAATAGCTGGACGTCACGGTTATTTTTCGGTTTATGGGGCTGAATCCTCAAAACTGTCACCAAACTAGGTGGAGAGCTTCTGGCATGGACTACTCTTTATTTTCAAAGCACCCCCTTGCCGAGTTCTTCTTGAATTACTGTGGATAGTTTTCCACAAAAGGAGACGACATGAATACCCAATTAGCCGCCAACATAAAATCAGATTACGTTGTTGCAAAATTTGGTGGCACCAGTGTAGCTAACTTTGATGCTATGAGCCGCTGTGCAGAAATTGTATGTGCAGATGATCAAGTACGTATTGTTGCTGTGAGTGCCAGTGCGGGCGTTACTAACCATTTAGTTGCATTGTGTAAACGTGATTTGAGCGCTGCTGAGCGCGATGAACACATCACGGGTGTTATTGCTATTCAAGAGAGTATTTTAGCTGAGCTATCGCTTGATGCCGATTTAGCTCATGGCTTTAATGAGACTTTAAGGGCATTTCAGGTGCTTGCTACCGAAGGGGTTAAATCAGCGGCAGAGCAAGACGAGCTGCTCAGTTTTGGTGAGCGCTTATCATCGTATTTATTTACGCAAGTGTTGCGTGGCCAGGGTTTAGATGCTGTGCGATTTGATGTGCGTAAAGTATTAAAAACAGATAGCCAATTCGCTAAAGCCACACCAAACATTGCTGCAACAGCTGCTGCTGCAAAAAAACATTTAGTGCCATTGTTAGCTGAGCAAGTTGTAGTAACACAAGGGTTTATTGGCAGTGATGAATATAACCAAACAACGACTTTAGGCCGTGGTGGTTCAGATTACAGTGCGGCATTACTAGCAGAAGCAATCAACGCAAAGAGTGTGCATATTTGGACGGATGTGGTGGGTATTTTCAGTACTGATCCGCGTTTATGTGTAAAAGCTACACCTATTGCAAGGCTAAGCTTTGATGAAGCTGCTGAAATGGCTACCTTTGGGGCAAAAGTGCTTCACCCAGCTACTATTTTACCGGCAAGCCGTAGTCATATTAGTGTGTTTGTTGGTTCGAGCCGTGAGCCACAATTAGGCGGCACATGGATTGAAAAAGAAAAGTCAGAGCAGCCAGGTATTCGAGCAGTCACACAGCGTAAAAACCAAATTCTTTTAACGGTTAAAAGCCCAGAAATGCTCCTTGCGAGCGGTTTCTTAGCGCGTGTATTTACTATCTTAAGTGAATTTAATATTTCAGTTGATTTGGTTACTACCTCAGAGATCAGTGTGGCAATCACGTTAGATAACGCACCGAATGCATCACGCCCTGAGCTGGATCAAGCCTGTTTAGATAAGCTTTCTGAGTTTTGCCATGTGTCGGTTGAAAACAACTTAACGCTGGTGGCTCTAATTGGCTCTGAGATTCAATTACGTCAGCAAGAGACCAACTTAATGCAAGTATTGAGTGATTTTAATATTCGTTTAATTTGTCATGGTGCAAGTAAACATAACCTGTGCTTTTTGGTGGAGCAGGGCGAGTCTGACCTTGTTGTTCAAGCTATTCATAGTCGATTATTAGAAAGCCAAGTCGCGGCATAAATCGTTAAAGTTAATAAAAGAGCACTGCCAGTCAGTGCTTTTTTGTGCCACCACGCTTATGTCAAAATCATTCAGTGTGTTACTTGAGGCCGTGAGGTTATGTTTTTCGATTTCAGTAAACACATTTGGGCTCAAAAGTTTAGCGATAGGTTGCGATGTTGCTTTGGCAAGTGCTTCTTTCAGAGTCCAAATCCTAAAAAAGCATCCAGCTTGCTCATTTATATCGCAAAAGCCACTTATTAAATTAACTTCATTGTGATCGTAAAAATGTTTGGCGAGCTTCACAAAAGGGCGTGTTTTCGAACAGTGTTCTATATCAAAACCAAATTGATTTTGCTCAGGGTTTAGTGCTGCACCAATAAAACCACGGGAATGTGATAAGCAGGCCCAAATTGGTTCACTTACAGGAAAGTGAAGCTTCAATTTGTTGTCTACGTCATCAAATTGGCTCGAAATTGCGCAAAGTGGTGTATTTTTGAGTAAAGGAATGCTGCGTTTTAGTAAATACTTAAGTACTAAGCGCGTGGCAATATACTCTTGCTTAGCGGCTGGCATTTTGCGTTTTGTAAGTACACTGAGTTCGAATTCACTGAGTAACTTTTCAACGGGCAAGGTGCTGATATCGATACGTGAAGCATCCATAAGTACAACTTGTTTATCAGTTGAACTTAGCGCCGAATCAATTTTTAAGGTGTTAGAAAAATAGTGACTGCTCATGGTTTGTGGCTTTTACGAAACCCTACAATTAGATTTGTTTATTTTTACAGCAAATGCTCTTGTATGGGCACGAACAAACGCAAATTGTTTACGCAGTTGACTGTAATTATGGTTTAATGAGGAAAAATAATAACAGAAATGTAGATGTATGGCACAAGTTCGTGATGGCTTCCAAAGTCGTATTGGTTTTGTACTTGCCGCTTCTGGTGCGGCAGTAGGTTTAGGTAATATTTGGGGGTTCCCAACGCAGGCGGCAAACCATGGCGGCGGTGCATTTTTACTTGTTTATTTTATCGTTATTTTCTTATTAGCACTTCCTGCTTTGTATACTGAGTTGTATTTAGGCCACCAAGCGCAGGCAAACCCAGTCAAAGCGCTATCAAGTGCATGGCAAGACACCGCACCCAAAGTGGGAGCCGCAGCCGGCTACATAGGCCTGTTTGGTGCTGTTGTGATGCTGAGCTTTTATTCAATCGTTGCAGGTTGGATGCTCGCGTACGCACTTGAGCCAATTGCCAACTTTTTTGGTCTGACTGAGTTAAGTCATTTTTTACACAGTGATTCAATGGCACGCAACTTTGTGTTTACGCCATTGATGCTTATTCTAACCGCGAGCATTATTTTAAAAGGGGTTAAATCAGGTATCGAAACCTGGTCACGCCGTTTAATGCCGTTATTGTTAGTATTGCTAGTGGCTTTAATTGGCTACATAGGCACCCTAGATGGTGCAATGGATGGTTTTGCTGCTTATTTAGTGCCTGACTTTAGCCAAATTCTCGATGCGAACTTAATTATTGCAGCAATGGGGCAAGCTTTCTTTTCATTGTCGCTAGGCGTCGGCTGTATGATGGTATACGGCTCATATTTAAAGCCTGATGCGAACTTACCAAAACTAACTGGCACCGTTGCATTACTTGACACGGGTGTGGCATTTTTAGCGGGTTTATTGATTATTCCGGCTATTTTTGTTGCCCAGCATAACGGCGTAGAAGTGTTTAGCGGCGGTAAGTTGGTAGGCGAAGGACAGTTAATTTTTGCTATTTTACCTGAGCTATTTAGCACTATGGGGCAAGTAGGCTTAGTGGTTGGTTTATTATTTTTTGTGTTGATGTCGATTGCATCGGTGACCTCAACCATTTCATCAACCGAAATTCCAGTCGCATTTTTAGTTGAAAACCACAGTATTGAGCGTAAACAAGCAACCTTATTTGTTACCTTAGTGGTGTTTATTGCCTCATCGCTGATCATCCTTAATTTTGATTGGTTATTTGGCTTAGTGATTATGATACTAACGCAGTACCAATTACCCTTGATGGGACTATTTTATTTCATTACTGTTGGCTGGTTATGGCAGCGTGGTAATAAATTGCATCAAGTATCGAGTGGCCCACATTATTGGTTTGCTCAGTACATTCGCTTTGTGTGTCCGTTATTGATGACGGCGGTATTTGTGAACGTGGCGTTGTTGCAGTAAAAATTAATACTTACTGTAAGTTATAAGATTATTTTAGTAGGGTCCTTCGCTAGTTACAGAAGAGGGCGGCAGTTATTCATACAATCACACACACTTTATAGATGCACTTAAAGAGTTATCGCAAAAACAATAACGCATTATTTGCTAAAAGGGATATAAATTAAAGGAGCTGATAAGGGAGGATAAGCTTTGCAAACATTAATGAGAAAAAGGAAGAGAGTGAGCTTCAAACTGCTAAACAGCCTCCTATATAGGCTATTATTTGGGGGTATGTTTGCTTACTATTTGGCAGAGTTTGCGGAAAAGCCATTTGTGATGCAACTCGGCTTTATCGTTGTGTGTTGTATAATTTCTATGATTGTAGATTATTGGATGCTAAAGCCTAAGAGCTCTGGTGAGGTGGCAATCGATGATGGCGAATTACTGTTATTAGGCGTTAAATTAAACATATCTGAAGTGACAGAAATTCTCTACTCTCAAACCAAAAGGTTCGAACATACGGTAAGGTTTAGTTTTAAAAATCACACTTACCAAGACTTCGAGCTTGCTTCTTCTGATCTAATTGACGATTTGCGTTTCTATGATTTCTTGGTTAAACACCAATTACCAGTAAAAATGCTCGATAATAGCGAAAGACTAAACGAACAATAATTAGTAATAAGGTCTAGTAGTAAACAGCTAGGCCTTTTTTATTTTTAAAACTTAACTCTTTACTTAAAGAACCTCATTCGTTAATGGTAAACCTTGGCTAAGTTCGTTGGCGCTTTGTAATGTTGTGCAAGCAATTTCGCTAAGCGCTTCTTGAGTGAAAAAACCTTGGTGCCCAGTAACAAGCACGTTTGGAAAACTAACCAAGCGAGAAAAAATGTCATCCTGCATGATTTCTTCGCGGTGATCTTTAAAGAAAAGCTCTGACTCTTGCTCATAAACATCAAGTCCTAAGTGACCGAGTTTTTTGGACTTAAGTGCTTGAATACATGCTTGTGTATCGAGCAGTGCACCACGAGAGGTGTTAATCAGCATGACACCGTCTTTCATTTTTTCAAATGCCTTGGCATCAATTAAGTGATGAGTATGTTCGTTTAGTGGGCAATGCAAGGAGATGACATCACTTTGCGTGAGCAGTGTGTCTAAGTCGCAAAGTGTGTAATCGCCTTTTTTAGCGACAGGATCGCACACTAACACTTTTGCACCGAAACCATTTAAAATATTCACTAATGCTAAGCCGATTTTACCGCAACCTATAATACCGATGGTTTTTTGAAACAGGTTAAAACCCAGCAGGCCATTTAAATCAAAATTTCCTTCGCGTACTCGGTTAAAGGCTTTATGGGTTTTTCGGTTGAGTGTTAGCATGAGTGCTACACAATGCTCAGCAACGGCCTCAGGGCTATAAGCGGGCACACGACAAACCTTGATGTTGTGCTCTTTGGCGGCTGCTAAATCAACATTATTAAAACCCGCACAACGTAATAGTATGGCTTTAATACCTAAAGTGGCCATATTGGCTATGACATCTTTATCGACAGTGTCGTTTACAAATACGCACACTGCATCAAAACCATGGCATAGAGGTGTTGTGGCACTGTTGAGAGATTGCTCAAAATAACTGAGCGAAACCGACTCAGCGTATTCCGTTAGATTCCTTTCAAAAAACGGTTGTTCATATTTTTGCGCACTGAATAAGGCCAGTTTCATCATTTAAATTACTCTCTATCACCATTTTGAGGGCTTCAGGTTTAGTGCGCGGGGCATATCGCGCAACAAGTTGACCCTCTGAGTTTATAAGAAATTTGGTGAAATTCCATTTAATTGCGCGGTTTTGCGCAATTCCGCGGGTATGGCATTTTAAATAATTAAATAACGGATGCGCCTCAGGCCCATTGACTAATACTTTATTAAAAATAGGAAAGCTAACATCAAAATGCTGTTGGTAGAAAGTCTGTAGCTCCTGCCCATCTAACGGCTCGTTATGACCAAACTGATTACAGGCGAAAGCAAGCACTGTAAATCCGCGCCCTTGATACTCATTATAGAGTTTTTCAAGGCTGGCCATTTGCATTGAAAAGTTACATTTACTGGCGGTATTTACGATAAGTACTGTTCTTCCTTTTAACGATTCAAGGCTGAAATTTTCACCGGATGTAAGCTGGGCATTGAAACGATATATACTATCCATGTTTTACCTGTGTGTTTTTAAACGGTTTAAATGAACTTTTTTTCATTCGCTTTTTAGTTATTCGATTGAGATAATGAAATTGTTACTAATTTATCACTCAAATAGGTCAGTTTTATGTCAATGAAAGTCGCCTTCATCGGATTAGGTGTAATGGGTTACCCTATGGCAGGTCACCTTGCCAACGCAGGTCACAACGTGACTGTTTACAATCGCACTACAGCAAAAGCGCAAAAGTGGGCTTCAGAGTATCAAGGTCAATATGCTCAAACGCCTAGTGAAGCTGCAAAAGGCGCTGAAATTGTATTTATGTGTGTGGGTAATGATGATGACCTACGGTCAGTTGTTTATGGCGACAAGGGTGTGCTTGCGGGCATGGAGTCTGGAAGCTATTTAGTTGACCATACAACGACTTCGGCCGAGGTAGCCCGCGAAGTGGCGACTCAAGCGAAACTACAAGGTGTTGCATTTTTAGATGCGCCAGTTTCTGGCGGCCAAGCGGGCGCCGAGAATGGTGTATTAACTGTGATGGTTGGTGGTGACGAGACTGATTTTAATGTTGTTCAGCCTGTTATGGCTGCTTTTAGCCGCTTTAGCCAATTATTAGGCGAAGTAGGCTCTGGTCAGCTTTGCAAAATGGTTAATCAAATTTGTATCGCAGGTGTGGTACAAGGTTTAGCGGAAGGTTTGCACTTTGCTAAACAAGCGGGTCTTGATGGTGAAAAAGTGATCGAAACTATTTCAAAAGGTGCTGCAGGCTCATGGCAGATGGAAAACCGCTACAAAACTATGTGGGCGGGTGAGTACGAATTTGGGTTTGCTGTTGATTGGATGCGTAAAGATTTAGGCATCGCGCTTGATGAGGCAAAGGCAAATGGCGCAACCTTGCCGATGACAGCTACGGTTGATCAATACTATGCTGATGTACAAGCGTTAGGTGGCGGCCGCTACGACACCTCAAGCTTGTTGGCACGTATTGAAGCGTTACATAAAAAGTAACGTGATATTGTTTATAAAAAACGCGACAAAATGTCGCGTTTTTTATTACATGCTTTGTGCGTAATTGTACAACGCTTTTAAAATATGTAGATTTTTTTCGTTATCATCATTTTCATGAGCAAGGTTTTCAAGGGTGATCATGAAATCTTGCGCACTAATTGATGGGCTATCTTCACCGTGCATGAGCTTGTTTTGACAGTATTGACGCCATGCAGCCAGCTCATCTTGGCTAAGAGTTTGTGGCCAGTTTCGAGCGCGGTATCTAAATAGTAAGGTGGCAAACTTTTTGTCATCGAAATCAAGCTGCATCGAGGCTAATTGCTCGGGACTTGCATCGCGAATAATGGCAAACTTGGCTTTATCTGCATTGCTTGTAAAGCCATCATAAAGTTGGTAGTCAGGGTTTTGGTTTTCACTAAAATCACGCTGCTCATTAAAGACCTCGGTTACTTTGTCGCGAAGTTCAGTATTCGCTTTTAAGATAGCCAAGTTTTGTAGGCACTTTTCACGGTCAATGCCTAAACGTGCTGCGTTTTCAGGTAACAAGGTTTTTGCTGGCGCAAGAATAGGGCACTTATTTAGGTGTACGAGCTTTAAGCCCACCGGTGCTTCGTCTTCACCAAGGTCACTGTGTTTGGTATAAAGCCGAGTGCGTAACTCCTCGACCGACAAATCTAATAACACCTGTGGATCTTCAGTTAAGTTAAAGCAAATAATGGCGTTTTTGTTCACCGGATGAAAGCTCATAGGTGCAATCCAGCTAGTGCAACCTTGGCTTGCAGGGATGCGTGATGAGGTATGCACTAGTGGTGTCATGTTAAATACATCGACTAAATCAGCCAGCGCTTTTTTAGAACGTAAGCTAAAGAAAAACTGATACAACTTTGGTTGTTTTTCTTTTATAAGTTTCGCAAGCGCAATCGTTGCTGTAACATCACTCAATGCATCGTGAGCTGCGGCATGTTCTATGCCATTGGCTACCGTTAGATGTTCAAGTTTAAAACTAGGCGTGCCGTCTTCTTTAAGCGGCCATTCAATACCCTCAGGGCGCAGTGCGTAACATGCACGTACTAAATCAATAATATCCCAGCGGCTGTTATTATTTTTGTACTCACGCTCGTAAGGGTCATAAAAGTTACGGTATAGACTATAACGTGTTACTTCATCATCAAAGCGAATACTGTTATAACCCGCTACACAGGTATTAGGTTGGCTAAACTCGGTATGAATTTTTGCCATAAACTCAGCTTCAGGCAGCCCTTTTTGCATTGCAATTTGTGGCGTGATACCTGTGATCAAACAGGCTTCTGGATGCGGTAAGTAATCTGCTGCGGGTTTGCAATATTCAATTAACGGTTCACCAATAATATTTAAATCTAGATCAGTGCGGATACCTGCAAACTGACTTGGGCGATCTTTTTGTGGGCTAGCCCCAAAAGTCTCGTAGTCGTGCCAGTAGATTGTTGGTTGGTTTTCGTAGTATTGCTGGTTCGCCATGTAGTCTCTTAACCCTTTAATTACGCGCTTTTTGTCTTTTTTATATTGCTTATTTTTTCTTCATGTTTCTTGCAATGGTTACATAGTGTGTAAAGTATCGTGTATAAACTTTTGCAAAGTGTGTATAAAAAATTTAATGCAGTTAAGTGATACCAAACGTTGAAATATGCTAGGCAAGAATCAAGAGCCGTGAGCATTATCGCACAGAGATAGCCTAAGTGTAAGGTGGCATTATATCACCTTATCATTTGACCTTTTTAGACTTGGCCGCAAAACAAAAGCTAAGTTTGACTATATTTGTACTACACCACCAAGATAGGAAGAACAAACTCGGGATGTGAGAGTTTATAAAAAAAATGATATTGACTTTGTAGATAGTAAATCTGGCGGCTTGTCACTATTTAATTATAGAAACCCCAAGTTTGGCACTCTGTGGTGGAAACTACCTGCTAAATCTAAAATGCCGCAAGGACTCTATGTGTCGCTAGATGATGGGGGATCGTTAGGTAAGAACCATTTTACTATTAGGTCTCTATATGACATGCCGGCTACTCAATATTTAGAAAAGCTAAATCAGTTAGATTCGATGGCTATTCCTTGTTTTATCGGTGTACCAAATAAAGATGTAGGATAATTATGTTTTCACAATTAGAGCTTAGATTAATAAAAAGCACACTTAAAGATAGAGTTGAAAAAGAAACAGTGGAGCTTAAACAGCTTGATGAAGATAGTGATGAATATATGGAAAAGGCTAATGATTTAATGGTGCTTGATACATTAATTTCTAAAATTGAAAAATCGCAAAATTAAAGTGAATAAGTCTTAACTTGATCTGTCAGGTTCGATTGTTAGAACACAATCAAATCTGACAGTTGCACTTGTGCTATTTAGGGCGTTCGGATTTAACTTTTTTTTGCCCCAAAGTGCGTTTGAGTTAAGGTCTCAATCGAGCGAAAAGCTGTTCCTTGATTTGTAGGCGAGGGGTCACCCCTCGCTTTTAAAATATTGGCAATATCTTCAAGTCAAGAAAGAGCGAATAGCAGATCTACGCTTTTCCCATATTGTGAAGCAAGCGGCTGACCCCTTAGCTCTCACTACTTGATAACAAAGCTTAGCCAAGAGTCAGGGATTAAAAATATGTTAGATTATTTTATGCCTGTCCTTTTTCTCTTTGATTGTTTTGCCATACATGATCTAATGGATAGGCAAAAGACAAGACTCGCCCCGGTCCCACTATTTTAGTCGTAAGAGTTTTCCAACATAAAAGCTCTTGGTTGTTAATGTTTATGTCTGCAAAACTTTCCATAAATTAAACCTCGAATTACATCACTACTTTGATCTTAGCAATTTCAGCTTCATAATCATCCGACTTAATTACTGGAAAATTATGATCTCGCTCCATCACGGACATTGGATTCGATTCTTTAAGTATCAGATAACTCTTTGCTAATTTATATGAATCCTCCGTTATGTATGGAAATCCAACATCGTTATACTCGTAGGCATCTTTAGGATCATTGAGCTGGGGCGGACTCGACAAGTATTTTGACAGATTGGCTTTCAGATCATCTAAGTTATCGTACAACTTATACCATGCTATTGTTTTTAAACCAACTCCAGACGAGACTGTCATTAGTTTTACCTTATTAGATAAGAAATAAGCTCTTAAAATACGCTCATCGACAACTGGCACATTTGCAAACTGATGACCTACAAAAATGCTACTACTGTTTAATATGCACTGAGCAAATTTGTAGTCTTTTTTCTTATCGTAAGTCCAATCTAAACGTTCAAAAATCTCTTCAATGTTGTCTTGTAAGAACGCTGTTTTCCTAATCACTTGTTCACCAGCATGCTGCAAAATTTCTGAAGTACGATACTTCGAAATTTCTGAATCTGTTGTAACAATAGACTTAGCCTCGCCTACTATGATCAGGTCGTCAATTCTTGCCAACAAATCAAACTCTTCTTCTTTGCCCGCACCTAGTTTTATTCGTCTCGACAACCCTTTGTCGTAGTCGTCGATAAACTCATTACTATCAAGAGCATCATTAAGTTCTTCTATGATTGTTTCTTCATAGGTGTAACCTTTTTCACGAAGATCAATGCCAAACTCATCAGCCCACCTCTCAACAAGCCTAAACACTGATGGAGCACCTAATGCGCTTGTCATTAATGCGTACTTACCTTTGCTAGTTTTAACTAATGGTTGGCACCATAGGTCGCTAGTTGGTGATGGTTTTATTGTTAGGAAATCTACGATCTTTTCAACTTTTAGTGCATCTACACCCGTAGAGACAGTCAGCGCACGCTTCAAAGAAAACGCTTGCACTGTTGGACAGAACTGACACAACTTGTTTATGTTGAAAACACTATCATCATCTGGAAACTTACGCTGAGCATCATTTGCCATAAGCATTAATGATCGCATTACTTCAAGTGCTTCGGATATAGAAAAGCCTTTTCCATAATCATCAGTTAACCACTTTTCTGGATAGTGAGATTGCAGATCAAACTCTCTAATTCTCCATTGAGTATTCCACGTAATGAGATCGTCTCCACCATCTTTAATGGACATTACTAACGCTATCCGTTTTTTATTCTGTCTTCTAATCACGGGGAACTTATCGTCAAGAAACTTAGCTTTGTTAACGCCTTGCATAGCCATCAATGTGCTATGACCAGATAATCTAGCTTTTCGATTAGCGCTATTTAAAAACGCAAGCTCATATGCCGAGGATGGTTGTTTAATTGAGAAGAACTTCTGCTCTTTGTCCATCTCGACTAAATCAAAATCTGACCAAATAACACATTGCCATAAGTGTGTATAAGTCCAGTACAACTGGGATAACCAAGATTCTTGCATCACAAAACTGATTTCATCTAGGGGTGCTTCAGAAACCTCTAATTTATTTCTTTTAGAAATATTATATAGACAGTTTCGTATCGCAAGTTGAGCACCATCTACAGCACCATGTGCTAACTCTGCTAACTCATGCTTGTTACCCGTGATATTTGCGTCTAATAGAACTGATTGAGTGTTAGTTATGTTCTGCTGTTTTGCCAATTTGAGTGCAACAGCAATTGTTCTGTTAGCATAAGCAACATATGACAGCATTAATCGTTCATAAGATGTTTTCGGAGCCTTTAGATATAAGTCATCTAATGTTGAACGAACTTCACTTAAGACGCTGTCAATAATGACACCGGCTTTATAAACTCTTTTGTCTCGCTCTGATGCATCTGCTTCTACTTTTGCCCACTCTTGATTCCACTTGTCCAACTTAAAGTCATTTCTAGTTGGCGGTTTAATTTTGTTCTTGAATATTTTTTCAACAAACAGGTCTTTTACTTCATCAGCCATTGGATCAATTCCTTATTTTTATGATGCATATGATACCAGTGGATTAGCCTGTGTCATATCAGATAGTTACGTAAACAGACTCTCAATCATGATATGCATATTTTGGTATTTCATTGATACAAGCTAGAGATTCACATTTAGTTTAATGGCATGATTTAGAAGATATTATGGGAGGGATTATGGCAGACTTATACACTAACAGCAGCTCGAAACAGGACTTCATTCGACATGGACTAATCACTAGCGTTGAATAGCCACCGAATTTATGGACTGTAGCTAGCCAGATTTTGCCCTAACCAAACTTATCCAAACTGCATGGCTTAGAGCACTAACTCTAAGCCGCTTCTGTCCAAAAACGTGTTTGAACGAACTTCCGCTGTTCGCCCACAACCGCCTGTCAGATGAAATTTAAACCTATTCATTAAAACTGTAAGATCAGATAATCAGATATGAGCTACTATAATTAAAGCTTGAGGCGCTAGCTCTTAACTAGCGCTTTTCTTACTATTACTGCGATCACCTCAAAACGCCCTAAACAATCTCATTAACCCAAGCGTTGAAACGGCAATACCCTCAATCACAAACTCAAAGTACCAAGGCGCACCTTTATAGCCCATTGCTTGCCAACCTTTTTGCATATACGGTTGCATTGTTGGTATGAAGTGACAGATGAATAAACTTAAAGAGAATAAAATAATGATTTCATCCATAAAGGCTTTGTCGCGGCGGACTTCCCCTGAACAACCAGACATCTAGGACTCTTGTTAATTTATTTTCATTAAGCAAAATCATAAGGAACTTGATTATGCATACCCCAATCTAATTTTAGTCACCTTACCATTTGACCTTTTAGACTTGGCCGAAAAACAAAAGCTAAGTTTGACTATACTCACACTACACTTACCTTAAATGTCAGAATTATGGCGCTGAGCTTTAAGCGCAAATAGATAAAAGGCTGACCTTCGGATAAAAGGGTAGGTGGAGTGAGTGTTTTTTGTTCTCAATAAGCTTGTAAAACAACCAGTAGGTTGTTTTTTATGCTTATATAGGTAGCTGGGCGAATAGTTTTCATTTAAAACTATGTAATGGCTCAAAATTTGCTAGTAAACCGCATCTTGATTTATACCTAAATATGAAGGAACAAAAAAATGACTTTATCTACTTTATTACTGTCTACTTTAGCATTCGACGCAGTACCAGCTTCAACTAACTCTGTTCAGCAACTGGAGAACTCTGGCGGTATTATTATTCTAAATCCAAAGAAAAAAGAAAACTTAAATAATTCGGGTGGAATCATCATCCTAAATCCCAAAAAGAAAGAAAATTAATACAGAAAACCAGCTAATAGCTGGTTTTTTTATATCTAACATTTTAATATGAAAGAAAAAAGAGTTTACGCCTGTGGATTTTCTGCAAGAGCTTTATGATAAGTGGCTCGTAATCAAGCCGTATACGGATACATTTTCTTTTCAAGCTATAATTGCAACCAGCTATTTGATTGCTTTAGTTAACTCCTTGAGAAAAGCTCTCAAGGAAAAAGAGTACTTTAGTAATTTCATCACAATAGCAAGTGTATGCACTAACTATTTGCTAACTGCTCTAATGATGGAATATGCTTTGGAATACGTGAAGAGCCATAACTCAGCAGCAAATGCGCAAAATGTTTATTTAGGGTTTGTAATTGCAAACTCAGTTACGCTTTTTATGATGCATAAACTTCATATAATGTTTAGCTATAGATTTAATGAGTTGTTTTTCAAGGTTTCAAAACTCTTCTTGATTTTAACATTTTCTCATTTTGTAATTTGGTTTAAGTTTGTTGTACTCAATTTACAGTTAGAGTTTGCTCAGATACATTATGTTTACAGTTTTATTGTATTATATATCAGTCTTGTACTCTCCTTAATAATACTTTTTCCTGATGTATTGCGGACCAACTTTGGGTGTATAGTAACATTCAGTTTACCGAGGGACCGTAATGCTTGAACTTATATACATAGCCATTGTCGTTTTAGCCATCATGCTGGTTGCCAGTATTTGGTTAATTTCGCGTAAGGGCATTTTTGAAGATCAGATAAGAACAAAGTCTGTTGAAGCTGTTTGGTGTACCATTCAAGCTGAAAATGAAACAGACCTAAACCGTGCTATTAAACTTTTTAATAAAGCTGAGCAGCTCAAAGGCGAAATTGCGGGGCTGATTGGTCAGTCGCCAGACTTAGAGCAATTGTCATTGGCTGATAGCTGCTGCAATTTGGCAGATAAAGAGTTGAAAGACATGTCGTTAGGCGAGTTACAACGATATTATGATCAGCAAAATAACATCGCTAATATCTATAACGAGTTATACAAAGGTAGAAATTAAAAGCCAGATTATTTGATCTGGCTTTGTATTTTGATTTCGTTTTCTATTTGCTTAACTTGAATTTTTGCTAATTGGTTAAGCGCTTCTTGTGTTTGATTATCACCTTTTATCAACCCCGCGGTTGATAACTTTTTAATGCTTTTAATAATGCCATTATTAACCGCTTGTAATAAATCACCATCCAGCGTCATCGTATTTTGGTTATGACCATTTAATACAAAATCAAAACTTGTGTCTGTCATTTTACATGCGGTATCAATGACTTCGTAGGGTGGAGTTGCACTGTCAATACAGTGCTCGCAAAACCCAGATTTTAATGATAAGTAGTTTTCCAATTCAGTATTATTTTTCACTTCACATAGCTTACATAAACGTTGAAAAATCTCGCTTATGCGCTGCTGCTCAGTGTTGAGTTTATAATTGAACATGGCAGCTCCTTGCTTATTTTTGCCTATCTTAAACGACTTTTAACTAAATCGCATTGATAAAGCGATGATTGAACTTACTTTTTTACAAAATAAACAATGCTATTTGATGATATAACCCTATTCCTACTAGTACATTAAACGGAAACGTAACCCCTAAAGAACTGAGCATTGCTAAGCCGATGTCAGCATCTGGAATCGCTACTTTTATTGCTGCTGGCGCTGCTATGTAAGAAGCACTCGCAACTAGGCTACCTAATATAACAATGGATCCTAGCTCTAATTGCAAAGCGGTGCCGACAAACACACCTATTGCACCTAGTAGGTTAGGGGTTATGATAGCGAATAGCGCTAATCGCCATTGATGCCAAGGGATTGGGCGTAAAGTTTGCGCTGCCATTAAACCCATTTCAAGTAAGAATAGCGCCAGTACTACTTTGAAGCTGTTAGTTAATAAGCTTGTAACTTGGCTTCCTTCTTGGGTGCCGTACATCATACCAATGATCACGCCGCCAACGAGCAATATCACGCTTTTGTTGGTGAGAGTTTCATGCCATAGGGCTTTAAGTGATAAGTTTTGCCCAGAGCCATTACCTAAGCGGCGATAAAGTAATAAACCAACGATGATGGCGGGTAACTCAAGCATCACTAAATAGAGTGTTACTTCTGCACCTACATTTAACGAATTAGACTCGGCATAGGCCAATGCAACAGCGAATGTACCGGCACTTACTGAGCCGTAATGCGCAGCAATACTTGCGCTATTTGCGATTGATAAATTAAGTGCATATTTTAAAACAGGGAAAAGTAGTAACGGAATACAAGCGCCAAGTAGTAATACAGAGCCCATTTCAGGTAGCAATTGCCAATGTAAATTGCCATGTAATACCATTCCACCTTTTAGGCCTATAGTAAGCATGAGTAATAAACTCAATGTTTCGTAGGTTGCTTGGGGAATTTTTAAATCCGACCTTAATAAGCCAGCGGTGACACCTAAAACAAAAAACATTACAACAATATCAGGCACTTTGTTCTCCTCTTAGTTAAAGCGCCGCTATTCTAGATAAAAATTGATATAGAAAATAATTAAATAGTTGATATCATCATATAGGTAATTATCTATAGGTGATGTATGGATCTAAGGCATATCTCTTTTCGTTTATTAGAAGTGTTTATGTGTGTTGTTAAAACACGCTCTATTAGTGAAACGGCGAGGCAACTATACTTAACGCAACCTACGGTATCGCAGCAAATAAAACGCTTGCAAGAAACAGTCAATGAGCCATTAATTGTTGTTAACCAACAGCGTATACATGTGACAGAAGCGGGCTTTGCACTTTTTCAGACATGCCAGCAAGTGTTTGGGCACTTTGATGATTACCGAGACTACTTAGCCGAACTCAGAGGGGGGGAGCGTGGTCAATGCAAGATTGCTATTGTGAATACTGCGCAATATATCCTACCTAAGCTATTGGGCCCTTATAGTAATTTACATCCGCACGTTGAATTACCACTCGAAATTGGTAATCGTGCTGAGGTGTTAGCTCGTTTTGAAAGAGGGGAAGATGATATTTATGTTTTCAGTCATCCACCTTCGTTGGAACACGCAAAAGCTGCGCGTTTTTTACAAAATCCATTGGTTTTTATTGCGCCAAAAAATCATCACCTTGCTTTGCAAAAAAATGTAAATCTAAAGGCGCTAGTAACGGAGCGTTTTTTATTACGAGAACCTGGCTCTGCTACGCGTATGTTATTTGAAAGTGAACTACAAAGTAGGGGCTTTGTATTAAGTAACACTGTGCAAATGGCAAGTAATGAAGCTATTCGTGTATCGGTTGGCTCGGGTATGGGCTTGGGGGTTGTTTCTCGGCATGTTTTACCTGCGCATGACACTTCGTTTTGCATCCTCAATGTGGCCGATGTTCAGATTGCAAGTCATTGGTATTTTGTTGTTAGAACTGACCGACATTTATCGCACGCTGCAAGGAGCTTTTTAAAGTTTGCAGAGTTAAATCTAGAACAATGCTTAGATAAAGCTTGGATAACAAATGAATTAAGTACGCTCAACGACAGCCTTGGTTATTAATAAAGCTAAAAGGCCATCATGACTACTTGGTTGCGGCCATTACTTTTGGCTTTATAAAGCCCTTTGTCTGCTTGGGCGAGTAATTCGTTAATGTTATTGCTGCCAGATTTATGTGTAATTATGCCAACGCTAATCGATAGCTTTATTTCGTGCTGTTGATGTATAAACGTTTCACTATTAATCGCTACTCGTATGCGCTCAGACAGTATTTGGCCTTTTTGTAAACTGGTGTTGGTGAGCAGTACGGCAAATTCTTCGCCTCCAATTCGTGCGATAAGATCGCCTTCCCTAAGTTGCGATTTAATTTTATTGGCGACCCATTTTAATGCTTCATCGCCAGTATCATGACCATATTGGTCGTTCACTTTTTTAAAAAAGTCGATATCGATCATCAGTGCACAGAGTTCGGTTAAGTTATTGTTGGCTTGTTCTAAATAGTTATTGCTAATAGTTAAAAACGCGCGTCTGTTTAGTAAGCCCGTTAGTGGGTCTCTATTGGCCAAGTCACTTAAAATTTGCTCAGACTCTAAAAACATTAATAATGGCCAAATCATTGCCGTTAGTGTGGTTATCACAATGTGACTCAGTAAGATGATGGCGAGTATTTGTGAGAAATCGAAAGTAAATATATTAAGCCCATCTATTACTAATAGCCCTAGCTGTAAGAGCATAATGCAAGCATGCAATACAAAACATAGCTGTAACAGGACCAAGTGAATAATGTGCTCGACATTGAGTTTTCTTAGTGCATAAGCCGCATAACTAAAACATGCAGCAATCACTGCTGTTGTTATAAGTTGATTAATTGAGTTGCTATACAAAGGTAATAATATGATTGCACTAGAGCCCAATAAATAAGCGCACAACTTTAACTTTTGTTTTTCGGATTGCGTATACGCATGTATACCCAAAATAGCTGCTAAGGGAGCTGAAATTATGAGTAAGTCTGCTATGTAATGGGTGATAAATGGCAGGTCTATAAAGAGCCTTAAAGAGGCTGTAATTTGCGCTAACACAAAAATTAGACATGAACTCCCCCAGTACAAATAGCTAGACTGCTTTCTTAAAAAATACAAAGACAGTAAAAAAGCACCAATTATCAGATTCAATAAAATTGAGATACTAATAATGGTGGGTAGGTGCACCATATATAATCCTAAACTCACACATCTGTGTTCACATATTAATTATTATGTATTAATAGCGTTATGGCAATACGCATTTAGTTCTTACAATTTTAGACTTTCCAGTGCTGGTTTAAGGGTTGGATAATGAAAACGGTAATTATGTGCGAGCACTTTTTTGGGCAGTACGAATTGCCCATGTAGTAGTAGGTCTGACATTTCACCCATCATCAGCTTTAATACCCAACCAGGCATTCTAAGCATCGCTGGTCGCGACAGTACACTGCCTAAGGTTTGGCTAAACACATTATTACTCACAGGGTCGGGAGCGGTTGCGTTAATAGGGCCATGAATGTCTTCGTGTGTGAGTATAAATAAAATAAGTTGGATCATGTCATCAATGTGTATCCACGACATACCTTGTTGCCCATGACCGAGTGGCCCTCCTAAGCCAAACTTGAATGCGGGTAGCATTTTTGACAAGGCACCGCCTTGTTTAGCAAGCACGATGCCGGTTCTTAACAGGCATACTCGTGTTTTTTCTGATTCTGCTTTTGTAGCTGCATGCTCCCAATCACGGCACAGCACATGACTAAACTCAGGGTAGATATCATTAAATTCTTCATCAATATGATTATCATTTTGACGGCCGTAAAAACCAATTGCACTACCAGATATAAAAGTATGAGGAGGTGACTCACAGCGATTAATAGCTTTGCTAATTTGCTGTGTTAGATTGACTCGACTCTCAAAAAGTGTGCGCTTTTGTGATTCACTCCAGCGTTTATTTACAATAGGCTCACCCGCTAAATTTATCACCGCATCTATGTCTTCAAAGTCGACTTCATCGAGTGCCTGTACAGCATGTACCTGATGTGTAAGCAGCACATTTGCTTGAATTGGATTACGACTAAGTACAGTTACTTTATGATGATTAAGTAAAAAAGGGCACAAGTGTTTACCAATCAATCCCGTTCCACCGGTTAACAAAATATGCATAGCGATACCCTTTTTATAAATATGTGTGTATGTTTTTTATACATAGCACGTCTGTTTTTTGCAAATTTATACGTAAAAAGACATATTTACGTTCAGTTTTCATCGTTAGATTGGTAGAAAAAATAGGTTTTATTAGCTGTTGTTTTTGCCTTGTACATTGCGGTGTCAGCATTTTTTATTAATTGTAGTGCATCACAACTATGATCTGGAGCGATTGATACCCCAATACTCAAAGAAACTTCAATACGCTGATTTGCGACTTCAAATGGTCGTTTAAATTGCGCAATTAAATGAGCGATCATCGCTTCAACATAGGATGTTTTGGCTGTGTTATGCATAATAACGATAAATTCATCTCCGCCGTAGCGGTATATATCATCGTCTGCACGGGTTGATGAACTGATCCGCTTTGCCGTTTCTTTTAAAATATCATCACCCACTGCATGACCGTAATGATCGTTTAATTCTTTAAACTTATTTATATCAATAAAAATAACAGCAACTTTACTATCTTCAGTACATAAATTGATAGCATCAATGAGTTGTGACTCTAATTCTGTTCGATTAAGTAGCCCTGTTAAATGATCGTGATTAGCCTGAAAGGTGAGCTTTGCCGTTTTTTTATGAATGATCTTGCTCATTCGGTAAAACCGCTTAAGTAAATGGCCAATTTCATCATGGGCAGTGTAATGTGTAGTATCTGGTTTTTCTCCTCGCTCTAGCTTCTCAGTATTGGTAATTAATAGATTAAGCGGTTTAAACAACTTATTTCTGATATACACAGCACACAAAACAGAAAGCAAAATAAATAGCGGGATCTGGATAGACACAATAAAGGTGATTACTTTTCTGTTGTGTCTAAACTCTTTTCGTTCGATATCGAGGCGCTGTCTTTCGTCATCTTGAAAAGTGCTTATTTTTTCACTTATTTGATCCATTATTATTTTTCCCTGATCACTTTGAACGACGGATATTGCTTTTTTGATTGAGGCATCGGTATTTTGCTGCGCAAGCTCTATTGTTAGTGCAAGTTCAGTGAATTTTTGATCAACAAGTAAGCGAATATCACTTAGTTGCTGTTGTTGTTTTTTATTATTAACAGTGAGGCTATTAAGTTCAGATAGTCGAGATTGGCTTTCTTTTATTCCAGAATAATAGGGAGCAAGGTAACTTGCATCATGAGTGAGTAAATAGCCACGCTGGCCTGTTTCAGCACTAATTACATCATTATACAGTAGCTCCGACTCATCAATAATTAAGTGGGTGCGAGTAACAGCGTTAAGTTTTGAGCGGCCTTCTTGATCGAGATAAAACACGATGGAAGTATTTAGTAATAACACTAAAAACAGTGATGAGAGTAACAGAGTTAGCTTTAGTTTTAGTGACATCAATAAGCCATAATAAGATGAAATGAGCTTAGTTAATGATAAAGTATTGATGATGGTAGGGAATAACGCCAATAAAAGTTTAGCTGAAGGATAAAAAGGCACCTAGGTGATGAACAAAAAGAGATTTAGTGACTTTTAATTATAAAAATTAAGTATTTTTGATTGATTTGATGTGTGTTTTTCTATTTATTGGTATGCTGTTATCAAAATAAATCCAGAATTATTACCTAGGGAGTTAGGTTGAACTTTTTACGTCGATTTCATGATATTGTTTCTGATCAGACTCTTTGTTTTGAAGATAAAGTTCAGCACATCTTACGGTTTGGTTTAGATGTTTTTGCCCTCGATTTTGCTATTGTGAGTGAAGTCCGTGAACAGGTTTATACTGTATTACATGTGGTGTCTCCCAATAATGAAATTGCAGTGGGTACTCAATTTGATTTAGAAAATACATACTGCTTACATACACTTAAGGCTAATAAAGCGTTATCATTTTATCATGCGTCAAAAACACATATCGCAGCGCACCCTTGTTATATTAATTTTCAATTAGAGTCTTATATTGGTGCACCTATTTATGTGGGAAGTCAGGTTGTGGGTACGGTTAATTTTTCTGCTCCCCAGCCATCAGCACCTTTTACAAATGAAGCGCATGACTATGTTGAACTTTTTGCTCAATGGCTGGGTAGTGAATTTGCGCGAAATAATAATGCTCAAAAGCTTATCAAAAAGAATTACATGCTGGCTCAAGTTGAAGATGTTGCCAAAATCGGCTCTTGGGAATTTGATTTAACAACCAATCGTCTTTATTGGAGTAAACAAACACGCATAATTCATGAAGTAGCAGAAGATTATACGCCAAACATAGAGACAGCGATTAATTTTTATAAGCAAGGTGAAAGCCGACGCGCGATTGAAAAAGCCGTGTCAGATGCGATAGAGCATGGAGTTGATTGGCAAAACGAAGTTGAGCTTGTAACAGCGAAAGGTAAAACAATTTGGGTGTCGACCTTTGGTGAGGCTGAGTTTAATAATGGGCAATGTATTCGCCTAATTGGTACATTCCAAGATATCACTAAGGAAGTGCTACTACGCGAAGAGCTAAAACAGCAAAAGGCCGACGCTGAACGTACATTAAAAGACCGTAGTATCCTGCTTGCAAAAATAAGTCATGAATTAAGAACCCCTCTTAATGGTATTACAGGGATGCTGACAACCTTACTCTATGAAAGGTCAGAACAAAAGCGTGAAGAAAAGTTAAAGGTAGCATTGCGCAGTGCTGATATTTTATTGAATATTATTAATGAAGTACTGGATTTCACAAAAATAAATCATGGCGAGTTACAGTTAGAGCCAAGTCACTTCTTACTGAAAACCATTTTTATTGATTTAGTGTCGTTATATACCCCGTTGTTTGAACAAAAACAGCTTCGGTTTGATACAGACATTAATATTGATGATGAATGCTGGACGTTTTGCGACAACACGCGAATAACTCAAATAGTTTCAAATCTATTGAGTAATGCACTTAAGTTTACCGATGACGGTCATATTAGCATTAAAGCAACCACAACCTCAGAGCAAGATACTGTTGTACTTCACTTACAAGTAAGTGATACAGGGGTTGGTATGACAGAAACTTTTATGAAATCACTGTTTTCCCCGTTCACGCAAGAAGTAAATAAAGAGCGTAAAAAAGGGGGCACAGGGCTCGGGCTTGCTATTATAAAAGAGTTGATTGATTACATGGGTGGCACAATTAATGTGTCAAGTGAATATCAAAAAGGGAGCTGTTTTGATATTCGATTACCTTTGCAAAAAGGCACGCCACAAAATCAAAGTAACCATAGTGGCAGTGATGTTGATTTATCGTCATTAGCTTTATCGATACTGGTTGTTGATGATAACCAAATCAACCGTTTCGTGCTTTCGGCCTTTCTAGAAAAAATGGGTTTATCCGCTGATTTTGCTTGTGACGGCGTCGATGCAATTAATAAATGTAAGCAAAAACACTATAACTTAATTTTTATGGACTGTGTTATGCCATTGTTGGATGGCCTTGAAGCAACGCGCCAATTAAGAAAACTTGCTATATGTCCTACGGATAAAACCTATATTGTAGCCTTAACGGCAAATACCTCTGCTGATGATAAAGCAGCATGTAAACAAGCGGGTATGGACATGTTTATTTCTAAACCCGTTAAAAACATATTCATTGAACAGGCAATACTTGCTGCTAAAGAAAAGTTTGATTTATAAGTAAGTTACAGAATCTTGCTTTTAGGCTTATAAAATTCCACTTTCCTAATTATTTTATCTAACCTATACTGTGTTTATGTACAGTATTTGTGGTTGTGTATGTTTGTTATTCCTATCTATATTGAAGCAGGTATTACGGGTTTTGAGTCGCCTGCGGCAGAGTACAAAGAACTTGGCTTGTCGCTTGATGAGCTGCTTATTAAACATCCCCATGCAACCTTTATAGGTTTAGCATCAGGTCACTCAATGGTAGATGCAAAAATCTTTGATAAAGACTTATTAATTGTTGATAGAAGCGTGGCTATCCAAAATGGTGACATTATTGTTGCCACTTACAATGGCAGCTTTGTGTGCAAGATTATTGATACCAATAAACGGCAATTATTATCAGCCTCAGACTTATATAAGCCCGTATCAATTTATGAAGACGACCAGTTTAAAGTTGAGGGAGTTGTAACTGCTTGCATACGAACATTTAAGAATAACAAAAGCGTAAACTCCTTATGTATGCGCTAGTTGATGCCGCCGCTTTTTACGCAAGCGCAGAGAAAGTGTTTGATCCCTCCATCCGCTATAAACCGGTTGTTGTCCTAACGAACAACGATGGCTGTATTTGCGCCGTTTGCCCAATCGCTAGAAAGCTAAATATTCCAAACTTTGCACCTTATTTTAAAGTGAAAAACTTTTTAGCTAAAAATAATGTAGTGGTGCGTTCATCAAACTATGAATTATATGCTGATTTAAGTGAGCGTATGATGACAGTGATAAGCCGGTTTAGCGATACGCACCATGTTTACTCGATAGATGAGTCATTTTTAAAATTTACAGGGTTTAGTAGCCTGATTACTGATTGGCATGCTTATGGTCAGCAAATAAGGCGCACAGTATGGCGAGAAACAAGCTTGCCTGTTGGAGTAGGGTTTGGCACAACGCCAACATTAGCTAAAGCTGCAAATTATGCGGCAAAAAAGCTACCTGGCTTTAAAGGTGTGGCTGTTATCAATGACGAGGTTTCACGCAAACACATACTCAGTCAAATGGATGTAAGGCATGTATGGGGAATCGGCTCTCGTTTAGCAAAAAAATTTAAACTGATGGGAATAGAAACAGCTCAGCAACTTGCAGATCAAAGCCCCAAAAAAATGCGTAGGTTATTTAGTGTTGTTGTTGAGCGAACGGTGAGTGAATTAAATGGTGTGGCTTGTTTAAATTGGGATGAAGTGAAGCAAGGTAAAAAAGAGGTGTTTTCTACACGTAGTTTTGGTGAGCGAGTTACAGATATCAACACATTAAGAGCGGCATTAAGTGCGCACGCAGCAATTGTTGGTCGAAAACTAAGAAGGCAGGGCTCTATAACAAAGCGTATTGTGGTATTTGCTGCCAGCTCACCACACGATAATGAGTATTATAAAAAGTCTATAATATTTGATTTTCCTGCTGCTACAGCAGATACACTCGAAATCACAAAAGCAGCCTCATTAATATTAGAAAAAATATACAAAGAGAATGTGCATTTTTATCGCTGTGGAGTCGGGGCAATTGAGTTGGAATGCTCGGCAAATAAGCAGCTAGACTTATTTACTGAAAAGCAGTCTAAGCAAGTACTTATGGACTGTGTTGATTTAATTAATAGTCGGTACGGAACAGGTGCTTTACAATCAGGCAGTGAGTGTTTAACGCAGAAATGGAATATGCGCCGCGCATTTTTATCACCGCATTACACAACTAGGTGGTCTGATATTCCAATAATTAATTGTGGTTAAAACATTAAAGGAATATCAAATCAGCGTTTGGAAAATTAATGACTAGCGCACAGTTGACTAAAAGTAACTGTCGCTTCACAAGCAAGAGGCGTACTCGACTGCCAATGTTGTATGTCTGATTTGGCTGTGCAACCGGCATCTTCGATAAGTAGCCGCTCATCTTGGCAAAGCAGTAAAGCGGCATTTTGTTCTTGAATAACAACTTTTAACTGATAATTTTTAAATGGCGTAAGCCTGCTTTTATCGCCTCGGATCGCCGTTAATAGTAATTTTTGTGGGTCAGTATATGACTCTGAGCTAAACTTTAGTGTTCCATCCACTGCGGCAGAAATATCTTTTAATTGCGATGCAAGATCTGCCATTTCTTCAGGGTTGTAAGTATTTGCTGAACTCGCGCAACCTGCTGATAAAACAATTGCTGTGATGAGAATTATATATCGCATTTTAAATATTCCACGCTGTTAAGTGTCCGTGTTCATCTTTACCCGTATCCAAATTCCAGTTGCAAAGTTGAGTGCATTCTTCATCATTAAAGATATCGTTAGCGATGATGGATATAAAGTATTTAATATTTTTAACGGCTAAATCAAACACGTCATTATAGTGCATTGGACCATTAGGGGTTGCGAGGTCTTCTATAAAGCTACTGTCAACTTCATCCTCACGAGGGTAAAGAAGGCCGTTGTCAGCGGCAACATGCCTAGCCCAAGGAAACAGTCTGTATCCTTCCTCTGCGTTATTTACTACTAATTGAAAACCACCATGCCATGCATCAAAGTTGGGTTCTGTTACTTGGGCATATTCAGTGTGTGTACTAGTTAATATGTACTGCCAAATTTGCTTTATATCATCATCAAGACAATTCTCTTGATTGGTGCATGAGCCAATATTTAACTCAACGCGGTCGGCAAAGCCAATTTCGCCTAGATTTAATCGCGACCAAATAAACGAATCTTGATTCATCTCACATTGTCTGTGTTCAGCCTGATTATGCTCGTACGGTCCTACTTTAAGCTCGACCACAGGGTGTATCGTTATATCAGCAGCAACATGCGACATATAGCCACACAGCCATGCAAAGCATTTTTCTTTCGCCCGTCCCTCAAGGTTTTTACAATACTTTATGGCTTCCTTAATAACATCACCTGTGTTTTGATAATGCATTAAATCAGCCCACTTGTTTTGTGCTGCATTACCTAAGGCAAGATAAGGATAATCAGGAGACACGCAACCAAGCTCAATATACTTTTGATTCGTACTTAAAATTAACTTGGCTTGATTTGGAATGCTCATCCTTGAAAGAGCATTGTTATCAGTTGCTAAATTAGCCGCCGTAATATGTGCGAATGCACCAGGCATGAGTAAATCCTTCTACTTAATTATTATATTTACAACTTATAGGAGTATAATAATTAGTCAAGCTGCGAGGAGGGTTGTTTTATAATTTGGTGATTTTATAGGTGAAGTGCAGAGTCGTCTGTATTCTTGGTTGTCTTCTATTAACTGAACTTGGGGTGTAACTCGTTCTGCCAAAAACAAGTTAATTTAAATGCTCTAAAGGTCTGCTTTGAGGAAATGGCGAACATTTTCTTTTGATATAGTTTTTATATTCAGAATTTACAACTTTCCCCTATATTCAGAAAAATGAGCAATTTGCGCATGACCACTTTACCAATTTTAAAATACCTTGTTAACTAGCAAAAGGTTAGCTAATTTGGTAAAAACGTAGCAATAAGAAAAGTGAGCAGTTGTGTGGTAGAAATATACGCGATTTGCGCACTATTAAATTGTTATGTGCTTAGCTGTGAAAATGGAGTTTTGAATGCTAAGAAAAATAAAGGTTATTAGTCTAATCGCTCTTATATGTTTACTAGTTATGTTCACGTTTGCGGCATATAGAATGGAAACATGCGGTTATGATTGTGGACTATTTTCTGTTTCATCTGGCACAGCAACCGTCTTTTATTACCTAGCATCTCTATGGTTAGGCCTGCTTGCTCTAATCGTGTTATTAGCATCAACTTTTTATTCTATATTTAAAACTCGCTTTAAGGGGTAAAGACAGTTGGAACAAGGCAGTTTTGTAATCGCACATAACAAACAAATTATGGCACTCGCTGTCGCTCGCTGGGACGCAAACATGTGCGCGGCTTCGCCATTTTTGCACACATGTCTGCGCCCCATATTTGGAAGTTATGTGCCTAAGGAAAGTCATGCTAAAACTGTTAAACCAAAATGTTGAACCTGAGTTAAAAGCATACTGTCAAAAATGGCTTTGCTACCTGTCGCAGGATAGTTTTGAACAAGCACTTAGTTTGGTAACTGTACCTAATAATTACGGTGCACGCTGGGGTGAAAAAGAAATAAGAGAAGCTGTTTTTGATTATTACGGTAACGAATCAGAATTTAAAATCGAGAATACTGATATAGCTTTTTGTACACCAGAATTCCTGCAATGTAATGACGGTAGTTACCTTTTTGGTTTCTATTTCCCTGTGAATGGTGAAATCACAGATTTAACCGTAGAGTTCGAGTTTTCTCGGGTCAAAAATAATCAGTTTAGTGCCACTATAAATGATATTCACGTTTTGTAGTACAAGGCACATAACAATCGAATTAAGGGTGGACGCAAAAAGCTTGGCTGCGCTCATTCTTCGCTAATTTCAGCCAAGCTTAATCCGCCTATTATGCGGGCGTTATGTTCACAGGTGAAATCAGTTGAAATGCCCTAAATGCAATTCCGATGTTATTCCTAGAGAAGAGCGAGTTGCACCTCAATATACAAAAAGGCTTTGCCCTGTTTGTGGTTACGAGTTTTTCTTTCGGTTTAATAAATGGCAACTGATGTTGGTCTACTCTGTAGTCGCTTTAATGCTAATTGGTTTTTTCTTTAGTTAAGTTTAAAACATTTATCATATTGAAATATGACTAAACAAACACTTACTTTAAAAGTTAAAAGTGAACATAACAAAGTTGTAAACTCGGACAAAAAACAGTTGGCTTTGTTCGTGGCTCACAAAATTTTAGCCAACTGTTTTTAGTCGGTTACAGCGGCGTTAGGTGTTTCATGAGTATTGTCGTTATCTATGGATTTGAGGGGATATTCACAGGAAAAGCAGAACACGATTATTCTTTTCCTGAAATTGGCCAAAAGCATCGCTGTATGTTGTTTCAACTGCAAGATGATAACGAATTAGACTTCGAAGCTGCTTCGCTAGAAACAGTTAGATTTGGCTTCGAAAAGCCATCCAATTTAAGAGGGAATCCTCTTAAATTAGAAGTGTTGAATACTGATTCATTCAAAGGTTTTGCTGGCTTTTATCACGAAGCAATAGAATCAGGAAGTTAACTTGTGGTGTATCCAAACACCTAACAAGCGCATGAATGGATGTCTAAAGCTTGGCTGACGCTCGTTCCTCGCTAATTTTAGCCAAGCATTATCTGCATTTTATGTGGGCGTTAAATGCTATGAAATATCTCATTCTAATCTTATTGGCCAGCTCAAGTTTATGCTGGGCAAAGCGTCCAGGGTCGGAACGTGTATTCCCTGTAGAGTATGAGGGAGTTAAGTATGAGGCTGTGCCTTGGGCTCTTGAAAATGGAACAACGCAGAATGGTGGTTTTGTTCGGGCGGTTGAGGTGGAAAGCGGTGAGGTAATTTGGGCCAAGCAGATCTACAAGACTAAATACAAAAGAGGTTTGGAAAGAGATGTTCAAGATGTCTTTATTGTTAAGTTAGAAGTGGAGTCTACTACAGGTATTATCAAAATAGAAAATGAGGTCGGTATGCAATACAGAGTAAAGTTATCTAATGGTAGCGAAGTCAAGCAAATTGAAGGCATTTAACAAGTATAGTCTTGCAATATTTTTTCCATTTCGCCTTCGGCTACATTCCAAAAATACGCTAGCTATAGGCGTTATGTAAATAAGGATGAAAACCATTGAAAAGAGTATACCTGCCGATATTGATTCTTTCTGCAGTAATCATCTTTGGAGCCTGGAATATAAGTAAATCAAGGACTTTTCAGGTGTTTGGAGAGATAGTCGCAAAGGCCGAAACAAATGAAAAGATTATCGCATTGACATTTGATGATGGTCCTTGGGGGGCGAAATATACCACTCAAGTGTTGAATATCCTTGAAGAGCATGATGTGAAAGGTACGTTCTTCCTCAATGGGTCGGGAATTCAACAAAACAAGCAGCCGGCTATAGATCTGGTTAACGCAGGTCATCAGATAGGGAATCATTCGTACAGCCATAAAAGAATGATGTTAATGGGGCTTGATGAAGTGAGGGAAGAAATCGACTCCACCACAGCTTTAATCCGCCAGATTGGATTTAAGGGTGAGATATACTTTAGGCCTCCATATGGTAAAAAGCTTTTTGTTCTGCCTTATTATTTGAAGTCGGAAGGAGTAAAAACAATCACATGGAATGTTGAGCCTGAAATCTATCCTGAAATTTCGAGAAGTTCTGCGTCTATCGCAGAGTATGTTGTTAAATCTTCTACTCCAGGTTCAATTATTCTTTTACACGTTTTGGGGTCTAAAAATAAAGAGTCGCGAGACGCTATAGGGCCAATAATTAAGGGACTGAGAGCAAAGGGCTACAAATTTGTTACGGTCTCACAGTTGTTGAAAAATGCATAACCAACGCAAGCAGCCGACTCGCTTCGCTCCTGACTGTTGCAGGCGTTACCGAATAAATACTTTATTTGTCGAAAAATGCGCTGAAGTGGTCGTCTGCTCCTCGCTCAAATCTAGCTTTTAGGCAAAATAAAAGCATAAGGTTATATTTGATCTGCCACAATTCATTACATGTCTCTTGCAAATTATTTATCCGAGAAGCTTTTATGAAATTCTATTGTGAGGAAGGTAGGAAAGGTGCCATTAGCTGTCTTCCTATATATCACCCAATCAACACCTAACCTAAAAATGAGAAAATACATTTAGATAAGTATGGTGCGATAAATGTGCGATATAAGTAAAAGAATGCAGAGTTAAGGTGCGATAAAGTAAATAGCTAAGTTAATTAACTATATTGAATAGAGTGTAGAAAAATGGTCGGCATAGCAGGATTTGAACCTGCGACCCCTGACACCCCATGACAGTGCGCTACCAAGCTGCGCTATATGCCGACGTTGCGAGCTATAGTACGGCTTTTTTTATAAAAATCAATACACCTTAGGTTTGTTTGCCTGTTTATTGTTCATTATTACACGTGGTTTATATGAGGGGGCATTGGCTAGAGGTTAATCTAGCCATTGGTTGATCTCTTTATACATTATATCGCGTATAAGGGGTTGAGCTTCAGCGTTAGGGTGCAGGTTGTCATTTTGCATGAGCTCAGGGCGAGCAGCTATTTCAAGCATGAAAAATGGTAACAACTCAGAGTTCGTTTCATCTGCAATAGTTTCAAAGCTGCCAGTAAATAGTTTGGTATAACGTGGCCCATAATTGGGTGGAATATGCACTTCCATAATGGCTGTATTAGCTCCCGCTTGTTGGCTTTTGCTGATTAAATCGCGTAAGTTAGCTTGTAAGCGCTTGACTGGAAAACCACGCAGTCCGTCATTTCCGCCAAGCTCAATAAGTACATGGGTGGGTTCGAACTCGTCGAGTAGGGCATCGAGTCGTCTAAGAGCGCCACCTGTGGTTTCACCACTAATACTGGCGTTTACAAGATACACAGATTGATCTTTTTCATCGTATTTATCTTGTAACAATTTAACCCAGCCTTGCTCTTGTTTAAGGCCATATGCGGCGCTTAAACTGTCACCTAAAATTAAAATTGTGTTGTCAGCTGCTGCCGTAAGTGGTTTGATTACTAACAGTAAAACGAATATAAAACGTAGGATTGGATACATCATATGTCAGCGCTTTCTCAATTAAACATTATTCAAGTTAAAGGACTTTCTAAAACGGTCACCACGGTTGAAGGCGACCTAACCATCCTCAGTGACATCAGCTTTAATGTCAAGTCAGGTAACTCAGTTGCAGTGGTGGGTACGTCAGGTTCGGGTAAGTCAACATTACTAAGCTTACTTGCAGGGCTTGATCAGTCAACGGAGGGGAGTATCCACCTTGATGGCTTAGCGCTACATGAATTAGATGAAGAAGCCCGTGCGGCATTACGGGCAGAAAAAGTGGGCTTTGTATTTCAGTCATTCATGTTAGTACAAAGCTTAACTGCGCTTGAAAATGTTATGTTACCTGCCGAGCTTGCGGGTAGCTCAAATGCAAAAGAGCAAGCGCTTGCGCTACTTGAAAAAGTGGGGCTGAGCCATCGAGTGGGGCATTACCCATCACAATTATCTGGTGGTGAGCAACAACGTGTAGCTATTGCGCGTGCGTTTATCGGAACGCCTAAAATTTTGTTTGCTGATGAGCCATCAGCCAATCTTGATAGTAAAAATGGTAAGTTAATCGAATCGCTTTTATTTGAGTTAAATAAAGAACATGGAACAACGTTAATTCTGGTTACACACGATGAGCAGTTAGCTGAAAAGTGCCAACAAATTTTACACATTGAAGCGGGAGAATTGGTAACAGTAAAAGAGTCAGAGGGAGTGCAAGCGAATGTGGGCTAAACTAGCACTTAAACTGTTTTCACGTGAATTTAAACGCGGTGAATTAACGGTCATTAGTGCAGCTATTGCCTTGGCCGTACTGACCGTTTTAACGCTTTCTATGGTTACCGACCGCATAGGACAGAGTATTGCACAAAAAAGCAGTGCTTTTATCGCGGCAGATCGCGTCCTTGCCAGTAATCATGAATTACCTGTTGAGTTTTTAGAAAAAGCGCAAGCAGAAAACCTGCGCACCGCGAAAATCACTTATTTTGATACCATGCTGTTTGCTAATGATGAAATGCAATTAGGCTCAGTTAAGGCTGTATCAAACAGCTATCCCCTTAAAGGGCAGCTCAAAGTAAAAACTAGCTTGTTAGGAGAGGCATTTATTACCGATAAAGTACCAAATCGCGGTGAGGTTTGGCTTAGCGAGTCGGTATTTTATGCATTAAACATACAGGTTGGCGACAAGGTCGAGCTAGGTGCGGCTACTTTTGTGGCAAGCCATGTAGTAGCTGAAGAGCCAGATGCGCCATTTAATGTCTTTTCTAGTAGTCAGCGTATTTTAATTAATCAGCAAGATATTGCCAGCACTCAAGTTATTCAACCTGGGAGTCGTGTTTTTTATCGCCAGCTTTATGCCGGTGATGAAGATAGCATAAATACGTTCTATGATTGGTTAAAACCACAAATGAAAGAAAACCAGCAATGGTATGGGGTTAAAGATAGACAATCGCCCATTGCGAATAGCCTAAACCGTGCTGAGAGCTTTTTATTATTAGCCGGTTTACTAGGGATTATATTAGCGGCGGTGGCTATTGCTGTATCTGCAAAACGCTATTGCGAGCGTCAATATGACCCTGTGGCGATGATGAAAACGTTGGGGGGCAGTCGTGCCACAATCCGTAAAATTTACTTGCTACATTTGAGCTTAGTCTGCTTTATGTCTGTGGTTGTTGGGCTGGTTGTTGGTTTTGCGCTGCAAAGTATTGCCAGTGATTATTTAGCACAGTCGATGGGCACAGCACTACCTGCTTCAAGTATGAAACCTTGGTTGATTGCTATTGGTACAGGGGTTATTTGCGCGGTAATGTTCTCGATTAAGCCCTTGCTAGATTTGTTTGATATTCCGCCACTTCGCGTACTACGCCGTAATTTGGGGGATCGTTTGCTTGTCAGCAAGGTTCACTTGGCAATGTCGGCATTAACTGTGTTTTTATTAATGTGGTTATTTAGTAATAATATTAAGATCACAGCTATCTTATTTATCTCGACAACGGTACTGATTGCGCTTTTATTTGGTTTATCCAAACTCATTTTTGGTGGCGGTCGTAAACTAGGGCTAAGCCCCGGTAATAGTTGGTCGCTTGCGATTGCTTCAATTCAAAAACGTGCTAATGTTAATGCAGTACAGCTGATAAGTTTTGCCCTTGCTATTAAGTTATTGCTGTTTTTAATTGTGCTTAAAAATGACATGATTTCAGATTGGCAGTCGCAGCTTCCGGTCGATGCGCCAAACTCGTTTTTAGTGAATATAACAGAGCAAGAGCTTGAACCCATTACCTCTTTTTTAGCAGAGCGCGATATGCCCACCTCTGATTTTTACCCGATAGTACGCGGTCGTGTTAATGCAGTGAATGGTGAGCTAGTTGCACGTGAAGTATCACAGCAAGATAACGAGAAAAAAGATGAAGAGGCACGCTCAGGTATCGGCCGTGAATTAAACCTTACTTGGCGAGAAGACTTACCTGCTCAAAATGAGTTAATAGAGGGTCAGTGGTTTACACAAAGCTCAGTCGCAGAGGCCTCGGTTGAGGAGTCTATGCTTGAACGCCTTGATGTAAAACTAGGTGATACATTAACGTTTTTGATTGGTGCGCAATCGTTCGATGCAAAAATTACCAGTGTACGCAAAGTTAACTGGACCACATTAAAACCAAACTTCTTTATTATTTTAAGCCCAGATGTACTTGAGAGCTTTCCGGCAACGTATATTTCGTCGGTGAGTGTTAAAGAACATCAAAAGCGTGAATTTAATGAGCTGATGCGCCAATATCCAACGGTTAATGTGATTGATGTAGAAAGCTTTATTAAACAGATCCGTTCAACCATAGAGCAGGTATCTCTTGCGATTGGTTTTGTATTGTCTATTGTGGTGGTGTGTGGTGCTTTAGTACTTATATCTCAGGTGCAAGCGAGCTTGGGTGAACGAATGCAAGAAATTGTTATATTAAGAACACTGGGTGCAAAAGGGCGGCTTATTAAAAATGCCACCTTGTATGAGTTTTTATTACTAGGCTTAACCGCGGGTGGGGTAGCTGCTGTTGTGAGTGATATTGCTTTATTAATAGTACAACAGCAAATGTTTGACCTTGCCGGTAAATTACACCCTCATATTTGGTTAATTGGCCCTGTTGTTGGTGGTGTCTTTGTAGCTAGTTTAGGCTATTTGATGGTTGCGCGAACAATGCGTAAAAATACGCAAGGGTTACTGCGTGCACTAGGGTGATATAAAGCCCAATAATGTTTATAAAATGCCCGTGTATACGGGCTTTTTTATGTTTTGCAATTGGTTACTGGTAATTTATACAGTGCTCTGGCATTATTAAGGCTATTGAATAAAGAAAATAAATGGGTCAGTTAGTTGGCAATTATTTTAGGAATTGATCCTGGTTCACGTTTAACAGGTTATGGCGTAATAGCACACCAAGGCGCTAAATTTACTTATTTAGGGAGTGGTTGTATTAAGCTAGCTGAACATGATTTTCCTGTGCGATTAAAAATGATTTATCAAGGGATCAGTCAGTTAGTTGAGCAATTTTCGCCCGATAGTTTTGCTATCGAAAAAGTATTTATGGCTCACAATCCAGATTCAGCTCTTAAATTAGGCCAAGCTCGTGGTGCGGCTATTGTTGGTGCATCTATGGCTGAACTTCCTGTATTTGAATATTCGGCACGACAAATAAAGCAAGCGGTGGTTGGCAATGGTGGTGCCGACAAATCACAAGTACAGCACATGGTTAAAAATATTTTAAAATTACCAGGCACACCACAAGCCGATGCGGCTGATGCATTGGCTATTGCTATTTGTCATGCTCACTCAGAACAAAATTTAATAAAACTTGCGGGCAGTGCGAGCAAGACCGTAAGAGGACGATTAAGGAAGTAATATGATAGGCCGATTGAATGGTTTGCTAGTTGAAAAGCAGCCGCCTGAAATTTTAATTGAAGTAAGCGGCGTAGGTTACGAAGTACAGATGCCGATGACCTGCTTTTATGACCTCCCTGCGGTTGGTGAGCAAGCTATTATATACACTCACTTTGTGGTGCGTGAAGATGCGCAGTTGTTATTTGGTTTCAATAACAAAACAGAGCGTGCGTTATTTCGAGAGCTTCTAAAAGCCAATGGTGTGGGTCCAAAGTTGGGTCTTGCTATTTTGTCGGGTATGTCTGCACAGCAGTTTGTGACATGTGTAAATAACGAAGATGCAACAACGCTTGTTAAACTCCCTGGTGTGGGTAAAAAAACAGCAGAGCGTTTAGTGCTTGAAATGAAAGATAGGCTAAAAGATTGGGGTAATGACTTATTCACGCCATTTAGCGATAATGCCATTATTGAGCCTACAAGTAATGATACGCTTGTAGCCAACAACGCAGCAGATGATGCTGTGTCAGCACTTATTGCCCTTGGTTATAAACTGCCACAAGCGCAAAAAGCAGTAAAAGCGGTAAATAAACCAGATATGACGACTGAGGTTCTTATAAAAGAAGCTCTAAAATCGATGTTGTGAGTAAACCATGATTGAAGCAGATCGCTTAATAGATGCCAGTGAGCAAAGTAATGAAGACAGTGTTGATCGAGCCATACGACCAAAACTATTAAACGATTACACAGGTCAGCCACATGTTAAGCAACAAATGGAAATTTTCATCGAAGCTGCTCGTCATCGTGGTGAAGCGCTCGATCATTTATTGATTTTTGGCCCGCCAGGTCTTGGTAAAACCACACTTGCAAATATTGTTGCCAACGAATTGAACGTTAATATTAAAACGACTTCTGGTCCTGTGCTTGAAAAAGCAGGTGATTTAGCTGCATTGTTAACGAACCTTGAAGAAGGTGACGTACTCTTTATTGACGAAATACATCGTTTAAGCCCACAAGTCGAAGAAATCCTTTATCCTGCGATGGAAGATTATCAACTCGATATTATGATTGGGGAAGGTCCAGCAGCACGTTCAATCAAACTCGACTTGCCGCCATTTACTTTAATTGGTGCAACAACACGTGCAGGGTCTTTAACGTCACCACTTCGAGACCGTTTCGGTATTGTGCAGCGTTTAGAGTTTTATTCAGTTGAAGATTTATCAAAAATTGTAGCGCGTTCAGCACAATTTTTAGATTTAACCATGTGCGATGAAGGCGCAGCTGAAATCGCTAAACGTTCACGTGGTACACCACGTATTGCAAATAGGTTGTTACGTCGTGTACGAGATTACACTCAAGTGAAATCTGACGGCAAGGTTAACGCCAATGTGGCAGAACAAGCGCTCGATATGATTGATGTAGATAAAAGCGGGTTTGATTATATGGACCGTAAATACTTGCTTGCTATTATCGAAAAATTTATGGGTGGCCCAGTTGGGCTTGATAATTTAGCGGCGGCCATTGGCGAAGAAAAAGAAACCATAGAAGATGTGATTGAGCCGTTTCTAATTCAGCAAGGTTTTATACAACGTACTCCTCGTGGAAGATTGGTGTCCGATATAGCCTATCTTCATTTTGGACTGACCCCAGACAAATAAAAACTCAGCCTCGCATATGCGGGGTTTTTTAATCTTGAAACAAATCTAAAAGGGGCAGTGAACATTATACCAATCCGCAATAATACTTAATCATTTTGAGGGATTAAACCTGTCGCTACCGGCGTTAAAAATTTCTAATTTAGAACAACTAAAGAACGAAATTTTTGCCTTGCGATCAACGAGGTTTTATTGCCTCAAAATAGACCACTTAATTAAGCGAATTGGTATTAGCCCTCTATATTGCTAACGCAAATTATTTTAGATGGAGAATCTAACAAGCATCATACCTTCCTGCTATTTAATTCACATACAGTTAAGCTAATTTTCGGTAATGTCTTTTCGTTTTGTGTAGGCAAAAAAAAGCCCGCATAATGATGCGGGCAAACAACAAGTTGAAGGAAGTAATTCAGGGAACTACAGCCAGCTTAAAAAGGTTTTATCCAAGTTAAGCTAACTAGGCAATACGAAATAATCATATTGCAAAAAACGGAGCTTAATGAAAGAAGCTTTCAAAGGTTGTTAGCTCGGTATGTGGGTATAATACGTAACAGTGAGTTTTTCTTCAAACTAGAAAAATTTTATTTTCAGATAAAAAAAACTAATAGCAGCATTATTTTCTATTGTTTTCTTTTTGTTCGCTTGTTCATTGTTGGTTTTGTAAGTTTATGAATAAAAAGATTTTTATAATTAACGCTCATTTTGTTCAGGATTAGTTTAAGTATTCTGTGCTAGCTTGGTGAATAGTGTTTTGGGTGTTTATGCGCATTATGTGAATAAACGCCGTGTTTTACCAAGTTTAGCTATATTTTTAAGCACCGTGTAGATGCATTTTAGTTTTAAAAGGGAAGCCCTGCTTTTGGAGTCGTGAACAAAATGGTTAAAAAATAACTAAAGCATTTGCTTTTCACCGTTATTTGTAGCTATTTCACAGCAAGGGCGTTGTCAGTTCATAACTGACTAGATACACTAGATGTAACTTTTGACCATTATGATGGTCAACTAACACAAGTGTAATAAGTATAACAAATTATATAGAAATCTATTTTAGGAGTTTAACGTGGGATCAGGGCTTAATTTTTTAGATCTTATTCTAGAAGCCAGTGTACTTGTCCAATTAGTTATGTTGGCATTAGTCGGTATGTCGGTCATGTCATGGGCAATTATTTTTCAACGTAAAAAAGCGATTTCTGATGCACAAAATGGTGCTAAGCGTTTTGAGCAAAAATTTTGGTCTGGCGTTGACTTAAGTAAACTATATAACGAAGTTTCAGCAAGACCAGGCGGCACAACCGGCGTTGAATCATTATTTGTTGCTGGCTTTAAAGAATTTGCACGCCATAAAAAAACAACATTCCAAAGTGCTGGCATCGTTATGGAAGGTACGCATCGTTCTATGCGTGTCGCTTTATCTCGTGAAATAGAAAAATTAGAATCAAGCCTATCGTTTTTAGCAACGGTGGGTTCTATTAGTCCATACATTGGTCTGTTTGGTACTGTATGGGGTATTATGAATGCATTTATTGCATTAGGCGAAGTTAAGCAAGCTACGTTACAAATGGTTGCACCTGGTATCGCAGAAGCACTGATTGCAACGGCAATGGGTTTATTTGCGGCAATCCCAGCGGTTATCGCTTATAACCGTTTTGCAAATAAAGTTGAAAAGCTTGAGGGTAATTACATTAACTTCATGGAAGAGTTTGCCAATATTTTACACCGCCAAGCAGCTGCGCAAATAGAGGCTAAAGCGAATGTATCAGCGTAAAAAACGTCGCCCAGTAGGTGAGATAAACGTAGTACCTTACATTGACGTGATGTTAGTACTGCTTATTATATTCATGGCAACTGCGCCGCTTATTACTCATGGCGTGAAAGTTGATTTGCCGAAAATGGAAGAGTCTGATCTTGTTGATACAAAAGACACTCCGCCTATCATTGCGTCAATTGACGCTGAAGGTAAGTATTATGTAAGTATCGGCACAGATCCAGAAGCTCCTATGGAAGCGTTGGATGTTGCAGCAGTAATTAAATTACAACTGCAAAAAAATCCTGATACGCCAGTGATGATAAAAGGTTCAGGCCGTGTTTCTTACCAAGAAGTATTGCTGCTTATGGACTTTTTGAAAAACGCCGGTGTGCCGTCAGTGGGTTTAATGACTGAATCGTTTGAGGGTTAGTATGCGTGCATCAGTAATTAAATCACTTCTTTTGCACCTTGCTATTATCGTTTTTTTAGTTGCGTCAGCTAATTTCCACATGCCAGCACCTAAGGTGATGGAAGTGACACTGAACACAGCTTTGCCTGAACCAGAAAAAGCAGTGTCGGCGGTGACTGTTGATCAACAAAAGGTTGAACAAAAGATTGCCGAGCTTAAAAAGCAAGAAGAAGCCAAAAAGCAAGCGGAAGCAAAACGACTTCGCGATCTTGAGCGTCGTGCTAATGATGCTCGAAAACAACGAGAGGCTGAAGACCGTCGTCTTAAAAAGCTAGAACAGCAACGCCGTGCGAAAGAAAAGGAAAAAGCAGAGGCCGAAGCACAAGCTAAAAAAGCGCGCGAAATTCAAGAAAAAGAGCGAGCGAAAGCTAAGCAAGCTGAAAAGCAAAAGCAAGAAGCCGAAGCCGCAGCAAAAGCAGCTGCAGACAAGCGTAAAGCTGAAGAAGAAGCGCTGAAAAAAGCGGAAGAAGAGCGTAAACGTAAAGCGGCAGAAGCAGAAGCTGAGCGTAAACGTAAAGAAGCTGAAGCCGAGCGTAAACGTCAGCAAGCACTGCAAGAGCAAATGCTTCAAGAGCAGTTAGCCGCAGAGCAAGCTGCACGAAATAAAATTCGTCAGCAACAAGTTGTTAGTGAAGTTGATAAATACAAAGCGTTGATTATGGCGCGTATTCAGCAAACTTTACTTATCGATGAAAAGATGAAGAATAAGCAATGTCGCGTTAATATTCGACTTGGCTTTAATGGGCTTGTAACACAAGTTACGTCTCTTGGTGGCGATAAGTTGGTATGTGAGGCCGCGTTACGTGCTGTACGTATGGCTGATACATTACCAGTTTCACCAGATAAAGATGTGTTTGAGCAACTGAAAAATATTAACTTAACAATTAAGCCTGAATTCTAAAGGAATGATATGTTTAACCAGATAAAAACTGTATGTTTTATTGTATTACTGGGCTTTCATGGCATTGCCAGTGCTGCACTTGAAATAGTGATTACTGAAGGTATTGACGGCGCGCGTCCAATTGCAGTCGTACCATTCAAATATCAAGGTGTAGGTCCTATCCCTGAAAAATTAAGCGCTGTTATTTCTGCGGATTTAATGCGCAGCGGCAAATTTAAACCTATTGATGTATCAACCATGCCACAGTTACCTGGTAAAGATGCTGATGTAGATTATGGCGCATGGGTAAATAAAGGCGTTGAAGCCGTACTGGTTGGTCAAGTAGAGCAGCAACCGGGTGGACGTTACTTAGTAAAGTATGAATTAATTGATGTAATTCGCGGCCAAATTACTGGCGGTCAAACAAAAATGATGGCTAACGGCAAGTTAATGCAAAGCCAAGATCATGTTTTAGATGCCCGTGAGAGTGTTATTTCTGAAAGTGGTTTTCGCCGTTATGCACATCGTATCAGTGATGTCGTTTATGAAGCACTCACAGGCGAAAAAGGTGCGTTTTTAACTAAAATTGCCTATGTTATCGTTCGCGAGGATGATGCAAAACCATATCAATTAGTTGTTGCAGACTACGACGGTTTTAATGAACAAGTATTACTACGTTCTAAAGAACCATTAATGTCGCCAGCATGGTCACCAGATGGAACTAAGCTTGCTTATGTAACATTTGAAAACCGCCAAAGCCAAATTTATATTCAAGACTTATATTCAGGTAAGCGAGAGTTAGTTACAAGCCACCAAGGTATTAACGGTGCACCTCAATTTTCGCCTGACGGTAAAAAGCTATTATTAGTGCTTTCTAAAGACCGCACAGGTGCCACAGAAGTCTATTTACTTGACTTAGCAACTCGCCAAGAAAGACGTTTAACAAACCATCGTAGTATAGATACTGAGCCATCTTGGTTCCCAAATGGACAAGATATTGTCTTTACGTCTGAAAGGGGTGGTAATGCTCAGATTTATAAGTTAAATTTAAAAACAGGCAGGGCTAAACGAATGACGTTTGATGGTGATATGAATTTAGCAGGTTCGATTTCACCTGACGGAAAAGAACTGGTGATGGTAAATCGTACTAATGGACAATACCATCTTGCTAAGAAAGAGCTAGCTACAGGTGCGTTCCAGGTACTAACAAGAACACGTCTGGATGAATCACCGAGTATCGCACCAAACGGCTCGATGATTATTTATAGTACGCTACATAACAATAAGCAGGTTCTGGCTTTAGTCTCTATGGATGGTCGCTTTAAGGCACGTTTACCTGTGCTTGACGGACAAGTGAAGGCACCAGCTTGGTCGCCTTACTTACAGTAATTTTACTGGTTTACTCAATATAGGAATCAATTCAATGCAACTTAATAAAACACTAAAAGGCCTGCTAATTGCTGTGCCAGTGATGACATTAGCAGCGTGTAGCTCTTCTTCTGATCTTGACGAAGGTGCTGCAAACCAATCTAACCAAGGTGCGGTTGAGCAAACAACCAACAATGATACAGTTGAAGTTGCAACGCTTACTCCTGAGCAACAAGCTGAAGAAGCACTTCGTGAGAAGTATGAAGCTTTACGTCAAGAGCAAATCATTTACTTTGGTTTTGATAACGCAAAAATCCAAAGCAAATACGCTGAGCTTTTACAAGCACACGCTGAATTCTTAGTACAAAACCCTTCTGTTAAAGTATTAATCGAAGGTCACGCGGATGAGCGTGGTACACCAGAATATAATATTGCTCTAGGTGAGCACCGTGGCCAAGCAGTTGAAAAATACCTACAAAGCCTAGGTGTATCTGCTAGCCAAATGTCGGTAGTGAGCTACGGTGAAGAGAAGCCTATGGTTAAATCTCGCACTGAAGAAGCGTTCGCTAAGAACCGTCGTGCAGTATTAGTTTACTAAGAAAGAGACATTATGAAGCCGAAAATTATTTTGGCAGCAATGATCTTAAGCGGGAGCACTCAGTTATGGGCTGCTCCCGCTCCTGTTTCAGAAGCTGCAAGCTCGCAATCGAGTATAGAGAAACGTTTATCTGCATTAGAGAATATGATGAAGTCTCGCAATTTATTACAAGCTGAACTTCAACAACAGCTTAATATTTTGCAAGACGAAGTAAGTCAGGTACGTGGTATTACAGAAGAGCAAAGCTATAAGCTCGAGAAAGTTTTACAGCGTCAGCGTGAGTTGTATCAGGAAATTGAAAACCGTGTCAGTCAGGCATACTCTCAACCGGCTGTGACTCAAGCTCCATCTACTGATGTTAATGCTTCTCAAGCAATCAGTTCAGATTTATCTGAAAACGAAGCTTATGAGCGTGCTGTAGCGCTAATAATGAAAGATAAGCGTTATGAACAAGCGATCCCTGAATTTCAAAACTTCTTAACGACATACCCTAATTCAGTCTATGCTTCAAACGCACACTACTGGTTAGGTCAGCTTTTAACTATTCAAAATAACCCAACAGGTGCAACTGAGCACTTTAAAGTGGTTGTCAATGAATACCCAAATTCTAACAAGCGTCCTGATGCAATGTTAAAATTAGGAAATCTGTTAGCAGATCAAGGTTTAGCTGAACAAGCACTAAAAACCTTTAATGATTTAATTAACCAGTACCCAAGTACGACTGCTGCAAAATTAGCCACAGAACGTTTGTCGCAAATGTAGATTTGACCTGATTAGACTGCTTTTTGATATAAGCGGTCTAAAATTAGGCAACTAGACATAAAAACTTAAAAAAAGAGATATTTTCTGTTGCACTCAGCATTTAAATAAGTATTATAAGCGCCCGCAGCAGGCGATTGGTAACAACAGTCAAAGTGCGGCAAAAAGAGCGGGTCATTAGCTCAGTTGGTAGAGCAGTGGACTTTTAATCCATTGGTCGATGGTTCAAGTCCATCATGACCCACCATTCTTT
>SGPE01000023.1 GCA_004208945.1 Pseudoalteromonas sp. CO133X | reverse complement strand
CCCAGAGGCGGAATCGAACCACCGACACGAGGATTTTCAATCCTCTGCTCTACCGACTGAGCTATCTGGGCAATATTCGGTTTTTGTGCTGAACATCCAAAGAGGATTTTCAATGCAATTCCAAATGGCTCTACCGACTGAGCTATCTGGGCACTAACCTTTAGGCAACAAACCTAGTTGTCGCTGTCTGGGCGTGCGGCGTATTAAACGGGTTTTGCCCTCTCAAGTCAACTTTTTTTTAAGGATTCTGACTGTTTGAACAGTTTTCAATCAAGATTGCTATTTTTCGTACTTTTACGGTTACTTATGCAGCAAAAATTCCTATTCTAATAGTTTCCTCCAACGATTATTACTTTGGTTAAGGAAAAACGTGGTGAATTTTTCTTCGTTGATGGTAGGATTGTGTTAATCAATCAAGTAACTACTTCTTACTGCTGTAAAATTGTTGGATAAAAGCCATGTCGAGTAAATCAACATCTCCTGTAAAAGGGCTATTACCGTTATTTATTATAACAAACCTTGTTATTACACTTTTCGCGGTTGTAGCTTACTCTTTTTACCCAACAAAGGATTCTAAAACTCAAGTCACATACCCTAGCCTAAATGCTGTGCAAGTAGTGGAACAATTATCACCACCCTTAGTAAGTGCACTCACAATGCCGGGCCAAGATAAGGTCAAAGAAGTACTGGAGCTTAGCCTTTTACTCAATGCTGGCTTTGATTACTACTTATATAGGTACGAGGTGAATGGTGATGTGTCTTTGGTATTTGCAAACAATAAAGAAGAACTCATCGCTGTAACGAAAGTAAATCAGCAATTAGAACAAGCCAGCATAATTCACAAAGTGCTTGAATTTAACGACCAACCCGTTGGCGAGTTAATCGTAAAGCAGCATTCACAAGAACAGCCTATTGTTGAATCAGCTGTAATGTCATATGTATTAGCTGCTGTTGCTCTGATTGCACTTATTTTTCTGTCTATATTATTAAATGTGTATATTAATAAACGTTTTCTGAAAAGTAGTGAACTACTTAGCGATGAACTATTAGCTATTACAGAAAACCAAAATTACCACACTCATGTTACTGAAACCCTTGACTTTGGCTTAGATATTGTAGCTAAAAACATTAACCATTTACTTAGTAAAGTTCAGTCTGCAATTACTGAAAATAAAGCAGCACAACAAGACCTACAAAAACTACAAAGTAGCCTTGAAACTGAAGTACAAAACAGAACACTGGCACTTGAACAAGCAACATTAAAAGCAGAGCAAGCCAACGAAACTAAAACAACCTTCTTAGCAACGATGAGTCACGAAATAAGAACACCAATGAATGGGGTGATTGGGACTATTGATTTACTGCGCCAAACAGAGCTCGATGGTGCACAACATAGACTTAGTACAATAATTCGTGACTCTGCCTTTTCCTTGCTTGGCATTTTAGACGACATTCTTGACTTCTCTAAAATCGAAGCTGGAAAACTCAATATCGATAACATTCCTTTTTCGGTCTCAGATACTATCGAAGAAGTAGCCCGTGTGCTGTCTTCTGTAGCTAAAAAGCGTAACTTAGATCTGGAACTTGCCATAGCACCCGATATTCCGACTAACTTAATTGGCGATACAGTGCGCGTACGCCAAGTGCTTTATAACCTATGTAGTAACGCGATTAAATTTACAACCACAGACGATAACCGAAAAGGTCATGTAAAAATATCTGTCGAAGTCGCGCAAAACACAACGGATCATTACACCTTGCGTTTTAGCGTTTCCGACAACGGTAAAGGCATGACCAAGACACAGCTTCGTGAAATATTTAACCCATTTATTCAAGCCGAAAGCTCTATTACGCGCGAGTATGGAGGCACAGGTCTTGGGCTTTCGATCTGTAAGAGCCTTACCGAGTTGATGCTAGGTACGATTACTGTAAACAGTGATTTGGGGATCGGTAGTGAATTTATCGTTGAGCTGCCGTTTAGCACGCAAGGAAAAGTTAACTTTGCTCACAAACAGGTGATGAAAAACCAACGAGTGGTTGTTGTAACTCAGCACGAAAGCAGACAAAGCTTGTTAACTCGTTATCTTTCATTTATGGGCGCTACGACAATCATTGCCAATAGCAATGAAAAAATAGAAGCAGAGCAAGATAAAAAAGACATAATTTGGATTCTCGATGGCATCGAAAGCATGGAGGATATTAACTACATACTACGCCGTTTGCTTTACACCTTAGAAGACAACCATCAACAAGTGATTGTATTAAGTAAGCTAGATGAAGCCGCAGTTAATCATAAAAATATTTTTTATTTAAATGCAGCACCACTATGTAAGTCTAACTTTATGGTGTCGTTATTAGTTGCTGCAGGCCTTCATCAGCCAAAACAAATTTCCTCTGCAAAAACACTCAATAACTATTTGAGCGTGGATCAAGCCCGTGAAGAAAATAAATTAATCCTTTTGGTTGAAGACAATGTTCTGAATCAGCAAGTGCTGACAGATCAATTACATTTATTAGGTTATGGTGTCGAGTTGGCCGAAAACGGTGAGCAAGGATTAGAAATGTGGCGTGAAAACCACTACTCGATCATTTTGACCGACTTACACATGCCAAAAATGTCAGGCTATGACATGGTTGAAAAAATTCGCAGCGAAGCCTCTTTGCTTCCTGACATAAACGCCCAACCCTATATTGTTGCTATTACCGCTAATGCACTGAAAGGGGAAAAAGAACGTTGTTTAAGTATTGGCATGAACGACTACATTACAAAACCTGTCGAACTCAACGTACTTGAGGCAACATTGCTAAAGTGGTCGCATAAAGTCGACCCAGAGCGTACCCCTCTTGAAATAAAACAACCTGCCATGCCAATTGATATGAGCATGCTTGGTAAATACATAAATAACGATGAAGCTAAAAAACTGCGTTTCTTTAAAATGTACCTTGAACAAAGTAATCAACTAACTAAAGAGGTAAATGCAGGGGTGATCGATCATGATTTAGAAACCATCATTTCGTCATGCCATCAATTAAAGTCAATTTCCAAAACAATTGGGGCAATGAAAATTGCCGAACTTGCAGCAGCATTTGAACAACGCTGTAAAGAAGAAGAGCTAACAAGTGACGATCTAATTGAGCTGCGCGACGAGTTCGAAATCGAGTACTCTAAAGTAGCACAGTTCTTAAAAGAACAAATCAAAAAAGCCGACCAAGAAAGTGAAAATTAAAAAGGGCCAATCGGCCCTTTTTAATTTCTGTGCTTATTTTTCAGGTGGACGATAACCTTCAATTTCAACGTCTTTACCTTCAAATAAAAAGCCAACCATCTGCTCTTCTAAAAAAGTGCGATGTTCTGGGTCCATCATGTTTAGATGCTTTTCGTTGATCAACATCGTTTGTTTGTGTTGCCATTGGCCCCACGCTTCTTTACTGATGTTGTTGAAAATCTTTTCACCAAGCTCACCTGGATATAGTTGGAAGCCTAAGCCTTCAGCTTCTTTTTGTAACTTTTGACAAAATACTGTGCGTGCCATAATTGCTCTCTACTCTTATTGCGTAATGTTATTGTAATCTATTGCGCGTAATTGTTTAACCAGCTTTTTCGTAGGGGCTGCAAGGCCGACTTCAACAGACTCATCAAGCGGATACCAAACCAATTGACGCTCATTAATAAGATCTGGAATGCTTGGCAATGATAAAACATGTGGATTAATGGTCAGCTCAAAATGCGAAAACACATGAGTAAACGCTTCAAGTTCCTGTGTATTAGCCGTTAAACCATGCTGGGCTAAAAATGTTTCTAGCTCGCTTAACTCACTAAACTCGAAAAAGCCAAATAAGCCTCCCCAAATTCCTGAGTTAGGCCGTTTTTCCATAAGTACTTTATCGTCACAGGCTAAAATAAGCTGATGACATGACTTTTTCGGTACAGCCTTTTTAGGCTTTGAATGCGGAAACTCTTTAACTTTACCTTCATTAAAAGCAAGGCACTTACTGTTTAAAGGACAAGGCTCACAGTCAAACTTGCTACGTGAACACAGACTTGCCCCTAAATCCATCATTGCTTGATTAAACTCGGTAACCGACTCTTTAGGCGTTAATTGTGATGATAATGACCACAGTTGGTTTTCAACTTTTTTAACCCCATACCAGCCTTCGATCATAAAAAAGCGCGCGAGTACACGTTTAACGTTACCGTCCAAAATTGGGTGATGTTGACCAAGCGATAACGATAAGATAGCCCCCGCTGTTGAGCGACCAATACCAGGCAAATCCATTACTTCTTCAAGCGTGGTTGGAAACTCACCTTGGTATTTATCACGGACTATTTTTGCCGTTTTATGTAAGTTACGTGCGCGAGCATAATAACCAAGGCCAGTCCAGTGATGCAGCACTTGATCTTCATCGGCATCGGCCAGTGCAATAATATCAGGAAAGCTCTGCATGAACTTTTCAAAATACGGAATGACAGTGACGACCTGAGTTTGCTGAAGCATAACCTCAGAGATCCACACTTTATAAGGGGTTTTATTTAACTGCCATGGAAGAGTTTTACGGCCGTGAAGGTGATACCAGTCAACCACTTGGCTAGCGAACCAAGTTGACTCCTTATTGCTTAAATTCAAAATAACATCTTTACTTGCTGAAGCTCATTGCGGCTCAGTCTATTGCAGTTAGTTAGGCCAAGCAAGCTAAAAGCTTGTACTCAAGGCGCAGGTCAGGGATAATACGCAACCTTTTTCTATAGTCAGTGTTTTTATCAGGCCAAAATATATGAGTGACTCAAGTAACCCAAACCTCGAGCAAGCAAAGCAAGAGGGTAAATATATCCGCACAATTCGTAGTTTCGTTAAGCGCGAAGGTCGCCTAACAAAAGGCCAAGCAGCCGCCATCGAAAAGTGTTGGCCAACAATGGGCCTTGAGCACAAAAATGGCATGCTCGATTTTAAAGATGTATTTGGTAACAATAATGACGTCGTGCTAGAAATCGGCTTTGGTATGGGTAAGTCACTGGTTGAAATGGCTAAAAACGCTCCAGAACTTAACTTCATTGGTATTGAAGTACACCGTCCAGGTGTTGGCGCTTGTTTAATGGATGCTGACGAAGCCGGTATTACTAATTTACGCGTATTCGAGCACGATGCGGTTGAAGTATTGGCCGATTGTATCGCTGATGAAAGCTTAGCTAAGTTGCAGTTATTCTTCCCTGATCCATGGCACAAAAAACGTCACCACAAGCGTCGTATCGTACAGGCTGAATTTGCACAAAAATTACGTAGCAAATTAAAAATTGGTGGTGTTTTTCACATGGCAACTGACTGGGAAAACTATGCGGAGCATATGCTTGAAGTAATGCAGGTTGCTGAAGGTTACAAAAACCAATCAGACACGAATGATTATGTTCCTCGCCCAGATTCTCGTCCGTTGACGAAATTTGAGCAACGCGGTCACCGTTTAGGTCACGGCGTGTGGGATCTAATGTTTGAGCGTACAAAGTAATATAAGGTAAAAGCAGCATGAGCAAGTTAACCAACCCAAGTTTATTATTGCTTCGAAATGAAGACGAGCTTGTTGGAAAGTCCATTTTAGTGGTTAACTTCGAGCAAGATGGCTTTTTACGCGAGCTTACAGCGCTAAACCCTGACGCCAAAATTACTGCGTTCAGTTATAATCACGCTAATGCCATGTATGCCAGCAAAATTGCCGGTGTACATGCCGTGGTTGATCACACTATTCCCAATGGCAACTATGATTTAGTTATCTACTATTATCCAAAGGCGAAGCCTGAAGCACTAATGTGCCTTGATAACATTCGTGCTGTATGTCACCAAGATGCCCAGTTGTTTGTGGTAGGTGAAAATAAAAGCGGCGTTAAATCAGCAGAAAAGCAATTAAAAGACTACTCTGGCTTTAGTAACAAAATCGACAGTGCCAAACACTGCATTTTGTATCTATTTTCTGAGCTTACGCTAAACAATAGCTTTGATATCAGCCGTTATCACAAACAATTCCAAGTCAAAACAAACGATCTAGAATTTACAGCTATTAGCGTGCCTGGGGTATTTAACCACGGTGCACTTGATGTGGGTACAGCAGTACTTCTTAATAATGCGCCTCATATTAACACGGGTAAAGTGCTCGACTTCGCGTGTGGTGCAGGTGTTATTGCTACTTACTTAGGACTCAAGCAGCCTGAACTTGAATTTGTGTGTAGCGATGTAAGTGCGCTGGCAACTTATGCCACTGAGCAAACGCTTGCGCTAAATAACCTCAAAGGTGAAGCTTTATTAAGTGATGGCCTTGAAAATATTAGTGGCAAATTTGATTTAATCATCAGCAACCCGCCATTCCATACAGGTATCGCCACAGATTACAGTATTGCCGAAGCATTTTTAGCTAATGCTAAACAACACCTAACCAAGCAAGGTTCATTAACGATTGTTGCTAATAGCTTTTTAAAATACCCGCCCATCCTCGAGGCGCAGTTTGCTAGTTTCAACACAGATTTTAAGAATACCAAATTTGCCGTTTACTCTGCTAAGTAGCAAAAATGCCTAATAGCCTATTCCGTGACTAAATATTTTTCCTAATATTTAGTTACTTTCTATTGTCTTTGCTAGACTAAACAGTTACTAATAATATAAAAAAGATTGGCTTAATAAGGCATATGTCAATATTCAAAAGACAAACAAGTATTCGTAAAGCATTGACTAATGCCGTTATGTTAGTCACAGCATTATGCTTGTCATTGTCGATCTCAATTTCGACTTATCTTGATGTTAAAGAACAAAAAAGCCTTATTATTGATAAAATAACGATCCTCTCGAAGATTGTCTCTTATAATGCCCAAGTGACTGTGCTATTCGACGATAATGACACAGAAACTGAACGCTTAAAGTCATTTGAGTCTGTTCCATTAATCAAAAATATCCATATTTACTCTATTGATGAGTTATCTAACGAGCCCGTCTTCTTTAGTAGCTTTAATGCCAGCAAAACGCCGCCAGTGCCCATTAAAGTCAGCAGCATAAATGAACTATTAGAGCCTCATATAAAAGATAAGGTCATTGAGCTTATCACCCCCATCGTTTACGAAGGCAACACCATAGGCTACGTGTATGTTCGAGGTGGGTTAGACAGATTAAACCAATACATCAACAGAAAAATCATTATTGATATTTTTCTGATACTTTTTGTCTTAGTGTTGGTGTACTTTGTCGCGCGCCAGATTCAAAGACGTATTGCTAACCCAATCGACGAGCTCAGTGTGTTACTGCAAGATGTGTCAAAGAACCATAATTACGAAACACGGGCGAAAAAGACAAATATCGATGAAATAAATCAACTTGCTGCTAGCTTAAATATCATGCTTGCGCGCACACAAAAGCAAATTGAACGTCATGAAAAAGATAAGCAAGAAATAAAGCAGCTCAACCAAAGCCTCGAAGAAAAAGTTAACCAACGAACAATAGCCCTACGCGAGGCAAATCAAGAGCTTCTTAATACCCTAGAAAGAATGCACCAGTATCAAAACCAAATTGTTGAAAATGAAAAAATGGCTTCGCTTGGACAAATGGTTGCGGGTGTTGCCCATGAGGTAAATACCCCTATTGGACTAGGTATAACCGGTTCCACCCTATTACGCGATAAACTTGCAGAAATTTGTACACAGTTTGAACAAAAAACCTTAACCTCAACTCACTTAAAGCGTTTTATTGACGATGGCATTGAAAACCTCGATCTCATTTATCGAAACCTGAATCGAGCAGCAGAACTTGTTTCAAGCTTTAAAAAGGTCGCAGTGAATCAAGATAGTGAGAGTACCTCACAAGTTAATCTTAATAACTTATTAAGTGATGTGGTGCTTTCTATGCGTTCAGAAATACAGTACCGCAACCCTAACATAACAATAAACTGTGACAAAGACCTGAATATAGAAACCAAATCAGGGCCCTTACAGCAAGTTTTACAGCAACTCCTAAGTAACTCTGTGATTCACGCATTTAATGATGATAAAGACAACGAAATCACCTTTAACGTACAAAAGAATGAATCAAACTTCACTATTCATTATTTTGATAATGGTATCGGTGTTGAGAAGTCAGTAAAAAAACGTATTTTCGATCCATTCGTTACCACTAAGCGTGGTGAAGGTGGCAGTGGTTTAGGCATGCATTTAGTTTACAATTTAGTCACTCAAGCGCTTGGTGGCAGTATTGTGTATGACGAGTTAGCGCAAGATGGGGCACACTTCATTATCACCTTACCAATGAATGAAGGTGGAATACGATGAGAAGTATTGTTTTTATATTGCTGCTGTTTTCATCGTGGTCGGTTTTTGCTAAATCTCCTGATCAAGTTAAATCTGCTTTTTTGTTTCAGATTGCAAAGTTTGTCGAGTTTACCCACGATGATATAACCCGCCCTATTTCATTTTGTTTTTATGACTTAGAGTACGGACCAGGTGCGTTCCTAAAAGATAGAAATGAACTGCAAATTAACAAAAAACCAATCAAGGTTATTTTAGTGAAAAAAAGTCAGCAAATTTCTGAACTTTCTCAGGTTTGTGATATCACATACGTTGATGAAACATTAGAAAATGATATACTTCCACTTTGGACCGATACAATTTCATTGGATACTTTAACCATAGGTGAAAGTATCAGTTTTTTAGAAAACGGCGGTATAGCCTCTCTGGTTCAAGAAGGAAATAAAATCCGACTGTATATCAATAAGCAGCACGTATTGCAGCAAAACTTTAAAGTGCAATCTCGATTGTTAGCTATGGCTAAGTTTTATCCAAATTGATTTTACTTGTTAACAATTGGATCTAATCCTATAATCTCTAGTATTCGGTTTTGCTTGGTAATACCGAATTTTTGTAAATAAAATTTCCGAAAAGGTTAATATACAATGCAAACGCCAGTCATTCTGATCGTAGAGGATGAAGACGTAACTCGACTAAACCTCGTTAGTTTATTTGAAGCTGAAGGTTACAAAGTTATTGAAGCCATTGATGGCGATGATATGCATGACAAGCTTACAAATAATGATGATGTGAACCTTGTAGTTATGGACATCAATCTGCCAGGTAAAAACGGGCTAATTTTAGCACGTGAGCTACGCCAAAAACGCAACGTTGGTCTAATTTTCTTAACTGGTCGTGACAACGACGTTGACCGCATCTTAGGTCTTGAGATTGGTGCTGATGATTACATCACAAAACCATTCAACCCACGCGAATTAACAATTCGTGCGCGTAACCTTATTACACGTACAGCGCTTGGTGGTGAAGAAACAAACCTTGAAACAAATGGTGTGATTACATTTAACGGTTGGGAACTTGATGAAAACAGCCGTTGTTTAACATCGCCAAGTGGTGATGCTAAACGTTTACCTAAAGGTGAATACCGTGCACTGCGTCTAATGCTTGACTCTCCTGGTCGTATCTTCAGCCGTGAGCAACTTATTAAGCACATGACAGGTCGTGAGCTGCGTGCTAATGACCGTACTGTAGACGTTACTATTCGTCGTATCAGAAAACACTTTGAAAGCGATAACAGCACATCTGAGCTTATTAGCACCATCCATGGTGAAGGCTATCGCTTCATTGGTAAAATCGACAGCTAATTAGAATTAACTTTCTAACTGTTGTAAAAATGATTGGAGGGCGTCACGCCCTTCATTTATTTTAGCTGCTAAAACATCCAGCCACTGTTGTAACTCTTCACTACTTTGTTCAAGCGCACCGTGCTCCATCTTCTTCGCGTGTAACTGCACATCATTTAAGCCCACAGAGCCAGCCGCACCTTTTAGTTTATGGGCAACAGACTTATACTCTTCTCTATCATCTGATGCCAAAGCATCTGCAAGCTCTGTTTGATACTGCGGGTTCAACTTATTGAATAACTCACAGCTACGATTAAAGATAACTAAACCCATTGAACCAACAAAGTCCTCAATGGTTTCTATATCGAGAAGCTCAACGCGAATACCCGATAAGTCTTTTTTAGTCACGGCTTTGATTGGCTCAGGCTGACAGTTTTGTTGCTGCTTAATATCAAATAGCTCACCGAGCATTTTATCAAGTTTAGTGGTGTTGATAGGCTTAGCGAGTGCCCCTTGAATGTTAATACCTGCAAGCTCTTCTTCAGCACTACGAACGTTTGCAGTCAACGCGACTATAGGCAGGCCATCAAAATGTTCATCCTCACGGATTTGGCGAGCTACTTCGTCACCATTAATGTCTGGTAACTGCATATCAAGTAATACGAGATCTAAATCATCTTCGGTATAAACGAACGACAATGCATCTTCACCGGTTTCCGCCCAAATAACCTCATGCCCTCGTTGCTCAAGTAAGTTAGTGGCAATTTCAGCATTAAGAGGAACATCCTCAACCAATAAAATATTTAAACTACGCACGGCATAGCTTTTCTCTGTCGGTGCAATACAAAGCTTAAGCGGTATTTCCACAACAAATACACTTCCCTCGCCCTCTGTACTACTCACGTGAATTTCGCCTTTCATTGCAGTTACAAGTGCTTTCGTTACCGCTAGCCCAATGCCAGAGCCAATGGCATTGGTACCATTCACATCTGGTGCTTTATAATACATATCAAAAATACGATGTAGTTGCTCTCGTGGGATCCCTTGCCCAGTATCAGTGACTCGCATAACAAGCCAAGGACCATCGGGGCGGTTTTCACGGCGGCACTCAAGCTCAACATGACCTTGCTGAGTAAACTTCACAGCGTTATTAATTAAATTCCAAACAACCTGGCGTAAGCGAGTTGGGTCGAGCGACGCATAAACATCCAGCGTGCCTTTACGTTTGATATTAAACTCAAGCCCTTTTTGCTCAGCAATAAGGCCTGCAAAATTCACTACATCGTTGATAAAGTCAGCGACATTCACAGAGTCCGTGACAATATCTAATTGCTCACGATCAATTTTGTCTAAGTCAATAATATCATTAAAGATATTACCAAGCGTTTCGGCACTAGAAAAAACTGTATTACACCAGCTACGCTGCTGCTTATCGAGCTCAGTATCAAGTAACATACGGGTTAAACCAACGATACCGTTTAAGGGAGTTCTTAGCTCATGACTTAAGGTGGCAATAAATTTCCCTTTATCTTTATATGCCGCTTCAAGTGCTTGAGCAGCCTCTTTACGGCTAGTAATATCACGGCCGAAAGCGAGCAAACCAATGTACTCCCCCTTTTCATTGATAAACGGTAACTTACGCATCTCAAACCAGCGTTTTTCACCATCCACAGGGTATTCAACATCCAAGGTAAGTGCTTGGTGAGTTTGTGCTACCTTTTTATCTGTACACAGCACTTCAGGAAGGTAATCACTAGGGTAGATTTCTTCAACGCTCTTCCCTATTAACTCTTCACTACTTTTACCCATCACTTGTTCAAACATTTTATTACAGCCTGCAAAAACACCATTGTTGTCGCGGTAATAAAATAAATCGGGAGAGGAGTCGACGATTGAGCGTAGTAACATCCCTTGCTGTGCCAGCTCTTGCTGTGTTTTTTTACGTTCTGCGATTTCACGCCTTAGCTCTTCAATTGCTCTGTGCTTTGCATGAAAAGCCATTTTACGTTCATCAATCTCTTCATTTAAGCGACTGATATTGTCTTTTAGTGTTTGGTTTAACAGCTTTTCTTGCTTAGTTGCACTATCTAAATAACTGTAAGAGGCTTCTAATTGACGGATCGAGTTTAATAATACAGAAATTAAAAGTGGCGATACGACTGCGGTAAAAAACATCACTGCAAGAACATCAACCAAGGTAACTGTGCCCACTGCCACGTAATAAAACATACATGACAGAATTAATGACATGACTAACAATAAGGCATAACAAACTGCGGCAGTTTTAAACTCACCATATTTGGAGATCAAGCTTGAGAGTGTGCGAGCCCACGGACTCAAAGACGAATCAATCATAGATAAAGCTTAGGCACATAATTGAAAAAAAACAGCATAGTTAATTTTACCACTATTCCTTTAGAAATATTCATATTGTGCGATAAACACAGAATTTTTTCATCAACGCCGATTTTTTATATTTTTTCATGTAAACTACCGCGCTTTAATAACTGCAAAGAAATGAGTATAACCATGCAAACCACAATGCCTGACATTGCTGATACAGCACCTGCTTTACAAACTGGTAAATTAGACTGGGTTGGCATGGGTGAAATTGAGCTCCCTTTTATTTTTGAATCTCACAATATTGCCCCTGTAAATGTGATTGCCAAGGCACGTGCTTTTGTAAACTTATACAAAGAAGATGCCAAAGGCATCCATATGTCGCGATTATTTTTGGCGCTTGATACCTTATCGACTGAGCAACACGTTAACCCGCAGACATTAGCACAAGCACTCGATGCTTTTATTACTAGCCATGATGATTTGAGCGACCGTGCACAAGTTGAGTTTAAGTTTGAACTGCCGCTGCGTCGTAAATCACTGTTAAGTGGTAAAGTAGGCTGGAAAAACTACCCTATTCATCTTATAGCAAAAATAAACCAAGGCACCTTAAGCTTTGAATTAATGGTTGATGTTACTTACTCATCAACTTGCCCATGCTCTGCTGCACTTGCTCGTCAGTTAATTCAAAATGCCTTTGCTGAAAAATTTACTGACAGTCAACTTGATAAACAAGCTGTCCATGAGTGGCTTGGCAGTACAGAGGGAATAGTAGCAACACCACACTCACAACGTTCGATTGCCAATGTAAAGGTAAAGCTTGATAACAGCATTGAGAGCTTTGATGTTGTTGGTTTAATAGATGCCATTGAAAGCGAACTGAAAACCCCAGTACAAGCAGCCGTAAAACGAGAAGATGAGCAAGAATTTGCTCGCTTAAATGGTCAAAACCTGATGTTTTGTGAAGACGCTGCCCGCAAAATTAAAGCCCTGCTTGAGGCACAAAGCTACGCTGATTATTGGTTGCAAATTAATCACTATGAATCTTTGCATGCGCACGACGCCGTTGCCATTGCGGTAAAAGGTGTTGCTAACGGATATACCGCTTAATTCAGTAACTCCTCACAACTTAGGCACATAAATTGCTAATACAATTCAGTGTCAATTTGTTGTTGTGGAGTTACCAGATGGAATTCGCTTTATTATCAATTTTAGTTTTAGTCGTAGGGGCTTCTGTTGTTGCGTCAAAGTATACAGATGATGGCGGAAACCCATACCCTTTCACTCGTAAACAAAGTGTATTTACACAAGTAGAGAGTGCGTTTTTAAACCTCCTTGAACGTGCAGTAGGCGATCAATATAAGATTGTAAGTCGTGTTAAACTCATCGACTTAATTGACTGCAAACAAGGGCTTTCGCCTAAAGCTAAACGTGCTGCAATTACTAAAGCCAAAAACAAGCAATTAGACTATGTCTTAATTGATAAAGATAAGCTTACCATTGTTGCCGCAGTTGACCTTGTGAATAACACGAACAAGGATGGACACAAAGCGCAGCGTGATTGGTTTGTAAGTGGTGCACTTGAAGCAGCAGGTATTCCACATATCCGCATGAAAGTAAAAGCGGGCTACCAACCTAAAGAAGTGCGTGATGCGATTATGTTTAAACTCGGTAAACCTAGCGCAGCGCCACTAAGACCAACTCGCAACCGCGTAACAAAACCGGCAGTGTTGTCGCCTTCTCAGGCAAAAGCTCACTCAACAGCCTTGGCAGAAATATAAGGTGTCATAATTTTGGCAAAAGCAGACTTTAAGTCTGCTTTTTTGTTTTTACACTTGCTGAATTCTCGTAACTACTTAAGGTTGGGTATATAATCACCCTATTCAATCTAAGGAAACAAATATTATGCATGTTGGTATTATTGGCGCGATGGAGCCAGAAGTAAAAATTTTACGCGAAACCATGGTTAACCCAAGTGTAATGACAAAAGCTGGATTCACATTTTATACAGGTGAGTTAGCAGGTCATACTGTAACACTTGTTCAATCAGGCATTGGTAAGGTTGCTTCTGCAGTTGCTACTACGCTTTTAATTGACAACTTCACTCCAGATTGTGTGATTAACACAGGTTCAGCTGGCGGCTTTGAGGCTTCTCTTAACGTGGGTGATGTCGTTATTTCATCTGAAGTTCGTCACCACGATGTTGATGTAACAGCCTTTGGTTACGAAATTGGCCAAGTACCACAAATGCCAGCAGGTTTTGCTGCACATCCTAAATTAATTGAAGCTGCTGAACAAAGCGTAAGCCAAATCAGCGATGTAAAAACCATGATTGGTCTAATTTGCACAGGCGATTCATTTATGTGTGATCCGGTGCGAATCGATAAAGCACGTGCAGACTTCCCAACCATGCTTGCAGTAGAAATGGAAGGCGCAGCAATTGCTCAAACCTGTCACTCACTAGACACTCCTTTTGTGGTTATCCGCTCTATGTCTGATATTGCGGGTAAAGAGTCTCCACAATCATTTGAAGAGTACATCGAAACAGCCTCTATTAATTCATCTAAAATGGTTGTTGCTCTACTAGAGAAACTGACGTCGGTGAGTTTATAAGGTGATTGCAAGTTTTGTTCAAACCCATTTGGACATTATTGTATTTTTTATAGCGCTCCTTGCTGAGCGCTTTTTCCCTTTAGTAAGCTGGTATCACCCCAATACACTACTGAGTGTTATTTTTTCTTCACTTGGCGATCGCCTTTACGATCAACATAATCCAAGAAGCTATCAGTATTTATCGTCAATACTTGCATTTACGCTTACAACTTTGCTGATTATAGTACTGGTCATGTTATTTTTAGAGTTTGCCTTTTATCCTGAGCTGCTCAACGGGCTAATTCTTTACCTATTACTCAATAGCCGTGGACAAGAAAAGAAGACACTTCGAATTGCGCGCTTAGTTAAAAAAAATCAGAAAGCGGCTGCCAGAGAATTACTCGCGGGTTTAGTTGCACGAGATGTATCTCGTCTATCAGCCCCAGGGATTTGCAAAGCATGTATGGAGTCTTTACTGCTACAAAGCGCACGGCAGTATTTTGCCGTAATCTTTTTTTACTTGGTCGGCGGCGCAATAATATGCCTGACTTACCGTTTATTAACCCTTATTCACCAAGCATGGCGCGAAAAACAATTACCTAACAGCCCTTTTTTAATACCTATTGCTAAGCTGTTATTTGTACTTGAATGGATACCTATTCGACTCCTTGCCATTACACTTGCAGCAACAAACGCGAGTAAACAAAGCCTGCATTACATTAAACATTATGGACGCCATTTTTACCAAACCAATACTGGCTGGCTGCTTAGCGTAAGTGCGGCATCACTGGGTGTGCAACTAGGGGGGCCTGCTTTATACAAAGGTGTGCGCTTTAACAAAATGCGTGTGGGTACGGAGCGATTACCCTGTGCAGATGACATTCCTATTCTGATAAGCCGACTAAATCAGGCTAAAGCATTTTGGCTACTATTTATCATCTGTATTGAGATAATCACATTTCTGGCCTTTGCTTAACAAATACAAAAAAACCAGCCGAGGCTGGTTTTTATAATACGTCTAATTAACGCTTAAGCGACGGTGATTTTAGCAAACTTACGTTTACCTACTTGGTAAATTTCAGTACTGCCTTTAGCAACTTCAAGCTTAGTATCTGTTACTTTTTCTTCACCATTTATTTTTACAGCACCTTGTTTGATCATACGCATAGCCTCAGACGTACTTGCAACAAGATTAGCTTCTTTTAGTAAATTAGTGATAAATACAGTGTCTTCAGCAATCGTTACTGTTACTTCTGGGATCTCATCGGGTAAAGCATTTTTTTGGAAACGCTTAATAAAATCTTGATGAGCACCTTCTGCCGCTTCTTCACTGTGGAAACGTGCAATCATTTCTTTCGCAAGCTCAATCTTAATGTCGCGCGGGTTTGCACCGTCAGCAACACGCTGTTTAAGAGCTGCAATTTCTTCGATAGATAATGCACTTAATAAGTCATAGTAGCGCCACATTAGTTTATCGCTAATAGACATCACTTTACCAAACATATCATTAGGCTCATCAGTAATACCAATGTAGTTACCTAATGACTTAGACATTTTCTGAACGCCGTCAGTACCTTCAAGCAGTGGCATCATTAACACTGTTTGCGGTTTTTGACCTTCATCTTTTTGTAGCTCTCGGCCCATTAGTAGGTTGAAACGTTGATCTGTACCACCAAGCTCAACATCTGCTTCTAATGCAACTGAATCCCACCCTTGTACCAGTGGGTATAAAAATTCGTGGATAGCAATTGATTGACCACCGGCATAACGCTTTTTGAAGTCATCACGTTCTAGCATACGTGCTACTGTTTGACGCGCAGCCAGTTTGATCATACCTGCTGCACCTAAGTTTTCCATCCAAGTAGAATTAAATGCAACAGTTGTTTTTGCAGGATCTAGAATCTTAAATACTTGCTCTTTATATGTTTCTGCATTAGCAAGTACATCTTCACGAGTTAACGGCTTACGCGTCACATTTTTACCCGTTGGGTCGCCGATCATGCCGGTAAAGTCACCAATAAGGAAAATAACCTCATGACCTAAGTCTTGAAAGGTTTTCATTTTATTAATTAAAACCGTATGACCTAAATGCAGATCAGGCGCCGTTGGATCGAAACCCGCTTTAATTTTAAGCTTTTTACCAGACTTTAGTTTTTCAACTAACTCGTCTTCAATTAAAATCTCTTCTGCACCGCGTTTTATCTCAGCTAGAGCGGTTTGTAAATCCACTGTGTATTACTCCAAAAATTCAGCTTACCGGGCGTGGTGGCCTATCAGGGTTAAAAATAGAGCTAAAAATGATTAAATTTAGCAAGTTAGCTCCAGAAAAACTGCACCAAGAGCAAGCCAACTTAAGTATTTTAAGCATCAGCCTAGTGGAGCAGCGCGCGTGATTGTTCTTTATACCGCGTTATTGCATTTTTATGAAGGTACTTTAGTTAACTAATGCATATTTAGCTTAACATCAGACATATGCTGCAAATTTAACCAAAAAAGATTAACACGCTGAGCAATTCTAGCGTAAAATAGCGCTAGTTTAAATCTACAAAACACTGGTATTTGCTCTATTTTAGGTATATCCTGCAATATTAGTAATTAATTTTCTTGACAGCAGAAAAAGGCACGTTATGGTTCACGTAGTGCATAAACTCCCCAAAAAACACAAACTGCTTATTCTCGGTTTGGTTTCTGCTATTATCGGCTTAGCATTATTACCGTCAGAAAAAGCCACCGCTTCAAAGGATAACAGTGCCGACGCACTTGAAATTGGCAAACGCTACGAATTACAAGTTAAAGTTGATGATAACGAAAAACTAACTGAACTAAATTCAGAGCAAGCAGCTGCTAAATTACCAGAATACGACCTTGTCGATCATCAAGTACGTAACGGCGATAATCTAGCACTTATCTTCAAACGCGCGGGCTTTTCAGCGCAAACATTACATAAACTAATCAACACAAATGCCGAAACGCGTAAATTAACCAAAATTCACCCTGGTGAAATTTTGAGTTTTGCTACAGCTGATGACGGTTCTCTCGCACAGCTTCGTTATGTAATTTCAAAAACAGATACTCTGTACGTTACTTTAAATGATGAAGGTAACTACGACACAGCAATCGATAGTAAAGAAATCGAAACCTTGAGTAAGTCAGCCGGTGGCGAAATCAGCAATAGCTTTTGGACCTCAGGTATCGCCGCAGGGTTAAGTGAACGCCAAATAATGAATTTTGCTGACATCTTTGGTTGGGATGTTGACTTTGCAAACGACATTCGTAAAGGCGACCAGTTTGGTCTTATTTACGAAGCGCATTATGTTGATGGCGAGTACATAGGCGACGGCAAAATAATTGCCGCTGAATTTATCAACCAAGGCGAACGCTATTCTGCAATTCGTCATACTGATGGAAACTTCTACACACCTGAAGGCCGTAGTATGAAAAAAGCATTCTTGCGTGCCCCTGTTAACTTTAAATATATAAGCTCAAGCTTCAACCCACGTCGCTTACACCCAGTAACGAAGACTGTAAAGCCACATAATGGTATTGACTACGCTGCTCGTACGGGGACACCGGTGGTTTCTGCTGGTAATGGTAAAGTGGTTAAAGCTGGCTACAGTAAGTATAACGGTAACTATGTATTTATTAGCCACGGCACTCAATACGTGACTAAATACTTACACTTGAACAAAAAGCTTGTTAAAACAGGTCAAAAAGTAAAACAAGGTCAAAAGATTGGTACCGTTGGTGCAACAGGTCGTGTTACAGGCCCTCATTTACATTATGAGTTTTTAGTAAATGGCGTTCACCGCAACCCTAAAACAGTTAAACTGCCTAAGTCAGAGCCACTACCACGTGATGAGTTAGCTAAGTTTAAACCTATTGCAGACAACTTCTTAGCGCAGCTTGAACGCAATCGTGAGCTACAACTGGCACTTAATAAGTAATCGCTAAAGTTGAATAATTAAAACCCCAGTAACTTAGTTACTGGGGTTTTGCTTTATAACCACACTGTATCTCTGAACTAACACATAGTGCGAGTTAGATTACATCTTGCTTTTTACTTTGTTAGTTGCCTGACTTAAAGCTGGCTTATCTGGCCAGAAATGTTTGGGGTAACGACCTTTCATCTCTTTCTGTACTTCTTTATAACTAGTTTGCCAGAAATTTTCTAAATCTTGAGTGAGTTGTAGTGGCCGCCTTGCTGGCGACAATAGCTCCATTAGAAGGGGTAACTTGCCCTGTGCAAGCAAGGGTGTGCTAGTCATGCCATAAACTTCTTGCATGCGTACACTCAGCTTTGCAGGTCCATCCAGCTGGTATGTAATTCTCACATTTGAGCCACTGGGTACAGTTAAACGCAGCGGCAACAACCCATTTAGTAAACTCTGCTGGTGCCAATCAAAACAATTTTTTAAAGCTTCACTGTAATTAAGCTTTTTTAATTGCTCTACGTTTCTTACCTCGTCAAGGAAAGGTGCAAGCCACTGATTATTAGTTGTCAATTCGTCACTACTAATAACTGGAAATGACTGCGGCAATAATTTACTCGCTAAGCTCATTCTAATTAGTAATTGCTCACTTTCACTTTGCTCATTAAATAGTGAAAAACCTTTTTTATTGAACAAATTTAGCCATGCTTTAGTGCGCTCGGACTTATCAAGAGGCTGTTTACTTGGCTGGCTTGCTACTGTAATTGCCCCTAGCTTTAGTTCCTCTTGATGAATAAAACGTCCAGATTTTTCATCATATTCACAGCGGGTTTGCTCTGAAAATAAATGCCCTAGCTGATCTTCAAGTTCATTTGGTAAAAATGCGACTGCCGCAAATATTCGACTCCCTTTGTGGCCGCCCATACTGGCAATAGCAAGATAGTCATCGTTATGCCAAAACTCATCACTTAAGTCGGCCCCCGCGCCATTGGCGAGCAAATAGCCGTTGCCACGCTTTTTCGCTAAGCGATCTGGGAATGCAAAAGCCACCAGCAAAGCAAGGGGCTGCATATTTAGCTCACGCACTGCCTTTAAATTTAAACGTGATAGCCAATAGTTTAATTGTTGCTTAAACAGTGGATGAGGCTTTGTATGCACGCTGTGAAGTGCAAGCTTAAGATCAGCTGGTATGCTCACACGACTCTCAAGCAGCGCCACTAAATATGCAGCGAGTTCATAAATTCCCGGTATACTTACTTGAAGTTGCTTAGCCTTAATAAGCATATGTGATAAACGAATATCCGCCCCAAAACTAAGCATTTGGCTACCGAGTTTTGTTAGTTTTTCATTTTCATCAAGCGCTTCAAGCATTTTTAAAAGTGCTGTAGCGTGTTTAATTTGCTGTGGGCTTGGTGCATCAAGAAGGTTTAGTTCAGTAACAACTGCGCCCCACTGCTTAGTTTCAAGCAGTAGTTGGCTTATATCACTGGTTAGGATTTCTGGGGCGTCATGGCTGTTACGACGTTCAAACGTTTGCTTACTACCTAGTCGATATACCACACCTGCTTCTAAACGCCCTGCACGGCCTGCACGTTGTACCGCAGAGGAACGAGAGATGCTTTGGGTTACAAGTTCAGTTACCCCAGTTTTTAAGTTAAAGCTGGCTGCACGGCGCTTACCGCTATCGACAACAATACGGATCCCTTCAATCGTTAAGCTGGTTTCGGCTACATTTGTTGTCAGTACGACTTTTCGCTTACCTTGTTGTGCAGGAGCTATAGCAGCTTGTTGCTCTCCTTTGCTTTGTTCACCAAATAAAGTAAACACTTCACAATCATCAGCAAGATCGTTCAATGCCTGTTTTACACGTAAAATTTCTCGCTGACCTGGTAAAAACACCAAAGCACTACCAGTTTGCTCATTGAGTGCTTGCTTAATAACCGTAGGTATATCCTCTAACCATCGGCTTTCATCTTTAAGTGGAACATAAATTTCATCAATTGGGTAACTTCGCCCTTCAGATGATATTATTGGACAGTCAAAAAACTCACTGTACCGCTCACCGTCTAAAGTGGCCGACATGAGTAATATTTTTAAATCGTCTCTAAGGGCTGCTTGTGTTTCAAGCGCAAAAGCGAGCGCAGTGTCTGCGGCAATCGAGCGCTCATGAAATTCATCAAAAATAAGTAAATCGACACCGGTTAACTCAGGGTCATTTTGTAGCATCCGTGTCAGCATCCCTTCTGTCACAATTTCCAGCTTGGTTGCATTACTAATTTTTGATTCCCCCCTAATGCGCAAACCAACACTTTCACCAACGGCCTCATTTTGTAAAGACGCCAAGTATTGAGCAATATTACGTGCAGCCAAACGCCTAGGTTCAAGCATAACAATCCGCTTGAAGTGGCCTGCTTGCATCAGCGTTAATGGCAGCCATGTTGATTTACCTGCCCCTGGTGGCGCTTGCAGCAAAGCCATAGGGTTATTTTGTATCGTTGTTAACAATGATTGGTAAATATCTTGTACGGGCAGCACGTTTCTTTCTCTTACTTTATTTTTAGCTATTGTAACAAAAAACAGTCGACGACAATGACTCTCCCTTACAAGAAAAAATTACAGGGTTTTATAAATAACTAAGAACAAATTGCAGTAAAAAATAAACGCTTTATAGATAAGGCTAATTATTTACAATAAATTCAACAACTTAATAAGTTTAATTGAATGGCATATCAATTGCTTTTATTAAAGTGAATGTTTAAAAAAGTAAGGAGATAATGATGAACAGCGATCGTTTAGAAGGCAATTGGAAAGAGTTGAAAGGTAAAGTGCAACGTAAATGGGGCGACCTTACCAATGATGATTTAGATAGAATCGAAGGTAGCCGTACAGAGCTTGTTGGTAAAATCCAGCAAAAATACGGCAAATCGAAAGAAGAAGCAGAGCGTGAAGTTAATGATTTTGAGAAAAGCCATTAATTTTGCAACCCAATAAAAGCCGCCATCGGCGGCTTTTGTACTTATTTTGTTAGTGCTATTGCTTGGCCTGCAAGAGACAACACATTTTTAAGCATTAACTTTAAAATATGCCTGATGGATGCATACGTAAAAGAGATTGCTTTAAATGGATAGCCACAAAAAGCCAGCTTCCATTGAACAAGTATGTTCTAAGCGGCCATAGTATTCAGTAGACTCTAATGGAGCTCTTTCCAACGTTTCATAGGTAAATGCGGCAAAATCAGCAGCAAAAGCTGGCGTTAATGTTTTCATATTTATTTCCCTATTAGAATTAATGGCCTTCATCATCAGATTCAATTTCCGATAATCCATAGTATGAGTCTAGATCTATAATCTCGAAGTCCTCATCCCAACGAGCTATACCACCAGCGCTTAGTTTATAACCTTCGACTTCATCATTTCTGAAAAAGAAAGATACTTTTTCATCAGATATATCTGCTTTCAAACAACTTAATTTTTTAGCATATTCATGGCGATACTTTGTACCTGATAACCTTGATGTCCATAAGATATATTTAGTACCTTCATAAAAAAGCGTTATGATTTGAGATGTGAAAAGCTCTGCAAATGGCACAGCTGGTTGGTTAGAACGAATATTGACTTCAGGAAAAGAAAAGCCGCCTTTGTCATCGGTAAATACATAGTTTTCTACATATTTTCCGTCAGAGAAACAAAGTAACCTTTCTATTTTTGCGTTAATTAAAGGTTTGCCATTTTCACTCACTTGGCCTTTGACTTCGGGGCATAGGTGTACCTTGTATGCACCAAAATAGTTACCTAACTTCTTAAATGATTCTAAGAGTGACATTAAAAGTGAGCCTCTAGACAGGCGGTGAACTTAAGAAGAAGATGTTGATGATATTCCTTATCTTGACTCACTATTCACATGCCCTTGTAAATAATGAGCACATAATACACAAGTTAGTGATAAAAAGTAGCATCAGTATAAATAATTGAGTCGGCGGGGCTTATTAGGCTGGCTCGTGTTTGGCTAAATCTGGCTCAGCAACTGTTTGGTTTTTACCTTGAGATTTTGCTTTATATAATCGCTTATCAGCGATATTTAAGCACTGATCAATACTGTCCATATGGGTTCGCTGATACAAACCTATACTTAAACTTACATTGAAGGAATGCTTACCACTTTTAAATGTATTATTTGCTAGGTGTGTGTGTATTTCATCAGCAACGTTTCGTGCGCGAAGTTCATGCCCTTTTGGGATTACAATTAAAAACTCTTCACCACCCCAACGCGAATTAATGTCTTCATCGGTACACACTTTCTTAAAGATATCGGCAATAAAGATAAGCACTTCGTCACCCACTTGGTGACCATAGGTGTCATTCACTTGTTTAAAGTTATCAACATCAATTAAAAGAAACACGGCCCCCTCTTCGAAGCAACGACTTTGCATACACTCCGTCGCATAATGTCGGTTTGATAAATCGGTCATGGCGTCGGTGCGGGCCAGCTTTTTGTTTATTTTAAGTTGCGCTATGAGCTCACGACTATACTTATTTCGGTAATACTCATAGAACGCACCAAGAATGCATAAAATTGAGAAACACAGCATAACTCGTGTAGGAAAGTAATGACTTGGATAACTGTAATAACCCAATTTGTCCGTGTAATAAAAGAGAGTTGAAATCACACAAGCAAGTACGATTAAATCTATCGCTCCGCGTTTTAAGCCACGAATAAAAAAGGTCACAGGCGAAGCAATAAATAACCATAAAGGACCTGTACCATGATTACCGCCAGACACTATCAAAAAGCACATAATCGCGTACAAGGTGTAAAGCATCAGAATAGCAATTGTATGGTCACGATTTTTAATAATAAACGGACTGGCAAATACACCCACTGCAACCACTAGCATAGTACTAAGAACGGTGTAGCCATCTAAGTAACTAGTAATAGACATAAAAAAAGAGGTAACAGCTCCAATGAATGCAAATACACGTAAAAACCGTGCTTTATCTTGCTGACTTGCATTGACTGTATCGATCACACTTTTGCCTTGCGTTTATTATTGCTTATTCCTAAATAACTTTAACACAAATATCTAATAATGAAGGCGTAATACAGCTTTTCACATGCTAAATGCTTAACAAAAAGAATAAAGTATTAAAAATACCGGCCTTTTTGTTCATTAAGGCTAGGTTGTTTTTACCTTAAACAGGAGCAAAGCTTCTATAAATTAATTACTTATAGCACTATCAAAACTGAGTGCTAGGCACGTGAGAGGTTAGCCCTCTTTATAGGGCTGGTTATTTTAACTACGACGAACGGCTGCATGCGCGACTAACTCATCAAGTTGATTCTGATGCTGACGAGCCTGTTTTTGCTTGATCTGATGTGCTTTTTTAGCAATGACGCCCTCTAACCCCTTCGTAAATGAAAGTTGTTGGATGCAAGCATGTTGTTGACGTGATTGATCGCCTTGTAGTTGCGTGACTCGTTCGGCCTGCTGCTGCGATAACCCATGTAGAATGTGTTTCATGCCTGCTAAATTTTGCAAACCAATTGCATTACCCATCTGGTTGTTTGTTTGCATATCGTCGATAAATTGCTTTAATTGGGCAAGTCGCTGTTGTTCTAACTCGGTTTGCTGTTTTAAAACAGCCTGCTCAGAGAGCATGCTATCAAGCTTTTCTTGCTGCATATTTTTAAACTTATCTAGCATCATGTTTTCCTATTAACTGCGAAAGCTGTTGATTTGTAGTCGCAAAGTCTGCTTTTTCATTTAATGATTGGCATAAGAATGCTTCTATTTGTGGATACAAGTGTACAGCTAAATCCAATTCAGTATCTTTCCCTGCTTGGTAGGCACCAAGCGGTATTAATTCATGTACTTGTAGGTATCGACTGTAGAGCTTTTTAAGCTTATAACAAAAGGCAAGCTGCTCAGAGGAGACAATGTTAGGCATAACACGACTTATAGATGCGCCAATATTAATAGCTGGATAATGACCTTTTTCTGCAAGCGTTCGGTCCAATACAATGTGGCCATCTAAAATAGCCCGCGCATTGTCCGCAATCGGATCTTGCTGGTCGTCCCCTTCTGCTAATACCGTGTAGATAGCGGTCATTGAACCTTTACTTTTTTCACTGTTTCCAGAGCTTTCAACTAACTGAGTCAACTTACTAAATACCGATGGCGGATACCCCTTAGCGACAGGCAACTCGCCAACCGCAAGGCCTATTTCTCGCTGTGCTTGCGCATAGCGAGTTAAAGAGTCCATCAATAACAGAACATTTAAATCTTGGTCGCGATAAAAAGCAGCCAATTGATGACTTAACTCCGCCGCTTTTGCTCGCAAAAGCGGTGAATCATCAGCAGGGGAAGCAATTACGATGGCCTTTTTGAGCCCTTCTGGGCCAAGACTTTGCTCTATAAATTCTTTCACTTCCCAGCCACGCTCACCAACTAAAGACACGATTACAACGTCTGCACTGGTAAAGCGAGTCATCATGGCCAGTAGCTTACTTTTACCGACACCAGAGCCTGCAAAAAGCCCTAAACGCTGCCCTTTTCCAACGGTAAAAAGACCGTTTATTGAGCGGACTCCCACATCCAAGGGCTCGCTCACCCCTTTACGCTGCAACGGATTTAAAGAGGGTTGTTTTTTTAGAACGCAATCAGCTCCTAAATCAACACGACTTAAGTTACCTAAATCGTCTATCGGTTGCATTTGTGCATCAATTACTCTTCCGAGTAAAGACATATCAACCTTTATCGCTTGTGTATCAGCAACAGCTCTGACTCTCGCACCAGCGTATAAACCATCTGCTTTATTTAGTAGCATCAAGAACGCTTTGGTATCATCAAAACCAATCACTTGAGCATCATTCCACGTACCATCAATGCTCTCGACTTGGTATTTTTTTGCCATTAAAAACTGCCCGCCGACAGCTGTTAATGTCATACCATTGACTCTTACAAGACGACCGTAACTTTGAATTAAAGGCGGAGCTGTTAACTGTTTTGTCGCAGTACTAAGAACATGAGATAACACAGTATTACTCATGAATAACTTGACCGTTAAGAAGGGCTGGCGTTATATCAGTAAGTACAGCATCTAAACGCTCTGAAAGAGACAAACTATGGCTTTGCTCACTAGAAATAAGCTTTACGCTGCCACTTGCAAGTTGAGGCTCAAAACTCACTGTTAGGGGTATTTTATCAAAGCTTGAATCGTCAAAAAGAGCCGCATCAGCGCTAGAAAAAACAATTTCGTTAACATCATCTCGCCCTGCTAATAAATTGAGGGCCTGTTCGACTAAATCAATTAAGCAATTAGGCTGCAAAGTTAACTCACAGGCAACTACCTGCTCCGCGACCTTCGCAACTAACACACTAAGATCTTTTAGTACTTCATTAGACAGCAGATTAAGTTGTTGTTTTGTTTGCTGTGTTAGCACATCAAATTGTGCCAGCATTTGCTGCTTTAATTCTAGTTCACGCTCTTGTAATAATAGTTCAGCTTGCTGCGAGACCCGCTTTTCTATATCAGCTTGTAGCGCCGCTTGACCTTGCTTTAATCCCTCATCAAAGCCTTTTTGCCAAGCAGCCTGTTCAGCTGCGTCAATACGCTGTTGAACACTCTGGTGCTGCTGTTCTTTTGTTAACGTTGGAAACTGATAAGCTTGCATAGCACTTAACCCGCGGTCTCTTCTTCGTATAGCTGATAAGTGATTTCTTCTCGCTTGCTCATATCACGTACAATGCTCATGATTTCACGACGTGCAGCATCCACTTTACTCACCGGCTGTGATGTTGTTGCTTCTAACTGCTGTTGATAAACTTGCGCTAAGCGTTTTGGTAATGCCCCCAAAAGGCGCGCAACAATTTTTTCATCTGCACCTTTTAATGCCATCAACCAAAGCTCGTCAGGTACATCGTTCATTAATTGAGAAAGGGTCTCATCACTTTGCAGTAATAAGCTGGCAAAGTCATACATACGCTCTTGTACTGCATCTGCCACTTGTAAATCATGCTTTTTAATAACTTCAATAATTTGGCTTTTATTGCCGTTATATCGGCTCATAATATCAGCAACTTTATCAACACCATTTACCTGAGAGCCGACTTGCTTGCCAACAAATTCAATACAGGCTTCAATGGTTAATCGAATATCATCCATAACATGCTCACTGACTTCTCGTAAGCTGGCAATACGGTATAACAGGTCTTCGTGCTTTGCTTCTGGAAACAATGCAATGACAGCAGCAGCTTGATCGGCTGGTAAAAACGCTAAAAACAGCGCTTGCATTTGCACATGTTCATGCTCTAAGAAACGTACAATTAGCTCTGGTGGGATCCACTCTAAACGACGCAGATCATCACTCATCGCGCCACCATAAATATCATCTAACATGCCACGTGCAAGCTTACGTCCAACGGCTTTATCAAGTGCTCTTTCAAGATACAGCCTTGATGCGCCATTAACCCCACTTTCGTTACGGTAACAATCGAAAAAACTGGTGAGCGTGTCAGCTACATCATTTTTTGTAATGTTAGAAATACTGGCCATTCGCTCTGAGATTGCCTGTACCTCACGGCGACCGAGTTTACGGATCACACTTGCTGCATTTTCTTCGCCCATACTGAGCAGTAAAATAGCAGCTCTATCGAGTGACGCACGAGCAGGTGCTGACATTGTCACATTATCTTGATTTACTTGACTCAACTTCAACTCCTTGCTCTACCCAATATTTAATCACAGAGGTTACACGCTCGGTTTCTCGGCTTGCTAATAACTGCATGTGTGCTATTTGCTCTTCAAAATCACTGCCTATCTTAGGCAATGCAATATTTTCACCTTCCTGCTCAGGCTGTTCATTTTTGCTATCTCGCTCAAGTGCGCCATCCAGAGGTGTACTTTGTCTTTCATAGGCATCGCTTTTAGCAGCAGCTAATTTTTCTTGCTCATTTTCGCTTGGTGGTGAAGCTGTTGTTTTGCCTTTAATCAAATGATTTACCAGCGGTCTTACCGCAAAGAAAATAAGCATTAAGCTAATAAAAGTACCGAAAATGTAACGAGCATACTCTCGAATTTCAGGCATTTGCCACCATTGTAATCCGTCAGACGGTACAAAAGGTTTTGCTTCAACAAATGCAAAACTGGTGATATTGAACTGATCGCCACGCTGCTCATTAAAACCGGTGGCTGTTTTAACCATTTCGCCTAAAGAATTTAGGCCTTCTTGGCTCCAACCTTCAGCTGTGGCAGCTGCTTGTTCATTAACAAGTACAGATACGCTCATTGAGCTTAAGCGTCCAACTTCAAAACGAGTATGGGTAACAGAGCGGCCATTTTCATATTCACGGCTACTTTCACTGCGCTCAGATACTCGCTCATTTTCAGCCTCTTCACCTTCTTGATCTGGCAGTGGAGGTTGATTAGCCAGTGAACCTGGTATACCACCGGCAAATTGGTCTTGTCGAGAATCTGATTTAACCAATTCTTGCTTTAACACCCCTTGTGGGTCTACCGCTTCACGTGTTTCTTCAACAACGCTAAAATCAACATCTGTTGAAACCTGAATTCGAAAATTTCCTTCACCTAAAATAGGCAGTAACATAATTTCAGCGCGTTGCTCTATGTTACGTTCGACCTTTTCGATAAAAGCGAGCTTCTTATCACTTTCTTTACCAACGGGAGTGGTATCAAATAAATCACCCGACAGTAACTTTCCGCGCTGATCGACTACTGATACATCTCGCGGGTTTAAACCAGGTACTGAGCCAATGATAAGTGAAATAATAGCTTCTACTTGTTCAGGTTTTAGTTCATGCCCTGGCGCTAAATCAACCATTACAGATGCAGCTGATTTTTGCTCTTCCCTGCCTATAAATAAGCTACGCTTTGGTATTGCTAAATGTACTCGCGCATTGCGAACACCTTGCATATTAATAATGGTGCGGGCAAGTTCTCCCTCCAAAGCATGTTGATATTGCATCGATTCCATAAACTGGCTTGTGCCCATCGATACTTTAGCACTGAGGTTATCAACGCCCTCAGGCATTGAAGCTTTAATACCACGTGCCGCTAGAGTGATCCGTGCGTCTGCTAGTTTTTCTTGAGGAACTAAAATATTGCCTGTGTCGTTATCAATGCGAAATACAATTTGTTCTTTATCCAATATTTCTAAAATATTGGCTTTATCGTAACTTTCTTGGTTTCCATAGAGCGGCACGTAGTTCTTTGCTGATGTCCACAAAATAACAACGATAGTTGCCGCTACTAACGTCGCTAACAAAGCGATTGTCGCGACATTTCTATCATGGCTTTTATTTGAAAAGTTTATTTTATTTGAGAAGTTTACGACTTTTTCACGTAGGTTTGTCTCCCCAGACATCGGCGGTACAGCTTTAGTTAATTCGCCTTTCATAACAACCTCTACAGTGACATACGCATGACATCATCAATGCCATTAAGTAGTTTATTGCGTACTTCCATTAACATTGAGAAGCTTAGGCTCGCTTTTTGACTGGCGACCATCGCCCCAACAACATCATCTGTTTGCCCCGTATCTACCGCATGCATCATTTGCGATGAGATATTTTGTTGCTCATTAACAGCGCGAACAACTGTTTTGAATTCGGTACTAATTGCTGCGTCTTGGTATTTACTTGCTGCAGGCGCAATGGTCTCGGCCGCAGCTAGTTGCTGCATATCAGTCATTTTTCCAAGCAGAAGGCGTTGACTTTCAATAGGTGACATTACTCTGTTCCTTAAATTAAGCGATTGCGTCTATATCCATGCCATACTCACGCATGGCGGCTATTTTGTATCGAAGAGCTCGGGTACTCACACCGAGTGCCTCTGCGGTTTGGGTTCTGTGTCCTTTGAAACGGCTAAGTAAATCATAAATATAATCAAATTCAGCTTGTTTCTTGCTATGTTTTAACTGTGACGCACTGGTTGTCGTTAGTGCTTTAACGTTTTCGGGTAGGTTTAGATCTGCCGCTTGAATTTCAACACCGCGAGCCATCACTAATGCCCTTTGCACTACATTTTCCAGCTCACGAACATTACCTGGCCAGTGATAGCTATGCATTAACTGCTCTGCCTGTTGACTAAAGTGAAACTTCTCATCTCCGTATTTAGCAATAAAATACTTTGCTAATGGTAAAATATCGTCACTTCGGTCACGTAATGCTGGCCACATTAACGGCAATACATCTAAGCGGTAAAATAAGTCTTCGCGAAAAAGGCCTTTTTCTACTTGCTCACGCAACGGCTTATTGCACGCTGCAATCACACGAATGTCGAGTTTAATGCGTTGATGACTGCCTAATCGCTCAACCTCTCGCTCCTGTAGGACACGAAGTAATTTGGCTTGCAGCTCTAAAGGCAGTTCGGTTATCTCATCCAGTAAAATAGTGCCACCATTTGCAAGCTCAAACTTACCCGCTTGCTGTGCTACCGCACCGGTAAATGCACCTTTGTTATAACCAAATAACATAGACTCCAGCATATTTTCTGGAATAGCTGCGCAGTTAACCGCAATAAATGGCTTATCTGCACGTGGAGAAGATTGATGAATGAAGTTAGCTAACTTTTCTTTACCTGTGCCCGACTCACCCATAATCAGTACGCTTGCAGATGTTTGTGCTGCACGATTGGCAAGTCTCAGCACTTGCTGTGATTTCAGTGACACAGCAATTAAGTCACTCACACCATGCTTCATAGAATCAGCGTTACGGATGGTTAGTTTTAGTTGATCAGCAAAAAACGGTTTAAGTAAAAAGTCGACAGCACCATTATTAAGTGACTGTGAAGCAAGCTCACCTTGGTTCGATTCCACAAGCGTGATAATTTGTCCACCTTGATGAGTTCTTTTAACTAGTTTTACCAAGTCAACCAAGTTCATTTGTGCTTGTTGAGCATCAATTAATACCAGTTCAGGCTGATAACTCAAACAATAACCAATAGCATCGGGGATCGAATCTGTGTACAGAAGTTGATACTGCTCATCATTGATCGCCAATTCAATTTCACGTGATGGTTGTTCTGGCGCAAGCCATAGTAGATGTTTCTGATCCATATTCCTTCTCACACCTTAGCTTTTTTGACGAAATAGACGAATTAAGACGCGTCTATTTGACGACTGACCGTTCGAATCTGAATTGCTTGCCACGGGATAGCGTCCTCCGTGAGCCCTGATTTCAATTAACTTTGCATCGATCCCGTACTCGATAAGTCGGGATGCCACATCATCTGCTCTTTCTTTCGATAACAAACGATTGGCAAGCGGAGAACCTACATTGTCTGTATGTCCATCAATCATGACTTTCTTAACTTTAGGATCGAGTTGAATATAACGAACTAGTTTCTCTAAATAACTCAGGTCTGCGGCACGTTTAACAACACGCTCTCCTGAGTCAAAATTAATTTCATAATCTCTCGCTTGTCGCCAAGACAAAGGCGCTAATTTTTCACGGCATTGCTGATATTGATCAATCGCGTTATCGCTATGAGTTGTAGGAAAAGTCAGTCTGAGCTGCTCATCACCAAACCCGACGATTGTATCTAACCAGTAGCCCTGCTTAATGGCGCTTAAAATAGGTGCAACACCTTGGTTAAACGTAACCTGTTGCTGCTCAATATTGGCTGAAAAGAATTGTATTGAAGGGGCAATCGCTCGTTTATCTTGCCAATCTGCTGTACGAGCAAATACCTGTACATCCGTGATATCACGCTCAGTTAACAGCCACTTAAAATCCAGATGCTGTGGCTCTGAAGGCTCGCTGATAATCGATAATTGTGCATAACTATCTAGTTTCTGGCTAAGCTGGCAATAAAAAGCATCGCCACTGACATACCATGTTGCCTGCTCATAATTTTGGGTAATTACGCGTTCAGCTTTCACAGGCAATGCATAAGCAGTTATAATGCTTACAACAATTAAAAAAGTTGCCTTAACAAGCTGATGTGAGTTATTCATTCGTATTCCAATTATCATAAACAGCCCAATTAAGAGCTTTAACGTGTATAATAAGCGGAACAAATTGCCTGAAGAGGCGAATAGACGTGCCGCTAAGTTAATGTAACCCCACTATCATGACCTTGCGGTTTTAGACTGGAAGCTTTGCGTCCTACCCTTTCGGCGTAGTTTGCCATTTAATTGTCTTAGTGTTTCCAACTAAGTAACTGTTATTATAAAACAGTTAACAAGTACCTAATTCTTAATGATTATAGATAAAAAAAACTAAAAAGCAACATTATGGGTATTTATTCATATTAAATTCATACGCCACATACTATCCTAGGGAACCGATAATACTAACCTTAATGTTATCAGGCACTTCGTTGTAAGAAAGCACAGATAAACCTCCCTTCGTAAATGAACGAGCATAGCGCGCCAGTAACGGTCTTAGCTGCGGAATAACAATCAACACAGGGTTAACACCTTGAGATTTCATTTCATCAGCAATCACAGGCATGGCTCGTTGAAACTGGCCAAGTAAATTAGGGTCTACAGCAAAACTATCCAATGCTACCTTCCCTGCTTGCATTGCTTGCTCTAACGAACTCTGCATCGTTTGCTCTAGTTTTTCATCTAAGCTATAAGCAGCTAATTCGTCACGACTGCCCATCACTTGTTTTACTAACACACGTTTTAGTGCACAGCGTACATCGGCAGCAAGTAGAATCGGGTCTTTTGTGACTTCAATACTGTCAACTAAAGTGCCTGCAATAGTCACGATATCACCAATCGCAACATGCTCCTTAAGTAGCATTCTCATCACTTTTAGTTGCAGGTTAATTGGTAAAGACTTTTCAAGCGCATCAGCCAAACTAGGTGATACAGCCTTTAATCTTTCGTGTAAGTTTTGAATATCCTCATAACTGAACAGCTCATCTAAATGCTCTTTTATCACTTTGCCCATATGCGTTGCGATCACAGTGGCTAAGTCGACAACTGAATAACCCATATTCAGTGCCTTGGCTTTATTTTGCTCATCAACCCACACAGCTTCCAAGCCATAAGCCGGATCTGTCGTTAGTTCACCATCTAACTGGCCGTAAGTATCGCCGGTGTTTAAAGCTAGTAGCTGCTTGGCATTCAGTTGAGCAGACGCAACGGCCACTCCCGCTAGTTTGATTTTATATTCTTGAGGATTAAGATTTAGATTATCTTTAACTCTGATTTCAGGTAACAAGAAACCAAGTTGTTCAGACAAGCTCTTACGCATACCACGTATTGTTTTTGCTAGTTCCTCGCCTTTTTCCTTATCGGCCAAATAAACTAAACGAAAACCAAGCTCAACGCTTAAAGTATCGACATGCGGAATATCTTGCCAGCTCAGAGCTGCTTGTTCTTGGGCAATTGTATCTGTAATGCTTTGCGCTTCTTCTAACTGCCCTTGTGGTGTCTTTTTGTAAAGTCGCCAAGCAACATACAAAAGAGGCAATGCAAAGCCAATAAACGCAAGGCTTGGCATACCTGGCACAATACCTAACACCAACATGACTAAGGCGGCGGTTAGAATAACTCTTGGTGAGGCAAGTAACTGGCTTCCCACCGCTTCACTCATGTCACCTTCATCGTTCATTCTGGTAACAATAATTGCTGCAGCAACAGCCAGCAGTAATGAAGGGACTTGCGCAACTAAGCCGTCACCAATTGTTAAAAGAGCGAAACGTTGAAATGCTTCAGCCATGCTTAAGTCATGCTGAAATACCCCGATACTGACACCACCCAGTAAGTTGATTACTAAGATGATCAGACCGGCTATTGCATCACCGCGTACAAACTTAGAAGCACCATCCATTGAACCATAGAAATCAGCTTCTTGTGCCACGGTGGCACGTCGTTCTTTAGCTTGTTCTGGGCCAATTAATCCCGCATTTAAGTCAGCATCAATTGCCATTTGCTTGCCTGGCATTGCATCAAGAGTAAAACGTGCTGCAACTTCAGAGATACGCTCGCCACCTTTGGTGATTACGACAAAGTTAATCACCATCAGGATAATGAATACGACGATACCGACAACATAGTTGCCACCAATCACCACTTCACCAAATGCTTGAATGACTCGCCCTGCCACATCAGAGCCTTCATGACCATGTAGCAAAACAACCCTCGTCGATGCGATATTTAGGGTAAGGCGCATTAAGGTTGCAACCAACAGAATGGTTGGGAAAACAGAAAAATCGAGCGGCTTTGAACTTGAAACAGCAACCAATAACACGATCACAGAAAGTACAATATTGAAGGTGAATAAGGTATCCAGTAGCCATGCGGGTAATGGCAAAATAACCATAGATAAAACAGCTAACAGCAATACCGGTATAGCGGTGTAAGGTCGGGTTAAACTACGCCAATTCAAAGTCATTCTCCACCATTATGGTTTTTGTAAATTTTTGGGAATTTCAAGTTCAGGCAATGGCGCTGGCGCTTGACCTCGCCCTTGCTTGTAAGCCTTTAGCTGCATTACATAAGTAAGTACATAAGCAACCGCTTTATAAAGTCCATTAGGTACTTCTTGGTCGATGCGTGTCGAAAAGTAGATAGCCCGCGCTAAAGCAGGTAACTCAATGACTTCTTTATTGTGCTGACGCCCTAATGTTCTGATCCTAAGTGCCATTTCATCCATACCTTTAGCGACAACATAAGGGGCTTTGGCTTTTTCTTCGTTATAGCGAATCGCAACCGCATAGTGTGTTGGATTTGTAACAATCACGTCTGCTGTGGGGACCCGCTCTTCGATACGCCTATTTGCTTGCTGATATTGAATTTGCTTAATTTTGCTTTTGATCTCGGGGTTACCATCGGATGATTTGCGCTCTTCCTTGACTTCTTGATGGGTCATTTTAATTTTATCTAGAATTTGTTTTTGCTGAATAGGCACATCAATCACAGCCACAAATAACAGCAAAGTTACAGTGATCATCATAGCTAAAAATAGCAGGCTAATACCTTGATTAAGAGCCACCAGCAAGTCTTGATTTTGTAAGGCTACCAACTGTTGCCATAGCTGAGTCAAAAAGCTGAATAAGCAAATAGCTAACAAGGCAATTTTAATCATCGACTTTAACAGTTCAGTCAAAACTTGCTTACCAAACATTCTTCCTAAACCCGAGAGAGGATTTAGCTTACTTAACTTAGGTGCAAGTAATTTTTTTGAGAAAATAAACCCACCAGGTAACACACCCGTGATCCACATAGCACAGAACGCGAGCAATAAAAAAGGCACTAAAGTTGCCAGCATATCGAGTATTGCTTGAGCAATGGCATTTGGCATGAGTTTCGTATTATCGATAATACTATGATCCAGTTGCATACTTGTGCGCATCAAGCCAATAAATAGGTCATAAAATAAATTAGCGAAAAACAATAGCCCTGCCACACTCACCATTAATAAAATAGCCGTATTAAGTTCTTTAGAACGCGCTACTTGGCCGTCTTCACGTGCTTTTTTGAGGCGCTTTTCACTGGGCTGTTCTGTTTTTTCTTGTGCGCTGTTATCTGACATTTACCCTCCCATCGCCGTTTTAAATACGGTTAAAACATGGTAGGTCAGGTTAGCAAATGCATTGCCTGTGTAACTAAGCGTCATAAATACACAAAAGAACCCCATTATTAAGGCCATCGGAAAGCCTAAAACAAAGATATTCAAAGAAGGAGCTGCGCGACTTGCTACACCAAACGTTAGATTGACTAACATCATGGCAATCACGCCAGGTAGTGCAAGCAGTAAAGTAGAGGCTAATAACCAAGCAAATAAATTAACGACAGCCATAATGTCTAAGTTATAAATACTGCTGCCAATAGGCCAAACAGTAAAACTCTCGACCATGACGTGCAAAGTAATTAAATGACCGTCAGCGGCAAAAAACAAAAGCGCAGCCATTATCCAGAATAACTGCCCTAACAATGCAACTTGGTTACCACTGCCTGGGTCCATTACCAAAGCCATCGATAAACCCATTTGCATCGACAACACAAGACCAACCAGAGACATCACTTCAAACAACAACCGCAAGGCAAGCCCCATTAAGACACCAAAAATGATCTGCTCAACAGTCAGCACGACCGCATCTAACGAAAAAATATCAACGGCTGGCGCGAGTGGTAATTGCCCTGCCACTAAAAAGGCCAACATCATAGCCACAGCGATTCGCGCGCGTGGAGTCACTGCAGGGTTTTCAAATACTGGCATTGCCCACAGCAAAGCCGAAAACCGAACAAATGGCCACCACATGGTACCCATCCAGCTAACAATGTCGTTACTGGTTAAAGCAATTAAGGAGTTCAACCAAAAACCCCTGGGATCATAAACTTAAGATCTTCAAACCACGTCAATAAGGTGCGTACTAGCCAATGCCCTGCAAACACCACCATTAACAGTGTTAGCAACATACGAGGTAGAAAGGTTAACGTTTGCTCTTGAATAGAGGTGGCGCCTTGTATAACTGCCACCACAATACCCAAGATAAGCCCTGGTACTATCAGTACCAAAATCATCTCTATAATGGTATAGACTGCATCGGCAATCAGTTGCGTGGCCATCTCAGGACTCATATTGGCCCTCCGAATGTCGCAGCCAGCGTTCCTGCCACCATTGACCAACCATCAGCGAGTACGAACACCATCAGCTTAAATGGTAAGCTGATAATCAAAGGGGATAGCATCATCATACCCATCGACATCAATACGCTGGCAACCACTAAATCAATAATCAAGAAAGGAATAAATAGCATAAAACCAATTTGAAAAGCGGTTGTCAGCTCACTAAGCACAAAAGCAGGCATAAGTACTTCAAATGGAATTTCATCCGCTTTTAAGTTGGTGGGCTCATTAGCAATTAAAAGCACTTGATGTAGCTCGCTTTCACGTGTTTGCTTAAGCATAAATGCACGTAGAGGCTGTTCAGCTCGAGCAAGTGCTTGCTCTAATCCCATCTCTTCTGCCTGAAAAGGCTTATACGCATTTTGATATATATCTTGCCAAACCGGACGCATAATAAGCATGGTAAGCATCAATGCAATACCAATTAAGACACGATTTGGAGGGCTTTGCTGTAGACCCATTGCTTGGCGCAAAATCGCGAGCACAACAATGATCCGAGTAAATGAGGTCAGTACCATTAACAACGCCGGTATTAAACTCAACACTGTCATCATTAACAAAATTTGCAGCTTGACGTTATAGTCTTGCCCTTGCTCTGTGTCTTGCAACGAGAACAATGTTAATTCTTGCGCGTTTAACCAAGTTGGTAAAAGAAGGATAAGTAAACCAAACCCGACGTTGAATGCACTGCGTAAATTCATTACTTAACTATCCGCCTTTTCTTGCTCATCTTGGCTGATAAACTTAATGCCATATTGGCCATCAACCAGTACAACTTCAGCTTTCGCAAAGTACACACCGTTCACTTTCACATCCATCGGCTCACCTGCGGCTTTGTCTAAGCGTAAAACATCGCCGTGTTTGGCTTGTGATAACTCACCTAACGTTAATTCTGTGCTCGCGACTTCTAGCGTAATAGTTAACGGCACATCAGCAAATACAGACATATCATTCTCATTGCTTGGCTCAGCGGTTAAGTCGTCTAAGCCATCAAGATCTAAACCTGCTAATGCATCATCAAGGTTGTCAGTCATAATTCATTTACTCTTTATTTGTGTTATCTGTAATTTGGAAAGTCAAACTGGCATCTTGTTGTACAATTTGACCTGTAAAGAAGGTTTTATTACCTAACTTGAAAGAAGCAGGCTCACTAAGTTGAATAGGCAATACCTCACCATTTAATGCCGCTTTTAGCTGCCTTAACGTGACTTTTTTGCGCGCCATTTCAACATGTCCTTTCACTAAAAATTGGCTGCTTTTTTCCATACTTAATAAGTGTGTTTGTTGTTCGTCATGCTCATTCTGCGGTTTACTAAAGAAAGCCACTGGTAACCAAATGAACCAGCTGATCACATCGTTATCAAGAATCAACCGTACTTTAAATGCAAGGTAATTGACCGCGCTCGGTAAGTTGTTAGTGCTACATGGTTCAGCGAGTAAGCATGCCCGCTCTTTAAAAATAAGCTCTTGAATACCTTGAACTTGTTTTTGTAATAACCGTGCACAAATGCGGCTTTCTGTGCGCGTTAATTCTGCTGGCGGCTCTTCTGCTACAGCCTTATTAGCTTGGCTTAAATCACCACCGAGGCATAAATCAGCCATTCTGTGAGCACTTGTGTAATCCAATGCGATATAAGCATCAGCGTCTATTGGCTCAAAAACAGCACTTTTAAAGAAAACGCGTTTCGCTTCAGCCAGCCAGCTTTGCAAGGTGCTGTGTGAACATAAGTTAATATCAACGGCAAACTGACTATCATTAAATAGCTGTCCTAACTCAAATTCGATGGCTTTATGCAAACTAAACTCACCCGCTCGCTGATGGGCAATTTCGTATTGACGTTGTTGCTGCGTGATCGCATACGGCCTAAACTCTTTACCTTGTTCAGCCTTGAAGAGCTTTATTTTTGGCTTAACAAATTGCTTCATAAAATTTTCCAATATCCAAAAGTGTGGCTATAAAGTCGTTGTGTAATTAGCCTGCTTTTGTAACTCAGCAACTAACTCTATACGCCTTAATTCATCTTTCTTTTGCCATTCAATACCAACAAAGTTCAATTTTTCTGTAACGGGGTGCGTATAACGAATTGTGCCAATAAAAGCATTACTATCATTAAATGCTACACGGACCTTGCCCGGTAACTTATGCTCATTAGGCACCAACATTCCAGCCCCACCTACGCTAATATCTTTAACCACAGCACGGCATATAAAGTAGTTAAACAACCATGAATGATGCAGCTTCACGGCAATGCCACCTTGCTGCATTGCCGCAGGAAGTTGAGTATCTTGCTCACAAAGAGGCCAGCGAGGGTGAGTTCGTTTCGACTCTTCTGACTTATTCATATAACTCCTGAGAGCGTAATACGGGCTGATTTGCTGTTGCAGCACTGGCGGCCTTTTTAACAGGATTATTGATGTTATCATCAGCGAATAACGCCTCTAACTCTGATTCTGCCTTTTTGGTCAGAATCAGGATTTCGACACGTCTATTTTCACTCGCAAATCTATCTTTTTGATTAATCGGTCTATTAGAAGAAAAAGCATTAACTTGCATAACTTGGTTTGTTGGCATCCCACCTGCGGCCATGATTTTTCTTGCTTGAAATGCACGTGCACCTGATAAGTCCCAGTTATTCGACTGAGTTCCTTTGAATGCACTGGCATCACTGTGACCCGAAATAATGATTTTGTTTTCAATACTTCTGAACAGGCCACCTAAGTGTAAAAATAAGTCTTCAAAAAATGGCGACATCGTTTGCTCTGAACGCGCAAACATTTGATGATTTTTATCATCTTGAATAATCACTCTGAGCCCAGAACTGACTTTCTCAACGTGCAGATTGTTCTGTAATAGCTCTTCTTTGGCTAAATCTTGAAAACTACTTAGCAATAAACTCAGCTCACTCGATGCTGCAAATTCACTGTCTATCACTGAATTAAGCTTATCGCCTTTACCCGCTAAAGGCGCATGATCGCCTTTAGGTACTTTTAAATATTCACTCATGCCTGGGCGAGGATTATCAGGTGGCAAGCGATTTGATGCTTTATGGTCAACAACAGAAGGAGATCCCCCTAAATCAACAGGAAAAGGGCTATTGCCTGGTTCAAATAATGCGGGACTACCATCAAAGATTGAATGTGTACGCATATAATGAGCAATATCTTTTCGCTCTTGCTCATTGGTAATAGCCATGATCCATAGCACCATGAAGAACGCCATCATCGCTAATGTGAAATCAGCAAAGGCTACTTTCCAAGCACCACTGTGTTTTCCACTCTTTGCTGAGCGGCGACCACGTTTAATAATTACTGGGTTAGAATTATTCATTTAAGCTGCTCGGTTATTGATCCACTGTTCCATCGTGGTAAAAGAAGGTTTACTTTCTTGTGTTATCAGTTTTCGACCAGAGTCAGTCGCCACAATAGCTACATGGCCTTTTGCGTGGGCTACTAGCATAGCTCGAACACACTCAAGCATAGTCATTTGTTTCTTAACATACTGCTGCATAGCCGATGACAAAGGTGCCAGTAGGCAGTAACAGCCAAAAATACCAACAAAAGTTCCCACCAGTGCTGCTGCAACGTGATAGCCTATTTCGCTCAAAGGGCCATCTAAGTGCTGCATCGTGATAATAATGCCACCTACCGCTGCTAGAATACCGAAGCCAGGCATTGCTTCGGCAATATCGCCTAATGCATTTGACGGCTTCATTTTTTGCTCTTCAATTGAAAAGATCTCTTGCTCTAACATAGCATCAAAATCATGTGGGCTAATTTTCCCCATACTGTATAGACGAAGGTTGTCACAAATAAATGTTACTAACTCAGGGAAGGCTGTTACCTGTGGGTAGGCTAAAAAAATTGAGCTGGTATCAGGGTTTTCTACATGGTCATCTAACTCTTTAATTCCTTTTAGGCGAGCCAGTTCAAGTAAGGTGTATACCACCATGAGCAAGTCATGATACAAGTCTTTGTTATTTTGATTTTTATTGTCAAAGAATTGATATTTCAACTGACTTAACATTTCAGTTAAAACATGGCGTGAATTACCAACAATAAGCGCCCCTAAGCCCGCACCAAAAATGATTACAAACTCTGCAGGCTGCCACATACTCGCTAAGTTACCACCAGCAATAGCAAAGCCACCTAGTACGGCGGCCAGCACAACGACTAAACCTAATATTCTTTGCATAATTGTTTTCCCGGTTGGTTATTCACTTTGTTGAAGTTTTCTTGTTAAAGATTCTATTGCCAATTTATGTAGTTGGCAGACCCGTGCTTCGGTTAAATCAAGGGCAAGGGCTATTTCTTTCATGTTCATTTCATGGCTGTAGTAAAGATGCAGTAACAACTTGTTTCTTTCTGGTAGGCTGGCGAGTGCTTTTTGAAGCATTAAAGCCGTTTCTGTATGTGATAACTGGCTGCCTGCATCAGTAAACGAGTCATCGTGACCGAGCAATGCTTCAAGGCTATCAATTGCTTCAGCTTGACTTGCATAATGCAGTTTCAACAGCTGCTCTAAATCAATATCCAATGCTTGGCACAGCTCACTATCACTGGGCTCTCTACCTAGTTGCTTCAATAACTTGCGCGAAGCATCACGCAATTGATGCGACTGCTGCCTTAGTTGTCGTCCTCGCCAATCTATTCGACGAAACTCATCTAGCATCGCGCCACGAATACGCTTAAAAGCAAATGCCGAAAATTGTTCGTCGACATTTCGACCATAACGACGAATTGACGAAAGCAGTGCCACTAAACCTATTTGCTGAATATCGTCCATGTCGACAACAACACCCAATTGCGTTCGCATGTGGGAAGCTGCACGCTTCACTAAGTATGCATACCGTTCGAGTAGTTCACCCTCGGTATGTGTACTCATTAAACCTGCTTGCTGCTCATCCGAAGATGGCCATTGTTGTTCAACTAACATACGCGTTCTCTACTGAATGAAAACATTGGTTATTAATACATCAGCCAATTCAAGCGATGACTTATTAGCCAACACTTTATTAAACTGACTAAGTAGGTCTGTTTGAACTTTCTCTACATCGGTAAATGTGCTTCGCACAGTAGCGTGCTCCATATTCGCAAAGTTTTTTACAAGCACATTGCGTAGTACTGGCATAAAGGTTTCTGCATCTGTTTCATTTTGTAAGGTTGGTGCAAAACCAAGGCTCAAATCGAGCACTAAATAACGAGCATATTCATCGTCAGCAACACTGATAATAAAGCGATCCATTGCCATATATTTAACGTCTGGTTTATCAACGGAGGCCACTGGGGCTTGCTCTGCTTTTGATTCTTGAAAATAGCTTGCACCAAAAAAACCCAGTGCTAATAATCCGACAGCAAGTACTGCTAATTGTATTTTTTTCAAAGTTCCACTCCCATTTCTATATCAGTCTATTTAACCAATCTTGTTGCTGCGCTTGCCTAGGCTCAACGGAGGTAGGCAAATCATTTAACTGATTAGCTGCAATATCTTGCTCTTGTGTAAATTCGTGTGTTTGTTTGTGCTGCTGATGTTTATCGCTAATATCAACATCAACAGTACTTTGCTCAGCATTAGTGAGTGATTGGCGAAGTTGCTCAAGCGTTTGTTGCATGGCTTCACGTATTTGTGGATTACTCGCAACAATGTGTACTGTGGTTTTTTCTCCCTCAACACTAATACTTATGTCAATACTGCCTAACTGGGGAGGATCAAGACGGATTTGCGCGCGTTGAACCTGTTGGCCTATTTGCAACTGCACCTTGTCATGCAGCACATTCAGTAAGCGTTGGCCCCATTCACTACTATTTGTCGATAACGACTCAGTTCGCCACTGCTGCACCTGTGTGGCTTGCTCTGAACTGGCAGCAGAAGAAAAAGAAAATGAGCGACTTAATTCTGTCGTCGCAAAATTGGGCTGCTCAAGCGCTGTCTTAACCTTACTGGGCTGTGTTGGGCTTGTTTCCAGCATTAAAGCCGGTCCTACTTTAGTTTCACTTGAGCGCAACGTTTCCAACTCAGCCACGGGGGGCATTTGCGGTTGCTGGCTGCTAAGTGGGTATTCTTTACTCGGCGATACAATAGCCGTATTCAAACTTGATGCATTAAATAAAGGTGCTTGCTTTTTAGTTAACTCAACAGTTTCATTGTTTAATAATTGATTAGCTGCCGGTATAGCTTGAGCACCATTAGGGCTAGGCTGTAGTAACTCTTTAGCGTAAGAAGCACTCGTTACTTGTAACTGCTCCTGCTCTGTAGCATTTGCAATCGACTGAGTAGATAAACCATCAAGCAAGGTTTTCGGGGCTGATTCACCCTGTGTAGTAGGGCTTTGCTCATTCACGCGTATTTTTTCTGATATAGCTTCATTTTCAGCAGTAGCCTGCATAGCTGAAGTAAGGCTATTCTGCACAGGAAGCGAGCCTAAAGCTTGTGGTTCTGTAACTCCCTGAGAAGCGGGTTGAATAGGCAGGGCTGAATCAACTTGATCCATATTGATTTGTTCTTGTTCTGTTGCTTCAGCACCTTGTTGTAGCGATGTGTCAGATAATGCAGATATACCTGACGCTAACATGCTTGACTCATTTTCAGCTTTAAACTGTGTATATACACCTGAGCGCCATTGAGACGGTAGCTCAAATGGCTTTTCTGTCTCTACTTGCTCAAGCTCAGAGCGAAGCTCACTAGTAGATTGTGCGTGTTCTTCATGGTCGGTTAAATCGAATTGGCTTGTTTCAGGGTCAGTAAAGTTTGCTTGCACCTTTTCAGCACCGGCTCTATTCCCTGAAACATGTGGGTGTATGATTAATTCTTTCATTAACGCGCACCATCAGTAAATTGTTTGTATGCAATAATGCCGTCACGATCTTTTTGATGTTGCTGCATACGTGTTTGTAATTCGTTTTTTTGCGCATTAATTAATGCTAGAAAGTGTGAATATTCACCTTTCAACTCACTCACTCTAGACTGCCAACTTGGATACCAAGGTGCTAACTTCGCCTCATTAAGGATCTGCATTAATTGCTGATCAAAATGACGAATATGTTGCCACTGCTGCTCTTCTATCGCTTTCGCCATAGCTTGCAATAGGGTTTGAATTTTCTGGTCTGTTTGCTGTTTATTCATCATGATCATTTCAATTAAAGCGAGCAGCCGTAATCAATTCAGAGCTGCATTAACACCAGCTTAACGAGCAAAAAGCATTCCAAAAAACAAGACGTTGATATATAAAGAAAAATTTAATTTACAACATGCTGAACGGAAGTTTAATTTCCGCTTATCGGAAAGGTAGGAAGTAAAGAGGAACTTAAGCGTTTGTTGAGAATGCTAAGTTACAAAAAAAGCCAGCTAAAAATGCTGGCTTTGGATTCAGAACAAATAACATTACTTATAAATAAGGTGTGATTAAGCAGCTTGAGAGCCTAATCCTGCCCAGCCCTGCTGTAGGTTTTGCATAACTTCACGTACAGATGACAATGCAGATAAATCATTTTGAAGACTTGCAGTCATTAAAGCACCACCACAGTACTCATAAAGCTGCTGCATATTAACAACGACTTCGCCGCCTTTTTCTGTATCTAAAGAGGCATCTAAACCGCCAAGTATACGCATCATCTTTTCAATGCCCTGAGCTTTTTTATCAAAACGCTTTTGCTGTATATGACCAGCTACACGCTCAAGTTCATCTAAAAACCCATCGAATAACATTAAAACTAACTTATGAATATCAGCGCCAGCCGCACGGCTTTCTACTGAAGTATTTTTATAAGCTGAAAAGCCATCATTTAAATCATACATAATTAATACCCTTAAAATTGTCCCATTGATGACTCTAATTTAGAAATCGTTATTTGCATTTGCGTAAATTGTGATAAGTAGCGGTTATAAACCTGCTCCATAGAATATTCATGGCGCTGTTGTTTATCCGTCACTAGGTTTAAACTCGCCTGCAAGGTGTTTTTCTTATCATTAATTAAGCCATAGCTTTTTGTGTATGGCTCAACACGCTGCTCGAGTTTTGCCATCAAACCATCAGCACCTGTTAACATGTGTGTTAGTTGCTCTGGTTGTGTGGCAATTGCATCTTCTAACTTACCTTTATCAATAGATAGCTTGCCATAACGGTCAAATTCAATACCAATGGAAAATAAGGTTTTCCCTGCAAATTCACCTTGAAAGTCATTACGCAATGAACGCCCTATTCCTGATGCCATAACATCTCTTTTTAACGCATCGTTATCGTTTATTGAGCTTAATAATGTATTGAATTTATCAACAAATTGCTGAATATTCTCAACGCTTTTCTCATTATCTTGTGCGACAGACACTTTAATGGGTGTCTCTCCAGCCTGCTGGGCTTGAGTAAGGTTAATGCTCACACCATCAATAACATTATCTAGTTGGTTACTGGTTGAGGTCACCGTAATATTTGAGTTTGCACCTAGCTTTACAATAGCATCTTGCGCACTGGTTAATTCCTGCTGTGATGCAATCGCATTACTAATATTTGCACCATTTGCATCTGCACCGGCTGTAAATGTTGTTGATACAGTATTTGCAGCACCAGACTCTTCACTGGTCAGCACTAAAAATGTTTCACTCCCTGAGCGCATCAACGTCGCTTTTACGCCACTATTGTCAGCATGATTGTTGATTGCACTGGCCAAGTCAGTAAGCGTTGCCCCCGCAGGCAAACTTGCTAGGTCAACAGAGAAGCTATCCGTGCCAAGGCTAACAGCCAATTCGCCATCGGTCGATAAGGGTTGGCTTGGATCAAAACTTAATGCTATCTGGTGTGCTTGTGCTAACTGCTCAACAAAAATATCGTAGTCACCGCTGACTGCATCAGCTGAGGCTGTCACATTCATATTTGTTTCGCTACTCACAGACGCTGTATTAGTAAGCAAACCTGTATCAGGGTCTTGGTAATCTTCTAATGCATCAAAAAAATCTGATAAATCATTCTTAAGCTGAGTAAATGCTTTAATTTGATTATTATATTTTGCATATTGCGTAGATAAAATCTGATCTTTTGCTTGTCGCTCAATTTGCGTGTATTGACTCGCTAAATTAGCGGGATCGATGCTAAGCGCTGATGTCATATTGGCTCTCCAATTAACGATAACGAAAGCACTTTACAAAAAAATGCTTTCGTTATTGAAAAGCACCGCTTAATTGGCGGTGCTTATTATAATGATTAGATTAACGTAGTAGTGAACCAATCATTTGTGTTGTGCTGTTTGCTGTACTTAGTACTGAAATACCAGAGTTCATAAGTAGCTGTTGCTTAGTCATATTTGACGTTTCTTGTGCAAAATCAGCATCCATTAATTGACCCGCAGAAGCTTGCGTGTTCTCTTTCATGTTTGTAACGTTGTTCATTGTGTGCTCAAGGCGGTTCATTGTTGCACCTAAACCAGAACGAGCTGTACCAATTTCATCAATGATAGTGTCAACAAATGCGATTTGAGCTTGAGCTGTTGCTACATCAGTAAACGCTGCTGCGCTACCAATTGCAGTAGTTACGTTGCCAAGCTCAGCTGAGATATCCACACTTAGTGTTTCTGCTGCACTTGCACCTACTTGGAAATCAACTTGACCAGCACCGAATTTACCAGCTGCATCAAGTAGTGTTGTACCGTCACCAAACGACGTGTTATCCATGATGTTAGTTAGCTCTGCTGCAAGAGCTGTGTACTCTGCACTTTGTGCTGTCCACTCACCGGCACCATTTGTGTCACTTGCACCTTGCGTTGCAAGTTCTTTCATACGGTATGCAATATTTGTCATTTCTTCAAACGCGCCTTCAGCTGTTTGCATCATAGACATTGCATTGTTACCGTTATAAAGACCTGCTTCTTGACCACGAACCTGTGCATTAAGACGTGTCGCGATTTGCAGACCAGCAGCATCATCTTTTGCAGAGTTAATTTTAAAACCAGAACCTAAACGCTCAAGTGCAACAGAAAGATCGTTGTTGCTACGGTTAAGTTGGTTTTGAATAGAAAGTGACGCCATGTTTGATTGAATTGATAAAGCCATTTTTAAATTCTCCTGTGAATTCTATTTATTTAACTTTCATTTATTAAGAGCGACCACCTACTGTGAAAACTAAAATTTTTTTTCTATTTTTTTCATTTATTTTTAAATCTGTTCAAAACCGCCTGTTATTAAAAACGCAACAGCGTGCTTCAAGGCACGCTGTACGAATTTAAAAACTAATTTATCTTTTAAGCTAAAGCGTATTTCACCATACTACGGGTCATGTTTGCTTGTGCTGTTATCACAGCAATATTATCAACATTTGGCGTAAGCATTTTTGATTTTAATGATTGGCTAAGTTGCGTCATTTGCTCACCAGAGACATCTGCACTTTTTTCTATTTGCTGTAATTGGGCTGTAAGCTCACGGTGCTGGGCTTGGATTTGTAATAAATTAGCCTTTAGCTGACGCTGAGCACGATTTATAAAATCTAAATGTGCGCTGACATCTTGCTGTTTTTTTACTGACTCTTCTAGTTGATCAAGCGGACTGGCGAGCTCTGAAAGTTGGAGTGAAATAGGATTACCCGCTGCAACCCTTACTCCCTGGCCGGTAATGACCCAATTTTCTTTAAGTGCATCACTGTACTCAGGGGATGTAGTGAACAACAAACGGTTATCGCGGTTAACCTCAACATTTATTTGCTGCTTGGCGAATGCTTCAGCAATCGTATTTAAGTTTTCAGCTTCACTTTGATTAGCCGGTAGCTGTAAATGTACGGCTTTACCGCTTCGTCCTAGCAGCAAATGAATACTTTCATCGTGCGGACGCTGTGATATCAAATCGACTTTACTATTTAACTGACGCACAACTTGAGCATTTGGCTGCTGCACTTTAAGTTGCGAATTTAGACCTGAACTTTGTGCGCTTGCTTGTTGCTGCAGTTGAGTAATTTGCTGCGTCATACTGTGGCTTTGTAAAGCAGAAACCGGTGCACTACTAGGCATTGATTTTAACTGTTGCGCGAGCTTTTCTAGACCTGAATATAACTGTTTTATCGTCATTTCACGATGTTCAACTTGCGCCATCGCTTGGCTCAACTGCCCCTTTTTAGCCCATCGAGATAATACGGCAACTTGGCCTTGTTCAGGAGCTGTATTTTTAGCTGATTGCTTTACATCACTAGCCGACACCGAGCTCTTCTGCTCAACAACAGATGCTTTGCTCGACTTAACTGATTCAATCTGCGTTGGCTTCTCGCTACCTTGAACAAGCATGATTAATTATTCCTTAAACAATAACTACTTAATATATGAAAACAATGAAAGCTGTGTAACATTTGCATACACTTGCATCGAAGACTCATAAGCAGCCATTGATTCGTTCATGCGAATATAGGCTTCAGGGTAGTCAACTGCACTAATGTCATCACGCAGGTTAGTCGTAAACGTATTGATGTCTTGGTTGCTGGTTGCCAACGAATCCATTGATGCCATCGTGCCACCGATCACTGTTATTTCGCCGGTAATATGACCTAAGTAATCAGATAAATTATTAATCATAGTGCGTGACTCATTACCAACACCTGCAGCAGGTGGGTTGTCAATTAAATCCAAATAATCTTTCATGGCGTTTAAAAAATCAGCATTAGGGTCTAAATCACTACCAATAATATTTGTTAATACGCTAGAGTCTGGTGACACTGCCACTTCGCGAACACGTTCATCACCGTTATAAATGTAATCTCCCGCGGCATCTAGAATAAAAGGCTTACTATTGGTTTCGCTACCAGAAAATAAATAACGCCCTTCGCCATCCTGAGCATTCATTAAATCGAGCATTCCTTGAAAAATCACCCGCATTTCTTGTCCAAGTGCTTTTAATTGCTCAGTGCCCATTGAACCATCTGCCGCAGTCGTAATGAGCTCTTGTAATGAGTAGCTCTGATTTACAATGCCTGTTAGCTGTACTTCTTGCTGACCTAAAGCGTAATTGACTGCATCCATGTTGCTTTGATATTGCGATAAAGACTCGATTTCACTTTCAAGCTTTAGCAACATAACGGCACCTAAAGGGTCATCCGATGGTTTCGAAATACGCTCATTGGTCGACAATTGAACTGATGCTTTATTAAATTCTGCAGTGTTATGCTGGATATTTTTAATTGAATTAAGATGAAATTGGTGACTACTAATACGCATGACTCACTCCTAAAACATGGTTAGTAAAGTATTGAATACTTGATCAGCCGTAGTAATCACTTTGGCATTCGCGCTGTACATTTGCTGAAAATGCAGCAAATTAGCAGCTTCTTCATCTAGGTTTACGCCGCTTCGGCTATCTCGAGCAAGTACCGCATTGCTATTTAATACTTCCGAGGTTGTCGCACTGTTTTGATTTTGTTTACTTGCAATCCCCAAATCCCCAACCAACACAGAAAAATCATCATCATTACTTTGAATAGCCGCAATAATATTAGCGACATTGGCGTTATCACCACGCCCGCCTGCTGCAACCCAATTTCCTCCAGCATCAAACTCCCCCCCTATTAACGCTATTTCTTCTGGGGTAATTGCAGGATTAACTTCGATTGACGAGAGAGGATTTGCAACGTTGTAAGTAAATAAAGGAATACCAGCATCACCATTTAAGTCAAACCCTTCAGATAAAGCAGTATTCACATCATCGGCAAAGTCTTTGACCAAATCACTTAGTTTTTCAAGTGTTGGTTGAATAACTTGCAAGTCGGCACTAATTAAACCACCAAACTTACCACCGACTTGGTCATTAAGTGTAAATGATTGTCCCTTTAATGACGTGCTAACCTCAGTTCCCGCAACTGACACTGTTGCAGCAGAAGTGCCAATAACTAAAGGCGCGCCACTTAGAGTGCTAATATCAAGGCTGCCATCATCACGTTCAGTGATGGCAATGCCTATTTGCGATGATAGTTCTGTTATTAATTGTTCGCGCTTGTCTTTGAGTTCTGCGGTAGGCTGCTTATTTGCTATAGCTTGCACTATGTTCTGATTCACGTCCGCGATCTGTTGAGCTGTTGAACTAGTATTACTTGCTAGGTTCGTCATCTCTAGGCTCAATTTATCTATTTGTGCCGAAAGCGCACCATTCATTTGTGCTAAGTCTTGTATCAACCCTTCAGATGAAGAAATAATTTGCTGTCTATATGCATTTGAATCAGGGCTACTTGCCGCAGCATTAAAGGCATTTGTTATCTGCCCAACAGCATCATTAAAATTTAACGAGTCTGTACCAACAATTTCTTCTACATAACCTAAATATGTTTGCTTGCTTTGATAATAAGACAAATCAGACTGCGTGCGCCAAATATCATCATTTAAAAATGCATCGACAATACGATCGACTGAATTAACATAAACACCGCCTAACGGCGAGTTGCTCGTTGCAAAACTTGCAGCTTGACGTGAGTAGCCATCAACCGCTGCATTTGCAACATTTTGTCCTGCAACCGTCATAGCGACATTAGCCGCATTTAAGCCACTCATGGCGTTACTTATCATTGACATAGCAATTACCTAATCGGAATAATATTAAGTGATTGAGCGAATGCAGGGCCACTTAAACGCTCAACAGGCGCAGGCGCTGCCTCAACTTCATTCACCTCTTTACTATGTTCAGCGACAACTTGTGCCATTTCCTTAAATTTATTTTCAACCGGTGTAAACTTTTCGCTAAATTGACGAACGATTGCCTCAGCTAAACCTAACTGGTTATTTGCAGCTAGCTCCTGAGCTGTTTGGGCATCATACATATCACGAAATTGCTGTTGCTCTTTGCTTGCAAAAAAGCCATTTTGTGATGACACGGCCTCGGTTGCAGCATGCATGTTTTTCAAAACCAACTGCAAGAAAATAGCTTCAAATTGCTCCGCAGCCTTTTGAATTCCTTCCTCTTGCGTATTATTAGCTATAAGCTGCTGAACTTGACCAGGATCGATAGCAAGCGATTGTAAGGTATTAAAATCCGGCTTGGTTAACTCAATAGTCACTGTATTGACCCCTTATTAAATCACGAGTAGTTCAGCTTCTAAGGCGCCAGCCTTATCAAGCGCAATTAGAATAGACATTAACTCACTCGGTGTAGCACCAAGCGCATTAATTGCTTTTACAATTTCATCCAGCGAAGTCCCTGTCGGCATCAGTAACATACCATTGTGTTGCTCCTGCACATCGATATTACTCGATTGCAATGGCATCGTTCTGCCATTCGAAAATGCGTTAGGCTGTGAAGCCCCTTCCATTTCAGTTATCGTAATGGTCAAGTTGCCATGACTTACCGCAGCTTGGTTCACTTTTACCAACTCGTTCATCACGACCGTACCAGTACGACTATTAAAAATAACACGTGGCTGTTTAGAGCCTTGTTCTACACGAATGTCTTGAAGCATTGACATGAAAGTGTTGCGGCTATCAGGGTCGATTGGCGCACTGACTTTTAAACGCCCCCAGTTTTCAGCACTTGCAACCGATGGCCCAAAAACTTTATTGATCGCTTTAACAATGTTTCGAGCGGTTTGGTAATTGGGTTCTTTTAAATTCAAAATTACATCAGGTTGCAACTTGAACATATCAGCCGTGTTACGTTCAATGATCGCACCGTCAGGAATAATCCCCGACGTGGGGACGTTTACTGTGACAGATGAACCATTACGGCCACTGGCATTCGTACCACCTACAACAAGGTTACCTTGCGCCAGTGCATATACTTTGCCATCAATGCCCTTTAAAGGAGTAAGCATTAAACTCCCTCCATGAAGGCTTTTGGCGTCCCCTAAAGAGTTAACAGTTACATCAATTGCTTGGCCAGGGTTGGCCATAGGAGGAAGTGTTGCATGCACAGCAACCGCTGCGATATTCTTCGATTTAGGCAGACGGCTTTCATCCATTGTGACGCCGAACTGTTTAAGCATATTATTCAAAGATTGCGCAGAAAACTTTACTTGTGCCTTATCGCCTGAGCCAGCTAGACCAACCACTAAGCCGTAGCCTACAAGCTGATTGTCTCTTACTCCTAATACATCAACCAGCTCAAGAAGCTGTCGTGAAGGCGGCTCTGCTTGCACTGGCGTAAAGCAACTACTAAGAACAAGCAATAGTAAAAGTATCTGTTTCATATCTACGCTCTAAAATGGGTTTAAATAACGGCTAAATAAAGAAGTAAACCAACCAGGGCTTGATGCATCGGCCAGTGTGCCGCTACCTGTATAGCTAATTTGTGCTTCGGCAACTCTTAATGATGAAATGCGGTTAGCTACGTCAATATCATCTGGGCGAACGAGGCCTTCCATTTCAATGTATTCATCACCTTGATTTAGCTGAATCTGTTTGCGTCCTTTAATCACTAATGTGCCATTTGAAAGCACATGAATAACGCGCACTGTGATTGCACCGCTTAAAAAGTTTTGCTGACTTGCGCTACTACCACCATCAAATTCAGTGCTTGAACCTATTCCTAAATTAAAATCAGCGACATTCAAGTTACCCGCTAAAGGCACCGACACATCAACATCAGTATTTTTTTCTAAGTTACTATCAGCACTTTTGCTCGACTGTGTGCGCTCATTTAAAACAACCGTTAAAATGTCACCGACTCGATAAGCACGTTTATCGGAATACAGAGAAAACATATAGCTGTCACTGTAAAGGCTACCGTTTTCATAATTTAAGCCTACTTGATACGCATCTTTAGCGACTTCATAGTCTTCGCGTGCTCTGGATTGTTTTTGAATCGGGCACTTGGGTTCACCATGAACAACTTTACATTGCACATATTGTTCATGATCGGTACTGCTACACCCTGCTAGCAGCATAACCAATAAAACAGTAGCACTTAACTTAATCATAACAATCACACATTCTGATTAATGAAACGCAACATTTCGTCAGCTGCAGATACGACCTTAGCGTTCATTTCGTACGCGCGCTGTACCGCAATCATACTTACCATTTCATCAACAACACTGACGTTCGAACCTTCAATGGTAAATTGCTGTAATTCACCAAATGCTTCTTCACCTGGCACACCTTCAATGGCTTCACCAGAGGCTGCTGTTTCACGGTAAAGGTTACCACCTAAGCTCTCTAAACCAGCAGGGTTTGCAAAATTAACCGTTAATAACTGACCCAATTCAATTGGCTCAACGCCATTATCAACAACTGCACTCACTGTACCATCGCGACCGATAGTGACTTTAGTTGTCCCCTCTGGTAGGGCGATATTTTGCGCAAGCGGTAAGCCGTTACCATTTACCAATAAAGACTCTGAATTTAATTGGAATTGACCATTGCGCGTGTAAAGTAGCTCACCATCTGGGCTTTCAATTTGAAAAAAACCTTGCCCTGCAATCGCAACATCTAATTGATTGCTGCTTGTCTCAAAGCTTCCTTCAGTAAATTGCTTTTGCGTACCATTAATACGCACCCCAGTTCCCACCTGAATACCAGACGGTAACTGATTCAAGTCATCTGCTTGTGCGCCTGGTTGCTTCTGTACTTGGTAGAATAGGTCTTCAAATACGGCACGGTCTTTTTTGAAACCAGCCGTGCTCACATTCGCTAAGTTGTTTGAAATTGTGGTCATACGCAAGTCTTGCGCTGCTAACCCTGTTTTACTTACCCATAATGCTGAATTCATTATTCACTCCACATCCTAACCGCGACCGCTAACCAGCTTATTACCACTGTTTGCCAGTTCATCAGCTGCTTTCATCATGTTGATATTCATTTCAAATTGGCGGCTGATATTCATTGTTTTAATCATTTCTTGAACCGCATTCACATTCGACCCTTCCAGTACACCTGTACGCAAACGAATAGCTTCATCCATGTCTAGCGGCTCGAGGTTCTCAGCACGAAATAAACCATCACGCCCTTTAACCATCACCGCACCTTCATCACCGGTACTAGCAAGTTTAATTTGTGCTTCTTCAGCGATAACACCACCACCGAGCGGAACCACATTAATGATACCGTCAGGAGCAATTTCTAACTCTGCAAAATCCCCTAACTGAATATCACCGATATTGCTTTGCACACGGCGATTGTTTACGGTTAAGAAACCATCTGCATCAATTTCAAGGTTGCCAGAGCGCGTATAAGCAGGTTCGCCATTGTCATCAATCACTTCTAAAAAACCACCATCGCTAAGAGCAACATCCAGTTTTCTGCCAGTGTCCATCATAGGACCCGCTGATAAATCGGTAGTGACTGGCAACATTTGTGCGTGATAACGAGTGCGAAACCCACTGCCTGTAACTTGCATTGATTGCGCTTGCTCTAAATCAGCCTTAAAACCTGCGGTGCTTACATTGGCTAAGTTATTGGCTGTTACTTTTAAGGCTGTATTGTTTAGTTCAGCCCCTGAGACAGCGGTATAAATTAACTTTTCCATAAGATGAAACCTTAAGTATTACTAAATAAAATTTGCATCATTTCATCAGCACTACTGATGGTTTTCGCATTTGCTTGGTAGTTCTGTTGGAACGACATTAAGCCGACTAACTGCTCACTGATATCAACATTAGAGCCAACATACGCACCTGCGATTAATCCGCCAACTGTGCCACTATCTGGCTCACTGTATGAGGCACCTCCAGAGTCACGGGTTTCATACCAAACCGTATTATCACCCGCTTCTAAACCATTTGTGTTTGCAAACGAAGCAAGTACAACCTGCCCTTGAAGCTTAGATTCTCCGTTAGTGAATGTGGCGAAAATTTTGCCATCTTCTTCAACTGATAAACCTGAGAAAGTGCCTGCTGAATAGCCACTGGCATCATTTTCAAGAATATTAAAATTAGTACCAAACTGCGTTGTTTTTGCCATATCCAGCGTTAAAGACATTGGAGCAGCACCGCCACCAACAGGGAAAGTCATGGTAATTTCACGTTGACTATAAGGGTCAAGAACGTTGTCATCTTCTTGTGCTGGCGGCGCAGGAGGCGTAAAGCCTGGATCAAGCGGTTGCATTTGCCCATCGGCATCAAAGGTAATATTAACAACACCTGCTGTGACAACATTGCCATCTACAACAACATCCTGAGTATCAGTCACAGCCCCTGCGGGGGTACCAAGTGCACTTGCTGGTAGTGGTGAACCATCCATAAAGTACATTACTTGCCATTGATTATCAGCTGTATGATTGAAATATTGAGTCAATACATGGCTGTTACCTTGCGAATCGAATACTTCTGTTAACTGTGAAAAGTTATACTGTGTGCCATCGGTAGGATCAAAATTATTCGGTGCTACAGGATAAGAAATAATGTCGCTGGCTGAACTTAAGTTGCCATGAAAATCGATTGCATCAGTTGCGACAGCTGGAATGTTCGCACCTTGTACTTTAAGGTCCGTTAACACACCTGGGATGATCTCAGCTTCGCCAGCCGCATCAGCATCACTCACGCCATAACCTTGCAGCTTTGCCCCATTTGCATTAACAATATTAAGCTCGTTATCTAGGGTAAATTGCCCTGCTTGCGTATAAGCAATACGGTTACCTTCAGAGATAGCAAAAAAACCTTGACCATCAATTGCAATATCGAGTGCGTTACCTGTTCTAACAATATCACCACCAGTTACAAAGTCTTCTTTAATATCTGAAACACGCACACCACCACGACTACCACCATTGTAAACTGCGGCAAATTCTGTATTACCGGTCTTATAACCAGAAGTTGATGAGTTAGCGATATTATTACTTGTTACTTCTAACCCTGTTTGAGTGCTTTTAAGGCCGCTTAAACCTATATTAAACATAGACATAATTATTCCTCTTTAGTCTAGGCAACTTGATTAATATCGGTTAAGGCAAAATTACCTAAGCCATCAACTTGCAATAAAATATCGTCGCTGCTGCTACCCACAGAGACGCGCTCTACTTCACCATTTAGCCAAGGTGTCAGGCGTTGTGAAACACCATTGGTTGTCGAAAAAGCATTAATCGAATAGCCACCCGCATCTTGTTCATCAAATTCGAAATTCAAAGAACCCACACCACTGTATGCCAACTGTTTTTCTTCAACTAACTGGCCATTACTGTCATAAAGTTGCACAGTGACTGAATCAGCAGGTGTTGATAAGTTAACAAGACCCGACACTTTGCCCTCTTTTTCTAAAGCAACCACATCCGCTGGCACTGTCACTGTTTCACCAACTAAGTTAGTCGCTTCAAGGACTAACATGCTGCTACTGTTATCTAAACTCGCGCTGGTGTTATTTTTTATACTTTGCAATGATTCAACATTTGAGAATTCAGCTAGTTGGCTAACGTATTCGGTTCCGTCCATAGGTTGTAACGGATTCTGATTACTGATCTGTGCCACCAGCAACTCTAAAAACATGGTCGACATTTCTTCTGCCGAGTTAACATTCCCTGAAATACTTGAGCTTACATTTGCAGTATTGTTATTGCTTTGTGTGGTATTTGCGATATCCATGGTGCTACTGTCCTAATTTAAGAATGCTTTGCTGCATGCTGTTAACACGCGACATAACATCAACGGATGTTTGATAACTACGACTTGCTGACATCATGTCTGCCATTTCTTCAAGTACATTGACGTTCGAATAAAAGACATAGCCATCATCATTGGCAAGTGGGTTGTTAGGCTCATAACGTTGCTCAACAGTACGATTAGACTCTGTCACACCCATGGTATTGACAGCAGCCGCCACATTTTGCTGATCAAAAGAGTCTTTATACATGGCAGAAAAAACCGGCTTAAGCGCCTTATACGCGCCCTCTTCGGTAGACGCCGCCGTGTCAGCATTAGCAAGGTTAGAAGCAATGGTATCTAAGCGCATGACTTGAGCACGCATTGCACTGCCACTAATGTCATAAATAGAATTAAAAGACATTATTAATTTCCTTTGATTACTTTATGCAGGCCACTGATTTTCATGTTTAGAAAGGTCATACTGGTCTGAAAATCCATACTGTTGTTAGAGAATTTTGCCTGCTCGACATTGAGCTCTACGGTATTACCGTCACTGGATGCTTGATACGGCACACGATACATCAGCTCATTGGCAGTAATTCCCGCAAAGCCTACATCATTGTTATGCTCCATACTCGCTGCGACATCGCCCAAAATTTGCTGGTAATCCACATCTCTTGCTTTAAAATTTGGGGTATCGACATTTGCTAGGTTACTTGCGATAACCTCAGCTCTGTCTATTCTCAACTGCATAGCAAATGGGTGTACGCCTAACGCTTTATCAAATAATGCCATTGTTGCCTCAACTGACTACGTCTTGTATGCTCGTTTGCACATTTTGAATTCGGTATAAGGCTATTAACAACCTTTATGCCAAATTTTATAAGACATATTTTTCAATGAGTTACTGTAATAAATTCAATCTAAGGCACGTAAAAGCGGAAGCAATACTTCCGATACGGAATGGTGCTTTTTTCCTCTTTTTTGGAATTATTTCCTTATTATTTTCAGCTAATGTCTTAGCAAGCAATTTTCAAAAAGAGATTAAACAGTATATAAATAGCGAAATAACTCATTACTTGGGCAGCATAAACAAGCAAGGTCAGCAAAAAAAAGTTGCGTTATACATTCCAGCTGCAGCAAAAGAGCTTAGCTGTGATCAGTTATCAATAAACAGGGTAAAACCCAATTCCATTCCCGCAGGTAGAATTCGTCTGACCGTCAGCTGTGCAGATCCCATTTGGCAATTTAAAGCCACCGCAAAAGTTGATCTGTGGCTCAATTTAGTCGTTGCTAAACGTGACTTACAACGCGGCGAAGTGTTAAGCAATGAGTTACTAAACTATGACTCGATTAATATTGCAAAACACGTTTACGGTATGGAAACGAGCACAAATGAATTGATTGGAATGACAGTTAAAAGAAACATCAAGCAAGGCGATTTAGTCACTCGCAGACAGCTCGAAAATAACTACCTAGTCAATAAAGAGCAGCATATAAAACTTCTCATCAGCACAAGCTCCTTTACTGCAAGTGTAAAAGCAATTGCACTTGAGGAAGGGATTAAAGGCCAAATGATCAAAGTAAAAAACCTCAGTTCCGGTAAAATTGTTGAAGGCCAAGTGATTGATAAAGGGGTTGTAAAAGCAACACTTTTATAAATTTAAAAATAAATTTAAGAAATCGATAAATTGGGTCGCTTTACAAAATTAGTAGAAATTAATTGGGGATTGATAATGAACATAAACAACAAAGGTAGCAGTAGTCATGTTGAGCAAGCTGCAAAAGTGAACAACTTTATTGATTCGGGCAGTCAAGATATCAGTAAAAAATCTCACACAGCGGCGAACAAGCAAGCAAGCGCAGAGCAAATTAGTTCACTTAGTAAAACAATCGATAATACCTTTGAAGACTTAGCGTCAAAGCCTGATGTTGACCTTGAAAAAGTAGCAAAAGTAAAAGCCGCTATTGCTAATGGTGAGCTGTCACTTGATCAAGATACATTAATCAATGCCCTACTAGAGTTTCATAAAAAATGACCATAAACAGCATTAAGCAGTTTATTGAAAGCCTACAACACGATGTACGCAAGCTTGATTCACTCATTAGTGCACTTGAACAGCAGTATGTGCTTCTAAGCGAACGAGATACAACATTACAACAGCACAACGCCAAGATGTCTGCTGTTTTACAGTCTTTAGATAAAAACCATCTAAGCCGTGATAACTATTTACAGAGTTTAGGGCTTGCACAAGGTAAAGAAGGCTTAATGATGTTAGTTGAAAAGTTGCCAAAAGAAATAAAGCTAACAACACAAACATTAATGCAGCAGTTAGTCATTAAATCAAAGCATTGTCAGGCACTTAACGAACGCTCAGGTTTATTATTAGCCAGACAAAAACAGTTACTGCACAGACTAACAGGCACACAAAGCAAAACCGCTTACCCTGAATCACCTTTTTAATTTTTATGCCTCCCCTAGCATCACATCAGTTTATTGGTGTGGTGCTTTCTATTTTAAAAAAGCTAATCTAGATTTATAAGTTAGAATTAGATGACGTTTAAATTAATATTTTCACACCTAAGTTTAATGAGATATTTACTTTTCATATTAAGCACTTTTTTATTTGGCTGCAGTTCAAGTAATAATACTTTGCATAATAATGACTTGCTCGATTCCTTCAATAAATATAAATCCCTGTGCGGCACCCCTAGAGAGCAAACTTTACTAAAAAAAGAGCTCTGGGAGGCTTTAGTGGAAGCAAGATCCATAACTGATAAAACAGCATTTGTTGATCCTCTAGCAAAATTCCCCACAGAAATTACCAAAATAATTGATACTAAAGAGTCAATTGATGATAAAGATGGGTGTTTATTAGTAAGCGGTACCAATACCAGCGGAGTCCCTCTTGATTACTACATTTCATTTAATCGAGAAGACAATCGTTGGATAATAAATAAGGTCACCGCCAAGTATTTTCTCGATGGTTCTGAGCGATACCTTGAAAAAGCGGTGTATGATGAACAAGAAAGAATGAATTTATGGCTTGAATCAATGGAGAGTAGAGATAACTCATAACAACGAAAGTGATTAAACGAGATGAAGTTACGGAAAAGCTTTACAAAGTTTAACCCCATCGGTTAGAAGGATTAACTTGATGCATCGTACGAGATTTAAAGTACGAAAGTTAAAGTTAGGTACTTAGCCTTATTCACAATTAAGTATCGCTTTAGAGTATCGGCTTTTAGCACCACACCCTCAAATTAAGACTCTATCATGCAAATCTAAGCACAATAAAAAAGCCGAGTATTTGCATACTCGGCTGTTTACTATTCTGGCTCGTAGCCTAAATTTGGCGACAACCAACGCTCAGCTTCGGCAAGTGTCATGTTGGTACGCTTTGCGTAATCTTCAACCTGATCTTGTTGAATTTGCGCCACCGCGTAGTATTTAGCTTCAGGATGAGAGAAATACCAACCTGATACCGCCGCCCCTGGCCACATTGCGTATGAACTTGTTAGCTTCATGCCGATACGTTGTTCGGTATCAAGTAACTGCCAGATTTTCTTCTTTTCTGTATGCTCAGGACAAGCAGGATAACCTGGCGCTGGACGAATACCTTGGTAGTTTTCACGAATGAGTTCATCGTTCGAAAGGTTTTCATCGACCGCATAGCCCCAATACTCTTTACGTACTTGCTCATGCAAATATTCAGCAAACGCTTCTGCTAAACGGTCAGCAACGGCTTTAACCATGATCTTATTGTAATCATCTTGCTTAGCATCGAAGGCATCAGCAAGATCATCTTCTTCAAGACCACCGGTAACCGCAAACGCACCAAAGTAATCTGGGGTGCCTTTAGGCGCTATATAATCAGCTAAACAGTAGTTAGCAAACTCGGTTTTTTCAGTTTGCTGACGTAAATGACACGATGTAGTTAAAAGCGTTGTACGCGATTCATCGGTGTAAATCTCAATATCATCCCCTACTCGGTTTGCAGGGAATAAACCAATGACACCTAGAGGTTGTAGTGCACCTGATTGCTCTAGCTCATCAAGCATTGCATTAGCATCTGCGAATAAGCTTTTAGCCTGTTCACCCACAATTTCATCTTCAAGAATACGTGGATACTTACCAGCGATTGACCACGTCATGAAATAAGGTGTCCAGTCGATGTACTGTCTTAACGTCGCAATCGAAACATCTTTAAATTCAGTCACACCTAGCTTTTTCGGCACAGGTGGTGTGTAGTTGTCCCAATCCAATTTTACTGCGTTGTCACGAGCACGCTGTAAAGTAACTGGTTTTGAGCGTGGCTTTTTACGCGCTTGTTGTTCACGTACTTTTTCATACTCAGCCTTGGTTTTCTCTAAAAATGCCGGCTTTAACTCTTTTGACAATAAATTAGAAACCACACCCACAGCGCGGCTGGCGTTATTGACATAAACCACACCTTTATCATACTGAGGCTCAATTTTAACCGCGGTATGCGCTTTAGAGGTTGTTGCACCACCAATCAGTAGCGGTAATTCAAAACCACGACGGGTCATTTCTTTGGCAACATGCACCATTTCATCAAGGGATGGGGTAATAAGCCCTGATAAACCAATAATATCGGCTTTTTCGTCAATGGCGGTTTGCAAAATTTTCTCTGCAGGCACCATCACACCAAGGTCGATAACCTCGTAGTTATTACATTGCAGTACCACGCCTACGATATTTTTACCAATGTCGTGTACGTCGCCCTTAACGGTTGCCATAACCACTTTACCATTGGTTGCGCCCTCTTCTTTTTCAGCTTCAATGAAAGGGTCAAGATAGGCAACGGCGCGCTTCATTACACGAGCTGACTTAACAACCTGTGGTAAGAACATTTTACCCGCGCCGAATAGGTCACCAACGACGTTCATGCCGTCCATAAGTGGGCCTTCGATCACTTCGATAGGCTTAGCTTTGCCCTTGCGGCACTCTTCGGTATCTTCATCGATGTATTCGGTAATACCTTTAACTAATGCATGTTCAAGGCGCTTTTCAACAGGCCAAGTACGCCATTCTAAATCTTCAACTTTTTCCGCTTGCGCCATACCTGAGTATTTGGGTGCAAGTTCAACTAGTCGCTCACCAGCACCTGGGTCGGTATTGAGGATCACATCTTCTACAGCTTTGCGCAGCTCGTCGGGAATATCGTCGTAAACCGCTAATTGGCCCGCATTTACAATGCCCATGTCCATACCCGCTTTAATCGCGTGGTATAAAAACACAGAGTGAATAGCCTCACGTACTGGGTTGTTACCACGGAACGAGAACGACACATTCGATACACCACCCGACACTTTACAGTGCGGTAAGCCTTGCTTAATTCGACGCGTACCTTCGATAAACTCAACCGCGTAGTTATCGTGCTCTTCAATGCCCGTTGCAACAGCAAAAATGTTCGGGTCAAAAATAATGTCTTCAGGCGGAAAACCAATATCTTCAACAAGAATTTTGTAGCTACGCTGACAAATCTCGAACTTACGATCAGCAGTTTCAGCTTGCCCAGTTTCATCAAACGCCATTACAACCGCAGCAGCACCAAAGCGTTTAATTAACTTAGCTTGGCGGATGAATGGCTCTTCACCTTCTTTAAGTGAAATTGAGTTAACAATGGCCTTACCTTGAATACACTTTAAGCCCGCTTCAATCACGTCCCATTTCGATGAGTCGACCATGATAGGTACTTTTGAGATATCAGGCTCTGAGGCAATTAAGTTTAAAAACTTTACCATCGCCGCTTTTGAGTCCAACATGGCTTCATCCATGTTGATATCAATCACTTGCGCGCCATTTTCTACTTGTTCACGGGCAACATCGAGAGCGGTCTCGTAATCTTCTTCCATGATCAAACGCTTAAACTTAGCCGAGCCTGTTACATTGGTACGCTCACCGACGTTAGTAAATACAGCAATTTGGTCAGTCATGTCGGCTTCCTAGTTTAAGTTACACGCTTCAAGGCCCGATAAGCGCATACGCACTTCAAGCTCTGGCAATTGGCGCGGTTTAACACCTTCAAGGCCTTTCGCAAACGCCTTAATATGAGCCGGTGTGGTGCCACAACAACCACCTACAATATTAATAAAGCCAGACTTACCCCAGTCGATAATTTCTTTTGCCATTTCAGGGGCTTCTAAATCATATTCACCAAACTCATTCGGTAAACCTGCATTGGGGTGCACCGAGGTAAAGGTTTCACAAACGCGCGATAGCTCTTCAACATACTGACGCAGTAAGTCAGGGCCAAGGGCGCAGTTAAGGCCGATTGAGAGCGGTTTAATATGGCGAATTGAGTTATAAAATGCTTCTGTGGTTTGTCCTGATAAAGTACGGCCAGAGGCATCGGTAATGGTGCCCGAGATCATCACAGGTAAACTACGACCAGCTTGCTCGAATGCTTCTTCTACAGCGAACGAAGCCGCTTTAGCATTAAGGGTATCAAAGATGGTTTCTATTAAAATAAGATCAGCGCCACCTTCCATTAATGCCAGTGTTGACTCAACATACGCCGCCACCAGCTTATCAAAGTTGATATTACGATAACCTGGGTCATTTACATCTGGTGAAATCGAACAGGTTTTTGACGTTGGCCCAAGTACACCGGCTACATAACGCGGTTTGCTAGGATCTTTTGCTTCAAGTTCATCACACACGCTGCGTGCAAGCTTCGCTGACTCGAGGTTGATTTCGCGGCTAAGGCTCGCCATATCGTAATCTTCCATCGAAATAGTCGTGGCATTAAAGGTGTTGGTTTCGATGATATCGGCACCGGCTTCTAAGTAAGCACGGTGAATATCAGCAATGATTTTTGGCTGAGTTAGACTTAATAAATCGTTATTGCCTTTAATAAGTACATGCCAGTCTTTAAAGCGCTCACCGCGATAATCCTGTTCTTCTAATTTATATTCTTGGATCATGGTGCCCATCGCGCCATCGAGGATTAAGATTCGCTGTTTTAGCGCCTCGGTTAATTGTTCGCGTTTATTCACTGCATTACTCGGCATAGTTGTTAGTCCTTACATCTTGGCTAACTAAGTTAATATCATACGGTGTAGTTTGGTACACATAATAGTTTAACCAATTCGAAAACAATAAAAAGGCATGACTTTGCCACGTTTTCGACGGTTCGTTGTCTGGGTTATCGTCTGGGAAGTAATTTTCTGGCTTAGGTGCATCCGCTGATTTTTCTTGGTCACGCAAATACTCCCCTTTAAGGGTATGTGCATCGTACTCTGGATGGCCAGTAATATACACTTGGCTGCCTGATTTATTTTTAATTAAGTAGGCACCTACTCGCTCAGAACCAGCTAACACCACCAAATCATCGCAGGCAGTGATCTTGTCGATATCAATATGACCATAGCGAGAGTGTGGCACTAAAAAGGTATCATCAAAACCACGAGTGAGTGCTGCATGGTCAAAATAACTTTTATGGGTAAATACGCCGCTTAATTTATTTGGTTTAAGTTCGCGCTTAAGGCCATAGTGATGATAAAGACCCGCATGGGCCGCCCAACACGAAAATAGCGTAGACGTAACATGCTGCTCTGCCCAATCTAAAATAACTTTTAACTCGTCCCAGTAAGCAACTTCGTCATACTCTAAATGAGCAAGCGGCGCCCCAGTGATAATCATGGCATCGTAGTTATTATCTTTCACTTCTGAAAAATAGCGATAAAACGTATCCATGTGCTGCTCAGAGTTACTACTGGTGCGGTGAGTATCTAAGCGCAACAGCTCAACATTAACTTGTAGCGGTGAATTAGCTAACAAGCGAATAAACTGCACTTCGGTTTCAACCTTGTTTGGCATTAAGTTTAAGATGGCCAAACGCATTGGGCGGATTTCTTGCGTTTTCGCGCGACTTTTTGGCATTACAAACACGTTTTCTTGGCGTAATTTTGCAATGGCAGGCAATTCATCTTTTACTGTAATGGGCATAGCTGGCTCCGAGCATACTTATCTGACTGCTAATTATGAACGGATAGTTAGAAATTTCAACCTCTAGATGTTTAGATGTCCAAATGAAGTGATATTTCTGAGTGGTCATTAATTAAAATGCATGACTCTTTGAGTAAATAACACCTTGATATTAAGCCTATCATAAACGCTGAATTCTGTATTTTGAGGTAGTTTGGGTATACAATACTTGCTGTTAATTTTTATTATAAATTGAAGGCTTCTTTCATGGTGTTACCAGATAAGTTTATATTCTCGATGAGTCGAGTTTCTAAGGTTGTGCCACCTAAGCGCACTATCTTAAAAGATATTTCTTTACACTTTTTCCCAGGCGCAAAAATTGGTGTGCTAGGCCTAAACGGTGCAGGTAAATCAACGTTACTGCGCATTATGGCTGGTGTTGACCAAGACTTTGAAGGTGAAGCTCGCCCTCAACCAGGCACTAAAATCGGTTACTTACCGCAAGAGCCAGTGCTAGACGAGAACAAAACAGTTCGCGAAACAGTAGAAGAAGCAGTAAGCGAAGTTAAAAATGCATTAAATCGTCTTGATGAAGTATACAACGAGTATGCAATGGACGGTGCTGACTTCGATGCACTTGCGAAAGAGCAAGGTGAACTTGAAGCTATCATCCAAGCACACGATGGTCACAATATCGACAACGTGTTAGAGCGTGCAGCTGATGCATTACGTCTTCCACCTTGGGATGCAAAAATTGAACACCTTTCGGGTGGTGAGCGTCGCCGTGTTGCAATCTGCCGTTTACTACTTGAAAAACCAGATATGCTTATTCTTGACGAACCGACCAACCACTTAGACGCTGAGTCAGTTGCTTGGTTAGAGCGCTTCTTACACGACTACGAAGGTACCGTGGTTGCTGTAACCCACGACCGTTACTTCTTAGATAACGTAGCTGGTTGGATTTTAGAACTTGACCGTGGTGAAGGTATTCCTTGGGAAGGTAACTACTCATCGTGGCTTGAGCAAAAAGATTTACGTTTACAACAAGAACAGAAATCTGAAAAAGCACGTCAAAAATCAATCGCACAAGAACTTGAATGGGTTCGTTCAAACCCGAAAGGCCGTCAAGCTAAGTCTAAAGCACGTATGGCACAGTTCTCTGAGCTACAGCAAAATGATTACCAAAAGCGTAACGAAACGAATGAACTATTCATTCCACCGGGTCCACGCTTAGGTGATCAAGTTATCGAAGTGAAAGGCCTGAAGAAGAGCTTTGGCGATCGCGTATTAATCGATGACTTAAACTTTGCTATGCCGAAAGGCGCTATCGTAGGTATCATCGGTGCCAATGGTGCGGGTAAATCAACGCTATTCAAAATGCTAAGTGGTGAAGAAACGCCTGATAGCGGTGAGATCATTGTTGGTGACACAGTTGAGCTTGCAACGGTTGATCAGTTCCGTGGCGACATGGACGAAAGCAACACTGTTTTCCAAGAAATCTCTAACGGCCAAGACGTATTAAAAATTGGTAACTTTGAATTCCCAAGCCGTGCCTATGTTGGCCGCTTTAACTTCAAAGGTAACGACCAACAAAAATTCGTGAAAGACTTATCAGGTGGTGAGCGCAACCGCTTACACCTAGCTAAGCTATTAAAAGCAGGTGGTAACGTATTACTACTGGATGAGCCAACCAATGACCTAGACGTTGAAACACTACGTGCACTTGAGAACGCTATTTTAGAGTTCCCTGGCTGTGTTATGTGTATCTCGCATGACCGTTGGTTCCTTGACCGTATTGCTACACACATTCTTGATTACCGTGACGAAGGCCAAATTAACTTCTTCGATGGTAACTACACAGAATACGAAGAGTGGTTGAAGAAAACCTTAGGCGCAGAAGCAGCGCAACCTAAGCGTATTAAATACAAAAAAATAGGTTAATTGATACTTAAGCTATCATTATCAGAGCCCTGCACACGCAGGGCTTTTTATTTTGAAAGAAAAATGTTTGCATTTAGTTCTTATTAAAGTACCAACTTTAAAAAAGAACTAATCTCATGAAACACCTGCTAGCACTTATTCTACTGTTCTCATGCTTTATAAATAGCACCTCTGCATCTGAACTTGAAAACCCCATACCACTTCCTCCTCTAACGCTTGAAATGGCTGATGGAAGCCAGCTTAAAACGGCTGAATTACTTGGCACGCCTTATATTCTTCACTTTTGGGCAACGTGGTGCCCATACTGTAAAAAGCTTCAACCTGGGCTTGAGAAAATTCATCAACAATATAAACGTCACGGCCTTCGCGTGATAGGTGTTAGCTTTCGTGAAGACGATGATGCAACACCACAACAATCTTTAATAAACAGAGGGCATCATTTTAAAACAGCAATAAAGGCAGATCTGATTGCGCAACAACTTGGCGTAAAAGGAACACCCACAACGCTTTTTATCAATAAACAAGGCCAAGTTATTTGGCTAACCACCACATCAGACCCTGACGATAAAAAACTTCATGACAATGCCGCCAAACTCGTGAGTGATTGACTATACTCTAAGCCTAAGCATCGCTAAGGGTTATTATGAAAAATCGCCGTAAGTATTCGCGTATCTTGTTTTCTACACCAGCAACATTGGTTATGAATGAACACACATACAATTGTGAATTACTCGATATATCTTTAAATGGGGCACTGGTAAGCCTTCCTGATAAGCTCTTGGCTGATAAAAATGCGCTGGCAGAACTTACTTTCTCGCTGCCAGAAAGCCAAGTCACTATTAATATGTCTGTTGAAATCAGGCATATTGAGCCGTTTCATTTAGGCTTACACTCTGTCCATATCGATATTGATAGCATCACTCACTTAAAGCGGTTAGTAGAGCTAAACCTAGGAGACGATGACCTATTACACCGAGAGCTAACGATGCTGATACATGCACCCGAATAGACTATTAAAGGTAACTTTATTACCATAGTTAAAAACTGGCTGTGCTGTATTCAATGAATTTAAATCCACACTTACCTATCGTCTATCATCCTAATTACTCATTTAACTTCGATCCGAAGCATCGCTTTGTAATGAGCAAATTTGCATATTTATATGAACATGTAAAAAGCCTTGGTCTTATTAATAGTAATTTAGTCCAACCAAAGTTAGGCACGCCAGAGCCACTCGAACTAGTACATTGCGATAATTATATTTATGACCTTTGGCATAACCGCCTTGACGAAAAAGCAATGCGCCGTATCGGTCTGCCTTGGTCTGAGCAACTCATGGCGCGTACTTTTACCGCCCCACTTGGCACCTTGCAAACGGCGCGTCTTGCCTTGAAGCATGGTATAGCATGCCATCTAGCAGGAGGCACCCACCATGCTCATACTGATTTTGGATCCGGCTACTGTATGGTAAACGACTTAGCGTTTACCAGCGAAACCCTAATAAAAAGTGGTGAAGTCACCAATATACTTATTTTTGATTTAGACGTTCACCAAGGTGATGGTACCGCAGCAATGCTCGCGCATCAGCCCTATGCCTATACCTGCTCTATCCACTGCGAAAAGAATTTTCCGTTTAGAAAATCAGCCAGCGATTTAGACATAGGATTAGCACCCAATGTGGCGGATAGTGAATACTTAGGCGTTGTTGACGATACGCTGAGTTATTTATTAAACACCCTTAACCCAGATTTAGTGCTTTATGATGCAGGTGTTGATGTATGGCAAGAGGATGGCTTAGGAAAACTTGATATAAGCTGGCAAGGGATAGAGCAACGCGATCATTTAGTCCTTAAGCGTTGCCTAGAGCGCAATGTACCTGTCGCAACCGTAATTGGTGGTGGTTATGATAAAGATCACCGTCGTCTTGCCGCGCGTCATGGCATAGTAGTAGAGCAAGCTGCTCAGTTCTAACATTAAATAAACATACAAGATATTACTACCAGTCACCAAAACCATTTAACATATTAATTTTATTGATGAATTTTCATAAAACGATTAGACTACTTGCTTACAAAAAAGGAAGTAAATATGAAAAAATTATTAATAACTACCCTTTCACTTGTCTTAGCAGGCTGTGGAGGTGGTTCTTCTGATGATTCAACGCAGCAGCAAGAAGCTACAAATAATCCCCCTTCTTTAATAGGTCAACTCACCCTAGAAACTAAAGCAATGTCATCAGCATCATTCACACTAGATATGAAAGATGATGATAATGATACACTCACACTAGCCATTGCAAATCAACCTGAATGGTTAACATTAACCACTAATGGCACAGAGGCCACATTAAAAGTTGAACCAGATTTTTTTGATATTGGTGAATACACATTTCAGGCAACACTATCTGACGGCCACGCTAGTAAGGATTATCAATTAACTATCACAATCAACGACGATCCTAGTAAGTGGCAAAAAATAAAACTTACCTCAAGTGAGCTTGCTGGCATTTGGTCTACAAGTGATGAAAAGACTAAGTTTATATTCAGTCAAAATAATGCTGGCGCCCACATATTAAATAATGAACTAACAAGCTTTGATTACCAAGTAAGCAGCGAAGGTGATATAGCACTAACGCGATATGACAGCGGAGTGTGCTATTCTTACTGTAATATTTCAGACCTTACCGTTGTTGCGTCCGATAATGAAAGTCTGCGTGTACACTTCAAAAACGAAACTGAAGAACACGTTCTAAACCTACACGTACAAGATTTAGCCGCAGTAACACCTAGTTACTTAACTGATGAAGGAAGCTACCCTTCTGAAAATATTAGCGTAGTTGGTAGCGATAGTCACTTATACAGCGATTTAAAAGTTGATACTGGAAATGGTAGCTTTTCTAGATCTGTAAAAGTTACTGGCAAGCTATCTAATAATCAAATAACTGCTGATAGCAACTCACAGCTTTTCCAAGTTAATTTCCATAACATGAAAACGGGGCTATATGAAACTCTAGAATTAGCTGTGACTATAAATGCAATTGACATACTTTATTCGGATGATAAATTTTTCTTTGCAGAGCAATCACACAGCGCAGCTCTATTAACCGATCTTGGTACATTCAATACTGAAGACTTTCGAGGATTGGACAAAGCTTTAAGCAACCAAACCAACTTAATAATACAAGAAAAGATAGCGCCTATATCGGTTCCTGACCTTAACTCAGGAAGTATATATACTGGACGGTTACTCTCATCAGAGTTTGAAACTGAAGATGGCACTTTGAGGGCAAATCCAGTCTTTAAGGTAAATACTCAGACAGAGTTTTCTGTTACCTCTTATTTTCCTCATCGAGCTGAAAAAATAGAAACCGTTTTAACCATCAACAATGACGGTGAAAAATTAAGTTACAGTTATGATAATAACAATTACTCAGCCAAGTTTTTCCAAAAAGCTAATGGTGATATTTTTTTAGCTCAAAATAATCAAGGCTTCTATCAAGGCTCACTGTTCAGTGAAGTCAACAGCTCCAATACAATTAAGTATGAAGATGTTATAGGTTTATATATCGACCCAAGCTTATCAAACTCTGATAGTAAAAGTTTTTTTGCTTTTACAGAGGATGAACGCTCACTATTTTCTAGCTCAACAACTGGAGACTTACCAGAGCTCAATACAGAGTTAGAAACAGACAATTTTTGGACAATCAAAAATAATCGAATACTTGTGATCCACAACTTCTCTTGTCCATCCGCTTCTTCATATGAGTCATGTATAAGTGAGTCTGAAGCGACAGAAGATGGCGGTGTGTTTTTTAGAAGTCTTGAGTACCTAGGGGAATACAATAACAGTACTTTATACAATTACTCATACTTTTATAGAATGAATGGAGAGACTAAAGGAAGTGGCTTTCAAGCATTAAAATTGTTACAAAAACAATAACGAAAAAAGGCCCGGTGGAGAAAAAACCGGGCCTTTGCTACTGTAACATTGGGATATGTTAGCAACTTTTTTCTAAGTTAAAACAAGTAGCTGTGGAGCTACCGAATGGTAATCTAAAGCCATCGCTATACTCAAAACCGTAATATTTACTATCGAAAAAGCAAACACTTGGCGCGCCCAGCCGCTTACATCAATATTGCGACGATAGCCACGAAGCGCCATTAGCAACCACCAAAAACTCGTTGTACAAGCCACAGCCATAAAAGCTAAACCTGTATAACCACTAATGGTTAATAACATCACAACCAACGCATACACGGCGATATATAAAACAATGTGATGCTTTGCCTTCTCAATCCCTTGCGCTACAGGTAGCACAGGAATTCTGGCCGCTTGGTAGTCGTTATAACGAAAGATTGCAATTGCATATGAATGAGGCATTTGCCATAAACTGAACATTACCAATAAAATCACAGCACCAGCATCAAACTGCCCAGTTACCGCACAATAGCCCACCACAGGTGGAACTGCGCCCGATAAGCTTCCTACAAAGGTGCCGTACACAGAACGACGTTTCATATATAAGCTGTATACACCAACATAAATGACGTAACCAAACGTAGCAAATAAGAGTGCCACTACGTTGGTATACACTGCTAATAATGAGAAACCAAAAACACCAAGCACGATGCCATGTGTCATAGCCGCCTTTGCTGACATTTCGCCAGTGACTGTGACGCGTTTGCGAGTGCGCGCCATAGCAACATCAATATCACGATCAATGACATTATTGATTGCGCATCCAGATGCTACGACTAAAGATAACCCTAGCAAGGTCGCGATCATTAACCATGGGTCAACATCACCACGAGAGGCTAGCAAGAATCCTCCCGCGACGGAGATTAAGTTGCCCATGATAATGCCAGGTTTAGTGACATTTAAATAACGTCGAAACACTTCCTCGACTCCTCTAATATTTCGCACAAACGCAAAATTACGAAAGAAACTAGCTAGTAACAGACTGTAAGAACTGGAGACACAACCTCAAACTAACCAGCTCCTTTCGTAAACTCTTTAATCAATTACAAAGTAATTGTTATTAGTACATCATCATGGCGTTCGATTCGTAGATGATCCACACCGACAAACCAACCACCATTACGATAATGATAGCGCTGAAGATAAATGACAATGAGCTGGCCTTGCCGTCTTCAGTTTTAAAACTTAAATGCAAGAAGTACTTTAAATGCACCCAAATTTGCACAACCGCCATCGTCACAATGCACCATACGGTGGCTGGTTTTGAAAACGACCCACTGATTACAGCCCAAAATGGAATAGCCGTTAAAATCACCGACAACACAAAGCCAACTAAATAGTCTTTGATACTGCCATGTGATTGCGCGCTATGTGCGTGTACTTCTAGATTATTAATGACATGTGATTCACTGTGACTCATTACATTGCTCCCATTAAATAAACAACGGTAAATACACAGATCCACACCACATCTAAGAAGTGCCAAAACAGGCTTAAACAACTTAGGCGTGTCACTGTTTGCGGGTTTAAACCACGACGTAAAACTTCGATCATCATGATTGTCATCCAAATTAAACCTGCCGTCACATGCAGGCCGTGTAAGCCCACTAAAGAGAAAAACGAGGTTAAAAAGGCACTTTGTTGTGGGCCATTACCGTGCGCAATTAGGTGATGGAATTCATACACTTCCATACCAATAAATACAGCACCAAAGGCAAAGGTAACCAGCAACCAAGTTAACGTAGCGGCCTTCTTCTGCGAATGCGCAGAGATCATCGCAAAACCAAAGGTAATACTACTAAGTAGGAGTGCCGCGGTTTCAACCGCAACAAAATCAAGTTCAAAAATATCTTTGCCAGACACGCCACCGGCTGTGTTCATAAACAGTACGGCATAGGTTGCAAAGAAAGAAGCAAACAATAAGCAGTCGGTCATTAAGTACAACCAAAAACCGAAAACCGTGTTGCCACCCGTATCGTGATGGTCATGTGCATCAACATGACCTTGAGTATTATCTAAGGTGTTTAAATCAGCAGTGATAGAACTCATGCATTCACCCCTTTAGTCGCGGCGGTATTGTGCGCCGTTTCAAGTTCAACAATTTCATCTGGTTGCACGTAGTAATCAACATCCGCCGTATAACAACGTTTGATAAATACCGCGATAGCGCCCAGTAAACCAAAGGCTGCAAGCCACCAAATATGCCAAATCATGGCAAAACAAAAGGTTGTTAATGCACCACTCATTAACACGCCAGCAGAGGTATTTTTTGGCATGTGAATTGGGCTATAAGAAGCTTCTTGCTTGTAAGCTAGGCCTTTTTCTTTCATGTCTGTCCATGCATCGATATCATCAACATGAGGGATTTTTGCAAAGTTGTAGTACTGCGGAGGTGATGCAGATGCCCACTCAAGCGTATGACCATTCCACGGATCACCCGTTGTATCATCGAGTTGCTCGCGGTTTCTGAAGCTCACTACCAGTTGCACAACTTGGAATAAGATACCGAACATAATGATCACTGCACCGCCAGCTGCAATGTATAGCCAAATGTTCCAATCAGGGTTGTTAGTGTGGTTTAAGCGACGTGTCATGCCTAAGAAACCAAGTACATATAACGGCATGAATGCCACGAAGAAACCAATTAACCAGCACCAGAAAGATCTTCTGCCCCAGCTCTCGTCAAGTTTGAAGCCCATTGCTTTAGGGAACCAAAACGCAAAACCCGCTAAATAACCAAATACCGCACCACCAATAATAGTGTTATGGAAGTGAGCGATTAAGAATAAGCTGTTATGTAATACGTAGTCAGCACCAGGAATGGCAAGTAACACGCCGGTCATACCACCGATAGTGAAAGTCACCATAAAACCTAAAGTCCAAAGCACTGGCACCGTAATACGTAAACGACCACGATACATAGTGAATAACCAGTTGAAGAGTTTCACACCCGTCGGTACTGCAATGACCATGGTCATCACACCAAAGAAGGCATTCACATTAGCGCTTGAGCCCATAGTAAAGAAGTGGTGAAGCCAAACGATGAACCCTAAAATAGAAATCGCACCGCTTGCGTAAACCATCGACTTATAACCAAACAGGCGTTTACCAGCAAACGTTGAGATAACTTCTGAGAAAATACCAAACGCAGGTAAGATCAGAATGTAAACCTCAGGATGACCCCATGCCCAGAATAAGTTGATGTACATCATCGCGTTACCACCTAATTCATTCGTGAAGAAGTGGAAATCGAGATAACGGTCAAGCGTTAACATTGCCAGTACAGCAGTTAAAATTGGGAACGATGCTGCAATTAAGATATTTGCCCACGTACAAGCCCACGTAAAAATAGGCATTTTCATTAATGTCATGCCAGGAGCACGCATTTTGAATACAGTCGCTAAGAAGTTAACTGACGTTAACAAAGTACCCAAGCCGGATATCTGCAAGGCCCATATATAATAGTCGACCCCAACACCTGGACTGAATGACAACTCTGACAAGGGTGGATATGCAACCCAACCCGTTTTCGCAAACTCACCAAAGAATAATGAGATATTGATTAGGATTGCACCGCCAGCAGTTAACCAAAAACTTAGATTATTCAAGAATGGGAATGCAACATCACGGGCACCAATTTGCAGCGGTAAAATGATGTTCATTAAACCAATCATGAACGGCATCGCCATAAAGATGATCATAATCACCCCGTGCGCCGTAAAAATTTGGTCGTAATGTTCAGGTGGTAAGTAACCACTTGCACCGCCGGTAGCCATCGCTAATTGCAGTCGCATCATAATGGCATCCGCGAAACCACGGAAAAGCATGATAAGCGCAAGAATGATGTACATCACACCTAAGCGCTTATGATCTATTGAGGTGATCCAGTCGTGCCAAAGCACGCCCCATTTTTTATATTTTGTTACTAAGCCTGCCACTAGCAAGCCTAAGACAGCAACCACCGTCATGGTAACCATGATAATTGGTTCATGAAACGGGATTGCGTCTAATGTTAATTTACCTAACAACGACATGATTATTCCTCGTCCTCGCTATGCCCTTTATGAGCTGAGTGCTCTGGCATTGCGTGTTGCATTGCACCGTGTGAGCCATGCGCTTGCATATATTTCATTACGATTGAATGGAACATATCTTTATCAACACTGGCGTAGTATTTAACTGGGTCGTACTCACTTGGCTTAGCAAGTTCAACATAGGTCTGTTTAGTAAGCGCAGATCCTGTATTTTTAACCTTATTTACCCATGCATCGAAATCAGCTTGGGTTGGGGTAGCAATGGCATTAAACTTCATACCCGTGAAACCAGCACCGCTGTAATTTGCAGAGAAACCTTTAAAAGTTCCTGGTTCATCAGCTATCAAGTGAAGTTTGGTTTCCATGCCTGCCATTGAGTAAATTTGGCTACCAAGCTGAGGTATGAAAAACGAATTCATGGTGCTTTCTGAGGTGATCTTGTATTGAACAGGCACGTTAGCCGGAAAAACCAACTCATTCACTGTTGCAATGCCTTGCTCTGGGTAAATAAATAACCATTTCCAGTTTAAAGACACCACTTCTACAGTAAGGTGCTCACCCTTCCCTTCAAGTGGTTTATAAGGGTCAAGATCTTGCGTTGATTGCCAAGTGATCACACCTAAAATAACCACAATAATAATCGGAATGGTCCATACAACCGCTTCAATCTTGTTTGAGTGAGCCCACTTAGGAGCATAAATTTCTTGGTCTCGTCCATCACGGTATTTCCATGCAAAATAAATTGTCATGGCAATAACTGGGATTACAACAATCAGCATTAATACCGTCGCTACGATAATTAAATACTTTTCGTCAGCCCCAATTTGACCTTTTGGATCAAGTACCCCGCCTTTACAGCCAGACAAAGCCAGCACTAAAGACGCTAGAGCAATATTACAAAGGTTACGAATTGACAAAGGAATATCCTACAACCTAAAAGTTAACACTTGTCGATAAGTACACGACGCTTCTCTGTAGCAAAAAACGGCCACAGACATCCCCAGCCAAGTAACGAGCACAGAAAATCGGCACGCTAAAATGTGGGAATAATTAGGTTAGCTGACTGAAATTTGGACGCAGAAGGCCCACTAGGTGCTTAGTAAAGACAACTTAGCAAATGACTAAAATGGCTGAACTTAAGCAACAAAGCTTATTTACAGACAACCATTTACACGAGGAGGAGCACGACAGCCATGAGCGCTGTGTACTACTAAAGACTTTATCGTTTCACGCGCTGCGAAGGCCGCTTTACGTAAAATGACACCTGCACGACGCGCAGGGAAGAAATGGAAGACCAACCAGCATAAACCAATAAGTAACTGGCAAGACACCACTGGGTAAGCTAAAAAGCTCAACACATTAAGTAATGGTGCTTCGTACAGAGCCCCTTCACTTAATAAACTTCTTAGCCCGTGAGCATCTTCTAATGTACCGTTGATTAGCATGGCTGAATTAATCAGCAGCAAAGCTAAAACTGACATTAGTTCTTTACCAGCAAAAAACGCACGCGCAGCCAATTGCAATCTAGCTAAACTAGATTGTTTGACACCTTGTGACTGATTAATTGCTCGCAAAACTCACGCCTTTTAAAACTTTCACCACATTTAAGGTAGTTGCTCTACCCTATTTTTTAATGCGGTAACATGATCTTCATCAATAAAGTTTCAGTAATTACTGAAATTTCGATGTGGAGTATAACAAAGTCAACTTATCATACAAGAAAAAATTAACAGCGGTCAGTTAACCAGCATTTAATTAAGCTATAAAAAAATGTAAATAACCAATACTAACTTAGATAACCACCTAAAAAATTAGAGGATTTTATATTACAAAGTGAAATAGATAGGAAAGAAATTGTATAAAAACTTCTTAATACTGCAAGGTAATGCAGCTTGAGACAGCTGTGTATCAGTACTCAAACCCAGAAGCATTCTAAATAATATCACTTTTTTATTTTTCATTCCCTAATTCAGTTACGCAGCATAATAAAGTATGTTAATTTACTATTGCCTCTTGTTGTTGATATACAAGGGTCCAAAACAAAAACGCGAAACTATTTTTAAGGGAATAATATGAAGTTTGCTATTACATCGACACTTCTCAGCTTGATGTTAACCACTCAATCATCATACGCCGACGTAGAAAAAATGAAGCATTTTTCAAGCTTTGATGATTTAAGTAATGTTAGAGTGATCGATATTGATAATGATTCGAATAAAGATATCATTGCAATGATTAATGATGACAGCCAAAGGTTGTATATTATTAGTATCATCGGCAATGATGAAACTGTCAACACGCCAGTAACCAATGCAATAGAGTTTGAGAGCGAAGGAGAATCAATTGCTTCGTTTGAAATTTATTACGATAAAAGTTCAGATAATCACTTTGCTATTATTATTAGCGATCAACGCAACGCACACCTTGTAAATTTAACTGCTAGAAAATATGTAAAAAAGATCCCAAATATAACTGCTGATAACGTTAAATTTAAAGACATAGATAACGATGGCAATATTGAGGTTATGCTAATAAATGAAAGCACTATGTATACGCTAGATATGCATAGCCTTGAAACAAAAGCGCACTACACTCTGCCACATTATGAGTTTACTGTCGGAAAGTTTACCAATCATCTGCTCAATGAAATGCTGACATGGGACGGCGAAATCTACCAAATTCAAGGCAGTGATGTAAAAAAAGTTGGCGAGCTACCCGTAACAAGCAGATACTTATTTGCCAAAGATTTAAATAATGATGGCATGGATGAAGCTGTAGGTGAAAAGTGTACTATCGATGTAAATGAAAACAGCGTTATTTGGCCTTTGGAGAGTACGCTAGAAGATTGTAATCAAGATAATGACTTTTTAAAATACACTAGTAGATCGCCTTACTACAACAACGACCTTTATCAAGATTATACAGCCATTGATAACAATGCCGAGATGTACAGTGATTCGAATCGTAGGACTCACTTTAACTATTTCTATAACTATTTAACAAGAGAAGAAGAAGTCATTGGCAGGAGCGTCACAACACAGGATGGAGGCGATTATCAACCTAATATTCTTCATTATATCTATGAATATTTAGACTTGTATGGCGATGAGCAAAAAGAAACAATTGAGCAAATACAGAGACTCAATGTTAAAGAAGTGAGATTCGGAGAGGTAACTGAACTCGGCTTTAACGGCAATGCTTATTTAGCCATGCAAAATGAAGAGGTAAAGATTATTGAAGAGTATAGACAGCTTATTATTATCGCAGGTTCGAAGCGGGATCCTGCCTATTTAACAAGTTATACAATATTAAATAGTATTTCTCCTGTCACACAAACTGAATCATGGTCAAAAAGTGTAACTAAAGAGCTTTATGCTTCTAAAGTAGATAAAGTTTCCATAATACCTTTTGGTAGAAACACCGATAATAAAATTGTGTACTCGACTCAAGGTGAGCAGTGGAATCCCGGTATTAGGAAACACTATATATTGAACATGGATGGGTCTAATCATATCGAACAACCTTTTATTGGCTATTTCAAGCTATTGGGTGATATTGACGGTGACGGAAACCAAGAGTACCTCTACCAATATTCAGACTGGTATTATGCTGATCAGTCAAAACCATTTGAAGTCAGAGAGTTATACAGTGACAGCATCAAATATACGATTTCACTTATTGGTGAACCTCAACTTGATACATCAGAATTACTAACGACAATTGACTTTGACGGCGATGGTATTAAAGAACTTGTGTTTGAGCATCTAGGAACTAACAAGCAGACAGCCGTCTATAACTTTGTTAAAAACACCCACTCATTACTTGATTTAGGTGATATCCAATCACTTGATACTTTTACGTATAATAATAACGAGCAATTGTATACAACAACTCAGGACGGGGCTTTAGTATCTATTTCCGCCCAAGGAAATAAACAAGAAGTGACTAACTTCTGTGCATCATCAAAATTAATTGCTGTTGAGCAACACCTTAGTGGCCAACTTCATATCGCCTGCGAAAATGAACTAGGTGTATTTAATTTGGCAAATGCACAATATAACAAGCTGGTTACTCTTGATGTGGCCGCTACACATTCAGATATTGAAATAGTTAACGAAAAGACCTATTGGCTAATAACACACTCAAATGGCAGAGAACTATTTAAAATCGGCGAAAAAACAGAGCAACCTTATCAACTTAGTGTAACTGAATTTAACACCAATAAGTTCACGCCTGTTGAGTTTAAAGCATTGAGTGAAAAAGATTCCTTCAACTATCGCTTTTATATTTCAAAGGCACCTAGCAAAGGCAATATTACATTTACCGATAGGGCTCTTGGCCACTTTAGTTACACTCCCACAACTGGCGAAGTTGGCCTAGACCAATTTGAGCTTTCTATGTCTATAGGCGGAAGGGCCACTGAAAGTGTGTCGGTTTCAGTCAATATTGATGGAACACCTCTTGTCATTGAGCCTAATTCAATTTCTGCTCATTGGCGCACGCCACTGAGCGAAACTCTCTCCTTATCAGGTGCAGGTGAAAACAGTAATCTTCAACTTAACGTAAAGGTACAGCCAGCATCAGGCGAGTTTGTGTTTAGTAATAATGCAACGGGTGAGTTTACCTATACACCATTAATCTCAACGTTAGAGCCAGCTAATTTTGTCGTTAATATAAGCAACGAGATTGGTTTAAATATTGATAAAATGATTACAATAAATCATACCAATACATCCCCACAGACACAGGCTCTGGAATTAATCATCAATCAATCTGAAGCAGCTCAATTCGAACTATTAGCCCAAGATGCAGATTCAGATCCACTTACTTATGAGCTTGTATCTGAGCCAAGCATAGGTTCAGTAACATTAGACAACAACAGTGGAATCGCATCATATACGCCGCAAACTAATACAAGCTACGAAACTAGCTTTCAGTACCGCGTTTTTGATGGCATGAGCTACTCTGAGCCAAGTACAGTTACTATAACCACAAAAGCCGATGATACAGACGATAATGGCGAAGAAACAAAAGAAAAAAGCGGGGGCAGTATGCCCTTCTATATTCTTTCATTACTTGTCATTGTGGGACTGCTGCGTAAATCGAAGTTTTCTTTCACTGTATAAACTTAGCAACTCCAACCTTTACTTGCTCTTGGGAAATATCCCAAGAGCAAGATTCAATAATAGCGCCTCTATTCTGTGTGCTTCTATAAAAAATCAACTAAAAACGCGCGCCGCTAAGTACCCCAAAGTTAAAAAGAATAAAAACAAGAAGATAAGGTTGAACAAAGGTTAGCCAAACGAATGTAAATATAATATTCTTAGCATTAAAATAAAAAGGAATAAAGGATATCTTATGCGGGGCTGTATACTTGCCATGACTTTGCTAATCAGTACACCAATAATTGCCACTGAAATTGAAAATAACGAGGTTGATGGTTTTGATAAAGCAGCGATTAATCTCACAGATATAAAACCTGTTTTAAACCGCATAGCCAAGCATCCTGCAATTACACTACAGCAACTCGGTAGGTCTTACCACAGTCAACCCATTTACGCTCTTGATATAGGCTCTGGCACCACAAAAGTGATGATGTGGAGTCAAATGCATGGTGATGAAAACACGGCCACCGCTGCACTTATGGATTTTCTTGATTTTATAACTTTGCCCGAAAACGCTAACTGGCTACAAAGCTGGCAAGACAAACTAACGCTCAGGATTATTCCCATGATTAATCCTGACGGTGCCAAAGCTCAAACGCGTCACAATGCACAAGGTATTGATCTAAACCGTGATGCAAAAGCATTGAGGACCCCAGAGGGGCAAACACTCATGCGTGCCGCTAAGGAGTTTAAACCTGACTTTGGCTTTAACTTGCATGACCAGAACGCGTATTACGGTGCAGGAAAAAAAGGGAATCAAGCTACTATTTCTGTACTCGCCCCTGCCTATAATGATGCAAGAGAGATTAATACTAGCCGTGGCGAAGCCATGCAGCTTATCGCTCACTTAGCTAAAACAATTGAAACGATGATCCCAGGGCACCTAGCAAAGTATAACGACAGTTACTCGTATCGAAGCTTTGGTGATACATTTTCCGAAATGGGTATTCGCACTATATTAATTGAATCAGGTGCTTACCCGAACGACCCTCATCGCCAAGTTGCGCGAAAAGTAAATCGTGTACTTTATAAAGAGATAATCGATACACTACAAAATGGCACGTGGAAAGCAGCCAGCATTAACCAATACAATGCAATTCCTTTTAATGCTAGTAATAACTGGGTCGACCTACTTATTGATGATGTGAATGTACAGAGCCATTACGGTGATTACAAAATAGATATAGCCATTAATAACAAAGGCAATGCACCACGTATCAAAGAGCTGGGAGATATAAGTAGCATTCGCCGTGGCTACACTCAAATAGATGCCAACAAGCTCGTTTATAACCCAGGTAAAGGTTTTTCTTTAACAGAACCAATTAAGCTTAATAAGAGGCATTATAAAGAGCTATTAAAGCAAGGTTATAGCTGCTTTTCAGGGGATTTCGCGAAACTCGATAACCGTTCCCACTGGCCAGTTTACTGGTGCCAAGGCGCATTTGATTCGCAACCTAAATTGCACGCCTCAGCGGCATTCTTACTTTACCAAGGACAAACCATAAAATACGCAGTACTAGGTTCAGAACTCATAAAACTCAATTAATAAACATTAAAAAAGCGCCTAAAGGCGCTTTTTTTGTGGTTAAAGAATTTGATTCTCTTTCCAGACTTGTTCTTTTGCCATGCGCTTTTTGCGCTTGTCACACGGGTCGTCGCAGTCGCAGGCTTTGTCGATACCAACAGCACCTAGGCCGCCACAACTACTGGCCATAGATTTCTTTTGCACAATCATACCAACAGCCATCGCTGCCACAATTAAAATAAGTAGACCAAATGTAAGAAGAAAAAGTGACATTGCTTTGCCCCTATTGTTCAGCAATAAAATTGAGCCCAACCTGTTGGGCTGTATGCATTATAAACTGCTTCTTGCCCTGCTACAAATAAGGTTTAAAAGCAGGGCTTGAATAAGTGACTAAGCCATTGTCTGACTTACCAATTAAATATACCGGCAGACTATGTTCTTCAGCATATTTTTGGGCACGATCCATCCCCATAACTGTCAAGGCTGTTGCTAAGCCATCAGCCGTCATTGCTGAAGGATGCAATACTGTGACCGACACTAAATCATGACGACTTGGCATACCTGTTACAGGATCAATTAAGTGACTATATGTCACACCATCCATTTCATAAAAAATTCTGTAGTCACCTGATGTGGCAATACCATTGGTACCTGGTTCAATCACTTTATGTACTTTACGCACGCCAGGCTCTGCATCTGGCTGTTCAATTGCAATTTTCCATGTGATGTTGCTTGGCTTAATACCCGATACACGCAGCTCACCACCTATCTCAACCATATAATTTGTTAAGCCGTGGCTTTCAATAACCTCAGCAACTTTATCTATGCCATAGCCTTTTGCCGTAGCCGAAAACGACAGTTCTAAACCGTCTATCGTTTTCATAAGGCCTGAATCTGTTAATTCAAGCTTATCAACACCAATCTTTTCAATCATCGCCGCCAAGGCTTCATCAGTCGGGCGTTTAGTCGGCTTTTTATCTGGACCAAAGCCCCATAAGTCAATAAGTGGCCCCATTGTCACATCAAGGGTTTTTGTTGACTCCCCAAGGCGAATTGACTCAGCCACAACCTTACGAAAATCATCACTAACCGGCATAACTTCACCTGCGGGCAAGCGATTAAATTGATTAATTTCTGAATCTGGAATGTACGTCGACATAGATTGGTTTACATCTTTGAGTGCTTGCTTAATTTCAGAATGTAAATCAGCCCCTGCTAGTTTAGAAGGTTCAGCAAATACCTTGATGTGATAAGTCGTTCCCATGGTTTTGCCTTCAAAATAAAGCTCCTCAGCTTTATCTGCTTGGCTACAACCTGCCATGAGTAAAGTAATAGTTAGTAGAAAAAAGGCCATCAAGCCTTGGCGATAAAACACTTTATTCATAGCACTCACCTTTAGGATACCGTGACGTTGGTATAAAAATAAAAAAAGCCTCGTAACACATTGTGCTACGAGGCTTGTATTCTAACCAAAACTTATTGTTTTGTGTATGGTGTTAGCCACCGAAGTCATCTAATAAGATGTTTTCGTCTTCTACACCTAAGTCTTTAAGCATGTTGATAACAGCCGCGTTCATCATTGGAGGACCACACATGTAGAACTCACAATCTTCTGGTGCTTCATGATCTTTCAAGTAGTTTTCATAAAGTACGTTATGGATGAAGCCTGTGTAACCTTCCCAGTTATCTTCTGGTTGTGGATCAGACAGTGCAGTGTGCCATACGAAATTATCGTTTTCTGCTGCTAAGCCGTCGAAATCTTCTACGTAGAACATTTCACGCTTAGAACGCGCACCATACCAGAAGCTCATCTTACGCTTAGATTGTAAACGCTTAAGTTGGTCAAAGATATGTGAACGCATTGGTGCCATACCTGCACCACCACCTACGAATACCATTTCTGCATCAGTGTCTTTCGCGAAGAACTCACCGAATGGACCAGAGATAGTCACTTTATCACCTTCTTTTAGTGACCAAATGTACGAAGACATTTTACCACATGGAAGGCTTAGGTCTCTTGGCGGCGGCGTAGCGATACGCACGTTAAGCATGATGATGCCTTCTTCTTCTGGGTAGTTAGCCATTGAGTAAGCACGAATTGTTTCGTCGTCTACTTTAGACTCCAGATCGAAGAAACCGAAGTGGTTCCAGTCGCCACGATACTCTTCTGGAATATCGAAATCAGCGTATTTAACATGGTGTGCTGGTGCTTCAATTTGAATATAACCACCGGCACGGAACGGTACTGACTCGCCATCAGGAATTTGTAACTTAAGTTCCTTGATGAAGGTTGCCTTGTTATCGTTAGAGATAACAGTACAGTCCCACTTCTTAACACCGAAAATTGACTCTTCAAGTTCAATTTCCATGTCGTTCTTAACATTTACCTGACACGCTAAACGGCAGCCTTCACGAGCTTCACCTTTAGAGATGTGATCAAGTTCTGTTGGTAAGATATCGCCGCCACCTTCTTTGATGTGTACACGACACTGACCACAAGAGCCACCGCCACCACATGCAGATGAAACGAAGATACCTGAATCAGCTAGCGCGCCTAATAGCTTGCTACCTGCTGATGTTTTAATAGCTTTATCTGGGTCGCCATTAATTCCGATGATGATATCGCCGCTTGCTACTAATTTAGATTTAGCACCAATGATAACTAAAACTAAAATAACAACGATAGCGATGAAAACACCAACGCCTAAGAAAATCTCATTCATGATTTATCCTCGCTACCTATTAAAGTGAAATACCAGAGAATGACATAAAGCCAAGACCCATAAGACCAACAGTGATGAAAGTAATACCTAAACCACGTAAGCCATCAGGAACGTCTGAATACTTCATTTTTTCACGGATACCAGCAAGTAAAGTAATTGCTAGTGCCCAGCCCACACCTGAACCGATACCATAAACAACAGACTCACCGAAGTTATAGTTACGCTCAACCATGAAAGATACCGCACCGAAGATCGCACAGTTAACTGTGATCAGTGGTAAGAAGATACCTAACGCGTTGTAAAGTGCAGGGAAGAACTTATCTAATGCCATTTCAAGAATTTGTACCAGTGCTGCAATAACACCGATGAACGTCAAGAAACGTAAGAAGCTAAGGTCTGCTTCTGGGTAGCCAAGCCACTCTAATGCACCAGGTGCAAGAACAGCGTGATAAACCAAGTTATTTACAGGTACTGAAATACCTAGTACCACGATAACTGCCACACCTAGGCCGATTGACGTTGTTACTTTCTTTGATACAGCAAGGAAAGTACACATACCTAGGAAGAAGGCTAAAGCTAAGTTTTCAATGAAAACCGCTTTTACAAATAAACTAATATAATGTTCCACTGCTCGCCCCTTACGCTTTTGCTTCTACTTGGTCTTTCTTGAAGGTACGAAGTACCCAGATGAATAAACCAATAATGAAGAATGCACTCGGTGGTAAAATCAATAGACCCATTGGTTGATACCAGCCACCGTTTTGTACAAGTGGGATAATATCAACACCGAATAGTGAACCTTTACCGAATAACTCACGGATGAAACCAACAGTTAGTAGTACTACTGAGTAGCCTAAACCGTTACCGATACCATCTAAGAAAGACATTAACGGTGGTGACTTCATTGCGTATGCTTCAGCACGACCCATTACGATACAGTTAGTAATGATTAGACCAACGAATACTGAAAGCTCTTTTGCCGTTGCATAAGAGAATGCTTGCAATACCTGATCAACCACGATTACTAATGATGCAATAATCGTCATTTGCACGATAATACGTACAGATGATGGGATGTGGTTACGAATTGACGAAATAAACAAGCTTGAGAATGCTGTTACAAGTGTCAATGCGATTGACATGATAAGTGCATTTTTTAAGCTTGATGTTACCGCTAGCGCAGAACAAATACCAAGTACTTGTAGTGCGATCGGGTTATTTGCGAATACCGGGCCAAATAGGACCGACTTCATTTCTTTAGTATCAGCCATTATTTCAACGCTCCTTCACGTACTTTCGCAAGGAATGGACCAAAGCCATGCTCGCCAGTCCAGAAGTCAACTGTGTGATCAACACCGTTTGAAGTTAATGTTGCACCAGAAAGACCATCGATTTGATGTTCGTTCTTCGCACCACTCTTCATGATATTGATTGGTAACTCTTTACCTTGCCATTTAGCAGTCCATTGTGGATTTTGAATTTCACCACCTAGACCAGGCGTTTCGTTGTGCTTGAAGAAATTGATGTTCTTAACAGTTTCACCATCACTCTCAAGCGCTAAGAAGCCATACATTACACCCCAAAGGCCATAACCTTGGATAGGTAGAATGATTGCATCAGTAGAACCATCTGCTTTTTTCGAGATATAAACAGGTGAATTTTTTGTCATACGCTGAATACCCGCGATGTCTTTAATTCCTTCTGCTTTCAACGCAAAGCTACGCGCTTGGTCGAATTTTGTTTTCTCGAAGTCAAATGAGTTAGGATCAGCACCTTCAACAAACTCACCTGTGTTCATGTCTACAACACGAGCTTCAATTTTTGAGTTAAAGGTATCTGACACAGTACCTGATACTTCAATGCCTGCAGCCGCTAAGATATTGCGTTGAATATCTTGTGTTTTGTTAGCTTGCTGTAAAGGACGAAGCTGAACTGAAGCAAACGATACGATGATTGCACACACTAAACATAGTGCAACAACAACGGTTAGCGTTTTGCCGATTGATTCGTTATTACTAGACATTACGTGCCAACCTCCGCTTGATATTAGCTTGCACTACAAAGTGATCGAATAATGGTGCAAATAAGTTAGCAAATAAGATTGCTAGCATCATACCTTCTGGGAATGCCGGGTTAACAACACGGATCATTACAACCATAAAGCCGATTAACGCACCGTAAGCGAACTTACCTTTGTCTGTGAATGATGCAGATACTGGGTCTGTTGCCATAAAGAACATACCAAATGCAAAACCACCAAGCACTAAGTGCCAGTGCCAAGGCATCGCAAATACTGCGTTAGTTTCAGAACCAACTGTATTTAGTAAGAATGCCGTTGCAACCATACCTAGGAATACACCTAGCACGATACGCCATGAAGCAATACGCACATAAATCAGGAATAAACCACCGATTAATAATGCTAATGTTGACGTTTCACCTACAGAACCTTGAATGAAACCGTAGAACGCATTCCACCATAGTTCCATGTTGCTGTAATCAAGTGAACCTACAACAGCTTGACCAAGCATAGTTGCACCAGAGAATGAATCTACTGCTGTCCATACTGTGTCACCTGAAATTTGTGCAGGGTATGCGAAGAATAAGAACGCACGACCAGCAAGCGCAGGGTTGAGGAAGTTACGACCTGTACCACCAAAGATTTCTTTAGCGATTACAACACCAAACGTAATACCTAATGCAACTTGCCATAAAGGAATTGTTGCCGGCAGAATGAGTGCGAATAATACAGATGTTACGAAGAAACCTTCATTTACTTCGTGCTTACGCACAGAAGCGAATAGCACTTCCCAGAAACCACCCACAGCAAACGTTACTGCGTATATTGGTAGGAAGAAGCAGGCCCCGTAAAACATTTTCGCGCCCCAACCAGAGTCAGCAGTTAATTCACCGCCAAATAATTGGAACAGACCAACTTGCCATGTGTTTGCCAGTTCAAAACCTTGTGCTAATGCACCCGCGGCCTGATGACCGATGTTGAACATACCAAAGAACATTGCAGGGAACGTCGCCATCCACACTAAAATCATCATACGTTTTAGGTCGATGTTATCGCGAACGTGTGTTTTGCCTTTATTTACATAACCAGGCGTATAGAAAATAGTTGCAGCAGCTTCGTAAAGCGCATACCACTTTTCATGTTTACCACCCGGTTCAAAATGCGGCTCAATATCTTCTAGAAATTTCTTTAAACCCATCTCTCTAGCCTTCCTTCTCGATCGTAGTCAAGCAATCGCGCAGGATTGAACCGTACTCGTATTTACCTGGACAAACGAAAGTACATAACGCTAAATCTTCTTCATCAAGCTCTAGCGCACCTAACGAAATTGCACCATCAAGATCACGTGCGATTAAATCACGTAATAATAGTGTAGGTAAGATGTCTAAAGGCATAACACGCTCATAACTACCAATTGGTACCATGGCACGGTTCGAACCACCTGTAGAAGTCGTCATGTTAAATAGACGGCTCGGAGTCAGGTGAGATAAGAAGGTACGTGTTACAGAGAACTTATTAGCACCAGGCGCAATCCAACCGAAGAATTCTTTTTCGCGACCTTCAAGTAATACAGATACTTGAACATGGTAACGACCTAAGAAAGCATGTGGACCTTGTGAAGTAGCGCCTGAAAGCACTGAACCAGAAATTACACGGTTATCACCGTCTTCTAATTCGCCAGCAACTAAATCATCTAATGATGCACCTAATTGAGTTTTTACTAAGCGTGGGTTTTTAACACGCGGACCAGCAAGCGAAACTACACGGTCTGTGAAGATTTCACCTGTCAGGAATAAGTTACCAAACGCAATAACGTCTTGGTAGCCTAAGTGCCAAACCTGTTTGCTAGCAGAAACTGGGTCTAAATGATGAATGTGTGTACCAACAAGGCCAGCCGGGTGTTTGCCACCAAACTCATGTACTTCTACTTGAGGGATTGATGAACTAGGCACTTGGCTACCAGCTTGTTTACAAACAAATACTTTGCCGTCAGTTAAACGAGATACCACAGCTAAACCGGCTTCAAATGCTGCAGTGTTTTCAGCAATGATTACTGCAGGATCTGCAGCTAGCGGGTTAGTGTCGATAGCCGTTACAAAGATTGAGCTAGGATTTGCATCCAAAGCCGCTACTCTGCTGAATGGGCGAGCACGTAGTGCTGTCCATTGACCTGATTGAACTAGTACTTCTTTCACTTTTTCACGGTCTAAGCTTGAAAGCTCGTCGGCCTTGAAAGAGTCAAAGGTGATTTGCTCACTGCCATTAACTTCAATAACAACAGATTGCAGCACACGTTTAGCACCACGATTAATTTCTTTAACTACCCCAGAAGCTGGTGCAGTAAATAAGACGCCTGGGTTCTTTTTGTCTTCAAAAAGTACCTGGCCTTTTTTGACTTGGTCATCCACACGAACATGCATGGTTGGACGCATACCAATAAATTCTTCACCTAGCACAGCTACACGTTTGACGGTAGAACCATCATGAATAACTTGCTGAGGTGCGCCCTCTATGGGTAAATCCAGACCTTTTTTTATGTTGATCATACGCACTTGCATTACATTAACGGAAAGAAACTGAAAAATCGTACCAACCACGTCGCTTCTTGATATGCTCAAGTTAAGTTCTTAGTATCTAAAAACTGCTTGTTTCACACCTAAACAAGCAACGCAGTAAACTCCTCACATATATTGCCCGAATTTTAACATCAATCAGGGTGACTATGCGAGAGCAAATATGAAATTTATACGACTGATGTGGTTATTTAGACTACAAAAAACCATTTGAATTAATTTCAATATAGACCAAAGTGCTATTGATGCCGTTTTATTTTCTCTTAAAAACAAAAAAGCCGCTTAAAAAAGCGACTTTTCCAAAACCAGCGTTATTTAATCACTAATCAATCAGCTGTGAAATCGCCACATCAGGATTCACATCTTGCTCGTAATCTACGCTATCGATACCAAAACCGAATAAACGTAAAAACTCATTGTGGTAACCCACATAATCCGTTAATTCGTCAATGGTGTCTGTGTCTACCGTATCCCACACTTTTTGAACACGAGCTTGCACATCGTCTTCTAACTCTTTGTAGTTTTGGAATAAATGACCGCCGTCATCGAAACGTGGCGTTTCGCCGTAAAGGTTTTCAGTGAATAGCGCATGGATTTGTTCAATGGTACCTTCGTATGTGCCGTCTGCTTTCATTACTTTGAATAACGCAGAGATATATAAAGGCATGATAGGAATTGCTGAACTTGCTTGTGTCACAACTGCATTTAATGAAGAAACATACGCTTCACCATTTAAGCCTTTTGTAGACTCTTTGATTGCTTGTGTTGCACGGTCTAGGTCTTCTTTTGCTTTACCAATCGTTGCGTGACCGTAAATTGGCCATGTTAACTCTTTACCAATGTAGGTATAAGCTGTTGTTTTGAAGTTATCAGCAAGGACATCGGCTGCTTTTAATGCGTCAATCCACATTTCCCAATCTTCACCGCCCATTACTTTGATTGTATTGTCGATGTCTTCTTGGCTTGCCGCTTCAACGGTTACTTCATCAATCACACGCTTAGACGTATTTAAGTTTTTTGTTGTGATATCTGAGCCAATTGGCTTAAGCGTTGATGAGTATGTCTCACCTGTATTTGGATCAGTGCGACGAGGAGACGCTAAGCTGTAGATAACTAAATCAATTTTACCTAAGTCAGCTTTAATCGTATCAATTGCTTTTTGCTTGATTTCATTAGAAAACGCATCGCCATTGATATTTTTAGACCAAAGACCCGCTTCTTCAGCAGCTGCTTGGAATGCCGCAGTATTATACCAACCCGCTGAGCCTGTTTTACGCTCGCTACCTTCTTTTTCAAAGAAGATGCCTAAAGTCTTAGCGCCACCACCGAATGCAGCTGTAATACGTGATGCCAAACCATAACCAGTAGAGGCACCAATTACTAATACATTTTTAGGCGCATTGCTCAGTGGCCCCTGTGCCTTCACATAATTAATTTGTTCTTGTACGTGCTCAGCACACCCTACTGGATGCGCGTTAGTGCAGATAAATCCACGAATTTTAGGCTTAATGACCATTGATCATCCTATATCTATCACAATAAAAATTAGCGCTAGTTTAAAGGCTAATAGTTAAAATACAGGTCTGATCAGTAATATAAGTATAAATTACTAATCAAACCATACGATTAATCGAACTTTGAACCACCCAAACATTTCGGTGATTCAGGAGCCTGCCCTTGCTGTGCAGAAAACTCATCGGGCGTAAAAGTATGAATCGCCAATGCATGTATATGATTCGCTAATTCATCTTGTAATAATTCATTAATTTGACGGTGACGTGCAAGTAAACGCTTACCAGCGAACTCTTCGCTCACCACAATTACCTTAAAGTGTGATTCTGTGCCACGACTATGCATATGGCTTTCATTGACAACATTTAGGTGCTTACATTCAATACCCGCTGCGAGCTTTTCCTCAATTTGTTGTTGCATTGACATGTGTCATAGACCTTTAATAGCAAAATAATTGGTCGTCACTATATCAAGGGGATGACTCATTTTACCAATAATTTTATATTATCGAGCGAAAGGTTAAGTTAATACGGGGATGCATTAGCCTTTGCTGCTTTGGCAAGCTGTGTTGATAGTCACGTTGGCTAAAGCCATTCATTATTAAGCAGCTACCACTTTGCAGCACAATACTTTGTTTTTCATTACTGTGTTTGTGCTTAATTTTAAATACCCGCTCAGCCCCCAGTGAAATGGACGCAATAGTCGGCTGCTCACCAAGCTCTTTTTCATCATCACTATGCCATCCCATACAATCTTGACCGTCACGATATAAATTGACCAATAACGCATTAAATGGAATGTGTAATTGTTGGGATAAGCGCCTTCGCATTGCATCAAGCACCTCAGGCCAAGGTTCAACCACAAGCTGTGTGCCTGAATAAGCATAGTTAACCTGCTCATCAGCGATAAAGCACTGCAAACGAGGAATAGGATGGGTTTTACCAAATACAGTGATATTGGGCTGTTGCCAATTTAAATGTTGCTGTAAAAAATAAAACAAATCGAGACTTTTTTGAGCACTCAACGCTTTCTGTTGATAATAAAACCCTTCAGGTAAATGATTAGGCTTGGCGTTTGGCTGTTGCATGTTAGAATTTACCCATACTTAAATACTTACCCTAAAACCATGATGACCACCCAAGTACAACTCGGCGATAATACCTATACCCTAGAACGTTTTCCATTAGATCAAAAAAATCGCAGCCTACAAGCTTGGGACTCTGCCGATGAGTACCTTGTCACTTATGTAGGGGAGCATCATGCGCAGGCAAATTCAATCCTGATTTTAAATGACAGCTTTGGTGCATTGGCTTGTGCGTTTAATCAATTAACCACTTATTCAGTTAATGATTCGTATATTAGTCATCAAGCAACCTATTACAATTTACAAGCAAATGGCTTAGAAACAAGCTCATTGACGCAATTAAACTCTTTAGAGGCATTACCAAACAAGGTTGATTTAGTGATCTTAAAAGTGCCACGAAATTTAGGCTATTTACAACATCAACTTGCTGCAATCAGTGCCGCGTTACCTAAAGGTGTTAACATAATTGCAGCGGGCAAAACCAAAGACATTCATAACTCGACAATTAAAGCGTTTAGCCAATTCATTGGCGAAACATCAACAAGTTTAGCCGTTAAAAAATCTCGCTTAATCATCAGTAAAACGAGCCAACTCAATAAACAAGTTGCATTTCCTGTAAGCTGGCCACTTGAAGGCAGTGAGTTTGAGATTCAAAATCACGCCAATGTTTTCTCTCGTGATTCTTTAGATATTGGCGCTCGCTTTTTCTTTAACTACTTGCCACAAACCAGTAAAGCACGCCACATAATTGATTTGGGCTGTGGCAATGGCGTGATTGGACTGATGACACTCAAACGCTGCCCCAAAGCATATGTAACCTTTGTTGATGAATCATACATGGCAGTTGAATCTGCACGCCTAAATATACAAAGTAATTTACCTGAGCAATTAGCTAACTGTGAATTTATTCAAAATGATTGTTTAACAGATTTTGAGCCGCAAAGTGCAGATCTTGTTTTGTGCAACCCCCCTTTTCATCAAGCGCAAGCTGTCACAGATCACATTGCTTGGCAGATGTTTAAACAAGCTAAGCAGGCACTTAAACAAGGTGGTGAATTAAGAATAATAGGTAATCGTCACCTCGATTATCATGAAAAACTAAAACGCATGTTCGGCAACTGTAAACTATTAGGTTCAAATAAAAAGTTTGTTGTTTTAAGTGCAAAAAAGACAACTTAATGGAGCAATATAAATGAAAAAAATACTTCTTTTAAGCATGTTAGTTGCGCTAACAGCGTGTAGTAACCAACCTAACCAACTGATCTTAAACCCTGTTTATAAAAGCGGTAAGGTTGCCTCAATCAATGCAAATATCAGTACCAGCGTCATTGATTTGCGTGGTGATAATGTAACCCTAAAAATTATTGAATCAGATAAAGTAAAAACCCTGGCAAGTCCAGGCCTGACTGAGTCAGTAAAAAGCACACTTGATAGCGCCCTTAGCCGAAATGGTGCCAGTATTTCTAATCTTGCGACAACACGATTTGAATTAGATATTCACGCATTACAAGCGATCGTCACTGAAAAAATGATGACACATACGAGTCATGCCAATATTGAGCTGGGTATTCGCGTAATAAGAAGTAATAGTAACTTTAGTAAAGTTTACCGCGGCAGTGCAAACCTTGAAGGGCCATTAAGACACGATAGAGCAAAAATTGAGAGTCAACTGAATAAGTTGACTGAACAACTAATTACCCGCATTGTATCTGACCCAGAATTAATCGCTTATTTGGAAGGTTAACTATGAAGCGCATTTTTATACTTAGTTTTATCTTACTGTTCAGCCAGAACACCTTTAGTGCAACTGAGGGTAAGTTCATCCAAAAAGACAACATGTTTCCTCGTGTCGAAATTGTCACCACACTCGGTAGCATCATCGTAGAAATGGACCGTTCTCGCGCTCCTATCACAGTCAACAACTTCTTAACTTATGTCGCTGATGGTAGCTATAAAGGGAGTGTATTTCATCGTGTAGAACGTGATGAAGACAACGAACGAGATTTCGTTATTCAAGGCGGTGGCTACGATAAAGATTACGATGGTCTACACGAATACGACCCTATCTTTAATGAGAGCGGTAATGGTTTAAAAAATGATATGTATAGCATCGCCATGGCTTATCAAGACAGACAACCGCACTCAGGGACACGCCAGTTCTTTTTTAATATGGATGATAATGATCATTTAAACCCAGGTCGTGACTGGGGGTTTGCTGTATTTGGCATGGTTATGGATGGCTATGAAACGTTGGATAAAATTATGCGCGTGGAAACAGCTTATAACGAAAAAATAGGTTACAGCTTTGTACCCAAAACGCCTGTGGTTATCTTAAATGTAAAAATGATTGAACCCACTGCACTATAAAAATAACAAGCGAGCTCATCGCCCCACTCACATGGCAGTACTATGACAAAGACGCTTTCTGTTTCAGAGTATTTTTCGTACTTTAAAGACAAACGCTTAATCAATATTTTTCTGTTCGGGATCAGCAGTGGCTTTCCATGGGTACTCATTGGTTCTGTCATGTCTGCATGGCTAAAAGATGAAGGCCTCAGCCGAAGTATGATTGGCCTATTTGGCATTGTATTTGGGGCGTACAGCATTAACTTTTTATGGTCACCTTTGGTTGACCGTGTAAAACTGCCAGTTTTATTTAAATGGCTTGGTCAGCGTCGCAGCTGGATTTTACTCTGCCAGTCAGTCATTTTTATAGGTACCTTTTCACTTGCAGGGCTCGATATCAAAGCGAATCTTTGGTTTGCCGCCGCACTGTGCCTAGTCATTGCGGTTGCCTCTGCGACTCAAGACATCGCCATTGATGCGTTTCGTATCGATACTTTAAGTGAAAATGAAAGCCATAAAGCCACGGCAGCTGCAGCCATGGCAACATCAGGTTGGTGGAGTGGTTATGCTTTACTAGGAGCGCTCCCCTTCTACATGGCTGATATCCCCTCTATTGATTGGCCCCAAGTTTACTTTTTCTTATCCGTTATCATGCTGCTATTAATGGGTAGTGTACTTTGGGCAAAAGAGCCCGAATCAAATCGTGAAGTTATTCAGGCTGAACTTGAGTCTACCTATCAGCAAAAGCTTGTGGGTGTAGAACAAACGCGATTTGCAAAAGTAATTGCTTGGTTAGCGGTCACCGTGTTTGATCCATTTAGAACCTTTTTTGCACGCAATGGTGTAAAAACAGCGCTCGCACTTTTAGCGTTTATCTTCCTATTTAAAATTGGCGAAGCCTTCCTTGGGCGAATGTCGATTGTGTTTTATAAAGAAGTGGGCTTTAGCAACAGTGACATTGCCACCTTCTCAAAAGTAGGCACTGCAATTCTTACCATCGCTTTTACTTTCGTCGGTAGCCTATTCAATCAACGCTACGGTATCGTAAAAGGCTTATTCATTAGCGGCATTGCTATGGCAGCGTCTAACCTTGCATTTGCTTGGATTGCTATTGCAGGCCCTAAATTAAGCCTCTATGCCTTTGCAATTATCATTGACGGATTTACACAGGCCTGGTCACTGGTGGCAATGGTCGCCTTTATTTCTATGCTGTGTGATCGCGCCTTTAGTGCAACTCATTATGCACTTTTAGCGTCACTTGGAAACTTAGGCAGAACACTCCTGTCTAGTTACAGTGGTGTTGTGATAGATGATTGGCTTTTAGGTAACTGGGCACTGTTTTTTGTGCTAACAGCGCTCATGGTAATTCCTTCGCTGGTATTTTTATTTTTAATCCGCCACAAGCTTTATGCGTTAGAGAACAATTATCATCGAGATAATTAACAAAAAATATAAAGGTGTGATTGGTATTTACCGAAAAGTGAGGATGACTATTTAGTGCATCCATGCACTAATTGTATTACTAAAAATGTATTAGTAACAGCAAATTAAGCGTCTTTTAATAGGTTAAGACCTTCGTATGGGTCTACTTCCAAAGCATCACAGTAACGCATAAACTCAATAACATCTAAACGACGTTCTTGGTTTTCAATTTTACCAATGAATGAATGTGGCGTTCCTAAAACTTGAGCAAGGCTGCGCATTGTATGGCCTTTCTCATGGCGTTTTGTTTTAAGCCACTTCGTTAGTTTTGAGTTTTCGTCAGAAGAAACTGTTTTACCCATCATAAAAATACATCTCCTACTAGATGATTTGAGTTAATTAATTAAAGAGTGAAATTTTGCCCGTCTCACTCTTGGACACATTATATACTAATAATTTTTTCTGTGAATTAATAATTATACAAATGTCCACGTTTCAGGTATAGACTGCTTTGCTTGGCAAGTCTAGTTTTAAAGCTAAAATTAAAGCAGATGCTCTATAATTAGTTATTTAACTGTACCAAAAAATTGATCAATTGGAACCGTGTTAAATATAAAATATAGCTTTTAAAATTGCATACTTATGCTTAAAGTGTACGTAAATACTGAAAAAGGCTAGAAAATGTTCCGAATATTATTTTTGTTGCCAATTGTACTATGTGTCATCTGGTACCTATTTCTAAAGCAAAATCGTATACCAATTAAACAAGGGAAAAGAGGATTCATGTATATTTTAATCGCCTCTGCACTGGTATTAGGCTTTTTCTTATTAATGATTCAGGTTACCCAAAGCTAGTAGGGCTAACATTAATAAGCCCTCCCCTGCCAATAGTACTTATTAACGAAGCCAAGCTTCACTGTATCGTCATATACGAAAGGAGAGCGTTGCTACTAACGCTGTTTTCATTTTAAAAAGTTTTTCTAAACGAAAAACCAAAGCCATTGCTAAGATCAGCACTAAGAATAAAGGCAGGATGGTGTAGAAATTAAGGCAATAAAAAAGCCACATCATGTGGCTTTTCAGATATTCAATTAAACGCTGAAACTAGCTCCGCATCCACAGGTTGTTGTAGCGTTGGGGTTGTTTACAAAAAAACGTGCCCCTTCAAGTCCTTCAGTGTAGTCGACCGTCCCATCAACCAAATACTGAATACTCATAGGATCAATGACTAAGGTAACGCCATTCTTTACAATTTCTAAATCACCAGGGTTGGCTTTTTCATCAAAAGTAAAACCATATTGGAAACCCGAACACCCACCACCTGTTACATAAACACGTAGTTTTAGATCTGGATTTTCTTCTTCTTCAATTAACTGTTTAACGCGAACAGCAGCTGCATCACTGAACTTAATTGGCAACTCTTCAGACATACCAAACCCCTCAAAATCTATAATACTGTAATTATCTAATACCCGAGTATTTTAATCAAGTATCGACTGTCGGCTGAAAAGTATTTTCAGGTACGCATTGGCTAAGCTATCTGCATTGAACTAATGTTAATTTGTACGACTTTTTAATTATTTAAAGTAAGCGGTGAGGGATCATCATAGTGATTGACCATTTAAGGCTTCATTTCATAAACTCTGACTTAGATAGTGCGCAAATAATCCCTGCACAGTACGATGTTTTGCTTGTTATAGCCTCAGTTCTTACTGCCGTTTTCGCCTCTTATGTTTCTTTTTTACTTTCTGCTCGAATCAAAAGCTCACACCTTAAAAATGAAAGTTTAGTATGGACGATAATGGCAGCCTGTTTTTTGGGTATCGGTATTTGGGGCATGCATTTTATCGGTATGCTTGCTTATAGATTACCGATAAACGTAGAGTACAACACCACAATCACCTTGGTATCAGTACTGCCAAGTGTGTTTGCCAGTTATATCGTGCTTTCAACTTCACTGAGCAACATAAAAGGACTTATTTTTCGAAGTGTTCTTATGGGAGCTGGGATTGGCAGTATGCACTTTGTTGGTATGATGGCAATGATGATGCCCGCTCATATGGCTTATGAGCCAAGGTTGTTTTCATTATCAATTTTTGTAGCAATCATTCTTTCTGGCATTGCTCTAAAAATAAATGACCTCCGACAAGCCCAAAAAACACATCAAGTACTCATGAATATGCTCGTTGCTGTTATTATGGGTAGTGCTATTTCCGGTATGCATTATATCGGTATGATCTCTATGTCGGTCTATACAACTGAGCAAACTGTCTATGTTACAAATCACGATAGTTCAACGCTTGCTCAGCTTGTTATTTCTGTACTATTGGTGTTAAGCCTTTTAGTACTGAGTGTTGTGGAACTTAGAGCGAGAAGCTTGCTCTCAGCTAAACTAAAAGCGGTACTAAATACAGTCCAAGATGTTGTGATTAGCTTTGATAGCACAGGTATCATCGAATTTGCTAACCCTGCTGTTTTACCTGTTTTTGGCTATCAACCAAATGAGTTAATCGGTAAGCACATCTATACACTTATCGCAGATAAATCAGCTGAACTCGAGCTAATCTTAAACACCGAATCAACAACGCTCCAGCAATCAAATAGCTTTAGTAAAAGCAGATTATTAAATGCTCTTAGAGCGAACCAAAGCGCATTTCCAATTACCATGACAATCAGCTCAATAGGCAACAAAGATATGGGCCCGTACGTTGCCACAATTAAAGATTTGAGTGACATCCACAACCAAGAAGCATTCACCCAAACCATATTCGATAACCTACCTATCATGTTGTTTGTAAAAGAAGCTAAACACTTAACATTTAGTCATGTAAATAAGGCTGGCGAGCAACTATTAGGAAAAACAAAAGAGCAGTTGATAGGCCTCAACGATTTTGACATTTTTAATGATGAAGACGCACTAAGTTATGCGCAAACAGATCGCGATGTACTCACAAGTAGTGATATTCTCACAGTTGATGAAAAGCCTATTACAATTGATGGCCGAACTCACTACCTTCGCACCCGTAAGCTCTCTATTAAAGATAGCCATGGTAAAGCACAGTATCTGCTCGATGTTTCAGAAGACGTCACTGAGCTTAAGCAAGCTAAAACCGAACTTGAAAACTTACACCAACGCATGGCAATGGCCGCAGACGCAGCCCACATAGGTATTTGGGAGTGGAACTTTGAAACCAACGAACTGATATGGGATGACTGGATGCACACCCTGTTTGAGATCCCTAAATCTCAGTTTAATGGTAATTATGCCGCATGGGCTAATACGCTTCACCCTGATGAATACGAAGCCGTTACAAATAAACTTAAACTAGCAGTGCTCAATAATGAGGAATTTCATGCTGAATTTCAGATTGTTCTTCCCAGTGGACAAATTCGTTATATAAATGCCGATGGTAGAATCTACGGAAACCGAATGATTGGTGTTAATTTTGATATCACCAAACGAGTTTTAGCTGAGCAAAAGATCAGACAACTAGCTCAAACTGATCACCTCACAGGTTTAGCTAACCGCAGTGCATTAAGTAAATTCCTAAAGCATGAGTTTGCTCGTATAGAACGAACAGGCACAAAAGTAGGCTGTTTATACTTTGATCTTGATAAATTTAAACCCATTAACGATACCTATGGTCATTTAATAGGTGATTTTGTACTTGTAGAGATCGCAAAACGATTACAAGAAACTGCGCGAAAAACAGATTGTACAGCCCGTATCGGTGGTGATGAGTTTGTTGTAGTCATCACAGATATTGAAAATAAAGAACAAATAAATCGTGCTCTTACTAGACTAATCAATGCTATAGAAACACCCATAGCCTGTGAAGTAGGTTATTTACAAGTAGGTGCAAGTGTAGGTTATGCAGTCTATCCAGACGATGCTAAATCTCTCGATGAACTCCTTAAAAAAGCCGATGAGCAAATGTATAAACAAAAGCGAGATTGTTCACTTAAAAAAACCACGATGAATACCCCGTAACTTTATACATCCGTTTAAAGGAGATAATTTTGCAAAATCACAAGGACTTAGTGAATTTGATTTGCTAAACTTGCGGCTCTAAGGTGCTGTGAGGAAAAATGCATGTGGCTTGAAACGCTGAGGCGTCGTCTAGCAAAGCCTAAAACATCTGTGCAATTGTGCTTACTAGGAGTTTGCGCAGGATTAATTGCGGCAGTACTGATTATATTATTCCGCCTCACCATTATGTTTTTTCAAAGTCTTTTTTTGGAAAAGCCCGATGACTTCTCTACCTTAGACACGCTAGAGCGTGTACTTCTTCCTATTGGTGCTGCCTTAGTCATCGCTTTATTTGCAGCACTAACGGGTTTTAAACATTACCGTTTAGGTATTCCTTTCGTTATCCACCGGATAAAAAAGCATTATGGTCATATGCCACTGTATAACACAGTCAATCAATTTGTTGGTGGGGCACTGGCTCTAATCAGTGGTTTTTCTGTTGGCCGAGAAGGCCCTTCTGTTCATATGGGGGCAACCGGTGCAAGCTTATTAGCAGATAAACTACATTTACCCCATAATGCCATGCGCACACTGAGCGGCTGTGGTGTTGCTGCAGGCATTGCCGCCTCGTTTAATACCCCGCTTGCTGCCGTTATTTTTGTAATGGAAGTAGTGCTAAGAGAATACAAAGTACATATTTTTGTGCCTATTATGCTCGCAGCGGTTACAGGTGCCCTTGCCACTCAATTTGTCTTTGGTGACGCATCGGAACTTGCACTTATCACTATGAACCCGCTTAGTGGCTGGCACTATCCTTTTTTAATTATTTTTGGCATGGCACTAGGTGCAGTCGCTTATGCATTTAATCAAAATTTAATGTTGATTATTCGCACTTTTAAACCGCTAAGTATGTTTCCTCGCTTATTACTTGCAGGCTTAATTGCAGGGCTAATCGCTTACATGGTGCCTCATGCAATGGGCTCTGGTATGAGTGCTATCACTATTGCCATTGAATCCCCTGATGATGTGCAATTTTTAACAACAATTTTAATCGCAAAATTACTTGCCACATTATTTGCAATTGGTCTGGGGATCCCAGGCGGTATTATTGGCCCCGTGATTGGTTTAGGCGTATTAATGGGTACCTTAATGGCATTTTTTGCCCAATTTATAAGCCCTGGAACTGATATTGCGGGTACCTATAGCATGCTTGGCATGGCTGGCTTATTAGCAGCCACCCTGCACGCCCCTCTTGCAGCACTAACAACGGTGATGGAGCTTACATCTAGTCCTGAAATTATTGTTCCTGCTATGTTAGTCATTTCTTCTGCGTATGTTACTGCTCTGCAATTTTTTGGTAATCGTTCTATCTTTATGCAGCAACTAGACTTTCAAGGGCTTGAATATCAAATATCCCCTGCAACCGAAGCGCTACAAAAGGTTGGAGTAATGGAAGAAATGGATGAGCTATTTAAGCTGCTATACAGCGATGATAAAGAGCAAATAAAAGAGTCATTAGACGCTTTGGATAGTCAAACGCCATTGATTGTTCATGATGATGAAAATGGCTATCGCCTTGCAGAGTATGACTTAAGCCTAATGTCTGACCAAAGTAGTAATATAAAGTATGTCAGTTTGAATGGTTTAAGTAGCCAAGCAACACTTGCCGATGCATTTGATCTATTAAAAGATAAACGTAGTGGCGCTGTATATATTTATAACCTACTAGATAACCAGCAAATTATGGGGCTTTTGCGTTGGGATCAAATCAGGCATATCCTTACCATACGTAACAGCTTGCTATAACAACTAAAAATGGACACAACAATGAGCGCGCTATTAGTTTACAAAACCTTTCATGTATTTTTTATGATTGCTTGGTTTGCGGGGATTTTTTATCTTCCTCGCTTGTTTGTATACCACGCAATGAGTGAAGAAAAAGCCTGCAACTCGATGCTAAAAGTAATGGAGCGCCGTTTACTGTTCTTTGTGACGCCGTTTGCCGTTTTAACACTCGTATTTGGCGTACTGACCATTTTTGAATATGGCCGAGATTGGTTCAGATACAGCATGTGGCTGCACTACAAACTCGTGTTAGTGATTATCCTTTATATCTATCATGGCTACTGTTTCAAATTACTGGCTGACTTTAAACATGATCGTAATACTCGCAGCGATCGTTTTTATCGTATTTTTAATGAAGTCCCAGTACTTATTCTATTAGCAATAGTCGCACTAGCAATTATCAAACCTAGTTTATAATTTGCTGCTGTGTACGCTAAAAATTTGCTATAGTACGGCGCAAATTTATGCGGCCTCCCATATAGAGAGCCGGCGCCTTAATAAATGTGATTAGGAACAGCCCCATGTTAAGTTTCCAAGGTGAAAATATTCTGTCGGTTAATCAGCTTGACCGCGATTGTATTGAACGTATTTTTGCAGTTGCTAAAAAGATGGAGCCTTATGCTAAAAAGCAAAAGCGCACCAATGTATTAGAAGGCGCTATTTTAGCAAACCTATTCTTTGAACCAAGTACACGTACTCGCGTAAGCTTCGGTACGGCATTTAACTTACTGGGTGGTTTGGTTCGTGAAACAACGGGCATGCAAAGCTCAGCTTTAGCCAAAGGCGAATCTCTGTATGACACCGCTCGTGTTATCTCAGCGTATGCTGATGCCGTTGCGATGCGTCACCCAGATTCAGGATCAGTTGCGGAGTTTGCAACTGGTTGTGATGTACCTGTCATCAATGGTGGTGACGGCGCAAATGAGCACCCAACTCAAGCCTTACTTGACTTACTAACCATTGAACGTGAACTTTCTCGCTTCAACCAAGGTATCGACGGTATGCATATTGCCCTAGTGGGTGATTTAAAATATGGCCGTACTGTGCACTCTTTATCTAAATTACTTTGCCATTATAAAGACGTTAAATTCTCTATGGTGGCACCTGATGGCTTACAAATGCCAGACTATATTTTAGATGCCGTTGATAACGCAGGTCATAAAATTCAAGTAGTGGATAAAATGGAAGGCAACTTGGCGGCCGATATTGTGTATCAAACCCGTATTCAAGAAGAGCGCTTCCCTTCACAAGAAGAAGCTAACAAATACCGCGGTGGTTTTCGTATCAGTCAAGCAATTTACAATGCACACTGTAAGCCAAACTCAGTACTGATGCACCCACTGCCTCGTGATAGCCGTTTAGAAGCAAACGAGCTAGATAATGATTTAAATAGCAACGACAACCTTGCCATTTTCCGCCAAGTACAAAACGGTGTGTTAATTCGCATGGCGTTATTTGCTCTAACCTTAGATGTTGCCGACAAAGTTGAGCAATATGAAGTCGACGTGCCTTGGTTTAGCCGTAAGCGTAATAGCTAATACGCTTCATTCTGGGCTCTTTGAGCCCTTGCAAACCAACTCATTTAACGTGACAACCCAATAGGACTATTCATGACAATTAGCCAAGATCTTTTTAATCGCGCGCAAGAATCAATCCCAGGCGGTGTTAACTCACCAGTTCGTGCCTTCAATGGCGTTGGCGGTACTCCTTTATTCATCACTAAAGCAGAAGGTCCTTTTACCTTTGATGCTGATGGCAACCGTTATATCGATTACGTTGGTTCATGGGGACCCATGATCATGGGCCATAACCACCCAGCTATTAAACAAGCGGTATTAGAAGCCGTTGAAAATGGCTTAAGCTATGGTGCGCCAACCGAAACTGAAATCTTAATGGCCGAAAAAGTAAAAGAGCTGGTACCATCAATCGAAAAAGTACGTATGGTAAGCTCAGGTACTGAAGCTACAATGAGTGCGATTCGCTTAGCACGTGGTTTCACTGGTCGTGACAAAATCTTAAAGTTTGAAGGCTGTTACCACGGTCATGCTGACTCACTACTAGTAAAAGCAGGCTCAGGTGCGCTAACTATGGGTGTTCCAAATTCACCGGGTATTCCTGAAGACTTTGCTAAGCACACCTTAACTGTGTCGTTTAATAATCTTGATGAAGTAAAAGCTATTTTCGCAAAATACGCTGACGAAATCGCTTGTATCATCGTTGAGCCAGTTGCTGGCAACATGAACTGTATTCCACCTGTACCTGGCTTCTTAGAAGGTTTGCGTGAAGTGTGTGATGAATACAAATCAGTGCTTATTTTTGATGAAGTAATGACTGGTTTCCGTGTTGCTTTAGGCGGCGCGCAAGCTTACTACAACATCAAACCAGATCTAACTTGCCTAGGTAAAGTGATCGGTGGCGGTATGCCAGTCGGTGCATTTGGTGGTAAGAAAGAAATCATGGATTACATTGCCCCAGTAGGGCCAGTTTATCAAGCGGGTACGTTATCAGGTAACCCAATTGCCATGGCTGCTGGCTTAAAATCTTTAGAGCTTTTAAGTGCTGAAGGCCTGCACGATGAACTTGAAGCAAAGAGCAAAGCAATTTGTGAAGGCTTTGAAGCCGCTGCCAAAAAAGCAGGCATTGCACTTACAACAAACTACGCTGGCGGTATGTACGGCTTCTTCTTTACTGACAAAGAAAAAGTAACGAGCTACCAACAAGCCACTGAGTGTGATTTAGAGCGCTTCAAAAAGTTCTTCCACTTAATGCTTGAAGAAGGTGTTTACCTTGCTCCTTCAGCATTTGAAGCAGGCTTTGTATGTGCAGAACATTCAGAGCAAGAAATAAGCGACACCATAGCAGCAGCAGAACGCGCATTCGCGAAGCTATAAAATATAATTAGACAAAAAAGCCCGCAAGGGCTTTTTTTATGAATAAAAACAACGCAATCACAGGTCTACTCCTAATATAATTTCTAACTGGGTGTATCTGTGAATAATCTAATTAAACCTGCTGTTTTGTTAATGGGACAATTAAGTTACAAAGCAAAAATGTCGCTAATGTTTAGCATTTTAATTTTTCCTCTTTGTTTAAGTTTATTTTTTTTACTAAGCGTTTTAAGTAAAGGAATTGAAATATCACAAAAACAAAATCAAGGGGTTCAAATATATCCTCAATTACTTGCTAATTTACTCACTGCAAATCAAGCTGATAATATCAGTATTGCCCAACAAGCAGATTTTGCGAATACAGCCACTGGTGACGACAATATTTTAGAGATAGTCTCGATTGAGTCACAACTTGCTATTGTAAATGAGCTCAGTAGTAGCTACTTAAATCGCACATTAGTAACCGCTCTACCGCCTCTTATCACACATTTAAATAAAACCATGCAAAGTGCAGAAACCGTGATATCTAACGGGCAGTTTTCGCCGAGTACGTTTATTACGTTATCCAACCAAGTTAAAGCACTGCCGCAGTTAGAGTCACAGTTTTTAATGAGTTTAAATACATCTTTAAATGCAAACGAAGAACTCAAAAACACCCTAACAGAACCCGCAACGCAACTTTCAAGCAGTATCAATGCACTTTTTATAGCATTAAACCAAGACCTGCTTGAGCCGGATGAAATTGCACTTACACGGCAGCAGCTTGCAAATTTAAAAGTAAATATTAATAGTAAAATTAATCACTTTATTACCCACAGTGAACCGGCTTTATCGGCAATGATATTAGCGCAATTAAAACAGCAACGTATGACCCGTCTTGTGGTTATCATTGCCGCTTTAATCAGCCTATTTATAGCAAGTTATTTGATGATGGGGTTTTACCGCTCATTAGTCGATACTTTAAAGCAGTTTTCTCGCGCAGCAACAGAGGCTGCAACAGGTAATTTAGGCGTGCGATTAGATTTAAAAGGCAAGGATGAGCTTAACTCAATAAGCTTACTATTCAATGATTTACTAAAATCGTTTACGGCGCTTATCAATAATGCTCAAAAAACCACTCACTCAGTAAGAAGTACCACTCAGCACGTATTTGAAAGCCGCAATAAAACGACCAATGATGTTACTGAGCAACAACAAAGCATTAGCGCTATTAATGACTCACTAGATAACATGAGCCAATCGGCAGAGCATGTTGAAAAAACTGCCTCGCACGCCGTTTTTCTCGCCAATAGCGCTGCCAAACAGGTTCAAAACAGCGCAAAAAATAGCGAGGAGTTAGCGCAACATATCGCACAATTACAACAAGAGTTTAACCAAGGGTTAAAAGCTCTGGATTCATTAGCGCAAGACACCTCAAATATTAGCCAAGTAAGCAAAGGAATTAGCGACATAGCTGAACAAACAAACCTTTTAGCCTTAAATGCTGCGATCGAAGCTGCAAGAGCCGGCGAGCAAGGACGAGGGTTCGCTGTTGTCGCTGATGAGGTTAGAACATTGGCAGGGCGAACTCAGCTACAAACAAAGGAAATACACGATATTATCGCTTCATTACAAAATGCATTGCAGTTAACACAGCAGAAAATGCAGCAAAGTGTCGAAAAAATGGAGCAAGGGGCAGCATCCGCTAACCAAACAAAAGCAAGTTTAGTTGCAGCCGTAAATACGATGGATGAAATCAGTCAACATGGTGAACAAATCGCGCAGTTAGTTGGTGAGCAAACGAGTGCAACACAAGATGCTTTAAATGATGCCAAGCGGGTAAGCTGTTTAGCCGAAGAGACGCTTAAATCATCAAAAAATGCCTCAGCAAGCGCACACGATTTAACCGCGCTTGCTGAGCAACTTAACGATGCAATGAAAGCATTTAACGTCGACAACTCGGACGAGGCTCAAACTCACTAGCTCGAATAGGCAGTTGCACCACTTTGCCGCAGCCAGGTGGTGCTTGCAGACCTGTTTCTTCATTTATGAACGCCCAGCGAATAGAAGCTGGACGAGTATCTGCAATGGCTTCAGGGTTAAGCGGTTTTAAATAACGAATATAGGTTTCTAACGCACCAACACTCCCCGTCAGGCCGGTATTTTTATTATCGTCTCGACCAATCCAAGCAACGGTTACTGTATTTTGGTCAAAACCTGCAAACCAGCTATCTCGTAAGTCATTACTTGTGCCCGTTTTACCCGCTAACTGAATCGATGGAAAGTGGGCATTTAAACGTTTTGCTGTGCCATCTTTAGTTACTCGCTTCATCGCATATTTGGTCATATAAACCGATGCTTCATCAAATCGCTTTTGTGATTCAACATTATGCTTATAAAGTACTTTACCTACCGAATCAGTCAGTGCAGAAATTGATGTTAGCTCACGATACTGACCATCAGCAGCAAGTGTTGTATAAAGTTGAGCGACTTCAAAGCTAGACAACTCCAATGCCCCAAGTAGTAGTGATGGGTATTCATCGATGCTTCCTTCAACTCCTAATCGCTTCAAGGTCGTTGCAACTGTATCGACCCCTACATCTAACCCAGTATTTACCGCAGGTATATTGATACTATTACTAAATGCCTTATAAAGCGGCATCATGCCTCTAAATTGCCTATCAAAATTCTCTGGCTGCCAAATTTTTCCTTGCTCATTCGTTACTCTTAGAGGAGAGTCATCAACCAAAGATGCAAGGTTGAATTTGCCGCTTTCAAAAGCACTCAAATAAACAGCAGGCTTTACTAATGAACCAATATTGCGCTTAGTATCTAATACTCGATTGAAACCAAAATAGCGAACATCGCGACCGGCAACTAAAGCTGACACGCCGCCTTTTTCAACGTTAACCGAGATCATAGCGGCTTCTAATTCTTCGGTTTTAGGACGTCTTTCAAGGTAAGGTAAGCTTGCCTCAACCGATTTTTCCATTGCAGTTTGTTTTTGTAAGTCGAAATAAGTAAAGACACGCACACCAGCATCCAATACTTGCTGGTCAGGTAACAAACGCTTTAATTCGCGATTAACTAACTCTAAATAACCAGGATACGACTTCTGTAGGCTATCTTTCATAGGTGAAATATCAATTGGACGCTTTAACGATGCGCGATACTCACGTGTATTTATTAAGTTGTTTTCGACCATTAAGCGCAGTACTAAATCGCGACGCTCCATCGCACGTTCACTGTAACGGCGTGGGTTGTAGTACGATGGACCTTTAACCATAGCAACCAGTAACGCAATTTGGTCATACTCTAGCTCATCCACAGGTTTAGAAAAGTAGAATTCAGCGGCGAGCCCCATACCGTGAACACCCTGATTGTATGATTGCCCTAGGTATACTTCATTTAAATAGGCTTCTAAAATTTCATCTTTGCTATAGCGGTAGTCTAATATCAATGCGATAAGTGCTTCATTAAACTTACGAACAAGAGAGCGTTCACGTGTTAAGTAAATATTTTTAGCGAGCTGTTGTGTTAAGGTACTTCCTCCCTGCACTGTTCTCCCCGCTTTGATATTACTGTATAGGGCACGCATAATAGACCATACCGACACACCGTGGTGCTGATAAAAATCTCTGTCTTCAACCACCAGCAAGGTGTCTTTTAACATTGCAGGAAACTTATCAAGTGGAACGAATTCACGATCTTGGTTCGAATCATTACCAATTCGCGCAATTTGCACAGGCTCCAAACGCGCAGAATTTAAGCGTCGACCAAATTTATCCTTAATAGTTGCTAATTTTTTTCCTGAAAAACGAAGCTCAATAACACGAGCATCTTCAAGCCCATCGTAAAATTCAAATTCGCGGCGATACACTTTAATGCTGTTAGATGACTTAACATACTGCCCTGTACGACTGAGCTTATTAACTGAAGAGTAGTTTAATCTGTTAAGCTCCCAAAGAACTTCTTGCTGTGATAAAAACTGCCCAGGGTAAAAGCTCATTGCTCGCGCGTATACCTGCGCAGGTAACTGCCACTTATTGCCCTCAAATTGACGCGTTATTTTTGCATCTAAATAAATAAGATACAGCACCATCGCAATCACAACAGCTAAGGATAACTTCCAAAAAATTGACCACGTTTTACGAAAAATACGCGACTTTACTGTCGTATTCGAAGAGGTTTTGCGTTTTTTAGTCGTTCGTTTAGTGGACGCCGTTTTCTTTGCTGGCGTTTTTTTAGCAGGAGTTTTTTTATCAGCCATTGAGTTCGCTATTGGTCAGTTAATTTTACAGGTGTAATCAGTCGCAATTCTATCACCTGTAAAATTAACAGTCACTTAAACTCGATTAGCGGGTACATAACCAAAGCGAGTGAATAACCGCAGGTATAAAAAATATAAAGCATAAAATAATATTAATAACCAAATCTTTACCAACACCGGCTTTTAAAAACACAGCCACAGGTGGTAAAAACAATGACAAAATAATTAATAACAGTTTGTTATCCATAGTATTCCCTTGTTGATTAAGTTATTTGAGCATAGTCAATATTGTTGAAATCGCCTATAAGAAAACACTTATTTTGAATGCAAAAAAGCCCTACCTGAGTAGAGCTTTGATTTGAACACACAATGATTATTGTATATGCGTGCTGAAGCACGCACTAAAATTAGTTACTGCGAACTGATACAAACTCAGGGTAAGCATCAATACCACAGTCATGTTGATCCATACCGTTTAATTCTTCTTCTTCGGTAACACGGATACCCATGGTATTTTTCAGAATTGCCCATACGATTGATGACGCGATAAACACAAATCCTAAGATACACACTAAGCCAATTAATTGATTAACGAAGGTTGCATCTGAGTTTGAAAGTGGTACTAGCATAATACCTAATGCACCACACACACCGTGTACAGAAATCGCACCGACAGGGTCATCGATTTTTGCTTTATCAAGTGCAACAATACTAAATACAACCAGTGAACCGCCTAATAGACCTAATAGACAAGCAAGTAATGGTGTTGGTGATGCTGGCTCAGCCGTAATAGTGACAAGGCCTGCTAACGCACCGTTTAGTACCATAGTTAAATCAGCTTTCCCCCAAAGCACTTTACATACGAACAGTGCTGCAATAGCACCACATGCCGCTGCTGCGTTAGTATTTAAGAAAATTTTACCCACAGCTGTTGCATTTTCAGCGTCAGAAACAAGCAGCTGTGAACCACCGTTAAAGCCAAACCAACCCATCCAAAGGATTAATGTGCCTAATGTGGCAAGTGGTAAGTTAGAACCAGGAATTGGGTAAATTTCACCGTTTTTACCGTATTTACCTTTACGAGCCCCAAGGAAAAGCACACCAGCTAGCGCTGCTGCAGCACCTGCACCGTGAACAATTGCAGAACCTGCAAAGTCAACAAAGCCCATTTCAGATAAAAAGCCTGCGCCCCAAGTCCAATAGCCTTCAATCGGGTAAATGAAACCTGTCATTACAACAGTAAAGATCAAAAATGCCCATAACTTCATACGCTCAGCAACAGCACCAGATACAATAGACATAGCTGTAGCAACGAATACAACTTGGAAGAAGAAATCAGACTCTAATGAGTGATTTGCATCAGCTGCTTGCGTACCAATTAACGCACCAAAAGAAGGAACAAAACCACCTTCTGCGTTATCAACATACATGATGTTATAACCCACAAGTAAGAACATGGTGCAGGCGATCGAGAAAAGTGCTACGTTTTTAGTTAGTATTTCTGTTGTATTTTTTGCACGAACTAAACCCGCCTCAAGCATCGCAAAACCGGCAGCCATCCACATGACTAAAACACCCGACATCAAAAAGTAAAAAGTGTCGAGTGAGAACTTCAACTCTACAATCGTGTTTTCCATAAATCCCCCTTAAATTGCTTCTTCATCAAGTTCGCCGGTACGAATACGGACGATTTGGTCTAGGTCGTAAACAAAAATTTTGCCGTCACCAATTTTGCCTGTTGAAGCAATTTTCGTGATGGTTTCAACAACGCGTTGACAATTTTCGCTACGAGTTGCAATTTCAAGTTTAATTTTAGGAATAAAATCGACTTGGTATTCAGCTCCACGGTATAGCTCAGTATGTCCACGTTGGCGGCCAAAGCCTTTAACGTCGACAACTGTCATCCCCTCAATGCCTAAATCAGCCAGTGCTTCACGCACATCATCAAGTTTGAATGGCTTTATTATTGCACTAATCATTTTCATAGTGGCCCCCTTCGGACGCTTATTGTTATCCTGTTGTCTTTAACAATCCAACCTTTGTGCCACTATTTTTTATTATTTATTTTCAATGATTTAAATACAATCAGCCACTTACAAACAAAAAAAATGCACCACAAGGGTGCATTTTTTTAACAATTAACCAGCACTGGTGCAATTCAAGCAATGAAACCTTGATTATAGCAAAGCAAACATTTCGTTATTTAATTATGCTTAGTAATTGCTATGCATCCACGCAGTCGTAAAGTAGTTATTTTTCAATCGGTTATAAACAGTTTCAATCTTTCAAAATGATTAAGTCTTATTGCGTATTGGTACTATAAACGTACTACGCAGTTACGCTGTTGCTGTTTAGCTTGATATAAAGCTTTATCAGCTAAGCGCATTGCAGCTGTGAGTGAGACATGTTGAAATGCGGTCATGCCAATGCTGATAGTGAGTGAATAAGGTTCACCATTAATTGAAAACTGGTGCTCTGCAAGTTGTTCTCTGAAACTATTTAGCCTTGCCTCTGCTTTTTCAAGATCCATGTTGTCTAACACAACTGCAAATTCTTCCCCACCAATGCGAGCAATTGTGAAGTCGTCAAACTTGCTTTTTAAAAAGCTTGTTACTTGCTTTAATGCATGATCACCCGCTTCGTGACCAAACTGATCGTTAATAGTTTTGAAAAAATCAATATCGAGTAATGCAAGCACATTCTCTTGTTCGGTTTTCTTTAGAATTTTCTCGGCGTATTGATAAAAATAACGGCGGTTATGAAGCCCAGTTAAGTGATCCCTGTATGCGCTTTCTTTAATGTCTGCGATTAAGGCAAGCTGTTCCATCGTCTGCATTACACGGCAATGAAACTCTTCATTCATAAATGGCTTGGTCAAAAAGTCATTGGCACCGTACTTGATAAAACGTGCCGATAAACCGTGCTTACCTGCGCCTGATAAACCAATAATAGCTAAGTCATCACGGCCTCGAAAATTACGCACCGCTTTAACAAGCTCAAAACCATCCATCGTTGGCATTGCATAGTCAGTGAGTAGCAGCTTAATTTCAGGATCATCTTTGAGCATTTGCAATGCTTGCTCACCATCATGGGCATCACTTACATTAAAAAGCTGCTTTTCTAGCATTTGCTTCATCAAGGTGCGGCTTAATACCGAGTCATCGGCAACAAGAGCCTTTGAACCATGGTTTCTGAGTAATTGTGCAACAAGTTTAATGGCATAGTGGTATGAGTCACGATTATCTTTAACAACATAATCAACCACACCAAGTTCTAGCATTTGTTGACGAATGTATTCATCAATTTTAGACGTTAACACAACGGTAGGAATATTCTTTGATAAGGTGTATTTAGCCACTTCACCGTTCATTGCATCAGGCAGTGTTAAGTCAACTAAAGCGAGGGTGTAGTCATGCTCAGCGATTAAATCGATACCTTCCTGCAAAGACCATGCAAAGTCGACATCCACATCTAAATAGTGGGCAGATAAGTGACGTAACACTTGCTGTACTACTTTACTGTCTTCAACAACTAACACTCTTTGCATTGCAACTTCTCTTTTCTATGCACATGTACACAAATTACCAACATGCCAAATATACGTTATTTTTTAATCTAGCTAAATGATTAAGCAAAATATCTTTATTAAAAAGTACTTTTTTGTAATTAACTGCGCAGTTTACAGAATCTTCCTATTTAACAGCTATTATTGGTCACTAGTCTCAATAGTTTGTCTTCAAGCGAGCTTTTCTCTTTAATAGCAGCAACTCGAATAATAAGGAATCAACATGAAACTAGTTAGTTTTATTGGCTTGTCAGTAACAGCCCTAACACTGACCTTCAGCACACCCAGCTTTGCTGATAATGAACGACGCATAGACGTTGACAGCAGTGTTGTTACAGAACATAAAGCACGTATTAACGGTGAGCGCTTCTCTTACACTGCAACAACAGGTACCCAACCAGTTTGGGATGAGCAAGGTAATGCGGTTGCAACGCTGCAATATACTTATTATACCCGCGATAAAGTAGACGACAGAACAAAACGCCCATTGGTTTTTTCATTTAATGGCGGCCCTGGTTCTGCGTCAGTGTGGATGCACCTTGCCTATACTGGACCTCGCGTATTAAAAATTGATGACGAAGGCTACCCAATTCAACCCTATGGCGTAAAAGATAACCCATATTCAATTTTAGATGTGGCTGATATTGTTTATATCAACCCCGTAAACACGGGTTACTCTCGCATCCTTGAAAACGATAAAGGTGAGTTACCAAGCAAAGCTGACCAACAAAAAATGTTTTTTGGTGTAAACGCCGACATCAAATACTTAGCAGAGTGGTTAAATACCTTTGTGTCGCGCAACGAGCGCTGGCGCTCACCTAAGTTCTTAATTGGTGAAAGCTATGGTACAACTCGCGTTTCAGGCCTTGCTCACGAATTACAAAACCGCCAGTGGATGTACATCAACGGTGTTATTTTAGTATCACCAACAGAGATTGGTATTAAACGCGAAGGTCCTGTTGAAGCTGCAAATCGTCTACCGTACTTTGCCGCAACGGCTTGGTACCACAAAGCCCTTAGCGCAGACTTACAAGCAAAAGACTTAGATGAGTTACTGCCTGAAGTTGAAGAGTTTACCGTTAATAAGTTCTTACCAGCAATTGCTAAAGGTGGCTTCTTAGTTGCCGATGAGAAACGCGCAATCATCAAGCAAGCAGCAAAATACGCAGGTTTATCTGAAAAGTTTGTTGAACAAAACAACCTTGATATTCCAACTAACTTCTTCTGGAAAGAGCTATTACGCGAGCGCGGTCAAACGGTAGGTCGTTTAGATTCTCGTTATTTAGGTATTGATAAACGTGATGCAGGTGAATCACCTGATTACTGGGCAGAGCTTACCTCATGGTTGCACTCATTCACGCCAGCAATTAACTATTACCTACGTGAAGAGCTTAACTACAAAACAGATATCAAATATAACCTATTTGGCAATGTTCACCCTTGGGATCGTACTGGTAATAACACAGGTGAAAATTTACGTTTAGCGATGGCGCAAAACCCATACTTAAATGTAATGATCCAATCAGGTTACTACGATGGTGCAACCAATTACTTTGATGCTAAATACACAATGTGGCAATTAGACCCGAGCGGCAAAATGAAAGACCGCCTAAGCTTTAAAGGCTACCGCAGTGGTCACATGATGTATTTACGTCACGCTGATCTTGAATCATCAAATAATGACTTACGTGAGTTTATCCTTAAATCACTACCAGCTGAAGGCAAAGCAGCTAAGTACTAACTAGACGATGACTCATTTAGAAAGAAAAAGCCCGTTTTACACGGGCTTTTGTTTATCCACTAATCTATTTGGGTATATACTCAAGTCATTGATTTAAGGAATTGGATAATCACAACATGGCTGAAAAATTTCGTGTGATGTTTGCAGGGCTAGAAGCCGGTGTTGATCAAGCACATGCTACTGAGCAACTTGCAGCAAAATTAAAAACAAATACAGATAAAGTAGCCACTCTTTTTGAACATAAACCACTCTTTGCCCCTAGCGAACAAGAAAAAGCATTAAAGCAAGCAAAGCTATTAGCAAGCGTAGGGATTAAAGCAAAACTCCAGCCAGTCAATCAAAACCAAGTTAATCAACAAACGAATGCAAGTCTTGAGGCTAAACAACGTGATGAACGCATTTTTGATGCCTTAGATTACATTACAAGCAGCCTCATTCGCCTTGAAGAAAAGCTTGATGATCTAGAGCAGCGCTTGCCTGAGAGTGAGAGTACCAATCCACAAGATAGCGACGATAGCTGGCAAGAAGATGACTTACTGCTGGAAGAAGAGTTAGCAGAGCCCGTTAAAAAACGTTCTAATACAATACTTTATTCACTCATCGCCATGGTGATTTTGTTATTAGCTATTCTTGGCGTTGTAGAGCTTTTTCCTGAGTTTTTCTCTTTTTTAGAAAGTTAACACCTATATTGACATGAGCAACACGCGAGCAGAAATCAGACAATCTATTCGAAAAAAGCGCAATTCACTGACTGTTGAACAACAAAAAAATGCAGCAATTGCGCTAAAAGTGAATTTTACTCAACACTTAAAATCACTAAAAACCGCTAAAAATGCCCACGTCGGCATTTATTTCAGCAATGATGGTGAACTAGACACCTCATTGTTAATTAAAGAATTATGGATGCAAGAACAGCACTTATACCTGCCTATAATTCACCCCTTCAATGGCACGACTTTGTACTTTCAGAGGTATGAAGAAAATTCACCCATGACTGCAAACCGCTATGGTATCTTGGAGCCCAAGTTGAATTGCAGTCAAATATGTCCTTTAGACAAGCTTGATATTTTACTTATGCCATTAGTGGCATTTGATGATCAAGGTAACCGTTTAGGAATGGGCGGTGGGTTTTATGACAAAACGTTGGCACGGTATTACCAAGAAAACTGGCAAAAACCGATTTTGATAGGCCTTGCCCATCAATGTCAGCATGTTTCAGCATTGCCGATTGAATCGTGGGATGTACCGTTAAAACACATTATAACCCCAGAGAAAATCTACCAATGGTAAGCAAACTATTTGTATACTATAGGCCCTCTCTGACAGCTAACTGAGCACATAATTATGACGCAAGATGAATTAAAAAAAGCCGCTGCCTGGGCAGCACTTGAGTTTGTAAATGAAAACACCATTGTTGGTGTAGGTACAGGCTCAACAGTCAATCATTTTATTGATGCACTGGGTACTGTAAAAGACACCCTTATTGGTGCAGTTTCAAGCTCTGAGGCTTCAACTGAAAAGTTAAAAGCACTGGGTATTGAAGTGTTTGAACTAAACGAGGTATCAAGCCTTGATGTGTATGTTGATGGCGCAGACGAAATCAACCCACACAACGAAATGATCAAAGGCGGTGGTGCAGCGCTGACACGTGAAAAAATCGTTTCAGCAGTCGCAAAACAATTTGTTTGTATTGTTGATGAATCTAAAGAAGTAACAACATTAGGGGCTTTTCCACTACCGGTTGAAGTGATCCCAATGGCACGCAGCTATGTAGCTCGTGAGCTCGTAAAACTAGGCGGTGATCCTGTTTACCGTGAAGGTGTTGTAACAGATAACGGTAACGTCATTTTAGACGTGCACAATTTAGATATCAGCAATGCCAAAGAATTAGAACTAACAATCAACCAGATTGTGGGTGTAGTAACAAACGGCTTATTTGCCCATCGCGGTGCAGATAAAGTCATTATCGGCACCAAAAATGGGCCGCAAATCAAGTGAATAGGAATGAGGATATGAGTAAGGTATCGTTAGCAAAAGACAAAATTAAAATTCTCTTGCTGGAAGGCGTGCATCAAAGTGCTGTCGAAACGCTTAAGCGTAATGGCTACAGTAATATTGATTACGTAAAAACCTCCTTACCTGAAGACGAGCTCATTGAGCGCATTAAAGATGTGCACTTTGTAGGACTTCGTTCTCGCACTCATATTAATGAAGCGGTATTAGAAGCAGCTGATAAGCTCGTGGCAATCGGCTGCTTCTGTATCGGTACTAACCAAGTCGATCTGCAAGGCGCCCGTGAGCGTGGTATTGCGGTATTTAACGCACCATTCTCAAACACCCGTTCTGTTGCAGAATTAGTACTAGGTGAAATTTTATTACTCCTTCGCGGTATTCCAGAGCGTAATGCTCTCGCGCACCGTGGCGGTTGGTTAAAATCTGCCAACGGTTCATTTGAAGCCCGTGGTAAAACATTAGGTATTATTGGTTACGGCCACATTGGTACACAGCTAGGGATCATGGCTGAAAACATCGGTATGAACGTTGAATTTTACGATATTGAAGACAAGCTAACACTGGGTAATGCAACGCAAGTTCATAACCTAACTCAGTTACTACAACGTGCCGATGTGATTAGCTTACACGTACCAGAAACACCGCAAACGAAGAACCTTATTGGTATGGCAGAGCTTGAAGTAATGAAGCAAGGTGCCATCTTAATCAATGCGTCTCGCGGTACGGTTGTTGATATTGATGCACTAGCAGAATCACTACGTGATAAAAAGCTAAGCGGCGCTGCAATCGACGTGTTCCCTGTAGAACCAAAATCAAATGATGAAGAATTTGTATCACCACTGCGCGAGTTCGATAACGTGATTTTAACGCCACACATTGGTGGTTCAACACAAGAAGCGCAAGAAAATATCGGTATTGAAGTAGCTGGTAAACTCGCTAAATACTCAGATAATGGTTCAACCATTACGGCGGTTAACTTCCCTGAAGTATCACTGCCTGAGCTTGCAAACCGTAGCCGCCTATTACACGTACACCACAACCGCCCAGGTGTTCTAACGCAAATTAACCAAGCGTTTGCACAGCACGGCATCAACATCGCCGCCCAGTACTTACAAACTGACGAAGCGATTGGTTACGTGGTCATCGATGTAGATACCGACCACTCTGAAGTAGCCCTCAAAGAACTAAGTGCCGTTGAAGGTACAATCAGAGCACGTATCCTCCACTAATCATTCGCATATAGAATCATTAAAAAGCGCAACCAGTTAAACTGCTTGCGCTTTTTTGTAGAGCAAAACTTTAAGGTAGGTTGGTTTGAGCGTAGCGAAACCCAACACGGGAACCTAGCTTTAAGCCGTAAATTTTAAACTCTAAGTCAAAATAACTCATCGTAGGCGTGAAATTTATTTCGCGCGATGGCTTATTTCCTGTAAATAACACACAAAAAATTTCAGGTGAACAGCCAAAGTAGCAGCAAGCTTGTGATTATTCTCATTACGCCACTGCAAAACTAATAGGGTGTACCTTGGTAAGGTTAACGTTTTGTTTAGCTTGCCAAAGATTGTAATTATCCTGCATCGATAGCCAACTTTCAGGGCTTCTACCCAAAGCCTTAGATAATCTTAATGCCATTTCAGGAGTAATAGAGCTCTGCCCCTTAAGGACTCTGTTAAGAGTTGAAGGTGAGACATCCAACTGTTTCGCGACAAATCTACAGCTGTAACCGAAAGGCTCCATATATACATCGGAAATAAATTCACCCGGATGCGGTGGATTATGCATAGTCATTAGTGATAATCCTCGTAGTTTAATATGTAGGCGTTACCATCTTTGAATTCAAATGTTACTCGCCAATTACCATTTACAGTTATTGACCAAACACCATCTCGATTGCCTTTTAATAGGTGCAACTTAAATCCGGGTAAGTCGATATCTTCAATAATCGAAGCGGTATCTATAGCGGCTAGTTGCATTCTCAAACGGCGCTCGTGTTTGGCTTGAATCCCTGCTTTGCTTCCAGTCTCGAAGAACTTTTTCAAGCCTTTATGTTTGAATGTCTTGATCATTGCCAAAGTGTAGCGTGTTGCGCAACAGGTGTCCACTTAAAATGTAGCCCCCTTACTTAGGGGGAATAGCCCGTGGGTTAAAATTTGAGGCGGAGCAAAAACCAACGCGGTAATTAAAAGCTTTAAGCCGTAAATTTTAAGCGCTAAGTCAAAACGGCTCACCCTAGGCGTGAAATTTATTTCGCGCGAACATCAGCTACTGAAGATAACTTTCCGGTAGTATTTCCTTAGTTAATTTGTTAAGAATGTTTTTATTATTTATTTGTGCAGTTTATAAACAACCAAATTATTGAGAGTCAAAAGGAATTTGAGTCATGGATGAAATATTTGCATTTGCCGATGAAAGTGCACCTCAAAAGGATGTCCCTGCCACACGATAGGTATAATTGCTATTCCCAAGCACTACTTCGCTGCATTCAATCAAAAGATTTCTGACATTTACGATAATAGTGGTCTACAAGGTGAAATAAAATGGGAAAAAGTTAGGAAAAGTGCTGGTCAGATAAATTTATGTATAGATATATTGAGATTCATATTAACTAGTCCTGTTTCATTTCATGCTATAGCAGTACATAAACAACCTTATAGAAAGTGGCATAGCAATGAGGAGACAGCTTTTTACACAACTTATGATTTCCTCATCCGTGAGAGTAGCCGTTCGAAAAATGCAAAAATAACTGTCTTTGCAGATCAAAAATCTAGCTCTTATTCAAAACAAAATGAAGTAATGCAGATAGTAACAAATCATATGTTAGCGAAGCTGCCAACATGTTCAAAAGTACATCATGTTGCAATGGAAGATTCTAAATATCACTGGGGCTTACAAACAGTAGATATATTAACTGGTGCAGTTAACAGCAGTTATCAATTGTTTTTTAATCCTTCGGCACAAATGCAGCTAGCTAAGAAAATAGCTATAAGTAAAATGGCAAGTCTTCTAGGTTGGGATTCTCTAGCATACGATACAATGCCGAACAATGACTTTAATATTTGGCACTTCCCTCTGGAAACGAGAGCTATTCCTGCAACAAAGCAAGTTATACCAAACTTTTCAATAACTAATATAAGTAGAGAGGAGTTTGAGTATTATATGAGAATTAACAAATAATTTTACTTTATTACTAATCACTTTCTTTGCGAATAAACTCCCCCACAACCACACTTCCCTGTGTAAATCACGCCAATGAGTCTGTAAATTTTACTCATCGGTTACTTGAGTATCTGCGTCTTTATCTTGCTGTCTTTCGCTTATCATGGCGTTTAATTTCTCGCCGCCTTTGATACCAAAATCTAACGTGCGGATTGGGAATGGGATGGTCATGTCAGCTTCGCTTAGCGCGTTTCTAACTGCCACAACAGCCTTATGGCGAACGGTCATGAAATCCGCTTCACCTGGGTATTTAATCCAAAACCAAACCAGTATGTTAACGCTGCTATCACCAAAGCTTTCGGCGTAAACGGCGGTTTCTTCTTGTTTAATAACAAAATCAAACTCATTGATTTTTTTAACAATAACTTCTGCCGCTTGCTCGGGGTCGTCAGCATACGAAATACCCACAGGCACTTCGATACGACGCACACCTAAAGTACTGTAATTGCTAAGTATATTTCTAAACAGAATCTTGTTAGGCACCAAGATAAGTTGCCCATAAAAGTTCTCGATAAGAGTGTTTCTAAGGTTAATCGCGCGTACAGTACCAAACACGCTTTCGGTGCGAATTACATCACCTGTTTTAAATGGCTTGCGGATCCCCATAGCAATACCAGCTATAAGGTTCTCTGTCATGTCCTGAAAAGCAAAACCAATGGCAAGGCCAACTATACCAGCACCCGCGAGTAATGAGGTGACAGTCCCTCTGAGCCCCAAGAAATCAAGGGCTACAAATAAGCCTACGCATAACACGATGACTTTTACTATCGATGACATTAAGTCTGCTATTTGCGAAGACTCTAGCGAACGGCGTAATAACTTTCTGAGCATTGAACCAACGATACGCGCCAGCAGTGAAAACACGATAGTAATAATGACTGCGACAATAAAGTTTGGAATATGGCTTATGATGATATCAACCCAGCCACCGAGTTTTTCTTCTATCAGCTTTTCAGCTTCACTTACTGACGGAATTTTTAACATTTTTATACCTTGTTGAATTAATTGCTCAACAAAGTATTTAGCAAGATGAACGCCATTTCTAATTTAGTATATTAAAACCATAAAAAAGCCGTGCTTGGCACGGCTCTTCTAATTCATTTTACTAAAAATTAGTTCTGCTCTTCGCGTAAGAAAACAGGCTCTAATTCTTTTGCTGTTGCATCGCTACTAAAGTAATAACCAGCAACGGTGAAATCTTTTAAATCACTCAATTGGGTAACTTTATTTTCAATGATGTAACGCGCCATCATGCCACGAGCTTTTTTCGCATAAAAGCTGATCACTTTATATTGGCCGTTTTTACAGTCTTTAAAATGTGGGGTGATAATTTGTGCATTTAAGGCTTTTTTATCAACCGCTTTAAAATACTCATTCGAAGCAAGATTAACTAAATACTTGCTATCTTGCTCAGCAAGCACAGTATTAAGTTGTTCGGCTATCACGCTGCCCCAAAATTCATAGAGGTTTTTACCACGTGAGTTTTCAAGCTTTGTGCCCATTTCAAGGCGGTAAGCTTGCATTAAATCTAATGGTTTAAGCACACCGTAAAGACCAGACAAAATACGTAAGTGAGATTGTGCATAATCTAGCTCTGAACTTGTCAATGTTGCAGCATCTAAACCACCATACACATCACCATTAAAAGCCAGCACTGCTTGTTTTGCGTTATCTGTAGTAAAGGGCTGTGACCACTCAGCGAAACGTGCTGCGTTTAAACCAGCTAGTTTATCGCTGATTTTCATCAAGCTACCAATTTGAGCAGGTGTTAAATCACGGCAAACTGACATTAACTCTTCGCTGTGCTCGAGTAATTCAGGTTGAGTGAATTTATCGGTCGTGGCTGGTGTTTCGTAATCTAAATTTTTTGCAGGTGAAATAACAGTGATCATAGTTAGCTATTGACTTGTAATTTGTTTGATGTCAATTTCAACATTAATTGAATCAAAATGCACGTTTTGTTTCATCCTGCCTTGATACACTGCATTTTTACATCTAATGCCTTGGTTTTCTAAATTAAGGACATATAACCTATTAAACACTGTCATAGTGTTGCAGTATTAAGGCCGCTATAATGGATTTTCTTTTAACTTGCTTGGAATGAGGAAAGCAAATGACTTCAGCACTACAAAGGCTTAAACAGCATTCATCTATTGTTGCAGATACAGGTGATATCGAAGCTATCAAAAAGCACCAACCAGAAGATGCAACAACAAACCCATCTTTACTTTTAAAAGCCAGTGAAATTGAAGCGTATAAGCCTTATTTAGATAAAGCGTGGCAGTACGCTAAAGAGACCGAGCAAGATGCAGCTAAACAACTTGAGTTAGCATGTGATTACTTTGCTGTATTAATCGGTAAAGAAATTAGCGAAATCGTACCAGGCTATATCTCAACAGAAGTAGACGCTCGTTTATCATTTGATACCCAAGCGACTATCGACAAAGCTCACACTTTACTGAGCCTTTACGAAAAAGAAGGCGTGAGCAAAGATAAAATCTTAATCAAAGTTGCATCAACGTGGGAAGGTATCAAAGCCGCAGAACAGCTTGAAAAAGAAGGCACTAAGTGTAACTTAACGCTGTTATTCTCTGAAGCACAAGCCCGCGCATGTGCCGATGCAAATGTATTTTTAATTTCACCATTTGTTGGCCGTATCCTAGATTGGCACGTTGCTAACGGTATGGAAAAACCAACAGATCCGCTAAACGATCCTGGTGTGCAATCAGTACGTAGCATTTACGAATTCTACAAACGCCACGATTACAAAACGGTTGTTATGGGCGCAAGCTTCCGTAACACAGGAGAGATCATCGCGCTTACAGGCTGTGATAAGTTAACGATTAGCCCTGCTCTTTTAGAAGAGTTAGGCCAATTAACTGATGCACAAGAGTACCTACTAGAGAGCGACTTTACTGTTGAAGAAAAACCAGCACCGCTAACTGAAAGCCAGTTCCGTTGGTTACACAACCAAGATGCGATGGCAACAGAGAAACTAGCTGAAGGTATCCGCTCATTCGCACAAGCTCAAATTGAATTAGAAGCTCGCTTTAAAGCGATGTAATTCGAACAGCAGCATTTTTGAAACGCCACCGCTCGGTGGCGTTTTTGTTTCTAAAATAACTAAACTCTTGATCTATTCATCTATCAATCACAGTTCTGTAACAGTATTGTCACTTTTTTATTCTATTTTTAAGCAGCCTGTGGTATAGGTATTTCCGAGGTTCAAAAAATCAATAGGAGAAGTTCATGGATAGCCTAGACGATATTTTAGAAATATTAGAAGGTCCTAATAAAACAAGAAAGACCTCTACAAAAAATAAGAAGAGAAAATGGCGTGAAATCGAAGCGTTAAAAGATAAACATAGATTACGCAAAGAACTACAGGAGTTAGACTACTTTACAGATAGTATTGCTATTGATGAGCTAGACTTTTTGTAAATTCAAAGGCCCAATTGGGCCTTTTGCATTTCTGTTATAGAATTTGTGGTAAAGACCAATTTACTGGCGTTTTATTTTGATCGCTAAGTAGCTGGTTTGTTTTTGAAAAGTGCTGACAACCAAAAAAGCCACGGTGAGCAGAAAGCGGTGATGGATGCGGACCTTGAATCACATGATGACGCGAGGTATCAATGTGTTTACCTTTTTTCTGAGCATGTGCGCCCCATAATATAAACACCACCCCCTCACAATGTTGATTGATAAGCGCAATCACTGCATCGGTAAATTGCTCCCAGCCAAGGTGCTTATGAGAATGAGCCAGCCCTTGCTCGACCGTCAGTACGGTGTTAAGTAAAAACACACCTTGCTCGGCCCAGCTTTGCAAATAGCCATGGTGAGGTACTTCAAAACCATCAATATCGGTTGCCAACTCTTTGTACATATTTTTCAAAGAAGGAGGTAACTTTTTAACTTCAGGCAATACCGAAAAGCACAAACCATGGGCTTGGCCTTCTCCGTGGTAAGGATCTTGACCTAAAATAACCACCTTAACTTCATTAAGAGGTGTAGCATCAAAAGCTGAGAATACCTGTTCATCTTTTGGATAAACGCTAACGCCTGCTGCACGTCTACCTGCCACATATTGCAAGGTTTCTTGCATGTAAGGTTTAGCAAGCTCAGTATCTAAAAATGTTTGCCAATCGTTCATTTTGAAGCCTGTATTTGCTGACGAGAAACGTCTATTTTACCACACATATCAGTCAAACCATCAAGCATACGGGTTGTAAAACGGTGCAATAAATCTGCGTTCACACTAATAAATTGGTTATGCTGCACCGCTGGCATTTCTGGCCATTGTCGCCAATCAATTTTAGGCTGAGGCTTTTTCGATTTTTCATCTGGGATGATGATGACTTCTGGCTCTGCTACCAATACGTTTTCAATACTAATGCGCGGGTAGTCTGTATCGCTATTAGCAAACACATTATCCGCATGACAAATAGTTAATAGCTGATTGATCCAAGTATTTCCACCCACTGTCATCATCGGCTCAGGCCATAATTGATAAAACACCGAAACAGTCGTTTTGCCCTCTTGGGCTGCACGAATAGCACTCAGCTTAACTTCAAACTCTTTAGCCACTTTATTTGCTTGTGTTTGCAAATGCGTAAGTGTGCCTAGTTTACGCAGCTCATCAGCCACATTATCAACCTGATTTGGGTTGCTGTACGCTACCGGAATGCCTAATTTTTCAATGTAAGCGAGATCGTCGGCTTTGTTGCCCGTTTTCCAAGCCAAAACAAGGTCAGGTTTTAACGACAACAGTTTTTCCATGTTAATACCGTAATAGCCACCTACCCGTTCGATATCATTCGCTTGCTGAGGAAAGTCTGCATAGTCAACGGTACCAACAATGCGCTCTCCTGCTCCAATCGCAAATAGGTTTTCAACGATATGCGGCGCTAAAGCAACAATACGCTGTGGCTGTTTAATTTCATGAGCTTGAGCCAATGTTGGTAAATAAAATAAAACACCTAAGAGTGCAAACTTGATGGCCTTCATGTTAATAATCGAACCCTTTTTGCGCTTTTATTCCTGCATCAAAAGCGTGTTTTACGTTTCTAACTTCACTGACTGTATCAGCCAAGTCGGTTAGTTTACGGTGCGCACCACGACCTGTAATAATCACCGATTGCATAGCAGGGCGAGAGCTAACTGCTTCTAGCACTTCGTCTAAATCAATATAGCCGTAGGTGATCATATAGGTTATTTCGTCTAGCATAACGAGGTTAATCGAGTCATCCTTCAGCATTCTTTTCGCTTCTTGCCATGTCACTTGTGCAGCAGCGGTATCTGACTCTTTATTTTGTGTTTCCCAAGTAAAACCGGTGTTCATAATAACAAATTCAACTCCCGCTTTTTCCAGTAGGTTACGCTCACCGCACTCCCAAGTCCCTTTAATAAACTGACACACAGCCGCTTTCATTCCATGACCAACCGCACGTGCGACAGTACCAAATCCAGAGGTAGATTTACCCTTACCATTACCAGTTATGACCTGAAAAATACCTTGCTCTTTTTGCGCAGCAGCAATCCGTTCGTCGACTTTTTCTTTTACTTTTTGCTGGCGCTGTTGGTGCTTATCTTGATTCTGTTCGCTCATTGTTGTTCCTTATGTCTCTAAATTGAAATTCTCATAAATATTGATGATTTGTTCAATATCGAGATTCTCTGCTACCACGTTTGCTAAACGGCTTAACTGCTGTTCACGGTTTAAATTAATATCAATCGGCTTAATTTGGCTATTTGGTGCAAGCCAAGTTATTAGCTCAGATACGCCTTCAGGGGTATCGAACAAGCCATGTAAGTAAGTACCTGCTACTTGATTATCATCACTAATAAAACCATCTACTTTAAATCCACTTGGGTGATTACTAAAACTTAAAAATGGCTTTTCAAATGCGGGCCCTTGGCTTATACCGGCATGAATTTCATAACCTGAAATTGCTTTATCGCTATTGTTTAAATGAAGAATACCAGAGACTTGGCTTAGTACTTTTTGTTGCCCTAATTGGGTTTCAAAGTCAGCAAGGCCTAGGCCATCTGCGCAGCCTAAATTAGACTCCACAGCATGTGGATCAGCAAGGTAGTTACCTAACATCTGCAGCCCACCGCATACTCCGAGCACTTTACCGCCATAGCGTAGATGACGTGTTATTTGTTTATGCCAACCTTCATTTTTTAAAAACGCTAAATCGCCAAGTACATTTTTACTGCCAGGGATAATAATCAGATCAACACTTGGAATAGCTTGGGTATGACGTACATACTGTAAATCGATTTCGGGTTGTAATCGCAGCGCATCAAAGTCTGTGTGATTACTAATATGAGGAAATAGTAGCACTGCTATGCGTAATTGCGGTTTATCGACCAGATTAGTTATAGCAACGGCATCTTCAGCATCGAGTGCTAAGTCATGTAAATAAGGCAACACCCCAAGCACTGGCTTGTTTGTGTACTGCTCTAACCAATCAAGGCCACCTTGCAATAACGTAATATCACCCCGAAAACGGTTAATCACAAAGCCTTTTACTCGCGCTTGCTCTGATTCTGACAATAACGCTAATGTACCGACTAAATGAGCAAACACACCGCCTTTGTCGATATCGGCAATAATGATCACCGGGCAATCAACTGCCTCGGCGTAACCCATATTGGCAATGTCGTTTTCGCGCAAGTTAATTTCTGCAGGGCTCCCTGCTCCTTCAACAACCAGTAATTCAAAACGCTCACTTAAGCGCTGCTGCGAAGTAAGAACCGCATCCATCGCCACTTTTTTGTAGTCGTGATAACTGCCCGCTTCCATATTCGACAGCGCTTTACCATGAACGATTACCTGCGCCCCGGTATCGCTGTTAGGTTTTAATAAGATAGGGTTAAAATCGACTTCTGCGGGGACTTTTGCCGCCACAGCTTGCAAAGCTTGTGCGCGACCTATTTCGCCACCATCTGCGGTTACAGCGCTATTTAACGCCATATTCTGTGGCTTAAAGGGCGCAACCTTAAGGCCTCGATTAGCAAAGATCCGGCAAAGTGCTGCTACAAGGGTACTTTTACCTGCATCTGAGGTCGTGCCTTGCACCATTAATGTTTTCATCATTGTTCTCTTTTTAAGGTTTGTGCAAGACCTGCAATCACAAACTCAACACGTGCAACTTGCTGTGCTAAGGCTTGATGCAACCAACCTGAATGATCAACAAACTGACGGCTTAATTCACCGAGCGGCACAATGCCATGACCCACTTCATTACTGACAAAAATCACCTCACCCGGCAATAGCGATAGCACATCGAGTAAGGCCGCTTTTTGCTCAAGCCAAAATGCTTCACCATGCTGGCATAAGCAATTACTCAACCATAGGGTTAAACAGTCCACTAGAATACAGTTTCCAGCTCGGCTATGTTGTTGTAGTGCTTTAGCCAAATACAAAGGCTCTTCGACAAGTTGCCAATGCTTAGCGCGCTCTGCTTGATGCCTGTTAATTCGGGCTGTCATTTCTTCATCACCCGCATTTGCTGTGGCAATGTAGATAAGCGGCTTGTTTGAATCTGTTGCCAGCTGCTCAGCAAAACGGCTTTTACCGCTGCGAGCACCGCCTAAAATTAAAGTATGTTGTTGGCTCATAATAAACTCACCAAGCAAAGGTAGGTAACAAGCTCAGATACTTGCTGGGCTGCTCCTAAGCAATCACCGGTGTAGCCTGATAACTGTTTTTCAAACCAGCGCTTTAATAGTAAGCGAGTAACACAAAGCACACTGATGAGTATTAATAATTGCCCTAAAGTGAAGCCAAAAAACAACCATGCAATTGCTAACACCGCACCGCCTGTTGCTAACAGTATTTGATAACTTTGCGTGCTTAAATGCATCGCAATTGGTTTTACTTTAGATGTGGCGTCCTGACTTACATAGTCCATGTCTGCAATTAAACTTGTTGCGACAACCCGACTTAAGCTTTGCCCTAAAACAAGTGCAATAATCACAGTACTGGTTACTTCACTAAGTGCTACAAGTGTTTGGTACTTAATTAATAAGGCCATCACAAGCGCCGCAGCACCATAGGTACCTAAGCGACTGTCTTTCATAATGCTCAGCTTATCTGCAACGTGCCAACCACCACCAAAGCCATCCCACACATCAGCAAGGCCATCTTCATGAAATGCCCCTGTGATTACCAAGCTAAACGCCATAACTAACGTGACTGCAATGGCTACAGGGAATAACCAACTTAGCAGTAAAAAACTCAGCGCTAAAAGTACACCTAATAACACCCCGACCAATGCAAAATAACGGCTGGCCTGATTGAGTGCCTTACTCGATACCTCAAAGTTTAATTTAACAGGTATACGCGTTAAAAAACTAAGCGCCAGCAAAAATAGCTGAAGCTGACTTGGGATTGTGTTTGAAGTCTGATGTTCAGCGCTCATATCAGACAACTTGCTCAACATTGGCATCGGCAAAACTTGCCATATCATTGTAAAACGCCAAAGATGCTTGCAGTAAAGGTAAGGTAAGCGCCGCCCCAGTGCCCTCTCCTAAACGTAAATCAAGCTGCAATAAAGGCGATGCGTGCAAGGCATTGAGCATTGCTTTATGCCCTTGCTCATCTGAGGCATGAGCAAATAACATGTAATCGCGAGCGTTTGCATTAATGCGAGTTGCAACAAGCGCCGCTGCGCTACAAATAAAGCCATCCACAATCACCGCTATACCAAGCTCCGCAGCAGCTAAAATGGCACCGGTGATCTGTACAGTTTCAAAACCGCCTAATGCAGCGAGTGTCATTAGTGGGTCATCAAAGTGAGCTTTATGTAATTGAAGGGCTTGCTCGACAACCTTGATTTTTTTAGCAACAACCTCGTCACTCACACCTGTACCTTTACCAACACATTGGCTGGCAGGTAACGACAACAAGGCAGCCATTAATGCCGCAGCACTTGTGGTATTGCCAATACCCATCTCACCAAAGGCGATGGTATTACAACCTTGCTCATAGAGTGAATGAACTCGCTGCTTTGCTAATGCAAACCCTTTTTCAACCTGGCTAATTGACATGGCCATTTCAGTATTCAGTGGTGCAGTGATGTCACCTAAACGCTGGTTATGCACACTTTTATTGTGTGACGTACTGAGTGTTCCAGCATCAACAACTTCTAGCTGCCAGCCAAGCTGGCGACAAAATACATTAATCGCTGCACCTCCAGCTGCAAAGTTTGCCACCATTTGCGATGTCACACTGCTAGGAGCAATCGACACACCTTGGCTTGCCACACCATGATCACCTGCAAATACAACTAGAGAAGGGTTTGAAATAACCGGTTTAAAGGCAACTAGCGCCTGCTCACTATCAAGTTGCTTTGAAAAAATAAGCGTTAATTGTTTAGCACAACTTTCAAGCTGACCCAAAGCGCCTAGCGGCTTTGTTTTAAGGTCTATTTTTTGTTGAATTACAGCTGAAAATTGCTGATTAATAGGCGTGATATTAAACATTAACTACCTGCTCTGTTTACGAAAATAAAGTAAGAATAAAAAGAACACGCTACCGATAGCGGCTGTGATCACACCTACGGGTAGTTCTTGGTTATTCAGTAGGGTTCGGCACAACACATCTACCCACACCATAAAAATGCCACCGACCAAGGATGTCATAACTAAGTTATGGCTGCTGCCTTGTGGTGAAAAGTAGCGCACAATATGTGGGATCATCAGGCCGACAAAACCAACGCCCCCACACATAGCAACAAGCACTGCTGTAATTAATGAACTTAGCAGCAGCATCATGATCCGAAAGCGTTGCACATGAATCCCCAAGGTCGCAGCACTTTCATCACCAAGCAGCATTGCATTAAGCTGACGACGAAATGCAATCATCAAAGTCATACAGGCAATAATAACGGTAAATGGCAGCCAAAGAGTGTCCCACTGAGCACGAGAAAAGCTGCCCATCGTCCAAAATAAAATAGCGGTTATGGCTTGAGGATCGCTAAAATAAAGCAACAAACTAGTCAAAGCACTAAATAAAAAAGATAAAGCAACACCAGCAAGTAACATAGCTTCAACTTGGCCAACATGACGACGCCCTGCTATAGCAATAAGCAACAGCATAGAAAGTAAGCTTCCAGCAAATGCTGCGATAGACATACTAAAGCCAAAACTCACACCTGTTAGGGCTATAAAGCACACCACACCGAATGAAGCCCCTGAAGAAATACCAAACAAGTAAGGATCAGCAAGCGGGTTTCGGGTTACGGTCTGCAAAATTAATCCCGCAAGAGCCAGTCCAGATCCCGCTAAAAATGCCAGCACTGTTCTTGGCATACGCAACTGCCAAATAATGCGCTGCACAAATTCATCGCTACCTTGGCTAAACAGGCCATTGAAAACCTCACTCAGCGGTGTATTTGCAGCACCAAAGCTCAGTGCTAAAAAACAACTAATAAGTCCAACGACAACACATATACTTAAACGCACTGCATCAGCCATGTTGATGCTCCTGTGTCTGATAACCATAGAAATAAGTTATATGCGGAATAAACTTATCAGTGCTTGATTGAGGATGAGCAGATACCGCTGCACAGACGCCAAATACATCGCTCAACAGCTGCTCTGTTAGCACCGCTTTTGGTTGCCCCTGACAAACCAAGCGACCTTCATCAATCACCAGTAGCTCATCACATAAACTCGCTGCGAGATTTAGATCATGGAAAGAGGCAAGCACAGTTACATCGAGGGACTTAGCTAATTCCATTATTTGAATTTGGTATTTAACATCAAGATGGCTGGTTGGCTCATCCATGATGAGCAACTTAGGCTGCTGTACAATAGAGCGCGCAATGAGTGCTCTTTGCTTTTCGCCACCTGAGAGCGAATCAAATGCTTGTTCACTGTGATGAGACAAACCAACCTGCTCAATCGCTTGATATATTCGTTGCTTATCATTGGCAGACGTGCCGCTAAAAAGTCGCTTATGAGGTGTTAAGCCTAAACTCACCACATCGAATAAAGACAAATTAAACTGCGATGGTGATTCTTGTAAAACCACAGCAACCTGCTTTGCATATTCATCAGCACTGATTTGCCAGATATCTTGACCACTTAACAGCACAGCCCCTTGCTGAGGTTTCAAGTAACGATAAAGACAACGTAGCAGGCTTGATTTACCCGCCCCATTAGGACCAAGTAGACCGATAAATTGCCCTGCTTTTAACTCAAGGTTAATTGATTCAAGTATGATTTTATTCGCAGTACCCCAACTTAAATCAGACACTGATATCAATGGCGCAGCGCTAAGGCTATTTTGTTGCAAGCTTTTTCTCTCTTGGCGAGTAAGCACAACGCACAAGAAAGTACTACTAAGTACCAGAAAATGACGTGAGTTGACCCGCTCGATGATTAATTGTTAGCGCTAAGTATCTGGCTGACCATATATTTATATGGATTACAGTTGCGGGAACAGCTGGAGAATTTCACTCCATTCCATAGCATATGAGTATTATGGCGGGCTAAGTAAATAATTCAATGAATATCACTCTAGATGGCTAAAAAACAATTTTTGGCCAAGCTTGCCCTTGTTCATCTATATATACATCGAGTGTAATTAGCCCTGCATAAGGGAGATGGAAAACATTTAAATGCGTAGCTGATTGTTTTGGCATCTGACAAACAATAGCGAGAATTTGTTTAATCACCCCAGCATGGCTAATTACCAATGACTGTCCATGCTTAGATTCACACAATGATTGCAAAAACGTGTGCCACCATGCCTCTACCCGAGCGTAAAAGTCTGCCATAGATTCACCATTGGGTACGTTTACTTGCCAAGGGTGCTGCCAAAAATCACCGATATGAGGTTTACTCGTTTGCTGCCAAAGCTGTTGGTAATCTTGGCCATCCCAATCACCAAAATTAAACTCTTTCAGGGCATTATTATACTGTACATGCCATGAGTGTTGTTTTGCTAAATAATCAGCGTGGACTGAGCAACGCTTGAGCGGAGAGCTATATATGGCATTTAAATTTATGAGATCGGCAGAAGCTTGGCGCATTTGCTTAAGACCAAGCTCCGATAATTCAACATCGATTTGCCCAGCAAGAATGCCTGGCGTAGCGATTTCGCCATGGCGAAGAAAGTAAACTCGTGAAGTAAATGCGTCCATAATGTTCCTAAGTAAACTAATAGTGAACATTAACGCGTTTTAAGTACTCTGTCGACTTATGCAAAGAGAGTTAAGCTAAACGCATTAAACGAACGTCAAAATGCAGCACTGCATTTGCGCCAATTTTGCCACCGTTACCTTTTTTACCCCAAGCAAGTTCTGGGGGGATCACAAATTCATAACGAGAACCGATATTCATTAATAATAACCCCTCTCTTAACCCTTCGATTGCTTCAGATAAAGCGAACACCTCAGGCATACCCGCTTTATAACTGTCAGCAATGACACTGCCATCAGCGAGCATAATACGTTGGTTAATAACCACAGTATCAAACTCTGATATGCATTCTCCTGCAACATCATCAATCACTTTATACATTAAACCCGACGGGCACAGATGCGTCTCTGGGTGAGATGAGAATTTAACAATGAATGCTTCACTATTTTTACGGTTTAAACCTGAGGAACCTTTTGACTTGGTAGTTTTCTTACGAGACACAGCAGACCTAAATTGTATTACAAATATAAAACGCTTTATCGCATAACAACGTAACTGAAGCAAGTGGAAGTGTGAAGAATGAGCAGGGTAAGTGCTGAGAGACTCAGCCAAACACCCGCACAGATCAGCTGACACTTAATATCTAATGTCTCTGTGTTTCAGCTGGTAGCTTGCGACTAAAAGTCTACACGCGATTTAAAATCCTGACGAAAAACGTGTTGGGGCAGCCTTATCGCGTAGCAGCGGGTTTATCCCGCGTCATGGGCTGCCTGTTCGCGGATAGAGCGCGACGACATACGAAAAAACCCGTTGCATTACTGCAACGGGTTTCTTTAATTAGGATCCTGGCGATGTCCTACTTTCACATGGCAAATGCCACACTATCATCGGCGCTGTTTCGTTTCACTACTGAGTTCGGCA